>OY969922.1:0-3360000 GCA_963704595.1 uncultured Alphaproteobacteria bacterium
CGGCGCATAGGTGAAAGCGAGTTGGAGAAGCACGACCAGACTCCGACACCGATCAGCACCGCCGGAGTGCCCAGGACGCCGGACCAAGTGAGAGAGGGACCATGCTGGAAGCGCACGCTGAACAGATAGAAAATCTCCATCACCACGATGGTGTTGACCACCAGCGTGCGCGCTTCCTCCAGCGACAGTCCTCGACGTTCGGCCCAGAAAAACATTCCGAACGTCCCGATCACGAACAGGATCGACACGAAGACGATCCGCCAGACCACGAATCGCGACAGCAGCGGCTCGCCGGCCGCGCGAGGCGGTCGGCGCATGGTACCGGGCTCGGTCGGCTCGAACGCCAGGGTGAGCCCGAGCGCCACGCGCGGTGACCATGTTGATCCACAGGATCTGCACCGCCGTCATCGGCAGCGTCAGCCCGATCAGGATGGCGCCGATGATGGTCAGCGCCTCGCCGCCGTTGGTCGGCAGGGTCCAGGCGATGACCTTCTTGACGTTGTCGTAGACCGTGCGGCCCTCACGCACGGCGGCGACGATGGAGGCGAAGTTGTCGTCGGCCAGCACCATCTCGGCCGCCTCCTTCGCGGCCTCGGTACCCTTGCGACCCATGGCGACGCCGATATCGGCGCGCTTCAGCGCCGGCGCGTCGTTGACCCCGTCGCCGGTCATCGCCAGCACTGCACCGTCGGCCTGTAGCGCCTCGACCAGGCGCAGCTTGTGCTCCGGAGTGGTGCGGGCGAAGACGTCGGTATCGCGCGCCGCGCGGCGCAGCGCCGCGTCGTCGAGTTCGTCGAGTTCTGCGCCGGTGGCGACGACGTCGGAATTCTACGATCCCGATCTGCCGGGCGATGGCGACGGCGGTCGCGGCATGGTCGCCGGTGATCATCTTGACCCGGATGCCCGGCCGCCTGACAGTCGCGCACCGCCGCGACCGCCTCTTCGCGCGGCGGGTCGATCAGACCGAGCAGGCCCAACAGCGTCAGACCGCTTTCGGCGTCGGCGAAGGCGAGCGTCGCGCGTTTCCGGCGGCATCGGCTTGGTGGCGACCGCGAGCACCCGTTGCCCGAGCGCCGCCAGCGCCTCCACCCGCTCCCGCCACGACGACTGGGTCGAGGGGCTCGTCGCCCGCGGGACCACGCTGACGGTCGCACATCGCCAGCACCCGCTCCGGCGCGCCCTTGAGGCAGAGGAAGGCCCCGCCAGCGTGATCGTGGTGCAGCGTCGCCATGAAGCGGTGCTGGGCGTCGAAGGGAATCTCGTCGCGTTCGCGGCAACTGTGGGCGCAGGGTCTCCGCGTCGATCCCCACCTTGTTCGCGAAGGCGACCAGGGCGCCCTCCATCGGGTCGCCGTCCACCACCCAGCCGCCGTCGCTTCGGCGCAGCGCGGCGTCGTTGCAGAGCAGCGCCGCGCGCGCCAGCTCGCCCAGCACGCGGGTGCTTGGCCGGATCGATCTCCTCCTCGCCATGTTGCATCAGCGCCGCTCGGGTCGTAGCCTTCGCCGCTGACGGCGAAGGTGGCGACGGACGTCACTGCCGCCGCGACCGTCATCTCGTTGCGCGTCAGCGTGCCCGTCTTGTCGGTGCAGATGATCGAGACCGAGCCCAGCGTCTCGACCGCAGGCAGGCGCCGGACAATGGCGTTCCGCGCCGCCATGCGCCGCACGCCGATGGCGAGCGCGATCGTCATCACCGCCGGCAGTCCCTCGGGAATGGCGGCCACCGCAATACCGACGACGACGAGGAAGGCGTCCTCTGCGGCGTAGCCGCGGGCGAGGACGGCGAAGGCGAAGATCGCCGCCGAGAGGCCGAGGACGACGAAGGTGAGGCGCCTTGCGAAGCCGTCCATCTGGCGCAGCAGCGGCGTTCTCAGCGTCTCGACCGCACCGACCAGCGCGCTGACGCGCCCGATCTCGGTGTCGGCACCGGTGGCGACGACCACGCCGGCGCCCCGGCCGGCGGCGACCAGCGTGCCCGAGAAGGCGACGGAACTGCGGTCGCCGAGCGGCGCTTCGGCACCGACCGGCGCCGGTGACTTGTCGACCGGAACCGATTCACCGGTCAGCGCCGCCTCCTCGATCCGCAGGTTGCGTGTTCGAAGAAGACGGAGGTCGGCCGGGACCCGGTCGCCGGGATCGAGCAGCACGAGGTCGCCCGGGACCAGCGTCTCCGCCTCGACGGTGAGGCGATGCCCGCCGCGCATGACCGAGGCGTGCGGCGCCAGCATGCCGCGGATGGCACTGAGCGCCCGCTCGGCGCGGCCCTCCTGCACGAAGCCGATCGCGGCGTTGAGGAGCACGACGGCCGCGATCACCGCCGCGTCGGTGCCGTGGCCGAGCGCCAGCGTGATCGCGGCGGAGGCGAGCAGCACGTAGATCAGCAGGTTGTCGAACTGCGCAAGGAAGCGGCGGAACGCGCCGCGCGGCTTGGCCACCGGAAGGCGGTTGCGGCCATGCCCGGCAAGCCGCCGGGAAGCTTCCTGCCCGTCCAGACCGTCGTCACCGGTCGCGAGCACCTGCAGAGCCTCCTCGACGGGGACGGCGTGCCAGGGCCTAGCGGAATTCGTGACGGCCGGTTGCTGCTGAATAAGGTCGGTCATCGCATCGCTCGGCGCTGAAGGCCGGCGCGGGGCGCTCGAAGCCGGCGAGTGAACGGCTGCGCGGCGGAAGGCCGCCTATTGGGCGGTGTAACCGCCGTCGATGACCAGTTCGGTGCCGGTCACGAACTTCGACTCATCCGAGGCGAGATAGAGCACGCCGAAGGCGATGTCGTCCGGTTCGCCGACATGACCGATCGGGTGCAGGGCGTTAAGGGCCTGCCGGCCCTCCTCGACGTCGCCGTTCTCGGCAAGGTAGTTCTCGACCATCGGCGTCCAGATGTAGCCAGGATGGATCGAGTTCACCCGGATGTTCAACCCCGCCTTGGCGCAATAGAGCGCCACCGACTTGGTGTACATTCGCACGCCGCCCTTAGACGCATTGTAGGCGCCGAGATTGGGGTCGCCGACCAGACCCTCGATCGAGGACAGGTTGATGATCGAGCCGCCCGGCGGGTTGTTCCGCTTCATCGCCAGGATCGCATGCTTGGTGCCGAGGAACACGCCGTCGAGATTGACGCTCATCAGCCGGCGCCAGCGCTCCAGCGTCTCCTCCTCGGGCGGCCCACCCCAGCCGACGCCGGCATTGTTGACCAGCACGTCGAGCCGTCCGAAGTGGTCGAGGGTGGCCTGGATCATTCGCTGCCACGCGCTCTCGTCGGCGACGTCGTGATGGAGATAGATTGCCTCGCCACCGGCCGCGGCGACGTCCTGCGCCACCCGCTCGCCTTCCTCCTCCTTGATGTCGGTGACGACCACCTTTGCGCCCTCCCGCGCCAGCATCCGCGCCGAGGCCTCGCCCAGCCCCAGCGCGGCTCCTGTCACGATCGCCACCTTGTCTCGCACTCTGCTCATCTTTTAGACTCCTCTCTGGTCGATTCCGGCGGGCCGAGAACCCGCCTCAGGTTTCTGAGCTACGCTTCCTTGGAGCGGCTGACAGCGACGACTGTCGTGCACGCCTCGAGCCAGATCTCGCCCGCAGCATTCATCCGGTGTCCGGCGCCGAACGAAGCGTCGGCGGTGGTTTGCTCCTTCGACGTGTCGATCACCACCTCCCATCCTCCCCCTGGCGGCGCCGGCACGACGAACCGGCATCGGGCAGGAGAGCCGTTGAAGAGCAGGCAGAGTGCCACGTCGCTGCCCCGCACGAGACAGCCGAGCCGGTTGTCGGCCCCGTTCCAGTCGGGCTCTTGCCCTGCTGGTCCGAACCAGTTGATCTCCCCGTCCGTGTAGAAAGTTTCGGAGCGCAGGACCGGATGCGCCTTGCGCAGCGCGATCAGCCGCCGGACGAACTGCACGAGTTCGCCATTCCGCTCCGCCAGCGACCAGTCGTACCAGGAGATCGCATTGTCCTGGCAATAGGCGTTGTTGTTGCCCGCCTGCGTGCGGCGGAACTCGTCGCCGCCGAGCAGCATCGGCACGCCGCGCGAGAGCAGGAGCGTGGCGAGCAGGTTCCTGATCCGGTGCAGCCGCATCGCTTCGATGTGCGGATCGTCGGTCGGTCCTTCGGCGCCGTTGTTGTCGCTGTAGTTCTCGTCGAGGCCGTCACGGTTGTCCTCACCGTTCGCCTCGTTGTGCTTGCGCGCGTAGCTGACGAGGTCGTTGAGCGTGAAGCCGTCGTGGCTGGTGATGAAGTTGATGCTGTTGAGCGGGCTTTCGCCGCCCGGCTGATAGAGATCGCTGCTGCCAGCGAGACGGGTCGCCAACGCCCCGGTCATGCCCGGGTCGCCGCGCCAGAAGCGGCGGACATCGTCGCGAAAGTGACAGTTCCACTCGGCCCAGCGCCGGCCGGGGAAGCGGCCGACCTGGAAGGCGCCTCCGGCGTCCCAGGCTTCGGCGATCAGCTTGACGTCGCGCAGGATCGGGTCCTCGGCGATCTGTTCGAGCAGAGGCGGGTTCGCCAGCAGGTTGCCTTGCTCATCCCGCCCGAGCACCGAGGCGAGGTCGAAGCGGAAGCCGTCGACGTGGCAGTGGATCACCCAGTGCCGCAGGCAGTCGACGACCATGCTGCGCACCACCGGATGGTTGCAGTTCAGCGTGTTGCCGCAGCCGGTATAGTCCACGTATTCCCCATCGGGCGTCAGGATGTAGTAGATCGCGTCGTCGAGCCCCCGGAAGCTGTAGGTCGGACCGTTCCTTCCCCCTTCCGCCGTGTGGTTGAAGACGACGTCGAGGATGATCTCGATGCCTGCCCGGTGAAGCTCGCGGACCATGGTCTTGAAGGCGATGAGATCGCCACCCGGCGCGACATCGCCGGCATAGCCCGGCATCGGCGCGAACAGGGCGACTGGATTGTAGCCCCAGTAGTCGCGCAGCCGCTCGCCGCTCAGCGGGTTGAGCCCTTCGGCCGCCTCCGGGTCGAAGGCCTGGACCGGCATCAGTTCGAGGGCGGTGATGCCGAGTTCCCGGAAATAGGGGATCTTCTCGACGACGCCGAGATATTCCCCCGGTCGGCGGACCCCGGAGGACGGGTCGATCGTGAGCCCGCGCACATGGGTCTCGTAGAGGATGGTCTCGCTCCAGGGATGGCGGAGCGGTGCGTCGTCGGCCCAGTCGAAGCGCTGGTCGGCGATGACGCAGCGGCCACGCGAACCGCCGGACAGGTCTGTAACGGCGGCGGCGTAGGGATCGAGCAGCGTTTGATGCGGATCGATGTCGTCTCCGCCAGCCCGCGAACGAGGCCCGTCGGCCTGCAGAGCATAGAGCTTCCCGCGAAGATCTCCCGTCAAGCTGGCATGCCAGATGTCGCCGGTCCGGTGACACCGGGCATCGAGAGGGAACCGGGCGCTCGGCTGGGTCCCGGCGGCCGTCTCGTATAGAAGCAGGGTCATGGCCGTGGCGTGCCGGCTGAACACCGCGATGTTCAAGCCGTCGCGGCAATCGTGCAGCCCGAGCGGCAGCGGCTCACCGCGGTCGATCCGGACGGGGCCGCTGTCCGGCTCCGCCGGTGTGGAAGCTGCCTGTGCCGGTTCGTGTGATGGAGGCGGCGCCTGACGCCTCCCATGGACACCGACGGGCGCTCCGGCGGCCTTGTCGTCAGCCATGGGTGACCAAATTGCGCGGCTCGCCACGGACGAAGGCCTCGATGTTCTCCAGCGTGGTCTCGATGATGCGTCGCACCGCGCTTTCCGTGTTGTAGGCGTTGTGCGGCGTGACGATCACGTTCGGGAAGCGCAGCAGCACGTGGTTGGCGACGAGCGCCTTCAGGTCGTGGCCTTCGGTCCACGCCTCGCGGAAGATCTGCGCCTCCTCGCGGATCAGCGGCTCCTGCGGCAGGACGTCGAGCCCGGCGGCCCGCAGCCTCCCGTCGGAAAGCGCCCGGACCAACGCCGGCACGTCGACGACATTGCCGCGCGCCGTGTTGATCAGGATCGCGCCCGGCTTCATCAGGCCGAACTCGCGGTCGGAGATCAGGCTCGCGGAGCCCGGCGTCGCCGGCACGTGGAGCGTCAGCGCGTCCGCCGCAGCCAGCACCTCGTCGAGGTCGGCATAGCAGAAGCCGAGACGGCTCGCCGCGTCAGCGTCTGGGTAGAGATCGTGAGCGATGACCGTCATGCCGAAGCCGCGGGCGATCTCGATCGCGCGCCGCCCGATCCGCCCCGTGCCGATCACGCCGAGCGTCTTCCCGCGCAACTCGAAGCCGCGCAGCCCGGCCTGCGAGAAGTTGCCGCGGCGGGTCCGCTCGACCGCCTCGACCAGGCTCCGCGCCACGGCGAGGAGCAGCGCAAAGGCATGCTCCGCCACGGTTGAATCGCCGTAGTCGGGCACATTCGCCACCGCCACACCGTGCGCGGCACACCAGCCGAGGTCGATATGGTCGTAACCGGTCGAGCGGGTCGCGATCAGCTTGAGCGAAGGGAACTGCGCCAGCACGTCGGCGCCGAGCTTCGAGTTAACGAAGGTGCTGACGATCTCGGCGTCCGCGTGAGCTGCGGCCGTGCGAGCATCGAGGGGCTCGCGCGTGCAGCTCAGCTCGTGCGCCGGCTTCAGCCGCAGGCAGGCCTGGTGCTCCCATTCCTCGGTCTCGAAGACGACAACCTTCATCGTACAGCCTCGCCCGCGCGGGGTGCCGTCGCCGCGCCGAGCCGCTCCTCCTCTTCTGCCACGCGGCGCACGGTGGCGACGAAGCTGTCGGGATTAAGCGAGATTGAATCGATCCCCTCCTCGACCAGGAAGGCGGCGAAGTCGGGATAGTTGCTCGGCGCCTGGCCGCAGATGCCGATCTTGATGCCGGCTGCGTGCGCCTTGGCGATCGCCTCCCGCACCGCGCGCTTGACCGCCTCGTTGCGCTCGTCGAACAGCGGCGCGAGCTCGCCCGAGTCACGGTCCACCCCGAGCACGAGCTGGGTCAGGTCGTTCGAGCCAATCGAGAAGCCGTCGAAGCGTTCCGCGAACTCCTCCGCCAGGAACACGTTCGACGGAATCTCGCACATCATGTAGATTTCGAGGCCGTTCTCGCCGCGCGACAGCCCGTTCTCGGCCATGACTGCCAGCACGCGGTCCGCCTCCTCCGGCGTCCGGCAGAACGGCACCATGACGATGACATTGGTCAGCCCGATCGTCTCGCGCACCTTTTTGAGTGCGCGGCATTCGAGGGCGAAGCCATCGCGGTAGCGCTCGTCGTAATAGCGCGAGGCGCCGCGCCAGCCGAGCATCGGGTTCTCCTCCTCGGGCTCGAAGGCGGCGCCGCCGAGGAGATGGGCATACTCGTTGGTCTTGAAGTCGCTGAGCCGCACGATCACCGGATGCGGATGATAGGGCGCCGCCAGCTTGGCGATGCCGAGCGCCAGCGTCTCGACGAAATAGTCCTTCGGATCGTCGTAGCCGCGGGTGAGGTCGCGGATCTCGCGCCGCACCGCCGGATCGTCCACCCGCTCCGGATGGACCAGCGCCATCGGATGGATCTTGATCAGGTTGTTGATGATGAACTCCATCCGCGCCAGCCCGACGCCCCTGGCCGGCAGGCGCCACCAGCGGAAGGCGGCGGCGGGGCTGGCAATGTTCACCAGCATCGCCGTGCGGGTCGCTGGCAGGTCGGAGAGGTCTACCTCGGTCGCTTCGAACGGCAGGATGCCGTCATAGACCACGCCCCGGTCTCCCTCGGCGCAGGACAGCGTGATTTCCTGGCCGTCGCGCAGCAGCTCGGTGCCGTGGCCGGTGCCGACGATGGCGGGGACGCCGAGCTCGCGGCTGACGATGGCGGCGTGGCTGGTCGTGCCGCCATGGTCGGTGATGATCCCGGCCGCCCTCTTCATGATCGGAACCCAGTCCGGATCGGTCATCCCGGTGACAAGGATGGCGCCGTCGCGGAAGCGGTCGATGTCGGCGGCGCTGCGGATGGCGCAGACGGGACCGGCGGCGATCGCCTCGCCGATCGCCGAGCCGGTAAGGATCGGCATGCCCTTCTCTTTCAGCCGATAGGTCCTGAACTGGCCGGTCTGCCGGGAGGACTGCACCGTCTCCGGCCGCGCCTGGACCATGTAGAGCTCGCCCGTCTCGCCGTCCTTGGCCCATTCCATGTCCATCGGGCGGCCGTAGTGGTCCTCGATGATCGCCGCCCATCGGCCGAGCTCGAGGATCTCCGCCTCGGCGAGGACGAAGGTCTGCCGCTCCTTCTGAGTGGTCGCGACCGTCGCGGTGCGGGTGCTGCCGCCGGTCGCGTAGATCATCTTGGTCTCCTTGGCGCCCAGCGTCTTCTCAATGATCGGCGTATGGCGGCCGTCGCCGAGCAGGGGCTTGAACACCAGGTACTTGTCCGGGTCGACGGCGCCCTGGACCACGGTCTCGCCGAGACCCCAGGCGGCGCTGATCACCGCGACGCCGGGAAAACCGGTCTCGGTGTCGATCGAGAACATGACGCCCGATCCGGCAAGGTCGGAGCGGACCATCCGCTGGACGCCGATCGACAGCGCCACTTCCAGATGGTCGAAGCCCTGGGTCTCGCGGTAGCTGATGGCGCGGTCGGTGAACAGCGAGGCGTAGCAGCGCCGGCAGGCGTCGAGCAGGGCGCGCTCGCCGCGCACGTTGAGGAAGGTCTCCTGCTGACCGGCGAAGCTCGCCTGCGGCAGATCCTCGGCGGTGGCGCTGGAGCGCACGGCGACGCTGACCTCGCTCTGCTCGCCGCGTCGCGACAGCTCTCGATAGGCCTCCTTGATTGCCTCGGCGATCGGCTCCGGGAATTCGGCGTCGAGGAACAGCCTGCGGATCGCCTCGCCGGTCTCGTGCAGCGAAGCCTTGCCGCTCTTCAGCGCCTCGATGCGCGCGCGCAGCTCCGCCTCGAGGCCGTTGGCCGCGACGTATTCACGGAAGGCGGCGGCCGTGGTGGCGAAGCCGTCGGGAACCCGCACGCCCTTGTCCTTCAGCGTACGGACCATTTCGCCAAGCGACGCGTTCTTGCCGCCGACGCGCGGGACATCGCGTACGGTCAGGGTGTCGAACCAGGCTGTGCGTTGTTCGGTCATCGCTGTGCTCCTCGTGATCGGGCCGAGATCCTGCGCCGCCTCCGTGCCGCCCCACTTCGGCCTTGAGCGAACCGGGCGCTTTCGGTCCTGATCGGTGGCAGGTCGGCTTCTCTTTCAATGACGCGACTGGGCGTCGTGCCTTACAGCGGCGCCGCGACGCTCCGGGAGCCGCGAGGGCGCCCGCCGGTCACAGAAATTCATCGGCTGCTCTGAAAGGTCCGACCGGAGGGCGCCTGCTGCATCGGATACAGGGAGACGGCGCGATCAAAAACGTCAGCTCTGCATTGCCCTTGCTTCCATACGCTAAGCCGCTGAAGACGGCGCGAAGAATCCGACCTATTCAGATCAACCGGAGTCCGAGATGATCGTTGCAGTAATCATGGCGGTGTCGCTCGTCGTCGCGACATTCCTTTTTCACTACGCCGTGCTGCGCTGGCTTTCCGGAGGGATGGCGCGCATCGCGATGACCGCCGGCGTGCGTATTCTGGTCATCGTCCTGGTGGCGCTGATGACCCACTTCGTCGAGGTGGCTGTGTACGCGGGTGCCTATGCGCTCGCCAGTGGTGCGCTCGCCCTCGGCGACTTCGGCGGTCGGACCATCGCCGATCCGCTCGACTATTTCTATTTTTCGATCGTGAGCTATACCTCGCTGGGACTCGGCGACGTCTTTCCCAGCGGCCACCTTCGATTCATCACCGGTGTCGAGGCCTTGAACGGTCTCCTGTTGATCGCCTGGTCGGGCTCTTTCATCTATATCGCCATGGGGCATCTCTGGCCCTGGCAGCCTTGCACCGAGCCGGGCGGCCTCGCTGCGGATAGGAAGCCCGGCGGAAATGCGCCATGACATCCATGACACCTTTCCGGGCCACGCCGGAACCGAGACAGACGGGCACACGATGAAATCCGATTACCAGGCGAACAGCATCACCCTCACCGGCGCCGTCTCGATGGGAACCGGCGTCATGATCGGCGCCGGCATCTTCGCGCTCACCGGGCAGATCGCGGAACTGGCGGGACCCTGGTTCCCGCTCTCCTTCGTCGCCGGCGGGATCGTGACCGGGTTCAGCGCCTATACCTATGTCAAGATGTCGAATGCTTTCCCGTCAGCCGGCGGGATCGCGATGATCCTGCAGAAGGCCTATGGACCCGGCGCGGTCGCGGCGGCGGCATCGCTGCTGATGGCGCTCTCCATGGTGATCAACGAGAGCCTCGTCGCCCGCACCTTCGGCACCTATGTCCTCAGGCCATTCAATCTGGATGCCGGTAGTATCCTTGTACCAGTGCTCGGCGTCGGGCTGATCGTCTTCGCCTACCTGGTCAACATATCGGGCAACCGCTCCGTCGGTCTGTTCTCGGTGGTCATGGCGTTCCTGAAGATCGGCGGCATCGCGGTCTTCGGCATCGCGGCGCTCGCGGCCAGCGGGTTTGCGTTCGCGCCGGCATCCGGTTCGCCGGAAACCATCCCGATCGCGGGCTTTATGGCGTCGATCGCGCTTTCGATCCTCGCGTTCAAAGGCTTCACCACGATCACCAACAGCGGCGCCGAGATCGTCGATCCGCACCGCAATGTCGGCCGCACGATCGTCTTCTCCATCGCGATCTGCGTGGTCGTCTACCTGCTCGTCGCGTTCGCGGTCGGCTCGAGCCTCTCGCTGGACGAGATCGTCGCCGCCAAGGACTATTCGCTGGCAGAGGCGGCGGAGCCGGCGCTCGGTCCTTACGGCTTCTACTTCACCATCGCGCTCGCGGTCGTCGCCACCGCCTCGGGTCTGCTCGCCAGCGTCTTCGCGGTCTCGCGCATGCTGGCGATGCTGACCGAAATGGAGATGATCCCGCACAGCCATTTCGGCATGTCCGGTCCGATCCGCGAGCACACGCTGGTCTACACGGTGGTGATCGCGGGGCTGCTGACGGTGTTCTTCGACCTCAGCCGCATCGCCTCGCTCGGCGCCTTCTTCTATCTGGTGATGGACATCCTGATCCACTGGGGCGTGTTCCGCCGGCTGCGCCAGGAGATCGGCGCGAGTGGCTGGGTGCTGGTCACGGCCATCGCCCTCGACACGCTGGTGCTCGGCGTCTTCGGCGCCACGAAGCTGCAATCCGACCCGCTCATCGTGGTCATCGCTGTCGTGGCCATCACCGCGGTCTTCGCGTATGAGCGAGTCTTCCTATCACGCTGGACTGCCGGGAAGCCGCACGCCGATCACTGAAGCGTGAAACTCCGCACGTTCGGCTAATTTGTGGCGTGGGAACACCGGACCGGGCCGGCATCGATCAGATTCGCCGCCGCCTCGACGGGAAGGAAACTTACCCGACGGCGGACGTCATCGGCAGAATGCAGCCGTTCAGCCTAAGGAACGGCCCGCGCGACCGGGACGGCCGAGAAGGGCGGTCCCTCCCACCGTAGTGAAGGGGCAGGAAGCGCGACGGCGATCCTGCGCTATTCGAATCGCGACATCCTGGAGGCGATCCCGAACTGGAGCGCGAGATCGCTCCTGCCGATAGGTGGTGGACGCCGCCTGTCCCAGAGCGGCGTCGCCTTACCGCTTCCCAACGACACCAGCCCAGTACTGATCCAGATTGCTGCGCCAGTTGTCGCCCGACGTCTGATCGAAGCTCCCCCGTTCGACCTTCGGCGCTGCTGCGAACGCTTCAGGGGACGCATCGAGCACATAGATCTCATGGTCTGTCGTGGCGCGAAGATCGGACCAGCGAACGGCGACAAGCTCTCCACCCAAACCGAGGAAGCCGCCACGCGAGGCCAGGACGTAGGCGATCGTCTGCCGAGCCGGATCCAAGACGACGTCTTCGATCTCCCCCAGCTCCTGGTCCTGGGGCGTGCGGATGTCGGCGCCGATGACGATATCCGCGCGCATCAGGCTGTCCATCTCCGTGACGGGGGTCGCCTGCGCCAGGTGCGCGCGACGCCAAGTCCTCCGCGCATCCGGGTCGTCGCTCTCGGGGCCGACCAGCTTCTGGTGCTCCTGATAGACCTGGCGCATTGACGCGAGCACTGTCTGGCAGGATTGCTCGTCGCCGTCGAAGGCATAGACATAGGCGGCGTCGCGGAGCGACTGCATCTTCTGCCGCGGCGTTCCGGACATGCCATAGCCCATACCGTAGCTGCCGTACCCTGTGCCGTATCCGGTTGGCGCCAAGACGCCGAACCCGACACCTGCAAGCTCATCCTCGAACGCCCGCAGGTCTGCCAGACATTGCTGCGCCACCTGCCCCTGTTGAGAGGCTCCATCCGGCAGGCTCTCCACATCGGCCGCACGGACCGCCAGCGGAGCGCCGGCGGCGGCGACGAAGGCTAAAGCGACAAGTCGAGACGTATGCATGGTGTCTTTCCTCCATTCAAATCGGCGAGGCGAGGATCGCCGATGCTCCTCTGATGACTTCGTCGTGGATCCGCCGGGACGTTTCCCCTCGGATATCCACCCGAAGAGCCGGAGTGATGCCGGGCGACGGCCTCCGACGGTTTCCGGCACGGAAAGCCTGCCGAGCCCGTTGCCGCATGCACTTCAGCGCATGCCGGTTTCTCCGGACAGGCCAGATTGCCTTCACCGTCTCTAACTGACGTCGCCGAGGTCGACGCATTACAGCTGGGGCTTGCGTCCTTCCCACCCACGCACGCATTGCCGACGCGGTTCCTTGGTTCCGGCGGGTCGACGCGCGGCTCCGGGGCGGTGGGAGGACCCGCCGTAAGAAAGTGCTTCGAGCCGCGTCTTTATCCGTGAGGTCGGCCGCCACCATGGCACCGACAGGAGGAAGGGCAATGGCCGAGACTGTCGCTTCCAGCCGCTATTACGACGGGTCGGCGGACGGCGCCGGCACCCGCCGCGATTTCCTGTACCTGGCCACGGGCGCCGTGGCCGCGGTCGGAAGCGCCGCTGCCCTCTGGCCGTTCATCGACAGCATGAATCCCGCTGCCGACGTCCTCGCCGTGTCCTCCGTCGAGGTCGACCTGGCACCGATCGAACCCGGCCAGCGCGTGACCGTAAAATGGCGCGGCAAGCCGGTGTTCATCGATCACCGACCACCGGAGCGAATCGCCGAGGCCCGCGCGGTCGATCTGAATGAGTTGATCGACCCCCAGACCGACGGCGACCGCGTGGTGCGGGAGGAGTGGCTGATCGTCGTCGGGATCTGCACGCATCTCGGCTGCGTTCCGCTCGGCCAGCGGCAAGGCGACCCGGTCGGAAACTGGGATGGCTGGTTCTGCCCCTGTCACGGCTCCCATTACGATACCTCGGGGCGCGTCCGTCGCGGCCCGGCCCCGCTCAATCTGGAAGTCCCGCCCTATGAGTTCGTCACCGATACCGCCGTCCGGATCGGTTAGCGCGGCGGACTGGAAGCCCGCCCAATTCGAACGGACACACGCGGCCGACTGTAACGATCGCCGTATCGCACCGTCTATACGGGCTGCAGGGTCAAAAGTGAGTACGGCGTCGCCACCCGTTCTCGATCCTCCGAGGAAGCCGAGAATGTCGGATGTAGTTTCATGAGCGAGCTTCTCTATTTTCTGATCTGGGCGGCGGTCATCTTCGTGATGCTGCGCTTCGGTTGCGGTGCCCATGTCATGGGACACGGCCACGGCAAGGCCGAGCGGGACGGTGGAGACCCGCAGCGCCGGGAAGCCGGGACCTTGCGGTGGATTCCTCCAGCCGAGGACGTGGATCCCGTCTGCGGCAAGACCGTCAGCACCGCTGCGGCGAAGCCGAGCGTCCATGCGGGCAGCGTCTACTACTTCTGCTCACGCGACTGCCGGGAGATATTCGAAGCCGCACCCGAGCAGTACGTCGGGCCGGCGGCTCAAGGGCCGCAACTGCGGCTGGAGAATAGCCATGGCTGATGCAAAAACTTCTCCGAGCATCGCGCTGCGCTCGGGTACGCCCCTGCCAGTCCAGGCCACGCCCCGGATCCCGGTGATCGCGCTCGGCATGAGCCTGGGTCTGTTCCTCGCGGTCACTTTCGTCCTCTGCGTCGGGTTCGACCTCCTGTTCCCCGGGAAGGCGATGTATGAGAGTTGGCTGCGGCTGCTGCCGGGCTTCACCTGGCTCAGCTGGCCGAGCTTCCTTCTCGGGCTGGCCGAGAGTTTCGCCTACGGCTGGTACGTGGCCCTGGTCTTCGGCCCACTCTACAACTTCTTCGCCGCGCGCAGCGGCCGAAGAGAGCGGGCATGACCTCGCCAGCGAAAGCGCCTCTCTCCATGGCTGCGTGAACAGCGGGCTCAGCCGGCTTCGACGGTCACCGTCAGCCTCATCATGATCGGCGAGACGGCCCCGCGGCCGCCGCCGCGGCTGCATGAGGCTGTACCGCTTCAGACTCGAGAGAGCGCAGCACTGTAATGCGTCCAAGTCCGGCGCGTCTGAGCAGATGAATTCGTTTCCAAGATCGGAACGTGCCCGTCACGGTCGCGCGATGGAGGGTTTGAGGATGAAACGACTCAAAGCGGTTGGGCCGGCAGCGGCGGCAGCCTGGGCGCCGCTGCCGGCGCTGGCACAGGCTGCGGCCGATCGGCCGACCTACTGGCATTCCGGCTGGGACTGGGGATGGGGACACATGTTTTTCGGCTCCCTCATGATGATCCTTTTCTGGGGCGGGTTGATTCTGGTGATCCTGCTCGCGGTCCGGTGGCTGGGTGGCGGGACGTCCCACGGCGCCGGATCGCCTTCAGTCAGGCGGCCGCTCGATATCCTTCAAGAGCGTTTCGCCCGCGGCGAGATCGATCAGGAGGAGTTCGAGAAGCGCAGGCGCCTGTTGTCTGATTGAGAGTGCCGCTTCGCCGTGAAACGGAGGCCGACCAAGCGCTATTTCAGCTCCCCGCAGCCGCTGCACTTCAAAGTCAACACAGCCGATAAACCGGACGAGGCGATGAATAAGCCCCAGGATCATGATCACAGCCACCATCACCGCGATGTGCACCGACCTAGCCGCAAGTCGAAACGGCGAAAGACCCGGTTTGCGGAATGACGGTGAACTTGAACGCCGGCAAGCCGAGCCGGCGGTATGAGGGCGAGACCTATCATTTCTGTTCGCAGCGATGCCACGACAAGTTCGCGGCCGATCCGGCGAGATACCTGGAGCCGGCGAGCGCGCCGATCGAGAACGTCCCGCCGGGCACGAAGTACACCTGCCCGATGCATCCGGAGATCGTGCGCGACGGGCCGGGCGACTGCCCGATCTGCGGCATGGCGCTGGAGCCGATGGGGATCCCCGCCGCCGACGAGGGACCAAACCCCGAGCTCGTCGATTTCACGCGGCGGTTCTGGATCGGCGCCGTGCTCACCGTGCCTCTTCTGGTGCTGACGATGGGTCCCTTCGTTGGGCTCGGCGTCGTCCGCGACGTCCTCGGCGAGCGCACGACGCTCTGGATCGAGCTCATCCTGGGCACACCGGTCATCCTGTGGGCCGGCTGGCCGTTCTTCGTGCGCGGCGTCAAGTCCGTGATCAACCGCAGCCTCAACATGTTCACGCTGATCGGCATGGGCGTCGGCGCGGCCTATCTCTTCAGTGTGGTCGCCGTGCTCGCGCCAGGCATCTTTCCCGCCGGCTTTCGCGACGCCGAAGGCCATGTCGGCGTCTATTTCGAGGCCGGCGCGGTGATCGTTGTCCTGGTCCTGCTCGGCCAGGTGATGGAGCTGCGCGCGCGCGAGCGCACCGGCTCGGCGATCCGGGCACTGCTGGACCTCGCCGCGAAGACCGCCCGCGTGATCCGGGAGGACGGGCGGGAGGAAGAGATCCCGCTCGAGGAGGTCGAGGTCGGCGACCGGCTGCGCGTGCGCCCGGGCGACAAGGTCCCGGTCGACGGCGTCGTCATAGAGGGTCGCTCCTCGGTTGACGAATCGATGATCTCCGGCGAGCCGGTGCCGGTCGAGAAGGTCGAGGGCGAGAAGGTGACCGGCGCCACGATCAACGGCACCGGCAGCCTGGTCATCGAGGCCGAACGCGTCGGCGCCGACACCATGCTCAGCCAGATCGTCGAGATGGTGGCGAATGCGCAACGCTCGCGCGCGCCGATCCAGAAGCTCGCCGACTCAGTGGCCGGCATGTTCGTGCCGGCCGTGATCGCGATCGCGATCGTCGCCTTCGTCGTCTGGGCGATCTGGGGGCCGGCGCCGGCGCTCGCCTACGCGCTGGTATCGGCGGTGGCAGTCCTGATCATCGCCTGCCCCTGCGCGCTGGGCCTGGCCACGCCGATGTCGATCATGACGGCGACCGGCCGGGGCGCGCAGGCCGGCGTGCTGATCAAGAACGCCGAGGCGCTGGAGCGCTTCGCCAAGGTCGATACGCTGATCGTCGACAAGACCGGCACGCTGACGGTTGGCAAGCCGAAGCTCGTCGCCGTCCTTCCGGAAAGCGGGCATGACGAGGACGAGGTGCTGCGCCTGGCGGCAAGCCTGGAACGGGGCTCGGAGCACCCGCTCGCCGAGGCGATCGTCACGGGAGCCGAGGAGCGCGGGATCTCCCTGGCCAAGGCCGAGGAATTCGAGGCGGTCACTGGCAAGGGGGTGAAGGGCGTCGTCGACGGCAAGCCGGTGGCGCTCGGCAACGCGAAGCTGCTCGCCGACCTCGGCGTCGACGGCGGCGGGCTCTCGGAGTCCGCGAATGCCCGGCGCGACGAGGGCGAGACGGTGATGTTCGTCATCGTCGGCTCGGAAATCGCCGGCCTCGTGTCGGTCGCCGATCCGGTCAAGGAGACGACTCCGGCTGCGCTGAAGGCGCTGCATGAACAAGGCTTCCGCATCGTCATGGCGACCGGCGACAACGCGCGCACCGCGAAGGCGGTGGCTGGGAGGCTCGGCATCGACGAGATCCGCGCCGACGTGCTGCCCGAAGACAAGGCGCGCATCATCGAGGAGTTGCAGGCCGAGGGCCGCAAGGTCGCCATGGCGGGCGACGGTGTCAACGACGCGCCCGCGCTCGCCCAGGCCGACGTCGGGATCGCCATGGGCACCGGCGCCGACGTGGCGATCGAAAGCGCCGGCTTCACCCTGGTGAAGGGCGACCTCAACGGCATCGTGCGGGCGCGGCGGCTCGCGCGCGCGACCATGCGCAACATCAAGCAGAACCTGTTCTTCGCCCTGGTCTACAACGCCGCCGGCGTCCCGGTTGCGGCGGGCGTGCTGTTCCCGTTCTTCGGCATCCTGATCTCGCCGATCTTCGCGGCCGCGGCGATGAGCCTGTCGTCCGTGTCCGTTGTCGGCAACGCGCTGCGCCTGCGTTCGGTCAAGATCTAGGGAAGGTCGCCGATTCTCTCTCGAAATGGAGAACCTGAAGCCATGAAAGCCATATCAATCCTTCGGACGACCGCGTGGACCGGGCTGCTGATGCCGCTGGTGCTGGGAGCGCAAGCCGCCATGGCCGAGCCGCTCGTGTACGTGCCTCTAGGCGGAGACAACAAGATCGTCGCCATCGATGCCGCGAAGGACGAGATCGTCGACACGATAGGCGGTCTGGCGGCCGTTCATGGTCTCGCCGGAACGCCTGACGGTCGGTTCCTGATCGCCGGCAGCTTCGAGACGCGCTCGCCAGACGGCGAAGCGGTGGCGAAGCCGGCAGTCGTTTCCGAAGACGAGCACGCAGCCCATCACGGCGCTGCGCCCGCCGATGCGAAGGCCGACGCGGCTGTCAGCACCGTGTCGGTGGTTCGGGCGGCTGACGGGTCCGTGGTCCGGCGCATCGACGTGCCCGGTGCCGTCCATCACGTTGCGGTCAGCCCCGACGGCCGGTTCGCCGTCGTCACCCACCCCAATGACGGTGCAATCAGCGCCATCGACCTCGGCTCCTACGAACTGGTCGCGACGGTCGCGACCGGGCCGCTGCCCAATTACGCGACCTTCGGCCCCGACGGCGATCGGCTCTTCGTCAGCAATGCCGGCAACGACACGGTCAGCGAGGTCGACACGACGCGGTGGATCGTCCGGTCGAACGCCGTGGTCGGCAGCAGCCCCGAGCATGTCGTATTGGCCGACGACGGCGCCACTCTCTACGTCAACAACGTGGAGGACGGCACGATCTCCGTCCTCGACGTCGGCGACCGGAAGGTCGTGAAGACGATTCCGATTGGCTCGACCCTCCACGGGATCGATCTGTCCGACGACGGCCGAACGCTCTTTGTCGCCGCCCTCGGCGACGACAAGGTGGTCGCCGTCGATCTCGGCACCGGTGCCGATCGCAGCGCTTCCCTGGCTCCGGCCCCCTATCACCTGGCCGTCGTGCGCGGGACGGGCAAGCTCTACGTCTCCAGCGCTGATCAGCCCAAGATCTGGGTGATCGACCAGCGGAATCTCGAAATTCTCGGAGAGATCCCGATCGGCGGCAAGGGCCATCAAATGGTTCAGGGCGCAGGCGGATGATCCCGCGCTGTTCCTCTCAAAGAGGCGGTGCGGATGCGGGGTTGTGCCAGACCATCTGTTGCCAGAAGAAGTGAGCCGTGACAGGAAAACGTAAGCGCACCGGTCCCGGAAGCTGGCGTCGTCCCAGTCTGCCGGCGGTCCTGGTTGTGGGCGTCGCCGCCGCCGGGGTGGCCTTCGTCGGTTGGAAAGTCCTGGCGCCTCCGTCGCCCGACACGACAATCGAGGTCACCGTGCCGAAGCTTTCGCCCATCGCCACCGCAGGCAAGACGGCGTTCGACGCCAACTGTGCGCTGTGTCACGGCCGCAACGCCGCCGGAACCGACAAAGGGCCGCCCCTGGTCCATGACATCTACAACCCCGGCCACCACGGGGATGCCGCATTTCTCGCCGCCGCAAGACGAGGCGTGCCGCAGCACCACTGGCCCTTTGGCAACATGCCGGCGCAGCCGCAGATGAGCGATGAGGACATCGGTTCGATGGTTCGCTATGTACGCGAGCTGCAACTGGCCAATGGGATCGCATACCGGCCGCATCGCATGTGAGGAGCACGCCGCTTGCGGTCGGGCATCTCAATTCCCGGCCAAGGGGCCGTTCGTGTCGTGCGGTTGGCGCCACAATCGCCGTTCAGCCCCGGCCGGCTACCGCTCAATTCCGGTTTAGTTACCGTCGATTTCCGGTGTGGCCGGGGGACCGCCCTCGAGATCGGCGATCAACGCCTTCATCGTTCGGCGATTTCGAGCCGTTGCGCCTTGATGATCTCGTCAGCCAGCTTGCGAACCCGCGGATCGGTGATCTGGGCCCGTTCGCTTGTCAAGATGGCGATCGAATGATGCGGGATCATCGCCTCCATATAGTCGACATCATCGACCGTGATCTGGCTGCGAAGCAGATAAAGCAATCCTGCGAAGACAAGAACTGCGCCAAAAAATATTGAAATGTTAGCAGCCTTGCTGGGGTACATCCCGAGCATGTAGAGCATCATGACCACAACCATCGTGGCGCCCATCAACAATGCCACGAACACGCGTGTTTCACTAAAATACGCATGATCAATGATCTGGAAACTCTCCAAATATGTTATTCCAAACATCAGAATAACGGATGTGCCGACCATCAATGAAAGACGAATGTAGTTTGACATTGAAACACCTCTTGGTTCGTTATGATGCATGATTTGCGATAACGTGATCAGCGCCGCACTGGACGGACTGGAACATCAACCGCCTTCGGCCCCTCCGTTCTTGTCGCCGGCGCGCGGGGCCGGTCGCCAACCGCCGTCTTCGAGGTGGCAGGGGACTTCCAGGCGCTCGCCTGCATGAAAGCCATAGGACTCGTCGCGGATGACGATGCGGTTCGGCCCGTCCCAACCGTCCGGGGCGGAGACGGTCAGGCGCTCGCAGCCGATGTCGATGTCGAGCCAGTGGCCGCGGTGGCGGATGCGCAGGCGCAGACCGCGCAGTTCCTCCGGCAGGCAGGGATTGAGGCGAAGCATATCGTCGCGGATCTCGAGCCCGGTCTGGCCGCGCTGGACGAGGTCGACGGTGCCGGCCATGGCGCCGAGATGGATGCCTTCCGGCGTCGTCCCGCCCTGCACGTCGGCGATGTCGCTCTCCAACGCCGCCTTCAGCTGCGTCCACGACCGGGCGCGGTCGGAGCGCGCCAGCACCCAGGAATGGACGATGCCGCTCAGCGTCGATCCGTTCGAGGTTCGTCGCAGGTAGTAGTCGACGGTGCGCGGGATCAGCTCTCCCTCGAACGGGTATCCGAGCCGGGCGAACAGGTCGCCCAGTTCCTCGGCGGAGAAGAGATAGAACAGCATCAGGGCGTCGGCCTGTTTGGAGGCCTTGTAGCGGTTGACCGTGTCGCCCTCGGCCTCGAGCAGCCGGTCGAGCCGATGGATGTCGCCGTACTTTGCGCGATAGTCCTCCCAGTCGAACTCCTCGAGCCGCTCATAGCCCTCGAACTGACTGATGACGCCGTCATGGAACGGCACGAACATCTTGCGGCTGATCTCGTCCCAACCGGGGACCTCGTCGGCGGTTAGCCCCAGCGTCTCGTCGAGCTCGACCCGCCGCTCCGGGTCGAGACGCTTGCGCGCATCGAGCGCGCGGAGCAGCACCCAGACCGCCATCACGTTGGTGTAGGCGTTGTTGTCGAGGCCGGGCATCTCGGCCCAGGGGTAGCGGTCATGGAACTCGTCCGGTCCCATCACGCCGCGGATCTCGTAGCGGCCGCGCTCAGCGTTGAAGCTGGCGATACTGGCCCAGAAGCGGGCGATCTCGACCAGCATCTCGGCGCCGTAGACCGACAGGAACTCGGCATCGCCCGTCGCCTCGTAATGGCGCCAGACATTGTAGGCGATGGCGGCGTTGACGTGCCGTTGCAGGTGCGTGTTGTCGGGCAGCCAGCGGCCGGATTTCGGGTTGAGGTGGAGCACCTGCGTCTCCTCGCGCCCGTCGCTGCCGCTCTGCCAGGGATACATCGCGCCGCAGTAGCCGGCCTCGCGCGCCAGCCGCCGCGCCGCCGGCAGCCGGCGGTGGCGGTAGCGCAGAAGCGCGCGGGTGATCTCGGGGATGCGCAGGTTGAGAAAGGGAAAGATGAACAGCTCGTCCCAGAAGATGTGCCCGCGATAGGCCTCGCCGTGCAGGCCGCGCGCCGGCACGCCGACGTCGAGGTCGACGCTGTGCGGCGAGACGGTCTGGAGCAGGTGGAAGACGTGCAGTCGCAGGATCATCTGCGTCCGATGCCGGCCCTCCAGAACGAGGTCGCAGCGCCGCCACAGATGCGACCAGGCGCGCGCGTGATCCTCCAGGAGCGTCCCGAAGCGTCCCGCCTCGCGCAGCGTCTCCTCGGCGGCCAGCGCGGGGCTGGAGATCGCCCGGTCGCGGGAGGTGTGCAGCGCGACGACCTTCTCGATCGTGACCGGAGTGCCTTCGGCAACCGGGAAAGAGAGGGCATGGGCGACATAGCCCTCCTCCGTGACGAAACGGCGTTCTACCGCCAACCCCTCGCCGTCCTGGAACACCCGGGTGCGGGCGGCCTCGGCGATGCGGATATGCGACTGGCTGGTCTCGGCGAGAAGGAGGACGCCGTCCTCGCCGATCTCTCGCGAAGCCAGGGGGACGAGGTGCTTGCCGTTGAGCTGGCGGTAGCGCGGCACCCCGGCGTTGATCACCCGTCCGTCCAGGGCGGAGAGGACCTCGACCCGCCCCGACCAGTTCTCGGGCGTGAGCGTCCATTCGATGGCCGCCAGATGCGGCGCGCCCATATGCACGAGGCGCCGGCTCTCCAGCGTCGTCTCCCGCCCCGTCCGGTCGCGCAGGCGCATCGCGCGCTTCAGTACCCCCTGCTTCAGGTCCAGCTCCTGGCGGTAGGACAGGACCTCGACCGCCAACAGGTTGAGCCAGTCGCCGCCCTCCGGCCGGAAGGTGAGCGGCAGCCAGTTCGGCAGGTTGACGAGGTCCTCGTTCTCGATAACCCTCCCGGCGACCTCGGTGGCGAGGCGATTATAGCCGCCGGCGAGGTAGGTCCCGGGATAATGCGTATCGTCGACCTCGGCTTCCTCGGCGGCGCCGCGGGCGGCGAAATAGCCGTTGCCGAGCGTGCACAGCGCCTCGCGCAGCCCCTCTTGGGCCGGCTCGAACCCTTCATAGGAAAGCGTCCAGTCCGTCATCGCGTGGGGTCTCCCAGAATGGCGACGAGTTCGCCCAGGAACCGGCCGACCTCCTCCGTATTCGCCAGCACGTAGTCGGCCGCGGTGGGATGCTCCGCCTCGGTCACCAAGATGCCGAGACCGCGGCCCTTCAGTGCCGCGAGCGCGTCCTCGTCGGTGTCGTCATCGCCGAGATAAAGGGGCAGGACATCTTCCCGGTCGAGCCCCAGCGCCGTCAGCAGCCAGAGCACGGCCCGGCCCTTGTCCCAGTCAACGCGCGGCCGCAGGGCGAACACCTTCTTGGCGGCGGTGCGGCGGAGGTCGGTGATCTCGGCGGCGATCGCCGCCACGGCACTCTCGACGCGTGCGACCTGATCGTCGGCCACCAGCCTGTAATGGACGGCGATGGCGAACTTCTTGCGCTCGACCAGCGCGCCGTCGATGCCGGCGACCTCCCGCCGCAGCCGCTCTTCGGCCCGGTCGAGCGCCGGCAGAAACGCGGCGGCGCGCTCGTATTCCTTGCGCAGGCCGCCAGGTCCCGCGATGTCGAAGCCGTGGCTGCCGGCATAGACGAGGCCGTCGAGCGCGACCAGCCGTTCGACATCGGCCCGGTCGCGGCCGCTGACGATGGCGACCGGGCAGCGCTCGGCGAGACCCCGGACCACCGCACGCATGTCTTCGGAGAGCACCGCCAACTCGGGCCGATCGACGATCGGCGTCAGCGTGCCGTCATAGTCGAGGAAGACGGCTGGTCGTTTTCCGGTAAGACGCACCCGGAACTCGGCGGCGCGGACCAGCGCGTTCGGGAGGGCGGCGGCATCCATGCGGGGCTTCGCCCACAGCACCGCACCGTCGTTGAGTTCCTTCAGATCGTTGACGACGAGATCGGCGCCGCCGGCTCGCAGTCCGGTGCCGTCGCCCGACCGGACGACGCCGATCACCAGCCCGAACCCGCCCGCCCGGCCGGCCGCGACGCCGGCGATCGCGTCCTCCACAACCGCCGCCCGCGCCGGCTCGACGCCCAGGCGCCGCGCCGCCTCCAGGAAGGTGTCGGGGTGCGGCTTGCCCCTGAGGCCGAGGTGCGCCGCCTCCACCCCGTCCACCCGGACCTCGAAAAGGTCGGCAAGCCCCGCCGAGGCGAGCACCGCCGCGGTATTCTTGCTGGAGGAGACGAGCGCCGCCTTTATGCCGTTCTCCTTCAGGGCGCGGATGAAGCCGACCGACCCTTCGAAGACCTCCACGCCGCCCTGCGCCAGCAGTTCCTGGAACAGCGCGTTCTTGGCGTTGCCGAGGCCGCAGACCGTCTCGCGATCCGGCGGATCGCCGGGAGCGCCCCAGGGCAGCGCGATGCCGCGGGATTCGAGAAAGCTCCGCACCCCCTCGTAGCGCGGCTTGCCGTCGACGAAGCGCCGATAGTCCTCATTCGCGTCGAAGGGCTGGAACGGCTCGCCCCGCTGCGCAAGATAATCGTCGAACAGCCGCTTCCAGGCCGCAGCATGCAGACGCGCCGTCCGCGTCACCACGCCGTCCAGGTCGAAGATAACGGCGTCGATGGTGCGCTCCTGGCGATCGGCATGGCTCATCGGTCTTCCTTCGTCCGTTCCGTGTTCGGCCTGCCTCGCGCTGCCGCCGCCGATCTGGATCACGTTCCTTTCGCCTTGCTGCAGTCCGGCGTTTCGAGCGAGCGGCCACACGCTCACAGACGGCTCCGCCGCCTGCACATTACACAGTGAGAACGCTGAGACCTTCGTTCTGGAGATCGAGCACCAACGCGGCGCCCTTGCAACCGCAAGGTCGATCACCGCAGGACGCGTCGCAAACCGAAAGGCATAATCAGCGTCGTCACCACGGCCATGATCACGAGAGCGGAGAAGAGGTTGGCGACGATGGGATCGGGCTGATCGAACAAGCCGGCTTCGAGTGCGATGCTGGCAATGATCAGCTCGACCGCGCCGCGCCCGCTCATGCCGACGCCGACCGCGAGCGACTCTCGCGACGACAGTCCAGCGAGCCGTGCCGGCAGTCCTGCGCCAAGCAACTTGCCCAGAAATGCCACGCCTACGAGCGCGAGCAGGAAACCCGGAACTGCGGTTACGGCGCCGAGTTCGACCCGAACGCCGATCGAGGCGAAGAAGAGCGGCGCCAGCAATCCGTCCGTAAAATCTCCGACGCTCCGCTTGATGCCGTCGTAGATTTTGGCCCCGACGGTCTCCGGATCAAAGAACAGACCGGCCATGAACGGGCCCAGGATGAAGTCCATGCCCAGGGCCTCCGCCAACACGGCGAAACCAAGCGCCAGCGCCATGAGCGTGCTGAAGTGCGCTGCCGGGATGCGCATCCGGACGACCGCCCGCGAAAGGCGTGGATAGAGGAACAGGCCCACGGCCACGGCAATCACGAAAAACAAGCCGGCCCTCCCGAGCAGCGCCAGCATTGCGGCCAGATCCGGACTGGCGCCCGTCTCGATCACCCCGGTCACCACCGCGAGCAGCATCAGCCCGATCACGTCGTCAAAGATCGCCGCCGAGACCACCGTCCGACCGACGCGGGTGTGCAGCAAGCCCAGCTCCCTGAAAATGCTCACTGCCACGGGGACTGCCGAGATCGACAGCGCCACCCCGACCAGAAGCGCCTGCGCGAACTTCAGCGGCGTCTCCGGTAGAACAGACCAGGCCAGTGCGAACCCGGCGCCGAGCGGAACGAGCACGCCGCCGAGAGCAACCGCGAGGGAACCGCCCGAATGCTCGGCGATCTCCCGCGGGCGCATCTCGATGCCGGCAAGCAGCAGCAGGAAGAAGATGCCGAACTCGGCGGCGACCTCGAGGAACGGGCTTTCTGCCAGGCTCGCGAGAAGGGGGATCGGCAGCGATGCGGCGGCGACGAGCGCGATCGCCATGCCGGCGACGATCTCGCCCATCGAGGCAGGCTGGCCCAGCCGTTCGGACAGTTCGCCGAACAGCCGCGTGACGACCAGCAGAAGCAAGAGATGAAGAGCATGCTCCATGGCTTACGAGGCCGCCACGAATGCAAGCGCCAGCAGCCCGGCCGCGGTGGTGTAATAGAGCATCGGCAGGAGCGTGAAACGGATGATGGCGCCCTCCTGGCGGAGCAAGCCGACGACGGCGGCCGCGGCGACGACATTGACCACCGACACCATGTTGCCCGCGTTCGCCCCGAGCATCTGTGCGGCCAGCACTGTCGTCTCCGACAGTCCCGCCCTGTCGGCGGCGCTGAACTGGAGCAACGCGAACATCATGTTGCTGAAGGTGGCGCTGCCCGACAGAAAGGCGCCCATGGCGCCGACCAGGGGGGCCACCAGCGGCCAGGCGCCGCCGACGGAATCGGCGGCGACGATCGCGAGCTCCATCGGCATGCTGGCAAGGCCCGCGTCGTTCACCCCCGACTGGATGAAGACGCGCACCATGGGCACGGCCGCGCCCAGCGCCAAGGCGCTGCCGATGAGGACGCGGCCGGCGTCGCGCAGGGCGCTGCCCGCTTGGCCGGCGCCCATCCGGAAGAACACGATCGCGGCCAAGGCGACGCCGACGAAGCCGGCTCCGGGAAGATAGAGCGGCGCGACGGAGACGCCGATGTCGGTTCCCAGAATGCCCGTGGCGGATATCGTGACCGCCTGCAGCCATCCCTTCAGCGGCAGGACGTCCAGGCGCGTCGCCACCAGCAGCGCCGCCAGCAGCAGATAGGGCGTCCAGGCGCGGGCAAACGGCATTGCCGCCGGGACCGGCGGGCCGCTCAGCTGTTCGCCCTTGCCCTGCGACAGGCCGTCCCGGGGCAGCAGCCATCCCTTGCGCGCCACCGGAGTCATCAGCGCCAAACCGACGAGGGCGCCGATCAGCGAGGGGAATTCGGGCCCGAGCAGAACCGCGACAGCGAGGGCCGGACCGGTGAAGGCGAGGCCGGCGAACAGAGCGAAGCGCCAGGCGCGCAAGCCGTCCCGCCAGTTCCGCCCGGGGTCGAAGAAGCGGGTGAGCACGACGACCATGATCAACGGTATCGTCGTTCCGACGAACAGGTCGATCATGACCGCTTGCATGGCGACGCCCTGAAGGAAGTCGGCCGCGGGCACGTCGCCGAGTGCAGCAACGACGGCCGGTGCGAGGTCGCTGCCCTCCTGCAGGCCTTGGGCGAGACCGACCACGACCGGCGTGCCGATGGCGCCGAAGGACACCGGGCTGCTGTCCGCGATCAGGGCGAGGACGACGGCCGCCATCGGCGTGAAGCCCAGCGCCACCAACAGAGGCGCGGTGATCGCCGCCGGCGTCCCGAAGCCGGCCGCACCCTCGAGAAAGGCGCCGAACAGCCACGCAATCAGAATGACCTGCGCACGCGGATCCGGCGTGATGCGCATGAACCCGCTGCGGATCGCGGCCATCGCGCCGCTTTCGGTCAGGACCTTCAAGAGGAGGATGGCGCCGAACACGATCCAGAGGATCGATGTCGCGATGACTGCGCCCTCGATCGATGCCGCGATCACCTGGCGGATCGGAACCTTCCACACGATGATGCTCACGGCGGCCGTGAGCACCAGGCTCAATGGCATGGCCGTGGCCGCCGGCAGCCGCAGGATCACCAGGAGCCCGAAGACGGCAAGCAACGGTGTCAGGGCGGCGAGCAGCATCGGAAATCGCAATCAGTGCAGGACGGACAGACGGACACGGCATTCTGGCGCTTCGGGCGCCTTCCACCACGAGCTACGTCCCGCGATGAACGACTGGTGCTGAATGAGACAGACGCCCGAGCGGTACGCCCTCTT
This sequence comes from uncultured Alphaproteobacteria bacterium, assembly GCA_963704595.1. Lineage (GTDB taxonomy): Bacteria > Pseudomonadota > Alphaproteobacteria > Rhizobiales > Amorphaceae > Acuticoccus. The sequence goes on from OY969922.1 coordinate 26,843, forward strand.
ACAGTGCCGGAGGCCCGAGTGGTCGCTTATCTCGACGCTCGCCACCAGACCGGCGACAACCTGTCCCTGGGACAGCGGCGACCATTCTTTCACGCCACCGAGATTCTCGCGACGCCATAGCGTCGAACATCCGACGGAGAGATCGCGAATTACGTCATCGGGGCGCTACGGCTCGCCGGCGCCGATCGAGCGCTGAGGCCCGGCCGTGCGCCCGCATGAGCGCTTTACGTTGCTTTTTCCGCCGCCGGCACTTCGCTAGAGTTTCCGGCCGGATGATTCCGATGTGATTCCGGCGCGCGTTCTTGGAGACCTGAGCAGGGCACGAAAAACGCCGCCAAGTCACTGACTTGACGGCGTAATCTTTGGTTGCGGGGGCAGGATTTGAACCTGCGACCTTCAGGTTATGAGCCTGACGAGCTACCGGGCTGCTCCACCCCGCGCCAACGCCTTGCGGCTGGAGGTCATCTAGCAAGCCATGACCCCGAGCGAAAGGGGGCGCATGACATTTGTTGGTCACAAATGCGCAATCCTCAGGCACGGCGCGGCGGAAAAAATGCATTCCGACTGTACCACGAGTCCAGTTCAATGGCCTCCGACGGGTCGCTACCTGAGGCCGGTCACGCAGACGACCGACAGTGCAAACGCCAATTTCAGTAGGTAATACAATGAACTCGCCGCTTTCAAACAACATGCTCTATCTCACCGACAGCGGGCTGGAGACGACCCTCCTGTTCCTCGATGGGTGGGACCTCCCCGCGTTCGCTGCATTCCCGCTATACGAAAATGCGACAGGCCGCGCCCGGCTCGACCGCTACTACCGCGACCACCTCGCGATGGCCGAGGCGCGCGGGTTCGGCTTCGTGTTCGAGGTCGCCACCTGGCGCGCCAATCCTGACTGGGCGGCAAGCATCGGCTACGGGGCAGACGATCTGGCGCGCATCAACCGCGACGCCGTCAGGTTCTGCCGCGCCATCGCGGACGAGCATCCGGTCGTCCCGACGCTGGTGTCCGGCCAGATCGGGCCGCGCGGCGACGGCTACGTGGCGGACACGGCGATGACGCCTGACGAGGCCGAGCGCTACCACGCGCCCCAGATCGAGGCGTTCGCCGACGCCGGGGCCGACCTTGCGACGGCGCTCACCATGACGAACGTGGAGGAGGCGGTCGGCATCGTCCGGGCGGCGCAGAAGGCGGGGATCGCATCCGTCATCTCCTTCACGATGGAAACGGACGGGCGCCTGCCGACAGGCGAGGCCCTCGGAGACGCCATCGCACGGACGGATGCGGAGACCGGCGGAGCGGCGGCGTACTTCATGATCAACTGCTGCCATCCGGAACACTTCGCCGGCGCGCTGGACGAGAGGGTCGCCGACCGCGTCATGGGCCTGCGCGCCAACGCATCGAAGGCCTCGCACGCCGAGCTCGACGCGGCGACGGAGCTCGATGCCGGCGATCCCGAAGCGCTCGCGAGGGACTATGCGGCGCTGCGCGAAAGGCTGCCGAACCTTCGCGTCTTCGGCGGCTGCTGCGGGACGGATCTGCGCCATATCGGCGAGATCGCCGGCGCCGTCGCCCCTGCCGAGCGCGTGGCGGGCTAAGCCGGGTCGAGGCCGGCGGCGGCGAGGGCTGCCGCCTGCCGGTCCGCCTGCCCCTCGCGCGGGGAGGCCGCGAGCTCGGTCTGGAACAGCTCGTAGAAGTTCAGCTCCGCGCCGAGGTGGAGGAGGACCGCGCCGAGGCCGATCGCGGCCCGGTCCATGAAGACGAACTCGCGCGGGACCGTCACGGGCCCCTTCTCCTTCAGCATCTTGTGGACGGAGAAGGCCTCGCGCCGGCCGTACTCGCCGGGCTTGGTGCCGTCGGCCAGCGAGCGCACGCGGTCCTCCAGCAGCGGGCCGTAGATGAAGCGGGCCCAAACGTTGAGAACGTCGATCAGCTCGCGCGACAGTCCCTTGAAGCCCCACACTTCGTAGGCGTGGACGACGCGGGCGTCGTCGCCATGGAGGAGCCCCTCGTAAAGGTCGATCACGCCGCCGGCGAAGGACGGCGGGAAGATGCGGATGCAGCCATAGTCGAGGAGGTTGATGCCGGCCGGCTCGCCGCCCTCCTCGAACACAGTGTAGTTGCCGAGGTGCGGGTCGCCGTGGATCACCGCGATGTCGGCGAACGGGTGCCAGTAGGCGCGGAACAGCGCGGCGGCGATCCGGTTGCGGACCTCGAGCGGCGCTTCCTTGTAGTCGAGCAGGCGGCGGCCATCGAGCCAGCCGAGCGTGAGGAGGCGGCGCGTGGAAAGGTCGTCCACCACCGTCGGGCACGCGGACCGTCGGGTCGTTGGCGAAGGTGTGGGCGTAGAGCTTCGCGGCCTTGGCCTCGTGGGTGTAGTCGAGCTCCTCGCGCAGGCGGTCGGCGATCTCGGCGTTGATCTGCGAGGTGTCGATGCCGGACTTCATCCGCTTGTGAAGCTGGAAGACGAGGCCGAGCTGCTTGAGGTCCGCCTCGATCGCCGAATCCATGTTCGGATACTGGAGCTTGCAGGCGACGTCCTCGCCGGACAGCGTCCGCGCCCGGTGGACCTGCCCGAGCGAGGCGGCCGCGGCCGGCGCCTTCTCGAACGCTGCGAACCGCTGGAGCCAGTTGGGGCCGAGCTCGGCCGCCATCCGCCGCTTGACGAACGGGTAGCCCATCGGCGGCGCGTTGGACTGAAGGGTGGCAAGTTCGGCGGCGTATTCGGGCGGCAGCGCGTCGGGGATGGTCGACAGCAGCTGGGCCACCTTCATCAACGGCCCCTTGAGATTGCCGAGCGCCCTGGTGATCTCCATCGGCGTTCTTGTCGTGGTCCTGCGCGCCGCCCATCAGGCGCGCGCCCAGCATCTTCGCCGCAACGCCCGTCATGTTGCCGCCGACCTTCGCGTAGCGGCTCGCCCGGCCGGTGAAACTGTTGCGCTCTGCGTCCATCGTCGTCCCCTCGTTCGGCCTCAATATAGGACGCGAAATGCCGAGAACGCTCGGCAGTATTGACGCGGCCGTCCAAATCCGGGCCTGCCATGGTGAGGCGAACGTGCTATTTGTTGCGCCGCAACATGGCGGCTGCAGTCCGCCACATCGTGACAAGGCTGGAGAAGCAGATGCTGAAGGGAAAGAGCGCCGTCATCACCGGGTCGACGTCCGGGATCGGCCTCGGCTACGCGACCGCGCTCGCGGATGCCGGCGTCAACGTGATGATCAACGGCTTCGGCGAGGCCGGCGCGATCGAGGCCGAGCGCGCAAAACTCGAGGCCAAGGGCGTGAGCGCAATCTACTCCGCCGCCGACATGACGAAGCCGGACGAGATCGCCGCGATGATCGCCGAGGCCAACGCCGAGCTCGGCAGCGTGGACATCCTCATCAACAACGCCGGCATCCAGCACGTCTCCCCCATCGAGGATTTCCCGGACGAGAAGTGGAACGCGATCATCGCGATCAACCTCTCCTCCGCGTTCCACACCACCAAGCACGCCGTGCCGCTGATGAAGGCGAAGGGCTGGGGCCGGATCATCAACACAGCGTCCGCGCACGCGCTGGTCGCCTCGCCGGCCAAGGCCGCCTACGTCGCCGCCAAGCACGGCATCGCAGGGCTCACCAAGGTCGTCGCGCTCGAGGTCGCCGAGCATGGCATCACCGCCAACGCGATCTGCCCGGGCTACGTCTGGACGCCGCTCGTCGAGAAGCAGATCCCGGACACCGCGAAGGCCCGCGGGATCACCGAGGAAGAGGTCAAGCGCGACGTGCTCCTCGCCGCGCAGCCGACTCGCGAGTTCGTCACCGTCGAGCAGGTGGCGGCGCTCGCGCTGTTCCTGTGCCAGGACGCGGCGAAGTCGATCACCGGCGCGATCCTGCCGATGGACGGCGGCTGGACGGCTGCCTGATCGTCCGATGCGTTCCTTCCTGACGGCCCTCACGCTCCTCGCGCTCGCGGCACTCGCCGCGGGCTTTCTCGGCCGCGTCCACCCGGCGTTCGACAGCGTCGGGCACTTCCGCGTCCACATGCTGCTGGCGGTGCTGGCGCTCGCCGTGCTGGCGGCGCTGGCCGGCGCGCGCCGTGCCGCCGGCGCGGCCGTGATCGCCGCGGTCGCCGCAGGTGCCACCGTTGCGCCCTACATCGTGCCGTCCGGCACGGTGGCCGCAATGGCGGCCGGCGGCAACGCGCCCGCGATCACGCTCCTGCAGATGAACCTTCTCTTCAAGGCGGACCTTTCCGAGGCGCTCGGCACCATCGCCGCCACCGATCCCGACATCGTCACCCTCCAGGAGGTGACGTCGGAGCACTGGAAGACGCTGGAGGCCCTCGACTACCCCTACCGCGCCCGCTGCGAGACGCCGCGCTGGGTGGGTGACGTCGCGATCCTCTCCCGCCTGCCGCTGTCCGGCCCAGAGGCCTGCATCCCGCGCGAGAACTTCATGGTGCGCGGCGTGCCGTTCGGCGGCGGGACGCTCAACATCGTCGCGCAGCACCTGTCGTGGCCGTGGCCGCACCCGCAGGCGGCACAAGTTGAAATGGTATCGCCGACGCTGGGCGGCCTGCGCGCGCCAACGGTGATCGCGGGCGACTTCAACGCCGCGCCGTGGAGCGCGAACGTGCGGGCCTATGCGCGCGCCGCGGGGGCAGCGCCCGTCGGCGGCATCGGCACCACGTGGCCCACCATGCTGCCCGGCTGGCTGATGACTGTCGCCGGCCTGCCGCTCGACAACATCCTCGTCACGCCGGGCCTGTCCGCGCAGGCGACCACCCTGCCGGCAACGGATTCGGACCATTCACCCGTGCTCGTGAGACTGACGCCCAACTCCTGAGGAGAGACACCATGGCGCCGAAGAAGATCAACGTCGCACTCCAGGGCGGCGGTGCCCACGGCGCCTTCACATGGGGCGTGCTCACCGTTCTCCTCGAACGGGACGACATCGCCATCGACGGCGTCACCGGCACCTCGGCCGGCGCGATGAACGCCGCGGTGATGATGTCGGGCTACATGAAGGGCGGCAAGGAAGGCGCGATCGAACAGCTCCGCGCCTTCTGGCACGACGTCAGCGAAGCGGCGCAGTTCAGCCCGCTCCGCCGCAGCGCGTTCGACATCCTCACCGGCAACTGGAGCCTCGACACCTCCCCCACCTACATCGCGTTCGACATCGCCTCGCGCCTCGTGTCGCCTGCGCTCGCAAACCCGCTCGGCATCAACCCGCTGGCGCCGATCGTCGACAAGCACGTCGACTTCGCGCTGCTCGCCAAGTGCACCGACCTCAAGCTCTTCGTCGCCGCGACCAACGTGCGCACCGGCAAGGTGCGGATCTTCCCGCATGACGAGCTAACGCCCTCGGCCCTTCTCGCCTCGGCCTGCATCCCGCAGCTCTTCGCGCCGGTGATGATCGACGGCGAGGCCTACTGGGACGGCGGCTTCATCGGCAACCCGCCACTCTACCCGCTGTTCTACGAGACCGAGACGGCCGACACCGTGATCGTCCAGATCAACCCGATCGAGCGGCACGAGGTGCCGTTCACCGCCCGCGAGATCGTCAACCGCGTCAACGAGATCACCTTCAACGCCTCGCTCCTCAAGGAGCTGCGCGCGGTCCGCTTCGTCACCCGGCTGATCGAGGAGGGCAAGCTCCACCCGGACGACTACATGCGCGTGCGCCTCCACAGGATCGCGGCGCACGAGCTGCGACCGTTGTCATCATCCTCAAAGATGAATGCGGAATGGGAATTTCTCACCCATCTTTACAAGATGGGCCGGCAGTCCGCCGAACGGTGGCTGGAGCGGCACATCGACGACATCGGCGTGCGCGACACGATCGACCTCGACAGCGAACTCGACTAACGACGCCTGCCGGACGGCATGGCGGCACCGCCAGGGCGAGCGGCTTTTCCCCGGCTCGCCGCAGGAGACGCGAATGGACGAAAACCACGCTTCCGAGCTCATCATCGTCATCGCGTTCCTCGCGACCTCGGTGGTGTTCGTGCCGCTGTTCAAGAAGTTCGGGCTCGGCGCCGTCCTCGGCTATCTCGCGGCCGGCGTGCTCCTCGGGCCGTCCATCCTCGGGATCACCAGCCAGCCGGAGGAGATCCTCGAGTTCGCCGAGCTCGGCGTGGTGTTCCTGCTGTTCCTCATCGGGCTTGAGCTGAACCCCGGGCGCCTCTGGGCGATGCGGCGTGACATCTTCGGCCTGGGCCTCCTCCAGATCGTGGTCTGCTCCGGCCTCCTGATGATCTATCCCCTCATGGTGGCGGACCGGCCGTGGCAGGTGGCGCTCGTCGCCGGCCTCGGCCTCGCGCTCTCCTCCACCGCGCTGGTGATGCAGATCATCGAGGAACGCGGCGCGATGAGCCTGCAATACGGGCAGAAGACGTTCGCCGTCCTCCTGATGCAGGACATCGCGATCGTCCCGCTCCTCCTTATCGTCACGCTGCTGGCGCCCGGCGGCGGCGAGGAGGCGCTGACCGGCACGGCGATGCTGATCTCGGTCGCCGAGGCGGGGGCCGCGGTCGGCGCGGTCATCCTCGTCGGCCACTATCTCCTGTCGCCGCTGTTCCGCATCCTCGCCCGCTTCGGCGGCCGCGAGATCATGACCGCCGCGGCGCTCCTCGTCGTCCTCTCGGCGGGCACCGCGCTCGTCTCCGTCGGCCTCTCGATGGCGATGGGCGCCTTCCTCGCCGGCGTCCTCCTCGCGGAGAGCAACTACCGGCGCGAGCTGGAGGCCGACATCGAGCCGTTCCGCGGGCTTCTCCTCGGCCTCTTCTTCCTGTCGGTCGGGATGACCATCAAGCTGCCGCTGGTGGCCGAGAACCTGTGGCTGGTCGCGGGCGGCGTCATCACCCTCGTCGTCCTCAAGGGCGTCGTCGTCTACGTGCTCGTGCGCATGTTCGGGGACGACCACCTCACCGCCACAAAGGCGGGGCTTCTCCTGTCGCAGGGCGGCGAGTTCGGCTTCGTCCTCTTCAGCACCGCCGCCTCCTCGGGGGTGATGACGGCGGAGGATTCCAGCCTCCTCATCGCGACCGTCATCCTCTCGATGGTGACGACGCCGCTCCTCCTCAAGTTCCTGACGCCGTTCCTCATCCGCCCCACGCGGACGGCGGAACCCGCGGAGGACTACGCCGGGGCGGACGGCGAGATTCTGGTCATCGGCTTCGGCCGCTTCGGTCAGCTCGTCTCGCAGATGCTTCTCGCCGGCGGCCACCAGCCGACCCTTCTCGACTTCGACGCCGACCGCGTGACGGAAGCCCAGCGCTTCGGCAACCGCGTCTACTACGGCGACGGCCGCCGTCTCGACGTCCTGCGTGCCGCAGGGGCCGAGCACGCGCGTATCATCATGGTCTGCGTGACGCCGCCGGCGTGCGCCACCACCATCGTCGACCTTGCCAAGGACCAGTTCCCCCACGCTCTGGTCTATGCCCGCGCCTACGATCGCCGCCACGCGCTGACCCTGTTCGACCACAAGGTCGACTACCAGCGCCGCGAGACGTTCGATTCCGCGCTGCGCTTCGGACGCGACGCACTGGTCGCGCTGGGGGCGGAGGCGCACGAAGCGAAGGAGGCCGAGGTGCTGGTGCGGAAGCGCGACCGCGAGCGGTTCGAGTACCAGAAGATCGAAGGCTTCAGCGAAGGGCACCGCAAGTGGCGCGAGGTCACGCCCGAGCCCTACACCAACTTCGACGACGTCGGCGAAAGCGACCGCAACGAGGCCGCCGAGTAGGGCGTCAGCTCTCCCGCCAGGCCCGCGCGATCTGCTCCGTCAGCGGGCGGAGGAGATAGGCCGCCGCCGTCTGCGTCCCCGTGGTGATGAACGCCGTGGCGGGCATCCCGGCGCGCAGGATCGCCTCGTCGCCCGGCTCCGGGTCGAGCGCGATTCGCACGGTGTAGTAGGGCGGCGCCGCCCGGCGCAGCGCGGCTCGTCTGCGGGCCGACGAAGGCGACGCGCCCCGTCCGCGGCTTCGCGATGCGGGTGTTGAACGCGTCGAGCGTGACGGAGGCCGCCTGCCCCTGATGCACCTCGTCGACCGAATGCGGGTCGATCCGCGCTTCCACCATCAGCGGAGCGCCGCCGGGCACGATGGTCGCCGCCGGCTCGCCGGCGCGCACCAGTGCCCCCGGCCCGGCTGGCGGCGAGCTCGAACACGGTGCCCGCGACCGGCGCACGCAGGACGAGCGCTGCGTCCTCCCGGTCGAGCCGCTCGCGCCGCGCCGAGAGGGCACCAAGGTCGGCCCGCAGCGCCTCTATGGTCTTCTTGCGCTCCGCCCGTTCGGCGGCGACCTCTCTGATCCGCGCCAGCGCCTCGTCGGCAGCGGCGGTAACGGCTTCCGCCATCCCGGCGGCAGCGGCGCTGTCGCCCTTGTCGGCGAGCGTCTTCAACGTCTCGATCTGCGCATTCCGCGCCGCTTCCTGCCGCTTTGCGGCGGCGTCCACCGCGTTGCGCTGCTCGATCCCTGCCGCGAGCGTTCGCTGCGCCTCCGCGAGCGCAGCGCGCGAAGCGGGATCGTCGCCCTCCATCCCGGGCGGAACGGCGATGGTGTCCGACCCGTCGTCGAGGGCGGTCTCGGCCGCGATCCGCGCCTTGCGGCCGGCGATCGCCTGATCGAGCATGGCCCGGTCGTCCGCGTCGCCGGGGGGCGCGAGGCGGACGAGCGGGTCGCCGGCGGCCACGACGTCACCCTCGCGCACCAGCACCTCCGCCGCCGTGCCCGTCACCGCGGCGCGAACGGTGGCGACGCCGCCCGAGAGCACCAGCGTGCCGGGCGCGATCACCGCCGAGGCGAGCTGCGCCGTCGCCGCCCATCCCCCGGCGCCGACCACCAGGAGCAGCGAGACGACGATGCCGAACCACACGGTCCGCGCAAGGCTCGCGGAAGTCCGCGCCGCGCTCACGCCTGCCCTCCGGCGCCGGTCGCCTCCGCGGCAGGGTTGGCGGCGGCGCTCCGCTGCATCAGCGCCTTCAGCACCTTGTCGCGCGGGCCGCATTCGGTCAGCGCACCGTTCTCGATCAGCGCCAGCCTGTCCATCGCCGAGAGCGCGGAGGGCCTGTGCGCGACCACCACCACCGCCGCGCCGCGTTCCTTCGCGCCGAGGATCGCGCGGTTGAGCGCGGTGTCGCCATGGCCGTCGAGGTTGGAGTTCGGCTCGTCGAGCACGAGGAGGAACGGGTCGCCGTACAGGGCCCGGGCAAGCGCGATCCGCTGGCGCTGCCCGGCCGACAGCGTCCGCCCGCCGTCGCCGAGCCGGGTCGCGTATCCGTCCGGCAGGCCGAGGATGAGGTCGTGGCAGCCGGCCGCACGAGCCGCGGCGATCACCGCCTCGTCCGGCGCATCCTCTTCGAAGCGGGCGATGTTGTCGGCGACCGTGCCGTCCATCAGCTCCACGTCCTGCGGCAGGTAGCCGACGTGCCGGCCCCGCGCCGTCCACTGCGCGAGCGGCGCACCGTCGAGCGACACGCCCCCCTCGGCGGCGGGCCAGACGCCGACGATCGCCCGCGCCAGCGTCGACTTGCCCGACCCCGAGTGACCGATGATGCCAAGCGCCTCCCCCGCCGCCACCGAAAGGCTGACCCCCGTCAGCGTCGGCGCGGCGCTTCCCGCGGGCGCGACGGAGAGGTTTTCCACGCGCAGCGCCTCCCGCGGCGCGGGCAGCGCCACCTGCCGCGGCGCAGGCACTTCGGCGGTGGCGAGCTTCAGCCGCGTGTAGCTCTGGTGGGCCGACAGCATGTGCCGCCAGTTCTGGACCGCCATCTCCACCGGCTGCAGCCCCCGCGCCATGATGATCGACGCCGCGATCATCGCGCCCGCCGAGATCGCGCCGCCGATCGCGAGATACGCCCCCAGCGCCAGCATCGCGGACTGGAGGAAGAGCCGGAACGTCTTCGACAGCACCGCCGAGAGGCCGACGGCGTCGCCCGCGCGGGCGGTGGCGTCGACGAAGCGCGCATTCAGCCTGTCCCACACCCGGCCGATGGCGCCTTCCATGCCCATGCCGCCGAGCGCTTCCGCCCCGCGGCGGCCGGAGGCGACCATTGCGCTGCGCTCGGCCGACAGCACGCCGGCCTCCCGCACCAGCGGCCGCGTCACCCGGTCGGTCACCAGCGCGATGGCGAGGAGCACGAGCGCCCCGCCGGTCGCGAGCAGCCCGAGCGCCGGATGGATGAGGTAGACGATGGCGAGATAGATCGGGAGCCAAGGTGTATCGAACAGGCCCGCCATCGCGCTGGAAGAGACGAACTGGCGAACCCGGTCGAGGTCCCGTACGGCATCGTGCGCGGCGTCCGCGGCCATGCCCGACCCCAGCACCGTTCGCAGGAACGACGTCCGTCCCGCGGCATCGTCGAGCCGGGCTGCGATCCGCGAGAGGATCCGCGCGCGCACAACCTCCAGGAGAGCCATCGCAACATAGAGTCCTATCACGAGCAGGAAAAGTGCCAGCAAAGTCTCCACGTGCCGGCTGACCAGAACGCGATCGTAGATCTGCAGCATGAAGAGCGGACCCGTCAGCATCAGTAAATTAATTATCATGCTAAACGCGAAAGTTGCCCAGATCGCGTGGCTGGATTGCCTCAACGCGCGCGAAATCGGGTTGTCAGCGGTGGCCATGATCAACCATTCTCCCGAAATCCCGGCGATGGTAAGGCACTGAACGTAAGGCTCTGGTATCTTTCACGCGCGCTCAATTAATTCCCATGTTAGTCAGCTTTTAGGAGAGGGGCGCTTCATGTTTCACGCGACCTGTGTACGACTCTCCCTTAGTGTTGGCGACCATGGCGACGGCTGAAAGAACGGCCCGGGTGAGGGGAGGCGGACGCATGCATGGCCCTTCGGCCCCTGCCACGGTGGCGGAACTGGAGACACGAGCCGCGATGACGGCAGAAGACCGAGAGAGCAGCCTGCTCGATCTGACGCGGGCCGCCGTGGCGGCGGAAGGGGCGGCGCTCATCCGCTCCTCCCGAAAGCATGTCGTCAAGTCGGGCGCAGCCGGCTCCGGCGACATCGACGGCCGCTGGCTGGAAACCCTGATGCGCGGCGGCACCCACGCCGAGCGCGCCGCCGCCAGGGGCACCGACAACTGGTCCGTCTTCATCGACGACACCGCCCGCCAGCCCGTCATCCTTCTCCTGAGGTGGGACGGCGGCCGGCCCGCCTCGCGCCCCGTCGAGCAGTCGGTGCAGACGCTGTTCACCACGCTTCGCTCGCTCGGCGAACTCACCGTCGCCAAGCAGGCCGCCGCGCGGTCCGATACCGTGATCCGCGGGCTCGAGATGATGGCCGAGATCGGCCTGTGGCAATACAACTTCGCCTCCGGCACCCTCGTCTGGTCCGACGTGACGTACCAGATCCACGGCGTCACACGCGAGGAGTTCAGCCCCAGCCTCGACAACTCCCTCAGTTTCTTTCCCGAGGAGGTGCGCGGGCTGGTGCGCAACAACATCAGCCAGGCGATCGACCACGGCACCGGCTTCAGCTTCGTCCTCCCGTTCCGCCGCGCCGACGGGGAGCTGCGCACGGTCCGCAGCGTCGGCAACGTCATCAAGGAAGAGGGCGGCGAGGACCAGCTCTTCGGCATCTTCCAGGACATCACCGACGTCAAGGAAGCCGAGCTCCGCCTTTGGTGGACCGCCAACCACGACGCGCTCACCGGCCTTCCCAACCGGATGCTGTTCCAGGAACGGCTCGACACCGCGATCGCCATCGCCGAGCGGCAGACCAAATGCGTCGGCCTCATCCTGATCGACCTCGACCACTTCAAGTCCATCAACGACGTCTACGGCCACGAGGCCGGCGACCTGGTGCTGAAGACCGTCGCAGACCGCCTCTCCGCCCAGCTTCGCCAGGGCGACACCCTCGCCCGCCTCGGCGGTGACGAGTTCGCCATCATCGTCAGCGACCTTGCGACGCCGGAAGACCTCGCCCGGCCGCTGGAGCGCCTGCTCGTCGCCGCAGAGATCGACTTCAACTACCGCAACATCCCGATCCCGGTGAAGCTCTCCATGGGCGCCGCCGTGTTCCCCCGCGACGCGGAAAACGAGCGCGAGCTCTACCGCAACGCCGACATCGCGCTCTTCCGCACCAAGGAGGCCGCGGACGAGCGCGGCACCATATACAATGCCAGCCACGGCGCCGAGCGCGAGGGCCGCGAGTCCCAGTTCCGCCGCATCCGCGAGGCGATTTCCGCAGGTGCGATCGCCCCCTACTTCCAGCCGGTGTTCGACCTGCGCACCGGCCGCGTCGCCTCGGTCGAGGTGCTGGCGCGCTGGCGCGACGAGGCCGACAAGGTCCTGAGCGCGACCGTCCTCAAGCCTGCGTTCGAGGACGCCGACCTCGCGCCGCAGCTCGGGCTCCTGATCCTGCGCCAGCTCGAGGAGATGTGGTCGACCCTCGACGAACCCGTGCGCCAGCGCATCCCGCTCTGCCTCAACCTCTCGCCGCGCGAGATGCAGAACCTCACCTACATGGAATCGCTGACCCGGTTCGTGGAGCACGCCAGCGTCAACGGCACGGAGCTCGTGCTGGAACTCAAGCAGAACCCGCTGCGGCTCCTGCCCAGCCACGTCATGCCCACCTTCGAGCGGCTCCTGCGCGAGAACGTGTCGTTCGGCTTCGACAGCCTGGCGGCGGGGTTCGAGGCGCTGGTCGAGCTCGCCTCCCTGCAGGTCAGCCAGATCAAGGCCAACAAGGCGACGCTCACCCATCCCAACGTGGAGGAGCGCGCGGCGGCGATCATCGGCGGCATGATCGAGACCTGCAACCAGCTCGGCATCCAGCTCGTCGCCACCGAGATCGAGACCGAGCACGAGCTGGAGCGCCTGCGCTCGCTCGGCTACACGCTCGGACAGGGCTTCTACTTCTGCCGCGCGATGGATTTCGGCGCGCTGACCGAGATGCTGGGCAGGGAGACCGAAGGCACCTCAGGCGGCGCGCTCGCCTGAGCCGCCGCTGACACGGCGTCCGGGTCTACTGGCGCAGCCGGTCGGACAGTGTCCCCACCTCGGAGATGAACGTCTCGGCCCGTCGGGCGACGGTCGCCTGCAGGCGCTTCGCGGCGTCGGGATATTCGCTCAGGATCCGCAGCATCTGGACGCGCTGGAGCGGGATGATCTCGCATGAGGTCTGCGCGATGGCGGTCGCCGTGCGCTGCGCCGGGATGATCAGCGCCAGCTCGTCGACCAGCTTGCCGACCGAGTAGACCTGCGGCGACGCCCCGGCGGTCGCGGGAATGAGCCTGCAGCTGGCCGCCCATCACCAGCACGGCGCCGTCCGCGTCGTCGCCGGCGTCGAACAGGCTCTGCCGGGCGCGCAGGTTCACCGGGTCGCTGCCGAAGGCGAGCAGCTTCAGCGCCTCGTCGCCCAGGACGCCGAGGAACGGCACGTTGCGCATCACGGCAAGGGTCCGGGCGAGGCTCACTCGGGAAGCGCCGCCCGCGGCATGAGCTTGTAGCCGCCGCCCTCCGTCACCAGCAGCTCAGCGGCCGCAGGGTTGCGCTCCATCTTCTGGCGCAGGCGGTAGATGTGGGTTTCGAGGGTGTGCGTGGTCACGCCGGAGTTATAGCCCCACACCTCGTGGAGAAGCACGTCCCGGGTGACCGATTTTTCCCCAGCTCGATAGAGATATTTCAAGATCGCCGTCTCCTTCTCCGTCAAACGGACGCGGCGGCCGTCAGATTCAAGGAGGATCTTGCCGGCCGGCTTGAAAGTATAATGGCCTATCGTGAAAGTTGCGTCCTCGCTCTGGTCGAACTGCCTGAGGTGCGCCCGGATGCGCGCGAGGAGCACCGCGAAGCGGAAGGGCTTGGTCACGTAGTCGTTGGCGCCAGCCTCGAGACCGACGATTGCGTCGGCATCCGTCGTGTGCCCGGTCAGCATCACGATCGGTGCCTTGAAGCCGTTGGCCCGCATCAGCCGCACCGCCTCGCGCCCGTCGAGGTCCGGCAGGCCGACGTCGACGATCGCGAGCGCGATCTCGTTGTCCTTCGCGGCCTTGATCCCCGCGCTGGCGCCGCCGGCGGTGACGACGGCGAATTCCTCATAAAGGCCGATCTGCTCGGCGAGACCCTCCCTGAGGTCTTCGTCATCGTCGATGATGAGGATCGTGCGCTGGTTCACGGCTGGTCTCCCTCGCCCTCCGGGGGCTCTCCGCTTAGAGTGGTAACTCGCTGTGTTTCAAACGAGCGTTACTTTGCCTCACCGCCTGAAAAGAACGTGAACAGAATTGATTGCCCCGGCCCGTTCAACGTCTCCGCGCGCAGCAGGAAGCGCACGCCCGCGCTCGTCCACCCCCGCCCGCTCTGCCGGACACAGGGGATCGTGTCCTGCGGCGGACGCACGTTCGTGGTCGCGCTCGGCCGCACCGGCATCCGCACCCTCAAGCGCGAGGGCGACGGCGGCACGCCCCGCGCCCGCCTCGTCCCGCGCCTACTCCTGCGACGGGCCGCTGCCGCCGCGCCGCTGCCCTGGCGGCGAATTCGCCCGGACGACGGCTGGTGCGACGATACCACGAGTCAGCGCTACAACCGCGCCGTGCGGCATCCGTCGCCGCTCTCGCACGAGGCGCTGATGCGCGAGCGACGCCCTCTACGACCACGTCATCGTGACAGACCACAACGCCTCGCCCCGGGTGCGCGGCGCAGGCTCGGCGGTGTTCTTCCACGTCGCCCGCCCCGCGCTGACGCCGACGGAAGGTTGCCTCGCCTTCCCCGCCGCCGTATGGCGCCATGGCACGGTGCCGATGGGCCCTTATCTGATAGGGACGACCCCGCGGCCGAAGAGGGCAAGATGACCGCATTCCTGAAGATGAACGGCCTCGGCAACGACTTTGCGGTGGTCGACGCGCGCGCCGTCCCGTTCGCGCTGTCGCCGGCGCGGATCGCGAGCCTTGCCCCGCGCGACGGCGGCATCGGCTTCGACCAGTTCATCGTGATCGCCCCGCCTGGGACAGCGGACGCCGCCGCCACCATGCGCATCATCAATGCCGACGGCGGCGAGGTGGAATCCTGCGGCAATGCGGCCCGCTGCGTCGCGGGGCTGCTGCTCGACGAGACGGGCGGCGACCGCGTCGTCATCGATAGCCTCGGCGGCACCATGCTCGCCTGGCGCGTAGAGGGCGGCCGCATCGCGGTCGACATGGGGGAGCCGCGCTTCGACGCCGCGTCGATCCCGCTGGCGGACACGGCGGCTGACGCGCTCGCGCTCGACCTGCCGGGCTTCTCGGAGCGCTTCGGTCCGGCCGCCTGCGCCAACGTCGGCAACCCGCATGCCGTGTTCTTCGTGCCCGTCGGTCGCAGACGTGCCGCTCGCCGAGGTCGGCCCGGCGCTGGAGCAGCACCCGGCGTTTCCGGCGCGAGCCAATATCTCCTTCGTGGAAGACGCCGGGGCGGACCGGCTGCGGGCGATCGTGTGGGAGCGCGGCGTGGGGCCGACGCGGGCATGCGGCACCGCGGCCTGCGCCATCGGGGCGCTGGCCCACCGCCTCGGCCGCACCGGCCCGCGTGTCACTGTGGAGCTCCCCGGCGGCCCGCTCGCGATCGACGTCTCCAGCGGCCGGATCGTGATGGAAGGCCCGTTCGAGCTCGAATATGCCGGCACCATCACCGAGGCGGGTTTCCGGCGCGAGACGCAGTCCGCCGCCTGAGCGCCGGCTAGCCGGGGATGCCCGGCATCAGTTCCGCCTGCGGCTTGTCGGCGTATATTCCCTTGCCCGCGGACTTGGCAGCCGCGTTGAGCTCGCGCCAGGCGTCGGGCGCGGTGTCGTCGGGCTCGGCCCAGCCCTGTTCCACCAGCCATGCTGCGAGGTCGGTTCCACCGACTTCGCACGTCGCTGGGCGGATCTTCGCCTCGGGATCGACCGGCTTGAGGTCGAAGCATTCGATGCTGCGGCGGCGGATCAGCCGGCGCATCGCGGTCCGGGCGCGCATCCCGCACGGCCACACCTTGCCGCCCGGCTGCGTGCAGGTGGCGGTCTCGACCGGCGCGGTCACATGGGCGAGCCTGATCTTGTGGGTGCGCGCGTCGATCACCCCGGCGGACTCGATAACCACCAGGCGGTAGACGTCGGGCTCGTCGACCGGCGGCGCGGCGCCCGGGCCGGGCGCCGGCGTCTGTCCCGGCAGGACCGTGGGTTCGGTGGCGGGCGCACGCTCCAGCGGCCCCTCGATCCTGACGCCGACGATCCCGTCTTCCTCGACGAAGCGGACGCGGCTCCCTTCGGTGCCGGGCGCAGGCTCGGCGGGGGCAGGCTCCGGCGCCTGCGCAGGCGGCGTCCCATCGGCACCGACCGTGACCGACTTGCGGGTGACGACGCCGGTCGAGACCGCGGCGGTCTGCACCGCGTCGCGCGTCGGCAGCCGGGTCAGCGCATTCCAGCCGTAGCTCCATGCGCCCCACAGGAGGATCGCCGTTGCCACCAGGAAGAGGATCGGGAGCACGACCCGCATCGGCTCAACCCCTCGCCGGAACGCACGAAAACGCCCGCCGGACCAGAGGCCCGGCAGCGTCCATGGCTCGTGGAAAGCGGCGAAGCGTCATGGCCACGCCGCGGTCCGTCTGGCTCAGCCGCGCGCTGCGGCCGGCTCGGGGCGCTTTTCCTTGCGCTCGACGATACGGGCAGCCTTGCCGGTGCGGCCGCGCAGGTAGTAGAGCTTCGCGCGGCGGACCTTGCCGCGGCGGACCAGCTCGACGCCCTCGATCATCGGCGAGTAGATCGGGAACACGCGTTCCACGCCCTCGCCGTAGGACAGCTTGCGCACGGTGAAGTTTTCGTTGAGGCCGGAACCGGAGCGGGCGATGCAAACGCCTTCATAGTTCTGCACGCGGGTGCGCGTGCCCTCGGTCACGCGCACGCCAACGCGCACGGTGTCGCCGGGCTGGAAGGCGGGAAGCTCACGCTTCTCGTTGATGGTCGCCATCTGCTCGGCGTTGAGCTCGTCGATGATGTTCATGTCGATAATTTCCCATCGCGCCCGCGGGGCAAGCGCGCTTGAGCCATTTCATGCTGGAAAGCCAAGGTGGGTTCAATAGTGTTCGCGGAACGGTTTGTCGAGGGGGTTCAGCCCTCGACGGGCCTTTCGTCTGCGATCACCTTGCCATCGTTGGGAAGTTCCGCCGCCGCGACACGCTCCACCGTGCCCGAAAGGTTGGTCACCGCCTTCAGCGTCGCCGCGATTGCGTCCGCCTCGGACGCGTCCGGCCCGGCAACCCGCAGGGTCATCGTGTCGGCATGGTCCGCCCGGCCGACCACCAGCCGCGCCCGCGTGATCGACGGATGCCGCCGCACGACCTCGGCAACCTGCGCCGGATCGACGAACATGCCCTTCACCTTGGTGCGCTGGTCGGCACGGCCCATCCAGCCCTTCAGCCGCACGTTGGTCCGCCCGCACGGGCTCTCCCCCGGCAGCACGGCGGAAAGATCGCCCGTGGCGAGCCGGATCATCGGGTAGGTGTCGCAGAAGCGCGTGATCACCACCTCGCCGACCTCCCCGTCCGGCACGGGCTCCCCCGTCCCCGGCCGCACGATCTCGAGGATCAGCCCCTCGTTTAGGATGAGCCCTTCCCGCGCCTCGCTCTCGTAGGCGATCACGCCGAGGTCCGCCGTCGCGTAGCACTGCGCGACGGTCACGCCGCGCGCCTCGATCCGCTCGCGCAGCGAAGGCGGCAGCGCCGCACCCGACACCAGCGCCTTGTCGAACGCCAGCCTCACCCCGGCCGCCTCGGCCCTGTCGAGGAGGATGTTGAGATAGTCCGGCACGCCGCAGTAGGCAGTGGCGCCGACGCGGGCGAGCGTCTCGACCATCTCCTCCGCCTTGCCGGGCCCGGCGGCGAACACCGGGCACCCCAGCGCCTTCAGCCCGCTCTCGAGAATGAACGCGCCGGGCGTGACGTGATAGCCGAAGGTGTTGGCGACCCGCTCGCCCCTGCGCACCCCCGCCGCGAACAGCGCCCGCGCGGCGCGCCACGGGTCCACCTCAGGCCCCTGCGGCACCAGCACCGGCCCCGGCGACACGAACACCCGCGTCAACCGCTCCTCCGGCACGATGAGGTAGCCCCCGAACGGCGGCGCCTCAGCCTGCGCCGCCATCAGGTCCGCCTTCCGCGTCACCGGCAGCGCCGCCAGCGCCGTCCGGTCCGTGACCGCCGCCGGCGTCCACGTCCGCCAGCACCGCCGCCCCACCGCGGCGCCCGCCCCTTCGCGGCCGCCACCAGCTGCGGCAGCGCCCGCATCAGCGCCGCCTCCCGCTCCGCCGGCGCGCGGGTCTCCTCGGCGTTGTAGTAATCGGTCATCTGCGTTCGGGTGCCTTCAGTTCAGCCAGCGCTTGCGGCGCTTGTAGTGCTTGACCTCCTTGAAGGAGCGGCGGCCCTCGCCGGCGACGCCGAGGTAGAACTCCTTCACGTCGTCGTTTTCGCGCAGGCGCTTGGCGTCGCCGTCCATCACCACGCGGCCGGACTCCAGGATGTAGCCGTAGGTGGCGTAGCGCAGGGCGACGTTCGTGTTCTGCTCGGCCAGCAGGAAGGAGACGCCCTCGGCGGCGTTGATCTCGCGCACGATCTCGAAGATCTGCTCCACCAGCTGCGGGGCGAGGCCCATGGAGGGCTCGTCGAGGAGGATCATCCGGGGCTTGCTCATCAGGGCGCGGCCGATGGCGCACATCTGCTGCTCGCCGCCGGAGGTGTAGCCGGCCTGGCTGCTCCGCCGCTCCTTCAGGCGCGGAAAATAGGCGTAGACCTTGTCGAGGTCGGCGCGGATGGCGCTCCAGCCGTCGCGCCGGGTATAGGCGCCGGTGAGGAGGTTCTCCTCGATGGTGAGGTGGCCGAAGCAGTGGCGCCCCTCCATCACCTGGATGCAGCCGCGCGTCACCAGCGCGTTGGGCGACAGCGCCTGCACCTCCTCGCCCGCAAAACGGATCGAGCCCTTGGTGACGTCGCCCCGCTCGGCGCGGAGGAGGTTGGAGATCGCCTTCAGCGTGGTGGTCTTGCCCGCCCCGTTGGCGCCCAGCAGGGCCACGATGCCGCCCTTGCGGCACCTGCAGCGAGACGCCCTTCAGCACCAGGATGACGTGGTCGTAGATCACCTCGATGTTGGCGACGTCGAGGATCGCGGCCTCGGGGGGCGGCGTCGAGGACGGGGCGGTTGAGGCTTGCGACATCGGCGGGCGCTCCGGGACCTGGATGCGAGCGTAGATCAACACAACCGCCGGTGTACAGATGGCGGCGGCACCACGATGCGGACCGGCCCGGGCCGCTGCTGCAAGGCTGCCTGTGCAAATGCGCACACCCCCGGATCGCCCCTTCCGTGATAGGGAAAGGCCATGCGCCGACCCAAGATCCTCACCACCGTGCGCGACTATTCGTGGAGCCTGTTCGCAGGCGACACGGCGGCGGGTATCACCGTCGCGATGGTCGCGATCCCGCTTTCCATCGCGATTGCCATCGCCTCCGGGGCGACGCCTTCGCAGGGGTTGCTGACCGCCGTCGTCGGCGGCTTCCTCATTTCGGCGCTGGGCGGCAGCCGCGTGCAGATCGGCGGGCCGACCGGCGCGTTCATCGTCGTCGTCTACCAGGTGATCGTCGACCACGGATATGACGGGCTGCTGCTCGCGACCTTCATGGCCGGGCTGATCCTGCTGGTGGCGGGTGCGTTCCGGGCCGGGCGGCTGATCGCGTTCGTGCCGGAGGCGGTGGTCAACGGCTTCACCGTCGGCATCGCGCTCATCATCGCCACCAGCCAGCTGAAGGATTTCGCGGGCCTTCAGATGGAGGGCGCGCCGGCCGACTTCATCGGCAAGGTTGAGGCGCTGTGGGCCGCGCGCGGGACGGTGGCGTGGGCCGCGGTCGCCGTCGCCGGGCTCACCGTCGCGCTTCTGGTCGCGCTCCGAAGGTTCGCGCCGCGGGTGCCGGGGGCGATCGTGGCGGTCGGCGCGGCCTCGGCGCTGGCGGCGCTCCTTGCCGGCGTCGACACCATCGGCGGTCGCTACGGCGTGGTGGGGATCGACTTCGCGATGCCGACGCTGCCGGCCGTCAGCTTCGCCCGTGTCGTCGAGCTCCTGCCGTCGGCGATCATCATCGCATTCCTGGCGGGCATCGAATCCCTCCTGTCGGCGATGGTGGCGGACCGGATGTTCGGCGGATCGCACCGGCCCAACGCCGAGTTGCTGGCGCAGGGCGCGGCCAACGTGGGGTCGGCGCTGCTGGGCGGCCTGCCGGCGACCGGCGCCATCGCGCGCACCGCAACCAACGTGCGGGCGGGCGGGCGCACGCCCGTCGCGGGCATCGTCCACGCGCTCACCGTTCTGGTGCTGGTGATGGCCGCCGGCGGGCTCGTCTCGCGCCTTGCGATGCCAGCGCTCGCCGGCCTCCTGATGATGACCGCATGGACCATGAGCGAGCCGCACAAGTGGCCGCAGTACATGCGGGCGCCAGTGGCGGACCGCGTCCTCTTCCTGCTGACGCTCGTGCTCACCGTGCTGGTGGACCTCACGGTCGCCATCGGTGTCGGCGTCGCCATCGGGCTGGCGCTCAGGCTGCGCGCCCGCGCCGCCGAGAGCGACTGGACGACGCCCGAGCGCTGACCACGAAAAGGGGGCCGCGCGGCCCCCTCCGGCGTGCCTGCTATTCGCCGGCGCAGGGCACCGTCCGCTCCGGCCACGGGGCGTTGGCGGTGGCATAGTCCGCCGCCGCGGTCTCAAGCATCGGGCGCACCTTGTCGACCATCGGCGAGAACCAGTCGGAGACCTTTTCCCAGCCCGTGCCGTTCCACTGCTGGATGTAGACGTCGGTCTGGCCCGCATGGTCAGTGCAGGAGAGCTTCAGCGGCTGGATGAAGCCTTCCATCCCCGCCTCCTTCAGCCGCTCCTCGGTGATGTCGAGCGCCTCCAGCCCGTCGCGGACCTCGGCCGGAGTGACGTTCGGCCGGCCGGTCATCTCCTGCGCGGTGCGGATCGCCTCGGCCATGTAGAACGAGTTGACCACGCCGCGGTTGTAGAGGTTCTCGCCGATCCGCGACTTGTCGGACACCGTCGACGTCCCCTTGTCGTAGACGTGGGTGAGAATGTCCTGGATCACCGGGAAGTCGGTGCCGACGGCGTTGAAGTTCATCGTCTTGTAGCCCTTGGCGCCTTCGCCTGCGGGCCGCGCGTCGTCCTCTCCGCCGGACCACCAGACGCCGACGAACTTGTCCATCGGGAAGCGCACCTTCGCCGCTTCGCGCACCGCGGTCGGGTTCATCGCCCCCCAGCCCCACATCACCACGTAGTCCGGGCGGTCACGCCGCACGTTGAGCCACTGGGACGACTGGTTCTGCATGGTGTCGAACGGCACCGGATACTGGGTCATGGTGAACCCGTATTCCGAGGCGAGATCCTCCAGCAGCGGGATCGGCTCGCGGCCGTAGCCGGCGTCGAGGAAGATGTAGCCGATCTTCTTGCCCTTCAGATTCTCCATCCCGCCTTCCTGCTCGCCGATATACTTGATCGCGGCGGAAGCCCCGTCCCAGTAGGACAGCGGCGGGTTGAACACCCAGGGGAACACCTCGCCGTCGGCAGCCGCCGAAAGGCCGTAGGCCATCGAGAGCACCGGAATGCCGTCGACGGAGGCCTTGGGGATGAGCTGGAGCGTGATGCCGGTCGACCACGGGTTGATGATGAGCGGCTTGCCGCCGACGACGCTGTCGTAGCACTCCACGCCCTTCTGCGTGTTGTACCCCGTCTCGCACTCCTCGATCCTGATCTTGACGCCGCCGATGCCGCCGTCGCGCTCGTTCAGCATCTGAAGATAGTCGTGCATCCCGTCGGCGATCGGGATGCCGGAGCCTGCGAACGGCCCGGTGCGGTAGGTGAGCAGCGGCAGATAGAGTTCGCCATCCTGCGCGGCGGCCGGCAGGGGCTGCGCGAGACCCGCGGCAAGTGCCCCGGCAAGGGCAAGGCCAAGAATTTCCTTCATGGTTGCTTCAACTCCCTAAGTCTTGTTCTGGGGTACGGTCATGCCGTCCTGCCGACGACCATAGCGTGTGACCGGTTCTTCACAAGACTTCTGCGGGCCGGTCAGCTGATGGCGTCCGCAATGCGTGCCGCTGCCTCCTCCGCCGTGAGGCGCGCGGTGTCGAGCACGAGGTTGGGCCGCTCGAACGGGGCATAGTCGCGCGCCTCTACGTCGGCCCAGGTGGGAAGGCGGTGGCCGGCAAATTCGGCAGGGCGCGTTTCCACCCGGCGGCGGTGCTCGCCGGTTTCGGTGCAGACGATCTCGACCTGAAGCGCGGCGGCGCCAGCGCGCTCGGCGACGCTCCGCCATGCCGCGCGCGTCACCTCGATCGGGTTGACGCTGTCGGCGATCACGATTGCGCCGCCGGTGAGGTTGTCCGCCGCCACCGCGTAGGCCGCGCAATAACCGGCGTCTGCCGCAGGGGAGATCGCGAGCGAGGAGGCAGCCAGCGCGCGCTCGATGGAATCGATGCGGATGTAGAAGGCGCCGGTGCGTCTTGCCAGCGCACGGGAGACGGTGGTCTTCCCCACCCCCGGCAACCCGGCGAGGATGACGAGGGTCGGGCGCGTCAGTACGGGAATGGCCACACCCTTAGTTTCTGCCGCAGCACCGACCAGAGCCGCGCGAGCCCATGCGGCTCCAGGATCAGGATGCCGACGATCAGCGCGCCGATGACGAGGAAGTTGAGGTGCTCCACCGTCGCGGCGTCGATCTCGAGGCCGAGCGCCGCCGGCACCATGCGGATGACGATGGGCAGGATGAAGATGAACGCCGCCCCCATGAACGACCCCGCCATCGAGCCGAGCCCGCCGAGGATCACCATAAACAGCACCTGGAACGACAGGCGGATGTTGAACGCCGACGGCTCCGCCGCGCCAAGCCACAGGAACACGAACATCGCCCCCGCCACCCCGCAGACGAACGAGGACACAGCGAACGCCGAGAGCTTGGCCGCGAGCGGCCGCACGCCGATGAGTTCGGCCGCGATGTCCATGTCGCGGATCATCATCCACGACCGGCCGATCCGCCCGCGGAGGAGATTGCCGATCAGCCACGTCATCAGGAGCACGATGGCGAGTGCCACGAAGTAACGCGTCAGCGGCAGCGCCGTCGGCCCCGTGATCGCAACGCCGAACGCGGAGCGCGTCGGCACCTCGATCGCGCCGGACGGGTTGGAATTGTAGAGCCACGGGATGCGGATGAAGCACCATTCGAGGAAGAACTGCGCCGCCAGCGTCGCGACCGCGAGGTAGAAGCCCTTGATGCGCAGCGACGGCAGGCCGAACAGGACGCCGATGGCCGCCGAGAACGCGCCCGACGCCAGGATCCAGACAATGATGTTCACGTCCGGGAAAATGGTCGTGAGCTTGTAGCAGGCGTAGGCGCCGACCCCCATGAACGCGCCGGTGCCGAGCGAAAGCTGGCCGCAATAGCCGGTGAGCACGTTGAGGCCGATGGTGGCGAGCGCGAAGATCAGGAACGGGATGAGGATGGTGTTCAGCACGAAGTCGTTCGCGAACCACGGGACGATCAGCGCCGCCGCGACAATCAGCGCGATGCCGATGCGGTCCTCGCGGACGGGAAACGCGGCCTGGTCGGCCTTGTAACTGGTCTTGAACTGGCCGGCTTCACGGTAAAACACGGGGGGCGCGTCCTCGAGCGTTTCTTGTTGCCCCATTCGCGGGCCATCCGCGCGCGCCGTCAAGCGCAGATCCGCGACCGCGCGCCGGAGCGATGCCATCGCGGCGGGGGCCCGGATGTTGTAAACCGGCTGAAACACCCGACCCGAAAGGAGAGAGCATGATCCGCATCATTCTCGTGGCGCTCACCATCGCGTTCTCGGCGGCCGCCGCGGAGGCCGGCGCAACCCGCATCAAGGCGCCGGACGGCTCGGTGATCGACGTCATCACCACGCCGAGCGCATCCGTCGTCACCAGCTATACGCCGGAGGGCAAGATGGCCTCGCGCCTGCGCTATCCCGACTATCGCGGCGACGAGGGCCACGCGGCGCTGGTGCGCCTCCTCTCGCCTCCCGGCGCCACCCAGGAGACGCAGCAGTAACGCGCCGGCGATGTGCGGTGCCGGTCAGCGCGGCGGCGGCGGTCCGTAACGGTTCTCGCCAAAGTCGCCGCGGCCGGCGAACATGATGAGAAGGACGATCGTCCCGATCAGCGGGATGAAGTTGAGGAGCATCCACCACGCCGAGCGCCCGGTGTCGTGCAGCCGCCGGAAGCAGACCGCAAGGTTGGGGCACAGCAGCGCAAGTTGGAGAAGGTACGTCACCGGCGCGTCCGCGGTGCGGGACAGCGCCTCGAAGCCGAGCACAGGCGCGACCAGCGCACCGTCAGCGATGCCGGTGATCGCGGCGAGGGCGAACACCGCCAGCGTCCACCACCAGAATTCCGCCCGGCCCGCCCGGCCGCGGAAGTTGGCGTAGTTCTTCAGTACCCGCTCGATGGCCTCGATGAAGGTCATCCCGTCTCCCCGTCGCTCGTTGCGGGGCTCAGCCTACAGATGGCGCGTCCTCGGCGAAACCGTCCCGCTGCGGGCCGACGAGGCAGAAGCGATGCCCGGTCGGCGCCTCCATGACGATCCAGCGCGGATAGTCCTCGACGCGCTTCGCGCCGAGCGCCGCGAGGCGGGCGGCCTCGGCCTCCTTGTCATCGGTCTCGATGTCGAGGTGGACGCGGGGGTCGTGGCCGACGGCCTGGAGGAGGACGCGCGGATCGCCGCTGTCGGACTTCAGGACGGCGTACTTGCCGTCGTCGTCGATCTTGCCGTCGCAGGCGAGCGCGGCGGACCAGAACGCCAGCGCATCGGACAGTTCGTCCGTCTTGCAGTCGATCACGATGCAGCCGATGCGGCTCTTGTGGGTCATGGCGGGGCTCCTGCGCGGCGGTCAGATCCGTTCGATGATCCGCTCGCCGAACAGACCCTGCGGCCGGAACAGAAGGAAAACAAGAGCGATCATGTAGGCGAACCAGCTCTCGATGCCGCCGCCCACGAGCGGTCCCCAGTAGATCTCGCCGAGCTTCTCGCCGATGCCGATGATGAGACCACCGACGATCGCGCCGGGGATGGACGTGAGCCCGCCGAGGATCAGCACCGGCAGCGCCTTGAAGGCGATGATCTCGAGCGCGAACGACACGTCCGACCGCGCGCCCCACATGATGCCGGTGAAGAGCGCCACCACTCCCGCCGCAAACCACACGATCACCCAGATCTGGTTGAGCGAGATCCCGACCGACAGCGCCGCCTGGTGGTCGTCCGCCACCGCCCGCAGCGCGCGGCCGATCCGCGTCTTGGAAAAGAAGAAGCCGAGCGCCGCGACCAGCGCCAGCGCGATGGCGGCGGCCGCAACGTCGAGGTGCTGGAACAGGATGAAGCCCGGCGCGCCATCAGGCCCCAGCCCGGCAGGCTCCCACACCGACGAGCCGGTGGGGAGGAACAGCTCTTCCGTCACCATCACCTTGGGCTCGCCGCCGAAGATGAGTTCGCCGAGCCCGATGAGGAAGAAGGTGAGCCCGATGGTGGCCATGAACAGGATGATGTCCGGCTGGTTGACCAGCGGGCGCAGGACGAACCGCTCCACCCCCACCGCCATCACGAACATGATGCCGAGGCACGCGACGAACGCCAGCGGCGCCGGCACGCCAAGTTCGACCAGCCCCACCAGCGACAGCGCCGCGAACACCACCATGATGCCCTGCGCAAAGTTGAACACGCCGGACGCCTTGAAGATCAGCACGAACCCGAGCGCGATGAGCGCGTAGAGCACGCCGCCGACAAAGCCTTCCCACAGCACCTGGATGAAGAAGTCCGGCGTCGCCGCCATCTGCACGAACGGGTCGACCAGGATAGCGTAGAGCGTCGTCAAGTCTCCCCCTCCCTCATGCTGCGCACCGTTTCTTGGCGGGCAAGGTGAAAGCAACTTAACGCGCCTGCAAGCGATTTTCGCGACCTGCCGAGCCCGGCGGGAAACCAATGGCCGCCGTCATCGTTCTCAGCCCATGGAATTCCTTCGCGAAGAGTTTCTGTCCCTTCCTGGTCCGGGCGCCGCCGTTGTCGGCCTGAGGCTGCTCGGTGCCGCCATCCTGTGCGCGCTCATCGGGCTGGAGCGTGAGCTGACAGACCATGACGCCGGGATCCGCACCAACATGCTGGTGGGCTTCGCCGCGGCGACATTCGCCCTCGCGACCGAGGGGATCGTCGCCGGCGCGACCGGGGACGTGGTCCGCGCCGACCCCACCCGCCTGGTCGAGGCCGTCACCAG
Source organism: uncultured Alphaproteobacteria bacterium (assembly GCA_963704595.1). GTDB lineage: Bacteria > Pseudomonadota > Alphaproteobacteria > Rhizobiales > Amorphaceae > Acuticoccus. Next base: position 53,087 of record OY969922.1, read on the forward strand.
CGGCGTCGCGTTTCTTGCCGCAGGCGTCATCGTCCTGTCGAAGGGGCAGATCCATGGACTGACCACCGGCGCCAGCATCTGGCTGTCGGCGGCGGTGGGCCTCTCCGTCGGCCTCGGCCAGTGGATCCTGGGCGCGTTCGCGGGCATTGGCGGGCTCGCCATCCTTCTCGCCGTGCGCTTCATCTCCATCGCGCTCGGCACCAAGGACCCGCGCACCTGACGCCCGGCAGCGCCGACTTCAGCGGCTCCAGTACGGCTTCAGGTAGAGCCGCGATTTCGGCAGGCCGAGGGCATTCACGTCTTGCCGCGCCTCGCGCACGACCTCCTGCTCTGCGGCGCACCACACGAAGGGCTCTGCCCCGAGGGTGGGCAGCAGCGCGCTCATTCGTGGCCACAGGCCGGGGCCGTCGCCGCGCACGGTCCACTCGACCGTCATGCCGGGAGGGTGGTCGAGCGGGCAGCGGCTGTCGGCGTCGGCGGTCTCGATCACGGCGGCGCCGGTGCGGTTGGCCGGGGACGCCGCGAGGATGCGCCGGATGGCCGGGATTGCTGTCTCGTCGCCGCCGATGAGGAGCACGTCACCGTCAGGAAGGCCGCCACCGCCGGGGCCGGTGATGCCGACGGTCTCGCCCGGCCGCACCGCGCGCGCCCATGTGGTCGTCGGCCCGCCCTCGTGCTCGAACACGTCGAAGGTGAAGGTGCCGGCGGCGGGGTCGAAGTCGACGAAGGTGTATGCCGCGCGGTGCAGCGTGGCTTCGCCGACGGGCCAGACCGTGAGGCCCTTCTCGTTCACCATCGGCCACTGCGGTGCCCGGTCCGCCGGAGGCAGAAGCAGCGAGAAGTGCATCGCGCCGGTCATCAGCGACGCGATGTCCGCACACGCCATCTCGAGCCGCAGGAAACGCGGCGCCACCCGCTCCACCCGCCTCACCTCGGCGAAACGGAAGTTTGGCGGCAGGCGCGGCCCGCCGCCGGCTCCGCTCCACGTCATCGCGGCGCATCCTTGCGGAAACACGTGGCCGAGGAGCCAGATCACCGCCTCGCGGCTCTGGTAGAGCTCGGCCTCCGTCTCGGCCGTGATGGCGACGTCGAGCGCGCGAGGACCCTGCCGGATGGTCAGCGCCGAATGGTCGTGGACGACCCGCAGGCCGCCGTCCGTCGCGGTGACCGGAACGTCCAGCGCCTCGATGTGGGACTTCAGCTCGGCAAGCAGATCGTCCGGGATGGCGCCGGCATAGCGGCTGGTCGTCTCGTGGGGATGGGGTGTCATGCGGCGGCTCTCACTCGCGTATCAAGCATTTATCAAACGACGATTCGGATTTGCGTCGGCCAAACCCACTGACCTCAATTCAGAAAAATTCCATAGTGACTTCGGCATCTTGAGCAATTCCAAGCTTAGCCTTCGATTGTTGCTATCGGGTCACGTAACCCTCTCCGTTGGCGCCACAAGACCTGTTTCTGGCTTTTATCCTATTTCTCTGACTTGCTGAGTCAAATTAATGGAGGCGTCCCGGATCGGCGCGTTCCGTCCGCGGCGGCCGGCGTGGCCCGCATCAGAGTGAGGATGGGTGATGAGTACGATTTCGACTGCGAACCGGAGCCGCACGGCCATGCGACGCGTGCTTGCGGCATTGCCCTGTGCGGCAGCGGCCTTAACACCCGGCCTCGCTGTAGCGCAGAGCGACACGATCGCGCTGGAGCCCGTGATCGTCGAGCGGCAGGGCGGCACCGAAGGCGAGGCCGGCCCGACCTACGAGCTCGGCGTCAACGCCGACGCCATCCGCCAGATGCAGGACCGCGCCACCATCGTCGCGCAGGACACCACGGTCGGCAGCAAGACCGACACGCCGATCCTGCGCACGCCCGCCTCGATCTCGGTCGTCACCGAGCGCGAGCTCGAGGAGCGCGGCGTCGAGAACCTCGACGAGGCGCTGGCGTATACCTCCGGCGTCGCGACCGAGATCTACGGCACCGACAACCGCTACGATTCCTACCTCATCCGCGGTTTCTACCAGACCGCCACCGGCACCTACCGCGACGGCCTCGCGATGCGCGTCCCGGGCTTCACGGGGAGCCGCGTCGAGCCCTACGGCATGTCCCGGATCGAAGTGCTGAAGGGGTCGACGTCGACCCTCTTCGGGCTCAACGCGCCGGGCGGTCTCGTCAACGCCGTCACCAAGGTGCCGGTGCCGGAGAAGTTCGGCGAGGTCTACGGCACGGTCGGCGACATGCACGGCGAGGTCGGCACCGACTTCGGCGGCAAGATCGACGCCGACGGCCACTGGCTCTACCGGCTGACCGCAAAGGGCCAGACCGCTGAGGACGGCCTCAGCGAGCTCGACGACGACCGCCTCTACATCGCCCCGGCGGTGACGTGGCAGCCCACCGACATGACGTCGATCACGATGCTGGCCGACTATAACAAGCGCAACGGCAACCCCGGCTACGGCGTCCCCCGCGGCGCCGACATCGACATCGAGACCTTCCTCGGCGAACCGTCCTACAACGCGTTCGACACCGAGGAGTGGAACGTCGGCTACCTCGCAAGGCACGACTTCGGCAACGGCCTGCAGTTCCGCCAGAATCTCCGCTACACCGACCTCACCCTCGACTACGAGACCGTGTACGGCGCGCAGGCCGACCCGTCCCTGCCGCGCAGCCTCTACGGCGTCTACGGCGACACCTGGCGCTTCGGCGTCGACAACCAGCTCCAGTACGACGCCGCGTGGCGCTTCCTGAAGAGCCGCAGCCTTGTCGGCCTCGACTATTATACCGACGAGGTGAGTGAGTACCGCGTGTTCTCGAACGTGCCGGGGATCGACGTCTACGACCCGAAATTCTGCGGCCCGGCCTGCCTCACGCCGCTGCCGGCCGGCTACACCTGGGACTATCGCAGCACCGCCCTCGGCCTCTACGCGCAGGAAGAGCTGACGATCGCGGACAAGCTGATCGTCACCCTCGGCGGCCGCTTCGACAAGGTGCGCTCCTGGGTCGACTACCCGGACTATGGCCTCTCCTACGAATCCGACGACGAGGCGTTCACCGGCCGCGCAGGCCTCACCTACATGCTGCGCGACGACCTTGCGATCTACGGCAACTACTCGGAATCCTTCCTCCCCGTCGCGGCCGACCTCGGCCTCGCGGGCCCTGCCAAGCCGCAGGAAGGCGTCCAGTACGAAGCCGGCATCAAGTACAGCCCGGACTTCCTGGAAAACGCGCTGTTCACCCTGTCGGCGTTCGACATCACGCAGTCCAACGTCCCCTACAATATCGACGTGACGACGATGGCGCAGATCGGCGAGGTGCGCGTGCGCGGCGTGGAGTTCGAGGGCAAGGTCGCGCTCAACGAGCAGATCAATGCAACGCTCGCCTACTCCTACTGGGACCCGGAAATCCTGGAGGACGGGATCAACGGCAACGTCGGCAACATGCCGCAGAACGTGCCCAACCACATCGGCTCCGCCTGGCTCGACTACACGTTCCTCGCCCCGTGGGACACGGGCACGATGACCGTGGGCGGCGGCGTGCGCTACATCGGCCCCGCCTACGCCGACAACGCCAACACCATCAAGCTGAACGCGCGGACCTTCGTGGATGCGGCGCTGACCTACCGGCCCAGCGAGAACGTGTCCGCGCAGCTCAACGTCACCAACCTGTTCGACGAGCGCGAGGTGGTCCAGGTCGATACCTACACCAACAACAACTACTACAACGAAGGCCGCAAGATCCTCGCGACCCTGAAGCTGACATGGTGACCTCGACCCCTCCTCTGGCGTTGACGCGGCGCGCAGCCCTCGGCGGCCTCGCCGCGCTCACCGTCGCCGGCGCCATCCCGTCGGCAGCGGCGGAAGACGGGCTGACGTTCGCCCACGCCTTCGGCGAGACCGTGCTGCCGCGCCCGGCAAGGCGCGTCGTCTCGCTCGGCTACACCACGCAGGACCCGCTGCTGGCACTCGGTGTTGCACCGCTCGGCGTGCGCGGCTGGTTCGGCGACCAGCCCTTCGGCGTGTTCCCCTGGGCACAGCCGCTCCTGGGTAATGCCGAGCCCGTCGTGCTCCTGGGCGAACCGTCGATGGAGCGGATCGCCGCGCTGGAGCCCGACCTCATCGTCGCCATCGGCTCGGGCATCTCCGAGGCGGAATATGCGGTGCTGTCGCAGATCGCGCCGACGCTGATGCACGAGGCCGGCGCCTCCACCTACGGCACCACCTGGGACCGAACGACGGAGATCATAGGCCGCGCCGTCGGCAAGGCTGACGAGGCGAAGGCGCTCGTCGCCGGCGTCCGCGAGACGTTTGCCGCCGCAAGGGCCCGCCACCCGGACTGGGCGGGCAAGACGGGGGTCGCCGCCTACCACTGGGGAGGCGAGACCGGCGCCTTCATCCCGCCCGACACGCGCGCCATCGTCCTCGCCGAACTCGGTTTCAGCCCGACGCCGGCGGTCGAAGCGCTCTCGAGCCCCGAATCCTTCTACGCCGCGCTGTCGCCGGAAGACCTGTCGCCGCTCGATGCCGATGTTCTGGTCTGGCTCTCGACCGTCGATGCCGCGCCGGACCTCGCAGCGCTCCCCATGCGCCGGACGCTTGAAGCCTACAGCGAGGGGCGGGAGGTGTTCGCCGGCCCGCTGGCGGCGGCCGCCATGTCGTTCGGCAGCGTTCTCTCGCTCCCCTTCGTGCTCGAACTCCTTGAGGCGGACATCGCCGCCGCCGTCGACGGCAAGGCCGAAACGCCGGTGCCCTCCGCCGTCGCCGCGGGGCTCGCACCATGACGCACCGACGCCGCCTGCGCTGATGATCCGCTGGTGTGCGCTCGCCGCGTTCGTTCTCGCGGCGATGGTGGCGAGCCTTACGCTTGGTGCCCGGCCGGTGCCGCTCGGCGCCGCGTGGCAGGCTCTCGTCGCGCCGGACTGGACCGACCCGGTCCAGGTCACGTTCCTGTCGATCCGCCTGCCGCGGCTTCTGGCCGGTCTCGTCTGTGGCGGGGCGCTGGGGGCCGCCGGCATGGCGATGCAGGCGCTGACGCGCAATCCGCTCGCCGACCCCGGCATCCTCGGCGTCAATGCCGGGGCAGCGTTTGCCGTCACCGTTGGCTCGCTGCTGCTCGGACGGGCGGACACCGGCTTTCTGGCCGCCCTGGCGTTTCCGGGCGCGGCGTTCGCCTCGTTCGCGGTGTTCGCGCTCGGCGGCGGGCTGAACGGCGACGCCAGCCCCGTGCGGCTGACGCTGGCGGGTGCGGCCTTCGCGGCGCTCCTCTTCTCGCTGGTTTCGGCCGTGGTGCTGATCCGCGGCGATACGCTGGAGGTGGTGCGGTTCTGGATCGTCGGCTCGCTGGCCGAAGCCGCCGCCCGCCCCCTCGCCGCGATGACCGCCGCGGCCCTTGTCGGCGGCCTGATCGCGCTCGTCCTCGCGCCGCGGCTGGAGGCGCTGATGCTGGGGGCGGCGCTGGCGCGCGGGCTCGGCACCAGCCCCGGCGCAACGCAGGCGGGCACGCTTCTGGCGGTGACGCTCCTCGTCGGCGCCGCTGTGGCGATCGCCGGTCCCATCGCGTTTCTCGGCCTGATGGCGCCGCCGCTTGCGCGGTGGCTCGTCGGCAGCGCCCTGCGTCCGGGGCTCCTCGCGTCGGCGGCCATCGGCGCGGCGGTGCTGCTCCTTGCCGACACACTGGGCAGGCTCGTGTTCGCGCCGGCGGAAATCCGCGCGGGGGTGATGACGGCGCTCATCGGCGGGCCGGTGTTCGTGCTGATCGCACGGCGGCTCGGTCCGGGCGCGTCGGCATGATGCGCGCTTTCCTCGTTCTGGCCCTTCTCGTGGCCTCGGTCGCGGTGTCGCTCCTCGCGGGGCAGGTGCACCTTTCGCCGGGAACGTTGTGGCAGGGGCTCGTTTATGGCGACGGGCCTGCCGCGCTCACGCTCCGCGTCCTGCGCGGGCCCCGCATTGCGGTGGCGCTCGGCGCTGGCGCGACGCTCGGCCTCTCCGGCGCGATCTTCCAGTCGCTGCTGCGCAACCCGCTCGCCTCGCCGGACGTGATGGGCTTTTCTTCCGGCGCCGGGCTCGCGATCCTCGCCGCGATCATGACCGGCGCCGCGCTGCCGTTGCCGCTGGTCGCCGCGGGCGGGGGCCTTGCCGCGGCTCTCGTCGTGGCGTTCGCCGCACGCCGGCCGGGCGCCGGCATCGAGGGAACGCCGGCGCTCAGCCTCGTCCTCGTCGGCCTCGGTGTCGGCTTCACCACCGCGGCAGTGAACGGCTTCCTGATGACGCGCCTCTCCGGGCCGGAAGCGGCGGAGGCGCAGCGCTGGCTCGCGGGCTCGCTGTCCGCGCGCGACTGGGGGCATGCGCTGCAGGTCACGCTGATCGGCGGGGCGCTCGCGCTCTGTCTCGTGCCGCAGGTGCGGGCGCTGCGCCTCCTCGAACTGGGGCCGGACCTTGCGGCGGGGCTCGGCCTTGCCGTCGGCCGTGCGCGGTGGCTGCTGGCCGCAACCGGGGTGGGCCTCACTGCCGCGGCCGTCGCGGTGGCAGGGCCAGTGGCGTTCGTCGCGCTGATGGCGCCGCCCATCGGCGCCCGCTTGGCCCAGGTGAGCGACGCCGGGGACGCCTCGCCGCGGCCGCCGCGGCCGGCGCGATCATCACCGTCCTCGCCGATCTCGCCTCCCGCGCGCTGGTGGCGGGGCTGCAGCTTCCCATCGGCGTGATGACCGGCATCCTCGGCGCCCCCTACCTCCTGTGGCGCCTGTCGCGCGAAATGAACCGGGGCGAACTCTGATGCCCCACAACCCCCGGAAGGCTCCGGCATGAGCGAGACCCTGCGGACCGAATCCCTCACCATCGCCTACGGCAACCGGCCCGTGATCCGCGACCTCACCCTGTCGCTCCCCGCCGGTGTCAGCACCGCGATCCTCGGCCCCAACGGCTGCGGAAAATCGACGCTGCTGCGGGCACTGGCGCGGCTCGTCAAACCGCAGGCTGGCCGCGTCTTCATCGGCGAGACCGACGTGCACGGCGCCAACACCCGCGCACTCGCCCGCCGCCTCGCGATCCTCCCGCAGTCGCCGCTGGCGCCGGAGGGGGTGACGGTCGGCGAGCTGGTCCGCCGCGGCCGCACCCCGTGGCGCGGCGCCCTCGGCCCCTGGACAGCGAGGGACGCCGACGCCTGCGCCGCCGCGCTGGCGGCCGTCGCGATGACGGCGCTTGCCGAAACGCGGCTCGCGGAACTCTCCGGCGGCCAGCGCCAGCGCGCGTGGCTGGCACTCGTCCTCGCGCAGGAGACGCCCGTCCTCCTCCTCGACGAGCCGACCACATTCCTCGACCTGCCGCACCAGATCGAGGTGCTCTCGCTCCTGTCCCGCCAGAACCGCGAGTCCGGCAAGACCGTCGTCAGCGTCCTCCACGACCTCAACCTCGCCGCCCGCTTTGCCGACCATCTGGTCCTCTTCGGGCCGGACGGCGTGGTCGCCGAGGGAACGCCCGAAACCGTCTTGACGCCCTCGCGCCTCAAAGAGGCCTACGGCCTTGCGGCAAGCATCATCGCCGACCCCGGCACGGGCAAGCCGCTGGTGATCCCCGCCTGACGACGCGCGCAAGTGTCGCCTCGCGCGGCCGTCCGGGCGCGCTATCTCGGAAGGCATGAACAAGGTCACGGTGTGGTTCGATGGCGGTTGCCCGCTTTGCCGGCGGGAGATCGCGCTGATGCAGCGGCTCGACCGGCGCGGCGCGATCCGCATGGTGGACGTGTCCGCGCCGGACACGTCCTGCCCGGTGGACCGCGCGACGCTCCTTGCCCGCTTCCATGCCGAGGAAGACGGGCGGCTTCTCTCCGGCGCCGCAGCCTTCGCGGCCATGTGGCGAGCGATCCCGCTCCTGCGGCCTCTGGGGCTCCTCGCCCGCAACCGGGCGGTGCTCCGCGTTCTGGAACGGGGCTATCTTGCATTTCTGGGCGTCAGGCCACGCCTGCAGGGCGCGCTGCGCCGTTGGGAGGCTTCGCGATGATGCGCCATCCTCAGGCCGTCGTGCCGGGACCCGGCCAGGAATCGGTGTGGGACTACCCCCGCCCGCCGCGGCTGGAGCCAGTCGCCGAGCGCCTCGTGGTCCGCTTCGCCGGCGAGACCATCGCCGACACCACGAGCGGCTTCCGTGTGCTGGAGACCAGCCACCCGCCGGTCTACTACCTCCCGCGCGACCACATCCAGATGGCGTTCGTCGTGCCCGAACCGGGGCAGTCGTTCTGCGAGTTCAAGGGCGTCGCGTCCTACGTGACGCTCGACGTGAACGGCCGCCGCTCCGAGCGCGCGGGCTGGTTCTACGCCAACCCGACGGCCGCGTTCCGGGCGATCGCGGGCCACATCGCGTTCTACGCCTCCCGCGTCGACGAGGCCTATGTCGGCGACGATCCCGTCCTGCCGCAGGAAGGCGACTTCTACGGCGGCTGGATCACCTCTCGGATCGTGGGCCCCTTCAAGGGCGCGCCGGGCACGCGGGGCTGGTAAGCGCGCTCACTTGAATCCGCGCGCGTCCATGCCGAGGCGCGACTGGAGCGTGACGGGCTTCGTGCCAAGCAGTCCGCCGGCGCGCCCGTGACTGCGTCCCCCGCGCGGATGCCAGACCGCGCCCGCAGCCGGGTCAAACCTTCGGTCTTCCCCGTTCATACCAGTGGATGATTCGCCGGCGCCGCGGGTTCTGAAACACTCGCCGGAACGCCGCCCTCCGCCGCCAACGCGGCGCCTGTGCCGCGATCCGCCGCAACCGTCACAGGATCACCGATCATGACGATCTCCAGCAGCCCGGCGCGCGCGCCGATCGCAACGCCGACGGACCTCCACGCCGACGCAACGCACGACATCGCCCCGGCGCTGAACGCGCTCCTCGCCGACGTCTTCGCGCTCTACATGAAGACCAAGAACTTCCACTGGCACCTCTCCGGCCCACACTTTCGCGACTACCACCTGATGTTCGACGAACAGGCCGACCAGATCTTCGCGATGACGGACCCGATCGCGGAGCGGGTGCGCAAGATCGGCGGCACCACGGTACGCTCGATCGGCCACGTCGCGAGCCTGCAGCGTGTGCTCGACAACGACGCCGACTTCGTCACCCCGAACGACATGCTGGCCGAGTTGCGCGACGACAACCGCGACCTCGTCGCCCGGATGCGCGCCGTCCACGCCACCTGCGACGAGCACGGCGACGTCGCGACCGCGAGCCTCCTCGAGAACTGGATCGACGAGACCGAGCAGCGCGCCTGGTTCCTGTTCGAGACCGCACGCCGGGGCAACGAATAGCCCGGCGGCATCGCGGCCGCCCCGGCAATCGCAGAGCCGATCTTCATCCCGGCCCGGACCGTCAGGTTCAAGTCATCCGCCGACAGGAGCCCGCAGGTGACCCAAGTTCCCGCACTCGACACCAGAACCGCGGCGGCCGTGCGGCTGCTCGCCGAAGCGCAGGCTTCGCTGGATTCCGATCTCGGACAGGCCCGCGCCTGCCTCGGGCAGCTCGCCACACTCCTCTCCGACCAGCCCGGCGGCGCCGAGACGCGCCACGGAGACGACAACAGCGCCACGCCGTGGCGGACTTGCGCCGTGGCAGGTCCGGCGCGTCACCGCCTATGTGAACGAGCATTTCAACGAGGCGGTCTCGGTCTCCGACCTTGCCGCCGTGGCAAGGCTCAGCGGCGGGCACTTCTGCCGCGCGTTCAAGGCGAGCATAGGGACGACCCCGCACACCTTCATCGTCCGCCGAAGGCTGGAACACGCGCAGTTCCTGATGCTGACGACACCGGAGACGCTGAGCCGGATCGCAGCGACGTGCGGCCTCACCGACCAGGCCCACCTCACGCGGCTCTTCCGCAGGCACGTCGGCCAGACGCCCCTCGCTTGGCGACGCACCTGGCGGCAGGCCGCGTGACCCCTGCGGGCGGGCTCGCCTTGCGGCCGGAAGCGGCAAGACCCGCGCCGATCCGACAAACCGGGGTTCGGGCCAAGGTTGCCACGTCGACAAGCCTAGCGGCCATCCGCGCCGGACGGACGCTTCAGAACGGGAGTTGAAAGCGATGAGCGCCGCGTGTTCTCATCTTGCGACGATTGCCAGCGTGACGCCGAGCGCTGACGGGTGCGAAGAGTGCCTGAAGTCCGGGAGCTGGTGGGTGCATCTGCGGCTTTGCCGAACCTGCGGTCACGTCGGATGCTGCGACGATTTTCCCAACAGGCACGCCACCCGCCACTTTCACGCCACAGGCCATCCCGTCATCGAGGGCTACGACCCGCCGGAGGGTTGGGGCTGGTGCTATGTCGACGAGGTGGTGCTCGACCTCAGCGACCGGATGACACCGCAACCCCGGCCGATCCCGCGCTTCTTCTGAGCCCGGGCTGACGGGGGGCACGGCAGCTCAGTCGGCGCTGTCGCCGGCGCGCATCGCGTCCCGTTGCTTCAGGAGGGCGTCGAGCTCGTCCTGCTGGGCGGCGATCCGGTCGGCCACGCGCTCCTCGTCGGCTGCGCCGGAATAGGCCGTCGCCTGCTCGGTCAGCTCGCTGATGTTGCGGCGGACGAGGTCGATCCGCTGTTCGATTTCGCTCAAGGTGCCGCGGATGGGCATGGTGCGCTCCGGTCTGGCGGGGGTCGGCGGACGGCAGCACCCGGCACCGCGATGCGGGCCGGGTGCACAGGTGTCGCGCGAGGGATCAGCTCTTGATGAAGGCGAGCAGGTCCGGGTTGATGATCTCGGGATGGGTCGTCAGCATCCCATGGGGCAGGCCCGGGTAGACCTTCTTGGTGCAGTTCTTCAGAAGTTCTGCCTGCAGCTCGACGGCGTTCTTGTAGGGGACGATCTGGTCGTCATCGCCCTGGATCACGAATGAGGGCACGGTGATCGCCTTCAGGTCCTCCGTCTGGTCGGTCTCCGAAAAGGCCTTGATGCCTTCGTAGTGGGCGAGCGCGCCGCCCATCATGCCCTGCCGCCACCAGTTGTCGATGACCCCTTGCGAGACCTTCGCGTCCGGCCGGTTGAAGCCGTAGAACGGACCGGACGCTATATCGAGGTAGAACTGCGCGCGGTTGGCGGCGAGCGCCTCGCGAAGGCCGTCGAACACCTCGATCGGCAGCCCGCCGGGGTTGCTCTCGGTCTTCACCATCATCGGCGGGACGGCGCAGACCAGCACCATCTTGGCGACGCGGCCCTGCGGCTCGCCGTGTTTCGCGACGTAGCGGGCAACCTCGCCGCCGCCGGTGGAGTGGCCGATGTGGACGGCGTCCTTAAGGTCGAGGTGCTCCACCACCGCAGAGGCGTCGGCCGCGTAGTGGTCCATGTCGTTGCCGGTGTCTACCTGCGAGGAGCGGCCGTGCCCGCGCCGGTCATGCGCGACGACGCGGTAGCCGTTGGCGAGGAAGAACAGCATCTGCGCGTCCCAGTCGTCCGCGCTCAGCGGCCAGCCGTGGTGGAACATGATCGGCTGCGCCGACTTCGGACCCCAGTCCTTGTAGTAGATCTCCGTGCCGTCGCCAGTCGTGACGTATCCGCTGCTCATCTCTTGCGTTCCCTTCGGGGTCCGGGTGGTGGTTTCGGTCTGGGACAATGCTCTGCCGGCGAACGTCGTCGTCGCCGCAAGGGCGGCTGCACCGGCGAGGACGTCGCGCCGCGTCGCGGTTAGGAGCGAGGCGGTCATGGGCGGCGGCCGATGCTGGCTCGGCGCCCGGCCAACGTCCGTGATCCTTACTGTGATCATCGTGCTTATCCTCGCCGTGGTTGACGGGCGGACGCTAGACGGCGAGATGGCACACTGAAATCGTACCCGCGGTTCGGCCACCTATACTTAGGTGTGAGCGCGTTCTGGCCGCGGCGCAGTCAGTCGCTGTGGGACATTGCGGCGGCGCCGAGTTCCTGCGGCCGGCTCGCCTCGACCCGGTTCCGGCCGGCGCGCTTGGCGCTGTAGAGCCGCGCGTCCGCCTCCGCGACGAGGGCGGCCGTGTCCGCCCCCGGAAAGTCGGCCGCCCGCACCAGCCCGGCGCTGAAACTGTGCGTAATCAGCGCCTCGCCGAACGCGGTCGGCACGGCCTCGAAGCGATGGCGGAGGCGCTCCACCGCCGCAAGCGCCGCCGCCGGCGATGGCTGGGAGAAGACGAGCAGGAACTCCTCGCCGCCATGGCGGGCCGCGATCTCGCCGGGCCGGCGCTGATCGGCAAGAGTGCGCGCGAGGGTGATGAGGACGGCATCGCCCGCAGCGTGGCTGTGCTCGTCGTTGATGCGCTTGAAGTGGTCGATGTCGAACACGGCGAGCCAGAAGGAGCCGGGCCACGATCTCGCCGCGGTGAGCTCGGCCATCTGCGCCTCGAACCCGCGCCGGTTGAGGAGGCCCGTCAGCGGGTCGTGCGCGGCCTCGGCCTCGGCGGCGATGCGGCGGGCGTCCACGCTGCGCAGCCACTGCGCCAGCGAAACGCCGAGGAGCGCACTTTCGCAGACGCTGAGCGCGAACGTCACGCGCAGGATATCCATCTGCGACCATTCGGTCACCGGCACGTTGGAGAGCGTGCCGAAGACGCCAGCGATGACGGTGATGTCGAGCGCGGCCCAGCACAGCATCATCCATTTGGCGTGGGCGATCCCGTCCCTGCGCCAGGCGCGCCAGCTCAGCCACGAGATGTAGGCGGGGCCAGCGGTGAGGACCACGAAGGTGAGTGGCGCCTCGATCGCCGGCCAGCGCACGATGATGGCGAACAGCATCGCGCCGAAACAGGCGGTGGCCGCAAGACGCAGGGCTCTGTCGTGGCGCGGGTGGCGCCGCGCGACATCGAGATGGAGGCGCGCAAATTCCAGCGACGCTGCCACCAGCAGGAACATCGCCCAGTGATAGCCGAGGTCCTGCAGCCAGCGCTGGCCGGGGTAGAGGAGCTGGTAGCCAACGCCGGAAAAGTTCGCGTAGGTGTAGGCGGTGGCGGCGAGATAGGCCGCGTAGAACACAAGCCGCCGCCCGCCCATCACGACGCCGCACAGGAGCCAGAACACCGCCGTTGTGACGAGCGCCGCAACCCAGAACGTGAAGAAGGCGACTTCGGCGACGACGTGGCGCGTGAAGCCCGACTCGCTCCAGAGGCGGATGCCGATGTGCAGCGGCACCGCGAAGTCGTTGTGGAGCATCACGTAGACGTCGCGGCGGCCGCCCGGCGGCACGGTCACGCTGCCGGCGGGTCCGGCATAGGCGATCGGCCGTGCTTCGACCGGGTCGTCGAACAGCACCCTCTGCCGAAGGGAATCCGCGCCGTCTTCCGCCGTCGATGTCAGGGTGAAGCGGGACAGGTGGAAGATGTCGTGGCTGACGACCACCGTCTGGGGCTCCGGCGTGTCGTTCGCAAGAGTGAAGGCGATCCAGATCGTGGCGTCGCTGATCCCCTGGTTGCGCTGCCGCCTGGTGAGGACGCGCCAGCCGTCGGCGCCGCGAACGCGGTCGAGGTCCATCTCGTTGCCCGGCGAGACGAGGAACAGCGCACGGTCGAACGGGCGCTCACCCTCGGTGAGGGTGCCGATATCGACGATCGGCAGAGTCGCGGCCGATTCCGGCGCGGGCAGCCACGGCGGAGAGCGCCAGCCAGATGAGCGCAATGCGGACGATCCAGATCGGCAGGAAGGCCCGAAGCCTGGAATTCACGCCACCAACCTCTCGGGAGCGGAGCGGGCGGTCCGGTCATCCCGCCGCCTCGAACCGTTGCGCGCAAACGGTATGCCACGCCATCGCCGGGGTCCATCGCGTTGTCGCCCGCCGCCGCATTCATCCGCTGCGGGAGAGGAGGCCCGGGCGGCGAAATCGCCGCGCCGCGGTCAGGCGGTGAGGGGAGAACGGCCGCTCTCGGCGCGGGACCGGCACCACTCGTCGAGCCAGGCGTTGACGAGGTCGGGCCGTTCCAGCGGCGGGCAGTGGCCGCAGGAGGGGATTTCGCGCTTTTCCGCGCCCTCGATCAGGCGGTGGATCTCGCGGCCGCATTCGGGCGGGATCACCGCGTCCTCGGTGCCGACGATCACGAGAGGCGGCACGCGGATCGCGCCGAGCTTCGGCCGGACGTCGGCGCGGTCCATGATCGCCTGCTGCTGGCCCTTGTAGGCCTCGAGGCCGATGTCCGACCAGGCGGCGAGGACGGCTGCGCGGACCGTGGGGTCCAGCGCGTCGGGGTCGTGGAGGGACTGACGGTTGCCGTCCTCCGCGGCGGCCGCGATTCCGCGCGCCTCAGCAAGCGCGATCAGCTCGTGCCGACGGGCGGTCTGCTCGGGAAGGTCGGGCCGCGCGGAGGTCGCGATGACGACGAAGCTCTCCACCCGCTCCGCGACCGCGCCGAACATCTCGAAGCCGATGTAGCCGCCCATCGACCAGACCACGAGGTGGAAGCGCGGCGGCAGCTGCACGATCACCGTCTCTGCCATTTCCGGGATGGACCGGCAGAACTGGTGGCCGTGCGGGACGATCACCTCGCGCCGGCCCCTGAAGTGCTCGAGCTGGTAGTGCCAGGAGCGCGCGTCGGACTGGAGGCCGGGCAGGAGGACGATGGGGAGGTCTTCGGCGCTCATCAGGCGGGTCCGGTCTGGAACGGGGGGATCGTTTCGGCGTGGTGGCAGGCGGCGACGTGGCCCGCGGCGCGCGCGTCGTCCGGAACGCGCAGGACCGGGCGCTCGGCGGTGCATCGCTCGGTCGCAAAGGCGCAGCGCGGGTGGAAGTGGCAGCCGGTGGGCGGATCGAGCGGGCTCGGCAGCTCGCCCGTCACCTCGCGACGGACGCGGCGGGCGGACGGCACCGGGCGCGGCAGCGCGGCCAGCAGCACCTGCGTATAGGGGTGGCGCGGCCGCTCGAACACATCTTCGGTGGCGCCGGTCTCGACTATCCGGCCGAGATACATCACGGCGACGCGGTCCGACACGTGCCGAACCACCGCCATGTCGTGCGAGATGAAGATCAGCGTGAGGCCCATCTGGCGCTGGAGCCGGGCGACGAGGTTGAGGATCTGTGCCTGGATCGACACGTCGAGCGCGGACACCGGCTCGTCGGCGACGATGACGTCCGGCCCCAGCGCGATGGCCCGCGCGATGCCGACGCGCTGGCACTGGCCGCCTGACAGCTCGTGCGGGTAGCGGTCGATGTGATGGTCCGACAGGCCGCACTCTGCGGCGAGTTCGGCGATGCGGTCGCGCAGCGCCTTGCCGGAGAGGCCGAGATAGTTGCGCAGCGGCTCGCCGATGCTGTCGCCGACGCTGACGCGCGGATTGAGCGAGGCGTAGGGGTCCTGGAAGATCATCTGCACCCGGCGGCGGAAGGCCTTCAGCGGACCGCCGCGGAGACGCGCGACGTCGGTGCCGTCGATCAGGACGCGGCCGCCCGTCGCCTGCTCGAGGTGGACCACGAGGCGCCCGAGGGTGGACTTGCCGCACCCGGACTCGCCGACGATGCCGAGCGTCTCGCCGCGCCCGACCGTCGCCGAAACCGTGTCGACCGCGGCGACGCCCTGCCCGCCGCCGAGCCAGCCGCCGGTGGCATAGGTCTTCGACACGCCCTCGATGGAGACGAATGGAGCCCCGCTCATTGCCAGGCCGCCACGATGTCGAGGTCCGCGACCGACTGATAGACCGCGTCGGGCCGAGCGCAGGCGGTGAGATGACCGGGCGCGCGGGTGAGCCGTTCCGCGCGGGACCGGTCGCACTCCTCCGCCGCGAACCGGCAGCGCGGGGCGAAGACGCAGCCTTCCACCACGGTGTCGAGCCGCGGCACCGCGCCCTCGATACCGTCGAGCATCCCGCGCACGCTGCCGCGATGGCCGGGGAGCGCGCGCAGCAGCCCCGCGGTGTAGCCGTGCGAGGGGCGGGCGAAGACGGCGGGCACCGGCCCCTCCTCCACGATCCGCCCGGCGTACATCACCGCCACCCGGTCGGCCGCTTCCGCCACCACGCCGAGATCGTGGGTGATGAGGATGACGCTCATGCCGAGCTCGCGCGTCAGCGATCCGATCAGTGCGAGGATCTGCGCCTGAATGGTGACGTCGAGCGCGGTGGTCGGCTCGTCGGCGATGAGGAGCTCGGGGTCGCACGACAGCGCCATCGCGATCATCACGCGCTGGCGCATCCCGCCGGAGAGCTCGTGCGGGTAGGCGTCGAGCCGCCGGGCGGCGCCGGGGATCTCCACGAGGTCGAGGAGTTCGCGGGCGCGGGTGCGGGCGGCAGCGTGGCTGACGCCCCTGTGGCGGCGGATGGTCTCGCCGATCTGGAGGCCGACGGTGTGGACGGGGTTGAGCGAGGTCATCGGGTCCTGGAAGATCATCCCGATCCGGTTGCCGCGCAGCTTGCGCATCGCGCGTTCGGGAAGGCCGAAGATGTCCGTTCCGGCGAGGCGGATCGCGCTGGCGCTGACCTCCGCGCCGCGGCGCGGCAGGAGGCCGAGGATCGCCATCGCCGTCACGCTCTTGCCGCAGCCGGATTCGCCGACGAGGGAGAGGACCTCGCCCCGGCCCACCGTGAACGACACGTCCGACAGCGCGTGGTGCGTGCCCCGTCCGCCGCGGAACACCAGCGAGAGGTCCCTCACCTCGAGAACCGGGGCGTCGGTCACAGGCTGCCCCCCTTGGTCTTGCGCGGGTCGAGCGCGTCGGACAGCCGGTCGCCGAGGATGTTGACGAGGAGGACGAGGCCGGAGAGGAGCGCGCCGGGGTAGAACATCAGCTCGGGATGGATGCGGAAGCGAGCGCGGGCGTCGGCCATCATCCCGCCCCAGCTCGGCACCTCCGGCGAAGTGCCGACGCCGAGGAAGGACAGCACCGCCGACGCGATGATCGCGGACGCCGCCACATACGTCGCCTGCACCAGCACGGGGCCCATGATGTTGGGCACGATGTGCCGCCGCACCATCGCGAGCCCCCCGGTGCCGACCGACACCGCCGCCATCACGTAGGGCTGCTCGCGCACGCCGAGCGTGACGGCGCGGACGAGCCGGACCATGCGCGGGATTTCCGGAATGGTGATCGCGATGATGACGGTGACGAGGCCGGCGCCGAGGATCGAGGCGAGCGCGATGGCGAGGAGCACGGCGGGGATGGTCATCATCGCGTCGTTGAAGCGCATCACCGCGCCAGCGCCCCAGCGGCCGAGGCCGGCATAAAGCCCGATTGCCATGCCGATGGCGGTGGTGAACGCGGCCACCGAGAAGCCGATGAGAAGCGAGTTGCGCGTCCCGTAGATGGCGCGGGCGAACACGTCGCGCCCCAGATGGTCCGTGCCCCAGATAGCGGCGGCCGAGCTGCCCTTGAGCCGCTGCGACGGGTCGATGGCGATGGGATCGCCGGCGATCAGCGGCGCCAGCAGCGCGACCAGAACGTAGACGCCGAGGAGCGCGGCGGGGATGACGATGCCGGGCGTCAGCCGGAACCGGAGGCGGCGGCGGGCGCGCACCGGCGCCATCGCGACGCCTTCGACGAGTTCGCCTTCCATGCTCATCGCTCAGCCCCGAACGCGCGGGTCGAACAGCGCATAGCTGAGGTCGACGAGAAGGTTGATGACGATGAGGAGGAGCGAGAAGAACAGGATCACGCCCTGGACGATGGGGTAGTCGCGCCGGACGATGGCATCGACTGTGAGCCGCCCGACGCCCGGAATGTTGAACACCGATTCCGTCACCACCACGCCGCCGATCAGGGTCGCGATGCCGACGCCGATGACGGTGACGACGGGGACGCCCGCTGCCTTAAGCGCGTGGACGACGAGGATGCGGAACGTACCGAGCCCCTTGGCGCGCGCGGTGCGGATGTAGTTCTCCGACAGCACCTCCAGCATCGCGGCGCGGGTGACGCGCGCGATCAGCGCCGCGAACACGAAGGCGAGCGCGACGGCTGGCAGCGTGACCGAGCGCAGCGTCTCCAGCGCGCCGTCCGCCAGCGGCTTGTAGCCCTGCACCGGGAACCAGCCGAGTTTTACGGCGAACACGTAGGCGAGGAGATAGCCGATCACGAACACCGGGACCGAGAAGCCGAAGACCGCAAAGCTCATCACCGCGCGGTCGACCAGCGTGTTGGCGCGCCAGGCGGAGATGACGCCGAGCGGGATCGCGATGAGAAGCGTGAAAACCATCGTGACGGTGGCGAGCACCGCGGTCGGCTCCACCCGCTGGGCGATGAGGCGCGTCACGGGCTGGCCGGAATAGATCGAGGTGCCGAGGTCGAGCCGCAGGGCGTTGCCGGCCCAGATGGCGAAGCGCGTCACCAGAGGCTCGTCGAGGTGGAGGCGTTCGCGCACCTTTTCCACCTGCGCGGGGGTGGCGTTGTCACCGGCGAGCAGCACCGCGGGGTCGCCGGGCGTGAGGTTGACGAGGCCGAAGATGAACACCGCGACGATCACGAGGATCGGGATTGCCGAGAGGAGCCGGGTGAGGACGTAGCGCAGCATGACGGGCCTCGCGAGGAATGCGGCCGGCACTGACGCCGGCCGCAAGCCAGCCTAGTTCTGGACGCGGCGGACGTTCCAGAAGAACGGCACGGGGCTCTCGATGAAGCCTTCGAGGTTGGTCGCGATGCCCTGGAACGGGAAGGTCTGCCCCAGCGGCACGAACGGGACGAGATCGTTCGCGACGGTCTGCATCTCCTCGGCCAGCGCCTTCTGCTTCTCCGCGTCGGAAGTCGACGCGAATTCGGCCCGCAGCTCCTGCAGCCTGTCGGAGCAGGCCCAGCCGAACCAGCCGTCGTCGCACGCACCGGCGACGTAGACGTTGGTCATCGGGTTGGACTGGTCGATGAAGCCCCAGCCGGTCATGAACACGTTCCAGCCGCCGTCGGCGACCGCCTCCTTGCTGGCGCGGCGGGTGGCGACGGTCGCCCAGTCCGTCATCTGCTCCTCGACGGTGAAGCCGACCTCTTCCAGCATCGGCTTCAGCACCGAATAGACCGCGTCCTGCGCCGGGATGTCGGTCACGTGGAGGATGAGGACGGGGGTGCCGTCGTAGCCGGCTTCTTCCAGAAGGGCCTGGGCCTTGGCCTTGTCGCGGGTGAGGACGCGTTCGGTGTTGGCGTCGCTGGCGAAGGGCGTGTCGCAGAAGAAGACCGCGGCGCACTCGAGGTACATGTCCGTCCGGTCGCCGAAGCTTGCCTGGAGGAACGGCGTCTGCTCGACGGCCCACTGCAGCGCCTGCCGGATCTTCGGGTCGTCGAACGGCGGGTTCTTGTGGTTGACGACGAGCTGGATCGAGTTGCCGGACATCTTCGCCGCGATCGGCTTGGCGGTGTCGACCCCGTCGAAGAAGGCGAGAAGGTCGGCGGGGACTTCCTCGATCCAGTCGATCTCGCCGGCGATCAGCGCGTCGACTGCCTGCGCGGTGTCGGGGATGTAGATGATCTCCACCCTGTCGAAGTGGGCGACCTTGCCGCCGGCGGCCATGGAGGCGGGCTCCTCACGCGGCACGTAGTCCGCGAACTTCTCGAACTCGACCTTGGCGCCCGGCACCCACGAGTCCGGGATCAGCTTGTAGGGGCCGGAGCCGATGGGCTCGGTCACGGGGTCGGACGGATCGTTGGCGGCCATTTCCGCCGGCATGATGACCGGCACGTTGGACGAGACCTTGCCCAGCGCCGGAAGCACCTGCGACCACGGCTCCTTCATGGTGATGACGATGGTGTCGTCGCCGTCGGCGGCGATGCTCTCCATCTTTGAGAACATGATCTTGCCGAGGCCGTCGACCTTGCCCCAGCGCTCGATGGAGGCGACCGCGTCCTCGGCGGTGACGTCGCTGCCGTCGTGGAACTTGAGGCCGTCCCGCAGGGTCATCGTGTAGACGAGGCCGTCTTCCGAGACCGAATGGTCGCCGACCATCTGCGGCTGCACGTCGAAGTTCCCGTCCATCGAGAACAGCGTGTCGTACATCAGGTACGACGCGTTGCGGATGGTGAAGTTCGTGGTGCTGATCGGGTCCAGCGTGTTGATGTCGCCGTTCATCCTGAGGCGCAGGACCTCCTCGGCCGAGGCGAGCCCCGGCGCGGCGAGGATCGATGCTGCGACGAGCGATGCGGCGAGCGCTGATCTGAGTGTCATCTGTTTCCCTCCCCGTCGGCGCCGAAACGAAACGTTTCTTGCGGGACGTGCCTGACAACGGCCGCCCTCTCTTGCCCGACGTGACCCATTCGTACCGCAATCGCCAATATCACGCAACGTTACGCGCGCAATTTATTGCCATCACGCTGATCGCAGGCGCAATCGCGGTTGCCGCACGCGAACACGGCGCGTAACGTTACGTGCGGCAGGAAAAAGGGGCGGCGGTGAGCACGATCAGGGATGTTGCACGGGCGGCGGGCGTATCGGTGACCACCGTCTCGGCAACCATCAACCGCACCGCCCCGGTGTCCGAAGCGATGCAGAAGCGCGTGTGGGACGCCGTCGAGGCGATGAACTACCGCCCCGATCCCATCGCACGCCACCTGCGGTCGGCAAAGTCGATGACCGTCGGCCTCGTCCTGCCGGACATTGCTGCACCGTTCTGGGGCCACCTCGCCAAGGCGGTCCACCAATCGATGTCGGCGGTCGGCTACCGGCTGTTCCTCTCCTCCAACGACGACGACCCGGAGCGCGAGCTCGACGACATCCGCGCCTTCACCGCCCACCGCGTCGCGGGGCTGGTGATCGCGCCGACCAGCCACGGCGCCAACTACCCGGAGCGGCTCGCCAAGGCGCTGCACACCCCCGCCGTCCTGATCGACCGGATCGTCCCCGGCGTCGCCATGGATGCGGTGACCGACGACAACGCCTTCGGCGCCAGCCTCCTCGTCGGCTACCTCAGGCGGCTCGGCCACAGGCGGATCGGCTTCATCGCCGGACGCACCGGGATCTCGACGTCGGACGAGCGGCTCGCCGGGTTCGAGGCCGCGATGGCCGCCGCCGACCTCCCCATCGATCCCGCCCACGTTCGCCGCGAGGCCCACCGCCACGAGCACGCCTTCACCGCCGTGCAGCAGATGATGTCAGGCCCCGTGCCGCCGACGGCGATCATCTCGATCAACATCGCGCAGACCCACGGCATCGTGTCCGGCGCGCGCAACATGGGGCTCGAAGTGCCGCGCGACCTCTCGGTGGTCTCGTTCGACGGCTTTCACGACGCCAACGACTGGCGCCCCGGCATCACCTCGCTGTCGCAGGACATCGCGTCGATCTCGAAGACCGCGTCGGACTTCCTGCTCAAGCGGATCGACCGGGGCGACAAGGCGGCCGAACCCACGGTCGTGCGCGTTCCGCCGACGCTGAAGGTCCGCAACTCCGCCGGACCGCCGCCGGGCTGACTGTCAGCGCTCCTCGGTGAGCCAGGTGAGGAGGTTGACCCAGAGCGTCTTGTAGCCCTCCCACGCGCAGAATTCCTTCGACAGCCAATGCGGGCCGATGTCGGACGTCCACGCCGCGCTCCGTCCCTTGCCGTGCTCGCCGAGGACGAGGAGCGGGTGCCCGCCCTCTGACTCCGGCAGCCGCGCCAGCACGGTCGCGCCGTCCTTCGGCTCGACCTCGTTGATGCCGAGGAGCGGCGGCCATGTGCCGGAAAGGCCCGCCAGCACAGGGTGCTCTGCGAGAAGGTCGGGCGTCACGCCCTCAGGGATCTCGATCCGGTCGTCCCACGGCAGGCAGGTGACGGGGAGCGCCTCCTCCACCGGGGTGCGGCGCCAGCGGGCCCGCCCGTCGATCCCCTGGAAGGAGAGGTAGCCGCCGATCATCAGGAGGCCGCCGCCGTCCGCCGTCCAGTCGCGGATCAGCTTCAGCCGGTTTGGCATCGTGCGGCTTTCGAGGAACACCGCCGGCGGCAGCAGGAGCGAGTTCGCGCCGATGTCGGAGATGATGATGGCGTCGTACTTCGCGAGCCCCTCGCGCTCGAACGGCAGGTCGTTCGCCGCCTCGTGCGCGGGCATGTAGGTGAGGTCGAACGCCGTGCCCTTGAGGGCGGCCACCAGCGGCTCCGCGCCGAGGTGGAACGACACCGAGCCGAACTGGTCGAAGCCCTTGTAGTGGGTGGCGGAGCTGACCCAGCTCTCGCCGACGAGGAGGACGGACTTTTGTGCCATGACGGGCCTTCGGGTTGCGCAAGGGGCGTGGCGGCAGGCTGCGGCGCCGGCCGGATGGACGCCGAGCTTGCCCACGATGCGCGCCACCAGCAAGAGGCGGCCCTTCCGTCGACCGGCTTGTAAAGCGGCGCGGTAAAGCGTCTTATTTGTTCGGCCCTGCGCGTTCGTGCGCCACGCCCCCGCGGGCTCTCCCCCGCGCCCAGTCTTTCTCCCGAAAGGCTGAGAGGCGCCCTGCGCATTATTCAGTCAGCCCAGAATCCCGCAACGATTTCAGAATACTGTCTTGTTGACAGAATTTTCCGGCTCGGATCAGACTGCCCCGGTTTCGCGTCGTCCGGTCTCCATCCATTCCCCCAGTCATCGAGGGTTCGACCATGCATCCGTCCAAACGACTTGCCAGTTACGCCGCCGCCGTCTTCGTCGCGCTGGGCCTCGGCGCCGCAGCCGCACAGGCGCAGACCTTCGCGCTGGTGACGATCAACCAGCAGGCGCTATTCTTCAACCAGATCAATGACGGCGCGCAGGAAGCAGCCGACGCCGCCGGCGCCGAGCTCGTCATCTTCGACGCCAACAACGTCCCGTCCGCGCAGAACACCGCGATCGAGAACTACATCACCCAAGGGGTGGACGGCATCATCCTCGTCGCGATCGACGTGAACGGCGTGAAGCCCGCGATCACCGAGGCGAAGGAGGCTGGCATTCCCGTCGTCGCCATCGACGCGCAGATCCCCGAGGGTGACAACGTCGCCTTCATCGGCGTCGACAACACCGCCGCAGGCGAGGAGATCGGCAAGTTCTACGCCGACTACGTCGCATCGGAGATGGGCGGCGAGGCGACCGTCGGCGTGGTGGGCGCGCTCAACTCGTTCATCCAGAACCAGCGCCTCGACGGCTTCAAGGCCGCGGTCGAGGCGGGCGACGCCGAGGTGACGTTCCTCGACACTGTCGACGGCCGCAACATCCAGGACGTTGCGCTGGGCGCCGCGGAAAACCTGATGACCGCCAACCCCACGATGAAGACGCTCTACGCCACCGGCGAACCCGCCCTCATCGGCGCCGTCTCCGCCGTGGAGAGCCAGGGCCGGCAGGAAGACATCAAGGTCTTCGGCTGGGACCTCACCGAGCAGGCCGTGAAGGGGATCGACGAGGGCTGGGTCGTCGCCGTCGTCCAGCAGGACCCGGCCGCCGAAGGCAAGGCCGCCGTCGAGGCGCTGATGACGCTGACCGGCGGCGGCACCGTCGAGCCGATCATCAACATCCCGGTCACCATCGTCACGAAGGACAACGTCGACGATTTCCGCGGCATGTTCGAATAGAGCCCGCGACGAGCGCCGCGCCATGACGGCCCCCGACCGCGTCCGCATGAGCGGGATCGCCAAGCGCTACGGGCCGATCCTGTCGCTCGACGACGTGTCGCTGCGGGTCGCGCCAGGCGAGGTGCTTGGCCTCGTCGGCGACAACGGGGCGGGCAAGTCAACGCTCTCCAAGGTCCTGTCCGGCGCCGAGGTGCCGGACAGCGGAACCGTCGAGATCGACGGCGTTCCGGTCCGATTCGCCTCGCCAATGGACGCGCGCGCCGCCCACGTCGAGATGGTCTACCAGGACCTCTCGCTGTGCGACACGATCGACGTCGCCGGCAACATCTTCCTCGGCCGCGAACTCCAGACCCGGTTCGCAGCCGTCCCCTTCCTCGCCAAGCGCGCCATGCACGCCGAGGCCAAGGCGATGCTGGACGCGCTCGGCATCGTCATCCCTGACACGCGGCAGAAGGTGGAGAACCTCTCGGGCGGACAGCGCCAGTCGGTCGCGATCGCCCGCGCCGTGTCGTTCGACCCCAAGGTCCTCATCATGGACGAGCCGACGGCGGCGCTCGCCGTCGCCGAAGTCGAGGCAGTGCTCGACCTCATCCGCACCGTGTCGGCGCGCGGCGTCAGCGTCATCCTCATCACCCACCGCCTGCAGGACCTCTTCCTCGTGTGCGACCGGATCCAGGTGATGTACGAGGGCCGCAGCGTCGCCGAACGCAGGATCGGCGAGACCGACATCGAGGAGGTCGTGAACCTCATCGTCGGCCGCAAGTTCGACGCGCGGTCCGCCCGTCACGGCAAGGCAGTGCAATGAGCGAAAAGCCAGCAGAGGACGAGAGCCTCCACGGTGCGGCGAGCGCCCCGCGCGTGCGCGGCGTGCGGCTCGGCGACCGGCTGCGCGAGGCGGGCGGCACGGCGTCCATCGCGGTCTTCTTCGCCGCCATCGTGCTCATCTTCAGCCTGTCGACGGACGTCTTCATGTCGGCGCCCAACGCGCTCAACATCATCCGGCAGGCAGCGCCCCTCCTCATCGTCGCCGCTGCGATGACGTTCGTCATCACCACCGGGGGGATCGACCTGTCTGTCGGCTCGGTGCTGGCCCTCGTCTGCGCGCTGTCGGCGGCGATGCTCCAGGCCGACGTGCCGTGGCCGGTGGTCATCGTCGCGATGCTGGCCCTCGGCGCCTTCATCGGCGCGGTGCAGGGCTACCTCATCGCCTACGAAGGCATCCCCGCCTTCATCGTCACGCTCGCCGGCCTCTCGATCTTCCGCGGCCTCGCGCTCCTCATCACCGGCGGCTACTCGATCCCCATCGCACCGGACAACGCGTTCGTCTTCCTCGGCCGCGGCTGGGCGTTCGGCGTCCCGGTGCCGGCGTGGATCGCGTTCGGCTGCCTCATCGTCGGCTTCATCGTCTACGGCAGCACGCGGTTCGGCCGCTACGTCACCGGAATCGGCGCCAACGCGGAAGCGGTGCGCCGCGCCGGCGTCAACGTCGCGCGGATGCGGCTTGCGGTCTACGCCATATCGGGCGCCGCGGCAGCGCTGGCGGGGATCATCCTCGCCGGCCGCCTCGGCTCGGGCTCGTCCAACGCCGGGCAGGGCTTCGAGCTTGAGGTGATTGCCGCGGTGGTGCTGGGCGGCACGTCGCTCTTCGGCGGGCGCGGCTCGATGCTGGGCACGCTTCTGGGGGCGCTGACGGTCTCGGTGATCGCCAACGGCCTCATCCTCCTCCACATGTCCCCGTTCCTGACGCCGATCGTCACCGGGTGCATCATCCTCATCGCGATCTGGCTGAACTTCCGCCTGTTCCGCACCGCCGGGAGAACGAGATGACCGACATCGGCGTGCGCTCCGGCAAGGTGATGACCGTGACCGGCCCCGTCCCGGTGGCGGACCTCGGCGTCACCCTGATGCACGAGCACATCCTCCTCGACGGGGACCGCGCCTGGCGTCCCACCCCCGGCCTCGACCCAGCGCTCACCGAAGAGCCCGTCCGCCTCGAGATCTACGGCGAGCTCAGGATGAACCCCTACATGAACCGCGACAACGTCTCGCTCCGCAGCGAGGACGACGCGGCGGCGGAGCTCGGCCAGTTCCGCGACCTCGGCGGACGCACGGTGGTCGACCCCACCAACATCGGCATCGGCCGCGACGGGCCGGCGCTCCGCCGCATCTCCGAGGCGACCGGCCTCCAGATCGTGATGGGAAGCGGCTTTTACCTCGAATTCAGCCACCCCGAGTGGTTCGCCGCGATGGACGTGGAGGAGGTGACCGACCTCATCGTGCGCGACGTCGGCGGCGGGCCGGACGCGCCGGAGGTGACCGCCGGGCTGATCGGCGAGATCGGCGTCTCGAAGGATTTCACGCCCGCCGAGCGCAAGTCGCTGACGGCGGCGGCGCGCGCCTCGGCACGGACCGGCGTGCCGCTGATGGTCCACCTCCCCGGCTGGGAGCGGCTCGCGCATGAGGTGCTCGACGTCGCGGAGGCCGAGGGCGTCGACCTCAACCACCTGGTGCTGTGCCACATGAACCCCAGCCACGCCGACCTCGACTACCAGACGAGCCTCGCCCGGCGCGGCGCCTACCTCGAATACGACATGATCGGCATGGACTATTACTACGCCGACCAGGACGCCCAGTCCCCCTCCGACGAGGAGAACGCGCGCGCGATCCGCACCCTGGTCGACGCCGGCCATGCCGACCGCGTGCTCCTGTCGCAGGACGTGTTCATGAAGATGATGCTGACCCGCTACGGCGGCTTCGGCTACGGCTACATCCAGCGCCACTTCGTGCCGCGCCTGATGCGCCACGGCGTCGACCGCGCGGTGATCGACGCGATGCTGACGGACAACCCGCGCCGGGTCTTCGGCGGCTGAGCGCCGTGGCGATCCACGTCGTCGGCAACGTGTGCATCGACTGGCGCTTCGCGCTCGGCCGCCTGCCGCGCCCCGGCGAGACCGCCAACGCCGACGCCCTGTCGTTCGACCTCGGCGGCAAGGGCGCACTCCAGGCGATCGCCGCCGCCCGCACCGGCGCAGCCGTCCACCTCTGGGCCGCCGTCGGCACCGACGCTGAGGCCGGCGATATCCGCCGCCTCCTTTCGGCCGCCGGCTTGAGCTGTGACGGCCTCGTCTCTGTCGCTGCCCCAACGGACCGTTCGGTGATCCTAGTCGAAGCAGGCGGCGAGAACGTCATCGTCTCCGCCGTGGAGGCGGCGCGCGCGTTCCGCCCTGACACCGCCGGCTGGCTGGAGGCGGCGGCCAGCGGCGACACCCTCCTGATGCAGAACAACCTGTCGGCGGACGCGACCGCCGCCGCCATGGCAGCGGCTCGGGAACGAGGCCTCTACACCGTCTGGAACCCGAGCCCTGCGCCGGGTGCCGCGGCCGACCTCCGCGTCGATCTCGTCGTCGTCAACCGCGGCGAGGGCGAGGCGCTGACCGGCGCCACGGAACCCGCCGCGATCCTCGCCGGGCTGCGTGCCCTTGGCGCTGCGGCGGCCATCGTCACCCTCGGCGCGGACGGCGCTGCCGTACTCGGCCCCGGCGACGATGCGCCCGCCTTCGTGCCGGCGGCGCCCGTCGAGGGGGTGGACGCCAGCGGCGCCGGCGACGTGTTCTGCGGCGTCGTCGTCGGCGTCCTCAGCGCAGGCCGCCCGCTCGCCGAGGCCGTGCGGATCGGCGCCGCCGCAGCCAGCCTCTCCGTCACCCGCCCCGGCACCGCCGCCGCAATCCCCACCGCCGCCGAGATCGCCGCAATCGCGCGGCAAGGCTGACCGCCCGCCCGTGCCACAACGGGCAGACCACGAGGGAATTCGCCGTGCCGCAGTATCAGCCCGGGTTGGTCTCCGTCACGTTCCGCGCGCTGCCGCCGGACGCAGGCATCGCCTTGGCGCGGGAGGCCGGCCTCGCCGCCATCGAGTGGGGCGCGGACATCCACGTCCCTCCCGGCGATCTCGACAACGCCGCCCGCGTCGGTGAGATGACGCGCGCAGCCGGGCTCGCCGTCGCCGCCTACGGCTCGTATCTCAGGATGCCGGCCGCCACCGACGCCGAGGTCGCCGCTGCGTTGGAAACGGCCGCAGCACTCGGCGCCCCGATGGTCCGCATCTGGCCCGGCGAGCGCAACCGCCCGTCCGCCGACTACGCCGCGGCCGAACGGACAGCAGTCGCCGCCGCGATCGACCGTGCGGCCGAGATCGCCGCCGCCCGCGGCCTCGCCCTCGGCCTCGAATATCACCCCGGAACCCTCACCGATTGCCTCTCGTCCAGCGCTGCCCTGATGGCCGCGATCACCGCGCCGAACGTCTACCTCTACTGGCAGCCACGGCCCGGCATCGCCGAGGTCGAGGCGCTGGCGGAGCTTGCCGCGCTCGGCCGCCACGTCGCCCACCTCCACGTCTTCGCCTGGGACGCGGACAAGACGCGCCATCCGCTGGCGACCGCGCGGGACGCGTGGCGCCGCTATCTCGCCGCGGTGCCCGCCGGCCGCTGGACGGGCCCGCGCTACGCGATGCTGGAATTCGTCGCCGGGGACGATGCCGACAGCTTCATCGCGGATGCGCGGACGCTGCGGGAGCTGACGGGCTAGATCGCCGCGCGCAGCGTCGCGTGCGCCTCGAGCGGCGGGACGCCGAGGAGATCGGCAAGCTCCGCCGCCGAGGTGGCGACGGCGACGGCACCGGCCTCGCGCAGGACAGCCTCGCGGCCGGGCCGGGTTTCGCCGGGGGTGACGAAGCCGATCGCCGTCACGCCCGCCGTCACCGCTGCCGTGATGCCCGGCGTGTTGTCGTCAATCATCACGGTCTCGGCGGCGCTGACCCCCATCCGGTCGAGGCAGAGGTGGACGAGGTCGGGCGCGGGCTTGGGACGGGCGACCATCTCCGCCGAATAGACGTGCTCGCCGAAGAGGGCGCGCAGCGGCAGGATGCCGAGCGAGGTGCCGAGCCGCTCCACGCCGCTGTTGGAGGCGACGCAGTAGGGCCGGTCGAGCGCCTCGACCAGGGCATGGATGCCCTCGATTGCTTTCAGCTCTCGCTTGAAGCGCTCGGTCAGCTCCGGCCCGGCCGAGTTCGAGCAGCGCGCCCGGCGACGGGACGCCATGCTCGCGCTCCAGAAGGTCGATGATGTCGCCGTTGGCTAGCCCGGTGAAGCGGGCGTGGATCTCGTGGAGGTCCATCGGGTAGCCGGCGCCCGCCAGCGTCTCGGCGAGGAGGATCGCCGCCAGCGGCTCGCTGTCGATCAGCACGCCGTCGCAGTCGAAGATTACCGCGCCGCGAGGGAGGTCGGTTGGGAAGGCCCGGTTCATGCCGCTTTCGCGCGGCAGGCGAGGGCAATGTCAGGGCTGTCGGAAGTGAGATGGCCGACGCCCCGTGCGATCCAGTCCTTCATGCCGTCCTCGTCGTTCACGGTCCACACGCAGATGCGCTCCAGCGGCCAGAGGCGGCAGGCCTCGTCGAAGTGGTCCGCCAGCACGCCGTGGTGCAGGGCGACGATATCTACCAGATCGCGCACCGTGTCGATGAAGGATGCGAGGCCGCCCTGCCGCTCCAGCCATTCCGCGTTGGCGGAGACGAGCCGCGCGATGTCCGGCGCCGCCACGCGGCACTCCTCGAGGAGCCCGGTATCGAACGAGGTGAGATGGCAGCGCGGCCCGAGCCCGCGGGCCTTGAGCGTCTCCGTCACCCGGCCGACGATGCCGGGGTAGGGCTTGCCCGCAGCATCGAGCTTGATCTCGACGTGGAGGCCGAGGCCGTCCACCGGCGCGAGAACATCGAGCACCTCGTCCAGCGTCGGCACCACGTCGTCGCTGTCCTTGAGGCGGGTGGCGCGGCGGGCGTCAGGGGTCAGTGCGCGGACCTCGCCGGTCGCCTCGGTGGTGCGGTCGAGCGTCGGATCGTGGATGACGACGAGTTCGCCGGCGTCGGTCAGGTGGACATCGAACTCGATCGCGTCGCAGCCGAGCGCGGCGGCCTTGCGGAAGCCGGTGAGGGAGTTTTCGGCCCACAGGTTGCGGGCGCCGCGGTGGCCGGTGATGGCGGTCATGGGGGTCTTTCGGGGGGTTAGCGGATCGTGGGATCGAGCTTGTCGCGAAGCCAGTCGCCGACCAGCGAGATGGAGAGCGTGGTGAGGACGATGACGACGGCGGGCGCCAGCATGATCCAGGGCGCGGTCATCAGGTAGTCGCGGCCGAAGCCGACCATGTTGCCGAGGCTGGATTCAGGCGGCTGCACGCCAAGGCCGAGGAAGGAGAGGCTGGATTCCATCAGGATGATCTCGGGGAACGTCAGCGTCATCGACACGATGAGCGTCGACGCGACGTTGGGAAGGATGTGGCCGAAGTAGACCCGCGCGCCGGAACCGCCGAGCTGCACGACGGCAGCGGCATACCCCTGCGCCCCTGCGGAGATCGCGAGGCCACGCGCGATGCGGGCGTACCGCTCCCAGCCATAGAACCCCATCAGGCAGACGAGGAGCACCATCGAGGTGCCAAAGAAGGCGAGCACCGCGAGCGCCATGATGAGGAAAGGCAGCGCCGCCTGAAAGTCGGCGAGCATGACGACGACGTGCTCCACCACCCCGCGGAATTTTGCGGCGGCGAAGCCGAGGAGCGTGCCGAACACCGCCGACAGGATCGTCGCCCCGAAGGCGATGATGAAGGAGACCTGCACCGACTGGATGAGCCGCGAGAGCACGTCGCGCCCCAGCTCGTCAGTGCCGAGCCAGTGGCCGGGCGTCAGCGGCGGGGCGAGCCGGGCCGAAAGGTCCATCTGCGTGATCGCGTAGGGCCGCAGGACGTTGGCGAGGAAGGCGACGCCGAGCATCAGCGCCAGCCAGAAGAGGCCGAGCGCGACGGAGGCCGGCACCAGCGTGCGCAGCCGGTGGAACGTGCCGCGGCGGAGCGCTGCGGGAGCGGAAAGGTCGGTGAGTGCCATGGCGGGTTCCCTTCGCGTCAGTGGGCGGTCTGGGCGCGCAGGCGCGGGTCGAGCCAGCCGTAGAGAAGGTCGACGACGAGGTTGGAGACCACCATCATCGCCGCCACGAGAAGGAGGATGCACTGGACCACCGCAAGGTCGCGGTTGGAGACCGAGACGATGAGGAGCCGCCCGATGCCGGGCCAGCTGAAGATCGTCTCGACCACCACCGCGCCTGCCACCAGCGAGCCGACCATGAAGCCGACGATGGTGACGATCGGCACCGCCGCATTGGGCAGCGCATGGCCGCGCACCACGTCGCCCCACGTCACGCCTTTGGCCGACGCGGTGCGGATGTAGGGCTGTCCCAGCACCTCGATCATCGCGGAGCGGGAGAAGCGCGCGAGGATGCCGATGCCGCCGACGCTGATCGCGAGCGCCGGCAGAATCGCATGCTGCCACGTCTCGTCGCCGCCGGACGGCAGCCACCCCAGCGTCACCGCGAAGACCAGCACCAGAATGAGGCCCATCACGAACGAGGGAACGGTGAAGCCCATCACCGCGAACAGGATCACCGCGCGGTCGATGATGCTGTCGCGGTGGAGCGCGGCGTAGATCCCGGCCGGGATGCCGATGCAGACCTGGAGGAGGAGCGCCGGGACGGTGAGTTCCAGCGTGGCGGGGATACGGGCCAGCACCAGTTCCAGCGCGGGCGAGCGGTCGCGCATCGAAAGGCCGAAGTCGCCCCTGAGGATCGCGGCCATGTAGTCGACGTACTGGAAGAAGACGGGGCGATCGAGGCCCCATGAGGCGCGGAAGGCGTCGATTACGTCCTGCGGCACGTCGGGGCCGAGGAGGACTTCGGCCGGGTCGCCGGAGAGGCGCAGGACGACGAAGGCGAACGTCATCACCGCGATGATGGTGACGAGCGCGCGCACGAGGCGGACGAGGACGAAGCGGATCATGGCGTTTCCTCAGGCGGCGACGGCCGCCGCCTCCACGAGATGGCAGGCCGCGGTGCGCTGCGGTCCGACCGTGCGCAGCGCCGGGGCGGTGGTGCGGCAGACAGAGACCGCGTGCGGGCAGCGCGGGTGGAAGGCGCAGCCTGAGGGCCGGGCGGCCGGGTTGGGCGGCTCGCCATCCAGGATCATCCGGCTGTCGAGCTTGCGGCCCGGGACCGGCACGGAGGAGACCAGTGCCTGCGTATAGGGGTGCTGCGGGCTCGCGAAGATGGTGTCCGCCGTGCCCTCCTCGACCACGCGGCCGAGGTACATCACCGCCACGCGGTCGGCGAGATTGCGCACCACCTTGAGGTCGTGGCTGATGAAGACCATTCCGAGGCCCTCGCGCGCCTGAAGGTCGGCGAGGAGGTTGACCACCTGCGCCTGGATCGAGACGTCGAGCGCGGAGACAGGCTCGTCGCAGACGAGAAGGTCGGGGCCGGCCGCCAGCGCACGGGCGATTACGACGCGCTGGCGCTGTCCGCCGGAGAGTTCGTGCGGGTAGCGGTCGCCCTGATCTGCGCGGAGGCCGACGGCCGCCATCAGCTCGGCGACGCGGGTCGCGCGGTCGGCGGACGTGCCGCGCTTGTGGATGTCGAGCGGCTCGCGGATCTGGCGGGCGATCGGCAGCCGCCGGTCGAGCGCGGCGAGCGGGTCCTGGTGGACCATCTGCATCTTGGCGCGCTGGCGCCGCCACGCGGTGCTGCCGAGCTTCGGCAGCGGCTCGCCCTCGAACCGGACGACGCCGTCTTCCGCGGGATCGACGCCGAGAAGCATCCGCCCGAGCGTAGACTTGCCCGAACCGCTCTCGCCGACGACGCCGAGCGTCTCGCCGCGCCGCACCGAAAGGCTGACGCCGTCGACCGCCCGCACCGGGACGGGACGGCCGAAGAGGCCCTTCCGGCTCTGGTAGACACGAACGAGCCCGTCCGCCTCGAGGAGCGCCGTCATGCCCGCCGGGCCATCTGGCGCGGCACATCCGCGGCGAAGGCGAGCGGCGGCATCGGGTTGTGGCAGGCGATCGGCCGGCCATCGAAGCCCTCCGCCAGCGCAGGGCATGTGGTCTCGCATTCGGGAACCGCGCGGTCGCAGCGCGGGGCGAAGGCGCAGCCGGCGGGCAGGCGGCGCGGGTCGGGGACCGTGCCGGGGATCGGCACCAGGCGCCGGCGCGGGCCGTCGAGCGCGGGGATCGCCGCGAACAGGCCGCGCGTATAGGGGTGGCGCGGGTCGGCGAACAGCGTGCCCACCGTTCCCTCCTCCACGATCCGCCCGGCGTACATCACGCACACGCGCTCGCACACCTGGCTGACGGCGCCGAGGTCGTGGCTGATGAAGACGACCGCCATGCCCATCTCGCGCCTGAGCGTGGCGAGAAGATCGAGGATCTGCGCCTGGATGGTGGCGTCGAGCGCGGTGGTCGGCTCGTCGGCGATCAGAAGGTCGGGTTCGCCCGCGAGCGCCATCGCGATCATCAGCCGCTGGCACTGGCCGCCCGAGAACTCGTGCGGATACTGGTCGTAGCGCGTCTTCGCGCTCGGGATGCCGACGAGATCCATCAGCCGCAGCGCCTCGGTCCGCGCCGCGGCGCCGGTGAGGCCGCGGTGGAGCCGCAACGCCTCGTCGATCTGCCGCCCGGCCCGCAGGACCGGGTTCAGCGAGCTCGACGGGTCCTGAAAGATCATCGCGATCCGGCTGCCGCGCACCCGCTCCAGCGCGGGGCGGGACGCACCGGCAAGCTCGTCGCCGGCGAGCATCACCGAGCCCGCGACCGTTGCCTTGCCGGGCAGGAGGCCGAGAGCGGCGAGCCACGTCACCGACTTGCCGCAGCCGCTCTCGCCGACGAGGCCGAGCGCCTCGCCCGGCGCCACGTCGAGATCGATGCCGTGCAGGACCTTCACCCCGTCGAACGCGACCGTGAGATCGCGGATTTCAATGAGATTGCGCATGGGTCGCTCCGGGTTGCGGGGGACGTCGGGCCGAACGAAGATCGCCCCGGCGGCCGTGTGGCCGCCGGGGCGATGCGTCAGGGAGAGGCTCAGCTCGTCCAGTTGCCGGCGCGGAAGTCCATCGCGAAGGCGGGCGCGGCCTTCCAGTTCAGCGCGGAGCGCATGCCGGTGAACACCGCGTTCTGGTGCAGCACCTGGTAGGCGGGGTCCTCGCGCTCGGCGATCTCGAGGATGCGGGCGATCGCCTTCTTGCGCGCTGCGTGGTCGGTGGAGGTCTCCATCACGCCGCAGAGCTGGTTCACCTCGGCGTTGCTCCAGTCCTTCTTCTGCTGGACTTCGCCGTTGGGGCCGAACTGGACCACCATCGGGGTGATCGGGTCGTTGATGGTGTTGGAGGCCGACCAGTCGCGCACGCCCTTAACGCCGTCGGGCGCATGGACCTGCGCCCAGTTCTCGACCATCTCGATCTCGACGTTGATGCCCGCCTGGCGCCACATCTCGACCATGATCTGCGCGGTCGAGGTCTGGTTGGTGTAGTAGTTGTTGAGGAGGCGGTAGGGGATCGGGTCGCCCTTGTAGCCGGCCTTCTTCACGAGCTCGGTCGCGAGCGCCACGTCGTACTCCGGCACCGTCCAGCCGTCGATGAACATGTCGCTGGTCTTGAAGCTCTCGAACTGGAGCCCGGCGGGGATGTCGGTCTGGCCGGCCCACAGCGCGTCGACGATCGCCTTGCGGTCGATCGAGTGGGTCATCGCGCGGCGCATCAGCGGATCGGCGAGGATCTCGTTCTGCGTGTTGAACACCGAGATGCGGTGGTTCCAGATGGTCGAGTTCTGGACCTCGAAGCCCGGCGTGTTGGTGACGCCGCCGATCTGGTCGGGCGGCAGGTCGCAGGCGAAGTCGTACTCGCCCGACAGAAGCCCGTTCACGCGGCTCGAAACTTCCGGCACCTCGACGAAGGTGATCTTCTCGAGCGGCGGGCGCTCGCCCCAGTAGTCATCGAACGCGACGAGGGTGAGCGACACGTCCGGGCGGAACTCACCGACCATGTAGGGGCCGGTGGTGACGGGCTTCTTCGCCCATTCGGCGTAGGAGGCGGCTTCTTCCCAGGCGCGGCGGCTGGTGATCTGGCTGCCGGCGGAATAGAGGCGGCCTTCGAGGGTCACGTCCGGCGTCGCGTTGTGGAAGCGCACCGTATACTTGTCGACGACCTCGACGCCTTCGAGCGCCGGCCACAGGCGGCGGCCGATGCCGGGCACGTTGGGCGGCAGGTCCTTGCCGGTCTCGGGCTTGTAGTCCTCGGCGTAGATCGTCTTGCCGCCGGCGGGCACGGTGTCAGCGAACACGCGCTCGGGCGAGAAGGAGAACGCGACGTCCTCGGCGGTCATCTCGTCGCCATTGTGGAAGCGCACGCCCTCGCGCAGCTTCAGCTCGAGCGTCTTGTCGTCGATCCGTTTCCACGAGGTGGCGAGGCCGGGGACCGGGCCCTGGTTGCCCATCCAGTCGCGCAGGATGAGGCCTTCCCAGAAGTTCGGGAAGAAGACGCGCTCGGCGACGTTGGACTGCTCGTTCCAGATGTCGAGCGTGTTGTTGATGGTGATCTTCTGCACCGCGATGGTGACGGAGGGCCGCTGGCCCTGTGCGCGCAGGTAGCCCGGAAGGGCGAGGGAGCCGGCGGCACCCCCGAGAAGCCCGAGTGCATGGCGGCGGTTGAGCATGAGCATGTTTGTCTCCTTCGCGCCGCAGAGGCTGGCGCCGAAAGCCGAATTCCGGCTGCGGGAGGCAGCCTGACCGCTGCCGATAAACCGCAGGAGTGCGACGGACTGACGACAAATTCTTGACGGTTCGATTACATTGCGACGCCAGCCCGCCGGGCGCCCGGACCGTCATCCGTCCGTCATGCATAAAGGCTAGCGACGGCCCCCAACCGGGGCCGCGCGGCGGCCCGTTCGCGTGCCCAGGAATCCCCCGATGACCGACCTACCCCTCCTCGGAGCGGCCATGCCGCTCGACGTTCTGGAAACCCTGCGTGACTGGATCGTCGGCGATCAGCGCGACCTCGAACTGCAGGATTTCGTGACCGCCGAAGTTCTGGAGGGCGACTGGCAGTCCCGCGTCGACCGCGCCAGGAAGCTGCTCGACGGCTACACCGGCCGCCTCGGCATCCACGGCCCGTTCTGGGGCCTGACGCTCGCCAACCAGGACCCCGACGTGCGCGCGATCGTCACGAAGCGGATCGACCAGGGGCTCGCGGTGTGCGAGGCGCTCGGCGCCACGCAGATGGTGATCCACAGCCCCTACACGACGTGGGACTACAACAACCTCGACAACCTCCCCGGCGAACGGGAGAAGCTCGTCGCCCGCGTCCACGCCACGCTGGACCCGGTGGTCTCGCGGGCCGAGGGTTCGGGGATCACGATGGTGATCGAGAACATCGAGGACAAGGACCCGGACGCCCGCTGCGCCCTCGCGGACAGCTTCGCGAGCCCCGCCGTCGCGGTCTCGATCGACACCGGCCACGCGCACTACGCGCACGGCTCCACCGGCGCCCCGCCGGTCGACTACTACGTCCGCCGCGCCGGCGACCGGCTCCAGCACGTCCACCTGCAGGACGCCGAGGGCCATGCCGACCGGCACTGGCAGATCGGCCGCGGCACGATCCGCTGGCACGCCGTCTTCTCGGCGCTTGCCGCGGTGAACAGCAATCCGCGCCTCATCCTCGAACTGCGCGACAAGACGGGCATCCTGCCGTCCGCTGAATGGCTCGCCGCCGAGGGCCTCGCCCGCTGAGGCGAGGGCCGCGACATTCCGGCCGGGAACGGGTGCATCGGGCTGGACATTTGGAGAACATCAGCAACGCTGAGGGCAATCCGATGACCACCAACCCGAAGAACGAGAGCGCCGCGTCCAACACCGAGAAGGACCCGGACGACTGGACCACCGGCGACGAGAAGATGACCGGCGCGCAGGCGTCCTATCTCAAGACGCTGTCGGAGGAGGCCGGCGTCCCGTACGACGACACCCTCTCCAAGGCCGATGCGTCGAAGGCAATCGACGCCCTCCAGGCGGAGACCGGCCGGGGCCAGTAACGTCTCAGTGCGCCACGCCGAGGTACGCGTCGATCACGTTCTGGTCGGCGCGGACCTCGTCCGGCGTCCCGTCCGCGATCAGCTCGCCATGGTCGAGCACCACCACGCGGTCTGAGATGTCCATCACCACGCCCATGTCGTGCTCGATGAGGGCGATGGTGGTGCCGAACTCCTCGCGCACGTCGAGGATGAAGCGGCACATGTCTTCCTTCTCCTCCAGGTTCATCCCCGCCATCGGCTCGTCGAGGAGCAACAGCTCCGGCTCCATCGCCAGCGCCCGCCCGAGCTCGACGCGCTTCTGCAGCCCGTAGGGCAGCTTGCCGACCGGCGTCTTGCGGATCGCCTCGATCTCCAGAAAGTCGATGATGTCCTCCACGCGCCTTCGGTGGACGATCTCCTCTTCCAGCGCGGGGCCGAAGCGGACGAGCTGCCACAGGAAACCGCGCTTCATCTGCAGTGTCCGGCCCGACATGATGTTGTCGAGCGTCGTCATCCCCTTGAACAGCGCCACGTTCTGGAAGGTGCGCGCGATGCCGGTCGCCGCCGCATCGTAGGGCCGCATCTTGGCGCGCGGCCGGCCCTTGTAGGTGATCGTCCCCTGCTGCGGCGTGTAGAAGCCGTTGAT
Source organism: uncultured Alphaproteobacteria bacterium (assembly GCA_963704595.1). Classification (GTDB taxonomy): domain Bacteria; phylum Pseudomonadota; class Alphaproteobacteria; order Rhizobiales; family Amorphaceae; genus Acuticoccus. The sequence continues at coordinate 89,999 of OY969922.1, forward strand.
GACGTTAAGCATCGACGTCTTGCCGGCGCCGTTGGGGCCGATGATCGCGCGGATCTCGCCGCGGCGGATGTCGAACGACACACCGCGGATCGCCTTCACCCCGCCGAACGAGAGCGTGACGTTGTCGACGGCGAGCAACGTCTCCGCGCTGTCCTGAGGCTTGCTTTCATCTAACGGTTGAATTCTGTTTTCTTGCGTCGCAATCATTGGTTGCTATACTCCTGACAAAGAAGGAGGCCGACGATGAACGTCAAGATGCTTCGCTTCAGCGTGAAGGGGGACGGGGGGCACATCCATGTGGTGCGCGCCGCGATAGCACCCCGCACAGTCAGCCTCAGCTGCTCCTGCGGGGGCGAGGGGCTGATCGAGATGTGCAGCCACTGCGAGGCGCTGCTGCAGAACGATCCCTCCATCCTCGCGGGCAAGAATGTCGACGATGTCGCAATTCTCGCTGACGCCGCCCGGAGGACCGACTGCGCAAGGTGGTTCGGCATCACCCGCAGATATCTGGACACGTCCGCCGGTGTCCGCGCCGGCCTCGGCGCCGCCACCGAGCTCTACTGCGAGCGCACGGGCCACCGCATCGGCGCCGCCGCCCTGCCCACTGCCGCCCTCGGCGACACCGCCGCGGCAGACGGCGCGCCGCCCCCCGGTCCCGAGGAGCCGGAGCCGATCCCCGTCCCGGAGGAAGCGACGCCAATGACCGACGAGATGCTCGACCCGCCGGCCTGCCGCGCGCCGCCGATCCTGGCCGCACTCGCGGTCGCAGCCGCCGCCGCTCCGTTCGAGGAGCCTGAGCCGACCCGGCTGCCCGTCCGCCCATTCCACCCGCCGACGGTGCGCGATCTTGCAGCCGCGAGAGCCACGCACGCCGCCCCGCCGCCGCAAACCGGGCCGGCCGCCCCGGTGGAAGCCATCCCCATCGCCGCAGCCTGCGAGGCCGCCGCGCCGAACCTGCAAGAGATCGCAATGACACCGACGCACCGACCCGCGCCCGAAACCCCCGCGAACCGCGCGAGAACCGCCGCGACCCACCTCGTCGCCGGAACGGGCGACACCGCGCCGGGCAAGGAACCGGCAATCTCCGCCGCCGCCGGACCACGGCGCGCAACCCGCCGCGATATCGCCCCGAGCAGCACCGCGTCCGGCGCCAGCGGAGACACGCCGCCCGAAGCTGCCGCGCAAACCTCGCGGACGGCGGAGAAGCCCGCCCTCCCCCGCCGCGTCCCCTACGCCGCGATGGCCCGCGCTGCGATCACCGACGCAAAGGCCGCCTGGGCCAAGGGTGACCGCCACCCCGGCGACCGCATCCACCCGCTCCTCGGCGGAACCGCCTCCGATCTCGAGTCCACGATCAGCGGGCCGACCACGCCACCTCCGGCGGACATGCCGGCCGTAACCGCGCCCGAAAGTGCGCTCGCCAGCAACGAGAACGGCACGCTTCCCGCGGCCGCCCCCAAAACGCCCGAAGCGTTCGGCCCCGCGATCGAGCTCCTCCGCTTCGACGAAGCCCGCCGCACGATCGAGAGGCGCCGCGCCGAAGAAGAGGAGTTGGCGAAGGTCTGGTCGCTCGAACCCTTGGGACCGCCCGCCGAGCTCTTCGCCGCCGCCGCCACCACGCCGGCCCAGCAGGCGGAGACCGCAGTCGCCACCACCCCGGCCGAGAGCAACGACGAGGCGCACGCCACGCCGAGCGCAGAGCCGGAAGCGGCGACAAAAGTCGAGGCCGCGCCCACCTCGGCCGCCCTCCCCGAAGCCGAGCCACAGCCGGAGTTCGCCCACCGCTCGGCCGCCCCCGGGCTCGCCGACGGCAAGATCCCGGCAGACGGCACCGCACACCCCGCCCTGCGCCATCGAACAGCCGAAGTCGGGCGAGGACGCGATGCCGGCCTTCCTCAGGATGCCGGTCGCAAATCCCGAACCCGGGCCGGAAATCCGCTACGCGAGCTGACCCGGCGGCCGCCGCATCGATCATGCGGCGGCCTCTGCCGGTGCCCTGGTCGCCCCGGCGGGCGGAGGCACCACCTCCGCATCGTGGATCGCCACGGTCGCCTCGACGAAGCCGCGCCGCCCGTCCTCGAACGTCACCTCCGTGCGCACGAAACAGTCGGACGCACCGCCGTAGAGCGCCTCAACCAGCGGCGCATAGCGCTCCGCCACGAAGGCGCGCCGCACCTTCTGCGTGCGCGTCAGCTCACCGTCGTCGGCGTCGAGCTCCTTGTGCAGCACGAGAAAGCGGCGGACCTGCATTCCGGCCATCTGCGGCTCAGCCGCCAGCGCCCGGTTGGTCGCCGCCACATGCTGCGCGATGGTGGCGGCAACCCGCGGATGCTGCGCCAGCTCCTGGTAGGACGCGTAGGCGATGTTGTTGCGCTCGGCCCAGTTGCCGACCGCCACGAGGTCGATGTTGAGCATCGCCGTCACGAACGGCCGCTCGTGCCCGTAGGTCACAGCCTCGCGGATCTCGGGGAAGAACTTCAGCTTGTTCTCCAGATACTTCGGCGCGAACAGCGCGCCGGTGTCGAGCCGTCCGACATCCTTCGCCCGGTCGATGATCTTGAGCTGCCCGTCCGCCTCGAAGATCCCCGCGTCGCCGGTCTTCACGAACCCGTCCTCGGTCAGCGCCTCGGCGGTCTTCTCCGGCTCCTTGAAGTACTCGACGAACATGCCCGGCGAGCGGAACAGCACCTCGCCGTTGTCGGCGAGCTTCAGCGTCACCCCCGGCATCGCCGGTCCCACCGTGTCAGCCCGCACCGCCCCGTCAGGCTGCGCGGTGACGTAGAGGAAGGCTTCGGTCTGCCCGTAGAGCTGCTTGAGGTTGATGCCGAGCGCGCGGAAGAAGGAGAACAGCTCGGGCCCGATCGCCTCGCCCGCCGTATAGGCCGTGCGGATGCGCGAAAAGCCGAGCACGTTCTTGAGCGGCCCGTAGATCAGCCGCTCGCCCAGCCAGTAGGCGATCCGCCCGGTCAGCGGCACGGGCCGACGGTCGAGGATCGCCTCGCCGTGCGTCTTCGCCACCGCCATCATCCGGTGGAACAGAGCGCGCTTCAGCGGCCCCGCGTCCTCCATGCGGATCAGAACCCGCGTCAGAAGCTGCTCGAACACCCGCGGCGGCGCGAAATAGAAGGTCGGCCCGATTTCGCGCAGGTCCTGCTGCACCGTGTCCGGCCCCTCGGGGCACGCGGTGCAGAACCCCGTCACCAGACCTTGCGCATAGTTGAGATAATGGTCCCCGACCCAGGCGAGCGGCAGGTAGGCGAGCACCTCGTCGCGCTCCGAAAGTCCATCGAACGCCGCGGTATCGCGGGCGGCCTGCACGGCGCCCGACGCGCGCAGCACCACCCCCTTCGACTGGCCGGTGGTGCCGGAGGTGTAGAGGATGGTCGACGCATCGCTCCCGCTGGCGGCCTCGACCCGAGCCTCCCACGCCGCGGCGAGGCCGGGGTCCTCGGCAAGCCGCGCCGCGCCCATTTCCTGCACCGCGGTGAAGGCGTGCAGCCGGTCCGCCGCATAGTCGCGCAGGCCGCGCGGCTCGTCGTAAACGATGTGCTCCAGCACGGGCGCGCTCTCGTGCGCGGCGAGGCACTTGTCCACCTGCTCCTGGTCCTGGCAAAGCGCGAACCGCACCCCGGCGTGGGCGAGCACGTAGGCGAGTTCCTCCGCGATCGCGTCGGCATAGACCGGCACCGGAATGCCCTGGAGCGACTGCGCCGCCATGAACGTCCAGTAGAGCCGCGGCTTGTTGTTGCCGACGATGGCGATGGCGTCACCCGGCCTGAACCCCAGCGCCTCGAGGCCGAGGGCGAAGCGCATCACCTCGTCCTTCAGCTCTGCCCAGGTGACGGTGTGCCAGATGCCGCGGTCCTTCTCGCGCATCGCCGGGCGGTCGCCGCGCCGCCGCGCGTTGTCGAGGAGAAGCTTCGGAAACGTGTCACCGATGGCCTGGCCGGCCGGAACCTCGCCCGTCATGTCCGCGCCTCCCCTCGCCCGAGGGTGGTTCGTCCACCCTTCGAGGTTGAGAAAAGCCGCTCCCCGCCCGCCGCGCAAGCGCCGCGGCGCCCGCTCGTCATTCGGCAGCGATCAGCCCCCGCCGCGGCGCCGCCTCGCCGAGCGCATTCTTGTAGAGAACGCCGTCCTTCATGATGAGCGCAAGGTTGTCCCGCTCCTCGACCAGCGTCACGTCGGTGAGAACGTCGCCGCGCACCAGAAGGAGGTCGGCGAGCATCCCCGCCGCGATCCGCCCGACGTCCATCCCCATCAGCGCACCGCCGACGCTGGTGGCGCACGCCAGCGCCTCCGCCGGCGCGTAGCCGAAATATTTCACGAAATGGCCGATATCGCGCGCGTTGGTCCCCATCGGCGTGATCGAGAAGCCGTAATCGCCGCCGACCACCACGCGCAGGCCCCGCTTGCGGATCTCGGTCAGCGTCGCGACCGTGTGCTCGAACTTACGGTAGAGCCCCATGGAGGCGACCACGTCCGGCGTCATCCCGACCCGGTCGCCCTCGTGGACCGCGTTGTGGACGAGGCCGAAGGCGGGGCCGACGAAGATGCGGTCCTTCACGCTCTCCAGCATGTCGAGCGCCTCGGTGTCGGCGTAGTCGCAGTGGTAGATGCAGTCGATCCCGTGCCGCACCGCCATCTTCACGCTCGTGGAGGACCGCGCGTGGCACGCGATGGTCTTGCGATAGGCCCGCGCGACCTTCACGAACGCGGCGAGCTCCTCGTCCTCCAGCGGCGTGATCTCGGCCTTGGCGTGGCTGACGAACTCGTCGCCCGAAATGTTGATCTTCAGCGTGTCGACGCCGTCGCGGACGCACTCGCGGGCGACGCGGCGGAACTCGTCCGGCCCGTCGGCGACGAGGCCGAAGCTTTCCGCATGAATGTGCCGGCGCCGCTCGTCGCCGAGGCCTGCGGTGTTGGTGATCTCCGGGCTGCCGGCGCGCATCCGCGGCCCGTCGATCAGCCCCTCGTTGATGGCGTCGCGTGCGGTGACGCCCAGCATCGGCTTGGCGCTCGCGGCCTCGAACACGGAGGTGAAGCCGTGGTCGAGCAGCAGCTTGAGGTTGCGGGCGGTGAGGAGCATGTGCCGCTCGGGGGAGATGCGGCCGAGGTCGGCAGGCACGGCGACGTCCGCAAAACTCGGATGGCAGTGGCCCTCGACCATGCCGGGCATCAAGGTCATCCCGCCGCCGTCGATGGTTTCGGCCCCTTGCGGGATCACCCCGGCGCCGACCGCCTTGATGATGTTCCCCTCCACCAGCACGTCAGTTCCGGGCGGCAGCGCACGCTCGCCATCGAAGACTTTCGCATTCCGGATTCCAAGCATCGTTTCCTCCGCCGTTTTTCTGTTTTGGCGGAGTATGGCGCCAATCGCGCGCCGTGAACATTGCCGATCGTCTTGGCTGCGGCGCTACGGCACCGGCGTCTCGATCTCGCCGAGAATGTCGACCGTCCCGTCCGCCGCCACCTTGAGGACGATGATCTCGCCGGAGCGGGTGAATGTCCCCGCCAGCGCCGAGATATTGACCTGATGGGTGACGAGCACCCGCAGCGGCGCCTCCGGCTCCGACTTTAGGAAGCTGCGCAGCGCCTCGGTCTGCGGCGCGCGGGCCGCCCGGTCAGAGAAGAACGAGTTGAGCGCCGGCAGCGTCTCCACCGGGCCGAGATCGAGGAGTTCGGCCGTCTCCCGGTTCCTGCACCATCCGCTGGTATAGACCCGCGCCGCGTCGAAACCGTTCTCGCGGAAGAGGTCGCCGATGGCACGGGCCTGCGCCCTGCCCCGGTCGTCGAGGTTGCGCTGGGTCGCGCAGTCGGTGAAGTCGAACCCGGCGGGGTCTCCGGTGCCGGGGGCCAGCGCGTGGCGCATCATCGCGACCGCCCCGGGTTCCCGCAACGCCTGCCACGCCGCCTCGCTGGCGAGTGCCGGTGCTGCGAGAAGGCAGACGAACAGGGTGATTGCGAAGCGTGCGCGCATGGAGGCCTCCTTGACCTTCAGGCTCAAACTGGCAGGCCCGACCCTGCCTTCAATGCGGTCGGTCGCCACGGGCGGGGCGATTCGAAACCGATGCGGGCAGCGCGAACCGGCGACAAAATGATGAACGCCATTGCAAAGCGCGCTAGTTCACGCTTGGAACACGCTGATTCGGCATTTGTGCCCCCAAGGAGACGCCATGCGCATCGACGCCATCCCGATCGGAAAGAACCCCCCCGAGGACTTCAACGTGATCATCGAGGTTCCCGTCGGCGGGGAGCCGATCAAGTACGAGCTGGACAAGGAGTCCGGCGCGCTCTGGGTCGATCGCTTCCTCTACACGCCGATGCGCTACCCGGTGAACTACGGCTTCGTCCCGCACACCCTGTCGGACGACGGCGACCCGATCGACGTAATGATCGCCTCCACCCGCCCGATCGTGCCGGGCGCGGTGATGAGCGCGCGCCCCATCGGCGTCCTCCAGATGGCCGACGAGAGCGGCGAGGACGAGAAGATCCTCGCGGTGCCGACCAACCGGCTGACGCTGCGCTACAAGAACATCAAGACCTATTCCGACGTGCCGGACATCACGCTCCAGCAGATCGAGCACTTCTTCACCCACTACAAGGATCTGGAGCCCAACAAGTGGGTGAAGATCGTGGGCTGGGCGGACGAGAACGTCGCCAAGGAAAAGGTGATGGCCGCCATCGAGCGCGCCAACGCGCAGAAGAAATAAGACCATAGGGCGCGGGGCCGTCGCCTCGCGCCCTGCCCGGCCGCCAGCCCGGACGGCAACGGGCGGACACTGAACCAGCGCGGGAAGCAATGCCCCACAATCGGGGCCGCGACCGCAGGCGCACCGGAGCCTGGTCCATGCCCCCAGCCCTTCACCGCATCATCATCTACACCAGGAAGCTGCCGGAAATGGCCGCCTTCTACCGTGAGGCGTTCGGCTACGAGGCCTTAGCGGAGGACGGCGACCGGATCGTCGAGCTCCGCCCTCCTGCCGGGGGCCTCGTCCTGCTCCTGCACCCGGCCGCAAGGGGCCAGCGCGAAGGCCAGGCTCTCGTGAAGCTGGTGTTCGATGCCGACGACGTCGCAGCGCTGCGGGATAGGCTCATCGCCATGGGCATTGCCGTCGGCCCCCTCCACGACGGTGGCGGCTACCAGTTCGCCAACCTCAAGGACCCTTCCGGGAACAGCGTCTCCATCTCTGGCCGTGCGTTCGCCGAACGCGGCTGAGACGGGCCATCCCGTCAGCCGGCGAGGCCGCGCACGGTGGCGAGGAGGCCGGATTCGACCATCGCGCGGCTCGTTCGCGGCGCGGCGCCGGTGGCGGCGCGCGCCGGGGAGCCGGACGCCGGGTTCGGCGCCCAGCCTTTCGAGAAACGCGTCGGCCCGTCCCATCGCATCCGGGCCGCCGAGCCGCTCGGGCGACAGCGCCAGAACGAAGACGCCGCCGACCGGAACCCCGCCGCTCGCCCTCTCCCGCTCCGCCGTCTCGTCGCTGAACACGTCCCCCACCACGCCAGCGGCGAGGAGTTCGACCATCAGCGCGATGGCCGAGCCCTTGTGTGCGCCGAACGCAAGCTGCGCGCCGCCGTTCGAGGATCGCGGCGGGGTCGGTGGTCGCGCGGCCCTCGGCATCGACGCCGACGCCGAGCGGCACGGCGCGGCCGTCGCGGGCGGCGATCATCACGTCGCCGCGCGCCATCGCGGCGCTCGCAAAGTCGAACACCAGCGGCGGGGCGGACGGGCGCGGGAATGCGAACGCCAGCGGGTTGGTGCCGAGCACGGCCCGCCGGCCCCCGTGGGGCGCGAGGTAGGGGAAGTTCGCCGTCGCCGCGAACGCCGCGAGCCCCGCGCGCTGCCAGCGCCTCGACCTCCGGCCACATCGCGGCGAAGTGGACGGCGTTGCGCAGCGCCAGCACCGCCGCGCCCTTTTCGGCCGCAAGATCGGCGAGAACCGGGAGGAAGCGCTCATACGCGAGCGGCGCCGCGCCGCCGCGGGCGTCGACGATCACGGCTGCGTCAGGCCCGTCGAGCCGCACGGGCTCGGCGGTGCCGTTCACCGCGCCGCTCCCGAGGCCCTTCACGTAGCCCGGCAGGCGGAAGAGGCCGTGGGACTCGCTGCCCCCCGCCTCAGCCGCCGCGATGTTCTCCGCGATCGCCGCGGCGTTGGCCTCGTCCGCCCCCGCCCGCGTCAGTGCTGCGAACGCCAGCGCGCGCACCTCGTCTACCGGCACGGCCTCGCGCGCGACTTCCCGCGGGGCGGCCAGCGCGGCGAGGCGGAAGCCCGCAATCTTGTGCACCTCGTCGAGGGCGACGCGGAATTCGGCATCGCGCTCGCCCTCCACGCGGCGGCGGAAGGCGGCGAGGATGCTGGCGCGGCCGTGCCCCTTCACCGCGATGATGAACGGGAAGCCGAAGCGCTCCACGTAGCGCGTGTTGAGGGTGTGGAACTCCTCGAACTCCGCCGGGGTGCAGCGGTCGAGGCCGGCGCCCGCCTGCTCGGCGGTCGATTTCGGCGGTGAGCGCGGTGCCGAGGCGGCCGGCAAGGTCGGGGTGGGCGCGGAGGAGGGCGAGTTGCGCGTCGTGCCCGGCACGCTCGACCACGCGGCGGAACACCGGCGCGGGGTCCTCGCCCGGCGCGATCCCGCCGTCCCACGCGCGCTCGGGCACCCAGGCGCTGTGCTCGTAGACGTTGGCGTATCGGGCCACGAAGTCGTCCCGCGTCATCGGGTCACTCCTGTTGGGGCGTTGGAAACGGCGCTGATGCGGGGGCGGGGAAGGTCGGCGCAATTGGCGCGGTGCACTCTATCTTGCATAGGGGGATAGACTACGGCGGGACGCGCGGATTAGCCAAGCGTCCATCCGATCCACCGCAACCTCCCGGCCCGGACTCCACCATGGCAGTGCTGCAAGACTTCCTGAGCCTTTTCCTGCGCTGGGCGCACGTGGTCGCGGCGATCTCGTGGATCGGCTCGTCGTTCTACTTCATGGGGCTGGACGCATCGCTCAAGCGGCGCGCCAACATGCCGGCGGGCGTGAAGGGCGACAACTGGACCGTACACGGCGGCGGCTTCTACCACATCCGCAAATACATGGTCGCGCCGGAGCAGATGCCGGAGGACCTCCACTGGTTCAAATGGGAATCCTACGCCACCTGGATGACCGGCGCCGCCCTCCTCGCCGTCGTCTACTACTGGAACGCCTCGCTCTACCTGCTGGCGCCGGACAAGGCGGACCTCGCCCCCTGGCAGGGCATCGCGCTGTCGGCCGGCGGTCTCGTCGCCGCGTGGTTCGTGTACGACGGGCTGTGCCGCTCGCCGCTCGCCCGTGCGCCGACGGCCCTCTTCGCCCTGCTGTTCATCCTCATCACCGCCTCGGCCTGGGCCTACGGGCTGGTGTTCTCGGGCAGGGCCGCCTTCCTGCAGACCGGCGCGATGATCGCGACGATGATGGCAGCCAACGTCTTCCTCGTCATCATCCCGAACCAGAAGGTCGTGGTCGCCGACCTCGTCGCCGGCCGGGTGCCTGACGGCAAGTATGGCGAGATCGCCAAGCTCCGCTCCTCGCACAACAACTACCTGACGCTCCCCGTCATCTTCCTGATGCTGTCGAACCACTACCCGGTGACGTTCGGCCACGCCCATGCCTTCGTGATCGTCGCGATCGCCCTGTTCCTCGGCGCCATCGTCCGCCACTGGTTCAACACCTACGAGACCGGCGCGACGGGGATGAAGATCGCCTGGCAGTGGCCGGTCGCCGTCATTCTCGCCGCGGGCATGGCGCTGTTCGCCACCCTGCCGCAGTTCTCAGGCCGGCAGCTTCAAGCCGAAGCAGCCGCCCCTGCCGCCATCGCGTCCGCCGGCGACGCGGCAAACCCGCTCGAAACGCAAGCCTTCGCCATCGTCACAGAGCGCTGCACGCCGTGCCATGCCGCCGCGCCCACGTTCGCGGCATTCACCGCGCCCCCCGGCGGCGTGATGCTCGACACGCCCGAGCAGATGCGCGCCCACGAGGCGCAGATCGTGGCGCAGGCGGTCACCACCCACACGATGCCGCTCGGCAACGTCACCAACATCACCGACGAGGAGCGCGCCACCCTCGCCGAATGGGCGAGCCGCTGAGGCGACCGCCCCGATTGACGCCAGGGAGACGACAATGAGCCGGACCACCATCGAGAAGCGGATCGCACAGGGCACCGGCGACGAGCCGGCCGACCTCGTCCTCAAGGGCGGCAGGGTGCTCGACCTCGTCACCGGCGAGCTGCTGGAAGGCGACGTCGCCATCTGCGGCGACACCATCGTCGGCACCTGCGAGAGCTACGACGGCAGGGAAACGCTCGACGTGTCGGGCCTCACCCTCGTGCCCGGCTTCATCGACACGCACCTCCACATCGAATCCTCGCTGGTCACCCCGTTCGAGTTCGACCGCTGCGTCGCGCCGCGCGGGATCACCACCGCCATCTGCGACCCGCACGAGATCGCCAACGTCATCGGCGTGTCCGGCATCCGCTACTTCCAGGAGGCGAGCCTCCACACGGTGATGAGCATCTTCGTCCAGCTGTCCTCGTGCGTCCCGTCGACCGACATGGAGACCGCCGGCGCAACCGTCGACTGCCGCCGACCTTGCCGGCCTGACCGGTCACCCGAGCGGCATCGGCCTCGCCGAGATGATGAACTACCCCGGCGTCATCCACCGCGACCCCGGCGTGATGGACAAGCTCGCCCTCTTCGAAGGCGGCCACATCGACGGCCACTGCCCGACGCTGTCCGGCCGCGCGCTCAACGGCTACATCGCCGCCGGCGTGCGCACCGAGCACGAGGCGACCACCGCCGCCGAGGCGATGGAGAAGCTGCGCAAGGGCATGCGCGTCCTGATCCGCGAAGGCTCCGTCTCGAAGGACCTCGACGCGCTGGGCGAGATCCTCACCGAGCGGACCGCGCCGTACCTGTGCCTGTGCACCGACGACCGCAACCCGCTCGACATCTCGGAACACGGCCATCTCGACTACATCATCCGCACCCTCATCGCGCGCGGGGCCTCGCCGCTCGCCGCCTACCGCGCCGCCTCGCTTTCGGCGGCCGAGGCGTTCGGCCTGAAGGATCGCGGGCTGATCGCGCCCGGCAAGCGTGCCGACATCGTGGCGCTCGGCAGCCTCGAGGCGTGCGATGCGCGCATGGTGCTGTGCGGCGGCACGCTGGTCGGCGATATCGCCTTCGCCGCCCGGCAGACGCTGCCCGCCCCCGGTCGCAACTCGTCGAAGGCGCCGCGGGTGGACGCCGCGTCGTTCCGCGCCGGCGGCAACCGGGAGGAGACGCCGGTGATCGGGATCATCCCCGGCAAGATCATCACCGAGCACCTCACCGAGACGATCCCAATCGTTGACGGCGACAAGAAGCCCGACACCGCGCGCGACCTCGTGCGCATCGCCGTGGTGGAGCGGCACGGCATCAACGGCAACATCGCGTCCGGCTTCGTGAAGGGGTTCGGCCTCAGAACGCGGCGCCATCGCCTCCACCGTCTGCCACGACCACCACAACATCGCGGTCGTCGGTGCCGACGACGCGGACATGGCGCTCGCGGTCAACCGCCTCGGCGAGATCGAGGGCGGCTTCGTTGTGGCGGAAGGCGGCAGGGTGCTCGCCGAACTCGCGCTCCCGGTCGCGGGCCTCATGAGCCTCCTCTCCTTCGAGGAGGTCACCACCGAGCTGATCGCGCTGCGCAAGGCTGCGCAGAGCCTCGGCGTGACGCTGGAGGAGCCGTTTCTCCAGCTCGCCTTCCTCGCCCTCCCGGTGATCCCCAGCCTCAAGATCACCGACCGCGGGCTTGTCGACGTCGACAAGTTCGAGATCATCAGCGCGGCGGGCTGACGGCCGTCAGTGGTGCGGCACGTCGTGGGAGACCTTCGCGTCTTCCGCGGCGCGGGCGGCCTGCGCGGCGGCATTCATCGCGATCCGCCGCTCGAACAGGAGCTCGTAGATCGGCCGCCCGCCCAGCATCCGCGCAGAAAGCATCGCCGCGATCGAGCAGGCCATCAGCTCCGGCAGGTAGACGTAGCCGCGCGTCAGCTCCATCAGGATGATGACCGCCACCATCGGCGCGCCGACGGTCGCCGAGAACAGCCCCGTCATCGCCACCACCGCGCAGACCGCGGGGTCCGCGACGATGCCGAGCGGAAGCGCGTTCACCACCACGGCAGTCATCACCCCGAACGCGGTGCCGAGACACAGGATCGGCGCGAAGATGCCGCCCGCGATGCCGACCGAATAGCTCGCGATGGTGACGACGAAGCGCGCCAGGACCAGGGCGATCAGGACGGCGAGGCCGGGCGCCGCGCTCTCCGTCATCGAGGTCACGAGATCCTCCCCGCCCTGCACGAGGTTGGGGTCGAGCACCAGGAGCGCCCCGGCGAACGCGCCGAACCCGGCGGCATAGGCGTAGGCCTGCGGCTCCGTCAGCCGCGCGGCGCGGTTGAGGCCCCAGATCAGCAGCCGGTTGAACGCGACGCCGACACCGCCGAGGAGCGCGCCCAGCACCACCGCCACCACAATGAGAAGGCTGAGGTCGTCGCGCATCGACACCTCCACCAGCCGCCGGCTGCCGATCAGCGCCTGGGTGACCAGCGCACTGGTGAGGCTTGCCACGATGACCGCGGCGTAGGTGTCCGGCGTGTTGGGAAACTGCCGCCGCGTCTCCTCCAGCACGAACATCACCGAGGCGACCGGCGCATTGAACGCCGTCGACAGTCCCGCGGCCGCGCCGGACGCGACCAGCCCGCGCCGCTCGATCTCGGTGATGCGAAAGATCTTCGAGAACGCCTGCGCGATCGCAGCGCCGATGTGGATGGTCGGCCCCTCGCGGCCCACCACCAGTCCGGCACCGATCGCCATGACGCCCGACACGAACTTGACGGGAAGGACGCGCGCCCAGCGCAGCGGCAGCTCGTTGGCCATCGCGCCTTCCACCTCGGGGATGCCGCTGCCGCTCGCCTCCGGCGCGAACCGGCGCACCACGAACACGCCGATCACCGTCATCACCGATGCGGCGCCGGCGGAGATCGCGACGCGGATGGCAAGCGGCTGGCTCCCCGCCACTTCCCGGTGGAGCGCGAGAATGCCGTCCGCCGACAGGTGGAACAGCGTGCCGACGAGGCCCACCGCCACGCCAAGCGCAGCGGCAATCACAACGATGAGGGGAAATCGGCGCATGAAGCTCCACGCAAAGGACCGCCCCCGGACCCGGCGGGCCCATGCGATACCCTTCAAACGCGCTCCTTCACAAGCCTTGGCCGCCAGGCGCACGCAGCCTCGCGGAACACCCGCGCCCTACTGTGCGGCAAGTCTGATCCGTGCTTCGCCCGATCCGTCTTCGAGGCGGTACTCGTCGCTGCCCTGTCCGCAAGGCTCGGCGCGGACCGCAGGGCCATAGGTTTCGGCGACCCTTCCGAACGCCTCGGCCACAAGGAAGCAGTAACGGGCGGCATCCTCCGGGACCGCCATCATGCGGGGCTGCCGCGGTCGCTCGCCCTCCATCACCGCGAGCAACGCGCGAGTATGGTCGAGAAACGCGTCGTTGTCCTCCGCGACCATAGTGAGTGCCGAGCTGGTATCGAGCCCCGGAACCGCGGTCACGACATGGGGCAGACCGGCGGCGACGTACATCATGATCTTCAGTGGGTTCATGAACGCCGACACGCCGTCATGGACGTGCGGGACCACCGCGAAGTCGCAGCTGGCGGCGAGGCCGAGCACGGCCTCCTCGCGCATTGCGCCATGGTAGATGCAGTCCGGGCGGCGCAGGATGTGGGTCAGCTCCTTCTGCACCCGCTCGCTGGCGCCGACGATGTGGACCATTCCGCCCCGCGCGCCGACCAGCGCGCACACCGTGTCGAACAGGTCCCAGTCGATCCTGTTGTTGAGGTCGCCTGAGTAGAGCACCTGCGGCGTCCGCTCCGTGCCGGACTGCCAGAGCTCGTGGCCGGGATCCGTTTCGGCGGGCGGCAGGTACCAGTTGGGAATGAGCTCGGCCCGCGCCTCGTCCACTATCCCGGCCGCGATCATCGCGTCCCGGTTGGCGGCGGAGTTGAAGACCACGGCGTGGGCCATGTCGCACGCCCATCTGTAGAGCGAGATCATCTGCGCGCGGCGGGTCGGTGCGGTCCAGCTGAGCTGGTTGTCGACCACGTCCACCAGAGTCTCGAAGCGCGCGAGGCACGGCAGCAGCTCCTCGAACACCCCGTCGAGGTAGTGGAGCGGAAACACGATCATCACCGTGTTGGCCGGCGAGATGTCGTGGTTCTGCAGGAAGAGGTCGAACGCCTCGGTGAAGTTGACGTGCGTTCGGCCAGGCTCCGGCACACCCTTCTGGGCGATCACCGTCCGATACTCCACGCCGTCGCGGATCACGCCGTCGACCTTGCGGCGGCTTTCCCCCGCGCTCAGGATTTCGGCTGATGTCGGGTTGAGGTCGTGCGGCGTGATCGCGGCCGGCGTATCGAATTCGAGGACGCGGACCCGCGCGCCTTCGATCCGCTCGGCCATCAGCCGGGCGATCTGGTCGACGCGCCGGCCGAACAGCCCGCTGTCGCCCTGCTTCCACAGGATGACGATGTTGCTCCCCGTCGCCGGCTTCCGCGCCGGGACCGGCCAGCGCCTCACCCCGTCCCGCGCCGCGGCCTCGAGGCGCAGGAATGTCTCGTAGGCCGCGTCGATCGAGAAACTTTCCGGGAGGGTCGGCCGCACGTCGCGCTCCGCCGCGACCCGCGCCAGAACCTCGCCGAAGTCGTCGACGTCGAACAGGTAGACGCCGGGAATGGCCGCAAGGTCGGCAGTGGCCGGCGAGCGGGGAATGAGGACGGGAAGGCCCGATTGCAGCGCGTCGCCGACCTTCGAGGAGATCTGGTAGGTGTTGATGTCGTCGATCCCGCCCTGGCCGGGATAGCCGGCGAGCACGGCATCGAACCTGGAAAGCACGTCCGGAAGTTCCGCCGCCGGCACCAGCCCCATCGTCTCCACGGCGTTGTCGTGCAGGTCCTGTTCGAGGCTCAGCGGATTGAACGTTCCACCCACGGTGAGCTTCAGCTTCAGCCCGCCCCTGTAGGCCGCCATGCGGATCGCACGCGCGGCCTCGAGCATCCCCTTGTGCGGCCGCACCGTGCCGATGAAGACGAGGCTGAGGTCGACAGGCGGCGCGCCGTCCTCGCCGCGCGGCGGACGCTCCATCGGCGGCAGCACCTTGCGGACATGGCGGACGATCTCGCCGCCGAAGCGCTCCTGCAGCGAGGCGCTGGCGACCGAGCGGACCGGCAGCCTGTCACGGTAGAGCGCGGCCTTGTTGACGCTGCTTTCGCCATACCATCGCGCCCACGAATGAGGTCCGCGAGAGAACGCCTCCTCGTTGTCGTCGATGTCGAGGATCATCGCGCTGTCCGGGTTGGCGATCACCTCGGCGAGCGCGAAGCTCGGCAGGCGCGGCTTGCAGACCCAGATCGTGTCGAACGACAGCCCCAGCCCCCTGACCTCGTCGCTGAAGCGGCCGAACGAGGCCGGCCTGACGAGGACGGAGCGGATCGGGCTTGCCTCCAGCGGCGGCCACAGCGTGTCGCCGAACTCCGCGTGGCAGAAGCCGAACAGGACCGCAGGCCGCTTCGACGAGACGATGTCGTAGAGGACCTTGGCGCGGCCGGCAGGGTTGTGCGCCGCGTCCCACACCACGATCGCGACGCTGTCCGGCTGACGCGATACCTTCACCGCCTCGGCGAGATCGCGCGCGGAGAAACCGTGGTTGTGGAAGACCTCGATCGTCTGCTCCTGAACGAGACGAACGCGCTCGCTGTCGACAGCGTACAGGCGGATGGTGACTGGCCCGGCGAACGAGGCGGGCAGCGCGGCGGCGTACCCGAACGAGCCGGTGATGCCGAGCGCCTCCTCCACGTCCGGCCGCGGGCCGTGGATCTGCGTGAGGCGCGCGGGGAGCCCGTCGACGGTGACGTAGGGACGCGTGGCCGGACCCTCGGCAAACAACCAGCCATGCACCTGGCCATTGATAATCATATCAATGCTGCCGATCGCCATTCTATTCAGCCCCTTCAGTCCAGCTCTTCGTCATCTCGAACCGCGCGGACGTTTCGCCCGCGGGTATCGCATCGTCGCGATCATCGCGACGTTCTTCCGCCCGGCGGCCTCTCGCGACGATGAGCGACCGGGGCCGCCGCATCACCGAAAGGGGCTCGCGTGTGAGATCGGCGTCGACAAGGCGAAGGTTCTCCTCGCCGAGTACGACGCGCAGGAAGCTCGTGATCATCGTTGTCGCGACCGCGGCGCCGACGCAGCGGTGCGCCCCCGCCCCGAACGTCACCGAGGCCGGCCGCCCCGCAACCGGGCAGAAGCTGTCCGGCGCCGGGTAGACCGCGGGGTCGCAGTCCGCCTGTTCGAGGATGAGCGCGATCCGGTCTCCGGCCGGGATCGTCCAGCCGTTTGCGGTGACGTCCGCGCGCGCGACGCGGATCATCGCGAACGAGACGCTGGTGGACAGGCGGATCAGCTCGGCGGTCGCGTCCCGCCCCGGCGCGGGCGAGGCGAACGCCTTTCGCGCCGCATCATCGGTCATGCAGGCCGATAGCGCGTTGCAGAGCGCCCCTGTGGTCGTCTCCATTCCTGAGGCGATGACGTAGATGAACGCCATCAACGGGTCGAACGCCGGGCCGCTGCAGCCTTCACGCGCCCGCAGTTCGTCCAGCGACAGGATGGGAGAGCCACCGGCCTGCTCGAGCGCCGCGATCGTTTCGGCGACCAGGCGGTCGGCGGCCGCATCGAACTGCGCGACCACGCGCGGCGTCATCCCCGGCCTTCCCGACTTGCCGGCAAACACGGCCTCGAACAGGCGCCATCCGGTCGCCGCAATCCGCGACACGGCCGCTAACGGCAGCCCGGTCGCCTTCGCCATCAGGCGCGTCGGCAGCGCATCGCAAAGCGAGGCCAGGGCATCGAACGGGGTGCCCTCAGGGTGGGCGGCGCACAGGGCACGGGTCTCCGCCGCCACCGCTTCGGCGGTGAACGCCGGGGACAGCACCTTGAGCGCGTTCACCATCCAGCGGCGCGTCACGTCGTGGCGCGGACTGTTCAGCGTCAGCGGCAAGCCGGCGACCAGATGGTCGAGCTTTGCAAGATCCACCGCGCCGCCGAGCATCGCCTCGATCTCGCTCGCCTCCTCCACCGCAACGTCCGGATGGCGCAGGAGGGCGGTCACGTCGGCATGGCGGGTGACGAGATGGAGGGCGAGGCCCGGCTCGTAGCGGGGCGGCCCGTGGTTCGGCGCAGGATTGAGCGCTGATATGGCGTGGCGCGGGTCAGACATCATCGAACCAGAAGCGCTCGTGCTGGAACGGGTACGGCGGCAACGCGACGCGCATCGCGCCGGGCGGCAGGAGCCCGCGCGGATCGACCGCCGCGCCGAGCCGGACGAGTTCGGCGAGCGCCTCGAGCAGAGCCCGGACCGGATCGCCCCCCTCCGCTACTCTGACCACCCGGGCCCCCTCGGGCGCATCCGCCGTGCCGACGGCGAGGACGAAGTCGCCCTCGTCCGCCACCGTGAGCTCCGCCGCCTCGCACAGCGCGACCAGCAGCGCCCGCGGTCCTTCACCGCCCGGCGGGATGTGGGGGAACGCCGCGGCAAGGGCTGCCTCGTCCACCACGCAGTCCGTCAGCGAAATTCGCCTCCGCACCACGCCACGCCGCGGCGCCTGCCTTGCGGGCGCGCTCGCGGCGATAGCGTCGAGGCCGGCCGCGGCTTCCGCAGTCGTTGCCGCAACCACGGCATCCGCGCAGGCAAGGCCGGTCCATGTCCGCGCCGTCGCGCGCGCCACCGCGGCGAGCGGGCGCTCCGGCTCGGCGCGCAGCATCGCGGCGAGCGCGGCCGCCCGGGCGCCGAGCGCTGCCGGCGTCGCGGCCGACAGCGCGATCAGAACGGGACCGTCCGTTTCGGCGTCCTGCAGCGTGCTCGCGAGCGGCGGCTCCGCCACCACCACGTGCACGTTCGTGCCGCTGAAGCCCGATGCGTTGACCCCCGCGATCCGTGCGCCACCCCCCCACGGCTCCGTCGCGGTCTGCACCCGGATCGGCAGCTCCGCCCACGGGATGCCTTGCGAAAGCTCGCCGAGCGGCGGCTGCGCGGGCAGGACGCCATGGCGGACCATCAGCACGGCCTTGGCGAAGCCCGCGAGGCCCGCGCCGCCCTCGAGATGCCCCACCGCCGCCTTCACCGTGCCGATCCTGAGCGGCGTCGCCGGATCGCGCCCGCCGAAGACCTCGGCCATCGCGCTCATCTCGATCGTATCGCCGAGCGGCGTCGCCGAGCCGTGCGCCTCGACGTAGCCGACATCCGCCGGCGCGACCCCCGCGCGGGCGAGCGCGGCGGTGATGGCGCGCGCCTGTCCGCTGGCGGAGGGCGCGCTCAGCCCGTTGGTCCGCCCGTTGTGGTTCGAGGCCCAGCCCTTCACCACGGCGTGGATCGTGTCGCCGTCAGCCTTCGCCTGCGCCAGCGTCTTCAGGACCACCGCAACGCAGCCCTCGCCGCGCGCATAGCCTGCCGCGCCAGCCCCGAACGGCCGCGGCGTCCCGTCGGGCGCCAGCACCCGCATCCGGCACAGGCTCGCCATCACGTCAGGCGACAGGATGAGATTGACGCCCGCCACAACCGCCATCGGCACCTCGCCGCGCAGGAGGTTCTCGCAGGCGAGCGTCAGCGCCATCAGCGATGCGCTGCACGCCGTGTCGACGGCGATGGCGGGCCCGGTCAGCCCGAGGCAGTAGGCGATCCGCCCCGCCGCGACCGACATCGCGCCCCCGGTGGCCACATACGGGTTCGCCGCGGCGGGATAGCCTGCGTTCGCCTGCAGCAGCCAGTAGTCGACGCTTGAGAGGCCGACGAACACGCCGACCGGCTCGCCCGAGAGCCCTGCCGGCGCGACGCCCGCCAATTCAAGCGCTTCCCACGCCACCTCCAGAAGCAGCCTGTGCTGCGGGTCGGCGGCGCGCGCGTCGTGCGGCGAAAGGCCGAACAGGCGGCGGTCGAACCCGGCGACGTCGTCGATCGTGCCCGCCCGGTCGGTGTAGATCTTGCCGGCCGCCTGCAGGTTGGGGTCGTGGTGATCGGCCAGCGGCCAGCGGTGCTCGGGCAGCGGACGGATCGCCGAATGCCCCGCCGCGAGGTTGGCGAGGAAGGCCGCCGGGTCCGTGGCGCCCGGCAGACGAAGGGCAAGGCCCGTCACCGCAATGTCTTCCCCCGCGCTCATCACCGGACGAGATCGGCTTCCAGGCCGGCGAGGAGCGCGCCAAGCGTCGTGCGCTCGAACAGGAGTTCGGCCGGGAAGGGTGCGTCGGTGGCGAGCTCGAGGTCCTGCGCGAACTCGGTCGCCATGGCGGAGGAGAGGCCGAAGTCGGCCCAGGTGATGCCGTCGTCGATCTCCGCGGCGTCGAGCTTCAGCGCGGCGGCCATCCACCGTCGCACGAACGTCTCGAGGTCGCCCGCGGTCAGCCGGCCCCGGCGCGCCGCAAGGGCGGCCACGGCCTCAGCGCGCGGCCCGGCGAACGCGTCGTCGCCGTCGACGTCCGGCCGCCAGTCGCACGCGACGGCACTGCCTTCGCCGAGCGCCGCGAACGTCGCCGCGCGCCGCTGCTTGCCGCTGGTGGTGAGGAGGATCGCGCCGGAGTGGACGAGCACCACCCGCGCCAGCGAAACGCCGTGGTGAACGAGCACCGCCCGCCAGATCGCCCGGGCGAGCGCCGCGTCGTCGTCCCCCGGTCGTGCGCGCTGGATTTCCTGCACCGCCACCAGGTCCTGTGCGGCGGTGTCCGGCTGAACCACCACAGTGCGGCCGGCTCTTGCGCGGGGGTGCGCCTCGCCCACGGTCCGTTCGATGTCGGACGGCTGGATGTTGCGCCCGTCGACGATGAGAAGATCCTTGAGCCGCCCCGTGACGAAGAGCTCGCCGTCCCGAAGGAAGCCGAGGTCGCCCGTCCGCAGGTACGGCCCCGTCCCGTCGCGCAGGAGCGCGCCGAAGGTCTCCGCGCTCGCCGCAGCGTTCTGCCAGTAACCGGCACCGACCGTCGGCCCGGCCACCCAGATTTCGCCGACCGCACCCTCGGGGCGCGCGGCGTGGGTCTCGGGATCGGCGATCGCGACCCGGACCTGCGGCTGCCCGGAGGACACGAGCGTGCGCCCCGCCACGCCCTGTTCGGGCGGAACGGCGCGTCCGGCTTCGAGCGCATCTCGGTCGACCGTCAGGAACACGGGCGCCTCGCGCCGCGGCGCTCCCGCGACCAGAAGCGTCGTCTCGGCTAGGCCGTAGCAGGGGAGGAAGGCCTCGCGGCGGAAGCCCACCGGGCCGAACGCCTCGCAGAAGCGGGTGATGGTCGCGGGATTGATGGGTTCGGCACCGTTGTACGCGACGCGCAGGTGGCCGAGCGAAAGGCGCTCCCGCCGCGCGCCGGTGACGAGATCGACGCAGCGGTCGTAGGCGAAGTTCGGCGCGCCGGTGACCGTCACGCCGTGGCGGGAGATGGCGGAGAGCCAGTTCGCCGGCCGCATCATGAACGCCATCGGCGACATCAGGAGCGTCCGCCCGCCTTTCCAGAGGAGGTAGAGGAGGCCGCCGAACAGGCCCATGTCGTGCTCGAACGGCAGCCACGACAGCATCACGTCGTCCCGCCCGCAGCCGAACGCACCGTCGATCGCGTCGACGACCGCGGCCATGCTGCCATGGGTGATGACGACGCCCTTGGGGTCGCTGGTGGAGCCGGACGTGTACTGCAGGACGGCAGGCGCAGCGGCGTCCGGCACAGGCCATGGCGCGGGAGGCGGCCCGTCCGCGCCCTGGTCGTCGACCAGGATGACCGGCGTTTCGCCGAAGAACGCGGCGCCCCCGTCGAGCGCGGCGAGCGCGGCCGACGTGGTCAGCACCGCCTCGATACCGGCATCGGCCGACACGGTCTGGTAGCGTTCGGCTGCAGCCCGGCCGACGGGCAGGAGCATCGGCACCGCGACGCGGCCCGAAGCGAGGCAGCCGATCAGCGCCGGCGCGAAGTGGAGCGACGGTTCGATCACCAGGGCAACGCGGCCTCCCGGCCGGACCATGACCGATAGCGCCTCTGCCACCCGGCCCGCCCTCGCGTGCAGGGCAGCGTAGGTCAGTTCGGCGACGATCTCGTCGCCCTTCAGGAACGCATAGGCGGTGCGACCGCCGTCCAGCCGGGCATGGCGTTCGACGACCGCGGTGAGCGGAAGCCGCGGCGCGGGTGGCGAGAGGGGCGCTGTCGAGGCGGCGCTCGAAATCTCCCCTGAGTCCAGCATCAAATCAGCCGATCCATCTTTCCGGTCCGGAATTGCGTTCGTCCCGCGAACCGGCGCGTGCGCCGGCACGAATCCCGCAACGGGAAGACCCAAATCCTGCCTTTTGATACCTAGATTTAGGCGCACGTGAATACCCCTCAATCCCGGAAATCGGACCATCCCCGGATGACTATGGCAATCCCCCGGACTCGATGCCTGACGACCCTTCTACAAATATGAATGAAAACGTATAATCCTGATCCCCACGACGCTTTGCGCGATCGGCGGGTGCGGACCGGAGCGCCTCCCGCAAACGGCTGCGGACGGGGGTGCCAGGCAGCGAGTTCACCGCCCTTCGGTTGTATGAAAGCAGCCGCCGATAATCGCAGGCTGACCGCGTTGACGACCTGTCCGGGATCGTCGTAAAGCGCAAAATATTGCGGCAATCGTCTTCAGGCCGGAAGTTTCCACCGCGGGACATTGCCGGCATGGCAGCGCCGTCCGCACCGAGGCGCCCGGAGCTGCCGCGAAAGGATCGAGATCTTGCGCGAAGGCCCGCGGACGCCGTGCGGACGAACCGACCCAGCCTTGAAGGCACCGCGATGACGGCCGTGCGCACCTCCGTCGTCGTTGTCTCGTACGACATGGCGCGCGTCCTGCCCCGCACGATCCTCTCGCTCGCCCCGCCCTACCAGGCGCCGGTGCCGGGCGGGCTCGAGATCATCATCGTCGACAACGGTTCGCCCGTCCCGCCCCGCCGGGAGGACTTTGCGGTCGACGTGCCGCTCAGCGTCGTCGCGGCGCCCGAGCCGTCGCCGTCCCCGGTCGGCGCGATCAACCACGGCCTGTCGCTCGCACGGGGCGACGTCATCGGCGTCTGGATCGACGGGGCCCGGCTCGCCAGCCCCGGCCTCGTCGCCGCCTGCACCGCCGTCTGCACCGCCAACCCGGGCGCGCTCGCCGCCACGCCCAACTATCACCTCGGCCACGCGCCGCAGTACGTCCGTTCCGCCGCCGCCTACAGCGAGGCGGAGGAGGATGCGCTGCTCGCCTCCATCGGCTGGCCGGAAAACGGCGCGCGCCTGTTCGAGATCGCCGCCCCCGCGGATGCGTCCGGCGTCGGCACCGCGATGCTGGAGACGAACGCGCTGTTCATGGCGCGCGCCCTCTGGGAGAGGCTCGGCGGCTACGAACCGCGCTTCACGTCGGCAGGCGGCGGCGCGGCGAACCCCGACCTTTTCCTGCGCGCGCTCGCCCTGCCGGATACCACGCTCACCCTGATCGACGGCGAGGCGACCTTCCACCAGATCCATGGCGGCGTGACCAGCAACGCACCCGACGTGTTCAGCGTGATGAAGGCGCTTTCGGCGGAATATTTCAGGGTTCGCGGCAGGGCGCTTGCCCTGTGGCGCGGCGAGGCGCAGCTCTACGACCCCGCCACCGGCACGCTGACGCCGCACACGGTCGGGGACCGCAAGGCGCGCGCGGCGGCGACGACAACGAACGGCCCGGGCGCAGCGCGCGCCGCGGCAGGACAGGGGTAGCACCATGGCAGAGCTCGCAGCATTCGACAGCGCCGGCGTCACCCGGATGATCGAGGAGCGTCGGTTCGACGAGGCGGCCGCCCGCGTCGACGAGGTGCTGACCGCCGACCCGTCGAACCTTCTCGCGATGCTGTCGCGCCTGCGCCTGTTCATCGCCGTCGGGCAGACTGCCGAGGCGGTCGCCCTCTCCGAACGGCTCACCCGGAAATTCCCGCGCAACAAATGGGTCGCCGCCGGCAGGATCGACGCGCTCCTCGCCGCGGGCGACCTCCCGGCGGCGCGCGAGAGCTTTCTCGGGATGGAAGCACCGACGGAGGCGGACGCCCCGCTGGTCACGCGGATGATCACCGCGGTCACACAGGCCGACCCCGACCGGGCGAGCCGCATCGCCCTCCTCGAGAAGGCTGCCGAGGCGTGGCCGGGCTCGCAGGCGGTGCTGACCAAACTCGCCCTGCAGACCTATCTCGACGGGCGCGGGCAGGACGCGGCGGCAATCCTCGCGAAGGCCGAAGCGCTCGGCCCGCTGCCGGCCTACACCAAGACCCTGCGCGAGGCGCTGCTGACGGCAAGTGGAGATCACGCGGCAGCCGTCGAAGCGCTGAGCGCCACCGAGGCAACGAACCCGGGCGACAGCGAGACCACGCGCCGGCTGGTGCGGATGCTCGCCGCCGCCGGCCGGTTCGACGACGCGGCCGAAAAGCTGAGCGAGGCGCTCGACCGCTGGCCGCTCGACTGGCTGGTCCTCTACCGCCTCAACCGGACCTTCCTCACGCCGCAGCAGGACGCGGCGGTGTTCGCCGAGCTGAAGGCGACCCTCGACACCGGAGAGCCGACCGCGCTCTGGCGGCTCCAGTTCGCCCAGTTCGCCCAGCGGGCCGGCCATACCGATCTCGCGGCAGAGATCCTGCGCGAGCTCTCGGACGGCACGGCGGCGAGCCACATCGCGGCGCCCAACCTCGCGGCGCTCGAGCGGGCGCTGGCCGACGGCGCCGGCCCGTCCCGCGTCGATCTCGACATGACGCGGGACGTCACCATCGTGCGAGCGGACGATGCGGTCGCGACGGTCGTGGTGTTCGGCAGCCTCGTCGGCGGCATCGGCCACCTTCCCTTCACGGTGGTCGATCCGATGCTGGCGCGGCTCCCGGTCAACGTCGTCTACCTGCGCGACCGGTCGGGCATGGCGTTCCTGCGCGGCGTCGCGAGCCTCGGCCCCAACGAAGCCACGACCGTGACCGCGCTCAGGATTCTGGTGGCCGGGCTCGGCGCGAAGCGTATCGTCACCACCGGCAGCTCGATCAGCGGCTATTCCGCCACCCGCTACGGCCTCGCGATGGGTGCGGACGCCACGGTCTCGTTCGCCGGCCCGACGGCCCTCGCCCAGGGGCGGTCGGATTCCCGCAACGCATCGCTGGGGATGGAGGAGATCCAGGCGGTGGCCCGCGGCTCGGGCGACCTCGCCGACAGGATCGCCGCGGCGGAGGACTTCACGCTGACGCTCGTCGTCGGCAGCGATTTCGCGCCGGACGCCAGAAGCGCCGAGAAGGTAGCGGCACTCGCCAACGTCAACATCGTGGAGCTCCCCGGCGTCGAGCATCACTTCGCCGCCCTCGCCGCCATCGCACAGGGGCGCTACCTGCCGCTCCTCGAGAGCGCCATCAATGAAGGCGCAGATGCACCGGACTGATCGCGATCGCAGCCGATGAACGCGCCCGCCCCAAGGCGCCCTGTCGTCGGCATCTTCGGCACGTTCGACGTCGAGAACTACGGCGACTTGCTGTTCCCGCTGATTGCCCGCCGTCAGCTCCGCGATGTCGCGCGCGTCGTCGCCGTCTCGCCCACTTCGGACGCGACACGCTTCGGCGACGCCCGCGCCCCAGTCTCGGTCGATGCGTTCGCGCAGGGCGAAGCCCCGGCGGCCGTGCTGATCGGCGGCGGCAACATCGTCCACCTGCGCGACTTCGGGATCGAGGCCTACAGGAACGTGCCCGGTCACGTCGCCTACCCCGCCCTGTGGATGGGGGCGACGATGCTGGGCGCCGCGCACCGCTGCCCGGTGATCTGGAACGCCCCCGGCGTCCTGCCGCTCAAAAAGGCCGGACCGCTGGATGAACTCATCGCCGCAACACTTGCCGGCGCCGCCCACCTCGCCGTCCGCGACGACGCGAGCGCTGCGATCCTGTCCGGCTTCGGCGCCACCGCCGCCGTGGTGCCCGACACCGCACTCGGGCTCGACACGGTGTGGCCCCGCCGCCGGCTCGCACGCGTCCTGCGCGAGCGGCTCGCAGCAGCTGGGATAGAGCGCGACCAGGCCACCCTCGCCGTCCACGTGAAGGCGCGCGCACTCGGCGACCTCTCGGTCGAAGCGTTCGCCGCCACGCTCGATGCGTCGTGCACGAAGCTCAAGCTCGCGCCGGTGCTCATCGCCATCGGCCGCATCCACGGCGACGGCGAACTCGCGCGCGAAGTCGCCGCAAGGCTCACGGTCCCCCACGCCACCCTCGACGCGCCGGATACGCTCCAGGAGATCGCCGCCGCCATTGCCTGCAGCCGGGCCGCGGTGATCGCGTCGCTGCACGGCTTCATCACCGCGACCGCCTACGGCACTCCGGCGGCGCTGGTCGCCGTCCCGGCCCTGGAGAAATTCCGTGGTTTCGCGGGGCAGGTCCTGCGGGGCGGCGATGTGGTGGCCGACTGGCCGGCGGCGTTCGCCCGCCTGGAGGCGCTGGCACAGGCCGGCTGGCCCGCGCCCGCCGACCCGGTCGAAGCACGCGCCGCCGTTGCCGGACACTGGGATGCCGTCCGCGCGCTCATCTCTGGGGGCACCACCGCCGCACAGCCTCGTCCACTCGCGGACGGATTCGTGCGCACCGCGCTCGCTGCCGGCGGGATCACGCCGCTCCTCGCCGCCGCGATCAGACCCGCCTGAGGGCCCCGCGATCAGCCCGGCCGCGCAAACACGGCGAGGAGGTAGGCGCCGACAAGCTTCTCGAAGTAGCGCGCGATGTTGGGGAGGCTGCGCGCCCGCATCGTCGCCGCGAACGGCGGCAGCGTTTCCGCCGTGATGTCCTCGACTTGGACCGGCACCAGCCCCGCGGCCACCGCTTCGGCGACGTAGGCGTCGATGTCGGCGACGACGTTCATCGCAGGGACGACGTTGTTGGGCGCCCTCGGCACCACGTCGCTGATGATGAGGAGGCCGGCCGGTGCAAGCACCCGCGCCGCCTCGCGGAAGAACGCCGCGCGCGGCAGGAAATGACACGCGGCCTCGATGGAATGCATCCGGTCGAGCGACCCGTCCGCGAAGGCGAGCCGCGCCGCGTCCATCGTAACCATGCGTGCGCCGGGCGCGGTCTCCCTCGCGCGGTTCAGCTGCGCCGCCGAATAGTTCACGCCGATGGTCAATGCGCCCGGGTAGGCCGCGGCGAAGCGTGCGGTCGTCGCGCCGAGGCCGCAGCCGATGTCGGCGACCGTCCGCGCGGTCTCCCGCCGCTCGTCGAGCTCGATATGGCGCGAGACGAGCCGGTTGCTGGCTTCGGCGGTGCCGGTCAGCCGCGCGCCGTCCGGTCCGCGCCAGTAGCCGAGGTTGTAGAAGCCGCTTCCCTCGAACAGTGCGCCCATGGCCGGATGCAGGATGGCCTGGTCGTAGTAGGTCGCTGGGAGGGAGAACGGGCTGTCGGTCAAGGGGACGCCTTCGGACGAATGAGGCCTTGGGCCAGCCGGATTTCTGCTGGATTCTTGTAGCGGGATCAAGTCTGGTTATAGCGTGAGTCGCGGTGTAAACCCGGCTCCGCAAACATGATTTTGGACCGTGAGCGATGAACAGCACCCCTGAGCAGAAGCCTGCAGCCGGAGCGGCTGACATTCAGGCATGGCTGATCGACTACATCAGCGCCGTGATCGACATGCCGCGCGAGGATTTCCCGGTGAACGACACGTTCGTGTCCTACGGCCTCAATTCGGTCGAGCTGACCATCATGTGCGGCATGCTCGAGGAAGCCTACGCGGTGAACGTGATGCCCGAGGAACTGTTCGAGAACCCGACCGTCACGCAGCTTGCCACCCACATCGCCGCGAAGCTCGCCGCGGGTCCCGGCGCCGGAAGCGCGGCGGCCTGATCCCGCCCGATGGCAAGGTCCTCCCCCACCCCTTGCGCATCATGACGCCGCCCCCGCCGGCCGGTGGCCCTGCCAGAGGCCGGCGCACGGCACTCGTCACCGGGATGTTCGACATGGACAATTTCGGCGACCTGATGTTCCCGCTGGTCGCGGCGGACCGGCTGGCGCGACACGGCATAGAGGTCGCCGCCGCCTCGCCGACAGGGCGCGCGACGATGTTCGCGGACGCAATGCCCACGATCCCCATCGCCGACATCGTCCAGCCGGACGTGACGGCAGACGCCGTGGTGATCGGCGGCGGCTACATCATCCACGCGCACAGGATGGACGTCCTGCGCACCTACCGGGACGGCGACTGCGGGGCGTGGGCAGGTCCCTCCACCTGGCTCGGCGCCACGCTGGCGGCGGCGCTGCGCGACATCCCGGTCGCATGGAACGCCCCCGGCGCGCCGCACCCGCTGCCGGCCCGCCTGCGCCCCCTCGCCGCCGCCGCGCTGCGCGCCGCCGACTATGCCTCCCTGCGCGACGCCGGCTCGGCCCGGATGCTGCCGCCGAACGACGCCACGGTGATCGTGCCCGACCCCATCGCGGACCTCGCCAAGGTCTGGCCCCGCGCCTCGCTGGATGGCGCGTTCCGCCGCGTGATCAAGCGGCTTGCCATCGCAGAGCCGGAGAAGATCGTCGCCGTCCATGCCCGCCGCCGCTCGCTCGGCGACGAGCCGCCGGCGGAGTTCGCGGCACGGCTGGATGCCTTCGCCGCGCAAGCCGGCGTGACGCCCCTCCTCATCGGCGTCGGCAGCAGCCATGGCGACGACGTGTTCGCCCGCACCCTCGCCAGCCACATGCCCGGCGGTGCGCTGGTGCTCGACGCGCCGGAGCACCTCGCCGAGATCGCCGCCACCATCGCCAACGCGCGTGCCTATCTCGGCTCGTCGCTGCACGGCTACGTCACCGCCACGGCCTACGGCGTGCCGGGCGTGCTGGTGGCGCGGCCCGCCTACCAGAAATTCCGCGGCTACGTCGCCCACACGGGCCGCACCACAGACCTTGCCCGCAACTGGACCGAGGCGCTGGACCGCGCCCCGGCAATGCTGACCGAAACGCCGCCACCCCTGCCGCAGAGCCTGACCGACGCGCTCGACGCGCACTGGGCCGCCATCGCCGCCGCCGTTCATGGCGGCCCCGCCCCCCGCCGTGCCGAGCGCCTCGCCTTCGCCGCCGCGAGCTTTGCGGAGGGGATGCGCACCAGCGGCACGGGGTGGGCGTCCGTCCCCTTCGTCGAGGAATCGAACCGGATTGCGGCGCTGGCCGGCGACGACGTCCGCGATGTGGAGCCCTTCTGATGACAAGCCACCACCTCACCCCCGCCGAGATCGACCGCTTCAACGCCGACGGCGCGATGGCGCCGCTACCGGTGCTGACGCGCGATGAGAGCGCCGCGCTGCTTGCCAACCTCGAGCGAGTCGAGGCCGAGCGCGGCGGGCGGCTCTCCACCTTCGCCAACGCCAAGCCGCATCTTCTGATGCCGTTCCTGTGGGACCTCGTGCATCACCCGGCCATCGTCGGCCCGGTGACCGATCTTCTGGGACCGGACGTCCTCTGCCTCGGCACCAGCTTCATCAACAAGGCGGCGGACGCGCGCGCCCACGTCGCCTGGCATCAGGACGCGACGTTCTGGGGCCTCAACGAGCCGCGCGCCGTCACCGCCTGGCTCGCGATCACCCCCAGCAACCCGGGTTCGGGCTGCGTGCGCTACATCCCCGGCAGCCACACGCAGGCCCAGCTCAGCCACGTCGACAGCGGCGATCCGGACAATCTCCTCGGCGGCAAGGAGCGCCTCGCGGGCGACCTCGACCTCTCCACCGCCGCCGACCTCGTGCTGGAGCCCGGCGAGATGTCGCTCCACCACGTCCTCGTCGCGCACGGCTCGGAGCCAAACCGGGCCGGGCACCGCCGCGTCGGCTTCGCGGCGCGCTACATCCCGGCAGACGTGTGGCAGGACGGCGGCACCGCAACCCTCGTCGCAGGCCGCGACCACGGCAGGATGCCGCTGGAGCAGAAGCCCGAGGGCGAGTTCCACGAGGCCGCCCTCGCCCGCCACGTCGACATCGTGCGCCGCGGCAGCCGCATCATCCTGCGCGGCAAGGCCCGGCACCTCGCCGAGACCGGCGCGGCGGCGGCGGGAGACCCCCATTGAGCGCCCCCGTCCTCGATGCCGCCGCCCTCGCCCGCTACGAGCGCGACGGCTACCTCACCCCCCTCCGCGCCCTCAGCACCGGGGAAGCCGCCGAGAAGCTCCGTGCGCTGGAAGAGATCGAGGCGGCCAAGGGCGGGCGCTTCCCGATGATCCTCAACGCCAAGGCGCACCTCGTCGTGCCGTTCCTGTGGAATCTCGTGCGCGACCCGCGCATCCTCGATGTGGTGGAGCAGATTCTGGGGCCTGACCTCCTGTGCTGGGGGTCGAGCTTCTTCGCCAAGGCGCCCGGCTCCAACGCCAACGTGCCGTTCCATCAGGACGGCACCTACTGGGGCCTGTCGAAGCCGCGCGCGCTGACGGTGTGGCTCGCCTTCACCCACAGCGGCGAGGACAACGCCTGCATGAAGGTGGTGCCCGGCACGCACACCACGCCGCTGCGCCATGTAGTCAAGAACCAGCCCGGCAGCATGCTCCCCGTCGGCGAGGAGGTGAACGTCGACGTCGATCCCGCCAACCTCGTGCCCTGCATCCTCGAGCCCGGCGAGTTCTCGATCCACCACGTCCTCACCGTCCACGGCTCGGAGGCCAACGCCTCGCCGGACAAGCGCCGCGTCGGCTACGCCATCCGCTACGTCGATGGTACCGTGCCGCAGCGCGAGGGCGCCGACGCCACCGCCACGCTGGTGCGCGGCCGCGACCACGGCACGTTCCGCCTCGAACAGGAGCCCGAGGGCCTGTTCGCGCCGGAAGCGGTGCGGCGGCAGGCCGAGATCATGCGCGGCTTCGGCCGCACGGTGATGACCCAGGCCAGCGCCCACGCCCGCAGCGCCTGACAGAGATTTCGGAGAACACCATGGCGAACGCCGCCACCGCCGACACGCCGAACCCGACGTTCCCGAGCTATCCGGGGCTGTGCACCATCTGCGGCAAGACGGGCGAGTTCCACTTCGGCGACCAGCGCTCGGTGCGCGAAAGCTACCCCTGCCCGCACTGCCGCTTCCCGCTGCGCTGGCGCGACCAGGCCAGCCTTATGCTCGACCAGTTCGGCAACGGGCAGGTGCTGTCGTTCAACGAGCTCGTCGCCGGCGGCCATCTCGACCATCTCGACATCTACGAGCCGGCGCTGCGCGGCCCGTTCACCCGCCAGCTCACCGGCAGGCCGAACTACACGCGGTCCTACTTCTGGCCGGACCGCGCGCCCGGCAGCATCGGCGAGGGCGGCGTGCGCTGCGAGAACCTCACCGCGCTGACGTTTTCGGACAACAGCTTCGACCTCATCATCACCAGCGACGTGATGGAGCACCTGCTCGACATCGACGCCGCCTTCCGCGAGATCACCCGCGTCCTGAAGCCCGGCGGCGTGCACATCTTCAGCATCCCGACGCACTATCCGCTGCCGGACAAGACCGTCGCGCGAGTGGTCCTGCAGGATGGCGAGGAGGTCAACGTCCTGCCGCCGGTCTACCACAACTCCGGGGACGGCACGAAGTGCATCGTCTACCACGACTACGGCACCGACCTTCCCGCCATCATCGACAGGCACGGCAGCCGCACCAGCATCATCCGCCGGATGGGCTCGGTCGACCCCTGCGTGCGCAACGCCACCTTCATCACCCGCAAGCTCGACGCGCCGGTGGCCAACGCCACCGCTGCCCCGGCGAAAGCGATCCCCGCGCCAGCGCGGCCCGCGGGCAAGCGCGGTACCCCATCCGTCGAGTGCCCGATCTGCGGCAGCCACGACTTCGAGGAGTTCAACGGCCGGCGCAACGCGCGCTGCTCGCAGTGCCGCTCGGTCGAGCGCCACCGGCTGATGGCGATGGTGCTGGAGCACCACGCCCTGTTCCGGGACGATCTGCGGGTCTTCCACATCGCGCCGGAGCCTACGCTCGCCCGCAAGTTCGGCGAGCTCCTCGGCGACAACTACGTGGCGTTCGACCTCAAGCGCGACGGGCCAGCCGGCAAGGGCCGCCCTCAGATCGACCTCTGCACCGATCTCGCCGGCTTCGAGGCGAAGAGCTTCGACGTGGTGATCCACAACCACGTCATGGCGCTGGTGCCGTGCGACGTGACCGGCGTCATGCGCGAGCTCGATCGCATCCTGAAGGACGACGGCCACCACCTCTTCTCGGTCGCGATGCGCGGCGAGTACACGCAGGAAGACCTCTCGCCCGACCTTCCGGCGGCGGAGCGGCAGCGCCTGTTCGGCGGGCCGGAAAACATGCGCATGTTCGGCCGCCACAGCATCGAGGACATGCTGAACACCCTCTGGGGCAAGGGGCACTACTTCCTCAACCCGCTGGAGCTGTTCGGACCCGAGGCGCTGACGAAGGCCTGCATCCCCGAAACCGCGTGGACCGGCGCGCCCAACAACCACGGCGTCTACTACAACCGCGCCCCGCGCGAGGCGCCGCAGCGGCCGCTCGCCCCCGGCGTCCGCCTCAAGACCGGCGCGGACGCCCCGCCCGCGCCACGGCGCCCCGCCCCAAGCCCGCCACGGGCGAACCGTCCAAGCTCCTCGTCTCGACGCTGACGACCGGGCTCACCAGCCGCAACGCGGCACAGCGGCGGCTGGAAACCGCGTCGTGGATCCTGCACCACCTCGCGCCCGCCGCGGCCTACCCACGGCTGGTCGACCTCGGCGCAGGGCCAGGCCACTTCGCAAAGGTCGCGCAGTCGATGGGGCACACCGCGACGGCGGTGGACGGGCGGACCGAGCGCGTGCCGCCGGACATGGAGGGGGTGACCTTCCAGCAGGCCGACATCCGCGACGTCGACCTCTCCGAATACGACGTGATCCTGTGCCTCGGCCTCTTCTACCACCTCGAGGCGGAGGACCAGGTGGCGCTCCTCAAGCGCTGCCCGGAGGGGGCGGTGGTGATCGTCGACACGCAGGTGTGGCTGGAGGACCTGCCGGGCCTCGGCAACTTCCTCGGCGACCGGATCTCGGAATTCTACACCGGCGTGATGGACCGCTACGAGGGCATCTACTTCAAGGAGCAGGCGACGGCGATGGCGTCCATCGGCAACCCCGAAAGCTTCTTCCCGACCGAGGCGAGCCTCCTCAGGATGTTCGAGGACACCGGCTTCCAGTCCGTCATGCTGGTGGACCCGGCCTACTACACGCCTGCCGGCGGCCGCCGCTGGTACGTCGGCCGCAAGTAGCCGGCCGGGCGGCGGATCAGCCCGCCGCCGCCTCGCTCCTGGGGGCCGCGGCGGGGGCGGCGCGCTTGCGCAGGAGCCAGGTCTGGCGCTTCGCCTCCACGGTCATCCCGTGCTTTGCCGCGAACTCGTTGACGTGCTTCTGCATCACGAGCTCGCCGCTGGCGTCCGGCCACAGCCAGTCGTCGCCGCACAGGATCGCGTCGGGGAAGAGTTCGTGCGCGACGTGGAGGTCTTCGGCCTTCTTGTCGGCGTCGATGTAGATGAGTTCAGGCTCGATCTCGCGCTCGTGGAGATAGTGGAACGCTTCGGGCGTGTAGCGCCGCACCGGGACGAAGCGCTCCTTGTAGCGCCGCAGGTTGTTGATGGCGGTGAGGTAGTTGCCGTGCCGGCGGATGCGGCGGACGATCTCGGCAAGCTCCTCCTCCGAAAGGTGCCAGACGGAGCGGGACTGGATCGGGTGATTGGCGACGCCCTCGAGGTAGGCCGCCCAGTTGCCCTCCCACGGGTCGACGCCGATCACGGTGAGCTGCGGAAATTCCTTCAGCCACTGCTGCGTCGAGCCGCCGAGGAAGCAGCCGACCTCCACCATCAGCTTGATGTTCTTCTCGCGGATCACGTCCATCACGATCTCGCGCCCGCTCCGCCCGTTGCCGTCCAGCGACAGCATGAAGGGCTCGAGCTCGCCGTAGCCGAACTCGGGCCACGGGTTGTCGCGCTTCAGGAACGGCATGCCGGCGAGAATGCGGGATTTGGGGGGCGTCTGGGTCGTCACCGATTATGTCCGTCTTTGCGAAGGCGGCACCGGGATCACCCGCAGGCAACGCGCAATGCCGCCAAGAAATTGAACAACGGTACCTGCCTAGCCGCTCTGCCAGCCCCTCTCAAGGCGAGGGGACGGATATTTGCTGGCGCGACCGGTCCTGTATCCGGCGGGCCTGGCCCGCCGGAGCGGCGACGCCTATGCCGGGGTCCGGGGCGAGATGGCGGCGGGGTCGGTCTTCAGCTCGATCAGCGCGGGGGTGCCGGCCTTGCGGGCCCGCTCCAGTGCCGCCGGGAAGTCCTCGTGCTTCGTCACGGTTTCGCCGAAGGCACCGTAGGACCGCGCCCAGGCGGCAAAGTCCGGGTTCTTCATCCCGGTGCCGGACGGGCGGCCCGGATAGTGCTTCTGCTGGTGCATCCGGATCGTGCCGTAGACGCCGTTGTTGGAGACGATCACCACGACGTTGGCGCCATAGTCGCAGGCGGTGCCGAACTCCTGCATCGACATCTGGAAGCAGCCGTCGCCGGCAAGGCAGATCACCTCACGCTCCGGCGCGTGGAGCTTGGCGGCCACAGCGGCCGGCAGCCCGTAGCCCATGGAGCCCGAGGTCGGCGCCAGCTGGGTGCGGTAGGTCCGGTGCCAGTAGTAGCGATGCAGCCAGGCGGCATAGTTGCCGGCGCCGTTGGTGACGATCGCATCGTCTGGCAGAACCTCGCTGAGATGGGCGACGATCTGTTCCATCTTCACGTCGCCGGGCGTTGCCTGCGGCGTGCGCCACGCGTTCATCGAGGCATGTGCCTCGGCTCGCAGCGCGGCCCACGGCTTTGCCGCCGGCGCATCGCGGCCGGCAAGGGCGATCACCGTCGCGGCGGGAGACGCTGCCACCGCAATCGCGGGCCGATAGACGCGGCCGGGCTCGGACGGGTCGAGGTGGACGTGGATCAGCTTCTGCACCGGATCGGGCACCGAGAACAGCGTGTAGCCGCTGGTGGTCATCTCGCCGAGCCGGGGGCCGAGGGCGAGGATCACGTCAGCGTTCGCCACCATCTCGCCGAGGAACGGGTTGATGCCGATGCCGACGTCGCCGACATATTGCGGCGAGCGGTTGTCGATATAGTCCTGGCAGCGGAACGAGGTGCCGACCGGCAGGTCCCACTTTGCCGCGAATGCCTCCAGCGCCGCCGCGGCTTCAGCCGACCAGCCGCCGCCGCCGGCAATCACCAGCGGACGCTCGGCGCCCGCGAGAGCCGCAACGATCTCGTCGCAGCGCCGCCTCGGACGGCTCGGACCGCACCATGGTGGCCGCAGGCGCGACCGGCGCGTCGCACAGGGCGGACAGCATGTCCTCCGGCAGCGCGAGCACCACGGGGCCAGGTCGGCCGGACTGCGCCACATGGAAGGCGTGGCTGACATACTCGGGAATGCGGTCGGTCACTTCGATCTCGGCGACCCACTTGGCGAGCGGGGCGAACATCGCCCGGTAGTCCACCTCCTGGAACGCCTCGCGGTCGCGCTGGTCGCGCGCCACTTGGCCGACGAACAGCACCATCGGCGTCGAATCCTGCATCGCCACATGAATGCCGGACGAGGCGTTGGTCGCCCCGGGCCCGCGGGTGACGAACGCCACGCCCGCCTTGCCGGTGAGCTTGCCGTGGGCGTCGGCCATCATGGCGGCGCCGCCCTCGTGGCGCGCGACCACGAGGTCGATCCCGGATTCGTAGAAGCCGTCCAGCGCGGCGAGGTAGCTCTCGCCGGGGATGCAGAAGACCCGCTCCACCCCTTGCGCCTTCAGCGCCTCCACCAGCGCGGTGCCGCCGTGGCGTGC
Source organism: uncultured Alphaproteobacteria bacterium (assembly GCA_963704595.1). GTDB lineage: Bacteria > Pseudomonadota > Alphaproteobacteria > Rhizobiales > Amorphaceae > Acuticoccus. The sequence continues at coordinate 124,912 of OY969922.1, forward strand.
GCCCGAGGCATCGTTGTCGTTCACGCGTTCCATCACACTAGACATCGGCAATATCGGCCCTGTTGGCGAGGCGTTGTGCCGCCCGCTCGAAATGATTGCGCGTCGCAATGCGCGCCTCGTCGGGGTTCCCCGCCTCGAGGGCGCGGTACACCGCGCGGTGCTCCTCCAGCACCTCGCGTCCCCATTCGGACGCCATCGCGTTCTTGATGGCAACCGAACGCAGGTTGTCTGACACGTTGCGCTCGATCATCGCAATGAACTCCACGTAGTAGTCGTTACCCGACGCCTCGGTGATCGCGCGGTAGAAGCCGTCCTGCGCGTCGAGGCGGTTCGCGGCCCAGTCCTGCCCGTCGGTGGTGGCGTCGGCCATCGCGGCGAGGCGGCGGGCGATGTCGGCCAGCTGCGGCTCGGTGCGCGCCTCCGCGGCAAGCGCCGAGGCGTCTGCCTGGACGCCGGTGCGCAGCTCGAGGAGCTGGACGAGCTGGCGCCGCTTCTCGAAGCACGCCGCGCTGATGCGGAACGCAGAGCGGGAGGCGACGTCCGACACGAAGGCGCCGACGCCGCGCTTGGAATCGATCACGCCGTCATACTTCAGCAGCGAGACGGCCTCGCGCACCACGGTGCGCGCGACGCCGAACTGCTCGGAAAGGGATTGCTCGGTGGGCAGGCGATCGCCGGGTTTGAGCTGGCCGGAGTAGATCGCCTCCGAGATGGAGCGCGCGATCTCGTCGGGCAAACGGCGGGGTCGGTCGATCCGCTCGAAAAGGCCTGCGGCCATGGTGACTCCTTTTTCGGACGCCTCGATCGGCGCCTCCAGCACCGCAGCGGCGCCGACGGCGGGCAGACTGGCGCCACAATTCGGTTGGCGCAATGGCTAACATAAAACAGTTGTCAGACAAACTTTTCTGTGGTCCCTTCCGCCGAGCCGGCATCGAGATCGGCAGTTTCGGACGGACAGGGAGTTGAGGATGGGCGAGCCGCGCATCGCATTCGTCGGGCTTGGTGGCATGGGCCGCGGGCTGGTCAAGAACATGGCCCTCAAGGGCCGCAACGTGACCGCCTACGACATCCGCCGTGCCGCGATCGACGAGGCGGTCTCCTTCGGCGCCGTCGCCGGCGCGGACCCCGTCGCCATGGCCGCCGAGGCGGACATCTTCGGCATCTGCATCACCACCGCCGAAGCCGTGCAGGACCTCGCGCTCCGCGGCGGCCTGCTCGACGCGATGCCGAAGGGCGCGATCTTCCTCGACCACACGACGGTCTCGCCGTCCCACGTCGACCTGATGCGCGAAGAGTGCGAGAAGCGCGGCCTTCGCTACTGCGAAGCGCCGATGACGCGCACCCCCAAGCATGCCGACGCCGGGATCGTGAACGTCCTCTTCGGCGGCGACGCGGACCTCCTCGAAGAGCTCCGCCCGGTGTTCGACACCTACGCGGAAAACATCTTCCACGTCGGCCCCGCCGGCCACGCCATCCGCCTCAAGCTCATCCACAATTACATCGCCTTCGCCAATGTCGCGACGTTCTGCGAAGGTTTCGCCCTCGCCGCCCGCGAAGGGCTCGACATGACCAAGGTCATCGGCATCATCTCGGCGGCCGGCGGCAAGTCGGGCATGATGGACCTTTACGGCGAACTCACGCTGAAGCGCGATTTCACCCCGCACATGTCCCTCGCCAACGCGCAGAAGGACGTGCGCTACTACGCCGAATGGCTGACGGACGCCGGCCTGCCCGGCTTCATGGCATCCTCGGTGCACCAGACCTACGCGCTGGCCTCCATCATGGGCCACGCGGACGAAGGCTGCACCGCCGTCATCAAGGCCTACGAAGAGCTGACGGGCGTCGAAGCGAAACTGCCGGACGCCTGACCGCCACCACCCAAAAGAAACGCAACCGGAGGAAACCAATGCGTAAATTCGTACTCGCGGCATCCCTCGCCGCCCTCATGACCGCGCCCGCCATGGCCGCAGACGTGACGCTGCGCCTCGCCCACTTCGCGGCCGACACGCACCCCGGCCACCTCGCCGCCCAGCAGTTCGCCGAAAAGGTCGCCGAGCGCACGGACGGCGCCGTCGAGGTCGAGATCTACCCGGCCAACGAACTCGGCTCCCCGCCGGAACAGCTAGAGCAGACCGTGCTCGGCGCCGTCGACATGAGCCTTCCCACCCAGGGCGCGCTCGACAAGTACGAGAAGGCCTTCGGCACCGTGATGACGCCGTTCGCCTTCAAGGACTATGCCGAAGCGCACGAGATCCTCGACGGCCCGTTCAACGACTGGGTCGCCCCCAAGCTCGAGGAGCAGGGCCTCGTCCTCCTCTCGAACTGGGAATACGGCTTCCGCAACATCACCAACTCGGTCCGCCCGATCAACACGCCCGACGACGTCGCCGGCCTAAAGCTGCGCACGCCGCCCGAGCTGCAGATCGTCGCCGCGGTCGAGGGTCTCGGCGCCTCCGCCACGCAGATCGCCTTCCCCGAGCTGCCGAACGCGCTCAACCAGGGCGTGGTCGACGGGCAGGAAAACCCGATCGGCGTGATCTACCACTTCAACCTGAACGAGTTTCAGGACAACCTCGCGCTCACGCGGCACGTCTACAATTCGATGGTTCACGTCATCAACAAGGACATCTGGGACGGGCTGACGGAGGAGCAGCAGACCATCATCCGCGAGGAGAGCAAGGCCGCCGGCGAGGCGATGCGCCAGATGGTGCAGGAGCAGGAAGACAAGGAGCTCGCCGAGCTGAAGGAGCGCGGCATGGCGGTGACCGAGCCGGACCTCGCCCCCTTCCGCGAGAAGGTGAACGCCTCCCCCGCCATGCAGCGCGTGACCGAGTACGTCGGTCAGGAGAACATGGACAAGTTCCAGAGCTTCCTGAAGTAACCACCCTCCCCCGCCGGGGCCACAGCGCCCCGGCGACCCCTCGCGGATCGGACGCGCGATGCTGCCTCTCATCATTCTGGGCTCGCTCGTCGCCCTGATCGCCATCGGCGTGCCAGTCGCCGTGGCGCTCGGGCTGACGGCCACGGGCTTCTACGTCATCTCCGGCGACTTCCACCTCCTCGCCATGCTGCCGCAGCGGATGTTCTCCGCCACCACGGCGTTCACGCTGCTCGCGATTCCGTTCTTCATCCTCGCCGGCAACCTCATGAACACCGGCGGCATCACCGAGCGGATCTTCCGCTTCGCGAACGCCTGCGTCGGCCACATCCGCGGCGGCCTCGGCCAGGTGAACATCGTCGCCTCGCTGATCTTCTCCGGCATGTCCGGCGCCGCCGTGGCGGACGCAGCGGGCCTCGGCCAGGTCGAGCTCAAGGCGATGAACGACAAGGGCTACGACCCGGCCTTCTCCGCCGCGATCACCGCCGCGTCGTCCACCATCGGGCCGGTGTTCCCGCCGTCGATCCCGTTCGTGCTCTACTCGTCGATCACCGGCGTCTCGGTCGCCAAGCTTTTCCTCGCCGGCGTCGTCCCCGGCCTCCTCATGGCGCTGGCGCTGATGATCGCGGTCTGGTTCGTCTCCTGGCGCACCAACATGGCGCGGTCCGAGCGCGCGCCGCTCACCGAGCTGTGGCAGAGCTTCATCGATTCGGTGCTCTCGCTGATGACGCCCGTCATCATCATCGGCGGCATCTTCACCGGCATCTTCACGCCGACCGAGGCCGGCGTCGCCGCCTGCGCCTACGCGCTGGTGCTGTCGCTCTTCGTCTACAAGGAGATGAAGCTTTCCGCCCTCCCCGGCATCCTGTGGATGACGCTGGTGCACACCATCCGCGTGATGTTCGTCATCGCGGCGGCGGGCTTCTTCGGCTGGCTCCTCGTCCACCAGCGGGTGCCCAACGCGCTGATCGACGCGCTGCTCGGCCTCACCACCGACCCGACGCTGATCCTCGCCATCGTCGTCGCGATCCTCCTCGTTCTTGGCATGTTCCTCGAGGGCATCGCGGTCATCGTCCTCACCGTGCCGCTGTTCCTGCCGGTGATGCTCGAGATCGGCGTCGACCCGGTGCAGTTCGGCGTCATCATGATCATGTGCTCGATGGTCGGCCTCCTCACCCCGCCCGTCGGCATGGTGCTGTTCGCCGTGTCGTCCATCTCCGGCCTCAAGGTCGGCGTGCTGACGCGGGCGCTGTGGCCCTACCTCATCGGCCTGATGGTCGTCCTCCTGATGGTCACCTACTGGCCCGCCGTCTCGATCTGGCTGCCGAACCTCATGATGGGAGCGAACTGATGCGTGCCCTCGCCGCCATCGACCGGATCGTCGGCAGCGTCCTGCGCGGCATCCCGATCCTGTGCCTCGTCGCCCTCTTCGCGATCCTCTTCGTCAACGTCCTGTCGCGCTACTTCCAGGTCTGGGCGTTCTCGTGGTTCGACGAGGTGGTCCAGGCGCTGTTCGCCTACATGGTCTTCCTCGGCGCCGCCGCCCTCTGGCGCGAGAACGAGCACTTCCGGATCGACTGGATGGAGCTCGCCCTCGGCCGCCCCTACGGCCCGATGCTGCGGATCGTCTCGGTGATCCTGTCGATGGTCTTCCTCGCCATCATGGCGATGAAGGGCCTCGACCTCACCGTCAGGAGCCGTGCCGCGACGCCGATCCTCTCGGTCCCGACCGCATGGATCTACGCCGTCATTCCGGTCTCCGCCGCGATCATGCTGGTCTACAGTGTGCGCGATTTCGTCGTGGCGCTCCGCGCCGCCCTCACCTCCTCCCCCAACGCATGAAGAAGCCCCAATGCTGATCGACCACCGCACCTACGTCTGCCGCCCCGGCACCATCAAGCTCCACCTTGCGATCTACGAGAAGGCCGGCTTCCCCGTGCAGTCGAAACACCTCGGCCAGCCGCTCCTCTACGCGGGCACCGAGACGGGCGACCCCAACTCCTACGTCCACATCTGGGTCTACGAGAGCGCCGCCGACCGCGCCGAGAAGCGCAAGGCCCTGCAGGCCGACCCCGAGTGGATCGAGTACCTGAAGCAGAGCCGCGACGCCGGCTACCTCGTCAGCCAGGAGAACAAGCTCCTCGTCCCGGTCGACTTCGCACCCAAGCCCATCACCGCCGACCGCAAGGCGTAACACCTGTCGGGGCCGCGCGGTCACAGCGCCAGCGCGGTCTCGTCCTTCGCCGTGCGGATCACCAGCATGGTGTAGAACCGCGCCACGTTCGTGCGGTCGCGGAAGACGCGCTCGCAGAAGGCGTCGTACTCGTCCATGTCCGCGAGGCGCAGGACGAGGACCACATCGGTCTCGCCTGTGACCGCATAAGCCTGCGCGACAGCAGGCTCGGCCTTCGCAAGGTCCAGAAAGCGGCGCATCTCCTGCTCGCCGTGGTGCTTCAGCTCCACGGTCACGATCGCCTTCAGCCCCTTGCCGACCTTAGCCGCGTCGAGGATCGCGACCACCTTCGCAACCACGCCCGACGCAAACAGCCGCCGCACCCGCCGGAGGCATGTCGACGGCGACAGCCCGACATCGTCCGCCAGGGCGGCGTTGGTGCGAGACGCGTCGCGCTGCAGGAGGTCGAGCAGCCTGCGGTCGATCCGGTCCATCGCCGCCTCCCTGCGCCCGCGGGCCCGATGCAATATTATTGCACGAAGGCGGCAATTTTGACCACAACTGCGATCCCGCCCGCGCTACTCAATCCCTCGCCACCGGACGCCAGACGCCGGACAGGGAAGGACAGGCCGTGAGGCACGAGATCAGCGCCATGCGCACCAACCGCGACATCGTCGTCATCTTCTGGGAGCTGTCGCGGATCATCGTGCCCATCGCGATCCTCGCAAAGGTGCTGACCGACATCGGCGCCATCAAGGCGATCGCGCCGGTCTTCGCCGGCCTGATGGGCCTCTTCGGCCTGCCGCCCGAACTCGCCGTCGCGTGGGTGACGGGGCTCCTGGTCGGCATCTGGGCGGGCGTCACCGTGGTGTTCACGCTGATGGCGCCGGGCACGCTGACGGAAGCGGACATGACGGTGTTCGCGACGCTCCTCCTCTTCGCCCACGCCCTGCCGGTGGAGCAGCGCATCATCCAGAAGGCGGGGCCGGGGCTGATCGCCTCCACCGCAATCCGCATCGTCGGCGGCATCGTCTACGCGCTGATCCTCCACCACATCTTCCGCGCAACGGGTTGGCTGGCGGCGCCGATCGACCCCCTGTGGCTGCCGGAGGAGGAAGCCGGCGGCTGGCTCTCCTTCGCGCTCGACCTCGCCAAGACCCTCGCCGCGATGTTCGTGATCCTCTTCGTGCTGACCTGGGCGATCGAGGGCCTCAAGCACTTCGGCGCGATGGCGTATGTCGACCGCGCGCTGTCGCCACTGTTCCGCCTCGTCGGGATCGGCCGGGAAGCGGCGAGCTTCACCACCATCGGGATGCTTCTCGGCGTCGCGTTCGGTGGCGGGCTCATCATCCGCGAGGCGCGGCGTGGCACGATCCCGCCGCGGCAGATCTTCCTGTCCTGCGCCTTCATGGGCCTCGCGCACGGCGTCATCGAGGACACGTTCGTCGTCGCCGCAGCGGGAGCGGACGTCACCAGCGTGCTCCTCGGCCGCCTCGTCTTCGCGATGGTTGCGACTGCCGGCATCGGCCTGTGGCTCGCCGCCACGTCCGACCTCACGTTCCACCGCTACCTGTTCCGCCCCACCAAGGCCTGAGACAGAATTACCGGCACGGCCCGTCCCGGTGCGGCCCCGTCAAGGGCGCCGCAGGCGGGCGAAGCCTTCACCCTTGACGGGGCCGAACCGGGACCAAGCCTCGCAAAGGGTTCAGAACAGCCGGTCGCGAAGCGCCCGTCTGCTCTGAACCCCTGCCCATCGGCGAGATGGAGGGAGCGCGAGGGAGGAAATCCCTCGCCACACAAGTAACAGAGCCGGCGCAACGCGCCGTCCGAACCCTACCGCCGGGCCACCTTCCCCTTGGACCGAAGCCGGACATAGAGCGCCCCATCCCCCCCGTGGGTCGCGCTGGCCGCGCCGAACCCGACGACGAGGCGGGAGAGTTCGCGCGCCGTCAGCCAGTGCGGCACCGCGCGGCGGAGAATGCCCGCCCCCTCGCCGCCGCGACCCTTGCCGGTGATCACGAGGATCACGCGGCGCCCGGAGGCCTGCGAGCCCATCACGAAGCGGGTCAGCGCCGCATGGGCTTCGTCCTGGGTCATGCCGTGGAGGTCGATCCGCGCGTCGATGGACTCCACCCCGCGCGCCAGCCGCCGGCGCTCCTTGCGGTCGAGGTCGCCGATGGTGCGGGCGGCGACGCGCGGCGTTGCGGCCTTGCCGGCGTTCTGCGGCGCGGGGGCGGCGGGCGCCGGCATCTTCGGCGGCGGTGCCGGCGGTGCGGGCGGGGGCGCTGTCTGCGGCGAGAGTTTTGGCGCAAGGACGCGCGCGGGCTTCAGCGGCGTGACGGTGCGCGCCACGCGCTCCCAGAGCGCGCGGTCGCCGGGCTTGAGCGGGCGGCGGGTCACACCGCGAGCGTCGGCTCGATCAGCGTGAGCCGCGCCGCCGCCTTCATGTCGCCCGCGATCCGTCCCGCCTCCGCGCCGCTGCCGAAGAAGAGGTCGCCGCGCGCCGGGCCGACGATCGCCGTCCCCGTGTCCTCCGCGATGGTGATCCCGCGCCAGAGCCCATGATGCGGCACCTCGGTCTCGACGAAGACCGGCGTGCCGAGCGGGATCTCGCCGCGATCCACCGCAAGGCTGCGCCAGGGCACCAGTGGCAGCCCGGCCGCCGCGATCGGCCCCAGCGCCTCGTACACCGAGGGCCGCTCGCGGAAGAAGACGAACGAGCGGTTGGCCGACAGGACCGGCTCCACCAGCGCGGGGTCGGCCGCCAGCGCCGCGCGGATCGTCGCCATCGTGGCGCCGCCCTCCGGCAGCACGCCGCGGTCGATCAGCACCCGCCCGATCGCCGTATAGGGCTGGCCCGACTTGCCGTGGTAGCCGATGCGGATGGTGGTGCCGTCGGTCAGCGCCAGCCGCGCCGAGCCCTGCACCTGCGCGAAGAAGGCATCCACCGGGTCCGCCACGAACGCGAGCTCCAGCCCGCGCCCGGCGAGCGCCCCCGCCATGATGGCAGGCCGGTCGTGGTGAGGCGCCAGCGTCCCGTCCGGCATCCTTCGCGCAAACGTGCCGTCGCCTGGGAGGTCCGCGCGTGGCGCGGTGCGGACGAGATCGTCGGGCCGGCGGTAGAGCGGGAATCGGAAGGGACCTGTCGCCGTGCGCGAGGCTTCGATCACCGGCTCGTAGTAGCCCGTGAGAAACCCCGGCGCCGCCATCCGCCGTGCCGTGAAATGGGTCTCGACCAGCGCGAGCGGATCGGCACCGGGCTCCAGCAGCGCGCCTGCGTGGGCGAGCCAAGGCGCCTCATGCGGGCGTGCGCGGATCTCTGGCGCCAGATGCCGGCGAAGGCCCGCAAGAAGCGCGGCGGCCTCCTCGGCGGTCCAGCCGGGCAGCGCTTCCCAGGGCACGGTTTCGGCGCGCGCCCCCGCAGGGGCGCGCGCCGGGCCGGGCGAGCCGGCCGCTTCGGCGTTAAGAGGGGTGGGGGCGGACATGGGGGGCGGCGCGAACGCCGGCCCTCAGGCCGATTCGGTGGCGACCAGCGCCCAGTTGGGATCTTTCGCCTTGGTGTCGCGCTCGAAGGTCCACACGTCCACCACGTCGACCACCTTGTTGGGGTCGCCGCTGATGAGTTCGCCCGCCTTGTCGTAGTTGGCGGTGATCATCTGGCTGTCGATCCGCGTCGTCACCCGGGCCATCGAGCCCTTCAGCGAGGCGTCGGTGATCTCGATCTTTTCGATCCCGATCAGCGTGGTCGACATCGTCTGCACGGCAGCCTCGCGGGCGGCGATCGCCGCGTCGAAGCCCTCGTAGACCTCAGGCGACAGCAGCGGGCGCAGCGTGTCCCGCTCGCCGTTGGCGAAGGCGGTGACGACCATCTCGTAGGCCATCGACGCGCCTTCCTTGAAGGACTTGGGGTCGAACGACGGGTCGGCGGCGACGATCGCGGCGAGACTGTCGTAGAGCGGCGTCCCCTTCTTCGCGGTGCCCTTGAACCGGGCGTCGAGGTCGATGGAATCGTTGGCGGTCTCACGCGAGGACGGCTGGCGCGGCAGCGTCACCACGTTGTCGGCGGCGCGATCCTTCGCCTCGGCGGGCTTGGCCGCGTAGGGGTCGTAGGGCTGGCGCTCGTTGCCGGTGCGCCGGCCGAGGACGCTCCGCAACCGCAGGAAGATCGCGACAGCGATCGCCAGGATGATGAGGTTCTCGATGCCGAAAAAATCACTCATTCGCGTAAAACCTGTCCGCTCGTGTTGGAGCGACCGCGCTGGATCACCGGGGAGACTGCGTTACCCGCCTGAGGTAAGACAAAAAGCGCGGCGGAACAGGGGTGCTGTCCGCCACGCGACAAAGGGAACCTAGCCAAAGCACAGCCCGCGGTCCATCGCCCGGACGGTGAAAAACTTTTCGGCGCTCCCATATCCTCGGGGAGACTGGCAAAGAGGACCGCTGTGATCCGACTATTCCTGATTGCGTTTCTGATCGCCGTGCCGATCGCCGAGATAGCAGTGTTCCTGCTGGTCGGCGACCTGATCGGGGCGCTGCCGACCATCGCGCTCATCATCCTGACGGCGGTTCTGGGCGCCACGCTGCTGAAGCGGCAGGGCCTTTCGGCAATCGCGCGGCTGAAGGCCGACCTCGACCAGGGGAAGGTGCCCGCAGGCGCGATCGGACAGGCCGTGACCGTGGCGATCGCCGGGATTCTTCTCCTCACGCCGGGCTTCATCACCGACACGATCGGCCTTCTCCTGTTCATCCCGTCGGTCCGGCGGGGCATCTGGAAGCAGGTTTCCGGCGCGGTGAAGATGGAGCGCGGCACGGCGCCGCAGCGGGGCGGACCGCGCCAGCGCACACACGGGCGGACCATCGAGCTCGGTCACGACGACTATCGGCCGAAGGGCGGCGACGGCGACAGCCCCTGGCGCGGCCCGGGGGCCGACAAGCCGCGCTGAGGCCGGCGGATGCGGCGTAAGGCCCCGGCAGCGCTTGTCGCTTAACCGGACGCGTGCTAGCCCACCGGTCAATTCCAGACCGAAAACCACCAATACCGAATGGAGCCAAGATGAGCGACAGCACGACGACGGATACTGCCGCCCCGCAGGAAGGCCAGCAGCCGAGCGTGCGCGTCCTGGCGCAGTACGTGAAGGACCTCTCCTTCGAGAACCCGCGTGCGCCGATGTCCCTGCAGAAGGGCGACCAGCAGCCGCCGATCAACATCGGCGTCAATGTCGGTGCCAAGGGCCTGACGCCGACCGACTTCGAGGTCACCATCACGCTGGAGGCCAAGGCCGGCCCCGAGGACGCGATCAACTTCGAGGTGGAGCTTGCCTACGCCGGCATCATCCGCGTCAGCGACATGAAGCCCGAGCACGTGCAGCCCTTCCTGCTGATCGAGGGCCCGCGCCTGCTCTTCCCGTTCGCCCGCCAGATCCTGGCCGACGCGGTGCGCAACGGCGGCTTCCCGCCGCTGATGATCGACCCGATCGACTTCGTGGCGCTCTACCGCCGCAACATGGAAGAGGCGCAGAAGCGCCAGCAGACCGCGACCACCAACTAGGTCGCCTTGCGGTCGCCGTACGCCTCATCGAGCGCGTCGGCGACCGTGCGCTGCGGCGCCCAGCCGAACGCAGCCTCCGCCGCATCGGTCACGTACCGCGCCTTGCGCCCGAACAGCGCCAACTCCCCCGGCCGCGGCGATGCCGCCACCGCGCCGAGCCCCGGCACCCCGAACTTGCCCAGCCCCTTCGCGATGCGTGACACCGGCGCCCGCCGCCGCACCGCGTCCGCATCGAGCCGTGGCGCCGCCACGCCGGCCCGCGCCGCCAGCGCCGCGAAATAGGCGTTCCACGTCATCTCCGGCGGGCCGGCGACGTTAAGCGCCATGAACCCCGGCGCCGCTTCCAGCGCGGCCGTTGCCGCAAGCTCCGCCACATCGTCGACATGCACCATCGGTGCGAGGCCCTCGCCGGCGGCACCCATCGGGCCGATGCCGCCCGCGGCCATCCGCGCGGCCAGCCCTTCGAACCACAGCGCGCTGCCCGGCCCGAGCACGCACCCGATCCTGAGCGCGACCGCCGCCGTCCCCTTGGCCGCCGCCCATGCGGCGAGCTTCTCCTCCACGGCGCGCTTGGCCGCCCCGTAGGGCCGCACCGGCTCGACCGGCGGGTCGCTCTCCGCGATGTCGCCATCACGGTCGCCATAGATGTCGATGGTCGAGAGCATCACCATGCGGCGCACGCCATTGGCGTCAGCGGCCGCGATCAGCCGCGCCGCCTCGTCCGCCATGGCGGACGGATCGCCGCCGTACGCGCCGTGGACGATGGCAACCGCACCCGCCGCGGCCGCCTCGAGCGACGCGGCATCGCCCATCCGGCACGGCACCTCGGCGACGCCGGGCAGCGCGGCGATGTCGGCCGCAAGCGCCGTGCGGTTGACGCCGGCGCGCACCGCGGCCCCGCGCGCAGGCAAGCGCCGCCACCACGCGGCGGCCGAGGAAGCCGGCCGCGCCCGTCACCAGCACGGCGGGGGTGTTCTCGTCGGGAACTGTCATCGGCGGCGCCTCGATCCGGGAACGGCCCCACTCTAGGCGCGGCCCTCGCCGGCGCAACCGACGGCTACATGATGCCGAGCTTGCGTTCGCCCTGGTCGAGGATCACCGGAATGATGAGATCCTCTTCGTCGGACAGGTGGCGCAGGATGCCCGTCTGCATCCCTTCAAGCCGCTTGTGCAGACGGTCGGCGGCCGGGCGCACGTCGCCCTTCTTGGCGAGCGCGCGCTGGAAGGCGTTGGCCTCGTCCGCCAGACCGTGGATCTCCTGGTCCAGCGTCACATGGTCGAGGTCGAGAATGTCGAAGCCGCGCACCAGCCGCTTCTCCGCGCGGCGGAACACCGGAAAATAATGCTCGTCCTCGATGTGGTGGTGGCCGTGCAGCTCGTTGAGGAAGGTCGACGCGCGGGGCGCGAACCAGCGCCAGAACTCCTGCGGGTCGCGCTTGCCCTCCTGGAACTTCGCCGCGCCCTTCCTGAGGTCGCCGCCCAGCGAGCGGAACATGTCGTGCCGCTGGAGCCAGAAGCTCGCCATCCCACCCAGATTCTGGTGCCGCGCCCATTCGGTCCGCGGGTACTGCTTCAGGAGCACCTCGAGGTCCGGCGGCAGCCGCTTGCGCTCGTTCAGCGCATCACTCATCCGACGAACCCCACCACCTTGCGCACGTCCGCCATCACCGGCGCCGCAATTTCCGCCGCCCGCGCCGCGCCGTCCTTCAGGACGCCGTCGAGGTGACCGGGGTCGGCGACCAGCCGCCGCATCTCGTCGTTCAGCGGCGCAAGCTGCGTCACCGCAAGCTCAGCCAGCGCCGGCTTGAAGACCGAGAACTGCGCCCCGCCATACTCCGACAGCACCGCGTCGCGCGTCGTCCCCGAAAGCGCCGCGTAGATGCCGACGAGGTTGTCCGCCTCGGGCCGGCCCTCCAGCCCCTTCGCCTCGGACGGCAGCGGCTCGGGGTCTGTCTTGGCCTTGCGCACCTTCTGGGCGATTGCGTCGGCATCGTCGGTGAGGTTGATGCGCGAGTTGTCCGACGGGTCGGACTTCGACATCTTCTTCGACCCGTCGCGCAGGCTCATCACGCGCGTCGCCGGCCCCTGGATGATCGGCTCCGTCATCGGGAACAGCCCGTCCGCATGGCCGAGCTCTTCGAGCCGCGCGGCATAGTCGTGGTTGAACTTCTGCGCGATGTCGCGCGTCAGCTCGAGATGCTGCTTCTGGTCCTCGCCGACCGGAACGTGGGTCGCCTGGTAGGCCAGGATGTCGGCCGCCATCAGCGTCGGGTAGGCGAAGAGGCCGACGGAGGCGTTCTCCCGGTCCTTGCCGGCCTTCTCCTTGAACTGGGTCATCCGCCCCAGCCACCCCATCCGCGCCACGCAGTTGAAGATCCACGCGAGCTCGGCGTGCGCCGATACCTGGCTCTGGTTGAAGACGATGCTCTTCGCCGGGTCGATGCCCGCCGCGAGGTAGGCGGCGGTGACGTGGCGGGTCGCCTCGATCAGCGCGGCCGGCTCCTGCCACACGGTGATGGCGTGCAGGTCGACCACGCAATAGATGCAGGGATAGTCGTCCTGCATGGCGACGAACCGGCGGATCGCGCCGAGATAGTTGCCGAGGTGAAGGCTGCCGGTGGGCTGGACGCCGGAAAACACGCGCGGGGTGAAGGTCACGGGAACAACGCTCGCGGATCTTGAGGAATTGCCGCCCTTATGGGTCCGAACCCCGCCCGAACGCAATCATTGATCGCGCCGCACCTCCCAGGACGCCGCCTCACGCCACTCAGCGGGCAGAATGATCGCCCACCGCGCCGCTCGCCCCCCTGCCGTTCCTCTGGAGAGTCGGGCTCTGTCATGTTCCCCCCGGTCGTTCCTCCGGAGCCGTCATGCGAACGCACTCGCCCGAGGGGCTCACCGGGTCACCCGGAGGGCCGGAACGCAGTGGAGGAACCGCCGCAGGCGGTTTGACGCGGTGAGCCCCTCGGGCGACCCTGGCCGCACTGATGGACCGGGCTCACCCCCGCTGCGCCGCCTGCACCATCCGGTCGAGCGCCTGCAGGAAGCGCGACCTGTCCGCCTTCGAGAACGGCTTGCCCTTGCCCTGCCGGAAGGGGTCGGCGGCGCGCAAATCTGCCATCAGGTCGCGCATCGCCATCTGCTGGCCGATGTTGGCGGTGGTGAACGGATCGCCGTTGTGCCGCAGCGCCGCCGCGCCGTGCTCGAGGCAGCGCGCCGCGAGCGGAATGTCGCCTGTGATGCAGATGTCGCCCGGCCCGCAGCGCTCGGCGATCCACATGTCGGCCGCGTCCGGCCCGTCGGGCACCACCACGGTTTCCACCAGCGGCTCCGGGCGCGGGCGGATGCCGCCGTTGGAGACGATCACCACCGGCACGCCATAGCGCTCGGCGACCTTGATGGTCTCGTCCTTCACGGGGCAGGCGTCGGCGTCGATATAGATGGTCATGCCGCCACCATAGCGCGCGGCAGCCGCCGCAGACCAGCGGTGCGCGCTCGCCGCATCTCGGCCCTTGGAAAGCGGCGGCCGTGCGACTAACAACGCGCCATGAGCACCAGCACCGCGCCCGCACAGACCGACACCTTCCTCGACCGCTGCAAGGAGGCCGCAGCCGCGCTGAGCGCGCTGATGGAGCCCACCCCGCTGCAGCGCAACGCGTTCCTGTCCGAACGCTACGGCGCCGACATCATCCTCAAGCGCGAGGATCTCACCCCGGTGCGGTCCTACAAGCTGCGCGGGGCGGCGAACTTCTTCCGCAAGGCGCTGGCCGCTGACCCGACGCTGTCGGACTTCGTGTGTGCCTCGGCAGGCAACCACGCGCAGGGCTTCGCCTTCGTCGCCAACCACTACGGCGTGAAGGGCACGGTGTTCATGCCGATCACCACGCCCAAGCAGAAGATCTACAAGACGCAGACCTTCGGTGGCCCCAACATCACCGTGCGCCTGATCGGCGACACGTTCGACCAGTCCTATGCCGCCGCGAAGAAGTTCGCGACCGAGCAGGGCGCCACCTTCGTGCCGCCGTTCGACCATCCGGACATCATCGAGGGGCAGGCGAGCGTCGGCCTCGAAATTCTCGCCGCCATGGCAGAGAAGCCGGACGTGCTGATCCTCCCCGTCGGCGGCGGCGGGCTCGCGGCGGGCGTGGTGCAGGTGTTCGAGGCGCTGTCGCCGGAGACGGAGATCGTGTTCGTCGAGCCGGCAGGGGCGCCGTCGTTCCAGAAGAGCCTCGTCAGCGGCGAGCTGGTGACGCTCGCCGGCGTCGACACCTTCGTCGACGGTGCGGCGGTGGGCCGGATGGGCGACCACACCTTCGCGGCGCTCAAGGGCCGGCACCCCGCGCAGGTGGTGCTGGTGCCGGAAGACCGCGTCTGCGAGACGATCCTCGAGATGCTGAACATCGAGGGCATCGTCCTGGAGCCCGCCGGCGCGATGGAGATCGACGCCCTGCGCGCCCTGCCGCCCGAGCGGCTGCGCGGGCGCAAGGTGGTGTGCGTCACCTCCGGCGGCAACTTCGACTTCGAGCGCCTGCCGGAAGTGAAGGAGCGCGCGCTCCGCTCCGCAGGCCTGAAGAAATACTACATCCTCAGGATGCCCCAGCGCCCCGGCGCGCTGCGCGACTTCCTCGACATGCTGGGCCCGGACGACGACATCACCCGCTTCGAGTACCTTAAGAAGTCCGCCCGCAACTTCGGCTCGATCCTGATCGGCATCGAGTCCACCGCGCAGGGCAACTTCGGCGCGCTCCACGCACGGCTCGACAGCGCCGGCTTCATCTACCGCGACATCACCGAGGACGAGGTGGTCGCCGGCGTCCTCGTCTAGACCCGGTCCGCCGCCGCCAGGGTGCGCTCACGCGCGGCCGGCGCGCTCTCCTGCATCGCCGCGCCGAGCGCCACGTTCTCGCCGATGAACACCAGCGCGGGCGCCTCGAAGCCTTCCTCTGCCGCTTCCGCCGCGACGCGGTCCAGCGAGGACACCAGCACCCGCTCGTCGGGCAGGGTGGCCGACATGACCACCGCCGCAGGCGTGCGCGCGGCGAGGCCGCCGGCCATCAGCGCGGCTGCGATCCGGCCGAGGTTGGCGAGCCCCATGTAGACGACGATAGGCTGGCCGAGCCGCGCGAGCGCTGCCCAGTCCACTGCGTCGGGCGGGGTCGGCTTGTCGTCGGCCGTGGCGCAGTTGCCCGTCACCAGCACCACGGCGCGGTTGACGCCCCGCGCAGTCGCCGGCAGCAGCGCGCTCGCCGATGCGCCGAGCGCCGACGTTACCCCCGGCAGCACCCTCAGCGGCACGCCGGCCTCGCGCAGCGCCAGGACCTCCTCCGCGCCGCGGCCGAACACGAACGGGTCGCCGCCCTTCAGCCGCAGCACCCGCCGCCCCTCCTTCGCGAGCTTCACCAGAAGCGCGTTGATCTCGGGCTGCCTGGGCGAGGGATGCCAGCCGCGCTTGCCCATGAAGAAGCACTCGGCGGGAACGCCGGCCAGCATGTCGGCGTCGATCAGCGCGTCGTGGACGATGGCGTCGGCCTTGGCGATGGCGGCGAGCACGCCGAGCGTCATCGTCTCGAGCCCGCCCGGCCCCGCGCCGGCGATCCAGACGTGCCCCGGCCGGAACGCCGCCGTCGAGGGCGCCACCCGCGCCAGAAGCCGTGCCGCGAAGTCGGTCAAGATGCGCTCTCCAGCCCGCGGAACCGGCGGACGTAGCCCGCGTCGTAGAGCGCGCTCTCGCGAAACGCCGTCGCCCCCAGCGCACGGCCGACGAAAATGAGCGCCGTGCGGGCGATCGGGTCGTCCGCCAGCGCCGCCTCGATGGTGCCGAGCGTGCCGCGCACGATCCGCTCGTCCGCCCACGTCGCCCGCGCCACGACGATGGCCGGACAGTCCGCGCCCAGAACTGGCGTCAGCTCCGCGACCACCCGGTCGAGCGCATGGATGGCGAGGTGGATGGCGAGCGGCGCGCCGGTGGCGGCGAATGCGGCGAGGGTCTCGCCCTCCGGCATCGGCGAGGCACGGCCCGAAACCCGCGTCAGCACGAGGCTCTGCGCCTCGGCCGGCACGGTGAGCTCCATCCCGAGCGCCGCCGCTGCGCCCGCGAACGCCGGCACGCCGGGCACGATGCGCCAGGGAATGCCGAGCCGGTCGAGCCGCCGCGCCTGCTCGCCCACCGCGCTCCACACCGACGTGTCGCCCGAATGAAGCCGCGCCACGTCGTGCCCCGCGGCATGGGCGGCAACGTATTCGGCCTCGATCTCGTCCAGCGACAGCGAGGCCGTGTTGACCTTTCGCGCGTCCGCCGGGCAGTGCGCCAGAAGCTCCTCGGGCACGATGGAGCCCGCGTAGAGGCAGACCGGGCAGGCGGCGAGGAGCCGCTGCCCGCGCACGGTGATGAGGTCCGCCGCCCCCGGCCCCGCGCCGATGAAATGGACCGTCATGCCGGCTCTCCCGCCACGGCGGCCGCGGTCGACGCATAGGTGATCGCGTCGCCGCCGATCCGCGTGCCCCAGCCCGGCACCAGCACCAGCGAGAAGTAGGGCGCCGCATCGTCCGCCTTGTCGCTGAGCAGAACGTGGTGGCCGTTCGCCATCGTCCCGCGCTCGACGTAGACGGCGTGGTGCAGGCGGCCGACAGAGGCCAGCGCCCGGCGGATCCGGCCGAGATTGCGGCCGACCTTCATGATGACGGCCGCCTCCACCTCGGAAAGGCGGGCGGCGAGCGCGTCCTCGGCGAGCGTGCCGGGGAGGATCGCCATCATCTCGTCGCCCTGCACCAGAGGCAGCCCGGCCTGCGACCAGCACCCGGACATCGCGGTCACCCCCGGAATGACCTCGCTCGGATATGTCCGTGCCAGCCGCACATGAAGGTGCATGTACGAGCCGTAGAACAGCGGGTCGCCCTCCGACAGCACCGCGACCGACTTGCCGGCGTCGAGCGCCGCCGCCACGCGCGCCGCGCTTTCCTCGTAGAAGGCGGTGATGGCGCTGCGGTATTCCGCCGTGTGTGCGGGCATCTCGGTGGTAACGGGGTATTCCAGCGCCATCTCGGCCATGCCGGGGCGCAGCAGGGCGTCCACCGTCGTGCGCGCGTTGCCCCTGCGGCCGCGCTTGGCGAAGTAGGCGCACACGTCGGCCTCGCGCAGCACCCGCGCGGCCTTGAGGGTGAGGAGCTCGGGGTCGCCCGGCCCCGTGCCGACGCCCCAGAGCTTGCCGCTATCCGTCATGGTCGGCTCTCCGCCGTTGGTGCCGTGCATAAGTCAGATTCCCGGCCGCGCCAGCGCGTTGACGCACGCGGCGGTGATCGCCGATCCGCCGAGCCGCCCGCGCACGATGGCGAACGGCACGCCGAGGTCCGCCTCCGCCAGCGCCTCCTTCGATTCCAGCGCGCCGACGAACCCCACCGGCATCCCGAGGATGACCGCAGGCTTCGGCGCCCCCTCTTTAAGCATGGCGATGAGGTGGAAGAGGGCCGTCGGCGCATTGCCGATGGCGACCACAGCGCCTTCGAGGTGTGGTCGCCACAGTTCCAGCGCTGCGGCAGAGCGGGTGTTGCCGATTTCCTCCGCCAGCCCCCGCGTCGCCGGGTCGTTGAGCGTGCAGATCACGTCGTTGTCCGCCGGCAGGCGCGCGCGGGTGATGCCGCGCACCACCATCTCCGCATCCACCAGAATGGGCGCGCCGGCTTCCAGCGCCGCCCGGCCCGCATCCGCAAAGCCCGGCGAGAAGTGGAAGGTCGCCGCCGCCTCCACCAGCCCGCAAGCGTGGATCATGCGCACGGCAAGCCCCGCTTCGGCGGGCGTGAAGCGGGAAAGATCCGCCTCCGCCTCGATGATGGCGAACGAGCGGCGGTAGATCTCCGTCCCGTCGCGCACATGGTCGGCGAGGCTGGCGCCGCCCGATGCCGCCGGGACGCCGAGCGCACCCGGCGAAAGTGGAGCGAGCGCGGTCATTCGGCCGCCTCCGCGCGGGGGGTGCCGAGCGCAGCATTGGCGGCGTCCGCCAGCATGTCGAGCGCCATGTCGGTGCTGTTGCGAAGGGGGTGCCAGAGGCCGCGGCGGCGCGCGTCGGCGAGGCGCTTGGCGATGGCGCGCGCGGCTTCCGGGTTTTCGTGGAGCAGGAAATCACGCACTTCTTGGTCCTCGACATAGGTCTCGTGGAGGAGGCCGATCAGCTCGCCGGACACCGCGCCGGTGGTTTCGGCAAAGCCGACCAGCCGATCCACCGTCTCGGCGAAGTCGGATGCGCCGCGCGGGCCGTGGCGCATCTGGCCGCGGATGTAGCGCGGGTTGATGGCGCGCGCCCGCACCGTCCGCGCCAGCGCGCGCGACAGGCTGCGCGCCTGCGGTCTTGCGGGGTCGGTGGTGTCCAGCGAGACGAGGTCGGCCGCGCCGCCAAGGCTCGTCACCGCCGCCGCGAAGCCGCCGATGAACGCCGCGTCCGCCGAGCCCTCGAGGAGGTCGCGCGCGGGGTCGTCGCCGGTGTGGACGAGCCCCTCGGCGCCGGCGATCCGCGCCGCGAACGCGCCGGGCGCCGGCGTCGCGTCGCCATCGGCACCCAGCGTGTGGCTGGCGGCGGCGAGGTAGGCAGCGCCGATCTCGTCCGCATGGTCCCAGTTGCCGGACTGGAGGAGGGCTTCCGCGCCGCTGCCGTAGGTGCCGGGCGCGGAGGAGAACACGCGCGCCGGCGGCTCGCCGCGGGCGATGGCTTCGGCGAGCGGGTTGTCGTCGCCCTCCTCGGTCCGCGCGGCGACGGCGTCGGCGGCGGCGACCAGCAGCGCCACCTGCGCGGGGAACATGTCGCGGAAGAGACCGGAGACGCGGAAGGTCACGTCCACCCGCGGACGGCCGAACAGGGCCGGCGGCAGGACTTCCACGCCGGTGACGCGGCCGCTGGTGTGGTCCCAGCGCGGGCGGCAGCCCATCAGCGCCAGCCCCTGCGCGATCTCCTCGCCGCCGGTGCGCAGGCTTGCGCTGCCCCAGAGGTCGACGACCAGCCGGACCGGAAAATCGCCGTGCTCCTGCATGAAGTAGCGCACCACCTCGTCGGCGGCGGCCCGGCCCACGGTAGCGGCGGTGGGCGTCGGCATCGCGCGCGGATCGAGCGTATAGAGGTTGCGGCCGGTGGGGTGGACGTCGGCCCGCCCCCGCGCCGGCGAGCCCGACGGCCCCGGCGGCACGAAATTGCCCGCCAGCGCCGCCAGCAGCGCGGTGCGCTCGCGGGTCGCGCTGCCCTGCCGGGCGCGGGTCTCGGCGGGGTCGGCGCCCTCCGGCATCACGTCGTCGCGGCCGTAGACGTGCTGGCCGTCCTTCAGGGCGAAATCCTTGATGTCGCAGAGCCAACCGTCGATGGCCTTCAGCGCCTCTCCCGGGCCGCCGCCGGGGGCAACGCCCGCCACCCGGTCGAGCCCGGTGCGCGCCGCCTCGTCCAGGATGACGCGCTCCAGGCGGTCGCGCCGGGCGGGGTCGAGCCCGTCGGCCTGGGCGTATTCATCCACCAGCCGCTCGAGCGCCTCCTCGTCGTCGGTCAGCCCCGCGCCCACCAGCGGCGGCGGCAGATGCCCCAGTGTCACCGCCGCTATGCGCCGCTTGGCCTGTGCCGCCTCGCCGGGGTTGGAGACTATGAACGGGTAGATTACGGGCACGGTGCCTGTAACGATCTGCGGGAAACAGTCCGGCCCCAGCGCGACCGCCTTGCCGGGCAGCCACTCCAGCGTGCCGTGCGCGCCCACATGCACCAGCGCATGCACATCGAGACCGCCGGCCTCGCGGGGAGCGCGCAAGAAGTGGCCGAACGCGAGGAGGTCGTGCGTGGGTGCAAGATCGGGATCGTGATAGTCCGCCCGGCGGTCGGAGGCGCGGCCACGGTCCGGCGCGAGCGCGACGGTGACGTTGCCGAAGGTGGCGGTCCGCAGCATCAGCGGGGCACCGTCCGGCGGCCCCCATGCGGCCGCTACCTTCGCGCGCGCCGCTTCCGGCAGCACGGCAAAGGCGCCAGCCCATGCGCTGCCGGGCAGGACGGCGCTGGGGGTGCGCAGCATCGCCATCAGGTCGCGCGGCTCGGCGGGGATGCCATCCACCGCGTAGCCCGCCGCCTTGAGGTCGTGCAGCATGGCGAGGATGCTCATGGGCACGTCGAGGCCGACGGCGTAGCCGGTGCGGCCGTCGGCGCCCGGATAGTCCGGCATCACCACCATAAGCCGGCGTTCGGCCGCGGGCGTCCTGCGCAGGCGCACCAGCGCCGCAACGCGGTCGGCCACGGCTTCGATCCGGGAGGGCTCGGGGGTGTGGCGCTGGGCGCGCCAGCCAAGCGGCGAGGCGTCATCCTCGGCGGGGTCGTCCTTGAAGGAGATCGCGCCGGCCATCACCCGGCCGTCGAGCTCCGGCAGGACGACGTGCATGGCAATGTCGGACGCGGTGAGGCCGCGGTCGGAGCCCGCCCAGGCGCTGCGGGTGGTGGTGGCGAGCGCCGCCTGGAAGACTGGCACGCCAAGGCGCTCGAACAGCGGCAGGCCCTCGCCGCCGCCCGCCGCCGCGAACGCCGTGGTGGTCACGATGGCCTCGGGCCTCACCGCCGCCACGGCGCGGGCGAGGAAGGTGGCCACATCGTCGCCCTTGAGGCTCGGCACGAAGAGCGGCACGGTGGCCATGCCGCGCGCCGCCAGCGCCTCAGCGAGGGCGTGGATCGGCGCGATGTCCTCCGCCAGCAGAAGCGAGCGGTAGAACGGCACCAGCACCGCCGGCCGGCCTGCGGCGACGGTGGCCGCTCGCGGCAGGTCGACGATCCCCTCGCCGGGCAGATAGCAGCCCATGCGCGGGACCGGCACGGCCTCGCGCTGGGGCGCGTCGTGGCCGGCGAGGCGAGAGAGGCGCGCGAGGAGGCCGTCCATGTTGTCCGGTCCGCCCTCGCGGAAGAAGCCGAGCAGCGCCTCGATCTCCGCGGCGGGCACGGTGGAGAGGCGCGCGAGCTCGTCGTCCCGCTCGCTGCATTCCCCCGGCAGCAGCGCCAGCGCGATGCCCTTGCGCCGCGCCATCGCGGACAGCCGCTCGGCGCCGTAGGACCACCAGTTGTAGCCGCCGAGCACCCGCACCAGGATCGCCTTCGCGCCGGACGCTGTGTTCTCGGTCCACAGGTCCACCGACATGGGGTGCTTGAGGTGGCGAAGCGCGGCGAGGCGCATCTCCGGTGCACCGGTGGCCCGCTCGTGGGCGGCGGCGAGGCCGGCGAGGTCGGAGTCGGAGAAGGACAGGACCGCGAGATCAGCCGGGCTCTGGCCCAGGTCGACCGGTTCCAGCCCCCCGTCCAGATCCGCTGCGGTGATGTTCGCGATGTGCACGCGCTCAGGCCCCGGCTCAGCCCTGAAGGACGCGCTCGACCGCGGCGCGGTCGATGTCGTGCAGGCCGATCACCACCAGCCGCGTCGCCCGCGTTTCGTCCGGCGTCCACGCCCGGTCGAAGTGCGAGGTCACGCGGGCTCCAACCCCCTGCACCAGAAGCCGCATCCGCTTGCCCGCAACCTCGGCGAACCCCTTGATGCGCAGAACGTCCGGCAACGCGCCGGCGGCCTCGACGCGGGCGACTAGCGCCTCGGCGCTCTCCACCGCGGGCAGGGTCACGATGAAGGTGTCGAAGTCGTCGTGCTCGTGGTCGTCGGCGCCGTCGTGGTGGCTGTAGCGGCTTTCGATGACGTCCTCCGTCGCGGCGCCGAGGCCGAGGAGAATGTCCGGGCTGATCGCCCCGTTCTCGGACGGCACCACCTTCACCGAGGCGCCGAGGTGCGCACCGAGCCGCGCCTTCGCGGTGGCGAGGCCGGCGGCGTCGACAAGGTCCGTCTTCGACAGGATCACGAGGTCGGCGCAGGCGATCTGGTCGTCGAACACCTCCTCGATGGGGTCGTCATGGTCGAGCGTCTGGTCGGCGGCGCGCTGGGCGTCGAGCGCGGCCGGGTCATGCGCCACCAGCCCGCGGGCCAGTGCATCGGCGTCCGCCACGGTGATCACGCCGTCCACCGTCACCCGCGCGCGGATGGCGGGCCAGTTGAACGCCTGCACCAGCGGCTTGGGCAGCGCGAGGCCCGATGTCTCGATCAGGATGTGCTCCACCGCGGGCACGCGCGACAGGATCGCGTCCAGCGCGGGCTGGAAATCGTCCGCCACCGTGCAGCAGATGCAGCCGTTGGCGAGTTCGACGACGTTCTCCTCGGGGCAGGTTTCAATCCCGCAGCCGCGCAAAACGTCGCCGTCGATGCCGACGTCGCCGAACTCGTTGACGATGACGGCGAAGCGCCGCCCGCCTGCGTTTTCGAGAATGTGGCGCAGGATCGTCGTCTTGCCCGAGCCGAGGAAGCCGGTGACGACCGTGCAGGGGACGCGCGCCCGCGCGCCGGCCAGAACGCCGGTGGGGACGGCGGGAGCGGGGGTATCGAGGCTCATGATGCGGACCTTCCGGTGAGAGTGGCGAGCGGCGGCACGCGGGACACCATGCCCGATTTCAGGCACTGCGGGCGGCCGCGCCAGGGCATCACGCCGCCGCGCGCCTCGGCCAGCAGCCGTGCGCCCTCGATGAGGTCGGCCGCGTTGTCCTCGGCGAGGTCGCCGAACACATAGGTCCAGCCGTCTTCCGCCACAAAGGCGGCGGACAGGCGGCGCTTGCAGTTGCCGAGGCATTCGTGGCCGACCACGGTGGCGGCGCCGTCGTTGGCGGCCTCCACGCCGGCGAGGAGGCGCTGGCCGGGGCGCGGGTCGCTGTCCGCGCCGTCGGCATTGCGGCAGCTGGTGCAGACGAGCAGCGTCACGCGGCTGGGCGGCGTGCCAACGGCTCGTCCTGCGGCGCCGCATCCGTCGCCATGGTGGCGGACGGGGCGGTCGCCGTCATCGGTGATGACGTCATTCTTCCCTCCGTCTCCAGTGTCCCCGCTGGAGGTCTGGTTGGTGTCATGCGCCGGACGGCAGGTTTCCTGGCTTGCGGCTCGAACGCTGGTCCGCCGCCTTCCCGCTCCGGCCCGAAGGCGCGGATCAGTGGCAGTTGGCGGTCAGCTCGCCGCTCACAGTTGCGGGCACAGCCGGGGAGTTGAGCGTAAGCCCGCACCCCGTTCCCTTGTCCGGCACGCACGCAAACACGCTCGCGCACCGGCACCGTTGGCAGGATCCATCTGCTGTCATGGCCCCATGGGTGTCAAGCAGCGCCGCGGCGCCGGGCCGCGCGGCAGACATGCCGGTCATTCCACGATCGGGCTTGCCAGCGCCCGTTCCCCGCGCGAAAGCAACGGCATGAGCGCACCACTTGCCATCACCATGGGCGAGCCCGCCGGGATCGGCGGCGAAATCACCCTCGCCGCCTGGGCAACCCGGCGCGTGCCGCCGTTCGTCCTCGTCGACGACCCGGCCCGGATCGAGGCGCTTGCCGCGCATCTGGGGCTCGCCGTGCCGGTGGCGGCCGTCGCCAGCCCCGCCGAGGCGGCGGAGGCATTCGGGGCCGCCCTCCCCGTCCTGCCGCTGCCCGAGCCCGTGCCGCTGGCGCTCGGCACCCCCTCGCCCGGCACGGCGCCCGCCGTGCTGGAATCGATCCGCACCGCCGTGGCGCTCGCCCGCTCCGGCGCGGCTTCGGGCGTCGTCACCAACCCGATCCACAAGGCCGTGCTGATCGACGCCGGCTTCCGCCACCCCGGCCACACCGAGTTTCTGGCCGAACTGGGCCACGTCCCGCGCACCGTGATGATGCTCGCCGGCCCCGACCTCCGCGTCGTCCCCGTCACCATCCACATCGCGCTGAAGGCCGTGCCCGCCGCCCTCACCCAGGACGAGATCATCGAGACCGGCCGGATCACCGCGAAGGCGCTCCGCGAGGACTTCGGCATCGAAAGCCCGCGCCTAGCGGTGGCCGGCCTCAACCCCCACGCGGGCGAAGACGGCAAGATGGGCACCGAGGACCGTGACCTGATCGCCCCCGCCGTCGCCACCTTGCAGGCCGAAGGCATCGGCGCGTTCGGCCCCCTGTCCGCCGACACGCTGTTCCACGCCAGAGCGCGCGCCACCTACGACGCGGCGCTGTGCATGTACCACGACCAGGCGCTGATCCCGATCAAGACGCTGGCGTTCGACGAGGGCGTCAACGTCACCCTCGGCCTGCCGTTCGTGCGCACCTCGCCCGACCACGGCACCGCGCTCGACATCGCGGGCAAGGGCATCGCCCGGCCGGACAGCCTGATCGCCGCCATCAACCTTGCCGCCGAACACGCAGCGCGGCGCTTCGGAAGGACGCCATGACCCCGCCAAGCCCCCGCCTCGGCGTCAACGTCGACCACATCGCCACCATCCGCAACGCGCGCGGCGGCGACAACCCGGACCCGGTACGCGGCGCGCTGATCGCCATGGAGCACGGCGCCGACGGCATCACCGCGCACCTGCGCGAAGACCGCCGCCACATCCGCGACGAGGACATGCGCCGCCTGCGCGCGGAGGTCCCGCTCAAGCTCAACTTCGAGATGGCTGTCACCGACGAGATGCTGGCCCTCGCCCGCGAGATCTCCCCCCACGCCTGCTGCCTGGTGCCGGAGAACCGCGCCGAGATCACCACCGAGGGCGGGCTCGACGCCATCGCGGCCGGCAATGTCCTGCCGGACTACGTCGCCCGCCTCGCCGACGCCGGCATCCGCGTCTCACTCTTCATCGACCCGGACGTCGCCCAGGTCGAGATGGCCTCCCGCGTGAAGGCGCCGGTCATCGAGCTCCACACCGGCCGCTACTGCGAGACGACCGGCGAGGAGCAGGAGCGCGAGCTCGTCCGGCTCACCGAGGCCGCCCGCGCCACCGCCGACCTCGGCATCGAGTGCCACGCCGGCCACGGGCTGACGTTCGACACGATCGCCCCGGTCGCCGCGATCCCCCAGATCATGGAGTTCAACATCGGCCATTTCCTTGTCGGCGAAGGCGTGATGATCGGCTTCGGACCGGCCGTCGCGGAGATGAAGCGCCGGATCGTCGACGCCCGGCAGATCGCGATCGCCTGAACGGAGCACCCGAAGTCGAACTTTCGGCGCATTGACATGTAGGGTTCACGAAGGCGTTGCGTTCCTGTCACACAGAATGACGAACGCTCCGCCCGGAAACCGCTCCACCGGAGGACCCGATGCGCTCTCTCATCCTGACTGCCCTTCTCGCGACCGCCGCACTGCCGGCGTTCGCCGCCGACAGCTACAACACCGACGCCATCAGCTACGGCCAGCGCCCCGCCTACCTCGTCGACAAGATGGAAGACGGCGAACTGAAGGAGAAACTCCTCTCCTGCATGGGCCAGACCCCGTCGCGCACCACCTTCTCCATCGGCCACCGCGGCGCGCCGCTGATGTTCCCCGAGCACACCGTCGAATCCAACGTCGCCGCCGCGCGCCAGGGTGCCGGCATCCTGGAATGCGACGTGACCTTCACGGCCGACAAGGAACTCGTCTGCCGCCACGCCCAGAACGACCTGCACACCACCACGAACATGGTCGTCAGCGATCTTGCCGGGAAGTGCACCACGCCGTTCACGCCGGCCGCGGGCGATACCCCCGCCGCCGCCGAGTGCCGCACGTCCGACATCACGCTCGCCGAATACAAGACCCTGACGCCGAAGATGGACGCGTCCGACAAGACCGCGACCACCGCCGAGGCCTATGTCGGCGGTACGCCCGCGTTCCGGACCGATCTCTACGTCGACGACGCCACGCTGATGACCCACGCCGAATCCATCGAGCTGTTCAAGTCGTTCGGCGCCAAGTTCACGCCCGAGCTGAAGGCCCCCTCGGTCGAGATGCCCTACGACGGTTTCACCCAGGCCGACTACGCCCAGAAGATGATCGACGAGTACAAGGCCGCCGGCATCCCGCCGTCCGACGTGTGGGCGCAGTCCTTCAACCTCGACGACGTCCTCTACTGGATCGAGAACGAGCCGGAATTCGGCCAGCAGGCCGTGTTCCTGGTCGAGTCGCCTGACGACACCTGGGACGGCGAAGACCCCTCGACCTGGGTCCACCAGCCCCAGGAACTCGCCGACATGGGCGTGAAGTACCTCGCCCCGGCAATCTTCATGATGCTGACGCTGGACGAGAACGGCGAGATGGTGCCGTCCGCCTACGCCAAGTCCGCCAAGGACGCCGGCCTCAAGCTGATCGCCTGGTCGCTGGAGCGCTCCGGCCCGCTGAAGAACGGCGGCGGCTGGTACTACTCCTCCGTGGCCGACGCCATCGACAACGATGCCGACTACCTCAACGTCGTCCACGCTCTGGCGCAGGAAGTCGGCGTCGAGGGCATCTTCTCCGACTGGCCGGCGACCGTGACGTTCTACGCCAACTGCTTCGGCAAATAAGGCGGCTCGGCGGCCCCTTTCGCAAGGGGCCGCCACCCCATACGTTGGAGCCCGTAACAGGAGTGCTCCGATGACCGACGCCGAACGCACCGAACTCGAAGCCGCCGCCTTCCGCCGCCTCGTCCAGCACCTGCGCGAACGGACCGACGTGCAGAACATCGACATGATGAATCTGGCCGGGTTCTGCCGCAACTGCCTCAGCCGGTGGTACGGCGAAGCCGCCGCCGAGAAGGGCATGGACCTTGACAAGGAAGAGGCGCGCGAGATCGTCTACGGCATGCCCTACGCCGAGTGGCGCGACCGCTACCAGACCGAGGCGACCGACGCGCAGAAGGCCACCTTCACCGACAGCGCGCCCAAGCACTGAGGCGGCGTGACGCGTCCCTCAGCCACGGCGATTCGGCATGGCTGATTAATTAATTGTGCCTGCACTCACCCCATAGCGCGGGGTGGGGTCTGCACCATATGGTCCGCTCGGCGTCTCGCAAACTGCGACGGGCGCCCAGGACGGCCAGGAATGCCCGCAACTCAGTTGCTTCAACCATCTACCCCGGTTTCCGGGGCTTTCAGCCTCTCGCACCCAACCCATCACAAGACCGACGATGCCCGCGCCCTGCTCGCGCTGGGCGCGCTCGGCATCGTGTTCGGCGACATCGGGACGAGCCCCCTCTATGCCCTGCGCGAAACGGTGCGGGCCGGCGGAGGGCCGGAACAGGAGGTCGTCCTCGGAAGCGTCTCGCTCATCATATGGGCGCTGCTCCTGTCCACGACCCTCGTCTACGTCAACGCCATCCTCAGGGTGACGAACCGCGGCGAAGGCGGCATATTCAGCCTCGCCGCCCTCCTCGGCCTGCACCACCGCAACCCGGACTCGCGCTTCAAGCGCGCCCGCCTCGTCCTCCTCGGCGTCGCCCTCTTCGGCGCCGCGATGCTGTTCGGCGACGCGGTCATCACCCCCGCGATCTCCGTCCTCTCGGCCGTCGAGGGGCTGAAGACCGCGATGCCCGGGATGCCGGATTCGGCGGTACCGATCGCGACCGGCGTGCTCGCGGCGTTCTTCCTCCTCCAGATGGCGGGCACCAGCCGCATCGGCGCCCTGTTCGGGCCGATCATGCTGGTCTGGTTCACCGTCCTCGGCCTGCTCGGAGCAGGCGAGATCATGCGCGCGCCGGAGATCCTGTCAGCGCTCAACCCCACGCACGCGGTGAACCTTCTCCTCACCGCCCCCGCCGGTGCGCTCATGGTGCTCGCCGCCGTGTTCCTCGCCGTCACCGGCGGCGAGGCGCTCTACGCGGACCTCGGCCAGTTCGGCCGCCCGTCGATCGCGCTCGCCTGGTACGGCGCGGTGCTGCCGGCGCTCGGCCTCAACTATCTCGGCCAGGGCGCGCTGCTCCTCACCGATCCCAGCGCCATCGCCGACCCGTTCACCACCCTCGCGCCGATGGCCTGGCGGCTGCCCCTCGTCATCCTCGCCACGATGGCGACGGTGATCGCCTCGCAGGCGGTCATCACCGGCGTCTTCAGCCTCGTCCAGCAGGCGGGCCACCTGCGCTTCCTGCCGCCGCTCAAGATCCGCCACACCTCCGCGCACAACGAGCACCACGTCTACGTCGGCTCGGTGAACGCCGTCGTGGGCATCTGCGCGATCGCGGTCGTCTGGCACTTCGGCTCGTCGGACGCGCTGGCTTCCGCCTACGGCCTCGCCGTCTCGCTCGCGATGATCGCGACCAGCATCCTCTTCATCGCCACGCTGTGGAAGGTCCTGCGTCTGCCGCTGCCGCTCGTCGCCCTCATTGGCGTCCTCGTCCTGGGGCTCGACATCACCTTCGGCACTGCCAACGCGTCGAAGATCGCTGCCGGCGGCTGGCTTCCTGCGCTCCTCGCATTTGGCGCGCTCGTCGTGATGGTGTCTTGGGTGCGCGGCCGCGCGATGCTGCGCGCGACCGACGAGGACCAGCCGATCGGCCACTTCGTCGCCCACCCCGCCGAGAAGTGCCGCACCGCGATCAACCGCGCCTGCGTCTTCCTCTGTCCCCCGGAGCGACAGACGCCGGCGACGCTGCTGCGCTTCCGCCGCCTGTTCGGCGCCACCTTCCACCGCGTCGTGCTGGTCACGGTATGGGTGAAGTCCACCCCCCGCGTCGCCGCCTGCGACCGGGTGAAGGTCCTGCGCCTCGGCGACAACGTCACCCGGATCAGCGTCTTCTCCGGCTTCATGCAGCGGACGGACCTGCCGAGCATCCTCGGGCCGGCGTTCGCCTCCGTCGGCCTCGCCTCGGATGACGTGACCTACGTGGTCGGCTCGGACCGCGTGCGCCTACCGCACCTGCGCTGGCGGATCGCGACGATCCTCCTGCGCCCGCTCGACATGCTGTTCCTCGTGCTGTCGCGCAACGCCCAGCGGCCGGTGGACCGGTTCCGCCTGCCCCCGCGCCGCACCATCGAGCTCGGCGCCGTCCACGAGATCTGACCGCCCGACGCAAAAGCGCCGCCCCGGAATGGAGCGGCGCTTTTCGTCAGTGCGTGAAGGTTCGCGGCGTCAGCCGGGCGCGGCTGCGCGGCATTCGCACGCCGGAGGCGCTCTCGCGCATCCAAGGGCCGGGTTCGGGAGCCTTGGGGTAATGGCGGGGAACGCCGTTCGCATTGCGGCCGCGGCGTTTGAGGGGTGTCGGCGTGAGCCGCGTCAGCGGGCGGCTCTCGAGCTCGACTGCACCACGCTGGCGGCCGACGGGCCGGCCCTCGATGGTGATCTCCGTGCAACTGGTACGATGCCAGGGGGCGGTTCGCACCGCGCCCTGGCCACGTTCGTCATGTCCGACCATGGTCGCCTCACCTTCAAAGTGGCAGGTGAGGCATTAAACCAATGGTCGAGCCGTCTGCCAACTCAGAGGTTGGCGAGCCAGTCGTCGACCTGGCGGCGGACTTCTTCCTTCGAGTCGCCGTAGCGCTCCTGGATGAGACCTTCCAGACGCTCGCGGTCGCCCTTCGCTTCAGCAACTTCGTCGTTGGTGAGCTTGCCCCATTTGCTCTGGGCCTGCCCCGTGAACTGCTTCCAGTTGCCTTCGACTTGATCCCAATTCATGTGTCCAACTCCTTGGTGACATGGACTGCCGGAAGAACGCCCCTTATCGCAAAAGGGTTGCACATCGGATCGTCGACCTTCCCAGAATGACATGAAGGCCCGGATCGCCGCGGAATCCACCGCGGTCAGTTGCCGGTGCGGTTCCTGAGCGCCCGCTCGCGTTCCGCCGCCCGCGTCGCCGCGCGCATCCCGCGGAACGGCCGCTCGGCCTCCAGCGCCATCATCCGCCGCCGCTCGCGGGCCAGGAAGCGCTGCTTGTCGCGCTTGTGCATCCGGTAGAGGCTCGGCAGGTGGACGACGATGCTGCCGTAGCGCCGGCCGAGGCGGAACGGCTCGGTGGACGCGCGCCACAGCCACTCGAGGCCGGCGTCCTGCATCCAGCGGGGTGCCCGGCGGATCTCACCCGAAAGGAAGTCGAGCCCGCCGCCGATGTTGAGGAACACGCCGTGACGCAGCCGGTCCGCCATGCCGGCCGACCAGAATTCCTGCTTCGGCGCACCGAGCGCGACGAGGATGATGTCCGGTCGCGCGGTGCGCAGCATCCGGATCAGCTCCTCCTGCAGCGCGAGATCGCGCTCGAAGCCGAAGGGCGGCGCGTAGGCCCCTGCGAACTCCAGCCGCGGGTTCTCCGCCTTCAGCCGCTTTGCGGCGGTGTGCAGCCGCTCCATCGTGGAACCGAACAGGAAGACGCTGCGCCCGTTGTCGGCCGCCGCGCGCATCACCGGGCGGATCATGTCGGAGCCCGTTACGCGGCCCTTCAGCGGCGTGCCCTCGCGGCGGGACAGCCAGACGAAGGGCATCCCGTCCGCGGTGACGAGATCGGCCTCCTCGTACACCCGCCGGAACGCGGGGTCGGTGCGCAGCTTCATCACGTGGTCGAGATTGGTGGTGATGACGTTGCGCGCAGGCCGCCGGCCGGACCAGTGGATGATCCGGGCGACGGTTCCCGCCATGTCGAGGTCGGCGACGGAGACACCGAAGAGCCGCTGCGTGCGGATCGGCGGCAGTGCGTCGACCATTGCGGTGGGCGGCGCCGTCGGCTCGCGCGCCGTGAGGCGCGGCCCCGGCGGTGCGGCGTGCACGGGCACGGGCGGCGCCGCGCTTTTCGCCTTTTTGCCGCGCTTTCCGTAAACCGCCTGGTGGATGCCGCGCGCAACCAGGAACCCGACGAAGGCACGTCTCAGCAAGGGGTTGTCCATCTAGATTTCCGCTCCGCCTGCTGGGGCCCGTTCGAGGAAACGCCATGCTTCCAGAAGGGCCCGACAATCACAACACTGTAACGACAACGCAAAGAAGCCCGGGCGCGAGCCCGGGCTTCTGAAAGTTTTTTGAGAAATCGCGATCCGCCGGGGACTGGCGGACCGCGAGATCAGGTCCGGATCACATCCGGTTGGAGCCGAACTCGGGGTAGGCGAGCACGCCGACTTCCGACTGGTCGAGACCTGCGGCCTCTTCTTCCGGCGTCGCGCGGAGGCCCGTCACACCGGCAAGGATCAGCCAGACGATGAGGCTGCCGAAGAAGGCGACCGCACCGATCGAGATCACGCCGATGAACTGGACGTAGTAGCTCGCGTCGGTGTTGGTCAGCGGCACGATCATCGTGCCCCAGATGCCGGCCACCAGGTGGACCGGGATCGCGCCGACCACGTCGTCGATGCGGACCTTGTCGAGCAGCGGCACGAACACCACCACGAGGACGCCGCCGAGGCCACCGATCATGGCAGCCTGCGCCATCGTCGGGGTGAGGGGCTCGGCGGTGATGGAGACGAGACCGGCGAGCGCACCGTTCAGCGCCATCGTGACGTCGACCTTCCGGTAGAGGATCTGGGTCAGGATGATGCAGACCACGACGCCAGCGGCGGCAGCCGTGTTGGTGTTGACGAAGATCTTCGCCACCGAGGAGGCATCGGCGATGGTGCCGAGCGCGAGCTGCGAGCCGCCGTTAAAGCCGAACCAGCCGAGCCACAGGATGAACGTACCCAGCGTGGCGAGCGGGATCGAGGAACCCGGCATCGGGTGGATCACGCCGTTGGAGCCGAACTTGCCGGCACGGGCGCCGACCACGATGGCACCGGCGAGAGCCGCCCAGCCGCCGACCGAGTGCACCAGCGTCGAGCCGGCGAAGTCGGAGAAGCCCATCTGGTCGAGCCAGCCTGCACCCCATTCCCAGGAACCGGTGATCGGGTAGAGGATGCCGGTCAGGAAGACGGTGAAGATCAGGAACGGCCAGAGGCGCATGCGCTCGGCGACGGTACCGGACACGATCGAGGCGGTCGTGGCGCAGAACACCATCTGGAAGAACCAGTCGGACGCAGCGGCGTAGTCACCCGAATCCGCGGACGGTGCCGGGATTTCCTTCATCGAGAAGGTGCCGAGGTAGCCGGAAAGCTGCGCGATGTTCTCCGCAACGTTCACGTTCTCGTACATCAGGTTGTAGCCGAGCAGCCAGAACATGATGCCGGCGATCGAGTACAGCGCGATGTTCTTGAGGCACTGCATGGCCGCGTTCTTGGAACGCACCAGGCCAGCCTCGAGCATCGCAAAGCCCGCGGACATGAACATGACCAGGAAGCCGCCGATCAGGAACAGCAGCGTGTTGAACACGAACGGATTGGGGTCCGTCGCGCCTTCTGACGGGCCGGGTTCGGCGTCGGTGTCCGTTGCGGACGCCTCGAGAGCGTCGAGACGGGCGGAGATGGCGGTGAGCGCATCGTCCGCGGCGTCCACAGTCGCCGCACCGGCGGCGGCAGCAGCGTCGCCGGTCTCTTCGGCGGCGTTCTCGATCGCGTCGCCCGCCTGTTCGGTCTGAACCTCGACCGAGGCGGCGGGTTCCGTCGTCGTCGTATCGGTGGTCTGGGCCCAGGAGGGCACCGCCACCGTCATCGCGAGCGCCAGGCCGGCCCCCGCTAGGAGATTGAGGAGTTTAAGCTTCATGGGGTTGTCCGCTAACGAGGGAAAGGGGTCAAAGAGCTTCGGCGTCGATCTCGCCGGTCCGCACGCGGACCACCGAGTTGAGCGTGTAGACAAAGATCTTGCCGTCGCCGATCTGTCCGGTTTGAGCGCTCTGCTGGATCGCCTCGACGACCCGCGGGACCGCTTCGTCCGACACGGCGAGTTCGATCTTCAGCTTCGGGAGGAAGCTGACCGCGTACTCGGTGCCGCGGTAAACCTCCGTATGGCCCTTCTGGCGGCCATAACCCTTCACTTCACTCACCGTAAGGCCGGAGACGCCCGCAGCGGACAAAGCGTCCCGGACCTCGTCGAGCTTAAACGGCTTTATGATTGCCATCACAATTTTCATGCGTGTTCCCTTCGTCTCCCCACCGGGCGTTCGGAGGCCCGACAGCGGTCGGCTTCCTGTGTGATTACAAGAGCCGTGCCAACCCTGTGGGCCGCTTTTGCCCGTTTGATGTACACCGCCCCAGCCTCAACATTATGCAGATGCCTTATTTGACGGCAATCGCCCGCCAAACTCTCCACCATCCACCGATGTTTGCGGCCGCGGCCATGCTATGCGCCGCAACGCACTGCGCCTAGAAGGGAATCGGGCGCAAACGATGCCAAGGAGACGACATGGCGCATTGGCTGTTCAAATCTGAACCGAACACGTGGAGCTGGGACGATCAGGTCGCCGCCGGCAAGTCCGGGACCGAGTGGGACGGGGTGCGCAACTACCAGGCGCGCAACAAGATGCGCGAAATGAAGAAGGGCGACCGCGGATTCTTCTATCATTCCGTCGATGAAAAGCAGATCGTCGGCATCGTCGAGGTGATCGAGACCGCACACCCCGACAGCACCGACGACAGCGGCAAATGGGAATGCGTCAACATTCGCGCGATCAAGCCGCTCAAGAACCCCGTCTCACTCGACACGGCGAAGGTCACCGAGGGCCTCACCGAGATGGTCCTCGTCAAGAACTCGCGCCTGTCTGTCCAGCCGGTGACCGACGCCGAATGGGACAAGATCCTCGAACTCGGCAAGACAAAGGCGTGACCCCGACCGCATTCGTCGTCGAGAATACCGTGCTCCAGGCACCCACGCTGGTCCCCGAAATCAGGCTGCATCTCGCCGACGAAGCGGTGCCCCTGTGGCACAAGACCGAGGAAGAGCTGACCCGGATCGGCCTGCCGCCGCCCTACTGGGCGTTCGCGTGGGCCGGCGGCCAGGCGCTCGCCCGCCACATCCTCGACACGCCGGCGCTCGTCGCCGGCCGCACCGTCCTCGACATCGGTGCCGGCAGCGGCCTCGTCGCGATCGCCGCGGCGATGGGCGGCGCGGCGCGGGTGTGCGCCAACGAGATCGACGATTTCGCGCTCGCCGCCATCGCGCTCAACGCCGAGGCCAACGGCTACGCCATCGCCATCGAGAGCGGCGACATCCTCGACGAGACCGCGGACGCAGACCTCGTCCTCGTCGGCGACCTCTTCTACGAGAAGCCGCTCGCGACCCGCACGCTCGCTTACCTCCGCCGCGCGCAGCGGGCCGGCGCCGCCGTCCTCGTCGGCGACCCGAGCCGCTCGTACCTTCCCAAGGACGTCCTCAGCCCCATCGCGACCTACAACGTCCCGACCCCGCGCGACCTCGAGGATTCCGACATCAAGCGCACCACCGTCTGGCGCCTTGCCGACGGCTTCTGAAATCTCTCATTCCAAAAGATAGCCAATCCTGTTCCGGAGCGACCGCATGAGCATTGCCGAGAGTGCCATCCGCGAGGTGACCGAGCGGCACGATGCCTTCGTGGCCTGGTTCACCGACGGCACCGATCCCGCTGTGATGACCGCAATCGCCTCCGCCTTCGCGCCCACGATGGTCGCATACGGGCCGGACGGTTCGGTCACACCCCACGCCGAGCTTCTCGAGGTGCTCGAAGGCAAGCAGGGCAGGCGGCCCGCGGATTTCTCAATCGTGATCGCCGACCCGGAGGCGCTGTGGGCGAACGAGACGGCGGCGCTCGTCACGTACGTGGAGCACCAGAGCGCAGGCACCGTGCGGACCGCCCGCCGGTCGACGGCGCTCTTCACGAAGGACGAGACCGCCCCCAACGGCGTCGTCTGGCAGCACGTCCACGAGACGTGGATCACCCCCGGCGACATCGACGGATAGGCGCCGTCGCGGCTTGATCGGCCCCGCCAGAAATGGGGCAGGCGGACAGCGTGAGTGCCAACTTTCTCACCGTTCGCAGCGCTTCGACTTGCTTTAATGTCGTGCCCGGAAGACGCCGCTCACCGCGGCGAAGGCACGGCTCGGGGTAGAGCGAAGGGGACTGCGTGGGCGGCACAGCGTATCGCATCGGCATTGATGTCGGCGGCACATTCACCGATTTCGTCATCGCGGCAACCGACGGTTCCGCCTTCGCAGTCCACAAGGAGCCCAGCGTTCCGGACGACCCGTCACTGGCGGTGGAGCGTGGCGCGAGAACGCTCATCGAGCGCCTAGGGATCGCGCACGCCGACGTGGAGCTCGTCGTCCACGGCACGACGCTGGCGCTGAACGCCATCATCCAGCGGCGCGGCGCCAACGTCGCGCTCGTGGTGTCGGAGGGCAACCGCGACATCATGGAGATCGCGCGCTCGCGAATGCCGAACTCGTACGACTTTACCGCCGGGCGCGAGCCGCCGCTCGTCCCGCGCGAGGGGGTGTTTGAGACCACCGCCCGCGGCCGGTCCGACGGCACAGTGATCCGCGGCGCCGACCGCGCCGAGATCGCCGCGCTGGCGGAACGGATCGCGGCAGGCGGCTTCGAGGCCGTCGCGGTGATGCTCCTGAACTCCTACAGGGACGGCGCGCTGGAGCGGGAGGTGGCGGACCTCCTCAAGGAGGGCCTCGGCGACCTTCCGGTGACGCCATCGGCGGAGGTCTGGCCTGAGATCCGCGAGTACGAGCGCGCCCTCGTGACCTGTCTCAACGCCTACATCCACCCGATCATGGACGATTATTTCGGCAAGCTCGCCGAGCGTTTCCACGCACTTGGGGTGACGGCGCCGATCTACATCACCGGCAACAACGGCGGCACCATCAGCCTTGCCGCCGCCCGGGCCCGCCCGATCGAGACCGTGCTGTCGGGCCCCGCCTCGGGCGTCCTCGCGGCGACGCGCACCGGCGCCGACCACACGCGGCTCCTGACCTTCGACATGGGCGGCACCTCGACCGACATCTCTGTCAGCGTCGATGGCGGGCTTGAGTTCACCAACACCTCGATGATCGGCGACTATCCGCTGATGCTTCCGGTGGTCGCCGTCAATGCGATCGGCGCCGGCGGTGGCTCGATCGTCTGGGTGGACGCGCAGGGGCTCCTCAAGGTCGGGCCGGAGAGCGCGGGCGCCGACCCCGGACCCGTCGCCTACGGTCGCGGCGGCACCCGGCCGACGATGACGGATTGCTATGTGGTCCTCGGCGTCGTCGATCCCGACCGCTTCCTCGGCGGCCGGATGACGCTCGACAGGGATGCCGCGACGAGGGCGCTCGCCGCAATCGCGCAGGAGACAGGGCTTGGTTCGGCAGAGGAGGCCGCGACCGCCGCGATCCGCGTCGCGACGGCACGGATGGCGACGGAGCTCCGCAAGCTCCTCGCGCAGAAGGGGCTCGACCCGCGCCGCTTCACCGTGGCGGCGTTCGGCGGCGCGGGGCCAACCCACGCAAGCTGGCTCGCGGAGGAAGGGCGGCTCAATGCCGTCCTCGTGCCGCGCCGTCCCGGCACCTTCTGCGCGCTCGGCGCCATCCTTGCCGATGTCCGGCGCGACTATGTGCGTGCCGTCCGCCTCACCATCGACCGCACCGGCGCTACGTGGCCGACCATCGACGCCGCACTTGCCGAGCTGGAGGAGGAGGCGCGCACCTTCATCGCCACGGAGGGGGCGCTGATCGGCACGTCTTCGCTGCATCTGGTGGCGGACATGCGCTACCCCGCGCAGGCTTTCGAGCTTGCGATCGCAGTGCAGGACTACGACCGCGGCAGCCTGACGGCGGCGACCCTGATCGACCTCTACAACGCAGAGCACGAACGGCTCTACGGCTTCCACGAAGCCGATAGCCCCGTGCAGATCACCACCCTGCGACTTGCCGTCATCGGCGATATTTCCGCCGGCACGCCGGCAGCACCGCCCGCAGGCCCGGCGCCGGAACCGCGGGCGATGCGAACGGTGTGGCTCGGCGGCGCCCGCGAAGTGCCGGTGTTCGACCGGGAAGCCGTCGGTCCGGGCGCATTGATCGAAGGCCCGGCGATCCTGGAGCAGATGGACACGACGACGCTGGTGCTGCCCGGCTGGCAGGCCGAGTGCGACGCCGCGGGCAACCTCGTCCTG
Source organism: uncultured Alphaproteobacteria bacterium (assembly GCA_963704595.1). Lineage (GTDB taxonomy): Bacteria > Pseudomonadota > Alphaproteobacteria > Rhizobiales > Amorphaceae > Acuticoccus. The sequence goes on from OY969922.1 coordinate 162,231, forward strand.
ACGCGGGTTGCCGGATGAGCGCACCCCGCACGCTCGACCCGGTCCTTCTGGAAATCCTCTCCCACAAGCTCCAGGCGGTGACGGAGGAGATGGCAATCACGCTCGCCCGCACCGCGCGCTCGACCTACGTCAAGGATGCCGCGGATTTCGCGACCGCGCTCGCGACGCCGGCGGGCAAGTTCTTCGCCTATCCGGCGGCGCTCGGCGTTTCCGGCTTCATGGACCTCGATGCCGGGCCGACGCTGCGCACATTCGCGGCGCTGCGGCCGGGGGACGTGATCATCACCAACCATCCCTACCGCACCGGCGGCCTCTCCACCCACATGCCGGACCTCCAGCTCCTCAAGCCCGTCTGGCACGGGGAGCGCCTCGTCTGCGTCCTGTGGGACTTCATTCACTCGGCCGACATTGGCGGCGGGGTGCCGTCGTCGATCTCGCCGCGCTTCTCCGAGCTGTTTCAGGAGGGTTTCCAGATCCCGCCGACGAAGCTGTTGCGCGAAGGCGTCTGGAACGAGGACTTCCTGATGCTCTACAGGGCCAACTGCCGGGTGCCGGACCTCAACGTCGGGGACATCAAGGCGATGGTCTCGGCGCTGACGGTCGGCGAGCGGCGGGTGGCAGACATCATCGACGAGCACGGCGTCGACACGTTCGTTGCGGCGCAGTCGGACCTCGTGTCGCTGGCGGCGGAGAAAACGCGCAACGTGCAGCGGCTGATCCCGGACGGCACCTACACCTTCGTCGACTACATGGACGACGACTACGTCTCGAAGGTGCCGATCCGCATTTCCTGCACGATGACGATGGCGGACGGGCTCGCGCATTTCGACTTTACCGGCACCGACCCGCAGGTGCTGTCGGCCTACAACGTGCCGACGGGCGGCGTGCGCCATCCGTGGCTCACGCTGAAGCTCTCCCATCTCGTCTTCAGCCTCGATCCGACCGTGCCGCTCAACTACGGCATGTTCGAGAACGTGACCGTCCATGCGCCGAAGGGCACCGTGCTCAACCCGGAATTTCCGGCGGCGGTCGGCGTGCGCCACGCCACCGCGATCCGCATCAACGACGCGGTGATCGGCGCCATCGCGACGGCGGTGCCCGGCCTGATGCCGGCGCCGTCCGGCGGCACGGTGGTGCCGCTGGTGATCTCAGAGCAGAACGAGACGACCGGCACGCGCAACGTGACGGTGATCCAGTCGCTCGTCGGCGGCACCGGCGCGCGGCCGGGCGCTGACGGCGTGGACGGCCGCGACTCGGGCCTCGCCAACCTCTTCAACACGCCGCTGGAGCGGTCCGAGGCCGACGTCCGCGTCGTAATCGAAGCCTATCGCCTGCGTCCCGACAGCGGCGGCGCGGGCGAGTTCCGCGGCGGCACCGGGCTCGACATGCGGGTGCGCTTTCTGGCATCCGGTACGGCGCTCCTCGGCCGCGGGCTGGAGCGCTTCGTCTTCCGCCCCTGGGGCGTCGCGGGCGGATGCCCGGGTGCGGCCTGCCGGGTGATCCTCAACGAGGGACGGCCGGGAGAGCGCGAGCTCGGCAAGATCGACATGTTCGTCGCCGAGGAAGGCGACACCGTGACGCTGCTGACGGCGGGCGGCGGCGGCTACGGCGACCCGTTCGCGCGCGACGAGGCGGCGGTCCTGCGCGACGTGACGGCGGGTTTCGTCTCCCCCGAACGGGCGTTCGCCGACTACGGCGTCGCGGTGGTGGACGGGCGCGTCGACCGTGCCGCGACGGATGCGCAGCGCGCAAGCCGGCCGCTGCGCACCGAGGGCTTCGGCTTCGGGCGGGAGCGGCTGGCGTGGGAAGCCGTGTTCGACGATGCCGTGATGCAGGACCTTCAGGCGCGGCTGATGCGGTTCCCTGCAACGATGCGCGTCCGCCTGCGCCGGCGCGTGGTGGAACAGGCGCTGCCGGACCTTGCCGGCGCCGATCCGCGCCGGCTCGACAGCCGGATCGGTGACCCGGCCGCAGCGCGCGAACGGCTGCGCGCTGCGATCGAGCAATGGTTGCCGCAGGAGGAGGCCGCTGCGGCGGGCCGATAACCGGATAGCCCCGCGCTATACTGCCAGAACGCGGCTCTCCACCGGGGTCGTGCGGTTGACGCCGATCTCCTCCATGGAGTCCAGCACGGCTTCGATGATGAGCGAGATGTCGCTCTCGCGAAGGTCGCCCATCGTGCCGATGCGGAAGGTGTGGGCCGAGGTGAGGCGGCCCGGGAAGATGATGAAGCCGCGCTTCTCCATCGCCGCATAAAAGGCCTCGAACGAGTAGTTCGGATCGTCGGGGTCGTGGAACGTCGCGATGATCGGGGAGGCGTGCTCGTCCGGCAGGAATGTGCGGAAGCCGTGCTGCCTGAGGCCATCCACCAGCCGCCGCCAGTTGGACCGGTAGCGCGCCTGCCGCGGGGCGATGCCGCCTTCGGCCTTGTGCAGTTCCACCGCCTTGCCGAGCGCGAGGAGCACGTGCGTCGGCGGGGTGGTGCGGAACCAGCCCTTCTCCTCCATCCAGGCCCACTGGCTGTGAAGATCGAGCACGTATGACGGTGAGCGGCCCTTGCCTGCAATCAGGGACTCGCGCTTGGCAATGACGAACGCCATGCCCGGCACCCCTTCGAGGCACTTGTTGGGCGAGATGAACAACGCCTCGAGGTCGAGCGCGGCGGCGTCGATCTCGAAGCCGCCGAACGAGGCGATGGCGTCGACCATCAGCTTCACGCCCCGCGCCTTGCAGGCGGCGGCAATGCCTTCCAGCGGGTTGAGGATGCCCGTCCCGGTGTCGCAGTGGCAGAGGACCACGTGCGTGATGTCCGGCATCTCGTCGAGCTTGGCCGCGACCTCCTCGCCGGAGACCGGCGGCACGATCGGGCACTCCATGCGCACCACATTGAGGCCGATGGGCTCCATCACCTCGGCAAGGCGCATCCCGTAGAAGCCGTTGACGATCACCAGCACCCTGGCGGTCGCCTTGTCGATCAGCGTGTGGCACGCGGCCTCGATGCCGTAGGTGGCGCTGCCCTGGAGCGGCACGCACTCGTGGGTTTCCGTGGCGTGCGCGAGCTCCAGGAGATAGTCGCGCATCTCCCTCACCATCGCGACCATGGCGGGGCTGTTGGGGCTCTTGTCGAAGTGCATGGCCGCCTTCACGTCGTCGGACGTGGTGAGCGGGCCAGGGGTCAGAAGGTAGCTGTCATGCCGGCGTTCCATGGGGACCCTGCTGTTGGCGGCGCGCAACGACGCGATCGCGGTAGGTTGTATAGGCGGTGGACGTGATGATGACGGCGGCCCCGACCCACGTCCAAAGGTCGGGCAATTCGTTGAAGACCGCGTAGCCCGCGATCAGCGCGAAGATCAGGCGCACATAGTCGACCGGCGCGAGCGCAGACGCTTCGGCAAGCTGGAACGCGCTCACCATCATGAACTGGCCGATGGTGCCGGCGAGGCCGACGAGCGCGAGGAGCTGCCATTGCTGCGCCGTGGTGATCGGCTGCCACGCGAGTGCGGCGGGCACGGCCATCACGACGAGGCCGATGAACGCCGAATACGTCATGATCGTGAGCCGCGTGTCGGTCATCGCGAGGCTGCGCGTGACGATCATCAGGAGCGCGGCGACGACGGCGCCGACCACCGCGGCGACCATGCCGATCTCGATGGTCTGGAAGCCGGGCCGCATGACGATCAGCACCCCGACGAGGCCGACGGCCACGGCACTCGTGCGCCGCAGCCCCACCTTCTCGTTGAGGAAGAGCGCGGCGAAAATGGTGAGCCAGATGGCGACGGTGAAGGTCAGCGTCGTTGCCGTCGCGAGGGGGAGCGTGGCGAATGCGATGTAGAACAGCACCATCCCCGCCGCACTGCAGATCGCTCGCAGGAGGTGGAGCCGGATCCGGTTGGTGGAGAGCAGCGCGCCGCCCGTGAAGATGACGAGCGGCACCGCCAGAAGCGCCTGGATGCCGAGCCGGAACGAGACGATCTGCGGCACCGAAAGATGCTCGGCGAGGATGCGCGTCGCGGTCATCTCCGCGGTGAAGAAGATCCATGACGCTGCGAGCAGCACGGCGCCCGCAACGTTGCGCACGCCGCCCGCCGCCGGGATGGCAAGGATGGTCAAGCCTCGACCCACTGCCGCGCGGCGGAGGACCGGGACACAGCCTCGAACGCCGCGATGCCGGCGATCACGTCGTCCAGCGAAACGGGGTAGGGCGCTTCGCCGGCAATTGCAGCGGCGAAGGCTTCGAGCTGTGCGCGCTCGGTGGAGAAGGCCGGGTAGCGGTAGGTGGTCGCGACGCCGCTGACGGGGGTGACCGTCAGCTGCTGTTCGCCGGAAAGCTCCGCGTGGCCCTTGTCGCCGTAGACCTGCACGCGGAAGATCGGCGCGGTCGCCGTCATCGCGGTGAGGTAGCCGGTGGCGCCGTCCGCAAAGCGGAACAGCATGTTGGTCGTGTCGTCGAGCTGGAAGTCGTGCACCAGGCGGAAGCTCTGGGCCGAGACTTCGGTGATCGGCTGGCCGAGAAGGTGGATCATCGTGTCGATGACATGGATGCCGGAACCGGCCATGCCGCCGGCGGGGCTTTCGGTGTGCGACACGCGCCACATCCCGTCGTGGTAGCGCCCGCCCACATGGCCGGACATGTTGCCCTCCACATGGATGATGCGGCCGAGCGTGCCATCCGCGATCAGCGATTTCATCGTCTCGACAGCAGGCAGGAAGCGCCGGTTGTGGCCGAGGGCAAGGACGGTCCCGGCGTCCCGCACGGCGGCAACGGCGCGCTCGGCATCGGCCTTCGTCAAAGTGAACGGCTTTTCGCAGAAGACGTGCTTGCCCGCGGCGGCGGCTTCGACCACCTGGTCGGCGTGCTGCGAATGGGGGGTGGCGAGGACGATGCCGTCGATGTCGCGGTCGGCGAGGACCGACGCGAAGTCGGACGTGAGGTCGATGCCCTTGGCGGCGCAGTAGTCGGCCGCCTTTTCGGGCGTGCGGGCGACGCCGCTGGTGAACGAGACGGTCTCGCTCACACCCTGGACGCTGTCCACCAGGACACGGCCCCAGCGGCCGATACCGATTATCGCAAGGCGGGCCATGATCTTGGTGTCACTTTCAAACGGGTGGGACGGGTCGGAGGCGGCGTTGCGGCCGCCTCCTGTCGCGGGGTCGGGCGGCTCAGCTCGCCGGGTCGGCGTTGATCGCCAGCGTGTCCTCGTCGGCGCGCGGGCGGTAGGTGAGCTTCTCGGTGTTGCCCGCCCAGATCGCCGAAAGGTTCACAATCGGGATCGCCATCAGGTCGGCCATCGTCTTGTGCACCGCGTCTTCGAGGAGGGCCTTGCGCTTGTCCTCGTCGAGCGTGCCGAGGGCTTCCTCGATGATCGCGTCGATCTCCGGGTTCGAGTAGGCGAAGTGGTTGAAGACGCCGAACGTCCCGTTCTCTTCCTTGGTGTGCACCATCGACGACAGGATGTAGGACGCCTCGCCGGTCAGCGAGCCCCATCCGTTCATCATCAGCGAATACTCGCCGCCGGACTGGGCGGGGAAGTAGACCGCGCGGGGCGTGGCGTTGACCGTCGCGTCGATGCCGAGACGGGCGAGCATCGGGCCGAGGGCCGCGCAGATGTCACCGTCCATCGGCAGACGGTCGGCGGTGCAGTGGAGGTCGACCTGGAAGCCATCGGGATAGCCGGCTTCGGCGAGGAGTTCCTTCGCCTTGTCGAGGTCGGTCTCGAGCACAGGCGATTCAGGGTCCCAGCCGAAGAAGCCTTCGGTGATGATCTGCGAGGCCGGCGTGGCGAGCCCTTCCATCACGCGTTCGGCAATCGCCTCGCGGTTGACCGCGAGCGAGATCGCCTCGCGCACCTTAATGTCCTTGAACGGGTTCTCGGACAAGCTTCGAGCCGTCCTTGGCGCGCACGTTGGGCGTCTCGTCCCGGTAGTCGGGGAAGAGCATGAAGATGTAGACCGACGGGCCGGTGAAGACTTCGAGACCGTTGGTGTTCTCGATGCTCGCCACGTCCACCGGCGGCACGTAGTTGATGAGGTCGACGCGGCCCGACAGCAGCGCCGCGACGCGGGCGCTGTCGTTGGAGATTTCCGAGAAGGTGACGGTGTCCCACTTGGGCGCATCGCCCCAGTATTCGGTGAAGGGTTCCAGCACCATGTCGCCCTTCTGCTGGAAGGAGGCGAGCTTGTAGGGGCCCGTGCCGATGGTGGCGGTTGCCGTCGTTGAAGGACGAAAGCTCCGGCTTGGTCGTGGCGATCTCGGACGGGAGGATGAACGCGCGCGCGAGATCGAGCGGCAGCGTCGCGGCGGGGGAGTCGGTGGTGAACTCCACGGTCAGCGGGTCCACGGCCTTTGCCGCGGTGATCCGGCGCACGTAGGTCTGGAGGCCGCCGTCGGGGCCTGCCGCGGTCGGGATGCGCTCGATGGAGGCGACCACGTCCTCGGCGTCGAAGTCCGAGCCGTCGTGGAATTTCACGCCTTCGCGCAGCTTGAAGACCCACGTCGTTTCGCCGGTGGCTTCCCACGAGGTGGCGAGGCCGGGAATGAGCTGGAGGTTGTCGTCGCGGCCGGTCAGCGTCTCGAAGATGTTCTTCATCGCGGAGACGTTGACACCGATCGAAGAGTAATGCGGGTCCATCGATTCAGCGTTCGACCTGACCCCGACGGTCAGATCCTCGGCAAGCGCCGGACCGGCCGCAAGTACCAGCGCGGCCGCACCGAGCAGAATGTATTTGTGTGTTGGCATGGGCTCCCCTTCATGGTTTCGCACGACCGGACGGAGGCCACGCAGGACCGTGTCCGAACGCTGCGGGCGGGTTTACGGCGTTGCACCGTGTGCGCCCGCGCGGTTTTGACCAATGCAAGCAGCGGGCCGAAGTGGTTTTCCGCCGATCACAGGCGGAAAAACTTGGTCTGACCCTTCCAATGCACGGCGCATTCTTGCCAGCCGGGATGGCACGAGGTTCGCACTCCACCCGCCAGAGAACGGCAGTGGAAGGCGTGCGGATGCGGATCGAGGACATGAGCTGGCGGGACGTTGAGGCGTATCTTCGGACCGACGACCGCTGCGTGCTGCCCATCGGCTCCACGGAGCAGCACGCCGGATTGCGGCTCACCGTCGATGCGATCCTTGCCGAGAAGGTGGCGACGGATGCGGCGAAACCGCTCGGCGTTCCCGTGTTCCCGCGCCTCAACTACGGGCTCTGCCCGTACTTCATGGCCTATCCGGGGTCGGTCACGCTCAGGGTCGAGACGCTGATCGCGCTCGTGAACGACATTCTGGATTCGCTCTACACGCAGGGCTTCCGGCGGATCGTTCTCGTCAACGGCCATGGCGGCAATGCCCCGGCGGCGGGGGCGGCGATCCAGTTCATGCAGCACCACGAGGACGCTTCGGTGAAGTGGCACAACTGGTACGACGCGCCGCAGACGTGGGCGAAGGTGACCGAGATCGACCCCGTCGCAAGCCACGCGTCGTGGATGGAATGCTTTCCCGTGGACGCGTCTGCCCAATGCGCCGATCCCGGATGGCTCCAAGCCGATGACCGACCTTGCGCTTCTCCGCGCCATGGGTCCCGCCGCAGTGCGCGAGACGCTGGGCGACGGCGTATTCGGTGGCGACTACGGCAAGCCGGACGCGACGATGCTCGCCCTGTGGGAGGTCGCCGTCGCCGAGACCCGCGCCGTGATCGAGGACGGCTGGCCGTGAGCGATCGCGCCGGCGCCTAGGCCGCCTGGTCGTTGAGGTGGCAGGCCGACCAGCGGTCCGGCGCCACCCGCTTCAGCGCCGGCGCCTCCACCTTGCAGCGGGCGAAGGCATGCGGGCAGCGGGGGTGGAAGTGGCAGCCGGGCGGCGGGTTGATCGGCGAGGGCAGCTCGCCCTTGATCGGCGAATAGTCCTGGTTGCGCCGGTCGATCCGCGGCACGTCTTCCATCAGCGCCCTGGTGTAGGGGTGGTTGGGCATCGCGAAGAGTTCGCGCTTCGGCGCCAGCTCCACGATGCGACCGAGGTACATGATGGCGACGCGGGTCGCCATGTGATGCACCACGCCGAGGTCGTGGCTGATGAAGAGGACCGTGAAGTCGAACTGGTCCTTCAGGTCCATGAAGAGGTTGAGCGTCTGCGCCTGGATCGACACGTCGAGCGCGGCAACCGCCTCGTCGCAGACGAGGAACTCCGGCTTCATCGCCAGTGCCCGCGCGATCCCGACGCGCTGGCGCTGCCCGCCGGAGAACTGGTGCGGCAGGCGGTCCTGGTAGCTCTCGTCGAGGCCGACCTTGCCGAGAAGCTCGCCGACATAGGCCGCCTTGTCCCTGGCCTCGATCAGTCCATGGAAGACGGGCGCCTCGCCGATGATCTCGCCAACGCGCATCCGCGGGTTCAGCGAACTCATCGGGTCCTGGAAGACCATCTGGACCTTGCGGACCCAGTCGCGCTTCTCGGCCGGCGACATCAGGGGCACCGACCGTCCGCCGAAGATCATCTGCCCGTCGCTCGGCGGATAGATCCCGGCGATCACCCGCGCCAGCGTGGACTTCCCGCAACCGGATTCTCCGACGAGGCCAAGGACCTCGCCCCGCTCGATCGACAGGTTGACGCCGTCGACGGCATGCACAGTCCGGTCGCGATGACGCGCACCTGCAAGGTTGATGAGCTTCGCCGCGAAATCGATCCGCTTGGTGAAGCGCTTCGAGACGCCGGCGAGCTCGAGGATCGGCAGGTTCGCGGCGGCGGTGGCCGGCAGGGCGGTCATGCCGGTTCCTCACTGGTGGCGAGGGCATGGTGGCAGCGCGCCGCCTGCCCCTTGCGGTGTTCAACGAGCGGCGGGGCCGTGCGGCAGATGTCGGTCTCGCGTCCGCAGCGCGGGCGGAACGCGCAGCCTTCGGGCAGCCGCAGGAGGGAGGGCGCCATGCCCGGGATCTGCGACAGCCGCGCGGCCTCGACGCCCATCGCCGGCACCGAATCGATCAGCCCGCGCGTGTAGGGGTGGAGCGACCGGTCGAGCGCATCGTCGACGCTGCCCGTCTCCACGATGCGGCCGGCGTACATCACGCAGATGCGGCTCGCGAGGCCGGCGACGACGGAGAGGTCGTGCGTGATCCACACGAACGCCGTGCCGAAGTCGCGCGCCAGCGTCTTCACCTCGTTGAGGATCTGCGCCTGGATCGTGACGTCGAGCGCGGTGGTCGGCTCGTCGGCGATGATGACGTCCGGCCGGTTGAGGAGTGCCGTCGCGATGGCGACGCGCTGGCGCATCCCGCCCGAGAGCTGGTGCGGGTAGGCCTTCAGCCGCTCGGCGGCCGCAGGGATGCCGACCGTGTCGAGCGCCTGACGCGCGCGGTCGAGTGCGGCTTTGCGCGAGACCGGCTCGTGCGCGAGGATCGCCTCGGTCATCTGGGTGTCGATCCTGAGCACCGGGTTCAGCGTCATCATCGGGTCCTGGAAGATCATCGCGACACGCTTGCCGCGGATCCTGCGCATCGCCTGCTCGGAAAGGTCGCGCAGCGCCTGCCCGCCGACATGGATGCTGCCTGAAACGACGCGCCCCGGCGGATCGACGAGCCCCAGGATCGAGAAGCCGGTGACGGTCTTGCCGGAGCCCGATTCGCCCACCAGCCCCATGATCTCGCCGCGCCCGACCTCGAACGAGACGCCGTCGACGGCCTTCACCACGCCTGCCTTGGTGAAGAAGTGCGTGGCGAGGTTTTCGACCTTCAGCGCCGGCTCGCTCATCGCTGGAGCCTCGGGTTCAGAACGTCGCGGATGCGGTCGCCGACGAGGTTGATGGAGACGATGGTGATGAGGAGGGCGATGCCGGGGAACGTCGAGATCCAGTAGCGGCCGGACAGGATGTACTTGAACCCGTTGGCGATCAGCAGGCCGAGGCTCGGCTGCGTCACCGGCATCCCGAGGCCGAGGAAGGAGAGCGTCGCCTCCAGCGAGATCGCGCTCGCGACCTGCACCGTCGCGACCACGATCAGCGGCGCGAGGCAGTTCGGCATCAGGTGGCCGAAGATGATCCTGCGCGTGGACAGCCCGAGGCACTGCGCGGCCTCGATATATTCGCGGCGCCGCTCCACCAGCGCCGGCCGAGCGCACGGTGCGCGCGAAGTAGGCCCACTGCACGGCCATCAGCGCGATGATGATCTTGTCGATCCCCTGGCCGAGGACCGCCAGCATCACCAGCGCCAGCATGATCGCGGGGAAGGAGAGCTGGAAGTCGACCACGCGCATGATCATCGCGTCGACGCGGCCGCCGAAATAGGCCGCCACCAGCCCCACGGTCGTGCCGAGGAGCAGGGCGGCAAGCCCGGCGGTGACGCCGACGCCGAGGCTGATCCTGAGCCCGTAGATGATGGCGCTGTAGAGGTCGCGCCCCTGATCGTCGGTGCCGAGCCAGAATACGGTGCCGTCCATGCCGACATCGCCGGGCGGCAGGCGGCTGTTCATCAGGTCGAGATTGGCAAGGTCGTAGGGGTTCTGCGGCGTGATGAACGGCGCGAACACCGCGGCGAGCACGATGATGAGGCACATCACGGCGCCGCCGACGGCGACCTTGCTCTCCGCGAAGTCCGCAGCGAAGCGGCGCAGCCCCTCGTGCCGGCGCCGGTCGGACGGGCGCGGGGTCGGGGAGGCGCTGTCCTCGGAGGTGAGGTCGGCCTCGATCTTCTCGGCGTCGGAAATGCTCATTCGTCCATCTCTCCGAGCCGCACGCGCGGGTCGATCGCCGAATAGACGACGTCGACGATGAGGTTGATCACGACGAACATGAGGACGGTCATCATGAGGTAGGCGACGATCACGGGGCGATCGAGCAGGTTGATGGAATCGATGATGAGCTTGCCCATGCCGGGCCAGGAGAACACCGTCTCCGTCACGACCGCGAACGCGATCACCGAGCCCATCTCGAGCCCCAGCACGGTGACGATCGGGATGAGGATGTTGCGGAAGGCGTGGACCATCACGACCCTCCGCTGGGAGAGGCCCTTCGAGCGCGCATACTTGATGAAGTCCTGACCCATCGTCTCGCGCATTCCGGCGCGGGTGAGGCGGATGACGAGGCTCATCTTGAAGAGCGCGAGGTTCAGCGCGGGCAGGATGAGGTGGCTGAGCCCGTCCAGCGTGAGGAAGCTGAACGGGATGCCGAACACGTCCACGGTTTCGCCCCGCCCGCCGGACGGCAGCCAGCCGAGCTCCACGGAGAAGAGCATGATCATCACCAGCCCGACCCAGAAGCTCGGCAGCGAGAAGCCGAGGATCGACCCGGTCATGATCGCGCTGGAGCGCTTGGAATCCGGCCAGTAGCCCGAGATCATCCCGAGCGGGATGCCGACCACGAGCGCCAGGATCATCGACGCTATCGCAAGTTCCAGCGTCGCCGGCATCGCGTGGAGGATGAGCTGCAGCGCCGGCTCGCCATAGATGAACGAGTTGCCGAGGTCGCCCTGCAGCGCGTTGGTCAGGAAATGGAAATACTGCTCGAAGATCGGCTGGTCGAGGCCCAGCTTCTCGATGGCGCGCTGCTTGATCTCGGGAGTCGCGTCCGGGTTTATCAGGATCTCGACCGGGTTCCCGATCGCGAAGACGCCGATGAAGACGATGATCGACATCACGAACATGATGCCGGCTCCCTGTAGCGCTCGCCGAAGAAGGAACACTGTCACGAAATGCGCACCGCCCGCCGCTGAAAGTTGCCCGCCGGGTCCGTCCGGCCCGGTCTCCGCTGGCGCAGCAAGAACCGCACCACATTGCCCCGTCAGGCACCGATCTTGCTTTGCGGCAACCACTGAAGCGACGCGGACTGCGGCTGGCTTGCCAGCGCGCGGGCCGCCGGAGTCACCCCGCAGCGCCCTCTTTCAGAAGCTCCTCATGAACATCCTCATCATCGATCCGCAGTTCGAGAATGAGCCGGACGTGGAACGCGCCGTCACCGGACCGGACGTTGCGATCACCGTCTGGCAGACGGTGACGGACGGGCCGGTGCCGCCGGAGGTGCTGGCCGCCTGCGACGCGATCATCAACTGCCGCAGCCGCAACGCCGTCACGCGCGAGACGGTGGGCGAGATGGCGCGGTGCAAGATCGTCTGCCAGGCGGGCGTCGGCTTCAACCACATCGACCTCGAGACCTGCGCAAGCGCGGGCATCCCCGTCTGCAACGTGCCGGACTACGGCACCACGGAGGTCGCCGACCACGCGATGGCAATGGTCCTCGCGCTGGTTCGCGGCATCGTGCCCTACGACGTGAAGCTGAAGGCGCGGCAGATGGGGTGGTTCGCCCGCGAGCAGACCACTGTGCGGCGGCTCCGCGGCGCGCGCTTCGGCGTCGTCGGGCTCGGGCGGATCGGGCTCGCGACGGCAATGCGCGCGAGGGGCTTCGACATGCGCATCGCGTTCACCGACCGGTATCTCCCCGTCGGGTTCGAGCGGGCGCTGGGGTTCGAGCGCATGGACAGCGTCGCGGAGCTTCTCGCGGCGTGCGATATCGTGAGCGTCCACACCCCGCTCACGGAAGAAACGCACGGCATCATCGGTGCGGCGACGCTCGGCGCGGCAAAGCCCGGCCTCGTTCTCGTCAACACATCGCGCGGGCCGGTTGTGGATCTCACAGCCGCCGAGGCTGCGCTGCGCGACGGGAGACTAGGCTGTCTCGGCCTCGACGTACTGCCGGTGGAACCGCTCGACTATGCGCACCCGCTGCTGGCTGCCTGGGAACGTTCCGAGGAATGGCTCGACGGGCGGATGATCGTGTCACCGCACGCCGCGTTCTTCAGCCCAGATTCGGTGATCGACATGCGCCGCCTCGCCGCAGAAACGGTAATGGGATACCTCACGAAGGGGGTCCTGCGCTCATGCGTCAACGCGCATCTGCTGGAGGGCCAGCCGCGCCGGTGAGGGCTCACCCATCCCGGTCGGCCCGCCACGCCTCGAACTTGCGGCGCGTCGCCTCGTCGGGCGGGTAGGTGCCCTTCAGCGGCGCGCCGTCCCGCAGGAGGCCGGCCGCAAAGGCTTCGAGCTGCTCCTTTTCAAGCGCGATCGCGGACACCTCGTCCGCCACGGCGCGCGGGATGATGGCGACCCCGTTGGCATCGCCGACCACCACGTCGCCCGGAAACACGGCAACGCCGTCGCACTCGACCGGCACGTCGATGTCGGTCGCGTAGCGGTGGGAGGCGAACGGCAGCGAGGCGTCCCCGCTGGCGTAGACCGGCAGCGGTAGCCCGGCGATCGCCGCACGGTCGTTGACCGCCCCGTCTATGATGACGCCCCCGACGCCGCGCACGCCGAGCGCCGTTGCGATCATGTCGCCCATGAAGGCTGTGCCGGTCTCGCCGCCCGCGGCGCAGATGAGGACCGCGCCCGCCTGCACGTCCTCGACCAGCTGCATCTGGAGGTTCGGCAGCGTTCCGTCCGCGAGCCCCTGCCGCAGGTCCTCGCGGATGGGGATGGTCCGCAACGTGCTCGCAACGCCGACCATCATGGTGGCATCGCGGTTGAGCCGCTTCACGGTGCGCAGGAACGTGTTGTGAAAGCCCATCCGGTACAGTGTCGACACGACCGATGGGACGGACGCGCGGCTGAGGCGCTGGGCGGTCTGTTCGTTGAGCGGGTCGGGCATGGAATCCTCGCGGCAAGGGAACGACGATGACGAGTTACGGTGCGGCCGTTAAGCCGCTGTGGCCCCTCGAGGAGGGGATGATCTTCCTGAACCACGGGTCCTACGGCGCGTGCCCGCACGCGGTGCTGGCCGAGCAGGCTCGCCTCCGCCTCCGGCTGGAATCGCAGCCCTGCCGGTTCATCAACACCGAGGCGCCGCCCGCCCTGCGCGCCGCCGCGGCGCAGCTTGCCGCTTTTGTGGGCGCCGCGCCCGATGACCTCGGGTTCGTGGAGAACACCACGTCCGGCATCAACGCCATCATCGGCTCGCTCGCCTGGAACGCGGGCGACGAGGTGATCGTCACCGATCACGTCTACAACGCCGTCCGCAACACGCTGCGCCACGTTCTCGATCGGCACGGCGCGACCCTCAAGGTCGTGCCGGTCGGCCTGCCAGTCGCCGGACCCGAGGCGGTGGTTGATGCGGTAGTCGGCGCTGTCGGCCCGGCGACCCGGCTCGTTGTACTCGACCATGTTGCCTCGGTGAGCGGCGTGGTCTTTCCGGTTGCCGAAATTGCGGCGGGCTGTGCCGCGAAGGGCGTCGACTGCCTGATCGACGGCGCCCACGCGCCGGGGATGCTCGACCTCGACGTGCCGGCCACCGGCGCTGCCTATTATGTCGGCAACTGCCACAAGTGGCTGTGCGCACCGAAGGGCGCGGCGTTCGTCTGGGCGCGGGCGGACCGGCAGGCCGGGCTTCACCCGACCGTCATCAGCCACGACCTCGGCAGGGGTTTCGCGGCGGAGTTCGACAAGATCGGAACCCGCGACCAGACGGCGTGGCTCGCCGTTCCCGCAGCGCTCGCCTTCCACGAAGAGCTCGGCGGCGCGGCCCTCAGGCAGCGCAACCACGACGTGGTGGTGGAGGCGGCCACAGCGCTCGCCGCGCGCTTCGGCACCCGGATGGGCGCCCCCGCCGCCATGTTCGGGTCGCTGGCGACGATCCGGCTGCCCGAGGGCTTGCCCGCGGACCGTGCAACCGCGGACGCGCTGAAGGCCCACCTCTGGCGCCAGCACCGCGCGGAAGTCCACATCATGCCGTTCGTGGATGCGCTGTGGCTCCGCCTGTCCGTGCAGGCGTACAACGAGCTTTCGGAGTGCCTCGCCGTCGGCCCGATGGTGGAAGAAGCGATGGCGGCAGTTGCCGCCGAGCGGCTCAACGCCTGAGGGCGGCAAGGCGGGCCTCGATGGCGGCGGCGATGGCGTCGGGGTCCCGCATCAGGTCCGGCAGCGGCGCCTTGCCGAGGCCGGGGATGGCATCGGTGAACAGGCGGCGGCGCATTTCGGACCGCGCGGCAGGCGCAAACGGCATCAGGACGGCAAGGATACGGGCCATCCGCGCGTCGTCGAACACCTGTTCCCATGCGGCCCGCTCCGGCCCGAAGTCGAACCCCGGGCGGGCGGGCCGGTCGGCACGCAGCCGCGCCGTCGCGGCGGCATCCACGCCGGCTGCGGTGATGACGACGCCGTAGTCCCGCCGGGCGCTTTCGCGGCTCACGAGCCCGGTCGCCACATCGCGCGCCACAAGGGCGACGTCGCGCTCATGGGGGTCGCCGTAGCCTCCGCCGCCGGCGCTCATCAGGGTGACGGTCTGCCCGGCTTCGGGCTCCACCATGGAAATCTTGCCGAGGTCGCGCTCTCGCGCAGTCCCGATGTCGAGGACGACGCGGGCGACATCGCCCGGCATTCCGCCGCAGAGGCCCCACGGGCGGAACACATGCCGCTCCAGACCGCGGCCGAGCACGGCGCTTCCGGCCTTCACGATCCGCATCGTGAAGATGACGCCCGTCCCGCCGCGCCACTTTCCGGGCCCGCCGCTGTCTGGCCGAAGCCCGTAGTTCTCGACCACCGCGCCGACTTCCGACTCGCTGGTCTCCGTCGGCGTGTTGAAGCAGTTTGCGAGCGAGGTGTCGCGGCCATCGACGCCGTCCGCCCCGTGCCGGCCGCCCGTACCGCCGACGAGCGATTGCATCACGTGCACCCGCCTCGTGCCGATCGCGGGATCGTATTCGGCAAGCACGGTCGGCACCACGGTGCCGCCGGAGGGCGCCGGGATCATCCGCGGTGCTGCCTTTGCGATGCAGCCGGTCAGCACGTCGTTGATGCGGATCGCAGTCGCGGACCGGATGCCGACGGGCGCGGGCGCGACGGGGTTGAGGATGGTGCCGCGCGGGACCGACACGTCGATCTCGTCGAAGAGCCCCGCGTTGAGCGGCACCGTGGGGTCGTGCGAGGCGACCATCTGCATCAGGCGCAGCGTCAGCCATGGGTGCCGCACGCCGCCGGTCGGCACGTTGTAGGCGGCCGGCACCTGCGGGTCGGTGCCGGCGAAATCGAGCGAGAGGTGGCCGTCGGCCGCCGTCATCCGGCAGCGCACGCGCACCGGGACGGGGCTCACGAAGTCGTCGTCGAGGTAGTCGTGAAACTCGCTGACGCCGTCCGGGATCTGGCGCTGCACGGCGCGGGCCTTCGCCCGTGCATAGGCCATCAGCCTCGGCTGCCCCTCGCGCACGGCCGCGGCGCCGTGCTGGGCAATCAGTTCGGCGAGGCGCCTGGCGCCTGTCTCCAGCGCGGCGAGCATGGCGCGGATATCGCCGACGTTGGCGTCCGGCATCCGCACGTTGGCGCGGTAGAGTTCCAGAATGTCCTCGTCGAGCCGCCCCGCCTTCACCAGCTTGAGCGGCGGAACGATGAGCCCTTCCTGAAACAGCTCCGTGAGGTCCGGCGCGATGGAGGAGGGCACCATCCCGCCGACGTCCGCCGTGTGGACGAACGCCCAGCCCGAAGCGATGTGCTGGCCGGCGTGAATGTAGGGCCGCACCAGCTGCAGGTCCGGCAGATGCGAGGAGAGGCCGCCGGAATCGTAGGGGTGATTGGTGATGACGACGTCGCCCTCGGTCAGTGGGGCAGCTGCGGTGAGCGTCTTCGCGACATCGAGGTCGAGGAAGCCCGAGACGCCGAGCGCGGCGGGATAGCCGAAGAACTTGCCCTCCGGCGTCGCAAGCGCGGTTCCGAAGTCGGCGGCCTCGCGCACGTAGGTGGTGCGCGCCGTCCGCGACAGCGTGAGCGCCATCTCCTCCGCCACCGCGCGGAACTGATGCGACAGGATCTCGAGGAGGACGGCGTCTTCGCCCGTCTGCGGGGCGGCCGTCAGCACGGGCGGCGCCGCCGGTCGGTGGGCGATGGATGGTCGGTCATTGGTCTCGCTCGTTGCACGGGGGCAACCTGCACGGAGAATGCCAGTTGGCTCAGCCGTTCGCGCGGTAGAGGGCGAGGGTGGCTTCATCCGGCGGATACGTGCCGTCGAGCGGTGCGCCGTCCTTCAGCCGCTGCAGAAGGAACCGTTCAAGCCGCTCCTTCTCGGTCGCCTTCTCGGCGACCGCCGCGGCCATCTGGAGCGGGACCACCGCGACACCGTTCTCGTCGCCGACCAGGATGTCGCCGGGACAGACGGTGACGCCCATTGCGCTGACCGGGCGGTCGATGTCCATCACGATGTGCCGGGCCGGCCCCGGCACCGGCGCCGACCCCTGGCAGAAAACGGGCAGCCCCGTGGCGGCAACGTCGGCAACGTCAGCGATGCCCGCATCGGTGACGATGGCGGCGACGCCGCGGCCCTTGAGGTAGGTCGAGATCAGCTCGCCGAAGAAGGAGATGCGCCCGTCGCCGCCGCAGTCCGTCACCACCACGTCGCCCGCGGCCAGTCTCGCCAGCGCCTGCCGGTGGAGGTTGGGCGCACGGCCCGCCGTGACCGCATCGCGCAGGTCCTCCCGCACCGGCAGCGCGCGCATGGTGCGGGCACGGCCGATGAAGCGTGCGTTGGCGCGGTCGATCGGTGCGAGGCCCGGCAGGAACATCGAGGTGATGCCGAGGCTGTAGAGCGTCGCGGTGATCGTCGGCACAGGGCATGCCGCGAGCGCGTTGAGCACGGCCTCGGGCGGCCGACCGGGGATGACCGCTTCGTCGTTGCACATCGGCAACCCTTTCGCTTGACGGCGGCCTCCGGGGCCGCTCCTCTCAGGCTATGACAATTGCCGCAAACCATGCTGAACAAAAAAGCGCCGGATCGCTGGCCGGCCGGCGCATCCTCGTCACCGGCGCCGGCAGCGACGGCATCGGCCGGGCGATCGCACAGGCCGCTGCCGCTGCCGGCGGCACGGTGGCGATCCACCATTTCGGGCAGGCCGACACCGCCGAGGCTCTCGTGCAGAGCCACGGCTTCGCCGCCGCCATCGAGGCCGACTTCGGCGATCCCGCCGCGGCCCGCGCCGCCGTTCGCGCGGCGCAAGAGGCGATGAGCGGGCTCGACACGCTCATCCATTGCGCAGCGACGCTGAAGCGCGTCCCGTTCCTCGACCTGACGGACGGCGAATGGGACCGCGTGCACGGCGTGAACCTGCGCGGCACGTTCGCGGTGGCGCAGGAGGCGGCGAAGCTGATGGGAGAGGGCGGTCGCATCGTCCTCGTCTCGTCGGTCAACCAGACCAAGCCTTCGCCCGCGGTCGCGCACTATGCGGCCTCCAAGGGCGGCGTGATGATGCTCGCCAGGTCGATGGCACTGGAACTCGCGCCGCACGGGATCACGGTGAACCTGATCGCGCCCGGAACCGTCGAGACCGATCTCAACCGCGCCGCGCTCGCCGACCCTGCCTTCCGGGCCGGCAAGATCGCGCTGGTGCCGATGGCCCGGATCGCGACCCCGCAGGACGTCGCCGGGGCCGCGATCTATCTCGCCAGCGACGCCGCCGCCTACGTCACCGGCACGACCATCACCGTCGACGGCGGGCTGACGCTGTGAGCGTCGAACGGCCCGCCGGCGCATTCCGCTTCGCGCCCGACGATCCCGTCTACGAGGTGTTCGCCGTCCGCTATGGCCGGGCGGTGCGCAAGCGCTCCGAGGCGTTCGTCGGCGGCGACCCGCACGATGGCCCGCTCGACATCGTTTACTACGTCTGGCTGATCCGGAACGGCCGCCGCACGGTGCTCGTCGACACCGGCTTCGATGCGGCGGAAGCCGCCGCCCGCAAGCGCGAGCTGATGCTGCCGGTGGAGGACGGGCTGCAGCGGCTCGGCGTCGATGCGGGCGGGATCGAGGATGTCGTCCTCACGCACCTGCACTACGACCACGCCGGCAACCACAACCTCTTCCCGCGCGCCAGGTTCCACGTGCAGGCGGCGGAGATGGCGTACGTCACCGGCCCGTCGATGACGCACAAGTGGCTGCGGGGCGGCTACGGCCCCGCCGACGTGAAGACGATGGTGGACCGCCTGTTCGCCGACCGCGTCGTGTTCCACGACGGCCGGTCCGAGCTCGCGCCGGGGATCGTGCTCGAGCCGACGCCGGGCCATACGCCGGGGCTGATGGCGGTGCTGGTCAACACGGCTGAAGGGCCGCTGATCCTCGCGTCCGACAGCGCCGTGCTCTACGAGGGGCTGGAGACGGGCCGCGCCTTCGCGCCCGCCTACAGCGCCGGCGACGAGCTGAAGGGTTACGCCAAGCTGATCCGCCTCGCGGGGTCCGCGGACAGGATCATCCCCGGCCACGATGCTGCGGTGATGTCGCGCTATCCCGCCGCGGTCGACGACGTCGCATGGCGTGTCGACGGCGCACCGAAGCGCTAGAACATCCGGGGCACCTACCCCGGTAGCCTGCCCCGACAGTCCCGTCTTCACACGCTGGAGGTCTTTCGATGCCGGACCGGTTTCACGTCATCGACGCGCTCGATCGGCCTGCGCCGCTCGCGACCATCGGCACCGAATGGGAGCTGATCGGCGACAGCGTGATGGGTGGCCGGTCTGCCGGCGAGATGCGACGCGAAGTCGTCGCGCATAGGCTCGCAGTGCACATGACCGGCGATGTCTCGCTCGAAAACAACGGCGGCTTCATCCAGATCGCGCTCGACCTCTCGACTGGCGCCAGCATCGACGTGAGTGGATGGTCCGGCTTCGAGATCGACGTCTTCGGCAACGGCGAAACCTACAATCTTCACCTGCGAACGGACGACGTCGAGCGGCCCTGGCAGTCCTACCGCGAGACCTTTCTCGCCTCGGACAGCTGGCGGAGCGTGCGGCTGCCCTTCGCCGACTTCGAGGCCCACCGGATCGACGCACCGCTCGACCTGACGCGCGTGCGCCGCCTCGGCGTGGTGGCGATCGGGCGGGCCTTTGCGGCCGACATCGCGATCGCCGGGCTCCGCCTCTACGGCTGACGGAGCGAACGTTGGTCGAGGGCGCGGACAGCGTCTCCGCCGTCAGCGCCCGTTCTTCCGTCAGGCAGCTGCACGGGTCCCTTCGGCAATCGCGGCAACACCGGCGAGGCGCTCGCGCGGCGCCGCGAAGCCCGACGGATTGGCGCGGCGCGACAGCATCGCGGCGAGTTGCAACGCCTTGATGGTCGCGCCCGGATTGGCGGTTCCCGTGCCGGCAATGTCGTAGGCGGTGCCGTGCGCTGGCGTCGCGATCCAGAACGGAAAGCCGCCGATCAGCGTGACGCCGCGGTCGAAGCCGATCAGCTTCATCGCGATCTGGCCCTGGTCGTGGTACATCGTCAGCACCGCATCGAACTCGCCCTTCAGCGCGCGCACGTAAACCGTGTCGGACGGGATCGGCCCCGAGACGGCGTACTCCTTCGCCGCTTCCCGCACGGCCGGCTCGATGATCTCGATCTCCTCGGTGCCGAAGTTGCCGCCGTCGCCGGCGTGCGGGTTGAGACCGGCGACGCCGATCTTCGGCCGGTCGATCCCGGCGCCTTCCATGGTGCGGGAGGTGAGGCGCGATCGCCTTCAGGATCCGCTCGCGGGTGATGAGCCCCGCGACCTTGCCGAGCGGCACGTGGGAGGTGACGCGCGCGTTCCACACCTCGTCGAGGACGTTGAACTCCGAGCCGGGAGCATCGGTGCCGATGGCGCGCTGGACGAAGCCGATCTCGTCCACGTACGAGCTCTCGGCGAGCCGCATCGCGTGCTTGTTGAAGGGGGTGAAACACACAGCGTCCGCGCCACCGGCTGCCGCGATCCGCAGGACGGTGCGGAAATTGCGCACCGTCACCGCACCGCCCGCAGCGCTCGATTGGCCGAGCGTGATGGCGTCGGTGTCGGCGTGGGCAAGGTCGAGGAAGGCGGCGTGGTCGAACGTCGCCGCGTCGAAGTCGGGGAGGTCGAGGGTGGTGCCGGCGAAGCGTTCGCCCTCGGCCCAGAGCCGGCGGTCGCCGACGACCAGCCAGTCGGCCGCCTCGAAGGTTTCCCTGTCGGTGAGCGCCTTCAGGGCAAGCTCGTTGCCGATGCCGGATGGATCGCCGAGCGCGAGGGCGATCAGGGGGCGCTCTGCCATGGATGTGGTCCTTGTCTTCTGTTGCGGACGATGCGGCGCCGCCGCTTCGGTTCAGGCCTTGGGATAGAGTGTGACGACGGCCGAGCCGTCCAGTTCGGCGCCGCCGCCCGCCACCAGCAGGCGGAACAGGGTGAGGGCCTGCCCGGCCATCGGCAGCGCGAGCGGCTGGTCCTTGGTGGCGGTGTGCAGCATCTCGAGGTCCTTCAGGATCTGCCGGGCGTACCCGCGCGGGGCATAGTCCTCTGCGGCGAGGCGCGGCATCAGCACATCGAGGAGGTTGGAGCCGGCGTGGCCGGGCGCCAGCGCGTGCGGGATCTTCGCCGCATCCACGCCGAACGCCTCGGCAAGCCGGAACGCCTCCGCGATGACGCAATAGTTGGTGAGCACCAGCGTCTGGTTGACGAGCTTGGTGGCCTGTCCTGCGCCCGGTCTCGCCCATCAGCGTCGCCCGGCCCAACGCGCCGAGCACCGGCTCGACCCTGGCGAAGTCCGCCGCAGTGCCGCCTGCCATGATGGCGAGCGTCCCGGCCTGCGCGGCACTCGGCCCGCCCGATACGGGCGCGTCGATGAACCCAGCGCCGGCCGCCCGTGCCGCCTCGGCAAGGGCGCGCGTCAACGGAATGTCGGTGGTGGAATGGTCGACGATCACCTTGCCGCCGAGCGACGGCGCGGCGAGGAGCCCGCCGTCGCCGCGGACCACCGCGTCGAGGTCCTTCGGCGTCGTGACGCAGACGAGGACGTGCTCGGCAGCGGCCGCGACTTCGGCTGCGGTGCCGACGGTGGTCGCGCCGAGCGCCTCGGCCGCCGTGCGCGCCGCTGCGCTGATGTCGGTGCCGACGACCTCGTGCCCGGACGCGATCAGCCGTTCCACGAAGCCCTGCCCCATGAGGCCGAGGCCGACAAAGCCGATGGTTGCCATGAATGGGTCTCCCTTAGCGCAGCATCGAGGGGATCCAGAGCGACAGCTCCGGAACGAACGTGAGGAGGAGGAGCGCCGCCACCAGCGCCGGGTAGAAGGGCACCATCGCGAGGGCGAGCCGGCTGAAGGAGAGCCCCGTCATGTTCGCCAGCAGGAACAGCGACAGGCCGAAGGGCGGCGTCACCGTGCCGAACATCAGGTTGAAGATGATCGACGATGCCGAGGTGCACCGGGTCGATCCCCGCCAGCACCAGCGGCGGCGCGATGATCGGCACCAGGAGCAGCGTCGCCGTGGTGGAGTCGACGAACATGCCCGCCACGAGGAAGATGACGTTGACGACGAGGAGGAGCACCCACGGATCCGTGCCGAGCGCCGCGAAGAACGTCGCGACCTCGCGCGGCACCCCTTCGACGGTGAGGATCCAGCCGAACATCGCCGCCGCGGCGACGATGAAGAGGATCGCCGCGGTCGACCGCACCGTCTCCGTCGCCGCCTTCAGGACGAAGCCGAACCCCATCGAGCGGTAGAAGACCATGCCGATGACGAGGACGTAGACGACCGCGACGGCCGACGTCTCGGTCGGGGTGAAGTGGCCGGACAGCATGCCGCCGATCAGGATCACCGGCGCCAGCAGCGCAGGCGCCGCGGGGACGAAGGCGTCCCACAGACGTTCCGAGGCGTCGGCCAGCGGTCGGCCCGCGGATAGCCGCGGACGAGCGCAATGATCGCAACCGTGACCATCAGCAGCACGACGGCGACGAGCGCGGGCACGATGCCGGCGACGAGGAGCTGCACTGCCGAGACGGAAGTGACCGACGCATAGATGATGATCGGGATCGAGGGCGGGAAGATCGGTCCGATGATGGCGGACGCCGCGGTGACCGCGGCCGAGAACGGCAGCGGGAAGCCCGCGGTCCGACATCGCCTTGATCTCGACGCGGCCGAGCCCGCCCACGTCGGCAAGCGCCGCGCCGGACACGCCGGAGAAGATCAGCGACGCGAAGACGTTGACCTGGCCGAGCCCGCCGTAGAGACGGCCCACCAGCACGTCGGCGAAGCGGAACAGCCGCTCGGTGATGCCCGCCGCATTCATGAGGTTGCCGACGAAGATGAACACCGGCACCGCCACGAGCGGGAAGGAATCCAGCGCGTAGAGGATGCGCTGGGCGACCATCGCCATCGGGATGCCCATGAAGGTGATGTAGATCACCGACGGCACGAGGATCGCGAAGGCGACCGGCATTCCGAGGACGAAAAGGCCGAAGAAGCCGGCGACGACCAGAAAACCTTCGTTCACAGCTCCGGCTCCCGGTCGAGGAAGCCGGCCTCGGGCGCGATCACCTGCGGCGGCGTGCGCCGAAGCGCGAAATACAACGCACCGAGCGCCGTCAGGCTGAGGCCGACGACCATCGGTGCGATGAACAGGTAGAACGGAATGCCGATCATCGGCGTGCGGTTGGAGCCGTTCTGCAGCGCGCTGCCGATCGCGGCATCGAGGAGGACGACGAGGCACGCCGCCGACACGAGAAGAAGAACGCGCTCCAGAATGCTCCGGCCCCGTCGCGGCATCCGGTCGACGACCTCCGAGAAGCGGATCTGCTCGTTGCGGGCCACGAGCAGCGGCAGCGCGAGATAGACGAGGGCGATCAGGCCCCAGCGCGTCGCCTCCTCAAGCCCCGCGACGGGTGCGTTGAAGGCATCGCGCATGATCACCTGGGTGAACGGCAGCACGACGAGCACGAAGAGAGCGAGGACGGAAAGCCCGCCGCAGACACGCTCGATGAAAGTCCAGATCGCTCGCAAGAATAATCTCCGGGGAAGGCCGTCGGCGCAGGCAGGACGCGCGGGATCGAAGGCCATGCCGCGCCGGTCGAACCGGCACGGCATGGCCCGTCAGCGGATCACTGGATCTCGTCGATCCGGCTGAGGTACTCGCCCCATTCGGGATAGTCCTCCTCGACCTTCGCGCGGACGGCGGTGCGGAACTCGTCGACCTTCAGGCCGGCCGCCTCGTCGATGATCGTGACGCCGCTGCTCCTTCAGGAAGGTCGAGCTCGTCCGCTTCGGAATCGCGGTACCATTCCAGCGATTCGGCACCGACTTCCGCCATCACCTCGACCATGATGGCGCGGTCTTCATCCGGGATGCCTTCCCACGCGGCTTCGTTGACGAAGACGGCGAGGACGCTTTCCATGTGCCCGGTCAGCATCACGTACTTGTTCGCCTCGTACATCTTGCGGGCGATGATGTTGTTGAGCGGGTTCTCCTGGCCTTCGACGAGGCCGGTCATCAGCGCGGGCATGATCTCGGAGATCTCGACCGGGGTCGGGATCGCGCCCATGCCTTCCAGCATCGTCGACCAGAGCTTGATCGGCACGCCGCGGAACTTCTTGCCGGCCATGTCGGCGGGCGAATACACCGGGAAACGGGCCGTCAGCTGGCGGGCACCGCGGTAGAAGTTGCCGACGATCCGGATGCCGGCATTGTCGATCAGCGTCTCGTTGATCTCGTCCAGCACGGGGCTGCCGGGCGCCGTCGCCTTCATCGCGTGTTCGGGGCTGCGATAGGCGTAAGGGCGCGTTGAACACGGCCACTTCAGGCGCGAAACGGTCCAGCGACGAGAAGTCGTGGTGGGCCATCTGCACGGCGCCGACACGGACTGCATCCAGCATCTCCGACAGGTTGCCGAGCTGCGAGTTGGCGAACACCTCGATGGTGACGCGGCCGTCGGTGCGCTCGCCGATCCGCTTCGCCAGCTCCTCGGCAAAGCGCGTCTGGCCTTCGCCTTCGCCGCCGACGTGGGCGTAGCGCAGCGTCAGTGCTCCGGCCGGCGCTGCGAGCAGGCTCGCAATGCCCGCGACGGCAAGCGTTCTGAACAGTGTTTTCATCAATGTTCTCCCATGATTGTCGTTTGTTGTTGTGGTTCGTCCCCCGCCGCCCCGTGTCCGGTGCGGTAACAAGTGGCGGCGTTGTCGTGAAACAGCGCGCGGCGGACCGTCGGGGAGAGGTCCGCCGTGATCGCGCCGAAGCCGGCAAAGATCCCGGTCAGGGTGCCGACGAGCGAATCGACCGGGAAGTTGGATGCGAACATCGCGCGCTCCGCGCCGAACATCGCGATGGTTTCGCGCACGATCGCGGCGTTGGCGGCGACGGTCCCAGCGCTGCCCCGCGCACGCCGATGCCCGAAATCTTGACCGCAGACGTTGGGCTGCGCGGCGAGTTGCGCCATCGCAGCGCGCCAGGCGGCGAGCCCCTCGGCCGAGCGGTCCGCCGGGAGCCCGGTATGGTTCAGGATGATGCGGGTGCCGGGGAAGTCTGCCGCCAGATCCGCCGCGGCATCCAGATGCCACCACGGCGTCTGCAGGTCGAAGTGGAGGCCGTGGCGGGCGAGATGCGCGTAACCTTCACGCCAGCGCGGATCGTCCATCGAGCCAGGCGCACCTCGCTCCGCGGCGTCTGGCGATGCGGCCGCGGCCGGCTTGTGGCGGACGCTGCGCACCAGCGGAAAGGCGGCCTGACCGGCGATGACGTCGCCTGCATCGTCCGCGTCCAGAAAGGCCTGGGCGACGATTGCGTTGGGAAAGCCTTCGCGGGCCGCGACGGCGTGGACCCATCGCGTCTCGCCGAACGGATCGGCCGGGTCCCACTCCGCCTCGACGTAGACCGTGCCGGCGACCTTCATCGGCCCGGCATCGCGGCGATAGTCGTCGGGAAGATACTGGCGGCGGATCGGGGTGTAGTCGCCGTAGCGGAAGACGGGCAGGGCGGGGCCGCAGAGCCAGGGATGCTTGCCGAGCGTCAGGTCCCACAGGTGCATGTGGGCGTCGATGATCGGGCCCGGCAAGGCAGCGATCGCGGCCACATCGGTATCACTTTCGGCCGCAGCGCCGCCGTGGGCAGCCACGTTGGTCGTCGACGAAACGGTCACGGCGTTTCACTCTCCCTGATGGGCCGCGACTTCTGTTCGTTCGCTGGCCTCGTATTATGCTACATACTGTATGCAGCATAATGGCCGGCCGGCAAGAGGGTACGTTTGAAGGGAGATACAGTGGATACCGAGACACCGCAGTTCGAACCGCCGATCCTGCGCCGGACGCTGCATGAGGAGGTCGTGACCCGGCTGCGCGACATGATCATCGACGGCACCCTGGAGAGCGGCGCCCGCGTCAACGAGAGCGAGCTCGGCCCGCGCCTTGGCGTTTCACGGACACCTCTGCGCGAGGCGCTTCGCACCC
This sequence comes from uncultured Alphaproteobacteria bacterium, assembly GCA_963704595.1. Lineage (GTDB taxonomy): Bacteria > Pseudomonadota > Alphaproteobacteria > Rhizobiales > Amorphaceae > Acuticoccus. Next base: position 188,361 of record OY969922.1, read on the forward strand.
TCGCCAGCGAGGGGCTGATCGAACTCGTCCCCTCCAAGGGGGCGCAGGTCCGCCGCTTCGGCCTCGACGAGGTGGCCGAAATGCTGGAAGCGCTGAAGGCGATCGAGGGCTATGCGGCGAGGCTCGGCGCCGTGCGCGGGTCGGACAGCGAAATCGAAGCCATTCTGGCGCTCCACGCGGAGATGACCGGGTTCTATCGCAGCGGCGAGCGGCTCGCCTACTACAAGCTCAACCAGAAGATCCACAGCGCGGTCGTCGCGCTCGCCCACAACCGCAGCCTCGCCGAGCTGCACGGGCACGTGCAGGGCCAGCTGAAGCGCATCCGCTATGTCGGGAACGGCGGCGCGACCAAGTGGGCCGGCGCGATGGAGGAGCACGAGCGGATCGCACGAGGCCCTCGCCCGCCGCGACGGAGAAGCGCTCGCCGCCCTGATGGAGGAGCACATGGACAACACCCTGACGCGGGTGCGCGACGATCCGTCGATCGCCCCGACCCCCGCCGCCGTGGCGGATGGCAACCCAAAGGTCGCGGTCCGCCGCCGATAGCCGGGGCGCCGCCATTCGCTGGGGCGTAAGCTCGGCGTCATCCGTCCCGTTGATTGCGCCGAGCGCGAGGATGGCGAGGCACGCCGCCGGGAACGCTCCGTACCCAGCGCCCGCGGCAGGACTAACTCGTCATCGTGGCTCCCGGCACAGTGAGGTAGCGCCGGTTGACCCATGTCGCCCATCCGATTCTGGCTGGCACGGTTCTACCGCGATCCCCCTAATCGACGAGTGACCTGCCTCCCCGAACGGCATTTGCTCATTTCTATACCGATCGGTATTTTTATCCTTGAACCCGTTTCGTCGCGATCATAGCTGATCTGTACCGCCCGGTATAGATCCGGGTTGTGAGGCTCCTCGCCGCTTCGGCGGACGCGATACGGAAACGAACCCATGCAATTTTCCAGCGCAGCGACTGCGTTCTGCCACACCCGTCCCGCAGCGCTCGCGCCTTGCGCCTGACGCCCGCGCCATCCTGCGGGCGCCGCGCCTGACGGCGTAACGCCCACAGAACCCCCTGAAATCATCGGCCCCCTCAGGCGAAGCCCAGAACGACTTCGCGAGCGGTCGGCCGCTCTTGAGCAGCGCGCAGCTGCGGCACCTGAACCTCCTTTCGAGTAAACGCACATGAAACGAAGCATTTTCCGTCGGCTCCTCCTGAGCGTCAGCGTCGCCGCCATGGTCTCCGCCGGCGCAATCACTCTGGTTGCGAACAAGCCCGAGGGCGCGGTCGCCAGCGAGCCGCCGGCACCGGCCCCCGCCCCCCAGGCGGTGACGGTCAAGGTCGCGGACGTGACGCCGCGCCCGGTGACGCTCTGGGCTGAATATTCCGGGCGGCTCGAGGCGGTCGACAGGGTCGAGATCAGGCCGCGGGTCAGCGGCGCGATCCAGTCCTTCCACTTCCGGGAGGGCGCGCTCGTGAAGAAGGGCGACCTCCTCGCCACGATCGACCCGGCGCCTTACGAGGCCGCCGTGGAGCGGGCGCGCGCCGACGTCGAGGCGCCTGCCGCGCAGGCCCGTCTCGCAGCGCTCGACGTCGACCGCGGCAAGTCGCTCCTCAGCTCCAACACCGTGTCGCAGAGCACCGTCGACCAGCGCGTCAGCGCCTACGACCAGGCCGTCGCCAACGCCAACGCGGCGAAAGCTGCCCTCAGGACCGCCGAGCTCGAGCTCGGCTACACCGAGGTCCGCGCGCCGATCGACGGGCGGGTCGGCCAGATCGAGGTGACCGAGGGCAACCTCGTCGCGGCGGGTCCGGCGTCGCCCGTTCTCACGACGCTGGTGTCGGTCGATCCGATCTACGCGGGGTTCGACGTCAACGCGAGCGACGTCACCGCCATCCTGTCCGCCCTTCCGGCGCAGGACGGGCCGCTCCCGGCCTACGGCAACATCCCCGTGGAGGTACAGCGGTTCGGGGCCGGCGGTGCGCAGGCGGCGATGCGCGGCCATGTCCAGCTCATCGGCAACGAGGTCGATCCGAACAGCGGCACCCTGAGGGTGCGCGCCGCGATCGACAATCCGGGCGGCACGCTCATTCCGGGCGAATTCGTCCGCATCCGCCTCGGACAGCCCGAACCGCAGGACTCCATCCTCGTCAGCGAGCGGACCGTCGGGACCGACCAGGACCGCAAGTTCGTGCTCGTGGTCGGCAAGGACCAGACCGTCGAATACCGCACGGTCGAACTCGGCGCCTCGGTCGACGGCCTGCGCGTCGTCACCGCCGGATTGACCCCCGGCGAGCAGATCGTGGTCGAGGGCGTCCAGTCGATCGCCCCCGGAACCCTCGTCACGCCGGAGCCGGTCGCGCTCGCCTCCGCGAACTGACCCTGCCCCAGAGCCCACTCAGGCCCGCCGGAGACCACCATGAACCTTTCGAAGTTCTTCATCGATCGCCCGGTCTTCGCCGGTGTCCTGTCGGTGCTCATCGTGATCGTGGGCCTGCTCGGGATGCAGGCCCTGCCGATCTCCGAATATCCCGATGTCGTTCCGCCCTCGATCGTGGTGCGGGCGCAGTACCCCGGCGCCAACCCCAAGGTGATCGCCGAAACCGTCGCGACCCCGATCGAGGAGGAGATCAACGGCATCGAGGACATGCTCTACATGTCCAGCCAGTCGACCGCCGACGGCGCGATGACGCTGACCATCACCTTCAAGCTCGGCACCGACCCGGACCTTGCGCAGCAGCGCGTCCAGAACCGGGTCGGCCAGGCCGAACCTAGGCTGCCGAACGAGGTGCGCGCCCTCGGCATCACCACCAAGAAGAGCTCGCCCGACCTGATGATGGTCGTCCACCTCGTGTCGCCCAACGGGCGCTACGACAGCAAGTATCTGCGCAACTACGCCGTCATCAACGTCAAGGACCGGCTGTCGCAGATCCCCGGCGTCGGCGACGTCCAGCTGTTCGGCTCGGGCGACTATGCGATGCGCGTGTGGCTCGACCCGCAGAAGGTGGCCGAGTTCGGCCTGTCGGCGAGCGACGTGGTGGCGGCGATCCGCGAGCAGAACGTGCAGGCGGCGGCCGGCCAGATCGGCGCCCCGCCCAACGACAGCCCGGTCGAGCTTCAGCTCTCGGTCAATGCCGAGGGACGGCTGAACACGCCCGAAGCGTTCGGCGACATCATCATCAAGACCGCCGAGAACGGCGCCATCGTGCGGCTGCGCGACGTCGCGCGGATCGAGCTCGGCGTCTCGGGCTATTCGCTGCGCTCGCTGCTGGGCGGCAAGCCGGCCGTCGCGGTGCCGATCTTCCAGGCGCCGGGCTCGAACGCCATCGCCATCTCCGACGCGATCCGCGCCACCATGGACGAACTCCAGACCCGGATGCCGGAGGGCGTGAGCTACGAGATCGCCTACGACACCACGCAGTTCGTGCGCGCCTCCATCGAGGCGGTGGTGCACACGCTGCTGGAGGCGGTCATCCTCGTCGTCATCGTGGTCATCGTCTTCCTGCAGACGTGGCGGGCCTCGATCATCCCGCTGATCGCCGTCCCTGTGTCGATCATCGGCACCTTCGGCGCGCTCTACGTCCTCGGCTTCTCGATCAATGCGCTCAGCCTGTTCGGGCTGGTGCTCGCCATCGGCATCGTCGTCGACGACGCGATCGTGGTGGTCGAGAACGTCGAGCGCAACATCGAGGAAGGGCTCGCCCCGCGGCAGGCGACCTACAAGGCAATGCGCGAGGTGTCGGGCCCGATCGTCGCCATCGCTCTCGTCCTCGTCGCGGTGTTCGTGCCGCTCGCCTTCATCTCCGGCCTCTCGGGGCAGTTCTATCGCCAGTTCGCGGTGACCATCGCGATCTCGACGGTGATCTCCGCGATCAACTCGCTGACCCTTTCGCCGGCGCTCGCAGCACTCCTGCTCAAGGGCCACGACGAGAAGAAGGACGGCCTGACGCGGGTGATGGACGCCGTCTTCGGCTGGTTCTTCCGCGGCTTCAACCGGGTGTTCGGCTTCGGCTCGCGCGCCTATGGCAACGGGGTCGGGCGGCTGTTCTCGCGCAAGGCCATCGTCATGGGGGTCTATCTCGCGCTCGTCGGCGCCACCGCGTTCATGTTCGGGCAGGTGCCGGGCGGCTTCGTGCCGGCGCAGGACAAGGGCTACCTCGTCGGCTTCGCGCAGTTGCCCGACGGTGCCAGCCTCGACCGTACCGAGGACGTTGTGCGCCAGATGGACGCCATCGCGTCTGAAGCAACCGGGCGCGGAGAACACGATCTCCTTCCCAGGCATCTCGATCAACGGCTTCACCAACAGCTCGAATGCAGGTGTCGTCTTCGTCGCCGAAACCCCGTTCGAGGAGCGCGAGGGGCTGCCGGGCGGTGCCATCGCCGGGGCGCTCAACCAGCAATACGCGGCGATCCCCGAGGCGATGATCGCGATGTTCCCGCCGCCGCCCGTCCAGGGCCTCGGCACTATCGGCGGCTTCAAGCTGCAGCTGGAGGACCGCGCCGGCCTCGGCTACGAGGCGCTCGACAAGGCGACGAACGACTTCCTCGCGAAGGCCCGCGCCGCCCCCGAGCTCGCCGGCATGTTCTCCAGCTACAGGATCAGCGTGCCGCAGCTCTTCGCCGACCTCGACCGCACCAGGGCGCACCAGCTCGGCGTCTCGGTGACGGACGTGTTCGACACTCTGCAGATCTATCTCGGCTCGCTCTACGTCAACGACTTCAACGCCTTCGGCCGCACCTACTCGGTCCGCGTCCAGGCGGATTCGGACGACCGCAGCCAGCCGGACGACATTGCCCGCCTGAAGGTCCGGTCCGAGAACGGTTCGATGGTGCCGCTGTCGGCGCTGATGACGGTGCGCCCGGTGGCGGGACCGGAGCGGGCGATCCGCTACAACGGCTTCCTCTCCGCCGACATCAACGGAGGCGCGGCGCCCGGCTTCTCGTCGGGCGAAGCGCAGGCCGCGGTCGAGCGGGTGGCGGCGGAGACGCTGCCCAACGGCATCGCCTTCGAGTGGACGGACCTCACCTACCAGCAGATCATCGCCGGCAATTCCGGGCTGATGGTGTTCCCACTGGCGGTGCTCCTCGTCTTCCTCGTGCTGGCGGCGCAGTACGAGAGCCTCACGCTGCCGTTCGCGATCATCATGATCGTGCCGACGGGCATTCTCGCGGCGCTGATCGGCGTCTGGTTCGACAACGGGGACAACAACATCTTCACCCAGATCGGCTTCATCGTTCTGGTCGGCCTGTCGGCGAAGAACGCGATCCTGATCGTCGAGTTCGCCCGCGATCTGGAGCTTTCCGGGATGCCGACGCGGCAAGCCGCGATCGAGGCGAGCCGGCTGCGCCTGCGCCCGATCCTGATGACGTCGATCGCCTTTATCATGGGCGTCGTGCCGCTGGTCCTGTCCACCGGCCCGGGCGCCGAGATGCGGGCGGCGATGGGCGTCGCGGTGTTCTCCGGGATGCTCGGCGTCACGCTGTTCGGCATCTTCCTGACGCCGGTGTTCTACGTGCTGGTGCGGGCATTGTCGGGCGGGCGGCCGCTGGCGCGGGCGGAGGCCGCCGTGGAGGATGCGGCGGTCGCGCATCCCTGACCGCTGCGGCTGCTTTCGCGCGGCGTGACGGGCGGACGCCTTGAGAACGCCGCGCGGCTTCCTATGGTAGGGGCAAGCCGGAGAGACGGTGCAGAAACGTGGAGGACGGGCAAATGGTGAAGGGTCGGCCGAGGGAGTTCGACGTTGACGTCGCGCTCGACCAGGCGATCGAGCTGTTCTGGCGGCAGGGTTACGAGGGGACTTCCCTCGCCGACCTGACCGGCGCCATGGGCATCACCAAGCCCAGCCTCTACGCGGCTTTCGGCAGCAAGGAAGAGCTGTTCACCAAGGCGGTCGACCGTTACCTCGAGAAGCGCGTGGCCTTCCTCGACGGGGTGTTCGACCAGCCGTCTTCGCGGCGCGCGATCGAGGCCTTCCTGATGATCTTCACCGGCTGCGGAAACCCCGAAGGGGCGCCTGCCGGCTGCCTGATGGTGCAGGGCGCCCTCGTGTGCAGCAAGGACGGCGAGGCGGTGCGGGACGATCTGTTGTCCCGGCGCATGTCGAACCTCAAGAAGCTGTGCGAACGGCTGGACGCGTGGAAGGCCGCCGGCGACCTCCCGCCCGACACCGACACCGAGAGCCTCGGCAGGTTCGTGATCACCGTCGCGAACGGTCTCGCCGTGCAGGCGAGCAGCGGCGCCAAGCCCGAGGCGCTGAAGGCCGTCGTCGAGCAGTTCATGCAGTCCTGGCCCGGCCTCAACGACCGGCCGGACGCCATCCGCGCCGCGTAGAGAGGAGCACTCCCGGAGCTCCGGCTTCAGCCCGACCACGAATAATGCGGCGTGCGCCGCCGCACGCGCGCGTACACCTTCAGCATCGCCCCGATGCCGTCGTCCGGGCCGAGGATCTCCGGCCAGGCGTTCGGACCTGCGGACGAACCGGCGCTTCGGACCGCTCCGGCTTCGTCGCGCGGCCGCCGCCCGCGGGCTGCGACAAAGCTCGCGTCCCAATCCCCGCGCGCTGCCCCATGTTGAAGGAAGCCGGCGATGGCGTGCCGACCGCATGGCGCGCGCCGGCGTCTATCCGAGGGAGGGTGACATGCCCATTACGCGCAGACATTTCACCGCGGGCGCATTGGCGGGCGCGGCCGTGCTCGCAGCGCCGAGTTCGGCGCTCAGCCAGGCCGATCCATCGACGCGGCGTCATCCCGTCGAGCGGCGAGCACATCCCGGCGGTCGGGCTCGGGACGTGGATCACCTTCAACGTCGGCAGCGACCCTGTTCTGCTGGACCGCTCGACCGACGTCATGCGCGCATTCTTCGCCGAAGGCGGCGGCGTCATCGATTCCTCGCCGATGTACGGCTCCGCCCAGGACACCGTAGGCCACGGCCTTGCGGTCCTCGGCACGCCCGGATCGCTGGTTGCGACCGACAAGGTGTGGATCTCCTCGCCGGAGGACGGGCCGGAGCAGATCGCGCAGTCGCGCGGCGAGTGGGGGGTCCGCCGGTTCGACATCCTGCAGGTCCACAATCTCATGTCCTGGCAGGGGCATCTGGAAACGCTGTTCGCGATGAAGGAACGCGGCGAGCTTGCCTATGTCGGCGTGACCACCTCGCACGGGCGGCGGCACAGCGAGCTTGCCGAGATCATGGAGACCCAGCCAATCGACTTCGTGCAGCTGACCTACAACGTCTACGACCGCACGCCCGAAGAGCGGCTTCTGCCGCTGGCCCGCGAGAGAGGCATCGGCGTCATCGTCAACCGCCCCTTTCGCCAGGGGGCACTGATCCGGCGCTTCGAGGGAGTGCCGCTGCCGGGCGTGGCGGCGGAGGTCGGCGCGACGAGCTGGGCGCAGCTCCTCCTCACCTTCATCATCTCCCATCCGGACGTCACGGTGGCGATCCCGGCGACCACAAGCGTCGCGCACGTTACCGAGAACAAGCGCGTGGCGCACCGGCCGATGCCGGACGAAGCGACGCGCCGGGCGATCGCCGAGGCCGTCGCGGCGCTTTAGGTGGACGTCTGGCTCACCTACTCGCCGCGCGACTTCCTGCTGTTCTCCGCGGAAACCTACTGGCGCCTGTTCGCGCTGGCGAACGGGACTGCTTGGCCCTACCCGCTGATTGCGCCCGCCCTGGTCGCGGCGCTTCTCGCCGGCGCGCTGGTTGCCGCGAACCGGCGCCTTCTCCTTGCGCTCGGCCCCGGCCTTGCGATCATGTGGATCGTGGTCGCCGAAGCGTTCCTGCGGGCACGGTACGAGCCGATCAACTGGGCGGTCGCCTACGTCTGGCCGGCCTTCATGGTGGAGGCTGCGGTTCTGTTGCTTCTGACCGTGCTCCTTGCGCGGCCTGCGCCGCCCGGCCGCCGGATGATCGGCGCGGCATTCGTGGTCGCGGCGATCGCCTATCCGCTGGTGGGACTCGCGAGCGGCCGGCCCCTCGCCCAGTCCGAAGTGGTGGGGCTCGCACCCGACCCCACGGCGATCGCGACGCTCGGCTTCGCTCTCCTCGCGCAGGGCCGGCTCGTGCTCCTCGCGACGCCGCTGCCGCTCCTTTGGCTCGCCGCGAGTGCGGTTACCCTCTTCACCCTCGGTGTCCCAAGCGCATGGGCTCCGGCGACCGCTGCCGCCGCCGGACTGGCGGTTGTCGTGTGGGGCGCATTGCGGCCCGCAGCACCGCGGTCACCGGCCCCTTAGGCCGCCCCGGCGCCTGCGCCTCCTATTCGGCTGCGGCGGCGAGTTCGCCCACCGAGACGAGGCCGTGATAGACGCCGCGGCGGGCGACCAGCGTAGCGTGGTCGCCGTCCTCCACGATCCGTCCCTTCTCCACCACCAGGATGCGGTGGGCGCTGCGCACCGTCGAGAGGCGGTGCGCGATGATGAGCGTGGTGCGGCCCCGCGCGAGCTCGAACAGCGCGCCCTGCACCTGCGCCTCGGTGCGGGTGTCGAGCGCGGAGGTCGCCTCGTCGAGGATGAGGACGGCCGGGTCCTTCAGGAACATGCGCGCGATGGACAGCCGCTGCTTCTGCCCGCCGGAGAGTTTTACGCCGCGCTCGCCGATCACCGTGTCGAGCCCCATCGGCAAAGCGTCGATGGTGTCGGTCAGGCTCGCCTTCTCCACCGCCGCCGCAATGGCGGCCTCGGAGGCAGCGAGGTTGCCGTAGGCGATGTTCTCGCGCAGCGTGCCGCCGAACAGGAACACGTCCTGCTGCACCACGCCCACCTGGCGGCGCAGCGAACCCAGCGTCATGTCGCGCACGTCCACCCCGTCGATGCGGATGGCACCGGCGGTCACGTCGTAGAAACGCGGCACCAGCGAGCAGATGGTCGTCTTGCCCGCGCCCGACTGGCCGACGAAAGCGACGGTCTCGCCCTCCTTCACCTCGAAGCTGATGCCGTCGAGGACCGGCTTGCCCTTCTGGTAGGAGAACGCGACGTTGTCGAACGTCAGCGCGCCGCGGATCCTGGCGGGCTTCGCGCCGGGGCGGTCGGCCACGTCCGGCTTGGTGGCGAGGAACTCGCAGTAGCGGCGGAAGCCGGCGATGCCCTTGGGGTAGGTCTCCAGCACCGCGGCGATCTTCTCCATCGGCCGGAAGAAGACGTTGACGAGGAGCAGGAAGCCGACGAAGCCGCCGATGGAAAGGTCGCCCTCCACCACGTACCAGGTGCCCGCCACCATCACGATCACCTGCGTGCCGCGCATGGTCATGTAGTTGAGCGCCTGGCTGGCGGACATGATCCAGTAGGCCGACAGCTTGCGCCGCCGGTACTCGGCGTTGTTGACGGCGAACAGCGCCCGCTCGTGCGCCTCGTTTGTGAAGGCCTGCACCACGCGGATGCCGCCCACGTTTTCCTCGATCCGCGCGTTGAAGTCGCCGACCGAAGCGTAGATGCGGCGCCACGTGTCGGTCATCCGCGCGCCATAGCGGGTGGTGATGAAGGCGCCCATCGGCACCACCACGCCGGTGATGACGCGCAAGCTCCCAGTGCACCGACAGCATCAGCGCGAAGGCGCCTATGAAGGTCATCACCGCGAGGAAAGCGTCCTCCGGGCCGTGGTGCGCGATCTCGCCGATCTCCTCCAGGTCCTTCGTGAGGCGGCCGACGAGGTGTCCCGTCTTGACGTTGTCGAAGTAGCCGAACGAAAGCTTCTGCAGGTGCTCGAAGGCCCGGCGGCGCATCTCGGTCTCGATGTTGATGCCGAGCATGTGGCCCCAGTAGGTGACCACCACCATCAGCGCGGTGTTGAGCGCGTAGATGCCGAAGAGGGCAAGCGTGGCGAGCGCGATCAGGTCCCAGTCGCCGGTCGGCATCAGCCGGTCGACGAACACCTTGACGGCGATGGGGAAGCCGAGCTCGAGGAGCCCGGCGACGATGGCCGAGCCGAAGTCGAGCACGAACAGGCGCCGCCACGGCGCGTAATAGGAAAAGAACTGGCGCAGCATGGAAAGCCTCTGGAACGCGGCGGCCTCCGGATCGACCAATGCCAGACCCGTGCCGTCAGCTTCTTCTGCCACGGTTTTGCCCCTGCGGGACAGCCGGTCGGCTTGCGGCCAACAGATCCTTGCCGCTTCCGCACGGCGGCCGGCATCAAGTCACACCACATCAGGTCTCGTTCAAGCCGCGTCGTGGAAGATGACACCCAGCGTCATGCGCGATCCGCTGCGCAGGCGGCTGACGCCGTGGCGCATCTTCACCCGGTAATCTCCCTTCGCGCCGCGACGGGGCCGCTCGGAGGTAGCGAACAGGGCGCCTTCGCCCTGGCGGAGCGTCACCACCTCGGCGCGGGACTGCATCCGCGGCCGCTGCTCGGTCAGCACCAGCTCGCCACCGTCGAACCCCGCGGGGTCGTTGAGGAGCACCACGAGCTGGAGCGGAAACGCAATCGCGCCGTATAGATCCTGATGCAGGCAGTTGTAGTCGCCAGCCGCGTACTTGAGGAGGAGGGGCGTCGGCCTGACCTGCCCCGCCGCGTGGCACCGTTCGAGCATTTCGCCCAGCGACTCCGGCAAGGGTTCGGCGCCGAGCCGATCCGCCCAGCGGTTCGCGGTGCGGGCGGCGTGCGGGTAGACCGCCTCGCGCAGCGCCGCCACGGTCTCCGGCAGCGGATCGGCGAAATACTTGTATTCGCCGGAGCCAAAACCGTGCCGCGCCATCACCACGCGGCTGCGGAACTCCGCCGTCTCGTAGGATGCCGCAAGCGCTGCACAGGTTTCGGCCGGCAGCAGCGGTCCTGTCCGCGCCACGCCGAACTCGTCGAGCTCGGCGTCGATCCGCGCCCAGTCCAGCGCATCCACCTCACGCTGCACGGGAGCGCTCCGCGTCGATGAGCGCGGCCTTGCGCGTCACGCCCCAGCGGTAGCCCGCGAGGCTGCCGTCCGCCCGCACCACGCGGTGGCAGGGGATGGCGACTGCGTGCCCGTTGGCGCCGCACGCCCGCGCCACCGCCCGGTGCGCGGCAGGCGCCCCGATCGCCGCGGCAATCTCGGCATAACTCGCGGTGGTGCCGACGGGGATGCGCCGGAGCGCCGCCCAGACGCGCTCCTCAAACGCCGTGCCACGGATGTCGAGCGGCAGCTCCGCCGCCAGCGCCGGCTCGGCGATCGCCGCCAGCACCCCAGCCATGAAGCCGTCGAAGTCCGCGCCGCCGTCCACCACGATGGCGTGGCGGAACCGCGCCTCGATCTCGCGCCGCCCGCCGCCCGCGGTCGTCGGAGAGGACGATGCCCGCGATGCCGACCCGGGAGAAGGCCGCCGTCACCACGCCGAGCGGGCTCGTCCCGATGGCGGTCACGATCACCTCGCCGGCGCCACCCGCCGCCATCGCGGCCGGCGCGACACCGAAGCGGCCGGCGACGAGATCGTAGAAGCGCGAGAGGCTGGCGAAGCCTGCGCGGAAGGCGGCGTCCGTTACCGGGCCGCCATCGGCCAGCGCGGTCACACCAGCCGTGCACGGTGCGCCGCCGCGTAGGCGCGCGGGGTGACGCCGGTGTGCGCCTTGAAGATGCGGTGAAAGTGGTGCGGGCTCTGACCCGCCAGCGCGGCGAGCTCGCTGAGCGGCGGGGTGCGCTCGGCAGCCTCGATGGCGCGGCACGCGGCCTCGACGGCCAGCGCGTCCCGCTGCGCCTTGGAGAGTTCGCCCGGCCTGCAGCGGCGGCAGGCCCTGTAGCCGGCCGCCTCAGCCTCCCGCTCCAGCGCGAACTCGAACACGTTCCGGCGCAGCGGCCGGCGCGACGGGCAGCTCGGCCGGCAGTAGACCCCCGTCGTCGCCACCGCATAGACGAACGCGCCGTCGGCCGCGGCGTCCCTCGCAAGGATCGCGCGCCAGGCCGCGTCCGCCACCGCCGTGCCGGGTTGTTTCTCCGCAATCATCGCCGTTCCTCCCGCTTCAGGCGAGCATTCTTGCGCAACCGCCGCAAAGCGCGACACCCGGTTCTTGCGCGCAAATTCAGCCGATCAGCGCCCGTCCTGGCAGACGATCCGCAGCATCAGGTCCTGCGTCACCGGGATCGACAGCGCAGGCCGTGTGCGGGTGGTGAAGATCGCGTCCGCCACCGCAGCCGAGATGACGCGGAGACGGGCAGGGGTCCAGCGGTCGAGGATGCGGGCGCCGGCGGCCTTACGCGGCCCGTAGAGCGGCGGGCGCATCCCCTCCACCGCACGGCCGGGCGCCGTGCCCGCCGCGACCGCTGCCGCCGCCAGCTCGAAGCCCTGCAACGCCCACTGTGCGTTCATCAGCAGCGTCACCGCGTGGCTGTCCTGCTTGAGGACGCGCGGCAGCAGCGCCGCCAACCGGTCACGCTGGCCGAGCAGCGCGGCGTCCACCACCTCCGCCATCTCGGTAACCGATACGTCGCCCACCACCGCATCGACGTCGGCGAGCGTCAGCCGGTCGCCGCTCGCGGCATGGAGGCAGACCTTGGCGACCTCGCTGCGCGATGCGCCCCGGTCCGCGCCGAGCCGCTCGATCAGCGCCGCGCGGGCCTCGGCGTCCACCGTCAGCCCCAGCGAGGCGGCCTCTTCGTCGACCATCCGCTCAAGGTCGCGCACGCTGTCGGGCGGGCAGTAGATCGCGACCGCGGCCTGCGCTGCCTCGGCGTCCTTGCGGAGGCCGATGCCCTTCTTGAGGTCGCCCGCCTCGATCAGCACCACGGCGTCGGTCGGCGGGTCGGCGAGGAGCGGGGCGACGGACGGGGCGAGGTTCTTGCCGCCGGCATCGCGCACCCAGACGAGCCGCTTGTCGCCGAACATCGAGACGGTGCGCGCTTCGTCCGACAGGCGGCCCGCCTCGCCGGTGACGGTGGCCGCATCAAGGCGCACCACCGCGAACGGGTCGCTGGAGGCGTCGAACAGTTTGGCGATGTTGGCGGCGACCTCGGTCACGAGGCCCCGGTCGGGGCCGAACACCACGATGACCGGGGGCAGGGCGTCGATCGAGGTCAGCCGCCGGCCGACCTCGGACGCGCGGAGCGTGCTCACGCGCCCCGCTTGGCCGCGAAGTAGGCGGCGATCCGGGCGCCGATGTTCTGCGCCATGATCTTGGCCGCCCGCGTGCCCGCATCCCGCTGGGCCCGCACGTTGGAGAAGCGCTGGGACGAGAAGTCGTAGGAGGCGGTCGCGGTGGACGAGCCGGTGAGCAGCGTCTTCTCCGTCGCGATCTCGGTCAGGATGAAGGTGCTGTTGAGCGTCAGGAGGACGGCCGCCGGCAGGTCTTCCTCGAGCTCGACGGCGAGCGGATCGGTCGAGAATTCCTCGATGATCCTCAGCCGGTAGAGCTCCTGGTCCGGCCCGCCGCCATCGCCGCGGAACATGAAGAGGAGCTCGTTGCGGAGCTCCTGTCCGACCCGGTCGCTCGGCGGGTCGATCACGATGGCGCGCAGGTCCGGCACCGGCGACAGCGTGCCGCTGAAGCCGCCCGCATAGTAGAGCGGCCGCACGTTGCAGCCCGCCACGCCGATGGCGAGCGCCAGCGCGCCGAGCGTGAGCGCCCTACGCGACCACATTGACGATCCGCTTCGGCACGATGATGACCTTGCGCGGTGTGCGCCCCTCGAGGTGGCGCTGCACTTCCTCCAGCGCCAGCGCCGCCTTCTCGATGTCGTCGTTGGCTGCGTCCATCGCCACCGTCACCTCTCCGCGCTTCTTGCCGTTCACCTGCACCGGCAGCGTAACGCTGTCTTCGACCAGGAGCGAGGGGTCGAAATTCGGCCAGGGTGCTGCGGCCGCGAACCCGTCGTTGCCGATCAGCGCCCAGCACTCCTCGGCGAGGTGCGGCATCATCGGCGCGAAGCAGCGGATCATCCGGTCGATCGCAGTCGCGGTAGACCGCGCCGGGGGTCGTGTCCTCGGAGATCGCCGCCTGCAGCGCGTTGGTCCACGCGTAGAGCCGCGCGACGGCACGGTTGAAGCCGAGGCCCTCGATGTCGGCGCCGATGTCGCGGATCGCGGCGTGGGTCGCCTTGGTGAGCGCCGCGCCGTCGCCGCTGCGCGTCCTTGCCGAAGCGGTCCTTCGCCTCGTGGAACAGCCGCCAGACGCGCTGGACGTAGCGGTGCGCGGCCGCGACACCGTCGTCGGTCCACTCGATGTCGCGCTCGGGCGGCGTGTCGGACAGCATGAACCAGCGGGCGGTGTCGGCGCCGTAGTTGGCGATGATCGCGTCGGGGTCGACGACGTTCTTCTTCGACTTCGACATCTTCTCGACGCCGTAGCTGAACGCCGGGGTCAGCGTTTCCTTGGTGGTGTCGACCAGCCACTTTTCCGGCGGCTGCGCCCGCAACGGATGGTTCGGCGAGAACCAGACCAGCCGCGCGAACAGCGGCGTCGCGTTGTTCTCGTCGAACACGGCGTTGTAGGCCTCGCGCGTCGCCTCGGGCGCGTCGTCCAGCCAGTGGATCATCGCGTCCTTCTCGATGGCGGGGTCGGCGTCGAGCCGCCGCGCCGCCTCGATCTGCACGGCGTAGCGCGCCTTCAGCCGCTCGGCCTCTTCCGCCGTCGCGGGCCGCACCGTTTCCGGCGGCAGCCATTCGCGCAGGACGCCGCCGAAGGTCTCGTGCGTGACCATGCCCTGCGTGAACAGCCCCGCGAACGGCTCGGGCCGTGCGCCGAAGCCGGCCTTCTCCACCGCGCGCATGAAGAAGCGCGAGTAGAGGAGGTGCAGGATCGCGTGCTCGATGCCGCCGATATACTGGTCGACCGGCGACCCAGTGCTCCATCGCCGCCTTGTCGATCGGCGCGGCGGCGTCAGGGGCGGCGAAGCGGGCGAAGTACCAGGACGAGTCGACGAACGTGTCCATCGTGTCGGTCTCGCGCCGGGCGGGCTTGCCGCACGACGGGCAGTCGACCTTCGACCATGTGGGGTGACGGTCGAGCGGATTGCCCGGCACGTCGAACGTCACGTCGTCCGGCAGCTTCACCGGCAGCTGGTCGTCCGGCACTGGGACGATGCCGCACGCCTCGCAATGGACCACCGGGATCGGGCAGCCCCAGTAGCGCTGGCGCGAGATGCCCCAGTCGCGCAGGCGATAGTTGACCTTGCGCTCGCCCTGCGGCGCGCCGTCGAGCTCGCGGGCCTCCATCCGGTCCGCCACCTCGGCCTTCGCCTCGGGGATCGAGAGGCCGTTGAGGAACTCGGAATTGAAGATCACGCCGTCGCCGGTGTAGGCCTCGGTGCCGACGGTGAAGTCGTCGCCTGCGTCGCGCGGGCGGACCACCGGCGTCACCGGCAGCTCGTACTTGCGGGCAAAGTCGAGGTCGCGCTGGTCGTGCGCGGGGCAGCCGAAGATGGCGCCGGTGCCGTATTCCATCAGCACGAAGTTGGCGATGTAGACCGGTAGCGTCGCCGTCTCGTCGAACGGGTGCGCGACGCGCATTCCGGTGAGGTAGCCCTTCTTCTCCGCGCGCTCGATGTCGGCCGCGGAGGTGCCCATGCGCTGGCACTCGGCGATGAACGCCGCAGCCTCCGGGCTGTTCTGGGCGATGGCGGCCGCCAGCGGGTGCCCCGGCGAGATCGCCATGAAGGAGGCGCCGTAGATGGTGTCCGGCCGCGTGGTGAAGACCTCGAGCGTGGTCTCGCCGTCCGGCGAAGGCGCGGTGAACTGGAAGCGCAGGCGAAGGCCCTCGGACCGGCCGATCCAGTTGCGCTGCATCAGGCGCACCTTGTCCGGCCAGCGGTCCAGCCCGTCGAGCGATTCCAGCAGGTCTTCCGCAAAGTCGGTGATCTTGAAGAACCACTGCGACAGCTCGCGCTGCTCGACCAGCGCGCCGGAGCGCCAGCCGCGCCCGTCGATCACCTGCTCGTTGGCGAGCACCGTCATGTCGACGGGGTCCCAGTTCACCCGCGCGGTCTTGCGGGTGACGAGGCCAGCCTCGAGGAAGGCGTTAAACAGGCGCTGCTGCTGGTGGTAGTAGGCGACGTCGCAGGTCGCGAACTCGCGGCTCCAGTCCAGCGACAGGCCCATGGACTTCAGCTGCGCGCGCATGGCGGCAATGTTGGCGTAGGTCCACTCGGCGGGGTGGACCTTGTTCTGCATCGCGGCGTTCTCGGCCGGCATGCCGAACGCGTCCCAGCCCATCGGGTGGAGGACGTTGAAGCCCTTCGCACGCCGGTAGCGCGCAACAACATCGCCCATGGTGTAGTTGCGCACGTGGCCCATGTGGATGCGGCCCGACGGGTACGGGAACATCTCGAGCACGTAGTATTTTGGCCGGGTGTCGGCGTTGTCCGTACGATAAAGGTTCGCGTCGTCCCAAGCGCTGCGCCACTTGGCTTCGGTTGCGGGCGCGTTGTAACGCTCAGACGTACTCATGTTTCGAACCGGATTCTTGATGCGGGGCGGACCATGGGTGAGCTTTCGCCCATGGTCAATGTTGGAGCAACCTCTCTATGAACGAACATCGTGCCGGTGAGGAAGTGGCGCAACGGTTGGCTGCCGTGCGCGAGTCGATCGCGGAGGCCGCTGCCGCTGCCGGCCGGACCGATCCGGTCGACCTCGTCGCCGTGACGAAGACGTTCGAGGCGGACCACATCCGGCCCGCGCTCGAGGCCGGCCAGCGCATCGTCGGCGAGAACCGCGTGCAGGAGGCGAAGGCCAAGTGGCCGGCCCTGCGGGAGGAATTTGGCGGCATCGAGCTCCACCTCCTCGGCCCGCTCCAGTCCAACAAGGCCAGGGACGCAGTGGAGCTGTTCGACGTGATCCAGAGCGTCGACCGCGAGAAGATCGCCAACGCCATCGCGAAGGCCGCAGACGGCGTGGGCAGAATGCCGCGCTGTCTGGTGCAGGTGAACATCGGCGACGAGCCCCAGAAGGCCGGCGCCGCCCCAGCCGAGACGGCGGCGCTGGTGGAGCGCTGCCGCGGGCTGGGTCTGACGGTGGACGGGCTGATGGCGATCCCGCCGGTGGACGAGGCGCCGGCGCCGTACTTCGAGGCGCTGGCGAAGCTCGCGGCGGACTGCGGGGTGCCGCACACGTCGATGGGGATGTCGGGCGACTATCGCGAGGCGATCGCCCACGGTGCGCGCTGGGTCCGCGTCGGCTCGGCGATCTTCGGGAGCCGCCCGCCGCTCGCGGGGTAGCTCAGAGCCAGCGGCGGACGTTGCTGGCGTAGGCGCGGAATTCGCGCCCGAATGCCACATCGAGCCGCTGCTCCTCCTCCAGGATGAACTGGTTCCTGAGGATGATGCCGAGCGGCATCGCGAGGAGCGCGGCGAACGGCTGGCGGAAGGCCAGCGCGAACCCGGCCACCGCCAGACAGTCGGCGAGATAGATCGGGTTGCGGCTGAGCGCGTACGGCCCTCGGGTCACAAGCGCGCTCGGCTCACGGTCGGGCATGACCGATGTCATCGCCCGGCGCATCTCGAACGCCGCCCATGCCGCGATGACGACGCTGAGCGAGATCAGCAGCCACCCGACGAACATCGATTCCCGGTTCCCGAACTGCCAGAAGCGCGAGATCGCGAACGCCAGTGCGATGTGCAGGAGCGTCCAGACCGGAGGCCACAGGCGCGTGCCCATCAGGACTCGCCGAGCATCCGGCACACCTGGTCGAGCTGTTCGAGCGATGTGTACTTGATGCTGAGCGTGCCGCTCTCGTCAGCGTTGTGCGCGAGCTTCACGGGAAGGCCCAGACGGTCGGTCAGGCGCTTGGTGAGGGCGCGGGTGTTGGCGTCCTCATGCGGCTTCGCCTTGGGCTCCCTTGCCACGCGGTTAGCCTGCGCGGCCACCAGCGCCTCGGTGGCGCGCACGGAGAGGCCGCGGCGGATCACCTCGTCCGCCAGCGCCTCGGCGTTCTCGGCGCCGATCAGCGCGCGGGCATGGCCGGCGGTGAGCGAACCGTCGGCGACGCTGGCGCGGATCGACGGCGGCAGGTTGAGAAGGCGCAGCGTGTTGGCGACGTGGCTGCGGCTCTTGCCGATCAGCTTGGCGAGGTCTTCCTGCCGGTGGCTGAACTCGGCCATCAGGCGCTGGTAGCCGTTCGCCTCCTCGATGGCGTTCAGCCCCTCGCGCTGGACGTTCTCGATAAGGGCGAGCTCCAGAGCCTCGCCGGCGCTGACGTTGCGCACCAGAACCGGCACCTGGTGGAGGCCGGCCCGTTGCGCCGCCCGCCAGCGCCGCTCGCCTGCGATGATCTCGTAGTGGCCGTCGACCACCCGCACCACGATCGGCTGCATCATCCCGTGCCGCGCGATCGACTGGGACAGCTCCTCGAGGGGCTCGTCCTCAAAGCTGGAGCGCGGGTTGTAGGGGTTAGGAACCAGCGCCTCGATGGGGACGTGCTTGGAGTTCTTGGAATCGCGCTGTGCGGCACCCGCGGGGTTCTCGACGTCGCCCAGCAGCGCCGAGAGGCCGCGGCCGAGGCGCTTGCGCGTATCGGGCCGGGCATTCGCCCTGGTGTCGTCCTCGGTCCCGGCCTTCTGTTCGGCTGCGGCCATCAGGCAACTCCCATCTTCTGTTCGCGGTCGATCAGCTCGGACACAAGCCGCAGGTACGCCTGGCTGCCGGCGCACTTGAGGTCGTAAAGGAGCGCGGGCTTGCCGTAGGACGGCGCCTCCGAAAGGCGGACGTTCCGGGGGATCATCGTCTCGTAGACCATGTCGCCCATGTGGGCCCGCACGTCGGCGACGACCTGATTCGCGAGGTTGTTGCGCGCGTCGTACATGGTCATGACGATGCCGTGCAATTTTAACTCGGGGTTAACGCTTTCGCGCACTTCGCCGATGGTGCGCATGAGCTGTGAAAGCCCCTCCATCGCGAAGAACTCGCACTGCAACGGCGCCAGAATGGCGTGTGCCGCTGCCAGCGCGTTGACGGTGAGCATGGTGAGCGAGGGCGGGCAGTCGATCACCACGTACCGCGGGCCGTCCGGCAGCGACGCGATCGCCTCGCGCAGGCGGACGGCACGGTCCTTTTCCCCCGAAAGCTCGATGTCGATGGAGAGGAGGTCCATGGTGGCAGGCGCGAGCGAAAGATGCGGCACGGAGGTTTCGCGGATGGCTTCGGCGAGCGTCGCGTCGCGGGTCAGCACGTCGTAGGTGCTGACGGGGCGGTCGTCGGAATGGATGCCGAGGCCGGTGGAGGCGTTGCCCTGCGGGTCTAGGTCGATCAGAAGGACGCGCTCGCCAAGGGCCGCAAGCGCCGTCGCGGTGTTGATGGCGGTGGTGGTCTTGCCGACGCCGCCCTTCTGGTTGGCGACGGCGATGACGCGGGGCCGTTTTGGCAGCATCGTTACACCCTCACAAGATTGGTCACGGCCAGCACGGCGCCGTCCGGGTCGGTTTGGCTCGGGTGCGCCGTGACATCGAATCGATGGGCCGAGACCGCATCGATTTCAGTGCCAGCGTCCCGGCCCTTTGGAAAGAGCCCCAGCGTGTCAGGCCCGAAAAACGGCTCCGACAGCGCCAACAGCCTGTGGAGAGGCGCAAGCGCACGCGCCGACACCACGTCATATGCGCCGGCCGCCAGCGCCTCAGCTCGCTGCGGCTCGACCTTGACCTCGAGCCCGCAGTCGGCCGCGACCCGCAACAGAAACGCCGCCTTCTTGCGGTTCGACTCGACCAGCGTCATCGCCGTGCCCGGCCGCGCGATCGCGACCACGATGCCCGGGAAACCTGCGCCGGAGCCGAGGTCGATCCAGCGGGTCCCGCACCCTTCTGCCAGAGCAACGAGCTGCAGGCTGTCTGCGATGTGCCGTGCCCAGATCCGGTCCCGGTCGGCAGTGCTGACGAGGTTGGAAACGGCACCCCAGTGATGAAGTGCGCCCACAAACCTTTCCAGAAGGTCAAAGCGTCCGGAGTCGAGGGTCATCCGGATCGCGTCGCGGGCCTTGCTCTCCTCGGCGCTCAGCGGTTTTTCGGCGGCGGTCATGCCGCCACCCGCCGCGCGTGGGCGGCAATCAGCGCCAGCCCGGCCGGGGTCATTCCCGAGATTCGGCGGGCCTCGCCGATCGTTGCCGGGCGCCGGGCAGCAAGCTTCTGCTGAAGCTCCGTGGAGAGACCGGGAATGGGCGTGGAGACCAGAACGGCGGGGATCGGAATTGCATCGGATGCCGCTTCTCCAGCGGCTTCGCGCGACTGCCGTTCAGTGTGAACGCGGTAGAGCGCATCGGCGAAGACGGTCTCGTGGACCGCGCGGGGGAGATCGGCGAGCCGCGGCGCAAGCGCGATGACGGCCGGCCAGCCGCCGTCCTCGTGGGCGAGAATTTCCAAGCCGCTGCGCTTCTTGCCGTCCTCCTTGAAGCGGATGCCGTGGGTCGCGGCCTGCTGCGGGGTGAGGGAGACGGCGTTCAGCGCCTCGCGCGCTTCGGCCATGAGCCGCTCCTTCTCGCGAAGCCTTGCCATCCGGTCGCCGCTGACGAGGCCGACGCTGTCGCCCCAGCGGGTGAGGCGGTCGGCGGCATTGTCCGCCCGCAGGGTCAGGCGATGCTCCGCCCGCGAGGTGAACATGCGGTAGGGTTCGTCGACTCCGTTGGAGATGAGATCGTCGATCATCACGCCGGCATATGCGTCGGCTCGTGAGAGCGTGACGCCCTCGGCCCCGCCGGCACGGCGCGCTGCGTTGAGGCCCGCCATCAGGCCCTGCGCCCCGGCCTCCTCATAGCCTGTGGTGCCATTGATCTGACCGGCGAGGTAGAGGCCAGGGAATGCCCTCAGCTCCAGGGTCGGTGCCAGCGCGCGCGGATCGATCATGTCGTACTCGATCGCGTAGCCGGGCTGCACGATCACCGCGTTCTCGCAGCCGGGCATCGAGTGCACCATCGCGAGCTGCACGTCTTCCGGCAGCGAGTTGGAGATGCCGTTGGGGTAGATGAGGTCGCTGGTCAGCCCCTCGGGCTCCAGGAAGATCTGGTGGCTGTCACGGTCGGCGAAGCGCACCACCTTGTCTTCGATCGAGGGACAGTAGCGCGGGCCGACACCCGTGATGTGGCCGGCATACATGGCGGATCGCTTGAGGTTTTCGCGGATCAGGGTGTGCGTCGCCTCGGTCGTCCGGCTGACGTGGCATGGCCGCTGGGGGAGCGCTGCGCGTTCGGTTTCCTCGGCGAAGAACGAGGGGTCGTCGTCCCCGAACTGCTCCGGGAGTGCGGCAAAATCGATGCTCGACGCCGCGAGACGCGGCGGCGTTCCGGTCTTGAGGCGGCCCATGGGAAGGTTCGCGGCACGGAGCCGCTCCGCGAGTTTCGACGCGGCAGCCTCTCCCATGCGGCCGGCAGGCCAGCGCCGGTCGCCGAGGTGGATCACGCCGCCCAAAAACGTGCCGGTGGTGAGGACGACGGCGGCAGCGCTGAGCCCCTGCCCGTTCGCAAGCACTACCCCGCAGACCGTGCCGCCCTGTACCAATAGATCGGCAGCTTCGCCCGCGATCACAGTGAGATTCGGCGTTGCGGCGATGACGTCCTGCATCGCCGACCGATAAATCGCGCGGTCGACCTGCGCGCGGGGGCCGCGCACGGCCGGGCCTCGGCTCCTGTTGAGAAGGCGGAACTGGATGCCGGAAGCATCCGCGACGCGGCCCATCGCACCGTCGAGCGCGTCGATTTCGCGGACGAGGTGGCCCTTCCCGATCCCGCCGATTGCCGGGTTGCAGGAGAGGCGACCGATCGCATCGGGGTCCAGTGTCAGCAGCGCGACTTTCGCGCCGACGCGCGCAGCCGCCAGAGCTGCCTCGCATCCGGCGTGTCCGCCGCCGACAACCACGACATCATGTTTCACGTGGAACATTCCTCGCCTGATTGACTCTGGTCCGGGCTGCCGTGTTTCACGTGAAACACGGGTGGCGTCACTTGCCGATGCAGAAGCGGCCGAACACTTCATCGAGGATGTCCTCGACACCGATGTCTCCTGTCAAGCGCGCAACGGCATAACAGGCCGATCTCAGCGCCTCGGCCTTCATCTCAAGGTGGGGCGTCTCGCCCGCTTCCACCAGAGCCGCGAGGATCTGCTCGCATGCCGAGCGCTGCCTCGCCCTCGTGATAAGCGCCGCCTCGGCACCCGCCATACCCCGCGAGGCCGCCTCGGTCAGGCAGCCGGCGAGGGCGTCGATCGACGCCGGGTCGGAGAGGCTCGTCGCGAGGTCCGCCTCTGCCGGGCGGATGTCCGACTTGTGGGCGATGCGCAGATCGGCGGAGGGAAGGTCGAGCGGAACGGTGTCCGGGCTGGTGACCTCAACGATGTAATCCGCTGCGGCGAGTTCTTCGAGCGTGCGGGCAATGCCAAGCGCCTCGATGCCCGACGCGCCTTCGCGAACGCCGGCGGTGTCGGCGATCACCACGCGGTAGCCCCCGAGGTCCAGCGTGGTGGCGACAACGTCACGCGTGGTGCCGGGTTCGTCGGATACGAGGGCGATGCTGCGGCCGGCGAGAGCGTTGATAAGGCTGGATTTTCCCGCGTTCGGTGGGCCGGCGAGGACGATCCTGAAACCGTCGGTCAGCTTGTCCGCGTCGCGGCTGCCGGAGAGAGCGGCGGCGATTTCGGCCATGATGGGGGCGATCGCCGCGTCGACGGGCGGCCCGCCGTCAGGGATGTCGCTTTCGTCGGCAAAGTCGATGTGGGCTTCGCAGAGGGCGAGGGCGGCGATCAGGCCCTCGCGCCAATTTGCGATGGCGCCGGAGAGAGCGCCGCCTGCGAGACGGACGGCACGGCGGCGCTCGGCTTCCGTGCGTGCCTCAATCAGCTCGGCGAGTGCCTCGGCATCGGCGAGACCCATCCGGCCTGACAGGACGGCGCGCATGGTGAATTCGCCGGGCTCAGCCATCCGCACCCCCGGCAATGAGACGGCCTCCGAGAGCACGCGGTCGACCACGGCGGGGCTGCCGTGGCAGTGGAACTCGACCATGTCCTCGCCGGTCGCGGTGGCCGGGCCGGGGAATGCCAAGCAGAGGCCGCGGTCGACGACAGAGCCATCGCTGGGGGCAGTGAGGGTGCGGAGTGACGCTTGGCGGGGCGGCAGGCGGGTTGCGCCGAAACGCTCGGCCACGGCCATCGCATCCGGGCCGGAAACGCGTAGGATCGCAATCCCGCTGGGTGGCGGGCCGGACGACAGCGCGACGATGGTTCCGGAAAATCGAGTCACGATGGAGAGCCTGACCTATGGCGGAGAACCGGCTGAAGCACTCGGCGAGCCCCTATCTGTTGCAGCACGCGAACAACCCCGTCGACTGGTGGCCGTGGTGCGACGAGGCGCTGGCCACCGCAAAGGCCGAAGGCAAGTCGATCCTGCTCTCGGTCGGTTACGCCGCCTGCCACTGGTGCCACGTTATGGCGCACGAAAGCTTCGAGGACGAAGCCACCGCGCGCGTGATGAACGAGCGCTTCGTCAACATCAAGGTCGACCGCGAGGAACGGCCGGATATCGACCAGATCTACATGGCCGCGCTCCATGCAACCGGCGAGCAGGGCGGCTGGCCGCTCACGATGTTCCTGACGGAGGACGCCGAACCCTTCTTCGGCGGCACCTATTTCCCCAAGGTCGCCCGCTTCGGCCGGCCGCGGTTCGTCGACGTGCTGGACAGCGTCGCGAATGCCTATGCCGGCAGCGCTGAGATCGTCGCCGACAATGTCGCGGCGTTGCGGGCGCATCTCGCAAAGGCGCAGGCACCAGGAGAGCTTCCGCGTGATGCGACCGACAAGGCGGCAAGGCAGCTCCTCACCGTGATGGACCCGGTCCATGGTGGCACGCGCGGTGCGCCGAAATTTCCCAATGCGGGACTGTTCGAACTCCTGTGGCGCGCTCATGCCCGCTCCGGCGAGGACACCTACCGCGATGCTGTGCTGCGGTCGGCAAACCGCATCGCGATGGGCGGGATCTACGATCATCTCGGTGGCGGGTTCGCCCGCTATTCCGTAGACGAGCGTTGGCTGGTGCCGCATTTCGAGAAGATGCTTTACGACAACGCGCAGCTTATCGCGCTCATGAGCGACGCATGGTGCGCGACCGGTAATCCGCTCTATCGCGCGAGAATTGCGGAGACTATCGAATGGGCCGAGCGCGAGATGGCTGTGGACGGGCTGTTCGCCGCCAGCCTCGATGCCGATTCGGAAGGCGAGGAGGGGCGCTTCTACGTCTGGTCCGCCGCGGAGATCGAGGAGGTGCTCGGCAACGATGCCGATGCCTTCATGGCAGCCTACGAAGTGACGCCGGAGGGCAACTGGGAGGGCATCAACGTGCTCAACCGGCTCGACGCAGAGACGCTTGGCGATCCGGGCAGGGAGGCTGCGCTGGCCGCCTCACGCGCTCGGCTTCTGGCGCGGCGCGAGCGCGAGGCCGCGGCCCGGGCGCGACGACAAGCTCCTCGCGGACTGGAACGGGCTGATGATCGCGGCGCTCGCGCGCGCCGGAGCGGCGCTGGCCGAGGCTTCATGGTGCGACCGGGCGGCGACCACCTTTGAAACGGCCAAAGCGACCTTCGGCGCAGGCGGCAGGCTGATCCATGCGGTCCGCGGTGAGGCGCGGTCGGACCAGGGGTTCGCGCTCGACTATGCCGCGATGATCCATGCCGCGCTCGCGCTGGTCGCGGCGGGGATTGGCGACGCGGAGGCGCACCTCGCCGACGCGGTCGGGTGGGTGGAGACGCTGGAGGCGCACCATGTGGCCGAGCACGGCGGTTATCACTGGACGGCTGACGATGCGCCGGCGCTGATCGTGCGGCCGGATTCGCCGATGGACGAGGCGGTGCCCAATGCCAACGGCCTCATGGTGAAGAACCTCGCCACCCTCTGGGCGCTGACCGGGGATGACCGCTTCGAGGCGATCGCGCGGCGCATCCTCTCCGCCCATGCCCGGGCCGCGGCGCAGAACGTGTTCGGATGTGCCAGCCTTTTCAATGGGATGGATCAGATCGATCGGCTCGCGACCGTAACCGCCCATGATGCGCCGGAGCTCCTCGTGGCGGTACGGGCATCGGGGCATCCGGCGGCGATTGCCTTGGAGGCGGCGCCGAAGGGCTCGGCGGCCGAGGGGATCGCGCTTGCCCCGGGTCAGGCCGTGGTGTGCCGCGGCGGGGTGTGCTCGCTGCCGACGGGCGATGCTGATGAATTGCGTGCGATCTTGTGGGGGCCCGCTGTTTCCGGAGGCTGACGCCTACTCGGCGGCGATGCGGGGTTCTTCGTCGCCGGCGAGGTCCTTCCAGATCGAGAACTTGAAGGTTGCCATGAAGACGGTGTGGGCCTCTCGCTCGGCGGCGGTCAGGCGGGGCGGCAGGGGCACGGGGCGCGGCGGATGCTCGATGGCGAAGCCGCCGCCGGTGCTGCGGCCGCTGTCGGCACCGAGGACGAAGGTGGCCTGACGGCCGCCTGTAAGCTCAAGATAGACCTCGGCGAGAAGCTCAGCGTCGAGCAGGGCGCCGTGCTTGGTGCGGCGGGAGGCATCGATCCCGTAGCGCGCGCACAGGGCATCCAGCGAATTGGGGCCGCCGTGCTTGCGCCGCGCGATCTGCAGCGTGTCGACCACCTGATGCTGGCCGATGGTGGGGAGGTTGCAGCGCGCGAGCTCGGCATTGAGGAAGCCGACGTCGAATGCCGCGTTGTGGGCGATGAGGTTGTCGTTGCCGAGGAAGGCCGCGAATCCGGCCGCGACCTCTGCGAACTTCGGCTTGTCGGCCAGGAATTCGGACGAGAGGCCGTGGACGCGGAACGCCTCGTCCGGCATGTCCCGCTCGGGGTTGATGTAGACGTGGAAGGTGTTGCCGGTCGGGATCGCGTTCAGGACCTCGACGGCACCGATCTCCACCACCCGGTCACCGCCGGTGGGGTTGAGGCCAGTGGTTTCGGTATCGAGGATGATCTCGCGCAAGGTCTTCTCCCAGTCGCCACCATCATGCCACAGAAGCATCCGGGCGGGGAATCGCCCCGCCGCACACTCCACGAGGGAATTGCCGCCTCAGCCCATCTGCAGCAGCGTGCGGCGGACGGCGCCGACCTCGGCACGGGTCGCCGCGCGGCCGTGGGCGGTGTCGATGATGAAATGGGCACGGCGGCGCTTTTCCGCATCGGGCATCTGCTTGGCGAGGATGGCGGCGAACTTTTCCTCCGTCATCCCCGGCCGGGTCATCACGCGCACCCGCTGCACCGAAGCGGGGGCGGTGACCACCGCGACGGCGTCCATCTCGGCATCGCGCCCAGTCTCGAACAGCAGCGGCACGTCGATCACCGCGATCCGCGTGCCGCGGCCGGCTGCATCGGCCAGGAGCCGCGCCTGTTCCGCGCGCACGAGGGGGTGGACTATGGCCTCCAGGCGCTTGAGCGCGGCGGGGTCGCCGAGAACGGCGTCGGCGAGGGCCTTGCGGTCGATGGCCCCGTCGCGAGCGGTACCGGGGAAGGCGGCCTCGACGGCTTCGACGGCGGGGCCGGTGTAAAGCGCGTGGACGATGGCGTCGGAATCGATCACCGCGTCGCCGGCGGCAGCGAACATCGCGGCGGTGGTGGATTTGCCCATGCCGATGGAGCCGGTGAGGCCGAGGCGGATCACAGCGTCGCCACGACCTTTGCCCGCAGCGCTTCGTCGACCTCCGGCTTGATGCCGAACCAGCGCTCGAAGCCGAGCGTCGCCTGGTGGAGGAGCATCCCGAGACCGTCGACCGCCGTAAGGCCTCGCGCGCGGGCGGCTGCAAGGAGCGCGGTCTCGAGCGGATTGTAGACGATGTCGGCGACCACGGCGCGCGCGGGGAGGGGGGCAAGGTCGAGGTCGAGGGGGTCGACGCCGGCCATCCCGCGGGTGGTGGCGTTGATGAAAAGGCCCGCCTCGGCCATGGCGCCGGCGAGATCGTCGAGCGGGATCGCCCGGGCGCCGGTGCTTTCGCTGATCGACTGGGCCTTGGCGAGGGTGCGGTTGGCAACGATGACATTGCGCCCGGCCGCGACCAGCGCATCCGCAATGGCGAGCGCGGCGCCTCCGGCCCCCAGGATCAGCGCGGGGGCGTCGCTCTCACGCCACTGCGGCGCGGCGGCGTCGAGGCTGGCGACGAAGCCCGGGCCGTCGCTGGAGGTGCCGCAGACCTTGCCCTCGGCATCGCGCCAGAGCGTGTTGGCGACGCCGAGGCGGGCGCCAGCGCCCTCCAGCGCGATGTGGGCGGCGGCGGTCCGCTTGTGCGGTACGGTGACGTTGACCCCTGTGAGCTCTGCCGGAAGGTCGGCGAAGAAGGCGTCCGCCTCGTCGGGGGCGAGGGGGATAAGCTCGTAGCGGGCGTCGACGCCGTAGCGCTCGAACCAGTGGCCGAAGATTGCGGGCGAGCGGGTGTGTTTCACCGGCCAGCCGACGACGCCGACGGTCTTCATTCGTAGGAATCCGTGAGTGCGGCGCGGTCGTGCTTCTTGTCGGTGAGGAGGGCGACGATGGCGGCCGCCGTCTCCTCGATGGAGCGGCGCGTCACGTCGATCAGCGGCCAGCCGTTTTCGGCGCAGAGCTTGCGCGCGAAGGTGACCTCCTTCGCGACCTCCTGGCGGTTGATGTAGGCGGACGAGATCTGCTCGTTGCTCATGGTGAGGACGCGGTTTTCCCGCAGCGCCACGATCCGCTCGGGCGACGCCGTGAGGCCGACGATGAGCGCCGTCTTCGCCTGGAAGATGTTGGGCGGCATGGCAAGGCCGGTGACGATCGGAAGGTTCGTCGTCCGCACGCCTCGGTTCGCGAGATAGATCGACGTCGGCGTCTTCGACGTGCGGGAGACGCCGACCAGCACCACGTCGGCCTCGTCGATGTCGTCGGGCAGCGCGCCGTCGTCGTGCCGCATGGCGAAGTTGAGCGCCTCGATCCGGCGGAAGTAGCCGGCATCGAGCGAGTGCTGGGCGCCGACGCGCGCCGCCTTCTGGACGTTGAGGTAGGACTGGAAGACGGCGACGAGCGGGTCGAGCACGTCGATGCAGGGAAGGCCGAGTTCGCCGCACTTGGCCTGCAGACGCTCCAGCACCTGCGGGTCCACCAGCGTGAACATGACGATGCCCGGCGCATCCTCGATCTCCGCGAGAACGCGGTCGATCTGACGGTCGGACCGGACGAGGGGGTAGATGTGCTCGATCGCCTCCACTTCCTCGTAGCGCGCGACGGCGGCGCGCGAGGCCGTCATCAGCGTTTCGCCCGTGGAGTCGGACACGAGGTGGACGTGCACAAACGTGCGTTTTCGGTTCACAGGCGCCGCCTCAACATGGGGAGCAATCTTGAACAAGTCGTGCCGTCGCCGGGCTTGCGGCGCAAGGGTGTGCACAACCGCATCCGCCGTCCACGACTCCGTCCAGAGGCCAGGTGCGGTGGAAAAGACGCGGCCGGGAATTGCACGGATGCGAAGCCCGAACGGTTTTGCGCGCGTGATTCACAGCGGCGCCGTCACTTGTTAGAGTCGGCTTGACGGTCAAACCCTCAAGGCTTGTGCGGCGATCGCGGGACTTGCGCCGGTCCGCAGGAACATGTGAATTCTTTAGGCCCACATGCGCGGCCGGGCGGAGCATCCATACCCAGCTTTTTGTTTCGCGCGCCGTCCCCGTGACCCACGGTCCAACAACAACAACATCCTATAAACATTAAGAATTGATAAATGATGGAAGACGGATCGAACCGCCCTCTCCTCCTGAGGGCTCTTTCGGGTAAACCAACGCAGCCGACCCCGGTTTGGTTCATGCGCCAGGCGGGGCGCTACCTCCCCGAATATCGCAAGCTCAGGACCCAGGCGCCGAGCTTCCTCGACTTCTGCTACGACCCCGATCTGGCCGTTGAAGCGACGCTCCAGCCGATGCGCCGCTACGCGTTCGATGCGTCGATCATCTTCTCCGACATTCTGGTCCTGCCCCACGCCCTCGGGCAGAAGGTCTGGTTCGTGGAAGGCGAGGGGCCGCGCCTCACGCCGATGACCGATCCGGCCGCGCTCTCGTTCGATGGCTTCGCCGCGCATCTTGCCCCGGTCTACGAGGCGCTCCGTCGCCTGCGGGCCGAGCTGCCGCGCGAGAAGGCCGTGCTTGGCTTCGTCGGCGCGCCATGGACGCTCGCGACCTACATGATCGCGGGGCAGGGCGGCCGCGAGCAGTGGCCGGCGCGCACCTTCGCCGCCCGTGAGCCGCAGCGGATGAAGGCGCTGATCGACACGCTGGTGGAAGCCTGCACGCGGCACTTGGTGGCGCAGATCGAGGCCGGGGCCGACGCGGTGCAGATCTTCGACAGCTGGGCCTCCGCGCTCGACGAACGCGGCTTCCGCGAATGGTCGATCGAGCC
Source organism: uncultured Alphaproteobacteria bacterium (assembly GCA_963704595.1). Classification (GTDB taxonomy): domain Bacteria; phylum Pseudomonadota; class Alphaproteobacteria; order Rhizobiales; family Amorphaceae; genus Acuticoccus. The sequence continues at coordinate 217,574 of OY969922.1, forward strand.
GATCGCGCGGATAGTGCGGGGAGTGCGGGCACAAAAGCCGGGCGTGCCGATTATCGGCTTCCCCCGCGGCGCCGGCTTCGGCTACGAGCCGTTCTGCGAGGGCACCGCGGTGGACGGTGTTTCGCTCGACTGGACGGTGACGATGGGCGCGGCGCAACGGCTTCAGGACAAGGGTTTCTGCGTGCAGGGCAACCTTGACCCGGCACGGCTGAAGGAAGGCGGCGCGCAGCTCGACGACGCGGTGACACACATCTGCGAGGCGCTGAAGGGCGGGCCGTTCATCTTCAACCTCGGCCACGGCATCTCGCTCGAGACGCCGCCCGAGAACGTGACGCGGGTGATAGACAAGGTGAAGGCGCTGACCGCGTGACGTATCTCTGGATCAAGGCGCTGCATGTGCTCGCCGTCATCTCGTGGATGGCGGCGATGCTCTACCTGCCCCGGCTGATGGTCTACCACACGAAGGCCGAGAAGGGCTCGGTGCAGTCCGAAACGTTCAAGGTGATGGAGCGGCGGCTCCTGCGCGGCATCGGCACCCCGGCGATGATCGTGACGTGGCTGACGGGCGGGACCATCGCCTGGATGTCCGCCGCCTACACGCAGCCCTGGTTTCACCTGAAGATCGCGGCAGTCCTCGCGATTACGGCCATGCACGGCGCCAACGCTGCCTGGGTGCGCGGCTTCCGCGAAGATGCAAACACGCGTTCGGAGAAGTTCTACCGAATCATGAACGAGGTGCCGGCCCTCTTCATGGTCGTCGCGGTGGTCGCGGTCATCGTCAAACCCTTCTAGAGGGGAATTTCGGGGCGGGGGCTTGCGTTCTGCCGGGGGCGTTCGTATTATCTGGCCGCAACCGGCTCTGCCCGCCTCTCGTCGCACCTCCCCGCTGCGATTGGCCGGCCCTCCCTCCCGATTTCGGTTCCCAATCCTTCCAAATTGCCCAGCTCTCCGCTGGTGACCCGGAAATGCAGATGCAAGAAATGAAGCTCCGCGACCTCAAGGCGAAAAGCCCAGGCGACCTCATAGCGTTCGCCGAGGAACACAGCGTGGAGAACGCATCGACGCTCCGAAAACAGGAGCTGATGTTCGGCATCCTCAAGCAACTCGCCGAGAAGGATATCGACATCATCGGCGAGGGCGTCGTCGAAGTGCTGCAGGACGGTTTCGGTTTCCTGCGCTCGCCTGACGCCAACTACCTGCCGGGGCCGGACGACATCTACGTCAGCCCCAGCCAGATCCGCCGCTTCTCGCTGCGCACCGGCGACACGGTGGAAGGCCAGATCCGCTCCCCGAAGGATGGCGAGCGCTACTTCGCGCTCCTCAAGGTCAACACGATCAACTTCGAGGACCCTGAGGCCGCCCGCCACAAGATCCACTTCGACAATCTGACGCCGCTCTACCCCGAAGAGCGCTTCAACATGGAAGTCGAAGGTCCGCCCACCAAGGATTTCTCGAGCCGCATCATCGATCTCGTGGTCCCGCTCGGCAAAGGCCAGCGCGGGCTGATCGTGGCGCCGCCCCGCACCGGCAAGACGGTGCTCCTGCAGAACATCGCGAAATCCATCACCGCCAACCACCCGGACTGCTACCTCATCGTCCTCCTGATCGACGAGCGGCCGGAAGAAGTGACCGACATGCAGCGCTCCGTGCGCGGCGAGGTGGTCTCCTCCACGTTCGACGAGCCGGCCGCCCGCCACGTCGCGGTCGCCGAGATGGTGATCGAGAAGGCCAAGCGCCTCGTCGAGCATGGCCGCGACGTCGTCATCCTGCTGGACTCCATCACCCGCCTCGGGCGCGCCTACAACACCGTCGTGCCGTCGTCCGGCAAGGTGCTGACCGGCGGTGTCGACGCCAACGCCCTGCAGCGCCCCAAGCGCTTCTTCGGCGCCGCGCGCAACATCGAGGAGGGCGGCTCGCTCTCCATCATCGCCACCGCGCTGATCGACACCGGCAGCCGCATGGACGAGGTGATCTTCGAGGAGTTCAAGGGCACGGGTAACTCCGAAATCATCCTCGATCGCAAGATCTCGGACCGCCGCGTCTGGCCGTCGATCGACATCCAGCGCTCCGGCACCCGGAAAGAGGAGCTTCTGGTGCGCAAGGAAGACCTCAAGAAGGTCTACGTCCTGCGCCGGATCCTCAACCCGATGGGCTCCGTCGATGCCATCGAGTTCCTCCTCGACAAGCTGCGCCAGACCAAGAACAACGCCGAGTTCTTCGATTCGATGAACACGTAGGCACCCCCGCCGGGCTGAAACGACAAGGGCCGTCACCGCCGGGTGGCGGCCTTTTTGCATTTGGGGGCCATTGCGCTCCATCAATGACAGCGGCGGCGGACCCGTTCAGCCATGGGGCCGCCTCCGGGCAACCGAACACAGGAGAACACGATGTTTCGCACGATCATGGTTCCGGTCGACATGCCCCATGTCGACAGGCTCGAACGCTCGCTCCAGGTGTCGGCCGGCCTTGCCAAGCTCTACGGCGCCGAGGTGGTCTATGTCGGCGTGACGACGGAGGCACCATCCGAGATCGCGCATACGCCAGCGGAATTCGAGGCGCGGCTGAAGGCCTTCGCCGACGCGGAGACTGCCGCCCACGGCCACCCGTCCCGCATCCGCGCCTACGCCACCCACGACCCGTCGTCAGACCTCAACCGCACCCTGATCGACGCTGTGGACGAGACCGGCGCCGACCTTATCGTGATGGCAGGCTACGTCCCGAGCTTCGCGGACCACTTCCGCCGCTCCCACGAGAGCGTGCTTCTGAACCGGACGGACGTGTCGCTGATGGTGGTGCGGTAGCGCTGCTGCCCTCGCGGGTCCGCCTGGCGCAATGAAAAGGCCACGTTCCGTGAGGAGCGTGGCCTTTGTCGTTCCGGTAAGGCGGCGCGTGGATCAGACGTCGAGGTTGGAGACCTCGAGCGCGTTGTCCTGGATGAATTCGCGGCGGGGTTCGACGTTGTCGCCCATCAGGCGGGTGAAGACGTCGTCGGCGTCGTCGGCCTCGGTGATGCGGACCTGGAGGAGGGTGCGCGCGTTGGGGTCGAGGGTGGTTTCCCAGAGCTGGTCGGCGTTCATCTCGCCGAGGCCCTTGTAGCGCTGGATCGCGATGCCCTTGCGGCCGGCGGCGAAGACGTTGTTGGCGAGCGCGCGGGGACCGAACAGCTCGAACGTCTTGTCCTTGCGCTGGAGCGTTGCGGCGCCGGCGTAGACCTCCTGGAGGTGGTCGGTGTAGCTCGCGAGGCGCTTTGCGTCGGACGAGGCGAGGAGGGCGCCGTCGATCTGGGCGAACTCCTTCACGCCGCGGACGGTGCGCTCGAAGGTGAGGCCGCCGTCTTCGGTGGCGAGGCCGATCCAGCCGCGCTCGAAGTCTTCGGACAGGACGTCGAGCCGGGCGGCGACGCGGTTGGCGAGAGCGGAGGCGGCTTCGGGGTCGGCGAGGCTCTCGGGGATCAGCGCGCCCTCGATGGCGGCCTGCTCGACCACGGTGCGGTTGTAGCGCGAGTGCATCCCGTCGAGGATGTTGGCGATCGAGCGGGCCTTGAGGGTGGTCGCCGCAAGGTCGGGGCCGACGAGGACTTCGCCGGACGACAGGGTGAGGTTGGCGTCCTCGAGCCCGGAGCTCGCGAGATAGTCCTCGAGCGCGCCGTCGTCGTGCAGGTACTGCTCGGACTGGCCGCGGCGCACCTTGTAGAGCGGCGGCTGGGCGATGAAGAGGTGCCCGCGCTCGATCAGCTCCGGCATCTGCCGGTAGAAGAAGGTGAGGAGCAGGGTCCGGATGTGGGCGCCGTCGACGTCGGCGTCCGTCATGATGATGATCTTGTGGTAGCGCAGCTTGTCCGGCGTGAACTCGTCCTTGCCGATGCCGGTGCCGAGCGCGGTGATCAGCGTGCCGATTTCGTTGGAGGACAGCATCCGGTCGAACCGGGCGCGCTCCACGTTGAGGATCTTGCCGCGGAGCGGAAGGACGGCCTGGTTGCCGCGGTGGCGGCCCTGCTTGGCCGACCCGCCTGCGGAGTCACCCTCGACGAGGAAGAGCTCGGCCTTGGAGGGGTCGCGCTCCTGGCAGTCGGCGAGCTTGCCGGGGAGGGACGCGATGTCGAGCGCGCCCTTGCGGCGGGTGAGCTCGCGCGCCTTGCGGGCGGCCTCGCGCGCGGATGCCGCCTCGATCACCTTCTGGACCAGGATCTTGGCTTCCTGCCCGTGCTCCTCGAGCCAGGTGGAGAGACCCTTGTTGACGAGGCCTTCGACGACCGGGCGCACCTCGGAGGAGACCAGCTTGTCCTTGGTCTGCGAGGAGAACTTGGGGTCCGGCACCTTGACGGAGAGGACGCAGGTGAGGCCCTCGCGGCAGTCTTCGCCGGTGAGGGTGACCTTCTCCTTGCGCGTCGCGTCGGCGTAGGAGGTCATCTGCCGGGTGAGGGCGGCGCGGAAGCCGGCGAGGTGGGTGCCGCCGTCGCGCTGCGGGATGTTGTTGGTGAAGCAGAGCACGTTCTCGTGGTACGTGTCGTTCCACCACATCGCGACTTCGACGGTGACGCCGTCGCGCTCGTCCTGGAAGGTGACCGGCGCGGGCACGAGCGCGGTCTTCTGCCGGTCGAGATACTGGACGAACGCGGCGAGGCCGCCCTCGTACATCATCGTTTCCTCGCGCACTTCCTGGCCGCGGTCGTCCCGCAGGCGGATGGTGACGCCGGAGTTGAGGAAGGCGAGCTCGCGCAGGCGGCGCTCGAGGGTGTGGAAGTCGAACTCGACGGAGGTGAAGGTCTCCTGCGAGGGCAGGAAGCGGACTTCGGTGCCCGAGCGGCCTTCGGCGGGGCCGACGTCGGCGAGCGGGGCGACGGCGACGCCGTGCGCGAAGCTCATCTTGTGGGTGCGGCCGCCGCGGCGGATCGTGAGGTCGAGCTCGGCGGACAGGGCATTGACGACGGAGACGCCCACGCCGTGGAGGCCGCCGGAGACCTTGTAGGAATTCTGGTCGAACTTACCGCCGGCATGGAGCTGGGTCATGATGACCTCGGCCGCCGAAATGCCTTCCTCGGTGTGGATGGCGGTGGGGATGCCGCGGCCGTTGTCGGTGACGGAGACCGAACCGTCGCTGTTCAGCGTGACGGTGACGATGTCGGCGTGGCCGGCGAGCGCCTCGTCGATCGCGTTGTCGACGACCTCGTACACCATGTGGTGCAGGCCCGAGCCGTCGTCCGTGTCGCCGATATACATGCCGGGGCGCTTGCGGACCGCATCGAGGCCCTTGAGGACCTTGATGGAATCGGCGCCGTAGTCGTCCGGCTGCGGGGTCGGCTCATCGGGCTCGGAGCCCTGGGGGAGGGGGGTGCCTTGCATGCTATCCCGTCGGTTGGCCGCGTGGACGGAAACTTAGGCGAGCGGCCTATCCTGCGCGAGTTCGATCACTCTCTATATATAGGCCTATGCACGCTTTTTGAAACACTAACCGCGCCCGGCGGGGGCCTCTGCATGGCTGAATGTCAGCCGCAGCGGTCCGGGCGCCCCTAGCGTTCGTCCTGCGAGCGCACGAATGCGAGCTGGAGGAAGTTCGTGACCCCCGGCGTGTGCAGCGGCAGGCCGGCGATGACGACAATCCGGTCGCCGGTCTTGCCGAGGCCTTCGTCGACCATCGTGGCGCCTGCGAGGGCGATCAGCTGGTCGAGGTCGACCGTCTCGTCGACGATGACGTTGTGGAGGCCCCAGGCGATGCCGAGCCTGCGCGCGGTCTTTGCGCGGGGGCTGAGCACGAGGATCGGCTTCTGCGGGCGTTCGCGCGAGACGCGGAGCGCGGTGCCGCCGCTGGTGGTGTAGCAGACCGTGGCGGCGACGTTCAGCGTCTCGGCGATCTGGCGGGCGGCGGCGGCGAGGGCATCGGCGCCGGTGGATTCGGGCTCTGTCCGCTGGGCGAGGAGGATGCCCTTGTAGTTGGCGTCCCGCTCCACCTCCCGGGCGACGCGATCCATGGTGGCGACCGCTTCGATCGGGAAGTCACCCGCGGCGGATTCGGCCGACAGCATGACGGCGTCGGCGCCCTCGAACACGGCGGTGGCGACGTCGGACACCTCGGCGCGGGTGGGCACCGGGGCGGTGATCATGCTTTCCAGCATCTGGGTGGCGACGACGACCGGCTTGCCGGCGCGGCGGGCGGCGCGGACGATGCGCTTCTGCAGGCCGGGCACGGACTCCAGCGGCATCTCCACGCCGAGGTCGCCGCGGGCGACCATCAGCGCGTCGGACATCTCGATGATCTCGTCGAGCCGCTCGATCGCCTGCGGCTTCTCGATCTTGGAGAGGAGCGCGGCGCGGCCACGGGCGACCTTGCGGACCTCGGCAAGGTCCTCGGGGCGCTGGATGAAGGAGAGCGCGATCCAGTCGACGTCGGCGTCGAGCACGGCGTCGAGGTCGCTGCGGTCCTTCGGCGTGAGGGCGCCGACAGGGAGGAGCGTGTCCGGGCAGGAGACGCCCTTGCGGTTGGACAGCGGGCCGCCCTGGATGACGGTGGAGACGGCGTGATTGTCGTCCGCCTCGGTGATCCTGAGCTGGATCTTGCCGTCGTCGAGCAGCAGGCGGTGGCCCGGCTTCAGCGCGTGCAGGATCTCGGGATGGGGGAGGTGGACGCGCTCCGTGGTGCCGGGCGTGGTGTCGTTGTCGAGGACGAAGGTTGCGCCATTCTCAAGCTCGACCTTGTCGTCAGCGAACTTGCCGACGCGCAGCTTCGGGCCCTGAAGGTCCGCCAGGATTGTGATGGGGCAGCCGACCTCGCGCTCGACGTCGCGGATGATCCCGACCAGCTCGCGCATGAGCGGGTGGTCGGCGTGGCTCATGTTGATCCGGAAAACGTCCGCGCCGGCGGCGTGGAGGTCCTTGATGCGCTCACGGGTGGATGAGGCGGGACCGAGCGTTGCGACGATCCGAACCCTGCGGCCTCGAATCATTGTCCGCCGATGCCGGCTTTCGGCCGCTCGGTGAGCTGGACGGTCCAGGAGAGCTTGTCGCCCGTGTCGACCTCGACGAAGCCGCGTCGCTCGAAGCCGCGGGCAACGCAGTCGCTGGTGCCTTCGATCGTGAATTCCTTGTCGTGGGTGCACATGAACGCGGTGCCGCCCCATGCGCCGCCTTCTTCGTAGTCGAGCGCGTAGAGGTAATAGAAGCGGGAGGGGAGCGGGCCGTCCACGACGACCTGGCAGGACTCTGCGTCCACGTTCCACCAGCCTTCGCTCACCCAGTCCTGCTGATCCTTGTAGCCTATCGCAATGCCGACCTGGACGGGCGTCTTGTTGCAGAGCCTCAGTTCGGCTCTTGCGGTGCCAGCGGTCCAGAATAGAGCGGCAGCGGCCACAAGCACGGCAAGAGCCGGTAGGGTGAATTGGCGAACCGGTCGATACATCTGCTGCGAGCCGTCCTTTTTTTCGTTCATCGTCAACGTGTTCGCGGCGCTAACCCATCTTTTCATGCTGGGTGACGAAAGCCTTGTCAATTGCGCCGCAGCGTTACATCGCGTGCACCACAAACTCGTAAACTTCCGTGGTTAACGCGTTCGAATCATACTCGCTACTGAATGATAACAGGAATTAGCACGCGAGACTGTTCCGGGGCTTGAGATGTCCACATTCGCACCGGCGGCAAGAGTTGGCATGGTCGACTTTCACAACATTACGCCCGCACCTTCGAGACACCCTTAACAAACTTCATATTCATTGGGAAAAATTCGGTCCGCCAAGTTCGTCTCCGCGCCTCATGCACCATCGCACGCCATTGCGCTACCCCCTGGTGTGGCCGGGAAGCCACGTGCCGGAGCCGCGTGAGCTCCGCTGCCGCAAAACGCATGGGCGTACCCTTTTTGCAACAATTTTATGCGTAAAGCGCCGCGGCCCATCCTGCAAGCACTCCCGTGAAAGCCGTGTGACGGTTTTGAGTGCCAGCCGAAGGTTCTGAAATTCGGTGGCATTTTATCGACTGGCACGCGTGCAACAGGCGGCTGCGGGACGACTTTTCGTTAATCCGGCCTTTACCCGGGACGGCTTGGCTAAGCACGAAGAGCGGGGATGAGCGGTCGGCGGTGGATTGATCGCGCCCTCTCCACGGTCATTGTGGCCGGGCATAAGTTCTCAAGGAGATTGTCATGGTGAATGGCGGAGTGGCCGGCGATCAGCTGCGCGCGTTCGTGGAACGGATCGAACGGCTCGAGGAAGAGAAGAAGGCACTCGCGGACGACATCAAGGACGTCTACGCGGAAGCCAAGGGCAACGGGTTCGACGTGAAGATCCTGCGCAAGGTGGTCAGCCTGCGCAAGCAGGAGACCAACGAGCGGCTGGAGCAGGAAGCGATCCTCGACCTCTACCTCGCCGCGCTCGGCATGAAGTTCTCCGAGGACGACCACCGCGCCGTCGCAGCCTGAGCCATTGCCTCAGCCGCCCGCGATCTCGCGGGCGCGCTGGCGCAGCGCAAACTTCTGCACCTTGCCGGTGGTGGTCTTCGGCAAGGGCTCGAACACCACGCGGCCCGGCAGCTTGTAGGACGCGATCCGCTCGCGGCACCAGGCGATGAGGGTCGCCTCGTCGGCACCCTCGCCCTCCACCAGCTCCACGAACGCGCACGGCGTCTCGCCCCACTTCTCGTGCGGCATCGCCACGACGGCTGCCGCGGCGACGGCGGGGTGGCTGTAGAGCGCCGTCTCCACCTCGATCGAGGAGATGTTCTCCCCGCCCGAGATGATGATGTCCTTCGCGCGGTCCTTGATCTCGACGTAGCCGTCAGTGTGGCGGACCGCGAGGTCGCCGGTGTGGAACCAGCCGCCCTCGAACGCCTTCTCGGTGGCGGCGGGGTCCTTCAGGTAGCCCTTCATCACGATGTTGCCGCGGATCATGATCTCGCCGATGGTCTCGCCGTCGAACGGGGTTTCGGCCATCGTTTCCGGGTCGCGGACCGAGAGGCCCTCCTGCAGCGTGTAGGCGACGCCCTGGCGGGCCTTCAGCCGCGCGCGCTCCTCCAGCGTTTCCCCGTCCCACTGCGGCTTCCACGCCGACACCACGCACGGCCCGTAGACCTCGGTGAGGCCGTAGACGTGGGTGACGTCGATGCCGACGCCTTCCGCGCGTGCGATCACCGCCGCAGGGGGCGGCGCTGCGGCGACCATCATGCGCACCGGCGGATCGGCCTTGAAGCCGGCGCGGGTGGCGCCCTCGATGGCCATCTGCATCACGATGGGCGCGCCGCAGAAATGGGTGACGCCGTGGCGCTGGAACGCGTCCGCGATCCCATCGGCGGAGACGGCGCGAAGGCACACGTTGACGCCGGCCGCCATCGCGACGGTGTAGGGGAAGCACCAGCCGTTGCAGTGGAACATCGGCAGCGTCCACAGGTAGACCGGGAAGTGCGGCAGCGCCCAGTCCAGCGCGTTGGAGATCGCCGTGGTCGCGACGCCCTTGTGCGAATAGACGACGCCCTTCGGCCGGCCCGTGGTGCCCGAGGTGTAGGAGAGGGAGAACGAGTCCCACTCGTCGATCTCCGGCGCGCCACTGAGCGGCTCGGCGGCTAAGAGGTCCTCGTAGTTGAGGTCGGACGGGCCTTCGGTCTCCGGTGCCAGCGCGTCGTCGATCCGGGCGACGCGGGGCTTTTCCGCCATCAGCGCCAGGGCCTCGCCGAGGCGGGGGAGGAGCTCGCGGTCGCACAGGACAAGCTTTGCCTCGGAATGGGTGAGGCAGTAGGCGAGGGTGTCGGCGTCGAGGCGCGTGTTGAGCGTCAGCATCACGGCGCCGGCCATGGGGATCGCGAAGTTGGCCTCGACGAAGGCGGGCGTGTTGGGGGCGAGCACCGCGACCACGTCGCCCTTGGCGATGCCGTCAGCGATCAGCCCCGCCGCGAGCTGGCGCACCCGTCGCGTCCACCTCGCCCCAGGTGACCGTCAGGTCCCCGTGGATGATCGCGGGCCGCTCGGGAAACACGGCGGCGGTGCGGGCGAGGAAGGAGAGGGGCGATAGCGGCGCGGCGTTGGCGCCGCGGCGGTGGAGGCCGGTTTCGTCCATGGGTCCTATTCGGGTTGTTCGAGCATGGCGGCGAACTGGGTGAAGGGGAGCGGGAAGGAGTAGAGGTAGCCCTGCGCGTAGCGGCAGCCGATGTCGCGCAGGACCTCCTGCTGCTCGGAGGTCTCCACGCCCTTCGGCGATCACGTTGAGGCCCATCGACTGGCCGATCTGGAGGATGCCCTTCACGATCGCGCGCTTCCTGCGGTCGGTCTCGATCCCGAAGATGAACTGCTTGTCGATCTTGATCTCTTTCACCGGGAAGCTCGTGATGTGGATCAGCGAGGCGTAGCCGGTGCCGAAATCGTCGAGGCTGAACTCCACGCCGGAGGAGACGAGGTAGGAGATCTTGTCGTGCAGCGCCTTGTCGTCGACGCCGATGATGACGTCCTCGGTGATCTCGATGATGAAGTCGCTCGGCTTGAGGTTGCCGTCGCGGGTCTTCTCCAGGAACGTGTCGAGGAAGTCGTTGCGCAGGACCTCGGTGCGCGAGGCGTTGACCGAGACGCGGAACGGGCGGTCGGTGGTGGCGCGCAGCTTGGAGATGTCGGCGATGACGGCGTCGAGCATCGCGCGGCCGACGCGGGAGCCGACCTCGTGGTCGTCGAGCGCGTAGGCGAAGTCCTTGGCGTCGAGCACCATGTCGGGCGTCTGCCAGCGCACCAGCGCCTCGACGCCGACGACGGCGTTGGTCTCCATGTCGATCTGCGGCTGGTAGTAGGGCACGAACTCGCGCTTCGCGAGGCTTTCGCGCGCCTGCACCAGGATGGTGGCGCGGCGCCTCGCGGTGTCGTCGGCGATCTTGCGGTCGAACACGATGACGGGCTCGTCGAGCTTTCGCTTGGCGCGCGACAGCGCCATCTCGGCGGCGCGGGTCAGCTCCTCCGGGCCGCTGGCATGGGCGGGGAAGAAGGCGACGCCGGCGCTCATGACGATGTCGTTCTTGCCGCCACCGTCCCGGCGCATCTCCTCGAACTGCTCCTTCAGCCGCGCGACGATGGGCTCCAGCCTGTCGTTCTCGGTGGCGCCGGAGACCAGCAGCGCGAACTCGTTGATCGACACGCGGGCGATGGTGTCGCTCTCGCGGATGACGGAGGAGAGGCGGGCGGCGACCTCCATCATGTTCTTGTCCGGCATGGTGTAGCCGGAGTGCTCGGTGAGCCGCGCGAAGTCCGAGATCTCGACGAGGACGAGGGCGAAGGTCCGCTCCTCGCGCTTGGCCTTGCGCACCGCGACGGCGATCCGGTCCTCGAACAGGAGGCGGTTGGGAAGGCTCGTCACCGGGTCGTGGTTGGCCGCCCACCACAGACGCCGCTCGGTCGAGAGCTGCTTGGTGACGTCCTGCGTGATGCCGAAGAGCTTGCGGCCGGTGCGGTCGTTGGACGAGCGGCCGACGGTCCGCACCACACGGCGCTCTCCGGCGGGCGTGTCGATCGGCGTGGTGAGGTCGAACGCGCCGCCTTCGGCCGCGGCGCGCTCCATCTCCAGCGTCAGCTTTTCGCGGGCGGGGGAGGGGTAGAGCTCGAGGATGCGCTCCAGCGTCACCTCGCCCTCGGGGTCGAGGCCGTGGATGGCGTAGACCTCCTCGGACCAGTTGAGCCGGCCGGTGCCGATCACCTGCTCCCAGCCGCCGATCTTGGCGAGGGTCTGCACGTGGGAGAGGAGCGCGTGCTCGCCCAGAAGCCGGCGGCGCTCGGCCCGCATGTCGCCGAGCCTGTAGATGATCGGCAGCGCGGACACGGCGGAGCGGCGGAAGGCGGCAAGCGGCATCGTCTTGCCGGGCGCCGGGCACCGCGAAGACGACGGTCTCCGTTTCGGGGAAGAAGATCGCCTGCGCCGTGTCGCCGAGCTGGGCAGCGACGGGAGCCGAGATCAGAAGGCTGGAATGGGCCTCGTCGTCGTTGAAGTGGTTGGCGGCGACCGCTTCGCACACCGCGTGGACGGTCTCCTCGCGCAGGTTCGGCGGCAGGCGCAGGAACTCGCTGGAGCCCGCGCGGACCGACTCGTCCTCCAGCGCGACGACGCCGCAATAACGCACGCCGAGGCTGTCGGCGAGCAGGTTGCATGCCGCCGCTGAGAGTTCCGAGAAGGGATCGTCCGATGGATCTGCAACCAAGCCTGTCAGCCCTGCGCGCTAAGATTGCACAACTAAATCATGGGAGCGGTTAAGACCCCATATAATTCTCAGTCAGTTTCACCAAACCCGTCATTGACGAGTTTGGCGATGGCATCGGCGGCCGGGCGCGCGTCCGAACCCTCCACGACGACCTCCACCGTACTCCCCAGCGTCGCGGCAAGCATCAGCAAACCCATGATGGATCGTCCACTCACCGTCTGACCGTCCTTGGTCACCTCGACCTCGGACTGGAAGAACTCGACCGTGTTGACGAACTTGGCCGCGGCGCGGGCGTGGAGGCCGCGCCGGTTGACCATGGTGAGGAGCAGGCGCTGAGGGCCGCAGCCGGCGTCGTCAGCTTCCTGCGAGGACATGGCTGGCGATGCTGATGTACTTGATGCCCGCATCGCGTGCAGCGTTGACCGCTTCGGGCAGCGTCATGCCCGTGCGGGCGGACGACAGCTTCACCAGCATCGGCAGGTTGACCCCGGCGATCACCTCGATGTTGCCCTGACATCACCGAGATGGCGAGGTTGGAGGGCGTGCCGCCGAACATGTCCGTCAGGATGACGACGCCGTCGCCGGTGTCGACACGGTTGACCGCGGCCAGGATGTCGGCGCGGCGCTGCTCGATGTCGTCGTCAGGCTCGATGGAGATGGGTTCCACCGCCTCCTGTGGCCCCACCACATGCTCCAGCGCCGCCCGAAGCTCCTGGGCCAGGCGGCCGTGGGTGACGAGAACCAGTCCAATCACGAGGTCGCCCCTTTTTTCTTTGTTCGCGTTTGGCGAGGGGCACGTTGATCCGCTGCGCGCTGCACAGTCAAGAACCGAACGGCCCGAGGAGCGACCACAGCGCGGACGCCCCGGCCTCGGATTGCCCGGCTGCAAGGGTGATGCGCGCAACTGCGACGCCGCACAGGACGGCGTCCGCGGGGTCCGGCATCCGCTCCGGCGCGGCGCCGAGGTCGATGACGCGGGTCAGGCGCACCGCCGGGAGATGGGGAACCGACACGATGCCGAAGCCGCGGACCTCGACGAGGCCCGCCAGCCTCTCGGCCGGACGGGCAATGAGCGCGCCGTGGGCAGCGCTGAGCGCGACCCGGTCGTCGGCGACGAGTGCGGCGAAGCGCCCGGCCGCCTGCCATCGGGCGACGAGGGCGAGGCCAAGCGCGGTCTTGCCCGTGCCCGGCGCGCCGCGGATGAGGAGGCCGTGCGCGCCGAGGGCGACGGCGCCGGCGTGGATCGTCGGCGTCACGTGGTGACGGGGAGGCGGACGGTGAAGCGCGCGCCGGCCACGTCCCGCGCGGGGCCGAGGGTGGTGCGGTAGCGGTTCTCGGCGAAGATCTCGCCGTTGTGCGCCTCGATGATCTGGCGCGAGATCGCGAGCCCGAGACCGGAATTGTTGCCGAACGAGCGCTGGTTCGAGCGGTCGGTGTAGAAGCGCTCGAAGATGCGCTCCAGGCTGTCGTCGGCGATGCCCGGGCCCTCGTCGTCCACCACCACCTCGATGAAGTTGGTGAAGCGCTGCGCCGTGGTGACGACGCGGCCGCCCGGCGGGGTGAACGAGCGGGCATTGTCGATGAGGTTGATGAAGACCTGGCTGAGCCGCCCGTCGTTGCCGATCACCTCGAATGCATCGGGCGAGTTCGGCCCACGGACGACGAATTCGACGGTCTGCCCGTCCTCCCGTGCGAATTCGGCCTGGGTGACGACGACGCCCTCGATCAGCTCGATGAGGTCGAACCGGGTGTGGCCGTGGCGGTTGAGCTCGGCATCGAGCTTCGAGGCGTCGGAAATGTCGCTGATGAGCCGGTCGATCCGCCTGACGTCGTGCTCGATCACCTCCAGCAGGCGGACGCGGGAGGCGTCGTTGGTGACGCGCGGGAGGGTCTCGGCCGCGCTCCGAAGCGAGGTGAGCGGGTTCTTCAGCTCGTGCGCCACCTCGTCGGCGAAGGCCTCGATGGAATCGATCCGGGTGTAGAGCGCGGCTGTCATGTCGTGGAGGACGCGGGAGAGCTCGCCGATCTCGCCGCCGTCGGAGAGTTCGGGCATCGGGACCGAGATGCCGCCGCTCCTGATCCGGTCGGCCGCCCGCGCCAGCCTGCGGATCGGCATGGTGACGGTGGCGGCGAGCACGATGGAGACGAGGATCGCGATCAGCCCCGCGATCAGGAAGATGCGCACGATGGCGAGTTCCTGTCGGTACGCGATCTCGGTAACAGCGCCCGGGTGCGCTGCGCAGGTGAAGCGCGGCGAGGACGGTGCCGGACGGATCGGTGATCGGGGTCGCGACGGAGATCAGCGTGTCGGCGTTCGCGTCGACCCGCATCGCCACGGTCTTGACGCCGCCGAGTGCCGAAACGGCCTCGTCGAGGTCGCTCGCGATGGCGTTCTCCGGCGGCTCCAGCGGGAGCGCCGGCCGCAGCCAGAACCCGGCGATCCACTCCCAGACCTTGCGGATGAGCGTCGGCGCGGGCGCGACCGGCGGCTCCAGGACGGGGCTGCCGCGCCGCTCCACCGCCAGCGCGCTGTGGAAGATCGGCGTCCCATCGGCGCCGAAGATGCGCACCTGGGCGATCGAATCGCGCAGGACGGTGGAGATGACGTCTGTGATGCCGGAACGGTCGAAGACGGTGACTGCGGGGGGCGGGGCACCTGCTGGCGCAGCCGTATCCGTGCCGCCCTCCATCGGGAGGAGCGTGAAGTAGGGCGTCTGCGGCTCGAGCCGGTGGAAGGCGGCCGCGGTGGCGTCGGCCTGGACGAGGAGGCTGCGGATCACCGCGTCGGCCGCACCGCGCCTGAGGTCCGCCACCTTCAGCGTCGCGAACAGGAGGATGGTGAGGCCGACGAGGAGGACGGCCATGAACTGGAGCGCGAGCCGCGAGAATCCGAACGTCGTGGCACGCCAGAGCCGCCCGGACGGCTGCCGGAACACGCCCGGCCACGGGGTGCTGAAGGTCGATTGGCTGCTCACGGGCCGGGAGGTTCCTCGCGCGCTGTGGCGGGTCGGCGCCGAAGGTGACGGCCCCGGCGCCTACTCTTCCTTGAAACGGTAGCCGACGCCGTAAAGGGTCTCAATCATGTCGAAGTCGTCGTCGACCTGCTTGAACTTCTTGCGGAGCCGCTTGATGTGGCTGTCGATGGTCCGGTCGTCGACATAGACGTGATCGTCGTAGGCGGCGTCCATCAGCGCGTTGCGGCTTTTTACCACGCCGGGGCGGTGGGCGAGCGCCTGGAGGATGAGAAACTCCGTCACCGTGAGGACGACGGGCCGGTCCTTCCACGTGGAGGTGTGCCGGTCAGAATCCATGACGAGGTGGCCGCGGGTGAGGGTCCGGGCCGGCCCGTCCGGGTCGGGCGCGGGCCCGTTGCGTGCCTGCGCGCGGCGCAGGACGGCGCGGATCCGCTCCACCAGCAGGCGCTGGGAGAACGGCTTACGGATGAAATCGTCCGCGCCCATCTTGAGGCCGAACAGCTCGTCGATCTCGTCGTCCTTCGACGTCAGGAAGATCACGGGCATGTCGCTGCTCTGGCGCAGGCGCCGCAGCATCTCCAGCCCGTCCATGCGCGGCATCTTGATGTCGAGGATCGCAAGGTCCGGCGGATTGGCCTGCAACCCCTCCAGACCGGCCACGCCGTCGTTGTAGGTCTCGACCTCGAAGCCCTCGGCTTCCAGAGCGATCGAAACGCTTGCAAGGATGTTCCGGTCATCGTCGACCAGTGCAATTGTCGCCATGGGTGTATGCCTGTCCCGAGATCCCGGCCCCCGATTACCGGCGGCAGGATGGCCAAGTTTGTGGCGCAAATGTGTTGGACCGATGTGACGGCCGTCACAAGGTAGCGGATCTGAAGGCAGATGGAGTAATTTGATGCCGGATCGATGGACACGAGAGGACGCCGGCCGGCTTGCGCGCACCCTGGTACACACCGCGCCCGAAGCTTCGCTGGGCACGCTTTCGGACGGCGGCGGACCGCATGTGAGCCATGTTTCGAGCGCGACCATCATTGATGGTGCGCCATTGGTGCTGATCTCGCAACTGGCCCGGCACACTGCCAATCTCGCCCGGGATGACAGGGCGTCTCTCCTTTTCGTCGCGCCGCTCGGCGGGCTCGGGGACAACAACGCACGGGCGCGCATCATGCTCGATGGCCGCCTCGTGCCCGTCGCCGACCGGGCCGCCGCGCGGGCGCGCTTCCTGCGCCGGCATCCGGCGGCAGAAATGTACGTGGATTTCGCCGATTTCTCGTTCATGGCGCTCACGGTGGAGGCGGCATACCTCGTCGCGGGCTTCGGCCGGATCACGGCGCTGGATCCTGACGAGATCGTCGCCCCTGCCGCAATGGCCGCCTCACTCGCCGAAATCGACGCCTCGGCCTGCACGCACATGGACGAGGACCATGCCGATGCCCTTGCCCTGATCGCGACCCGGC
This sequence comes from uncultured Alphaproteobacteria bacterium, assembly GCA_963704595.1. GTDB lineage: Bacteria > Pseudomonadota > Alphaproteobacteria > Rhizobiales > Amorphaceae > Acuticoccus. Next base: position 234,149 of record OY969922.1, read on the forward strand.
TCGGCGGCGCGACCGGCGACGGGCCGTGGCGCAGCGTCGGCGTCGACCCGCTCGGCATCGACATCGGCAATGAGGCGGGCGTGGTGCGGGCGGAATGGCCGGCTCCGGTGGACAGCGGCGGTGCGCTGCGCGCGGCGCTGGCGAAGATGGCGAACGAGGCGCGCGGCTAGAACGGGAAGAACAGGAAGGCGACGGCGAGGCCGACGAGCCCGAGGATGATGCCGAGGACGAGAAGGAGCCCGTCGCGCACCATCAGGCCGAGGCCGATGACGAGGAGCGACAGGCCGGCGGGGAATGCGCCGAACGGGACGACCGCCAGCGGAAACATCGACAGCGACACGACGATGCCGCTGATCGCGACGAGCTGGTGGAACGGCGGCTCCAGCATGAACTCCATCCGCGGGCCGACGAGGCGGTCGATCTTCTCCGCCCAGCCTTTCCCCTTGTGCAGCGAGCCGACGAGCTTCTGCCGCTCGATGGCGCGCTTCATCACGAACTGCGGCAGCCAGATGGTGTCGGCGCCGAACAGGAGCTGGACCGAGAGGAGAAGCATCACGAGGCCGGTGAGGATGCTCATGCCGGGGATGGCGCCGGTGGGGAGGACCGCAACCAGCGACGTGATGACGAAAAGCGAGCCGAACGCCCGGCGACCGAGGGATTTCACGACGTCGGATACGGACACCTTGTCGCCCTCGGTTTCTTCCTCGATCTCGTTGAGCAGAGCGCCAAGGTTCTGGCTCTCTTCGGAATCTTCGGCCATCGGGGGGCCTCCGTCTTGTCGCAGCGGATGTGAAGTCCTAACGATTCGCACTGACGACTTGTTCACTTTCGCTGCCGGCGGCGAAGGCTCGTGCGGGCCAACCCGGCCCCGCAGAGGCCGCCCGGCCTGGCCGAGGAGACGAACGGATGGATGAGACCGATCCCCTGATGACCGCCCAGAAGTGGCACGCCGAGGGCCGCAAGGTCGCCATCGCGACGGTGGTCGACACCTGGGGTTCTGCGCCCCGCCCGGTCGGCAGCCACCTCGTGATCGACGGCGAGGGCGCCTTTGAGGGCTCCGTCTCCGGCGGCTGTGTCGAGGGTGCGGTGGTCGCCGAGGCGGTGGACATTGCCGCCGGCGCGCCGCCGAAGCTGCTGGAATTCGGCGTGGCGGACGAGACGGCGTGGGAGGTCGGCCTCTCGTGCGGCGGGACGATCCGCGTCTATGTCGAGCCATTGACGGAGGCGGGCGCTTGAAGCTCTCCGACCTTTCCGCGCTGAACGAGGCACGCGCCGCCCGCAAGGCCGCCGCGATGGTGGTGCCGCTCGGCGGCGGCCCCGGCCGGCTGGTGATGCGTGAGGACTTTGCCGCCGATCCGCTGGCGGACGTCCTCCAGACCCGGTTCGCGAGCGGCAAGGGCGGGCGCGAGGTGACGGACGAGGGCGAGGTGTTCATCGCCGTGCACCGGCCTTCGCCGCGGCTCGTCGTCGTCGGCGCGGTCCACGTCAGCCAGGTTCTGGCGCCGATGGCGGCGGCTGCGGGCTTCGACGTCACCATCGTCGACCCGCGCACCGCGTTCGCGACGGAGGAGCGGTTCGCCGGCGTGCGGCTGATCGCCGAGTGGCCGGACGCCGAGCTTCTGGCGCTCGACCCGGAGACCGCGCTTGCGACGCTCACCCACGACCCCAAGATCGACGACCCCGCGCTCGCCGCGGGCCTAGCGGCCGACTGCTTCTACATTGGTGCGCTCGGCAGCCGGAAGACGCACGGGCGGCGGGTGGAGCGGTTCGCCGCGCAGGGGGTCGACGAGGCGGCTCTGTCGCGCATCCACGCCCCCATCGGGCTCCCGATCGGCGCGGCGTCTCCCGCCGAGATCGCAGTCTCGGTGCTGGCCGAGGTGATTGCGGCGCTGCGGCTCGGGCATACCAAGGCCGCGCGTCTGTCCGAGGCAGCATGAAGTTCGGCCCCTCTGCGGTTTCGGGCGCCGAAGGGGCGCTGCTCGCCCATTCGCAGCGCACCGGCACCGGCGTCATCCGCAAGGGGACGCGGCTTTCCGCCGAGAATGTAGCCGCGCTGCAGGCGGCCGGCATTGAAACCGTGATCGCGGCACGGCTCGACCCCGGCGACCTCCACGAGGACGAGGCCGCTCGGCGGATCGCGGAAGCCGCGACCGGCCCCAACGCCTACGTCGAGCGGGCCGACACCGGCCGCGCCAACCTCTTCGCCGACCGCGCTGGCCTCGTGATGGTCGACCGCGCGGCGGTAAACGCGCTCAACGCCATCGACCCGGCGGTGACGCTGGCGACGCTGACCCCCTACGCCCGCGTGTCCGAAGGGCGGATGATCGCGACGGTGAAGATCATCCCGTTCGCCGCGTCCGAGGAGAGCGTTGCGGCCGGGGCGGCGACGGTGGGCGGCGCGCTCTCGGTGGCGCCGTGGATCGTGAAGTCGGTCACCGCCATCTCCACCGAGCTTGCAGCGCTGAAGGCGAGCGTGATCGACAAGACGCTCGGCGTGTTCGCGCAGCGGCTGTCCGCTCCGGGCGCCGAAATTGTCGAGGACGTGCGGGTGCCTCATGCCGAGGCGGCCCTGGCGGACGCCCTGCGCGCCGCGAAGGGCGAGGTGGTCGTCGTCTTCGGCGCGTCGGCGGTGGTGGACGCCAACGATGTCATTCCCGCGGCGATCCGTGCCGCCGGCGGGCGCGTCGTCCACCTCGGGATGCCGGTGGACCCCGGCAATCTTCTGGTGCTCGGCGAGATCGACGGGCGGGTGGTGATCGGCGCGCCGGGGTGCGCCCGCTCGCCCAAGGCCAACGGGTTCGACCTGGTGCTCGACCGCGTGCTCGCGGGCCTCGAGGTGGTGCCGGAAGACATTGTCGCGATGGGCGTCGGCGGGCTGCTGGAGGAGACCGCCGCGCGGCCGCGGCCCCGGCGCGGCGACAAGGCGGCGCGGCCCGAGCGGCCTGCCGCCATCGTGCTTGCGGCGGGGCGCTCGACCCGGATGGGCGCCAGCAACAAGCTGCTGGAAGAGGTGCGGGGCCGGCCGATGGTCTGCCACGTGGTGGAGGCCGCGCTCGGCTCCCGCGCCACCCGCGTCGTGGTCGTGACGGGGCACGAGGCGGCGCGCGTCGAGGCGGCGCTGAAGGGCTACAACGTTGCCTTCGTGCACAACGGCGCGTTCGCGGACGGGCTCTCTACCTCGCTCCGCGCCGGGCTGGAGGCGCTTCCGGCGGAGACCGACGCGGCGCTCATCCTCCTCGGCGACATGCCGCTCGTCACAGCCGAAGATTGTACCCGGGTTCTCGCCGGCCTGGAGCGGGAGGGTGCGCTGATCGCGATGGCGACAGACGGCGGCGGGCGGGGCAATCCGGTCGCCTGGTCGTCCCGCCTGTTCCCGGAACTCCGGGCAACTGAGGGCGATGCGGGCGGCAGGGCGCTGATGTCGCGCTATCAGGACCGCGTGGTCGACGTCGAGATCGGCCGTGCAGCAGGGATCGACGCCGACACGCCGCAGGCACTGGCGGCGCTGCGCAAGAGGCTCGACACACCCGCCTGAGGCCGGGGGCCGGATGCGGCGTTCGGTCCGCCGCCCCTCATTTGCACATACCTTAGGCTGTACATTCCCACATTACATCCTATAGTAAGGATACGCTTCTGCTTTCCCACAGAAGTTGTTTCCGCCATGGAAAGGGGGTGTTCGTGGTGCAGCCGCTCATCCCTGCAATCCGGTGCTGCATTCCACCGGCTCCGGGGCGCCGCGGACGTGCCCGCGTGCAATGCTGAACTTTGCGCAAGGGAGGGGCTTCGTCGATCCGCAGCGGCGGGACCTGCCGCTCGCCGTGCGCCTCGCCATCGCCGAGTGCCGCGAGACCGGTCCGCACGCCGACCCGCCGGACGCACTGTCCCGCCTCTCCGGCTACGAGGCGGCGCTGGTCTTCTCGCTGGCCGACGGGGAGGTCAGCAACTCGGCCGCGCCGTGGCTCGCCGCAGCCGTCCATCGCGCCACGGGATTCGACTGCCTGCGCGCCGCGTTCACCGTCGGCGCCCACGGGATGGACGGCCGCAGGCTCCCCTTCACCGACGGGGATTATTTCGCCGCCATCGCCTGCTGGATCAACTGCCCCTACGAGGACGAACGCTCCCTGTGCGCTGCCTTCCGCGGCACGAGCGTCGCGGTGGACGTGCGCAACAGCGAGGACGGGATGATCCTGCGCTACCGCGCGCCGGGCGGACCGCGGCTCGTCATCGCGCCGTCGCAGGCGTGGCTACCGAAGCTCGCGAACCTCCTGTGCACCCACCCGCACCTGCGCGATCGCATCACGGTGGCGACGCCGCACGCCATCGCCGCCGCGGCGCAGTTCGCGGGGCCCAAGGTCGGGCTCGCGCGGGTCGCACCGCTCCATGCCGTGCCGGAGGCGGAGGTGGCAGACAAGGTCATCAGCCCCGCGCAATCCTTCGTCTTCGCCGTCGGGCTCGTCGGCCTCTCGGTGTTCTCGATGATCGCGCCGTCGGTGATGCTGGTCGTGACGCTGGCGTTCGTCACCCTCGTCCTGGTCGGCTATGCGGCGAGCCGGGGCTACGCGCTGTTCGCGGACCTTTCGGCAGCCGCGCTCCCGCGCCGGCCGCTGCGGGCGAGCGAGCTCCCGGTCTATACGGTGCTCATCCCGCTCTACCGGGAGGCGGGCGCGATCGGCGGGCTGGTCCGCTCGCTCCGCCGGCTCGACTATCCGGTCGAGAAGCTCGACATCCAGTTCCTGGTCGAGGACGACGACACCGAGACGCGCGACGCCATCCTGCGCCATGCCCGCCACCTTCCGTGCCGGATCGCGATCCTCCCCAAGGGGCTGCCGAAGACCAAGCCGCGGGCGCTGAACGCGGGGCTCAGGCAGGCGCGCGGCTCGCTCGTCACCATCTACGACGCGGAGGACAGGCCCGAACCCGGCCAGCTCCGCCTAGCGGCCGAAACCTTCGCCGCGGCACCGGACGAGCTCGCCGCCGTGCAGGCGCGCCTCGTCATCGACCATGCGAACGACAACTGGCTGACGCGCATGTTCACCATCGAATATGCCTGCCTGTTCGACCGGTTGATGCCCGCCATCGCCGCGCAGGGCCGGCTCGTCCTCCTCGGCGGGACGTCCAACCATTTCCGCGCCGAGGCGCTGCTCGAGGTCGGCGGATGGGACCCCTACAACGTCACCGAGGATGCGGACCTTGCGATCCGGCTGGTGCGGCGCGGCTACCGGATCGGGATGATCGAGTCCGACACCTATGAGGAATCGCCGCTCGCGGTGGGGGCATGGGTCAAGCAGCGGTCGCGCTGGTTCAAGGGCTACATGCAGACCTGGCTCGTCCACAACCGGGCGCCGCGGGCGCTCCTGCGCGAGCTCGGCTGGCGCGACACGCTGGTGATGCACCTCTTCATCCTCGGCGCGCTGACGGCGGCGCTCGCGCACAACATCGTGCTCCTCGCCCTGCTCGCGGCGGTGTTCGGCTTGCTGCCGGTCAGCTTCGAGGCGCCGTGGATTGCGGTGATGCACGGCAGCGCTGCGGTGATGAGCTACGGCGTCAACTTCGCGCTGGGGGCGGTGTGCGTGAGGAGCCGGCGGCGGCGCGGGATGAGCCCGTGGCTCGTCCTGTGGTTTCCGGTCTACTGGGTGCTGATGGGGATCGCCGTCTCCATCGGCCTCTACGACCTCATCCGCCGGCCGCACCACTGGCGCAAGACCGAGCACGGCGTTGCGAAGCGGCCGGGGCGGGTCCCGGCGGAGGCTGGCGGCCTGTCCCGTTCCGTGGCCGCTACGGACCCGGATCGTCGCCCGAGACGACACCGCCGATGAGGTTCCGGCCGGCAAGATACTCGGACGTGAAGCTTGTGCGCACCCGCGGGACCGGCGGGGCCGACAGCGCGTCGGTCAGCGCATGGCGGCGGCGGGTGGCCTCCTCCGCGTCGATGAAGGCGAAGCGCACCGTCGCGCCGGGGCGAAGCTGCGTCGAGCCGCGGCCGGTCCGCCAGCGCGACCACGGCGATCTTCGGATAGCCGCCGGTAGGGGCACGGTCGGCGCAGAGGACGATGGGCTGGCCATTGCCGGGCACCTGGATCGCGCCCTCGACGATGCCGTCGGAGATGATGTCGTGCGTCTCGGCCTTCAGCGCCGGGCCGTCGAGCCGGTAGCCCATGCGGTCGACCTTGTCTGTCAGCGTGTAGGGCTCCGAGGTGAAGGTCGCCTGCACGTCTTCGGCGAAGAGGTGGTTCTGCGGGCCGGGGAGGAGGCCGATGGGACCGTCCGGCAGGGCGATGTCGGTCGCGAGAAGGGGCTCGGCGCCGCGGGGCGTCTCGACCGGGAACGGCGCGTCGAAGTCGCGGGCGCCGAGGCCGGTGCGGGCATTCGTGGCGTAGGAGCCGAGGACGGGGGCGCCGAAGTCGATACCGGCGACGGCGAGGTAGGCCCACATGCCACTCGCGCCGGGGGTGACGGTGAGGGTCTCGCCGTCGCCGAGGACGAGGCGGGCGGGAAGGGTGAGGGGCTCGCCGTCGCCGGTGCTCGCGGTGAAGCCGGGGCCGGCGAGGCCGACGACCACACGCCCCTCGGCGCGGAAGGCGGCGCCTGCGATGCCGATCTCGAACGCTGCGGTTCCGTCGCCGCCAGCGAGCGCCAGGGCATGGCGGAAACGGACCCAGTCCATCGGGCCGGACTGGGAGACGCCGAAGCGCATGGCCCCGGATCGGCCAGCGTCCTGCACCGTGACGAGATGGTTGTGGCGGACGACGTGGAGCGCGCTCATGGCTCGTCCCGCTTCAGGCCGCCGTCCGGCGTCTTGCCGAGCTCGGCGAGCTCGGCCTCGCTGACGGGGGTGAAGGCGATGGTGTCGCCGACCGCGAAGGGGACCATCGGCGTGTCGTCCGGCCTGAACAGGGTGACGGCGGTGCGGCCGATGACGTACCAGCCCGTCGGCATCGAGATCGAGGTGAGCGCGGCCATCCCGCCGGCAAGGATCAGACTGCCGGCCGGCATCGGCGGTCGCGGCGACGGGCGGCGGGGGATCGCCAGCGCCTCGTCGACGCCCGAAAGGTACGCAAAGCCGGGCGCGAAACCGTACATGCCGACCTGGTAGCGGCCTTCGAGGAATTTTGCGGCGAGGTCGCCGACCGACAGGCCGAGGCCCGGCGCGGCGTCGGCGATGTCCTCCGCGCAGTCGCCTTCCATGGCGACGGGAAGGCGCCAGTGGGTCGGGCCGCTGGCCGCCCCGGCGTCGCCCGCTTCGGGCAGGGCGGCGAGGAGGGTGTCGCGGTCGGTCGCGTCGGGGTCGTAGAGGACGAGGAGGGAGCGGAAGGTGGGGACCACCTCGACGAGCCCCTCGGGCGCGGAGGCGTCGAACGCTGCGGCGAGCGCGGCGACGGCGGCGCCCGCCTCGCGGCTGATTTCGTCGCCGAACTCGATCACGAAGGCGTTCTCGCCGCTGCCGCGCAGGGTTGCGCCGTCCGTGAGACGCATCAGGCGAGACCTCTGAAGATGAGACGCATCAGGCGAGACCTCTGGAGATGAGGCGCATCAGGCGAGGCTTTCCTGGTCGGGGGCGCATCAGGCGAACTTCGCGACGGTGATGCCGGCGCCTTCGAGCGCGTCGCGGACGGCGCGAGCGATGGCGACCGCCGCGGCGCTGTCGCCGTGGACGCAGATGGAATCGATGGCGGTGGGGAGGCGGCTGCCGTCGTGGGCGAAGATCGCGCCTTCCTCGACCATGCGCACGACGCGGGCGGCGGCCTCTTGCGGGTCGTGGACGAAGGCGTTGGGCTTCGCGCGGGAGACGAGCTGGCCGTCGGGCTCGTAGCCGCGGTCGGCGAAGATCTCGGCGGCCACGGGAAGACCGGCTGCGCGGCCGGCGTCCTCCAGCGCGGTGGTGGCGACGGCGAGGAGCGTGAGCGTCGGGTCGACCGCCTTCACCGCGGCGGCGACGGCGTCGGCTACCTCGCGGTTGGCACTCGCGACGTTGGAGAGCGCGCCGTGCGCCTTGACGTGGGTGACGCGGCCGCCCTCCAGCGCCGCCATCGCGATGGTGGCGCCGATCTGGTAGGCGACCATCCGCGTGATTTCGGCCGGCGCCATCGGGATCGGGCGGCGGCCGAAGCCCGCCTTGTCGGCAAAGCCCGGATGCGCGCCGATGGCGACGCCGTTCTCGACGGCGGTGCGGATGGTGGCGGCCATCGTGTCCGGGTCGCCGGCGTGGAAGCCGCAGGCGATGTTGGCGCTGGTGACGATCTTCAGGATCTCGCCGTCGGCGCCCATGGTCCAGGGGCCGAAGCTTTCGCCGCAGTCCGCGTTGAGGTCGACAGTTGCCATGGTGTGTCCCGGTCGTTTCTTGGCGCTTTCCAAGGCTTAGCAAAAAACGTGCGCGGGCGGAGGCTTCCGCCGGAAAAACTCAGCCCCGGCCGAGGACGGCGTCCACCGCGTCGCCGAGGCGATCCACCAGCGCGTCGATGTCCGCGGCCTCGGCGATGAACGGCGGGGCGATCAGGATGTGATCGCCGGCCGCGCCGTCGATGGTGCCGCCCATCGGGATAGACCATCAGGTCGCGGTCGAAGGCGGCCTTCTTGATCTTCGCGTGCGTCTTGTCCGCGGTGGGGAGCGGGGCCTTGGTGTCGCGGTCGGCGACGAGCTCGACGCCCATGAACAGGCCGCGGCCGCGGATGTCGCCGACGTTGGGGTGCTGGCCGAAGCGCGCCTCCAGCCCCTGCCGCAGCCGGTCCCCCATCGCGTTGACGTTGGCGAGGAGGTTGCGGCCCTCCACCGCGTGAAGCACCGCGACGCCTGCCGCGCACGCCGTGGGGTGCCCCATGTAGGTGTGGCCGTGCTGGAAGAAGCCGGAGCCTGCCGCGATGGTGTCGTGGATCTCCGCCGAGACCAGCGTCGCGCCGATGGGCTGGTAGCCGGCGCCGAGGCCCTTGGCGATCAGCACCATGTCGGGCCGGACGCCGTCGGCCTCCGAGGCGAAGAGGGTGCCGGTGCGGCCCATCCCGCACATCACCTCGTCGAGGATGAGGAGGACGCCGTGGCGGTCGCAGATCTCGCGGATGCGGGCGAAATAGCCGGGCACTGCGGGGACGGCGCCCATGGTGGCGCCGACCACGGGCTCGGCCATGAAGGCGGCGACCGTGTCGGGGCCGAGGCGCTGGATCTCGGCCTCCAGCTCGTCCGCGACGCGGCGGCCGTAGTCCTCCGCGCTTTCGCCGGGTTCGCCCCAGCGCCAGTGGTGGCAGGGCGCGATGTGGCTGAACGCGTCCGACAGGAGGGGCGCGAACTGGCGGCGGCGCCATTCGTTGCCGCCGGCGGCCAGCGCTCCGAGCGTGTTGCCGTGGTAGCTCTGCCGCCGCGCGATGATGCGCGAGCGGTTCGGCTCGCCCTTCTCGAGAAAATACTGGCGGGCGAGCTTTATGGCCGCCTCCGCCGCTTCCGACCCGCCGGACACGAAGTAGACGCGCGCGATCCCCTCCGGTGCGCGGGCGACCAGCATTTCGGCGAGTTCCTCCGCGGGTTCGGAGGTGAAGAAGCCGGTGTGGGCGTAGGGAAGATCGTCGACCTGCGCCTTGATCGCGTCGGTCACCGAGCGGTCCGAATGGCCGAGGCAGGAGACCGCGGCGCCGCCGCTGCCGTCCAGAATGCGCCGACCGTCCCTCGTGACGACGTAGACGCCGTCGCCCGCTACGGCGACGGGGAGGCTCGCCGCGGTGGCGCGCTGGAAGATGTGTGCGGACGGGGTGGGCATGGCGCGGGTGTCCCTTCTCTCGGGCGGCAATGCTAGCCGATCGCGGCGGCGGAGTGTATCGCGCGCCGCCATCAACCTTGCGCGGGGCTGGTCGCCGCCGGCGCTGGCGACGCTATATCAGGGGCGACACGAGAGGACGACAGTCATGAAATACGCCATCCTTGTTGCGGCGTTCCTGCCGGTGGCGGCGGTCGCGCAGGAAGCGAAGCCCGACCCTGTCTCGGCGGGCATCGCCAACCCCGCCTCGCAATATTGCGAGGAGGTCGGCGGCACGCTGGAGATCCGCGCCGAACAGAACGGCGAGGTCGGCTTCTGCAAGCTGCCCGACGGGCGCGTGGTGGAGGAGTGGGAGCTGTTCCGCGAGGAATCGGCGAGTGCGCCGAAGGCCAAGGGGATCGAGCCCGAGCCTGAGCCGGTGGCCGCCGATGCGGAACCGGACGCTGCCGAGGGCGACGGGACGGTCGATCCGGCCGACGTGCCCGGCGTCCAGCCCCTGCCGCCGACGACGCCTGTGCCGGAAGTGCTCGATACGCCCGGCGCCGAGCCGCTGCCTGAGCCCGATCCCGCGCCCGATGCCGCCGAGCCCGAGGCGGCCCCGATCGCGGACGAGCCAGCTCCCCAGGCCAACTGAGGCATGGCGCCCCGCCCCGGCGTTCGGGGCGGGGCGCCACCATTCTGTCTGGCCCGGTCAGAAGGCCGGGACGGTCTGCCTTCTGCGCTGCAGGAGGATCACGATGGCGAGGAGGATGAAGGCGGGGATGTAGAAGATCTCCTTCGGCATCCGTTCGGCACGGACCTGGACCCGCTCCAGCACGACCGGGTTCTCGCCGTAGAAGTCGAAGTCCTTGCTGAGATAGGCGAACGGGGTGCCGGGGAAGGGCTCATCCACGGTGAACCGGTCGCCGTCCTCGAGGAACATCAGGCCGCTGTCCGCCAGACGATCCTCGCCGGTGGCGCCTTCCGGCAGCGAGATCACGATGAACTTGGAATCGCCGCTGGTTGGGGTTGTCGTAGTCGGTGCCGACGAGCTCCATCCTGAGCGGCGAGCCGACCGGCTGCGCGGCCGCGACGTCGTAGATCGCGGGACCGGGGCTGTCGACGTAGGGCGGCTGCACCTGGTCGAGCAGGAAGCCCGGCCGGAACAGGGTGAGCGCGACGGCGAGGAGCGCGACGGTCTCGTACCACTTGCTCCTGGCGAAGAAGTAGCGCTGCGTCGCCGCGGCAAACACCAGCATCGCGACCACCGCGATCGCGAACGCCTTCACCCCGACATACCAGGGCACGAACTCCGACGTCGGCACGCCGTCGACGATGACGACGCGCATCAGCAGGAGCTCGGTGTTGAAGATGAACAGGAACGGCAGGAGCGCGGTCCGGATGTCGTAGCCGAAGCCCTGGAAACCGGTCTTGATCGGGTCGCCGCCGGAGATGCCGGCCGCGGCGTAGGCCGCGAGGCCGACGGGCGGCGTGTCGTCCGCCAGGATGCCGAAGTAGAAGACGAAGAGGTGCGCCGCGACGAGCGGGATGATGAGCCCGTCCGAAGCGCCGAGCGACACGATGACGGGCGCCATCAGCGACGACACCACGATGTAGTTGGCGGTGGTCGGCAGGCCCATGCCGAGGATGAGGCTCATCACCGCGACGAGGATGAGCATCAGCATCAGCGAGCCGCCGGCCAGCGCCTCGACGAACGCCGACACAACCTGGTGCGCGCCGGTGAGCGAGATGGTGCCGACGATGATGCCGGCGGCCGCCGTCGCGACCGCGATCGGGATCATGTTGCGCGCGCCGGAGATCATGCCGCGGCAGAACTCGTCCCACCCCTGCGCGAAGCTGCCGGCGAGGCCCTTGCCGCCGCGCAGCAGCGCCTTGATCGGGTGCTGGGTGAACGCGATCAGGATCATCGCCGCGGACGCCCAGAACGCCGACAGGCCGGGCGACATGCGCACCACCATCACGCAGTAGAGGAGGACGATGATGGGGAGGAGGAAGTGGAGGCCGGTGAGGAGGACGGCGCGGGTTTCCGGCAGTTCGTCGACCGGCGGCGTTGGGGTCGTCGACGTGGAGGTCGTCACGCGGTGCGGCGATGACGAGGCAGGCGAAATAGAGGACGCAGAAGACGCCGACCGCCGACCTCGAAGCCGTGGCCGGGGAAGGCCGTCGCCGTCCAGCCGAGGCCGTAGTGGACCGCGAAGGCGAGGAGCGAGATGCCGGCGAGCGTCAGGATGAAGGAGAGGAGCTTGGACGCGGCGGACCCGGCGCGGCTCTGGCGCGGCAGGCCCTTGAGGCCGAGCTTCAGCGATTCCAGGTGCACGATGTAAAGGAGCGCGATGTAGGAGACGAGCGCCGGCAGCAGCGCGTAGACGATGAGGTCGGTGTACGGCGTGCCGGTGAACTCGGCGATCAGGAAGGCCGCGGCGCCCATGACCGGCGGGGTCAGCTGGCCGTTGGTGGAGGCGGCGACCTCGACGGCGCCGGCCTTCTCGGCCGGGAAGCCGGTGCGCTTCATCAGCGGGATGGTGAAGGTGCCGGTGGTGACGACGTTGGCGATCGACGAGCCGGAGTAGATGCCGGAAAGGCCGGACGCGACGACGGCGGCCTTGGCCGGGCCGCCGCGCAGGTGCCCCAGCATCGAGAAGGCGAGCTTGATGAAGTAGTTGCCCGCGCCGGCCTTCTCGAGGATCGCGCCGAACAGGACGAACAGGAAGATCAGCGAGGCCGACACGCCGAGCGCGACGCCGAAGACGCCCTCGGTCTGCATCCAGAAGTGCCACATCGCCTTGCCGTAGGAGGCGCCGGCCCAGCGGATCGAGTCCGGGAAGATCTCCGACGAGCCGAAGAAGACGTAGGCGAGGAAGACGCTCGACGACGATGAGGAGCGGCAGCCCCAGCGCGCGGTAGACCGAGATGCCGACGATGATGAGGCCGATGGTGGAGACCACGAGGTCGGTGGTGGTGGGCAGGCCGGAGCGGCGGGCGATCTCGTCCGCGAAGACGACGAGGTAGAGGCAGGTCGCAGGCGCCGACGATGCCGAGGACCCAGTCGTAGAACGGGATCTTGTCGCGCGGCGAGCGGGAGAACAGCGGGAAGGCCATCGCGACCAGCAGGAGCGCGAAGGCGAGGTGGATCGCGCGCACCTCGGTGTTGTTGAAGACGACGCGCAGGCCCGTCTGCTCCTGGATGATGAACGGCAGCGGCGAGGCGACGTAGAGCTGGAACAGCGCCCAGGTGAAGGCGAGCGAGGGCGACCATGATCCGTCTGCCAGCCGACGGGCATCCGCGCACCCGAATCGACGGACGCAACGAGGTCGTCGGCTGAGGTGGCTGCACCAGGTGCGTGAGGGTCGGTCGCCGTTGTCATGGGAGGCCTCATGTGAGCACGCGTACTGCAAGCGTTCCACGCTTTCCCCGAACGTGAAAGAGTTTTTTGGAGAACCGACTGGAGTTTGCGCGATGACGATGGAAAAGCCCGAGGCGCTTGAAGCTGCTCGACTTCTGGCTCGGCGCGGGGCCCGACCGCTGGTACGCGAAGTCGGACACGTTCGATGGGGACTGCGCGGAATGGCTGCCACTGTGGGAGCGCGCGCGCGGACGGTGCGCTCGACGACTGGATGGCGACCGCGGCCGGCTCGCTGGCGCTCATCGATCCTGCTCGACCAGATCCCCCGCAACAGCTTTCGCGGGTCCGCCCGGCAGTTCGAGACCGACGCGAAGGCCGTGGAGGTCGCCGACGCGCCGCGGTTGCGGCGGGGCACGACAGAAGCCAGCGCCTGCCGGTGCGCGTGTTCTACTACCTGCCCTTCGAGCACGCCGAGGACATGGCGTTGCAGGAGAAGTGCCTCGACCTCATCCGGCCGCTCGAATGACCAGGAGCTCTACTATTTCGCGCTGGTCCATGCGGACGTGATCCGCCGCTTCGGCCGCTTCCCGCACCGCAACGCGGTCCTCGGCCGGGAGACGACGGAGGCGGAGCGGGTCGTATCTGGAAACGGGTGGCTTCGGCGCCTGACCAACGAAAAAGGCCGGCGCTGGGCGCCGGCCTTTCGGTTCGTCGGGAAGCGGCGGATTACATCCAGCCGCGCTCCTCGTAGTACTTCACCGCGCCGGGGTGCAGCGGAGCGGAGAGGCCGTCCTTGACCATCTCCTCTTCCACCAGCACGCCGAATGCGGGGTGGAGCTGCTTGAACTGGTCGAAGTTGTCGAACACGGCCTTCACGGTCGTGTAGACCACATCATCCGGAACGTCGGCGGAGGTGATGAACGTGGCGCCGACGCCGAAGGTGGTGGTGTCCTCGTCGTTGCCCTTGTACATGCCGCCCGGAATGGTCGCGACGCGGTAGTAGGGGTTCTCCTCGACGAGCTTGTCGATCGCCGGGCCGGACACGTCGACCAGGTCGACGTCGCAGGAGTTCACGGCTTCCTGGATCGCGGCGGCGGGGTGGCCGACGGTGTAGATCATCGCGTCGATCTTCCCGTCGCACAGCGCCTGGGCCATCTCGGAGCCCTTCAGCTCGGTGGCGAGCGAGAAGTCGTCCATGGACATGCCGAACGCGTCCATCACCACTTCCATGGTCGCGCGCTGGCCCGAACCGGGGTTGCCGACGTTGACGCGCTTGCCCTTCAGGTCCTCGAACTTCTCGACGCCGGAGTCGGGACGCACGAGGAGGGTGAACGGCTCGGGGTGAACCGAGAAGACCGCACGCAGCTTCTCGAACGGGCCGGCGTCCGCGAACTGGCTGGTGCCGTTGTAGGCGTGGTACTGCCAGTCGGACTGGGCGACGCCGAAGTCGAGCTCACCGGAGCGGACGGTGTTGATGTTGTAGACCGAGCCGCCGGTGGATTCGGCGGAGCAGCGGATGCCGTGGTCGCGGCGGCCGCGGTTGACCAGCCGGCAGATCGCGCCGCCGGTGGGGTAGTAGACGCCCGTGACACCGCCGGTGCCGATCGTCATGAACTTGTCCTGCGCCTGGGCGCCGGTCACCGTCATCGCGCCTACCGCGAGTAGTGCAAGCACTGACTTCTTCATACGCTTCCCTCACTGTCCATTGCGGATTTCGCGGCGAAAGCCGACGGAAACCCCGGTTGTTTATAGAGGCCCGTCGCCGCATGTCGCGCGGCCGGGCACCTTTCGTAGTGCTTCGCGGCCGCCGGAGCTACAGGCGGCCGAAAGGCATCACGGCGCACCTCCGGTACGCAGGTGTGGAAAGGCAATCGGGTCACGGTTCGTTTGTCAACGGGCGCAATTTCCCCGTTTTTGTCGGAACGGAAGATTGGGAAGAACCGTTGTTCGGCCAAGGAAGGATCAAAATCCTCTTTTTGATCCAAGCCATAATTTTGAATGAGGTAGCATCTATGACCCGCAACCTTCTGGGCGGTACGGCCCTGATCGCGATCCTGAGTGTAACGCCCGCCGTTGCTCAGGACGACATGCGTGCACTTATGTTCGCCGACGAAGCGCAGATGAATGCGCGTGTCGCCGAAATGGATACTGACAAAGACGGCTCCATTTCGATGGATGAGTACAACGCGTACCTCGTTGCTGTCCCCGTCGCCGAAGCCGACCGCGAGACGTACGTCGCGGACTTCGAAGCGCTCGACACCGACAGCGACGGCATTCTCATCGTGACCGAGCTCGAAGCCGGCATGGCGACCGACGGTGCCGAAGGCACTGCCGCGAAGGTCGACGTGACGCAGCCGGAAGCTCAGGTTTCCGTGACGCAGCCCGCCGCCGACGTGAACGTGCAGCAGGGCAACGCCACCGTTGCGGTGTCGCAGCCCGAGCCGGAAGTGGCCGTCACGCAGAAAGAGCCGGAAGTCTCCGTCAATCAGGCCGAGCCGACCGTTTCCGTGAACCAGCCCGAGCCGGAAGTTTCGGTCGAGCAGGGTGAGGCGACCGTCGCCATCGAGCAGCCGGAAGCCCAGGTCGCGGTCGACGCGCCGGCACCGGAAGTCGAAGTTCGCCAGGCGACGCCTGACGTGCAGGTGACGCAGAAGGAGCCGACCGTCTCCGTCCAGCAGCCCGAGCCGGAAGTTTCGGTCGAGACGCAGGAAGCCGAAGTCGCCGTGACGACCGAAGACCCCAACGTGGTCATCGAGCAGGGTGAGCCGGAAGTCGTGATCCAGAAGGTCACGAGCGTCGACGGCACCACCGAAGCGGCTGAGACCGACACCGACACCGCGATGGAGAACGCCGCAGAGTCGACCGGTACGGCCATGGAGACGGCCGCCGCGACCACCGCAGCTGCAACCACCGCGACCGTCAACGCAGTCGCTTTCGACGATCTCGACGGCGAAGACGCCTACAACAACATGGATCAGGAGATCGGCGAGATCACTGATATCGTGATGGAAAAGACGACCGGTGACATCTACGTCGTCGTCTCTGCTGGCGGCTTCCTCGGCCTCGGCGATGCTGACGTCGTGTTCCCGTACGAGAGGGTTTCGGTCGCTGGCGACAAGGTCATGATCGACACCAACATGTCGGAAGAGAACCTTGAAGACCGCAACGACTACCAGGAAGACCTCTACGAGGACGTCCCGGAAGACATGATTGTTCGCTAAATCGCGACCATGCGAAGACTGAACTGAAGAGCCGGGGCCTCGTGCCCCGGCTTTTTGCCGTGCTGATGCGCGGCCAAAGGCTTGCCACCCAGCGTGGAAGCGACATTTTCAAAGTGAATGAAACGAAGGAGCGACCCATGAGCCTGTTCACCCGCACCGCACTGGTTGCGTTGCTGGCTGCCACCCCGGCGCTGGCGCAGACCAACGAGACGCCGGCAACCGCGCCGGCCGCGCCCGGGGCTGCGACCGACGCCGCACCTGCGGCGGCGAACGACGCTGCCCCTGCGGCGGCGACTGACGCCGCAGCGCCCGCCGTGGCCGCCGATCCGCAGACCCCCGCCGCGGCAGCCGCCGATGGCGAGGTTGCCCGCACGCGGGTGATCGTCCGCCAGCCGGCCGCGACCGTGCGCGTGTTCGAGCCTGCGGTGACCGTGACGGTGAACCAGCCGCCGCCCCGCATCATCGTGCGCCAGTTCGAGCCGATCGTGACCGTGACGCAGCATGCGCCGGAAGTCAGCGTGACGCCGCACGAGCCCGACGTCCGCGTCGAGCTGCGCGATCCCGAGGTGGCCATCGAACAGGCCCAGCCGACCGTTTCGATCGATCAGCCGGAAGCCACCATCGAAGTCTCGCAGCCCGAGCCGACCGTTGACGTGACCCCGGCCCAGCCCGTCGTGACCGTCGACCAGAACGAGCCGGAAGTGGTCGTGCGCAACCCCGATCCGTCCGTCGAGGTCACGCAGCCGGAGTTCAACGTCGAGATCCAGCAGGAAGACGCCAACGTCCAGGTCCGCCAGGCCGAGCCTGACGTGAACGTCGTCGCGAGCACGACGACCGACTCCACCGCCGCCGTCGCCGATGCGCCTGTCGCCGCCGCTGCGGACGCCGCCGTCGGCACCGCGGTCGTCATCCCGCGCGACGAGATCATCGGCATGACCGTCGTCAACGCCGAGGGTGACACCGTGGGCGAGATCGAAAACGTGCTTCTCGACCCCGCCACCAACGCGCCCGTGGTCGTCGTCGCGGTCGGCGGTCTCCTCGGTCTCAACGAGCAGCACCTCGTGTTCGGCTACGACGAGCTGACCTTCTCCGCGGATGAGGCCGTGCTCGCGACCTCCGCCGACGAGAACGTGCTCGAGAACCGCCCGGAGTACGACGAGAGCAAGTACGTCGATCTGCCGGCCGAGATGCTCCGCTGATTGAAGCGCACAACTGACGAGGAACGGGACGGGGCGTCATGCTCCGTCCCGTTTTGCGTTTGGCGGTTTAAAACGGAAACCCTGAGCGGTTTCATCAAGATTAAAATTTCGTCCGCTCCAACGCGTTCGAGTATCCATTGTTCCGTCAGGAAATGGCTTTTTAAAGTATTTATTCGGATCCAAATCGGAACGACACGCGCCCTTAGGGTATTTCATCCACAAGGAGCCGCGTGCTCCGTTTTTATTTTCAAGTCCGACGAGGAGCCAAACCCCATGGCGAATAAACTGATGCTGAGCACTGCGATGCTCGCACTTATCGCAGCGACGCCGGCGGCCGCACAGAATGCCAACGAGTTCGGCGAATGCGCGTTCGACGAGATGACCAACGAAACCTTCCTCGGCTTCGATATCGACAACGATAGCGGGCTGACGATGGACGAATACCGTGAGTGCCTTACCGAAGCTGGCATCGAGCTCGATGACGCCGGCATGACCGCTTACGAGCAGGCCTACACCGACGCTGACGCCGACGCTGACGGCGTCCTGCTGTTCACCGAAGTCGAGACCGTTACCGCGTCTGCCAACTCCGATGCGCCCAAGGGCACCATCACCGTGACGCAGCCCGCCGCCGAAGTGGTGGTGAACCAGCCTGCGCCGAACGTGAACGTCGAGACCAAGGAGCCGGAAGTCGCGGTTTCCACGCCGCAGCCGGAAGTGTCCGTGTCGACCCCCGAGCCCGACGTTGCCGTGAGCCAGGCCGAGCCGACCGTTTCCGTCGACCAGCCGGCCCCGCAGGTCAGCGTCAACCAGCCCGCCCCGGAAGTGAACGTCACGCAGCCTGAGGCTCAGGTCGCCGTCGAAGCCGGCCAGCCCGCCGTCTCCGTCGACACCGCCGCGCCGGAAGTTGCCGTTGCAACGCCCGAGCCCGACGTCAAGGTGACGCAGCCCGAGCTGGACGTGAACGTCGAGCAGGAAAACCCGGACGTCGCCGTTCGCCAGCAGCAGGCTGATGTGAACGTTGCGCAGACCTCGTCGACCGACGCTGCCGCGACCACCACTGCCGCTGTCGCGACCGACGCTTCGTCGACCGACATGGCCGCTGCCGAAGTGAAGACCTACCAGATCCGCATCGACGATGTGCTGGGTGAGGACCTTTACAACGTCAACGGTGAAGAAATCGGCGAGATCGACGAGATCGTGCTCGACCCGTCGACCAACAAGCCGGTCGTCCTGGTCTCCACCGGTGGCTTCCTTGGCCTCGGCGACCGTGAAGTTGCCTTCCAGTACGACGACATCACCTTCGCCGATGACCGTGCGATGCTTTCGACCGACCTGACGGAAGAGCAGCTCGAAGAGATGCCCGATGTCGACGAAGGCGCCTACACCGAGCTTCCCGAGACCATGATCGTCCGCTAACGGCGATCACCACCGAGAAGACGGCAAGAGCCGGGGCCCAGTGCCCCGGCTTTTTTGCGTCCGGCGCCCCATCAGCGGGTGACGATCTCCGGCCCCATCAGCGACGTCGGCACCACCGTTGAGAGCCAAGGGACGTACGTGATGATGATGAGGAAGACGAAGAGCACCGCCACGAACGGCAACGCCGCGCGTACCACCTGGATGAGGCTCATCCCCGTGATACCTGACGTCACGAAGAGGTTGAGGCCGATCGGCGGCGTGATCATCCCGATCTCCATGTTCACCACCATGATGATGCCGAGATGGATCGGGTCGATGCCGAGCTGCATCGCGATCGGGAACACCACCGGTGCCACGATCAGGAGAAGCCCGGACGGCTCCATGAACTGCCCGCCGATGAGGAGCAGGACGTTGATCGCGATGAGGAAGGTGAACCAGTTGAAGCCTGCGCCGAGCATCCAGTCGGTGATCACCTGCGGGATGCGCTCCGACGTCAGCACGTGCGCGAAGAGGAGCGCGTTGACGATGATGAACATCAGCATCACCGTCGTGCGCGCGGCCTCCATCATCACCTTGCGCGTGTCGCGGTGGACGAAGGTGGCCGGCGCCATCAGCAGCGAATAGGCGACGTTGCGGACGAGGACGACGAAGCCCGTGACGGCGGCGACCGGGCTCCCCGCGCCCTGCCTGACGACGAGGTATACGACGCCCGCGATGACGGCGACCACGCCCGCCACCACCGCGCGCTCCGCGAGCGCACCTTCTCCGGCGCCGAAGAAGGAGAGGATGAGGATCACCGAGAACAGCGCGAGGCCGTAGAGCCACGCGAAGAAGCCGTTGCGCGCGGCGAGGCTGTCACCCTCGCCGATGAAGCGCTTGCCCTTCATCGGCCCCATGTCGCGGTAGACGAAGAGGGCGATGAGGAAGGAATAGACCGCGGCGACGGCGGCCGCCTCCGTCGGCGTGAAGACGCCGCCGTAGATGCCGCCGAGGATGATGACGATGAGGAAGAGCCCCCACGCGGCGTCCTTGCCGGCGCGCAGGAACTCGCCCCAGCCTTCCCACTCGCCCTTCGGCAGGCCGCGCACGCGGGCGATGACGTAGATCGCCAGCATGAGCATCACGCCGGCGAGGATGCCGGGGATGATGCCGGCGAGGAACATCCGGCCGACCGACACGTCGGTCGCGGCGGCGTAGACGACCATCACGATCGACGGCGGGATGAGGATGCCGAGGGTGCCGGCGTTGCAGACGATGCCGGCCGCGAACTCCTTGGAGTAGCCGACCTGCCGCATTCCCGCGATGGCGATGGTGCCGATCGCGACCACGGTGGACGGCGAGGAGCCCGACAGCGCCGCGAACAGCATGCAGGCGAGCACCGAGGCCATCGCGAGACCGCCGCGGAACGAGCCGACGGTCGCGATCGCGAAGCGGATGATGCGCTGCGCCACGCCGCCCGTCGACATGAACGAGGCGGCGAGGATGAAGAAGGGGATCGCGAGGAGCGTGTAGTTCTGGCTCGACGGTGAACAGCTGCTGCGCCACCGACGACACGCTGTCGGTGGAGAAGAACGTGATCATGATGATCGAGGACAGCCCGAGCGATATCGCGACGGGGACGCCCGACAGGAGCAGCGCGAAGACGAGGCCGAAGAGGATCGCCGTTTCCATGAGGTCTCGTCAGTCCCTGAGAATGTTGCGGTTTTCTTCCACGAGCTCTTCGGCTTCGTGGCTGGCGATGATGAGCTCGCGCTTGCCCTGGACGATCTCGATCAGCGCCTGCAGCGCGCGCATGGCGAGAAGGCCGAGCCCGACCGGCAGGATGATGTAGGCGACCCAGCGGTGAACCCGCTCCTGTCCCGCCCATTCGACCATGAAGCCCGGATACTTGAGGTCGTCGAGGCCGATGCCGACGCGGTACATCTTCCACCAGTAGTCGACCGCGCCGCCGCCGCGCGTTTCCGCGCCGAGGTAGGTCAGCCAGTCGGCGTTGATGAACATCACGGCGTAGAGGAGGACGGCCAGCGCCCCGAAGATCGCGAAGCCGCGGAAGACCTTGCGCGGGAACAGGCGGATCAGGCTGTCGATACCGAGGTGGGCATTGATCTTCACCGCGTAGCTCGCGCCGAACAGGATGAGCCAGGCGAACAGGATGCGGTTGAGCTCCAGCGCGCCCTGGAAGCCGGAGTTGAAGCCGTAGCGCATGACCACCTGGACGAAGGCGACCAGCGTCATCGCGGCGAGGAGGAGGGAGATCACGATCTCCTCGAACTCGTTCATCACCTTCGGCGCCAGCCGGTCGGCAATGAAGTAGAGCACGATGAAGCCGACGAGCGTCAGCAGCGGATAGTTGAGCAGGAGTGAGGCCATGGACGTCTCGCTGCGGGCTCGGCGGGCAACGCCTGCGGCGTCCCGAGATGGCCGGTCGGTTGGGGGCGGTGCCGCGGCCGGACGGGCCGGCCGCGGCGGGTCGTGTCAGAGGATCAGGAGGCCGCGTTGTTGGCGGCGACCGCGGCGTCGATGATGTCCTTGCCGATCTCTTCCTCGAACTGGCCCCAGACGGGCTTCATCGCGTCGACCCACTCCTGGCGCTGCTCGGGGGTGAGGGTGCGGACGGTGCCGCCGGCGGCCTCGATGTCGGCCTTGGCCTGGTCGTTCAGCGCGTTGGCCTTGCCGTTCATGTCGACCGACACGCTGTCGAGGATGGAGAGGAACTGATCGCGGTCGGCCTCGTCCATGCTGTCCAGGAACTCCTGGGTGGTGACGATGAAGTAGGACAGCATCTGGTGGTTGGTCTCGGTGATGCCGTCCTGCACCTCGAAGAACTTCTGCGTGTAGATGTTGGTGTAGGTGTTCTCCTGGCCGTCGACCACGCCCTGCTGGAGCGCGCCGTAGACCTCGTTGAAGGCGAGCTTCTGCGCGTTGGCGCCGAGCGCCTCGATCATCGCGGCGGCGATGTCGGACGTCTGGATGCGGAACTTGAGGCCCTTGGCGTCGGTCGGGACCATCAGCGGCTTGTCGGCGGAGAACTGCTTCATGCCGTTGTAGATGTAGCCGAGGCCGACGTAGCCGACGTCTTCCATCGACGTGAGCAGGCTCTTGCCCTCGTCGGTGGCGAGGAAGCGCTCCATCGCCGCGACGTCCTGGAAGATGAACGGCAGGTCGAACACGCCGAGGACGCGGGTGTAGGCGCCGAACTTGGACAGCGACGGCGCGGCGAGCTGGACGTCGCCCAGAAGCAGCGCCTCCATCACCTTGTCGTCGTCGTAGAGCTGGGAGTTCGGGAAGACCTCCATGCAGACCTTGCCGTTCATCTCCTCGTTGATGCGCTTCGCCAGCTCGGCGGCGAACTCGCCCTTCGGGTGGCCGGTCTCGGCGACGACGTGGGGGAACTTGATGACCGTCTCCCCGGAATCGCAATCGGCGAACGCGGGGGCGGTGGTGAGGACCATTGCAGCAACGGCTGCACCCAGAACTGTCTTCACTCGAACATCTCCTCAGTGAGTGTTTTTTGTACCGCTGGTTTGGCACAGATCAGTCGCAACGCAAAGCAGCAGACCATGAGCCCTAGATTGTAGACTTAACCGGCAAGCGGTGCGCGAGACGGCACGTTGCCGCGCTGAGGGCATTCGGGAGCCGGCCGCCAGCCGCTCGCAAATTCCCGCCCGGCAGGCCAAATCCGCGGTTGCGGTCAGACGCACATTGCGTGTACACGGGCGCCTGGTGGGCCGCAGTAGCTCAGCTGGTAGAGCACGTCATTCGTAATGATGGGGTCGGGGGTTCGAGTCCCTTCTGCGGCACCAGCCCTATTTCCTGCGTCGTTCAGGACGATGCAGAAGCGGTCAAGCTCTGGGGTTAGCCGGGTTCTATCGTCATGCGGCGCGCGTCGGAGGGTGCTGGCCGCAATCGAACATGTTGGTATTTTTGTTGGTATCGAAACCGACGCCAACAGCCACCGATGCCGCTGACCGACACCGCTATCCGGAATTCCAAGCCAGCCGCTCGAACGGTCAAGCTATCGGACGGCGGCGGCCTGTACCTCCAGGTCACAACGAATGGCAGCCGCCTCTGGCGGATGAATTATCGGTTTGAGAAGCGCCAGAAGACCCTGGCGTTCGGCTCCTATCCCGCGATCAGCCTTGCGGAGGCACGAGCCCGCCGCGACGAAGCCAAACAGCTGCTGGCCAAGGACATCGATCCCGGTGAGCACGCCAAGCGCGAGCGGGCACAGCGAACCCTCGATACCAACACCTTCGGCGCGATCGCCGAGGAGCTCCTGATAAAGCGCGCGAAGGATGGCTTATCCGATGTCACGCTTGGAAAGGCACGCTGGCTCCTTGAGTTCACCCGCGCCGAGTTGTGGAATCGGCAGATCACTGAAGTCAGCGCAACCGACGTTCTTGCGGTACTTCGAAAGGTTGAAGCTCGTGGGACCCATGAAACAGCGAAGCGTTTGCGCTCAGTGGTCGGGCGGGTTTTTCGGTATGCGATCTCAACCGCTCGGGTCGA
Source organism: uncultured Alphaproteobacteria bacterium (assembly GCA_963704595.1). Classification (GTDB taxonomy): domain Bacteria; phylum Pseudomonadota; class Alphaproteobacteria; order Rhizobiales; family Amorphaceae; genus Acuticoccus. Next base: position 257,578 of record OY969922.1, read on the forward strand.
AAACGATCCCACATTGGCGCTGCGCGGCGCCCTGATTACGCCAACGGTCACCAACAGGGCGGCGATCACAAACCTCGGTCGGATCCGGACGCTGATGAAGCGGGTAACGGAATACGGCGGACAGCCAACAGTCCGGACCGCGCTCCTCCTGATGGCTTATCTCTCCCCTCGCCCCGGCGAGCTCCGGGCGGCGAGCTGGTCGGAGTTCGACCTCGACCAAGGGATATGGACGATCCCCGCAGCGAGGACGAAGATGCGCCGCGAGCATCGGAAGCCACTGGCTGATGATCCAGTCGCGCTCCTAAGCGACCTCCGGACTTTGCCGGGGCATGGCGACCTCGTGTTCCCTGCTCTGACATCATCAGTCCGGCCGATTGGCGAAAACACGATGAACGGAGCCCTTCGCCGCATTGGCTACACCTCCGATGACATGACCACCCATGGCTTCAGGGCAACAGCCAGCACGCTCCTCAATGAAAGCGGTTTATGGTCATCTGACGCAATAGAACGCGAACTCGGTCACATCGAACGCAACGCTGTGAGACGGGCGTACAACCGAGCTGATCGTTGGGACGCTCGATTATCAAAGGAGGCGGGAATTTTGATTACCATCCAAGAGCGATGCGCGAGTGGGTTGCGCGCGCTCGTTAAGTCAGCGGAAGCTATTTATCCGCACAGTACATCGCCCGAACTTCTTGAATCTTCTCTTGCGATATTACCGGCATTCAAGCCGATAGCGTTTAACCCGCCAGAGTTCACCAGAGAGACGGAACGGATGCTTCGCAAGCAGTTCAAGCGGCACGGAGCAGCCTCCCCCGCTCAAGATGGATAACTAATACAATCGGATAGGCGCGCCCTAGCGTCTATCCACGAGGGTCCGCACTGTTGCTTTGCGGACCGGTATCGTGGTGTGCGGAGCTAATTTCGCTCAGCTCAGTCGCGCAATTCTCCTCGCGTTGCATGTCAACCAATGGAGAAATCAATGCACCGACCCAACCCTGCCGCACTTACGCCTGCAACGGCGTTTCCGTCGTTCGGACTAGGTGATCAACTCATAACGCCCGGATCCAGATCCTCGTCGAGGCCAGGTGGATGGCGGCGAGGAAGTTGTCCGGGTCCTTGTCGTAGCGCGTGGCCACGCCACGGAAGTGCTTGAGCTTGTTGAAGTATCGCTCAGCGTGGTTGCGATAGCGGTAGAGAAACGTGCTGAAGGCCGGCTTCCGCTTGCGGTTCAGCATGGGGCGGACGTTGGCCCATGCCCCTCGCGCGGCGAGGTCCTCGCGCAGGTGATCGGCGTCGTAGGCGCGGTCTGCGAGCAGGATCTGGCCTTCGCCGATGCCGCCCAGCATGTCCTCAGCGCTGCGCCCGTCATGCGCTTGGCCCTCGGTCAGCTTGATGGCGATCGGCAGCCCATCGGCGTCGACGAGAGCGTGGATCTTGGTGGTCAGTCCGCCGCGGGAGCGGCCCATGCAGCCTTCCGGCCCCCCTTTTTGCCGTTGGCCGCGTGCTGGTGGACGCGGACCGACGAGGAATCGATCATCTGCAAGTCACCGTCGTAAGCCCCCGATACAGCTTTGAAAATACGTTCCCAGATGCCACGTTTTCGCCATCGCACGAAGCGATTGTAGCAGGTGGTATGAGGGCCATAGCGGTCTGGCAGATCTGCCCATGGAGCGCCGGTTCTGAGCCGCCAGAAGATCCCCGACAGGACCTTGCGGTCGTCCACCCGAGGCATGCCCCGCACATCGGTTGGAAGCAGCGGCTCGATCACCGCCCATTCCTTGTCCGTCAGATCAAACCTTGCCATCGCCCCATCTGCTCCGTCGCCGCCCTACGTCGGCGATGGAATCAGCGAATGATACCGATACCGTTAACGAGTGTATGACCTAGTGCGGTCAAGAGAATTCTTCGCAGGATCTACAACGGGATGCCGGGCGCCGTTGCGCGAGCACACGCGCGGACTCCGCCGTCAAGCGCGACACCGATATTGAGGTTCTCCCAGCTTTTACGACGCAGCCCCCATACCGTTCGAGGTTCACGGCGTGGAGATAATCAATCCCTCCCATAGCCGATGGCAGGCTCTCCCCGCACCCGTGGCCAAGTCCTCAGTCCGGACCGCCACGACGTTCGAAGAAGCGGGGATGACACCTATCTCGCTTGGCGTGATGCGAAGAGCCGCTGCGTTCTCGAAGAAAAAACGCCTAGGGGCAGTTGACTGAGCCGTGCGGAGGTCGGCGACACCCGGCACGGCCATGCCGCGGTGCGTCTGGTACCGGTGAAGGCGATCACGCATTCTACCGCGCCGGGCTGTGATGAACGCGGTCCCGCTGCTGTTCGTGCAGACGACTTCTCGCAATCAGAAATTGCAAGCATTCGGGCGAACTCTCCGCGGCGGCGAAGTAGGTCGGCCTCGAGGGGCGCGGAACGCCTACCGGCCTTCGGCGTAGAGATAGCGGGCGATGTCGAGTGCGGTGGCACGGTCGATGCCCATGTCCGGCATGGCGGTCAGGGGCGCGAAGGCCGGAGGGTCCTGCAGCCACGCGACGAGATTGGCCGGCCGGTTCGGCATCACGCCGGCAATGTAGCGCCGCTCCGCGAAATCGGTGAGCGGCGGGCCGACGCCGTGGTCGGCAAGCGTTGGAAGCCCCGGCACCGCGTGGCAGGCCCGGCAGCCATAGGCGAGGATGGCGGCGCGGCCACGGCTAGCATCGCCCGCCGTGTTGGTGACGAACGCCGCCCTTTGCGGCAGCTGGTCGTCGACATCGCTGACAAAGCCGTAGGGGGCGAGCACGATGGTCAGCCCCGCCCCGGCGACGAACAGCAGCGCCGCCAGAATCACGACGAGGAGCGATCCGTAGCGCACCGGCGTATCCGGCGCTTCGGTCGGCCGCCGGCCGAGATCATCCTCATCGCGGCGAGGACGTCTGCCCGGCCGGGTCAACGTCGAGCGCAGGGCGACAAGGGAGACGGCCGCAACCGCCGTCCGGGTGAGGAACGAACTAGCCATCGGTATCCGGCCGCCCCCGCTCCGGCCCGGCTGCCCCGGCAACGCCCAGCGCCTCGAAATAGGTGGCGGACGCCTCGATGTCGCGGTCGCTCATCATGACGGCGATGGAAACCATCGGATTGTCCGGGTGCTCCGCCGGATCGAGCTGCCGCCAGGCCTTCAGCCGCGCCGACATGTAGGCGCTACCCTGCCCTGCGAGCGGCGGAACGGACGGCGCCATGCCCGTGCCATAGGGGCCGTGGCAATTGGCGCAGGCCGGGATCATCGCCTGCGCCGACCCGATCGCGGAAAGGCTGGCGCCGTGCTGGACGAGGTCGCCCGTTGCCGGCGGGGCGCCCGTCGTTGCCGCAAGCGCTGGCTCCATGGCCGCGTAGTAGGTGGCGACCGCGCGCATCTCGTCGGCCTCCAACGCCTGCGCAATCGGCGTCATGATTTCGTTCTGACGCTCCCCGCTGGCATATTTCTCCAGCTGCGCGGCGAGATAGAACGCCGGCAACCCGGCGAGACGGGGGACCGCGCCTGCGCTGTCCCCGGCGCCGTTCCCGCCATGGCAGGTGAAGCAGGCATACTGCGCCCCGTTGGCCGACGCGCCGCCCATCGCCACCGTGTGCCCGGCGGCGACGACTTCGCGGCTCGGCGCCGTGTCCGGAAGCCAGGCGTTGAAGCGCACGGCGTCCGTGTCCAGCCGCTGCATCAACGTCCTGACCGGCCCGCCATCCTGCGCCATGGCAGCCACGGCGACGCCTGCGAACAGAACCGCAAGCAGCGCGCGCATCACGAGCGCCCCATCAGCGGGCCGGGGTTCGGCAGGTACTTCGTCTTGATTGCGTCGATCTCCCAGTAGGCCAGCGCCATCAGCGGGCCGGTGGGATTGTAGCCAAGGTTCTGCGGGAACAGGCAGGCGCCGAAGACGAAGACGTTGGGCACGTCCCACATCTGGCCGTAGCGGTTCACCACGCTGGTGGCAGGATCGGTGCCCATGACCGCGCCGCCTGTGTTGTGGGTGGTCTGGTAGGGCACGATCGAATAGGGATCCTTCGCCCGCTCGGTCATCGACACGGACGAGCCGCCCATGTTCTCGGCAATCTCCTTCGCCTTTTGCGAGATGTATTTGGACATGCGCCGGTCGTTCTCGGGGAAGTCGAACGTCATGCGCAGGAGCGGGCGGCCGAACATGTCCGTATAGGTCGGGTCGAGGTCGAGGTAGTTGTGGTTGACCGCGGCGGAGGACAGGTGGACGACGAAGTCCGCCGTCGAGTTGTAGTTCTCGCGCACCGCCTTCTTCCATTCGGCGCCCCACGCGGGAGTGCCTTCGGGAACCGGCTGCCACGAGATCGGCCGGCCGTGGTACATCTTGCACGAAATGTAGCCGCCGCCGACGAAGCCGAGGCCCGAATGGTCGAAGTTGTCGGTGTTGAAGTCGTCGATGCACATGCCGAGCGCACCGGCGCCCATGAACGGATTGAAGTTCATCTCCCGGTCGTAGAAGACGTTGAGGCCGGTAATCGTCTGGTAGGCATAGTTGCGGCCGACCACGCCGGTCCGCTCGCGCGCGTCGTACGGAACGCCGAGGCCGGAGTGCAGGAGAAGGTGCACGTTCCACAACCCGTATGAGCACATCAGGACGAGGTCCGCCGGCTGGAACAGCTCCTCGCCGTTCTCGTCGATGTAGGTGACGCCGGTCGCGGTCTTGCCGTCTGCGCTCTTTTCCACCCGCTGCACCCAGGCGCCGAAGCGCAGGTCGAGGTTCGGGTGATCGCGGAACTGGTTGTAGACGCAGATGATCGGGTCCGCCTTGGCGTAGTAGCCGCAGCCGAACCGCTCGCAGAAGCCGCAGTAGGTGCAGGGGTGCAACTGAGCGCCGTAGGGGTTGGTGTAGTTCTGCGTGACGTTGGCGGAGGGAAACGGGAACGGGTGGTAGCCCATTTCCGCGGCGGTTTCGGCAAAGATGGTCGATGAATAAGGCTGCTTCATCGCCGGGTTGGGATAGGGGTTCGATCGCGGCCCCTCGAACACGTTGCCGCCGGCAATGGTCTCGCCGCCGAGATTGCCGGCCTGGCCCGCGCAGCCGGTGATCTTCTCGAAGAAGTCGTGATGCGGCTCGATTTCCTCCCAGGAGATGCCGTAGTCCTGGATCGTGAGGTCGGGGATATCGTCGAGGAACTTCTGGCCGTAGCGGTCGGCGTAATGCGATCGGAGGTTGAGGTCGGCCTCCAGGAACCGCCACTGCTGCCCGTTCCAGTGGATCCCGGCCCCGCCGAGACCCTGCCCCGGCAGGAACGAGCCGAGCCGGCGCATCGGCAGCGCCCGCTGGTCCGTCTTGTTGCGGAAGGTCAGCGTCTGCTGCGCCGTGTCCATCATGTGGCTGTAGCGCAGCGCGTACTTCAGTTCGTCATGCTCTTCGGGCGCTGCGAACGACGGTGAATCCTGGCGCCACTGGCCGCGCTCAAGCACCACGCACTCGAGGCCCTCGTGGCACAACTCGTAGGCGTTGGTGAGGCCGGTCCAGCCGCCGCCGACGATAACGACGTCCTTTTTCGGAAGGGTACGGGCCATCAGCGCTCCCCTCGTGTCGCGCGAACCCTCAAGGGGCCGCCCGTGGCGGTGGCACCGCGCGCCACCGTGCCGCTTGCGGGCGAGGTTATCCCGGCGGGCGGGCGGAAATATTCCATGCCGTGATTGTCCACCGTGTCCGTGTGATAGGCGTGCGCGCCGGGGAAGCCGACCATGCGCCACCCGACCATCTCGAAGTTGCCGCCATGGATCGGATCGGCGAAGTAGCCTTCGTTGGCGTTGCGATGGAGATGGTCGAAGAAGGTCGTGGCCGGCACTTCGCCGAGCATCAGCGCGGGGCCGCCGCCCTCGCCGCTTGCGGACCCGCCGCCGGCGGCCGACGCGGGACCGGGGTCGCCCGTGCCGCCGTTGCCGCCGCCTTCGCCGCCGTTCTCCAGCATCGTCAGGATCCGGTCCTGCTCGGCCGCAGAAAGCTCCTGGAAGGGGCGCTCCAGCATTTCCGTGAGCGCCGCGATGGCGTGACGATAGAGTTCGGCAGGCGTGAAGCGGAGCTGGTAGCCCTGGCTCTCGCTCGCCTCCTGCGGGTGGAACGGGCCCTCGAGGTAGAGCCCTTCGCCGTTCCCCCAGTCGGTCGCGAGTTGCAGGTCGATGTAGTCGACCACGCCGGCCTGGGATGCGCTGGGAAACTCGTCCTCCGGGATCAGCCGGTCCGTTGCGGCAATGAGAAACGCGACTTCCGCCGGTTCCAGAAAGAGCCAGCGCGAGGCATCGTCAGGGTCCGGTCGCTGGAAGGAGTCGCCCAGAGCCTGCGCCTTGGCAGACATTGCAGCGGCAACGCCGGCGGTTGCGGTCATCACCAGAAGGGTGCGGCGGTTGAGTTCGACCAATTCGAAATCTCCCCGATCAATATAATTTGGAACGGCGTCGACGGAGGTGCGTTCCGCAAAATTCGATTTTTTGGGATGCTGCGCGGAACAACCCAGGGCGCCTCCGCTTTTCCAACCAGGTGATTTTCGCGGCGGGGTGCTATGCCGAGCAAATCGAGATGGTGGTCCTGCGCGGTACTGGCTGGCGCTGCGGCTGTTCTTGCGGCATGCGAGGGTCCGCAATCGGCGCTCGACCCCAAGGCGTCGGCGGCACGGACTCTGGCCGACCTCTTCTGGATCATGACGGTCGGCGCCGGGGTCGTCTGGCTGTTCGTCGCGTTCGTCACCGTCTTCGTCATCGTTCGCTCGCGCAGCCACCGCGAGCGCTGGGGCAACGGCCTTGTCTGGGGCGGCGGCGTCATCCTGCCGGTGGCCGTGCTGACGGTCCTGTTGCCCTACGCGTTCATGGTGATGGTCGAGCTGCGGGCCGAACCCGAGCCGGGCTCGATGCGCGTCCACATCACCGGCCACACCTGGTGGTGGGAGGTGGCGTACGACGCACCGGGCCTTGGCGGGCAGGTGATCTCCGCCAACGAGCTGCGCATTCCGGTCGATACCCCGGTCGAAGTGACGCTGACGTCCGCCGACGTCATCCACTCGTTCTGGGTCCCGGCGCTGGGCGGCAAGATGGACCTCATTCCGGGCCGGGTGAACCGCACGGTGATCGAGGCGGATACCGCCGGCGAGTATCGCGGCCAGTGCGCCGAATATTGCGGGCAGATGCACGCGTGGATGGCGTTTCGCACCGTCGCGATGGAACAGGCCGACTTCGACGCATGGCTCACCAATGAAGCGGCAGCCTACAGGGCAGCGCCGTCCGCCGCACTGGAAGACACCAACCTTGCCGTCCTGCCTGCCGTCGCCGCTGCGGAGGCACAGCCTGGTGCCGACGGGCTCTCGCTGTTCCTCAGCACGGGGTGCGGGGCGTGCCACACGATCCGCGGGACCGCCGCCGACGGGCGGCTCGGCCCGGACCTTACCCATGTCGGCGGCCGGCGCACGATCGCGGCGGGGCTCCTGCCCAACAACGTCGGCACGCTCGCGGGCTGGATCGCCAATGCGCAGGGGCTGAAGCCCGGCAACGAGATGCCCTCGTTCAACACCCTGTCTGGCCGCGAGCTGAGAACGCTTGCGCAATTTCTCTCGGAGCTCGACTGATGGATCAGCGCGCCGCCCCCGCCGTCCCTGACCCGCAGGACGACCCCAGGATCCGCAGGGCGCAGGCGGAGCGGCTGCGCGCGGTCTGGGCCGCGCCGAAGGGGCTGCGCTACTGGACGGCGGTAAACAACACCGAGGTCGGCCTCTGGTACACCACGGCGGCCTTCATCTTCTTCCTTCTCGCCGGCCTCCTCGCGCTGTTGATGCGCGTGCAGCTCGCCGTGCCGGAAAACAACGTGCTGCCGGCCGAGGTCTACAACCAGGTCTTCTCGATGCACGGCACCGTGATGATGTTCCTGTTCGCGGTGCCGATCTTCGAGGCGTTCTCGATCTTCCTCCTGCCGCAGCTCCTCGGCGCGCGCGAACTGCCGTTCCCGCGGCTCACCGCCTACGGGTTCTGGTGCTACGTCTTCGGCGGAACGTTCGTGTTCGGCTCGCTGTTTTTCGGCGCCGCGCCCGATGGCGGGTGGTTCATGTATCCGCCGCTGACCACCAGAGAGCAGACCAGCGGCATCGGCACGGATATCTGGCTCCTCGGCCTCGGCTTCATCGAGATCGCGGCAATCGCGGCGGCCGTCGAACTCATCGTCGGCGTCCTCAAGAACCGGCCGCCCGGGATGCGGCTCAACCTCATGCCGACCTACGCGTGGTACGTCCTCGTCGTCGGCATCATGATCCTGTTCGCGTTCCCGCCGCTGATGGCGGGCGATCTCCTGATGGAGCTCGAACACGCGTTCGACTTCCCGTTCTTCAATCCCGAACGTGGCGGCGACCCGCTCCTGTGGCAGCACCTGTTCTGGATCTTCGGCCACCCGGAGGTCTACATCATCTTCCTGCCCGCGATCGCGCTCCTCTCGATGATCATTCCGACAGCGGCGCAGCGGCCGATCTTCGGCTACACTTGGATTGTCCTCGCTGCTATCACGACGGGGTTCCTGTCGTTCGGCCTGTGGGTCCACCACATGTACACGACCGGGTTGCCGGGGGTGTCGCTCGCCTTCTTCTCGGCGGCCTCTGTGGCGGTGGCGATCCCCACCGGCATCCAGATCTTCGTCTTCCTCTCGACGCTCCTCCTCGGCCGTGTCGTCTTCTCGATCCCGATGCTGTTCTGCGCGGGCGCGCTCGCGATCTTCGTCATCGGCGGCCTGACAGGCGTGATGGTCGCGCTCGCCCCGTTCGACTGGCAGGCGCACGACACCTACTTCGTCGTCGCGCATCTCCACTACGTGCTGATCGGCGGCGTCGTCTTCCCCGTGGTGGCGGGGCTATACTACTACTTCCCGGCGGCAGTGGCGCGGAAGCTGTCCAGGGCGGCCGGCAAGTGGGCGTTTGCGCTGATGTTCATCGGGTTCAACGTCGCGTTCCTGCCGATGCACATCACGGGCCTGCGCGGCATGCCGCGGCGGGTCTACACCTACCCGGAAGGGATCGGTCTCGACTGGCTGAACCTCGTCTCGACCATCGGCGCGTTCGTTTTCGCGGCCGGTATCGGGATCATCGTGGTCGACGCCGTCCGCGCCCGGCTGTCGCGCGCGATCCCCGAGCGGAACCCGTGGAACGCCGGCACGCTGGAGTGGGCTCACCCCATGCCCAACGAGAACTGGGGCGCCCGCTCGATCCCGATCGTGTCGACGCGATACCCGCTCTGGCAGCAGGAGGGTTTCGTTCGCGACATGGAGGAGGGGCGGTTCTACCTGCCGGACGCGCAGGAAGGCCATCGCGAGGGCATCGTCTCGTCGGTCGTCGAAGCCGAACCGCTGCACATCATCCGGATCCCGGGGCCGAGCCCGCTGCCGGTGCTGGCGGCGGCGTTCACCGCGGCGGCCTTCATTCTCGCCACGTTCTCGGCCTATCTCGCCGCCATCTTCATGGCGGTCGGCGCCACCGCCACCATCGTGGCGTGGCTGTGGACCAACCCCGGCCAGATCCCGGAGGCGGACACGAAGGACGCCGGCCGCGGGCTCGTCCTTCCGCTCTACGCATCCGGCCCGCACTCCGTCTCGTGGTGGGGGCTTCTTATCACGCTGCTCGCCGACGCGACGGCGTTCGTCAGCCTCGTCTTCGCCTACTTCTTCTACGCGACGGTGAACGAGGCGTGGCCGCCGGTTGAAGCGCCGGACCTTGGGCTGTGGCCTGCCGCCGCCACCGCGCTCCTCGCCATCGCCTGCTGGGGCCTGATGCGCGGCGCGCGGGCAGCATTGCACCGCAGCGCGGACGCGCTGTTCCTCGCCCTCAGCGTCGTCGCGATCCTGGCGGGGCTCGCCGCCTTCGCGCTCGGCATCTGGTGGCTGGCGGATGCCGGCCTCTCCGGGCCGCGCCATGCCTACGACGCGATCCTGTGGGTGATGGTCGTCTTCGCCCTCGCCCACTTTCCCCTCGCCGCGCTGATGAGCGTCTACACCATGGCCCGCAACCTCGCCGGCAAGCTGTCGGCACGCTTTCCCGGTGATCTGGAGAACGTGATGATGGTCTACACCTTCGGGCTGATCATGACGCTGTGCGCCGTCGCCGTGGCGGCGCTCTACCCGCTGGCGGCATGACGATGCGGCTGTTTCCCGGACCCGACTCCATCTGGGGGCTCGCCCTGCCGGCGATCGTGTGGTCGGCGCACTTCCTGTGGTGCTACGTCGTCAACGCGGTTCTGTGCGCGCGCGGTGTCGGTGCCGACACCGTGCTCGGCCTGGCGGCCATCCAGTGGAACATCGTCATCGCCACGGCCCTCCTCGGCGCGGTGCTCCTCGGTTCGCTGCTCACCGCCGCGGGTCGCCTGCGGTCCGCCGATCTGCGTGAACGCGACCCCGACATGTCGGACAACACCCCGGCCGCGCAACGCCTGTTCCTCGCCCGCGCGACCTTTGCGATCGCGGCAGTCTCGCTGCTTGCTATGGTTTATGTGGCAATGCCCGCCATCTTCTTCACAGGATGTCGATGAGCGCGGAACCGGCAGCGATGGCGCCCCACGCGGAAACGCCGACGCTGCGCCCCCTCCCGCTGGGCGTTGCCATCGCCCTGCTGGCAGCGCTGTGGGGCGGCTCGTTCTCGCCATTTTCACCGCTCTCGCAGGCGCCCGCGACGTTCACCGGGCACATGGTGCTCCACATGGGGATCGTGGCTGGTGTCGCGCCGCTTCTGGTGCTGGCGCTGCCCGGCCTGCCGCGGCTCCTCGACAGGCTGGTGCCGCCGGTCGCCGCAGCGCCGCTGGCGGCCGTCGCCGAGTTCGTGGTGGTGTGGGGCTGGCACACGCCTGCCATGTGCGGGCTGGCGCAGACCTCTCTTTCCGCATTCGCCGCCGAGCAGGCGTCGTGGCTGGTCGTTGGCGTCGTCCTGTGGGCCGCCGTGCTCAGGCCCACGGCAACACAGGGCCTTGCGCTGTGGGCCGGGCGTGCTGGCGCTTCTGATGACCGGCATGCACATGACGCTGCTCGGCACGCTGATCACGCTCGCCCAGCATCCGCAATACGGTCGGCCGCTGCTGGACCAGCAGCTCGGCGGCCTCATCATGCTGGCCGTCGGCGCCGTGGTCTACACCGGCGCCGGCCTGGCGCTTGCCTGGCGCGGCCTGTCCGACGGCGCCCCCGCCGCAGATTCCGGACCGCCGCCGCCCGGCGGTGCGTCGAAACGCCTGGAGCTTCCGCGCCAGACTGGCTGAGCGGACCACTTGCTGCACAACACGACAGGACCAGTTGCTGCACGATACAACAGGAGAAGACCATGCGTTGGCAGACAGGGATCGCGTTTTCGAAGGACCAGGACGGCGGCGACCACGACAAGAAGCCGTCCACGACCGCGCAGCTGCGACATGACATCGACACGGGAAAGACCCGTGATAAGGTAGATCACGCCGACCCAGCCGCTGCGCCTCTCGGCACCGACGACGAGGCCGGCGGCCAACCTCCGAAGCCGGCCGCGATCGACGAGGCGAGGCAGCAGGAGGACCGGCGCGACAAGTGACATTCCGGACGCAGCGGGCACCCTCGGGCGCCACAGCATAATGTCTGAAACCGGAGACGTGATCGCCGAGCTGAGCGACACCATACCGGTCTGCGCCATCGGCGCTTCGGCGGGTGGTGTCGACGCGCTGCGTCGCTTCTTCGAGGCGATCGACGACGATCTCGGCATCTCTTACGTCGTCATCGTTCACCTGGCCCCCGATCATCCGAGCGCCTTCGCGCAGATCCTGCGGTCCAGCACCACGATGCCGGTGCTGGAGGTGGACGATGCCCCGCCGCTCAGGGAAAACTGCGTCTACGTCATCCCGCCGGACCGGGCGCTTGTGATCGAGGGCGACACGGTGACGGCGCGCCCCTTCTCCGAACCCCGCGGGCAGCGCGCACCGATCGACACGTTCTTCCGCTCCGTCGCCGCCGTGCGCGGCGACGGGCTCGGCGTGGTGCTCACCGGCGGCGGCTCGGACGGGGCGGCCGGCGTCAAGGCAATCAAGGAAGCCGGCGGCGTCATCTTCGTCCAGGAACCGACGGATGCGGCTTACCCGATGATGCCGCGGAGCGCCATCGCAACGGGCGTCGCCGACTTCATCGCCCCGATCGAGCGGATGGCGGAGCGGATCCACGAGGTCGTCCAGGCCAAACGCGCCGTGCGCAACCTCAGCGTCGACCGTTCGGAGGAAGACCTTAAGCGGATCGTCGGCTTCCTGAAGAAGCAGACCGGGCACGACTTCTCGTCCTACAAGGTCGCAACCGTCATGCGCCGTGTGACGCGGCGCATGCAGGTGACGCGGCGGGAAAGCCTGGCGGACTACGCAACCTACGTGCGGGACACGCCGGAAGAGGCGCAGGAACTCTTCAGCGACCTCCTGATTTCGGTCACGCGGTTCTTCCGCGATGGGGAGGCCTTCGAGCAGCTCGAGAAGAAGGCGATCCGGCCGCTCTTCGATCAGCTTGCCGACGATGGCGAGATCCGCGCCTGGGTGGTCGGCTGCGCGACCGGGGAGGAAGCCTACGGCCTCGCGATCCTGTTGATCGAGGAGGCCGAACGTCGGCGGATCTCGGTTCCGATCCAGATCTTTGCGACCGATCTCGACGAGGGCGCCGTCGCGACCGCGCGCGAAGGGCGCTACCCCTCGGGGATCGAGGCCGACGTTTCTCCCGAACGCCTCACCCGCTTCTTCACTCCGGAGGGCAAGCACTACCGCGTCAAGCAGGAGGTGCGCGACGTCGTGCTGTTCGCCCTCCACAGCGCCCTGAAGGATCCACCGTTCCTCCGCCTCGACATCATCAGCTGCCGCAATCTCCTCATCTACCTGGAGCGGGATCTGCAGCACCACCTCGCAGCGATGTTCCGCTACGGGCTGAAGGACAGCGGCTTCCTGTTCCTCGGCTCTGCGGAAACGGTGGACGAGCCGTCGATGTTCACCGTCGTCGACCGTGAAGCGCGGCTTTATGCGGCACGTGACGGGCCTCAGCAGGTGCCCTTCCTCTTTCCGCGGGCGCTGGGAGACCTCCACGCGCCGCGACCGCAACCCCGCCGTCTGACGAACCGGGTGGACGAGGCCGCCGCCACGAGGCTGCACGTCGAGGCGCTGGAGCGATCGGCCCCGCCGAGCATCCTGGTGGACCGCGGCTACCAGATCGTCCATTTGTCCCCTACCGCAGGCCGCTTCCTGCTGTTGAGCGGCGGGGCCCCGAGCCAGGATCTCACCACGCTGGCGCGGCCCGAACTGCGGCTCGATCTCACGCTCGCGCTGGCCTTCGTCTTCGACAAGGGCATGCCGACGGTGCGACCCCCCGTTCCCGTCGAGCTTGAGGGGGCGTGGCACCGCATCATCACCCATGTGGTGCCGCAGAAGTCCGAACGGGGCGACTGGCTGAAGGCGGTCGTCTTCTTCCTCGACTGCGGCGTGATCCCGAGCACGGAGGGCGTGGGACGCGACGACGCCGACGGGCAGGGCGGACGCTCGGCGGAGATGGCGCGGCTGCGCGGAGAGCTGCGGACCGCCAATGACGGCCTGTCCGCCAGCCGCAGCCAGCGGGAGGTCGCGCTTCAGGAGCTGCATGCGGCCAACGAAGAGCTTCAGTCGATCAACGAGGAGTACCGTTCCGCCTCCGAGGAGCTTGAAACGTCGAAGGAAGAGCTCCAGTCGATGAACGAGGAGCTGCGCACCGTGAACTCGGAGCTGAAGATGAAGCTCGAAAGCATCTCCTCTGCGCACAGCGACCTGAAAAACCTGGTCGATTCCACCGAGATCGGGACCCTGTTCCTCGACAATGAACTGCGGATCCGCATGTTCACGCCGCAGGTGCGTGACTTCATCAATATCACGGACGCGGACGCCGGGCGCATCATCACCAACTTCACCAATCGCCTGCTGGATGACGGGCTGGCGCAGGAGGCGCGCCAGGTGCTCGACACGCTTTCGCCTGCGGAGCGGGAGGTCAAGACGCTGGACGGCCACTGGCTGATGATGCGCATGCGCCCCTACCGCACCATCGACGACCGGATTGCCGGCGTCGTGGTGACGTTCGTTGACGTGACGCAACTGAGGACGACGGCCGAGCGGCTGCGACAGAGCGAGGAGAAGTATCGCTCGCTGTTCGAGGCGATGACCGAGGGCTTCATCTTTGCCGAGCCACTGTTCGACGAAGCGGGCGAGGCCTGCGACATCGTCTATCACGAGGCGAACCCTGCGGCGCACAAGTTCCTGCACGACGGTTTCGTGGGCCGGCGCCTTTCCGAGGCCACGCCGGGGCTCGAGCCGGCCTGGTGGCAGATCCCTGCGCGGGTGTTTCGCTCCGGCGTGCCCGAACGGTGCGAGCTTTATGCCGCTCCCCTCAGGATGTGGTTCGAACTCAGCATCTGGAAATCGGCCCGCAACCCGAAGTGGGTCGAGATTGCCTTGCGCGACATCACCGAGCGGCGCCGGGCGGAACGGACGGTGCGCGATATCGAGGCGCGGCAACGGGCGCTGATCGAGGGTGTGCCGCAACTCGTCTGGCGGACTGACAGCAACGGGAACTGGACCTGGTCGAGCCTGCAGTGGACCCGATATACCGGCCAGAGCGAGACGCAAAGCCTCCACTGGGGCTGGCTCGATGCCCTTCATCCCGACGATCGGACTTTGGCGCAGGCGGTCTGGTCGGATGCGCCCGTGGGCCAGACGCTGACGTTCGAGGCGCGCATCCTGCACGACGAGGAGGGGCGCTATCGCTGGTTCCGCTCGCGCGCCACCCCGGTCCTCGGCGAGAGCGGCGAGCTTATCGAGTGGCTCGGCACCTCGACCGACATCGACGACCTGCGCACCTTGCAGGAGCAGCAGCAGGTGATGGTTGCCGAACTGCAGCACCGGACGCGGAACCTCCTCGGCGTGGTGCGTTCCGTCGGCAGCCAGACACTGGCCGCTTCGAGCGGGCTCGATGATTTCGCCACCCGGTTCAACGACAGGCTGGACGCCCTTTCGCGTGTGCAGGGCCTGTTGTCCCGCACGGCCCGAGACGACATCACGCTGGCCGACCTTGTCCGGATGGAGCTCGACGCCCTCGGGGGGGTCGACGTCGCCGGCCGCACGCGGATCGAGGGGCCCGCCATCAGGCTGCGGCAGTCGTCGATCCAGACGTTGGCGCTCGCTCTACACGAACTTGCCACAAATGCGCGCAAATATGGTGCCCTCGCATCAGACGCCGGCCAGCTTTGGGTGACCTGGCGGGTGGAGGGCTACGGCGGGAACGCGCGTCTGGTGCTGACCTGGCTCGAAAAGGGGATAAAAGTTAGTGCCGACACGCTGCAAATGGTCGATGGTTATGGCCGGTCTCTGATTACCAAGGCGCTGCCGTATGCACTCGGTGCGGCGACGAGCCACGAACTTGAGACCGATCAGTTGCGTTGCACGATAGATTTACCGCTGAGCAGGATCGATCATGTGGAGGAATCATGATGGCTGACGGCAACGAACTCGCAGGTCGCCGCATCCTGATCATTGAAGACGACTACTTCATTGCCGACGAGGTTGCGCGGACTCTGCGCAAGAGCGGCGCGGACATCATCGGCCCGGCCGGAACGGTGGAGGATGCGCTGGCGCTGATCTCTTCCGCGCAGGAGGTCGATATCGCGGTCCTCGACATCAACCTCCACGGAGCCATGGCTTTCCCGATCGCTGACCAGCTCATCGAACGGGGCATTCCGCTCGTCTTCGCGACCGGCTACGACCAGAATGTCATCCCGGACCGCTTTGCCGCCATCGCGCGCTTTTCCAAGCCGGTGTCGTACGCTCACCTGTCTCGCGCGCTGGCCGAAAACGCGTCGGAACGCGCCCGACCGCTAGGTTGACCGTGCGGCGACGGCCACACGGTCGAGGTCGGCGCGGAGCTTGAACCGCATGCCGGCCGGCTGCAGCTCGAACTCCGTCTCCGCGCCGATGTCGTAAGGCAGGGTCCGGGTGAACACCTCCATGCCGAACCCCTCTTTCATCATCTGCGGGGGAGGGAAGACGCCGCTCTCCAGCCAGGTGAGCACCAGCGCGGGCTTGCCCTCCTGCACCTCGACTTCCCAGCGGACCGTGATGCTGCCATCCGGGACGGACAACGCGCCGTACTTGACCGAGTTCATCGCCAGTTCGTGAAATGTCAGCGCGAGGACGCCACCGAGGCCCGGTATTATGGCGATATCCGGACCATCGAGCACGATCCGTTCTCCTGACTGGAGTGCCCCGATCCTCAACTCCTCGGCAATGAGTGCGGCGAGATCGAGACCGCCGGTTTGCCATGCGGCGGCCGCCTGAGCGCGGCCGAACGCATCGATCCTGCCTTCGACGTGCATTGTGAACTCTTCGAGATCCCGGCTGGTTTGCGCGGAACGCGTGACGATGGAGCGCACCGCCGCCAGCATGTTGCGCGACCGGTGCTGCAGTTCGGCGACCGTCGCGGGGGTGCCCGCGGCGTACCCGTTGCCGCTGGCGGTGACGAGAACGCCGGCGACCGCGCCGCTCTCGTCGCGGATCGGACTGAGATTCAGCGCCGGGTGGTTCGGCCGGCTGTCCAGCTTCAGGCAGGCACCTCCACGAACGCGTCTGACGTTGTCGCGATCGCCGAGCCAGCCGATCGGCCAGGCGAGCAGCGCGGATCGGCCGAGCTCGATCTCGCTGCCGCCGATATCCTCGAGCAACGCGGTGTTCGGGATCTGCACCAGATCCTCGCCCCACAGGATTGCCATCGGACGCTCCAAGCCGAGCGCGACATCGACAACCGATCTCAGGGACTGCGGCCAGCCCTCGGCCGCACCGAGTGTGGTCTCGGCCCACGGATACTCGCGAATCCGCCGCCCCGCCTCACCGCCATGCTCCGGCCATACCGTCTCCATGGGCAGCCTCCTGAAACCGATGCTAGCCGCCCGGCAGGGCAAACGGAACCGGAGCGCCCCTGTCCTGCAGGGGGTCAGTCTTGAACTCCAGATGCAGATAGTTGCCTTCGAACATTGCGATACGCTGCAATGCCTCAAGGTCCAGAACCTTCAACTGGTGACGATCGAACCAGATCAGTTTCTGCGAGCGCATCGACTGGAGCGTCCGGTTGGTGTGGACGTTGGTGATCCCAAGCGCGTCTGCAAGGTCGATCTGCGTCATCGGCATCGGCATGGTGTCGTTCTCGATGAGCCCGACCGCGGTGAGCCGGTAGTAGAGTTCGCAGAACAGGTGGGCGATCCGTTCAGTGGCGTCGCGCCGGCCGACGCTCACGGTCCACTCCCGCTGGATCGCGGCCGACACCAGGGTCTGCCACAGCAGCGCCCTCGTCAATTGGGGGATGTCGCGCATCAGCGTCGCGAGCGCATCGCGGGAAAGGGCGGATGCGACGAGCGGCGAGAGCGTCATCACCGTGTGGTCCGCCTCCTTCAGGGTAAACATGTGCGAGTCGCACAGATCCCCCGGCAGTAGAACGCCGGTAATCTGTCGCCGGCCGTCGTGAAGTGTCCGCTGCTGGCAGGCCCATCCTTCCCTGATGACGAGAATATCGTCCGGGCTGCTCCCCTCGGTAACTATCTTGGTGCGTGCCGCGCATTCGCGAACCCGCTTCGAAAGGGTGAAGTTGAGCTGCATCTCCTCCTCTAGAGACAGCTCTGTAAAACCGCGCAATTTGGAGGCGAATGGGTGAGTCATCTAGTCAGTGGACCCTCTGGCCAGCTGGGCTGAGGTAGGCTGGTGAATGAAACCATCTCCTCGTCAACGCGAGTCTCGCAAGGTGGTTCAATGATTGACGGCAGCCTGAGCCGGGGCAGCGGCCGCAACGCTTCATCAGGGAAGGATGAGAATTTTATTGCCGGCGCGTTCGACGGCGTCCTCCGTCACACCGGCGCGACCATGCTCGACCGCGCCGGTCCTGACCGCGGCTCCCCGGCCCTGCCCATTCAGTTCTGCCGCCCCGGCTCGGCCATATGCCGGTGCATCTGCGCCAGCACCGGGTCGGGGATGATCCCGGCGAACGCCGCCTGGACCTTGTTCATGAACCCGGACACCACGCCGGCCTCGCCATTCTGCATCGCCTCGTAGCCATCGCGGGCGACCTTCTCCGGATCGTCCTTGGAATCGTCCGAGCCGACCGGGGTGTCCTCCATGTCGGCACGCTCGAAGAAATCGGTGTCGGTCGGCCCCGGCATCAGGCACGTCACGGTGACACCGGTGTCCTTCAGCTCGTTGCGGAGCGCGTAGGAGAACGAATCGAGGAAGGCCTTGCTGGCGTTGTAGACGGCCTGATAGCTGCCGGGGATGAACCCGGCGATCGACCCGGTGATGAGGATACGGCCGGTGCCGGCCGACCGCATCCGCCGACCGACCGCATGGACGAGTGCCATCGTTCCCGTGACATTCAGGTCGACGACGTCCTTTGCCCGCTCGAGGTCCTGATCCAGGAAATCATCCCCCAACCCTCGCCCCGCGTTCGCGATGAGGACGGCAACCGGTCGCTCGCCGATCGCCGCCAGGAGCGCCCCGGACCCATCAGCCGTGCCGAGGTCGGCGACCACCGTCTCGACTTCAGGCGCGCCGCGTTCCCTGAGTTCGGCCGCGACGGCGGTCATGTCTTCGTCGGCAGCAATCACCAGCGCGTAGCCGTCAGCAGCGCAGCATCTGGCAAGCTCCCGGCCGATCCCGGTGGAGGCACCGGTGACGATGGCAAGCTTTCCGTTCGGCATGTCAGTGCTCCCCGGGCTTCAGGACGACCTTGGTCCACTCGTTCTGCTGGTTCTTGAAGTTCGCGTAGCCGGTTGCGGCTTTCTCCAGCGGAAGGCGGTGGCTGATCAGGAAGGTGGTGTCGATCTCTCCCTCCTGGATGCGTTTCAGGAGGTCGTGCGTGTAATGCTGCACGTGGGTCTGCCCGGTCCTCAGCTGCAGCCCCTTCTCCATCAGCGCACCGAGCGGGAACTTGTCGAGGAAGCCGCCGTAGACGCCCGGCACCGAAACGCGGCCGCCCTTGCGCACCGCCATCAGCGCCTCACGCAGCGCGTGGCCGACGTCCGCGCCAATGCCGATCGTCTGCTTGATCGAGTCCATCACGTTGTCGAGTGCGAACCCGTGGCTCTCCATGCCCACGGCGTCGATCACGGCGTCCGGGCCGAGCCCGCCGGTCATCTCCATCAGCGCCTGCAGGACGGAGGTCTGGCGGAAGTCGATGACTTCGGCGCCGAGCGATCTGGCAAGCTCCAGCCGGTGCGGGTAGTGGTCGATCGCGATCACCTTGTGCGCGCCCATCGCCAGCGCGCTCTGCACCGCGAAGAGGCCCACCGGCCCCGCGCCCCACACCGCAACGGTGTCGCCCTGCTCGATGTCGCAATTGTCCGCCGCCATCCAGCCGGTGGGGAGGATGTCGGACAGGAACAGCACCTGGTCGTCGTCCATCCCGTCCGGGATCACGATGGGTCCGACATCGGAGAACGGCACGCGGACATACTCGGCCTGCCCGCCCGGATAGCCTCCGGTGAGGTGCGAATAGCCGAACAGGGCGCTCATCGCGTGGCCGTAGAGCGTTTCGGAAATGTCCTGCTTCTCGACCGGGTTGGAGTTGTCGCACGCCGAATACTGGTGCTTCTCGCAGAAGAAGCAGGAGCCACAGGAGATGGTGAACGGGACCACCACCCGCTGGCCCTTCTTGAGGGTCGATTTGGGGCCGACTTCGACGACCTCGCCCATGAACTCGTGGCCGAGGATGTCGCCCGGCAGGACGCCGGGAATGACGGCGTCATAAAGGTGCAGATCGGAGCCGCAGATTGCGGTGGACGTGACCTTGATGATGGCATCCCGCGGATTCATGATCTCGGGATCGGGCATCGTCTCGACGCGAACGTCGTGCTTGCCGTGCCAGGTGAGAGCGCGCATGGCTGCTGTTCCTTCAGGATTTCCGACGGTGGTTGTTTGCGATGGCGATCTCGCCGGTCTCCATCAGCATTTTCAGCCGCTTGAGCTCGCGGCGGCCCTGGATCGCGGGCTCTTTCTGGAAGATGGCTGCAATCGCGCGGCCGAGTTCGCCGAACGGCGCCTTGTAGGCGACCACCGCCTCCACTTCCGTGCCGCGGTTGCCCGGTGCGTCGCGCAGCGCGACCCGCCCCTCGGTCTCGATGTCCGACCCCTCAACGGAGCGCCAGGCGATCAGCTCGTTCTCCCGCTCGTTGACGATCTCGGTCTCCACGTCGACCGTGAGGCCGCCCGGCGCGGCAATCGTCCAGACCGCCCGCTTGTCGCCGGTCTGTTTCACCGCGCGGATGTTCTGCATGAAGCTCGCGAGCTTGGCCGGGTCCCGCCACATCGCGTAGACGTCGGCGCGCGGCCTGTTGATGGTCACCGTGCGGCCGACCACGTCGTACTGGCCGAAGCGGGCGAGGCCGCGGCGCGTGCGGCCGGGCGCGGAGTCAGCAGGGCGCGGCGTGCGCGGCCCGCTGCGGGTCGCGAGGTACGCGGTCAGTCCCGCGACCGCCGCCACGCCGGCAATGCCGTACATGAAGTTGCTTCCATCACTGCCGTGGCGGTCGTGCACCGGCGGCACTCTCGTCTCGCTCATCTCATTTTCCTCTTCGTCCTGCGAAGACCGCTCGAGCGGCCGTCCGCCGCGCAAGCGCGTGACCTTCCGGCGAACGAAGGTGCAAACAACAAGGTTCCAGTTTTTCACACCGCAAGATGACCCAATTAACTTAGATCAATTACGAGGATTTGAGCATGTTCCGAATGGAATTCGATCTGGTGCATGGATGAATGAATTCGCTTCGAATTATCCTGGCAAAACTCCTTGTCGCAGATAGATCCGTTCGACGATCGACTTGATATCCTGCGACATATTGCACTAGATTCGCCGATTGGTTCCGTCAGTGGACCACCCGGCGTGGCGGCACGTTGCGCAACCGAAGCCAAGGACGACGACTAATGCAGCCAGATTCCGCGACGCCACATCTGAGGGGCGACTAGAGCCTCGCGCTGCTGAGCGAGGGCTACACCTTCATCTCGAGCCGCTGCGACCGGCTCGGCAGCGACATCTTCACCACCCGGCTGCTGCTGTCTCCCGTCACCTGCCTTCGTGGACCGGCGGCCGCGGAGATGTTCTACAGCGGCGATCGTTTCACCCGCACCGGCGGCGCGATGCCGCCCACCGTCCTGCGGCTGCTCCAGGACAAGGGCAGCGTGCAACAGCTCGACGGCGCGGCGCACCTCCAGCATCGCCCGCAGGTCGCGCGCCATCACGGCGGCCGACGGATGGGGAGGCTCATCGTCTGCCGCCGCTCGCCGTGGATCAGCGCGCCGAGGCGGCGCTGCATCTCCCGGTAGGACGGCGTCTCCTCGCCGACAAGGATCGCTGTCTCATCAGGCAACGCGCCGCGGCGGTCCACGGCGCGGGCCACGGCATCGACGAGGTCGTCGATGTGGACGTAGGGCTGCCCATCGCTGAGGTCGCCGGTGAACAGGTAGGCCGTCGGCAGGCGCTCGTAGATGCGCGCGATCTGCTGGGCGATGAAGGCGGCGCCGCAGTCCTCGTTGTAGACCCCGGCGAAGCGGAACAGCACCGCCTTGATGTCGCCGCGCTCCTCGCGGATCAGCCGTTCGGTCTCGGCTTTCGAACGGGGGTAGGCCCAGGGCGGACCGATCGGCGAGTCCTCGTCGATCTTCACGCCGACGTCGGGGCTGGGGGGCATGGACGAGCATCGTGGGGGCAAACTGGAACTGCTCGACCTTAAGGTGGGTCTGCAGTTTGGCGAGAAGCCGCCTCGCGCCGTCCACCGTCACCTTGTCGTAAAGCGGGTTCTCCTCCCCGGTCGTGTCGTAGTAGGCGGCAAGGTGGATGATGGACGCGATTTGCTCCCCGACGGTTTCGCGGATCCGCCATAGAGCGGAATCGACGCTAGGTCACCGACTCATAACGTGCGGATCCAGATCCGCGTTGATGCGAGATGGAGGCCGGCGAGGAAATTGTCCGGGTCCTTGTCGTAACACGTCGCCACGCCCCGGAAGTGCTTGAGCTTGTTGAAGTATCGCTCGGCGTGGTTGCGGTAGCGGTAGAGGAAGGCGCTGAACGGCGGGCGCCGTTTGCGGTTCGGCATGGGGCGGACGTTGGCCCATGCGCCGCGCGAGGCAAGATCGGCGCGCATGTGGTCGGCGTCGTATGCGCGGTCGGCGAGCAGGATCTGGCCCTGGCCGATGCCGCCCAGCATGTCCGCGGCGCTGCGGCCGTCGTGCGCCTGGCCTTCGGTGAGCTTGAGCGCGATCGGCAGGCCGTCGGCGTCGACGAGGGCGTGGATCTTCGTCGTCAGCCCGCCGCGCGAGCGGCCCATGCAGCCATCCGCGCCCCCTTTTTGCCGTTGGCCGCGTGCTGATGGACGCGGATGGACGACGAATCGATCATCTGCAGATCGCCATCGTAAGCCTCTGACACAGCTTTGAAAATCCGCTCCCAGACGCCGCGTTTGCGCCACCTGACGAAGCGGTTGTAGCAAGTCGTGTGCGGGCCGTAGCGCTCCGGCAGATCGGCCCAGGGAGCGCCAGTCCTTAGCCGCCAGAAGATTCCCGAAAGCACCTTGCGATCGTCCACCCGCGGCACGCCCCGCACGTCTGTCGGCAGCAGCGGTTGGATGATCGCCCACTCCTTGTCCGTCAGGTCGAACCTTGCCATCCCCGCACCTCGCTCCATCGCCGCCAATGCAGAGATGGAATCAGCGAATGCTGCCGATACCGTTAACGGGTGTATCACCTAGGTGATCGACTCATAACGCCCGGATCCAGATCCTCGTCGAGGCCAGGTGGATGGCGGCGAGGAAGTTGTCCGGGTCCTTGTCGTAGCGCGTGGCCACGCCACGGAAGTGCTTGAGCTTGTTGAAGTATCGCTCAGCGTGGTTGCGATAGCGGTAGAGAAACGTGCTGAAGGCCGGCTTCCGCTTGCGGTTCAGCATGGGGCGGACATTGGCCCATGCCCCTCGCGCGGCGAGGTCCTCGCGCAGGTGATCGGCGTCGTAGGCGCGGTCTGCGAGCAGGATCTGGCCTTCGCCGATGCCGCCCAGCATGTCCTCAGCGCTGCGCCCGTCATGCGCTTGGCCCTCGGTCAGCTTGATGGCGATCGGCAGCCCATCGGCGTCGACAAGAGCGTGGATCTTGGTGGTCAGTCCGCCGCGGGAGCGGCCCATGCAGCCTTCCGGCCCCCCTTTTTGCCGTTGGCCGCGTGCTGGTGGACGCGGACCGACGAGGAATCGATCATCTGCAAGTCACCGTCGTAAGCCCCTGATACAGCTTTGAAAATACGCTTCCAGATGCCGCGTTTTCGCCATCGCACGAAGCGATTGTAGCAGGTGGTATGAGGGCCATAGCGGTCTGGCAGATCTGCCCACGGAGCGCCGGTTCTGAGCCGCCAGAAGATCCCCGACAGGACCTTGCGGTCGTCCACCCGAGGCATGCCCCGCACATCGGTTGGAAGCAGCGGCTCGATCACCGCCCATTCCTTGTCCGTCAGATCAAACCTTGCCATCGCCCCATCTGCTCCGTCGCCGCCCTACGTCGGCGATGGAATCAGCGAATGATACCGATACCATTAACGAGTGTATGACCTAGAGCGGAATCGACGCTAGTCCCGGAGGTGATCTCGAACTCGAAAGTCTCCATGCCCTCCAGCGGTGCATCTGGCTGGGCTTGATCAAGGCCGATGATGGTAGCTCCTGACTAATCGACGTGCGATGGATTGACTAAGAAACCCGCTGCTGCCGGTGATGATGACCGCTGGGCAAGGCTGGTGGGACATGAAGTCTCCCGTCGGATATTCACAGGCCGAACGTTAGGGCCGAAAGTACAGTTCCCATTCTTGAGAAGGCTGGCGACCATGGGAGCGCCGCTCACTCTCGGTGTCGCCGCATCGGTTTCACCGCATTGATCGGCCTTCGTACCGAGTTCACCCTCTTAAACGAGACCAGAACGGGCCAGCGGTCGATCGCGCATTCGCCAACTGATGCGACCCAGCTCCCCTTCGCCGCCTCTGCCCGAACGAAGAGCGGGCTATCGCTCACCCCAGGCCGCGACGCGCTCCACGCCGTGGACTACCGCTCGCGGAAGGTCGAAGATGAAGTAGGGATTGAGGGCGGGTAATGCGCTCGCGGCTTCGAGCCGTGCGCGCTGGTCGCCGGAAAGCTCCACGGAAAGGGCAGCGAGGTTGTCGGAGAGTTGCTCCGGCCGGCTGACGCCCAGAAGCAGCGAGCTCGTCTCGGGCCGGCCCAGAACCCATGCGAGAGCGACCTGCGCCATGGGGACGCCGAGCTCACCCGCCACCTCGCGCACGGCATCGACGATCGTGAAGTTGTGCTCGGTGAACAACATTCCCCCGTAGGGATTGGCGCCGTTCAACCGCTCGCGCGGCTTGTCCGTCGCCGGATCCGCCGCATTCGGCACCTGCCCGCCACGCGAGGCGTCGGCGAGCTTTTCGCGGCCGTACTTGCCGGTCAGCAGGCCGCCGGCGAGCGGGCTCCACGGCATCACGCCGAGCCCGAATGCGCGGGCTGCCGGCACGATGTCGAGCTCGATCCCGCGGTCGATGAGCGACCATGCGTACTGCAGCCCGACGGGCCCCGGAAGACCGTGCGCGGACGCCAGCGTCGCGATCTTCGCCACATACCAGGACGGCGCGTTGGAGAGGCCGTAGTAAAGGATCTCGCCGCGCGCCGTAGCGTCCGCGAGGGTCCGCAGAACTTCCTCGGCGGGCGTCACCTGATCCCAAACGTGGACGAAATGAAGGTCGATCCGCTCCATGTTGAGCCGCTTCAGCGAGCCCTCGATCCCGGCGCGGATGTTGTAAGCGCTGTTGCCGCCCTGCATGGGGGTGCCTTCGCGGCGGGGGAATCCGGCTTTCGTCGCCACGACCAGGCGGTCGCGCATTCCGCTGTCGGCGAGAAAGCGGCCGAGCATCGCCTCGCTCTCTCCGCCCGAGTAGACGTCGGCCGTATCGATCAGGTTGCCGCCGGCCTCCACATAGGCGTCGAAGATGGCGCGCGCGGTCTTCTCGTCGGCGCCCCAGCGGCCGGCGCCGAAGGTCATCGTGCCGAGTGCCAGCGGACTTACGATCAGGCCGGAACGGCCGAACGTGCGATAGTCGGTCATCTGCATCGCGGGTTCTCCTTGCATGCCGCTCTACCTAACGGGCTGCACCGCTCCCGATTAGATGCTATCGGTGCCATGGCCTTATGAGGGTGTCTCAGGAATGGCGAGGATACCGCTCAACGATCTCGCCGCGTTCGCTGCGGTCGCGAGGAGCCGCAGCTTCACCGCCGCGGCAGCCGAAATGGGGGTTTCCCCCTCCGCCCTCAGTCACGCCATGCGCGCCCTGGAAGAGCGGGTCGGCGTGCGGCTCCTCGCGCGCTCCACCCGTTCGGTCGCCCCGACGGACGCAGGCGCGGCGCTCTTTGCGCGCCTCAGCCCGGCCCTTGCCGAAATCACCGCGGGTCTCGGCGACCTCGCGGCCTGGCGGGACGAACCCGAGGGAATTGTCAGGATCACCACGTTCCACTGGGTCGCTTCGACGTGTCTCTCGCGACGGCTGCCGGCGTTCCTCAAGGTGCACCCGGGCATCACCGTCGAGGTGACGGTCGACGACGGGTTCCGGGACATCGTAGCCGGCGGCTTCGATGCCGGCGTGCGCTTCGGCGATGACGTCGAGAAGGACATGATCGCGGTGCCGCTGGGCCCGCCGCTGCGCCACCTCGTCGTCGCGACGCCGCACTACTGGAACCGGAACGGCCGTCCCTCGCACCCCCGTGATCTCGCCGGTCACCGCTGCGTCGCCTACATCAACATCAGCGACGGCAGCGTCGCCCCCTGGGACTTCGAGAGGGACGGCAGGCCCCTCAGGCAACGGGTCGACGGCCCGCTCGTGTGCAACTCCTCCGACCTTGCCCTTGCCCTCGTGCGTTCGGGTGATTGTGTCAGCCTGCACATGGAGGAGGACGTGGCGGAGGACCTTGCCTCAGGCGCACTCGAGGCGGCCCTCATGGACTGGACGCCCCACTTCGACGGTGTCGTCCTCTACCACCCGAGCCGCCGACAGACGCCGCCGGCCCTCAGGGCGATGATAGACTTCTTCAAGAACGAAGGCCGGCCCGAACGGCCGGCCTGACCATTCCATAACCTCCCGTTACCCGACTGAAGTCAGACGCATCGCCCTTCGCAGCGTCTCGAGCCCCAAGATCCTGCTTCGGTCGCGGCGCTATTGACGTAGAACGACCGGACATGGCCTTTCACCACAAACGCCACATTCGTCGCGATGACCGCAGGCCCGTTAATATCCGCGGGCAAGGCACCCGTGCTTGAGCGTGGAGATCCGGGAACGTCCAGCGGAAGCCGCGGAGGCTGTTGGTATATTTGTTGGTACAACAGGGGAATGTCCCGCCTTATGTACAGCGAAATCAATTAACTAGATTGATACATCCAGTCCCTTCTGCGGCACCAGCCCTCTTTCCTGCATTCAGGACCATCCTGCCGCACCACGGCGGCGGCGAAACCGCGTCAGTAGGGATGCGTGTCGTGCTCGCGTCTTTCCCGGAGCTGGGTGAAGAAGCCTTCGACCTCGTCGGCGGACGTCCTTTCGACGATGCCGTCGTCCACCGCCTCACGTGACCAGATCCACGAGACTGCGGGGTCGTGCAGCATCGCCCATTCGCCGAACATCCGTTCGGAGTCGCTGCGGGAAACATGCACCTTCATCTCGACGTGGCGGTCGTCGCGGCCGATCCGTTCGACGGTGTCGGTCACGGCCGCCTCGGGGCCTTCGAGGAACTGCATGTACATGTTGTGCCGGCAGATGAGGGCGCCGGTGATGCCGTCGCGCTCGTTGAGGCGGCGGGCATCCATCAGGATGCCGTCGAGGATGGTCTGATCGAAACCGAAGGGACGCGAAGTGTAGATGACGCGGTAGAGGCTCATGTGCGCACCCTTTTGCTGCCGGAGAGCATGCTGGCCCATTTCGCGGCGCGATGCACGGAGCAAGTTGTGGCCGCCGGAACGCAACGGCGCAAACCCGCCGCGCCAGTCTTGACGGTCGACCGTGCGCCCGCCATGAATCTGTTTCCATTGCGGCAATCCGCGCCTGCCCTGTCCGGCTGTCGACCAGGACAGGACGCCGGACCGGCGAGAACATGAAGGCCGTTCTTCGGGCGGGACGATCCAGATTCCGCATACATTCAATGGCAGGTGAATTCGCTACAATCCTCGCGCAGGTCGGGCTCTATTATGGAGTGATGCTGGCGCTGTTCCGCTTTCGGCGCCGTCTCGGTGTCGGCACGTTCTTCTGTGCACTCTGCGCGCTGACCTTTGCCGAAACCTACCTTGCGATGAGCGTCTTCGTCACGGCGGGGCCGATCGTCTACACGCCGGGCTCGGTCCTGCTGTTTGCCGGAAAGCTGCCACTCCTCCTCCTCGCCTATATCCGCGAGGATGCTGAAACGGTGCGCCAGCCGATCTACGGCCTCCTCATCGGCAATCTCCTCATCGTCGGCCTGCTGGTCCTCATCAGCGCCCAGCCGCCGCCGCCAGGCGCCGAGGTCGCCTCGGCGATGAAGCTCATCGCGAGCTCGGCCTGGCTCTCGGTGTGGGGCACCTTCCTCCTGTTCGTGGACTGCATCGCCACGATCCTTCTCTACGAGCGGTTTTCGCGCAGCCCCGCCCTGCCGCTCTACCCGCGCCTCTTTGTGACCACCGGCCTCGTCCTCGCGGTCGATCACATCGCCTTCTTCGCGGTTCTGGACGTCTATTTCGGCGTCCCGATCTCGGCGGGGCTCGGCGGGCTGATCGGCAAGATGGTCGCCGCCGCGGTGTTTTGCGCGTTGCTGTGGGCGTACCTGCGCTTCGGCGAGCGGGGCCGAGCGGACAGCACCCACTCGATCACCGACGTCTTCAACGTGCTCACCTACCGGCAGCGCTACGAGGCGCTCGACGTGGAAAGCCGGATCGACGTCCTGACCGGGGCCCGCAACCGGCTCGCCCTGCGCGACGAGGGCGAGCGGCACGTCGCCAACGCACTGACGAACGGCTTCCCGCTCGGGCTCCTCGTCGTCGACCTCGACCACTTCAAGGCCGTCAACGACCGCTACGGCCACTTCGTCGGCGACATGGCGCTGCGTTTCTTTGCGGACCTGATGAAGGACACCCTGCGCAGCACCGACCCCGTCTACCGCATCGGCGGTGACGAATTCCTCGTCCTGCTGCCGCGCTGTGCCGAGGACTCGGCTGAAGTCGTCGCCGAGACCATCCTGGAGGCCACCCGCGGCGCACGGATGAAGATGGCGCCTTACCAGCTCTCCGTAAGCGTCGGGTGGGCAGACCTCGGCCTGGACGGCCGGTCGCTGGAAGCGCTGACGGTGGAGGCCGACAGGCGCCTTTACGACGCGAAGGGATGTCGCGGCGACGCGGAATAGGCCGCCGGTCAGCGGCGCCTTCTGCGCATCGCCTCCGCGATCGCCCGCGCTCCCTCGACGTCGAGTGTCGAAAATGCGCCGTCCGCGTAGAGCGTGCGGCCAGCGACGAGGACGCGGCGGACGGAGCGCCCCCGCTCGGCGAAGACGAGCTGCTCGCGAAGGTCGTTCGGCGGCGACAAGGCTGCGCCGCTCCGGTCGTAGAAGACGAGATCCGCCCACGCGCCGGGACGGATGGCGCCGGTTTCGCCGCGTTCCATCAGCGCCGCGGCGCCGCCCTCCGTCGCCATCGCCAGAGCGTCGCGCGCGGTCGGCCAGCGGGACCGCTCCAGCGTGCCGGTGGCGCGCTGCATGAGGAGGGCGAGGGCCATCGTCTCGTGGATGTCGAGCGTGTCGTTGGTGGCGGCGCCGTCGGTGCCGAGGGCGACGGTGCAGCCGGCTTCCAACATGGCGGCGAGCGGCATGAGGCCGACGCCGAGCTTGGCGTTGCTGTGCGGGTTGTGGACCACCACAGCGCCGGCGTCGGCGAAGCGGGCGATGTCGCCCTCGTCGCACCACACGCAATGCGCAAAGCTCGTCCGGTGCGACAGCGCGCCGAGCCGCTGCAACCGCTCGACCGGGGTGATGCCGCGTGATGCGAGCGATGCCTCGCGCTGGACACGGGTTTCGAGGAGATGGGCGTGAAAGCCGGTCCCGTGCCGTTCGGCGAGAGCGTGCGCGCCGGCGAGCAGCGCGTCGCTGCACCGCTCGGAGTTGGAGGGGCCGGGATAGACCTTGATGCCGGCGTCCGGCCGGTGCCAGCGGTGGATGGCCTCGTCGCACAGGGCGAGGAGATCGGCGGCGGGCATCGGCTTCAGCGGGCTTTCCCCCGATGCGTACCCACCGTCGCCGATGTCGCCATAGGCACCGTCGAAGATGCGCAGCGCCATGGCGGCACGCATCCCGCTCTGCTGCCACGCGGCGGCGATGGGCGCGATGCCCTCCAGCGTGGCGTTCTGTTCGGGCACATGGTCGACGGCGCCGGTGATGCCGTGGCGCAGCATGTCGGCCGCGCCGAGGGTGGTGACGGCCTCGATCTCTTCCGCGGAGCGGCCGAAGGTATTGGCCTGGTTGGTCCACATGAAGGTCGGGTGGTCCATCCGGTCCGTCGTGCCGCGCGTTGCCGACAGGGTGGAGTGGGTGTGGGCGTTGACGAGGCCGGGCGCGACGAGCTCGCCGGATGCGTCGATCACCGCTTCGCCGGCGACGGGCTCCAGCGGCGTGTCGCTGACGGCCGAGAGGCGGCCCGCCGCGATGCGCAGCCAGACCGGAACGGCGCGGCCGGCGGCGTCGATCAGGCAGGCGCCGTCGATGCGGGTAGTGGCGGCGGTCACGGGTAGATGAGGTTCGGCAGGGCGAGGCTCAGCCTTTTACGTGTCGGTCTCCAGCATGCATGCAATGATCACCGGCATCGCGCGGCAAGGCTTGTGCCAGCGGCTGCGGGCTGCCAGTCGACAGAAATGCAATCCGGAACTCGATAAACGCATGGACACCGCAGACAACATACGGTCCGCCCCGCTGGGCCGCTCGATGCCCAATATCCGCTGGGACAGGCTCCTGCGCGGCAGGGGCCGCTTCGTCGCCAACGTGCGGCAGCCGGACCTACTCCATGCCGCTTTCGTGCGCTCCACGGAGGCCCACGGAACCATCGACGGGATCGAGACCGACGCCGCGCGTGCCTCGGCCGGGGTGGTCGCGGTCTTCATCGCGCAGGACTTCGACGGGTTGTGCGCGCCGTGGCGGGCGGCCCACGGCGCATTCCCGGAGGCCCGCGTGCCCGGCGAACTCCCGCTGGCGCACGGCACGGTGCGCTACGTGGGCGAGCCGGTCGCGATGGTGGTCGCCGAAGCGGCGGATGCGGCGCGCGATGCCGCCGATCTCGTCGCGGTGTCGATCGGCTCGCTGGCGCCCTCCGTCGGCGCAGAGGCCGCGCTCGGCGATGGCGCGGCGGCGTTGCACCCCGGCCTCGCCGGCGGCGGCCCCGCCAACCTCCATGCCCGTCTCGGGCGGGACACGAAGGCGGCGCCCGGAGTCACGCGCCACACCGTCACCCTGTCGCTCGCGCGGATCGCGCCGCAACCGATGGAAACCCGCGCGCTGATTGCCGACTACGACGCGGTGGAAGGGACGCTCACCGTGCGCCAGTCGCACCAGCATCCGCACCAGATGCAGGATGTCTATTCCCGCCTGCTCGACATCCCCGAACACAGGGTGCGGGTGATCTGCGAAGACGTCGGCGGTGCCTTCGGTCTCAAGCAGCAGCTCCACAAGGACGAGATGGCGACCGTGTGCGCGTCAGTGCGGCTCGGCCGTGCGGTTCGCTTCGTCGCCACGCGCAGCGAAAGCCTCGTCAGCGATGCGCAGGCGCGCGACCATCGGCTGACCGGGCACGTCGCGGTCGACGAAGCCGGCCGGATCGCCTCGCTGGCGCTCGAGGACCTTTGCGGCATCGGCGCCTTCGGCCTCTATCCGCGCACGAGCTTCGGCGAGGCGGGGCAGGCCCAGCGCGTCTTCGGCGCGCCGTACGCGGTCCCGTCGGTCGCGGTGGAGGCGCGCCTCGCGTTCCAGAACCGCCCGCCGCTCGGGCACTATCGCGGTGTCGGCCACCCGGTCGCCTGCCTCATCACCGAGGCGCTGATGGACAGGGCGGCCCGCGCACGCGGCGAGGACCCGATCGCATTCCGCCTCCGCCATCTCCACGACCTTTCCGCCGGGCCGGTGACGACGCCGGGCGGCATCGAGATCGAGCGCTACCGGATGGCCGAATGCCTCGAAGCGCTGGCGGCCCGCCTCGCCGGGCGTCCGGCGGTGGCCGACGGCCGCCTGCGCGGTATCGGCGTCGCCTGCCTCCTGGAGCTGACCGCCAACGGTCCGCGTTATTATGGCGATGGCGGTGTGCACATCGCCTGCACGGAGACGGCGGTCCTGCGGATGGAGCCGTCGGGGGTGGTGCGGCTCGCCACCGGCCATACCGACCAGGGCCAGGGCGCCGACCAGATGCTGGCGCAGGTGGTGGCCGACAGGCTGGGGATCGAGCCCGGCGATGTCGCCGTCACGTCGGGCGACAGCGCCAACACGCCTTATGGCGGCGGTGCGTTCGGGTCGCGGGGCACGGCGGTCGGCGGCAAGGCGGCGCGGGACGCGGCGTCCGCTCTCGCGGCGCGCCTTATCGCGACCGCCGCGCTCCTCCACCAGCGCGATGCCGCCGAGCTTGCGCTGGCCGGTGGCAACGTTGTCGCCGCCGATGGGTCGGCCCTGATGTCGCTCAAGGAACTTGCGAACCTCTGCCATTTCAAGCCGCACCTCCTGCCCGGCGGGCACGAGGCCGGTCTCACCGTCGTCGGCCGCCACGTTCCGGCACCCGACGCGATGAACGCCGCAGCCGCCTTCGCCGCAGCGGTCGCGATCGACACGGACACGGGCGTGGTCGAGGTCGAGCGCCTGCTGGTCGCCCATGACGGTGGCACGATCGTCAACCCGGCGGGCGTCGCTGCGCAGATGATGGGCGGCGCGACGCAGGGCCTCGGCCAGGCGCTGCACGAGGCGATCCGCATGGACGCCGCCGGCCAGCCGCTGACCGGGTCGTTCATGGACTACGCGATGCCGCGGGCGGACATGGTGCCCCCGATCGAGTTCATCCACCTGCCGCCCCTTCCGGGGGACGACTTCGCGCCGCACGGCGTCGGCGAGGCCGGCGCATCGGGGGCGCCGGCGGCGATCCTCGGCGCGATCAACGATGCGCTGGCGGGGATCGGCGCGGAGGTGAGCGAACTCCCGGCCACGCCGCTGGTGGTGTGGAACGCGATCAGGGCCGCCGTGCCGCCGCAGGGCTGAACGCGGCGGGCTTCAGGTGAGCGCTGGCGCCGTTGCGGCGGCCGCGCGCAGGTCGTCGACGCCGAGCGGGTTTGCGGGGCGGGAAAGGCGCGGCTGGTGGACCCAGATCAGCCGCTCCTGCGCACGCGTAAGCGCGACGTAGGCGAGGCGCTTCCAGAGCGGCATCCCGCCGTCGACCATGCCCGAGAACGCCGCGGCTCGCAGGTCCGGCGCGAACACCTGGACGTCGACCCACTGCGAGCCCTGCGCCTTGTGGATGGTCAGCGCCGCGCCGTGGACGAAGGTCGCCCCCATGTTGGCGACGAACGGCATGAACGGCTCTTCCTGCCCGGGCGCCTCGATCCGCACGATCGCGCGGCAGCTGATCTGCGGGTCCTCGCTGCCGACCACATGGAGCCGCGCGAAGCCCGGCCGCTTTCCGGGGCCGAGGTAGACGGTCTGCGCGCCGCGGATGAGGCCGCGCGCCTCGAGCTCCACGCGCCGGTTCTGGTGCTTGGCCGGGAGCTCGATCCCGTCGCAGACCAGGGGCTCACCGGGGAGGAGCTGGTCTGCCGGGGCATCGAACGCAGTGCGGAACGCGCGGATGAGGCGCATCCGCGTGTCGTTGCGCCAGACGAGGACGGGGGAGCGGGGCATCAGGTCGGTGTCGACGCGGCCGGCGACGACGACGCGCGGGTCGCGCGCCGCGGCGTCCTCCACCATCTCCTCGAAGGTGCCGAAGCCGAGGTCGGGCTCGCCGAGCGCGTGGGCAAGGTCGAGGATGGGGCTGTCGGCGGCCTGCCGGTGGATGCGCGACAGGCGCGCGACCGAGGGTGCGGGGAGGGAATCGAACACCATCTTGCCGCCGCGCACAGGGGCGAGCTGCGCCGGATCGCCGAACACGACGAGGGTCGGGAACAGCGTCTTCATGTCCTCGAGGTGGTTTTCGGCGAGCATCGAGCCCTCGTCGACGAAGCCGATGTCGAGCGTGTCCTTGCGCGGCGTCCAGCCGGTGATGAAGTCGGTTCCGCGCAGGCCCGCCACGGCGAGCGCGCCGACGACGGAGGCGTGCGTGCCGTATGATTCCTTGGCGCGGGTGAGGATCTCCTGGTCGATGTCGGCGGGCTGGTCGGACCGTTCGCCGCTCACCCAGTCGACGAGGTGCTGGTAGTCCGGGTGGAAGTTGGGGCGGTAGAGCATCCGGTGCAGCGTGGTCGCGGGGACGCCGCGCTGGCGCAGGACGCTGGCGGCCTTGTTGGTCGGCGTCACGATCGCGAGGGTGCGGCGGCCGGGCTTGAGCTTGCCCTCCTCGGGGCCTGCGATGGAGACGCCCGCGGCCTCCAGGTCCTTCACCAGCCGAGCGAGGAGGTGGGTCTTGCCCGAGCCCGCCTTGCCGATCACAGCCATCTGCCCGGTCCCGGCGCGGCTCTTCCCCGCCGTCTTCGCGACCAGGTCGACGCCACGTTGGGCGACCAGAGCCGCCACCAGCGACCAGGCCTCGGCCTGGTCGGGGGAGAAGTCATCGTGCGGGCAACTCGGGTGCTCGACCACTGCGTTCATACTCTGAAACGTTCCTGCGCCGCGTCTGTCGCGTTCGACCGAATCGCGCGGTGCCAAGCATCGTCCGCCTCCGCGGCCGGCGCAAATCGGGGAGCCGGAGCGTCGGTCACGGGAAGGCCCGGCGGCTCTCGAACGGCACCAGCGCCCACAGCGTGAGGCCGCGCAGGAGCAGCCAGACGTTGAAGGCGAGCCACAGGCCGTGGTTGCCGAGATAGGGCGTGAGGAGCCAGCAGGCGGCGACGAAGATCGCCGTCGACACCAGCATCATGTTGCGCATCGACGTCGTCCACGTCGCGCCGATGAAGAGCCCGTCCATCACGAACGCGACCATGCCGGTGACGGGCGTCAGCGCCACCCAGGCGAGATAGTCGCCCGCTGCGGCGCGGACGTCCTCCGCCGACGTCATCAGCGCGACGAAGAAGGGGCCTGCGGCGAGCCACAGGAGCGCGAGCGCCACCGAGAGGATCGCGCCGCCGATGAGCGTGAGGCGGATCGTGTCGCGGAAGCCCTGGGGATCGCGGGCGCCGACGGCGCGGCCGCCGAGCTGCTCGGCGGCGGTGGCGAGCGCGTCGAGCACGTGGGCGTTGAGAAGGAAGACGTTGAGGAGGACGGCGTTGGCGGCGAGGGTGAGGTCGCCCGTGCGCGCGCCGGTGGCGGTGAAGAGGGCGAACGCCGTCACGAGGAGCCAGGAGCGGATCAGGATGTCCCGGTTGACGACGAGGGTGCGGGTGAAGCCGAGCCGCTCGAACACCGCCGCCCACGGCGGGCGCGGCGCCGTGCGCAGGCTGCGCGCCACGATGACGGCGCCCGCCACGAAGGTGACCACCTCCGCCGCGACCGACGCGATCGCGACGCCCGCGACCCCGTACCCCGCCACAAGCACCAGCGCGAGCGAAAGGACGATGTTGACCACCGCAAGCAGCACCTGCAGCGCCAGGCCGGTGCTGGCGCGGGCAAGGCCCAGAAGCCAGCCGAGGATCGCGTAGTTGAGGAGCATGAACGGGCTGCCCCAGACGCGCCATGCGAAGTAGGTGCGCGTCGCGTCCGCCACCTCGCCGCTCGGGTCCATCACGGCGAGGAAGGCGCTGATGATCGGCCACTGCAGGAGCGCGATCGCGACCCCGAGGACGAAGGCGATGGCGAGCGCGCGCCACAGGGCGACCGCCTCGCCCTCACGGTCGCCGGCGCCGACGGCCTGCGCGATCAGCCCCGTGGTGCCGTGGCGCAGGAAGTTGAGCGAGGCGCCGACGAAGTCGAACAGCAGCGCGCCCAGCGCGACGGCGCCGATGAGGGCCGCCGAGCCGAGCTGCCCGATGACCGCCATGTCGGTGATGCCGATCAGCGGCGTGGTGGCGTGCGCGATGGTCATCGGCAACGCGATGGCGAGCACCATGCGCAGCGTCACCGGCGCATGGCGGGCGGGGGCAGTCGGGGGGGAAGTCATCGTCTCACCTGGGCTGTGCGGCGCGGGCCGCGGCCGTCTTCTAGCGCAGCCCGCCTGCCGGCGCGAGGCGGGCGGGCAGCGCCGCACGGGCAAAAACCGTTGGCGTGCACGGAACTTGTTGGTCCCGCGACATGTTGTCATCGAAACAAACCTACAGGTGAAACTATGGATTTTCTGACTTGGGCGATCATCTTCGCGGTGGTTGCAGTGATCGCGGGCGTGTTCGGTTTCACCGGCATCGCGGCGGGTGCTGCCACGATCGCGCGTATTCTGTTCTTCGTCTTCGTCGTCCTGGCCGTGATCTTCCTGATCATGCTGCTGGTTGGCGGGGCGGCAGTCTCGTCCTCCGCAATCGCGGCGCCGACAGTGTACGCCTCAGCGATGGCGGTGCCGGCCTTCCTCGTCGGCTGACGCGAGACCACCTGAACGAAACGGAGGGACGGCGGGCATTGCCCCGCCGTCCCTTTTTTTTGTGCCTCGGCGGCGCCACGCCGCACCGCGCCCGGTCTTGCGCCGTGGCGCGCGGCGGGCCACGGTCCGAGCCGTGCACGCGCTCCCGGTCGTTCATAATCCCAGATACCAGGCGGTGTTTCCGCCAGGCCACCGCTTCCCGATGGGAAAGTTCGGCGCCGTCGCGCGGCGACTGACGGCGCTCGGCTTCGGCCCCTTCCACGTCCCGGCCCCCGCGCCCGCCGAATGGATCGCGCTGGCGCACGACCGCACCTATGTCGACCAGGTGTTTTCCGCGGACGTCCCTGCGAAGATCGCCCGCGAGATCGGCTTTCCGATGACGGATTCGGTGGCGCTGCGCGCGCGCACCGCCTGCGCCGGGACGACGCTCACCGCGCGGCTCGCTCTGGAGCACGGCATTGCCTGCAACACGGCGGGCGGCAGCCACCACGCACGGTTCGAGCAGGGGGCCGGCTTCTGCGTCTTCAACGACGTCGCGGTGGCGATCCGCGTCCTCCAGGCGGACGGCGCCATCGGCCGCGCGCTGGTGTTCGACTGCGACGTTCACCAGGGCGACGGCACGGCGCACATCTTCGCCTGCGACCCCGGCGTCACCACCGTCTCGATCCATGCCGAGAGCAACTACCCCGTCCGCAAGGCGGCCTCGACCATCGACGTCGGCCTGCCGGACAGGGTCGAGGACGATGCGTATCTGCGCGTGCTCGACGAGACGCTCGAGCGGGCGCTCGCCCACCCGGCGGACATCGTGTTCTACAACGCCGGCGTCGACCCGCACCGCGACGACCGGCTCGGCCGCCTCGCCCTCAGCGACGACGGGATCGCGGCGCGCGACCGGCGGGTGATCGACGCCGTGCGGGCGAGGGGGCTGCCGCTCGTCGGCGTCCTCGGCGGCGGCTACTCCGACGATGTGGAGGCGCTGGCGGACCGCCACGCGCTCCTCCACCGTGCCGCACGGGACTGGCTCGCGGCGGACGCTGCGGCGGCGGTCTAGCGCTCGTTCGGCAGGTAGCGGCCGACGAGTGTCCACCAGTCGTCCGACGTCACTTCCCTGAGGACGGCATTGCTGATCGCGGCGCGTTCGCCGTCCGCAAGGTCCGCCCGCATGGCGATGGTGATGTACTGCGGGTCCTGCGTGGTGGTGGACATGACGAGGCCGCTGGTGAAGCGCTCCGTCGCGACGCGGAGTTCGGGCGCGGCGGCTGCCGCGGCATCGGCCTCGTCCGTCTCGATGGCGCGGACGGCATCCTCCAGCGTCGGCCGCGGCACGAGGTTGACGCCGAGCGTGCCGAGATAGGCCTCGGCCGAACCGCCCTCCTGCACCGCGACGCGGTAGTCCGAAAGGTCGACCGGGACGCGAAGCTGCTGCGAGGCGCCGATGTTGGTCGCCGACACCACGGACGCGGTGAGCGCGGCGGAGACGGCGAGGCCCATCAGCATCCAGATCATCGCCACCGCGCGCCCGGTGAAGGTGCGGGGCGCCTTGTCGCCGTAGCCGATGGTGGTGAGCGTGACGCCAGCCCACCAGAAGCCGTCGCCGAGCCCGCGCACGGGGCCGTGGGCGAACTGCTCCTCGTTGCCTCTGCGCTCCAGCAACCAGATGATCGCGCCCACGACGAGAAGAAGGCCGCTCAGGGACAGGACGATGCGCAGGAGCTCCATGGTCGCGAGGTTCTTCACCACGCGCCAGAAGGAGAGCTCGCTCTCGCTGACGACGCCGAGATTGGCGGTATAGAACGGCATGGTGAAGGCGACGCCCTCGGCCGTCTCCGGCATCGCGTCAAGCCCGATGGCGACGTCGATCTCGCCGGTGCGGAGCGCTGCGTCGAGCCCGTCGCGGTCGACGGGGACGATCTCGTAATCGAGCCCGGTCTTCTCCGAAACGACGCGCCAGAGGTCGACGCCGATGCCATGCCAGCTGCCGCCGCTGCCCTCCTCCGAGAAGGGTGGCCGCTGCGATGCGCCGACCCTCAGCGGCCCGGTCCGCACCTCCACGTTCGCCGCCTGGGCGGATGGCGCCGCTGCATTCGCCGGCGGCGACGCGCCGGGGGTCTGCGCAGTTGCAGGTCCGGCGAGCAGGATGGTCGCGGCGCACAGGCAGGCGAGGCGGGAGAGGAAGGCGGCGAAAGCGGGCATATCGGTCCTCGGGTCGTCGGCGGGCAGGGCGCCGGGGCGGTGGTCTTTGGATCGGCTGTCAACAAACCAACGCGCCGGGCGGCGGCCGGTTCGGTTCGCGCTGCCGCGGGGCTCGCCGGGTTGTCCCCGCGATGGTCCACATTTGCAGAAAAAGCACTCGAATTTGCA
Source organism: uncultured Alphaproteobacteria bacterium (assembly GCA_963704595.1). Lineage (GTDB taxonomy): Bacteria > Pseudomonadota > Alphaproteobacteria > Rhizobiales > Amorphaceae > Acuticoccus. The sequence goes on from OY969922.1 coordinate 295,667, forward strand.
TCAACGGTTGCACATCTGTTCTAAGATGGCGCGCTAGCGAATCAGGTGGGGCGATGACGAACGCAATGCGTCAGCAGGCGCAGACTGTATCGATTGCAGAGCGCGCGGCCCGTGCGTCGCGCCCGGCGCCTGCGTATCTGGAGAGCCTCAACCCCGAGCAGCGGCGCGCTGTGGAGGCCATCGACGGCCCCGTTCTGGTGCTGGCCGGCGCCGGCACCGGCAAGACGCGGGTGCTGACGACGCGGATCGCCCACATCCTGGCGCTCGGCAAGGCGCGCCCGTCCGAGATTCTGGCGGTGACGTTCACCAACAAGGCCTCGCGCGAGATGAAGGAGCGCATCGGCCGCGTTGTCCCCGGCCAGAGCGAGGGGATGCCCTGGCTCGGCACCTTCCACTCCATCGGTACGCGCATCCTCAGGCGTCACGCCGAGCTGGTCGACCTCAAGCCCGACTTCACGATCCTCGACACCGACGACCAGATCCGCCTCGCCAAGCAGATCCTGCAGGCCGAGGACATCGACGAGAAGCGCTGGCCCGCCCGTCAGCTTCTCGGCCAGATCGACGCGTGGAAGAACCGCGGGCTGACGCCCGAGGAGGTGCCCAAGAGCGAAGGCGACTGGTTCGCCTACGGCAAGGGCCTGAAACTCTATTTCCTCTACCGAGACCGGCTGAAGACGCTGAACGCCGCCGATTTCGGCGACCTTCTGCTCGAGCCCATCCGCCTCTTCCGCAAGAACCCGGACGTTCTGGAGATCTACCAGCATCGCTTCCGCTACATGCTGGTGGACGAGTACCAGGACACCAACGTCGCCCAGTATCTCTGGCTGCGGCTTCTGGCGCAGGGCAACCGCAACCTGTGCGTGGTGGGTGACGACGACCAGTCGATCTACGGCTGGCGCGGCGCCGAGGTCGACAACATCCTGCGCTTCGAGACCGACTTTCCGGGCGCGGTGGTGGTCCGGCTGGAGCGCAACTACCGCTCCACCAGCCACATCCTGGCCGCCGCCAGCCACCTCATCAGCCACAACGAGGGCCGGCTCGGCAAGACGCTGTTCACCGACATCGTCGACCCCGACGAAGTGCCCGTCAGCGTCGCCTCCTCATGGGACTCCGAGGAGGAGGCGCGCTCGATCAACGACGAGATCGAGCGGCTGCACAAGGCCGGCGGCAGCCTCGACGAAATCGCCATCCTGATGCGGACCACCGCGCAGATGCGCGCGTTCGAGGACCGCTTCGTGACCGCAGGCACGCCCTACCGCGTGATCGGCGGCCCGCGCTTCTACGAGCGCAAGGAGATCCGCGACGCGCTCGCCTACTTCCGCTGCGTGACGCAGCCCGCCTACGACCTTGCGTTCGAGCGTATCGTCAACGTGCCGGCGCGCGGGATGGGGCAGGTGACCATCCGCACCATCACCGAGGCGGCGCGCGACCGCGAGATCCCGATGCTGACGGCGGCGGCCGAGCTTCTGGCGACCGACGAGATCAAGGGCAAGGCTCGCTCCGGCCTCGGCGCGCTGGTCGCCCAGTTCGACCGCTGGCGCACCCAGATGGCCACCCTGCCGCACACCGAGCTCGCCGAGATCATCCTCGAGGAGTCCGGCTACACGGACATGCTGAAGCAGGATCGCTCGGCCGACGCGCCGGGCCGGCTCGAGAACCTGAAAGAGCTCATCCGCTCCATGGACGAGTTCGATTCCATGCCCGCGTTCCTGGAGCACGTCAGCCTCGTCACCGAGGCGCAGAACGAGGCGGGCGAGGAAGCCGTCACGCTGATGACGCTGCACGGCGCCAAGGGGCTGGAGTTCGACGTGGTGTTCCTGCCGGGCTGGGAGGAGGGGCTGTTTCCCTCCGTCCGCGCGCTGGACGAGAGCGGCCAGTCGGGCCTCGAGGAGGAGCGGCGGCTCGCTTACGTGGGCCTGACGCGGGCGCGCAAGCGGGCGTTCGTGTGGTTCGCGCTCAACCGGCGCATCCACGGGATGTGGCAGTCTAGCGCGCCGTCGCGCTTCATCGACGAGCTGCCGGAAGACCACGTGACGGTGCGCGAGGAAGCCGGTTACGGCGGGATCGGGGGCTATGGCGGCTCGCGGTTCGATCAGGTCGAGACGTTCTCGTCGAGCTACCATACGCCGGGGTGGGAGCGGGCCAAGCGCCGCGAGGACGTGCCGAAGCGCCAGCGCAACCTCCACACCATCGAGGGCGAGCTCGTCGCCAAATCGGTGGCTGACAAGCCGAGCGCATTCGCCAACGGCGCAAGGGTATTCCACCAGAAGTTCGGAAACGGGAATATTGTTGCGATCGAGGGGAATAAATTGACTGTAGATTTTGACAAGGCGGGCCGGAAGCGCGTGCTCGATTCTTTCGTCACCGGCGTTTAGCCGTTGGCGTGACCTGACCAATCCGCAGCAAGCACCTTCAGTACGTCCCTACTCGGGGCGGTTATGCTTGAGAGAAAGCAGAGTCCGCCCGGTTTTCCTTGCAAACTTCCAACCTTGCCCTATGTCGGTCAGTCCATGTGCATCAAGGCTGGCGCGTGCCACGCTGTGTACGGTCGATCGGGAACGGACAGAGACCGGCTTGAAAAACGAAGTGCGCAAGCGGCCCGGCCGCCGGATCGAGCAAGCGTTCGTCCTGAACATCGTCGGCGCGGTGCTGATCGCTGTCGTGTTCGCGGTCATCACGGTCACGGCCCTCGTGTCCGCCGATGACGAGCTTGCCGAAACCTCGCTGCAGACCGCGCAGACCTGGGTCAATGCAGCGCTGGTGGATCGCCCCGCGATGACGCGCGTCATGGCCGGGCAGGACATCGACGAGGCCGACCTTCTCTACCTGCGTACCGCCGCTCTCGGTGGCGGCATCACCTACTTCAGCATTCATGGCCCCGACGGCACGATGCGGCTGAACGCGACGCTTGCCGACACCACGGCCGACTTCGAGGAAGACCGCAGGCCGCACCCGATCATGCCGGACTGGGAAATCCCGCCGGTGGTGTTCCAGGGAACGCCCACGCTCAAGCTGACGGAGGAGAAACGGGACGACGAGGCGGTCGTCGTGGCGAGCGCGTTCGTGCCGGTGATGGAGGGGGGCACGCTGGTCGGCGTCGCCGGCGTGATCCTCGACCAGACGCAGGCCGCAGAGATCTACGCGGAGGAGGCGCGGGGCTCGATCCTTTTCAGCGCCATCATGGCGACCCTCGCGCTGCTGACCTCGGCGGCGACGGGCTATCTCATCCTCGCCCAGCGCCGCAGCGAGCGGACCATCCGCTTCATGGCGCACCATGATCCCCTGACCGGCGTCGCCAACCGCAACCTCTTCAACAGCGCGCTCAGCGCCGCAATCGCGGAGACCGGGCGGGACGGCAGCACCCTCGCCCTCCACCTCATCGACCTCGACAAGTTCAAGGCCGTCAACGACACGCTCGGCCATGACGCCGGCGACGCGCTGCTGCGCGACGTGTGCTCCCGTATCGGCCGCCACATCCGTGCCGGAGACCTTCTCGCCCGGCTCGGCGGCGACGAGTTCGCCGTGATCCAGAAGGGCGTGACCAACCCCAGGCAGGTGCAAACGCTGGCCGAGCGGATGCTGTCAGCCGTGACCGGGATCGACCGGGTCGACGAGGTGCCGATGGGGGTCAGCGCCAGCATCGGCATCGCGATGGTGCCCGAGCACGCGTCAGACATCGCCGACCTGCAGAAATGCGCCGACGTCGCGCTCTACCGCGCAAAGGAAAACGGGCGCGCGCAGGCGGCTGTGTACCAGCCCGGCATGGACGACGAGCTCCGCGTCCGCAACATGCTGCGGCAGCTGCTCCGCCACTCCGCCGACGCCGGCACGTTCGAGCTCAACTACCAGCCGATCCACGACACGCGGACGGGCGCGCTCGCTGGCTTCGAGGCGCTGCTGCGCCTCCCGGCGACCGGGGAGAAGCCGATCGCACCCAGCGTCTTCATCCCGATCGCCGAGGACATGGGCCTCACCCCGCGGATTGGCGCCTGGGTCCTGAAGGAAGCCTGCAACGCCGCCGCCGGCTGGCCGCGCGACCTAACCGTCTCGGTCAACCTGTCGGCGCAGCAGTTCGAGTCCGACATCGTCGGCGACGTGAGGGCCGCGCTCGCCGGATCCGGCCTCGAAGGCTCCCGCCTCGAACTCGAGATCACCGAGAGCCTCTTCATCCGCGAACCGGGCCCGTTCCTCGAGAAGCTGCACCAGTTGAAGGCCCTCGGCACGCGGATCGTTATGGACGATTTCGGCACCGGCTACTCCAGCCTCAACTACCTTTGGATGTTCCCGTTCGACAAGGTGAAGGTCGACCGGACCTGTTTCCTTGCGCTCGACGAGAACGACAAGGTCGCCCATGTCCTGCGCACCATCGCAGCGCTCGGATCGGCGATGAACCTCCGCCTCACCGCCGAGGGCGTCGAGACCGAAGCGCAGCACGATTTCGCGCTCCAGGCAGGGTACGACGAGATCCAGGGCTTCCTCTTCAGCCGTCCGATGGACGAGGGCGCGGTCGCCGGATACATCGCCGCCAGCACGCGGCCGGGCGGGGCCGCCGCGCGAGAGGTTGCCCGGGTGGATGCCACGCGCGCAGGCGCCGGAGCGGGTGCCGCGGCAGCCGGTGTGGCGGAGATGTCGCAACCTCCCGGCGACCCGAGCCCCACGCCAATGCGCACCCCTCGCGCCGTTTGATACGGTCCTTAAACTCCCGTAGCGCATAGAATGATCGTCGATTGCCCAGGCCCCGCGTACGGTGGCCGGCGTCAGGCGTACGTTCAGTGTGGAGTGAGGGTTTCATGGATCGGATCAAGATCACCGGCGGCGCGCCACTTGAAGGTGCGATCCCGATCTCGGGCGCCAAGAACGCCGCACTTCCGCTGATGATCGCCTCGCTCCTCACCGACGAGACGCTGACCCTCCAGAACGTCCCGCGCCTTGCCGACGTGCAGCGCCTGTTCGACATTCTCGCCAACCACGGCGTCGACACCTCGTTCCAGGGCAAGCGCAACGGGCAGGACCCGCTCGCCGGCCAGACCGTCGCGATGACCGCCCGCGCCATCGTCGACACCCGCGCGCCCTACGAGCTCGTCTCGAAGATGCGCGCCAGCTTCTGGGTCATCGGCCCGCTTCTGGCCCGCATGGGCGAGGCGGTGGTCTCGCTCCCCGGCGGCTGCGCCATCGGCACGCGCCCGGTGGACTTCTTCATCGACGGTCTGCGTGCGCTGGGCGCCGAGATCGACATCGACGCCGGCTACGTGATCGCCCGCGCCAAGAACGGCCTCGTCGGCAACCGCGTCCGCTTCCCGCGCATCTCCGTCGGCGCGACCCACACCGTCATGATGGCGGCGAGCCTTGCCCGCGGCGAGACGGTGATCGAGAATGCCGCGCGCGAGCCCGAGATCGTCAACCTCGCCGAATGCCTCATCGCGATGGGCGCGAAGATCGAAGGGCAGGGCACCTCGACCATCTTCATCGAGGGCGTGCCGCGCCTCCACGGCGCGCGCCACACCGTGCTGCCGGACCGGATCGAGGCCGGCACCTACGCCTTTGCCGCCGCGATGGCTGGCGGTGACGTGACGCTGGAAGGCGCCAGCGCCGAGCATCTGGAGCGGCCGATCGAGCTGCTGCGCCAGGCGGGCGCTGAGATCGACGTCACCAACCGCGGCATCCGCGTGCGCCGCAACGGCCACGGCATCGAGGCGGTGGATGCCGACACCGCCCCCTATCCCGGCTTCCCGACCGACCTGCAGGCGCAGTTCATGGCGCTGATGACCAACGGCAAGGGCACCAGCCACATCACCGAGACGATCTTCGAGAACCGCTTCATGCACGTGCAGGAGCTCGCCCGCCTCGGCGCGAAGATCTCGCTCAACGGCCAGACCGCCACTGTCGAGGGCGTTTCCAAGCTCCGCGGTGCGCCTGTGATGGCGACCGACCTGCGCGCCTCCGTCAGCCTCGTCATCGCCGGGCTGGCCGCCGAGGGCGACACGGAAGTCAGCCGCATCTACCACCTCGACCGCGGGTTCGAGCACCTCGAGCAGAAGCTGTCGCGCTGCGGTGCACAGATCGAGCGCATCTCCGGCTGAGCGGCCGGCGCGGGCCTCCCGCGCTCTCCCCACCCTCGCCTCGGGTGCGGGTGCGAAGCGTTCCGCCATCGCCAAAGGCGTTTCGTCTGCTATGTGTCGTCTCGCAAGCAAACGCCGGATGGACGACCGATGCCTGAGACCAGACCGCTGAAACTGGCCGCTCTCGATGCTGAGGATCTCAGCGTCGTGTCCGCGCACGTGCAGGACGCGGTCGTGAAGGCAGCGGACATCCGCTGGTCACCGCAGACGGGCACGTTCCTCATCCCGATGAACCGCTTCGCCTGGGAGGCGACGCAGACGCCCCGCAGCCGCGGTGCCGACCAGCGCCGCCGCGCCGTCCTCCATTTCGACCGGGTGCGCCGCGTGCGCGCTACCGGCGTCACGCCAGGCGACACCGAGGCGGTCGTCTCCATCCTCGCGATCACCTTCGCGCCGGACGCGCCGGAGTCCCCCTCCGGCACGGTCACGCTGGTGTGCGCGGGCGACGTTGCGTTCACCCTCGACGTCGAGTGCATCGAGGTCCGGCTGACGGACCTTGGCGCGGCGTGGAGTGCGTCCATGCGCCCCAAGCACCGCGCAGGCTCGGTGTGAGTTGACAACTGCGATGGCAGAAACCACCTCCACCCGCCGCCTGACCGCGGTCCTGTTCGACGACCGATCCATCGAGCGCGGCACGCCCGAGGTCGAGCACGAGCGCGCCATCGCGATCTACGACCTCCTCGAGGAGAACGTGTTCGACCCCGTCGGCGCACCGGACGGGCCTTACCGGCTGACGCTCTCCATCGTGGAGAATCGGCTCGTCTTCCATGTGGCGGACGAGAGCGACACGCAGCTCATCACGCACATCCTCTCGCTGTCGCCGCTCCGGAAGGTGGTGAAGGACTATTTCCTGATCTGCGAGAGCTACTTCTCGGCGATCCGCCAGTCCGCCCCGGCGCAGATCGAGGCGATCGACATGGGCCGCCGCGGCGTCCACGACGAGGGCTCGCGCCTTCTGGCGGAGCGGCTGGAGGGCAAGATCGGCGTCGACCACGACACAGCGCGGCGGCTGTTCACCCTCATCTGCGCCCTGCACTTCAAGGGCTGACGCGGTTGGCGGCGCCGGGCTCGGTCCTTTTCGTGTGTCGCCACAACGCGATCCGCTCGCCGATGGCGGCGGCGCTCGCCCGCGCCGCCTTCCCCGGCATCTATTCGCGCTCGGCGGGGGTGGACGGCGGCCAGCCCGACCCCTTCGCCGCCGAGGTGATGGCCGAGAAGGGGCTCGACATCTCGCAGCGCCGGCCGCGGACGATGACCGAGCTCGCCGACACGGGGTTCGACCTCATCGTCACCCTCGCTCCTGAGGCGCACCACCACGTCCTCAATCTGGCCCGCACCCAGTCCTTCGACGTCGAATACTGGCCAACACTCGATCCATCGTCTACTCAGGGCTCCAGAGCGCAAATTCTGGAGAGCTATCGTTCGTGCCGCGACGCCCTCGACGTCGCGATTCGCAGGAGGCTCGCAGGGTAAGCCCTGCGCCACGGCGGCGCGGCCCGGTCGGGGCTGCGGCACCGCGGTATCCGCAATTCATCAGTCACCGGTCCGGCTGCATTTGACCGAGGCTGGAACAAATGCCGGCACGTTCCCACTTGTAGGGATTGCGTGTCTTAACAACAGAGCGAGTCGACAAGGGCCACATGGCGAAAGAAGAAGTACTGGAATTCCCCGGGCAGGTGACTGAACTCCTGCCCAACGCAACCTTCCGGGTGAAACTGGAGAACGAGCACGAGATCATCGCGCACACCGCAGGCCGCATGCGCAAGAACCGCATCCGCGTTCTCGCCGGCGACAAGGTGCTCGTAGAGATGACCCCGTACGACCTCACCAAGGGTCGCATCACCTATCGCTACAAATAAGATGGCGCGACCGCGCAAGAAGAACTCCGTCCTGGTCCTGGCGTCCGGCTCCCCGCGCCGGCTCCAGCTTCTGGAGCAGATCGGTTACGCTCCCGATCATCTCTCCCCTGCCGACATCGACGAGACGCCGCAGGAGAAGGAACGGCCCGACGCCTACGCCGCCCGCATGGCCCGTGAGAAGGCGGCCGTGGGGCAGGCGCGCGTGCGCGAGACGATCGGCGCCGACAACACGTTCGTCCTCGCCGCCGACACCGTGGTCGCGGTCGGCCGGCGGATTTTGCCGAAGGCCGAGTCCTTCGAGATGGCCGACAAGTGCCTGCGCCAGCTTTCCGGCCGCAGCCACCGGGTGATGACGGCCGTGGTGGTGATCTCCGGCGGCAAGGCGCGCGAGCGGCTGGTCGAGACCAGGGTGAAGATGAAGCGCCTGTCCGAGCGCGACATCGCCGACTACCTCGCCACCGGCGAATGGGAAGGCAAGGCAGGCGGCTACGCCATCCAGGGCCGCGCCGGCGCCTTCGTGACCCAGCTCGTCGGCTCCTACGCAGCCGTGGTCGGCCTGCCGCTCTACGAGACCGAGCAGCTTCTGGTCGGCAGCGGCTTCCGGCGGGACGACGCGGCTGCGGCGGCCGAAACCATCCTGTGAGCGCCAGCGCACAACCGCCGCGGCCGGGGGGCACCATCCCCCCGACCAAGCGCTGCCCGATCTGCGGCAAGCCTGCGCAGCACGAGACGCGCCCGTTCTGCTCCAAGCGCTGTGCCGACCTCGACCTGCACCGCTGGCTGGGCGGCCACTACGCGATTCCGGTGGTGGAAGAAGACGCCAGCGCCGAGCCCGGCAACGACGAGGACTGACACTCCCCGCGCGATCATCTGTGAACGGCGCTCACCCCAGGGTGGTACCGGCGGTCCATCGCGGCTACGGCTAAGGCCTCGCCCGGTGAGCCGACCGGCGGGCGAGAGGCGTCAGACGGGCCGGAAACGGGCCGCGTTGCATATGATCCTACCTGTGGATCGCCAAGATACTCGCGTGACGCGAATCAGACGTTAACCCAAAATTTACCGCGTTGGCATTCATATGGGCCAGACCCGGAACCGGATTAACGCTCGTGCAACAAACGACCCCAACACAGCGATCGATTCGGTTTACTGGCCGGTCGTTCATGGCTTTCGTCCTCACGCCGATGCCACCGATCGCGGACTGGCTGGAAGAGTTCGACAGCTTCGCCAAGAGGAGCCCCGGCTTCTTCGCCGGCCGGCCGGTGGTGGTGGACATCTCGCACATGCCGCCGACGCGGCCCGACCTCGTCCACATGGTGACGGAGCTGAAGCGGCGCCACATCACCATCATGGGCCTCGACGGGCGCACGCCGGGTGAACTCGGCGCCGATGCCCGCGGCCTGCCGCCGATCCTGACCGGCGGCAAGGAAATCGCGGCGCTCGCCGAGCTCGGCGCCAAGGCCGACGCCTTCGCGACGCCGGCGGAGGAAGCGCCTGCCGCCGAGCCTGCTCCGGCCGAAGAGGACGCCCCGCTCACCGCCGACGCCAAGCGCGAGATCGCGGAAGCCGCGCTCGCGGCCGTCGAAGAGGCGATGGGGCAGCCGGATTCGGAAACACTCATTCTCGACGAGCCGGTGCGGTCCGGCCAGTCGGTCGTCCACCTCAAGGGCGACGTGGTGGTGATCGGCTCGGTGGCCTCCGGCTCCGAGATCGTCGCCGCCGGCTCAATCCATATCTACGGGGCGCTGCGCGGGCGGGCGATCGCCGGCTCGAACGGCGACCGCAGGGCGCGGATCTTCTGCAACGCGCTCCACGCCGAGCTCGTCGCGATCAACGGGCTCTACAAGACCAACGAAGACCTGGAGGCGGCCTGCGTGGGCCGCTCGGTTCAGGCATGGCTCGACGGCGACGCCCTCAAGATGGCCGCCTTCAACGGAAAGGGATCGTAAATGGCGAAAGTCCTGGTAGTCACGTCCGGCAAAGGCGGGGTCGGCAAGACGACTTCGACGGCGGCGCTCGGGGCGGCGCTGGCACAGACCGGCGCAAACGTCGCCATCGTCGACTTCGACGTGGGCCTTCGCAACCTCGACCTGGTGATGGGCGCCGAACGCCGCGTGGTGTTCGACCTCATCAACGTTATCCAGGGCGACGCGAAGCTCTCCCAGGCGCTGATCCGCGACAAGCGCGTGGACACCCTGCATCTCCTCCCCGCCAGCCAGACGCGCGACAAGGATGCGCTGACGGAAGAGGGCGTCGGCAAGGTGATGGACGAGCTGCGCGAGAAGTTCGACTACATCCTGTGCGACAGCCCGGCCGGCATCGAGCGCGGTGCGACGCTTGCCATGCGCCACGCCGACGTTGCGATCGTGGTGACCAACCCGGAAGTCTCGTCCGTCCGCGACTCGGACCGCATCATCGGGATGCTGGACTCCAAGACGCTGAAGGCCGAGCGCGACGAGCGGATGGAAAAGTACCTCCTCGTCACCCGCTACGACCCGATCCGGGCCGAGCGCGGCGAGATGCTGAAGGTCGACGACGTCCTGGAAATCCTCTCCATCCCGCTCATCGCGGTGGTGCCGGAGAGCCAGGACGTGCTGAAGGCCTCCAACCTCGGCATGCCGGTCACGCTGGGCTCGCCCCATTCGTCCGCTGCGAAGGCGTATCAGAACGCCGCGCGCCGGATCATGGGCGAGAACGTGACGGTGGAGATCCCCGCCGACCGCCGGGGACTGTTCGGCAAATTCTTCGCGAAGAGGGCGGCATGAACCTGATCGAACTGTTTCGTCGGAAGCCGAACTCCGCGCCGGTGGCGCGGGAGCGGCTCCAGATCATTCTCGCGCACGAGCGCGCGGCGTCGGGCCAGTCCGACCTCTTGGTGACGCTGCGGGAAGAGATTCTCGCGGTGATCGCCAAGCACATGACCATCGAGCGCGACAAGGTTCACGTGAAGATGGATCGCGGCAGCGACATGTCGCTGCTGGAAGTGGACGTCGAGCTGCCGCTGCGCGACGAGAGCGGCGCGCCGCTGCGCCTCGCCGCCAACGGCTGAGGCTGGGCCGGCGACCGCCGGCGCAAGCCTCATGAGAACAAGCGAGCCGGGCGGCCTGAACCGCCCGGCTCGTTTCGTATGATCAGGAGTCGGCGGCCTTGCGGCCTTCGCGGACTTCCTTGATGGCGGCGTTGATGTAGTCGATCGCTTTCACGCGGTGGCCGCCCTTGTTCTTGGAAGCGGCCTCGAGCTCGGAGCGGGCCTCCTGAAGCAGGCTGATGGCGCGGTCCATGTGCGGCTGCGCGGCGAAGGCGGCGGTCGCGATCCCGCCAGCCAGCACGAAGGCGGACGCGGCGATGACGGTGTCGCGCTTGGTAACTTTCAGCATAATTAACTCCTTGGGCATGCGGCCGATTCAGCTATCGACGCGCTATGCCAATTTGGAGCACTGCGACGGAGTTGCAATCAATCACTTGACCTTTGTGTACGGCGGCACCTATTAAGGGGCGTTCACGGCGCGGGCTTCCGCGCCGTTTTGTTTGTTCACGGGGTCCGACATGAAGATCAAGAATTCGCTGAAGGCCCTGATGCGCCGCGACCGCAACAACAAGCTGGTCCGCCGCCGGGGCCGTGTCTACATCATCAACAAGAAGGCACCGCGCTTCAAGGCACGCCAGGGCTGATCCCCGGCGTTCCTGCCGCGCGGCAGGGCTTGCCCGAGACTGGGCAATACCAGCAATGCGACCGTCCGTCCTTTTGACCGGACGGCCCGCATGGCTGCATACTCGCAGTCATGAAACACCCCGCATGCCTGCTCATCCTGACGTACGCGCTGGCCGCAGTCCCTGCGACCGCCGAGACCATCGTCGTGCCGCGCCCCGGCGCCGGCGCTGACAGCACGGACGAACCGCGCCGCGGCGATGCCGCCCGGTCCGCCGTCCCCGACGGGGCCATCCCCGGAACCGAGCTCCCTGCCACCGACGCGCCCGTCGCAAAGGGCGACCGCAAGGACCAGGACACCCTCACAGCCGACCAGCGCAGGGCCGAGCGGCTCGACGGGCTGTTCGACCGTCTCGCCAGCGCGCGCAACGAGCGGCAGGCGAGCCGCGTCGCGCGCCACATCATGCGGCGGATGACCCAGTCCGGATCCCCGACGGTGGACCTCCTGATGTCTCAGGCCGCCTCCAGCATGAAGTCGAAGGACTACCCCAAGGCACTCGACATCCTCGACGGGATCGTCCGCCTCCACCCCGAGTACGTGGAGGGCTGGAACCGCCGCGCCACCGTCCACTTCCTCGCCGAAGACTACGGCCAGTCCCTCGCCGACATCGAGCAGGTGCTGCGCCGCGAGCCGCGCCACTGGGGCGCCCTCGCCGGCATGGCGATGATCCTGATCGCGGTCGACAAGGAAGACGAGGCCGTTGTCGTGATGGACCGCGCCCTCGAGATCCACCCCTACCTCGAAGACATGAAGGAGAGGCGCGACAGGATCGCCCTCGAACTCGGCGGCGCCGACATCTGATCCGGCGCGCCGCCGGCGCGGCCCCCTCCGGGCCTCAGCGGGCCGACAGGAGCGCCCGCAGCGCCCGAACGTCGTTCTGCAGGATCGCGTGGCCGCGCCCGGGCTCGATGTAGGTGTAGACGTCCGCACCCAGCGCGGCGAAAATCTGCGCGGTGTCCTCCACCCGCTTCACCGGGATGTGCGGATCGCGCAGGCGCACGCTGACAGAGACCGGCAAGCCCGTCAGCTGGACCGGATAGTCGAACACCTTGTCCCGGTGGCCGTACAGTTCCTCGAGCGGGAAGCCCGCAGGCGCCTCCCCGGTGCCGATCAGCCCGCCCGACATCGCCACCACTCCGCCATAGCGCCGGCCCTCCCGCGCAACGTGCTCCAGCGCGAGGCACCCGCCCTGGCAGAACCCTGCGAAGACGATCCGGTCCGGCGGCACGCCCTGGCCGAGGACGTCGTCGACCAGCGTGTCGATGGCGTTGAGCGCGGAACTGATGAACGGCTCGTTGGTCTCGATCGAGGTGAGGAAGGAGCGTGGGAACCAGTCGTGCGGCGCGCTGGGGGCGAGGAGCGCAACGTCCTTCAGCGCCAGAAGCTGGCCGAGCGCCAGCATCTGTTCGGCCGACCCGCCGACTCCGTGGATGAGGATCGCGACCTTGCGGGCCCGCGCCGGCGCTGCACCGGCGGACAGGATGGCCGCATCGTGGTGCGGATCGTCGACGATACGGTGCACGTTCATCGGCCCACCCGCTGTGCCGCGGTGCCGGTCTGCAGTAAAATGCTCGCGATGGATCTCATCTTCATGCCACCCATTATTCAGGCAAAGCGGATGTGGCTTAGGGGACAGCAAACCCGGTCATGACTAAAAAATAAAGCAGATTTTAGCGTTCCGCCTTCAGACGCGGCTTTCTGCAGGATCGGTCCGGCGGCCGAGAAGGACGCCGAACAGGCGCCCGATGTCGAAGCCGATGCCGAGGAGCGTCGGCACCAGGACGAGGACGAGGACGGTGGCGAGCGCGAGGCCGAACACGATGGTGACGGCCATCGGCAGAAGGAACTGCGCGGACATCGAGGTCTCGAAGATGAGCGGCACCAGCCCGCCGATGGTGGTGAGCGAGGTGAGGAGTACCGCGCGCAGCCGGTCCGCACTGGCGCCGACCGCGGCCTCGGCAAAGCTCTCGCCCTCGGCCAGCCGCTCGTCGAACCGCTTTACCAGGATGATCGAATCGTTGACGAGGATGCCCGCAAGCCCGAGCAGGCCGACGAAGCTGACGATGGTGAGGTTCATGCCCAGCGCAACGTGGCCGATGATTGCGCCGACCGCCCCGAACGGGATGATGAGCATGATAACGATCGGGCGCCAGTAGGAGCCGAAGACGAAGGCGAGCGTCAGGTAGATGGTGATGAAGGCGAGGTAGGCGCCCTGGCGCAGGTCCTCGAACGAGCGCCGCCGCTCCCGGTCGCGCCCGGCGAAGCTGGCGCGCACCCCGTGGCGCGCCTCGATGCCGGGGACGACGCCCGCGGTGATCGCCTCGGTGACCTCCTGCGGCGTCGCGATGGCGGAATCGACGTCGGCGTAGACGGCGATGGTGGTGAGCCCGTCGCGCCGGACGATGGTGGAGAACGTGTCCCGCTCCGAGAGCGCGGCGACCTCGGTGAGCGGCACGAACTCGCCGGCGGGGGCGCGCAGGAAGAGGTCTTCCAGCGGCACCGGATCGTCGCCGAGGCGCTGGCGGACGCGGATCGGGATCTCGTCGTCACCCACGGCGAGGCGGCGCGCGATCTCGCCCTCGAAGGCGCCGCGCACCTGCGCGCCGATGCTCTCGGCGGTGAAGCCGAGCGCCTCGCCGCGCGGGGTGAGAGACAGCGCCACCTCGGGTTTGCCGAGCGGCAGGTTGTCGGTCACGGCGGTGACGCCGGGGAGCGCTTCGATGGCGGCGATGGCTTCGGTCGCGGCGGCTTTCATCACGGAGGGGTCGGCGCCGGTGAGGCGGAGGTCGACATCGCGGCCGGGCGGGCCGCCGCGGCGCTCGGCGATGGACACGCGTTTGATGCCGGCGATCGCGGGCACGGCCTTCTCCCACGCGCGCACGAAGGCGGGGGTGCGGATCGTGCGGTCTTCCGATGCCGCGAGCTGCACCTGGAGGGTGGCGAGGTTGTCGCCCCGGTCCCGCCCCGCCGTGCCGATCAGGGCGTAGACGTCGGTGACGACGGTCTCGCCCTTCGGCGCCATTTCGGCCTCCGTCGCCGCCAGCGCGGCTTCGACGGCGGCAACGCCCTCGACCACCCGCTCGCGCGGGGTGCCGGCGTGAAACTCGATCCGAGCCTGGACGAACTCGGCCTCTGGCGAATCGAAGAACACGAAGCGGACGTGCCCGCCGCCGAGATAGAGGCCGTAGACCACCACCATCACCGCGCCGATGGCACAGGCGAGCGTGGTGTAGCGCCAGACGTAGGTGAGGCGGACGGTACGGGTGAACGGCCCGTCGCGCACGGCGTTGAAGTTGCGGTCGAACGCCTCCCGGAACCGGGTGACGATGCCGCGCGCGGTGCCCCCGGTACGCCGCGCGAGTCGTCGCTCGACGAGCGCGGCGAGAGCCAGCCCCGCGATGATCGCAACCGTGACCACGAAGAACGGTGGGAGCGTGAGAAGCGCCTCCCGTGCCGCCGGGTCCGCCGCGGCGAGCCAGCGCGCGGCGGTGATCGCGCCGCCGATGAGCGCAGCACCGACGCCGGCGAGGACAGTGAGGCGGAGGAAGCGGCCGACATTGAGCCCGGATCCGCCGCCGCCCGCATGGGCGAGGTGGCCCGGCAGGACGAGGAAGCACTCGATCAGCGAGGCGATGATGATGGAAATGCCGACGAGCGGCATCGCGTCCATCATCTGGCCGATGACGTCGCGCATCATGAAGATGGGCGCGAAGGCGGCGACAGTGGTGACGGAGGACGCGAGAACGGGCACCAGCATCTCGAGCGCACCGCGTTCGGCGGCCTCGGCAGGCGGCAGGCCGCGGCTCGAGAGCGTGTCGGTGTGTTCGCCGACAACGATTGCGTCGTCGACGATGACGCCCAGCATCATGATGAGCGCGAACAGCGAGATCATGTTGATCGACTGCCCGGTGGCGAACATCACCGCCAGCGTCCCGGCGAACGCGACCGGAATGCCGAGCGCGACCCAGAAGGCGATGTGCGCCCGCAGGAACAGGAAAAGGACGATGAGGACGATCGCGAGGCCCTGCCAGCCGTTGCGGATCAGGATCGAGATCCGCTCCCACAGCTTGTCCGTCTGCACGTCGTAGAGCTGGACGGTGAGGCTTTGCGGCAGGGTGGGGCGGATCTCGGCAAGATAGCCGCGCACGACGGCGTCGGACGCCAGAGCATCGGCCGACTGGGCGCGCTCCACGGTAAGCGAGATGGCGGGGTTGCCTGCGCGCAGGCCCGACACGGTCCCGCGGGCGAAACCTTCGGTGACGGTGGCGACATCGCCGATGGTGAGCGCCTCGCCGGACGGCAGCGCCTTCAGCGTCATCGCCGCGATGGCGGCTGGCGTCTCCTCGCTGGCGACGACGCGGACCTGCCGGTCGACCGCCCCGGTGAGGACGCCCGCCGGCCGGTCGAGCGTGTTGGCGCGGATGGTGGCGGCGATGTCGCTGGTGGTGAGGCCGTGGCGCAGGAGGTCGTGCTCGCGGGCGTCGACCAGGATCTCGCGGTCGCGCATTCCGCCGATGGTGATGCGGTCTAGGCCGCGGTCCAGCAGATCGTCGCGGATGCGGCGGGCGAAGACCTGCAGCGCGCTTTCGGGGAAGGGGCCGGCGACGCCGATCTTGGCGACCGGATCGCGCAGCTGGTCGGTCTGGATGACCGGGCTTTCGGCCTCCTCCGGCAACGTCGTCAGCGACGCGACGGCCTGCTCCACGTCGCCGAGCGCCTTCTGCATGTCGGTGCCGGGGGCGAATTCGAGCGAGGTGTAGCCCGAACCCTCGCGCGCGACGGAGCGGATGGAATCGACGCCGGAGAGGAAGCGGACGGCGGGCTCCAGAGCGTCGAGGATGTTGGTGGACACGTCCTCCGCGCTGGCGCCGGGCCACGAGATGGAGATCTCCACCTCGGCAAGCTCCGTCGGCGGCCAGAAGCGCGTGGTGAGGTTCACCAGCGAGAAGGCGCCCAGCACCAGCATCAGCGCCATCAGGATGTTGGCGGCGTTCGGGTGGCGCGTGAAGAGGGAGATGAGGCCCCTCACGGCAGAGCTCTCCTGGCGGCGGCGGTCACGAGCGTTCCGCGGCCGGTCCGCGCCTCTGCCGCGCGGGAGCGGCGGCGGGTTCGGGGGCGGCGTCCGCCGCGGTCGCGGCGACGCCGGAGGTTCCGGGGCGCACCGCGGTGGCGCCCGGCATGTCGACGCGGTTGACCTTGATGCCGTCGCCGGCCTCGGCAAGGCGCGTGGTCACCACCTGGTCGCCGTCCTCCAGCGGACCGCTGATGATGACCTCGCCGTCGTCCAGCGCCTCGACCACGATGTCGCGCGAAACGAGCCGGTCGTCGTCGCCGATCACGAACACCGCATCGCCGTAGAGCGCGGACGCCGGCACGCGGGCGGTGTTCTGGCGCATCACACCCGGAATGCGCACCTCCACGAAGGCGCCGGGGCGGGGGATGGCGCGGTCGCCGAGGTCGAGCCGTGCGAAGACGTCGACGCCGCCGCGGGCCGAGTCGATGTCGGCGCCGGCGCGGGTGACGGTGGCGTCGTAGGTGAGCGGGGTGTCGCCGATGCGCCAGATCACCTCGACGGGGGCGCCGAACAGCGCGTCCTCGTTGAGGAGGCGGCCGTAGCGCTGGTCGCTGAGGACGAAGCGCACGTCGAGCGCATCGGCGCGGATGAGGGAGACGGCAAGGTCGTTGGCGGCGAGCTGGCGGCCGACGGAGGCGTTCTCCTCACGCACGATGCCGGTGAAGGGGGCCTCGAGCACGGTGTCGGCGAGCGCACGCTCGGCCTTCTCGACCATCCATTCCAGACGCTCCACCGCGGCGGCCTGCT
Organism: uncultured Alphaproteobacteria bacterium; assembly: GCA_963704595.1. Lineage (GTDB taxonomy): Bacteria > Pseudomonadota > Alphaproteobacteria > Rhizobiales > Amorphaceae > Acuticoccus. Next base: position 313,173 of record OY969922.1, read on the forward strand.
GGTCGCGCCGGGCGATCTCGGCCTCCAGCGTGTAGCGCACCTGGTCGAGCGCCTGCTGGCGCTGGCTGACGAGAAGGCGGCGGTCGTCCATCGCCTTGTCGGTGATGTTGCCGGAGCGGGTGAGGCGGTCGGCGCGCTCGAGGTCGGTCTGCGCGAACGCGAGCTGCTCCTCGGCGCGCGTCTTGAGGGCGGTTTCCATGCCGATGCGGGCGTCGGCTTCGGCAGCGCCGGCGCGGGCCTCGGCAAGCTGCGCGCGTGCTTCGCGCAGCGCGCCCTCGTAGGCGAACGGGTCGATGGTGACGAGCGCCGCGCCCTCCTCGACCGTGCGGCCGATCTGGAGGTTGGGGTGGACTGCGACGACTTCGCCGGGGGAGGCGACGCGCAGCTCCGCAGCGTCCGCCGCGACGAGCTCGCCGAACGCGCGCAGGGTGGCGCGGTTGGCGCCCAGCGACACGTCGGCGGCGGTGACGGAGTAGACCATCTCGGGCTGGGCGTTGCCCGTCATGTCCCGGCCGGGGCCGGACAGCAGCGCCTCGGTGGCGAGGTACGCCCCGAACAGCACGGCAGCCGGCAGCACGGCCTGCGCGCAAAGTTTCAGCGCGCGGCTCAGCATCGGCCCGTCAGTGCGGGCCGGGGATCGGCTCCAGGCTGTCCGGCTCGAACCGGTAGTGGGTGTTGCAGAACTCGCATGTGACCTTGATGACCCCGTCCTCGACCATGGAGGCGCGGTCCTCCTCGCTGAACTGGTCCAGCATGACCTTTATTCGATCAGTTGAGCAGTGGCAGTCTGCACTCAAGCTGAATGCGTCGAACACCCGCACGTCGCGCTCGTTGAAGAGGCGCATGAGAAGCCGCTCAGCGGTCATTCCGGGGTCGACCAGCTCGTGGTCCTGCGCGCTTTTGGCGCGCGCGGCGGCCTCCACCCAGGCGTCGTCGTCCTCGCGGTCATCATTGGCGGCGACGTGATCCGGCGCGTCGCCGGGGTCGATGTCGCGCACCACGATCCGCTCGGACGCTTCCGGCAGGAACTGGACGGTGACGCCGCCGCCGCGCCACGAACGCTGCGGGGCAGCGCCCTCGCGGCGCTCCACCGTCTCGGCGACGGCGAGGCGGAAGAGGGTCGGGATCTGCTCGGACTGGGCGAAGTAGGCGTGCGCGACGTCCTCGAGGCTCTCCCCGGCGAGCTCGACCACGCCCTGGTAGCGGCGGTTGGTCATCCGCGGGTCGATGGTGAGGGCGAGCGTGCCCGTGCCGGCGACCTCGGCGAGCGAGGGGTGCTCGGAGAGGGCGGCGACGGCTTCGGCGTCGAATCGCGCGTAGCCGCGCAGCGCGTCGGGTGTGGTGAAGTCGGTCACCACCATGCGAGACCGGGCCGTCGGACTGGATCTGCAGGATGACGCGGCCGTCGATCTTCAGCGCGGTGGCGAAGAGGACGTTGAGGAGGATGGCCTCGCCGAGGAAGCGCGACACCTGGGGCGGATAGTCGTGCTTGCGCAGGATGTCGTCGAGCGCGGGGCCGAGCCGTGCGATCCGGCCGCGCACATCGAGGGCTTCGACGGAGAAGGGCAGGACGAGATCGTCGCTACCGGTGGTTTCGGCAGAACTCAACGGAATGCTCCGGACTGTGCGTGGTTTGGAGGCCGATGCGCCGCGTCTCGCGCGCCGGGCCGTCATGTCGTTGGACTGAATATAGTGACGCATGGTGGCATCGCCACCCGCGCCGCGGTCAGCGGATGCCGAGCGCCCTGGCGCGCGCGTGGCGGGGCGGCGGGCCCTGCGTGGCCCCCGGCGCGCCGACGGTGCCCGCGAGCACACGGTCCGCGATGGCGTTGGCGGACACCAGAGTGCCCTCGCGGTTGTAGATCGTGCCGCGGACCTGGATGGAGGCGGCGAGCGCCTTGCGGAACGCCTCGAAGAGCGCGGGGTCGGGCGGCTCGCCCTCGGTCCAGAACGCATCGAGCGTGCCCTGGTGGACGAGGCCCGGCACGTCGTAGATCGACGGCGACAGGGTGTGGGTCGGGAGGCCCGCCGCGAGCCCGTCGAGGCCCGCGCTGGAGTTGATGGTGACGAGGCCGGCGGCGTCGGCGCACCAGACGCCCATGCCGAGGCCGTCGACGAAGTCCACCCGGTCCGCGATTCCCGCTTCGGCGGCGAGCTCAGGCACGCGGGTCTTCCAGTCGACCGGGCCGAGGTCGCCGGGGTGCTTCTTGCACGACGAGCCGCGCGCCCTTGGGGGCGTGCGCGGCGAAGGAGCGGAAGACGAGGGCGAGCGCCTCGGTGGTGTCGGCGAGCTGGGAGTTGGCGCGGATCTGGAAGTCCGTGTCGGTCTGCATCGCGAACAGGTAGAAGGGCGGCTTCAGCCGTTCGCGCACGGCGGCCGCGGCCTTGTCGCGGCTGCCCTTGTGGCCCTCGCGCCAGAGGAAGCGCGCGTAGGCCACGAACGGGTGGTAGAGCCCGTGCGCCCGGTAGCGCGGGTAGAGGAAGCCCGCGAACACGTTGGGGAGCGCGTTCATCAGGTCGTCCCGCGTCTCCAGCAGCGGCTCGCGCGGGTAGATGACGGACGTGTCCACCGGCGGCGCGTCGGCAGCGATGGCGCGGATCGCGTCGGGGTCGGTCGGGAACAGGCTGTCGACCGAGTTGCCGTTGAGCTCGATGGTCATCCAGTCGGGCCGCAGGTAGCCGAGCTCGGTGACGCACACCGGGATGCCGCGGGTGCGGGCTTCGGCGGCGGCTTCGAGGTGGTAGGGGCGGCGCTCGGAGTGCATCACCACGGCGTCGATGCCGTGCCTGTCCATCAGGGCCGCCACGAAGGCGCCGAAATCTGCACGGCGGCCGCGGTAGTTGATGGCATGGCCAAAACCCCAGGCGACGGCGTCGCCGGGGCAAAGGTTGATGCGGTGGACGGATGCGCCGCCGGCTTCGAGCCGCCGGGCGATCAGGCGGAAGAGAGGCGACAGCGGGCCCTCAAGGAGGAGGACCGAGCGGGCCCCCGTCAGGCGGCGTCCCCGGCGTCGTTCGCGGCGGCGGGCTTCGCCTCGGCCTTCGGGCCGCCCTTCGACACGCCGACCATCGCCGGGCGCAGCGTGCGCTCGCCGATCATGGCGCCGGCCTGCACCACCTGCATGACGGTGCCGGAGGGAACGTCCGCGTTCTCGACCTCGAACATCGCCTGATGCCGGTTGGGGTCGAACTTCTCGCCCACGGGCTCGATGATCCTGACGCCGTGGCGTTCCAGCACGGTCGCAAGCTCGCGCCCGGTCATGTCGATGCCCTCGACGAGGCCCTTGACCTCCTCGGGGAGCCCGTCGCGGTTGTCGATCAGCGACAGCGCGCGGCGGAAGTTGTCCGCGACGTTGAGAATGTCGCGCGCGAACGCGGTGACGGCGTACTGGCGTGCGTCCGCGACGTCGCGCGTGGCGCGGCGGCGCACGTTCTCGGCCTCGGCGAGCGCGCGCAGCATGTTGCCGCGCATCTCGTCGAGTTCGGCGCGGAGCGCCTCGGTCTCGTCCACCGGCGGCTCGAAGTCGCCGACGGGGCCGTCCTCGGTCTCAGCGATGATCTCACCGTCCTCTGCAAGAATGGGCCCGTCGTTGCGGGGCTCGTCGTCGGGGCGCGCCTCGGGCGCGCCCTCCTTGTTTTCGCCGGACATTGCGGCCTCGTGTTCGAGAGGGTTCAGATGGAAGACTTGATCCAGTCGGACAGCTTGCCCTTGGGGGCGGCGCCAACCTGGGTCGCGGCCGGCTCGCCGTTCTTGAACATGATCAGGGTCGGGATCGAGCGCACGCCGTACTTCATGGCGGTGGCCTGATTCTCGTCGATGTTCAGCTTGGCGATCTTCACCTTGCCGTCCATTTCCGCCGCGATCTCTTCGAGCGAAGGCGCGATCATCTTGCAGGGACCGCACCACTCCGCCCAGAAGTCGACCACGACGGGCTCGCTGGATTGGATGACATCGTTCTCGAACGATGCGTCAGTCACGTTGGAGGGGGCCATGCCGCACCTTTGTTCTATCTCGGGTTACTCCGTAGGTATGGGTCCCGCGATGGACCGTCAAGCGGACGCGGATGCGGCGCGAACGGGTGGCAGCACTGCGTCCATGGCCATGATCTCGCGCGTCGCCGTCCACACGATGGCGGTGCGGACGGGCACGCCGAGCATGGGCGCGACCAGCGCCTTGTAGATCGCGAGCTGCTGCGCGTAGGCCCGCGGCGCGCCGGCCGCGTTCACCGGCACCGCGCGGTCGGTCTTGAAGTCCACGATCAGCGCGGTGTCCCCGGCAACGATGCGGTCGATCCGGCCCAGCGCACGGCGGACGCTGCCGTCCGGCATCACCACGTCGCCGATGACGTCGACCTCGGCGTGGGTGGTGCCTGCGAGTTCGGGCATCGCGAGGGCGGCGGCCGCCTCCTCGGCGATCGACGCGACGCCCTCGGGGGCGAGCGAGGGGTGGCGGGCGGCGACGAGCGCGGTCATCGCGGCAAGGTCGCCGCCGCGCTCGATGAGGTCGTGGATCAGCGCGCCGTGGGCGGCGGCGGGGAGCGCGCGGTCGTTGGGGCCGAGCGTCACCGGAATGTGCTCGCCGTCCGAGGGGGCGATAGCGGGCGGGCGCTGCGGCAGAGGCGGCGCGGGCCGGCGGAGCCACGCGGGCTCCGGCTCCGGCGTGCGGGGACCGGCCGTGGCGTGTGCGGCTCGGCGGGCACGGCCTCGCCGACGGGATTGCGCCAGGCGAGGACGGTGCCGAGGGCGGTCTCGCGCGCCTCGCTCTCGGGCTCCAGCGCGGTGCTGACGATCTCGTGCCACATGCCGGCGGCGGGCTTGCGGCTGCGGTAGGCGCCGCACATCACGAGGTGCCGCTCGGCGCGCGTCATCCCGACATAGAGGAGCCGGTTGTGCTCGGCCCGGGCGGCGATCTCCGCGGCGTCGAGCACGTCGGCGATGGCGGGCGGGCGGTCCGCCTTGGCGGGGGCGAGCGCCAGGACCTCGATATCCTCCGGGCCGGGAAGCGGCACGACGGTGCCACCCTTGGGGAGCGGGATCGAGGCGCCGACGTCGGCGAGGAAGACCACCTCCGCCTCCAGCCCCTTGGCGCCGTGGACGGTCATGACGCGGACCTTGCCGGAGCCGCCCTCGGCGGAGCGGCGGATCTCCTCGGTCAGCGTCTCGAGGCGCAGGAGGAAGGGCTCCATGGCGGGGATGCCCTTGCCCTCGAAGTCGAGCGCGATGTCGAGGAAGGCGTCGAGCGCGTCCTCTGCCTCCGAGCCCATGCGGGCGGCGAAGTCGCCCCGGCGGCCCTCGCCGATGAGGATGCCGGCGAAGAAGTCGAACGGGCGGACGCGGTGCGCCTCGCGCCGCCAGCGCTTCAGCGTGGCGTAGATCCCGGCGCTGTCCGGGTCGTTCTTGAGCGCCGAGAAAAGGGTGCCCCTGCGGCCGTGGGCGAGGCGGAAGAGGTCGTCCTCGGCCACGTCGAAGATGGGGCTGCGCAGGACGGCGGCGAGCGACAGGTCGTCGGCCGAGATCAGCGCGCGGGCGAGCGCCAGCATGTCCTTCACCGCGATGTGGCGGGTGACGTCGAGCCGGTCGGACCCGGCGGCGGGGATGCCCCGCGCCTTGAGCTCGCGGTTCATCAGCGGCGCGAACCGGCCGCGGCTGCGCGACAGGATGAGGACGTCGCCGGGATCGACCGGCGGCCCGCCGTCGGGGCCCTCTACGGCCCATGCCTCGATCTGGTCGGCGATGGCGCGGACGAGGCGGACCTCGCCGGAGGTGTCGGCCGTGGCGTCGAGCGGCGCGTCCCACGCGGAGTCGACGTCGACCTCCTCGCTCCCCATCAGCGGCCACACGTCGACCCCGCCGGCGAGATCGCGGATCGCGACGTGGCGGACGGCGGCCGCGTTGGCGGCGGCGCTGAGGTCGGCTGCGGCGAACACCCGGTCCACCGCCGCCAGCACCTGCGGCGCGGAGCGGAAGGAATGCGCGAGATCCACCGGCTCGAACGGCAGCGCGGCGCCCTCGGCGAGCCCCGCATAGTGCGTGCGCTTCTCGTTGAAGAGGTGCGGCGCGGCGCCCTGGAAGGAGTAGATCGACTGCTTCTCGTCGCCCACCACGAAGAGGGTGCGGTGCGCGTCACGGCTCGACGCGCCGGCGAAAAACTCGCCAGTGAGTGCGTCGACGAGGTCCCACTGGGCGGGGGCGGTGTCCTGCGCCTCGTCGAGCATGACGTGGTCGATCCCGTCGTCGAGCTTGTAGCGCACCCAGGCAGCGGCGACGCTGCTCCTGACGAGGTTCATCGCGGTGGCGATCTGGTCGTCGTAGTCGATCAGGCCGCGGCGGCGCTTCTCGGCGTCGACCACGAGGTGGACGCGGTGGGCGAGCTGCACCAGCGGCACCGTCGCGAAGACGACGTTGCGCGCCGCCTCATAGCGCGCCAGCGCGTCGAGCCGGAGCAAGCTCGGCGTCGAGCTTTTCCGCCATCTCGGGCAGCGCCTCGCGGACCTTTTTCGTGACGGTGCTTTTCGCGCGCCTTGCCGTCCTTGGTGAGGAAGGCGGCGCGCCAGTGGATGTCGCGCCGGGCGGCGTCGTCCCCGCAGCCGGTGGCCGCGGCGAGAGCGTCGGCGAACGTCTGGTCGCTCTTGCCGCCGACTTCGCGCGCGGCCGCGACGATTGCCGCGCAGTCGCTGTCGGTCAGGCTGGTGGAGAAGGGTGGCGCGTCGTCGAGGTCGAGCGCCAGGGCTTCGGCGAGCGTTGCGGTGAGGCGGCCCGTGCCGTCGCCTGCCTTAAGCCATGCGGCGAGGCGGGTGCGCTCGCGCACGAAGGCGAGGAGCGTCGCGGGGAGGCCGGCGTCGGAGACGAACGGGATCGCGGCGCGGATGGCGGCGGCGACCGGCCCGTCGGGCTCGCGTGCGCCCCTCGGCGAGGACGTCGGCGATGGCGCGGTCGTTGAGTTCGTCCGCCGTCGCGTCGTCGAGCACGCTGAACGCGCCGGAGATGTTGGCCTCCAGCGGGAAGCGGCGCAGGAGCGCGGCGGCGAAGGCGTGCAGCGTCGACACCTTGAGGCCGCCCGGCGTTTCCAGCGACAGCGCGAAGAGGGTGCGCGCACGCTGGCGCGGCGGCGGCGGGGTCGGCTTCGGGCGCCAGCGCGGCGACCCGCTCGCGGAGCTTGGCTTCGGGCAGCGCGGCGAGGGCGGCGAGCTCCTTGTAGACGCGGCCCGCCATCTCGGCCGCGGCGGCGTTGGTGTAGGTGAGGCAGAGGATCGCGCCGGGCGCGACGCCCGAGAGCAGGAGCCGCACCACGCGCTGCGCGAGGACGTAGGTCTTCCCTGCGCCGGCGTTGGCGGAGACCCAGACGGACGCGGAAGGGTCGCTCGACCGGCGCTGCGCCGCGTCGGCCTCGGGGGGAACGCTCAGCCCTGCCATTCGCTCACCCTCGCCAGATGGTCGTAGTCGCCGTCGGTCTCCGTCTCGAACGGGACGCGGGCGCGGCTGAGATAGCCCGTCGCCGCGTCGCCGTAGTGGGCGACCAGCGCGCGGAAGGCGGCGAGCGCGTCCTCCACCATCTGCTTCCGTGCGTCTTCTCCTTCGCCTCGATCCGCTGCCAGGCGACGGGCGTGCGGCCCTGTCCGATCGACACGTAGGTGAGGCCGTCGATCGCGGCGTCGGCGGCAAGGTCGAGCGCGCCCTCGCGGATGAGGACGGCCTCCAGCGGCAGCTGCGGCTCGAGGAGGCTCGCCACCTGCGCGGCGGAGGGGGCGCGGCCGCTCTTGTAGTCGATGATCTCGAGTTCGCCGTTCGGCCCCTCGTCGATCCGGTCGATCCGCCCGTAGAGGCGCATCCCGTCGATCTCGGCCGAAGCCTCGCCCTCGATCAGCGGCGAGGTCCATGTGCCGAGCCGCGTCTTCTCCTCGGCGACGATGTGTGGGGCGATGTAGGCGAGGCGCGCGCCCCACAGCGCCTGCGCTTCCGGCGCGTAGTAGAGCGGCTCCAGCGCCTTCTCGACCAGCGCGAGGAAGCGGGCCTCGGCGTCGTCGGCGTGGTGGCGCCTTCTCGCGGATGAAGTCGGCGAGGACCTTGTGGATGAGCTCGCCGCGCTCGCCGAAGCTGGGATCGGACTCCAGCGGGTCGAGCGGGCGCAGGCGCAGGATGCGCTTGGCGTAGAAGGCGTAGGGGTCGCGCACCAGCCGCGCGACGTCGGTGACGGTGATCTCCCGTCGGCCGCGCCTCCAGCGGCGGGACGGGCGCGGGGCGCGGCGCGGGCGGGATGTTGGGGCGGGCGTCGGCGCGCTCTGCGAGGCGGACGAGGCGGGCGCCGCGGGCGAGCGCCTCGGCGGCGGGTTCGCCGCGACAGCGCGACGAGGCGCTGCCACCAGCGCGACGCGATGGTCGGCGCGCCGCCTGCCTTGCGTGCGCGGGTGAGCGTCAGCCGCGCTGGCGCCGGCGGCGACCATGTAGTCGTGCGCCGAGAGGCCGATCCTGCGCTCCGGAAGGTCGATGCCGAACGCGGTCATCATCCCGCGCGACATCCACGGCCCGGTTTCGGGGACGGCGGGCCACGTCCCCTCGTTGAGGCCGCCGAGGATCGCATGGTCGAACGCCTGCAGGCGCGCCTCCAGCGGGCCCAGGATGCGCACGGCGGCGTCGTCCTCCGGCCCGCGCACGACGATGCCGGCGACCAGCGCGTCGAAGGTCGACGGCCAGTCGCCCGCGTCGATGGAAAGCTCGGTCCGCTCGGCGAGGGCGGCCAGCGTCTCGACGACGGCGGTCCAGTCCGCGCTGGCGGGGATCTCGCGGCGCAAAGCGCCATCGCCTCGGCGTGCGCGGCGGCGAGGCTGCCGACGGTGACGTTGCGTCCCTTCGCCGACAGCGGCGCGAGAGCGGCGAGAATGCGGTTGCCGAGCGCGATGGCCTCGGGCGACCCCGTCGCGGCGAGCGCGCCCGCCATGCGGCCGGGGGCGATGCGCGGGCCGCGCAGCACCTTCTCGATGCCGCGGATGCCGCTCCAGTCGTCCGCCGCCAGCGACAGCGGGTGCTTGAGGAGGGCGAGCCACTCGGCGGCACCGCCCCCGGCCGCGACCGCGGCGACGAGGCGGGCGAACACGCCGGCGGGGGTCGCGGTCAGCGGCTCGCCGGCGGAATCGTCGACCGCGATGTTCCAGCGGCGGAGCGCATGGCTGACGCGGCGGGCGAGCGGCCGGTGCGGGGTGACGAGCGCGACCCTCTCGCCGTTCTCCACCGCCTCGCGCATGGCGAGCGCGACGGCGGCGGCCTCGGTCCGTTCGTCCTCCGCCTCGACCATCGCGACGCTTTCGAGCGCCGCCGCGACGTCGATGGCGGTGCGGTCGTCGGTCCAGCGGTCGCGTGGCGGGCGCGGGGCGGAGCGAGGCGTTGACGAGGGCGATCCGCGCCGGGGTCGCGGTGGCGCGGGTGCGGGGTGAGGCGCGCGACGTCGCCGGGCGCGCAGCCGAGCGCCTCGATGAGCTGGCCGAGGCCGTACTGCGGGTGGCCCGACGCGTCGGGCGCGTCGGCGAGGGCCGCCCAGTCGTCGCGCCGTGGCGGCGCGGTCGAACGCGGGGAGGACGACGACGCCCCATGGGCTTTCGGCGATGGCGCGGATCAGGCGGCGCGTGGCCGGGATCGAGCCGGTGGAGCCCGCCACGATCATCGGGCCCCTTCGCGTTGGCGACGGCGGCGGCCGCGGCTTCGGCCTCGAACCGGCGGGCGGCGGCCTCGGTGATCTTGCCGTTGGACGTGAGGTGCGCCGGCCATGCCTCGGTGGCGATGGCGAGGAAGTCGGTCGTCAGCTTCCAGTGGCTGGCGAGGTCGGCGCGCTCGACGAGGCCCGGAAGGTCCGCCCAGTCGGCCTCCTGCGTCTCCACCTGATCCATCAGCGCGAGGAGATCGTCGGCGAGGCGGACGGCATCGGCGCCGGAGGAGGGGAGGAGCGTGCGCGCGTCGGGCTCGCCGCTCACCGTCAGCCGGCGCGCGAAGACGCGGACCAGCGAGGCGAGGGCGACGCGCGCCTCCAGCGTGTCCACGGTGGCGAGGCGGTCAGGCGTCTCCTCCTCGGTCTCGCCCAGCGCCTCGATGCGGGGCAGCACGGTCGGGCCGGCCGGCAACGTCGAGGAAGGCTTCGGCGAGGGCGCGGGCGGCACGGCGGGTGGGAAGGTACACCGTCGCGCGCGCCATGGCGAACGGGTCGTCCGGCCGGGTGCCGTCCGGCCACAGGGTGCCGTCGGCAAGGCGGGCGGCCAGCGTTTCGAGGAACGGATCGCCGGCGTCGACCGAGTAGACCCTCATGTGTGGCTGGCGTGGTAGGCTTTTTCGGCGACCCGGATGGATTCCGGCGTGCCGACGTGGAGGAAGATCCCGTCGAGCCGGAGCCCGAATAGGCGGCCCTCGGCGATCAGCCTGTCGAACGTCACGTTGAGGGAGAACTTGCCCTCCGGCGCACCCTCGAAGGCGCGCGGGGCGAAGACGGCGCAGCCGGCGTAGACGAAGGGCGCGATCCGCCGCTCGGGCCGCCGCTCCAGCCGCCCGTCCGGCGACAGCGCGAAGTCGCCCCGCCCGTCGTAGCCGACGGCGCTGACGGTATCGGCGAGCAGGAGGAGCCCGTCCATCTCGGCAGGGTCGAACGCCGCGATCATCCGCTTCAGGTTGTTGGACGCGCCTTCGATGAAGAAGGTGTCGGAGTTGGCGACGAGGAACGGCGCGTCGCCCAGCAGCGGCAGCGCCTTCACCACGCCGCCGCCGGTCTCCAGCATCTCGGCGCGCTCGTCGGAGATCGACACGCGCTCGCCCTTGCGGCGGCGGACGTGCACCTCGATGAGGTCGGCGAGGTAGTGGACGTTGACGACGATGCGCTGGACGCCCGCGCCGTCGAGCCGGTCGAACACGTGGTCGATCAGCGCCTGCCCGGCGACCTCGATCAGGGGCTTCGGCGTCATCGCCGAAAGGGGGCGCATCCGCGCGCCGCGGCCTGCGGCGAGGACCATGGCGGAAAGTTCGCTCATTGCGCGTCCATTACATCCGTATGCTGCGCGAACCACGCGGCGAGCGGCGCGAGGGCGGGCGCGGCTTCGAGGTTCTGCGCGATCGTCCTCTTCATCCGCGGGATGTGGGCGAGGTACTGCGGCTTGCCGTCCCGGTCGTTGAGGCGGCGGAAGACGCCCGCGATCCTGGTCGCCCGCTGCGCGCCGAGGATGGCGTAGGTCTCGCGCCAGCGTTCGGCGTCGAGCCCGGTGCGGCCTGCGAGGTAGCGCGCGACGATGGCGTCCTGCAGCGCGCGCGGGATCTCGACGCGGGCGTCCTGCGCGAGGGAGACGACGTCGTAGGCGGACGGGGCGATCATCGCGTCCTGATAATCGATCACGCCGACCTGCGCGATGCCTTCCCGCGCGGGCAAGCCACAGGCAGTTGGGGGAGTGGTAGTCGCGCAGCGCCAGCCTGTCGTCGCCGCGCCACATGCCGTCGATCGCGGCGCGCCACAGCGCCTTCGTACTCGGCGGTGACGGGGGTCTTCAGCAGCCATTCCGGCAGGAGGCCGACCTCGAGCGTCGCGAGGTCGGCGTCGAACCGCGGCGGGGCGTAGCCGGCCGGGGCGGTGGCGCCGGCCTCGTGGAAGGCGGCGAGGGCGCCCGCCGCGGCGAGGTAGCGCTCTTCGACCGGGGCGCCGCCTTCGGCGATCTTGTCGTCGCCGAGGTCTTCCAGAAGGATGAAGCCGGCTTCCGCGTCGGCCGCGAGCACCGCAGGGGCGGAGAGACCGCAGTCGCGCAGGAGTGCGCCGATGGCGAGGAAGGCGTTGTTGTTGCCGTCGGCCAGCCGGGCGCGGACCGGGTAGGAATCCGGCGCCGGGGTGAAGGTCGGCGCGTTCATCAGGACGGCGCTCGTGTCGGGGCGCATGAGGCGCACATAGGAGCGGGTGGAGGCGTCCTGCTTCAGCGGCAGGACGTCGGCGTCGCTCCAGCCGGCCGCGGCGATGAAGCCGTGCATCGCCTGCCTGCGGGCGAATTTTTCCGCCCATGCGTCCGGGGCGTCGAGCGTCACGGTACGCGCCTCGTCCGTCTCGCCGAAGCCGATGGCGAGGGTGATCGGGAGCGCCGTGCGCGGCCATTCGATGAGCTCGGCGGCGTCGGGCTCACCGAGGCCGAGCTCGTCCATCTCGGCCGGGTCGGCGACGCGGTAGAGGTCGACGTGGCGGACGGGGACGCGGCCATCGTAGGCCTGCACGATGGTGAAGGTGGGGCTCGGCACCTCCATCGCCGGATCCTCGGCGAGCGCTCGCAGGATGGCGCGGGCGAGCGTGGTCTTGCCGGCGCCGAGGTCGCCGACCAGCGCGATCCGGTCGCCGATGGCGAGGACGGACGCGATGTCGGCGCCGAGGCGGGCCATTGCGGCCTCGTCTTCGATCGTGAGGGTGAGTGTCACGCTGCGTCCTGCACCCTGTTCTTCTGCTGGTGGCGCGGGAAGCGCACCACCACCGCCGCGCCCGGCCCTTCGACCGGGTCGACCGCCACCGTGCCGCCGTGGAGTTCGACGAAGCTCTTCACCAGCGCGAGGCCGAGGCCGACGCCGCCGCGCCGGCCCTGCGCGCCCGTCGTCATGAACCGCTCGAACACCGCCTCGGCCTTGTCCTTGGCGATGCCGAGGCCGCGGTCGCGCACGGAGATCGCGACGAAATCGCCCTCGCCGCGCCCCTCGACGGTGATCTCGCTGCCCTCGGGCGCATGGGCGACCGCGTTGGACATGAGGTTGAACAGGACCTGGCGCACGCGCTGGGCGTCTCCTTCGAATTCGGCAGCGTCCGGCGCGATGTGGATCTGAAGCGCGAGGGACTGCTCGGCGATCCGGTCCTGCAGCCCTTCGGTGACTTGCGCAAGGGCCGCGTTGACGTCCACCGGCGCGATGCCGAGCTCCATGATGCCTGCGTCGATGGTCGCAAGGTCGAGAATGCCGTCGATGATGACGAGGAGCGCTTCCGACGAGGTGGAGACGTAGCTCGCATATTCCGATTGCCGCGGCGTAAGCGGCCCGGTTTCCGGCCGGTTGAGGAGCTGCGTGAAGCCGATGATGGTGTTGAGCGGCGAGCGCAGCTCGTAGGAGACGTGCTCGATGAAGGCGTTCTTGAGCTTGTCCGCAGCTTCCAGCGCGTTGTTGCGGTCGAGCAGTGCTCTCGCGACGTTCACGGTGTCGGTCACGTCGGCGAAGGTCGCCAGCGTCGACCCGTCGGGCAGCGGGTTGAAGGAATAGTCGAGCACGCGGCCGTCGGCGCATTCGACCCGGCCCTTTTCGGTGACGCGGTACTCGGTGAGCCCGGTGACCTGGCCGATCAGCTTGTCCCACACGCCGTGCGTCTCGGCGGGGGCGCTCTCGGCGATCTCGCGGACATGGTCGCCGACTTCGCGCGGCGTTGGCGCCGGAGAGGTGCCAGAAGGCGGGGTTGGCGAGGCGCAGCAGGCCGTCGGGGCCGAAGCTCGCGACGCCTTCGCCGAGGTTGTCGATGGTCTCCCCTTGCGCGCGCGACAGGGTGTTGTAGCGGCGCTCCAGCGCTAGCTGCTCGGTGACGTTCTCGTAGATGTAGGTCACGCCGCCGTCGGAGCCGGGGTTGGCGATGACGCGCAGGGTCTGCCCGTCCGGCAGGTGCCACCAGCGCTCGAAGCTTTCGCGAGTCTCGTAGCCCTTGAGCTGGTCGCGCTTCCAGGCCTTGAAGTCGGCGGTTTCGGGGAGGCGGCGTTCGGTGCGGAGGCGATCGAGGACGCGCTCTTCCGGCGGGGCCTGCTCGAGGAAGGCGGAGGGGAGGGCGAACAGCGTCTCGAACGCTGCGTTGTGGAAGGCGAGGCGCTGGTCCGGCCCGAAGATGGCGATGGCGGTGGCGAGCCGGTCGAGCGTCGCCGCATGGCTCTGCAGCGCGCGCGACTGGGCGGTGAGCGACTGGGTAATCTCGGTGACGTCGACCGCGAGGGCAGCCAGCGCTCCTTCGTGCCGCTCGGCGGCAACGTCGAGAATGCGGCGCTCGCCCTTGACGATGGTGGAGACGCGTTCAGCCAGCGGCCCTTCGCCGGCGCGCAGCTTGCCGGCGGCGTTGGCGTCGAGCAACGTTTCGGCGCCTGCCGCCGCGAGGTCGGGCGTCTCGGCGCCGACCGCGCCGGCGTAGGCGGCGTTCACCCAAAGCCGCTCGCCCGCCTCGTTCTCGACCCAGGCGGGGTAGTGGACGTGGGAGACGAGGCTGGCGATCCGCTCGGGCACCGTGCCGCCGGTGCCGGTCCCGGTGCGGGCCTCGACGAAGACTGTGGGTGCGCCGCCGTCCAGCGTGCCGACCGCGGCGAGCCCGCCTTCGCCGAGAAACTGGCGGAACGGCGTGCCCTGGCCGAGCGCCTCGACCGCGGCGGCGAGCGGGCCGTTGCCTGCGACCGCGTCGGTCACGCTGGCGGGCACGGGGCCTGCGAGGATGGGCGTGCCGGACGGGGTGAGCCGCACGGCGGCGAGGGCGCCGCGCGCCAGCGTCTCGTCGGCGAGCGTACGGGAGAGGCGGAGGGCGCGCGCCTCGTCGGTCGCCTCGAGGGCGACGCGGGTGGTGCGCGCGGCGTAGAGAATTGCGGCGGCGGCGAGCAGGAATGCCGCGGCCGCGAGGAGCCAGCCCGTCATCATGCGGGCGGCAACGTTCCGGCGAGGGTCATCGGCCACTCCGTCCGGCGCACGGGCCGGGTTGCGCCGAAAGCCGCCGGAGCGGCTCGCGGCTCGGGATTTCGTGCCGAGGCGCCCAACAGGCGGCCTGCGGCGCGTCCCAATCTAGCCGTGGAGGGCGGCGGCGCGAAGACCCGTTCTCAGCCGATCAACCGGTGATCCGGCCGGGCGGCGGCCGGAGCGGGTCAGAAGTAGAGCTTCTCGTCCGTCTTGTCGGTGTAGAGGCCGGCCACCTCGTCGGCGTAGCCGTTGTAGAGGAGGGTGGGGATGCGCTCGTCGCTGCCGAGCGGCTGCTCGGTCGCCTGGCTCCAGCGCGGATGCGGCACCTCGGGGTTCACGTTGGCCCAGAAGCCGTATTCGTTGCCGGCGATGTCCATCCAGAACGAGGACGGCCGCTCGTCGGTGAAGGTGAACCGCACCAGCGACTTGGCGGACTTGAAGCCGTACTTCCACGGCA
Organism: uncultured Alphaproteobacteria bacterium; assembly: GCA_963704595.1. Classification (GTDB taxonomy): domain Bacteria; phylum Pseudomonadota; class Alphaproteobacteria; order Rhizobiales; family Amorphaceae; genus Acuticoccus. The sequence continues at coordinate 328,303 of OY969922.1, forward strand.
GCGCCAGCCTGAGCGGCGCCCCGTTCTGCTCCTCGATCGGCGCGCCGTAGGCGCCGGTGACGAGGAATGCGAGCGGGTTCATCGCCTCCTCCATGGTCACGGCCCTCGACGTAGGGCCACGGATACCAGCTCTGGCGCTGGCCGGACGCGACGTCGGGGTTCATGAAGGTCTCGGTGCGGACGTACTTCGCGCCCGACAGCGGCTTGGCGAGGGCGACGAGATCGGCCATCGGGAAGCCGGTCCACGGCACCACCATCGACCACGCCTCGACGCAGCGGTGGCGGTAGACGCGCTCTTCGAGCGACACCTTCTTCAGCAGCGAATCGATGTCGAGCGTCTGCTCGTTCTCGACCATGCCGTCGATCTTCACGGTCCACGGGCCGGATGTCGAGCTGCTGCGCGGCCTTGAAGATCCGCTTGTGGGAGCCGAACTCGTAGAAGTTGTTGTAGGTGGTGACGAGGTTCTCGTCGCGTGATCGGTCGCATCACCTGGTAGGCCTCGTTGCGCGGCGCGGGGTAGAGGCCGGCGGACGGGTCGTTCTCGACGTCGGGCGTCGGCATGTCGTCGCCGCCGAGCAGGCGGTCGAAGATGTTGGCGCTGGCGGGGCCAGCGGCGATGGTGCCCGCGGCGATCCCCGCGGTCTTCAGGAACGCGCGGCGGTTGCGGAACACGCTCTCGGGCGTGGCCGCCCGCTCGGGGAGCGCCCAGCGCGGTTTGAAGTGGACGGGCATGGTTTCGCCTCCCGGTGTGGTTCAGGACTCTATGCTCAATACGTAGCGCAGCGCGATGCGGTTTACGCGCACACTTCCGCGTGACTTACCTTAAGAGATTGCAACGGACGCAATTTTCGGGATTTCGCGGGTCTGCCGCGTTATGATCGCGCCATGCCTTCATCTGATTTTCGCAAATCTTGCGCAACGTGGCGGACGGTCCGGCTCATGGCCGGGCTTTGGAATCCATCCGGTTCCGGTCCATGCTGCGTGGCCCGGCGGGGCGGGATGCCGACGACAGACGCGGCTCTTCCGTGCGCAAGCCGGTCGGGACGGGCGGAACCTTGTGGGGGGTAAGTTGAACGGCCCAGTGAAATCGGCGCTCGCGTTGACCGCGTTGACGGCGCTCGCCGTCATGCTCGCCCCGCTCGGCTTCGCGCTGGCGGTGAGCGCGACCGCCGCGATTCTCCTCACCATCGCCCCCGCCCGTGCCGTGGAGAGCGCCGACGCGGCCGGCGCCGAGGAGGCCGACGCGCCGGACGACGTGCCGCCCGGCACCGCCGTCGGCGCACCGCGGCCGGCACCCGCGCTATCGCCCGACGCGCAGGCGATCCTCGACGCGATGCCGGACGCCTGCATCGTCCTCACCGCGACCCGGACCGTGGTGTGGGCGAACGCCGCCGCGCGCGAGCAGTTCGGCGACTTCGAGCCCGGCACGCCGTTCTCCTTCACCATGCGCGTGCCGGAGCTTCTGCGCGCGCTGGAGAAGGCCGCCCGGCACGGGCTTTCGGAGCGGGCGCGCTGGTCCGTCCGCGTGCCGACCGGGCGCTGGTACGAGGCGTTCGTCACCCCGTTCCCGTTCTCAGGCGGCCCGCGCGACGCGATCGCCATCTTCGTGCGCGACCTCACCGAGCAGGAACGGCTCGACCGGATGCGCGAGGATTTCGTCGCCAACGCCAGCCACGAGCTGCGCACGCCGCTCGCCGCCCTCACCGGCTTCATCGAGACCCTGCAGGGCCCCGCGAAGGACGACGCGGCGGCGCGCGAACAGTTCCTCGGCATCATGCGGCAGCAGGCCGAGCGGATGAAGCGGCTGACGGATGCGCTTCTTTCATTGTCGCGGATCGAGATGCGCGCCCACGTCCGCCCGTCGGACAGGGTGGACCTCGTCGCCGTCGTCCGCAGCGCGGTCGAGTTCACGCGCACGATGGCGCGGGAGGACAACGTCACGCTCGAGCTTTCCGTCGAGGAGGAGCCGCTCCACATCCGCGGCGATGCGGACGAGCTCGTCCAGCTCGTCTCCAACCTCATCGAGAACGCCATCAAGTATGGCGGCAAGGGCAAGCGGGTGCTGATTTCGGTCGTGCGCGAGCCGGCCGGGCGCGGCGAGGCGGCGTGCGTGTCGGTCGAGGACTTCGGCATCGGCATCGCGCCGGAGCACGTCCCGCGGCTCACCGAGCGGTTCTACCGGGTGGACGTGGAGGCCTCGCGGGCGCGGCGCGGCACGGGGCTGGGGCTCGCCATCGTCAAGCACATCGTGGCGCGCCACAGGGGCCGCCTGACCGTCCGCAGCGAGCTCGGCGCTGGGTCGACGTTCGCCGTGAAGATTCCGCTTTTTGCGGACCGGTGAAACGGCATTGAAGACAGCCGGTTGGGCTGTCACACAAGGTTCACCTGACTGTCACGTTAACGTCAATTAGGAACTCTAGGCAGACCGGCAGAAGGCGGTGGTCAAGGCAAACAACACGCCGCCGCTCATGACAGGAGCCTTTGTGAAATTTACGAACATTGCGAGCGTTGCCGCTCTCGCCGCCGCTGGCGTTCTCGCCGCGTCCGCCGCTTCCGCGCAGTCGCGTGACACCATCCAGATCGCGGGCTCGTCAACGGTCCTGCCGTTCGCCTCGATCGTCGCCGAAGAGTTCGGCAACGCCTTCCCCGAGTTCAAGACCCCCGTGGTCGGCTCCGGCGGTTCCTCGGGTGGCCTGCGCCAGTTCTGCCAGGGCGTCGGTGAGAACACCATCGACATCGCCAACGCATCCCGCGCGATCCGTGACGGCGAGATCCAGGCCTGCGCCGACGCCGGCGTGAAGTCGATCATCGAAGTGCGCGTCGGCTACGACGGCATCGTGTTCGCCTCCGACGCGTCCACCAACGCCTTCGCCCTCGAGCCCGCGCAGATCTACCAGGCGCTGGCCGCGAAGGTTCCGGTCGACGGCGAGCTGGTCGACAACACCTACACCAACTGGTCGGAAATCGACTCCTCGCTCCCGGACCAGGAAATCACCCTCGTGATCCCGGGCACCAACCACGGCACCCGCGAAGTGTTCGAAGAGAAGGTGGTCCTGCCGGGCTGCGAGTCCTTCGAAGTCATCGAGGCGATGGAAGAAGACGCCCGTGAAGCCGCCTGCCTCGGCTTCCGCCAGGACGGCCGCGTGATCGAAGTCGCCGGCGACTACACCGAGACCCTCGGCCGCCTCGACGCGCAGCCGGCAGCCATCGGCGTGTTCGGCCTGTCCTTCTACGACCAGAACCGCGACCGTCTCCAGGTTGCGACCGTGGACGGCATCGAGCCGACCATGGAAACCATCGCCACTGGCGAGTACCCGGTCTCCCGCCCGCTGTTCTTCTACGTGAAGGGCGAGCACATCGGCGTCATCCCCGGCCTCGAGGAGTACGCAATGTACTTCGTGTCCGAGCAGGTCTCCGGTGCCGGTTCGCAGCTTGAAGCCGCTGGCCTGATCCCGCTGCCCGCCGACGAGCGCCAGGCGCAGATGGACAAGATCTCCAACAAGACCTCGGTTTCCGCGGCTGACTAAACGCACCGCGCCGGCCTTCGGGCCGGCGCAACGCATTCGGGCCCGCTGTTCGCAGCGGGCCCGTTATTTTGGCGCCGTCCGGGCGTCTCCCGCCACGGCTGCCGCCGATCCGAAGTGCAAGGTGCTCGCTTCACCATGACGAATTTCATCCCCGTCGCAGTGGTCCTGATCCTGCTCGGCATCGCCTACCAGTGGGGCGTCTCGGCGAGCCGCAAGGTCGCGACCGCCTCCGGCGCTTCGATGCACTCGCGCTACGGCTACCATGGCCTGCTGGTGGCGCTGTGGTGCCTGATCCCCGCCGCCGTCACCTTCATCATCTACCTGGTGTTCGAGCCCGTCATCTCCGACGCGATCCTCCAGTCTTACATTCCGCCCGAAATCGCCGCCAATCCGGCAGACATGGCGAGCGCCATGTCGCGGATGGCGAGCATCGCCTCCGGCTTCGGCGCGGTCGGCGACCTCACCCCCTACGAGGAGGCCGGCGCCGCGGCGCTTGAGCGCTTCCACGCCATCGCGTGGTTTGCCGCGATCACCATCGCAGCCGGCCTCGGCGCCGCGGGTGCAGCGATCGCGCGCAAGCAGATCTCGCCGCAGCTGCGCGCCCGCAACCGGGTCGAGTTCGCGATCCGAGCGGTCCTCATCACCTGCTCGGCGATCGCGGTGCTCACCACCGTTGGCATCGTCCTTTCCGTCCTGTCGGAGGCGCTGCGCTTCTTCTCCTACGTCAACCCGCTCGACTTCCTGTTCGGCACCACCTGGAACCCGCGCTTCTCGTCCACCGGCACCGGCGGGCAGGGCGACTTCGGCCTCCTGCCGCTCCTGTGGGGCACGATCATGATCACCATCATCGCGATGATGGTGGCGGTCCCGATCGGGCTGATGTCGGCGATCTACCTGTCGGAATATGCCGGGCCGCGGTTCCGCTTCTTCGCCAAGCCGGCGCTCGAGATCCTCGCCGGCATCCCGACCATCGTCTACGGCATCTTCGCGATCTTCACGGTGGGCCCGTTCTTCGCCTCCATCGGCGACGCCATCGGCATCCACATCATGGCGACCAGCGCGTTCACCGCAGGCGTGGTGATGGGGATCATGATCATCCCGTTCGTGTCCTCGCTGTCGGACGACATCATCAGCCAGGTGCCGAAGGCGATGCGCGACGGCTCCTACGGCCTCGGCGCCACCCAGTCGGAGACGATCCGCAAGGTGCTCCTGCCGGCGGCGCTCCCCGGCATTGTCGGCGCGTTCCTGCTCGCCATCAGCCGGGCCATCGGCGAGACCATGATCGTGGTGCTCGCCGCCGGCAACTCGCCGGTGCTGACGGCCAACCCGTTCGAGGCGGTGTCGACCGTCACCGTCACCATCGTGAACCAGCTCACCGGCGACACCGACTTTGCGAGCCCGCAGTCTCTGGTGGCGTTCGCGCTGGGCCTCACCCTCTTCATCATCACGCTGATCCTCAACGTCATGGCGATCTACATCGTGCGGAAGTACCGCGAACAATATGAATAGGCCCGACATGGCGACCACGATGGAAGCGCAATCGGCCGGCGACATCGAGCGCAACACCACCCGCGCTCAGGTGGAGGCGTCAATCGGCCGCCGCCGGCGCAACGAGGCGATCTTCAAGGGGATCGGCCTCGGCGCGGTGCTGATCGGACTGACGTTCGTCGCGATCCTGTTCGGGTCGATCTTCTACAAGGGCATCCCGGCGTTCACGCAGGCGACGCTCCACCTGCCGGTGACGTTCGACGCCGCCACCATCAACGTGCCGGACCGCCCGGTGCAGATGCCCGGCGTGTCGGACGCGGACTACCAGCAGGAGCTCTACGCCTGGCAGCGCAAGCTGGTGTTCGTGAACTGGAACAAGGTGGTGCAGGATGCCTTTGCCAAGGTGCTGCCGGATGCTGCCGACAACGCGCGCGACGTCGGCGGCATGGTCGCCAGCGCCGAGAAGGTGCGCCTGCGCGACATGGTGGCCGCCGACCCGTCGCTGATCGGCACGACGCGGGAAGTGGCGCTGGTTGCCGCCGCGAACGTCGATGTCTGGCTGAAGGGCAACATCGACCGTGACCTGCCGCAGTCGATGCAGCAGCTGTCAGCCGTGCAGCAGCAGTGGGCCGACGAACTCTACGACCGCGGCGTCATCGAGATGAACTTCTCCAGCACGCTCTTCACCAACGTCGACTCGCGCTCCTCCCCGGCGACGGCGGGCCTCCTCGGCGCCATCGTCGGCTCGGTGATGATGATGCTGGTGGTGATGCTGTTCGCCGTCCCGGTCGGCGTGATGGCCGCGGTGTACCTTGAAGAATTTGCGCCGCGGAACTGGTTTACCGACCTCATCGAGGTCAACATCAACAACCTCGCGGCGGTCCCCTCCATCGTGTTCGGCCTTCTCGGCGCGGCGGTGTTCATCAACCTCTTCGGCCTGCCGCTGTCGGCGCCGCTGGTCGGCGGCCTCGTCCTGTCGCTGATGACGTTGCCCACCGTCATCATCGCCTCGCGCGCGGCGCTCCGGGCCGTGCCGCCATCGATCCGGCAGGCGGCGCTCGGCGTCGGCGCATCGCCCACGCAGGCGATGTTCCACCACACGCTGCCGCTCGCGGTGCCGGGGATGCTGACCGGCGCCATCATCGGCGTGGCGCAGGCGCTCGGCGAGACCGCGCCCCTGCTCCTGATCGGCATGAACGCGTTCGTCGCCTCCGTGCCGTCGACGCCGCTCGACCAGGCGAGCGCGCTGCCGGTGCAGATCTACCTCTGGCAGGGCAACGAGCTCAGGAACTTCTTCGAGCCGCGTACAGCGGCCGCCATCATGGTGCTGCTCGGCGTGATGATCTCGCTGAACGCACTCGCCATCATTCTGCGTCATCGCTTCGAGCGCCGCTGGTAACGCCGCCCGCGCCCGGCCCGACGAAACCCTTCGAGGATCACATGAACACCGCGATGAAACAGACGGCAGACGAGCACGGCACCGCCAGGACGGCCGCGACGCTGGAAAAGCAGGCGGAAACCGGCGGCGAGTTTGCCCGTGACCACGACCTGGTGTTCGACACCATCCGCCGCCCCATGCCCGGCAACCCGGCGACCAAGATCGACGCGCGCGACGTGTGCGTCGACTACGGCCAGAAGCGGGCGATCCACCACATCTCGATGGGAATCCCCGACCGGTCGGTAACGGCGTTCATCGGCCCGTCCGGCTGCGGCAAGTCCACGTTCCTGCGCTGCTTCAACCGGATGAACGACACCATCGACGGCTGCCGCGTCACCGGCCTGATCGACATGGATGGCGAGGACCTCAACAACCAGGACCTCGACGTGGTGCTCCTGCGCGCCCGCGTCGGCATGGTGTTCCAGAAGCCGAACCCGTTCCCGAAATCGATCTACGACAACATCGTCTACGGCCCGAAGATCCACGGCACCGCGACCAAGAAGGCCGACCTCGACATCATCGTCGAGCGGAGCCTGCGCCGTGCGGGCCTGTGGAACGAGGTGAAGGACCGGCTGAACGAAGCGGGCACCGGCCTTTCAGGCGGCCAGCAGCAGCGCCTCTGCATCGCGCGGGCGATTGCCGTGAACCCCGAAGTCATCCTGATGGACGAGCCGTGTTCCGCGCTCGATCCCATCGCGACAGGCACCGTGGAAACGCTGATCCACGAACTGCGCGAGAACTACACGATCGTCATCGTCACGCATTCGATGGCACAGGCGGAGCGCGTCAGCCAGAAGACGTGTTATTTTCACCTCGGCTATCTTGTCGAGGAAGGACCGACAGAAGAGATCTTCCATGATCCGCAAGAGGAGCGCACACGCCAGTATATTACGGGCGTGTTTGGGTAACGAATTCAGTCGCGGCACGTCTTCGGGTGTGCCGGGCGTACGGAGTGTAACGTGGGTATTGTCGTAAGAGATACGTTTACTGAAATGCAGCAGCTTGTCGGCGAAATCGCTGAAATGGGTGGCCTGGCCGAACAGCTGGTGATGGAAAGCGTCACCGCGCTGACGAGGCTCGACACCAACCTCGCCCGCCGCGTCATCGCCGCCGACCGCAAGCTCGACGCGATGCAGCGCAGCGTGGAGAACCACACGGTCGAGATGATCGCGGCGCACCGGCCGGAGGGCAAGGCGCTGCGCGAGCTGGTGGCGGGCCTGCGCATCTCGTCCGACCTCGAGCGCGTCGGCGACCTTGCCAAGAACAACGCCAAGCGCGCTCCTCGCGATCGAGAACAGCGCCCATCCGCCCCGCGTCGCGCTCGGCATCGAGCACATGTCCGAGATCGCGCTGGAGCAGCTGAAGACCGTGCTCGACGCGTTCACCAGCCAGGACGTGCCTGCCGCGCTCGACGTGCGCCTGCGCGACGACGAGGTCGACGCGATCCACACCTCCATCTTCCGCGAGCTCCTCACCTACATGATGGAGAATCCGCGCAACATCACCTTCTGCACGCACCTCTTGTTCTGCGCCAAGAACATCGAGCGGATCGGCGACCACGCGACCAACATCGCCGAGGCCATCCACTACGTCGTCACCGGCGAGCAGCCGGCCGAGGCGCGCGCGAAGTCCGATCAGTCGTCCTACCTGTCGGCCGATTTCACGGGCAACGTCGGCTTGCGCTGACAGTGCCCGGATCGGCTGACGCTTTGTCAAAGGTACTCCCATGCAGGCAACCGACGTGGTCGAGCCGTGCGGCAGCGATGCCCGCGCCGCACGGGCCAGAGGCGCGATAATGCCGCGCATCATGATCGTGGAGGACGAGGAGCCGCTGGTTCTCCTCCTGCGCTACAACCTCCAGGCCGAGGGCTACGAGGTCGACACCTGCAACCGCGGCGACGAGGCGGAGGTCCGCCTTCTGGAGGAACTGCCCGACCTCCTGCTGCTCGACTGGATGCTTCCCGGCCTTTCCGGCATCGAGCTGTGCCGACGCCTCCGCTCCCGCCCGCAGACCGAGCACCTGCCGATCGTGATGCTGACGGCCCGCGGCGAGGAGACCGAGCGCGTGCGCGGCCTCGCCACCGGCGCCGACGACTATGTGACGAAGCCGTTCTCCACGCCCGAGCTGATGGCCCGCATCCGCGGCCTCCTGCGCCGCTCCAAGCCCGAAAAGGTCTCGGCAATGCTGCGCGCCGGCGCGCTCGAGCTCGACCGGACCATGCACCGCGTCCAGCGCTCAGGCCGCGAGGTGAAGCTGGGGCCGACGGAGTTCCGCCTGCTCGAATTCCTGATGCAGTCGCCCGGCCGCGTCTTCAGCCGCGAGCAGCTTCTCGACGGCGTGTGGGGGCGTGACGTCTACGTCGACGAGCGGACGGTGGACGTCCACATCGGCCGCCTGCGCAAGCAATTGAAGCGCGGCAAGGAAAGCGACCCGATCCGCACCGTGCGCGGTGCCGGCTACGCCTTCGACGACAGGTTCGGCGCCGATTGATGGCGCCGGGGGCCGACAGCCCCCACTTGCGAACGGGCGCCGATTGACGGCGCCGGGGCCGCAGCCACGTCCAGAATCCCTAGCGGGCGGGCGGCTTGCGCGGCTTGGTGCGGCCGGGGAACGCCACTTCGGCGTGGGCGGTGCAGTAGGTGGCGCCGGTCTCGGCGCGCTGGCCGCAGAAGCTGAAATTGTCGCCGGACGGGTCGCCCATCGGCCAGCGGCAGGTGCTGGCCTTCAGGTCCATCAGCGTGATCCCGCCGTGGAGCGGCACGACCTCGGCCATCCGCGGCTGCGGCGCGGGCTCGAACACTTCCCGCTCGACCACCTTCACCGCGGCGGCGCCCGCTGCCATCACGCGCGGCTGCGCGGCGGGCTTTGGCGCCCGTGTCGCGGCTGCCGCGGCGGCGGGGCCACGGGCGCGGCGGGGCGCCTCGCGGCAGGCCGCGCGGTCTTCACGCGGCCGGAGAGACCCAGGCGGTGAATCTTGCCGATCACCGCGTTGCGCGACACACCGCCACCCAGCGTTCCGGCAATCTGGGACGCGGAGTGCCCCTCTGCCCAGAGCCTGCGCAGTTGTTCGATCCGCTCGTCGGTCCAGCTCATCGCAGTCCCCTTGCTGTCCACAAACAGCCCACAGGGAATCCAAAGGCGGCGCGCCGCGGACGGCACGGGATTCCACCGTGTTGGCTGAAGGCTGTGGAGCACGTCAAATGTGCTCCCTGTCCTCATGAATCGTAAAGGAATCGGCGAATCAGCGTCTAGAGTCAGGGAGTCGCGATGGACTTAAGAGTTGCTTTTTCCCCAACCATCGGGAAAAAGACGCGTTCGTCTTCGGGCGAGACACCCCAACTCTGTGGAGAAGCGCGTCAAGCGCGACACATTTATGACCGAACCCGCGTTGTTCGCCACCTACAACCGTATTCCCGTCTCGTTTGATTCGGGTGAGGGCGTCTGGCTGCACGGGTCCGACGGGCGACGATACCTCGACATGGGCGCCGGCATAGCCGTGTCCGCCCTCGGCCACCAGCATCCGCACCTCGTTGCCGAAATGCAGAAGGCCGTCGCCGGCGTGTGGCACACGTCCAACCTCTTTGAAATTCCGGAGCAGGCGCGCCTTGGCGAGCGCCTGGTCGCGGAGACGTTTGCCGAGCGCGTGTTCTTCTGCAACTCGGGCGCCGAGGCGAACGAGGCCGCGATCAAGACCGCGCGGCGCTACCAGTTCATCAACGGCCACCCGGAGCGGACCCGCATCATCACGATGGCGGGCGCCTTCCACGGGCGCACGCTCGGCACCATCGCGGCCGGCGGCTCGCCCAAATATCTCGAAGGCTTCGGCGAGCCCCTCGCGGGCTTCGACCAGGCGCCGTTCGACGATATCGAGACGGTGAAGGCGCTGATCGGGCCGGAGACGGCGGCGATCATGGTCGAGCCGATCCAGGGTGAGGGCGGCGTCCGGCCGGTGTCGCGCGCTGTCCTCGCGGAGATGCGCGCGCTGTGCGACGAGCACGGTCTCATGCTGATCTTCGACGAGGTGCAGACCGGCGCCGGGCGCACAGGCACGCTGTTCGCCTACCAGCAGCTCGGCGTGACGCCGGACATCCTGGCGGCGGCCAAGGGCATCGGCGGCGGCTTCCCGCTCGGCGCGTGCCTTGCCACGGCGGCGGCCGCGGCGGGCATGGTCCCCGGCACCCACGGCACGACGTACGGCGGGAACCGCCTCGCGTGCGTCGCCGGCAACGCTGTGCTCGACGTGATGCTGGAGGACGGCTTCCTCGAGAACGTGCGCAAGACCGGCCTCTACGCCAAGCAGGTGCTCGCCGGCGTGGTGGACAGCCATCCGGACGTCTTCGAGACCGTGCGCGGCGAGGGGCTGATGATCGGCGTGAAATGCCGTGCGCCGGTGGCGGACGTCACCACCGCCGCCCGTTCCGAGGGCCTGCTGGTGATCCCGGCCGGCGAGAACACCGCGCGCTTCCTGCCGCCGCTGGTCGCCACAGAGGCAGAGCTGCGGCAAGCGGCGGAAATGCTCGACCGTGCGGCGAGCGCGCTCGAAGCCAAGAGTGCGGCGGCGGCAGGATGAGCGATCCGATCCACTTCCTCGACCTTGCGGGCCTGCCGCAGGGGGCCATTCGCACGATTCTCGACGAGGCTCACCGGATCAAGGGGGAGGGGCGCAAGCCCCGTCCCCGGACCGATGCTCTATCCGGGCGCACCCTCGCCATGGTGTTCGAGAAGCCGTCGACGCGGACGCGCTTCTCGTTCGACCTCGCGATGCGCGAGATGGGCGGCGACACCATCGTCGCCAACGGCGCCGAGATGCAGCTCGGCCGCGGCGAGTTCGATCGGCGACACCGCGCGCGTCCTGTCGCGCTACGTCGACGCGGTGATGATCCGGATGCTCGACCATGACGCGCTCGTCGAGTTCGCCCACCATGCGGACATGCCGGTCATCAACGGCCTCACCCGGCGTTCGCACCCGTGCCAGATCATTGCGGATCTCGTCACCATCGAGGAGCGCCTCGGGCCGATCGGGGAGCGCACCGTCGCCTGGGTCGGTGACGGCAACAACATGACCGCGACCTTCCTCGAGGCCGCCGGTCCCCTCGGCTTCCGCATGCGGATCGCGACGCCGCCGGAGCTCGCCATGGCGGACGACGTGGTCGAGGCCGCGCGCGCCGCCGGGGCGGACGTGTTCGTCTCCAACGACCCGCGCGAGGCCGTCGACGGGGCCGATGTCGTGGTCGCCGACGCCTTCGCCTCGATGGGCGACGAGGACGAGGCGCGCCGCCTGAAGCTCCTGATGCCCTACCAGGTGAACGACAGCCTGATGGCGGCTGCCGCGCCCGGCGCCGTGTTCCTCCACTGCCTCCCGGCGCACCGCAACGAGGAAGTGACGGACGCGGTGATGGACGGCCCCCAGTCGGCAGTCTTCGACGAGGCGGAGAACCGCATCCATGCGCAGAAGGCGGTGCTCGCCTACTGCTTCGGCCTCATTCAGCCGGCGCCGGCCTCGGCCCGGTAGACGAGACGGGCGGCGGCGCGGGTTGTCGCGCCGCCGCCGCTCCGCTCAGGCCCAGCGGGCGCGGGCGGCGTCGTCGGCGGTCTTGGCCTCGATCCACTCGCCCTTGGTGCCGTCGGCGAGGTGCTCGCGCTTCCAGAACGGCGCGTCGGTCTTCAGGAAATCCATGAGATAGCGGGCGGCTTCGAACGCAGCGTCGCGGTGCGCGCTGCCGGCCGCCACCAGCACGATGGGCTCGCCCACAGCCACCACGCCGGTCCGGTGGACCGCGAGAATGCCGTGGAGCGGCCAGCGCGCGGCGGCGGCTTCGGCGATCCGCTGCATCTCCGCCTCGGCCATGCCGGGATAGTGCTCCAGCTCCAGCGCCGTGATCCGCCCCGCCTCGCCCCGGCAGTAGCCGCTGAAGGTGACCACCGCGCCGGTATCGTCGCGCGGCGAAATCTCGGCGAGCCAGGCGGCCGGGTCGAGCGGCCCGTCGATCACGCCGACGTGGATGCGCGGCGGCGCGTCAGCCACCGGTCATCGGCGGGAAGAGGGCGATCTCGCCCGCATCGCGGATCGGCGTGTCGTGCGCCACGTGGCGGTGGTCGGCGGCGACGCGGATGAAGGCGTCGCGTTCCAGCGCATGGGCGTACTCCTCGCCCTTTTCCTTCAGGTGGAGGATCAGCTCGTGCGCGGTGTTGACGTCCGGCGGCAGGACGATGTCGTCCTCCGCGTGGCCGATCCGCTCGCGCACCCAGGCGAAATACTTGACCTTCATTCCTCGAACGCCTCCTTCGGCGTCTCCATCACGTACTGCACGAAGCTCGTGATCGTCATCACCATCGCCGCCCACAGGATGAGGAGCGCCGCGACGCGCGCCACCTCGGGGAACGGGGCGAGCGGCGCCGCCATCAGCGCGGCGAGCGCGACCATCTGGAACGTCGCCTTCCACTTGCCGGCCATCGACGGCGGCACGACGATGTTCTTGCCCGCCAGATGCTCACGGTAGCCCGACATTGCAATCTCCCGCGCCAGGATGAGCGCTGCGGCGAGGACGTTGGCCCCGTCGATCAGCCCGATCGCGCAGAGCGCAAGCAGGGTGACGGCGATCAGGAGCTTGTCGGCGATGGAGTCCATCATCCGGCCGAGGTTGCTGGTGAGGTTCCAAGCGCGCGCGATGCGGCCGTCCAGCCAGTCGGTGACGGCGGCGAGGGCGAAGACCACCAGCGCCAGGGTCAGGTTCGTGCCCCACGGCCACAGGAAGATGATGAGGAGCGCGAAGATCGCGAGCCCGCGGAAGATGGTGAGGACGTTGGGCAGCGTCATGTGCGCCAGCAGGGACGGGTATGCGGGTGCGGTGCGCCTGGGGCCTGCTGCGGCTGCGGGCGGGCCTGCAGGAGCACCCACCGCGGGCGTCGCCTCGGCCGAGGGCGGCGCTGCCGGGTAGGGTGCCGCTGCCGCCGCGGAGGCCGCGGCCGCTGCATCGGCCCGTGCGGGCGCTGGCGATGCGGCAGGCTCCTCCGCGGCGGGCGGCTCGGCCATGGCGGGCGGCGGCGTCACAACGGGCGGCTTGGCGGCTGCGGGCGGCTCGGACGGGCGGGACGGCTCGGACGGCGTGGTGATCCGGTCGGCCTCGTCGGCCGTGCCGTGGTCGTCGCGGTCGACCGCGGCCTCGGGGAAGCCGTGGTCCTCTGCGGACGCCGCGACGGTTTCCCCCTCCGAAAGTCCGTCGAGCGGAGGTGGGACCATTGTCTCACCCTCCGGGGCGACTGGGTCCTTGCGATGCGCCATGGCGCCTTCGTTCGTGTCGTCAGTCATCGGGATGCCGGTGCGTTTGCCGCGTGGAAGTGGTCATATACCCTTTTTGCGACGCTTTCCGAGATGCCGTCCACCTCAATCAGGTCGCCGATGCCCGCCTTGGCGACAGCCTTGGCCGTGCCGAAGTGCTTGAGAAGCGCCCGCTTTCGGGCAGATCCAACGCCCTGGATCTCGTCCAGAGGGTTGGCGGTGAACGCCTTTTTGCGCTTCGCCCGGTGCGTACCGATGGCGAAGCGGTGCGCCTCGTCGCGCAGCCGCTGAATAAAATAGAGAACAGGGTCACGGGGCGGCAGCCGGAACGGCTTCTGGCCGGGAATATGAAATTCTTCCCTTCCGGCATCGCGGTCGACACCCTTGGCGACGCCGACCATCGGCACGTCCGTGATGCCGAGCTCCTCCAGCACGCCGATCGCGGCGGAGAGCTGGCCGGCGCCGCCGTCGATCAGCACGAGGTCGGGCCACGGCCCCATGGTGCCCTGCTCAGCCGCTCCCTCGCGGGGGAACTCCTTGAGGAGCCGGGCGAAACGGCGGGTCAGCACCTCGCGCATCATGCCGAAGTCGTCCCCCGGGGTGATCTCCTGCGACTTGATGTTGAACTTGCGGTAGTGCGACTTCGAGAAGCCCTCCGGCCCCGCGACGATCATCCCGCCGACCGCGTTGGTGCCCATGATGTGCGAGTTGTCGTAGACCTCGATGCGTGATGGCGGCGCGGTTAGGCCGAACGTCTCGGCGAGGCCTGCGAGGAGCTTGCCCTGGCTCTGCCTGTCCGCCAGCCGGCGGCCGAGCGCCTCGCGCGCGTTGGTGAGCGCGTGGTCGACGAGCTCGCGCTTGGTGCCGCGCTGGGGCACCGAGACCTCCACCTTGCGCCCCGCCTTCTGCGAGAACGCCTCGGCCAGCAAGGAGCGCTCTGCGGGGTCGTGCGACAGGAAGATCGCGCGGGGGACGGGCTTGTCGTCGTAGAACTGGGCGAGGAAGGTCTCCAGCACCTCGGGCGCGTCGAGCCCCTCGTCGCGCGGGAAGAATGCGCGGTTGCCCCAGTTCTGTCCGGTGCGAAAGAAGAACACCTGCACGCAGGTCTCGCCGCCGTCCTGATGGACGGCGAACACGTCCGCCTCGTCGATTCCCTGCGCGTTGATGCCCTGGTGGCTGTCGACGTGGGAGAGCGAGGCAAGCCGGTCGCGGATCACCGCCGCACGCTCGAACTCCATCTTCTCCGACGCCTCCTCCATCTCCTCGGCGAGCTTGGTGCGGATCGCCTTGGAGCGGCCGGACAGGAACGACTTCGCCTCGCCGACCAGCGCGCCGTAGTCCTCCAGCGCGATCTCGCGCGTGCACGGCGCGGAGCAGCGCTTGATCTGCCACAGCAGGCAGGGCCGGGTCCGGGTCTCGTAGACGCTGTCGGAGCAGGAGCGGATCAGGAACGACTTCTGCAGTGCGTTGATGGTCCGGTCGACTGCGCCGGCGGAGGCGAACGGGCCGAAATAGGTGCCCTTGCGCGAATGCGCGCCGCGATGCTTGAGGATCTGCGGGGCCTCATGGTCCCCGGTGAGCAGGATGTAGGGGAACGACTTGTCGTCCCGCAGGAGGACGTTGTAGCGGGGCCGGAAGCGCTTGATGAGGTTCGCTTCGAGGAGGAGCGCCTCGGACTCGGTGCTGGTCGTCAGGAATTCCATGGCGACCGTGCGGTTCACCATGCTCATCAGCCGCGCCGAGAGGCCGATCGGCCGCGAGTAGCTGACGACGCGCTTCTTGAGGTTGCGCGCCTTGCCGACGTAGAGGACGTCGCCGGCCTCGTCGAGCATCCGGTAGACGCCCGGCGCGTTGGGGAGGTGGCGCACGGTCTCGGCGATCAGCTCGAAGCCGGTGGCGCGGATCTCCGACCGGCGGAAGCGCACTTCCTCGAGGATGTCGCGGTCCGAGCCCGACTGCGGCGCGTCCTTGATGCGGGTGATCTCTTCCATGGCTTCTATCTGGCCCACCGGCGCGCTGGCTGCAATTGACCGCACCCCCATAGGTGGAACGTGATTGCCGCATGACGGCTTCTCCGCACAGGATATCTTGGAGAACCAATCACATGGACCTCAACATCAAGGGCCGGCGCGCCGTCATCACCGGCGGCAGCGGCGGCATCGGCCTCGCGACGGCCGAAATTCTGGTCGCGGAGGGCGCGACCGTCATCCTGACCGACCTCGACGGTGATGCGGTGGCGAAGGCTGCAAAGAAGCTCGGCGTCGATGGCATTGCGGCAGACCTTTCCACCACCCCCGGCGCCGAGGAACTTTACAAGAAGACCGGCGACGTCGACATCCTGATCCATGCCGCGGGCGTGACCGGCGCCAAGGGCGACCCGCTCGAGATGAAGGACGAGGACTGGGACGAGGCGCACCAGATCGACTTCATGTCGGCGGTGCGGACCGCCCGGCTCTACGGGCCTGCGATGATCAAGTCGGGCTGGGGGCGGATGGTATTCATCACCTCCGAGAACGCCGCGCAGCCCTACCCGGACGAGAGCGTCTACAACGTCGCAAAGATCGGCATCGCGAGCTTCGCCAAGTCGATTTCGATGCAACACGCGGGCAAGGGGCTTCTCGCCAACTGCGTCGCCCCTGCATTCATCAAGACGCCGATGACCGACGGGATGATGGAAAAGCTCGCGAAGGAGCGGGGCATCAGCACCGAAGAGGCGGTCGAGGTCTTCCTCGAGGAAGAGCGCCCGTATCTGGCGCTGAAACGCCGCGGCCGTGTCGAGGAAGTGGCGCCGGTGATCGCGCTTCTGGCGTCCGAGCGTGCGAGCTTCGTCGCAGGCGCCAACTGGCGCGTGGACGGCGGCGCGGTCGGCAGCATCGAGCTCTGATCTCGGGCGAGACGTCCCGGACCCTGCGGCACGTAAGATCAGTACGCCGCAGGGTTCGAAAATGCGTTTTATCGAAATCTGCAATGTATGGTTGACAACCAGGGGGTGTGTTGCTTTTTATTTGAACTGCAGATTGTTGGATCTCTGGTAGGTTGCAATGAAAATCGATCAAAATGAAAAGCAGGTCCGGTTTCGTGAAGCGGCGGTCCGGCGTGTCCGCAACGTCGAGACCACTCTTCGGCGCGTGCGTAACCTGTCCAACCCGTCCTCGTATGCGTACACGCCAGACGAAATCGACATGATTTTCGAGCATCTTCAGACCGTTCTGGACCGCACGCGCGACAGCTTCGCGCTCCAGCGCGAACAACAGCAGTTTTCGCTGCGCTGACCCTCCGGCAGGGGGATTCAACTACTCGTTGATGACGGCGTCCGGTGTCTGCCACGAAAGATGCTGGCCGCTGTCGAGTGCCATCATCTGGCCGGTCATCGACGGCGTGTCGTGCAGGAAGCGGACGCCGCGCCCGAACTCGGCAAGCTGCGGCGCCGCGCGGAGCGGGACTGCGGCCACTACGGCATCGAAGTCCGCGTCGCTCTGCGTCGCGGCCTTCAGTGTCGGCCCCGGCGCGATGGCGTTGACCCGGACGTCGGGTGCCAGCGCCTGCGCCATCGTCCGCGTCATCCACCACAGCGTCGCCTTGGAGGCGCTGTAGCTGAGATAGCGCGGGGTCGGCTTCCAGACCCGCTGGTCGACGATGTTGACCGCGAGCCGTTCGAGCCCGGGCGCGGCGGGCTGTGCGGCGAGCGCAGTGGTCAGCCGCGCTGGCGCCTCGGCGTTGACCGCCATGTGGGCACGCCAGAGGTCGCTCTCCAGCGTCTCGGCGTCGTCGGCCCGGAACAGCGAGGCGTTGTTGACGAGGAGCGACATCGGCCCGAGCGCCGCGATGGCTGCAGGGATGACCTCGTCGACGCCCAGAGGGTCCGCGAGGTCGGCGATGACGACGGCTGTGCGGACGCCGTGGTCCGCTGCGAGCTGCCGGGCGAGGGCGTGCGCGGCGTCGGCGGAGCGATTGGCATGGATCGCGACCGCGTAGCCGCTGGCAGCGAGGTCCTCTGCGATCGCGCGGCCGATCCGGTGCGCTGCGCCGGTGATGAGTGCGGTCCTGATCATGGCGCTGCCTTCCTGCCGGCGACGGCACGGCGGCCGTCCGGCGCTGCGTCGGGGCGCGCCCGTCCAGCGCTGGCATTGGCCTGCGCCGGGGATCAGGAGTGTGCGCTTTCGCGGCTTGCCGCAAGTGGCGGCGTCAGTCGCGCGGGGCGGGCAATCCGGCGATGGCGTCGAGCCGGGCCGCGATCCCGTCGCGGGTGGCGGCAAGGTTCTTGTAGGCGAGCTCGGGCGGGGTGAGGTCGCGCAGGCGCGCTGCGAGTGCGGCGGCGAGGCGGCTGCCGTCGGGATGGGCGGCGATCGCGGCGAGCGGATCGAGCGCGACCTTGATGGTGAAGAGAAGGTCGCCTGAGACGGGGAGCTTGCGCAGCGTCTGGCGCTCGACACGGACGAGGACCGGCGCATCGGCAGGGGCAAGGGGCGCGGGGCGGTGCTTGGAGCGGGCATCGCGCAGCCCGCCGCCGCGCTGGATCGACCAGTTGAGCCGCCACACCGGCGCCTCCGGCCGCAGCGCGTCGAAGATGCGGTGAACGCGGCCTGCCATCGGGCCTGCCCAGCCCGGCACGTCCTCGTGGATCTCGTCCATCGGCCGCCCGAATTTCTCCGAGAGGAACCAGGCGGACGGGTAGGCGAGGGCCGCCGCCGCGAGCCGCCACAGCCCGTCCGCCCCCCGCCGCATCAGGACGAGATCCTCCTGCACCGAAAGCGCCGCATCGAGCAGCGGGGTGGCCGACACGGACTTCGTGGCTCTCGGCAGGCCGCGGCCCGCGAGAAAGCCGGCGATAAGCGCCGCCGCCTCGGTCTGCGCGGCGAGAGTGTCCGGCTCTGCCATGAAGGCATCCGGCGCGGCGGCGAAGATCGCGGCGCGTTCGGCGAGTTCGGCGTCGCGGTTCTCGTCGATCTCCAGCCAGTCGGCTGGATCGAGGGGCGCCATCGCGATGGTGAAGGGGCGGTGGCGGCCCGCGTAGGGCGCGTGGCGCGGGCGCGGCGGGGCCGCAGCGTCCGCGCCGGGCATCAGGCGGCGGCGTCCGCGGCTTCGAGCTCGTCGATCAGCCCTTCGATGACCGAGAGGCCCTTCTGCCAGAAGGCCGGATCGCGCGCGTCGAGCCCGAAGGGGGCGAGAAGCTCCGAGTGATGCTTGGTGCCGCCGGCGGCCAGGAGCGCGAAATACTTGTCCGCGAAGCCCTCGGGGTTGTTCTCGTAGACGCCGTAGAGCGAGTTCACCAGGCAGTCGCCGAACGCGTAGGCGTAGACATAGAACGGCGCGTTGATGAAGTGCGGGATGTACGACCAGAAGATCTCGTAGCCGTCGTTGATCCGCACCGAATCGCCGAGGCTCTCCTGCTGGACGCCGAGCCAGATCTCGCCGAGCCGCTCCACGGTGAGCTCGCCCTCGCGCCGCTCCATGTGGACCCGCCGCTCGAAGGTGTAGAACGCGATCTGCCGCACCACGGTGTTGATCATGTCCTCCACCTTGGCCGCCAGCATGGTGCGGCGGGTGGCGGCGTCGGGCGCCGCGTCGAGCAGGCGGCGGAAGGTCAGCATCTCGCCGAAGACCGAGGCGGTTTCGGCCAGCGTCAGCGGCGTCGGCGCCATCAGCGCGCCGTTGGGCGCGGCGAGGATCTGGTGGACGCCGTGGCCGAGCTCGTGCGCCAGCGTCATCACGTCGCGCGAGCGGCCCTGGTAGTTGAGGAGCACGTAGGGGTGCGCCGACGGCACGGTGGGGTGCGCGAACGCGCCGGGCGCCTTGCCGGGGCGGGTCGGCGCGTCGATCCAGGGGTTGTCGAAGAAGCGCCTGGCGAGGTCCGACAGCTTCGGCGAGAAGTCGCCGTAGGCGGAGAGGACCATCTCCTGCGCGTCCGGCCACGGGATCGTGCGGTCGTCGGAATCGGGGAGCGGCGCGTTGCGGTCCCAGGTGTCGAGCTGGTCCTTGCCGAACCACTTTGCCTTCAGCTTGTAGTAGCGGTGCGAGAGGCGCGGGTAGGCGTCCTGCACGGCGGTGGCGAGCGCGTCGACCACCTCGGCCTCGACGCGGTTGGCGAGATGGCGCGAATCCGCCACGTCCCTGAAGCCGCGCCAGCGGTCGGAGACTTCCTTGTCCTTGGCGAGGGTGTTGGTGATGAGAGCGAAGGTGCGCTCGTTGCCCTTGAGCCCCGCCGCGATCCCCTCGGCGGCGCGCTTGCGGGCGCCCTCGTCGCTGTCGAGGAGCATGTTGAGCGCCTCCTCCAGCGTGATCTTGTCCTTCTCGCCGACGTCGACGCGGATGGCGGCGATGGTCTCGTCGAACAGGCGCGACCAGCCGTTACGGGAGGAGACCGCCTTGTCGAGGAACAGGCGCTCGATGTCGTCGGAGAGCTGGTAGGGCCTCTCCTTGCGCAGGTCCTCGATGAAGGGGGCGTAATGCGCCGCCTCATCGTCGGTCAGCGCCTTGTCCATCACCGCATCGTCGATCCGGTTGAGCTCCAGGCCGAAGAACAGGAGGTGCGAGCTCAACGCCGTCAGCTTGTCGGAGATGTCGCCGTAGGACTTGGCGTAGGCCGGATTGGTCGTGTCGGTCGCGTAGAGGAGGCCGGCGTAGGAGCCGATCCGGCCGGCGCGGTCCTCGAGCCCCTCGTAGCGCTTCAGCGCCGCCGTCAGCGCCTTGCCGCCGTCGGCTGCCGCGAGGCGCTCGCCCAGCCGGCCCTTGTACTCGGCCTCGAAGGCGCGCGCGTCCTCCGCCAAGGTGGCGAGGTCGGCAGCAAGGACCGGGTCTGAAGGGCCTGCGTAAAGGTCGGTGAGGTCCCACTGGGGGAGGTTTCCGAGGCGGGTCGCGGCGTGGGCGCGTTCGGCGGTGTCGTGTGGCAAATTTGCGGGCGTGCGCATGAATCTCTTTCGGCTCGGCGGTCAAACGGCGCGGCATTAATCTTGGAGTGCCGACGCGATGGTATGGCAAGGCGCGGGGGATTGCCTCCCCCTAAGATGAGAACCGGTGTTGGGTATCGCAATGACGAAATGGTTCAAGGCTGGCGTGCTGATCGCCGCACTGGGAACGGGTGCCGCACCGGTGTCGGCGGAGGTGCCGATCCCCCGCCTGTCGCCGATGAACGGCGTGATGGTCGCGAGCCTCGACGCCGTTGCGCTGCCCGCCGCCGAACCGCTGACCCTCCCCGAGGCGATCGCGCTGGAGGCCGGCGTCGACGTCACCTTCGCGGTCTCCGAATTCTACGAGGCGCGCGACTTCGCGCCGGTCTGGACCGACGAGAAGGCGAAGGCCCTGCGCGCCCGGCTGGCGGATGCGGCAGGCGACGGGCTCGACCCGGCGGACTATTTCGTGCCGTTCGCGGCGGCGGACGGGCTGTCGGAGGCGGCGGTCGACGTCTCGCTCACCGAGGCCGCGCTGCGCTACGCCAACGACGCCTACTCCGGCCGCCTCGACCCGAAGGCCGTGTCGCAGATCATGACGATCGAGCCGCCGAAGCTCGACGAGACGCGCTTCCTGCGCCTCCTGGCGCAGACGGGCGACGTTCCGCGCCTTCTCGACAGGCTGAGCCCGACCCACCCGCAGTTCGTCGCCCTGCGCGAAAAGCTGCGCGGCGCGCTCCACAGCACCGAGGACGGGCCGATCCCCGTCGGCGCCGGTCCGGCGCTGAAGCGCGGCGCGAAGGAAGTGCGGGTTGCGCTGCTGCGCCGCAGGCTGAACGCGACGGTCGTGCGCGGCGAGGACCCAGAGGTGTTCGACGCAGGGCTGGAGGAGGCCGTGCGCGCCTACCAGCGCTCGCGCGGGCTTTCCGCGGACGGCATCGTCGGCCCGCGCACCATCACCCATCTCGACGCCG
This sequence comes from uncultured Alphaproteobacteria bacterium, assembly GCA_963704595.1. Lineage (GTDB taxonomy): Bacteria > Pseudomonadota > Alphaproteobacteria > Rhizobiales > Amorphaceae > Acuticoccus. Next base: position 349,898 of record OY969922.1, read on the forward strand.
GCGTCATCGGCGACCCGACGGACGCGCTGATCTCCAACATGGAGCGCTGGCGCTGGATGCCGCGCGACCTCGGCCGGCACAACGTCTTCGTCAACATTCCGGCCTACCGCGTGCGGGTGAACACCGACGGCAGGACGACCTACGACGGCAAGGTGATCGTCGGCGACGTCGGCCACCCGACGCCGGTGTTCTCCGACGAGATCGAGCACATCGTCGTCAATCCGTACTGGAACGTCCCGATTTCCATCGCGTCCAACGAGATGCTTGGCGGCATCCAGGCGAACCCCGGACGCTACTTCGCCCGCAAGGGCTATGAGGCGGTGGTGAACGGCAAGGTGGTGAACCCCAATTCGCTGTCGTGGAACAACGGGATGCTCCACAAGGTCCGCATCCGGCAGAAGCCCGGTCGCGGCAACGCGCTGGGCGCCGTGAAATTCCTGTTCCCCAACAAGCACGCCGTCTACCTGCACGACACGCCCTCCAAGGGGCTGTTCGACCGGGATACGCGCGCGCTCAGCCACGGCTGCGTCCGCGTCGACCAGCCGTTCGCCTTTGCCGACGCACTTCTGTCCGAAACCGACGATCTTTCCGGAAAAGGAATTCGAACGGATGGTCGGCGGGTCGCAGAAGTGGCTCAATCTCCCGGCGAAAATTCCAGTGCATCTCAGTTATTTCACGCTTGAGGTCAACGACGGCGGAGACCTTCGCCGGTTCAGCGACGTCTACGGTTTTGACGGCCGAACACAGCGCGCGCTGGGGCTATAACTCTATTTCAACGTGTGGCGGGTCGGCAACAGCTTCGCCACAGCCGTCTGGGGCTCTTTTCAAAGGTTGAGCAATTCGGTTAAGGCTCGTGCAAGAGTCTCGTTGTAGAGAACCCTGTGCGCCCGATGTTTGCGGCGTGCCCTGGCCATGTGTCTGACAGGGGGCGGCTTGCTGAAACTTTACTCGTCGATGGACCGGTGTCCGCCTGCTTTGCCCATAGTGGCAGTGACGATACTCCGTCGCTTCGCCGGGCTTGTGGTGCTGGCCGTTCTCCTCGGCGTCGTCGCGGCGAAGCCCGCCGCGGCGCAGACCCGCACCCTCGAGCTCTTCTTCACGCACACGAAGGAAAGCATCAAGGTCGTCTACAAGCGCAACGGGCGGTACGACGCCGCCGGCCTGCGTGACCTCAACCGCTTCCTGCGCGACTGGCGGCGCAACGAGTCCACCAAGATGGACCCGGAGCTGTTCGACCTGATCTGGGAAATCCAGCAGCAGTTCGGCGGCAAGAAGATCAGCGTCGTCTCCGCCTACCGTTCGCCGGCCACCAACTCGATGCTGCGCGGCCGTTCGCGCGGCGTCGCGAAGAACTCGCAGCACATGCTCGGCAAGGCGATGGATTTCTACATCCAGGGCGTCAACCTCGCGACGCTGCGGGCCGCCGGCATGAAGAAGCAGGTCGGCGGCGTCGGCTACTATCCGCGCAGCGGCTCGCCCTTCGTCCACTTCGACACGGGCAGCGTGCGCGCCTGGCCGCGCATGTCCGCGGGCGAGCTCTCCAAGCTCTTCCCCGACGGCAAGACGCTGCACCTCCCCTCCAACGGCAAGGCCCTCTCCGGCTACGCCGCGGCGCAGGAACTGGAGAAGCAGGGCAAGCTCGCCTCGCTCGACACTCGTGGTGGCGGCGACAGCGGCGGCGGGACCGGCCTCGCGTCCCTGTTCAGCTTCGGCGGCGGTGGCCGCAAGGCGGTCGAGCCGCCCGAACCCAAGACGATCGCGCGCCGGCCCAAGGTGCAGACCGCACCGCAGCGTGCGCCCGAGCCCGTGCAGGTGGCCGCGGCCGCTCCCGCGCCTGTCCGCGCCAGCAACGGTGAAGGCAACAGCGGCTTCCGCCAGCTGCCCGGCGTTTCGCTCGGCGGCCTGATCGGCCGCTTCCGCCGCGACGACGAGCCCGCCGAGGTCACCCCGGTGGCGTTGCCCGACGAGCCGCTCACCGCCGTCGCGGTCGCCGCCGCAACGCCGGACGAGAGCGCCGAGGAGGAGATCAACGCGATCCTGACCGAGGAGGCGGCCGCAATCTCACCGCCGCCCATCCCGCGGATGGCGCCGCGCGAGGGGATCGTCACCCAGACCGCGACCGATGACGCGGCCCCGGCCGGCGAGAGCGAGCAGCCCGCCACGCAGGCGGTCGAGGAGCCGATCGACGGCGACGACACCGCCACGGCCGCCGAGATCCAGATCGCCGCCCTGCCGCCGCAACGCCCGGCCGACATCATGCGCGACACCCCCTCCACCGCGCTCGGCTATGCCGACAGCGTCGGCTCGGTGCCGCAGACGAACACGCCGCAGAGCGCCACGGCAGCGCTCATCCCGCGGACCGCCGCCAGCGAGGCGCCCGCCGCCTCGCAGTCGGCGACACTGTCAGCCCCGGCACCCAGCACCGCGCCGATCCTGAAGGCCAACTTCACCAGGGTGCGCGGCGCAAGCCCGATCCTGATCGGCAACACCGCAGGCATGAACGGGACGAGCTTCGGCGAACTGACCGCGCCCGACGAGGAAGGCGCGGCCAAGGGCGGCCTGCTGCTCGCGAACGGCTTCCTCGGCGCACCGTCGGGCCTCACCACGGTTTCGAACTGGCCCGACACCACCACCTTCACGGGCCTCCGCATCACCGTCTACGCCTCGCCCCGCAGCTAGCGGGCGAGGCCGCGGCCCCGTCTCGGGACCGCTCGGAAGCAGAGCGTCCGCGCGCAGGGCCGGCGGAGCAACGTCGGGCCTCGGTGGCGCCGGCAAAGCCGACTAACCCTTCTCGTCTACGCAAAAATGTCCGGGCAGCGTAGGGGATCGGCTGATGGGCGGAAGCTCTGCGGCTTCTCTCGCCCTGCACGGCATTGAAATCATCGCCGACCCAACGGACCGCGCAAACCTGCACGGATCCTGCCGTGTATGGCATCGCCGAGCCCGAACTCCGGCACGCCACGGTTGACATCCGGTGGCGAGATCACGATAAAGCTATAAAGAAATCTTTATATGGCGATTTCGTGTGATGGCGGACAGTTTCATGCAGTCCAGCGCCGGGCCGGCTCTCGGTCATGAGGCGCTCGTGGCGGCCCTTAGGGCAGCCGGCGAGACCACGCGCCTCCGAATCCTTGCCCTGCTCGCGGACTCCGAACTCACCGTGAAGGATCTTACCACCATCCTCGGCCAGTCCCAGCCGCGCATCTCGCGCCACCTCAAGCTCCTCGCCGAGGCAGGCCTTGTGACGCGCTCGACCGAGGGGGCCTGGGCGTTCTACCGCCTCGCCGACGACCAGATGGGCACCTGCCCCGCCGCCCCCGTCCTCGCGATGCTCGACATGGACGACCCCGCGCTCGCCCGCGACCGGGAGCGCCGCACCGCCACCCGCCGCGCCAACGCCGAGGCCGCCGCCAGCTACTTCGCCGCCAACGCCCGCGTCTGGGATCATCTGCGCACCCTCCACGTGCCGGACGCCGAGGTGGAGGCCGCGATCGCCGGCCTCGTCGGCACCGGCCGGATCGGCGCGCTGCTCGACGTCGGCACCGGCACCGGCCGCATCCTCGAGCTGCTCGCCGCGCGTGCCGACAGGGCCGTCGGCGTCGACGCCAGCGCCGCGATGCTGGCCGTCGCGCGCGCCAACCTCGACGCGGCCGGGATCGCCAACGTCCGCCTCGCGCAGGACGACATCTACACCCTGTCGCAGCCGCGCGACGCGTTCGACCTCGTGGTGATCCACCAGGTCCTCCACTATCTCGACGATCCGGCGCGCGCAGTCGCCGAGGCCGCCCGCACGGTCGGCCCCGGCGGCCAGCTCCTGATAGTCGATTTCGCCCCCCACAAGCTCGAGATCCTGCGGGCGGACGCGCAGCACCGCCGGCTCGGCATCGGTCGCGGCGAGATGGACGGATGGCTCCGCGCCGCCGGGCTCGACGCGGTCAAGGTGCTCGACCTGCCGGGCACCGGCAACGACCTTACCGTCACCCTCTGGCTGGCGCGCGACCGCCGCATCATCTCCGACGACCTGCGCATGAATGAAGGTGCATTGGCATGACGACCCCCACGGTCTCGTTCGAGTTCTTCCCGCCCAAGAGCGAGAAGATGGAGGAAACCCTCTGGGCGACGGTGCAGAAGCTTGCGCCGCTGTCGCCGGAGTTCGTCTCCGTCACCTACGGCGCAGGCGGGTCGACGCGCGAGCGCACCATCCGCACCGTCAAGCGCATCGTCGACGAGACGCCGCTGAAGGCCGCCGCGCACCTCACCTGCGTCGGCGCCACGCGCGCCGAGGTCGACGCCGTGATCCGCGACTACTGGGACGCCGGCATCCGCCACATCGTCGCCCTGCGCGGTGACATGCCCGAAGGCCCCGGCACGCCCTACCGCCCGCACCCGGACGGCTACGACACCAGCGCCGACCTCGTCGCCGGCATCAAGGCGATCGCGCCATTCGAGGTCTCGGTCTCGGCCTATCCCGAGCGCCACCCGGACTCGGCCGACTGGGACGCCGACATCGAGATCCTCGCCCGCAAGGCCGACGCCGGCGCCGACCGCGCGATCACCCAGTTCTTCTTCGACAACGACCTGTTCGACGCCTACCGCGAGCGCGTCGCCAAGCGCGGCATCACCATTCCCGTGGTGCCGGGCATCGTGCCGATCCACTCGTTCGCCCAGGTGAAGCGCTTTGCCGACATGTGCGGCGCCTCGATCCCGGCGTCGCTCGAGCACCGCTTCGAGGGGCTGGACGACGACGCCGAGACGCGCCGCCTCGTCGCCGCGCACATCGCGGCCGAACAGGTGTTCGACCTCATGAAACGCGGCGTCGACCGCTTCCATTTCTACACGATGAACCGTGCCGACCTCGTCTTCGCGCTGTGCCACCTGCTTGGCCTGCGCGCAGAAGACGACGTGTCCGCCGCGGCCTGACCGGAGTCTCCATGTCCCAGCATCTGATCGACGAAGCCCGCCGCCGCATTCTCATCATCGACGGCGCCATGGGCACGATGATCCAGAACGAGCGCCTGGACGAGGACGGCTACCGCGGCGTGAGCGGCGGCGAGGCGGTCGACCTCGGCACAGACCTGCCGCAGGCCGGCAACAACGACCTCCTGGTCCTTACCCAGCCCGCCATCGTCCAGAAGATCCACGAGCAGTACCTGCGCGCGGGCGCCGACATCGTCGGCACCAACACGTTCTCGTCCACCACCATCGCGCAGGCCGACTACGGGCTGCAGCACAAGGTGTACGACCTCAACGTGGCGGGCGCGCGCGTCGCGCGGGCCGCGGCGGATGCCGTCACCGCCGAGCAGCCGGACCGGCCGCGCTTCGTCGCCGGCGCCATCGGGCCGACCAACCGCACGCTCTCCATCTCGCCCGACGTGAACGATCCCGGCTACCGCGCGGTCTCCTTCCAGGAGATGGCGGCGGCCTACGCGGAGGCCGCGCGCGGCCTGATCGACGGCGGCGCCGACTTCATCCTGATCGAGACGATCTTCGACACGCTGAACGCCAAGGCGGCGATCTTCGGCGTCGAGGGCCTGTTCGCCGAAGGCGTGAAGCGCCTGCCGCTGATGATCTCCGGCACCATCACCGACCGTTCCGGGCGCACCCTGTCGGGCCAGACGCCGACGGCGTTCTGGAACTCGGTGCGCCACGCCAACCCGCTCTCGGTCGGCCTCAACTGCGCGCTGGGCGCTGAAGAGATGCGCCAGCACGCGGCGGAGCTCGCCGCGGTCGCGGATACGCTGATCTGCGTCTACCCCAACGCGGGCCTTCCCAACGAGATGGGCGCCTACGACGAGAGCCCGGACTACATGGGCGACCAGCTCGAGGAATTCGCCAAGGGCGGCCTCCTCAACATCGTCGGCGGCTGCTGCGGCACCACGCCCGAGCACATCCGCGCCATCGCGGACAAGGTCGCGGGCTTCGCGCCGCGCAAGCCGGTCGGCGCACAAGCCGATCCTGCAGCTTTCGGGGCTGGAGCCGTTCGCGCTGACGAAGGAAGTGCGGTTCGTCAACGTCGGCGAGCGCACCAACGTCACGGGCTCGGCCAAGTTCCGCAAGCTGATCAAGGACGGCGACTACTCGACCGCGCTCGACGTCGCGCGCGAGCAGGTGGAGAACGGCGCGCAGATCATCGACGTCAACATGGACGAGGGGCTGCTCGAGTCGAAGGAGGTCATGGAGACCTTCCTCAAGCTCGTCGCCTCCGAGCCCGACATCGCGCGCGTGCCGGTGATGGTCGACAGCTCCAAGTGGGACGTGATCGAGGAGGGTCTGCGCCAGGTCCAGGGCAAGGCCGTGGTCAACTCGATCTCCATGAAGGAGGGCGAGGAGGCCTTCCTGCGCCAGGCCGAGCTGGTGCGCCGCTACGGCGCCGCCGCCGTGGTGATGGCGTTCGACGAGAAGGGCCAGGCCGACACCTACGAGCGCAAGATCGAGATCTGCGGCCGGGCCTACAAGCTCCTCACCGAGAACGGCTTCCCGCCGGAGGACATCATCTTCGACCCCAACATCTTCGCGGTGGCGACGGGGATCGAGGAGCACAACAACTACGGCAACGACTTCATCAACGCGACGCGCTGGATCCGCGAGAACCTGCCGCACGCGCACGTCTCGGGCGGTGTGTCCAACCTCTCCTTCTCGTTCCGCGGCAACGACCAGGTGCGCGAGGCGATGCACTCGGTGTTCCTGTACCACGCCATCCAGGCGGGGATGGACATGGGCATCGTCAACGCCGGCCAGCTTGCCGTCTACGACGACCTCAACCCCGAGCTGCGCGAGCTGTGCGAGGACGTGGTCCTCAACCGGCGCGAGGATTCCACCGAGCGCCTGCTGGAGGCCGCCGAACGCTACAAGGCCGGCGGCGGCGCCAAGCGGGTGGTCGACCTCTCGTGGCGCGAGACGGACGTCGCGGGCCGCCTGCAGGCACGCGCTGGTCCACGGCATCACCGAGTTCATCGAGGAGGATGTGGAGGAGGCGCGCGAGAAGGCCGAGCGCCCGCTCCACGTCATCGAAGGGCCGCTGATGGACGGCATGAACGTGGTCGGCGACCTCTTCGGCGACGGCAAGATGTTCCTGCCGCAGGTGGTGAAGTCCGCCCGCGTGATGAAGAAGGCCGTCGCCTATCTCCTCCCCTACATGGAGGCGGAGAAGGAAGGCCAGCCGCGTCAGACCGCCGGCAAGGTGCTGATGGCGACGGTGAAGGGCGACGTCCACGACATCGGCAAGAACATCGTCGGCGTCGTCCTCCAGTGCAACAATTTCGAGGTGATCGACCTCGGCGTGATGGTGCCGGCGGACAAGATCCTCAAGGTCGCGCGGGAAGAGAACGTCGACATCATCGGGCTCTCCGGCCTCATCACCCCGTCGCTCGACGAGATGTGCAACGTCGCCGCCGAAATGCAGCGCACGGGCTTCAAGGTGCCGCTCCTGATCGGCGGGGCGACCACGTCGAAGGTGCACACCGCGGTCAAGATCAACCCGAACTACACGTCGGGGCAGGCGGTCTACGTGACCGATGCCTCGCGCGCGGTCGGCGTATGCTCGCGGCTCCTCGGCGACAAGGAGGCGTTCGAGGCCGAGCTTCTCGCCGAATACAGGTCGGTGTCCGAGCGCTACCTCAAGGGGCAGAGCGACAAGAAGCGGATGCCGCTGCGCGAGGCGCGCTCCCGCCGCACCGCGATCGACTGGGACAGCTACACCCCGCCGGTTCCGCGCCAGCTCGGCCTCACCGATCTCGAGGTCCCGCTCGAAACGCTGGTGCCCTACATTGACTGGACGCCGTTCTTCTCCGCCTGGGAGATCAAGGGCGCCTACCCGCGCGTGCTCGACGACGAGCGCTACGGCGAGGCCGCGCGCCCGCTGTTCGAGGACGCGCAGGCGATGCTGAAGCGGATGGTCGACGAGAAGTGGCTGACGGCGAAGGGCGTCGTCGGCCTGTGGCGCGCGCAGTCCGACGGCGACGACATCGTTCTCTACGGCGAGGACGGCGCGGAGTTCACGCGGTTCTACACGCTCCGCCAGCAGGTGGCGCGCGGCAACAGCGAGCGCGCCAACGCCGCGCTGGCGGACTTCGTGGCCCCGGTTGGCGGGCCGCAGGACTATGTCGGCGGCTTCTGCGTCACCTCCGGGCTCGGCGAGGAGGCGATGGCGAAGCGCTTCACCGACGCCAGCGACGACTACAGCAAGATCCTTGCGCAGTCGCTCGCCGACCGTCTCGCGGAGGCGTTCGCCGAGTATGCCCACATGCTGGTGCGGCGCGAGATCTGGGGCTACGCGCCGGACGAGGCCCTGACGCCGGATGAGCTGATCGGCGAAAGCTACCAGGGTATTCGCCCCGCGCCCGGCTATCCCGCGCAGCCCGACCACACCGAAAAGCGAACGCTGCTGCCGCTGCTGGAAGCAGAGCAGCGGGTCGGCGTGCGGCTGACGGAAAGCTGCGCCATGTGGCCGGCATCGTCCGTTTCCGGCCTTTACTTCTCGCATCCGGACAGCGTCTACTTCGGCATCGGCAAGATCGAGCGCGACCAGGTCGAAGACTACGCGCGGCGCAAGGGTTGGGACGTTGCGGAGGCAGAACGCTGGCTCGCGCCGATCCTCAACTACACGCCGGCGCCGCTCGCAGTGGCGGCCTGACGTCGCGCCAGCTCAAGGAGGCGACGGATGCGATTCGGGTGGTGTTTGGCGGCGGCTGTGATGCTGGCGCCCTGTGCGGCTCTGGTGCTGACGCCGGGCACGGCGTCGGCGCAGATCTCATGCGGCCAGTATGATTTCGCTGGACCCTACAATAGTGCCTTCACCGAGGGTGAGACTTTCGCGGATGCCGCGAGGGCGGCCGAGACGATCATGACCATGGCTGACGGGGCCTGCCATCAGGACAAGCTCCTTGCCCTGATGGCCGAAACGCACGGCGACGTGGTCGGCTACAAGGCCGCCGCCACCTCGCCGGGCGCGCAGAAGCAGCTTGGCCTCGACGGGCCGGTGCTCGGCGTCCTCTTCGAGGACATGGTGCTGAAGGATGGCGCCACCGTCCCCGTCAGCGCCGGCGCGCGGATGATCTTCGAGCTCGACCTTCTCGCCCGCGTCGGCGATCCGGCGCTGGCGGACGCGACCACCCGCGAGGAGGCTCTCGCCGGGATCGACGCGTTCCTGCCCTTCATCGAGCTCGGTGACCTGATGACGCCCAAGGGGGTAACCGTGACCGGCCCGCTGCTGCAGGCAATGAATGCCGGCGGCAGGCTCGGCGTCGCCGGCGCGCCGATCTCGACCGAGGGGATGACGGTCGAGAGCCTCGAGACGGCGAGCGGCGTCCTCTCCGGGAACGGAACCGTTCTGGCGGAGGCGCCGGCCACTTCGCTCCTCGGCCATCCGCTCGACGCGGTGCTGTGGATCGCGAAGACGACGAAGGCGCGCGGGATGGCGCTGAAGAAGGGCGACGTCCTCAGCCTCGGCTCGATGGGCCGGTTCCAGACGGCGACGCCGGGCGCGGTGACGGCCGAATATACCGGTTTCGGACCGGAAAAAGCGTCGGTCTCGGTCACGCTCGAGTAGCGCGCGTCAGACCTTCCGCAGGGCCACTTCGGTGATGTGGTGGTCCGGTCCCTTGTGCAGGATGAGGTCGGCCCGGAGGCGCGTCGGGCCGACATTCTCGCGCAGGTTCTTGAGGTTGATCTGCTGCCAGAGGCGCTTGGCGAACGCGGTCGCTTCCTCCTCGGAAATGTTGGCGTACTTGTGGAAGTAGGAGCGCGGGTCGGTGAAGCGCCGCTCCTGCAGCCGCTTGAAGCGGGTGATGTACCAGCGCTCCAGGTCGTCCTCCTCGGCGTCGAGGTAGATCGAGAAGTCGAAGAAGTCGGACACGAACGGCGTGCGCGGGCGGTCGGACGACAGGCGCATGGTCTGGAGGACGTTGAGGCCCTCCACGATCAGGATGTCCGGCTGCTCCACCGTCAGCCATTCTCCGGGCACGCGGTCGTAGGTGAGGTGCGAGTAGACCGGCGCGCTGACGGACGGATCGCCCGCCTTGATGTCCCGCAGGAACTTGATCAGCGAGACGACGTCGTAGCTCTCGGGGAAGCCCTTGCGCTCCATCAGCCCCTCGGCCAGCAGATGCGCATTCGGCCACAGGAACCCGTCGGTGGTGACGAGGTCCACCTTGGGCGCTGACGGCCAGCGGCGGATCAGCTCCTGCAGCAGCTTGGCGGTGGTCGTCTTGCCCACCGCGACGGAGCCGGCGACGCCGATGATGAACGGGATGCCGGCATCGCTGCGGCCGAGAAAACGGTGCGTCGCGGCGTGTAACGCTTCCGTCGCTTCAACGTAGTAGGTGAGGAGGCGGGACAGCGGCAGGTAGATGGTCTCCACCTGCTCGGGCTCGACATAGTCGTTGAAGCCCTGGAGCTGGACGATCTCGTCCCGCGTGAGGGGCATCGGATGATCCTTGCGCAGGTCGGCCCAGTCGGTCTCCGAGAAGACGTGGTAGGGGCCGAAATCCTCGCGAGGATCTTCGCTGTCGGTCTTTGCTACGCGTGCATCCATGGGCAGAAACTCTAGCCTGTCAGGCTAACCTGACAAGCGGCTGGCCTTTTCTTCGAGGCCGGACTGGCCGGTGCGGCGCGCGAGTTCGGCCATCACGGCCTCCCAGGACCCGCCGGATACCGCGAGCAGCACGGTGAGATGATAGATAACGTCCGCCGCCTCGTTGGCGAGGGCCGCCGGATCGCGCTGTACCGCGGCGATGACAGTTTCCACCGCCTCCTCGCCGAACTTTTCCGCGCACTTGTCGATCCCCTTGGCCGCCAGCGTGCGGGTGTAGGACTTCGCGCTCTCGTCGCCGAGGCGCGCGTGGACGATGGCCTCGAGGTCGTGGACCGAGAATTCAGTCATCGAACTGGCCGTGGGGGTTGTTGTCGGTCCGCACCGGAATGCCGGCGGCGGCCATGTGCGCCTTGGTCTCGGCGATGGTGAAGGTGCCGAAGTGGAAGATCGAGGCGGCGAGGACGGCCTCGGCCCCGCCGAGCTTCACCGCGTCGACCATGTGGTCGAGCGTCCCCGCCCCGCCGGATGCGATCACCGGGACGGGCACGGCGTCGGACACGGCGCGGGTGAGCGCGTTGTCGAAGCCGGCCTTGGTGCCGTCGGCGTCCATCGAGGTGAGAAGGATCTCGCCGGCGCCGAACTCGACCATCTCGCGCGCGAACTTCACCGCGTCGATCCCGGTTTCCTTGCGGCCGCCGTGGGTGAAGATCTCCCACCGCCCGTCCGCGACCTTCTTGGCGTCGATGGCGACGACGATGCACTGCGCGCCGAACTTCTCCGCCGCCTTGCCGACGAAATAGGGGTCCTTCACCGCGGCGGTGTTGATAGACACCTTGTCCGCGCCCGCCAGCAGCAGCGAGCGGATGTCGGAGATGGTGCGGACGCCGCCGCCGACGGTGAGCGGCATGAAGCAGCGCTCGGCGGTGCGGCGCACCACGTCGAACAGGATCGAGCGCTCCTCGTGGCTTGCACCGATGTCGAGGAAGGTGAGCTCGTCGGCGCCCGCGGCGTCGTAGGCTTCCGCGGCGGCGACGGGATCGCCCGCGTCGCGCAGCTCCTGGAACTTCACGCCCTTGACCACGCGGCCGCCCTGAACGTCGAGGCAGGGGATGATGCGCTTCTTCAGCATCAGGCGGTCCCCCGCACGGCGGCGATGGCGGCAGCGGCATCGACCCGCCCGTCGTAGAGCGCGCGGCCGAGGATCGCGCCATCGAGGATCGCACATTCGGGCTCGGCGAGGCGGGCGATGTCGTCCATGCCGGAGAAGCCGCCGGACGCGATGAGCGGCGTCTTCACCTTGCGGGCGATGGCGAGGGTCTCGGTGAGGTTGAGGCCGGTGAGCATCCCGTCGCGGCCGATGTCGGTGTGGACGATGGCGGCGACGCCGGCGTCCTCGTAACGGGCGGCGAGGTCGGCGGCACCCAGCTCGGTTGCGTCGGCCCAGCCGGCGACGGCGACGCGGCCGTCGCGCGCGTCGATCCCGACGACGATCTGGCCGGGGAAGGACTTGCACGCGGCGTGCACGAGGTCCGGGTCCTTTGCGGCGGCGGTGCCGAGGATGACGCGGGCGACGCCCTTGTCGAGCCACGTCGCGATCGAGGCCATGGTGCGGATACCGCCGCCGAGCTGCACGGGTTTGTCGGTCGCGGCGAGGATCTCGCCCACCGCGTCGGCGTTGCGGCTGACGCCGGCGAACGCGCCGTTGAGGTCGACCACGTGCAGCCACTCGAAGCCGAGCTCGGCGAAGTGGGCGGCGCGGCTGGCGGGGCTGGTGTCGAACACCGTCGCGCTGTCCATCTCGCCGCGCTCCAGGCGCACGCACTGCCCGTCTTTGAGGTCGATGGCGGGGTAAAGGATCATGGGGACCAGGCGAGGAAGTTTTGGATGAGCTTGAGCCCCAGCTTCTGGCTTTTTTCCGGGTGGAACTGGGTGCCGATGATGTTGTCGCGGCCGACGATGGCCGCGAACGGGCCGCCGTGGTCGGCGAGCGCGATGATCGAGTCCGCAGTCTCGGGCGCGAAGGCGTAGGAGTGGACGAAGTAGGCGTGCCAGCCGTCCGGTCCGGTGGGGATGCCTTCCATCACCGGGTGCGGCCGCGTCTCCTCCAGCGTATTCCAGCCCATGTGCGGGATCTTGAGGCTCTTGTCGGCCGGGGCGAGGGGGCGGACCTCGCCCGGAATCCAGCCGAGGCCGTCGCTCACCTTGTGCTCGAGCCCCTTGTCCGCGAAGAGCTGCATCCCGACGCAGACGCCGAGCATCGGCACGCCGCGTTCCAGCACGGCGGACTGGAAGGCCTCGAGCATTCCGGGCGCGGAGGTCAGCCCGCCCATGCAGTCGGCGAAGGCGCCGACGCCGGGGAGGACGATCCGGTCCGCCCGAGCCACGCGCTTGGGGTCGGCGGAGACGACGATGGCGGTGGTGTCGCCGGCGTCCTCGGCCGCGCGCACGAACGCCTTGTGGGCGGAACGGAGGTTGCCCGACCCGTAGTCGACGATGACGACGCTCACCGCGGACCCTCGGGGAAGAGGCCGAGGACGGGGGTCGTGCGGGGGGCGAATGGCGCCGGTGCGGGCGTGGCGCGCGGCGGCAGCGGTTCGGCGAGCCGATCGGTGAAGTAGCGGCGCTCGGCCTCGGCGAGGCGGCGGCCTTCCACCACGTCGTTCATGTGCCAGCCGCGGCGGGCGAGCGCCCAGCGGCGCAGCCCCTCGGCCTCGAACCCGAACCACAGGGACGCGACGAACAGCACGGGGCCGACGGCGGCCTCGCCGAGCACCGTCATCGTCGCGGCGCCGAGCCCGGCGCAGAAGGCGAGCCAGGCGATCGCCATCAGCAGGTGGCCACAGGCGAGAAGCCACAGCGGGCCGAACAGGAAGGCGCGCCACGAGAACCCGTCGCGCACGAACAGCGCGCGCTCGGCCTTGCGGTGCTCACGGAACCGGTCGTGCTCCCACACGGTCCAGACTGCCATTTCTCAACTCCTTCACCCGCGCGGACATCGCGCCGACGAGGTCTTCCGGGCCGCTACAGCGTTCCCTTGGTGGACGGGATGGCGCCGCCGGGCGCGGTCAACGCAACTGCCTGCCCGAGCGCACGCGCGACGCCCTTGAAGCAGCTTTCTGCTATATGGTGGTCGTTGGTGCCATAAAGCGTTTCGATGTGCAGCGTGATCCGCGAATTCATTGCAAACGCGGTGAAGAATTCCTGCACGAGCTGGGTGTCGAACGTGCCGATCTTGGGCGTGTGGAATGCCGTGCGGAAGACCAGGAACGGCCGGCCCGAGATGTCGAGCGCGACGCGGGTCAGCGTCTCGTCCATGGGGAGCAGGCAGTCGGCGTAGCGGGCGATGCCGCGCTTGTCGCCGAGCGCGTCCACCAGAGCCTGGCCGATCGCGATGCCGACGTCCTCGACCGTGTGGTGATCGTCGATGTGGAGGTCGCCCCTGGCGTGGATCTCCATCGCGATACCCGAATGGCGGGCGAGCTGGTCGAGCATGTGGTCGAAGAAGCCGACGCCGGTCGCAATGGTGCTCGGTCCCCCATCGAGATCGACGGTGACTGAAATTTCGGTTTCGTTGGTCTGGCGGCGGACTGTGCCGCGCCGTGTGTTCGGCTCGTGCATTGCGAGGGCGTCATACGGCAGTCTGGCGCCCGTGTCAGCCGCGTTCTACATAGAGCTTCCATGCTATAGCGTTGCCCCATGAAATTCGACACACCAAAGAGCCGACTGATCCTCGCCCTCGACTTTCCGGACACCGCCCGAGCCGCGGCTCTGGTGAAGGCGACGGAGGGCACCGTCGGCGTCTACAAGATCGGCTTCGAGTGCGCTCTGGCGGGCGGGATCGACCTCGCGCGCGAGCTGGTGCAGTCCGGCCACCACGTCTTCCTCGACATGAAGCTCCTCGACATCGCCAACACGGTCGCCTCCGCCGTGCGCTCGGCAGGCAAGCTCGGCGTCGACTTCCTCACGGTCCACGCCTACCCGCAGGCGATCGCCGCCGCGGTCGCCGCACGGCCCGAGGGTCTGCAGATCGTGGCCGTGACGGTGCTCACATCGCTCGACGACGGCGACCTCGAGCAGGCCGGCTACAGCCTCTCCGCCGAGGCGCTGGCGAGGAAGCGGATCGAGACGGCGGCCTCGCTGGGGGCGGACTGCATCGTCTGCTCGCCGCGGGAAGCTGCCCATGCGCACGCTTCCGGCCTCACCGTCATCACCCCCGGCGTGCGGCTGGCGGAGGATTCCGCCGGGGACCAGAAACGTGTCGCGACGCCGCAGGTGGCGATCCGCAACGGGGCGGACGCCGTTGTCATCGGCCGGCCGATCAATACGTCGCCGGCGCCGGACGAGGCGGTGGCCCGCTACGTGGAAGCGATCCGCGAAGGGCTGGCATCACGCCCGGCCCGAGCCGCCGCTCCCGCCTCGAGGAGCGTCCGGCGCTAGATGCGGGCGCCTGCGTCCCCTGGAGTGTTCATGCGTTTCATCCTGACCGCCGTCCTCGTGCTGTTCGTCGCCGCCGCCCGCGCCGAGCCGATCACCATCGTCGCACTGGGCGACAGCCTCACCGCGGGCTACCAGCTCGCCCCCGGTGCCGGCTTTCCGGCGCAGCTCGAACAGGCGCTGAAGGACGAGGGGATGGACGTGGCCGTGGTGGACGCCGGCGTCTCCGGTGACACGACCTCCGGCGGCCTCTCCCGGCTAGACTGGTCGGTCGGCCCCGACGCCGATGCGGTGATCGTCGAGCTCGGCGGCAACGACGCGCTGCGCGGCCTCGACCCCGCCGGCACGCGCGAAAACCTCACAGCGATCCTCGACCGGCTGGAGGAACGCGGCCTCCCGGTGCTTCTGGCCGGAATGCTCGCCCCGCCCAACCTCGGCGCCGAGTATGGCGCCGAGTTCAAGGCGGTGTTCGACGACCTGTCCGCGCGTGACGTGGTCTACTACCCCTTCTTCCTCGAGGGGGTCGCGGGCAACCCCGAGCTCGACATCGGCGACGGCATCCATCCGACGGCGGAGGGCATCGGCATCATCGTCGAGAAGATCCTGCCGAAGGTTCGCGAGCTCGTGGAACGCGTGCAGGCCGCGGAGTGATCGGCCGCAGCGCCCGAACCCTCGCCGCCCTCACATCGCTCGCGGCCCTGTTCGCGCTGGCGCTGCGCACGCAGATTTCCGTCGGGATCTTCGTGGAGGATGGGCGCGGCGTCCTCGCGGCGCTGTGGGACCTTGCCCGCTACTTCACGATCTGGACCAACATCGGCGTGCTGGCCGTGATGATGCTGACCGCCGTCTCGCCGCGCCATCGGGCCGACCCGCGCGCGCTTCTGGTCGCGACGTCGTCGATCTTCATCGTCGGCGCGGTCTACTTCCTGCTCCTGCGCGACAACATGCTCGACAACACGCCGATCCAGAACGTCGCCACCGTCGCTTTGCACGCCGTGGTGCCCGTCCTCTCGATCGCGACGTTCCTCGCGATGCGCCACGGTGCGCTCGCCTGGCGGCACGTCTGGTGGGGGATGGCGCCGGCCGCGATCTACGGCAGCTACGTCCTCGTCCGCGGCATTGCGGAAAACTCCTACCCCTACTGGTTTCTCGACTATTCGGAGCTCGGGCTTGCGCTGTTCGTGCGCAACTCCGTCCTCCTCACGCTCACCTTCGGCGCGGTGAACGCCCTGTTCATCGCCATCGACAAACTGCTGGCGCGGCTCCCGCGCTGAGCTTCCCTCCCGGACTGCAAAGCCAAGATCAGGAACGACCCTATGGACTACCGCCCGCTCGGCCGCACGGGCCTTTCTGTGAGCGCCCTCTCCCTCGGCACGATGACGTGGGGCTCCCAGAACACTGAGGACGAGGGCTTCGCCCAGATGGACTACGCGCTCGAGCGCGGCCTCAACCTGTGGGATGCCGCCGAGCTCTACCCGACGCCCACCAAGGCCGAAACGCTGGGGCGGACCGAGGAGATCATCGGCAACTGGATGGAAGCGCGCGGCACCCGCGACAAGATCATCCTCGCCAGCAAGGTCCTCGGCCGCTCCGAAAACCGCTGGTTCCGCGATGACGACCGCGAACCGCGCCTCACCGCCCGCGACATCGAGGAGGCGGTGAACAAGAGCCTGAAGCGGCTCAAGACCGACCGGATCGACCTCTACCAGGTCCACTGGCCGGACCGGACCACCACGCAGTTCGGCTCCAACCCGATGGTCTACACCGTCCCGCGCAAGGTCGACGACGAGACGCCGATCCACGAAAGCCTCGAGGCGCTCGACCGGCTGGTGAAGGCCGGCAAGGTCCTCCACATCGGCATCTCCAACGAATCCACCTGGGGGCTGATGAAGTGGATCGCGGCGTCCGAGGCCGGCCACGGCCCGCGGATCGCCTCGATCCAGAACGCCTACAGCCTCGTCAACCGCACGTTCGAGGTGAACCTCGCCGAAGCCGCGACGCGCGAGGACGTCTCGCTGCTGGCCTACTCCACGCTGGCGCAGGGCTACCTCACCGGCAAGTACCGCAACGGCGCGCTGCCCGAGGGCGCGCGCAAGACGCTCTACAACCGCCTTACCCGCTATGAGGGGCCGGGCGCGGTGGAGACAAACGACCGCTACGTCGCGCTGGCGGAGGAGGCCGGGCTCGACCCCGCGCAGATGGCGATCGCGTTCGCGATGTCCCGCCCGTTCATGACGAGCGTCATCATCGGGGCGACGAAGATGGAGCAGCTGAAGAGCGTGATCGACGCTTCGGAGCTGACGCTGGGCGCCGATCTCCTCGCCGAGATCGACAACATCCAGCGCGCGCACGGCAACCCCAGCCCGTGACGGACGGCGCGGCCTTCGCCTTCCTGCCGGAGGGGATCGGCTGGGGCGCCACGCTGGCGCTGATGCTGGTCTCGATGCTGTCGAGCGCGCTGACGGCGGCGGTGGGCATCGGTGGCGGCGTCGTCTTTCTGGTGGCGCTGACGTTCGTGGTGCCGATCGAGGCGCTGATCCCGATCCACGGGATGATCCAGCTCGGCTCCAACGCAGGGCGGACGATCGTCCTGTCGCGCCAGGTGAGCTTCCGCCTGCTCCTGCCGTTCGTTCTCGGCGCGATTGTCGGCATCGCGATCGGTGCCGCGCTGGTCACGGATCTGCCGGAGGCGGCGATCCTCCTGTCGATCGGCCTCTTCGTCACCATCACCACGTGGGTGAAGCCGCCGCCGTTCGGGCGGGGGCAGCCGGCCGTGCTCGCCATCGGCGGCGGCGGCGCGTCGATCCTGACGATGTTCATCGGCGCAACTGGGCCGTTCGTGATGGCGATGATGCGCCAGACAGGGCTTTCGCACATCGGCCTCGTCGCCACCAACGGGGCGGCGATGTCGGTCCAGCATGCGCTCAAGGTGGTCGCGTTCGGCATCCTCGGCTTCAGCTACCTGCCGTGGCTGCCGCTTGTTGCGGCGCTGATCGCGTGCGGCTTCGTCGGCACGCTGGTCGGCGCGCGTCTCCTCCACGCGCTGCCGGAGCAGGCGCTGCGCACCGCGCTAAAGGTCGTGCTGACCGTACTCGGGGTCCAGCTCGTCTTGCGCGGTGTGCTGGACCTTTTATGAACGCGGGCGCGGATTTCCGTCAGGACCCTCGGTGCCTTCGGGCATCCTCGGCTCCTTGTGGGTCATGCGCGGATCGCTCATCAGAGCCGAATGCTCGTTCTCGACTTTCGCCTGATGTGCGCGATAGCGCTGGTAGGCGGCGAACAGCGCCACGAGCGCGAGCGTGACAAGGGCAAGCGTCAGAATGAGGGTTGAATTTCCCATGACGATAATCTCCGGTTTAGATCTAAAACAGAGATTGCAGGAACGCGTTCCTGCCTTGGCCGCGGCATGATTGACGCAGGCGACATCGACGCGGCGGCGGAACGGATCGCCCCATACGTCCGCCGCACGCCGCTTCTGGCGCTGCGCGGTCCCGTGCCGTGCGAGCTGAAACTCGAAGAGTTGCAGGTGACGGGCTCGTTCAAGGCGCGCGGGGCCTTCAACACGCTGCTGTCGTCCGACGTGCCTGCCGCTGGCGTCGCGGCGGCATCCGGCGGCAACCACGGCATCGCGGTCGCCCATGCCGCGCGCGAGCTCGGTCACAAGGCGGCGATCTTCGTGCCCGAGATCGCGAGTCCCGCCAAGATCGCCGCGATCCGCGCCGCGAAGGCCGAGATCCACATCGGAGGCGCCCGCTACGCCGATGCGCTGGCCGCCTGCGAGGCCTACCAGGCCGAGACCGGCGCCATGAGCATCCATGCCTACGACGCCGAGCCGACCATCGCCGGCCAGGGCACGGTCGCACGCGAGTGGGAGCAGCAGAGCGCGGGCCTCGACACCGTGCTGGTCGCCGTCGGCGGCGGCGGGCTGATCGCCGGGATCGCGGCCTGTTTCGGGCGCCGCATCCGCGTCGTCGGCGTGGAGCCGGAAGGATCGCGGTGCCTCTACGACGCGATGGAGGCGGGCGAGCCTGTCGACGTGAAGGTCGAGAGCATCGCGGCGGACTCCCTCGGCGCCCGCAGCGTCGGGGCGCGCAACTTCGCCATCGCCCGGCTTCGGGTGGCCGAGGTGAAGCTCGTCACCGACGCCGCGATCCGGAACGCGCAGCGCACACTGTGGCGCGAGGCGCGGCTCGTCACCGAGGCGGGCGGGGCGACGGCCTATGCGGCGCTCCTGTCGGGTGCCTACCGGCCCGCGCCGGGCGAGCGGGTCGGCGTCCTCGTCTGCGGCGCCAACACCGACCCTGCCACCTTTGCCTCGGTGCTCGACGCGAATTGAACGGCGGGCGCGATTGGGCGTAGAGAGGGGGGAAAGCTCCAGAAACGCAAGGAACGCCATGCCTTCCCTTCTCCTTCTCGCCGGTGACGGCATCGGCCCCGAAGTGATGGCCGAAACCCGCCGGGTGATCGAATTCTTCAACCGGCGCGGGGCGGCGTTCGAGCTTGCCGAAGGGCTGGTCGGCGGGGCGGCGGTGGATGCCGAGGGCGTTCCGGTCTCCGAGGAGACGATTGCGACGGCGGCAGCGTCCGACGCGATCCTGTTCGGCGCGGTCGGCGGCCCGCAGTACGACGGCCTCGCCTACGACCTGCGCCCCGAAGCCGGTCTCCTCCGCCTGCGCAAGACGTTCGAGCTCTTCGCCAACATCCGCCCGGCGATCTGCTATCCCGCGCTCGCCGACGCCTCGTCGCTCAAGCGCGAGGTGGTCGAGGGCCTCGACATCGTGATCCTGCGCGAGCTCACCGGCGGCGTGTACTTCGGCGAGCCGAAGACGATCGAGGACATCGGCAACGGCCAGAAGCGCGCCGTCGACACGCAGGTCTACGACACCTACGAGATCGACCGCATCGCCCGCGCCGCCTTCGAGCTCGCCCGTGCCCGCGCCACGGACGGCCGCGCACCAAAAGTGACGAGCATGGAGAAGCGCAACGTCATGAAGACGGGCGTCTTGTGGCGCGAGGTCGTCCAGGCCGCGCGCGACGACGGCAACACCGACATCGAACTCGACCACATGCTCGCCGACGCCGGCGCCATGCAGCTTGTCCGGGCGCCGAAGCAGTTCGACGTGATCGTGACCGACAACCTCTTCGGCGACCTCCTGTCCGACATCGCGGCCCAACTCACCGGCTCGCTCGGCATGCTGCCGTCCGCCTCGCTCGGCGCTGTCGACGCCAAGACCGGCCGCCGCCGCGCGCTCTACGAGCCGGTCCACGGCTCCGCGCCCGACATCGCGGGGCAGGGCCTCGCCAACCCGATCGCGATGATCGGCTCGTTCGCGATGGCGCTGAAATACTCCTTCGGCATGGCGGCGGAGGCGGACCTCGTCGACGGCGCGATCGCTGCGGCGCTGGAGAAGGGCGCACGGACGGCGGACATCGCGGCGGGCGGCACGCCGCTCTCCACCAGCCAGATGACCGACGAGATCCTGAGAGAGATGGAACGCGCGGCGTGATCCGCGCGCTTGCCATCATCACGATGCTCTGGAGCGGTGCGGCGATGGCAAGCGACCTTACGGGCGTGCGGTGGGACTATCGCCCGCTCCTCATCTTCACCCCGTCGGCGGACGATCCGCGCCTGTCGCGCCAGACGACGCTGCTCGCCGACGATGCGGCAGGCCTCGCCGACCGCCGCCTCGCCGTCTACGTGGTGGAGATGGGCCGCGTCTTCACGACATTCGGCGCACCCGACCCCGACGCCGACGCCAAGAGCCTCCGCCAGCGCTTCCGCGTGCCGGACGCCACCTTCCGCGTGGTGCTCATAGGCCTCGACGGCGGCGCCAAGCTCACCACGGACGAACCCGTCGGCACCGACACCCTCTTCGACACGATCGACGCGATGCCGATGCGGCGGCGCGAACTGCGCGAGCGCGCGCCCGGAAACTGAACCCATGGTCCTCTCTGCCAACGCCCGCGGCGCGATGCTCATGAGCATCTCGATGGGGGCCTTCTGCATCAACGACGGGTTCATGAAGTACAACTTCGAGACCCTGCCCGTCGCGCAGACGCTCTTCATGCGCGGCTTCGTCGCCTCGGTGATCCTCCTCGGCCTCGCCTGGGCGACCGGTGCACTCGCCTTCCGCCCGACCAAGCGCGAGCTGGTGCCGATGTTCTACCGCTCCATCGGCGAGATCATGGCGACCGGCTGCTTCATGGTGGCGCTCTCCAACATGCCGATCGCCAACGCGACCGCGGTCCTCCAGGGCGCACCGCTCGCCGTCACCATGGGCGCGGCGATCTTCATGAAGGAGAAGGTCGGCTGGCGGCGCTGGGCGGCGATCTTCGTCGGCTTCCTCGGGATGCTCGTGATGCTGCGGCCCGGCGGCGCGGACTTCGACATGTACGCGATCTTCGCGGTGATCTCGGTGATCTTCCTCGTCTTCCGCGACCTCGGCACGCGCGGCATGAGCGCCCGCACGCCGACCCTTTACGCCAGCGTCGTGTCGGCGCTCCTCATCATGTTCTGCGCGGCGGCGATCATCCCGTTCGAGGGCTGGAAGATGCCCGACCAGCGCGAGCTCTTCCTCGCCTTCTGCTCCGGCGCGTTCGTGATCGTCGGCTACATCACCAACGTCGGCTCGATGCGTCACGGCGACGTCGGCGCGGTCTCCCCGTTCCGCTACACCGTCCTCCTCTGGGCGCTCCTGATCGGCTACTTCGCCTTCGACCAGGTGCCGGACAACATGACCATCCTCGGCGCGACGATCGTGGTGGCGGCGGGGCTCTACACCCTGTGGCGCGAGCAGATCCGCGGGCAGGACATCGGGGCGCGCTCTTCGACCCGGCCGTTCAGCCCTGCGCGGGAAGAGCCTGAGGGGTGAGCGGACGGCGCTGCGCGCCGGCTTTTTACTTGAGAGACGAGGGATTTCCTCCCTCGTGCTCCCTCCCGTTCGCCACGTGGCAGGGGTTCAGGGCAGATGGCCGCTTCGCGTCCAGCTGTCCTGATCCCCTGGGGCGAGCGTGTGCCGGGCTCGGCACGCGTCAAGGGTGAAGGCTTCGCCCGCCGCTCTGCGGCGCCCTTGACCCGTGCCGATCCCTTCGGGGGCCGCTCAGGCGACGCGGTTGTTCTCGATGTGGTCGAAGTCGATCTCCTCGCCGAGGCCGGGGCGGTCCGAGAGGTGGACGTAGCCGTCCTCGTCCATCGGGTCGGCGAGGGTCTTCAGGTAGTCGAAGCCGTCGTCGTACTCGAGGAAGGGGTGGAGGAGGCCGCGTTCGTACCAGCGGCAGTTGCGCGAGGCCGCGGCGACGATGAGGTTGGCGGCGCCGTTGCCGTGGACCTCGCAGTCCATGCCGAAGCATTCGGCCATCCGCATCGTCTTCAGCGCAGGGGTGATGCCGCCGACGTCGTGGACGCCGGTGCGCAGGATGTCGACCGCGCCGGCCTTCACCCACTCGGCGCGCGCCCAGAACTTGCCGGCCGCCGTCTCGGGGCCGAGGACCGGAATGTCGAGCTCACCCGCCAGCCACGCGTAGGACGACATCGACTGCTCGTCCATCGGCTCCTCGATCCATGCGAAGCCGAGCTTCTCGAGACCGCGGCCGAGCGGCGAGGGCATCGAGGCGGGAGTACCAGTGGAAGGCGTCGATCATCAGCGCGATGTCGGGGCCGACCGCCTCGCGCACGGCGGCGCAGGCCTTCAGGTCCATTTTCACGTCGGGCGCCCATGAGACCGGGGGCATCCAGGTGTGGAGCTTGATGCCCTTGTAGCCGCGGGCGACCAGCTTCTCGGCGAAGCGGCCGTAGTCGTCCGGGGTGGCGAGGCCGCCCTCGAGCTCGTCGCCGCACATGGTGGAGCCGTAGGCAGGCACCTTGTCGCGGTATGCGCCGATCAGCTTGTGGACCGGCTGGTTCAGCGACCGGCCGGCGTGGTCCCACAGGGCGCAGTCGACGATGGCGAGCGTGCGGTCGGTCAGCTGTGCCGCCGAGCCGCGCTGCCAGTGGGCGAGATCATGCCACAGACGTTCCCGGTCGCGCGCATCCTCGCCGATCAGCACCTTCCGCACGTACTTGTCGATGAGGTGGGGGCGGACGACCTCGGGGGCGGCGAAACAGTGGCCCTCGTTGCCGTCCTCGGTGGTGATGGTGAGGAGCGCCTGCACCACCTCGTGCTCCGGGCCGGGGTGGCCGTGCCCGGCGCTGTCGGAATGGCGCCGGGTCTTGGTGCGGAAGGTGCGGACCGAAACGTCTGTGATGATCACATCATGCCTCGACGGGGGTTGCGTCCACCTGATCCATCAGGCGGGCCATCATCGCCTCTTCCTCGCCGGTGAGGTCGGTCAGCGGCGAGCGGACGTTGCCGGCCTTGAAGCCGCGGAGGCGCACGCCCGCCTTGATCGCGCTGACGGCATAACCCTTCTGGCGGTTGCGGATGGCCATGAAGGGATAGAAGAAATCGTTGAGGATCGCCGTGCAGCGGTCGCGGTTTCCGCCGCGCAGCGCCGCGTAGAACTCCTGCGCCAGCGCGGGCACGAAGTTGAAGACGGCCGACGAGTAGGTGGTGAAGCCTGCGCCGAGATAGGCCTCGGCGAAGAGCTCCGCCGTCGGCATGCCGCCGAGATAGGTGAGCCGGTCGCCCATTTTCGCGGTGATCTGGCGCACCTTGCCGATGTCGCCCGACCCGTCCTTGAAGCCGACGAGGTTGGGACACGCGTCGCACAGACGCGCGAGGGTGTCGGCTTCGAGGATCGAGTTGTCGCGGTTGTAGACCATGACGCCGATGCCGATGGCGTCGCACACGGCCTTGATATGGGCGTGGAGGCCCTCCTGCGGCGCGTCGATCAGGTAGTGCGGAAGGAGGAGGATGCCGTCGCCGCCGGCCTTCTCGACCGATCTGGCGATCTCCACGGCGATCTCGGTGCCGTAGCCGCAGCCGGAGACGATGGGGGTCGTGCCCGCGGCTTCCTTGGCGGCGGAGACGATCTCGGGGATCTCGCGCGGGGCCAGCGAGAAGAACTCGCCGGTGCCGCCTGCCGCGAAGAGGGTGGCTGCGTCGTAGCCGGACAGCCAGTCGACGTGGGCCTTGTAGGGTTCGGGGGCGAACGCGCCGTCAGCGCCGAATGCCGTGACCGGGAAGGAGAGCAGTCCGCTTCCGAGTGCCGTCTTGAGTTTCTGGGGGTCCATGCCGCGTCCTTCGCCGTTCGCTATCGCCGCCAGACAGCACAAATGACGAATTCGTTCAACTCGTATGATGACTTTGCGGGCGCTGCCGGGCGAGATCGCGGTAGCGCTGCTGGCTGCGCTTCAGGTGGTCGCGCATCGCCTCGCGGGCGGCGTCGGGGTCAGTGCGGCAGATGGCGTCCGCGATCACCTCGTGCTCCTCGATCAGAAGCCTGATGTATTCCGGGGTGACGGCGTCGCTGACCTCGGCGCGCATCGCTGCGCGCGGAATCGCGCCGACACCCATCACCTCGAGGAATTCGCGGAAGCGGGGGTTGTTGGTGGCGTCCGCAATGGCGAGGTGGAAGGCGAGATCGGCCTCCGTGGTTGAGAGGCCGGCGTCGACCCTGCGGCGCAGCTCGGTGCAGGCGTCCATCACCGCGTCCTCCTGGAGGGGGGAGCGGCGGGCGGCGGCGAGTGCGGCGGCCTCCATCTCGACGGCGGCGCGCAGCTCCAGCATCTCGATGATGGCGGAGATCCGGTCCCAGTCGAGGATCTGGAACGGCTTGGCACTGTCGAGCACCGGCTCGAGGACGAACACGCCGGCGCCCTGTCGTGGCTCGACGAGGCCGTCGGCGCGCAGGCCCGCGATCGCCTCGCGCACCACGGTGCGGCTGACCTTGAACTGGTCGGTGAGCTGGCTCTCGGGCGGCAGGCGCTCGCCGGGCTTGTAGGCGCCGCGGACGATCTGGGCGCGCAGGTCCTCGATCACCTCGAGGACGAGGTTGCGCCGGGCCGGTCTCGGTTCTGCGGCGATGTGTTCCTCGGTCATCGGTGGGCCTGGCGCGATCATGGTCGTTGCGGGCGGCGCGCCACGAGGCAGGCCGGTCAGAATCGTAACATAACTTTGCGTGAAGTGGTGTGATAGTCGGAACGGGCCGGGTCTGAGCGCGTTTCAGGTCGGTCAAGCATTTCGGCAAGTGTCCAACACGGAATTGCGTCCTGACCTTGTAGCCGGTTTCGCGCGCGCCAGATCATTCAAGCGACATTCATGGTCACGGGCAGATATTGGCGTTACTCGGTTGCCAAGGAACGTGTCCGCGGCAGCTTGCATCAAGGAGAGTATGATGTTGTTCGAAAGAATTCGGCGTCCGGCTGCATGGCTCGGTCTGACAGCAGCGATGACCCTGGGTGCGCCCATGGGCATCGCCAATGCTGCGGTCCACGGCGGCCCGACCGCACTGACGATCACGCCCCAGTTCGCCGACGTGATGGCGAAGGCGGCGAACGAAGAAACGGCTGACGCAGGCATCGAGCTTGCGCAGAACAACAAGCAGATTCGCAAGCGGATCCGCCGCCAGGAGCGCCGCCGCGCCAACCGCAGCGTTCGCCAGACACGCCGCACCGTGGCCCGCAACACGCGCCGCCGCGTGGCGAACGAGACCCGCCGGCGGATCTACCGCAACAACCGCTGGTACTACTACAACAATGGCGGCTGGTACGATAACAGCGGCGCCGCTCTGGCCGCAGGCCTCGTCGGTCTCGCTGCCGGTGCCGCAATTGCCGGCTCGTACAACAACCAGCCCGACGTTGTGGTCGTTCAGCCGGGTTACGGCGTCGCGCCGTACTCCGCCGAGTGGTACCGCCGCTGCGACCTGAAATACAACTCGTTCCGCGCCAGCGACGGCACGTATCTGGGTTACGACGGCTACCGCCACACCTGCCGCCTGCCCTGATCCACAGGCGTCAGTCGATTGAAAAAGAAGCCGGTCCCGCTTGGGGCCGGCTTTTTTTGTGGTTGATGTAACACGCCATAACTCGACCACATTTTTAAATCACGTTCAGGTCATTCAAGAAGGTTCTACAAACTATGGTTGCATATTGCTCGCGAAGGTTCTAATAATCGATTAATGCAACCCATACGGGAGATTGAGATGACTGATTCAAGTGGTTTGCTCGCAATTTTCGCGGCTCTTGCGGACGACACCAGGTTCGCCATCGTGCGGCGCCTGCTGTCCGACGGCGAGCTCCCCGTCGGCGCGATCGCAGCGCCGTTCAGCGTGACGGCACCGGCAATTTCGCGCCACCTCCGCGTCCTCGAATCCGCCGGTCTGGTGGAACGCCGGATCGACCGGCAGCGCCGGATGATCCGCGTGCGGCCTGACGCGCTGGAGCAGATTGCGGCCTGGCTTCACCAGGAACCGCAGGTTTCCCCCGGCGCCATCGGCAAGCAGGGCCCGCTCTCGATCCACGCCTGACAAGGCGAACACACGCCGCCGCCGGGTTACCCGGCGGATTGGCCGAGGTTCCGTAAACGCTGGAATGCTTGCTGCGGAGCATTTCGGGACAAGCGGACCACACCATCAGCCGCTGGCCGCGCTAGTCAGACGCTACTTATTTGCACGTAAAACGTGCAGCGCTTAGCTTTTCACCGGTCCGACTGCGGCGGCACAGATCCGGTCCGCCCGATCAAGGCTTGGCCGGAATATTCCGACCCGCAAAGTCTCTGCGCGAGGCGGACGACATGCGAACCAAGCATCACCATAGCCGACGCGGCGCCGACTTAGGCACCGCATCTGTCACCAGCCATTACAACGCTCGCGTCCTACAGGATGGGGGAAGGTTCGCGGTGGATCATCGCGTGGATGAAGGCGAGCTTCTCGCTGACCGCCGGTGACAGCACGAACGGATAGAGGTCCGGCTGGCCCATCGAGCGGTTGATGGCGTTGATCGCCACCGTAGTCGGCACCCACGCCGTGACCAGCCTCTGCGGATCGTCGGCATGGTAGGGGTCCGCGACAGCCTCGCCCGTTCCGATCGCCGCACCGAAGGCTGCCGCCGTTTCCAGCCCGTCCACCATGTGAACGTAGTGGGCGAAGGTCTCGGCGAAATCCTCCCACGCGTGCGCCGTCGCGTAGGTGGAGATGAAGTTCTCCGCCCAGTCCGCCGGGGCGCCCTGGTCGTAGTGCCGCTTCAGCGCCTCGCCATAATCCTCGCGGTCGTCCCCGAACAGCGCGCGGAACGCCTCGAGCCGCGCCGGGTCGGTCGCGACAAGGCGATCCCAGTAATAGTGGCCGACCTCGTGGCGGAAATGGCCGACGAGGGTACGGTAGGGCTCGCCCATCGAGGCGCGCCGGCGCTCGCGCTCGGCATCGTCACCCTCGGCGATGTTGATGGTGACGAGGCCGTTGGCGTGGCCGGTGAGGTGGTTCTTCGCGCTCCCGTCCGGCAGCACCTGATCGGCAAGGAAGTCGAAGGCGAGCCCGCCGTCGTCCTCCTCGACCTTGATCGGGCGCGGCAGGTCCCACGCGATGATGGAATAGAACAGGACGCGCTTGGCCGCCTCGATCTTGGCCCAGCAGAGCTGCGTTGCCCGGCACCGAAAGGTCGGGGATCAGCCGGTTGTGACGGCAGGCCTCGCACAGTGCCTCGTCATCCGTGGTCAGCCAGTTGCAGGCAATGGTCTGGCGGTTGCCACAGGGGGCATAGGCCTCGCCGTCCAGCGTCCAGCGGTCGCCCGCCGTCGCCAGCATCACGGCGCGGTTCGGCTCGTAGGCAAGGCTCTGGCCGCAACTGACGCAGGTGATGGAATCGAAAAAGACGTCGTGGCCGCAATTCTGGCAGGTCAGCCGGCGCATCGCGCGCTCCTTGGTGTGCGCCCCGGAAAAAATCGGTGAGGAGAGGCGTCATCCGCGCTGGGGAATGCACGGGCGCCCGAATGGTTGCAGCATTGTGCCGCAAACGCCCGCTTGCGTCCGGCGCGCCGTTCGTGCCCTAACCGCGCAAACGGGGTGTCGCCCCGGGAAAAAGTTGCACCGGGAGGTCAAGTCACATGCGATTCACTACAGCCGCCAGCGCTCTGGTCGCGGGCGTCGTCCTGTTCACCGGCGCCGCCGAGGCGCAGACCCGCGTCACCCTGAAGGCCGCCAAGGCCGGCTCGTCCTACTACCAGATGGCCGTCCAGCTCGCCGAGGCGATGCCGGACGACATCTCCGTCACCGTCGAGGAGAGCCAGGGCTCGGTCCAGAACGTGATGGAAGCCTCCGTGCGCGGCGGCGACTACGTGTTCACGAGCCCGCCCGCGCTGGTCGGCCAGGCCCGCGAGGGCGCCGGTCCGTTCGCCGAACGCGCCAGCCCCAAGTTCGCCGAGATCCGCGCGCTGTTCCCGATCCCGTCGCTGACGATGCACTTCGTCGTGCGTGCAGACGAGAACGTGAAGTCGTTCGCCGACCTCGAGGGCAAGTCCGTCCTCCTCGGCAAGGGCTCCTTCGGCGCCAGCGAGGGCGAGAAGTACATGACCCTCTTCGGCCTCGACGGTAAGGTCGAGATCGCGGACGCCGAGCTCTCCAACGCCGTCGCGGCGCTGAAGAACGGCCAGATCGACGCGTTCGTCACCGCAGGCTCCTTCCC
The DNA here is from genome assembly GCA_963704595.1 of uncultured Alphaproteobacteria bacterium. Taxonomy (GTDB): domain Bacteria; phylum Pseudomonadota; class Alphaproteobacteria; order Rhizobiales; family Amorphaceae; genus Acuticoccus. Next base: position 378,421 of record OY969922.1, read on the forward strand.
CGCGCCCAACGTGGTGGAGGCCGCCGCCGGCAGCGACGTCACGCTGATCTCGATGACCGACGACGAGGTCGCCAAGACCGACCGCACCCGCCTCGTCATCCCCGCCGGCACCTACGCCGGGCAGACCGAGGACGTGGTCACCACCTCGCTTCCCGTGGTCGCCTACGCCACCACCGGCATGGACGACGAGACCGCCTACCAGCTCACCAAGGCGTTCTGGGACGAGAAGGCCAAGCTCGGCAGCAATGCCAAGTGGTGGGACGGCGTGACGCCGGAGCTTCTCGGCAACATCACCGGCCAGATCCACCCCGGCGCGCTGCGCTACTACGAAGAGGCCGGCATCGAGGTGCCCGAGACGGCGAAATAATTGACCACCACTGAAGACGTTGCGGACGCGCGCCCGGCGATCGGTGCGCGTCCGCGTCTGGATCTGCCTCGGCGCCGCGACCATCGCGTTTCATCTCTGGCTCGTGGCGTCGGGGCTGGTGCCCAACCTCGTCGCGCGGCCGATCCACATGGCGCTCGCGATCCCGTGGGTCGCCCTTTACGTGCGCGGCTTCTCGATGTCGGGCGTGGTGCTGACGGTCGTCGGCGTCGCGGCCTGCCTCTACATCGCCTTCAACCACGCCATGCTCGCCGACCAGTACGGGATGGTGTTCGGCACCGTGCAGTATGTCGTGGGATTCGCGCTGCTGGCCGTGGTGCTGGAGCTCGGCCGCCGCGCGATCGGCTGGCCGCTGCCGATGGTGGCGCTGACGGCGCTCCTCTACGCCTTCTTCGGCGAGTACATTCCGGGCCGCTTCGGCCATGCGGGCCTCCCCGACGCCAGCCTCCTCGGCACGCTCACCATCGCCGAAGGCGGCCTCTGGGGCGAACTCACCGGCATCTCGGTCGGCGTGGTCGCGGTGTTCGTGATCTTCGGCGCGGTGCTGAATGCGGGCGAGGCGGGCGCGGGGTTCATGAACGTCGCCGCGGCGGCCGCGGGGCGGCTGACGGCGGGCGCGGCGAAGGTCTCGGTGCTGTCCTCGGCGCTGTTCGGGTCGATCTCGGGGTCGGCGTCGGCCAACGTCGCGTCGACCGGCGTCGTCACGCTGCCGGCGATGCGCAAGCTCGGCTATCCGCGGCACCTCGCGGGCGCAGTCGAGGCGGTGGCCTCGTCCGGCGGGCAGATCATGCCGCCGCTCATGGGCGCCGGGGCGTTCGTGATGGTGGAGCTGACCGGCACGCCCTACAACGGCATCGTGCTGGCCGCGCTGCCGGCCGCCTTCCTCTACTTCTTCGCCGTCTGGATCGGGATCGACGCGTTCGCCACCCGCTACAGCCTCAAGGGGCTGCCGGCGGAGGAGCGGCCTGCGGCGCGCACCGTCGTCATCACCTCGCTGTTCTTCCTCGTCCCGTTCACCGTCCTCCTCTTCGGCATGTTCTGGTCGGGCTACACGCCGCAATATGCCGCCGCGCTCGCCATCGCGGCCGGCGCCGCGCTCCTCCTGTTCGACGGCGACCTCCGCTTCTCCGTCCGCCACGCAGCGCTCGCGTCTCGCCAGGGCGGCGCTGGTCGCCGGCGAGCAGGTGGCGGTGATCGCCTCGATCATCCTGTGCGCCTCGATCGTGGTCGGCGTCCTCGGGATGACCGGGCTCGGCGTGAAGGTGACGTCGCTCATCCTGTCCGGCGCGGGCGGCGCGCTGTGGCCGGCGCTCCTCCTCACCGCGCTCGCCTGCCTCATCCTCGGCATGGAGGTGCCGACGACGGCGGCCTACGTCATCTGCGTCGCGGTGGCGGGGCCTGCGCTGATCGACCTCGGGCTCGAGCCGCTCCACGCGCACCTCTTCGTGTTCTGGTACGCGCTCCTCTCCACCATCACGCCGCCGGTGTGCGGGGCGGTGTTCATCGCCGCCGGCATGGTGGAGGAGAAGTGGCTGAAGGTCGCAGGGTCCGCGATGGCGCTCGGCGTCGGCCTCTATCTCATCCCGCTCGCGATGGTTGCCAACCCGCATCTCCTCGGGCTGGGAGAAGCGCCGGTCCTTGCCATGCTGGCGCTGGTGAAGAGCGGCGTGGGGCTTGCAGCGGTGTCGTGGGGCATCATCGCTCGCGCCAATCCTTTTCTGCGCATCGCCCTTGTCGCCGGCGGGCTCGCCATCATGTTGTGGCCTGCCTGAACTCCTCGGGCCCGGATCTCGCGCCATGACCTACCTGATGCTTCTCGCCGGCCTCCTCCTTCTCCTGGTCGGCGGGGACTTTCTTGTCCGCGGCGCCGTGGCGTGCGCCACGCGGCTCGGCGTCTCGCCGCTCGTCATCGGCCTCACCCTGGTCGGCTTCGGCACCTCGATGCCGGAGCTCGTCGCCAGCATCCAGGCCGCGCTGATCGGCGCGCCCGGCATTGCCGTCGGCAACATCGTCGGCTCCAACATCGCCAACATCCTCCTCATCCTCGGCCTCTCCGCGGTGATCCTGCCGATCGCCGCGACGCGCGCGGTCCTGCAGCGGGACGGCGCGATGATGTTCGGCGCGTCGCTCCTTCTGGTCGCCGTCGCCCTGTCCGGCGCGCTGGAGCGGTGGATGGGCGTCGCGCTGATCGCAGCGTTGGCGGTCTACACGATCTACTCCTTCGTCCGCTCCGCCCGCAGCGGCGACGCGGAGGAGCCGGAGACGCCGCGCTGGCCGCAGGGGCTGTGGCTCTCGCTGGGCGTCGCCGTCGCGGGCATCGCTGGCGTCGTGTTCGGGGCGGACCTTCTGGTCAAGGCGGCGATCGTGATCGCGCGCGACTTCGGCATGTCCGAGGCTGTCATCGGGCTCACCGTGGTCGCCATCGGCACCTCGCTGCCCGAGCTCGTCACCTCGGTGATGGCGGCGTTCCGGCGGCAGGGCGACGTCGCGCTCGGCAACATCATCGGCTCCAACATCTTCAACATCCTCGGCATCGGCGGCGCGACTGCGCTGGTCACGCGCGTGCCGATCCCGGCGCAGATCATCGCGCTCGACGTGTGGGTGATGCTGGGCTCGGCGGCGCTCCTCATCCTGTTCGCCGCCTTCGGGCGCGGGCATCTCGCGGATCGGAGGGGGCGATCCTCGTCGCCTGCTACGGGCTCTATCTTTCGCTGCAGTTCTCGCCGGCTCTGCGCAACGTCGTCGGTCTTTGATGACCTTCATGACAGATTGAGATTGGACAAGCGCACCGGTTGGGGCCTATGTGCCCGCTATCCGACCAACGAGAAGTGAGATGGACATGGGCTTTCACGTGGCAGTCGTGGGTGCGACGGGCAACGTCGGCCGTGAGATTCTGGATATCCTGGCAGAGCGCGGCTTTCCGGCCGACAAGGTGACGGCGCTCGCCTCCCGGCGCTCGAAGGGCACCGAAGTGTCCTTCGGCGACAAGACCCTGATTTGCCAGGATCTCGAAACCGCCGACTTCTCCAAGGTCGACATCTGCCTGATGTCCGCCGGCGGCGACGTCTCGAAGGAATGGGCGCCGAAGATCGGCAAGGCCGGTTGCGTGGTGATCGACAACTCGTCCGCCTTCCGCACCGACCCGGACGTGCCGCTGATCGTGCCGGAAGTGAACGCCGACGCGGTCGACCGGCTTCTCGAAGAAGAACATCATCGCCAACCCGAACTGCTCGACCGCGCAGCTCGTCGTCGCGCTGAAGCCGATCCACGACCGCGCGACGATCAAGCGCGTGGTGGTGTCGACCTACCAGTCGGTCTCCGGCGCCGGCAAGGAAGCGATGGACGACCTCTTCGCGCAGACGCGCGCGGTGTTCGTGTCCGACTCGGTGGAATCGAAGAAGTTCCCCAAGCGCATGGCCTTCAACGTCATTCCGCAGATCGACGTCTTCATGGAAGACGGGTCGACCAAGGAAGAGTGGAAGATGATGGTCGAGACCAAGAAGATCCTCGACCCCAAGATCAAGCTGACCGCGACGTGCGTGCGCGTGCCGGTGTTCATCTCGCACTGCGAGGCGGTCAACCTCGAGCTCGAGAACCCGCTGTCGGCCGACGAATGCCGCGACCTGCTGCGCGAGTCGCCGGGCTGCCTTGTGATCGACAAGCACGAGCCCGGCGGATACATCACGCCCTACGAGGCGGCCGGCGAGGACGCGACCTACATCAGCCGCATCCGCGAGGACTCCACCGTCGAGAACGGCCTGTCGATGTGGGTGGTCTCCGACAACCTGCGCAAGGGCGCCGCGCTCAACACCGTGCAGATCGCCGAGCTTCTGGTGAACCGGAAGCTTCTCGGCGAGACCCGCCAGGCAGCCTGATCGGCATCGGCGGGGCGGTGCATCAGCGCCCGCCCCGCCCCCGATCCGCGACGAAAAGGGGCCGGAGACAGGAGAATTGTCTTCCATTCAGCCAGCAGTCAGAAAAAATATTTTAATTTTCTGACAGAATCAGGCCGTCCGTTCGCTCGTCAGGCCCATCTGACAGCGGATGGATGGACTGAACATCATCTATATTAATATCGCGAAAAAGATGAGGGAACAAATCCCCACCGCGGGACGGCTCCCAACGCAAGGCATCGGCCAAGGCATTCGCCGAAAGCGCGACGGCATAAAGTCCTCTCTGTCCGGCGAAATGCTTGGCGAGCGTTCCGCTCATTTGCTCGCGGGTCGACAGATGGATAAAGCCGTCTCGTTTATCGTCTGCTGAACCCGAGTAGATCTTCTGTTGCAGGAGATGTACAGCCTCCGGCGTCGACAGTATTTTCCAGACCGTTTCCATGGGATACCCCTGTTTTTCGCAAGCTGTCACGCCTCCTGGACGGTAATCCGAAGGCGTGGATGTTTATCGACATAACCCGGTCTGCTATAGAAGCGGGACATACAGCGGACGGCCGAACAGGCCCAATATAAATTGACCAGGCGCAATGACGCCAAGGTCTGACCGTGGCAAAACGGTATGAAGGTGGAGTGGGTATGCTGGCACATGAGGAAGTGTGGGGTGCAATAGATTCCCTTGCCGAGCGCAACGGGATGTCGCCGTCCGGTCTGGCGCGCCGTTCGGGACTTGACCCCACCACGTTCAACAAATCGAAGCGGCACGCGCCGGACGGGCGGCCGCGCTGGCCGTCGACGGAATCGATCGCGAAGATCCTGAAGGCCACCAACTGCAACATTTCGGACCTGTTCGGCGGTCCCGTCCAGAGTGGCGGTGGCCTCGCCGTCCCGCTTCTGGGCGAGGCGCATGCCGGGTTCGACATCGCGTCGGTCAGCGGCGACGAGCCGATCATGGTGCCCAAGCCGCCGCGCATCATCAGCTTTCCGGACAAGCGGCACGAGCCGCTCTACGCCCTCTCGGTGGTCGGCTCGTCGATGGAGCCGCTCTACCGCGACGGTGACGTCCTCTTCATCGCGCCGTCCGCGCCGACCAGGCCCGGCAACCGGGTGGTCGTGAAGCTGAAGGACAACGACGTCGCGGTGAAGGTGCTGAAGGAGGCCACCGAGGGCGCCTATGCCTTCCATGCCGTCAATCCGGCGCACGACGACGTGGCGGTCGACGCCTCGGAAGTCGAGTGGATCGCCCGCATCGTCTACGCCACGCAGTAGGCCGCGGCCGGCGTGGTCAGTCCGCATCCGCGTCCTCGACCAGGGCGGGCGCGTTCTCGTCCTCCTCGTCGCCGTAGCCGAGGAGGTGGAGCGGGCGGGCGTCGATCCCCTGCAGCCGCGCCCAGTGGCACAGCGCATCCTCCTGCCCGTGCGTGACCCACACCTGCGAGGCGCCGGTCTCCACGATGGTGGTGCAGAGGTCCTCCCAGTCGCCATGGTCGGAGATGACGAGCGGCAGCTCGACGCCGCGCTGCCGCGCCCGCGCGCGCACCCGCATCCAGCCTGAGGCGAACGACGTCACCGCATCGCCGAAACGCTGCGCCCAGCGGTCCGCCAGCGCCGAGGGCGGGCACATCACGATCTCCCCGCCCAGCGTCTTGCGGTCGACGTCCTTCACCGGGACGAGCTCGCCGAAGTCCTGACCCGACGCGACGTAGTGGTCGGTGAGCCGCTGCATTGCGCCGTGGAGGTAGATCGGCCGGGTGTGGCCGGCCTCGCGGATCAGCGCCATCACCCGCTGCGCCTTGCCGAGGGCGTAGGCGCCAACGAGGTGCGGGCGCTCCGGAAAGAGCCGCGTCGATTCCACCAGCTTCGCGACCTCGCCGGCCGCGTCCGGGTGCCGGAACACGGGAAGCGCGAATGTCGCCTCGGTGACGAAGAGGTCGCACGGCACGAGCTCGAACGGCGCGCAGGTCGGGTCGCTCTGCCGCTTGTAGTCGCCCGAGACCACGGCCCGTTCGCCGCCGCGCTCGATCAGGATCTGCGCGGACCCCAGGCAGTGGCCGGCGGGGTGGAAGCTCACGGTCACGTCGCCGACCTTGGTGCGCTCGCCGCAGGGGGCGGGCTGGCGCGTCTGGCAGAAGGCCTCACCGTAGCGCACGGCCATGATCGCGAGGGTCTCGGGCGTCGCCATCACGGCGGTGTGGCCTGCGCGCGCATGGTCGGCGTGGCCGTGGGTGATCAGCGCCCGCGGAACCGGCCGCACGGGGTCGATGTGGAAGCCGCCCGGCGGGCAATACAGCCCTTCGGGCGAGAGGGAGAGGATCGGATCGCTGGCCACGGGAGACAACCTAGTCCACGCGCGCCGCTAAAACAGGTTGCGCCGCCTTAAATGACCCCTCAGAACCTAAGGGTTCATGCAATTTTCGAAGGAGCGCAGGGTGGCTGATCTTGACGGTGTGACGATCAACGGGGCGATGGCGCCGCGCTATGACGAGGTCCTGACCGCCGAGGCGCTGGCATTCCTCGCCGAGCTGCACCGCGCGTTCCAGCACAGGCGCATGGATCTTCTCGCCGCGCGCGACGAAACGCCAGCAGGCGATCGACGCCGGCCAGATGCCGGACTTCCTGCCCGAGACCGCCGACATCCGCGACGGCGACTGGACCGTCGCCCCGATCCCCGCCGACCTGCAGGATCGCCGCGTCGAGATCACCGGCCCCGTCGACCGCAAGATGATCATCAACGCGCTCAACTGCGGCGCCAAGGTGTTCATGGCCGACTTCGAGGACGCCTCCTCGCCCACGTGGGAAAACATGATGGACGGGCAGGTGAACATGCTCGACCTCTGGAACGGCGCGATCGACTTCACCGACGAGCGCGGCAAGGACTACAAGCTGTCCGACGATCCGGCCGTCCTCCTCGTGCGCCCGCGCGGCTGGCACCTGCCGGAAGAGCACCTCACCATCGACGGCGAGGCGATCTCCGGCTCCCTGTTCGACTTCGGCCTCTACTTCTTCCACAACGCGAAGAAGCAGATCGAGAAGGAAACCGGGCCCTACTTCTACCTCCCCAAGATGGAGAGCCACCACGAGGCTGGGCTGTGGAACGACGTCTTCGTCGCCGCGCAGAAGCACCTCGGCATCCCGAACGGGACGATCAAGGTCACCGTGCTGATCGAGACGCTGCCGGCGGCGTTCGAGATGGACGAGATCCTGCACGCGCTGAAGGACCACATCGTCGGCCTCAACTGCGGCCGGTGGGACTACATCTTCTCCTTCATCAAGACGCTGCAGGCCAAGCCCGACTACGTGCTGCCGGACCGCTCGCAGGTCATCATGGGGAAGGCCTTCCTGCGCGCCTACTCGCAGCTCCTCATCAAGCAGTGCCACCGGCGCGGCGCGTTCGCGATGGGCGGCATGGCGGCGCAGATCCCCAACCGGCGCGACCCCGAGGCCAACGCGCAGGCGCTCGAGAAGGTGCGCGCCGACAAGGAGCGCGAGGCGATGGACGGCCACGACGGCACCTGGGTCGCGCACCCGGACCTCGTGCCGGTCGCCATGGAGGTGTTCGACCGCGTGATGCCGGGCGCCAACCAGGTCAACCGCCAGCGCGACGACGTGACGATGAGCCAGGCCGCGATGCTGGAGGTCCACGACGGCGAGAAGACCGAGGCGGGCGTGCGCGACTGCATCCGCGTCGGCGTCCAGTACATCGAGGCGTGGCTGCGGGGGAAGGGCGCCGTGCCGCTCTACAACCTGATGGAAGACGCCGCGACGGCCGAGATCTCCCGCTCGCAGCTGTGGCAGTGGCTCAAGTACGGCGCGACGCTCGCGGATGGGCAGACCGTCGACCGCGCGCTGTTCGACCGGTGCCTGTCCGAGGAGATGGCGTCGGTGCGCGAAGAGGTGGGCGCCGAGACCTATGACGCCGGACGCTTCGACGAGGCGATCGCGCTGTTCACCGAGCTTTCGACCGCCGACGATCTCGCGCCGTTCCTGACGCTGCCGGCTTACCGGCTGCTCTGACGCCTTGAGGCGGTCGGCGCTGCGCGCCGGCTTTGTCACTTGTGAGTGCGAGGCGTTCCCCCTCGCGCTCCCCCATCTCGCCGATGGGCAGGGGTTCGGGCCAATCAGCCGCTTCGCGTCTGGTTGTTCCGAACCCCTTGCGGCAGCGTCGGTCGGGCCCGGGGCGCGTCAAGGGTGAAGGCTTCGCCCGCCGCTGCGCGGCGCCCTTGACCCGCCCCGATCCCTCCGGCCGTGCCGTAGTGCGCGGGCGCGTCAGCCGTTGCGGTAGTAGTAGCCGTAGCCGTTGAGGGCGGGGGCGCCGCCGAGGTGGGCGTAGAGGACGCGCGAGCCCTTCGGGAAGAAGCCCTTGCGCGTGAGGTCGATCAGGCCCTGCATCGACTTTCCCTCGTAGACCGGGTCGACGATCATCGCCTCGGTCCGGGCGGCGAGGCGGATCGCGGCGTTGGTCTCCTCGGAGGGGACGCCGTAGGCGGGGTAGGCGTAGTCCGGATTGATGACGATCTCGTCCTCGCGCACCGCACGGCCGAGGCCGACGAGCTCTGCGCTGTTGTCGACGATCTGCCTGACCTGCGCGCGGGTCTGCCCGAGCGTACCCGACGCGTCGATCCCGATGACGCGGTCCGCCCGGTCCTGCGCAGCGAAGCCGACGATCATGCCCGCCTGCGTGGAGCCGGTGACGACGCAGACGATGATGTAGTCGAACTTGAAGCCGAGGTCGGCCTCCTGCTTCGCCACCTCCTCGGCGAACCCGATGTACCCGAGCGCGCCGTACTTGTGGACCGAGGCGCCTGCCGGGATCGGGTAGGGCTTGCCGCCGGCATCGTCCACCGAGCGAATCGCGTCCTGCCAGCTCTGGCGGATGCCGATGTCGAAGCCGTCGTCGACGAGGCGGCTGTCGGCGCCCATGAGGCGCGTCATCATGATGTTGCCGACGCGGTCGTAGACCGCATCGTGGTGCGGCACCCACGCCTCCTGGATGACGACGCACTTCATGCCGATCTTGGCCGCAACCGCCGCGACCTGCCGCGTGTGGTTGGACTGGACGCCGCCGATGGACACCAGCGTGTCGGCGCCCGAAGCGATCGCGTCCGGCACAATGTACTCGAGCTTCCTCAGCTTGTTTCCGCCCATCGCGAGGCCGGAGTTGCAGTCGTCGCGCTTGGCCCATACCTCGACCGACCCGCCCAGCGCCTCCGACAGGCGGGGGAGATGCTCGATCGGCGTCGGGCCGTAGGTGAGGGGGTAGCGGTCAAATCGGTCCAGTAGCGACATCTGTGAGGCCTCTTTTTCGGAAGAGACGGAGGATAACGGGTCTGGAGCGGAAGGTGCTTCCCAAGATCGTGGCTGTGGCTGCGGATTCTCGGCTATGACGGGGTCGGCCACCCTTTCTGCGTCACCGAGGCTGATCCTTATGGAAGAATCTTCCGCACCGCTCGACCGTATCGACGTCAAGATCCTGCGCGCGTTGCAGGCGGAGGGGCGGCTGACCAACGCCGAGCTGGCCGCCCGGGTCAACGTCAGCGCGGCGACGTGCCACCGGCGCACGCAGCGGCTGTTCGCCGACGGGTACATCACCGCGGTGCGTGCCGAGATCGCGCCGGCCGCCGTCGGCCTCGGCGCGCTGGTGATGGTCGGCGTCGTCCTTGACCGCTCGACGCCGGAGAGCTTCGCGGCGTTCGAGGCCGCGGTGCTGGAGATGAAGGAGGTGCTTGACTGCAACCTCGTCGCGGGGGACTTCGACTACCTGCTGAAGCTCCGCGTGCGCGACATGGCCGACTTCAACAAGCTGCACGGCGCCAAGCTGATCGCGCTGCCCGGCGTGCGCCAGACGCGCACCTTCTTCGTGATGAAGGAGGTGAAGGAGAACGGGCGGCTGTCGTTCTGAGCCGCCCTTCCTCTCAGTGTGCGGCGGCGTCGCCGCGGCGGGCCGCCTCTATCGCGGCGATGTCGATCTTGCGCATCGTCATCATCGCGGCGAAGGCGCGGCGGCCCTCGTCACCGCCGGCGGCGAGCGCGTCGGTCAGCGCACGGGGCGTGATCTGCCAGTTGACGCCCCAGCGGTCCTTGCACCAGCCGCACTCGCTCTCCGCGCCGCCGTTGCCGACGATGGCGTTCCAGTAGCGGTCGGTCTCCTCCTGGTCGTCGGTGGCGACCTGGAAGGAAAAGGCCTCGGTATGCGGAAAGGTTGGCCCGCCGTTGAGGCCGATGCAGGGGATGCCGAGGACGGTGAACTCGACCACCAGAACCGCATCCGCCTTGGTGCCGGGATTGTCCATCGGCGCGCGATGCACCGCGCCGACCGAACTGCCTGGAAAGGTCTTCGCGTAGAAGCGGGCCGCTTCTTCCGCCTCGCTGTCGTACCAGATGCAGACCGTGTTCTTTGGGGTCGTCATGGGAAGTTCCGGTGTTCGTGGTTACGCCGTCAGTGCGGCGGGCTCATCTGTGGCGGTGCGGTTCGATGGCTTTGGTTCCTCGAGGATCCCCCACCTGATGCCGAACGGGTCCTGGAGAAGGCCCCAGTCGTCGCCCCAGGGTTGCCGCTCGTAAGGCATCAGCACCGTGCAGCCGGCGTTGACTGCGCGGTCCCAGCAGGCATGGCCATCGGCGACGACAAGCTGCAGGTGGCCGAAATTCGGCGATGGCGCGGAACCGTCCCCGGTGTGGTCGGTCATCATCAGCATTCCGCCGTTGATCGAGAGCTGCGCGTGCATCAGCCCGGCCTGACCGTCCGGGAAGGGCATCCGGCCCGCATCTTCCGCCGCGAATGCGCGGACGTAGAAGTCGCACGCCTCGTCGGCGCGGCCGTTCATGGCGAGATAGGGGATCACGCCCTGCATTGGATAGGATTCTGACATTGGTCTGCCCCGTGGCGATATCGAACGAACTGATATACGTTGATATCAACTCAAAATGAGTGACGCAATCCCGGATTTGCTTTCGCGAGGGACTGTGCTCCCTCTGCGCGACCCCTTTCTCTGCGTGGCGACGCGGCGCGCGGGGGTCAGACGCCGCGCTGAAGCCGTTCGGGCTCGCGAATGTCAGTTTCAGATGATGGCGCGCTCTCGCCGCGTCGGCGAACGGCCCTGAAGGCAGTCAGCCGGCGGGGATGGCTCAGCGGAAGAGGAGCCGCACGATGGCGAGGACCGCCACCGCGCCGACGAGTGCGACGACCAGGATGAGGATGATGCCGCCCGCGGCGAGAACGCCTGTCGCGAGGATCGCCACCAGCAGCGGCAGGACGAGCGCGCCGATCACGCCGACCACGATGTTGCGCAGCTTGTTGCGGCCGCCCTGCGCCGCGGAAGCCAGAAGGCCCGCGAGCACGCCGACCACGATCAGGAAGATCAGACCGATCGTTCCCAACGCCTGAAAGAACTCCTCCACCCGAATCTCCTTTTGCGACCGGACCTCATCGCGATTCGGAGCGAACCGTGCCACGGCAGAAATCGGCTGCATAGGGGCGATGGCGCGCTCGGCTCGCGGGTACACACGCAACGCGCGGGTGAGGCGCGGGGGATGCGGCACCTCCCGCTGGCGGCTGGCGACGTCGGCCACCATGCGCCCGCGCCATCCGCTGCATGCAAATGGCACCCCGGCGCAGGAGCGATGTCCTATGGACAACGGCAGCGTTGGTCTGCATGACTCGACGTCAAGATTCACGCACCAGGCCCGTCGGCAGCCGATGCATATTCTCCGCCTGCTGCGTGATAGTGCCCAGCCGCTGCCGATCTCTATTCTTGTCGTTACCTGCCTCGCCGGGCTCGCCAATGCGGCGCTGATCGGGCTCGTCAATCTCGCGGCCGAACGCGCCGCGACGGGAACCGGGTCGGACCGCGGCGAGCTCGTCCCGATCTATGTCGGTCTGTTCGCGTTTTTCTACGTCGCGAACCGCATGTCGCTGAAGGAGACCAACCGGTTCGTGCAGGGTCGGCTCGCGCGGCTGCGGCTGCGCCTCGTCGACAAGATCCGCCGCTCGCCGCTGCGGTCGCTGGAGGCCGTGGGCCACGGCGAACTGTTCGCCGTGGTCGCGCAGGAAACCGGATACCTGTCGCAGAACCTTCCGCTCTTCGTCGGCGCGATGCAGTCGGCGTTCCTCCTCGTCTTCGTGCTCCTCTACATCTGCGTCCTGTCGCCGATCGCGTTCCTGATCCTCGGCGGCCTCACCGCGGTCGGCCTGTGGCTGTTCTGGCAGGGCCGGATGGCGCTCAACCGGCGGATGGGCGCGGTCTACGGGCACGAAGCGGCGATGATCGACGGCATGAACGCCTTCATCAGCGGCTTTCAGGAAATCCGCCTCAATGCCGACCGCAACGACGCGCTGTTCCGGCGCTTCACCGGGATCATCGGGGATCTGGAGCGCGCCGTCGTCGGTATCGGCGCCCGCTGGGTGGCGCTCCTCCACTTCAGCAACGCATTCATGTACGTCCTCCTGGGGATCGTGATCTTCGTCCTGCCGATGTTCTTCGAGGGCTATACCGACACGATCTACAAGATCGCCGCCGCCGCGATCTTCTGCACCGGGCCGGTGATCTCGATCACCGCGGCGACCCACCTCTACGCGCGGGCCGAGATCGGGCTCGGCCACGTCTACGCGGTGGAGGAAAGGCTCGATCGTGTCGCCCGGCCGCTCGCTCCGGCGGCACCGTCGCGCTTTCGCGGCTTCTCGAAGATCGAGGCGAAGGGGCTGACGCTCGTCTACCGCGACGCGGCGGACGATCCCCTCTTCACGTTCGGTCCGCTCGACATGACGCTGACGCGCGGCGAGATCGTCTTCCTCACCGGCGGAAACGGCAGCGGGAAATCCACCGCGATGATGCTGATGGCGGGCCTCTATCCGCCGGACGCCGGCCACATCGAGGTCGACGGCGTCACCGTCGGGCCGGACGAGGCGCAGGATTATCGCGAGCTGTTTGCAGCGATCTTCCCGGACTTTCACCTGTTCGACCGCCTGCATGGCCTCGGCGCGGTGGAGCCGGCGCGGGTCGAGGCGCTGATCGAGCGCATGGGGCTTGGCGGGAAGGTGCGCTTCGAGCGCGGCCGCTTCTCGACCACCGACCTCTCGACCGGCCAGAAGAAGCGCCTCGCGATGGTCGCCGCCCTGCTGGAGGAGCGCGAGGTCTACCTGTTCGACGAGTGGGCCGCCGATCAGGACCCCGAGTTCCGCGAGAGCTTCTACGCCGAGATCCTGCCGCAGCTGGCGCGCGAGGGCCGTACCGTTCTCGCCGTCACCCACGACGAGCGCTACTTCCACCACGCCACCCGCCGCATCGAGCTCGATCTCGGCCGGATCCGCACCGGGGGCGAGGGCTGATGGCGCTGCTCGGCTTCATTCTCGCCGCACCGCGCTGGAAACTCGCGCTCATCGTGGCGCTGACGATCCTTGCGGGGGCGGCCAACGCGCTTCTGGTCGTGGCGGTCAACGGGGTCGCCGACCTTGTCGCGAAGGGCGAGCGGCCGGGCCTGGAGGCGGTCGTCCTCTACGGCGGCGCGTTCCTGTTCTATTACGTCGGCGAGCAGCTTGCGATGATGGGGGCGAACCGCGTCGTCGAGCGGCTCCTGCACGATCTGCGGCTGCGGCTCGTCGACCGCGTCCGCCGGTCGGAGCTGCCGGTGATCGCCCGGCTCGGCCATGGCGACCTCTACAACCTCGTCGCCGCAGAGACGAACCACCTGTCCGTCACGTTCCCGATGGTGATCGACGCCGTGCAGCAGACGATGCTGCTTGCTGCTGTCCTCGTCTACCTAACGCTGATCTCGCCGTCGGCGCTCGGCGTCTTCGTGCTCGCGGTCGCCGTCGGGGCGGTGTTCTACCGCCTCATCAATCGGCGCTACGGCGAGGCGATGTCCGCGATCACCCGGCGTCAGGGCGAGATGCTCGGCGCGGTTGGCGACATCGTCCACGGCGCGAAGGAGCTGCGCCTTTCGCGGGCCCGCAGCGACGACGTGTTCACCGACTTCCGGCGCCGCGCCCGTCGGGCGGAGGACCTCCTCGTCCTGTCGATCGACCACTGGGCGGACCTGATGCTGCTCTCCAGTGTCGTCGTCTACCTGATGCTCGGCATCGTCGTGTTCACCTTCCCGACCGCGGCGGAGGGGCAGCCGCTCGTCATCTTCAAGCTCGTCCCGGTCCTCCTTTTCGCGATGGGGCCGCTGACCCGCATCACCGCGCTGTCGCCGATGGTCATCCGCGCCAACCAGGCCGTGCGCGCGATGACGAAGCTCGAGGCCGACCTCTCCGCCGAAGGCGGCCTGTCGCCCGCCGAGGCGCGCGAGCGGGCGCCGCAGTTCGCGGGCTTCGGCACGCTGGAAGCGCACGGCGTCACCTTCAGCCACCACGGTCCTGACGGAACGGCCGAGTTCACCGCCGGCCCGCTGGACATCCGGATCGCGCGCGGCGAGCTCGTCTTCCTCGTCGGCGGCAACGGCAGCGGCAAATCCACGGCGCTCAGGGTGCTGACCGCGCTCTACCCGCCCGAAAGCGGCTACCTCGCGGTGGACGGCGTCCCCGTGACGGGACCGGACGTCGCCGGGTACCGCGAGCTGTTCGCGGCGATCTTCGCCGACTTCCACCTCTTCGACCGGCTCTACGGGTACGAGGATGCGGACCCCGCCACCGTCAACCGGCTGCTGGCCGAGATGGGCCTTGCCGGGACGGTATCGTTCGCCGACGGCCGCTTCTCCCGCCTCGCGCTGTCGACCGGCCAGCGCAAGCGCCTCGCCCTGGTGGCGGCGCTGGTGGAGGACCGGCCCGTCTACGTATTCGACGAGTGGTCCGCCGAGCAGGACGTCCATTTCCGCGACCAGTTCTATCGCGTCATCCTTCCTGACCTGAAGGCGCGCGGTAAGACAGTGGTGGCTGTCACCCACGACAACCGCTACTGGCACTTGGCGGATCGGGTCATTAAGATGGAACTCGGGCGCGTCTCATGGGACCGGGCGGGCGAGGATCTGGAACGGCCATGAACGTCTTTACTGCCGCGTCGCGCCCCCGCGAGACCCCCGAATACGGTCTGGACGACTGGGAGGCGGAGGAAGACGCCGCCTACTGGCGCGCCCGCAGGGCCCGCCGCCGCCGCGGTTACTTCACGCTCGCGCTGATCGCCCTGCTGATCGCAGGATTCGTCCTTTGGAACCGGATGGTCGTCTCGGTGAAATCGGGCGAGGCGGGCGTTCAGTACCGCTACTTCTACGGCACCGAGATGAACGAGATCTACGGCGAAGGGGTGCACGTCATCTGGCCGTGGAACAGGATGGTGATCTACAGGGTGCGGCTGCAGAACGATACGCGGCAGTACCAGCTCCTGACTCGCACCGGCCTGCCGGTGACGCTGGAGGTCGCGGTCCGCTACCGGCCCGACCTTCGCCTCCTGCCGATGCTGCACGTGACCGTCGGTCCCGACTACGCCAACACCATCGTCATGCCGGAAACCGAGGCGGTGTTGCGCCGGATCGTCGGCCAGTACCGCCCGGAAGAGGTCTATACGAGCGCCCGCGGCTTTCTCGAGGCGGTCGTGATCGGCGCGCTCTCCAACGTCGAGCGGCGCTACGTCATCGTCGACGACGTGCTGGTGCGCTCGGTCGAGCTGCCGGCGCCGGTTCAGGCGGCGATCGAGGAGAAGAGCGTCCTGGCCGAGCAGCAGGAGGCCTACACCTACCGGATCGCGATCGAGCAGCGCGAGGCCGAGCGCATGGCCATCGAGGCGCGCGGCATCCAAGCTTACCAGAACATCATCAAGGAAAGCCTGACCCCCGACATGCTGAGGTGGCAGGGCGTTGTCGCGACCCGCGAACTCGCCACCTCGCCGAACGCCAAGACCGTGGTGATCGGCTCGGGCGAGGACGGGCTCCCCCTAATCCTCGGGGGCGACCGTTGAGCGACACCGCGGCCGATCCGGCCGCAGCAAAGGCGGCGCGGCGACGCCAGTGGTGGCGCTACAATCGTCCGGTCGTGGTGCTCGCCGTCGCGGTCCTCGTGATTGCCGCCGTCGCGCTCGTGTCGCTGGATCGCCGCGGCATGTTCGAGACCGGCTTCCGCGTGGTCACGGTCTTCCGCGACGTCCCGGCCGACGTTCCCTTCGCCCGCGGCGTGCGGATGGCGGTGGACGAGGTCAACAGCGGCGGCGGCATGCACGGCAATCCGCTCGTCCTCGAGGAGGTCGTCGAGCCCTACTTCGCCGAGACGGACCCGATCGAGGACGTGGTCAACAAGACGCTCGAGCAGGCCTATAGGATCGCCCGCCGCCCGTCCGTCCTCGCGGTGATCGGCCACACGACGTCGGCCACGGCGGTCCCGGCGAGCAGCGTCTACGAGCGCAACAACACGGTCTTCCTCGCCACGCACGCCACGGCGGTCTCGCTGACGGAGCACGACTTCCGCTACGTCTTCGGCCTGCAGCCGAGCAACGCCGACAGCGCGGCCGTCATCGCCCGCTATGCGATCGACAACGGCATGCGCAAGTTCGTGGTGCTGAGCGACCGGTCGTCCTACGGCACCGAGGCCGCGAACGAGTTCCGCCGCTTCGCCGCCGAGATGGGCGCCGAGATCCTCTATCACGGCGACCTTGCGCACCGTGACCGGAGCATCGACCGCATCCTCCTGTTCATGCTCGACAACAATTCGTTCAACCCGAGCGAAATCGACGCCTTCTTCCTCGGCGCGGACTCCGCGGACGAGACGATCCGGTTCATCCAGCGCAGCCGCGAGCTAGGCCTGACGGTTCCCATTCTCGGCACGGACCACATCTATTCGAGCTATGTGGAGTCGAGAGTGGGTGTTGAGGGGATGCGCGGTGTGACCACCTCGTCGACCTTCGAGGCGCAGAGTCGCAACCCGATCGCCATCGAGTTCGGACAGCGCTACCGGGACCGCTTCGGCGAGGAGCCGGACGTCAACGCGGCAATCGGGTACGATGCGGTGAAGCTCTACGCCTTCGTCGCCGATCGCGTGCGGCCGCACGATGCCGGACGGATCGCCGACCTGCTGCACGTGATGCGGTACGAGCAGCCGTTCCGCGGGGTGACCGGACCGCTGGTCTTCGACGCGCGCGGCCTCGTGACCGACACGCATATCTACGTGGTGGAGCACGACGGGACCGCGTTCCGGACCGTCGCGACCTACGAGAAGCCGCTCGGCATCGAGGTCGACGACGGGGCGAGCCCGTTGATGGTGCCGCCATGAACTGGACGGACGGGCAGCACCAGTTGGATCAGCGCGGCGACAGGGAGATTGATGATGTACCCCTTCTTTAGCTTCTGGGCGGTGGCGCTTTGGGTGCTGTCGGCCTGGATCATCGGGATGCTGGGCCGCGACAAGCGGTTCGGCTTCTTCGGCAACTTTCTGGTGTCGTTCCTGTTCAGTCCGCTGGTCGGCGTGATCGTGCTGCTCGCGTCGGCCGACCGCTACGACAGGATCGCGCCGCCCCCGCCGCGCCAGCGCTGAGCGACCGGCTACACGGGCGCGCCGTCTATGCAACCGGCCGGCGCGCCAGTAATATCATGCACATCGCATTCGCCGTTGTCGCCGGAGGAATGCTCCCCGATCGCGCGTCCGGATCTGCCGGGCCGGACGGGCCAACATGGAGGAGGATGAATATGGTGACCAACCAAGCCACAATCGAACGGGACGCCGTCGCGGACGCCGTCGCAAGCCGGGCGAGCGAGATGGACCCGGTTGCGCGGAGCGTGACCGCCGACAGCACGATCAAGTCGTACGTGATCGGCTCCGTGGGGGCGAGCATCATTCCCGTGCCGCTGTTCGACATCGCGGCCGTCGTGGCGATCCAGCTGCGGATGATCCAGAAGCTCTCCGAGCTCTACGGCCAGCCCTTCTCCGAGCGGATCGGCCGCTCCGTCATCGCCTCGCTGGCTGGCGGCGTGCTCGGCTACGGTGCGGGCGTGACCGTGGCGATCAGCATGACGAAGCTGATCCCCGGCGTCGGCTGGATGATCGGGATGGCCTCCCTGCCGCTGGTGGCGGGTGCGTCGACCTACGCGATCGGCCACGTCTTCATGAAGCACTTCGAGGAAGGCGGCTCGATGATGGATATCAGCGCCGCGAAGATGCAGGAATTCTACAAGGAGCAGTTCGAGAAGGGCAAGCGCGTCGCCGCTGCGGCGAAGGCCGAAGTCCAGGTCGACCGCGCCGCGAAGACCGCCGAACAGGCGTCCTGATCCGCCACAGCGACGGCCCGGCGCGACTCACGCGCCGGGGCCTCACTGTTTGGGGGCGGCCGCCCGTAGTGGCTCAGCCGGCCCCGTCCGCCACGAAGTGATCCGAGACCCTGTCCAGTTCTCTGAGCCGACGGGCGAGGAGGGCGGCGGTGCCCTCCATCAGCGCCTCGGTGATGCGCTCCACGTTCCGGGCGCGCCACGGCTCCAGCGGCGTCCCGGCCACCCAGTGGTTGAACGCGCCCAGCGCAGGCCCGCAATGGATCTGCCAGTCCACCTTCGCGCTGGCGTCGCCGGCCATCGCGAGGCGCATGGTGTGGGCGAAGTACCAGCGGAAGACGAGCGCCATCTCGGCCTTCGGGTCTGCCTCGGCCCGTGCGAGCACCGCAGGGCGGGTCGCGGCCCAGTAGGCCCGCGTCTCGGCCCGCACCTCCGCAATCGGGCGGCGGAAGAAGCGCTCCTCGATCTGACCGCGCAACTCCGCCGGCAACGCGTCCAGCGACGGGTAGTGCCGCCAGGTGTCGTGGAGCTTGTTGGCCCGCGCGGCAAAGAACAGCCCGCGGCGGACGACCTGCACCTTTGCGCCGACCTCGAACATGTCGCCCGCCGGCGCGTACGTGGTGTCCTGGGGGCCGAGCGTCTGCAGGAGGTCCTTCACGGCGTCGCTGGTGCCGGCCTCCACGCTGCACTGGTTGACCGAGCCGGTCACCACGTAGTCCGCGCCGAGCATGAACGCGGCGAGGGCGGCGTGCGGCGTCCCGATGCCGCCGGCGGCGCCGATCCGCGTCGGCGTGCGGAACGCGTGGCGTGCAGCCGCCGCGTCACGCTGCAGGAGGATCGCCGGCATCAGCGCCAGCAGCGAGCCGCCATCGGTGTGTCCACCCGAGTCGGCCTCGACGGTCAGGTCGCCGGCGACGGGGAGCGCCGCCGCAACCTCCGCGGCCGCAGCGTCGATCGCCCCGCGCTCGAGCAGCGCCCGCACCATCGCCTCCGGCGGCGGGCCGAGGAACGCCTCGGCGACCTCGGGCCGCGAGACCTTGGCGATCACCCGGTTGGGGGCCCTGGGTGTCCCGTCGGCCGCGCGGCCTGCACCGGCGAGGCGGTAGCGCACCAGCGCAGGCGTCACGCCGAGGAAGGCTGAGGCCTCGACCGCCGTCACCCCCTCGCGCAGCAGAAGCTCGACCGTCGCCTCCTCCAGCTCCGGCCGGTCGGGCTGGCTGATGAGGTTGACGGCCCACGCCGCATCCGCCGGCACTCCGGCACGGATCGCCCCGATCGCCGCCGCCATCTCTTCAAGCGATAGCCCGCCGGCGCCGAAGACGCCGAGCAGACCGGCCCGTGCGAGCCGCGTCACCATCGCAGCCGACGCGATGCCCCGGTACATCGCCCCGGACATCGCCGCGTAGCGCACGCCCCACTCGGCGCGGAAGGCGGGGCTGCCGAGCGCTTCCGCGCCGCGGATCGTGCTGGGCGGCGGAGCGGCGGGCGGGCGGTCGGGCGTCGGCACGGGCGTCACCATCGCGCTCACGGCCGGCGGTTCGGCAGCGGCGTCGGGGCCTGCGTCGGGAGGGGAGGGCGCCGGCGTCGCGGGTGCGGCCCTTCGCGGGTCGG
Organism: uncultured Alphaproteobacteria bacterium; assembly: GCA_963704595.1. Taxonomy (GTDB): domain Bacteria; phylum Pseudomonadota; class Alphaproteobacteria; order Rhizobiales; family Amorphaceae; genus Acuticoccus. The sequence goes on from OY969922.1 coordinate 398,488, forward strand.
TGCGGATCTCCTCGATCAGCATCGTGAGCACGCGGCCCGGTCCGCACTCCTGGAACTCGGTCACCCCCTCGTTGAGAAGGTGGGCGACGCTGTCGGTCCAGCGTACCCGGCCGGTAATCTGCGCCACGAGGCCTGCCGCGACACCGCCCGGCGGATAGGGCCGCGCGGTCGCGTTGGCGATGACCGGGGTGCGGGGATCGGCGAGGCTGTAGCCGGCGAGAAAGCGCGCGAACTCCGCCGCGGCGTCCGCCATCTGGCGCGAGTGGAAGGCGGCCGACACCGGGAGCCGCACGACGCGGCTCGCCCCCGCCGCGCGGAAGGCGGGCTCCGCGGCCTCCAGCGCCGCCGCGGGGCCGGAGACGACCACCTGCGTCGGTCCGTTGATGTTGGCGAGGTCGAGCGTGTCCGCCGTCCGCGTGAGCGCCGCCTCCACGGCCTCCGCGGACAGTCCGATCACCGCCGCCATCGCCCCGGAGCCGTCGCCGGCTGCGGCCATCAGCTCGCCCCGCCGCCGGGTCAGTTCCATCCCGGTGCGGAAGTCGAACGCGCCGGCTGCGAACAGTGCGCAGTATTCGCCGAGCGAGTGGCCTGCGAGGAAATCAGGCTTCCTTCCGGTCTCGCGGAGCCGCGCGAGGTGGGAGAGCGCGCCGACGGCGAAGAGCGCCGGCTGGGTCCATTCGGTCCGCCCGAGCCGCCGCTCCGGGTCCTCCAGACAGAGCCTGGCGAGCGAGGTGCCGAGCACCGCGTCCGCCGTCGCCACATGCTCCGGCCACGCATCGAACAGGGCGGCACCCATTCCCACCCGCTGCGAGCCCTGCCCGGGGAAGACGTGGGCGAGGCGGCCGGCGGTCACGGTGCGTCCCCGATCCGCTCGACCATCGGCCCGCCTTCGGGGACGTAAAACGTCCCCTCCCGCACCGGCGTCAGCGACGGGGTCGACAGCCGGTAGCGCCCGGAGGCGAGGAAGGCGTCGACGAGGGCGCCGATCTCCGCCAGCGCGAAGTTCATGCCGACGCATCGCCGCGCGCCGCCGCCGAACGGCGCCCACCCGAGCGCCGGCGGGTCGCTGGCGGTGAAGCGCTCCGGGGCGAACCGCTCCGGGTCGTCGTAGAGGTCGGCGCGGCGGTGCAGGAGGTAGGCGGAATGGGCGAGCACCGTTCCGGCCGCGATCTCGAACCCGCCGAGTGCGAACGGCTCGAGGCTGAGGCGGATCCCGTTGGTCGCCATCATCGGAGCGAGGCGCAGCGTCTCCCTGACAGTGGCGTCGCGCCAGACCGGGTCGCCGGCGATGGCTCCCTCGCGCAGCCGCGCCTCAACCTCGGGTTCTGCGAGGGTGTAGGCCAGCGTCCAGGCGAGGGTCGCCGCCGTCGTGTGGAAGCCGGCGATGACGTTGAGAAGGAGTTCCTCGCACACTTCGACGTCGCCGAGCGGTCCGCCGTCGGCCTCCGGTGCGTCGACCAGTCGCGCCAGCAGACCGCCTGCCGGCTCGCCTTGGCGCGCGGCGGCAACGCGGGCGTAGATCACCCCGAACAGCGTCTCGAACAGGGCGGCCATTTCCGCGTTGGTGACTGTTGCGCTCTCGGTCCGCAGCGCTGCCGTGGATGCGGCGCGCAACTCGTCGTCGACCGTGCCGAACGCTGCGATCATCGCGCCTTCCAGCGCTGCCGCCTGCATCACCGGCAGCAGCGAGAACGGCGCGCCATCCCGGAACGGGGCAAGCGCGGAGGTCAGCGCCTCGACCAGCAGGGTGACCCCGGCGCGGCCGAGGTCGCGCGTGTAGGCACGCGTCAGGATGCGGCGGCGGGCGACGTGGTCCGCGCCGTCCAGAGCAAGGCTGCAGCCCGGTCGAAGCATCGGCCCGAACAGGACGCGGTTGGCGCGCCCGGCCGCCAGCACCCGCGCGGGCGCCGTGTGCACCGTGCGCAGAAGCGCCGGATCGGTGACGAAGCACCACGCGCCGTTGACATCGGTGAGGTCCGGATCGGCCGAACCGAGATCGATGGTGAAGACGTCGCCACAGGCGGCCTGCGCGCCATCCAGCACATCGAACGGCGCGGCGTGGAACGCGCCATCCGCGATTTCGTAGCGGGGCGGCCGACGGGAGCCGCAGACCGGTGCTTTAGGACTCCGTTCCGGGGGCACGATGCGATCGCTCCGCTCATCGGAGGGCGTTCGCCCCCGCGCAATTTCGTCCATAAAATCGCGTTTGCAACGTACCGGCAAGCTGGTATCCACAATTCAAGGGCGAAAAACGTCAATGATGGTAGGGGGAAAGGCGGTGTCTTCGGCATGCGATCCTGTCTTAGAATCCTAGTCCGCAGGAGCATGGTGGAGCGCCGCAAGGCGACGGGCCGGCCTCGTGCCGCGTGCCGCCATTATTGCGCGCCCTTCGGCCGCCGCGCCGATCTCGTCCGTTGACCCGCGGCGCTCCTCCGCTCGATGTCGCTCTTGTCGGGCGCGGAGGGCTGCTCGTCGCCTGCGCAGACGCCCTCCTGGCGCGCGGCCACCGGATCGTTGCGGTCGCGACAGAGTGTCCGGGCACGCTTGAGTGGGCATCCGAGGCGGGCCTCGCAGCCCTGCCGGTTTCGGACGGCCTCGCAGGCGAACTCTCCGCGCGGTCTCCGGACCTCATCTTCGCGATCGGCCATCTCGCGAAGCTTCCGTCGGCGGTGCTGGAGACTGCCGGCCGGGCTGCCATCAACTTCCATGACGGGCCGCTGCCGCGCTATGCCGGCCTCAACGCACCCGCCTGGGCGCTCTGGCACGGCGAGACGGCGCACGGCATCGCCTGGCACCTGATGGACGACCGCATCGATACCGGGCCGATCCTCTCCGCACGCGCCGTGCCGATCGGGCCGGACGATACCGCGTTCAGCCTTTGTCTCGCCTGCCACGAGGCCGGCATCGCCGCCTTCGCCGAGGTGCTCGACCTGGTCGACGCCGGCGACCTGACCGGCACGCCGCAGGACCATGGCGAACGCAGTGCCTTCGTCCGGACCGACCGGCCGCCGGCCGCCGGCGTGATCGACTGGCGCCAGCCCGCCGCCGTGCTGGAGCGCCGTTGCCGCGCGCTCGATTTCGGCCCGCGCAACAACCCGCTCGCCCGCGCGAAGATCCTGCTTCCCGGCGGCGACACCCTCATGCCCGGCGCGGTGCGGATCATCAGGGACGGCACGGCGGGCGATGCTCCGGCCGGCACCGTCCTCGCCATCGGCGACGATGAGATCGTCGTGGCGGCAGGGTCGGGCACCGCACTCGCCTGCCGCGACCTTGCAACCCCGCTCTCACCCGGCGTGATCCTCCGTGGCACCGCCCTGCGGGACGTGGTCGGCCCGGCCGGGACGCGCCTCGCCCCTCCCGCAGCAGAGCGCATCGACCCGCTGCAGGCCCGTGCCGCCCGCGCCGAAGCCGGATGGGTCGCGCGGCTTGCCGGGCTCGAACCGGTCCGCCTTCCCGCCGCAGACGCCTCGACCGCGAACGGTCAGTTCCCTCTCACCGCCGGCATGACGACTCGCGCGGTTCTGGAGGCTCTCGCCGCCGTCCTCGCGCCGGCCGGTACGGCAACCGCAGCGGTGGGGCTCCAGAGCGAGCGCCTCGCCGCAACGCTCGCCGGGCACCACGGCGTGTTCGAGCCCTATCCGCTCGTCCGCCTCGACGCTGGCGCGATGGCAGGGTTCGCCGCCGATGGCGAGGCCTTCACCCACACCCTCGACCTGCCGGCGCGCGACACCGCGCTTCCGGCACGCGATGCGCTCTCGGTCGTCGTGCGGATCGGGGAGATCGACGCGCCGCCGGTCGCCTCGGGCGGCGTCCTGCCCGGCCTTGCGCTCACCGTCCGCGCCGACCGTATCGAATGGCACGCCAGCGGCGCAGCAGATCCCGGTGCCGTGGCGAAGCTGCTCGCCATGCTGCGCCAGCGCCTCGGGCCGCCAGACGCGCTCTCGGTGCTGCGCGAGGCAGCGGACAAGGTGGTGCCCGGCGCCGGCGGGCTGGCGGCCGACGCACCTTTCCTCGCGAACGGGTTCGATTCCATCCGCCTCACCCGCCTCGCGCTCGCCGCCGGGGCCCGCCTCGGGCGCGATCTCACCGCGACCTTCTTCTACCGCCACCCGTCGCTGTCGGCCGCGGCGGCAGCGCTTGCGCCAACGGCACCGGCGCTGCCGCTATCGGGCACGCAGAGCCTGGTCCTCGCCGCCGAACGCCTCGCGCCCGGCGGCAACGCCTTCGCGCTCCCGTTCGCCTTCCGCGTCGCCGCCGATCCCGAACGCCTGCTCGATGCGACCCGCACCGTCCTCCACCGCCACGCCGCGCTCGCATCGGTGATCGCGTCCGACGTCGACGGCGAACCCGTCCAGACGCGCGGGCCGGCACCGACAGTGGAGCGGATCAGGGCACCCGGCGACCAGGGCGCGCTGGCGAGCGCCGCCGCCCGCCCGTTCGACCTTGCCGCCGGTCCGCTATGCCGTGCGTTCGTCTTCGACCCGCCGGCCGGCGAGGCGGAACCGGTCCTCCTCCTCGTGGCCCATCATCTGGTCTTCGACGGCATTTCACAGCAGGTGGTCGTCGAGGAGATCGCGCACGCGCTCGCCGGTGCCGCCCCGCCGACCGCCGCCGCCCCGTTCGCCGACATGATCGCGCACGAGCGCGCGTTGCTGGCGGGGGAGGAGGGGGCCCGGGGCCGCGCCTACTGGCAGAAGGCACTGGACGGGCTCGCCGCACCGGAGCTGCCGGCCGACCGGCCCGCCGCCGCGCCGCCGGACCGCACCGGCGCCGTTCACGCCGCATCGCTGGACGCAGCGCACACCGCCGGCCTCGACGCGTTCGCGGCGCGCGAAGGCGTCGGCACCACCGCAGTCCTCCTTGCCGCCTTCGCCGCCATCCTCAGCGAAGCCACCGGGCGCAGCGACCTTGCCATCGGGGTGCCGCTCGCCGGCCGCCCGGAGCCGCGCTTCGACCGCACCGTCGGCGCCTTCGCCAACCCGGTACCGATCCGCCTCGCTCCCACCCCCGACACGTCGTTCGCCGATCTCGCCCGAGCCGTGCAGGAGGCGCTTTCCGCGGCGATGGTCCACGGCGCGATCCCGCTCGGCGAAATCATCGCGGCGACCGGCGGGCGGGCGCCGTTCGAGGCCGCGCTCTACGTGCAGAACTACTTCGCACTGCCGGGCGGTATGCGGCGGCTGCCCGCGATCCGGCAGACCGGCGAGCTCCCGCTGGCGCTCGAGGTCGAGCCGGCAGCGGACGGCCTTGCGCTGTTATGGCGCTACCAGACCGCGCGGTTCGACCCCGCCACGGTCGCAAGCCTCGCCGAAGCGTTCGCCCGCCGTCTCGCAGCTGAACTCGCCGGCGCGACGACCCCCGCTCAGGCCGCGACCGGGTTCGCCGCGCTAGCCGCCGCACCTTATCCGCGCGACCGCACGGTGCACGGGCTGATCCTCGAAACGTGCCGCCGCCAGCCGGACCGGGTCGCGGTGCGGTTCGGCGACCGGTCGCTCACGTTCGCCGCGCTTGACGCAGCATCGGCCGCGCTCGCGGCCCGCCTTGTGGCGGCCGGCGCGCGCCCCGGAACGCGGGTCGCGCTGCTGCTGGACCGCAGCGAACTCCTTCCGGTCGCGTTCCTCGCCGTCATGCGCACCGGCGCGGCCTATGTGCCGCTCGACCCGCGTCATCCGGCCGAGCGCCTCGGCCACATCGTCGCCGACTGCTCGCCCGCCGTCGTCCTGACCGACGCGCCGTCGCTCGCAGCCGCGATCGCGCCCGACGCCGCCGTCGTGGACGCGGCGACGAACGGACCCGCCGAGCCACCCCTTCCGGCGGATGCCCCGGAAGATCCGGCCGGGCTCGCCTACGTCATCTACACCTCGGGCTCGACCGGGCGGCCGAAGGGGGTCGAGGTCGGCCACCGTGCGCTCACCAACCTCATCTGGAGCATGGCGCACCGCGCCCCCGGCTTCCCCGCGAGCGACCGCCTCCTCGCGATCACCACGCCGGCGTTCGACATCGCGGCGCTTGAGCTCCTCCTGCCGCTCGTGGTCGGCGGGGAGGTCGTGGTCGCGGCGAGCGAGGATGTGCGGGACGGGATCCGCCTCGCCCGCCTGATCGCCTCCAGCGGCGCCACCGTGCTGCAGGCGACGCCGACCACTTGGCAGATGCTTCTCGCCGCAGAATGGGGCGGCGCGGCGAACCTTCGCGCCTTCTGCGGCGGCGAGGCGCTGCCCGGCCCGCTCGCCGAGGCGCTGCTCGCCCGCTGCGCCGAGGTCTGGAACCTCTACGGGCCGACCGAGACGACCATCTGGTCAGCCGTCGCGCGGGTCCGCCCCGGCGAACCGGTGACGCTGGGCGACCCGGTCGCCAACACCGCGCTCGTGGTGATCGACGCCGCCGGTGCGCCGGCGGGGCCCGGCGTCGAGGGCGAACTCGCGATCGCCGGCGACGGTCTGGCCCACGGCTATCATGGCCGGCCGGACCTCACGGCGGAGCGGTTCGTTGCGACCCCAGCGGCGTCCGGCGGGCGGCTCTACCGCACCGGCGACGCGGCGATCCGCGATGCCGACGGCCGACTTATCTTCCGCGGCCGGCTCGACACGCAGGTGAAGCTGAACGGCCACCGCATCGAGCTCGGCGAGGTGGAAGCGGCACTCGCCCGGCTCCCCTGGGTGGCGAGGGCCGCTGCCGTGGTGCGGCCGGACGCCGGCGGATCGCCGCAGCTCGTCGGCTTCGCGGTGGCACGCCGGGACGCCGCACGCGGCACGCCCGCCGCGGACCGCAGCACCCTCGCCGCCATCCTGCCGGAGGCAATGCGCCCGGCCCGCATCGTAACGCTCGAAGCGCTGCCCGAAACGCCCAACCGCAAGCTCGACCGCCGCCGGCTCGCCGAGATGGACCTCCCCGCCGAACCCGCCGCCGCAGCGCCAGCGGCAAGGCCGGCGCCCGCGGTGGAAGCCGCTGTCCGGACCGCCGTCGCCGAGCTCGCCGGTGTTCCCGAAAGCGCCATCGATGCGGACCGGCCGCTCGGCGACTTCGGCCTCGGCTCGCTCGCCTTCACCCGTCTCGCCGCCCGCCTCAACGCCCGCCTCGGCCTCGCGGTCGACGCGACGCTGTTCTACGCCGCGCCGAGCCTCGCCGCGCTGGTCCGCCGCCTCGCCCCCGCGCCGGCCACGCCGCTCAGCCACGAGGCTGCCATCGTCACCCACCCCGAGGCGCCGGACACGGTCGCGATCATCGGCGCGGCCGCCCGCCTGCCAGGCGCGGGCGAGGACCTCGGCCGCTACTTCGCCGCCATCCTCGCCGGAGCGGACGGCGCGGCGCCGCTGCCAGCCGCGCGGTTCGGCGACCTTTCGGGCGGCGACCCCCGCCTGCGTCACGGCCACCTCCTCGCCGACGTGGAGGGTTTCGACGCTGCCTTCTTCGCCATCTCGCCGCGCGAGGCGGAGGCGATGGACCCGGCCCAGCGCCTCCTCCTCGAGCTCGCCTGGCGCGCGCTGGAGGATGCCGCGCTGCCGCCCGCCCGGCTGGCCGGCAGCGACACCGGCGTCTTCATCGGCGCGACCGGATCCGATTATGTCGACCGCAAACGGCTCGCGGGGGAGGCGGCGTCGGGCCACACCCTGTCGGGGCAGGCTGCGACGATGCTCGCCAACCGCCTGTCGTTCCAGTTCGACCTCGCAGGGCCGAGCGTCCTCGTCGACACCGCCTGCTCGGCTTCGCTGGTGGCGATCCACCGCGCCGCCCGCGCGGTCCTCTCCGGCGATTGCACGCTTGCGCTCGCAGGCGGCGTCAACCTCCTCCTCAGCCCGTCGACATTCGCGCCCCTTGCCGAGAACGGAATGCTGAGCCCGGACGGCCGCTGCCGCTCGTTCGCACGGGGCGGCGAGGGGTACGGCCGCGGCGAAGGCGCCGGGGTGCTCGTCCTGAAGCGGCTCTCGGCCGCGCTCGCGGACGGCGACCCGATCCGCGCGGTGATCCGCGGCTCGGCCGAGAACCATGGCGGCCGTTCCCAGTCCGTCACCGCCCCGAACGGCGCCGCGCAGGAGACCCTCCTCGCCGCGGCGTGGCGCGCCGCCGACGTTGCGCCGGATACGATCGGCCTCCTGGAGGCGCACGGCACCGGGACCGCGCTCGGCGACCCGATCGAGGTGAATGCCCTCAAAGCGGCGTTGGCGGAGGCGCGGCCGGGGAGCGTGGTGTTGGCGTCGGCCAAGGCGAGCGTCGGCCATCTCGAAGCCGCGGCGGGGGTCGCCGGCGTCCTTGCGGCGGTCATGGCGCTTGCGACGCGCACCCTGCCGCCGTTGCCGGAGGCGGCTGCCGATCCCAACCCGCGGCTCGGCCTCGCCGGCTCGCCGCTGCGCATCCTCGCGGCGCCCGAGCCGTGGCCCGCGGCGGAAGGGCATCCGCGCCGCGCCGGCGTCTCTTCGTTCGGCTTCGGCGGCAGCAACGCGCATGTCGTGCTGGAGGAGGCGCCCGCCGTCGCGGCGGCCACCCCCAGCGGCCCGCTGGTGTTCCCGCTCTCCGCGCGCGGATCGGAGCGGCTGGCCGCGACCGCCGCGCGGCTCCTCGCACACCTGAAAGACGACCAGGGTGGGGATGCGCAGCCCGACCTCGCTGCCGTCGCGCACACGCTCCAGACCGGCCGCCAGCCCTTCGCCGACCGTCTCGGAATCGTCGCCCGCGACCGGGCGGCGCTGGTGGCGGCGCTCGATGCCGCCGCGCAGGGGCGCGACGCGCCGGGCCTGTGGCGCGGCCATGCCGGGGACGCCGTGCCCTCTGCCACGCCTGCCGCCGACGCGACGCCCGAGTCGCTCGCCGCCGCCTGGGTCGCGGGCGCCACCATCGACTGGGCTTCGCTGTGGCCCGATCCGCCCCGCCGGATCGCCCTGCCCGGTGTCGCCCTCCTGCCGCGCCGGTTCCCGCTGCCGCGCCTCGCACCAACTGAGCCTGCGGACATGCTTCGTCCGCGGCCGCTGCCGGCGGACGGAGCGACCTTGCGCTTCGCCGTCACCCTCGCGCCGGACGCTGCCGTTCTTTCCGACCACCGGATCGACGACCGCCTCGTTCTGCCCGCCGTCGTTGGCATTTCGCTGCTGCGCGAGGCCGCCGCGCTCGCCCGCCCCGGCGCTGCGCCGGGTTCACTGCGCGCCCTGTCGTGGCAGCGCCCGATCAGCCTCGCGCCAAACGACCCCGCTCGCGACATCGAGCTCCGGCTGGCCCCCGACGGCGCCGGCTTCACCGCCGAGATCCGCGACGGCGGCGCGGTCCACCTCACCGCCCGGATAATCGCGGCCGCAGCGCTGCCCCGGGCCGATGCGGACGTCGCCGCGATCCGCGCGCGCTGCACCGGCGCCGCCTACGACCGCGCGGCGTGCGACAAAATCTTCGCCGCCCGCGGCTTCACCTACGGCGCCACCTTCCGGGCGTTGACGGCGGTCGCCGCCAGTCCCGACGGCGCCGAGGCTCTCGCGACCATCGCTCCACCCGCCAGCGACGATCCCCTGTCGCCGGCAGCGCTGGAAGCCGCACTGCAGGCCGCGCTCGGGGTTCTGGGAGACCGGCCGGAGGACGCCTACGTTCCCTATGCGCTGGGGGCGGTGACGTCCTACGCCCCGGTCGCCGGAGCACGGTTCGCCCACGTCCGGCGGGCGACGGCGGACGGCGAGTCGGCGGACGGGCTGCCGCGCCTCGCCATCACGCTGCTGGGCGCGGGCGGAACGGTCCTCGCCGAGCTGACCGACTACGCGGTCCGCCGCACCCGGCCCGAGCCGACGCGGCGCGTCCTCTTTGCCCCGCGCTGGACGGCCGCGCCGCTCCCCGCGGCCATCCTGCCGCGCGTCATTCTCCTCGCCGCATCGGACTGTCCGCTCGAGACCCCACCGGGGGCAATCCGTGTGACTGCGTTCCCGGAGACCATCGACGCCCCCGTCGTCAACGCGCTGCCGCTGTCTCTGCCGCCGGGCGCACCGTTCGCGCAGGCCCGGGCGGCGAGCCTCGACCCTGCTCTCGCGCTGGCGAGGCGAGGCGCGCCGTTCCGCCTTCTCACCCTTCACGCCGGTGACGCGGCTGCCGCCGCGCTTGCCGCCTTCGGTGCTGCGCTGGAGGAGGAGGGTGGCGGCCGGCACCTCTCCGCCGTGCGGATCGACGATCCCCGCCGGCCCGGCCTTGCCGCACGCCTCGGCGCCGAACTCGCCACCGACGGGGCGGCCGACGTCGCCTGGCTCGCCGATGGAACCCGCGCGGTCCGCCGTTTCGCCGCCATCCCCGGCGAGCCCGCCAGTCCCCTCGACCTGACCGGACCGGTGATCGTCACGGGCGGCACGGGCGGGCTCGGCGGCATTCTCGCCCGCGCCATCGCCCGGCCGGGCGCGCGCATCGTGCTCTCCGGCCGCCGGCCCCGCGACCGCGCGATCGACGATCTTGTCGCTGCGCTGCGTGCCAGCGACGCCGAGGCGCTGTACCACGCCGGCGACCTCGCCGCGCCGGGCGCCGCGGAGGCGCTCGTCGCGGCGGCGCGGGCAGCCTTCGGTCCGGTCCGCACGATCGTCCATGCCGCTGGCGTCCTCGACGACAGGCGGTTCGCGGATCTCCCGGCCGCATCGTTCGAGGCCGTCCTTGCGCCGAAGATCGCCGCCACCGAGGCGCTTGACGCCGCCACCGCCGATGATCCGCCGGACCTTTTTGTTGCGTTTACCTCGCTCTCCGGTGTTCACGGTGTCGCCGGGCAGACGGCCTACGCCTTCGCCAACGCTTGGCTCGACGGCTCTATCGAGGCCCGTGCCGCGCGCCGGCCGGGCCGCAGCCTCGCCATCGCCTGGCCGCTGTGGGCGGAGGGCGGGATGGCCGGGTCCGAGGCGATGGTCCGCATGATGGCGGCGACGTTCGGCATCGCGCCGATGTCGACCGAAGGCGGCCTTGCGCTCCTGTCGGCCGCAATCGGCCGCAGCGAGCCGCGCCTCGTCGCGCTGGAAGGTCCGTCGCCGCGGCTGGGGCGTCGCCTTGCCGCCGAGCCGGCGCCCGCCCCGGACGCACCGCGCTCCAGGCCGACGGTCGACGCCGCGATGGCAGCCCTCATCACGAAGGTGGAGGAGGTGCTGCGGCTCGACCCCGGCAGCGTCACCCCGCAAGACCCGCTCGTCGAACTCGGCGTCGATTCCATCGTCAACATCGAGCTCGCGACCTTCCTCAACGCCCGCTTCGGGCTGGAGGTGACGCCGGTGCTCTTCTTCGAGCATCGCACCCTCGCAGAGGTGATGGACGCGCTCGTCGCCCGTCATCCCGCCGCATTCGCCGCGTCGGCGCCCGTCGCCGAAAACGCCCCGCCTGTAGCCCCGGCCGTCATCGCCCGGCCCGACGAACCCGCCGCCACGCCGGGCGACGCGGTCGCGATCGTCGGTATGGCCGCCCGACTCCCGGGTGCCGCCGACCTCGACGCGTTCTGGCAGAACCTCGCGGCAGGCCGGGACCTCGTGACGGAGGTGCCTCCGTCGCGGTGGGACTGGCACGCGCTCGCCGGCGACCCGGCTGCGGAACCCGGGCGCACCAACAGCCGCTGGGGCGCTTTCCTCGCCGACGTCGACCGGTTCGACGCCGCCTTCTTCGGCATCTCCGCGCGCGAGGCGCGGCTGATGGATCCGCAGCACCGCATCGCGCTCGAGACCGTGTGGCACGCGCTGGAGGACGCCGCGATCGTTCCCTCCAGCCTCGCCTGCAGCCGCACCGGTGTGTTCCTCGGCGTCACCAACGCCGACTATGGCGAGCTGCTGCGCGACCGCACCGGCGGCGGCCTCGAATTCCTCTACGACAGCGGCACCGGGCGCGCCTTCCTCGCCAACCGCATCTCCCATCGGCTCGACCTCACGGGCCCGAGCGAGCCGGTCGACACGCTGTGCTCGTCCTCGCTGGTGGCGCTCCACCGGGCGGCAGGGGCGGTCCGCTCTGGCGAATGCGACCTCGCGCTCGCGGGCGGGGTCAGCGTCATCGCAAGCCCGCGGCTTCACGTGTCGTTCGCGAGCGCCGGGATGCTGAGCCCGGCCGGCCGCTGCCGCGCGTTCGACCACCATGCCGACGGCTTCGTGCGCGGCGAAGGGGCGGGGATCGTCGTCCTGAAGCGCCTGTCCGCGGCGCTCTCCGACGGCGACCGCATTCACGCCGTGGTCCGCGGCGGGGGGGTCAACCACGGCGGCCGGACCGCGTCGCTGACGACGCCGAACCCCGCCGCGCAGGCCGCCCTCGTCGCCGAGGCGTGGACGCGGTCCGGCATCGACCCCGCCGCCGCCGGCCTCATCGAAGCGCACGGCACAGGCACCGCGCTCGGCGACCCAATCGAGGTTGAGGCGCTGCAGCGGGCGTTCGCGGACCTCGCCGCACGCGCGGGAAGCGGACCGGAGCGGCTGTGGCTGGGCTCGGTGAAATCGAACATCGGCCATCTGGAGGCGGCGGCCGGCATTGCCGGCGTCGTCAAGGCGGTGCTGGCGCTCCGCCATCGGTGGATCCCGCCGTCCATCCATATCGAGGCACCGAACCCGCACCTCAAGCTCGCGAACGGCCCGCTGGCGCTCGCCCGGGAGGGCGCCGCCTGGCTGGCGCCGGTCGGCCGCGACGGCATGGCGCTGCGCCGTGCGGCAGGCGTCTCGTCCTTCGGCGCGGGAGGGGTGAACGCGCACATCGTGCTGGAAGAGGCCCCGGCGGCCGAGGCCGCCACTCCCGATGACGGCAACCTGCGCGTCCTGCCGCTCTCGGCCCGCGACGGCGAGCGGCTCGCCGAGATGGCGGCCCGCCTTGCCGACCATCTCGCGGCGGATGATGCCAGCCTCGCCGACGTCGCCGCCACGCTCCAGTCCGGCCGCGAGGCGATGGCCGAGCGTCTCGCCATCGTCGCGGCGGACCATGCAGCCGCGGTCCGGCTGCTGCGCGCCGCCGCCGCCGGCGATCACGCACGCGAGGGCGTCCACCGCGGCACCGTCCGCCGTCCCCGCCCGGCCAACGGCTATCGGGCCGCGACGGCCGACGCGCTGGCCCGCGCGTTCGTCGCCGGCACGCTCGATGGCTGGCCGGCATCCGGCGGCCGCCGGGTGGCGCTGCCGCTCTACCCGTTCGCCCGAGAGCGCCACTGGATCGACGCGCCCGCCGCCGGCCCTTCGCATCACGGCGCCTCGCTCCCCGAGCTGCGGCTCACGGCAGACGCGCCGCTTCTCGCCGACCACGTCGTAGCCGGCCGGGTGGTGCTGCCGGCGGCCGCCTCGCTGGTCGCCCTGCTCGACGCTGCGCCGGCTGGCGAAGGGCTCGCCGACGTCACCTTCCTGCGCCCGGTGGTCGCGGGGCCAGATGGTCTGCGGGCGACCGTCGCCATCGAGGGATCGCGAGCCACCCTTGCCTCGCCGGACGGCACCACTTTCGTCGAGGCTCGGTTAGCCGCCTCTTCCCCCCCGGATGCGCTCCCCGCCGCGCCGGAGCAGCACGAGGTGTTGGACGCCGCCGCGCTTTATGCGCGGTTCGACGCTCAGCGGATGCGCTACGGCCCGTCCCTACGCGTCGTCCAGCGCCTCCGCGTCACCGGGGACGAGGCGCGTGCCGACCTTGCGCTCCCTGCGGAGGCGACGACTTTCGCCGATGCCGCGCTGCTCGACGGTGCGTTGCAGGCGATCGCCGGGCTGATGCCTGCCGGCGCCGCCCCGGTGATGCCGTTCGCGGTGGAGGCGGTGGCACGGCACGGTCCTCTCGCAACCGCCCGTCAGGCGCGGGTGCGGCGGCGCACCGGTCCTGGCTCGCCGCGGTTCGACATCGCGATCGCCGCCGCGGACGGGCAGGTGGTCGCCACCCTCCGCGGCGTCAGCGTACGTCCCGCGGGTGAGGCGGACGCGCAACCGCTCGGCGTCTACGTCCCGGTGTGGCGGCCGGCGCCGGTTTCGGGCGGCGGTTCGTCGCCGGTGCAGCGGCCGGTGATCGTCGCCGCAGGGCCGGGCGCAGACGCGCTCGCCGCGGCGATGGAGCAGCTGCTCCCGGCCGGCCCGCCGGACCCCGACGCGCTCGTCGTCGTCGCCGGTTTCCCGGACGCTCTCGCGCCAGAGCCGTTCGAGCGCGCCGCACAGGATCTCCTCGCGCGTCTGCGCGGCCTCGCGACCCGCCCGGCGGCTTCGCTTCGTCTCGTCACCGTGGCGCCGCAGGGGGCGGGGCCGCATCCCGCCGCAGCCGGGCTCACGGCGCTCGCCCGCGCGGCAGCGAGCGAACTCCCGGGCCTGTCGCTGGTCTGTGTCGACATCGCAGGCGATACCCCTGACGCGGCCGCCCGCCGCGCCCTCGACGACCCCGGCGAACCGGGCGGTGCGCTGGTGGTGCTGCGCCCCGGCGGCGTCCGGCTCGTGCGCCGGCTGGAGCCCGCCGCGGCCGCTGACCACGCCGCCGCGGCGCCCGGCCTCCCCCATGGCGGGCGCTACCTCATCGCCGGCGGCGCAGGCGGGCTCGGCATCGAGCTCGCAGAGTGGCTCGTTACCGAGCGCGGCGCCCGTGTGATGCTGACCGGCCGCCGCAGCGCCGGCGCCCTGCCCGAACGGGTGCGGGCGCGGCTCGCGAGCGCCGGCGGCGCCATCGTCTACCGCACCGCCGATCTCCTCGACGCCGATGCCCTGAGGGCCGCCGTCGCAGAGGCCCGCGAAGTGCTTGGCGGGCCGCTCACGGGCGCGATTCACGCCGCCATGGTGCTCGCCGACGCCGGTGCCGCAACGATGGATGAGGCGACCTTCCGCGCGGCGCTGGACCCCAAGGTCCGCGGCAGCCTCAACCTCGTCCGTGTGCTGGCCGGCGAACCGCTCGACGTGCTGGTCTTCTTCTCCTCCGTTCAGCCGTTCGCGGGCGGTGCCGGACAGGCGAACTACGTCGCCGGTTGCGCCTTCCAGGATGCGCTCGCGGCGCGGCTGTCGGGCGCGGCACAGCACAGGGTGCGCGTCGTCAACTGGGGCTACTGGGGCAACGTCGGCGCGGTCGCGACGGCGGCGCACCGGCAGCTGTTCGATGCACGCGGCGTCGGCTCCATCGAGCCCGCCGAGGGCTGGGCCGCGCTCGACGCGCTGGTCGCGGGCGAGGACGTGCAGCGCGTCGTCTACCGCGGCGACCGCGCGGGCCGCGCCGCCATCGGCATCGCCGGTCCCGCGCCCGAGGGCGTAGGCTTCGAGGCCGCCTTCGCCGCGCTCGAAAGCCATGCCCGGCACCGCGTCCGCGCCGCGCTCCAGCGCCTCGGACTGCCCGAGGACGGCACAGCCGTTGCGGTGGGCCGCCTCGCCGTCGCGCCGGAGCACCGCGCCAACCTCCTGCCTGCGCTGCTCGCGATGCTGGCGCGAAGCGGCCTCGTCGCGCTCCGCGAGGACACCGTCGCCGCCCTCCCGGCCGCCGAACCCGGCCTGCCCGACGATGCGGCGCTCGCCCCCGCCGCCGCGCTCCTCCTGCCGTGTCTCGACGCCTATGGCGATCTCCTCGCCGGCCGCCTCGCCCCTGCCGAGGTGCTGATGCCGGACGGCAGCACCGACCGGCTCGCGCGCCTCTACCGCGACCATCCCCCGTCCGCCCGCTGCAACCGCGAGGTCGCCGACGCGCTCGCCCGCCATCTTGGAGGCCGTCCAACCGGCGCGCGGCTCAGGGTGCTCGAAGTCGGCGCCGGCACCGGCGCCACGACGGACGCGCTGCTCCCCGTCCTGTCGCCCCACGCGGGTCGTCTCGCGTTCGACGTCACGGACCTTTACCCCGCGCTCGTCCAGCGTGCGGCGGCGCGGTTCGGGCCCGGCCGCCCGTGGCTCGCAGCCCGCCCGTTCGATCTCGACCGTAACCCGGACGCTCAGGGTTTCGGCGGAGGCAGCTACGATGCGATCGTCGCGACCAACGTCGTCCACGCCACCGCCGACCTTGCCGCGAGCGTCGGGCGGCTGGCGCAACTGCTCGCACCCGGCGGGTGCCTTCTCCTCAACGAGCTGACGCGGGCGCAGGACTATGACACCATCGTCTTCGGCCTGCTCCCGGGGTGGTGGACGGCGCGCGACCGGCGCGCGAACGGTCCCGTGGTGCCGGCGGCGCGCTGGCGCGAGCTCCTCGCCGGCGCCGGGCTAGCAGCTCGCCCCGGCCGCCGTGACCGACGAGGAAGCCGGACAGAGCGTGTTCGTTGCGCAGCGTCCGGGCGAGGCCGCCGAGCGCCGGGCCGCTCCCGCGGTGAGCGCACGCGCGGTGGAGGACGTGGTCCGTGCCGCCGCCGCGCGGGCAGCGGGCGCCCCGGTCTCCGCAATCGACCCCGACCGGCCGTTCGCGGAATACGGCATCGATTCCATCTCCGGCGTCGCATTGATCCACGAACTCAACCGCGTGCTTTCGATCCGCCTGCGCACGACCGACCTGTTCGATCACCCCACCGTCCGCGCGCTCGCCGCGGCCGCCGTCACCGCCGGTGCCAGCGCCGCGGGCGAGCCGGCCTTACCCGAAGCGGCCGCAAACTCGCGCCCGGCCGAACCCACCCCCGCGTCTGCCGTCGCCGACCGGGACATCCTCCCCGTCGACGGAACAGCGCCGCTCGCCGTGCGCTTCCATGGGGACGGGCCTGAGCAGCTGGCACCGGCCCCGTTCGCCGCGAACCCGCCGGGCGCTGCCGAGGTCCAGATCGCGGTGCACGCGTTCGGCCTCAACTTCGGCGACGTGCTCGCATCGCGCGGGCTCTACCCGGCAATGCCGCCCTATCCGTTCACGCCCGGCTTCGAGATCTCCGGTACCGTCGTCGCGGCGGGTCCTGGCGCCACGCTCGCCCCGGGCACACAGGTGTTCGGCGTCACCGGCCCTGCGCTCGGCGGTCATGCGAGCCGCGCCGTGATCCCCGAACGGCTGCTGCGCGCAAAGCCCCAGGGTGTCGCACACGAGGCGGCGGCGGCGTTCCCGGTCGCATTCCTCACCGCCCGCCACGCCTTCGCGCTCGCGGACCTTGCCGCGGGCGAGCGCGTGCTGGTGACGAGCGCGGCCGGCGGCGTCGGCCTCGCCGCCGTCCGCCTCGCGCTGGAAGCCGGCGCCGAAATCTTCGCCACCGCCGGAGCGGCCGAAAAGCGCGCCGCACTCCAGGCGATGGGCGTGCGGCATGTCGTAGACCCGGCCACGGGCGACATCGCAGCCGTTGTCCGAACGCTCTCGGGCGGCGCGGGGATGGACGTCGTCGTCAATTCGCACGGCGGGGCAGGGGCGATCCAGCGGGGCCTCGACATGCTCGCCCCCGGCGGGCGCTACGTGGAGCTCGCCCTCGTCGGCCTGAAGGCGACGCCGCGGCTCGACCTCACCCGGTTCATGGGCAACGAGAGCTTCCTGTCGGTGAACCTCGCCGCGCTGATCGCGAAGGGCGGCCCGCGCCTCGACGCCTATCTCGACGAGATGGCGCAGCGCCTCGCGGAGGACGCACCGGCCCCGGGCCATGTGGTCGACTGGCCGGACGTCGCCGCCGCCTACCGTTTGCTCGACGAGCGGCGCAACATCGGCAAGGTGGTCGTACGCCTCCCCGCCGAGCCCGTCGCCGCGACGGCGGCCGCACCGGAGCCGGCGGCACGGGGCGGCGACGAGCCGATCGCCATCGTCGGCTTCGCAGGCCGCTTCCCCGGCGCGGGCAGCGTGGAGGCGTTCTGGGACAACATCGACGCCGGCGTGTGTTCGGTGCGCGAGGCGCCCGCCGACCGCTGGGACGCCGCCCGCTTCCACGACGCCGACCGCACCCGCCTCGACCGGACCGACTGCCGCCATGGCGGTTTCGTCGACGCGATCGGCGATTTCGACGCCGCCTTCTTCTCCATCGCCCCGAAGGAAGCCCGCCTCGCCGACCCGCAGCAGCGCCTCTTCCTCGAGACCGCGTGGCAGGCGCTGGAACATGCCGGACACGGCGGCGAGATGTCCGGCGCACGCTGCGGGGTCTATGTCGGCGCCTGCGGCGGCGACTACGCGCAGCGGCTCGAGGCGGCGGGCGAGCCGCGCGCGCCGCAGTCGTTCTGGGGCAACGACGATGCCGTCCTCGCGGCACGGATCTCCTATCACCTCGACCTTTCGGGGCCGGCGGTCGCCGTCGATACCGCGTGCTCGTCCTCGCTCGTGGCGATCCACCTCGCCGCCGCGGCGCTGCGGGCCGGAGAATGCGACAGCGCGCTCGCCGGCGGGGTCTTCCTGCGGACCACCGAGCGGTTCCACATCCTGTGCTCCAACGCCGGGATGCTGTCGCCGCGCGGCGAGTGCAGCGCGTTCGGCGCGGCGGCGGACGGGTTCGTGCCCGGGGAGGGCGTCGGCGTCCTCATGCTGAAGCGTCTCGCCGATGCGCGGGCGGACGGCGACACGGTCCACGCCGTCATCGAAGGCTCGGCGATCAACCAGGACGGCCGGACCAACGGCATAACCGCGCCTTCGGCGCGCGGGCAGGCCGCCGTGATCCGCGCCGCGCTGGAGCGCGCCGGCGTCAGCGCGACGGCCATCGGCCTCGTCGAGGCGCACGGCACCGGCACCCGGCTCGGCGACCCGATCGAGGTGCGTGCGCTGGGCGAGGTCTACGGTGCGGCGGGGGCGGCGCCGGGCTCGGTGGCGCTCGGCTCGGTGAAGTCCAACATCGGCCACGCGGGCCCGGCGGCCGGCGTCGCAGGGGTGATGAAGCTCCTCGGCGCGTTCGCGAGGCGGACGATCCCGCCGACACTCCACTCCGAGCCGGAAAACCCGCTGATCGCGTTCGCGGAAAGCCCGTTCGCGCTCGCCCGCAGCGCACGTCCCTGGCCCGCGCCGGGTGGCGGACGGCGCCGGGCGGCCGTCTCCTCGTTCGGCTTCAGCGGCACCAACGCGCATCTGGTGCTGGCCGAGCCTGCCGCGATGCCGATGGCGGCCGCCCGCCGGGGGCCGTTCCTCTTCCTCCTCTCGGCGCGCAGCGAGGCCGCACTCGCCCGCCGCATCGCCGACCTTCGCGGCTGGCTCGCGGATCATCCGGACGCCCGGCCCGGCGACGTCGCGGCGACGCTGCATCGCGGCCGCACGCACTTCCGCTGGCGCGCTGCGGTGGTGGCGAGCAGCCTCGTGCAGCTCGCCGCGGCGCTGGCGGATGCGCCGTCGGGCGAGGTGCCGGACACGGTCGATCCGGCGCTCGACGCCGAGGCCGACCGCCTCGTCGCGGGCGGAGATCCTGCCCGCCTCGCCGCGCTCTACCGCGCCGGGATCGTCCCGCCGGGCGAAGCGCTTCACCCGGACGGCAGCTTCCGCCGCGTCACGCTCCCGACCTACCCGTTCGAGCGCGAGCGCTACTATGTCGACGCCGGGCCGGTGGCGGCACCCGAGCCGGCGCCGTCAACCGGCGGGGCCGACAAGGTGGCCGCCGTCCTCGCCGCACTGGCCGAGGTTACGGGCCGCCCCGCCGCGGCGTTGCGGCCGGTGACGCCGTTCGACGAACTGGGCCTAGACAGCCTGATGATCGCCCAGCTGCAGACGGAGCTGGAGCCGCAGTTCGGCCCGATCGGCATCGACCGCTTTTTGTCCGCCCGCACCCCGGTCGACCTCGCCGCCGGCCTTCCCGAGACGCGTGCCCCGGCACACCCGGCACACCCGGCTTCCGACGGCGCACCGACGGAGGCCCGTGTCGCCGAGGCGCTCGCCGACGCCGCAGGGATCGCCCTTGCGGACATCGACCTCGACATGCCCTTCGAGGAATACGGCCTCGACCCGTTGACGCTCGCCCGCTTCGGCGCCGCGATGCCGGCCGGTCCGGGCAGCGACCCGCTCGACGGCGCCGCGATCCTCGCCGCAGGCACGCCCCGCCGGCTCGCGGCCCGCCTCGGCGCGCCAGCAGTACACGTGCGCAGCGAGCCTCTGCCGACCGCAGCCGTAGCGGCGCCTTCCGGAGAGCCGATCGCGATCGTCGGCATTGCCGGGCGCTACCCCGGCGCGCCCGACCTCGACGCATTCTGGCGCCGCCTCGCGTCGGGAGAGACCGCGATCGGCCCGGTGCCCCGGTCCCGCTGGGATGCGGCCGCCGACGGCGTCTCGCTCGATGCAGGCGCCTTCCTGGACGGGGTCGAGCTTTTCGATTCGCACGCCTTCCGGATGACCCCGCTCGAGGCGAAGACGCTGCCGCCCGAAGAGCGGCTGATGCTGGAGATCGCCGCCGAGGCGATGGCCGACGCGGGCCTCGGCCCCAACGGCTGGGCCGGCCGCGAAGTCGCAGTCTACCTCGGCCAGACGAGCCACACCTTCCCGCTCGTCGCCGCCGGGGCGGGCCTCGCGGCGGACGGCTCCACCTTCCGCATCGCCAACCGCCTGTCGGCGACGTTCGACTGGACGGGGCCGAGCCTCGCGCTCGACGCGGCCTGCGCCTCCTCGCTCCTCGCGATCCACCTTGCGTGCGAGGCGCTCGCCGCAGGAAGCTGCGAAGCGGCGCTCGCCGGCGGTGCGAACCTCTACCTCCACCCGGACAAGTGGCGCCTGATGGGCGAGCACCGCCTCCTCGCCGCCGCGGTCCCGGACGGTCTCCTCTCCGCGGGCGCCGGCGGGTTCGTCCCGGGCGAAGGCGTCGGCGCGGTGCTCCTCAAGACGCTGTCCCGCGCGATCGCGGACGGCGACCGGGTGCAGGCGGTGATCCGCGCAAGTGCCGCCGGGCACAAGGGGAGGGGAGCCGGGTTCGCGCTGCCCTCGCCACCGGCACAGGCGGCGCTGCTGGCGAACCTCTTCGCCCGCGCGGGCCTCCGCCCCGAGGAGATCGGCCGGATCGAGCTGCAGGCCGCGGGCGGCGAAGCGTCGGACGCTGCCGAGTGGACGGCTCTTTGCGAGGCGCTCGGCGATGTCGTGACCGGCGAGGCGGGCCCTGCGATCGGCTCGCTGAAGGGGGCGATCGGCCACCTGGAGGCGGCCTCCGGGATCGCCGCGGTCACCAAGGCCGTGCTCGAACTCGCGCACGGCACCTTTGCCCCGGCACGGATCGCCGCGACCCCGCACGCCGGGCTGCGGCTCGGCACGCCGTTCGTGCCCGGCGTCGCGACGCCGTGGCCGGAGAGGCTGCCCCGCCGCACGCTGGTCACCTCGGCCGGCGCGGGTGGACAGGCCGCCGCGCTCATCCTCGAGGCGCCCGGCGATGTTCCGCCCGGCCGTCCGCCGCGGCCACGCCCGGAATTCGAGCGGCGCCGCTGCTGGCCGCTGCCCGAGCCGGTGGACGCGGCGCCCGCCATCCCCGCAGCCGTCGACGGCGATGTCGGCGCCTACTACGACGCCGTCGCGGTCGGCACCGCGGTGGAGGGCGAGGCGTTCCTCACCTTCGCCCCGTTCGCAAAGCCGCTTGCCGGCTTCTCCTGGCTCAACGCCTTCTTCGCGCCGGAGCGGTGCGACCCCGGCCATCTCGCGGCGATGCGGCAGGGCCAGGCCGCGCTCCGCCGCGTTCTCCTGCGCGATGTCGATCCGGCCGCAGTCCGCCGCGTCTGGGACCTCGGCTGCGGCCACGGCACCGACCTTCTGACGCTCGGCCGCGCCCACGACGGGCTCGCCGGCGTCGGCCACACGCTTTCGCCCCGCCAGGCGGCGCTCGGCAACGGGCGGCTCGCCGCCGCGGGGCTTGGATCGCGGCTCGAGATCCGCGTCGCCGACAGCGCCTCGACCCGGCCCGAGGGCACGTTCGACCTCGTCATCGGCTTCGAGGTGGTCGTCCACGTCGCCGACAAGGACGGGCTGGTCGCCAACGTCGCCGCCGCGCTGGCGCCGGGCGGAGCGCTCGTCCTCGCCGACGTGGTCGCCGAGACGGCGGCCGAGATCGCCGCACCGCACCTCGGCCAGTTCACGCTGAACAGGGCGCAGTATGCGGCGCTGTTCGCCCGGCACGGCCTCGCCATCGCGGGCGGGATCGACGCCGGCTCCGAAATCGCAAGGTTCCTCGACGATCCGGCGTTCGAGGACAACCTCGCTGCGCTGTCGGCGGCGCGGCCGGAGTTCGCGGCCGTCGAGGCAGAGCACCGCGGCTGGCACCGGTTCGGCCGCGCGCTCGGCATGGGGCTGATGCGCTATGCGCTCCTGACGGTTCGCCACGGCAGCGGCGACGAGGCGGCGCTCACCGCGCAGAACCTCGCCGCGCTCGGCGCCCTCTCGCCATGGCCGGCGGAGCCTGCCCCGGCGCCGCAGGGCGATGCGGCGGCGCTGGAACGCCGCCTTGCGCGGATTGCGGCGGACGCGCTGGAAACCGAGCCGGAGCGGCTCGACCCGGTGGCGCGCTTCGCCGAGCTCGGCGTCGATTCGCTGCGGGCTCTGGTGCTCGTCGAGGCGATCAACCGTGCGCTCGGGACGGCGCTGCCGATCGGCGCCATCTTCGCCCACTCCAGCCTTCGCGACCTCGCCCGCCATCTCGCCCCGCGCCTGCCACAGGCGCCCGCGACAGCGGCGCCGGCCGCCGCGACCCCTGCCGTCGAAGACGACGCGGTCGCGGTGATCGGCGTTGCCGGCCGCTTCCCGGGCGCGGCGGACCCTGCGGCGCTGTGGCGCCTGCTCTCGGCCGGCACGAGCGCTGTCGGACCCGTGCCTGCCTCGCGCCGCGGCACCTGCGGCGCGCCGCACCGCCGCGGCGGCTTCCTCGCCGACGTCGCGGGTTTCGACCCGCTCTTCTTCCGCCTTTCGCCGGCCGAGGCGGCGATGATCGACCCCCAGCAGCGCCTTTTCCTGATGGCGGCGTGGCACGCGCTGGAGGACGCCGCGATCGCGCCTGACAGCCTGCGCGGCAGCCGCTGCGGCGTCTTCGCCGGCGTCCTCAACGGCGACTATTCCGACCTCATCGCCTCAGGCGACCGCCGCGGGGAGAGCCGGTCGCAGCGCATGCTCGGCGTCGCGAATTCCATCCTGTCGGCCCGCATCGCCTACCACCTCGACCTTGCGGGGCCGACGATGACGCTGGACACCGCGTGCTCGTCGTCGCTGGTCGCCCTCCACCTCGCCTGCCGGAGCCTCGCGGCGGGCGACTGCGACCTCGCGCTCGCCGGCGGCGTCACGCTCTACCTCGGCGACGAGCCGTTCGCCGTCATGGAGGACGCGGGGATGCTGTCGCCGGCAGGCGCCTGCCGGCCGTTCGACGCGGCGGCCGACGGCATCGTGCCCGGCGAGGCGGTGGCCGTCGCCGTCCTCAAGCGCCATGCCGACGCGGTGCGCGACGGCGATCCCGTGCTCGGCCTCGTCCGCGCCACCGGCATCAACGGCGACGGGCGGACGAACGGCATCACCGCGCCGAACGGGGCGGCGCAGGCGGCACTGGTCGACGCGGTCTGGCGCCGCGCGGGGATCTCGCCGGCCGACTGCGGCCTCCTCGAGGCCCACGGCACGGGCACCCGGCTCGGCGACCCGATCGAGTTCGCCGCGCTTGCCGAGGTGCTCGGCCGCCACGGCGCAGCGGCCGGCGGCACGGCGCTCGGAGCCGCGAAGGCGGCGCTCGGCCACACCTCCGCGGCGGCGGGGATGGTCGGCCTGATCGCCGTCCTCGCCGCGCTGCGGCACCGGACGATCCCGCCGGTCGCGCTGCTTGCGGGGAGAACCCGCTCCTCGGCAACGGCGCGTCCTCTCCGCTGCGGCTCGGGCGCACTTCCGAGCCGTGGCCGGCGCCGTCCGGCCGGCCGCGTCGCGCGGGGGTCAGCTCGTTCGGCTTCTCCGGCACCAATGCGCACGCGGTGGTGGAGGAAGCGCCGGCGGTTCCGGTCGCAGCGCCGCATGCCCGGGCGGAGGAGGTGTTCCCGCTCTCCGCCCGCACGCCCGCAGCGCTCGGGGCGATGGTGGCGCGGCTTCTCGCCCATGTCCGCGCCGAAGCCCCTCCGCTCGCCGATCTCGCCGCGACGCTCCAGCTCGGCCGCGCGGTCTTCGAGGAGCGCGCCGTCTTCGTCGCCGGGGACACGGCAGGCCTCGTCGCGGCGCTCGAGCACCATCCCGCCGCCGCGCCACTGGGCGAAGGCACCGCCGCCCGGCTCGCCCGCGCCTTCCTTGCCGGCGAGCCTGTGGACTGGGTCCGGGACGGCGCCGCGAGCCGGGGCGGGCGGCGGATCGCCGGCGTGCCAGGCTACGCCTTCGCCACCGACCCGTGCTGGTTCGCCCCGCTCGCTCCGCCGGGCCTGACGCTGGCCTCGACGGACCCGCTCGTCGCCGACCATCGCCTCGGCGGCCGCCCGGTGCTGCCCGGCGCAGGCGCCCTCGCGCTGCTCGCCGGCGCGGCGCGGCCGGTGCGCCTCACGCGGGTGCACTGGCTCCGCCCGCTGGTGGCGGATGGCACCGCGACCCTCACCGTCCGCACGCAGCCTGACGGGCGCACCGAACTCGTCGATGCCGACGGCGCAGGCCCCGATCGCAGAGGCCGAGGTGACGCATTTCGAGGCTGCCGCGAACGCAGCCGGTCGACCTCTCCGGACTCGTCGGGCGTTGCCACAACAGGGTGGAGGGCGCCGCGCTCCGCACCCGCTTCGCCGCTGCCGGGATCGACTACGGCCCGCGGTTCGCGACCCTCTCCCATGTCCTCACCGGAGCTTCCGAGGCCGTCGCGGAGCTCTCCGGCACCGGGGAGGACGGAGCTCCGCTCGACCCCTACGTGCTCGACGGCGCATTCCAGGCCGTCGCCGCACTTTCCGACCCGTCGGCCCCGCTACGGCCGATGATGCCTGCGGCGGCGTCCGCGGTGGAGGTGCTGCAACCCCTCGCCGGGCGCATCTTCGCGCACATCCGGGCGCATGGCGGCGATCGCTACGACCTTGCGCTCCACGACGCTGCGGGGCGGCTCGCATTGCGGATCGAGGATCTCGTCCTCCGCCCCGCTCCCGAGGCGCTGTCGTCACCGCTGCGCATCCTTGCGCCACGCTGGCGCCCGGCCGCAGCGGCCGAGGCGCCGCGGACGGACGGCCCTGTCGTCGTTCTCCATCCGCCGCACGCCGCACCGCTCGCCGCCGCGATCGCGGCGCGCCATCCGGGGGCACGGCTCGTGGACACCGCCCGCGCCGGGTGGCAGGCGGAGATCGGCAGCCCCGCCCGGCTGTTCGCGCTCGGCGGCATCGCGGCGGGCGACCTCTTCGACCCAGGCCGCGCTGAAGGCGGCGGAGCGGCACGGCGTCCTCGCACTGTTCGCGGCGCTGCAGCGGATCGACGCCGCCGGCTGGCCATCCGCCGGCACCCACCTCACCGTGGTGACCGACCGGGCCGAGGCGCTGCCGGAGGACGACGCGGTGCGGCCGCTCGGCGCCGGCGTCATCGGCCTCGCCATGAGTGCCGCGCGCGAATTCCCGCTCCTCACCGTGAGCACCGTCGACGTCGACCTCGACGCCACAGCGCCCGCCGACCTAGCGGCCCGGATCGACGCGGAGGGCGGCCGCCGGATCGCCCTCCGCGGCCGGGCACGGCTGGAGCGCCGGCTCGACCCCGTGGCGCTTCCGGACGCCGGCACGTCGCCGGTCCGCGCCGGAGCGACCTACATCGTCCTCGGCGGCACGGGCGGGCTTGGGAACGCCACCGCCGCGCATCTCGCCGCCGCCGGGGCGGGCCACCTCGTCCTCGTCGGCCGCCGCGACGCGAACGATGCGATGCGGCAGGCCTTCTCTGCGCTCGAGGCGAAGGGCGCGCGCGTCACCCACATCGCCGTCGGCGCGGCGCAGCCCGGGGCGCTGGCCCGCGCACTCGCCGACCGTGCGGTGGGGCCGATCCACGGCGCCGTCGTCGCCACGCTGGCGCTGCGGGACGGGGCGCTCGCGCGGATGAGCGAGGAGGCGATGGAGACTGTCCTCGCCGCCAAGGCCGCGGCCACGCAGGAACTCGCCCGCGCGCTCCGTGGCGAGCCGCTCGACTTCCTCCTCGTCCACGGCTCGGCTCAGTCCTACGCCGGCACCGCGGGGCAGGCGAACTACGCCGCCGGCGCGACGGCGCAGGACGCTTTCGTCGCCGCGCTCGCCCGCGCCACCGGCTGGCGTGTAACGACGATCCACTGGGGCTTCTGGGGCGAGGTCGGCGCGGTCGCCACGTCCGCCCACCACGCGCGCCTCGCGGCGGCCGGGATTGCGCCGATCGCAACCGGGGAGGGGGTGGCGGCGATGGCGCGCATCCTCGCCGCCGGCGTCCCGCAGGCGGTGGCGATCCGTGCGTCGGACGCCGTGCTTGCAGGTCTCGGCGCCGATCCCGCCGCAACCGCCGAACGGGCGCCGGGACGCGCCCCGCCGCTCGTTCCCGCACCGGCGCCGGCACCTCGCGACGTCGCTTCAATCGCGGCTGCCGACGCGGGCCTCTCGGCGTGGGAAGCCTGGGGCGCGGCCCGCGTGGCCGACATCTTCGCCGAGCACCTCGCCGGTGCGCCGACCGGCGCAGACGGCCTCGCAGCCCGCCTCGCCGTCGCCCCCGGCCAGCGCCGCGTGTTCGACGGGCTCCTCGACCTCCTGGTCGCCCGAGGAGTCCTGATCGAGGGGGCTCAGGGCCTCACGCGCAGCGCGACCCCAACGCCCCCGCGCCCGGCACTCGCGCCGGCGCACGGGCGGCTCATCGAGGCCGCGACCGACGGCCTGCCGGCGATCCTCTCGGGCCGGCGGCCTGCCGCGGACGTCCTTTTCCCGGACGGTTCCACCCGCCTCGTCGAGCCGGTCTATACGGCGGACGCGCTGATGCGCCATGTGCAGGGCGCCACCGCCGCGGTCGTCGTCGGCGCGGTCGAGCGGGCGCTCGCCGCGGCGGATGCGCCGGATCGGATCGCGATCCTCGAGGTCGGTGCCGGAACCGGCGCCACGACGGCCGCGCTCGTCGAGGCTCTGGCCCCGTTCGCGGACCGGCTCGACTACCTCTATACCGACCTCTCCCCGGCGCTGGTGGCGCACGGGCGCGAGCGGTTCGGCGCCCACCCATTCATGCGCTTCCGGCCGCTCGACATCACGGCCGCGCCCGGTGATGCGGGCGTGGCCGATATCGTGGTCGCCGCCAACGTGCTGCACGCGACGCCGCGGATCGACGCGACGCTCGGGCATGTGAGGCGCCTCCTCCGGCCGGGCGGGCTCCTCGCCGCGCTGGAGGCGGTGGCGGCGCGGGACTTCGCCAGCCTCACGTTCGGCCTCACGCCGGGGTGGTGGGCGTTCTCCGACCCCGAGGCGCGGCTTGCGGGCTCGCCGCTGCTCGGCATCGCCGAGTGGCGCAGGGCGCTGGCCGCCGCCGGGTTCGCCGACGTCTCGTGCGATCCGCTCGGTCTCCCCGGACGCGGTCACGCGCTGATGCTTGCGCGCAGCGACGGCAGCCTCGTTCGCACATCCCGTTCACCGGGCGCTGCGCCGACCGTCGCGGCCGAACCCGCGCCCGTCCGTCCGGCGGGCGATGTGGTTCGCTGGCTCGCGGGGGAGATCGCGGCGGTGCTGGACCTCCCGGCCGACCGCCTCGATCCGGCCCGTCCGCTCGACGCCTACGGGGTCAACTCGCTGATGATCCCGCGGGTCACCCTGCGGCTGGAGCGCGCGCTCGGGGTGCGCGTCCCGGCTGCCGCCCTGTTCGAGCATCCGACATTGGCCGCTCTTGCCGCCCATCTCGCGGCCGCCTTCCCTGACGCGGTCGCGTCCTGCCTCGGCGGCGCCGTCGCCCCGGGCCCGCCGGAAGAACCGGAGGACGACCCGCTGCGACACTTCGTTGAAAACCTCAGCGACGAAGAGGTCGCCGCGATGCTCGCCGAACTCGATGGAGGTGGACGGATGACCCGGCCGCCCCTTTCGCCCGATCGCGAAGCCCTCCTGCGGCGCCTGCGCACCCAGCCGCGCCGCGATGTCGCCGAGCCGGTCGCCATCATCGGCCTCGGCCTCTATGCGCCTGGACCCGGGGCGGCCGGAGTGCGGCACCAGGCCGGCGAGACGTTCGCCGAGGGGCACGGCGCGCTCGACGCGTTCTGGCGCAACCTCGCGACCGGGCACGACGCGGTCGGCGAGATACCCGCGGATCGGTGGGACTGGCGCGACCCCGCCTTCTTCGACGCCGACAAGGCGCGCGCCGTCGCGACCGGCCGCTCCTACTCGCGCTGGGGCGGCTTCCTCGAAGGCGGCGTCGACCGGTTCGACGCGCTGTTCTTCGGTATCTCACCGCGCGAAGCGGAGACGATGGACCCGCAGGAGCGGCTGTTCCTGCAGGTCGCATGGCACGCCGTGGAGGACGCAGGCCTCGCCCGCGCCACGCTCGCAGGGCGTGCGGTTGGCGTCTTCGCCGCGGCGATGTTCGGCCACTACCAGCTCGTCGAATCGCCCGCAGGCGTCGCCAACTCTTCCTTCGCGTCGATCGCGAACCGGGTCAGCCACCTGTTCGACTGGCGCGGCCCGAGCCTCGCGGTCGACACCATGTGCTCCTCCTCGCTGGCGGCCATCGCCCTTGCCTGCACCTCGCTGCGGCGCGGCGAGAGCGCTATGGCGCTCGCGGGCGGCGTGAACCTCATCACCCACCCGCGCCGCTACCTTCTCCTGTCGCAGGGGCGGTACGCGGCGAGCGACGGGCGCTGCCGGGCGTTCGGCGCGGGCGGCGACGGCTATGTGCCGGGCGAAGGCGCCGGCGCGGTGCTCCTGAAGCCGCTTCGCACAGCGCTCGCCGACGGCGACCCGATCCGCGGCGTGATCCGCGGCATCGGCACCAACCACGGCGGCCGCACGGCGGGAAGCTTCTACACCGTGCCGAGCCCGCTGGCGCAGGGCGAGGCGATCGCCGCCGCCCTCGCGGAGGCCCGCGTCGCGCCGGGGAGCGTCGGCTACGTCGAGGCGCACGGCACCGGCACCGCGCTCGGCGATCCGGTGGAGCTTGCCGGTCTCGTTCGCGGCTACGGCGACGCGCGGGCCCGTCCGCAGATCGCGCTGGGGTCGGTGAAGTCCAACGTCGGCCACCTCGAGGGGGCGGCGGGGATCGTCGGCCTCGCCAAGGTGCTGCTGTCGTTCCGCCACGGGCGGCTCGCCCCGTCCCTGCCACATTCCGAAACGCTGAACCCGGAATGCGACTTCGCCGCCGCCGGCTTCGCGCTGCAGCTGGAGCCAGGCGCGTGGCCGGAGCGGGACGGGCCGCGCCGCGCCGGGCTCAGCGCGTTCGGGGCGGGCGGCACAAACGTCCACATGATCCTCGAGGAGCCGCCCACGGTGGCGGCCCGGCCGGCGCTCACCGGCGGCCGCGTCCCCGTTGTCCTCTCGGCGCCGGGCGAGTCGCAGCTGCGCGCGAGCGCCGCGGCACTGGCCGAAGCACTCGCCGCCGACCCCCGGATCGCGCTGGCCGACGTCGCGCACACGCTCGCGGTCGGCCGCGAGCCGATGACCGAGCGCCTCGCCCTCACCGCGGCCTCGACGGGCGAACTCTCAGAACGCCTCGCCGCTTTCGCCAATGGCGATACGGGCGGGATCCTCCGGGGCCGCGCGGGCACCCCGCCAGAGCGGCCCGTGCCCGCCGATCCCGAAAGTGCGGCACGGCATTTCGTTGCCGGCGGCAACGCTGCGCCGGTCGCCGGCGGGCGGCGGATCGCTCTGCCCGGCATTGCCTTCGCCCGCGAGCGCTACTGGCTGGAGCCCGCGTCCTCCCGCGCTGCGCCCGCCCGCCTGCACCCCCTCATCGACGCCAACGTCTCCAGCGTCGACGGGATCGCCTTCCGGCGCCGCTTCCGCGCGGACGAGGCGCTGATGCGCGACCATCGCTTCGCGGGAACGCCGATGCTGCCGGGCGCGGCGACGCTGGAGATGGCGCGCGCCGCGGCAGCCCTCGCGCTGCCTTCGGGGACCGTCTCCGCGCTCGCCAACGTCGTGTGGCTGGCGCCGGTGGTTGCGGCGGATGACGGCGCGGTGGACCTCCGCGTCGCGCTGACTCCCGCGCCCGGAGGGCTGGCGTTCGAGGTGATCTCCGGCGCCGGCACCCACGCCCGCGGCACCGCCCGCACCGGCGCCACCCTGCTTGCCGAGCGGCTCGATCCGGCTGCCATCGCGGCCCGCTGCGGACCGCCGACCCCCGCTGCAGACGGCTACGCGACGCTCGCCCGGCACGGCCTCGAATACGGCGCGTCGCTCCGGGTGCTGACCCGGATCGCGGCCGGAACGGACGAGGTGCTGGCCGAGCTCGACCTCACCGCCACCGACCCCGCCTGCCGGCTGGAGCCCGCCGCGATCGACGGCGCGTTGCAGGCGCTGGTGGCGCTGCCTCTCCTCGGCCGCGACGGGCCTGCGCTCCCGTTCTCGGTCGACGAGGTCGCATGGACCGCAGCGCCGGCGACGGGCGCTCCCATGCCGGCACGGCTTCTCGTCCACGCCCGCAAGGTCGCGGGACGGGCGGCGGCCGACATCCTGATCGCCGACCAAGACGGCGCGGTGCTGGTGCGCCTATCCGGGTTCGCTGTCGTCCCTGTCCCGCAACGCGCCGCGGCCCCGCTTGCCGCGCCCACGCCAGCGGCGGCCGCAACCGCCGCGCAATCGGGTGGCCGCGCCGAACCGCTCGTCGCGCGGCTGACCGCGCTTCTCGCGCATGAACTGCGTCTCCCCGCGCACCGCATCGACCCCGCCGAGGATTTCGAGCGCTACGGGCTCCAGTCGATCCAGGTGATGGACATGACCGCCGCGCTGGAGAACGAATTCGGCACGCTGCCGAAGACGCTCTTCTTCGAGTACCGCACGCTGGAAACGCTCGCCGGCTACTTCCTCGCCGAGCACGCCGAGACCGTCGCCGCGCGCTATGCATCCGCACCGCCGCAGACCGCCCCCGCATCGGCCGGCCCCGAGAACGCGTCGCCGGAACGCCTCGCGGCCCCTTCCATCGGCCGTGCGGCGGAAACGGCGCCGGCGTCCGCCATCGCCATCCTCGGCATCGCGGGCCGCTACCCCGGCGCGCCGGACCTCGCCACCTTCTGGGACAACCTCTCCGCCGGGCGCGACGCGATCGGCGACATCCCCGCAGACCGCTGGGACCCGGACGATCTCCCCGCCACCGCCGACGGCAAGCCGCTGTCGCGCCGCGGCGGCTTCCTCGCCGACGCCGACCGGTTCGACGCCCGCTTCTTCCGCATCGCCCCGCGCGAGGCGGCGCTGATCGACCCGCAGGAGCGCCTGTTCCTCGAAACGGTCTGGCAGG
The DNA here is from genome assembly GCA_963704595.1 of uncultured Alphaproteobacteria bacterium. Taxonomy (GTDB): domain Bacteria; phylum Pseudomonadota; class Alphaproteobacteria; order Rhizobiales; family Amorphaceae; genus Acuticoccus. Next base: position 429,529 of record OY969922.1, read on the forward strand.
CGCTGGAGGACGCGGCGCTGACGCGGACCGCCCTCGGACAGATGCGCGTCGGCGTGTATGCCGGCGTGATGCACGGGCTCTACCAGCTCCACGGCCCCGCGCTCACGGCGGCAGGGCGGCCTGCGGCGCCGGGTTCGGCCTACTGGAGCATCGCCAACCGCGTGTCCGCGTTCTGCGACTTCCGGGGGCCTTCGATGGCGGTCGACACCGCGTGCTCGGCCTCGCTCAGCGCCATCCACCTCGCCTGCCAGGCGTTGCGGGCGGGGGAGGCGGACGTTGCCGTCGCCGGCGGCGTCAATATCGCGAGCCATCAGCAGAAATATCTGCAGCTCGCGGAGATGAACTTCGCTTCGTCGGACGGTCGCTGCCGTGCGTTCGGAGCGGGCGGCGACGGCTACGTTCCCGGCGAAGGGGTCGGCGCGGTTGTCCTGAAGCCGCTCGCCGCCGCGCTGGACGCCGGCGATCCGGTCCGCGCGGTGATCCGCGGCGGGGCGCTCAACCATGGCGGCACCACAAACGGCTACACGGTGCCGAGCCCGCAGGCGCAGGCCGGCGCGATCGTCGACGCCCTCGCCCGGGCCGGCCTCTCGCCCGACGATATCGACATCGTCGAGGCGCACGGCACGGGCACCGCGCTCGGCGATCCGATCGAGATCCGCGCGCTCAACCGGGCCTTCGCCGGCCGCAGCGATCCGCGGCCGGTGCCGATCGGCTCGGTGAAGTCCAACATCGGCCATCTCGAATCGGCCGCCGGGGTCGCCGGGCTCACCAAGGTGGTGCTGCAGCTCGGCCGGCGGACGCTGGCGCCCTCGCTCCACGCAGACCCGCCCAACCCGGACGTCGATTTCGCAGGTGGCCCGTTCGAGGTCTGCCGCCAACTCGCGCCATGGCCGGTTCCTCCGGGCGGGCGGCCGCGACGCGCGGGTCTCAGCTCGTTCGGCGCCGGCGGCTCGAACGCGCACCTCGTCATCGAGGAGGCCCCGGCGCGCGCCCATCCGGCTGACGACGGCACGCCGCAGATCGCGCCGCTTTCGGCACGCGGGCCGGAGGCGCTGACCGCGCGTGTCGCCGACCTCCTCGAGCACCTGCGCGGCGAGGGGGCGGACGCGTCGCTCGCCGGCATCGCCGCCACGCTCCAGCACGGGCGCGAGGCGATGGCCGACCGCCTCGCGCTCGTCGTCACCTCACGGGCCGAGCTCGTGGCGTCACTCGCCGGCATCCTCGACGGGGCGGCGGTGCCTGGCCTATACCGCGCGGGCTCGGTTCCGTTGCCGGAGGAGCCCGGCGCCCGGCGCGCTCTCGCCGCCCGGCTGCTGGCTGAGGGCGATCCGGACGCGATCGCCAGCCACTTCGCCGCGGGGCTCGACTTCGCATGGCCCGCGTCGCATCACGGCCAGCGGCTCAACCTCCCCCCGTACCGGTTCGCCGGCGGGCGCCACTGGCTGCCGGTCCGCCCGGTGGACCGGGTTGCGGTGCCGGCCGACGCACCGTCCCCGCCGCTCGCTGCCCCGCCCACCGCGGCCCGCTCGGCACCGGCGCAAGGCGGGACGGTCGTGTGCGCGACGCCGGTCTGGCGCCCCGCTGTGGTCCACGGGTCTTTGTCCGCAGCACCGCTTCTTGTCGTCACCGCGGACACACGTTTGGCGGCGGCGCTTCAGGCGGCCCATCCCGGGCCGTTCCGTCACCTCTCGCCGGGTGAAAGCTGGGAGAGTGATCCGGCAGCGGACGCCGAGGCGCTCGTCTGGCACGTCGGGCCGGGGGAGCGGGCGGAGGACGCATTCGGGCGGCTTCTGGCGCTGCTGCGGTCGCTTGCGCGGCGCTCTGCGAAGTCGCTCGATCTCCTCTGCGTCCACCCGGATGCGCCGGGCGGAACCTTCCTCGCCGGCCTCCTGCGCACCGCGATGCAGGAGATCCCCGGCCTCGCGCCGCGGCTCCTAGCGCTGCCGGCCGGGGCAGAGGCGGTGGATCATGTCGCGGCAGTGCGCGCGGCGCTGGCGCCGGGCCATCCATCCGGCAGCGAGCTGCGGCCGGGGGCGGACGGACTGCAGCGCCGCGGCTGGCAGCTCCTCGGCGAGGTGCCAGCCGCGCCGCTGCCGCGCGGGCCGTGGCTCGTCACGGGCGGTGCGGGCGGGGTCGGGCTCGCCACGGCCCGGGCGCTTGCAGAGCCCGGCATGGCGTTCATGCTCCTCGGCCGCGCCGCGCCATCGGCACGAACCGACGCCGCCGTGGCCGCACTCCGCGCCGCCGGGGCGGAGGCGATGTACCGCGCGACCGACGTCGCCGATGCGGAGGCACTCGCGGGTGCGCTGGCGGAGATGCGTGTGACCCTCGGGCCGCCCGTCGCCGTGTTCCATGCGGCCGGCGTGATCCGCGACGCGCTCCTGCGCAACAAGCAGGAGGCGGACGTCGCCGCGGTGCTTTCCGCAAAGGTCGCCGGGGTCGAGGCGCTCGACCGGGCGACGCGGCATGACCCGCTCGAGCTCTTCGCGCTCTGCTCCTCGCTCGCCGCCGTCACCGGCAATCCGGGCCAGGGCGACTATGCCGCCGCCAACCGCTACCTCGACGCCTTCGCCGAGGCGCGACAGGGGCCGGGGCGCTCGCTCTCCGTCTGCTGGCCGTACTGGCGCGAGGGCGGGATGCGGCTCGGCGCGGCGGCCGAGGCGGCCATGGGCCGGCTGGGGCTCGTCCCGCTGGAGACGGCATCGGCAGTCGACGCGCTGCGCCGGGCGGCCGGGTCCGGTCATCGGGTGGTCGCGGTGGCGGCCGGCGATCCCGACGCCATCGCAACCCTCATCGGCGCGGAACCGGCTGCCCCTGCCGAGCCGGTCGCGCCGGCGTCGAAGGCGGTGGCGGATGCGCGGACCCTGATGCCCCGTCTCGCCGCGCTGGTCGGCGAGGTGCTCGGCGTCGCGCCGGAGGAGGTCGAGCCGGACGAATCGTTCCTCGAATACGGCTTCGACTCGGTTTCGCTGGCCACGCTCGCGGCCCGTGTCGCGGCAACGTTCGCGATCGACCTGCCCCCCGCGCGCCTGTTCGAGATGCCGAGCCTTTCGGCGCTCGCCGGCCATCTCGCGCCGCTCGTGCCTTCCGGCGAACCGTTGTCCGCACCGCCGCCCGTCACTGCCCGGGCTTACCCCGCACCGACGGTCGTCTCGGAAGCCATGCCGGTCGCATTCGCAACCGAACCGAACCCCGCGCCGCCGCGCACGCCGACGCCGTCGGCAGCATGCCGGTGGCCATCGTCGGCATGGCCGCGAAGCTGCCGGGTGCGGCCGACCTCGGCGCCTTCTGGCGGGCCGTCCGCGATGGCCGCGACCTCCTGCGCGACGTGCCCGCCGACCGATGGGACTGGCGCGCGTTCGACGGCGATCCCGCGCTGGAACCCGGCCGCGGTCGCATCCACCGTGCCGGCTTCATCGACGGGGTGGACCGGTTCGACCCGCTCTTCTTCGGCATCTCGGCCCACGAGGCGGAGCGGATGGATCCGCAGCAGCGCCTCGTCCTGCAAGCCGTGTGGCACGCGCTGGAAGATGCCGCGATCGTCCCCGCCAGCCTCGCGGGGCGGGACGTCGCGGTGTTCGTCGGCGTCTCGGGCGCGGAGTACAACGAGCTCTTCCGCGACCAGGGGATCGAGGTCGGTCCGCTCACCGGCACCGGGATGGCGCACTCGATCCTCGCCAACCGCGTCTCCCACCTTCTCGGGCTGACCGGACCGAGCGAGCCGGTGGACACGGCCTGCTCGTCCGCCCTCGTCGCGATCCACCGGGCCGTCGAGGCAATCCGCGCCGGGTCCGAGATGGCGATCGCGGGCGGCGTGAACCTCATCCTGACGCCGACGCTGTTCCACGCCTTCGAGCGCGCCGGAATGCTGAGTCCGTCCGGCGTCTGCCGCCCGTTCGACGCGGCGGCCGACGGTTATGCCCGCGGCGAGGGGGTCGGCATCCTCGTCCTCAAGCCGCTCGCCGAGGCGCTCGCGGACGGCGACCCCGTCCATGCCGTCATCCGCGGCGGCGCGATCGGCCACGGCGGGCGTTCGCCGTCGCTGACCGCGCCGCATCCGCAGGGGCAGGCGGCGGTGCTCGCGGCGGCGTGGGCGGCGGCCGGCGTTGCGCCGGAAACGCTCGGCTACATCGAGGCGCACGGCACCGGCACACCGCTCGGCGACCCGGTGGAGATCGCGGGGCTCATCCGTGCGTTCGAGGACGCTGCGCCGGGGGCCGACTGGTCCGGCGGTCCCTGTGCGGTGGGCTCGGTGAAGTCGAACATCGGCCATCTGGAGAGCGCGGCGGGGATCGCGGGCGTGATCAAGCTCGTCCTCGCGCTCCAGCATGGCGAGACGCCGCCGACGGCACATCTGTCGGCGCCGAATCCGCAGCTTCCCGCATCGCCGGCCATCGCGCTGCCCCGCGCGGTGGCGCCATGGCCGCTCCGACGGGATGGGGCTCTGCCCCTGCCACGGCGCGGCGGGGTCTCCTCGTTCGGGTTCGGCGGGGTGAACGCACATCTGGTGCTGGAGGAGGCGCCGGCCCGTCCTGCGCCGCCGCGGGGCGGGACGGGCCCGTGGGCGATCCTCCTCTCGGCCCGCGACGGCGCGGCGCTCCGGCGGCGGATCGCAGCGCTCGCCGCCGTGCTGCCGGAAGTCCTGCCTGCGGGCATCCCGGCCATCGCGGATACGCTGGCGGCAGGGCGCGCGCCGATGGCCGAGCGGTTCGCCGCCGTGGTCGCGACGGGGGAAGAACTCGCGCAGGTGCTTGCCGCGGTGCTGGCGGGCGAGGCGCCGGACGGGCGCTGGCAGACCGGCCGTGCCCGCCGCGACGCCGTGCCGGAACCCGCGCCGCGCGACCCCCACGCCGCCGCCCGCGCCTTCGCGGCCGGGGACGCGCTGGTGTTCACGCCCGCGCCCGGCCGGGTCCGGCTGCGCCTGCCGGTCTACCCGTTCGCGGACGAGCGCCACTGGCTGCCCGGTCCCGCCGGCGCGCGCCGTGCCGCCCCGCCGCCGGCCCCGCCCGTGCCGACCCCATCGGCCGTACCGGACGCATTGCGCGAGCGCGTGCGGACGATCGTTGCCGAGGCGAGCGGGTTCGCGCCTGAGCTCATCGAGGGCGACGGCGGTTTCGAGACCTACGGCTTCGACAGCCTGATGGCGAAGACCCTGCACCTCCGCCTCGAGGCCGAATACGGCCCGCTGCCCCAATCTCTGCCGTTCGAGTGCAACACGCTGGACGCGCTCGCCGCACGCCTCGCCATCCTCGCACCCGCAGCCCCGCAGGCGCCAACCGGTTCCGTTCCGCTCCGTGCCGCTCCGCTGCCGCGCGTCGCCTCTCGGGTGGCCGCGGACGGCGGTGCGGAACCCATCGCAATCATCGGCCTTGCCGGCCGCTATCCGGGCGCGGAGGACCTCGACGCGTTCTGGCGCCTGCTGGTCGAGGGCCGCGAGGCCATCGGCGAAGTGCCGGCGGAGCGGTGGGACTGGCGCCCGCTGTGGGCAGACGACGCGGAGCGAGCCGAGCGAACCGGTGGCATCAACGCCCGCTGGGGCGGCTTCCTCACCGACGCGGACGCGTTCGACCCGTACTTCTTCCGCATTCCGCCCGCCGAGGCGGCGCTGATGGACCCGCAGGAACGCCTTTTCGTGGAGACCGCGTGGCACGCGTTCGAAAGCGCCGGCCACGTGCCGCGCCGCCTGCGCAGGGCAGGGCAGCGCACGGGGGTCTTCGCGGGGGTGACGACGCTGTCGCATGCGCTGTGGGGGCCTGAGCTGTGGCGGCAGGGCGAGATGGCCTTCCCCGCCGCCGATCCGTGGTCGCTCGCCAACCGCGTCTCATATCTTCTCGACCTCACCGGCCCCTCGATGCCGGTCGACACCGCCTGCTCGGCCTCGCTGACAGCGATCCATCTCGCCGTCGCGGCGCTCCGCCGCGGCGAGTGCGAGTTCGCGCTCGCGGGCGGGGTGAACCTTTACAGCCACCCGGCAAAGTTCGTGGCGCTCTGCCGGATGCGGATGCTGTCGCCGACCGGGCGTTGCCGCGCGTTCGGGGCGGAGGCGGACGGGTTCGTGCCGGGCGAGGGCGTCGGCGCGGCGCTCCTGCGCCCGCTGCGCGAGGCGGAGGCGGCGGGCGACACCATCCTCGCGGTGATCCGGGGCAGCGCCGTCAACCACGGCGGCCGCACCAACGGCTACACGGTTCCGAGCCCCGCCGCACAGGCCGCGGTCATCACCGCCGCGCTCGCCGACGCGGGGGTCGCCGCGGCCGAGGTCGACGCGATCGAGGCGCACGGCACCGGGACCGCGCTTGGCGATCCGATCGAGGTCGACGGTCTTGCGCGCGCGTTCGGTGCGCGGGCGACGCCCGGCGCACTCGGCGCGGTGAAGGCGAATATCGGCCATCTGGAGGCCGCGGCAGGCATCGCGGGGCTGACCAAACTCGTGCTCCAGTTCGCGCACGAAACGCTCGCCCCCACGCGCGACGCGGGAACGCCGAACCCCGCGATCGACTTTTCCGCCGCCCCGTTCGCACCCGTGGCGGCGGCGCGCCCGTTCCCGGCGCCGGCCCGTGCGGACGGGTCGCCGCGCCCCCGCCGCGCCGGCCTCTCCTCGTTCGGCGCGGGCGGGGCGAACGCGCATCTCGTGATCGAGGAGTACCGCGCCCCGGTCGCACCTGAGCCGGCGGGCGGGCCCTCTCTGCTGCTGCTGTCGGCCCGGGAGCGGCCCGCGCTCGAAAGGCTCGCCGCCGCGCTGGCGGAACGCCTGGAGGCCGCCGACCCGCCACGCCTCGTCGACGTCGCCGCGACGCTTGCCGAGGGACGCGAGACGTTCGCCGAGCGACTGGCGGTGGTGGCGTCCAATTCCGCCGAGGCGGCCGCGCGGCTGCGCGCTTTCCTCGCCGGTTCTGCGGGCGATGGCGTCTGGCACGGGCGCACCAGCCCGGCGGGCGACGGCATCGGCGGGCTCTTCGAGGGCGAGGGGGAGGCCGACCTTGCCGAACTCGTCGGGCGGTGGGCAGCGGCCGGACGCCTCGACCGGATCGGCCGTGCGTTCGTGATGGGCGCATCGCCGGGTGGCGCCGCCCTGCCGCGCGATCCTGCCGCCCGGCGCATCGCGCTGCCGCTCTACCCGTTCGAGCGGGAGCGTTTCTCCATCGTGCCGGCGGAGGGCTGGCAACCCGGAACTGCGGGTGCAGCCGGCGCGGCCGGTCTTCTGCGCGGCCCGGACGTCGCGGCGAGCCTCGGCACCGGCGTCGCCTGGACGTGGGCCATTGCGCCCGATGCGCCGCTGGTCGCCGGTCACCGCGTCGAGGGGACACCGGTCCTTCCCGGGGCCGCGATCCTCGCGGCGGCGTCGGAAGCGGCGGCAGCACTGCGCCCCGGCGTTCAGGTCGCGCTCGACGATATCGTCTGGCTCGCCCGCGTCGAGGTCGGCGAACCGCGCCGTCTCGTGCTGCGGGCGAACCCTGACCTCTCCCTCGCGGACGACACCGGCGTGGAGTTCGCCGAGGCCCGTCTCGGCACGCCGGCGACAGCGCCGCCGCCCGACCCTGACGTGCTCGCGGCGACGCTCCCCGAGACCGTGACGGCGGACGAGATCTACGCTTCGTTCGGGCGGGCGGGGCTCGACTACAGCGGCGCCTACCGCGGCCTCGTCGCCGTGCGCGCCGACCGCGCAGGGGGCATCGCGATCGCCGAGCTCGACGTCAGCGCCGCGCCGCGCGCCGTCCGCCCCGCCGCACTGCTCGACGCGGCGCTGCAATGCCTCTCCGTCTTCGCGGGCAAGGGCGGCGGTGCGGTGCTTCCGGCCTGCCTCGACGCCTACCGACAGTTCCGCACGCTGCCGGCGCGGGCGCGCGTCGTGGCTCGGGTCACGGGAAGCGGTCGGTACGACCTGACACTGTTCACTTCCCCCGGCGGCGACCCGGTCGCATCCCTCACCGGCCTCGTCCTGCGCAGGGCGACGCGGCCGGACGGGTTCGTCTTCCGCCCGACATTCGTTGCCGCGCCGGCACCCGCTGTTCGCTCGGCGGGCGAGGAGACATCGGGGCTGGTGGTCATCGTCTGTCCGCGCGCCGCACGGCCGCTGGGAGCGGCGATCGCCCGGCTTCACGGCGGCGGCCGTGTCGTGTGGGCCGATCCGGAGGCGGAGGACTTCGCGGCCCGCATCGAGCGGATCGGCGGACAGGATTGCATCTATCATCTGGGGGCGCTGGCGGTGCCCGCCGGCGGCGACGCGGCCGACGCACTGGCGGCCGCGGAGCGCAACGCGCTGCGGCCGCTCCATCTCATCGCCCGCCGGCTGGTCGAGACCGGCGCGGCCGCAAGGCTCGTCGTCGTGACCGACCGCCTGCACAACGCCGTTCCCGCCGCGCCGGCGGCCGGGCTGGTGCCGGCCTTCCTGCGCTCCGCCTCGCGCGAATGCGCCGGGGTCTGCCTCGCCCTCGATGTCGACCTCGGCCCCCGCGCGGACGTCGCCAGCGTCGCCCGCGCGATCGTGCGCGAGGCGGGTGCGGCCGTGCGAGGCGGGCCGCCGGAACTGCGGCTGCGCGGTGCGGCGCGAGAAATCCTCAATCTTGCTCCGGTGCGGCTCGCCCCGCCCGCGGCACCCCCGCTGGAGCCCGGCGAGGCGTGCGCGATCCTCGGCGGCGGCGGCGGCATCGGCCTCGCGCTTGCGGAACGGCTCGCGGCCGGCGGCGTGAAGGTCGCGCTCCTCGGGCGCCGCGCGGAGGACGAACTCGGCGCTGACGTCCGCGCGCTCCTTCACGACGCGACCGGGCGGATCGTCTACGTCCGCGCCGACGTCGCGCGTGCGGCGGCGCTGGGGGCCGGCCTTGCGACGGCAGCGGCCAAACTTGGCGTCGGCGGCTTCGCGGGGTTCGTCCACGCCGCGATGGTCCTGCGCGACCGCACGGTGGCCGCGCTGACCGAGGCCGACCTCGCGGCGGTGCTGGCGCCCAAGGCCCACGGCCTCGTCGCACTGCGCGAGTGCCTCGAGGCGACGCCGCCACGGTGGGTTTGCCTGCTGTCCTCCGCGCAGTCGCTGATTGGCGCGGCGGGGCAGGCGAACTATGCTGCCGCCTCGGGCTTCATGGCGGCGTTCGGGGCGCGCTGGGCGGCCGAAGCGGAGTATGCCGTGCGGGTTCTCGACATGGGTTTCTGGGGCGAGGTCGGACGGGTCGCGACGCCCGCCTACCGCGCCAGCCTCGCCGCCGAGGGCATCGGCGCGATCGGCACCGCCGAGGGAATCGAAACCATCCTCGCCGCGCTCGCAGGCCCCGAGCCGCGGATCGTGCCGCTGAAGGCGCGCCCGAGCCTGCTGGAGGCGCTGTGGCTGGCGCCGCGCGGCGCGACGCAGGCCGCGGCCAGCGGGCCGGCGCTCCCGTCGCTGCTCCAGCGCCTGCTCGGCTCCCCGGCGGGCGAGATGGCGGACGAGGAAATCGACACGTTCGGGGAGGCCGGCGCATGACGCCCGCGGGCGCGGCATCCGGGCGGACGGCCGCCATCGGCGCTGGACTCGACGCCGTCGGCCGCGAGGGCCTCTGCCTGGCGCTTCACCGCCTCGGCCTGCCGGACGCGGGCAGCCTCGGCAGTCCGGACGCCCTTGCCGCCCGCCTCGGCATCGCGCCGCAGCACAGGCGGCTCTTCCCCGCGCTGCTCGGCATTGCGGAGCGCGCCGGCCGGCTCACCGGGCTGGCGACGGGAGCGCTCACCGTTCGGCCCCGCGCCGCGCCCGATCCCGCCGAAGCCGCCCGCCGCCTCGTCTCCGCCTACCCCGAGGTGGCGCCGCAGGTCGCACTTCTCACCACCTGCCTGGACGCGCTACCGGACGTGCTGACGGGCCGGCGCAACGCGGTAGAGGTGCTGTTTCCCGGCGGGTCGATGGAGCTTGTCGCGGCGGCCTATCGCGACAACCCGGTCGCCGCCTACTACAACGGCCGCATCGCCGGACTGGTGCGCGACTACGTGGCGCTCCGCCTGTCCGACGCGCCGGACGCCCGTGTCACGATCCTGGAGGTCGGCGCAGGGACGGGCGGCACCAGCGCCGGGGTCCTCGACGCGCTCGACCCGGCCGGCGAGGCGGTGCGCTACCTCTACACCGACCTGTCGCCCGGCTTCCTGCACGAGGCCGAGGGACGGTTCGGCGGACCCGGGCGGCCGTGGATTTCGTTCCGCCCATTCGACCTCGAACGCGATCCCGAGGCGCAGGGCTTCGCGGCGGAGAGCGTCGACGTCGTCATCGCCGCCAACGTCCTCCATGCCGTGCGCCGGATCGACGACACGCTCGCGCGGCTGAAGCGGGTGATGCGGCCGGGTGTGATCCTCCTCGCCAGCGAGGCGACGCGGCTCACCGAATTCGCGACGCTGACGTTCGGTCTGACCGAGGGATGGTGGCGCTTCGAGGATGCCACCCGCCGCCTGCCGGACGGCCCGCTCCTCTCGGCCGCCGGCTGGCGAGACGTGCTGGGAGACGTCGGCTTCCGCGACATCGCCGCCCGCACCCGGAACGGCGACGGCTGGCACCTCGTCGCCGCCGAGAGCGACGGCCGCCGCGTCCCGTCCCGCACCCCAGAGGCCGGAACACCTGCGCGGCCTCCCGCGCCACGCGGCGCCGCGCCGTCCTCCGCCGGCGATGGCGCGATGCTCGATTTCGTCCGCCAGGTGTTCGCCGAGGTTCTGAAGATGCCGCTGGCGCGGCTCGATCCGCGCGCCCCGTTCGAGGAGTTCGGCATCGATTCCCTCGTGACCGTGCAGCTCACGCGGCGGCTGGAGGAGACGCTGGGCCGGCTGCCCGCCTCGCTCCTGTTCGAGGCATCGACGATCGAGCGCCTCGCCGGGCGACTGCAGAACGAGCACGGCCGCCGCCTGCCCGAAGCGGTTCCGGCGGCGGACCTGACGCCGTCCGAGCCCGTGATCGACACCCCGCCGCCGCCCCGCGCGGTGGCAGCGCCTGCGTTCGAGCCGCGCCGCAACGAGCAGGTCAGCGAGGCGCCTATCGCAATCGTCGGCCTCGCCGGGCGCTACCCCGGTGCCGCCGATCTCGACGCGTTCTGGGACGCACTCGTCGCCGGCCGCTCGGCGGTGCGCGAGATCCCGGCCGAGCGCTGGCCCGCCCCCGCCGCGGGCGGCGCGCGCTACGGTGCCTTCCTCGACGACGTCGACCGCTTCGACCCGCTCTTCTTCCGCATCTCCCCGCGGGAGGCCGAGGCGATGGACCCGCAGGAGCGGCTGTTCCTGACCACCGCCTGGCACGCGCTGGAAGACGCCGGGCTGACCCGCCGGGGACTCGCCGAAGCACCGGTCGGCGGCGAGGTCGGCGTGTTCGCAGGCGTGATGAACTCCGGCTACGAGTGGCTGGGAGGCGCCGCGTCGGCGGCCGGGATCGCGACAGGCGCCCACGCTGCGCACTGGTCGATCGCCAACCGCGTCTCCTACGTGTTCGACTTCACCGGCCCCAGCATGGCGGTGGACACGGCATGCTCCTCCTCGCTCAGCGCGATCCACCTCGCGGTCGAGTCGCTGCGGCGGGGGGAGTGCCGGGTCGCTCTGGCGGGCGGGGTGAACCTCATTCTGGCGCCGGTGCAGATGGAACGGCTGGAGCGGCTGGGGATGCTCGCGCCCGACGGCGTGTGCCGACCGTTCGGCGACGGTGCGGCGGGGATGGTGGACGGCGAGGGCGTCGGCGTTGCGGTCCTGCGTCCGCTCGCCGAGGCGCAGGCCGCGGGCGACCGCATCCTCGCGGTGATCCGCGGCAGTGCGGTCAACGCCGGCGGGCGCACCGCGGGCTACACCGTGCCGAACCCGCTTGCCCAGGCCGCCGTGGTGCGCCGCGCTCTGGCCCGCGCGGGCGACATCGACCCGGCCACCATCACCTACGTCGAGGCGCACGGGACCGGTACGCCGCTCGGCGATCCGGTCGAGATCGCCGGGCTCGCCGAAGTCTGGCGCGCGTCGGATACCGGCGCGGCGACGTGCCGTGTCGGTTCGGTGAAGGGCAATATCGGCCACCTCGAATCCGCCGCCGGCATCGCCGGGCTGACCAAGATCGTCCTGCAGATGCGGCACGGGACGATCGCCCCCTCGCTGAATGCCGAGACGCCCAACCCCGGCCTCGACCTCGCCGCGACGCCGTTCCGGATCGCCACCGGCGCGGGCGAATGGACCGCCGGCGACACACCGCTGCGCGCCGGCCTGTCCTCGTTCGGTGCAGGCGGCGCGAACGCCCACGCGGTGATCGAGGCGGCGCCGTCCGCCGCCCGCGATGCCGAGTCCGACCCCGGACCGGTGGCCCTCGTCCTCTCGGCGCATGAGCCGGACCGCCTCAGCGCGCTTCGTGACAGGCTGGCGGCCTATCTCGGAACCGAAGCCGGCCGGCGCGTGCCGCTCGCCGATATCGCCCACACGCTGCAGGTCGGCCGCGAGGCGATGGAGCACCGCTTCGGCGCCGTCGTCGCCACCTACGCCGAAGCCATCGCCGCGCTTCGCGAGACCGCGGGCGAGACCCCGCTGCCCGCCGCCCCCGGCCCGCTCGCGACGCTCGTGGACGCGTGGCGCGGCGGCGGCGCCGTCGACTGGCCGGCAATCCCCTCCGCCCAGAGGGTCGGCCTGCCGCTTTATCCGTTCGCCGGCGAGCGCTACTTCGTGCCTCTGGCCGAGCCGGTTCCGGCGCCGACCGCGCCAGATCCGCTCCTCGACGCGCCGGCCGACGAGGCCCGCCGTTGGCTCACGGGTCTCGTCGCGGACGTTTCGGGAGTCGCCGTGGAGCGGCTGCGCGAGGACCGGACGTTCGATACGTTCGGCATCGACTCGGTGCTGATGATGGAGCTGATCGGCCGGATGGAGACGCGGCTCGGGCCGCTCCCCGCGACGCTCCTGTTCGAGCACCCGACCCTTGCAGGCCTCACCGCCCATGTCGCGGAACGCCACGGCGACGCGTTCGCGGCCGCCGACGTCCGCCCGGCCGGGCCGCCCGTCCCGCTGGCGGCGCCTGCGGTCATGCGACCCGGCGCAGGGAACGACCCCGCAGCGCCGATCGCCGTGATCGGCCTCGGACTCTACGCACCCGGCCCCGGTGCGGACGGGGTCGTGCGGGTCGACGAGGCAGCGTTCACGGAGGGCTGGTCGGCGCTCGATGCGTTCGCCCGCGCGCTGGAGGCAGGGCACGACGCCGTCACCGAAATCCCGGCCGACCGGTGGGACTGGCGCGATCCGGTGTTCTTTGCCGAAACCAGGGCTGCGGCGCTCGCAACCGGCCGCTCCTATGCGCGATGGGGCGGCTTCCTCGACGGCGGGATCGACCGGTTCGACGCGCAGTTCTTCGGCATCTCGCCGCGCGAAGCTGAGCTGATGGACCCGCAGGAGCGGCTGTTCCTGGAGGTCGCCTGGCACACGGTGGAGGACGCGGGGTTCGCGCGGGACGCGCTGCGGGGCGCGAAGGTCGGGGTCTTCGCCGGGGCGATGTTCGGGCACTATCAGCTGCACGAGGCGGCGTCCGGCATCGCCAACTCCTCCTTCGCGTCGATCGCCAACAGGGTCAGCCACGTGTTCGACTGGCGCGGGCCGAGCCTTGCCGTCGACACGATGTGCTCGTCCTCGCTGACCGCGATCGCGCTTGCCTGCGCCTCGCTGCGGCGCGGAGAAAGCACGATGGCGCTGGCCGGCGGGGTCAACCTCATCACGCACCCGCGCCGCTTCGCGCTCCTCTCGCAAGGTGGCTTTGCGGCAAGTGACGGGCGCTGCCATGCGTTCGGCGAGGGCGGTGACGGCTACGTGCCGGGCGAGGGGGCCGGCGCGGTGCTCCTCAAACCGCTGGCCGAGGCGCTGGCCGACGGCGATCCGATCCGCGCGGTGATCCGCGGCGTCGCCGCCAACCATGGCGGACAGGCGGGCGGCGCGTTCACCGCCCCGAGCCCGGCGGCGCAGGCCGAGGCGATCGCGGCGGCTCGCGCCGAGGCCGGCGGCGGTGATGTCGACTATGTGGAGGCGCACGGCACCGGCACCGCCCTCGGCGATCCGGTCGAGCTCGCCGGCCTCGCTCGCGGGTACGGCACGGGGACGGAGCGCCGGACGATCGCGCTCGGCTCGGTGAAGTCGAACATCGGGCATCTGGAGGCGGCCGCGGGGATCGCCGCGCTCGCCAAGGTGATCCTCGGCCTGGAACGGCGCACGCTGGTGCCCTCGCTGCCGCACAGCGACCGCCTCAATCCGCACTGCGACTTCGCGTCGGCCGGGTTCGCGCTGCAGCGAACCTGCGCTCCGTGGCCGGCGGGCGAGGGGCCGAGGCGGGCCGGCATCAGCGCCTTCGGGGCGGGCGGCTCGAACGTCCATCTCGTTGTCGAGGAAGCGCCCGCAGCGGCGGCCTATGCCGGAGCGGCCGGCGACGCAGTGCTCGTTCCTCTCTCGGCGCCGAGCGAGGCGCAGCTGCGTGCGACTGCGGCGGCGCTCGCGGCATGGCTCGAACCGATGACGGCGGCCGGCCCGGCACCGGACCGGATCACGGCCATCGCGGCGGAGGTCCTCGGCATCACGTCCGATGCTCTGGACCCGGACGACACCCTTGCCGATTGCGGCTTCGATGCGCTGACGCGCGCGACCCTTGCCGATCGCCTCGCCGCGTCGCTAGGCTCCGCCTCCGCCCCGCGGCCCCACCTTTCGAGCGAGATGCGCCTTCGCGACCTCGCTGGCCTGCTCGGGACCGCGAGCGGCCGTGAGGCATCGGCCGGCGCCGCGCCTCACGACCATGCGACGCTGGCGGCGATCGCTGCGACGCTGAGCGCCGGCCGTGAGGCTTTCGAGACGCGGGCCGCTTTCGTCGTCTCCTCGCTCGCAGGGCTGGCGGAGGGGATGCGGCGCCTCGCGGCGACCGGGGAAAGGCCGAGCGCCGCGGGGCCGGCCGGCGACCTCCACGCCGTCGCACGGCGCTGGGTCGCGGGGGAAGCTCTGCCGGAAACGGCGACCGGCGGCGCACGGGCGAGGCGGCTCAACCTTCCCGGCCTCGCGTTCCGCCGGCCGCGGCACTGGTTGCGGCCGCGCAAGGACAGTCCGCGGACGGGCCATCCGCTGATCGGCGCCAACCGCTCGGGCTGGGACGGAGCGGAAGTGGCGCTGCGGCTCGGCGAGGCGGCGTTCCTGCGTGACCATGTGGTGCGCGGCACGGCGATCCTGCCTGCGGGGGCACTGGCGGAGATCGTCGCCGCTGCGGCCGAGCGGCTCGGCGCACCGCAGATCGCCGCGCTCGACCGGGTCGTCTGGCACCGGCCGCTGCGGGTCGACGTCCCCGCCGCGCTGCGGCTGGTGCGGGAAGGCGACGGGGCGCGCGTCATGCTCCTTGCCGGCGACGTCCTCGCTGCGGAGGCGACGGCGGTGTTCGCTGCACCTGCCGGCGCTTCGGCGGCGATCGAGAGCGTCCGCGCCCGGTGCGCCACCGCCCTAGATCCGGCACGTCTCTACGCGGAGATGGCAGCGCGCGGGCTCGTCTACGGCGAGGCCTTCCGCGTCATCGACGAGCTTCTCGTCGGCACCGGCGAGGCTATGGCGAGGCTGCGACGCCCGCCCGCCGCGCCGGCCGGGTTCGGCTGGCACCCTGCGTTGGTGGACGGCGCGTTGCAGGCGACCGTCACGCTCCTCGCCGCGGACGACGGCGCGGCGCTGCCAAGCGCGGCCGAGCGGATCGTCCTCTCGGCGCCTTTGCCGGACACCTGCCTCGTCCATGTCCGCCGCCGCTCCGTGCCACCCGGCCAAGCGCCCAGGTTCGACATCGCAATCGTCGGCGATGACGGACGGCCGCTGATGCGGATCGACGGCCTCGAACTCGGCCGCGGCGACAGGCCGGACCGTCCGCGCGTGGCGCCAGAGCCGGACGGCGTCCTGTTTCTCGAGCCCTGCTGGATTGCCGCGCCGCCCGCATCCGACCGCGCCGCGGGGCCGGTGCTCCTCCTCGATGCGCCCGCCGCGATGGTGGGCGCCATTGCCGCCGCTTTCGGGACGGGCGCCGCCCCGCTGACCGCAACGGGCGCGGATCCCGCGACCATCAAGCGGGCACTGCGGACGCTGCCGCAGGGCTCCGTGCGGGCGCTCTCGTGGAGCGCCGGCGGGGACCCGCTTGCGGGGCCGCTCGCGCTCTGCCGGGCGATGCTCGCCATGCGCCCGGGTGAGGCGCTCGATCTCGTCCATGCCGTCGATGGCCTCGGCGCCGAAGCCGCGCCTCGGGCTGTCGCCGTGGCGGGGTTCGCCCGCAGCATTCGGCTCGAAGCGCCGCACCTCGCGGTGAGGACGCTCCGCCTTCCGGCCGCGGCCGCGCACGCCGAAGCCGCCCGCGCGCTGCTCGCTGAACTCGCCGCTCCATCCGGCGCCAGCGAGCTCCGCCTCGGCGACGGCGGACGCCAGACGCGTCGGCTCGCGCCTGTCATGCCGCCGGCGCCGTCCGCATGGCTTTCGCGCGGTGCGGTGACGCTCATCACCGGCGGGGCCGGCGGGGTTGGCGCGCTGGTCGCCGCCCACCTCGCACGGCGCTTCGGCGCCGCACTCGCGCTCACCGGCCGCTCGCCGCAGGACGGGCGGATCACCGCACTCCTCCAGCGGCTCGAAGCGGAAGGCGCGGCGAAGGCGATCTACGTGGAGGCGGACATCGCCGCGGCGGGGGAGGCGGACCAGGTCGCCACCACCGTCCGCCAGCGGCTGGGGCCGATCAACGCCGTGCTCCACGCTGCCGGGATCACCCGCGACGCGCTGCTGCCCGCAAAATCGCCGGCCGACTTCGCCGCCGTCCTCGCTCCCAAGATCTCAGGTGCCGAAGCGCTCGACGCTGCGACCGTCGCGGACCCGCTCGAGGCGTTCGTGCTGTTCTCGTCGCTCGCCGCAGAGCTCGGCAATCAGGGGCAGACGGACTACGCGTACGCCAACGCGGCACTCGACGCGTTCGCCGCAACCCGCGAGGCGCGGCGGGAGCGCGGGGAGCGGCAGGGGCTCACCCGCTCGATCGGCTGGCCGCTGTGGGCGGAGGGGGCGATGCGTCCGCCGCCGGCGGTCGTCGCCAGGCTGAAGGCCGAGCTCGGCCTCGCCCCGCTCGCGACCAGCGACGCGCTCGACGCCCTCGATCGGGCGATGGCCCACCCGGCGCCCCGCCTGGTCGTGCTCTCCGGAGATACCGCCCGCCTCGCCGTCCGCATCGCGGTCGCGCCCGCCGACATGAAGGCGGCACCGCCCGCGCCCGTCGCACAGCCCGTGGCCGATCCGGGGGCACTGGCGGACGTCGCCGACGCGGTGCTCGCGGCGGTCGCCGAGGCGCTCTACATTCCGCGCGGCGAGCTGAGGGCCGACACGGCGCTGACGAGCTACGGCCTCGGCTCCATGGCGGTTGCGGAGGTCGCCGCCGCGCTGGAGCCTCGCTTTGGCCCTCTGCCGCTCGCTCTGTTCGTCGAGAACCCGACCGCCGAGGCCATCGCAGCCGCCATCCTCGCCGGCAGCGATCCCCCTGCGAGCGCCGACGCCGCATCGCGGACCGCGAGCGTCCCGCTCACCGCCGAAAGCCCGGCCGTATCGAGCACGCCGCAGCGCTCCGCCCCGCGCCCGGCGGGGACGGACGAGCCGATCGCCATCATCGGCGCCGCCGGACGCTATCCGGGCGCAGCGGACCTCGTCGCGTTCTGGGACAACATCGCCGCTGGCCGCGACGCCATCGGTCCGCCGCCCGCCGGACGCTGGCCGGAGGGCGGACCAGCCGTCCGCGGCGGCTTCCTGGAGGGTGTCGCAGGCTTCGACCCGCTGTTCTTCGCGATCTCGCCGCGCGAGGCGGAAATCCTCGACCCGGAGGTGCGGCTGTTCCTCGAAACCGCCTGGCAGGCGTTCGAGGACGCGGGATTCACGCGCCCGGCTCTCGCGGCACTGCAGGACGAAGAGGGCGGCGCGGTCGGCGTCTACGTCGCGTCCATGTACCGGCATTACCCGCTGCTGGCGGACACCATGGAGCGGGCGGCGCAGCTTGCGAGTTCCGGGCCGTGGATGATCGCCAACCGGACTTCGCACGCACTCGACCTGCGCGGCCCGAGCCATGCGCTGGACGCGGCGTGCGCGGGTGCGCTGTCCGCGATCCACGACGCCTGCGCCGCGCTGCGGCGGGGCGACTGCGCTCTCGCCCTCGCCGGCGGCGTGAACCTGACGCTGGCCCCCGGCAAGTATGCCGCGCTCGGCGGGCTCGGCCTCCTCGAAAGCGGCGCCGAAAGCCGGCCGCTCGGCGCCGGCACGGGAATGATGCCCGGCGAGGGCGTGGGTGCCGTGGTCCTGCGCCCGCTGGCGGCGGCCGAGGCGGCCGGGGACCGCATGCTCGGGGTGATCCTCGGCAGCGCGGTGAACCACTCCGGGCGGCGCGAGGGGCGCGCGTTCAACGTGCCGAGCGCCGCAGCGCAGGCCGCCGTCATCGGTGCCGCGCTCGGCCGCGCCGGCGTGCCGGCGGGGACGATCACCGCGCTGGAACTCGCAGCCAACGGCTCGCCGCTCGGCGATGCGGCCGAGATTGCAGCGACGGTCGAGGCGTTCCGGGCAGCCGGCGACACACGCACCGGAGGGGAATGCGCGGTCGGCTCGGTGAAGTCCGGCATCGGCCATCTGGAGGCGGCATCGGGCGTCGCGGGGCTCGGCAAGCTCCTCGGCGCGTTCCATCGCGGCGCACTGGCGCCGACGCTGAACAGCACGCCTTCCAACCCGGCGCTCGACTTCCGCGGAACGCCTTTCGCGGTCCACACCGCGCCCTCGTCCTGGGAGGCGCCGACCGGCACGCCGCGCCGGGCCGGTCTCGCCTCGTTCGGCGCGGGCGGTTCCAACTCCTTCCTGGTGCTGGAAGAACCGGCCGCCGCATCGCCCACGCCCGGCCGGACCGGGTGCCGGCCTCTTCCTCCTCTCCGCACGCGACGAGGACGGGCTCGCCGCCGTCGCAGGCCGCCTCGCGGAGGCCCTCACCGGATCGCTCACCGGCACCCCGCTTGCCGACATCGCCTTCACGCTGCAGACGGCGCGGGAGCCGCTCGAGCACCGGCTTGCGATCCTTGCGGCGGACCGTGAGGCGCTCGTCGGGCGCCTGCAGGCGCGGGAGGCGAGAGCCCGGCATCCTGCGCGGCACTGCCGAGCCTCGGATGGCGAAGCTCTTCGGCGAGACAGAATGCTTGGCGCTCGGCGCCGATGCGGAGCGGCTGGCGGCGCTCTGGATCGCTGGCGCGGACGTGCCGTGGCGGCGCCTCTTCTGGCCCGCGGGCGGCCGCCTCGCAACACTCCCGGCCCGGCCGTTGCGCCGTGTGCGCTACTGGCTGCCGGACGCCGCCGTGCCCCGCACCGCGGAGGCCCCGGCCGCCGTCCCCGAGCCGTTGCCCGAGGACGGCTGGTCGCTGCGCGCGATCGTGGCGGGTCTACTCAAGATGGCGCCGGAGGAGATCGACCCGCAGCGCGACCTTCGCGCCTACGGTCTCGATTCCCTCGTCGGCATCCAGATCCTCGCCCGGCTGGAGGAGGAGAAAGGCTGCCGCATCAGCCCGCTCGAACTGTTCGAGGAGCCCACGCTGGAGGCGCTCGAAGCCCGGATCGGCGACGGTGGCGCCGCGGCGGCGCCCGCCGCGCCAGAGCCGGCCGGCCAGCGGATCGCGCTGACCCCCGGCCAGCAGGCGCTGTGGCTCGCAAGGCAGCTGACGCCGGACCACCACGCCCACAATCTCCCGTGCGGCTTCCGCATCCGCGGGCCTTTCGACGTTGAAGCCATGCTCGGCGCGTGGGACGCGGTCGTCGCGCGCCACGCAGCGCTCCGCCTGCGCTTCGAGCAGACCCGCGAAGGCACCGTTGAGCAAAGGGTCGAGGCAGGTTCCGCCCCCGCCGCCGTGCATGACGCGCCCGCGCTGGACGGCGAGGCGCTGACCGCGCGGCTCATGGCGCTCGGCGCCCGCCCCTTCGCGCTCGACGTCGCTCCGCCGGCGCGGCTCGACCTCCTGCGCCTCGGCGAAGAGGACCATGCCCTCCTCCTCACCTTCCACCACATCGCGTTCGACGGGCTGTCGCTGACGATCCTCCTCGGCGATCTCACCCGCGCCTACGAGGCGCTCAGGGTCGGCCAGCCGGCGAAACGCGCGATGACGGCGCCGCCTGCTGCGGACTACGCCGCCTTCGCCGCCTGGCAGAACGCCCGCCGCGGCGGAGCGGAAGAGGCCGCCGACCTTGCCTTCTGGGAGGGCGCCCTCGCCGGCCTGCCCGCCGCGCCGGAACTCCCGACCGACCGGCCGCGGCCCGCCCGTCCGTCGCTCAGCGGGGCCGTCCTCAATACTGAGCTGGACGCGGGGCAGGCGGAGGCGCTGAGGGCGCTGGCGGCGGCGTGGAAGGTCAACCTCTATGCGGTGCTCGGCGCGGCATATTTTGTCCTCCTGCACCGGCTGAGCGGGCAGGACGATCTCGTCGTGTCCACCCCCGCGCACGGCCGGCCCGGAACGCGCTTCGAGCGTGTCGTCGGCTACTTCGCAAACCTCATCCTCCTGCGGGTACGGCTCGATCCGGCAGCATCGGCGCGCACGCTGACGGGCGACGTCCACCAGACGCTGCTTGCCGCGCTCGGCCATGCGCAGACGCCCCTCCCTGCGGTGATCGGCAGGTTGCGGGCCTCGAACCCGGCCGCCGACACGCTGACCCGTGTGAGCTTCGGCTTCCAGAGCTGGATGACGAGCGTCGACGCCAACACCGCCGAGCACCTTGTCCCGGCCGAGCGCGCGGGCGACGGCCGGGTTGTGCTCGAGACCGTCGCCGGGGTGCACCAGGTCGGCGAATTCGACCTGACGCTGAGCGCGGTGGAGGCACAGGGCAAGATCCTCCTCTTCTTCAAGTACGACACCGACCTGTTCGATGCGGCGACGATCGAGCGCTACGCCGCCGAATTCCGCCGCATCACGGACGCCATGACCGGACCCTCCGGCGAAGGGCCGGTCGCGCGGCTCGCAGCCGCCGCCGATCCTGCGGAGGCGGCGACGCTCGCGGCCTTTTCGCGCGGCGCACGCCCGGCCTATCCGCGCGACAGAACGGTCCCGGCGCTGTTCGCTGACGTCGCCCGGGAGCACGGGTCCCGCATCGCGCTGGTCGATGGCGACGAGGAGATCACCTATGCCGCGCTCGAGGCGCGGGCGAACCGGCTTGCCCGCAGGCTCGCCGAACTCGGCGTCGGGCCCGGCCGCGCGGTGGCGCTGGTGCTCGACCGCTCCGCCGCGTTCGTGGCCGCTGTGCTCGCCATCCTCAAATGCGGCGGCCTCTACATGCCGCTCGACCCGTCCTCGCCCGCCCGGCGGCTCGAAGCGCTGCTCGGCGACGCGGCCGCGCATCTGGTCATCGCATCCTCCGACGCGCCCGTCGCCGCCGCGCACGACATCGCCGTGCTGGAGCGGGAGGCGCAGGGGCATCCCGATACCGCGCTCGCGGAACCCGCCGTCGCCGCCGAGCGATGCGGCGTACGTGATCTTCACCTCGGGCAGCACCGGCGTGCCGAAGGGCGTGACGGTGCCGCACCGGGGGATCGTGCGGCTCGTCGTCAACGCCGACGTCTATCCCTTCGCGCCCGGCACGCGGGTCCTGTTCGCGGCGCCGGTCAGCTTCGACGCATCGACGCTGGAGATCTGGGGTGCGCTCCTCTCCGGCGGCACGCTGGTCACGGTGCCGCCGGGCGAGGGCGGCGACCTCGACCGGACCGCCGCGATGATCGAGCGTCACGGCATCGACATGGCGTTCTTCACGACGGGGCTGTTCGAGGGGCTGCGCGCGGCCCATTTCCAGCGCCTCGCGGGGTTGCGTTCGCTGATATTCGGCGGCGACAGGATCACGCCGGCGGTTCTGGCGCGGGTGCGCCGCGGGCTGCCGGGGGTGCGGCTCGTCAACGCCTACGGACCGACCGAGAACACCACCATCAGCACCATCCACATGGTCGGCGAGGCGGTCGACCCGTCCCAGCCGGTGCCGATCGGCAGGCCGATCGCGCAGACCGACGTTCATGTTCTCGCGTCGGACGGGTCGGCCGCGCCGGTCGGCGTGGTCGGCGAGATCGCACTCGGCGGCGACGGGCTGGCGCTTGGCTACTGGCGCCGGCCAGATGCGACCGCCGAGCGCTTCGTGACGCATAAAGGCGAGCGGCTTTATCTAAGCGGCGACCTCGGCCGCTGGCGGGCGGACGGCACGCTCGAGTTCCGCGGCCGCGCGGACGACCAGGTGAAGGTGCGCGGCTTCCGGATCGAGCCGGGCGAGGTCGAGGCGGCGCTGGCACACCATCCTTCGGTTTCGCGCGCCTCTGTCTTAGTGCGTGGCGGGCGGGCGGGGACGAAGCGTCTCGTCGCAGCGGTCGTGCCGGCCGGCGACCCACCGGCGCCGGGGGATCTCGCCGCACACCTTGCCGGCCGCCTGCCGCCTGCGATGGTCCCTGCGGAGTTCATCGTCCTCGACAGCCTGCCGCTTGCGGCGACGGGCAAGATCGATCGCGCCGCGCTCGCCGCGATGCCCGGCCGCGAAGCGACAGCTGCTCCGCCGCCCTCGGATGCCGGTGCGGTGGTCACCGTGGTGCAGATCCTTGCCGAGGTGCTGGAGGTGCCGGTGGAGCGCGTCACCCCGGACGCCGACTTCTTCGCCCTTGGCGGCCACTCCCTGCTGGCGCTGGAGTTGACGGCCAGGGTCTGCGAAGCCTTCGGCGCCACCGTCGAACTGCGAGACGTCCTCGCTGAGCCGACCGCGCGGGCCATCGCGGCGCTGCTTTCGCAGCCGATTGTGGACGCCGCGGAAGCGACCCGCCCCGCCGTCGCGCGGCCGGGGTTCGCGCAGGAGCGGCTCTGGTTCATCGATCAGGTGGAGCCCGGTGGCTCACGCTACAACGTGCCGGCGGCGCTGGAGCTCAACGGCCCGCTCGACATCGACGCGCTCCGGCAGGCGATCGCCGGCCTCTTCGTGCGGCACGACGCGCTGCGGACACGGTTCGTCGCCGACGATGGCGGCCAGCCGCTCGCCGTCGTCGATCCGGCCTCCGCCGAGGTCCCGCCGCTGCCTATGCACGACCTCTCGGCCCGGGTGGATGCGGACGGAGACGCGCGCCGCCTCGCAGCTGCCGAGGGCCGCCGGCCGTTCGCGCTCGATCGCGATCCGATGCTGCGCGCGTCACTCATCCGCATCGCGACCGAGCGCCACGTCCTCCTTCTGGTGCTCCATCACATCGCGGTTGACGGGTGGTCGCTGGGCATTCTCGTCGGCGAGCTCGACGCGCTTTACCGGGCGGCTCGCGACGGCCAACCGCACGCCCTTCCCCCCGCGCTGCAACCGGGGCCTGCGGCCGCCGCCGAGCGCGCGTTCATGGAGACCGAGGCCTGCCGCGTCGAAGAGGCATGGTGGCGCGAGCGCCTGTCCGGCGCGCCGGCGAGCCATGGGCTCATTCTCGACAAGGCGCGTCCGGCGACGTCGCAGGGGCGCGGCGGTCATGTGGACGTGCCGTTGCCGGCGGACATGGCGGCCCGCCTCGCCGCGTTCGCGCGGGCTGAAGGCGCGACGGGTTTTGCGGTCATCCTCGCGGCTGCCTTTGCGGCGCTGCACCGCTGGTCGGGCGAGGCCGACATCGTCATCGGTTCGCCGGTCGCCGGTCGCTCGCGGCGGGAGGACTTCGGCGTCGTCGGGCTTCTCCTCAACACTCTGGCACTGCGCGAACACGTCGACGGGGAGGAGACGTTCCGCGCGCTGCTCGCCCGCGTCCGGCGCGGCACCGTCGATGCGCTCGGCCATGCGCGGTTGCCGTTCGAGCGCGTCGTGGAGCTTTCCGGCGTCCCGCGGCTCCCCGGCGCCAACCCGCTGTTCCAGGTGATGCTGTCGTACGAGAACACGCCGAAACCCGCGACGGCGCCCGGCGGCCTCTCCCCGGGGCGGTTCGACATCCCCTACGAGGACTGCAAGTTCGACCTGACGTTCGATATCGAGGCCGTCGGCGAGCACTTCCACGCCCGCATCGAGTACGACGCCGCGCTGTTCACCCGGGAGGCGGCGGTGCGGTTCGCCAACCAGTTCGGCCGCCTCGTCGACGCCGCGCTGACGGCGCCGGACACGCCCGTGAACGCGCTCCCGCTCGATCCCCCGCACACGGCGGCCCTTCGCGCCGCGTCGGCCACCGGACCGCAGGTCTCCGTGCCGCACGCGACCATCGTGGACGCACTCGACGCACTCGACGCACGCGCGGACGGCAGCGTGCCGGCGTTGCTGGGGAGGGAGCCGATGGACTGGACGGCCCTCGCCGCCCGCAGCGGCGCGCTGGCCGGGGCGCTCGCTGAGCGCGGGGTCGGACGCGGCGACCTTGTCGGCATCGCGCTGGAGCGGTCGGCCGCGTCGGTGATCGCGCTCCTCGCCGTGTGGCGGGCGGGCGCCACGGCGGTGCCGCTCGACCCCGCCGCTCCGGTCGAGCGCCTCCGCATCCTGTGCGCCGACGCGGGGCTCGCCCATGTGATCGCCGGTCCGCCCGGCGCCGCGCGGCTTCTGGAGGCGGGGCTCGACCCTGCCGCGCTGGTCGCGCCCGACGCCGCCGCTCCGGAGCCCGGCGAGGCTGCCCCCTCGCCGGACGATCCGGCCTACGTGATCTACACCTCCGGCAGCAGCGGGGCGCCGAAGGGCGTCGTCGTTCCGCACGCGGCGCTCGCCAACCTGTGCGCCGCCGTCGTCATCCGCGACGGGCTGACGGCGGCCGACCGCGTCCTCCACTTCGCCTCGCCTTTGTTCGATGTCGCGATCGAGGAGATCGCGCCGACGCTTGCCTGCGGCGCTGCCGTGGTGCCGTGGCTGGACAATGCGGCTGCGCTCGATCCCGCGGCGTTCGCCGCCTTCGTCTCGGCGCACGCGATCACCGTGCTCAACCTGCCGACCGCGTACTGGCACACGCTGGTCGAGGCGGGGCTTGTCCTGCCGGCGTGCGTGCGGCTCCTCGTGGTGGGCGGCGAGGCGCCGGCCGCCGAGGCGGTGCGGAGCTGGCGCGCGGCGCATCCCGACGTCACCCTCGTGAACGCCTACGGCCCGACCGAGGCGTGCGTGACCGCGACGGCCTTCACCCTCGCGCCCGGGGAGACGCTGCCCGCTGACGCTGCCACGGTCCCCATCGGCCGGCCGCTCGCCAACGTTACGGCCCATGTGCTCGACACGGCGATGCGGCCTGTCGCCGACGGCGTCCCGGGGGAGCTGTGGATCGGCGGCAGGGGTGTCGCGACAGGCTATCTCGGCCGGCCGGACCTCACCGGAGCGGCGTTCCGGCCCGACCCGTTCGCGCCGGGCGGCCGGATCTATCGCACTGGGGATCGCGCCCGCTGGACCGCGGCGGGCGAGCTCGAGTTCCTCGGCCGGCGCGACCATCAGATCAAGCTGCGCGGTTACCGGATCGAGCTTGCCGAGGTGGAGGCGCCGCTTCGCGAGCACCCCGCCGTCGGCGAGGCGGTCGCGACGCTCCACCGGCGCGGCGCAGCCGGGGAGGGGGACCTGGTCGCGTGGTACACCGACGCCGAAGGGGTGGCGCCAGCCTCGGCCGATACGCTGCGCCGGCACCTTGCGGCCCGGCTCCCGGCGCACGCACTGCCCACCCGGATGGTCCGGCTCGACGCGATGCCGCGGACGGCCGGCGGCAAGGCCGACCGATCCGCACTCGCGGCACGGCCTCTGCCAGCGGATGCCGCTGCCGCACCGCTGACGCCGGAGGAGGCGCCGCTGGCGGCGCTGTGGGCGGAACTCCTTGGTCGCCCCTCGGTCGGCCCCGACGATGACTTCATCGCTCTCGGCGGCCATTCGCTCCTTGCCGTGCGGCTTGCCCATCGGCTCGGCGAGCATCTCGGCCGGAAGGTCCCGGTCGCGATGGTGCTGCGGCATCCGACGGTGCGCTCCCTCGCTGCGGCGCTCGCCGACGCGCCGGTGCCGAATGCGCTGCAGGTGCTGGAGCGCCGTGGCAGGGGCGTGCCGCTGGTGCTGGCGCCCGGCGGCGACGGCCATGCGGCGAGCTATCTCGCGCTCGCCGCGGCGCTGGGGCGCACGCGCGCGGTGTTCGGCTACGACCTTCCCGGCCTTGCGGGGGACGAGGCGCCGCTCTCCGATATCCCCGCCATCGCGGCACGGATGGCGCGCGCGCTCGCCAGAGAGGGGCTCGATCCGGCGGGCGTGTGTCTCGCCGGATGGTCGTTCGGCGCGGCGGTCGCGCTGGAGCTGGCCCACCAGCTCACCGCCGCCGGGACACCGCCCCGGGGCCTCCTGCTGCTCGACGGGTTCCTCGCCGGCTCCGTCCCCGCCGCGGGTGCGGCTGCGGCCCTCGACCGGCTCTCCGCGACGCCGCCGGCCGTCCTCGCCGCCAACGAGATGGCGCTCGGCGCCTACCGCCCCGCCTTCCGCCTCGCCCTCGACGTCCACGCCATCGAGCCCGCGATCACCCCGCCCGGCATCGACCGGAGCGCCGTCCGCGCCGCGTGGCAGGACTGTCTCGCCCGGCCGCTCCGGGTCACGACGACGCCCGGCGATCACTTCTCGATGCTGAAGCCGCCGCATGTGGCAAGGCTCGCGAACCAGCTCGGCGACCTCGTCGATGGCCTCGGCGCGCCCGCGACGGCGCGCGAACCGGTCGCGGCCAAGTGAGCGGACGGCGCCCCGTCGTCTTCCTGTTCGCCGGGCAGGGGTCGCAATATTACGGCATGGGGGCCGACCTCCTCGCCAGCGACCCGGTGTTCCGCGCCCACATGCGCTACGGCGACCGCTTCCTTGCCGACCTCACCGGCCACGCGGTGCTCGCCGCGATCCACGAGCCCGGCCGGCGCCTCGGCGATCCGTTCGACCAACTCTCGCTGACCCATCCGGCGATCGTGCTGACCCAGTTCGCGCTGGCGAAGACGCTCGAAGCCCAAGGCGTCCGGCCCGACGCGGTGGCGGGCGTGAGCCTCGGTGAAATCACGGCGATGGCGGTCGCCGGGATGCTGCCGTTCGAGGCGGCGCTGTCGCTCTCCGCCGGCCAGCCGGGGCTGTTCTCGGCGACCTGTCCGCCGGGGGCGATGGTCGCCTGCCTCACCCCGGCCGCTGCTCTCGCCGCCGACCCGACCATCGCCGCGCTTACCGAGCGGGCGGGCATCGGCGGTCCACGCCACACCGTCCTCGCCGTGCCCGCCAGCGATCTCGATGCGGTGACCGCGCGGCTCGCGGCGCTCGACGTCGTCTTCCAGGTGCTGCCGGTGCCGTTCGCGTTCCACTCGCGCTGGATCGACCCGGCTGGGCCGGCGCTGCGGGCGGCGACCGGGCGGATGCGCTTCCGGCCGCCCGCGGTCCCGGTGTTCTCGGGCGCCCTGCGGCAACGGCTTTCCGGGGCGGAGAGCGCGGCCGACCTCGTCTGGTCGATCGTCAGGGGCGAGATGCGGTTCGCCGAGACGCTTGCCCATTTCGAGGCGGCCGGCGGGGCGGATTATGTCGACCTCAGCCCGTCGGGCACCCTCGCGGGGCTCGCCCGGCAGGCGCTGGACGCCGCCTCGCCTTCGACGGTGCACGCGGTCCTGACCCCGCTCGGGACGAACCTTGCGAACGTCGTCGCGGCGCTGACCCGGCGGCCTGCCGCGGTGGATGGGGCCACGCCCTAGTCCGGCGCACCAAGGAGGGGCGCGGCCACGTCGCAGGCATCCACGACGCGGACGGGCCCGAGGACCGGGTCGCCGAATGTCGCCACGCAGGCCGCGAAACCGGGACCGACGTCGACGTCGTGCAGCGCAAGGCCTTCAATGGGATGGCCTTCGACGATCACGGGGTCCGACCGTGCCGCACCGATTTCGACCGCCTTCGGGTCGATCGAGAAACCCCGGCCGAGCGCCTTGAGAACCGCCTCCTTGCGCGTCCATTGACGGTAGAACCGGGCCTGGCTGCGGGTGTCGTCGTCGAACGGCTCCAGCCCGGCGCACTCGGCCGCGGTGAACACGGTGCGGGCAAGCGCCGGCATGTCCGCGAGCGGGCGCAGAGCCTCGATGTCGACGCCGATCGGCTCGCCCGACAGCACGCCGACCAGCACCGCATCGCCGCTGTGGGAGAGGTTGAACGCGAGATCGTCAGGCGCGCCCGGCACGAAGGGCTTGCCGAAATCGGTGTAGGCGAAGGTGAGATCCGCCGGGGCGGCGTCGAGCCACGCGCCGAGGACACGGCGCAGCAGCGAGCGCGCCGCGACGAAGCGGTCGCGGTCACGCGGGTAGACGAACCGCGCCGCGCGCTCCCGCTCGTCCGTGCTGAGAAGGTCGTCCGCCGGCGTGGTGCTTCCGACCGTACCCAGCCAGAGATGGACGAGTGATGCCTTCTCAGCCATCCGCACCAATCGCGCATGCCGGCCGGGTCGTGCCGGGCGGACGTCGCGCCGCAACCCGGGCGCCGGGGCGAGGTCCACCGACCCGCTGCACGGTCATGCCATGGCAACGCAGGTGACGGAAGACGTGCGGCGGGCGCGGCCGGCGGCGCAACCTTAACGGCCGCGTTAATGGTCGTCTTTTCGATCTCGAGTTGTGATTGCCGCGCAACAATCTGCACCAAAGAGTAGTCCTCGGGGTGCCAGCGGGCGTTGAAAGAAGCGCTTGGCGGCAGAGCGGACATACACTCACGTTGGTCAGCGTGGTGGTGGGAGTAACTGCGATGGTGCTTGCGAAAAGTGTGCGTCCGGTGCCGGCCGTTGAGCGCTTTTGCCGGTGGGTCGTGGCGGGCCTTCGCCGCCCGAAAACAGTCGCGGGAAGCGTCGCCCTTGCGCTAGGGGCGCTGCTCGCCGGCGGGGCGGCTGCGCAGGAGGCCGATCAGCTCGCCAAGCAGCTCTCCAACCCGGTGGCGAGCCTCATCAGCGTGCCGTTCCAGTACAACATCGACTTCGGTATCGGCCCCGACGGAGACGGCGTCAGCCAGACGCTCAACATCCAGCCGGTGATCCCGATCAGCATCAGCGAGCGGTGGAACCTGATCTCGCGCACCATCGCCCCGGTGCGGTGGCAGACCGACATCTACCGGCGGGACGTGTTCGGCCTCGGCGACACGACGCAGAGCCTGTTCCTGTCGCCCAAGGCACCCGGGCCGGGCGGGCTCATCTGGGGTGTCGGCCCGATCTTCTATGTCCCGACTGCGACCGACAAGCTCCTCGGCACCGGCCAGTTCGGCCTCGGCCCGACCGCGGTGGCCCTCGTCCAGAAGGGGCCGTGGACGGCGGGCGGTCTCGTCAACCACATCTGGTCGGTCGACGAGAATACCGAAATCAACGCGACCTACATGCAGCCTTTCCTCAGCTACGCGTTCGGCAGCGGACAGACGGTGACGCTGAACACCGAAACGACGTTCAACTGGAAATCCGAACAGGCGACGGTGCCGATCAACGCGATCTACACCAAGGTCTTCACCATCGGGAAACAGCCGGTGAGCTTCCAGGCCGGTGGCCGCGTCTACGTCAACCGCCCCAAGTACGGGCCGGATTTCGGCGCGCGGGCGGCGTTCACGCTGCTCTTCCCGAAGTAGGAGACCGCGAGCGCCGCCGGCCCGTCAGTGAATGTGGACGTGCCGTTCCGCGTGGTACGGCGTGTGGGACAGGCCGGGGCAGAACGAGCCCACCACCGGCTCCAGCGCCTTGAAGAGATCCCGCTTCTCGGCGTTGGCGGCATTCAGCCGGTCGCGCGCCGCCTCGGCCTTCGCCGCGAGCGCCGCCATGTCGGTGCCGACGAGCTTGCCATCGGAAACGACCACCCGGCCGTCCACCATCACCGAGTGGACCGAGCGGCCATCCTCGGCCTGCACGATCTGGTTCACCGGGTCGTTGAGCGGGATGAGGTTGATGGAGGCGAGATCGAGGAACACGATGTCGGCCTTGTAGCCCTGTGCGATCCGGCCGACGTCCTTCAGCCCAAGCGCACGCGCGCTGCCTACCGTGGCGGCGGTGAACACGTCCGCCGTGGACAGCCACTCGGCGTAGTGGTCGGGGCCGCGGGCGTGGCTCATGTAGACCGCGGTGCGCATCGCCTCGTACATGTTCTGGTTGTCCGAGCAGCTCGACCCGTCGGTGCCGATGGCAAGGTTGACGCCGTGCTGCAGCATCTTTGCGGCGTGGGCGATGCCGTTGCCCAGAAGCGCGTTGCTGCCGGGGTTGTGCGAGACCGAGCCGCCATGGCCGGCGAGGCGCTTCATGTCCTCGTCGTCGAGCCACACGCCGTGCGCGACCACGAAGTCCGGGCCGACGAGGCCGAGGTCGTCCATGTGGGCGAGCTGCGTCTTGCCGTAGACGTTGCGGCCGACGATCGCCTGCATCTTCGATTCCGCCACGTGGCTGTGGAGGCCGATGCCGTGGGCGTGCGCGATGTCGCGGCACCCGGTCATGAACGCGTCGGTGCAGTGGTGCGGGATGGTGGGGGCGACGCCGGGGCGGATGGTGTCGCCGAACGACCAGCGCTCGACGGCGGTGCGGATCGCCGCCAGCGTCGCCTCGCCGGGGGCAAGGCGCAGCTTCTCGGCCTCCCGTTTCAGCGCTTCGGGCAGGGCGTCCATCAGGCCGGGGATGGCGTCGAAGAAGGCGATGTCGGCGACCATCGGCGCCACGATGGCGCGCATCCCGGCGTCCTTGTAGGCGGTGGCGACGGCTTCGAGGCCCGCCTCTGACGGCATAGGGAACTCGTAGGTGAGGTCGTAGCAGGCGGTGCAGCCCTTCAGCAGCATCTCCGCCGCGCCGATGAAGGTGGAGAGGTACTTGTCCTCGTCCTGCCGCGAGCCGCTGATCCACGGGCCAGCGGTGAGGAGGAGCTCCAGCGTCCACCGGTCGCCCATGCCCTTGGCGAGCCCGCCGTGGCCATGGGTGTGCCCGTTGATGAGGCCGGGGTGCATCAGCATCCCGGCGGCGTCGAAGGCCTCGGCATCTTCGGGCGCTGCCAGGCCGGGCGCGCCGACCTCTTTGATTACGCCGTCCACCACCAGGATGTCGGTGAGGTCCGCGGTGCGGGCGGCGATGTCGATCAGCCGGCCGCCGCGGATGATGGTGGCGCTCATGCCGCCACCGGGGCGGCGTTGGTGGGCGACCACGGGAAGAAGACACGTTCGGCGACGACGACGAGCTGGAACAAGACGATCCCCATGAGAGACAGGATGATGAGGGCGGCGTAGGCGAGACCGGTCTCGAAGAACGCCGTGGACGAGATGATGAAGTAGCCGAGCCCCGCGTCCGCGTTGACGAATTCGGCGACCACCGCGCCGACCACCGACAGCGTGACCGCCACCTTCAGGCCGGAGAAGATCATCGGCACCGCATAGGGGAGCCGGATGCGGGTAAGGAGCTGAAGCCGGGAGCCGCGATAGGACCGGCCAAGCTCCACGAGGTCCGCCGGCACCGAGACGAGGCCGGTCGCGATGGCGATCACCAGCGGGAAGAACGCGACCAGGAAGGTCACGACGATGCGCGGCAGCTCGTTGGTGCCGAGCAGGATGACGAGGATCGGCGCCAGCGCCACCTTCGGGATCGACTGGGTGAGGACGAGGATCGGGTAGACCGTGTTCGCCACCGTCCGCGACGAGGTGATGAGGACCGCGAGCGGCAGGCTGACCACCACGGAGGCGATGAAGCCGAGCACCACGGTCTTCAGCGTGGCGAGGGTGTGCATCCCCAGCGTGCCGGCGTGGTTGATGCTGTCGGTGAAGATCCGCGCCGGCGACGGCAGGAGATAGACCGGGATCTCGAACGCCGTCACCGAAAGCTGCCAGACCGCGACCAGGAGCACGATCACCAGCGCCGGGATCGCGGCGTCCTTCATCAGCGCGCCGGAACGGGCCTTGCGCTTCGGCTCAGGCTGCGACGCGGCGACGGGTGAAGATGAGGTCGCGGATGTGCTGGACGCAGGATTGGAACTCATGGCTGCCTTCGTGTCCGATGCGCTCGGAGCGCGGGAGCGGGACGGTGACGATCTCCTCGATCCGGCCGGGGCGGGGCGACATCACCACCACCCGGTCGGACAGGAGGACGGATTCGGCGATGGAGTGGGTGACGAACAGCACCGTCTTCGGCCGCCGTTCGCAAAGGTCGAGAAGCTCGCGGCTCATCTCCTCGCGGGTGAGGGCGTCGAGCGCGCCGAACGGCTCGTCCATCAGAAGGACGTCGGGGTCGTGCATCAGCGCGCGGCAGATGGCGGCGCGCTGCTGCATTCCGCCCGAGAGCTCGCTCGGGTAGCGCGAGGCGAACCCCTCGAGGCCGACCATCGCGAGGAGGCCGAGCGCCTTCTCGCGCGCCTCGTCCGTCACCGGCCGGCGCAGCATCTTCAGCGGAAACAGGAGGTTGTCGAGGATCGAGGCCCACGGCAGCAGCGTCGGGCTCTGGAACACCAGCGCGGTGTCGGTGCGCGGCTCCTTCA
This sequence comes from uncultured Alphaproteobacteria bacterium, assembly GCA_963704595.1. Classification (GTDB taxonomy): domain Bacteria; phylum Pseudomonadota; class Alphaproteobacteria; order Rhizobiales; family Amorphaceae; genus Acuticoccus. Next base: position 461,886 of record OY969922.1, read on the forward strand.
CCGGCGTGCCGTGGATCGAGACCGAGCCGACCGATGGCGCAAGCAGGCCCGCCACCAGCCGCAGCAGGGTGGACTTGCCGCAGCCGGACGGGCCGACGAGCGAGACGAACTCGTGCTCGCCGACGGTGAGATCCACGCCCTTCAGGGCATGGATCCGCTCGCCGTCGCGGCTTTCGAAGACGCGGTCGAGACTGTTGATGACGATGGCGGGCGCGCTTGCCCCCGCCGTTCCGGCGTCACTCACCGGGGAGCAGCGAGGTGTCCAGCGCCTCGGCGGGGTCGAAGTCGCTGTCGATCTCCTGTGCTTCCTTCACGGCTTCCCAGGTGAAGGCGAGCCGCTCGGGACTGGTGCCGCCGAGGCCGGTCTCCGCGCTGTGCTCGTTGAAGATGAAGGTGTCGACGGCGGCGAGGCTCCCCATGCAGTCGTCCATGGCGACCTCGGGGACGCGCTCGGTGTGGAGCGTGCAGGCCTCCTCCGGGTTCTCGTGCGCCCACTCGAACGCCTCGTAGGTGGCGGCGAGGAAGCGCTTCACGAGGTCCGGGTTGTCCTCGATCATCTCGTCGGTGGTGATGAGGGACGCGGCGTAGATCGCGAAGCCGACCTCGTTGAAGGGGAGGACGCGGATCTTCTCGCCGGCGGCCTCGGCGGCCTTGTTCTGGTAGTAGTGGTGGATCGAGTAGAAGGGTGCTGCGTCGAGCTTGCCCTGGATCAGGAGCGGGGCCATCGTCGCGCCGTCGGTGTTGACCCAGATGATCTTCGACGGGTCGGTGCCGGCCTTCTCGGCGACGTTGGGGAAGTACAGCTTGTGGCTGTTGCCCGGCGTGATGCCGATGCGCTTGCCCTCGAGGCCCTTGAAGTCCTCGATGCCGGACGATTCCAGCACGAACAGCGAGTGCGGCGAGTGGGCGTAGACCATGCCGATGGTCTTGACCGGGACGTCGAGCTTGGCGCGGGCGGCGAGGACTGCGCCGAAGTCGGCAATGCCGAAGTCGAACGCGCCGCCGGCAAGCTTGGTCACCGTGTCGCCGGAGCCGTAGCCGCGGGTGATGTTGATGTCGATCCCGTGCTTCTCGTAGATCCCCTTCGACCAGCCGCCGTAGTAGGCGGCGTGCTCGCCTGACGGAATCCAGTCGGTCTGGAGGTGGACCTCGTCGAGCGCGAACGCGCCGGTCGCGAAGGCCGCGGCGAGCGCTGCCCCTGCCGTGAGGCTACGCAACGATGTCAGTGCAATGCTGGTGATGGGCATGGGACGCCTCCGCGGTCTCTTGAACACGGGGCGGTTCCCAGCAATTCCCGTGCCGTCCCGTCCGGACCCGGCGAATTTCCGGGGCGGCTGCCGTAGCCGCGCCGTCGCCGGATCAGCGTGTCCGTAGCCTTTGGGCTAGGCGAATCAGGGGCGGGACCAGCCATATTGCGAAGAACACCGCGGCCAGCGTGCCGGCGACCGGGCGGTCGACGAAGGCGGTCACGTCGCCGCCCGCCTTGATCATCGAGTTGGTGAAGCTCTCCTCCACCACCTTGCCGAGGACGAGGCCGAGGACCAGCGGCGCGATCGGGAAGCCGTTCTCCTCCATGAACCAGCCGACCAGGCCGAGCGCGAGGATGATCCACAGGTCGAACACCGCGTTGTTCACCGCAAACGCGCCGACGATCGAGAACATCAGAATCACCGGCAGGAGGATGCGCTGGTTGATCGACAGGACGTTGCGCGCGAGCCGGATCGCGAGGAGCCCGAACGGGATCAGGAGGAGGTTGGCGAGGATGAACACCACGAAGATCGCCGAGACGATGTCGCCGCTCTGAGTGAAGACGGTCGGCCCCGGGTTCATCCCCTTGATGAGGAGGACGCCGATGACGATGGCGGTGATGGAATCGCCCGGGATGCCGAACACCAGCGCGGGGACGTAGGCGCCGCCGAGCGAGGCGTTGTTGGAGGCGCTGGCGTCGACCACGCCCTCGATGTGGCCGGTGCCGAACTTCTCCGGCGTCTTCGAGAACCGGCGGGAGACGGCGTAGGAGATCCAGCCCGCGATGTCGGCGCCGGCGCCGGGGAGGATGCCGAGGAAGGTGCCGATGGTGCAGCCGCGCAGCGCGCCCCAGCGGTACTGGATGATCGCCGAGATGCCGGCGGGGAGGATCGCGCCGCGCACCTCCTCGGGCGGGGGCAGGTCCTCGTGGATGGTCGCCGCCTTGCGGAAGAGTTCGGCGATGGCGAAGAGGCCGATGAGCGCGGCGATCAGCGACACGCCGCCCATCAGGTCGACGAGGCCGAAGGTATAGCGCGGCATCCCGGTCACCACGTCGAGGCCGACGGTGGCGAGGAAGAGGCCCACGAAGAGGGCGGTGAGGCCCTTCAGCGGGTCCGCGCTGCTGACGAGCGTCGCCGCCGACAGCCCGATCAGCGCAAGCCAGAAATACTCGTAGCTGGAGAAGTTGAGGGCGACGCGGGCAAGCTGCGGCGCGAGGAAGATGAGGACGAGAGCGCCGAACAGCCCGCCGATCGAAGAGGCGATGAGATTGACGCTGAGGACGGTGGAGAGCTGCCCCTTGCGCCCGAGCTGGTACGCCTCGCTGACGTAGGCCGCCGACGCGGGCGTCCCCGGAATGCGCAGGAGCGCGCCCGGAATGTCGCCGGCGAAGATCGACATCGCCGAGCAGGTGACGATGGCGCCGATGGCGGGCACCGGGTCCATGTAGAAGGTGAGCGGCACGAGGAGGGCCGCGGCCATGGTGGCGGTGAGGCCCGGCATCGAGCCGACGAAGAGGCCGAACAGCGCCGAGCCGATGATGATGGCGAACGTCGTCGGCTCGAACACGGCCTGGACCGCCGTGAGGAAGTTCATCGGAGCCACCCCTCGATGATGCCGTAGGGCAGCGGAACGCGCATCAGCACCACGAACACCACATGGAGGAGCGCGGACAGGATCAGCGCGACGGCGACGCTCCACAGGACGCTGACGCGGAAGGCGAGGAGGAGGCCGAGCATCACGAGGACCGACGTCGCGAGGAAGCCGAGCTGCGGGCTGAGGAGCCCGTAGGCGAGGATCGCGACCGGCACCGACACCACCGCGAGGATGTTGCCGGGCCGCGCGAGCCATTCGGGCAGGACGCCGAGCGGGCGGACCTCTCCCCGGCGTACGGCCGCGACCACCAGGCCGAGCCCGCAGGCCGCGAGCACCAGCCCGATCAGCCCCGGATAGAATGCGGGGCTGATCGGCGAGGCACCGACCGTCTGGAAGCTCTGCGCGCGGGCAAGGATGCCAACCCCGAGGCCGGCAACCACCAGCCCCGAGCAGAGGTCGCTGACCTTCAGCATGGATCAGTCCCTGTGGCGGAGGCCGAGGAGACCCATGATCTCGCCGTTCTGCTCGTGCTGCTGGGCGAGGTAGGCGCCGAACTCTTCACCGGCGAGGTAGGTCACGCCGAAGCCGCGGTCGGCCATGAAGGACTGGAACTCGTCGGAATTCCACGCGGTGTCGACGGCCGAGGCAAGCTTCTCGCGCGCTTCGTCCGGGATGCCGGCGGGGGCGACGATGCCGCGCCAAGTGCCCCCCGCGAGGTCGACGTCGATGGCCTCTTTCACGGTCGGCACGTCGGGGAACGCGTTGAGGCGCTCTTCGGACAGGACCGCGAGCGTCTTCACCTGGCCGGCGTCGATCATCGACTTGGCTTCCGGCAGCGAAGACGGGACGATCTCGACACCGCCCGCCGCGAGCTCCTGGAAGCCGGGCGCCGCGCCCTGGCTCGGCACGACCGTCACCTTGTTGGGGTCGATGCCCTGGTTGTTGAGAAGGCTCGAGAAGGCGAGGTGGTAGCCTGCGCCCGGGCCCATGCCGGAGAGCTTGTAGGTGCCGGCGGGCTCCGACTTGATCGCCTCGAGCGCGGCGGCAAGGTCGGTCCACTCGCTGTCGGCGGAGACGTTGAAGGCCGACGCGTCGAGGTTGACGAGGGCGATCGGGGTCACGTCCATTGCCTTGAACTGCGCGGTTCCGGACCAGTAGTAGGTCGAGAGTTCCGCGCTCGCGAGGCCGATGGTGTAGCCGTCGGGACGGGCGTTGACCATCTCGGTGTGGCCGATGACGCCGGCGCCGCCGGTGCGGTTGACGACGTTGATCGGAACGCCGAGCGCCTGCTCCATCTGGTTGGCGATGGCGCGGGCCACGGCATCGGTGCCGCCGCCTGCCGACCACGAGACGATCATCGTGATCGGCCGCTCGGGATACTCGGCGAATGCCGGGCCGGCGAACATCGCGGCGGCGGCAGCGCCGAGCAGCATCAGTGTCTTGGTCTTCATGGGGGGTCTCCTCCGGGTTCGTTTGTTATGGGCGAAGCGCGAGGCGCTCCGAGACGTCATCCTCGGTGTAGGTGAGGACGGAGATCATCGCGGAGTGCGCGGCGGCGCCGTCGCTGGCCGCGATCGCGTCAGCCACCCGTTCGTGCGCCGGCAGGTTGCCGGGGAAGACGTCGGGGTTCTGGATGCTGATCTGGAAGAAGGCCGAGAGCATCGCGCTCAGCGCCGGCGAGAACGCGATCAGGATCGCGTTGCGCGAGGCTTCCAGCACGGCGGTGTGGAAGCCGATGTCGGCGCGGACCGATGCGTCCGGGTCGCCGACCGCGGCGCGCATGGCAGCGCACGCGCCGAGGACGGCGGCCTTGTCGGCCATGGTGGAATTCTCTGCGGCGAGGCGGGCGGCCTCGGGTTCGATGATCCGGCGGGCTACGAGGATGTCGCGCACCAGCGCCGGGTCGACGTTCTCCGGGCGCAGGACCCAGTGCAGCACGTCATGGTCGAAGAGGTTCCAGTTGCTGCGCGGCTGGATCACCGTGCCGTGGCGCGGGCGGGCCGAGACCATGCCCTTGCTGGAGAGCACCTTGATGGCCTCGCGCAGAACGCTGCGGCCGACGGCGAGGCTCTCCGCGAGATCCGCCTCCACCGGCAGCGGCCGGTCGGGCGGAAACGCGCCGCTCGCGATCTGCTCGCCCAGCGCGGTGACCGCGAACGCGATCTTGCCCTTGCCGAGGTTGCGCGCGCCGATGGGGCCTGCGTCCGCCTGCACGGCTCAGAACTTGCCGTACTTGAGGTAGGCCTGCTGCGGGTCCTCGCCCTCGAGGATCGCGGCGCGGACCGAGTTCTCGGTGGTCACGGCCTTTTCGGCGGCGGAAATGATAGCCTCGGCGTCTTCCTTCGGGATGACGATCGTGCCGTCCTGGTCGCCGAGGATGTAGTCGCCGGCGCGGATCACGACGTTGCCGATGGTGACCGGCTCGTCGAACGCCTCCGGCACCCAGTTGCCGACGATGTCGATCGGCGTCGTGTAGCGGCAGAAGACGGGGAAGCCGATGGTCTTGATGAAGTCGACGTCGCGGGTGCCGCCGTCGACCAGATAGCCGAGGACGCCGCGATACTTCAACGTTTCGGCCGAGAGTTCGCCCATCAGCGCGCGGACCGAATCCTGCGGCTGGCAGACGACGACGTGGCCGGGCGCCGCCTTGCCGAGGAAGCCCGTCCACTCGAGGAGCGTGGTGTGGGCGTCGACCGTCGAGTCGGGGCGGCCGCGCATGGTGAAGGCAGGGCCGGCGAGCTTGGTCGCAGGATCGAGCGGGCGGATGTCGTGCGGCAGGACGGCGGCGGCGAAGCCCATGTCGCGCATCACGTCGTAGACGACGCCTGTGTAGAGGCGTCCGAGACGCTCGGTCAGATCGGCCATCGTTTCCCCGCGGATCGTCCTGTTTGTGATTGCGCCGGAGACTGTCACAGGGCAAAACTCGATGCAAGCATTCATCTGAGGATCGATTACTCAGGGATGAGGAATGCGTCTGATAAGTTCGATGAACCGACATCGACGGGAGGAACCATGGGCGGGACGAACCAGCGGCCGGGCGGCATCTACCCGATGCTCTACGCATTCTGGCGCGCCGACGGCTCGATCGACGAGGCAGCGATGGCCCGTCAGGTGGAGCACGTGGTGGACGCGGGGTCGGATGGTGTCGCCATCCTCGGCCTCGTCACCGAGTCCCATCGGCTCGATGCGCGCGAACGGCTCGGCATCGCGGCGCTGACGGCGCGGCTCCTCGCCGGGCGGCTGCCGCTCTCCATCACCGTGACCGGCGAGACAGCGGACGAGCAGCGCGCGTTCGGCGAGGCGGCCTGCGAGGCGGGAGCGGACTGGCTCGTCTTCCAGCCGCCGCTCCGCCGCAAGGTCGACGAGGCGGCGATGATCGACTTCTTCGCCGGGATCGCCGACGGGTTCGACTGCCCGCTCGGCATCCAGAACAACCCCGAACACCTCATCAACGCGTTCGACGCGGGTGGCCTCCTGCGGCTCCACCGCACCGTGCCGGCGATCACGGTGGTGAAGGCGGAGGGGCCTGTGGTCGGCGCCGAACCGCTGATCGCCGCCACCGCGGAGACGCTCGCGAGCTTCGGCGGCCACGGCGGCATCGAGCAGACCCGCCTTCTGCGGGCGGGCGCGGCGGGGCTCATCCCGGCGCCGGACTGTCTGCCGCTGCAGGTGCGGATCCAGCGGCTCTGGGAGGAGGGAGCGCCCGAGGCGCGCGCCGAGGCGGAGGCGATCGAGGCAGCGCTCCTGCCGCTCATCGTCTTCATGAACCGCTCGATCGACGTGCTCCTCACCTACGGTCGGCAGTTCATGGCGCGCCGGCTCGGCCTCGCCGAAACGCACGAGCGCTTCGGCGCGGGCGCCACCCCCTTCGGCCTTGCCGAGACGGACCGCCTCTATCGCGCGCTCACCGAAACCGAAGCGCGTTTCCTCGGCCCCCGCTGACCCCGCGCCTCGCGCGGACGATGGCCCGAAAATCGCGCACCGGTCTGACTTATCTCGGAGCGAAACCAGCGCGGAATACGTTTAGGCCGGGGAACCGCGACGATTGTGCCGCGGTTTCCGGGAGTGGAGGCCCGTGACGATGACCGGCGAGAAGCGCGAACAGCCAGCGGACGTGCAGAGGCGGCCCAAGCCAAGCTGGGCGGCGATCGGCATATTCCTCATCCTGGCGTTCGCTGCGGTGACGCTGGCGCGCAACTTCCTCATGCCGGTCACGCTGGCGCTGCTTCTGTTCCTCGTCTTCGCGCCGCTGTGCCGGTGGCTCGCGCACCTGCGCATTCCGCAGTCGGTCAGCGCGGCGTTCGTGGCGCTGGGCCTCTTTGCGCTTCTTCTGGTGATGACCGCGTCCGTTGCGGCGCCGCTGTCGCAGGTGATCGACGATGCGCCGCGCATCTTCAGTCAGATCACCACCAAGGTCGCCAGCGTGCGCGGCTCACTCTCCGAATTTCAGTCGGCGATCGACCAGATCAACAAGATCGCCAGCGGCGGCGGTGAAGAGGTCAACGCGGATCTCAGGGTGGTCGCCGCCGAAGCCGGCAACGACGACAAGATCCTGACCGCGATCGCGACCACGACGCCGACGATCTTCGCGCAGTTCGTGTTCACGCTGATCCTCCTGTTCTTTGCGCTCTCCTCGCGCGAGCTCCTCTACTCGCGGACGGTGGAGAGCTTCGGCAAGTTCAGGGACAAGCGGCGCGCGCTGGAGGCGATCCACGCCATCGAGCGCAGCCTCGGCCAGTATCTCGGCGCCATCACGCTGATCAACGCGGGCCTCGGCGTCGCCGTCGGTCTCGCGATGTGGGCGTGGGGGATGCCAGAACCCGCGCTGTTCGGGCTCGCGGCGTTCGCGTTCAACTACGTCCCCTATGTCGGTGCGATCGCGGGCGTCATGCTGTCGACCATCGTCGCGCTGGTGTCGATGAACGGTGTCGTCGACCCCGTGCTGGTCGGTCTCACCTATCTCGCCCTCACGTCGGCCGAGGGGCAGCTCATCACGCCCTACTTCGTCTCGCAGCGGCTGCAGCTGAACACGGCCGTGGTGTTCGTCGCGGTCGCGCTGTTCGCGTGGCTCTGGTCGATCGTCGGCATGATCGTCGCGGTGCCGCTCCTCGTCGTCCTCAACGTGGTCTGCTGCCACGTCGACGGCCTCAAGGGGATGGGCGCCTTCCTGTCCGGCGGCGAAGCGGACGAGCGCCCGATGCGCACCATCCCGGAAGCCCGGGAAGAACTCCCCGAGACGCAGCGCGCCAACCACGCCTGACTGCGGAACGTAGCGCCGCCGTTCAGGCGACGATGCGCACCGGGGCGCCCTTGTAGGCCGGCGTCTGCGACAGGTCCTCGTGGTGCGACAGCGGCACGAGCGGGTTGAGCTCCGGGTAGTAGCCGGCGACGCAGCCATCGGGCAGGTCGAACGCGGTGACCGTCAGGCCCGCCACTTCGCGGGTTTCGCCGTCGTCGATGTCGCTCACCAGCGTGACGGTCTGGCCTTCGGCGAGGCCGAGGCGCGCGATCTCGTCGCGGTTGAGGAGGACCACCTCGCGCGAGCCCTCCAGCCCGCGCAGCCGGTCGGAGAAGCCGTAGATCGTGGTGTTGAACTGGTCGTTGGAGCGGAGGGTGACGAGCGTCATCCGCGCGCCGGTTCCGTCCGTCTGCGCGTTGTCGCCGAGGGCGGAGAGGGTGTCGGGCGCGGTGAAGATCGCCTTGCCCGGCTCGGTGTTCCACACCCGCTCGCGCGCGGCATTGCCGCGATAGAAGCCGCCGGGCTGGAACAGGCGTTCGTTGTAGTCATGGAATTCGTCGGGGTAGGTCTCGGCGATGAGATCGCGGACGAGGTCGTAGTTGGCGGTCCAGCCGTCCCAGTCGAGCTTGGGGTTGGGCGGCGAGCGTCGCCTTCGCCATGCCCGGCGACGATGGCAAGTTCCGACTTCAGCGCTTCGCTCGGCGCCTCGGCCTTGCCGATCGAGCCGTAGATGTGGCTGAGCGAATCCTCCATCGAGACCGCCTGCGGGCCGGATGCCTGGATGTCCTCGTCGGTCCGGCCGAGGCAGGGCAGGAGGTACGTCACCTCCCCCGGCACGATGTGCGAGCGGTTGAGCTTGGTGGCGATGTTGACCGAAAGCCGCAGGCCCGGCCACGCCTTCTCCAGCCGCTCGCGGTCCGGCAGCGCGCGCACGAGGTTGCCGCCGAGGCAGATCATCGCCTTCACCCGCCCGTCGAGAAGCGCCTGCGAGGCGTGCACGGCGTTCATCCCGTCCTCGCGCGGCACCTTGATGCCGAACATCTCCTCCAGCTTGTCCGCCGGCACCAGTTCCACCTTCTCGGCGATGCCGACGGTGCGCTGGCCCTGCACGTTGGAGTGCCCGCGCACCGGGGAGATGCCGGCGCCCGGCCGGCCGATGTTGCCGCGCATCAGGAGGAGGTTGGTCAGCATCGCAAGGTTCTGGAAGCCGTGGACGTGCTGCGTCAGCCCCATGCCGTAGATGCCGATGACCTTGCTGGCGCCGAGGTAGATGTCGGCGGCGCGCTTCAGCATCTCGCGGGTGAGGCCGGCGTTGCGCTCGATGTCCGCCCAGTCGAGCGCGCGGATGGCGGCGGCTGCTTCCTCGAAGCCCGTGGTGTGCTCGGCGATGAAGCCATGATCGAGCACGGTGCCGGGGGCGGCGTCCTCCGCCTCCAGCACGAACTTGATGAGGCCCGCGATCGCCGCGATGTCGCCCCCGGGGCGGACCTGGAGATATTCGGTCGAGATCTGCGTCGGCTTGCCGACCGTCATCTGCACGATGTTCTGCGGGTCGACGAACTCGATCAGGCCGCGCTCGCGCACGGGATTGAACGTCACGATCCTGCAGCCGCGCTCCACCGCCGCCTTCAGCGGATGGAGGAAGCGCGGGCTGTTGGTGCCGGTGTTCTGGCCGAAGAAGAAGATCGCGTCGCATTCCTCGAAGTCTTCGAGGACGCAGGTGCCGACCGAGACGCCGATCACCTTCTTGAGGCCGACCGACGTCGTCTCGTGGCACATGTTGGAGGACTGCGGCAGGTTGTTGTGCCCGTGCGCGCGGGCGAACAGCGCGTAGAGGTAGGACGCCTCGAGCCCCGCGTGGCCGGACGCGTAGAACACCGAGCTTTTCGGCGGCAGGGCGTTCAGCTCGCGGCCGATCTCGGCGAACGCCTCCTCCCACGAGACGGAGACGTAGCGGTCGGAGGCATGATCGAACCGCATCGGGTGTGTGAGGCGGCCGGCCTGCTCGAGGTCGTGGTCGTGCCAGGTGCGCAGCGCAGTCGCGGTGTGCTCGGCGAAAAAGTCGGGGTCGGCGCGCTTCGGCGTCAGCTCCCACAGGGTCGCCTTGGCGCCGTTCTCGCAGAACTCGAACGGGTGCGGCTTGGCGGGCTTGGCCCACGCGCAGGACGAGCACATCACCCCGCCGGGCTTGTTGAGGCGGGCGAGTGTCGCGATGGCGCTCGGCGAATTGCGCTCCTCGCCGAAGATCCGGGCGACGCCCTGGAGCGAGCCCCAGCCGCCGGAGGCGCGGCCGTACTCGGGCGTGCCGGGGTCGTGCGCGAGCGGGCGATGGGTGGGGCCGGGTTCCTGCCGGTCGACTTCGTCGGTCATGATAGCGCAGCCTCCACTTGTCGCACGGCGGGACCCTAGGCGGCGCGAACGCCCTGACCATATCCTAGGGCAACCCGTCCATTCACAGCGAGCGACCCATGAGCGCAGGCCTGCACGGCACGAGGTCCGGCGCCACTGCGTCGCCGGGAGGCGCGCGCGACACCGCGCCCTACGGCTTCAGGCACACATCAGCCGCGGGCAGCGCGCCGGTGCGGCGCGATATCGCGGTGGAAGCGCCCGTCGCGCTGGAGGTCAACGGGATCGGCCTTGCGGTGATGATGGCCTCCCCTGCCGACCTCGAGGATTTCGCGGTCGGCTTTGCGCTGGCGGAAGGCCTGATCGAGCGGATCGCCGACGTGCGCTCGCTCGGCGTGGCGGAGGTCGACAACGGCTGGATCGTCCGCCTCGACGTGGCGGGCGACCGCGGTGCGCGGACGATGGAGCGGATGCGCACCCGTGTAACCGAAAGCGCGTGCGGGCTTTGCGGGATGGAGAGCCTCGCGGCGCTCGCCCGGCCGCTGCCGCGGGTGGCGCGCCCGCTGGCGCTGACGCTCGCCGCCGTCGACCGGGCGCTGGCGGGCCTTGCCGGCCTGCAGGCGCTGGGCCGGCGGACGGGCGCTTCCCATGCGGCCGCGCTGTGCGAAGCCGACGGCACCGTCGTGCTGGTGCGCGAGGATGTCGGTCGCCACAACGCGCTCGACAAGCTGATCGGCGCGGCGATGCGCGGCGAGGTCGTCATGGCGGACCGGTTCGCGCTGATGACCTCCCGCCTCTCGTTCGAGCTTGTGGAGAAGGCGGTGCGCGCCGGGCTCGGCGGCCTTGCGGCGATCTCCGCGCCCACCAGCCTCGCGCTGGAGCGGGCGGAGGCGGCGGGCCTCCCGGTGGTCGCGGCGCTGCGCGACGGCAGCATGATCCACGAGCCGGTGGCGGAGCGCCGAGGCGCCGTCAGCCGAGCGGAAACTCGTCCTTGAGGCTCGCCCAGCGGCGGCCGGTCTCGCGCCCGCCCTCGACGTAACCGTCGGGCGCGAAGAGGTAGGGCGCGCGCGGCGGTCCGCTCTTCACGAGACCCGAACCCTCGAGCCGGCCGTGGGCGATCGGGATGTTGTAGTCGACGAAATTCTCGAGCTTGCCGCCGGGGAACATCGGCCCCTGCGCCCAGGCCATCCGGGCGCAGATCGCGTCGGCGCGGTCGAAATCGCGCGCTGCGACGGCGTTCGCGAGCGCGATCAGCGGCTCGGCGCCGTCTGCGACGTTGCCGCTCCAGCAGGCGCGCGCCTCCTCGGGGTGGGCTCTGGCGAAGGCGGCCCACTGGCTGTCGACCGGCAGCACGGTCATCCGCCCTCCGACGGCGGCAAGGTCGGCCGCCATCGTCGGCCCGCCGATGTGCTTGGTGGCGATGATCGCGGGAATGCGCGAGAGCTCGGCGTAGGTGTCGGTGTCGATCTTGGCCTTGAAGGCGAACTGGTTGTCGTAGACGATGATCGGCACGCCCGGCAGCGCCTCGGTCACGTCCTGGTAGAAGCGCACGATGCCCGGGCGGTCGAGCGACATCCACATCGGCCGGCCGAGGAAGAGGCCAGTCGCGCCGGCATCCACCAGCCGCCGCGCGAGGCGCACGGTGTCGCGCGTGTTGAGCGTGGTCGCCCCGGCGAACAGCATTCCGTCCGCGCCCATGTTCTCGGCGACGCAGGCGGCGAGCGCCACCTGCTCGTCGGCCAGCAGCGTCGCGCCCTCGCCGAAGCTGCCGCAGGTCATGTGGATGCGGATGCCGGCGTCCCGTGCGCGCGCCGTCATCGACGCCACCTCGTCGAGGGCGACGGACTGCTCGCAGTCCCAGCGGTCGGCGTCGGGGGTCGCGGGGGTCGGCAGGATGCCGATGGCGCCGACGATGTCGCGGGCGGTGAGGTCGGTCATGCGGCGGGTTCCTTGGAGGGCGGCCACGGCATCGCCGGGTCGTCGGGCGGAATGCTGGCGAGGAGGGCGCGGGTGTAGGGGTGCTGCGGGTTCGAGAAGACCTCGCCGACCGGCCCCTCCTCGACGACGCGCCCGTTCCGCATCACGCACACGCGCGAGCAGAGATACCGGACGACGCCGAGGTCGTGCGAGATGAGGACGAGCGCGATGCCGAGTTCTTCGCGCAGCGTCATCAGGAGGTTGAGGATCTGCGCCTGGACCGACACGTCGAGCCCGGAGACGATCTCGTCGGCCACGAGAAGGCGCGGCGCGACGCAGAGCGCGCGGGCGATGTTGACGCGCTGCTTCTGGCCGCCGGAGAGCTGCGAGGGGTAGCGGTGGAGGAGGTCGGCGGGGAGGCCGGTCTCCTCCATCAGCGCCACGGCGCGCGGTTCGCGGCCCTTCGTGCCGGTGGCCTCCATCGACTGGGTGATGAGCCGGCTCACCGTGCGGCGCGGGTTGAGCGCGGACTGCGGGTCCTGGAACACCATCTGGAGCGCCTTGAGGCGGAGATCGCGCGCGGCAGGGCCGCCGCCGGTGACGTCCGTCCCGTCGACGGTGATGGTGCCGGCGGTCGGCGTGTCGAGCCCCATGATGAGCTTTGCGAGGGTCGACTTGCCCGAGCCGCTCTCGCCGACGATGCCGACGAACTCGCCTTCGCGCACGGTGAGGCTGACGTCGTCGACCGCGATCACGCCCTCGCCGCGCTTGCGGCCGAGCGCATCGCGCCGCGGCGGGAAGCGGCGGGAGACGCCGTCGATGGTGAGGATCGGCCGCGCGCCGGCGGGCGGGACCGGCGGCACGGGGAGCGCGGCGGCGGTGGTGACGGCGACCGCCCCGTCGAGGCAGCCCGGGGTGCAGCGCACCTCGTGGCCCTCGCCGAGCGCGATCGGACCGGGCCGCGCGCTGACGCAGGCGGGGTCGGCGACCGGGCACCGGCTCGCGAACCGGCATCCCGGCATGTGCGCGAACGCGCCGACGCCGGGCATCGTGTCGGAGAGCGGCACCAGCCGGTGGAGCGGACCGGAAATCTCCGGGATCGAGGCCTTGAGGCTGCGGGTGTACGGGTGGCGCGGGGCGCGCATCACCCGCGCGGCCGGGCCGCGCTCGACCACCTCGCCGGCGTAGAGGACGACGATCTCGTCGCAGACGTGGCTCGCGAGGCGGAGGTCGTGGGTGATGAAGATCAGCCCCGTCCCGTGGTCGCGGTTGAAGCGGCGGATGAGGTTCACCACCGAGACCTGCGTCGAGACGTCGAGCGCCGTGGTCGGCTCGTCGGCGATGACGAGCGCGGGGTCGGATGCGAACGCCATCGCGATCAGCACGCGCTGGTTCTGCCCGCCCGAAAGCTGGAACGGGTAGCGCGCGGCGATCTGTTCGGGCTCCGGCAGCTCCACCTCGGCGAGCGCGTCGAGGATGACGCGGCGCCGGTCGCGCCGGGGCGTGCCGAGCCGTGCCAGATGCTCGGCAAACTGGTCGCCGACGGTGATGAGCGGGTTGAGCGCCGTCAGCGGCTCCTGCGGGATGAAGGTGATCTGCCGGCCGAGGAGGGCGCGGTGCGCGCGGCGGTCCATGGCGACGAGGTCGCGATTCCCGAAACGGGCCGTGCCTTGGGTGACGGCGAACCCGTCCGGCAGGGAGCCGGCGAGGACGCGGCCGATCATGCTCTTGCCCGCGCCCGATTCGCCGACGAGGCCGACGACGCGGCCGGGCGGCACATCGAACGTGAGGCCGCGCAGGACCTCGATGCCGCGCAGCGAGACCGTGAGGTCCGTGATGGAGAGGGTGTCGCCGCTCATGCGATGGCCCCGCGCGTGCGCAGCTTCGGGTCGAGCGCCTGGCGCAGGCCGTCGCCGAGGAGGTTGAACGCCATTACGAGGAGGAAGATCGCGAGGACGGGGAAGATCACGCCCCAGGGCGACTGGTTGATGTAGACCCGCGCGTCCGCAATCATCACGCCCCAGGCCGGCACGTCGGTCTCGACCGAGAGGCCGACGAAGGAGAGCGTCGCCTCGACGATGACGGCGATCCCCATCTCGAGCGCGAAGAGGGTGAGGAGGAGCGGCAGCGTCGCCGGCAGCACCTCGGTGAGAATGGTGCGGAGGTGACTGAAGCCCGCGAGCCGTGCCGCGGCCACGTAGTCCCGTCGCCGAACGACGATCACTTCGGATCGGATGACCCGGGCAAAGCGCGTCCAGTCGACGATGATGATCGCGAGCGCGACGTTGTTGATGCCCGCGCCGAAGCCGACGAGCAGGATGAGCGCGAGGATGACCGGCGGGAAGGACATCCATGTGTCCACCGCGCGGGCGACCACCCAGTCGATCCAGCCGCCGAAGTAGCCTGCGAGGAGCGCCATGGTCGTGCCCAGCAGCATCGCGCCGGTGGCGGCGATCGAGGCGACGTAGAGCGCGGTCCGGCTGCCGTAGACGAGGCGCGAGAGAACGTCCCGCCCGAGGCTGTCGGTCCCGAGCGGATAGGCCGCCTCGCCGCCCGGCGACCATGACGGCGGCAGGAGCGTGTAGAGGAGCTCCTGCGCGTTGGGATCCTGCAGCGGCAGGAGGGGCGCCGCGAGCGCGAGGCCGACGAAGGCTGCGACGATGCCGGCGCCGACGATGATGCGCGGCCGGGCGAGACGGGCGGCAACGCTCATGCGACGCGCAGCCTCGGGTTGACCGTGAGGTAGAGGATCTCGACCGTGGCGTTGAGGATCAGGACGAGCAGGCAGTAGACCAGCGCGACGGTCTGGATCACCGGAAGGTCCTGGTTGCGCACGGCGTCGACCATCAGGTTGCCGAGGCCGGGGTAGCCGAAGATCACCTCCACCAGCAGCGTGCCGCCGAACATGAAGCCCGCCTGCACGCCGATCAGCGAGATCGTCGGCAGGACGGCGTTGCGCAGCGCGTGGCGGATGAGGATGCGCCGCTCGGAGAGGCCGCGCAGGCGCGCCATCGTGACGTAGTCCTCGTGGGTGACCTCGAGGAGGGAGGCGCGCAGGACGCGCATCACCAGCGGCGCGACGGCGGTCGCGAGCGCGGTGGCGGGGAGGATCATGTGGACGAGCGCGCTCTTCAGCACCGGCCAGTTTCCGGTCAGCAGCGCATCCAGCATCAGGAAGCCGGTGATGGCGTGCGGCGGGCTGAGGCCGGGCGCGAGGCGGCCGAAGAAGGGGAGGAGCGGCAGCGCGACCCCCAGCGCGATGATGAGGAGGAGCGCCCACAGGAATTCCGGGATCGCCATCATCACCGAGGAGCCGAGGTCGATCGCCTGCTCGGCGAAGCCGCCGCGCAGCGAATAGAGGAGGAGGCCGAAGCCCATCCCGAGGAAGACGCCGAGCGAGAGGCCGCAGGCGACCAGCTCGACGGTGTTGGGGAGGGCGGCGGCGACGAGGTCGATCACCGGCCGGCGGAAGTAGATCGAGGTGCCGAACTCGCCCGACAGGAGGTTGCCGAGCCAGATGCCGTACTGCACCGGCAGCGGCTTATCGAGGCCGAGGTCGGCACGGAGCGCGGCGAGATCCTCTGCCGACGCGCCCGGCGGCAGCGACATCGCCGCCGGGTCGGCAGGGATCAGCCGGAGCACCACGAACACGAGGATCGACACCGCGAGGATGGTCGGCACCGCGAGGACGAGCCGCCACGCAAGCAGCCTCAGGACGACTAGGAGCATGGCGGCGCTGGTCTCATCGTGTCGTGGTCTCGTGTTCGGGCGAGGGTCAGGCCATCGACCAGGTGGCGGGCAGGATCCAGCCGTTGGCGTAGGTCGTCACCTCGAGTTCCTCGACATGCACGACCGACTTCACCGCCTGCAGGATGCCGGCCGCCTCGCCGTTCTCGACCGCGACCTTGTTGACCTCGCGGTAGCCGGCGAAGCGCTTGTCCTCGTCCATCTCCACCAGCAGCGGCGCGATCATCTCGCCGAGCTGTTCGGACTTCATGGCCGAGAAGATCGACTTCGGGTCGAGGAGGTAGCCGGCGTAGAGCTCGGGGTCGCCGGTGGTGTTGCCCCACTGGTACATGGTCGCCTCGGGCAGGGTGCCGGCGCGCAGCCGCTCCTGGTAGGTCGAGGCTTCGATCGCCTCCACCTTGGTCGTGATGCCGATCTTCTCCCACATGCCCGCGATGGCGCGCGCCATGTCGAAGTCGTTCGGGAAGACGCCGTTGGTGGTGGCGAGGGTGACCTCGATGGGATTGTCCGGCCCGTGGCCCGCCTCTGCGAGGAGCGCGGTCGCCTTCCCGATGTCGAAGCCGAAGTCTAGATCTTCGGGATAGCCGGGGGTGCCGCGGGCGGCGGGGGCGTCGATCGGGACCGCGTTGTCGAGGAAGAAGGCGCGGTTGATGGCGTCCTTGTTGATCGCGCGGTGGGCGGCCTGACGCACCTTCGGGTCGCTGAAGCCGCCGCTGGTGGTGAGCTGCAGGAGCATGATGTCGGTCACCGCCGAGATGCTGGCGACGAGGCCGGGGACCTGTCCGAGGCGTTCGGCTTCGCGGATCGGCACGTCGATCGCGGCCTGCGCACGGCGGGACTCGATGGCGGCGACGCGGGCGGTCGGGTCGCGCACGATGTCGATCGTCACCTTGTCGATCGCGGGCTTGCCCCCCCAGTAGTCGGCGAATGCCTCGAGTTCGATCCGGCTCGCCGTCTCGTAGCTGACGAGCTTGTAGGGGCCGGTGCCGACCGGCTTCTCGATGAAGCCCTCGAGGCCGACGCTTTCCATGTACGCCTTGGGCACGATGAAGCTGCAGAGGAAGTGCATCCACGTCACCGCGGATGGCATCGGCTCGGAGAAGACCATCCGCGCCTCGGTCGGCGACTTGATCTCGATGTCGGAGACGCGGCGCCACAGGAACGAGGTGTCGAGCTTGCGCTGGCCTTCCGCCACGGGCTGGTTCGGCCGCTCGTAGAAGGTGTAGCGGAAGTCCTCCGTCGTCATCTTGCTGCCGTCGTGGAAGAGGACGTCGTCGCGCAGGGTGATGTCGAGGGCGAGGCCGTCGTCGGAGAACGACCAGTCGGTGATGAGAGCGGGCTCAAGCGAGAGGTCGGGCGCCTGCGTCAGCGGCTGGTCGAACACGCACTTGTAGAGCGACTGGACGGGCGCCAGCGAGCGGGCGTTGGGGTCCCAGGTCGGCACGTCGGTCGGGTAGGCGACGGTGATCTGGCCGCTTGAGGCCGCCTGCGCCAGAACCCGGGAGGGGAGGCCAAGGGCCATCAGCGCGGCGGTGCCGGCGGTCATCTTCAGAACGTCTCTGCGGGTCCGGGTCATGGTCATCTGTCCTCTGCTGGTGGGGTTCGCAGCGTGGGCTGGGTGGTTCTTGCGCGGGCCGCCGTCACAGGATGCGGCCGGGATTGAGAATGCCGTTGGGGTCGAGCGCCGCCTTCAGCGTGCGCATCAGGGCGAGCTCGGCGGGGCTGCGGCTCAGCGCCAGGTAGTCCCGCTTGGTGCGGCCGATGCCGTGCTCGGCCGAGACCGAGCCGCGGTGACGGCCGACGACCGGGTAGACCAGCGCCTCGATGCGGTGCTTCTCGGCGTCGTCCATGTCGCGCGTGCCGTCGGTCGGGCCGACGAGAAGGTGGAGGTTGCAGTCGGCGATGTGGCCGAAGATGACTGAGAGCGCTCCAGGCCATTCCGCCGCCGCGATGGCGCGGATCTCATCGACCGCGGCGGCCATTGCGGGGCGGGGGATCGAGATGTCGAACCCTGCGAACCCGTTCTGGAACCTGCGATACTCATAGACGCTTTCGCGGAAGGCCCAGAGCCGCGTGGCATCGGCGCCGGAGCGGGCGACGATCGCGTCGGCGACGACGCCGTCCTCCATCGCCTCGCCGAGGAGGTCCGCCACGCGCTCCGCCCCGTCCCCGCCGCCGGGCGCGACCTCGACGAGGACGCAGAGCTCGTGCGCCGCGTCGAACGCCGGGCCGAGGCCGACGCGGTCGACGGCGGCGTCCATGAACTCGCGCCACATCCCCTCGAACACGAGGAGTCCCGCGCCAAAAGTGCGTTCGAGGCGGCGGAGGAGGTCGGTCGCCGCGTCGACGGAGGGGACGGCGACCAGCGCGGTCTCGGACGGGCCGGGGCGCGGGTGGAGGCCGAGGACGACGCGGGTGATGATGCCGAGCGTGCCTTCCGAGCCGATGAAGAGCTGCGGCCAGTCGTACCCCGTGTTGTTCTTCAGCATCTTGTTGAGCGAGGAGAGGACCGTGCCGTCCGCCTGCACCGCCTCGAGGCCGAGGACGTTGCGCCGCGCCATCCCGTAGCGCAGCACCTGGTTGCCGCCGGCGTTGGTGGCAAGGTTGCCGCCGATGGTGCAGGACCCGCGGGCGCCCAGATCAATGCCGCAGAGGAAGCCCGCGGCCTCGGCAGCGTCCTGGATTTCCGCCAGCGGCGTGCCGGCGAGGGCGGTGATGGTGCCCGATGCAGCGTCCACCTCCTCGATCCCGCGCAGCTTTTCGAGCGACAGGGCGATCTCGCCGGCGTCGGGGTGCGCGCCGCCGGCGAGGCCGGTCATGCCGCCCTGTGTCACCACGGGGTGCCGCGCGTCGTTGCAGATGCTGAGCGCCGTGGCGACGTCGGCGGTGCTGGCGGGCAGGACGAGGGCGGCGGGGCGGGTCGGCGTCTTCTGCGTGGCGTCGGCGGTGTTGCGCTCGGGGATCGCGTCGCCGGTGAGGACGGCGGCGGCGCCGAGTGCGTGGCGGAGCGCTGCGATCGTTGCCTCGGTGGTGCCGGCCGGGGCGGGATCGGCCGTGCGGGCGGGGGCGGCGAGGTGGGTCATCGAAGGGCGCTCTCGGTCTGCCGGCAGCGGGTGCAACGGGCGCGCCAGTGTGGGCGAAGGCGGGGCAGGTTTCCGGCGCCGGTCATTCGGCGGCCTTCCGCTGGGCCGCACGGAGCGCGAAGTAGGAGCTTTCGGCGACGGCGATGAAGCTCGCCATCCGGTTGGTCACGCCGTCGGCGTCCGCCGCCTCGAAGAGGGCGAGGATCTCCGCGAGGCCGGCCGCGACGTAGCGCTGCGTCTCGGGGCTTTTGAGGGTTTCGAGACGGACGACCTGCACGTGGTCCGCAAAGCGCTTGATGGTGGCGGAGAGACGGGTGTTGGGCACCACGTCGAGCCAGCCCTCCCGGAACGCCGTGTTGGCGGCGATCATCTCGAGGAGGTCGCAGTCCTTCGCGGCGGTCCGGGCACGCGCCAGTGCCGCGTGCATTGCGGCAAGGCCGTCTGCATTGATGCGGCCCGCCGCCTGGCCCGCGGCCCGCGGTTCGAGGAGCTTGCGCACCTCGAAGATGTCGCGGATGTCCTGATCGGTCAGCCGTGGCACGCGGAAGCCGCGGCTGGTGCCGACGAGGTAGCCTTCGCTGGTGAGCTGGAGCAATGCCTCCCGCGCCGGCATCCGCGAAGTGCCGAAAAGCCCGGCGATCTCGGTATCGACGAGCCGCGTCTCGTGGTCGATCTCGCCGCGCTGGAGGCGGCCGAGCAGCTCGCCGTAGATCCGGTCGCGAAGACTTTCGGTCTTCGCGAGAGGCTCGATGTCGAACTGGGAGTTTGAGACAAGCATTCAGTATACTGAATATGCGCCGGGCAACCTGTCAATGCATTTTGACAGTGCCGCGAACGCTGTTTGCGGCGCCTTTCTCAGGCGGGGCGGCCGGGGTCCGAGCCTGCGCGAAATCGGCTGATCGGGGACCCCGTTCGGCCCTTGGCAAATCGCATTCGGCGTGCCAACTCAATGCTTTCCACGACCCGCGACAGGGGCGCCCGGGGCACCGTCCTCGACGTTCCGGTCTCGGCCATTTCCCGATGACCCCTGCCCCGCATCCACTTGAAGAGACTGGAATTCCAATGAAGACGTTGACCATCCTCGCCTGCGCCGCCGCCGCTCTTCTCGCAGCCCCGGCCGCGAACGCCGCGGAAGGCACCGACATGGGCGTGCTCACCTGCACCCTGACCGACGTCACGAACGTTGTCGTCTACACCGACGAGAAGTTCAGCTGCGTGTTCAAGCCGAAGAATGGCGAGCCGTACAACTACGCCGGTCAGATCAAGAGCATCGGCATCGACCTTTCGGTGACCAAGGATATGACGCTGGTGTGGGCCGTCCTCACCACCCGCACCGATGGTGACGTCGGCAACCAGCTCCGCGGCGACTATGTGGGCGCTGGCGCGGATGTCGAGGTCGGCGCAGGTGTCGGCCTGAACGCACTGGTCGGCGGCAGCGAGCGTGCCATCACCCTGCAGCCGGTCAGCGTCTCGGGCTCGATCGGCGCCGGCGCCTCCATCGGCATCGAGACCTTCGAGCTCCGCTGAGCCTGACACGCCGCCGCCGGGGGCCTGAAGCCCACCGGCGGCGGCCTCCGGCCCGGTCCGCCGCGCGGTTGATGCGCGGCGGCTGCCGCCGTACGGTCGCTGCCGTCCCACCGAACCGGGAGGCCGTCCTGAGGCCGGAAATCTCAGCCTCCGAGGCGCGCCGCATCGCTTTGACCGCGCAGGGCTTCAACGGCCTGTCGCGGTCAGGGCCCGCCGGACCGGCGCAGCTTCGCCGCGAGATCGCGCGGCTGGGCCTCCTCCAGATCGACAGCGTGAACGTCCTCGCCCGCGCGCATTATCTGCCGCTCTACTCCCGCCTCGGCGCCTACGATCCCGACCTGCTCGACGCGCTGATCGCCGGCAGGCCACGGCGCTATTTCGAGTACTGGGGGCACGAGGCGTCGCTGCTTCCGCTCGACTGCCACCCGCTCCTGCGCTGGCGGATGGAGCGGGCGCGCCGCGGGGAGGGCGTCTGGCGGCAGCTCGACGCGTACGCCGGAGAGCGCCGTGCCGAGGCAGACGCGCTGCTGGCGCAGATCGCCGCCGAGGGGCCGCTCGCCGCGTCCGACCTTGCGCAGTCTGCCGCGCGCAAGGGCATGTGGGTCTGGAGCGAGGCCAAGCACGCCATGGAATGGCTGTTCTGGGCCGGCCTCGTCGCCTCGACGCACCGTCGCGGCAGCTTCGAGCGGGTCTACGACCTTCCCGAGCGGGTGCTCCCGCGCGCCGTTCTGGCGCTGCCCACCCCTAGCGGCCGGGATGCGCGCCGTGCCCTGATCGCGCGCGCTGCCCGCGCGCTCGGCATCGCCACCGCCGCCGACCTTCGCGACTATTATCGCGTGCCGGCGCAGGACACGCCGCAGCCCGTCGAGGAGCTCGTCGAGGAGGGGACGCTCATCCCCGTCCGCGTGCGCGGATGGCCGCAGCAGGCCTACCTCCACAGGGACGCACGCGCCGGCCGCAAGCTCGCGGGAGCGACGCTCCTCTCTCCGTTCGATCCGCTGATCTGGCACCGGCCGCGGACCGAGCGGCTGTTCGGCTTCCGCTACCGGCTCGAGATCTACACCCCCGCCCACAAGCGCGAGCATGGCTACTACGTCCTGCCGTTCCTGATGGACGGGGCGCTGGTCGCACGGGTGGACCTCAAGGCCGACCGCAAGGCCGGCGTCCTCCTCGTCCAGCAGGCGCACCTGGAGCCGGGCGCGCCGCCCGCCACCGCCGAGCGACTCGCGGACGAACTCCGCCTGATGGCGTCGTGGCTCGGCCTGCCGGACATAGCGTGCGTCAACGCATCGGGAGACGTGCTGCCGTTCGGCCGCCGCGATGCGCAGGCTGACCGCGCCTGAAGACGTCAGGCGGGGGCCGAGGCGCGCGCTGGTAGCGCGGCGCAGCTGTCGCCGAGGATCAGCTCTGGTGAGTAGACCACACGGCGCGCCTCGATGGGAGCCTTGGCGTCGATCCGCTCCACCAGGAAGCGGAGCGCCTGGTCGATCATCTCGCCCATCGGGTGTTCGGTGCGGGTGAGGCGGGGGCGGAGGCCCGTGACGCCCGGCAGGCTGTCGGTCGACACGATGGAGACGTCGCGCGGGCAGGCGAGCGACAGGTCGTCGAGCGCGCGCATGGCGCCCAGCGCCATCAGGCCGTTGGCGGCGTAGATTGCGCTGGGCCGGTCCGGCTGGCGCAGCATGTCGAGCGCGACCGAGTATGCCACCTCCTCGCGGAACTCGCCGCTTCTCACGTGCGCCGGATCGGGCGCGAGGCCGCGCTCGGCCATCGCGGCGGTCATTCCCTCGAGGCGGCCGGCGGCGGTGGAGAGGTAGAGCGGGCCGGTGATCGAGCCGATCCGGGTGTGGCCGAGGTCGAGGAGGTAGTTGGTGACGCGGCGGGCGGCGGCCGCGTTGTCGAGCGTGACGAGGTCGAACGGCTGGCCCTTGATGGCGCGGCCGAAGAGGACGACAGGCACGCCGCCGACATCGCGGGAGAGGCTCGCGTAACGCTCCGGCGGGCCGATGGGGGAGAAGATCACACCGTCGCACGAGAGCGAGCGGATGCGGGCGAGGACGCGGCGCTCGTTGTCGGGCTTCTCGTCCGAGTTGAAGACGACGAGGCTGTAGCCCCAGGCGGCGACGGCGGCCTCGGCGGCGCAGACGACGCGGGCGAAGAACGGGTTCTGGAGGTCCGCGACCACGAGGGCGACGAGCTGGCTGCGGCCGCGCTTCAGGTTACGCGCCGCGCTCGACGGGGCGTAGTCGAGCTTCTGGACTGCTTCGAGCACGCGCGCACGCAGCGCCGGGCTGACGTAGGCGGTGTCGTTCAGCACCGCCGAAACGGTCGCCGCCGATACGTCGGCCGCCTTCGCGACGTCCTTGATGCTCGCCACCCACCTCCTCCAACGAAACGGTTCGCTGGCGAATGCGCCAGCCTTTCCCTCGACTTCTCCGCTATTTGTGCGTTGAACCGAATGGTTTTAGCAATAGGGATCTTGCTTTGCGCCCGAGAACGCGCATTCTTGGCGAAACGGTTAGCTGGCGTTCGCCCGCCACTTCGATAAAACAGGGAGGGGACAGCCCCATGAGATTCATCGCCGTTGCGGCCATCGCCGCGACCGTCGCCGCCTCAGCCACCGCCGCACAGGCGCAGGACGGCGAAAAGCTGATCGGCGTCGTCTCGATCGCCGCGACCGAAGCCAACAACATGCGCTACATCTCCGGCGCCGAAGCCGCCGCCAAGGAACTCGGCTGGACCGTCTCGGTCGTCGACGCTGCCGGCAGCGCCGACCAGGCCAACTCCGCGATCCAGAACTTCGTCGGCCGCGGCGCCGACGCCGTGATCGACATGGTGTTCCCCTACTCCTCCATCGGCGCGGGCCTCCGCGCAGCGTCCGACGCCGGCATCCCGGTCGTGACCTGGGGCGGCGGGCTCGGCAGCACGGTCGCCTCCACCAACGGCTCGGGCGCGCCGATCGCGGCCCCGGTCATCGACAAGATGATCGAGGACATGGGCGGCTCGGGCAGCATCCTGGCGCTCACCTATCGCACCGGCGAAGTCTGCCGGAACCGCGAGACGCTGCTCGACGAGAAGCTCGCCGACCATCCGGACATCGACGTCACCAAGAACGAGGTCCGCATTCCGGGCTACTTCGAGGACGGCGCGCAGTACGCCAACGCCTGGCTCGCCTCCCACCCTCCGGGCGACGGCAACCTCGCCATCTGGGGCTGCTGGGACGACCCCGCGATCGGCGCCATCGGCGCGCTGCGCCAGCAGGGCCGCACCGACGTGATGGTCTATGGCGTCAACGGCAATGCGCAGGCGCTGGAGAACATCAAGCGCGGCCACATGACCGCCACCGCGTGGGAAGACAGCTACGCCGAGGGCAATGACATGGTGAAGCGCCTCGCCGAGATCATCGAGGCGGGCGATTCCTGGGAGCCGAAGGCGGCGGAAGTGCCGGCCGTGCTGGTGACGCAGGAGAACATCGAGGCCTTCCTCGAGGAACACCCGGACGCCTACGGTAACTGATCCGATGCAGCGAACGACAGCGGCTCCGGCCGCCACGAACGAGAAGGGAGGCGCCGGCGACCGGCGCCTCTTCCTGTCTGCGGACGGGATCGCCAAGGCCTACGGTGGCGTCCAGGCGCTGAAGGGCGTGTCGCTCGCGGTGCGCGAAGGCGAGGTCCACGGCCTCGTCGGCGCCAACGGGGCCGGCAAGTCGACCCTCATCAAGATCCTCGCCGGTCTCACGGCTGCGGACGCCGGGCGCATCACGGTGGACGGTAAGCCCGTCGCCATCGACACGCCGCACGCGGCGAACGAACTCGGCATGAGCTTCATCCACCAGGAGCTCGCCTTCATCCCCGAGATGAGCGTGATCGAGAACATCATGCTCGGCCTCCCAAAACCCTCGCGGCTCGGCATCATCGACTGGCGCGCCATCGAGCGCGACGTCGCCCCCGTCGCCGAGCGGGTCGGCCTCAACGTGCCGTTCCACGCCAAGGCGCGCACGCTGTCGACGGCGGAGGCGTGGCTCGTCAACATCTGCCGCGCGCTGGTGAGGAAGTGTCGGCTCCTGGTGATGGACGAGCCGACCGCCTCGCTCTCCGCCCGCGAGGCGGAGCGGCTCCTCGAGATCGTCGAGGACCTGTCGCGCTCCGGCGTCGCGGTCCTCTACGTCTCCCACCGGCTCGACGAGATCCTCCGTCTCTGCCACACCGTCACCGCCTTCCGCGACGGCGAGTCGGTTGCCGCGCTGTCCGGCGACGGCCTGACGCGCGAGGCGCTGATGGACGCCATCGTCGGCGGCAGCGTCGAGACGATGCCGGCCGAGGCGCGCGTCAACCATGAGCGCACGACCGTTGCGCTGGAAGTGCGCGGCCTTGCCCGCGCGCCGATGGTGAAGGGCGTCGACCTCACGCTCCACGATGGCGAGGTGCTCGGCATCGGCGGCCTCGTCGGCGCCGGCCGCAGCGAGCTGGCGCGCCTCATCTACGGCGTCGACCGCCCGCACGAGGGCGCCATGACCCTGCGCGGCAAGCCCTACGCCCCGTCGAGCCCGACGGAGGCGGTCCGCGCGGGCCTCGGCTTCGTGCCGGAGGAGCGGCGGTCCGAGGGGCTGATCCTCACCAAGGGCGTCGCCTTCAACATGCAGCTCGCCAACCTTGCGAACATCGTGAGGAGCCCCGCGCTGCCGCTGATCGACTACGGCAAGCGGCGGTCGCAGACCGAGGAGATCGTCCGCAGCCTCGCGGTGAAGACGCCGGACATCGAGACCCACGTCGGCCGGCTCTCCGGTGGCAACCAGCAGAAGGTGGTGATCGGCCGCTGGCTCCTGCGCCGGCCGGAGGTTCTGATCCTCGACGAGCCGACCCGCGGCGTCGACGTCGGCGCCCGAGGCGAGATCCACCGCCTGATCCGCGCCATCGCCGCCGACGGCATGGCCGTCATCGTCATCTCCTCCGAGCCCGACGAACTCCCCGATCTTTGCGACCGCGTGCTCGTCATGGTGGAGGGCCGCATCGTGCGCGAGCTCTCCGGCGACGAGATGACCCGCAACGCCATCATCAGCGCCAGCTACGCGTCAGCCACCTGAGGCCAGAGCCATGACCGACATTTCCGTTTCCCGCCGCAGGCTGTCGCCGCGCCAGAAGGCAGGCCTCGCCTTCTTCGCCCGCTACGCGACCATCCTCGGCCTCCTCGCGATGATCGCGGCGTTCTCGATCCTGTCGCCCCGCGCGTTCCCGACGGTGCTCAACTTCACCAACGTCCTCAACCAGGCCTCGCTCGCCATCATCATCGCGAGCGGGCTGACGATGGCGGTGATCGTCGGCGAGCTCGACCTTTCCATCGGCTTCGCGGCGAGCCTCCACGGCATCCTCGTCACCGGGCTCATTGTGGCGTCGGGGCTGCCGATCCCGGTCGCGATCCTCGTCGTGCTGGCGGCTGGCGCGCTGATCGGCCTCGTCAACGGGCTGGTGGTGACGAAGCTCAAGGTCAACTCCGTCATCGCGACGCTCGGCGTCGGCACCATCCTCACGGGCCTCGCCTTCGCCTATTCGGCTGGCGTGCCCATCGTGTCGGGCGTGCCGGAAGCCTTCCTCGAAATCTCGCTCGGCCGCTGGCTGTGGGGTATTCCGAACAACATCATCATCATGGCCGTGGTCGTCATCGTCCTGTGGGTGGTGGTGGAGCGGACCTCGATCGGGCAGGAGATCCAGGCGGTCGGCGGCAACCCTGCTGCGGCGCGCCTTGCGGGCATCTCGGTCGACCGGATCAAGATCCTCGGCTTCGTCATCTCCGGGATGTGCGCGGCGCTGACCGGCATTCTGCTCGCCTCCCGCCTCGGCTCCGGCACCGCGAGCGCGGCCGACGGTTACCTCCTCACCGCCTTCGCGGCCGTCTTCCTCGGCTCGGCGACGCTGCGGGACGGCGAGTTCCACATCCTCGGGCACCGTCATCGGCGCGCTGGTGATCGCGTTCGGCTTCAATGGGCTCAATATCTTCGGTGCGCCGACCTTCTCGCAGTACATGCTGCAGGGCGGCATCCTGATCGTCGCGGTGGGCCTGTCGAGCCTCGGCCGCTCCATCGCCGAACGCTAGGGGAAACGCGATGACCGACACAGTGTGGGATGTCCATGTCCTTGAGTACGCCCGCTCGAAGGATCAGCTCGTCGCAGGCATCGTCCACGGCGCGCACGACGGCGGGGTGGTGGATCTTCCCTTCGCCTTCGTGCTGGCGCGGAGCGGCGATCGCGTCGTCCTCATCGACACCGGCTTCCTGAAGGACGGCCCCGGCGGCGAGTTCGCGGAAAAGTTCGGCATCCCGTACTGGGTTTCGCCGGTGCGGATGCTCGCCGAACTCGGCGTGAAGCCGGAGGACGTGACCGACATCGTCCTCTCCCACGCCCACTTCGACCACATGGGCGGCATCTCCGCCTTCCCCACCGCGCGGCTCCACATCCAGAAGCGGGAGTATCTGTCGTGGATGGAGATGCTGGCGCTGCCGCGCCAGTTCGGCGTGCTGACCGAGATCATCAACCCGGCCGACATGCGGTCCGCCTACGACGCGTCCATCGAGCACCGGCTCAACCTCGTCGACGGCGACCGGGACGACTTCTTCCCCGGCCTTCACCTGCGGTTCGGCCCCGGCCATACGCTGGGGCAGCAGTTCGTGATCGTGCACACGCACCGCGGCGAGATCGTGGTGGCGGGCGACTGCGTCTATTCCAAGCGCAACCTCTGCGGTCACCACGACAGCGGCGTCTATGCTCCACTCGCCAACGCGGCGGGCAGCACGTGGGACCAGCTCGTCACCATGGACAGGATCAACCAGAAGATCGGCGGCGACCTCACGCGCCTCATCATCCTGCACGACAGCGACCGCTGGCCTCACCTCAACGAGGTGGCTGAGGTGGACGGCTTCAAGATCCTCAAGGTGTAAGCATTCATGCTGCGGAGCAGGGTCCGGCGGTAAAAAACTCCGCTTCAACTCGCGCCTGCGGTGCATTCGCGCGCTAGAACAACGCGCCGCGGCGATATTGATCTTGCTCTGGCTGCTCAGGGCTGGTTGCGCGTATCGCCGGGATTTCGGGCCTGTGTAACGTGCCGAAAAGATAACGCGTTTCACAATGGTGGATGTGCTGAATCCGTGACACTCCGGCCGGAAGTCATGCCGGAAGTCCATGCATTACTTCATATGGATTTCGGACGGAGAGATCAGTCGATACACGTACGGGTCATGTAAGGCTGCTCGCGCTGCCTCCGGGCAAGCACAGTGGCGTATGTGAAAGAGCCTGTGATGCTGAGATCGACCGCGCGGACCCGCCTCCACCTCCTGTCCGCGACGTTGTTGTCGGCCGGCTGGGCGCTTCTCCCGAACGCCGCAAACGCGCAGGCCTACTGCACCGTCTCCGACGGCTCCTGCACCTTCCCGTCGGTGAACGAACCGCTGGTTCATACGTTTCAGGGCGCGAGCGGCAGCGACTCGACACCCGGCGGGAGCGGCCCTGACGTGACGTTCGTGGCGCCGGGCAATCTCAATTTCGGCCTGCCGTACAATTCGGCCTACCAGGGCATCTACATCAAGCAGCTTGGCGGGGACGGCTCATACAGTGGCCCGTCCGTCGGCGGCAACGGGGGCAACCTTGCCCTGACGCCCCCCGCATCGGTCACGGTCACCCTCACCGAAGATCTCGACATCAGCGATGCGGCGGCGGGCATCCTGATGTGGACCGAGGGCGGTCCGGGGACCGACAACAACGAGAACAACAACAGCGACGGTGCGGCTGGCGGCAGCGGCGGCTCGATCAATTCGATCGGCGCCGGAACCAACGTCTCGCTGCTTGGCAGCTTCGCCAATCTCTCCAACTCCAACGATCTGATCGGCGTCGAACTGCGCTCCTACGGCGGGCAGGGCGGGCGGCTGAATGCCGGCGTCGAGGCTGATTACGACGGCGGCGCGGGCGGCGTCGCAGGCGACATCGACTGGACGAGCGGGTCGGTGACGGTCGGCAGCACGACGATCCCGCTGGTCGCCGATACCATCGCCGGAATCCGCGCCCGCTCCGTCGGTGGCAGCGGTCCCAACGACTACAATTCGCACGACAACTCGAACGATGGCGGCGGTGGCTACAGCCTCGGCGGCAATGCCGGCGAGATCAGCATAACCAGCGGTGCGGTCAGCGTCGCCGGCCGGACCAACAACACCGGCGGCACTTTCGGGATCTATGCCCACAGCCTCGGCGGGGTCGGCGGCTACGCCTACAGTGTCGGCGTGTCGCCGTTCATCGAAAACGGCGGGCCAGGCGGCTTCGGCGAGAAGGTGACGATCAACGCCGACGGGACCATCACGGTGGTCGACACCGGCACGAGCGCCGCGCCGGGTGGCAGCGCCGCGATCCTCGCGCGCTCGACCGGCGGGGCCGGCGGCACCGGGCAGTCGAACAAGACCGGAGGGGCCGGGGCCAGTGGCGGCGAGGTCTACGTCAACGTCAATCCGGGCGCGGGTATTTCCGCGACCGGCATCAACGTCGACGCCATCGTCGCCAGGAGCGAGGGCGGCCAGGGCGGTGCCGGCCTGGCAAATGCCAACGTGTCGACTGGTGGCAAGGGCGGCTCGGGTGGCGATGTCAACGTGATCGTCAACCTCGCGAACGACGTGAAGATCGCTTCGAATGCCTCCCCCGCCGGCCAGAACAGCGGACGCGGGATCGTCGCACAGTCGCTCTCCGCCCTCGGCGGCATCGGCAGCGAAGGCAACGAGTTCGGTGGCCGACCCGGCGAAGGGGGGGCGGGCGGAAACGGCGGCGCGGTGAGCGTCAACGTCATGGGCGGCACGCTCACCACCGACGGCACCAATGACCTCGGATCGGGGCTCGACTTCGCGAACGGCATCCAGGCGCAGTCCATTGGCGGTGGCGGCGGCGACGGCGGCGCCTTCAGCAACTTCCTGCGTTCCTCCGGCGGCTCGGGCGGTTCGGGCGGCACCGGCGGCACCGTCGACGTGACGAGCTACGGCGTGATCGAGACGAGCGGTGCGCAGGCCAACGGCATTCTCGCGCAGTCCATCGGCGGCGGTGGCGGTGCCGGCGGCGCGGCAACCTCGGCCGTCATCGCGCTCGGCGGGTCCGGCGGCTCGGGAGGCGACGGCGGCGACGTCACGGTGACGAATGGCGGCACGATCTCGACGAACGGCTACAACGCGTCCGGCATCCTCGCCCAGTCGATCTCCGGCGGCGGTGGCGCCGCGGGCGTTTCGGGCGCGGCGATCAGCATCGGCGCGACCGGCGGCGTCGACACCAATGTGACGGCCGGTACGGTGACCGTCGCGAACACCGGCGCGATCACCACCGTCGGTGATGCGGCGGCGGGCATTCTCGCGCAGTCGGTCGGCGGCGGCGGCGGCAGTGCCGCCGGCGATGCGGGGCCGGACGACAGCAGCAGCACGGGCGTTCTCGCGATCGGCTCCGCCGGCGGCGGCGCAGGGCCAGGCGGTGCCGTCGACGTGACCGACCTCGGCACGCTCTCCACCACCGGCGAGTTCGCGCCGGGGCTCCAGGCGCAGTCGATCGGCGGTGGCGGCGGTGCGGGCGGCAACGTGTTCGCCGTCGGCGTGCTCTCTGCCTCCGGCAGCGCGCTCGGCGGCCAGGGCGGCGGCGGCGGCGATGGCGGCGGGGTGACCGTCAGCAACACGAAGAACGTTGCGGTGACCACCAACGGCCAGTCCTCGGCGGGCCTTCTCATGCAGTCGATCGGTGGCGGCGGCGGTTCGGGCGGCAACGCGCAGACCGACGATATCGGCACCGTGTATCAGCTCGCGGTCGGCGGGGCCGGCGGCGGTGCAGGCAATGGCGGAGCGGTCGGCGCGACACTGTCGAACTCTGCCATCGAAACCAGGCAGAGCATCTCGGCGGGCGTGGTGGCCCAGTCCGTCGGCGGTGGCGGCGGATCGGGCGGATCGGCCACCGCCAAGGCGGCCAGCTTCCTCAACTTCGGCTTCACCGCCGGCGGCAGCGGCGGCGACGGTGGCAACGGCGGCAGCGCGACGGTCGACGTGTCGAACTCCAGCATCGCGACTGCGACGGGGCTCGACACCAGCGTCGCCAACGATGCGGTCGGCATCCTCGCGCAGTCGATCGGCGGCGGTGGCGGCACCGGCGGCGTCGCCGCGTCGAGCGCGATCACGACCGGCGTCCCGTTCGATCCCGATGACCCCGACCAGTCGATCTCGGTGAATGCGCAGTTCGCGCTCGGCGGGCGCGCGGCGAATGGCGGCAATGGCGGCACCGCGTCGGCGACGCTCTCGGACCAGTCGTCCGTCGCCACCAACGGCGCGGGGTCCCACGGCATCCTCGTCCAGTCCATCGGCGGCGGGGGCGGGTCGGGCGGCGACGCGTCGACGGCGACCACGGTCGTCCCGGATACGACGCAGCAGTACAGCCTCACCATCAACGCCGCGCTCGGCGGCGCGGGCGGCAACGGCGGCAATGGCGGCTCTGCAACCGCGACGGTCGGCAGCTCGTCGCCGGCGGCGTCGCCCTCGGTGGTTTCGACCACCGGCGAATACGCGAACGGCGTCGTCGTCCAGTCGATCGGCGGCGGCGGTGGTAACAGCGGCCTTCCCACCAGCAACGCCAAGACGATCCTAGGCCAGGGCACGGTCGGGATCACGTTCGACCTCGGCTCGGGCGGGATCATCCAGAACGGCGAGACCGGTGCGGCAGGCGGCACCACCGACGTTACGCTTTATGACGACAGCCGCATCACGACGACGGGCTCCGGCGCGCGCGGCGTGGTGGCGCAGTCGATCGGCGGCGGCGGCGGGACGGTGCAGGGCGGCGAGATCCAGCTCAACGCGAATTTCCAGGGCGGCGGCGACGGCGAAGGCGAGGAGGCCGCCGAGGACGACGATTCGACGAGCTACACGGGCACGGTGACGGTCGGCCTCGGCATGTCAGGCGGCCAGGGTGGTGACGGCGGCGTTGTCGACGTCCGCGTGAACCCCGGCAGCGTCATCAGCACGGCGGGCATCGATGCCGACGGCATTCTCGCCCAGTCGATCGGCGGCGGCGGCGGGCTCGCCGGCAACCTCGGCTCGGGTTCGGGCGACAGCAGCGCCAGCCAGTCCGTATCCGCGGCCGCAGACGACGATGATGACGATGACGACGTCGACGTGACGCTGGACGTCTCGGTCGGCGGCAAGGGCGGCACCGGCGGCAGCGGCAGCACCGTCAACCTCAACTTCGGCGGCCAGGTCACCACCACGGGCGACTGGGCGGACGGGATCGTCGCGCAGTCCATCGGCGGCGGCGGCGGCGCGGGCGGCGCCTCGATGTCGTCCGGCAGCAGCGAGACGGCGAATATCAACATCGGCGTGGGTGGCTCCGGCGGCACCGCAGGCAACGGCGGCGCCATCAGCGCGAGCTTCAACGACAATTCTCCCGGCAACTTCGTCCACACGTCGGGCTTCATGGCGCACGGCGTGGTGCTGCAGTCCATCGGCGGCGGCGGCGGGCAGGGCGGCGATGGCTCCGAGATGGCGGACGGCAAGATCACCGTCGGCGCCGCCGCAGGCGGTTCGGGCGGAACGCCGGGCAACGGCAACACCATCACGATCGGGCCGGACGGAAGCTGGATCAACATCGTCACCAAGGGCGACGATGCGCACGGGTTCGTGGCGCAGTCCATCGGCGGCGGCGGCGGGATCGGCGGCGCCGGCAGCCAGTCAGCGCAGGACGACGACGACGGCCATTCGGTCGACATCACGGTCGGCGGGCAGGGTGGGCCCGGCGGTATGGGCGCGGCACTCGACCTCGAGTTCGGCACCTCGATCAAGACCTCCGGGAACCGTGCGTTCGGCATCGTCGCCCAATCGATCGGCGGCGGTGGCGGCATCGGCGGGGTCGGCACATCGAGCGGCATCGCGAGCGTCAACGTCGGCGGTCGCGGCGGGGCAGGCGGACCCGGCGGAAACGTCGGCCTGACGCTCACGGAGAAAAGCAACATCACGACCGCCGGCGTCGGCGCCCACGGCATCATCGCCCAGTCCATCGGCGGTGGCGGCGGCATCGGTGGCGACCTCTCGGTCGGCCCGTTCGATCTCACGCCGGGGTCCTCCAGCAGCGAGGGCGGTGTCGGCGAGGCCGTCGATGTGACCGTCGACGGCACCATCACGACGACGGGCGCCATGTCCCACGGGATCATCGCGCAGTCGATCGGCGGCGGTGGCGGTCTCGGCGGCAGCAGCGCGGGCGCCTTTGCGGGCTCCACATCGAACGGCGTCGGCGAGGCTTACGGGTCGGGCAACGTGACGGTCACGACCACCGGTGCGATCTCGGCAACGGGTGAGAACTCCATCGGCATCCTCGCCCAGAGCATGGGCGGCGCGAACACCACGAGCGAGCTCGGCAACGTGACGGTGGATGTTTCCGCCGACGTGACCGGCGGCAGCGGCGAAGGCGCTGGCATCGTCGTCGCGTCCGGCCTCTCCAACGAGGTCAACATCACCAACGGCGCGACCGTCTCCGCCGCGTCCGGCACGGCGATCCACTACACCGGGAGCGGCACGACCACGGGCGGCAGCACCACCGACGTTCTGGTCGGGCGCGGCAGCACGGTGATCGGCGACATCATCCTCGAGAACGCCGACGGGCGGATCGCCGGCACCGTCACCAACAACAGCCAGAACTCGCTGCGCGGCGCGTCGCTCTATGCGGCCAACGTCGTCAACAACGGGCGGCTCGTGATCGGCGACGCGGGGCCGGGCGACCGGCTGCGCATCACCGGCGACTTCGAGCAGACGCGCGCCGGCCGGATCGACGCGGCGGTCGACTTTGCCCGCCTGGGGCGCAGCGACCGGATGCGCGTCGACGGCGACGCGCGGCTGAACGGCACCGTCGCGGTCAGTGCGAACGCGCTGCTGGCGGACCGCGAGGTCGATTTCCTCCGCGTCTACGGCAACCTGACGGGCACCATCGCGGCGATGGACACCCGCGCTGTCGACTACGACGCGCGCATCGTCGGCAACCGCGTTCGGGTCAGCGTCGCCGACACCCGCTTCGCCGAAGCGTTCGACGGCCTCGGCGAGATCGAGCGCAGCGTCGGCGAGCACCTCGACGCGATCTTCGACAACCGCTCGCGCCGCTACGCGACGCTGCTGGCGCGGATGAACGACTTCGCGGAGCAGTCGAACGACGATGGCGTCGCCTATGCGGCGGCGCTCTACTCCCTCTCGCCAGCGGCGACGCAGGCGATCGCGGCGTCGCAGGTGTCGCTCTCCAAGGGCCGGCTCGACGGTGCGCTGCGCTGCCCGGTCGGCACCGGCACGGCGTCGACGCCGGGCGAGGACGGCTGCGTGTGGGCGAACGGGGCTGCGAGCTACGCCGACCAGTCCGGCCGCAACGGCTACGACGGTTCGATCTTCGGCTTCGCAGGCGGCGCCCAGTTCAGCTTCGACGAGAACTGGATCGCCGGGATCGCGGCCGGCTACGACCATTCGAGCTACGACGGCAACGACGGCAGCTCGAGCGTGGACGGCGACACCGGCTTCCTCGCGGTGGCGCTCGGCCGGCGCTTCGGGGACTTCACCCTCTCCGGTGCGCTCGCCGGCAGCTACGGCACGTTCGACACGACGCGCCGGATCGCGGTGCCGGGCTTCGCGGGCAAGGCGACCGCCGATTCCGATCTCGGCACCATCAGCGCCCGTATCCGCGCCGCCTACACGATGGCGAACGCGGTGGGCTACGTGACGCCGATCCTCGACATCGACCTCGTCCACACCCGCGCCGGCGGCTACACCGAGAAGGGCGCCGGGATCTTCAACCTCGACGTCAACTCGTCGTCCGCGACTGCGCTGGTCGTGACGCCTTCCGTCGAGGTCGGCACCAGCCGTCCGCTGGAGGGCGGCTGGTCGCTGGCGGCGTCTGCGATCGCGGGCGTCAGCTTCTCGACGGAGGACGACTGGTCGACCTCGGCGAGCCTCGTCGCGGCACCCGCGGGGGTGGGCGACTTCTCGACCTCTGTGCCGATCGCCGACGTGGTCGGCCGGATCGGTCTCGGCGTGTCGCTCGCCAACGCGGACTCCGGGTTCGACGTGAAGGCGGAGTACAACGGCGCCTTCGGCAACGACTACCAGAGCCACGGCGGCATGCTTCGCTTCACCAAGCGGTTCTGACGCCGCGAGACCGCCGCGCTCTGCGAAGAGCGCGGCGCCCTACTGGCTGAAGAGGTTGCGCTCTACGCCGGCCATGCGGAAGAGGTCGTCGCGCGAGCTCTCCAGCCGCGTCCGAAGCGCGGGAAGGTCCGCATCCAGGATCGCGCCCTGCCATTTGCGCACCTTGCCGCCGACAATCACGGTCTCGACGTTGGAGCGGTCCATCAGCGTCACCACCGCGCCGGGGACGTCGTTGAGCGGGGCGACGTTCCAGCTCGCAGCGTCGAGGATCACGATGTCGGCGGCCTTGCCCGGCGTCAGCGAGCCGGTCACCGCCTCCAGCCCCAGCGCCTTCGCACCGTTGATGGTGGCGAAGCGGATGACGTCGCGGCAGGTGAGGAGGGGCGGCGGGTTCTCCACGCCGCGGATCGCCATGTCGTTCGCCAGCGCGCGCTGGAGGGTGAAGACGCTGCGCATCTGGGTGAAGAAGTCCGCCGTCATGGTGCACTCGACGTCGGTCGACAGCGACGGCTCCATGCCCATCTCGAGCGTCTTGATCACCGGCGGCATGCCGTGGCGCATCGCCATCTCGATGGGGGCGGCGATCGACACGTGCAGCCCCGCGTCGCGCGCGGCCTGCCAGTGCGGGTCCGACATCTCGGTCATGTGGATGGCGATGACGTCCGGCCCCAGAAGATCGGCGTCGACCAGCTTCTGGTAGGCCTCCGGGATGCCGAAGCTGCCGAAGAGGTGCGCAGCGATCGGAACGCCGAGCTCGCGGCCGATCTGCCAGCGCCGGTCCGAGCCCGGGAAGTAGACTTCGCCGCCCATCACGAAGGTGAGGAGCTGGTCCCTGGAGGAGAAATACTCCGAGACGAGGCGGAATGCGTCCTCGGGGTAGGCGGAGCGCTCGCCCTGGCCCTCGAAATAGCCGAAGGCGGCGCGGCGGCCGGCGTCCTTCAGGCCAGCGACCACGGCGTCGGAATGTTCCGGCGAATGGTGGATCTGCGACACGTCGAGGACGGTGGTGACGCCGGCGTCGAGCTGGCTGATGCCGGCGAACAGCTCGGCGATGTAGACATCTTCCGGCCGATAGACCGGGGCGAACTTGCCGAGGATGTACTCGAAATAGTTGACCGCGCCGTGGGGCTTGCCGTCGTTGTAGAGGAGGCCGTTGGCAAGGAAGCTGCGCAGGGCGGTCTCGAACTGGTGGTGGTGGGTGTCGATGAAGCCCGGCATCACGATCCGGCCGGCAGCGTCGATCACCGCGGCATCACCGGCGTCGATGGTGGGGGCGATCTCGGCAATGCGGCCGCCCTCGACCAGGATGTCGGCGCTTTCGAAATCGCCGACGCCGTCGTCCATGGTCAGGACCGCGCCGCCGCGGATGACGTAGCGCGTCGCGGGTGCGCCGGTCTCTGCCGGTGGCGCGGCGGTTTGCGCGGCGGCAGGGCCTGCACCCAGGAGCGCAGCGCCGGCGCCGACGGTTGCCGAGGCCTGCAGGAAGCCGCGGCGCGAGAGCCCCGTCCCGTTCTTCAGATCACACAGCTTGCACATCTGCCGTCCTCCCTCGGCCGCTTTGCCGCGGCGTTTTGTTGTTATCCTTCAGTCGCTTGCCTCACGAACGCGCGATGAACGTCGAGATCGACGGGATGAACACCAGGATCACGAGGCACAGAAGCATCGCACCGACGAACGGCAGCGCGCCGCGGAAGATTTCGCCCACCGACAGCGTGTCGTCGTCGAGCGCCGCCTTGATGGTGAAGACCGAGAGCCCGAACGGCGGCGTCAGGAGCCCGATCTCGACCGCGAACACGGTGAGGACGCCGAACCAGATGAGGTCGAACTGCATCTCGCCTGCGATCGGGAGCGCGACCGGCAGCAGGATCAGCATGATCGAGATGGAATCGATCAGGAAGCCGAGGACGATCACCAGCGCGAGGTAGATCAGCAGGAACCCGTAGGGGCCGATGGACGACGACAGCAGCAGCTCGGCCAGATGGTTGGGGAGGCCCGTCATCGCCAGCATCCGGCTGAAGAAGTTGGCCGCGAGGATGAGGAAGAGCACGGATACCGTGATCCGCCCGGTCTCCACCAGCAGCGACCAGAACGAGCGCGGCGTGAGCGAGCGCCGCAGCAGCGCGATGACTAGGGCGCCCAGCGCACCGACGGCGCCGGCCTCGGTCGGGTTGAAGAACCCGCCGTAGAGCCCGCCGAGGACGAGGCCGACGAGGATCACGATGGGGCTCCCCATCCGCACGGCGAGGCCCGCCGTCAGCGGCTCGGTCGTGTCCGTCACCTTGCCAGCGAACACTGCGCCGGGCCGGCGTTTGGCCAGCAGCAGGATCAGCACCGTGTAGGCGACGACGAGGAGGATGCCCGGCCCGATGCCGGCGAGGAACATCCGGCCGACCGACTCTTCGGCGAGCACCGCGTAGACGATCATCAGGAGCGACGGCGGGATCAGCATCCCGAGCACGGAGCTGCCGGCGACGACGCCTGTGGCGAAGCTGCGCGAATAGCCGTGGCGCACCATCTCCGGCACCGCGACGCGCGCGAACACCGAGGCCGACGCGATGGAGATGCCGGTGATCGAGGCGAAGATGGCGTTGGCGAACACGGTCGCGATGCCGAGGCCGCCGGTCACCCGGTGGAGGAGGCGCTGGAACAGCTCGAACGTGTCCTTGCCGACGCGGGAGACGGTGACGAGCAGCCCCATCAGCACGAACAGCGGGACGACCGCGAAGAGATATTCGCGGATGGAATCGTTGGCGACGGCGCCGATCATCCGGAGCGCGACGACATCGCTCCGGATCATCGCGACGCCGGCGAACGAGACCGTGAGCATCGCCACCGCAATCGGCATTCCCAGCGTGATGAGGACGAGGAGTGCGGCGATCGCCGCGACGCCGATCTCGATGCCGCTCATGCCGTGCGTCCCGGCACGAATGTTTGCCGCAACTCCACCGCCGCGCGGACCAGGAACTGGAGCGCTGCCACGGTGATCCCGACGAGGATGAGGACGCGGAACGGCCAGGTCGGCAACGTGATGACGCCGGTCACGCCGATATATTCGCCGATGGAAAGATCGCGCGACAGGATGTTGAACGTCTGCCTTGCGATGAGCGCGGAGACCGCGGCGCCCGCGAGGCAGAAGAAGGCCTCCAGCGCGTGGCCGAGGCGCGGGGCACTCTGCGCGATGACGGCGAGGAGCACGTCGGTCCGGGCAAGGCGGTTGAGGCGGACGGTGGTGGCGAGTTGCAGGAAGACGATCATCACCACCATCAGCGCGCCGAGTTCGGAGACCAGCGGCAGCGAGCCGCCGAGGAGGTTGCGCGTCAGCACGTCGGCGACGACGACGAGCATCAGGCCGACGATCATCACCGTGCCGAGCGCGGCGAGCCCGTCGACGAGCACCGCCCACGCCCGCGCGATGCCAGGGCGCCCCGTTTCCGGGGCGCCGACCGTTTTGCCGGAGTTCATCGGGCCTAGAGGTTCTCGTCCCAGTCGCGCACCGGGGTCTCGCCGCGCTCGCGCAGGCCTTCCATGTAGGCCTTCATGAATGCGCGGGCGCCGATGCCGCGGCCTTCCATCTCCTCGACCCACTCGGTCGCGATGTCTGGCAGCGTCGTCACCCACGCCTCGCGTTCCGAATCGGGGATCTCGATGACGGTGACCGGCGTCGACTGCCCGGCCCCGATCTCGACCATCTTGTCGATGGCTGCCTCGTGCCGCTCGACCAGATCCTTTGCGTGGGACTCGGTGTAGTACTTGCCGGCCTCGATCATCGCGTTCTGGACCTCCTCGGGGAGGCCGTCCCACGTGTCGCGGTTGATCGCGACGGCGCCGGAGAAGGCGGTGCCGATGTCGAACCGCGAGATGTAGGGGGCGACCTCGTAGGTCTTGGTCGGCAGGATGCCGAGCGCCAGCGAGAGGGTGCCTTCGGACACGCCGGTCTGGATGTCGGTGTAGTAGGTGGTCAGCGCACCGTCGACGGCGTTGGCGCCCGTGCCGCGCAGCCAGTTGCCGAGCACGCCGGGGGCGGACAGCTTGATGCCGTCGAGGTCGGCGAAGGTACGCACCGGCTCGGCGGTGTAGACGTCGTAGCTGTCGGTGCCCGTGAGGCCGAGGACCTTGAGGTTGTACTGCTCCCACTCGTTGCGGAACTCGTCGTTGCTTTCGAGGAGATCCCACGTCAGCGCGAGCTGTGCCGGCGGGTTGGCGGTGGCGAACGGCGCGTAGGACGAGGCCTGGGAGAGCGGCAGCTTGGCGGGCTCCAGCATCGAGAACACCCAGCCGATGTCGGTGATGCCCTGCTCGACCGAGGTCAGCGTCGCGTTGATCTTGTAGAGCTGGCCGCCGAAGGCCTCCTGCCAGTCGATCTTGTAGTTGCCGGTCTCGGCGAGGATCTCGTCGGTCTTGGCCATGAAGTGGCTCTTGATGAAGCCGACCCACGGCACCGCGAGCGGATGGCTGGATGCCACCGTGATGTT
Organism: uncultured Alphaproteobacteria bacterium; assembly: GCA_963704595.1. Taxonomy (GTDB): domain Bacteria; phylum Pseudomonadota; class Alphaproteobacteria; order Rhizobiales; family Amorphaceae; genus Acuticoccus. The sequence continues at coordinate 501,222 of OY969922.1, forward strand.
GATGCTCTCCTGTGCGGAGGCACCGTAGGGAAGCATGAAAGCGGCGCTCACAAGGAGCGCTCTGGTAAACTTGTTCATCGTGGTCCTCCCGGTTCGTTTTTTTGTTTGTTGTCGTCTGGTCAGGCGTTGGCGCGGGCCTTCAGTTCGGCTCGGATCTCCGCGCCGTGCTCATCGAGCGTCGGCGGGGGTGACACGTCGAGGTCGACCTCGCCGTCGAATGCGTAAGGCGCGCGCACCGTGCGCGAGGCGCCCATCTCGGGGTGGCTGGTGTCCACCGCGATGTTGAGGTGCTGCGCCTGCGGGCTCTCCAAGGCCTCGTTGCTGTCGTAGGCCGGCGAGTGCGGGACGCCCTCGGCGAGCAGCCGCTCGCACCATTCGTCGCGCGTGCGGGTGCGGAACGCCGGCGTCAGGATCTCGATCAGGTCGTCCTGGTGCTTGATCCGCTCCAGCCGTTCCTCGAAGCGCGGGTCGGTCGCAAGCTCGGGCATCTCGACGGCATCGGTGAGGCCGGTCCAGAACTTGGGCGGCGAGGACATGTGGATCGCGACCCATTTCCCGTCCGCGCACTCGAACGTGTAGGACTGCGACACGCTGGGGCGGCTGAGCGGCCCCATGATCTCGCCCACGGCAAAATAGTGCGTGAACGAGTCGAGGTTGAAGTGGGTCATCGCCTCCAGCATTGAGATGTCGAGCCGCCGGCCCTTGCCGCCCTGTGCCCGCTCCAAGAGCGCCGCGACGATGCCGAGCGCGGCGTAGTGGCCGGTCACCGCGTCGGCGATGGCGGGGCCGATCACGCGCGGGTTGGCGGGCGGGGTCAGGAGGCGGAGGTAGCCGGAGGCGGCCTGCGCGACCGTGTCGAACGCCGGCCGGTCGCGCGCCGGGCCGCTCTGCCCGAAGCCGGTGATGGCGCAGTAGATGATGTCGGGACGCCGCGCGCGCAGCGCGTCCTCGCCGACGCCCAGCTTGTCCGCGACACCGGGGCGGAAGTTCTGGATGAAGACGTCGGCGGTCTCGATCAGGTCGTAGAACACGGCGAGGTCGTCCGCGTCCTTGGTGTCGAGCGCGATGGAGCGCTTGTTGCGGTTGTAGGTCTGGTAGTGCGGCGAGTAGAGGCCGCCCTTGAAGGCGCGGAACGGATCGCCGGTTTCCGGGCCGCTCGACCTTGATGACGTCGGCGCCGAGGTCGGCAAGGTGCATGGCGCAGGCCGGCCCGGTGATGAAGGTGCCCATCTCGACGACGCGGAGATTCCTGAGGATCTTCATGGACCTATGCGCTCTTCGGCGCGGCGGCGGGCGGACCGTCGTAGGCGATCGCCTGGTCGGCGTGGTTCGACATGATGAAGCCGATCGACCGCTGCGATTCCTCGAACAGATGCGCGACGAGGCCGGCGGCGCGGGCCAGCAGCGGGATGCCTTTCATGGCGTCAACCGGCCAGCCGATGTCGATCATCACCGCAGGAATGGCGCCGGACACGTTGACCGGGAGCGGCCGGCCGTAGATGTCGGGCGCCACCTTCGACAGCATCCGCGCGGTGGCGATGGCGCGGCCTGAGGCGCCGTGCTCGTCCGCCAGCGCGAACAGCTTGTCGGCGCGCGGGTCGCCGGCGGAATGCTGCGGATGGCCGAGGCCCGGCACCTTCTGCTTTCCGGCGCGAAGTTCGGTGAGGCTTTCCCGGCAGGCGGCTTCGAGGTCGCCGTCGCCGGCGCGCTCCATGACTGAAACGAAGTAGCGGCCTGCCGTCTCCGAGCTGCCGGCCACCACGGTGCCCATGCCGAGGAGGCCGGCGGACATGGCGCCCTGCCACGCGTCCGGCCCTGCGGCCAGCGTCATCCGTGCGGCCTGCACGCTGGGGACCAGCCCGTGCTCGGCGATGGAGACGAGGCAGGCGTCGGTCAGCATCCGCTGCTTGTCGGTCGGCGGCGTGCCGGTGACCAGAAGCCAGAAGTAATCGGTGAAGCCGATGTGGCCGATCAACTCGCTGCACAGGTCCCGCCCGCGCACGGTGATGCTCTCCGCGTCGGACGTCGCGATGGCAGTATAGGCCTCGTCCTGCTTGCCGATGCGCACCGACGCCTCCCCATGTGTCACGCTCTGCGGCGCGTTATTCTTTCGCTGTGCGAAAATATTTTCGCTTGTCGAAAAGTATGAGGCCTTTTAGTCTTGAGTCAAGCGGCGAAGTCCGCACGCAGCGACAGTTGCGAAATCCGATTTGGGGAGAATGCGGCATGGAGATCAACCAGTACAACCTGACGGACGCTGTAAAAGACAGTTTCAAGGCCAAGGACAACGCCCGCTTCACGCTTCTTCTGGAGACATTGCTCGACCATCTGCACGACTATGTCCGCGAAACATCGCTGACGCACGAGGAGTGGATGGGCGTCCTCAACTTCCTGTACGATTGCGGAAAGATTTCCACGCCGGAGCGGCACGAGTTCATCTTGCTGTCCGACGTTCTGGGCCTGTCCGCGCTGGTGGACATGGTCAACACCCGCGGCGGGGCGACGGAGGGCAGCAACCTCGGCCCGTTCTACCTCGACGATGCGCCCGTGAAGGCGCTCGGCGCCCACATTGCGGACGACCGGCCCGGCGCCACGGTGCTGTGCATGGGCCAGGTGCGCGACACGCTCGGCCACCCGCTCCCCGGCGCAATCGTCGACACCTGGCAGGCGGACGGCGCCGGAACCTACCCGATCCAGGAAGAGGGGCAGGACAAGTACGATCTCCGCGCGAAGTTCACCTGCGATGACGAGGGGCGTTACTTCTACACCACCGTCCTGCCCAAGCCCTACACCGTTCCGTACGACGGCCCGGTCGGCAAGCTCCTGCGCGCGGGCGACCGTCATGCATGGCGTGCGGCGCATCTCCACTACATCGTCGGCGCGCCGCGGATGCGGCCGATCACCACCGAAGTGTTCTTCGCCAACACCGAATATCTGGAGAACGACGCTGTGTTCGGCGTGCGCAACTCGCTGATCGGCAAGGTGGAACGGATCAAGCGCGGCGAGGACCTCGGCGTCACGCTGGAGCGCCAGCCCGACGCGAAGCTGGCGTTCGACTTCGTCCTCGCGCCGGCCTGATGGGTCGGCCGTTGAGAGAGGGCGAACCGGCCGACCCGTCGCGCCGGCCGGAGTTCGTGGAAGGCCTCGCCAAGGGCCTTGCCGTGCTCGAATGCTTCGACGCGGAACACCCCGCGATGAGCCTCAGCGAGGTCGCGCGCCGGGCAGGCCTCACCCCGTCCGCGGCGCGGCGCAGCCTGCTGACGCTGTCGGCGCTCGGCTACATCGGCCAGGCGGGGAAGACGTTCCACCTCAAGTCCAAGCTCCTCGGCCTCGGTTCCGCCGTCCTCCTCACCGCCCGGATCGAGGAGACGCTGCAGCCGGAACTGCGCGCGCTGGTCGCAAGGTTCGGCGACGCCTCCTCGGTCGCAACGCTCGACGGGCACGACGTCATCTACGTCGCGCACCATTCGGTGCAGCGGGCTCGGCGCCGCATGGCGTTTGCCGGCGCGCGCTACCCCGCGACGGCAACCTCGCTCGGCCGCGTCATCCTCGCCGGCCTCGCCCCGCACGAGCTCGACGCGTTCTTCGCGACCCTTGCCGCCGCCCCGCTCACCGAGCACACGGTCGTCGATGCGGCCCGCCTTCGAGCCCTCGTCGACGAGACGCGGCAGCAGGACTACGCCATCTCCGTCGATCAGCTCGATTACGGCATCACCGCGCTCGCGGTGCCGATCCGCGCCGCCGATGGCACCATCGTCGCCGCGCTCAACACCTCCGGCTACTCGGGCTCGGTCACGCCCGAAAGCCTGATCGGCGAGCGCCTGGAAGCGCTGCGCAGCGCCGCCGCCGGCATCGCGCAGACGCTGCTGCGCTATCCCGTGCTTGCCAACATCCTGCGGGCGTCCACAGTCATGCCCGCCACCACCCAACCAGAAGCCCCTGAAAGGACGCCATGAACCTTCCCCTTCTCCCCACATCGCTCGTCGGCAGCTACGCCCAGCCCGACTGGCTGATCGACCGCGCACTGCTCGCAAAGCGCTTCCCCCCGCGCACCCGCGCGAAAGAGCTGTGGCGCATTCCGGAGGCCCACCTCGCCGAGGCGCTGGACGACGCCACCCGCGTCGCCATCCGCGAGCAGGAAGAGGCCGGGCTCGACATCATCACCGACGGCGAGATCCGCCGTGAAAGCTACTCCAACCACTTCGCAACCGCGCTCGACGGGATCGACATCGACAACCCCGGCACCGCGCTCGACCGTTCCGGCCACCCCAACCCGGTACCGCGGATCGTGTCGAAGATCTCCCGCAAGCACGCCATCGGCGTCCGTGACGTGAAATTTCTGAAGGCGCACACCGACCGGGCGATCAAGTTTACCGTGCCGGGCCCGTTCACCATGTCCCAGCAGGCGCAGAACGACTTTTACCCGAGCCTCGCCGACGCAGCGATGGACTATGCCGACGCCGTCCGCGCCGAGGTGCAGGACCTGTTCGATGCCGGGGCCGACTTCGTCCAGCTCGACGAGCCCTACATGCAGGCCCGCCCCGAGGCGGCTGAGGAATACGGCCTCGCCGCGCTCAACCGCGCGCTCGACGGCGTGCGCGGCACGACAGCGGTCCACATCTGCTTCGGCTATGCGGCGATCATCCACGAGCGGCCGCAGGGCTACTCGTTCCTGCCGCAGCTCTCGGCGTGCTCGTGCAACCAGATCTCTATCGAGACGGCACAGTCCAAGCTCGACTGCTCGGTGCTGAAGGAGCTGCCGGAGAAGACCATCATCCTCGGCGTGCTCGATCTCTCCGACCCCAATGTCGAGACGCCGGAGACCATCGCCGAGCGCATCCGCCGCGGCCTCGAATACGCCTCGCCCGACCGCGTGATCGTCGCGCCCGACTGCGGCCTCAAATACCTGCCGCGCGACGTCGCCGCCGGCAAGCTGAAGGCGATGGTTGACGGCGCCGCCATCGTCCGCGCCGAATACGCTTGAGGCTCCCGGCCCGTCGCTTCGGCGGCGGGCCTACGAGACGTAGGGCGCCATCGGCCGCATGATCCTGCCCTGGTCGATGGGCACGCAGTCGGCCGGGAAATCCTGCACGAAAGTGACGCCCTCGTCCTGAAGCGCCGCCAGAAAGCCGTCGAGTTCGTCCATCGCGCCGGTGGGCAGGTCGTGGAGGACGATGAGCGGCCAGTCCTCTGCCGCCGCCATCTCGCGGGCGACGGCCGGCCAGCCGCGCGGGTTCTTCCAGTCGCCCGGCACCACGTTCCAGAGGACCAGCGTATAGGCCTCGGCGACCAGCATGTCGTACGCGGCGTGGCTGAGGAGATCCTCGTTGATCTCGCCCCCGCCGCCGTTTGGCCTGAAGAATTTGCGCGGGTGGGCAAGGTCGCCCAGCAGCGCTTGGGTTTGCGCAATCTCGACTTCGTGGGCGGCGGGGTCGAGGCTGGCGCCGATGGGGGCGAGGTGGTTGAAGGTGTGGTTGCCGATGTGGTGACCCTCGCCGTGCGCCCGTTCCGCCACGGCGCGGCGGGCGGGGTCGCGCAACTTGTCGCCCAGCACGAAGAAGGTCGTGCGGATGTCGCGCCGCGACAGGATGTCGAGGACGACGGGCGTCGTCTCCGGGTCCGGGCCGTTGTCGAACGTCAGCGTCATCCGGCGCACGGTCACGCCTCGTCGTCGCTGGCGGCGGTGTTCTTCGCGGTCTTGGCGGCCTGTTTCATGGAAAGGCCGAGCTCGTCGCCGAGCGCCTTCAGCGCCGGCAGCTGCACCGCCATGCCGAGGATGGAATCCAGCGCCTGATTGACCGGCGGCTTGTCGCCTCCGCTTTCGCCGGCGCCACCGGCCTGCCCGCCGAGGCCGTTGATGTTGTGGATGCGGATGGAATCGATCCGCTCGGCGGGCTTCACCATTTCCGCGATCGTGCGCGGCAGCGCCTCGATCCGCGCCAGCTCTTCTCGCATCGCCACGATGTGCGGCTCCAGGAGGTTTTCCGCCTCCGCCAGCGCCCGCACACCCTCGGCCTCGGCCAGCAGGCGCTCGCGCAGCGATTTGGTGCGCGTGACCTCCGCCTCTGCCTCGGCGTTGGCGGCGCTGAGACGAGCGGCCGCGTGGTCGCTGGCGGCGTCCTTCTCGGCGAGGGCGAGGATGCGCAGCCGCTCGCCGTCTGCCTCCGCCGCCTCCTGTGCCACCAGCAGCGCCAGCGCCTTGTCGCGCTCGGCCTCGGCCATGCGGCGGGCGGTGATGATGGCTTCTTCCGCCTTCGCCGCCTCGGCGCGGGCAAGATCGGCGGCGGCGCGGGCGGCGCTCTCGGCCTGCTGGCGCTCGGAGACCTTGATGCGGCGCTCCTGCTCCTGCAGCTCGAGGTCGAGGGACTTGGCGATTTCCGAGGCCTGCACCTCGAGGTCGCGGGCGATCTCGGCGGCGCGGATGGCGCGGTCGCTGGCGATCCGGGCCGCCTTCAGCCCGTTGTCCTTGGCGATGCGGGCCTCTTCGGCGGCGCGCTCGGACTCGGCGCGGCGGGCGGAGATTTCGGCCTGCTGGGCGGCCTTCCACGTCTCGATGTCGCGGTGCTGGCCGATGCGGGCCTCTTCCTCCTCGCGCTCGATCTCCAGCTTGCGGCGCGTCGCCTCCATGGCGGAGAGCGTGACGGCGACCTCGGCGTCGGCGTCGATCCGCGCGCGCTCCTTCTTGGAGGTGGCGATCACTTCGGCGAGCTTCCTCATGCCGACGGCGTTGAAGGCGTTGTTCTCGTCGAGCGCCGCGAAGGGCGTCTGGTCGAGCGCGGTCAGCGACACCGATTGAAGGCGGAGGCCATTCTCGGCGAGATCGTCTGCAATCATCTCGCGCACTTCGCGCACGTATTCGGAGCGGCCCTCGTGCAGTTCGTCCATGGTGCGGCGGGCGGCGACGGCGCGCAAAGCGTCTACCAGCTTGCCTTCGACGATGTCTTTTATCTTGTCCGCGCTAAAGGTGCGGTCGCCCAGCGTCTGGGCGGCGCGCGCCACCGCTTCGGGCGTGCCGTCGACGGCGACGGAGAAGCTGGCGCCGATGTCGACGCGCAGGCGGTCCTTGGTGATGAGGCTCTGTTCGCCGGAGCGCGCCACCTCCAGCCGGAGGGTGCGCATGTTCACCTCCGTCACGTCGTGGAAGTAGGGGAGCGCGATGGCGCCGCCGGCCAGAATGGTCTTCTGCCCGCCGAGGCCGGTGCGGATGAGGCTCACCTCCCGCGTCGCCTTGCGGTAGAGCCGGGCCAGCACCACCACCACCAGGACGGCGACGAGGACGACGACGACGAGAACGGTCACCAGGCCGGGCATGGGCCCCTCCCTCTTGTGATGCGGCGGGGCGCGGACATCAGCGGTCCTTCCGCGCGAGTACGAAATCGTAGGCGACGCACCAGGCCGGCGACGGCACGGCGCGTCCGTCCGGCGCGCGAACGCCGGTCTTCTTCTCGAAGGTCTTGATGAGCGACTGCTTCACCCCGAACACCGGATCGGCATCGAGGTAGGGGTCGCCTTCGAGGAACAGCATGGTGGTGAGCCGCCGGAAGCCCGGCGCCTCGATGCGCACGTGGACGTGGCCGGGGCGGACGGGCGAGCGCGCGGCGGTGCGCAGGAGATCGCCCACCGTGCCGTCCTCCGGGATGGGATAGCTGGCGGGCAGGACCGAGGTGAACCAGAACCGGCCGGCGGGGTCGGAGCGGAACAGGCCGCGCATGGCCGCCTCGTCGATGTCGGGGTTGAGGATGTCGTAGCCCCCATCGCCGTCGGCGTGCCAGATGTCGACGCGGGCGCCGACGACGGGCTTGCCTTCGGTGTCGAGGACACGGGCGTTGAAGAACATCTTCTCGCCTGTGATCGGGCCTGAGATGTCCGCGCCGTTGTCGAAGACGGGGCGGTCCTCGACGAAGAACGGGCCGAGGACGGAGTTTTCCGTCGCACCGCTCGGGAAGCGGTGGTTGATGAGGTCGACGCGGGCGGTGGCGCCCATCACGTCGGAGAGCAGGATGAACTCCTGCCGCCCGCCGACGCTGAGCTGTCCGGTGCGGGTGAGGAATTCGATGGCGAACTCCCACTCCTCCTCGGTCGGCTCCACCTCCTCCAGAAACGCATGAAGGTGGCGGGTGAACGCCGTCAGCACCTTCTTTGCGCGGGGGTTCGGCGTATCGCGGAAGGTGGCGAGGACGGCGGCGGTGAGCGTATCGTCGCGCACGTCGCGGCCGTGGCCGGCGAGCGGTTCGCGGAGGCGCCGGGCGGATGGCATCGGCAGCGGCGCGGAGGCGGTCCGGCGCGCAGGCGTGCCGGGCCTTTCGAGCCCCGCTGCACCCATCGTCTCGCGGGCGGCGAGGCGGGTGGCGTAGGCGCCGACATGGTTGCGGGGCGTGCCGTTCAGCGCGTGGCCGCCGGTCCATGCGATATCGAGGCCGAGCGAGGCGAGGTGTCCGAGGGCGGCGGCCCACACCACGTCGGCCAGCGTGAACTCCTCGCCGGTGATCCACTGCCTGCCGTCGGCAAGCCGCGTGTCGAGGCCTTCGATCAGCGTCAACACCTCCTGCACGGCGCCGCGCATCAACTCCGGCGATTGGGTAAAGACCTTGGCGGCGGCTTGCTTGCGGATGGCGGCGTCGTAGGCGGCGATCAGGCGCGGGTGGCCGACGGAGAGCGAGCGACCCTCCATCATCTTGCGGATGCGGGCGTCATGGACGCCGCGCACGGCCTCGCGCAGCGGCTCGGGCCTTGTGTCGCCGCCGGGGTGCGCGCCGTAGGGGAGCGCCTCGAACGGGGCGGCGTCGACGAGCGCGGTCTCGCGGGCGATTTCGGTGCGCAGGCGCTGGGGGGCAAGGTCCGGGCCGGGGAGGGCGGCGATGTGGTCTAGCATCCGCAGCGGGTCGAGGATGACGCGCTCGGCTCCAGCGTCCACCAGCGTCGGCACGGCGGCGGGGTCGATGCCGTCGTGGCGCACACTGGCACGGCCGGAGAAGCCGTCGACCAGCGGGTGGCCGTCGATCCCCTCGAGGCGCAGGCGCACATAGGCGGGGTGGCCGGCGTCGAAGCGACGGCCGAGGATCTGCATCTCGTGGCTCGCGTGCGCGGTGCCCTTCTCCGCCAGCGCCAGTCGAACCGCCTTCGACCAGAGCGAAGTGGCCGCATGGAAGAGGACGAGGGCGCCGTGGCCCTGCGCGCCGGCGAGAGGCGCGCGGGCAGCGTCAAGACGAGCCTTGAAGGTGCGCTCACTCATAATGCCCACCCCAGAATGCGGCGCATGACGCTCCCCAGTTCGCCGGCCGGGTTGGCGGCGAGCATCTGCGCGCGCCATCCCACATACCCGTCCGGGCGGACGAGGACGCAGCCGGAATCGCTGACGCCGGAGGCGAGTGCCCAGTCGCCGAAGGTGTCGTTGATGGCGCAGCCGGGGCCGATCTGGAGGGCGCGGACGTCGGCTCGGGTTTCGGCCGAGACGCGGGCGGCGGCCTCCACCCACCCGGCGCCGGAAACGCCGGTGAGCACGGTGAAGCGGCCGCGGCCGACGAGGTCGAGCGTGGAGAGTTTTTCGCGGCCCTGCTCGACCCATACGTGGGGGAGGCGGGCGCCCGGCCATGTGGTGGGGTGGTAGTAGAGTTCGCGGTCGCGGGTGTATTCGGGCTCCGGCGTGCCGTCCGGCACCACGGCGGCGGAGCGGTAGCGCTGGCCCATCTCCACGCCGTGGCAGTTGAACTCGTACGACTTGTTGCGGATCTGCGCGTTGAGCGCCTTGCGCTTGGCCTCCGCTTCCACCGTCGACGCCTTGCGGGTGTCGAGCTGGCGGCGCATCTCCTCCTGCGTCTCGGTCTCGCTGATCCCGAGCGTGTCGAAGATCGGCAGCGTGTCGGTGATCGACTTGTTGGCGCGGTTGACGATCTGCTTGCCGACCGGCTGGCGCTCGTCGTTGAAGGTGTCCAGCAGCGACGGGTCGGCGGTGCCGTCGAGAACCAGCTTGAGCTTCCAGGCGAGGTTGTAGGCGTCCTGGATGGAGGTGTTGGAGCCGAGCCCGTTGGTGGGCGGGTGGCGGTGCACCGCGTCGCCCATGCAGTGGACCCGCCCGACCGAATAGTGCCGCGCCACGATGTTGTTGACCGCCCAGTAGCTGACGCGGGTGACCTTCAGCGGCACCTCCTCGCCGATCAGGCGGAACAGGATCTGGCGGATTTCCTCTTCGGAATAGTTCGGCCGGCCCTTGGCGATGTCGTAGCTCCACATGCCGAGCCACTTCTTCCACGGGCGGATCATCCTGAGGACGCCGGCGCCGATGCCGCCCGCCGAGCCGGGTTGAAAAATCCAGTAAAGGACGGAGGGGCGGTGCTTCACCAGATGGGAAAGGTCGGCGTCGAACTCGATGTTCATGGAGCCGGCGAGGTCGGCCTTGCCTTCCAGCGGCAGGCCGAGGTCTTCGGCGATGCGGCTGCGGCCGCCGTCGGCGCCGATCATGTACTTGGCGCGGATGCGGTAGGTCTCGTCGGCGACGCGGTCGTGGACGGTGCAGACGACGCCGTTCTCGTCCTGCGTGTGGCTGATGTACTCGGTCTTGAAGCGGACGAGGCAGCCCTCGCGCATCGCCTTGCCGAAGATGATCGGCTCCAGCAGCGTCTGCGGGATGTCGACCATTTTGGAGGGGCTCGCCAGCTCGTAGTCGGCGCGGCGGGCGGGGTGGTTGCCCCAGGTGAGCAGCCGGCCGACCTCCTCGCCCGCCAGCGACTCGCAGAAGACGTTGTTGCCCATCAGCTCCTGCGGCACGGCCTCCTTGTAGACCTCCTCCTCCACGCCAAGCTCGCGCAGGATTTCCATGGTGCGCTGGTTGGTGATGTGGGCGCGCGGCATGTTGGCGAGCCACGAGTATTTCTCGATCATCACGTTGGCGACGCCGTAGCCGGACAGCAGCGCCGCCGACGCGACCCCTGCCGGCCCGGAGCCGACGATCAGGACGTCGGTTTCGATATCGAACATGGTTGGAACCTCGAGGGGGACATCCGCCCCGCTGATGCCGGGCGCAGGGCGGCAGGCGCATTTCGCGCACGGGCCTGGTGTAGTCCGGCACCGGCGTGTCCGGCCCGAGCAGCCTGCGGCGGGTGGGAAAGAGCGAGAAATCGGTGCGCTCGACGATGAAGCCCCAGATCCCCTTCGGCGCGACCAGCATGACGAGGATGGCAAGCGCGCCCAGCGCCATGAGGTACCAGGTGCCGAAGTCCGCCAGCCAGTTCTGCAGGGCGAACAGGATGAGGGCGCCGATGATGGGGCCTTCCAGCGTGCCGATCCCGCCGATCACGACGATGAAGAGGACGAACGCCGTCCAGTCGATCACCGAGAACGCGCTTTGCGGGGTGATCGAGGCCTTCTGGAAGTAGATCAGCGCGCCGGTAAGTGCGGCGCCCGCCGCGGCGAACACGTAGACAGCGAACTTGATGCGGCGCGTGTCGACGCCGAGGCTTTCGGCAGCGTCCGGGTTGTCGCGCACGGCCGACAGGGCGAGGCCGTTGCGGGTGCGCAGGAATGCGTAGATCGCGCCGATGACAGCGACGGCCAGCACCAGCGCGATCCAGTAGGAGAGGATGTCGCGCGCATGGGAGGAGCGCACGTCGAACAGGGTCGTGACGGTGTCGATGCCGACGATGTCGCGCGCCACGTCGGACGGGAGCGAGGTACCGGTGCCGCCGCCAAGCGTCTTCCACTGCGCGAACAGGAGGCGGTAGACCTCCGCGGCGACCCACGTGCCGATGGCGAAGTAGGCCCCTTCGAGGCGGAACAGGATGAACCCGGTGGGGATCGCCATCACTCCGCCGATGACGCCGGCGCACAGGATCGCGACGAGCGGATCGAGCCCGGCGAGGATCGCAAGGCCGAAGCCGGCGTAGGCGCCGAGGCCGACGAACGCCTGCTGCCCGATGGAGACGAGCCCGCCGTAGCCCGCCAGAAGGTTCCAGCACTGGGCAAGGGTGATCATGGTGAGGACGAAGAAGAGGTCCTGCAGCAGCGAGCGCGAGATGATCGCCGGTGCCGCGAGGAGCGCCACGACGCCGACGCCCATCACGGCGAGCGCGATCGCGGAGGCGCGGGTCGACTTGGCGACCCTGTAGCGGCTGGTGTCGAGCGCGGGACCGGCCATCAGTCGAACGCCCGCGGGAAGAGGCCGCGCGGGCGCACCAGCAGCACGGCCAGGAACACGAGGTGGCCGGACAGCGTCTGCCATTCGGGCGAGATCTGCGCGCCGATGCTCTGCGCGAGGCCGAGGATGATGCCGCCGGCCAGCGTGCCCCAGAAGCTGCCGAGGCCGCCGATGATGACCGCCTCGAACGCGAAGATCAGCCGCGAGGGGCCGATCAGCGGGTCGAACGTCGCCCGCGCGCCGAGGTAGAGGCCGGCGATGGCGACCACCACCAGCGACAGCGCCATCGCGAGCGAGAAGATGCGCTGGTTGTCGATCCCCATCAGCTGCGCGATTTCGGGGTTGTCGGACGTGGCGCGGAAGGCGCGGCCGGTCTCGGTCCGGTAGAACAGCCAGTTGAGGAACACGATCACCAGCACGGCGGACGCGAAGGTGAGGAGCGGCACCACGCCGACGGCGAGCCCGCCGCCGAGCGCGATGGAGGCGTCGCCGAGCGCGCCGAAGGGGAGGCGGCGCGTATCGGCGGAGAACGCCTCCAGCATCCCGTTCTGGAGGATGATCGAGAGGCCGAAGGTGACGAGGAGCGGCGGCAGGATGTCCTTCCCCAGCGTCCGGTTGAGCAGGAACGATTGCAGGATGTAGCCGAACGCGAACATCGCGATGCCGCCGAGCAGGGCTGCGACGATGATGGGAAGCCCCAGCGCCTCGACGCCGATGAGGATCGCGAACGCCGCCACCACCATCAGGTCGCCGTGGGCAAGGTTGACGAGGCGCATCACGCCGAAGATCAGGCTGAGGCCGGTGGCGAACAGGGCGTAGAGGCCGCCCAGCAGAATGCCCTGGATGATGGTGTCCGCGACGATCATCGCTCAGCCCCCGAAATAGGCGCGGGCGATCTGCTCGCGGCTGAGTTCGGCGGGGCGGCCGGTGAGCGTCACCCGGCCTTCGAGGAGGCAGTATATGCGGTCGGCGACGGCGAGCGCCTGGCTGATGTTCTGCTCGACCACCACCACGGAGGCGCCTTCGGCCCGGATCTCACTGAGCGCCGCGTAGATGTCCTTGATGACGGAGGGGGCGAGGCCGAGGCTGATCTCGTCGCAGAGGAGAAGGCGCGGGTTGGACATCAGCGCCCGGCCGAGCGCCACCATCTGCTGCTGGCCGCCGGACAGGGAGGTCGCGGGCTGGGTGCGGCGCTCCTTCAGCACCGGGAAGAGGCGGTAGATGGCGTCGAGGCTCCAGTGGCCGCGAACCTTGCGGCCGTAGTTGCCGATCATCAGGTTCTCCTCCACCGACAGGGAGGGGAAGAGCTTGCGCCCTTCCGGCACCAGCGCGATGCCGCGCGCCATGATGTCGGCCGGCTTCATGCCGCCGATGGCGCGGCCGTCGAATTCCACCATGTCGGCCGGGGTCTGGCGCAGGCCCGTGATGGCGCCGAGCAGCGTCGACTTGCCGGCCCCGTTGGCGCCGACGATGGCGATGGTCTCGCCCTCGTCCACATGCGCGTCGATGCCGTAGAGGGCCTGGAAGTCGCCGTAGAATGCGGTGAGGTCGCGGGTTTCGAGGAGCTTCATGGGGCCGCTGCCCGCCGTGCGGGGGCCGCGATCATACTTCCATCCCGAGATAGATCCGGCGCACGGCGTCGCTCGCCATCACCGCCTCCGGGTCGCCCTCGCCGATGACCTTGCCGAAGTCGAGCGCGACGAGGCGCGTCACCACCGCAAGGAGCGCGTGGGTGACGTGCTCGATCCACACGATGGTGGTGCCGTCCGCATTGATCTGGCGGATCGTCTCCACCAGCGAGATGCATTCGGCGTCGGTGAGGCCGCCCGCGATCTCGTCCAGCAGGAGGAGCCGGGGTCTGGTGGCGAGCGCGCGGGCCATTTCGAGCCGCTTGCGCTCCAGCAGCGAGAGGGAGCCTGCGGGGAGGTTCGCCTTGGCGAGCAGGCCGGTGCGGTGGAGGACTTCGACCACGTGGCCCTGTTCGGCAAGCTCCGACCCGCCGGCGCCGAAGCAGGCGGCGACGGAGACGTTCTCGTAGGTGGTCATCTGCTCGAACGGCTGCGGGATCTGGAAGCTGCGGCCGATCCCGAGATGGACGCGCCGCCGCGCAGGCATCCGGCTGATGTCGGTGCCGTCGAGCCGGATCGTGCCGCTCCCCGGCGCAACGCGGCCGGTGATGAGGTTGAAGAGCGTCGACTTGCCGGCACCGTTCGGCCCGATGATGCCGAGCGCCTCCCCCTCGGCGACATCGAGCGAGATGTCGTCGGCGACCGTCACCGCGCCGAACGCCTTGTTGAGGTTGCGGATTTCCAGAAGCACGGCCGGCCCGCGCTTCTCTATGTCAGCTGATCGGCCTCATTTCGCTCGCCACCGGAATGTCCGGGTAGGTCTGGTTGTCGACGATGACGAGCTGGAAGCGGCCGTTGTCGCCCTTGCGCCACTGGCCGCCGACCAGCGGCGTCTTCGTCACGTTCTTCTGCGCGAACGGGGGCAGGCCCGCGCCGTCCCACTTGATGGGGCCGACGATGGTCTGCATGTCGGTGGCGGCGATGGTGGCGGCGACCGCTTCCGCGTCGCGCGGATCGTCGGTGCGCTTCAGGACATCGACCAGCACCTCGAAGAGGGCATGGGCGAAGCCGAGCGGCTGGGTCCACTGGTTGCCGGTCGCGTCCTCGTAGCCGGCGCAGACCTCGCCCGCGCTCTGCCCGGTCAGCGAGGACTTGAACGGGTGGACGTTGGACCACCACACCTCGGAGGAGAGGTTTTCCGCAGCGTCGCCGATGGCGTTGACGGCTGAGGGGAACAGGATCGCCTTGCCGACTGATGCGGCCTTGGGGCGGTAGCCCTGCTGCGCGGCCTGGGTCCAGAAGGTGGCGAAGTCGGGCGGCAGGACGACGCCGGTGAGGAGCTGGCAGTCGCCGTTCTTGAAGGCCGAGATCTGGGCGGAAAAGTCGTCCTGCAGGTTCTCGTAGCGGCCGGGGTCGAGGAGCTTGAAGTCGGCCGCAGTCAGCGCCGGCGGGAAGCCTACCTGCGGGTCGCCCCAGGCGTTGCCGTCGGCATCGTTGGGGAACAGGCCGCCAACCATGCGATTGGTGTCGAGCTGGTTCCACATGTTGGTGAAGACGGCGATGACGTCCTCCAGCCCCCAGAAGAAGTGGTAGCCATAGTCGAACGGCTTCCAGGTGCCCGGATCGGTGGGGTTGCCCTGCCGGCCGATGAACCACGGCTGCCACGGCGCCAGCGACGAGATCACCGGATACTGCTCGATCTCGGCGATGGTGGAGACGGGGTTGGTCGTCTCCGGCGTGTTGCCAACGAGCATGATGTCGATCTCATCGTCGATGATGAGTTCCTTGGCGACGTCCGCGGCGCGGTTCGGGTTGGACTGGCTGTCCTTGACGATGACTTCCAGGTTGTAGGTGCGGCTGCCGGACTGAATGCCGCCTGACACAGCCTTCAGCACCCCGTCGATGATGTACTGATCGACCTCGGAGAAAGCCGCGAGCGGGCCGGTCTGCGGCGTCACGTAGCCGACGCGGATGGTGCGGGCCTGGGCGTGGACTGCGGGGGCGAAGAGGCCGACGGCGGCGGTCGCGGCGCCGGCCTTGAGGAACGTGCGCCGGCTTGTCTCGAGGCGTTTCATTGGGATCCTCCGGATTGTATTATTGTTCTTGTTTTCGTCTTTCCGGCAACCATAACGCAGTCATTGCATCTTCCCAAGAGACCAGTTGCATCAACATCGTACTGTGCGACGACTTGGCATTCCCTCTCGATTCAGGCGGTTGATGAAGGTCAGCATGACCGATCCTCGCGGTGTCGCACCGGCCGGTAGTCTTACGGGCAACTCGATTTGCCGAAGTCGCGGAAATTGGCCGCAAACATGCATTTTATTTGCAATTCTTGCCAATGAACGGGCCCGGCTGTGCAGTCGGGACGGAGGACCTCGACCATGATCACGCAACGCGGTGCCATAGACGTGCACACCCATGTCTACCTCCCGCGCTACAGGGACCTCCTGCGCGACCGGACCGCCGTGCCGCGCATCGCCGGGAACGGGGATGATCTGCGCCTCATCATCCTGCCCGGCGAGGACGCGGAGGCGAGCACCGCCGCAGGCCGGCCGATCGGCGGCGAGTATTATTCGCCGGAGCGCAAGATCGCCTACATGGACGCCCACGACATTGCCGTATCTGTCCTGTCGCTCGCCAATCCGTGGCTGGAGTTCGTGGCGGCCGCGGAGGCGCCCGCTATCGCGACAGCGCTCAACGAGGACATGGAGGGCTGGTGCGAAGCGTCCGCCGGGCGGTTCTACGGCTTCGGCGTGCTGCCGGTCACGGCGCCGGAAGCGTGTGCTGCGGAGGTGGACCGGATTGCTGCCCTGCAGCACATGCGCGGCATCATTCTCGGCGCGTCGGGCCTTGGCGCGGGGCTTGACGATCCGCGGCTCCTGCCGGTGTGGGAGCGGCTGGAGGCGCACGGGCTGATGGCGTTCATCCATCCCCACCACGGCATCGGCGACGATCTGTTCGCAGGCACAGGCCACACGCTGAAGCTTGCCCTCGGCTTCCCGTTCGAGACCACGGCGGCACTGGCGCGGCTGATCCTGTCGGGCACGTTCGACCGCTTCGGCGGGCTGAAGATCCTGGCCGCGCACGCCGGCGGCGCGCTGCCCTTCCTCGCCGGGCGGATCGACGGCTCGGCGAAGACCGACGCGGTGAAATTCAATCTCGCGATGCCGCCCAGCGCCTACCTCGAGCGCCTGTTCGTGGACGCGATCACCTATTCACCCGAAACGCTTGCCTGCGCCGCCGGCCTCACCGGCTGGGACCGCGTGATGTTCGGGACCGACCACCCCTTCTTCCGGCCCGACCTTCCCGACGACGCGCTGGACCGTGGCCCCTGGTCGTCCCCCACCGAAAACCAGGCGGTGATCGACGCACTCTCCGCCGATCGCGCTGCCGCGATCTACCGCGCCAACGCCATCGAACACCTTCGCCTGCCTGCGTAGGCTACCGGCTGCGGGCCGGGATCGAGGGCGCCGGCGGGCGGCCCTTGCGCATCGCGAACGCCGAATAATCGACGCCTGTGAGGTCGGACGCGCGCGCGGTCAGCTCGGCCGTGGCGCGGTCGACCGCGTTTCCGATGGTTTCCTCGTCGTCGCCGACCAGCCGGCCGTCCCGCACAAGAATGTCGCCGCCCACCATGGTGAGTGCGGCGCGGTTGCCGTCGCCGGCCAGAAGCAGGCCGGAAAGCAGGTCGGTGCGGCCGCCGGCGAGATCGACGCGGCCAACGCCGAATGCGGTGATGTCGGCACAGGCGCCGACGCTGATCCGGCCAATGTCGTCGCGGCCCAGAATGGCCGCGCCCTCGCGGGTCGCCATCAGGAGCACGTCGTAGGGGTCGAGCCAGCTTTCCACCGGAACGGTGCCCTGGCCGCCGGCCACGCGGTGGAGGAGCAGCGCGAGCCGCATCTCGCCGATCATCGACCCCGCATCGTTGCTCGCCCCGCCGTCGACGCCGACCGCGACGCGCACGCCGGCATCGCGCATGGCGTGGACTTCGCTGACGCGCGCGCCGAGCCGCATCACCATGCGCGGGCAGTGGACCACCGCGGCGCCCGCGTCTGCGATCCGGCGCATGTCGTCCGCATCGAGCCGCGTGCTGTGGGCGAAGAACGTGCGCGGCGTCATCCACCCGGCCTCGACCAGGATCTCGGACGGCGTCTTGCCGAAGCGGGCCGCGGTCAGCGCCCGCTCGTCGGGCCGCGGGTGGAAGTGGGTGTGGAGGCTGGCGCCGCTCTCCCCGGCAGAGCGGGCGACCGCCGCCATGAAGTCGAGGTCGTCGAACGTGGTGGTGGTCGGGCCGAGGCCGACGCTGACGCGGTTGCCCCAGCCGCTGGCGTGGTGGCGGGCGATGGTGCCCTTCATGTCGGCGAGGACAGCGGCGGGATCGTCGAGGATGCCGCCGGCCCTTGGGCCGAGGAGGGCGGTCAGCTCCCGTTCGAGGTCCGCCTCCAGCGCGGTGATGCTGCCGCGCACGAGGTGCAGCCGCAGCCCCGCCTCCCGCGCCGCCGCGACCTCCGCATCCACGAACGCCGGATCGCAGCGCGGGATGAGGTAGGCATGGTCGACCGAGGTGGTCGCGCCGGTGAGGAGGAGTTCGGCAGCGGTCGCCCTGGTGGCGGCGGCGAGGTGGTCCGGCGTCATCCCGGCCCAGACGGGGTACATCAGGCGCAGCCAGTCGATCAGGTGGCCGCGCTGGGTGGCGGGGATCGCGCGCGTCAGCGTCTGGAAGAAGTGGTGGTGCATGTTGACGAGGCCGGGCACGACCAGCGTGCCCGACAGGTCGATCGTGTCGTCGAAGTCGCCTGCCGGGGGCGTGCCGGCGCCGATCTCGGCGATCCGCTCGCCGTCGACCACGATGTAGGCATCGCTGAGCGCGAGATGGGCATCGTCGCAGGTGTAGAGGGCGTCGATGGAGTGGAGGAGGCGCCTCATCTTGCGGCACCGGGCAGGACCGGGCGGCGGACGCACACCGGCTCTGCCTCGAACAGTGGGTGGGTCACGGGGCTCTCCATCGTCTGTGCCTCGCCCGCGCTGCGCGGCTCCGGCGTGCCGGCATCAATGCAAAAGACGGACCACCGAGCGGCCCTCCCACAGCCTCGTCGACAGCGATTTCAGTGCATCGGCGGCAACCCTTCTCATCGTCATTCATGCAATCCGGCGCGGTTTTCCGCTGCGCCAACCGGCAGGATGGCACGCCGATTGCCCCCGACTGCGCGTAGGGATCGAAGAAGGGACAGGACATGGATCGGGATATCCGGATCGCCGTTGTGGGGGGCGGCCTTGCCGGCCTCGCCGTCGCCGGGCTTCTCCAGCGGGACGGATTTGGCGTCACGGTCTACGAGCAGTCGGACGCCTACTCCCGGATCGGTGCCGGGATCATCCTCAGCGCCAACGGCTCGCGCGTGCTGCAGGGGCTGGGGCTGGGCGATGCGCTCCACGCCCACGGCATCCAGCCGGACGCCTACGTGAGCCGCAAGTGGGACACCGGCGAGACGATGTACGAGCTGAGGGTCACCGACGCTTTCAACGCCCGCTACGGCGCGCCCTACCTCAACATCCACCGGGCGGACCTTCACGCCCTCCTGCAAACGCCGCTTGCGCCGGGCACGATCCGGTTCGGCCATCACCTGACGGGGCTCGACCCGAGCGGGGACGGCGTGCGGCTCACCTTCGCCAATGGCGCCGTCGTGGAGGCCGACATCGTGCTGGGGGCCGACGGCATCCGCTCCAGGGTGCGGGCCGCGATGCTGGGGCCGGACGAGCCGCGCTTCTTCGGCCGCATCGCGCCGCGCGCGGTGTTTCCCGCAAGCCGCATTCCGCCGCCCGTGATGCGCGACTGCACCAAGTGGTGGGGCGAGGACCGGCACATCCTCACCTATTTCATGACCGCGCGGCGCGACGAGGTCTACGCCATGGGCACCGTGCCTGCCGACAGCTGGGACATGGACCGCACCGTGATCCCCGGCACCCGCGAGGATTTCCTCGCAGCGTTCGCGCACTTCCACCCCGACCTAACGCGCATTCTGGAGGTGGCGGAGAACGTCAGCATCTGGCCGATCCTGGACCGGCCGCGCGATGACCGCTGGAGCGAGGGCCCCGTCGCGCTGATGGGCGACGCCTGCCACGCCGTGCGCCCCTACATGGCCGCAGGCGGTGCGATGGCGCTGGAAGATGCCGCGATCCTCGCGCGCTGCATTGCCGCGTTCGACGACCCGGCTCGCGCCTTCAGCGCCTTCGAGGCGACGCGGATCGAGCGTGTCGCCCGCGTGCAGGAGATCTCGCTCGACAACTCATGGATGCGCGGCCCGCACGAGATCGACTGGTTCTTCGGCTACGACCCGCTGACCGCCGACCTTGCAGAACCCGCGCTGACCGCCTCGCCCGCCTGACGCGGCCGGGCGTTACCGGGTGCGGCCCATCCGCGGCACGATGGCGAGGAGGCCGAGGAGCGACAGGCTCATCAGCAGTGTCGAGAGCGCCGCGACGCTGGGATCCGCGTAGGACTGCATCTGCTGCATCAGGCGCAGCGGCAGCGTGTCGTTGTTGCTGAGGAACAGCGACAGCGAGATGTTGTCGAACGAGAACAGGAACGTCGCGACGGCGCCCGCCGCCACGCCGCCACGGATCAGCGGGAAGGTCACTCGGAAGAAGGTGTGGACGGGCCCGGCGCCGAGGTTGAGCGAGGCGCGCTCCAGCGTCGGGTCGTAGTTGCTGAGGGCAGCCAGAACCATCGACAGGACGTAGGGGAGCCCGAGGAGCGCGTGGCCGAGGATGGTCGCGGTCATGCCGGCCTGCAGGCGGTAGATCGGCAGGGCGAACATGATGGCAAGGCCCAGCACCACGGCCGGCAGCGCCAGCGGCAGCATCGCCACCGCCTGCACCGTGCCCCGCCCGCGAAAGCGATAGCGGTTGATCGCGATCGCCGCCGTCACCCCGGCGACGGTCGCCAGCGCCGTGGCCCCGAGCGCGATCATCAGGCTGATCCGCAGGCCGTCCATGAACTGCCGGTTCTCCAGCGCCGCCGCGAACCATCTGAGGCTGATCCCCTCCGGCGGAAACGCCAGCGTGTCGCCGTTTGTGAAGGCGACCGCCGCCGGCAGCGCGATCGGCAGCACAAGGAACAGGACGAGCGCGACGCCGTAGAGCCTCAGCACGACGGCGAGAAAGCGGATGGATGGCGTCCCGTTCATGCCCGTGCCGTCCACGGTGCGGTCCGCGCGACAATGGCGTTGACCGCGATGTTGAGCGTCAGCACCAGCGTCAGGAGTATGATGCCGAGCGCGCCGGCCTTGGCCCAGCTCGCATTGGTCGACGCCTCGTAGAACACCGTCGGCGCAATCATCGGGATGCGGGTGCTGCCCATCAGCATCGGGATCACATAGTCGCTGAGGGCGCCGGCGAAGACGAGTTGCACGCCCGCCACCGCGCCCGGAATGCTGAGTGGCAGCACCACCAGGAGCCACGTGCGGACATGGCCGGCGCCGAGGTTGGTGGAACTGCGCAGGAGCATCGGGTCGATCTTCTGGAGGCTCGCGAGCAGCGGCAGGACCATCAGCGGGAAGTAGCGGTGCAGCATGCCGAGAAACACGCCTTCGCCCTCGTACAGCATGTGCAGCGGCGCGCTGATCCAGCCGAGGCCGAGGAGGATCTGGTTGATGAGCCCGGTGTCGCCGATGATCACGATCCAGCCGAACACCCGCATGATGATGCTGACATAAAGCGGCAGGCACACGACCCACAGGAGGAGGAGCCGCGTGCGCTCCGACACCGCCAGCATCAGGTGGACGAACGGGTAGGCGAGCACCAGCGCCACAACCGCGACCAGCGCCGCGAAGCCGAGCGAATTGCCGAAGACTTTAAGATAATAGGGGTCCGTCAGGACGCCGAGATAATTCACGAACGTGAAGTCCGGGACGAGGAACTGCATCGGGTCGTCCCGGTAGACGCTGTTGCGCATCAGGATCGTCACCGGGAAGAAGAACAGCGGCACGATGAGCGTGCCCGCAGGCAGGAGCCAAAGCCAGGGCCGGACGCTGCGCAGCATCAGCGTGCCCCGTCCACGATGCAGTTGGCCGGGTCGAAGTCGATGAACGCGTCGGCGCCGTTCTGGAGGACGGCAGGGTCGGTGATCGATGTCGCCGGCACCTCCAGCACGATCTGGCTGATCGCGCCGTGGCTGAGAACGATGCGCTGGCGGGCGCCGAGCGACATCGACAGCACCACGGTGGCCGGATGGCTGGTGTGGACGTTCGTGGGGACAGCGCTGATGGCAAGGTCCTCGGAGCGGATGTTGACGCAGGCCGCGCCATCGGGCGGGGCCGCGGCGGATGCGGCAAGCGGGAAGGCGATGCCCTCTCCGATGCGGGCGATCCGCCCCTCCGGCGTGGTGCTGAGCGTTGCCGGCAGCTGGTTGGCGCGGCCCATGAAGCCGAGCACGAAGCTGTTGACCGGTGCGCGATAGACCTCGTCCGGCGTGCCGGCCTGCTCGATCCGGCCGCCGCGCATCACCGCGATCCGGTCCGACAGGGCGAACGCCTCCTGCTGGTCGTGGGTGACGAGGACGGTGGTGATCTGGAGCCGGCGCAGGAGCAGCGACAGTTCCAGCTGCGTCTGGTCGCGCAGATTGCGGTCGAGCGCGCTGAACGCTTCGTCCAGGAGCAGGATCTCCGGGTCGATGGCGATCGCCCTCGCCACCGCCACGCGCTGGCGCTGCCCGCCGCTGAGCTCGGCCGGATAGCGCTCCGCCAGCCCGGTCAGCTTCAGGAGGTCGATGGCGCGCGCCACCTTCTCCTGCCACGCGGACTTCGCCACCTTCCGCGCCCTGAGGCCGTAGGCGATGTTTTCCGCCGCGGTCATGTGCGGGAACAGCGCGTAGTTCTGGAACACCATTGCAACGTTCCGCCGATGGGGCGGAACGTTGGCGATGCTCTTGCCCCGGAGGGCGATGGTGCCGAAGTCGGGCTGCTCGAACCCGGCGACGAGGTTCAGAAGGGTGGACTTGCCGCAGCCGCTGGGGCCCAGAAGTGCGACCACCTCGCCCTTCTGCAGGCTGAGACTGCAGCGGTCGAGAACGACTTGGCCGTTGAAACTCTTACATAAATCACGAACAAGGAGCTTGTTGTCGACCGCTTCGTCCATCAGCTCTGGATCTCGCGGGTGTAGCGGTCGAGCCAGGTCTTCTGGTTGGCAGCGAGGAACTCCTCGTCGGCGAACCAGATCTTGCTGAAGTCCGTCGTCACCAGCGGGGCGACGTCCGCGGCAATCTCGGCGTCTTCGCGCACGGGGGTTGCGAGGAGGCTGGCGGCGAGGCCGCTCTGGACCTTCTGCGTCAGCGCGAAGTTGATGTAGGTCTTCGCGAGGTCGATCTTCTGGCTGTTGACCGGGATGCACAGGTCGTACGGGATGGCGACGATGCCCTCATCCGGCGTGACCTTGACGATGTTGGGCGCGGTGCGGGTCTGGTTGGCGATACGGATGCCGAACTGCGGGGCCACCGAAATCTCGCCGCGCTCGATGAGCTGCGTGGCCTGCGTCCCGTCGGCATAGAAGCTGCGCACGGAAGGCTTCAGCGCCGTCAGTTTCTCGAACGCCTCGTCCACCGCTTCGGGGGTCAGCGCTTCGCCGCCGGAGATGGCGCGCGCCAGGCAGGCGATGAAGAACACCGTGCCGGGGTTGGACGCGGCCGGCAGCAGGATTTTTCCCGCAAGGTCGGGCCGCCACAGGTCGAGCCACGAGGTCAGCGGCTCGGTGATGACCTTGTTGTCGATCATCAGGTCGAACGTGTCGAGGATCATGGCAGCGCCCCAGCCGCCGGCGGGCACGGCTTCGGCGATGAGGCCGGACGTGTCCGTGATATCGCCCGGCTCCAGCCTGGCGAGGAGGCCTGCATTCTGGGCACGGATCGCGAAGGAGCGGGACAGCATCGTCACGTCGAACGGCGGGTTCGCCTTCTGGGTCTGCATCGAGCCGATGGCAGCGCCCGAGAACGCGACATCGTAGGTCACCTCGCCGAGACCGGCTTCGGCGAACGGGGCGGCGATGATCTCGCTCAGGACCTGGTAGGGGCCGCCGAAGTGGGTTGCAGTCAGGGTTTCCGCCGCAAATGCGCGGGAAAGCCCGAACGCGGGGGCCAGCAGACCGAAGGCTCCCGTGGCCAGAGCCCCCTTCATCATGTCGCGCCGTGTCAAACGTGCCATCGGTTTTGTCTTCCCGTTCTGGAATGCCGTTGATCCGAGGGGCTGCCCGAGGGGGCAGCGCCTCGCATTTAGGCAAAACCGGAGCAACTCTCATGCCAGCGGCAGGATCGCCGGGCTCAGATTGCGGGCGGGTGCACACGCCGCCAGTGGTCCGCAATCTCGCTGCCGGTGGCGATCCACACGCCGTCGTGGGCGCGCACATGCTCCAGAAAGCGCACGAGGCCGGTGATCCGTCCGGGGCGGCCGATGAGCCGGTCGTGGAGGGCGAGCGACATCATCTTCGGCGCGGTTTCGCCTTCGGCATAAAGCGTGTCGAAGGCGTCGATCATGTAGCGCGCGAAGTCGTCGCCCGTGGAGAAGCCGAGATTCTGGTCGAAGCGGTTGTCGTTCGTCTCGAACGAGTAGGGGATCACGAGGTAGGGCTTGCCGAGAACGGTGCGCCAGTAGGGCAGCTCATCGTTGAGACTTTCACGGTCGTAGAGAAGGCGCCCGGTTTCGGCGAGGAGGCGGCGGGTGTTGGCGCCGGGCCGTCCCGTCATCCAGCCGACTGGCGCGACGCCGGCAATCTTCTCCAGCGTCTCGAAGGCGAGGCGGATGTGCTCGCGCTCGGTCGCTTCGTCGATCGTCTGGTAGTCGAGCCAGCGGTAGTGGTGGCTGACGAGTTCGTGCCCGTCCTCCACGTAGCGGCGCACGATCTCGGGGGTGCGCTCGGCCGCTTTCGCCACGGCCAGCAGGCACACCTTGATGCCGAAGCGCCGGAACAGGGCGAGGAGCCGCCACGCGCCGACACGCGATCCGTATTCGAAGACCGATTCCACCAGCGGCGCCCTTAGGCCGTTCAAGACCCGGCGCGCCGATGTCGTTCAGCATGCTTTCCGAGACGCCGTCGCCGTCCATCACCGAGCGCTCGCCGCCGCCCTCGAAGTTGACGTTGATGTTGAGCGCGATGCGCGCCCCGCCCGGCCACTGCGGGTGCGGCGGATGCTCGCCATAGCCGACATAGTCGCGATCGTCGTCGAATGTCGGGCGTTCGGTCGTCATCAATTGAGGGCTCCCTGGGAGTTTCGATTTCGGACCCCGATGCAAGGCCTGCACCGCCCCGAGGCGCGGGGCATGGGATCGCAGACATCGTGTTTGGCGCCTCCGACGCCGCCGAGGCTTCGGTGTGCGGCGACGCCGTCCGGCCGCAAGCGGGGATTTCCACGGCGGCTGGACACCCTCGCGGATCGTGGGTCCCTTCAACGGCGCGGGCTGGTGGCGCGCCAACTGGCACGAACCCGGCATCCGTGCGGCGTTGGATGCGCGTCGTGGCAATGTGCTCCTGCGGGCGGCGAATGCGGGTTCCGTGCCCGGTACGCCCGATGCAACTGCAGCGCCGCTGCTGCGCGCCAGAACCTTAAGGAGAAGGCATGGATCTCGGTCTCAAGGGCATGAAGGCACTCGTCACCGGCGGCACCAAGGGCATCGGCCGCAGATGCGCCGACATCTTCGCCGCCGAAGGCGCCAGCGTCGCCGTCTGCGCGCGCAACCCCGGCGAGGTGGACGATACCGTCTCGGCGCTGGAGGCGGCGGGCGTCACCGCATTCGGCCAGGCGGTCGACGTTGCGGACAAGGGCGCGTTCGAGGGCTTCGTCGCTGCGGCGGCCGAAGCGCTCGGCGGGCTCGACATGCTGGTCGCCAACGTCTCGGCATTGGCGGTCAGCGATGACGAGGAGGCCTGGTACAAGGGTTTCGAGACCGACCTCATGCACACCGTCCGCCTCGTCAACGCGTCGATGCCGTGGCTGGAACGCTCCGAGGCCGCCTCGATCACCGCGATCTCCAGCGTGTCGGGCCGCGAGACGGATTTCACCGGCCCCGCCTACGGCGCCTACAAGGCGGCGCTGGTGCACTACATGCACGGGCTTGCGGTGAAGCTTGCGCCGCAGAACATCCGCGCCAACTCCGTCTCGCCGGGCAACACCTACTTCGACGGCGGCATCTGGCAGCAGATCGAGACCGGCAACCCGGACCTCTTCGCGCAGGCGCTGGCGCTGAACCCCACGGGGCGGATGGCAAAGCCCGAGGAGGTGGCGCGCGGCGTCGTATTCCTCGCAAGCCCTGCCTCCTCCTTCACCACCGGCACCAACCTCATCGTGGACGGGGCGCTGACGCGCGGCGTCCAGCTCTGACGCTCGGCGGGCGGGCGGCTGAGTTTTTCTCAGCTCGGCCCGCCGCCAGTGCACAAATACTAACGCAGCGCAGCAAAACTGGCGGCAGCGCTGCGTTTCCGTCGTCCGGGCCAAAGGTGCGGTGGCACGGGTTGGCCGCGAGCTTGCTGTTGTCGGGGAACGACCCGCAACAACAGCAGGACCGTTCCGATGGCACTAACCCAGCTTGCGTACGCCAACCTCGTTGACGTTGCGGAGCTCATCAGGACGCGGCAGGTCTCGCCCGTCGAACTCACCGAAATGATGCTGGAGCGGGTCGGCGACATCGGCCCCGGACTGAACGCCTACGTCACCGTGACAGGCGATCTTGCGATGAGCCAGGCGAAGGAGGCCGAAACCGAGATCATGGCCGGGCGCTATCGCGGGCCGCTCCACGGCGTCCCCATCGGCCTCAAGGATCTTTGCAATACCAAGGGCGTGACGACTGCCGCCGGGATGACCATCCATGCCGCGAACATGCCGGACGAGGACGGCACCGTCACGGCCCGGCTCGCCACCGCCGGCAGCGTCCTCCTCGGCAAGCTCACAATGACAGAAGGCGCCTACGCCGAGCACCACCCGGAGGTGCCGGTTCCAGTCAATCCGTGGAGCGATGCGCACTGGGCGGGCGCGTCCTCCTCCGGCTCGGGCGTCGCGACCGCGGCGGGGCTCTGCTTCGGCTCCATCGGCTCGGACACCGGCGGCTCGATCCGCTTCCCCTCGCTGATGAACAACGTCACCGGACTCAAGCCCACATGGGGCCGGGTCAGCCGTTATGGCGCGTTCATCCTGTCGGAATCGCTCGACCACCTCGGGCCGATGACCCGCTGCGCCGCCGATTGCGCCGCGATGCTCTACGCCATCGCCGGCGCAGACGACGCCGACCCCACAACCCTGCTCGCCCCCGTGCCGGACTATCTGGAGCTTGTGAAGGCCGCCGGCATCTTCGGCGCCCGCGGCCTGCGGATCGGCATCGACCGCGGCTTCAACAGCGACGGCGTCGACGACAGGGTGATCGAGCTCACCGAAGCCGCGGCGGACGTTCTGGCGAGCCTCGGCGCCACCATCGTGGACGTCAGCGCGCCGGACATCTCCACCGTCTTGAACGGCTGGGTGGAGTTCTGCGCCTACGAGACCGCCTACGTCCACAAGGACACCTACCCCAGCCGCAAGGACGAGTACGGCGCGACGCTGGCCGGGCTGCTCGACATCGGCCATGCCGTCGATCCGAAGCGGATCGCCGAGCTGATTGTGGAGCGCGACAAGTTCAAGGGCCGGCTTGTGCGCATGTTCACCGGCGTCGACCTCCTCCTCGTGCCGGGCATGTTCATCGGCGGGCCATCGCTGGAGCGGCTCGGGCTCGGCGACCCGGCGGAGCTGACCAAGCTCCTCAAGTACACCGCGCCGTTCGACGTCAGCGGCAGCCCAACCATCACCCTGCCGTGCGGGTTCTCGGACGCTGGCGTGCCCATCGGCTTCCAGCTCGTCGGCCCGCACCTTTCGGAGGCGACACTGCTTTGTGCAGGCCATGCCTACCAGCTCGCCACCGACTGGCACACCAGACACCCGGCCATCTGACCCGGCCCGGGCGGTGAACGGCGTTGCGGAGGTCAAATTCGTTGTGCCGGATTTGATTTCGGCAACGCCGGGTCGCCAGCCGTTTCCATGGTTCGCTGCGCGATAAGGCGCGCAACGGGCCGGAGCGGATCGAAGCAAGATTGTGCATGGCACATAAGTTGCGATGCGCAGGGCAACTGACCGAAGGCGTTGTTTGCAGTTATCTCGGCCCGGTCTCATGCCGAAAATCATGGCGGACTCGTCTTCGTGCCCGCCCTCATCCTCCACGGCCGTGCTCCATCCCGGCAACGGAAGAACTCGGCCATTCGACTGCAGGAAAGGACCTTTATCAATGCACCGACGTTCCGGCATTCTACTGGCCACCATCGCGACGCTCGCCCTGTCGCCGGCCTTCGCGCAGGACAAGCCACCGATCAAGATCGGCCTGCTGGAGGACCAGTCCGGCGAGATCGCGCTCCTCACGCTGCCCAAGGTGCGCGGCACCCAGCTCGCCATCGAGGAGATCAACGCAGCCGGCGGCATCGACGGGCGCCAGCTCGAGCTGATCGCCTACGATCCGCAGTTCGACAACGCCAAGTTCCAGGAATTCACCCGCCGCCTCCTCCAGAGCGACAAGGTCGACGTCCTGTTCGCCGGCGCCACCAGCGCCTCGCGTGAAGCCGTGCGCCCCATCGTCGATCGCACCGACGTGCCGTATTTCTACACCAACCAGTATGAAGGCGGCGTCTGCGACGCCAACATGATCGGCACCGGCGGCGTGCCCGAGCAGCAGCTCTCCACGTTCGTCCCGTGGATGATGGAGAAGTACGGCAAGAAGGTCTACACGATCGCCGCCGACTACAACTTCGGCCAGATCACCGCCGAATGGACCCGCAAGCTGGTCGAGGAGAACGGCGGCGAGATCGTCGGCGAGGAGATGATCCCGCTCGGCGTGTCGCAGTTCGGCCAGACCATCCAGAACATCCAGCGCGCCGAGCCGGACTGGCTGATGACGCTGGTCGTCGGCAACTCGCAGGCCTCGTTCTACGAGCAGGCGCCCGCCGCCGGGCTGACGCTGCCCAAGGGCTCCACCATCACCATCGGCCTCGGCTTCGAGCACAAGCGCTTCCCGCCGCCGACCATGGCGAACATGCACGTCGCGATGAACTGGTTCGAGGAGCTGGATAGCCCCGAGGCGACCGCCTTCAAGGAACGCTGGCACGCCAAGTTCCCCGACGAGCCGTACATCAACGACATGGGCCAGAACGCCTATTCGGCGATCTACCTCTACAAGAAGCTCGTCGAGATGGCGGACGGCTCCACCAAGCTGGACGACCTGCGCAAGGCGATCGCCACGGGTGAAGCCTGCATCGACGCGCCGGAAGGCGAGATCTGCATCGACCCCAAGTCGCAGCACGTCAGCCACCGGATGTGGCAGGTCTCGGTCGACGACGAGCACAACGTGACGGTCGAGAGGTCGTGGGACCGGGTCGAGCCCTACTGGCTGGGCGAGATCGGCTGCGACCTCACGCAGAACGACCCGAAGGACCAGTACACCCCGAGCTACCTCCCCTGAGCCCCGGCGGCCCGGCCTGACGGCCGGGCCGTTTCGTCCTGCGCGGCGCAGACGCGCCGCCCCGCTCATCGAACAGGCAAGTGGTGGTCCCGATGCTGCATGTAATTTCCTACCTCTACCAGGTCGCCGACGTGTTCGCGTTTCTGGTCCTCGCCTCGGCGGGCCTTGCGATCATCTTCGGCATGATGGGGGTCATCAACATGGCCCACGGCGAATTCATCGCCATGGGGGCCTACGTCACGACCTACTCCTATCAAGCCGGCATTCCGCTCGTCGTCGGGATGCTGCTGGGCGCGGTCGTCGCCGGCTTCTTCGGCGTCCTGATCGAGCGCCTGATCGTGCAGCGGCTCTACCACAGACCCATCGACTCGCTGGTCGCCACCTGGGGGATCAGCCTCATCATGACGCAAGGGGCGCTGCTCCTGTTCGGTTCCGGCGCGCCCGGCGTCGGCACGCCGTTCGGCTTCGTCGAATATGCGGGCGGCTCCTACTCGGTCTACCGCCTCGTCCTGTTCGCGGTCTCCATCTGCGTCCTCGTCGCGCTCTATTTCTTCTTCATGAAGACGCGGTTCGGCGTCCACGCCCGCGCCACCATGCAGAACGCGGCGATGGCCCGTTCGCTCGGCGTGCCGGTCGACCGCGTCTATGCCGCCACCTTCGGCCTCGGCGCCGCGCTCGCGGGGCTCGCCGGCGGCCTCTACGCCCCCACCATGACCCTGAGCCCGATGATGGGCGCGAGCTTCGTCATCGAAGCCTTCGTCACCGTCGTCGCGGGCGGGGCGGACGTTCTGGTCGGCACGCCCATCGCGGGTGTGGTGCTTGCCATCATCAAGGCCACGGCAACCGCCCTGTGGGGTCAGGTCTACGGCGTGATGGGCCTTCTCGTCGCGGTCTGCATCGTCATTCGCGTCCTGCCGGACGGCTTTACCGGCTGGATCATCGGCCGCCGGAACTGAGGACCTCCCATGTTGAAAATGCTTTCCCTCGTCAACGGCCCGCAGACCTTCGGCAACGGCCGGCTGTTCTGGTCCATCGCGATCGTCGTCCTCATTGCCGCGCTGTGTTTCCCGCTGGTCGCGGATGGCTACACCGTCGGCAACGTCGCCTACTTCGGATCGTGGGTGTTCATGGCGCTCGGCCTGTCGCTCATCTGGGGCTACGGCGGGATGATCAGCTTCGGCCAGACGGCGTTCTTCGGCCTCGCCGGCTACGGCTACGGGGTGATCGCCATCAACTTCGGCCAGCAGTCGGACCTCTCGTTCGTCGCGCTGGTGCTCGCACTGATCTTCACCGGCCTCGTCTCGGTGCTGATCGGCTACTTCGTCATCTACGGGCGGATCACCGGCGTCTTCGTCGGCATCGTGACGCTGGCGCTCACCCTCACGCTCGCCACCTTCGTCAACCAGACGGCCGGGCCGGAGTGGCGGATCGGCGCCGCGCGCCTCAATGGTTACAACGGGATGACGCGCATCCCGCCGCTCTCGATCCCATGGGTGGACGGCAAGCTCTATTTCGAGGGCACCACCTTCTACTTCCTGGTGCTCGGCCTCCTGGTGCTCACCTATCTCGGCCTGCGAATGGTGGTGAATTCGAAATTCGGCAACGTGCTGGTCGCGATCCGCGAGAACCCGGACCGTGCCGAGCTCCTCGGCTACGACATCCGCCGCTATCTCCTCATCTCGTTCGTGATCGGGAGCACGCTCGCCGGCCTCAGCGGCGCGCTCTACACCGCGTGGGGGCAGTTCATCGCGCCTTCGTCGATGGCGCTGCCCGCCGCCGCCATGCCGATCATCTGGGTCGCGGTCGGCGGGCGGACAGACCTCACGGCGGCGCTGCTCGGCACCTTCTTCGTCCTGTGGCTGTTCCAGACGCTGATCGTGATCTCCCAGCAATACGCGCTGATCGTGATCGGAGCGCTGCTCCTCGTCACCATCCTCTTCGCGCCAGGCGGCTACCTCGTGTGGCTGTTCACCAGGCTGCGCAACCTGTCGGAAAGCCGGCGCACCAGAAGTCCCGCCGTCCGCGGTGCCGTCTCCAGCGAGGCCGCAGAATGACCGCGCTTCTGGAAACCCGGGGCCTCGAAAAGCGCTTCGGCGGGTTCAAGGCGGTGGACGACCTCTCACTCACCGTCGACGAGGGCGAACTCCACTGCCTGATCGGCCCCAACGGCGCCGGCAAGAGCACCTTTTTCAAGCTGATCCTCGGCCGCTACAGGCCGACCGGCGGCTCGGTCTGGTTCAAGGGCCGCGACCTCGGCCGGCTGATCGCGGCGGAGCGGATCCGCCGGGGCATCAGCGTCAAGATGCAGGTGCCGGGCGTGTTTCCGGAACTCCCGGTGGAGCAGAACCTCATCATCGCGCTGCAATCCCATTTTTCACGCGAGGAGCTGCCGCACGAGGTGGAGCGGCTCCTCGCCTTCGCGGAGCTGACCGCCGATGCGCGCAAGCTCGCGGGCAACCTCTCGCACGGGCAGATGCAGTGGCTGGAGCTTGCGATGGCCGTCGGCGTTCACCCGACGCTGCTGCTGCTGGACGAGCCCACCGCCGGCATGTCGCCGGAGGAAACCCACAAGACAGGCGAGATGGTCATGGCGCTCAACCGCGAGGGCATGACCGTGCTGGTGGTGGAGCACGACATGGCATTCGTGCGCCAGATCGCCAAGAAAGTCAGCGTCCTGCACGTCGGCAAGCTGTTCGCCCAGGGCGACATCGCGACCATTTCGGACAGCGAGGCCGTGCAGGAAATCTACCTTGGAAAGGGCCAGCATGCCCACTGACATCCTGCTCGACGTTTCCGGCGCGCGCACCGGCTACGGCACGTCGCCCATCATCCAGGGCGTGAACATGACCATCGCGCGCGGCGAGATCGTCACGCTCATCGGCCGCAACGGCGTCGGCAAGTCGACGATGATGCGCTGCCTCATCGGCCAGCTCCGCCTATGGGAAGGGGCCATCAAATTCCGCTCCACCGACGTGACGGCGCTGCCGGCCGAAAAGCGCGCGCAGGCCGGCATGGGCTACATTCCGCAGGGGCGCGAGGTGTTTCCGCGCATGACGGTCGAGGAGAACCTCACCGTCGGCGAGATGATCAGCGGTCCCGCCACCCGCAAGCTGAAGGATCTGGTGTTCGAGTATTTCCCGATCCTGAAGGAACGGCGGCGGCAGGCGGCCGGCACCATGAGCGGCGGCCAGCAGCAGCAGCTCGCCATCGGCCGCGCCCTCATCGGCAACCCGGACCTTCTGCTGCTGGACGAACCGTCGGAGGGCATCCAGCCCAACATCGTCGACGAGATCAGCCGCATCATCGTGCAGATCAACAGGGACCTCGGCACCACCATCCTCCTGGTGGAGCAGAACCTCGACATGATCATGGCGACCACCCAGCGCTGCTACGTGATGGACAAGGGCCGCATCACCGCCGAGATCCTCGCCGCCGACCTCGGCGACCGCGAGGCCGTGAAGAAGCACCTGCAACTCTGAACCGAAGCGAACCGGGCAGGGCGCCCGGCCTACACAAGGAACGGCCGATGAGCTGGACGGACCAATCGATCATGGCAAGGCGCGGCGTCGCCGGCGGCAAGACCGGCAAGACGCACGAGCTGACCGTGGAGAAACAGGGCAAGTACCACTACGTCTACGGCGCATTCGTGGACCCTGTGCTGACCATCGACCCCGGCGACGTGGTGGTGGTGGAAACGCAGGACGCCTTCTACGGCGCGATCAAGACGATCCACGACAAGCCCAGCGAGAAGCTGAACCTCCCCTTCGCCAACCCGCAGAACGGCCCGATCTACGTCAAGGGCGCGGTCAAGGGCGACGTCATCGCCGTGCGCATCCACGATATCGAGCCGCGCGGCCCCCAGCCCGTCGGCACGACGATGATCGCGCCCAACTTCGGCGGCCTCGTCGCCACCAACAACACCGCGATGCTGCACGACCCGCTGCCCGAACGGGTGATGAAGATGAACGTCACGCGCGAGGGCGGCATCCAGTTCAACGATCGGATCACGCTCCCCTACGAGCCGTTCCTGGGCACCCTCGGCGTCTCGCCCGAGATCGAGGCGGTCAGCTCGATCCAGCCCGATTACTGGGGCGGCAACATGGACCTGCCGGACATGGCACCCGGCGCCATCGCCTACTTCCCCGTCCATCACGAGGGCGGCTACGTCTATCTCGGTGACTGCCACGCCACGCAGGGCGACGGCGAGCTTGCCGGCGCCGCTGTGGAGATCCCGGCGACGGTGACGATCGAGATCGACCTCATCAAGAACTGGAAGATCGCCTGGCCGCGGCTTGAGAACGAAGAGTTCATCATGACCATCGGCAGCACACGCCCGATGGAGGACGCGACGCGCATCGCCTACGTCGAGCTGATCACGTGGCTGGTGGAGGACTACGGCTTCGAGAAGCTGGAGGCGTATCTGCTGCTGACGCAGGCCGGCCGCGTCCGCCTCGGCAACATGGTCGACCCGAAATACACGATGGGCGCGAGCATCAAGAAGTCGATCATCTCCTGACCGACCGGCAGGCGGGCCGCAGCACCGGCTGCGGCCTCGGCGGTTCACGCGAACTTCGCGAGGAGCGCCTTGGGCACCTCGCAGACGGAGGTGTACTTTGGGTTCACCACCTGCGTGCAGCGGGCCTCCGCCACCTGGCCCAGCAGCATGTAGCTCTCGGCGGCGGGAATGCCGTAGTCGGCCTCCATCCGCGGCCAGTTGAGCCGATCCGGCGCCTCGCTGTGCGATGCAAGTTCCGCGTCACCAGCGGTGCCAGCCGCGCTGGATGCGCCTGCCGCCGACGGTTCAGGCGAGGAGCGGCATTCGGAACGTGAAGCGGATTTCGCGCGCGGTGGAGGAGACGTCGATCCGCCCGCCGTGGGCCTTGGCGATCTCCGAGGCGATGTGCAGGCCGAGGCCCAGGCCCTGCTCGCTGCGCCGCACCTCGCCGCGGAAAAACGGCTGGAACAGCCGCTCCATCGCCTCGGGCGAGATCGGCTGGCCGCCATTCGATACCCAGAGAACCAGCTCGGCGCCGTCACTGGAGGCGGAGATCCGCACCGGCTCGTCAGCCGCGCCGTGGGTGAGGGCGTTGCTGACGAGGTTCGACACCATCTGCCCGAAGCGGGAGGGATCGCAGTTCACGGGCCTTTCCAGCGCAAAGTCGGTCTCGATGATCCGGTCCGGCGCCGCGATGCGCAGTTCGTCGACGACCTGCTGCAGCAGCAGCTCCAGGGCAACGTCGTTCCGGCGCGACAGCGTGATCCCGTCACCGAGGCGTCCGCGCGCGAAGTCGAGCACGTTGTCGATCAGCCCTGCCATCCGCAGGACACTCCCCTGCATCATGCCGAGAATGCGGGTGCCCTTGTCGCTGACCGTCTCCTGCCCGAGGAGGCGCACGCCGCTGCTGATGGACGCCAGCGGATTGCGCAGGTCGTGGCCCAGCACGGCGATGAACTGTTCGCGCAGCGATGCGGTGTTCTGCTCGTCGGCCAGGCTGGATTCGGCGGTATTCATCCGATGGATGGCGCTTAGCTGGAAGCCGATCACATCGGCGAACATCTCGAACATCTCGATGGTTTCGGGCGTGTTCAGCCGGCGCGGCTCGGGGTCGATGGCGCACAGGGTCCCGAAGAAGCTGCCGTCGGCCATCCTGAGCGGCACCGAGATGTAGCTCTGGAACCCGTAGAGCTCCGGCGTGTGATGCTTGGCATAGATCGGGTCGCCAGCCACGTCGTCGATGACCACGGCCTCGCTGTTCTGGCGGATCTCGTGGCACAGGGTGGTCTCGACCTTGAGTTCGCCGCCGGGCTCGAGGCCGAAGTTGATCGTGTCGCGGACGCTGCACGCGATCCAGCGGTCCTCGGTGACGCGCGCCACCGCCGCAAACCGCATTCCGGTGGTGCGGCACACGATGGACAGGATGGTGGGGATCGCCTTGATGCTGCCGACGTCCGCGATATCCTGCTCGAACGTCGCGTTCATCGGGCCTTCCCGGCAAGTTTGAACCTTAATTTCTGCACGAGTACACGCCTAGCATCAGGCCACAGCGCGCGCACCTGCATTCCTTCCCATACTGCGTCGCAGGGCAGCGCAGCGATTCCTTGCGCTGCTTTGCCACCTGAGCAGCAGGCGATCGCGGAGTCGCGGCTTCGTCCATTGCAAATATCCGTGCCGGGGCGGTGAAACCCATTTGCTGAACAACTTGTCGAGTTGTTGGCTTGTTTCCGCCGAAATTTTCAGCACAGCCGCAGGTTAAACAAAGTAAAATCGCCTCGCATCTTGCCTTTCGGCATGATCCTATCAGTGGACCGGCGCGGTCCCGGTTCCCTCACCGCCACGGCCGCCGCCGGCGCTGCCTGACCTTTCGTCCCGTCCCGGTCGCATCAGCGGCCGGCAACTTCTTGCGCCAAGTGTAGGGAATGACGATGCGAAAACGCGTGCCCCTCAACGCCGTGCGTGCCTTCGAGGCCGCAGCGCGAAACGCCAGCGTCTCCAAGGCGGCCGACGAACTCTGCGTCACCCCGACCGCGGTCAGCCACCAGATCCGCCAGCTGGAGGACTTCCTCCAGATCCGCCTGTTCGTCCGGCGCAACAACCGGATCGAGCTCACCGCCGAGGCGCACGCCAACCTCGCGCGGATCTCGCATGCGCTCGACCTGATCGATGCCGCGATGGTGGCGCTCGTCGGCAGCGATGATGCCGGCGCCCGGCTCTCGGTCGGCGCCTCCACCTCCGTCACCGCGTTCTGGCTGATGCCGAGGCTCAACGAATACCTCGCGCGGCGACCCGAGGTGGACATCAGCGTGCGGTCGTTTCTCACCCGCAAGGAGGCGGAGGACCAGGACACCGACCTCAGGATCTGCAACTGGCGCAGCGGCACGGACTGTCAGGTGGAGACACTGCTGGAGGAGGAGATCGTCCCGGTCGCAGCGCCCGCGCTGAGGGCGCGCTTCGGCGGGGACGACCGGGCGCTGTTGTCCCGCGCGACCCTCGTCCACGTCGACAAGGCGGACGACGCAGAGGGCGGTCCGGACCCCGACTGGCCGCGCTACCTCGACGGATTCGGCATCGCGCGGGCGGATACACGGCGCGGGCCGCGCTTCAACCAGTCCGGCCCGGCCATCGACGCGGCGCGCGCGGGGGTCGGCATCATCCTCGGCCGCACGCTTCTGATCGACGAAGCGATGCGGCGGGGCGAGCTGGTGCCGATCAGCGAACCCTACCCCGTCCGCAGCCGGTATTTTCTCCTGTCGCCGTGGCGGACCGACGGGCGTGCGGCACTGCAGTCGTTCAAGGACTGGCTCGTCGAGACAGTGCGCAACAACCAGCGCGTCCACGCGGTCTGATCCGCGCGCCGGCGCTCGCGAGGAGTGGTCTCGAACGCCGAGAACGCCGTCAGCCGTTATACTCGAGGATCGACAGCCCGCCGTTGTAGTCGTTGGCGTAGACGAGGCCGTTTGCGTCCACGAAGACGTCGCAGCTCTGGATCACCTTCGTCCGGTTGGGGCGGTGGTCGACCAGGCGCTCGGGCGCGGCGGGGACGTAGGCCGCGGTTTCCACCGGGCGGTAGGGGTCGGCGATGGAGAAGACCCGCACGCCCGCGTTCTGGTAGGTGGTGAAGATCAGCTCCTCGCTGACGAGGCCGTCCGGGCGGTTTTCGTAAAGGTTGTGCGGGCCGAAATGGCCGCCCTTGGCCTTGTAGTCCGCCTCGTCCGGCTGCGGGAACGTCGAGATCGAGACCGGGTTGTCGCGCACCGCGTTGTTGAAGACCCAGATGTGCTTCACGCCGTCTTCCTGGTGGTCGAGGACGGCTTCGTCGAGAACCACCAGAAGCTCGCGGTTGGGGAGCGGCAGGCAGTTGTGGGTGCCGCCGCCGTATGGCGGGCTCCAGTTCATGTGCCTGATGAGCTTGGGCTCGGCGCGGTCGGCAACGTCGAGGATCACCAGGCCGGCGTCGCGCCAGGCGGCGTAGGCGGTGTCGCCGTGGATGATGGCGTGGTGCAGGCCGTAGCGCTTGCCGGCCGGCCAGTCCGGCGTTTCGCCGCCGGCCGAGTGCATCCCGGGGATCCACCAGCGGCCGACCTCGCGTGGCTTCGTCGGGTCGGACATGTCGATGGTGATGAAGCAGTAGTCGGAGTAGCCGTCGAGCAGGGCGGAGGCGTAGGCGTACTGGCCGCCGGTGTACCAGATGCGGTGGATGCCGCCGCCCGCCACGGGCATGAAGGCGATCTGCTTCGGCTCGGCGGGATTGCGGATGTCGTAGACGGCCATGCCGGCGGTCCAGTCCCGCTGTCGCTTGCCGACCTCGTCGGTGCCCACCGTCTTGCCGACGGAGGTCGTGTAGTAGGCCTTCTCGTCCGCGAACTCGGTGGCGGCGAACATGTCCTTGGCGTTGATGACGAGGAGGAGGTCGCCCGCCGTCTGGAGGTGGATGTTCCAGGTGTTTTCCGGCGCTGCCACGAAGGTCGCGGGCTTCGGGTTCCGCGGGTCGCGAACGTCGATGACGCTGAAGCCCTTCGAGAACATGTGGCCGGTGATCGCGAAGCCCTTGTTGACCATCAGCTGCACGCCGTCGGGGCGGCCGCCCTGGTCGCTGTGGCCGATCAGCGTCATGTTGCGGGCGTGGTCGGCTTTCGGAAGTCCGTCAGTCATCTTGGCTGTCCTGCGCCTCGGCGGCGCGATTGAGGAAGGTGGCACCCCCGCGCCGCGGGGGTGCATGTCGTCCGGGGCTTAGTTCGACGCCCCAGATCTTCGCGTAGATGGCCGGATAGTCGTTGTTCGGGTCGTAGATGTTGTTCGGCCCGCCATCGAATTCGATGTTTTCCGGCGTGAAGAGGTGCGGCGGGGCGACGTAGCCGGAGTCCTTTTCGCCGGCGATCGCGCGGTTGATCTCGTCGATCACCTGCCAGCCCTGGAGGCGCAGCGGTTCGGCCACTGTCGCGGCCTGGTACTGCTTCTCGCGGATGCGCTGGAACGCAGCCTCGCTGCCGTCACCGGCGGAGATGTTCACCGGCGGACCTTCGCCGTCGATGCCGGCGGAGGCGAGCGAAGGCGCCATGAAGTCGAACGTCAGGTCGTTGATCGACAAGGAGTAGGTCCAGTCCGCACCGTACTTCTGGAGGAGCGAGGTGGTGAGCGGCGGCATCCGGGTCGAGGTGTCGGACAGCGGCGTGTCGACGAATTCGAGCACGGTGCAGCCGGAGCAGGCCTTGATGACCTCTTCCATCTTGCGCGCCTTTGCGACGGCAAGCTCGTACACGCTGTCGGTGAACACCACCGCGCCGGCCTTGCCCTCCGACGTCGTGATCGCGTAGGAGGCGGCCGCTTCGGCGACCACCATCGGGTCGGTCGACACGTTGGTGAAGACCGGCAGCGTCGGGTGCGGGCCGACGGTGGCGTAGGCGTGCCAGCCGACGATCTTGATGCCGGCGTCCGCGGCCTGCTGGATGAGCGCGGCCTGCTCGTTGACGTCGACGCCGCCGAGCACGATGGCGTCCGGCTGCAGCGCGATCGCCTGGGTGAGGCCGCTGGAGCGGCCGGAGACGGTGCCCTGGCCGTCGATGGTGCGCACGTCCCAGCCGATCTTCTCGCCGGCCTCGATCACGCCTTCGCCGGCGCCGCGCGCGCCGCCGTTGCGCTGGTCGGTCGACACGTAGACGACGACCTTGCCCTCCTGCGCCTTGGGGCCGGTGGTCGGCCCGTCCCACGGCGGGTTCGGCTTGGAGTAGGTGTCGACCAGCTCCTGAGCCCTGGCGAGGTCGTCCTGCGCCATGGCGGGCGTCAGCCCCAGGGCGCAGCCGGCCACCCCGGCCATCAGCGCCGCAGCAATCAGATGTTTATGCACGTTTCACTCCCTTGGGACGAACGTTGTTGTTTTACCCGCGGCTCGCGTCGTCCCCTGCTGCCGTGGGTGGACCTGCCGCCGGCGCTGCTGCGCCGGTGCGAGGTTTGTGGCGCACGCTGCCGCGCTTGCGCTGCGCGTAGCCGGCGAGGCCGATGGCGAAGACGAGCGTCACGCCGTTGAACAGCGGCTCGACGAAGAAGGCGCCGCCCATCTGCTGGATGCCGGAGATGCCGACCGCGAGGATTGCCACCGCCGCCACCGTGCCCCAGACGTTGACGCGCCCCGGCTTGATGGTGGTGGAGCCGAGGAACGCACCGACCAGCGCCGGCAGCAGATATTCGAGCCCGACACTCGCCTGGCCGATGCGAAGCTTGGCGGCGAGGATGGCGCCGGCGAGCGCGGTCAGCACGCCGGAGGTGATGAACGCACCGAGGACGTATCGCCGCGTGGGAATGCCGTTGAGCTCGGCCGCGCGCGGGTTGGCGCCGATGGCGTAGAGGTAGCGGCCGATCGGCAGGTATTCGGTGACCACCCACAGCACCACGGCGACGGCGAGAACGTAGAACGCCGCGATCGGCAGGCCGAAGATCTGCGTGGTGTAGAGGTCGGTAAAGGCGCCGGGGAGGGTGCCCAGGATCTGCCGGCCGCCGGTGTACCAGAGCGCGATGGCGTAGATCACCGTGCCGGTGCCGAGCGTCGCGATGAAGGAATCGATCTGCGCCAGCTCCACGAGCACGCCGTTGAAGAGGCCGAGAAGCGCGCCGAGAAGGACGACGATGAGGACCGCCTGCCACCATTCCATCCCGAACTGGACCTGCAGGCCGATGGCGAGGATGTGCCACAAGACGATGCCGTAGCCGACGGTGAGGTCGATCCGCCCCGCCATCATCGGCACCATTGCCGCGAGCGACAGGAGCGCGATGATCGCCTTGTCGCCGAGGATGGAGCGCAGGTTGAGCATGGTCGGGAACGTGCGCGGCAGGAGCACGGAGAAGAGGATGACCAGCACGACGAGGAGGATCGGGATGCCGTAGACCGGCAGCAGGCGCATGATCTTCGCGCCCCGGCCCATCTGCCGGAGGTCGTAGGCCGTGGGCTCGAGCGCGTTGGACTTGAGGGAATTCATCGGCCGGGCTCCGTCGCGGCCATCGCGGCCGGATTGCTTGCGTTGTCCGCTTGGGTCTGGTCGACGAGCGCTGCGGCGTGGGTCAGCCGCTCCATCGACAGTTCGTCCTGGCCGAGTTCGGCGACGATCCGCCCGCTGCGGAAGACGAGCGCCCGGTGGCAGATCGCGCAGACTTCCTCGAAGTCGGTGGAGATGAGGATGAGCGTGAGGCCCTCGCTGACCGCAGCACCGAGGAGGCGGTAGATCTCCGCCTTGGCGCCGACGTCGACGCCTGCCGTCGGGTCCTCGAGGATGAGGACGGAGCCGCCGATCCGCATCCAGCGGGCGAAGACCACCTTCTGCTGGTTGCCGCCGGAGAGCGTCTCCATCGGCGCGTCGGGGTCGTTGGGGGTGAGCGTCACGCGCTGGCCGAGGTGGCGGGTTTCGGCGGCTTCGTTCGCCGGGGTGCGCAGGCGGAAGAGCGAGCGGCCGCTGGCGGACGGGTTGAGGAACATGTTTTCGCGCACGGTGAGCCGGTGCGCCACCGAGTCCGACGTCCGGTCGCCTGCGACGAAGCCGATGCCGCTCGCGATGGCGCTGCGCGGACCGGAGAGCTCCAGCGCCCTGCCGTCCAGCGCCACCGAGCCCGCGTCCCACGCGCGGTCGCCGAACACGGCGCGGCCGATGTCTTCCTGCCCGGCGCCGCGCAGGCCCACGAAGGCGACGATTTCGCCCTTCTTCACGGTGCAGTCGACGGGGCCGATGTCGCCGACCATCAGGCCGCTGAGTGTCAGCGCTGCCTCGCCTTTCGGGCGTGGCGGGCGGACGAACAGGCTCTCCGGCGGCCGGCCGATGATCAACTGGACCAGTTCGTCGGGGTTGGTGTCACTGGTGGCGCGGACGCCGACGAGGCGCCCGTCGCGCAGGACGGCGAGGCGGTCGGAGATCGCCATCACCTCGTCGAGCCTGTGCGAGACGTAGATGATCGCGACACCGCGTTCGCGCAGGCGCCGCAGCACCTTGAAGAGGATGTCGACCTCGTCCTTCGGCAGGCTCGCCGTCGGCTCGTCGAGGACGAGGACGGACGCCTTCATGCTGACCGCGCGGGCGATCGCGACGAGCGACTTCTCGGTGCGGCTCAGCTCCTGGATCCGGCGGTCGGGGTCGATGTCGCCGGCGACGACGGCGAGCGCCTCGACGGCCTCGCGGGAGGTGCCGCGCCAGTCGATCAGGCCGAACGGGCGGCGGTAGCCCCGGTAGATCGCGATGTTCTCGGCGACGGTCATCCACTCGATGAGGCCGAGATCCTGGTGGATGAAGGCGACGCGGCTGCCTGCGGCACGCGGCGAGTAGGGCGCCCCGTCGAAGCGGATCTCGCCCTCGTCGGGCTGGTGGACGCCGGCCAGCATCTTGATGAGCGTGGACTTGCCGGCCCCGTTTTCGCCGAGGAGGGCGAGCACCTCGCCCGGAAAGATGTCTAGCGAGACGTCATCGACGGCTACTGTTCCGCCGAACCGTTTCTTCATGCCGCGAAAGGACAGGACGGGCGGGCGAGCCGCTTCCGCCGACGCAAAATCTACCGCCGCCACGTTTCCCCCTGGAATTCGGGCCGGCTTGTATCGGCTCTTTGTTTTCCGGCAGCATATGTTGCCGGATTTCCAGTCTTGTGGGCGAGTAAATCCCAATTTCCGTGGGTCGGCAAGCGGGTTCCGGCAAGTAAATCTGTTGGATAAAACGTCGCCCGTTTGTATCGGCCGGGCCGGCCGCAGGCCCCTGAGCGCCGCGCTGCCGGAGGGCGCGCGGCCGCCGGCGCGGGCCGCTAGCCGCCGTTGGCGGCGGCCCAGCGCCGGATCACGTCCACCGCTTCGGCGGAGGGGAGGTGAGTGACGGGTAGGTCGCCACCGCCGCCGGCGACGGCCTTCATCCGCGCGATGTCGGTGCGGGCGCGCGCCTTGACCGGCACGTCCGCCATCAGCGGCCGGGAATCGGCAAGGCTCGCGGCGTAGTAGAGGTGCGCGATGTTGGTGGCGGCGATCGTGGCGCGGCAGATCGGGCAAGGCTCGCAGCTCGCGTAGATGGTCGCGCCGGTGAGATCGAGCGTGCCGAGGTTG
The DNA here is from genome assembly GCA_963704595.1 of uncultured Alphaproteobacteria bacterium. Lineage (GTDB taxonomy): Bacteria > Pseudomonadota > Alphaproteobacteria > Rhizobiales > Amorphaceae > Acuticoccus. The sequence continues at coordinate 543,493 of OY969922.1, forward strand.
CGGCAGGCGTCGCGGATCGCCTCGGTCTCGCCGTGCGAGGTGGGGTCGAATGTCGCGGTGGACTGGTTGAGCCCGCGGCCCACCACCCGTCCGTTCATCACCACCACCGCGCCGAAGGGCTGGGTGCCTGCGCGTTGCAGGGATTCGGCCGACAGGGCCACGGCCTCAGCAAGGTAGGCCGCGTGGCCGCTGTTCTCGTCGTCGCCCATCGGTCGCTCCTGCGCGGTGTGTCGTGATTCGGCAGATCCACCATGCCCGATCCCGCGATGGATTGCGCCGGCTCGCACAAATGCCGGGATGTGCGTAGATGCACCCCGAACCCGCAATTTGGAGAACGAACATGGCCAAGGCTCTTGTGGTCGGCGTGACCGGCATTCAGGGCAGCGCGATTGCCGAAGCGCTGGTGAAGGACGGCTGGGATGTGACCGGCATCAGCCGCAGCCCCGCCGACCAGCCCGGCGTGCGCCACGTGGCGGCCGATCTCCTCGACCCGGACGCGCTGGCGGAAAAGCTCGCCGGCATCGACCCGACCCACGTCTTCCTCACCACCTGGCTGCGCAAGGCGACCGAGGCGGAGAACATCAAGGTCAACGCCGCGATGGTGCGCAACCTCCTCGATGCGGTGCGCCCCTCGGGCACCGTGCAGCACGTGGCGCTGGTGACCGGGCTCAAGCACTATCTCGGCCCGTTCGAGGCCTACGGGAAGGGGACGCTGCCGCAGACGCCGTTCCGCGAAGAGCAGGGCCGGCTCGATGTCGAGAACTTCTATTACGCGCAGGAGGACGAGGTGTTTGCCGCCGCCGAGCGCGACGGCTTCGGCTGGAGCGTTCACCGGCCGCACACCGTCATCGGCAAGGCGGTCGGCAATGCGATGAACATGGGGACCACGCTGGCGGTCTACGCCACGATCTGCCGCGAAACCGGCCGCCCGTTCCGCTTTCCGGGCTCCGCCGTCCAGTGGCAGAGCCTGACCGACATGACGGACGCGCGCCAGCTTGCCGCGCAGGTGATCTGGGCGGGCCAGACGCCGGCGGCGCGCAACCAGGCGTTCAACATCGTCAACGGCGACGTGTTCCGCTGGAGCTGGCTGTGGCCGCGCATTGGCGAGTGGTTCGGCATCGAGGCGGAAGAGTTCGACGGCACCGTCCGCCCGCTGGAGGATCAGATGGCGGACGATGCCGCGCTCTGGTCGGATATTGCCGCGAAGTACGACCTTGCCGAGGCCGACATCCACCGCCTCGCCTCGCCCTGGCACACCGACGCCGACCTCGGCCGCCCGGTCGAGGTGGTGACCGACATGTCGAAGTGCCGCGCGATGGGTTTTACTGGCTACATCGCGACCGATACCGCGATGTTCGACCTGTTCGAGCGGCTGCGGGCGGACCGTCTTATCCCGGCGGCCTGATTGCGAAGGCCCCGCCCCGGTCGGGAGTAGGGCCCTTGAAGGCTCAGGCGGCGGCTTCCTTCAGCGCCTCTTCGGTAACCTCGCCGTCGTCGCCGGCGTCGCGCTTCGGCTTGATGCCCTTCTTGCCGAGGGCGTCGTGGTAGGCCTTCACGGCTTCAGCGGGGGCGATGGTGCCGGCGACCACCTCGCGCATCAGCCGCACGATGTCGACCGGGCTTTCGGCGAGGTGGATCTTGCGGCCGAAGAGGGCGACGCGGGCGCCGTAGCGGTGCGCCTGTGACAGGAGCTCGAACGTGTCGCGCGTGGTGCCGGCCGAACCGCCGAGGATGCCGACGATGAGGTGCGTCGGGTCGTAGGAGGCGAGTTCCTCCATCGCCGCGGGGCCGTTGTACTGGAGCTTCAGGAACTTCGGATAGTCGCGGTCCATCACGCCGGCGAGGGTGCGCACGATGTTGTCGTTGATGAACGAGCCCATGTCGGCGCGGTCGGCGAGGTTGATGTCGAACGCCGGATTGAAGACCTCGAGGAAGTGCCGCATCCCGTGGTCGCCGCACTCGGCGCGGAAGTCCGAGTAGGCCTCGGCGTTCATCGCGTCGATGTCGCGCTCGTTTGAGAAGGTGACCGAGTAGAGGCCGAGGTCGGTGATGGCGCGCGCCTGGTCGATCCGGGCGGTGCGGTGGTGGCGCGACGGGGCCTCGCGGTAGCGCTGGCCGCGGGCGGACCAGATGTCCGTCGTGTCGTTGAGGCGGATCGCTGGGGTGACCTCGGTGCCGTGGAAGAGGCCTTCCTTCGTCAGGCGCTCGGCGGTGCCGGCGGACATCAGCATGATGTCGACGAGGCCGCTTCTCGTCATCTCGCGGATCGCCTCGAGGTGGCTCTCGCGGTTCTTGAAGCGGCCCGGACGGTCGGGGTCCGGCACCGGGGAGGCGCGGCCGAAGCCGATGTCGCCGTCCTTGGCGTCGGCGATGATGAAGTCTTCGGGCGTGTAGGTGCCGGCTTTGATCTTGGCGAGCTTGCGGTCTAGGCTGAGCATAAGGCTCCTTGAGAGGCGGTCTTGAGTGGCGTTTGTCGGCGCGAGCCGGCGGCGATCAGAGTTCGGGGCGCCAGCCCCAGGCGTTGGCGAGGTCGAGGCATGTTCGCCAGCTCTCGACCGCGCCGGTGGTGGTGATGTCGCGCAGCGAGGCGGCCGCGCTGGCGTGGGCGAGGCGCACGCTGTCCTCCAGAGGCCAGCCCTCGTGCCAGCCGTAGACGAAGCCTGCCGCGAACGCGTCGCCCGCCCCGTTGGCGCCCGCGACTTCTGCTGGCGGGATCGCGACCGAGGGCGTGCGGATTTCCTGCCCGTCCCGCGTTGCGATCACCGCGCCGAGCGGGAAGTGCACGGCGACGATGTCCATCGAGCCCGCCTCCAGCGCCCGCCGTGCGGCGTCGGCGCAGGCACCCACGTCGGTCGCGTCGCCGGGGACGGTGGCGAGGCCGGAGAGGCCGCCGATCTCGTGGTCGTTGACGATCAGGAGGTCGAGGTGGGGCAGGCACGGCGCGATCAGCTTGCCGATCCGCTCCGCCGGCATTGACAGGAGCTCCATGTTGGTGAGGAGCCCGGCAGCCCGCGCCTTCTTCAGCACCGTCACCCAGCCGGAAGGGTCGCCTGCGAAGGGCGCGTCCATGGTGGCGTGGATGCCGGGGAGGCCGAGATGGGCGAGCCTCGCGGTGGTGCCGGTGAAGTCGAAATGGTCGGGCGTCAGGTAGTCGGCGACATCGAAGGAGGAGATGTGCGTGCGCCGGCCGGTGTCGCGCGAGGCGAAGGCGAGGGTGTAGTCGGTCCGGTGCTCGGTGGTGGTCTGGAAGCGGCTGGTGCCGATGCCGAGCGCCTTTGCGGTGTCGATCAGGAACCTGCCGTCGCCATCCTCGCCGACGAAGCCGATGGTCTCGCAGAAGAAGTCCGGGTCGAGGCTCTTGAGGTTGGCGGCCATGTTGTAGCTGGGGCCGCCGCCGCACAGGAGTTCGGTCTCCACCGGCGCCCAGCTGTTCTCCTGCGGCCAGCTTGCCAGCTGAAGGTTGCGGTCGACGCACCAGGAGCCGCCCGTAATTACGCCCTGACGGCTCATGCCGAGACGCTCTCGCGCCCGGCCACCGCGTCCGCGATGGGGATCTGCGTGATGGGAGGGCCTTCCATCGCACCCGTCATGATCGAGACGGCGTCGTTCATCGTGTGGTCTTTCGGCTTGATGAGGGCCACGCGCTTGCCGAGGCGGTGGATGTGGATCCGGTCCGCCACCTCGAACACGTGGGGCATGTTGTGGCTGATGAGGATGATCGGCATCCCGCGCTTTCGCACGTCCTGAATGAGGTCGAGGACGCGGCCGGCCTCCTTGACGCCGAGCGCGGCCGTGGGCTCGTCCATCACCACCACGCGGCTGCCGAATGCGGCGGCCCGCGCCACCGCGATGCCCTGCCGCTGGCCGCCCGAAAGCGCCTCCACCGGCTGGTCGATGTTCTGGACGGTGAGGATGCCGAGGTCGGCGAGGCGCTCCTTCGCCTCCCGCCGCATCCCTGCCCGGTCGAGCGTGCGCAGGTACTTGCCGCGCCAGTCCGGGAGGCGGCGTTCGCGGCCGAGGAACATGTTTTCCGCCACCGAGAGGGCAGGGGCCAGGGCAAGGTTCTGGTAGACGGTTTCGATGCCTGCGGTGCGCGCCTCGATGGGCGAGCGGAAGCGGACCTCGTGACCGTCCATGTAGACGTGGCCGGCGTCCGGAATGACGGCGCCGACCAGCGCCTTGATGAGGCTCGTCTTGCCGGCACCGTTGTCGCCGATGACGGCGAGGATCTCGCCGTCCAAGAGGTCGAAGTCGGCGCCGTCCATGGCGACGACGCGGCCGTAGCGCTTGACGAGGCCGCGCGCCTGCAGGACCGGACGGGTGGCATCGGCGCTCATACCGAGGCCCGCCTGATCCACTGGTCGAGCGCGACGGCGACGATGATGAGCGCGCCGATGGTGAGCTCCTGCCAGTTGTTCTGGAGCCCTGCCAGCGCCAGCCCGTTGCGGAAGATGCCGACGATAGCGGCGCCGCAGAGCGTGCCGAGGATCGCGCCGCGCCCGCCGAACAGGCTGGTGCCGCCGATCACCACCGCGGTGATGGAATCGAGGTTGGCGTTGAAGCCAGCGTTGGGGCTGATGGCGCCGATTCGGCCGATCAGCACCCATCCCGCGATGCCGCAGATGGTGCCTGTGGCGGTGTAGACCCGGATCAGCGTCCAGCGCACGTTGATGCCGACGAGGCGCGCGGTCTCCGGGTCGTCGCCGGTGGTGTAGACGTGGCGGCCGAACGCCGTGCGGCCGAGGACGTAGGCGACGAAGATCGCGATGAGGATCATCAGGAGCGAGCCGAGCGTCACCTGCGCGCCCTTGAGGGCGTCGAGCGGGATGTAGTCGGTCAGGCGGATCGAGTAGCCGGTGAACTGGAGGAGTGGCGCGATTTCGGCGAGGTCCTGCGACCGGATCGTCTGGTTCTTGGAGTAGAGGAAGTTGATCGACTCGAAGATGCTCCACGTCCCCAGCGTCACGATGAACGGCGGCAGGCGCAGGAACGTGACGAGGACGCCGTTGAGGAAGCCGCAGGCCGTGCCGGTGAGGATGCCCAGCATGAAGGCGATTTCCGGTGGCAGGCCCGAGATGACCGCGACCCGCCCCATCACGACGGACGAGAGCACCATGATCGCGCCGACCGAAAGATCGATGCCGGCGACGAGGATGACCATCGTCTGCCCGACGCCGAGGAGCGCGATGACGGTGACCTGCTGGAGCACCAGTGACAGGTTGAACGGGTGGAAGAACCGCTCGCCCGCCACCGAGGCGAAGACGGCGATGCCCAGCGCCAGCACAAGAAACGGGACGACGACCGGGTAAAGGTGCAGGAAATGCTGGATGCGCCGGAGCGGGTCGCGCCGCTCCGGGGCGAACGGCGCCGCGTGGTCAGTGTCGGTCAACGGCTGTACTCGCAATCCGGGGGTGGACCGGTGCCGGGCTCGGCCCGGTAGCGACCCGCGGTCTCAGGCCGCGGGGAAGGTGCGCCGCCCGGCGATGCGGGCGGCGCGCTGTGTCAGCCCCAGCAGAGCTTCTCGCCCTCTTCGACCGAGATCGAAGGGACGCCGTCGACGGGATCGTCGGTCACCAGCGAGACGCCGGTGTTGAAGAAGTCGAGGCCGGGCGAAGGCTCGGGCTTCTCGCCGGTCTTTGCGAACTCGACCACCGCCTCGACGCCGAGTGCGGCCATCTTGAGCGGGTACTGCTGCGCGGTGGCGCCGATCACGCCGTCCTTCACGTTGGCGACGCCCGGGCAGCCGCCGTCGACGGAGACGATCAGGACGCCGTCTTCCATGCCGGCAGCCTTGAGGGCCTCATAGGCGCCCGCCGCGGTCGGCTCGTTGATGGTGTAGACGACGTTGGTGCCGGGGTCCTTCTGGAGGAGCGTCTCCATCCCGGTGCGGCCGCCGTCCTCGGCGCCGCCGGCCCAGTAGTGGCCGACGATCCGCTCGTCGTCCTCGTCGAGGTAGCGCTTGGGATCGCCGATATCGATGCCGAAGCCTTCCATGAAGCCCTGGTCGCGCAGGACGTCGACGGTGGGCTGTGCCTCGAGCGCGTCGAGGAACGCGACTTTTGCGTTCTCCGCCTCGTCGCCGAGCTTGGCCTTGGCCCAGGCGCCGATCAGGCGGCCGGCCTCGAAGTTGTCGGTGGCGAAGGTGGCGTCGGCGGCGGAGGCCGGGTCGAGCGGGGTGTCGAGCGCGATCACCAGGATGCCCGCGTCGCGCGCCTTCTGGATGGTGGGCACGATGCCGACCGTGTCGTTCGGGGTGATCAGGATGCCCTTGGCGCCGGCGGAGATGAGGTTCTCGATCGCCGCGACCTGGCCGTCGTTGTCACCGTCGAACTTGCCGGCGTAGGAGCGCAGCTCGACGCCGAGCTCTTCGGCCTTCTCGTTGGCGCCTTCGCGCATCTTTACAAAGAACGGGTTGCTTTCGGTCTTGGTGACGAGGCCGACGAGGACCTTGTCGTCCTGTGCGAATGCCGGGGAGACCATGCCGCCGATGACCGCAAGGCCACCAGCCGCAAGGCACAGAAGTACCTTGGACTTCATCATTATGTTTCCTTCCCTATCGTCCCCGATCTTTGCCGGGTGACATGCGGAGCGGCCATGTAAAGCGGCTCCAGGACAGGCATGGAAACTGACATGTGACATGCTGTCAACAGCTTAGTGCGGCAGGCAGTTAAAGGCTTTACAAGGTCTCCGGGCGCGGCGGGAGAGGCCGCGGGGACGAAGCCCGAGCCTCCGCCACCCGTGGTGGCGGAGCGCTCGCCCTGCGCTTGCATTTATCCGCAATCAGCGAGGGTCACCGCCGTGGACCCGGAGTGTCCGGGCGGCGGCGGCGCCGGCCTCACGGCTTGATGTACTTGCGCCAGTCGTGCTCCTCGACGAAGCCGAGGACGTCGCGGATCTTCTTGTTGGAGTAGAACGTCTCGTACTCGCCCATGTCGGCCTTCTTCGGCACGTCGGCGTAGTAGTCGGCAATCAGCTTCTCGGTGGTGACGTTGACCGAGTGGGTGTCGTTCGAGGCGTTGAACACCTGGTAGCCGAGCCCGTCCTTCTTGAGGCAGAGGTCGACGATCTGGCCGAGGTCGCGCGCGTCGATGTAGGCGAAGAAATTGACCCGACGCACGCTGGGGTCCTCGAAGAATTCAGGCCACAGCGTCTCGTACTCGTGCGGCTCCATCACGTTGTTGATGCGCAGCGCGTAGATGTCGGCGCCGGACCGCTGCTGGAAGCTCCGCCCGGTCACCTCGTTGGCGACCTTGGACATCGCGTAGGAGTCCTCCGGCACCGTCGGGTGCTCCTCGTCGACCGGGATGTACTCCGGCTTGCGCTCGCCGTGGGCGAAGCAGACGCCGTAGGTGGTCTCGGACGACGCGAAGATGATCTTGCGGACGCCGCACTTCAGCGCCGCCTCGATCACGTTGTAGGTGCTCAACGTGTTGATGCGGAACGTCTCGTTGTCCGGCTTGATCTGGATGCGCGGGATCGCCGCGAAGTGGACGACCGCGTCGAAGCCCTGGTCGATCGCCGGATCGCGCGCCTCGTCGACGCTCATGTAGGACGTCATCGCGCCGTAGACCTCGCCGGCGTCGGTCACGTCGGCGATGAGGTTCTCGACGCCCGGCAGGTCGAGCGGGGTGAGGTCGACGTTGAGGACCTTGTGGCCCTGGTCGATCAGATACTTGACGACGTGCCGGCCGGCCTTGCCGCTTCCGCCTGTGAACAATACGCGCAAAATCGTCTCCCTGAGTGGTCTTCTCCGCCGCAGATCCGGCGTTGTTGTGTAGGGTGGCAGCCGCGAGGGCCGCGCGCCCGGGGCGTGCGGGTCCCATGAAACCGCCTTCCGGCGCGACCGCAAGCGCCGTTTGCCGACCGCGCCGCCGGAGGTTGCGGCAAGTTTGTCGCGCCGCCGGCCGGGTCGCTGCACCTGCAAAAGGCGTATCGCTTAAATTTAGATCCGATTTGAACAGATATCGATCTAAAAAAATACCGATTTTAATTGACAGCTAAAGAGTATTTATATGAGATTGCATTAACCCAGCGGCCGATCGCGATCTGGCAGGAGAGTCGAGTTTGGAGCAAGGCGCTGCCCTGACGACCACCGAGCTGTCGAAGGATTTCGGCGCGTTCCGGGCGGTCGACCGTGTTTCCCTCTCCGTCGGCAAGGGCTCGATCACCGGCCTGATCGGGCCGAACGGCGCCGGCAAGTCGACATTCTTCAATCTCATCGCGGGCGACCTGAAGCCGACCGAAGGCCGCGTCACTCTCGGCGGCGAGGATGTGACCGGCCTCACGCCGGACGCGCTGTTCCGCAAGGGCCTTGCCCGCACATTCCAGATCCCGCGCCCCTTCCGCCGCATGAGCGTGCTCGAGAACGTCATGCTGGCGCCGCAGGGGCAGGTGGGCGAGACGGTGACGGGCGCGATCTTCAGCCGTGGCAGGATGCGCGCAGAGGAAGAGCGCCTGCGCACCCGCGCCGTCGAGATCCTCGACTTCATGACGCTGGGCGCGCTGGTCGACCACCCCGCCGGCAAGCTGTCGGGCGGCCAGATGAAGCTCCTGGAGCTGGCGCGGGCGCTGATGGGCGACCCCTCGATCATCCTGCTCGACGAGCCGGCCGCGGGCGTGAACCCCTCGCTGACCCAGATCCTGATCGACCGGATCAAGGAGCTGAACCGGCAGGGCAAGACCTTCTTCATCATCGAGCACGACATGGATTTCGTCATGCGCCACTGCCAGCCGGTGATCGCGCTCGCCGAAGGCAAGGTCGTCTTCCAGGGCACCGCGGCGGAGGCGCAGTCCAACCCGCTGCTCTTGGAAGCCTATCTCGGAACGGCCGTGCAATGACCACCGGCGCCCCCGTCCTCACCATCAGCGGCCTCGAAGCCGGCTACACGAAGGACCTCCCGATCCTGCGCGGCATCACGCTGACGCTGAAGGAGCGGAGCCTCACCACCATCATCGGCCCCAACGGGGCCGGCAAGTCGACCCTCATCAAGGCGATCGCGGGGATCGTGCCGGTGAGCGAAGGCACGATCATGCTGAACGGGCGCGACATCGTCGGCATCCGGCCCGACCAGATCGGCGAGCTCGGCCTCGCCTACGTGCCGCAGAGCGACAACGTCTTCCGCAGCCTCACCATCGCGCAGAACCTCCTCCTGACGCTGCGCCGCTCGCCCGACCGCAAGCGCCGCCTCGCGCAGCTCTATGACCTCTTCCCGACGCTGGCGGAGAAGCGGAACGAGCGCGCCGGCTCCATGTCCGGCGGGCAGCGGCAGATGCTGGCCGTCGCCATGGCGCTCGCGCTCGAGCCCCGGGTGGTGCTGATGGACGAGCCGTCCGCCGGCCTCTCGCCCAAGATCGCGCAGGAGGTGCTGGCGCACGCCCGGCAACTCACCCGGGAGGGCGTCTCGATCCTCCTCGTGGAGCAGAACGTGAAGCAGGCGCTTGCCGTGTCCGACTACTGCTACGTCCTCGCCGAAGGGCGCAACCAGGTCGACGGCGCGGCGGCCGACATCCTCGCCGATCCGGTGGTCGGCGAGATCTACCTCGGCGGCAGGAGGCTCGCCTGATGCTCCAGAGTACCGTCGACGGCATCCTCAACGGCGCGATCATCTCGCTGGGCGCGATCGGGCTGACGCTGATCATGCACCTTCTGCGCTTCGCCAACTTCTCCTACGCCGAGCTGATGGGGATAGGCGCCTACACGGCGCTGGTGTCCGACAAGCTTTTTGCGGCACTCGTCCCGGTGCTGGACGAGAAGATCGGAGCGCTCAGCCTCACGTTCTCGCTGTCGCTCGCGATGCTCGTCGCCATTCTCTTCGCGGGCGTGTCGGCGGTCATCATCGACAAGCTGGTGTTCAAGCGCATCCGGCAGAAGGCCGATGCGCTGTCGATGGTGTTCGCCTCGTTCGGCGTCGCGCTCATCGTCCGCAACATCATCTCGCTGGCGTTCGGCCTCAGGACGGAGCTCTACTCCAACGACATCGCCTTCGCGATCGTCGTCAGCACCGACCCGTTCCTCCTCATCAAGCCCGACCAGGTGTTCGTGCTGGCCGCGGCACTCGTCATCATGTTCCTCTTCCACCTCGTCCTGTCGCGCACCTCGTTCGGGTACGCGCTGCGGGCGGTGGCGGAAAACTCCCAGCTCGCGCAGGTCTCCGGCGTGCGGCTGTCGCGCATCATCACCATGGTGTGGCTGATCGCGGGCGGGCTCGCGGGGGCGGCTGGCGTTCTCTACGCGCTCACCAACAACATGTCGCCGATGCTGGGGCACAACTTCGTGCTGCCGGTGTTCGCGGCGACCATCGTCGGCGGCATCGGCAGCGTCTATGGCGCGGTGCTCGGTGGCTTCGCGGTCGGGCTCGCCTCGTCGCTGGCGCTGCTGGTCGTGCCGTCGGGCTATTCTCCGGCGATGCCGTTCCTCATCATCCTCGCCGTCCTCATCGTCAGACCGCACGGCTTTTTCGGGGAGGAACGGCCGTGATCGGGCTCGTCTCATATCTTGCCTTCTTCATCACCGTCGCCGGCATCCTCGCCATCGCGGTGCTCGGGCTGAACCTCCAGTGGGGCAACACGGGGCTCTTCAACGGTGGCGTGGTCGCGTTCTTCGGTGCCGGCGCCTACGGCACGATGATCCTCGGCGGGCGGCCGGAAGTCGGCCAGCTCGGCGGCTTCGCGCTTCCCTACGTGGTCGCGCTGGCGGGCGGCGTGCTCCTCGCCGGCATCGTCGCGTGGATCGTCGGCAAGCTCACCCTGCGGCTGCGGCATGACTATCTCGCCATCGCCACCTTCGGCGTCGCGGTCGCGTGCGAGAGCGTCGACCCGCAATGCCGAATGGCTGACCGGCGGCGCCAAGGGGCTGCGCGGCCTGCCCCGCCCGCTGGAGGCGACGGTCGGCGACAACTTCACCTACGGCCTCGTCTACCTCGGCATCGTCGTCGTCGCGCTTCTCGCCGTCTACATCCTGCTGGAGCGGCTGGTGAACTCGCCCTACGGCCGCGCGCTGCGCGCGATCCGCGAGGACGAGACGGCGGCCCGCTCGCTGGGCAAGGCGCCGGCGAAGCTGCGGCTGGAGGCGTTCATCATCGGCTCGATGATCATGGGCCTGTCGGGCGGGCTCTATGCCGGCTTCTATGCCTTCATCAGCCCGCAGGACCTGGCGCCGATCCTCACCTTCCAGATCTGGGCGATGCTGATCGTCGGCGGTGCCGGCAACAACCGCGGGGCCATCCTCGGCGCGTTCGTCATCTGGGCGGCGTGGACCGCGAGCGGCTTCATTCTTGCAAGGTTCGCACCGACGGAAGTGCAACTCTACACCGGGTCGATCCAGTATATCCTGATCGGGCTGGTCATCGTCGGCATGCTGCTCTGGAGACCCGAGGGGCTGCTGCCGGAACGGATCGCAAAGAGCCGCAAGGGCGGCGGCAGCGCCGGAAATTCTGCCCGTAAACTGGCAAGGGGATGAAAGCCGAAATGAAGAACATGAGCGTCAAACTCGGACTGGCGGCCGCTGCCGCGACGGTCCTGATGGCAGGCCCGGCCGCCGCGGCGTGCCCGGTCAAGGTCGGCATCGTCTATCCGACGTCGGTCGACTGGGGCAAACCCATCGCCGAGACCACCCTGTGGGTCGCCGACATGATCAACGAGGCCGGCGGCGTCGACGGCTGCGAGGTCGAGACCATCCTGCGCGACTCGCAGGCCGACCCCAAGGTCGGCGTCGACGCCGCAAAGGCGCTGGTCGACCTCGACAAGGTGCAGCTTCTCATCGGGCCGGTGTCGTCCGGCGTGGCGCTGCCGATCCTCACCTCGGTCACCGTGCCGGCCGGCGTGATGGAAATCTCGTGCTGCTCCTCGACCACGCGCCTGACCGACCTCGCGGAAGAGGGCGGCCTGAAGGGCCTGTTCTTCCGCACCTTCGCCACCTCGCAGGTGCAGGGCGCGCTGGCGGCGATCATCGCCAAGGAAGCCGGCTACAAGAAGATGACCATCTTCTACAAGAACGATGACTGGGGGCAGGATATCGCCCGCCTGACCGCGGACATGTTCAAGGCGGCCGGTATCGAGGTGCTCGATTCGATCGCGATCACCGATGGTCAGCCGAGCTATCGCGCGGAAGTCACCGGCGGTCTTGGCGGCCAGCCGGATGCGGTCTACCTCGCGCTCTACCCGCGTGAGGGGATCTCCGTGGTCCGCGAGTGGATCTCGCTGGGCGGCACCACCAAGATGGTCGGCGTGAACGCGCTGAAGTCCGATGAGTTCATCGAAGCCGTCGGCATGCAGTATCTGGCCGACTTCGTGGGCACGGACACCGCCTCGCCGCGCGTCGATTCGGCGAACCAGTTCGTCGAGGCATACCGCGCGAAGTTCAACTCCGAGCCGAGCGGACCGGGCCTTGCCAACGCGTTCGACGCGGCTGCCATCGCGCTGCTCGCCTACAGCGCCGCAGGCTCCGATGCGACCGGCGCCGAAATCGCCGCCAAGGTGCCGATGGTGACCGACCCCGAGGGCGAGAAGATCACGGGCGACGTGGAAGGCTTCAAGAAGGCGCTGGCGCTGCTTGATGAAGGCAAGCCGGTCTCCTTCCAGGGCGGCACGGGCGCCGTGGTGTTCGACAAGAACGGTGACGTTTCCGCGCCGGGCGTCGAGTGGAAGTTCGAGGACAGCAAGGTCGTGGAGTCGCGCTACTTCACCACCGAAGAGGTCCAGGACTTCATCGCCGGCGCGAAGTAAGGCGCATCACAGGGCGGCCCGGCCATCCGGGCCGCCTTTTTGCCGGAAGAGCGCAATGAACGTGAACGTGGTCGGGCGCGGCAGGATCGGCACCGCCGTCGCCGAGTGGCTCGAAGCCTCGCCGGACTACGGCCTGCAGGACGTCATCACGCGGGACTGCACCGACTGGCGCGCGGCGCCGCTCACCATCGACGCGGCCGGGCCCGGCGCGCTCCGCCGCTGGGGCGAGAGGCTGCTCGGCGAGGGCGACCTCTGGAGCGTCGGCGCCGCGGCACTGGCCGACCCTATGCTCTCCGCCGCCCTTGAGGCCGCCGCCACCCCGCGCGGGCACACTCTGCGGCTCTTCACCGGATGGGCGGCGGGGGTTTCGCTGGTCCCGCGCGGGACGGCCGGAACGCTGCACATCCGGCAGGACGCGCCAGGGCTCGGCCCGGAACCTGGCATCGTCTTCGCCGGGCAGCTGGCGGACGCGGCGCTCCGCTTCCCGGACCATCTCAACACCGCGACGGCCGCTGCGCTGGCAGGGCCGGGCATTGCCTCCACCACCATCGAGCTTAGAAGTTCCGAGGCGGGCGGGGTCCACCGGATGACGACGGAATTCCGCACCGCCATTAACACCGTGCGCGCGGAGACGGACTTTCCGCCGGACCCGCCGGTGCACCCGGTCGCCGCCGCGCTGATCGCTGCGCTGGAGAGCCGCCGCGCCTGGCTCGTCTACGGCTGACGTGCCGGATCAGGGCTCCAGCAGGAAGAATTTGCGGCCGATCTTGGCTTCGAGGCGCATCACCTCGTCGAGCCGCATCCCGTCGCGGTCCTTGCGGACGAGGTGGATCATCGCGGACACCGTCTCGATCGAGGGCACGTCCATGATGAGGTACCAGGTGAAGTCCGGCGAGCCGGGCTGGCCGACCATGAAGAGGTCGTCGTCGACGGTCGCGAGGCACTTGGCGCCCATCTCTTCCCACTCAGTGAAAAGCGCCTTCATCCGCGGCAGGATCTTCTCGCGCCGCTCCTCGCCGGTGGCGTCGAACCAGCCGCTGGTGGAGGCGCCGAGGAAGATGACGCGCAGCGGATCGGGGATGCGCGGCGCCTGGAATTCTACGGCCATGGGATCGTCCTTTCAGGTGGGGCGGGGATGCGCATCAGCGCATCAGGAGGCCGCCGTTGATGTCGAGCGTGGCGCCGGTGACGAAGCCGGAGAGGGGCGAGGCGAGGTACACCGCCGCGGCGCCCACCTCGGCGTCGTTGCCGAGGCGCCTGACCGGAATGGTGGCAGCCAGCGCCTGCACCTTGTCCTGCGGCAGCGAGCGGCTCATCGGCCCCTCGATGGCCGCCGGCGCGATGGCGTTCACGGTGACGCCGTGGGGCGCCAGCTCCTGCGCGAAGCACTTGGTGAGCGCAAGGATGCCGCCCTTGGAGGCGGAGTAGTGCGCGCCGCCCACGAGCCCGCCGCGCTGGCCGGCCAGCGACGACAGGTTGATGATCCGGCCCGACCTGCGCTCCTTCATGCGCCGGCCCGCGGCGCGGCAGCCGATGAAGTGGCCCTTGAGGTTGATCGCCATCACCTCGTCCCACTCGGCAAGGTCCATGTCCCACACCGAACTCGCGACGGTCTTCGCGGCGTTGTTGACGAGGATGTCGACCGGCGTACCGAACTCGGCCTCCATCCTGTCGAGTGCGGCGTCGAAGGCGGTTTCGTCGCGCACGTCGAACACGTGGCCGATCACGCGGCCGCGGCCCGCGTCGAGCTCTGCGGCGACGGTGCCGATGTTGTCCGCCACGTCGCCCATCATCACCCTGGCGCCGGCGTCTGTGAACGCTCTGGCTATGGCGAGGCCGAGGCCCTGTGCGGCGCCGGTGACGAGTGCTGTTTGGCCAGAGAGATCAAACGGTTCGGCGGTCATTGTGAGACTCCTCGCACGACTGGCGGCTCGGGTGGCAGTAGGCGTATCGTAGGCAGCATATGTTTTACAGGCAACTGAAAACGGTCCATATTCAGACTGAAAATGGCGCGGTCGGTTCGGAGCGCCGTGCCGGACCGGAAGGACGATGATGCCCGATATCGTGAAAGCTCTCACCGACGCGCTCGGCGTCGATATCGTCACCCCCGGCGCCGAGGTGCCGGAGAAATACCGCCACGACTGGGCCGGCCTTGCGCCCACCGAGCCGCTCGCGCTCCTGCGCCCGCGCAACCGGGAGGAGGTGTCCGAGGCGCTGCGGCTGTGCTCCGCGCACGGCGTGCCGGTGGTGCCGCAGGGCGGGCTGACGGGCATCTCCGGCGCCGCGCACCCGCACCCCGGCGGGATCGCGCTGTCGCTGGAGCGGATGAACCGGATCGTCTCGGTCGACCCGGACGGCGGCACGATGATCGCCGAGGCCGGCGTGGTGCTGGAGACCGCGCAGGAGGCCGCGGCGGCGGCCGGCCTGATGCTCGGCATCGACATCGGCGCGCGCGGCTCCTGCCAGCTCGGCGGGGTGATCGCCACCAACGCCGGCGGCCACAACGTCGTGCGCTACGGGATGACCCGCGACCAGGTGCTGGGCCTCGAGGTGGTGCTCGCCGACGGCACCATCCTCGAAGACATGAACACCCTCATCAAGAACAACGCGGGGCTGGAGCTGCGCCAGCTCTTCATCGGTTCGGAGGGCCTCCTCGGCATCGTGACGGCCTGCGTCCTGAAGCTCCACCCCGCGCAGCCGCTGCGCGAGACGGCGCTGATCGGCTGCCCCGGCACGCCGGAGGTGCTGCGCCTCCTGCGCGCCGCCCGCGCCGGCGTCGGCCCCATGCTCTCCGCCTTCGAGGTGATGTGGCCGAGCTTCTACGAGACGATGGCGGAGCGCTGCGGCATCGCCCCGCCGCTCAGCGATCGTCACGGAGCATATGTCATCCTTGAGGCGTCCGGCACCGAGGCGAACCCGCCGCGCGGCCCGCTGGAGACGCCTGCTGGAAACGGCGTTCGAGGACGGCATCGTGACCGATGCGCTCCTCGCCGAATCGCTGGGGCAGGCGCACGAGATCTGGCGCATCCGCGAGACCCCGGCCGAGTACGGCACGGTGATCGGCCCGATCGTCCCGTTCGACGTCAGCCTCCCCACCGCCGCGATGCCGGAGGCCGTGACGCGGCTGGAGGGCGAGATCGCAGCGCGCTGGCCGGACGCCATCGCCATGAGCTACGGCCACATCGGCGACAACAACCTGCATCTCGTCGTGAACGTCCCCTCCGCCGGCAAGGCCCAGCCCGAGGGCGAGGTTAAGGCGCTGGTCTACGGCATCGTGCGCGAACTCGGCGGCACGATCTCCGCCGAGCACGGCATCGGCGCCATCAAGCGCGACTATCTCGGCTATTCGCGCACTCCGGCCCAGATCGCCACCATGCAGGCGATCAAGACCGCACTCGATCCCAACGGCATCCTCAACCCCGGCAAGAGCTTCGACGGGGTGGCGGCTGACGCGCCTAGCGCATCAGGAGGCCGCCGTTGATGTCGAGCGTCGCCCCGGTGACGAAGCCGGACAGCGGCGAGGCGAGGTAGGCGGCGAGCGCGCCGACCTCCTCCGCCGCGCCGAGGCGGGCGAGCGGCACCTGCGAGGACACGGCCTTCAGCTTGTCCGGCGGTGCGAGCGCGGTCGCCTCGGTCAGGATCGGCCCCGGCGAGATGGCGTTGACGGTGATCCCGTGCGGCGCGAACTCGTGCGCGAGGTAGCGGGTGAGGCCGATGATGCCGGCCTTGGCGCTGGCGTAGTGCGCGCCCTGCACCTGCGGCCCGCCCCGCTGCCCCGCCAGCGAGGCAAGGTTGATGACGCGGCCCCAGCCCGCCTCCACCATGCCCGGCAGGATGGTCTGGCATGTCAGCACCATTCCGCGAAGGTTGGTGGTAAGAACGTCGTCCCATTCTTCTTCGGTCAACTCGAAGAAGGGCCGTGCGACCGTCCGCGCGGCGTTGTTGACGAGGATGCCGATGGGCCCGAACCGCGACGTCACCTCCGCCGCTGCCGCCTCCACTGAGGCGCGGTCGCGCACGTCGACCGTCACGGCGAGGGCCTTGTCGCCGAACTCTGCGGCGGCGCGGGCGGCGCGCTCCCCGTCGATGTCGGCGAACGCGACCCGGTGCCCCTCGGCCACCAGCGCGGCGGCGATGGCGCGGCCGAGACCCTGGCCCGCGCCGGTGACGAGCGCCGTCCGCGCCGCGGCGGCCACCTCAGCGCGTCCCGAAGAAGAGCGGCCGACCGACGCGGCTCTGGATGGTCAGGTACTTGGCGAGGCGCCCGTCCTTGTACGGGGTGCGGATGATGTTGGTCACGTGCACCACCGCTTCGAAGTCGGGAATCTCGGCGAGAATGTAGGAGATGTACGGGTAGCTCGTGGTCGTGCCGCACTGGATGAGGTCGTCGTCGAACGTGCCGAGCACCTTGACGCCGAAGCGGCCTTCCAGATCGTCGAACGCCTCCTTGATGGCGGCGCCGATCTCGCGGGTTTCCTCCGGCGTGGCGTTGAAGAACGCCTCGGTGATGCCGACGCAGAACAAGGCCCTCATGCCGTTGCCCAGAAGGTCCTCGATCTTCATGTCCCGTCCATCCGTTCAGATTGCCATCGGTCGAAAGATAGTCTAATATCAGGCATTCAAACAACCGAAATTACACGGCAGTTGGCAGCGCGCAGAGTGGCGGCGCGCTTGCACGCGAGCGTCGCCGCAGGAGATGTGTGAGGGGCCATGGGTATTCGGCAGGACCAGACCACCAAGCACGAGTTTCGCCCCGTCGCGACCAAGCGCAGCGCCGACCTCGCGGTCGATGCGATCGCCAAGGCGATCTTCTTCTGCCACGTCAATGTCGGCGAACGCCTGCCGTCGGAGGTGACGCTGTCTCGCCAGCTCGGCATCAACCGGTCGGCGCTGCGCGAGGCGCTGAAGCGGATGGAGGCGGACGGCATTCTCGAAGTCCGGCCCGGCGCCGCTGGCGGCACCTTCGTAGTCGGCCGACCGCCGGAGAGCTACATCCAGATGTTCCTGCCGGCGCCGGCCGAGGTCGCCGACTTCGTCGAGATCCTGATCACGCGCCGGGCGATCGAGCCGCAGATCGTGGAGCTTGCGGCGAACCGGGTGACCCCGCAGGACATCAACGATCTGCGCGCGATTCTCGCGCCGCTGGAGAACCTGCGCGGCAAGGCGCGCTACGGTGAGGACGACATCGAGACGCTGTCGATGGCAGCGCTCCAGTTCAACATCTCGCTCGGCAAGGCGACCCACATCCCCTTCCTCGAGACGATCATGCAGGTGCTCAGCCAGCAGATCGAGCCGGTGCGCCGGGTCGCGGCGCGCGGGGAACCGGCCGCCGCCATCGACACGCTGTTCGCCACCCTCGCGGCGCTGGAGAAGAACGACCCGGCACTGATCGCCGCGATCCTCGCGCGCCGCTTCAACTACCTGGAGCGGGCGTGGGAGCGGCAGACCGGCCGCAAGGTCTGGCGCGACACGCCGAGCTTCCTCCCCGCCGCGGTCAACGACTGAGCGTCCCGGTCAGAAGCCGAATACGTCCCGCGGCAGCCATGTGGTCAGCGCCGGCCAGAGCGAAAGCGCGATCAGCACGCCGAGCAGCGGCAGGAGCCAGGGCACGATCGCCCGCGACATCGCCTCGAAGCTGATGCCCGCGATCCGCGAGGTGATGAAGAGCACCACGCCGACGGGCGGCGTGATGGTGCCGATCATCAGGTTGAGCACGAAGATCACGCCGAACTGGATCGGGTCGATGCCCAGTGTTGCTGCGACGGGCGTGAGGATCGGGATGAGGATCAGCATCGCCGCCAGCGCCTCCATGAAGCAGCCGACGAGGAGCAGGAGTACGTTGACCGCGAGGAGGAAGAGGAGCGGGTTGCCGATGTGCTCCACGATCAGCGGCGCCAGCGTCTGCGGGACGCGCGCGATGGAGAGGCACCAGGCGAGCGCGGCCGCAGTCATGACGAGCGCGAGGACCATGCCGGTGGTTTCCACCGTGTCGACGATGAGGCGCGGCAGTTCGCGAAGGTCGAACTCGCGGTAGATGACGAGGCCGAGGAAGAGCGCGTAGACGGTGGCGACGGCGGCCGCCTCGGTCGGCGTCATGATGCCGGCCATCATCCCGCCGAAGAGGATGACGGGCGTCATCAGCGCCCAGTGCGCGCGCTTGTAGGCGGTCCAGAGTTCGCGCGCGCCGGGGAAGTCGTGCCGGGGCATGTTGCGGCGTTTGGCGACGACGGTCGCCATCGCGGCGAGGGCGCCGGCCATCAGGAGGCCGGGGACGATGCCGGCGAGGAACAGGCCGCCGATCGAGACGTCGGCGCTGACGCCGTAGATCACCATCGGCAGCGAGGGCGGGATGATCGGGCCGATGGTGGCCGACGCCGCGGTGATGGCGGCGGCGGTGTTGGCATCGTAGCCGGCGTTCTTCATGGCGCGGATTTCGAGCGCGCCGACGCCGCCGGCGTCCGCCACCGCCGAGCCGGACATGCCGGCGAAGATGACGCTGGCGAGGATGTTGGCGTGGCACAGCCCTCCCCGCACCCAGCCGACGCACGCCGTCGCGAACCCGAAGATCCGGTCGGTGATGCCGGACGAGTTCATGATGTTGCCCATCAGGATGAAGAGCGGCGCGGCAAGAAGGGGAAACGAGTTGATCGACTGCGCGAGCTTCTGCGGGACGATGTCGGCCGGCATTCCGGCCATCGCCACGAACGCCATCGCGGCGACGCCGAGCGCGGCATAGATCGGCACGCCGACGAGGATCGCGACCAGCCACGCGACGAGGATTTCGACCATCAGGACGGTCATCGGGCGGGCTCCCGGCGCGAACGTCCGCCGCGATGGCGACGAGCGACTGCACGACGATGGCGAACGCTGCGATGGGAATGGGGATGTAGACGAGGGCGACCGACAGCGGCAGCGTCACCCATGTCACGTCGAGGTTGCGGTCGATCAGGCCGAAGCTGTGCCGCAGCAGGAGGACGCCGAACGCTGCGACCAGGATGTGGATCACGATGCCCGCCGCCTGCCGCGCCCGCCCGGTGAGGCGGTCGAGGAGGACCGTCACCTTGATGTGGCTGCCGCGGTTGCCGGCGATGATGAGGCCGGTGAAGCCGGTCCACACCAGAAGATACTGGCCGAGCTCGTCCGTCCACGACAGCGGCTGGTTGATGAAGCGGAAAACGACGCCGAGGAAGACGGCGCCAAGCATCGCGAGGACTAGCAGCACCGCCGCCGTCTCGAGCAGCCGGTCGGTGAGCCATGAGAGGCGGGCGAGCATTGGGACGGAACTCCGGAGGGGGAGGCCGCCGGCGCAGGGCCGGCGGCGGGTCGCGGATCAGAGGGCGGAGAGGGCTTCCCAGGTGCCCTTGCCCCAGACGCTCTCGAACTTCGGCGGGAGCTGTTCCAGCACCGGCTTGCGGAAGCTCTCCACGTCCGGCTCGATCACGGTCATGCCCTGATCGGCCAGCGTCTTCTGCAGGCTCGCCTCGGAGTCCAGGATCTGCTGGTTCTGCCACGGCACCGCCTCGTCGATGGCGGCCATCAGGATCTCGCGGTCCTTCGGGTCGAGGTTGTTAAGCCAGGCCTCGTTGGCGATCACGATGCGCGGGGTGATGATGTGCCCGGTGAGGATCAGGTACTTCTGCACCTCGTAGAGCTTGGCGCTGTTGATGGTCGGCAGCGGGTTCTCCTGCCCGTCCACTGCGCCCTGGCTGAGCGCCAGGTAGAGTTCGTTGAAGTTGATCGGCGTCGCCTGACCGCCCCACGCCTCGACCATCGCGACGAACGTGTCCACCGGCGGCACGCGCAGCTTGAGGCCGTTCATGTCGGCGACGGTGTGGACCTCCTTGTTGCCGGTCGTGACGTGGCGCTTGCCGTAATAGGTGACGGCGAGCATCCGCATCCCGCGCTGGGAGACCATCTGGTCGTTCAGCTTCTTGAACACGTCGGAGCCCGGCACCTTGGCGAGCTGGGCAGGGTCGGTCCACAGGTACGGCGCTTCCAGAACCGACAGCGCGGGCAGGAGCGCGCCCAGCGCCGCGGCGCCGTCGGTCGTCATGGCGAGGGCGCCGGAGACGACCATGTCCATCATGTCCTTGCCCGAGCCGAGCTGGCCGTTGGGGAAGCTCTGGACGTCGATCCGGCCGTCGGACGCTTCCTTCGCGGCGGCGGCGATGCGGTCGATCATCTGCACCTGCGGGTGCGAGGGGGCGAGCATCTCGCCCCAGCGGATGACGGTTTCCTGCGCGCGCAGGACGGCGGGGCAGGCGAGCGTCGCGCCGACGGCTGCCGTGCCCGCGAGGAAGGTGCGGCGGGTGGTGGTGAGTTTCATTGGGTTTCCTCCGTTTTCTTGTTCTTGGAGTTGCGGCGCTTCGGCGCCGGGTCAGAGATTCACGGCGCGGCGCCGGGCGGTGTCGATGTGAGCGGCCATCGCCCGCGCGGCGGCGTCCTCGTCGCGCTTCTCCAGCGCCTCGATGATGGCGAGGTGCTCGCCGATGACGGACGGAATCATCGGCACGTAGAGCCGCGTCTCGGACAGGCGGATGAGCTTTATCTTGATCCAGTTGACCCGGTAGGCGTTGCTGACGATGGCGTTGCCGAGGCGGTCGATCACCGCCTCGTGGAGCGCGAGGTCGACCGCCTCGGCGTCTTCCATCAGGTCGGTCTCGTCGCCGGCCTCGTAGCGGGCGAGGATGCGCTCGTGGTCGGCGCGCAGGCGCGCGACCTCGGCGGGGTCCGCGTTGGCGGCGTAGAGGCGGACGGCGGCCTCCTCGATGAAGAGGCGGAACTGGAAGGCGTTGCGGACGAGGTTGAGGTCCACCTGCGGCACCTGCATCCCGCGGTGCGGGACGGTGCGGATCAGCCCCTCCGCCTCCAGCCGCGGGACGAGCTCGCGGATGGCGCCGAGCGGGAAGCCGGTGATCTTCACCATCTCGCGCTGTGTGATGAACTGGCCGGGCGCGATCTCGCGGCTGAGGAGGCTGCGGGTGTAGCCCTCGTAGGCCTGCTCGCGCAGCTTCAGCGGCGGCGCCTTGCGGGTGGTCCGCTTCGTCCGCGGTGTCATGGCGCGCCGGAGACGATCGCGTCGAAGCGCGGGATCAGCGTTGCGGCGAGCTCGGGCGAGAGGTCGACCAGCGGCGGGCGGGTGCGGGCATAGTCCGGGTCGCCGTGGCGGTGTGCGACGAGCGCCTTCACCGCGGGCAGCACAGGGTGGCTGACGATGAGGTCGACCGCTTCCTTCACGCGCGGGTCGTTGACCCTGTCGTGGATGACGGCGCGCAGGAGGCCCGGTGCGATGTTGGCGAGGCCGCAGATCGAGCCCTCCGCGCCCTTCGCCATCGCGCGGGGCAGGAGCCGCTCGTCGCCGACTAGGACCGAGAGGTCGCCGTGCGCATCGAGGAAGCGGACGGCGGTGTCCCAGTCGCCCGAGGAATCCTTGATGCCGGTGATCGCGCCGGGGAATGCTTCGCGCAGCCGGCCGACCAGCTCCACCGAGAGCGGCACCGCCGTCTGCCCGGGGATATGGTAGAGGATGACGCCGCGAAGGTCGCCGCCGATCGCCTCGAAGCAGTCGGCGAACCAGGCGTAGAGCCCCTCATCGTCGAGGCCTTTCAGGTAATAGGGCGGCGTGAAGAGGAGGCCCTTCGCGCCCATGCCGAGTGCGAGGCGGGCCTGTTCGGCGGCGTCGACCACCACGCTAGACCCGACCGCGGCATAAAGTTTTTGCAGGAAGTCGAGGCCGCTGTCGGCAAGGGCGCCGAGCATTGCGGCGCGTTCCTTGAGCCCGATCGAGAAGCCTTCGCCGGTGGTGCCGAACAGCGTGACGGTGTCGGTCCCGTTCGCCAGTGCCCACTCGGCATGGCTCACGAGGCGCGGCAGGTCGACCGATCCGTCCGCAGCGAACGGGGTGATCATTGCTGCGGAAAGTCCAAAGATATCTTGTGCCACGGTGTGTCCAGCGGTGTGTTGTGGCCAACATGTTAGTGAGTGTTGCGAGCGGCTGTCAATCGCTACATCGCTCCGATGCGGCGGCGAATATCGGGCGCGTCGAGCCGGGCCCTGAGCGGGCCTCAAGCGCGGCTGATGATCCGGGTGGGGCTGGCGCGGTGCGGCGGGGCGGGGGCCGCGTCAGCGGCCGGGGCGGCCTGTCGGGACGTCGAGGTTGGTGGCGGTGAGCGCGAAGTGGCTCGCCGTCAGCGCGCAGGCGCGGTCGGCATCGCGCGCCAGCACCGCCTCGGCGATGGCGGCGTGCTCGGCGGCAAGGTCGCGGTCGGACCGGTGGTCGCGCACGGAGGCGCGGCGGTAGCGCTCGCAAAGATCCTGGAGCATTGCGCGGGTGCGCAGGAGCCAGTGCGAGCCGCAGGCGTCGACCATCGCGGTGTGGAAGGCGGCGTTGGCGCGCTCCCAACTGTCGGGGACGCTGTCCTCGCCGGCGAGCGCCGTGTCCGCCTTCTTCATCAGGTAGCTGGCGGCCACCACGCGGCCTTCCCACGCGCCGTCGCCGGCGGCGATGGAGCGGCGGAGCGCTGCCATCTCCACCTCGGTGCGCGCGATGTTGAGGTCGAAGAACTCGGCCGGGTCGAGCGGGGCGACGGTGAAGCCGCGGTTGCCCTCGAACAGGACGAGCTGCTCGACCGACAGCTTTTGCAGCGCCTCGCGGATGGGCGTCGGGCCGATCTCGTAGATCGTCTTCAGTCGCTCGATCTGGAGCTTTTCGCCGGGTGGGCGGACGCCGCTGATGATGTCGCCGCGGATGGCGCGATAGGCCGCCTGGGCGAGCGTTTCGCCGCTCCGCGCGCTGGCGCCGACCCCGTCATCCCACTGCCACGCAGCCTCTGCCATTGCCTCACTCTCGTCGCCGAACGGGCGTTTGACACCCTAAACTGTATATGCCTTGATGGATTATCGAGAAAACGAACGGTTGTCGAGACTATGAAGCTAGTGACGTGCGAAACGGGCGGATCAATCGTCGCCGGTTATCTGGATGGTGACTCCGTCGCCGTGTGCCGCGAGGGCGAGGAGGCGTACACCGCCGTCCTGGAGCTGGTGGCGAGCGGCGCGGGTGCCGCGGCGTGGTCGGGCCAGGCGCGTCGTCGCGTCCCGGTGGCCGACGTGAAGATGCTGTCGCCGATCCCGGCGCCGCTGCGCGACATCTTCTGCGTCGGCAAGAACTATTACGAGCACGCCAAGGAGTTTCACGACTCGGGGTTCGATTCGAGCGGCAAGGAAGCCACCCCCTCCGCCCCGATCATCTTCACCAAGGCGACGACCAGCGTCGTCGGCCCCGGTGACACGGTGCGCGCCTCCCTCGATCCGACGAAGACGGTCGACTACGAAGGCGAGCTCGGCGTCGTCATCGGCAAGCGCGCCTTCGGCGTCGCCAAGGCCGACGCGTACGACTACGTGTTCGGCTACGTCGTCATCAACGACGTCACGTCCCGCGAACTCCAGCGCAAGCACAACCAGTGGGTCATCGGGAAGGGGATCGATACCTTCTGCCCCATGGGCCCGTGGCTGGTGACGGCGGACGAGGTCGGCGACGTCGACGCGCTCCAGCTCACCACCACCGTCAACGGCGAGCCGCGCCAGTCCGCCTGCGTCCGCGACCTCATCTTCGACATTCCGACCCTCATCGAGACCATGTCGGCGACGATGACGCTGCTGCCGGGCGACATCATCGCCACCGGCACGCCGGTCGGCGTCGGCATCGGCTTCTCGCCGCCGAAATATCTGGTGCCGGGCGACGTGGTGGACGTCTCGATCACCGGCCTCGGGGAGCTTTCCAACCCGATCGGCTGACCGCCGGGCGGGGGCGCGGGACGACAACGATCGACCGGCCGACCGAGGCCGGCGGTAGCAGAACAGACCGGCAGAAGCCGGCGGCAACGACAAGACCGGCCCAACGCCGGCTGACAGCAAACAGGGAGAAACAGCGATGAAACCACTGATCCTCACCGCGGGCGCGCTTGCGTTCGCGCTTGCCGGCCCGGCGGCCGCGCAGGACAAGACCGACGTGGCATGGGGCGGCTCGAACCCCGGCGGCGTGATGTACTACATGGTCGGCGTCGCCGGCACCGAGCTCGGCAAGGACGTGCCGGACGTCAACATCACGCAGGTCACGACCGGCGGCTCCACCGAGAACGCCAAGCGCCTCATCAAGGGCGAGCTCGACATGGGCATCGTATACGGCAGCCACGTCTACATGTCGCAGGCGCCCGAAGGCCCGTTCGAGGGCGGCGACAAGGGCACGATGCTGCGCGGCGTCGCGATGGCCTACGAGGGGCCGACCTACTTCGTGACCCTTGGCGGCAACGACGAGATCAACTCGATCGCCGACCTCGCCGGCAAGACGGTGGCCCTCGGCCCGCCCGGCTCCGGCACGGTGTTCAACTGCTCCAACATCCTGACCGCGCTCGACCTTCTCGATGAAGTCACGCCCCGGCTGATGACCTTCGCCGACGCCGGACGCGCTCTCGCCAACGGCCAGATCGACGCGTTCTGCCAGTCCTCCGCGCCGGCCGCCGCCGTGTCGGAGCTTGCCGAAACGCAAGGGGTGAAAATTCTCTCCTACGACGGCGACCAGCTCGCCGCGATCGAGGAGAAGTTCCCGTTCTACCACAAGGGCACCATGGCCGAGACCGTGTACACCGGCGTCCCGGCGACCGACATGCCCTACACGACGGTCTACTGGGTCGCGCACGAGCGCGTCGCCGACGACGTCGTCAAGAAGCTTGTCGCCGGCGCCTATGCCGCGCAGGACCGTCTGGCACAGGGCCACAAGGCCTGGGCGCAGATGAAGCCCGACATCGCGAACTTCCAGAAGCTCGGCGCACCGATGCATCCTGGCGCCGAGGCCTACTACAAGGAACAGGGCCTCTGGCCGGACTCCTGATCCCCTCCTGATCGACTGACGACCACCCCGGCGCGGTTCGCCGCGCCGGATCCTCTCCAGATGCGGCGGGATCGATGCAGCGCTTGAATTGGTTGTTTGCGGTGAACGGGTCGAAGCGGACCCTCACCGGTGTGTGGGCGCTCGCCTTCAATCTCGTCGCCATCGCCTTCGGCGCGTTCTACCTCTACACCTCCGGCTTCGGGATCTTCTCCACCGAATCCAACCGCGGCATCTACCTGATGGCGACCTCGGTGCTGGTGTTCCTGATCTACCCGGCCCGCCGCAGCGCGCCGAAGGACCGGCCGGAAATCCTCGACATCATCCTGGTCGTCGCGGCCGTCGTCTCGGTCGGCTACTGGATCGACCAGTACGTCTCCTACGCGATCTTCCGCGTCTCCTCGCCCAACGCGTGGGACCTGTGGATGGGCGGGATCGCAATCGTGGTGATGCTGGAGACCAGCCGCCGCGCGCTGGGCCCGGTGATCCCGATCATCGCCATCGTCTTCCTCGCCCAGCTCTATTTCGGCGCGTACCTGCCCGGCCGCCTGTCCCACCCCGGCATGAGCGTCGAGCGCATCCTCGAATTCACCTTCTCCACGCAGGAGGCGCTGTTCGGCGTGGTTGCGGCGACGTTCGCGACCTTCGTCTTCCCGTTCATCATCTTCGGCGCGTTCCTGGAGCGCTCCGGCGCCGGCGCGTTCTTCATGGACCTCGGCACGGCGGTCGCCGGGCGCTGGCGCGGCGGGCCGGCCAAGATCTCGGTGCTCACCTCGGCGCTGTTCGGCTCGATCTCGGGCTCGTCGGTCGCCAACGTCGTCACCACCGGCGCCTTCACCATTCCTCTGATGAAGCGGACCGGCTTCAAACCGCACCATGCGGGCGCCATCGAGGCGATCGCCTCCACCGGCGGGCAGTTCATGCCGCCCGTCATGGGCGCCGGCGTCTTCATCCTCGCGACGCTGACGGAGACGAGCTACCTCACCATTGCGGTGATGAACATCATCCCCGCCACCATGTTCTTCGTCTTCGTCCTGATGATGGTCGACCTCGAGGCCGTGCGCACCGGCATCCGCGGCCTGCCGGAAGAGCAGGTGCCGAGCGTGCGTTCGGTGCTCGCAAAGGGCTGGTACTTCTTCCTGCCGCTGGTGGTGGTGGTCGGCCTCCTCTTCAACGGTTTCTCCCCTGAGTTCTGCGCCTTCTGGGGCACGGTCTCCGCCATCGCGCTGTCGTGGCTGAAGCCCGCCACGAGGATGGGGCCGAACGGCATCGCGCAGGGCCTCGTCGGCGGCGCGATGAGCAACGCGGCGGCAGGCGCTGCCATCGGCTCGCTCGGCGTCATCATCGGCGGGATCGTGCTTGCCGGCCTCGGCCTGAAGTTCTCCGCCGTGCTGGTCGACCTTTCGGGCGGTTACCTCCTCCTCGCCCTGGTGCTCGTCACGCTGATCTCGATCATCATCGGCATGGGGTCGAGCACGACGGGCTCCTACATCATCCTCTCGGTGGTGGCGGCGCCCGCCCTCATCCAGCTCGGCGTGCCGACGGTCGCCGCGCACCTCGCGGTGTTCTACGCCGCGTGCCTCTCAAACATCACGCCGCCGGTATGCGTCGCGGCCTTTGCGGGCGCCGCCATCGCGGGCGCCGACCCGATGAAGACGGGCCTCGCCGCACTGAAGTACGGCATCACGCTGATCCTGATGCCGTTTACCTTCGCCTACGTGCCCGGCCTTCTCCTCGACGGCTCGGTGGCGGTGATCGTCCACTCCACCGTCGCCTACTTCCTCGGCGTGGTGGCACTCGCGATCGCGGTGCAGGGCGCAGACCCCATCGCCGGCCGCATCGGTCCGGCCCGCCGCGCGCTGTTCGGCGCCGCGGCCGTCATCCTGCTCTTCCCGGCCACGCTCCTCCTCGATGCCGTCGCCATCGCGCTGTTCGCCACCGCGATCGCCCCGAGCCTGCCGTTCATGAAGCGCCGGCGCGCCGCCTGACGGGCCGCTGCCCGAGCGTCAGATCGCGATGTCGAGTTCCTCGCCGGCGTGGCCGAGGCGGCGGGAGATGGCTGCGGCGTGGCTCATGACGTAGGGGGCGAGGCGGTGGAGGCGCTCGCGGGTGAGTCGGGCGGCCTCGCCGGAGACCGAGATCGCGGCGATGACGCGGCCGTTGGAGGCGCGGATCGGGGCGGCGGCGCAGTGGACGCCCTCGCGGTGCTCGCCGAGGTCGAGCGCGAAGCCGCGCTGGCGGATTTCGGCGAGCGCCTCGTCGAGCCGGGCGGGGTCGGTGATGGTGGCGGCGGTGAAGCGGGTGAGGCCGGCGGCGACGACGCGGGCGACCGCCGCATCGTCCTGAAACGCGAGCGACGCCTTGCCGACGCCGGTGCAGTGGCAGGGCGAGAGCTCCATCGTGATGGTGGCGTTGGTGGCGCCGGTGCGCCCGCCCGCGGCGCGCTCGACGAAGACCATCCGCTCGCCGTCGAAAACGCAGAGGTGCACCGTCTCGCCGGTGAGGGCACCGAGCGATTCCACGAGCGGCCGCGCCTCGGCCTGAACGTCCATGTTGTGCAGGACCGTCACGCCGAGCTGGAGGAGTTTGAGGCCAAGCCGGTAGGCCTCGCGGGATGCGTCCTGGTCGAGCAGGCCGATCTCCTTCAGCGACAGGATCGCGCGGTGGGCGGTCGAGCGCGGCAGCTTCGTGCGCGCGGCGATCTCGGTGACGGTGAGGAGCCGGTCGCGCGTCGAGAAGCACTCGAGCACGCGCATCAGCTTCGCCGTCGACTTGTTCGTTCGGTTCTCCAACGCGCCCTCCCGCCAGCGTTCGATCTAGCGCATCGCTCGCCGTCCCACAATGCGGATGGGTGAAGCGTGCCAGTGCGGCACATAAACCGCCGGCACCGTGACACACTCACCGCTATGCGCCGGTCGGCCGCGCAAAACTCATGACATAAGTATTTGACAGCGCTCCGTCGCCATGGTGAATTCCATCCCACAATGTGGGAGAGAAACATGGCATTCGACTTCATGGGCATCATTCCGCCCGTGGTGACCCCGTTCGACGAGAACGGCGACATCAAGACGTCCGCGATCCGCGCCAACGTGCGCTTCCTGCTCGACAAGGGCGTCCACGGCATCTGCTTCGGCGGCTCCACCGGCGAGGGGCACACGCTGACCAGCGACGAGCTCGTCACCATCGCGGAGGAGTGCGCGGCGGAAGTGAACGGCCGCGTGCCGCTGATCGCGGGCATCATCGTCAACTCCACGCGCGACGCGGTGCAGAAGGCCAAGCGGATGGAAGGGCTGGTCGACGCCTTCCAGATCACGCCGGTGCATTACCTCTTCAAGCCCGACGAGGACGCCACCTACCGCCACTTCGAGACCATCACCGGCGAGACCGACAAGCCGGTGCTGATCTACAACGTCATCCCGTGGAACTACCTGTCGCCCGCGCTGCTGGTCCGTCTGATGGAGGGGCTTCCGGGCATCCTCGGCGTCAAGCAGAGCGCCGGCGACCTCAAGCTGTTCGCCGACCTGATGGTGACGGCCCCCGAGGGCAAGCGCATCTACTCGGCGATCGACGCGCTGCTCTATCCGGCGTTCGCCATGGGCTCGCACGGCACGATCGCCGCGAACCCCGCCGCGGTGCCCGGCCCCTGCGTCGCGCTGTGGAACGCGGTGCAGGCCGGCGACCACGCGCGCGGCCGGCAGATCCACGAATCGCTGCTGCGGTTCTGGAACACGATCTTCGCCGACAACCTCCCCGCCAACGTGAAGACGGCGCTGTCGCTCCAGGGCTGCGACGCGGGCCTGCCACGCGCGCCGATGCCGGCCACCACGCCGGAGCAGAAGAAAAAGATCGAGGCGGCGCTCAAGGAGCTCCTCACGTTCGAGGATGATGTGGCCCGCGCGAAGGCCGCCTGATACGCATCTCTTGACGGCGCGGCGGTGCGAGAGGCGAAAGGCCCGGCGCCGCGCCGAACGGAGGATGCGATGACGATGACCCTCACCAGACGCGCGGACGGCATTGCCGACAGCGTGCGCGCCGCGCTCGAAGCCATCGTGCCGGGCCGCCTCTCGGCCGCCGCCGCGGTGCGCGAACACCACAGCCGCGGCGAGGGAATGCCCGACGCCGGGCTCCCCGATCTCGTCGCCTTCCCGCGCTCCACCGAGGAGGTCGCCGCGCTGGTGCGGATCTGCGACGAGGCGTCGATCCCGATGGTCGCCTGGGGCACCGGCACCTCGCTGGAAGGGCAGGTCGCGGCGGTGGAAGGCGGGCTTTCGATCGACCTGTCGGACATGGACCGTGTGCTCGAGGTAAGCCAGGGCTCGCTCGACTGCCGCGTCGAGGCCGGCGTCACACGCATCGCCCTCAACGAATATCTGCGCGACAGCGGGCTGTTCTTTCCGCTCGACCCCGGCGCGAACGCCTCGCTCGGCGGCATGGCGGCGACCCGCGCGTCCGGCACCAACGCGGTCGGCTACGGCACGATGCGCGAGGTGGTGCTGGGGCTCACCGTCGTCACGCCGCAGGGCGAGATCATACGCACCGGCACGCGCGCACGGAAATCCTCGGCCGGTTACGACCTCACGCGCCTCTATCTCGGCTCGGAGGGCACGCTCGGCATCATCACCGAGGTGCAGCTTCGCCTGTTCGGGCTGCCGGAGGCGATCGTCTGCGCGACCTGCCAGTTCGAGACGCTGGAGGGCGCCGTCGCGACGGCGAGCCTCGCGCTGCAGACCAACCTCAAGCCCGCGCGGATGGAACTGCTGGACGACGTGCAGATGGCCGCCTGCATCGCCTACTCCAAGCTCACCGACCTCGACCCGCGGCCGACGCTGTTCCTCGAATTCCACGGCACGGAGGCCGCCGCGCGCGAGCAGGCGACGCTGCTGACCGAGATTGCGTCCGAATGCGGCGGCTACGGTTTTCGCGAGGCGGAGACGCCCGAGGCGCGCGCCAAGCTCTGGAAGGCGCGGCACGACGGCTACCACGCGGTGATGGCGATGGCCCCCGGCAAGCGCAACATGGGGACCGACGCGTGCGTCCCCATCGAGATGCTGGCCGACTGCATCGCGGAGACGAAGCGCGACATCGACTCCACGGGTCTGGTGGCGCCCATCGTCGGCCACGTCGGCGACGGCAACTTCCATCTCGGCATCCTGTTCGATCCGGCCGACGCCGCCGAGGCGGAGGCGGCCGAGGGGCTCGCCTTCCGCGTCAGCCGCCGCGCGATCGCGATGGGCGGCACCTGCTCGGGCGAGCACGGCATCGGCCTCCACAAGATCGTCCACATGGAGACCGAGCACGGTCCGGCGCTGAAGATCATGCACGCCATCAAGGACGCGCTCGACCCCAAGGGGCTGATGAACCCCGGCAAGATCCTGCCGCCGCGCTGAGGCGGCTCAGGCCGCCGGCGCGGTCTTCGCCCGGCGCGTCTTCGCAAGGACCGCGCCGACGATCACCAGCGCCCAGATCGACAGCGTGACGATGCCGAGCACCGCCGCGATGGGCCGCTCGAAGAAGCCGAGCGGGTCGCCGCGCGCGATCATCATCGAGGTGGTGAAGTTCTGCTCCACCAGCGGGCCGAGCACGATGCCGAGGATGATCGGCGCGATGGCGAAGCGGTGCGCCTCCAGCACCCACGCGACGACGCCGAGCACCACCATCACCACCACGCCGAACATCGAGTTGTTGATGGCGTAGGAGCCGACGATGCAGAACAGCAGCACGGCGGCGTTGAGATAGCTGCGCGGCACGCGGAAGATCAGCCGGGCCGAGCGCGCCGCCATGTAGCCGAGCGGCAGCAGGAGCAGGTTGGCGATCACGAAGACGATCATCACCGCGTAGAAATTCTGCGGGTTCACCGTGAGGAGCGAGGGGCCGGGCTCCATCCCCTTCATGTAGAGGACGCCGACCGCGATCGCGGTGACCGCATCGCCGGGGATGCCGAACACCATCGCCGGGAATCCACGCCGAGGAGAGCGCGGCGTTGTTGGTGGCGCCGGCCTCGACGAGGCCCTCCGGGTGCCCGGTGCCGAATTTTTCCGGCGTCTTCGAGGTCTTCTTGGCGAGGGCGTAGGTGACCCAGGCGCCGAGATCGCCGCCGACGCCCGGCAGCGCGCCGATGACGGAGCCGATCGCCGCGCCGCGGAAGAGGTTGACCTTCCAGCGCTTGAGCTCGGTCCAGACGCCCGCGAACGGGTTCTTCACGTCCGCCTGCGGGGTGAGGGCGGGGCCGTCGCGCCCGGAGCGCAGGATCTCGGCGAGGGCGAACATGCCGATCATGGCGGGAATGAAGGAGATGCCGCCGGCGAGCTCGCTGGAGCCGAAGGTGAAGCGCGGCGTGCCCATCAGCGGGTCGAGGCCGACCTGCGCGATGAAGAGGCCGAGGAGCAGCGAGAGGACGCCCTTGGCGATCCCGCCGGTGGAGACCAGCGCCGCGCACGAGAGGCCGAGCACCGCCAGCCAGAAATACTCGAACGAGGAGAAGTTGAGCGCGAACCTGGCGAGCGCGGGCGCGGCCACCATCAGGACGCAGAAGCCGATCAGCCCGCCGATGCAGGCCGAGGTGATCGAGATGCCGATGGCGAGCCCGGCCTTGCCCTGCTTCGTCAGGCCGAACGCTTCCTCGACGTAGGCGGCGGAGGCGGGCGTGCCGGGAATGCGCAGGAGCGCGCCCGGAATGTCGCCGGCGGTGATCGCCATCGCGGTGCACGAGATGATCGCCGCGATCGCCGGCATCGGGTCCATGTAGAAGGTCACGGGGACGAGGAGCGCCGCCGCCATGGTCGCGGTGAGGCCCGGCATCGCGCCGACGAAGAGGCCGAACAGCGAGGCGAGGAAGATCACGATGAGCGTCTGCCCGTTCGCCACCAGGCCAACGGCTTGAAGGAAGGCGTCCATCCTGGAACCTCACGCGTGGCAAGCCTGCGGTGCGGCCTGCGGAAGACGAAAAGAGGGGCGGCGCGGCCGGCCTAGAAGGCGAGGAGGCCGCGCGGCAGGGGCACGCCGAGGGCGTGGACGAAAACGGCGTAGAGGAGGAGCGTCGAGATCGCGCCGAACAGGACCGCGCCGAGAAGCCGTGCGCCGCCGATCCGCGCCACCGCCGCCGCGAACACGAAGCCCGCGACGAGGAACCCCGCGACCGGCAAGAGAACGATCATCGCGGCGAGAAGCGCGAGGACCGCCGCCACGTCCCACCGCAGCATCTTTACGCGGGGGATCACCATACCGGGCATCGGCCTGGGGAACAGCGCGCCGACGGCGAGGATGAGGCCGAAGACCACCATGCCGCCGCCGGTGATGGTCGGGAACAGGCCCGACCCCACCCCGATGTTGCCCATCGTGGGCAACCCGGCCGCCTCCACCGCGATCCCCGCGCCGAGCGCCGCGAAGGCGAGGCCCAGCGCGAGGTCACCGCGCTTGACGGGCGCGCGCAATCCTACTGCTCGATCTTCGCGGCGCTGATCGCCTTGCCGAACGCTTCGCCGCGCTGCTTCAGGTAGGCCTCGAAGTCAGGCCCGCCTTCCCAGACGACGCCGTAGTTCAGCTTCCCCATCTGCTCGTGGAAGGCGTCGCTGGCGACGATCTCGTCCATCGCGGCGAGGAGCTTCTCCTTCGCCTCGTCCGGAATGCCCTTCGGCGCACCGAGGCCGCGCCAGCCACCGATGGCGAAGTCGATGCCGAGGGCTTCGTTGGCGGTCGGCACGTCGGGGTACGCCTCGTTGCGCTCGGGGCCGAGGTAGGCGAGGGCGCGGATTTCGCCCGCATCCATCAGCGCCTTCGCCTCGGGGAACTGCGAGACGGCGGCGTCGATGGCGCCGGAGGCGAGGAGCTGGAGCGAGGGGGCGGCGCCGTCGGTCGGGATCCAGGCGGCTTCGCCGGCGTCGGCGCCGATGCCGTCGACCAGGCTCACCCACGACAGGTGGTTGAGGCCGCCGAAGTTGGCGCCCGACGCCTGCACGGAGGAGGGGTCTTCCTTCACCGCGGCGGCGAGGTCGTCGATCGTCTCGTAGGGCGAATCGGCGCGGACGAAGACGGCGGACGGGTCGGCGTTGTAGAGGCCGATCAGCGTGTAGTCGTCGTACGAGATGTCGGCGCTGCCGACGGGCTCGTACATCGAGACCTCGGTGGTGACGATGCCGAGCGTGTAGCCGTCCGCGTCGCCTTCCTTGATGGCGGTGTGGCCGACGATGCCGCCGCCGCCCGTGCGGTTGACGACGTTGACGGGCTCGCCGAGCTTTTCTTCCAGCATCGAGGCGATGATGCGGCCCGTGGCGTCGGTGCCGCCGCCTGCGGACCACGGCACGATCAGCGTGATCGGACGGTCGGGATATTCGGCGAGCGCTGCGGTGGTGCCGAGTGCCAGGGCGAGCATTGCGCCGGTGGCTGCGAGTTTAAGGCTCATGGGTGTTCCTCCTTGGGTGTTGTCCGTCTTGGTGCGGACTGGCGGGGTGGGTTGCGGGGGCGTCAGGCCATCGGCCAGATCGCCTGGAGCTTCTCGCCGGCGAGGATGCGTTCGCGGGCGCGTGCCTCGGCCTCGCCGTTCCTGTCGGCGTCGTCGGCGATGGTGGCGGCGAGGGCGCGGGGGATGACCACCACGCCGTTGATGTCGGCGAGCACGATGTCGCCGGGGTTGATGACGACCTTGCCGATGGTGACCGGCACGCCGGCCTCCTTCGGCTCCATCCGCCCGCCGACGCCGACGGGGGACGCGCCGCGCGCGAACAGCGGGTAGCCGAGCTTCGTCACCTCCGCGAGATCGCGCACGGTGCCGTTGACGATTGTGGCGGCGGCGCCCGCGGTCTTGGCGCCGGTCGACATCAGCTCGCCCGTGCCGGAGCCCTCGGCGCACGAGGCGTCGACCACGAGGATATTGCCCTTGCCGACGGTGTCGATGGCGCCGTGGTAGGCGTCCTGCGGGACGTGGCGGGTCGACGGCGCATAGCGCACGGTGACGGCCTCGCCGCACACGATCTCGCCGGGCTTGAGGACGCCGAACAGGGAGATGCCCTCGAGGTAGCCGTAGACGCCGTGGTGATCCATGACGTCGTGGACGTCCCCGGTGTACCACTTGGAGAGGCGGCGGATGGCGTCGGCGATATCGGTCACGGCTGGTCGGTTCCTTCTGCGCTCAGCGACAGCGCGAGCATGAGGTAGCGGGTGGAGTTGTCGATGTGCGCGCCGATGGCGGCGGCGGCCTTTTCGGGGTCGCCGGTGAGGATCGCGGCGTGGATCTCGCGGTGCTCGATCACGCCGTTCTCCATCGGCTTCGACGGGACGCGGACGGAGACGAGGATGACGTCGATCACGAGCTGGTAGATCGCGTCGTAGAGGGTCGCCATCACCTCGTTGCCCAGCGCATGGACCAGCGCGCGGTGGAAGGCGGCGTCGGCGCCGGCATAGGCGTCGAAGTCGCGCCTTGCGACGCTGTCTTCCATCCGGGCGAGCGCCTCGTCGACGCCCGAAAGGTCGGTGCCGCGTTGGGCGAGCTGACGCGCGGCGTCGACCTCGAACATCCGGCGCACCTTCATCACCTCGACGAGGTGGGACGGGTCCTTGTGGAACAGCGAGCGGATCGTGACGGCGAGCGAGGCGAGATACTGGCCGATGTCGTCGCGCACCACCTCGGCGCGGCCGCCGTGGCGGCGCTTGACGAGGCCCTTGGTCTCGAGGATCTGCAGCGCCTCGCGGACCGAGCGGGTGGAGACGCCGAACGACTTCGCGATCTCCGCCTCGGCCGGCATCTTGTCGCCGACCTCGAGGTCGCCCGAGAGGATCCGGTCCTCGAACGAGGTCACCACCGCGGCGTGGAGCTTGTCGCGGGTGGGGGCCTCCTCGCCGATCACCATGCGGTGAAGCCGCCGTCGATGACGTTGTTGGCGCCGGTCATGTACGTCGACGCATCCGACGCCAGGAACTGGACGATGCCCATGAACTCGTCGATCTCCGCCTGCCGACCGAGCGGGACGCGCTGGAGGAAGGCGTCGATGAATTCCTTGTCGAAGCTCGCCGTCTTCACCCCGCCGAAGGTGATGAGGTTGCAGCGCACGTTCTTCGGCGCCCAGTAGGTCGCCACGTAGCGGGTGAGGTTGACGAGGCCGGACTTCGACGCGGCGTAGGCGACCGCCTTGAAGAACGGCTTGCCGTCCTTCTTCTCGCGGTAGGCGTAGAGCGCCTGGTTGGGCGAGACCATGCCGTACATCGAGCCGACGTTGATGATCGAGCCGCGCTGCTCGTCCGCCATCTTCGAGCCGACGACCTGCGTGGTGAGCATCACGCCGGTGAGGTTCACGTCGATCACCTCGTCCCAGAACTTTTGCGGATAGGTCTCGAACGGGCCGTTCTGCTCGGGCGGGCCGGACGGCTTGGAATCGATGCCGGCATTGTTGATGAGGACGTGCGGCACGCCCCAGTCGCGGGTCACCTCGTCGGTCGCGGCCTCGAGCGCCGCCTTGTCGGTGACGCTGGCGACCAGCACGCGCACACGGTCGCCGGCGCCCGGAAAGAGTTCCTCGATCTTCGCCTGGTCGACGGCGCGGCGGGAGTAGACGGCGACCTTCGCGCCCTGGCTGACGAGGTGGTTGGTGAACGCACTGCCGAGCTGGCCGAGGCCGCCGGTCACGACGCACACCCGGTCCGTCACGTCGAAGAGATTCGTCATTGCCACGTCAGCGCACCCTTTCGTTTGGACCGACGCTCACATGACACATGACATATGTCAACGAGATATGTTCGTGCCCTTGCCGACTGATGCGTGACGGAGCGCCCGGATGGCCTGAATATTTGCCTCGCGAAGTACATGAAACGTAGGAAGCAACGGACGTTTGCCTTCGGCGGGATGGCTGCTATAGCCCCGCTGCAGGACTTTGCGATGCTCGGCTACCGTCGCGGGTTGATCCTGCCTGGACAGCTTCCGAATCGCGTAGGCAAACCTTGGGTTTCTGGAAATAGGTCTGCAAACCGTTGCAGCTGGCCCGTAAGCCAGCCGCGTATTATAGAACCAACGTTGCGAGGAATCTGGTCACATGCGTTTCGGACGTTCGTTTGCCGATCGAGTCCGTCGGTCGATGGGGCTGCCGACGCGTGATGAGGCCAGGCTGCGCGCGATCCTGTCCAGGGGGTTCGACCCGGCGGGCTACCTCGCATCGAACGCCGACGTCCGCAACGCCGGTGCCGACCCCATCCGCCACGTGATCACCCACGGCCTCGGCGAGAGCCGGCTCACCAAGATGGGTATGCTCGACCGCAACCGTTACGCCCGCGGCAGCGACCCGCTGGTCAGCGACCGCGAGCTCCTCCTTAGCGAAGGCGCCCTCCACCTGACGGATACGCACGCGCGGCGGAGCGCGCTCGTCGCCACCGGCGGCGAAGCCGGCGGAACGCGGACCCTGGCAGCCGAGGAGGCGATCCTCAGCGCCGCGATCAGCGAGCATCTCGACCCCGCCGCCTACCTCCGCGCTTTTCCCGATCTTGCGAAGGCGGGGGTCAACCCGCTCACCCACGCGGTCAAGACCGGCGCTGCCGCCAACCGGCTCAGCCGGATGGGGCTCCTTGACCGCTCGCGCTACAAGCGCGGCGACGACCGCACCGTCAGCGACCGCCAGCTCATCCTCGAGGCGGGCCGCCTCCTCGTGGTCGAGACCGACAAGGACGAGGCCGCCATCCGCAGGGTTCGCGAACTCTGTACGCTCCTCGGTATTCCCGACAGCGAAAGCCTCGGCAGGGGCATGTCGAACCTCGTCATCCCGATGTTCGACGCGGAGGCCTACCGCGCCCGCCACGGCCTCGGCGAGAAGCTGACCGCGACCGAACTCCTCACCCGCTACGTGATGTTCGACTTCCCGCGCGGCGAGTCGCCCGGCCTGTTCGACGCCGAGCACTACGAAGCCGAACTCGCCAGGGAGGGCCTGCGGCTGGAGCCGACCATGACGCCCTTCCAGCACTGGCTGAAGGTCGGCGTGCCGCGGCAGATCTCGCCGACGCCGCTGTTCGACGCGGACGAATATCTCGCCCTGAACCCGGAGCTTTCGAGCTACAAAAGCTGGCTCTTCGAGCACTGGATCCTCTTCGGCGTCAACGAAGGGCGCCGGTTCGACCCCAACATCTCCGTCGCGCCGCAGCGCTCGTTCGCGCCCCACAAGGGCCGCGGGCTGACGGACTTCGTCAAGATGGCCGCGCGCACGCCGGGCTACACCGCAGCGCTCGGCGAGATGCGCGCCTTCCGCAAGTCGGACCTCTTCGCCGAACTCGTCGACGACGCCGCCGGGATCGATCCCAACATCAGGAGCGTCGCGCCCAAGCTCAACTCGCTGCTGCCGCCGCTCCACGACGAGCGCTATTCGAGCTACCTCAGGGTGCTCGAGCTGCTCCCCGAAGGTCCGTTCGACGCGGTGGTGCTGATCCCGTTCTGCAAGGTCGGCGGTGCCGACTTCGTGGCTGGCCTGCTTGCCAAGAGCCTCGTGCGCCTCGGTGCGCGGACGCTTGTGCTGCGGACCGACGATGCCGCGTTCGACCGGCCCGACTGGTTCCCCGAGAACGTCGCCACGGCGGACCTGTCCGACGCGATCGCGGCGATGCCGGAGCCCGTCCGCATCCGCGCACTCTACGAGGTGATCCGGGCGACCGGCGCGCGGGTGACGATCAACGTCAACAGCCGCCTCGCCTTCAAGACGTTCGAGGTGTTCGGCGGGCGGCTGAAGCGGATCACCGACCTCTACTGCTACTATTTCTGCGCCGACCGGACGCCGGACGGCCAGGAAACGGGCTATCCCGTCTGGTATTTCGCACCGATCCTCGCCGACCTCGAAGGCGCGCTTGTCGACACGAAATATCTCGCCGACATCCTGACCGAGCGGCACGCGCTGCCGCCCGCCCATGCCGAAAAGCTCAAGGTCCTCTACACCCCCGCGACGCACGCGGCGCCGGAAGTCTCGGCGGCAGAAACGGCCGAGGCGGACGGGCAAAAGCGGAAACGGCCGCGCATCCTCTGGGCCGGCCGGTTCGACCGGCAGAAGCGCTTCGACTTCATGGTCGACATCGCGCGCGCGATGCCGGACGTCGACTTCGACGCCTGGGGCAAGGCCGTCCTCGACAAGCCGCCGCGGCTCGACAACCTTCCCCGCAACCTCACGATCCATCCCCCGTTCAAGACATTCGACGAACTGCCCTTCACCGAGGCCGACGGATGGCTGTACACCTCCGCGTGGGACGGGATGCCGACGATCCTGATCGAGATCGCCAACCTCGGCCTCGCCGTGGCGGCATCCTCCGCCGGCGGC
The DNA here is from genome assembly GCA_963704595.1 of uncultured Alphaproteobacteria bacterium. Classification (GTDB taxonomy): domain Bacteria; phylum Pseudomonadota; class Alphaproteobacteria; order Rhizobiales; family Amorphaceae; genus Acuticoccus. The sequence continues at coordinate 582,370 of OY969922.1, forward strand.
GTGCCCGAGCTGATCGACGAGGCCACGGGCTGGCCGATCGCGCCAGAGGCGGACCCCGAGGAGGCCGCCGAGGTCCTGAGGGCGATGCTCGCCGACCGGACCGAGCGTTTGGCGCGCGTGGAGCGGTTGCGGGCGCGCGTGCAGCAGCGGCACAACCGCAAATCTTATGAGGATGTGGTAGCGTCCATGCTCACCACCGCAAATATTCCGGTGCTCAGTGACTGATATCTCGGTGATCATCACCGCGCATCGCGAGGGCGTTCTCGCCGGGACGACCGCGCGCAGCGCTAGGCGCGCGATCGAGCGCGCACGCGCCGAGGCGAACCTCACGTCCGAGGTCGTCCTTGTGTTCGACAACGCCAGCGACGAGACGCGCGACATTCTCCTCCACGCGTTCGCGGGGTTCGACGAGGCCGTCGTCCGGCCGATCGAAACCTCGCTCGGCGACCCCGGGCAGGCGCGCAACGCCGGCGTCGACGCCGCCGAGGGGACCACCGCAACCTTCCTCGACAGCGATGACCTGTGGTCGTCCAACTGGCTGACCGCGGCCTTTGCGTTCTGCGAGGCGCGGCCCGACGCGATCCTCCAGTCACAGTGCAACGTGGTCTTCGGCACGCGCGAGACCCTGTGGTGGCACGTCGATTCCGAAGGGCCGCTGTTCGACCCCAACTACCTCGCGTGGGGCAACTACTGGGACGCGATGTCGTTCGCGCGAACCGACATCTACCGCCGGTTCAGGTTCGAGCCGAACGACCTCAAGCTCGGCTACGGGCACGAGGACTGGCACTGGGCGGTGATGACCCACGAAGCCGGAGTGCCGCACAAGCCGGTGCCCGAGACGATCCACTTCAAGCGGGCCCGCAACGGATCGCAGATGAGCCTCGTCGACAGCGCGGGCGCCGTCGTCCGCCCCCTCAAGTTCAAAGGTCTGCCGGCATGAGCGCGCCCGCCAACCGCAAACGGCTGATCCTGCACGTCGGCCAGCACAAGACCGGATCGACCTACGTCCAGAAGCGGCTGATCGACGACCGGGCCCGGCTCGCCACCTTCGGCATCCTCTACCCCGCCGAGTACATCTCGATGTTCGGCCATCACCTCATCCCGGACGGGCTGATGTGGGGGATGGACCAGAGCGTCGTCGACAAGCTGGGCGAGACGATCGCGAAGAGTTTCTCCGGCTCCCGCACAGTCATCCTGTCCAGCGAGAATTTCTGCCTCCTGAAGCCGGAGGCGCTCACCGCGATCCGCAACGAGTTCAGGGGCTGGGACATCAGCGTCGTCTACTTCGTGCGGCGGCTGAGCGGCTTCTGGCCGTCGCACTGGCAGGAGCTCATCAAGCACGGCCTCTATCTGCCGTTCGACGAGTACATGAACAAGACGCTGCAGGCCGACCGCGACATCCTCGAGTATCCCGACCAGCTCGTGCAGCTCGACATGATGGCGGACGTTTTCGGCTACGACAGCCTGTCGATCATCGCCTACGACAACGCGATGGCGCGCGGGCAGGACCTCTACGACCTCTTCCTCGAGAAGACCGTCGGGATTCCGATGGGGGCGCCGGCGCACCGCCGGATCAACGCGTCCTACCGACCGGCGCGCACGGAGATGCTGCGCGCTCTCAATATGCGTTACGCCGACCGGACGGGGAAGCAGGCAGCCGCAAAGCTGCGCGACACGTACCTCCATAGGGGCGAGGAGTTCGAGACCGGCGCCGCTTACGAGAAGTTCTGCGCGGTGGTGGAGGAATGGCTGCAGGACCTGCGCCTGCGGCCGGATCATCTGGCGATCGCGGCGCACGAGCGCGCGCTCACCGCGCGGTTCGGCTCGCGCGTGGTCAACCGCCACCGTGGCGACAGGATCTTCCCGGAAAACGGGCCGGAAGTCGTCACGCGCTACGCGTCGCGCTACTGGATCCACCCGGCCGGGCAGGTCGCCTACGTCGACAGCGTCCTGGACAAGCTGATCTGAGAATTCGGCACGAAGCCGCCATCCACGCGGTGTGGAGCCGCTATTTCGACGTGGTCGACATCATCGACCGCGGCCACATCTACCCGTGATTTGCATCATGCGCCGGCCGGGTTGACTGCCAGCCACGGGCGGCGGGCCGGAACCGGCCCCCGCCGAACGCGCCGCCCCAAAGTGGGACTACTCGGCTGCGTCCTTGAAGCCCTGCTTCGAGCCGGCGCCTTCGCCGCGATGGATCTGGCGCAGAGCCGTCAGGTTGAAGCGCTTGTCGTCAACCGTCATCACGAGGCCTTCGCCGCCGAGGTCGGAAAATTCCTCGACCGCAAACTCGATGGCTTCTGCGGCGGTATCGAAGCGGTGGTAGCCGAGCGCATTGCGCTTGCGGCCGATGCCCTTGGAGATGAAGATCTCCGCCGGGCTGCTCAGGTCTTCGGACGTCATCGCGCCCATGGGGTCCGTTCTCGGGGTGTTGCTCATCGTTTCTTCACCCCGCCGAGGCCGCGCGAGTGAAGGTCGCCGGGGACGGTGATGGCCGAGCCGCGCATGTATTTCGGGCCCGCGTCCTTCTTCACCTTGCTGGCCTCGTCCTTCACCTTCTGCGGTTCCTTGGTGGTCCGTTTCTGGCCCTTAGCCACGGCAAGCGCTCCTGTGTGGCGGTGCCCACAGGGCCCGCATGGGTGAAATCTGGTCGAATAGTGCGGCGACGTCGCAGCAGGTGGCGGCGCTTTGGATGGCCCGATCCGAGTTGAACCGGCGGACAGAAGCGGCACGGCACGCGTACGGAAACTTTCCGCGCGTTCCATAAAAACTTATAGGCACTATGTAATAGCGAAAACACCGAAATCAATGAACCGCAGAAAACTGCGGGGCTTTCGGTCGAGTCGTCGGCGATGCCGATTTTTCCACTTTTCAAACATTTGAAGGCCTGTGGCGCCGTCTAGCCTGTCGGCGCGTCGCTGGCCGGCGACGTGCGCGCCAACCAAGTGTTGACAATCTTCGAAGTTGGAATAGCATTCCATCTTGAGACAACGATGATCGCTGCCGCACCAAGCAGGCCGCGACAAGGGGAGCGAAGCGCGATGGCCGATGCCGCCTCGACTTATGTCGACACGGACCACCGAAGCACGGCTGCGGATACGGACGAGCCGGTCCGCGCCCGCTCGGCGTTGTCGCGTGCCATCCGGCTCATCGCGTGGAACCTGCTTCCGCCGCTCACCTTCATCGGCCTCGGCTTCCTCTGGTGGGGCTCGATCAAGGTCTTCCAGATCCCGGCCTACCTGCTGCCGACGCCCGGTGCCGTCTTCCAGCGGCTCATCACCGACGCGGGGCTGCTCTGGGACAACACCCAGATCACGCTTACCGAAATCGTGCTCGGCTTCGGCCTCACCATCGTCAGCGCGATTCCGCTCGGCCTCTTCATCGCGCTGTCGCCGCTCGGCAAGCAGATCGTCTACCCGCCGGTGATGCTGCTCCAGCTGGTGCCAAAGATCGCCGTCGCGCCGCTCTTCCTGGTGTGGCTCGGCTTCGGGATCGAATCGAAGGTCGTCCTCACCATCCTGATGACGTTCTTCCCGCTCCTGATCGCCTCGATCAGCGCGTTCCAGATCCTCGACACACGCTACCTCTACCTCACGCAGTCGATGGGCGCGTCGACCTGGCAGACGTTCAGGTACCTGCGCTTCCCGGCGGCGCTGCCGATCATCTTCTCGGGCATCAAGTCGTCCGCGACCATCGCCGCCACCGCCGCAATCGTGGCCGAGTTCGTCGGCGCCAACAAAGGCCTCGGCTACGTGCTCCTGCGCGGGACAAGCACGCTCGACCTCGACCTGACGTTCGCCGTGCTGGTCGTCCTCACCGTCATCGGCCTCGTCATCAACTACCTGGTCGAGTTCGCCGAATGGCTGCTGACGCCATGGCAGCGGGCCAGCCGCAGCTGAGGCGGCGCCTCAGCCCTCCACCACAACAATAACAACAGCTTCAACGAGAGAGAGACACCAATGGGTATCCACCGTCACGTCCGGCTGGCAGGCCTCGCCGCCGGCTCCGCACTCCTCATCTCCAGCGCGGCGTTCGCGCAGGACAAGGTCGACTTCCAGCTCAACTGGATGGCCGGCGGCGCCAACGCAGGCTTCGCGGCCGCAAAGGCCGAAGGCTTCTACGCGGACGAGGGCCTCGACGTCACCATCGAGCAGGGCAACGGGTCGGCCAACACCGCGCAGCTCGTCGCCAGCGGGCAGGCCGGCGTCGCCTATGCCGATGCCGTCGCCGTCAGCCAGCTCGTCGCCAAGGGCGCGCCGATGAAGGTGGTCGCCACGGTCTACCAGTCGAACCCGAACGAGGTTCTGGCGCTGAAGAAGACCGGCATCGAGTCGTTCGCCGACCTCAAGGGCCACACCGTCGGCGTGCCGGCCGGCTCCTCGCAGACCACGATGCTCCCGCTGCTGCTCGACGCCAACGACATGACCGAGGCCGACCTCGACCTCATCAACATGCCGCCGGCCTCGATGGTGCCTGCGCTCCTCACCGGCCAGGTCGACGCCATCCTCGGCTCGATGGACTCCTACCGGATCCAGCTGGAATCGCAGGGCGCCGAGCTCACCGGCTTCGAGTTCGCCAGCAACGGCGTGCCGACCGTCTCCACCTCGATGTTCGCCAGCCAGAGCTACATCGACGAGAATCCGGAAATCCTGAAGAAGTTCATCGCTGCGAGCCTCAAGGGCTGGTCGTTCGCGCTCGACAACCCCGAGAAAGCCGTCGCCGACGTGAAGGAAGTGTTCCCGGACGTCGACCCGGAGCTCGTGAAGGCCGAGCTCGCCGCCATCACCTCGCTCTTCTGCAGCGGTGACGCGAAGTATCTCGGCAAGGCCGAGCCCGCCCACTGGGAGCGGACGCAGGATCTCCTCTCCAAGGTCGGCCTGCTGCCGGAAGGCGTCGACCCGACGACCTACTACACCAACGAGTTCCTGCCCGCCGACGGCGAGCTGCGCGCCTGCAACTGAGGCCCGCACACACGACCCTGACGCCCAGCACCTGAAGGCACTCCGATGACCGACAAGCCGCGACTCGGCTACCAGTTCGAGGATCTGTTCCTCGGTATGAAATTCCGCAGTCCCGGCCGGACGATCACGGATGCCGACCTCGTGGGATTCGCCGGCCTCACCGGCGACTTCTCCGAGCTGCACACCAGCGACGTCTACGCCGCGAAGAGCCAGTTCGGCCGCAAGGTGGCGCACGGGATGCTGGGCCTCGCCTATGCCCACGGCCTGATGTGGCCCCGGACGGGCGAGTTCCGCGACATCGCGATCGCCTTCCTCGGAATTTCGGACTGGCGTTTCGCCGGCCCGATCTTCGTCGGCGACACGATCTTCGTCGAGTACACGCTCGCCGAGCTTCGTGACAGCAAGTCCAAGCCGACGCAGGCCATCGCCACGTTCGACGTGGAACTCGTCAACCAGGACAAGGCCGTGCTCCAGCGTGGCCGCAAGGCCCTCCTCGTATCCAAGGTGCCCCTCGATGCCGTCGCCGCTTCCCAGTGAGAACGGGCGCCCCGTGAGCGCCCCGGTCGAGCCCGCCGTCAAGTCGGGCCAGCCGATCGAGATCAACGCCGTCACCAAGGTGTTCGGCGTCGAGATGGCGAAGCCGTTCCGCGCGCTGAAGACGATCAACGCGTCGATCAAGGCGGGCGAGTTCGTCTCCGTCGTCGGCCCGTCCGGCTGTGGCAAGAGCACGCTGATGCTGATGGTGGCGGGGCTCCTGTCGAAGACCACCGGCGAGATCCTGGTCGGCGGCACCCCCGTCACCAAGCCGATCACCGACGTCGGCATCGCCTTCCAGGACCACCTCCTCCTCGACTTTCGCACCGCGCTCGACAACGTGACGCTCCACGCCGACATCCGCGGGCTGCCCAAGGCCGAGATCGAGGCGCGCGCCAAGGAGCTTTTCGCCCAGCTTCGCCTCGAGGCGGCGATGTCGAAATATCCACGCCAGCTTTCCGGCGGCATGCGCCAGCGCGTCTCGCTGATCCGCACGCTGGTGCACGAACCCTCCGTCATCCTGATGGACGAGCCGTTCGGTGCGCTCGACGCGCTGACCCGGCTTCAGGTCCGCGCGGACCTTGAGGCGTTGTGGATGCGGCGCCGGCCGACCGTGCTCTTCATCACCCACAGCGTGGAGGAAGCCGTTGGCCTGTCGGATCGCATCTTCGTGATGAGCCCCAGCCCCGGCGAGGTCGTCGAGGAGATCACGGTCGAGCTGAAGCGCCCCCGGCCCATCGGCCTCGGCGATGCGCCCGAGTTCGCCCATTATGTCGACCGGATCTACCGCCACTTCGAGCGGATGGGCGTCCTCCACGGCATGAGCGTTCCCGGCCAGCCGACCGAGGCGAACTGACCATGTCGGGTGACGCGCTCCTCCATGTCGAGGCGAGGGACGGGATTGCGGAAATCGCGCTCGACGCGGGGCCGCTCAACCTCGTCACGCGGCCGTTCCTGCGGGCGCTTAACGGCGCCGTGCGGGAGCTTGGCGTGCGTCCCGACATCCTGTGCGTCATCCTCCACGGCGGCGCGGGCCGGGCGTTCTGCGCCGGCAGCGACATCAAGGAATTTGCCGGCATCAAGGCCGACGCCAGCGAGAAGAAGATCCTCTTCGAGGACATGGTCCTGCGCGCCCTCGCCGCTCTGCCGATGCCGACGATCGCGGCCATCGACGGCCCCGCTCTCGGCGGCGGCCTCGAGCTGGCGCTGGCGTGCGACATCCGCATCCTGCGCGCCGGCGTATCGGTCGGGCTGACGGAGGCGCAGCTCGGCGGCCTCGGCGGTTCGGGCGCGGTGCGCCTCACCCATCTCGTCGGCCCGGCGCGGGCGAAGGAAATGCTCTTCACCGGCGAGCCGATCAGCGCCGAGCAGGCGCTCGGCTGGGGCGTCGTCAACCGCATCGCCGAGGGCTCCGCGCTCGAGGCGGCGCGTGCGATGGCCGCGACGATCGCGAAACGCGGCCCCGTCTCCAACCGCGAGGCGAAGAAGCTCGTCGCCGCCGCGGTGGACCTGCCCGCAGGCGCCGCGCTGTCGGCCGCCAACGAGGCGCAGCAGAAGATCTTCGATTCCGCCGATCTCGACGAAGGCGTCGCCGCGTTCTTTGCCAAGCGCGCGCCGGCGTTCAAAGGTCGATGATGCGCGCGCACCGCAGGGCCCCGTGGTCGCCGCAATCGCAACCGGGTCGGAAGAACCGCCATGTCACACGTTCCCGCTGAGCGCTGCCTCTCGATCGTCCAGCTCCTCGCCGAAAGCGCGGGGGAGATGACGCTTGGCGAAATCGCGGACCGGCTTGCCGTGCCCAAGAGCGGCGTCCACCGCCTCCTCAGCACGCTGGTGGACTTCGGCTGGGTCGAGAAGGACCCGGTGACGAGCCTCTACCGGCTGACCATGCGCCTCGCCATCGTCGGCCAGCGCTTCTACCTCGCGACCGGCATCCCGGACGCGTGCCAGCCGCACCTCGACGCGCTCGCCCGCACCTCGCGCGAGTTCGTCCGCCTCTCGGTGGTCGACGGCGAGGACCTCGTCTGGGTCGCGAACGCGCAAGGGGCGAGCGTCGGCCTCGTCTACCAGCCCTCGCTCGCGACCGACATCGTCCCCCTCCACGCCACTGCGTCCGGCAAGCTGTGGCTCGCGACGCTGCCGACGGAGACCGCGACGCGCCTCGCGCTCCGCGCCGAGCGGTTCGGCCACGTCGATGCGCACGGGCCCAACGTCGTCCGCACGGTCGAGGCGCTGCTGCGCGAGATCGAGACGACGCGGCAAGGCCGGCTACGGCGTTGCCGTCAACGAGGGCGAGCCCGGTGTCTCCGCCGTCGCGGTGCCGGTCCGCACGCAGCCGGGCGGCCCGATCGCGGGCACCGTCAGCGTCGCGGGGCCGAGCCTGCGGATGACCGCGACCCGCCTTGCCGAACTCGTGCCCGTCCTCAACGAAACCGCCGAAGCGCTCGCCGCCGTCTGGCCGCTGCGCGCGCGCACCCGCGTCGCGCTCGCTGCCGCCGCCACCGAGCGCGAGCTCATCCACCATGCCCGCTAGGCCCGACGCCGCGAGAGGAAACCGTCCGATGCAAGTCGTCACCGCTGCCGAGGCAGCCGCCCTGGTCAAGTCCCGCGACAGCGTTCTCGCCAGCGGTTCGGGCGGCGGCCACGCGATCCCCGAGGCGTGCCTCGAGGCGCTGGAGGCGCGCTTCCTGGAAGGCGGCGAGCCACGCGACCTGACGCTCATCCACGTGGTCGGCATCGGCGACCGCAAGAGCAAGGGCGCCGCACGGTTCACCCACAAGGGGATGCTGAAGCGCTCGATCACCAGCGCGCTGATCGATGCCCCGTCGCTGATCCCGATGGCGCAGAACGACGAGATCGAATCCTACACCCTGCCGCAGGGCGTGCTGTCGCAGATCATGCGCGACATGGCGGCGGGCCGGCCGGGCCTCATCACCCGCACGGGCCTCCACACCTTCATCGACCCGCGCCAGCTCGGCGGCCGCCAGAGCCCCAGCGCGAAGGAAGACCTCGTCGAGCTGATGGAGATCGACGGCAAGGAATGGCTGCGCTTCAAGCCCTTCCCGCTCGACGTCGTGTTCCTGCGCGGCACGACGGCCGACGAGGACGGCAACATCACGATGGAGGAGGAGGCGATCCTCGGCGAGATGATCTCGTGCGCGCAGGCCGCACGCCGGAACGGCGGCATCGTGGTGGTTCAGGTCAAGCGGATGGCCAAGCGCGGCACCCTCCCGCCCAAGAGCGTGAAGATCCCCGGCATCCTCGTCGACTATGTGGTCGTCGATCCCGAGCAGCGGCAGACCTACGCCACCCACTACAGCCCGAGCTATGCGGGCGAGCTGCGCGTCCCGCTCGACGGGATGAAGCGACTGCCGTTCAACGAGCGCAAGGTGATCGCCCGCCGCGCCGCGATGGAGCTGACACCGCGCGCGATCTGCAACCTCGGCGCCGGCATCTCCACCGGGATCTCGGCGGTGGCGGCGGAGGAGGGCATCCTCGACGAGATGGTGCTCACCAACGAACAGGGCTTCATCGGCGGCGCCCCGCTGACGGGCGTCGATTCGGGCGCGGCGGAAAACTACATGGCCGCCGTCGACCAGCCCTACCAGTTCGACTTCTACGATGGCGGCGGGCTCGACTGCGCCTTCCTTTCGTTCGCCGAGGTCGACCCCAAGGGCAACGTCAACATCAGCCGCTTCGGCTCCAAGATCGTCGGCGTCGGCGGGTTCATCAACATCAGCCAGAACGCGAAGAAGGTCGTGTTCTCGGGCACCTTCACCGCCGGCGGGCTCCAGATCGAGTGCGGCAACGGGCGTCTTGCCATCCTCACCGAGGGCAGGCTCAAGAAGTTCGTCTCGGCCATCGAGCAGATCTGCTACAACGCGGTGTTCGCCGAGGAGGAGGGCCGTCAGGCCATCTTCGTCACCGAGCGCGCCGTGCTGCGGCCGCGCGACGGCGAACTCGAGGTGTTCGAAATCGCGCCGGGTGTGGACCTCGAGCGCGACGTCATCGCCCAGATGAACTTCCGCCCCCGCATCGCGTCGGACCTGCGCGAAATGGATGCGCGCCTGTTCGCGCCCGAGAAGATGGGCCTCCTCGCCGACATGCAGAAGAAGCGCGAGACGGCGGACGCTCGCCCCTCGCTGCGCATGGTCGGCTGACCGGCCCGAACGACACGCAAGACAGGAACGGGGACACGATGGCACTGCGCGGGGACGGCGTGCTCGCGATCTGGAACGGGATCGCGGCCGAGGCGGAGGACGACTTTGTCGCCTGGCACGTGCGCGAGCACATGCCGGAGCGCGTGGCGCTGCCGGGCTTCAACCGCGGCCGGCGCTACGTCGCGCTCGACGGGTCGCCGAAATACTTCAACTTCTACGAGGCCGACACCGCCGGCGTCTTCTCCTCCGAGGTCTACAAGGCACGGCTCGACGATCCGACGCCGTGGACGCGCCAGGTCGTCGCCCACTTCACCGACACCACCCGCACGGCGTGCGACGTGGTGCTGTCGCAAGGCGCGGGCGGCGGCGGGTTCGTCGAGGCGCTCCGGCTCTCTCTGACCGGACCCCAGGACGCGTTTCTCGCGGGCCTTTCGGATGCTGCGGCGGCGGTCCTGAAGACGCCCGGCATGATCGGCGTCCACGTCCTGCGCGGGCTGGCGGACGCCTCCAGCGGCGGTTCGGCCGAGAAGGCGCTGCGCTCGGCGCCCGACGCGATCGCCGAATGGGTCGTGCTGGTGGAAGCGGCCGACGCCGAGCCGCTGCACAGCCTCAGGGGCGGCGCCTTCAGCGGCGAGGCGCTGGCCGCGCTCGGCGCAGGTGGCGCCATCGAACGCGGAATTTACCGGCTGCAATTCGGCCTCGACCACGACGAGGCGGTCGCGGCACGGACCGAGACAACAAGGAACGAAGCACAGTGAAACTTCTGCGATACGGCGAACCGGGTGCCGAGAAACCCGGCATCCTCGATGCCGACGGCGCGATCCGCGACCTCTCCCCCATCGTGTCCGACATCACCGCCGAGACGATCGCGGACGGCGCGTTCGCGAAGATCGCGGCGGCCGACATCAACGCGCTCGAGAAGGTACCGGACGGCGTGCGCATCGGCCCGGCGATCCGCAAGGTCGGCAACTTCCTCGCCATCGGCCTCAACTACGCCGACCATGCCGAGGAGACGAACGCCGAGATCCCGGCCGAGCCGATCCTCTTCAACAAGGCGCCGTCGTGCATCAGCGGCCCTTACGACGACGTCATCATCCCCCCGGACTCCGAAAAGACCGACTGGGAGGTCGAGCTCGCCTTCGTGATCGGCAAGACGGCGAGCTTCGTGTCGCAGGAGGAGGCGCTGGGTTACGTCGCCGCCTACACGATCTGCAACGACATCTCAGAGCGCGCCTACCAGCTGGAACGCGGCGGCCAGTGGATGAAGGGCAAGTGCTGCCCGACCTTCGGCCCCATCGGCCCGTGGCTCGTCACGCCCGACGAGGTGCCGGACCCGCAGAACCTCTCGCTGTGGCTGGAGCTCAACGGCAAGCGCGTGCAGGACGGTTCGACCCGCACGATGATCTTCCCGATCGCGGAGATCGTCAGCTACCTCAGCCGCTTCATGGTGCTGGAGCCGGGCGATCTCGTCACCACCGGCACGCCGCCGGGCGTCGGCCTCGGCTTCAAGCCGCCGTTCTACCTCAAGCGCGGCGACACGATGCGCCTCGGCATCGAGGGCCTCGGCGTCCAGGAACAGAAGACCCGCTGACGCCGGGCGGCGCAGCGCGAACCAGAACGGGGACACCACCTTGGACACACCGGCAAAGGCCCCGGCGGGCCTCGTGATCGACGGCGCAACGACCCTTTACGGGATCGTCGGCGATCCGATCGCGCAGGCCCGCTCGCCGCTCGTCTACAACCCGCAGATCGTGGCGGCGGGGGTCAACGCCGCGCTGGTGCCGGTGCACATGCCGGCGGCGGCGTTCGACGACGCGATCCGCGGGGTGATGGCCATCGCCAACGTCGGCGGTCTCGTGATGACGCTGCCGTTCAAGGAGCGCGCGTTGGCGCTCGCCGACCGCGTGCTCGACGTCGGCCGCATGGTCGGCGCCATCAACGCGTTGCGTCGCGAGGCGGACGGGACGTGGACCGGCGAGATGTTCGACGGGGTCGGCCTCGTCCGTGCCCTCGCCGGCATCGACGTTGCGCCGGCGGGGCGGACGTTCATGCTGATGGGCGCCGGCGGTGCGGGCAGCGCCATCGCCATCTCGCTGGCGCTCGAGGGGGCTGCGGCGATCACCGTCGCCGACATCGACACAAAGCGCGCCGAACGCCTCTGCGAGCGCGTCCGCGAGGCGGCGCCCGCCTGCGCCGTGCGGACCGGCACGCCCACGGTGGAGGGCGCCGAGGTTCTCATCAACGCGACCCCCGTCGGCATGGCGCCGGGAGACGGGCTGCCCGCCGAACTTGGGGACGCTGCCGGCAGAGCTCATCGTGGTCGACATCGTGCCCAAGCCGCCGGTGACGCCGCTTCTCGCCCATGCCGCTGCCTGCGGCTGCCGCACCGTCGACGGGGCGGCGATGGTGGAGGGGCAGTCCCGTGCGGTGCTCGAATTCTTCGGGGTCCCCGTCGCGGGCTGAGAGGCTCCTCGACAACGCCATGCGCTCCGCTAGGGTCGCGACCGTGGCCCGGTCTCGCGGCCTCGGCGGGAGGACCCCATGGGCAAGGCGATACCGGGCATCCACCACATCACCGCGATCTGCGGACCGCCGCAGGAGAATGTCGATTTCTACACCGGCACGCTCGGCCAGCGGCTGGTGAAGAAGACCGTGAACTTCGACGATCCCGCGACCTACCACCTCTACTACGGCGATGAGCGCGGCACGCCGGGCTCGATCCTCACGTTCTTCCCCTTCGTCGACGCGCCGGACGGGCGGACGGGCCCCGGCATGGCGAGCGCGCTCGCCTACGCCGTCCCGACGGGCGGCGCGTTCATGGCGCTGATGGAGGGCTTCGCCGACGCGGGGCTTGATTTCGACGGCCCGTTCGAGCGGTTCGGCGAGCAGGGCATCACGGTGAACGACCCCAACGGACTGCGGGTCGAGTTCGTCGAGACCATGGGCGCCGGGCCGGGTGAAGCGGGGGAGGGCGGCTTCCACTCCGTCACCCTCTGGCTCTCCGACTTCGACCCGACGGCACGGGTTCTCACCGACCTCTTCGGCTACGCGGCGGGCGCGGAGGAAACCGAGGGGCCGGTGGTACGCCAGCGGTTCACCGCGGCGGGCGGGGGCCGCGCTTCGGTGGTCGACCTCATCCGCTCGACCGAGCGGCGCAATGCCCATGGCGGCACCGGCACGATCCACCACGTCGCGTTCCGCGCCGAGAATGCCGACGTGCAGGAGGCCTGGCGGGAGACGCTGCTCACCGCCGGGTTCGACGTGACGCCGGTGATCGACAGGCAATATTTCGATGCGATCTACTTCCGCGAGCCGGGCGGCATCCTGTTCGAGATCGCCACCGATCCGCCGGGGTTCGCAACCGACGAGCCTGCGGAAACCATGGGGTCGAGCCTGATGCTGCCGCCGCAATACGAGGTCCACCGCGCCGAGATCGAGCGTGCGCTGCCGCCGCTCGCCGCCCAGCGGCGCCGGAGCCGCTAGCCGGCGCGGATCATGTCCGCGGCCTTCTCGGCGATCATCACCACCGGGCGAGGCGGTGTTGCCGGACACGATCCTCGGCATCACCGAGGCGTCGACCACCCTGAGGCCGGAAAGGCCGTGGACGCGGAGGTCTGCGCCGACCACGGCGCGGTCGTCGCTCCCCATCCGGCAGGTGCCGACGGGGTGGAAGATGGTGGTGCCGATGTCGCCGGCGGTGCGGGCGAGGTCCTCGTCGGAGGTGACGGCGGGGCCGGGGAGCACCTCGGTCGGCGCGTAGCGTCTCGAGCGCCTTCGCGGTCATCAGCGTGCGGGCCTGCCGGATCGCGGCGACGGCGACTGCGCGGTCGCGTCTCCGCCGAGAGGTAGTTGGGGCTGGATCCGCGGCGCCTCGGTGCTGTCCGGCGAGGCGATGTGGCAGGTGCCGACGCTGTCCGGCCGGAGGTTGCAGACCGAAACGGTGATGGCGGGCTCCCGGTGCAGCGGGTCGCCGAGCTTGTCGGTGGAGAGCGGCTGGACGTGATATTCGAGGTCCGGCGTCGCGCGGGACGGGTCGGACCGGGTGAAGATGCCGAGCTGGCTCGGCGCCATCGCCAGCGGCCCGCTCCGCTTCAGCGCGTATTCCAGCGCCATCCGCATCTTGCCCGTGGCGCGAGTTGGCGAGGGTGTTCAGCGTCAGCGCGTTCGTCGACGCGGAAGATCGTGCGCAGCTGCAGGTGGTCCTGCAGGTTCTCGCCGACGCCGGGGAGCGCGTGCGCGACCTCGATGCCGAGCCCCTGCAACAGGTCCGGCCGGCCGATGCCGGAAAGCTCCAGCAGGGCCGGCGAGTTGATGGCGCCGGCCGCCAGCAGCACCTCGGCGTTCGCGCTTCGCCCGGTAGAGCGTGCCGCCGCGCCGGTAGAGGACGCCGGTGACGCGGCCCGTCTCCACCATCAGCCGCTCGGTGTGGGCGTGGGTGAGGAGGCGCAGGTTCGGGCGACGCAGCGCGGGGCGGAGGAAGCCGCGGGCCGCATTCCAGCGGACGCCGTTCTTCTGGTTCACCTCGAAGAGGCCCGACCCTTCGTTGTCGCCGTCGTTGAAGTCGGCGCGCGGAAAGATGCCGAATTCCTTCGCGCCCTCCTGCACCGCCTTCAGGATGTCCCACGACAGGCGCTGGGTCTCGACGCGCCACTCGCCGCCCTCGCCGTGGAGGCCGGTCTTGCCGCCGTGGTGGTCTTCGGACTTCAGGAAATAGGGGAGGACGTCGTCCCAGCCCCAGCCGGCGTTGCCCATCTGGCGCCAGGTCTCGTAGTCGGCCGACTGGCCGCGCATGTAGATCATGCCGTTGACCGAGGAGCAGCCGCCGAGGACCTTGCCGCGCGGATAGACGAGGCTGCGGCCGTTGAGGCCGGGCTCGGGCGCGGTCTTCATCATCCAGTCGGTGCGGGGGTTGCCGATGCAGTAGAGGTAGCCGACCGGGATCTGGACCCAGTGGTAGCGGTCAGACCCGCCGGCCTCCAGCAGCAGGACGCGGGTGCGCCCGTCGGCGGTGAGGCGGTTGGCGAGGACGCATCCGGCCGTGCCCGCGCCGACGATCACGTAGTCGTAGTCGCCATCCAGCGTCGCGGTTTCGTCTCGCCCGGCCATGTCCCATCCCCTGCGCGAGGGATCAGACCAGAGGGCGGGGCCGGCCGCAACGGGGATGTGTGGCGCGCCGGCGGGGGTCCGCCGGCGCGCCGGAGTATCAGAACGCCGCGCGCGGGTCGTGTTTGGCGAGGCGGGCGAGCATCCCGTCCACTTCCGCCGTCACGGTCGGGTTCATCTTGGGGCCGGGGACGCGCAGGTTGGGGTGCGCGATGGCGCCGCGTTTCACCAGCACGTACTTGCGCACGGCGAGGCCGATGCCGGACTGGTGCTCGTAGCGCAGGTAAGGCAGGTGCGCGTCGAACAGGGCGTGCATCCCCTCGTTGTCGCCGTCCTGATGCTTCTTCACCACGTCGACCAGCATGTCCGGGAAGGCGTAGCCGGTCATCGCGCCGTCGGCGCCGCGTTCCATCTCGAAGTCGAGGAAGAGGCCGCCGTTGCCGCACAGGATGGAGACGTGCCGCAGCGAGCCGTCCTTCTCCCAGCCGCGGAGGGTGGTGATCTTCTCCAGCCCCGGCCAGTCCTCGTGCTTCAGCATCACGCAGGACGGGTTCTCGTTGATGATCCGGCGGACGACGTTGTTGGACATGCGCACGGTGGTGACGAGCGGATGGTCCTGCAGGACGAACGGCACGTCGGCGCCGATCTGCGCGACAGACTGGGCGAAGTAGTTGCAGATCTCGTCGTCGGTGCGCATCGCGGCCGGCGGCGTGATCATCACGCCCGCCGCACCCGCATCCATCGACGCGGAGGAGAGCGCGCGCATTGCCGCGAAGCCCGGCGCCGAGACGCCGACCACGACCGGCTTCTTGAAGCGGGCGAGGACGCGCTTCACGATCGCGACGGACTCCTCGGGCGTCAGCTTGGGGGCTTCGCCGAGGATGCCGAGGATGGTGAGACCGTCGACGCCGGACTTCGTGTAGAAGTCGCACATCGTGTCGATGGAATCGTAGTCGACCGCGCCGTCGGGCAGGAACGGCGTCGGCGCGATGGCGTAGACGCCCTTGGTTTCGGTGCCGAACATCAGTTGCCTTCCTTGAACTTGGCGTAGCGCGCCTTGGTCTCGTCGTTCATCGGGTAGAGGCCGGGCAGCGGCACGCCGCGCTCCACCTCGGTGACGATCCAGGCTTCCATCTTCTCCTGCTCGACAGCTTCGCCGACCACTTCGTCGACCAGCGCCTGCGGGATGAGGACGGCGCCGTCATCGTCGACGACCAGCACATCGTCGGGGACGATGCAGACGCCGCCGCAGCCGATGGTCTCCTGCCAACCGACGAAGGTGAGGCCGGCGACCGAGGGGGGCGCCGCGGCGCCGGAGCACCACACGGGGAGCTCGCTGTCGAGCACGCCCTTGAGGTCGCGCACCACGCCGTCGGTGACGAGACCGGCGACGCCGCGCTTCTTCATGCGGGCGCACAGGATGTCGCCGAAGATGCCAGCGTCGCGCACGCCCATGGAATCGACCACGGCGATGCAGCCTTCCGGCATCGCCTCGATGGCGGCGCGGGTGGAGATCGGCGAGCCCCACGAGGCGGGGGTCGCAAGGTCCTCGCGCGCGGGCACGAAGCGCAGCGTGAACGCCTGGCCGACGAGGCGCTCCTGGCCGGGGCGGAGCGGCGCCGCGCCGCGAAGCCACACGTTGCGCAGGCCCTTCTTCAGAAGGATCGTCGTCAGCGTGGCGGTGGTGATCGTCTTCAGCGTTTCGACGATCTTGGGATCAAGCGACATGGTGTTGCCTCAGATGCTGGGGATGTAGCCGCCGTCGACGCGGATCACGCTGCCCGTGATGTACGACGCACGTTCGGACGCAAGGAACGCGACGGTATCGCCATATTCCTTCGGATCGCCATAGCGGCCCAGCGGGATCGCCTTGTTGCTCTCCGCCTTCACGTCCTCGACGGGACGGCCCTCGCGCTCGGCCTTCTTCTCGTCGAGGAAGGTGATGCGTTTGGTGGCGACACGGCCGGGGAGCACGATGTTGGCGGTGACGCCGTCGCGGCCGACTTCGGCGGCAAGCGTCTTCGACCAGCCCAGCAGCGTGGCGCGGAGCGCGTTGGAAAGGCCGAGGTTGGGGATCGGCGCGACCACGCCGGACGACGTGGAGGTGATGATCCGGCCCCACTTGCGCTCGCGCATGCCGGGCAGCACGCGGTCGGTGATGGCGAACACCGAGACCACCATGGAATCGAAGAACTTGCGCCATGTGTCGGCATCGACGCCCGCGACGCCGCCGGGGGGCGGGCCGCCGGTGATGGCGACGAACACATCGACCGGGCCGAGCTCGGCCTCGACGGCGGAGACCTTCGCGTCGACGCTGGAAACGTCCGCGAGGTCCCACGCCATCGCGAACGCCTTGCCGCCGGCCTTGTTCACCGCGTCGGCGGTGGCCTTCGCCGCGTTCTCGTCGAGGTCGGCCACGGCGACCTTCGCGCCTTCTGCACCGAGCGAAAGCGCGATGGCGCTGCCGAGGCCGCCGCCGGCGCCCAGCACCAGCGCGACCTTGTTGTTCAGACCGAGATCCATTGCATTCTCCCTTTATTTCGCACGGCCGTAGCGTGGTTCGAGGCGTAGAAAAAGTACGCTGAGGTTGGTTCATGCCGAACCATAAGTTCGGTATCGTCGCGCATGGACACCCGCTTCCTCGAAACCTTCCTCATCGTGGCGCGCCGCGGCTCGCTCGCAGACGCCGCGGTCGAGCTCGACATCACCGCGACAGCCGTCGCCCAGCGCATCCGCACGCTGGAGGCCGAACTCGGGGTCAAGCTGCTGGAGCGGGCCGGGCGGTCGGTCAGGCCGACCGAGGCGGGGCACGCGGTGGCGGACAGGGCGACGCCGCTCCTCCATGGCCTTCGCGACCTGCGCACCGCGGTGCAGGGCGACGCGGTGATGGGCAAGCTGCGCGTCGGCGCCATCTCCACGGCGCAGACGGGGCTGTTTCCGCGCGTGCTGGGGCGGCTGGCCAGGGAGGCGCCGGGGCTCGAGGTGGCGCTGGAGCCCGGCACGTCGGCCGAGCTTTACGAGCGCACGCTGGCCGGCGAACTCGACATGGCGGCTATCGTCAGGCCGGGGTTCGCCCTGCCGAAGACGGTGGAGTTTCGCCTGTGGCGCTCCGAGCCGCTCATCCTTCTGGCACCCCACGGCGAGACGAGCCGCGATGCGCTGCACCTTCTCACCGCGCGCCCGTTCATCCGCTACGACCGGCGCCAGTGGGGCGGGCGGCTCGCGGCGGACTATCTGGTCAAGCTCGGCATCGTGCCGGCGGAGCGCTTCGAGCTCGACGCGCTGGAGGCGATCGCGGTGATGGTCGACGGCGGGCTCGGCATCTCGATCGTGCCGGAATGGGCGGGGCCGTGGCCCGAGGGGCTGCGGCTCACCCGGATCGCGCTGCCGCCACCGGTGCCGGTGCGCGCGCTGGGGCTGCTGTCGCGGCGCGGTTCGGCGCAGACCCACCTCATCCGCAAGCTGACCGAGATCGCGCTGGAGGGCGCAGCGGCTCAGCCGTAGCGGGCGCGAAGTGTCTCGATGTAGTGGTTCTTCGACGGGGCGAGGTGTGCCTTGCAGAGCGCAACGAGCCGGTCGCGATCCGCGCTCCGGATGGCGTCGATCATCTCCCAGTGGGCGCTGGCGGCCCAGGCCTGGTAGGTCCGGTCGCTGACCGCGATGGAGCGGTAGGCGTGGGACTTCTGCGCGAAGATGTTGATCGCCTCCGACAGCGCCGCGTTGCCGCAATGGGCGAACAGCGCCTTGTGGAATGCGATGTTGCAGCGGAACACGCCGCGCCGGTCCTGCATCTCGACGGCGGCTGAATGCTCGCGCTGGATGGCCTCGAGTTCGGCGACCGCCTCGTCTGCGAGCGGCAGCGGAATGAAGGAGGCGGCTTCGCTCTCCAGAAGCTCGCGCAGGGTGTTGATGTCCTCCACTTCCTTCGCGGTGTAGACGCGCACGACGGCGCCGCGGTTGCGCAGGCGATCCACCAGCCCGAGTCGCTCCAGCTCGACGATGGCCTGCCGCACCACATGGCGCTTCACCTCGAAGCGGGCGGCGATCGCTTCCTCCACCAGCCGCTCCTTGGGGTGGAGGCGGCCGAAGACGATGTCCTCCTCGAGGAGGCGGGCGATGTCGAGCGCGAGGTCTTCGCGGTTGCGGCGCGGATCGTCGCCGATGGCGTCGCCCGCACCGTACGGGTCGGTGTCGCGGACCGGATCGGTGGAGCCGATCGCTTCGGTTCGGGCGAGCACCGCCATCGTTTGTCCTCCTGCCGCTACTCCGTGCCGCCCGGTGTCTGCTGCCGGCCGGCAAGCGCGCGCTTCATGCCCCGCCCCATCAGGCTGAAGAAGGGCGTCGCCTGCAGCGCCGACAGGAGCGCGATCGCAAGGAGTGTGGCAGAGATCGGGTTCTGGAGGAAGATCATCCAGTTGCCCTGTCCGATCAGGAGAGACTGCTGCAGCGTGGTGTCGAGGATCGGGCCGAGGATGAGGCCGATCACCAGCGGCGGCGTCGGGATCTTGAAGGTATCGAAGGCGAGGCCGAGCATCCCGAATGCGATCATCAGCCCGATGTCGAACATCGAGTTGTTGATGGCGTAGGCGCCGATCACCGACATCACGATGATGACCGGACCGACCACGCGGTTGGGGATCTTGGTGACCGCGACGCAGGCCCGGGTGAAGAAGATGCCGACGATGAAGAGCGCGACGTTGGCGAACAGCACCGCCCACAGGAGCGTGTAGGTGACGTCGCCGTACTCGGTCATCAGCGAGGGGCCGGGGAGGATGCCGTGGACCATCAGGCCGCCGAGCAGCACGGCGGTGGACGACGAGCCCGGAATGCCGAGCGCGATGGTGGGGATCAGCGCGCCGCCGACGACTGCGTTGTTGGCGGCCTCCGGGGCGACGATGCCGGCCGGCGTGCCGGTGCCGAACTCGTGCTTGTTCTTCGCGAACCGCTTGGCCTCGTTGTAGGCGAACCAGGAGGCCGTATCGCCGCCGGTGCCGGGGATGAGGCCGGTGATGATGCCGATGAACGCCGAGCGCACGCTGTTGGGCAGCAACTGCACGAACTCACGCAATGTCGGCAGCATCCGGTCGCGGATGTTGGAGACGCGGTCGCCGCCCTGGGGGTTGCCCTCCATGATGAGGCGGACCGCCTGCGGGATCGAGAACAGGCCGATCAGCGCGACGGTGAAGTTGATGCCGCCGAAGAGGTCGAGGATGCCGAAGGTGAAGCGCGGCGTGCCGGTGGTGAGGTCCATCCCGACGGTGGCGAGCAGCAGCCCGAGCGCGCCGGAGAAGAGGCCGAGAATGGTCGATCCCTGGCTGAGCGCGCCGATGATGGTGATGCCGAGGACCGCGACGGCGAAGATCTCGACCGGGCCGAAGTTGAGGACGACCTTGCCGAGCAGCGGCGCGACGGTGAGGAGCGCGATGGACGAGATGATGCCGCCGATCAGCGAGGCCGTCAGCGACAGGCCGAGCGCCTTGCCGGCCTGGCCCTTGCGCGCCATCGGGTGCCCGTCGAGCACCGTGGCCGCGGCGGCGGGCGTTCCGGGTGTGCGCAGGAGGATCGCCGCGATGGAGCCGCCGTACATGGCCGAGAGGTAGAGCGAGGCCAGCATCGCGAGGCCCGTTTCGGGGCGGAACGAGTAGGTCAGCGGCAGAAGCAGCGCGATGGCCATGGTGGCCGACAGGCCCGGCATCGCGCCGACGAACATGCCGATCAGCGCGCCTGCGAAGATCGCCGCGATGTTGATCGGGTCGACGACGTTGACGAGGCCGATCCAGAAGAAGGACTCCATGCGAAAACTTCCTCAGAACGCAGGATAAAGCGGGATGTTGAGCTGCAGGAACCAGACGAACACGCCGTAGATGACGGCGGTGACGGCAACCACGGTCAGCACGGCAGGCACGAGGCCGATGGGGCGCAGCGTTGCGAGCGGGATCGCGAGGAACAGCGGCGTCGCGATCAGGTAGCCGATCACGCCGATGGACCAGGCGTAGGCGATGATGAGCGCCACGAACGCCGCACCGAGGCCGACATTCTTCCAGTCGATCGGGTCGGACGTGCCGAGCGTGCCGTTGGCGCTCGCCTTGCGGATGATGAAGAGTTGCTGGATCACCGCCAGCACGGCGAAGACCATGACCACCCAGCCCAGAAGGTCAGGCAGCTTGCGTGCCGTCGCCGGGTAGCCGGCCGCCTCGCTCCACATGAAAAACACCAGCCCGATCGCGGCCAGCGCAACAACGAGACGTCCCATTCAAAGGTCTCCAGACAGAAAAAAGGCGGACGGGGGCATTCCCCCGTCCGCACCAGGAGCGGTGATTACTGCTTCTGGACTTCGTCTTTGATCTCGTCCCAGATCACCTGGTATTCGCCTTCCTGCTTCTTCAGCATCGCGGCGTAGTCGTCACCGGCGATGAAGTCGATGTTGAAGGCGCGGTCGGCGGCGGCCTTCTGGAACTCGGGGTTGTCGACCACGCGCTGCATCGCGTCGATCATCTGCTTTTTCGCTTCTTCCGGGAAGCCTGCCGGGCCCGAGTAGCCGCGCGAGGAGCCTGCGACGAGGTCGTAGCCGAGCTCCTTGGCGGTCGGCACGTCGGGAAGGTCGGGGATGCGCTCCTCGGAGAACACCGCGAGGGCCTTCAGGTTGCCTTCCTTGATCTGCGGGAAGGATACGCCGACGTTGGTGAAGCTGGCGTCGATCTTGCCGCCCATGGCCGCCGTCCACGACGGGCCGTCACCCTGGAAGGGGACCTTCTGCAGCTTCACGCCGGCCTCTTTCTCGAACTGCAGCGAGGTGAAGTAGTCGTCCCCGCCCACGCCGGAGTTGCCGACGGTGATGGTCTCGGGGTTTTCCTTCGCGGCGTTCACGAAGTCCTCGAACGTGTTGAACGGGCTGTCCTTGGCGACGACGGCGATGCCGGGGTCGGTCACGATGTTGGCGAGCGGCGTGATCTCGCTGATGTTGTACGTGATCGCCGGGTTCATGATGTAGTTGGTGGTCAGCATCGGGGTGTTGGTGATGCTGATCGTCGCGCCGTCGGGCTCGGTCTGCTTGGCGAGGCGGGTCCAGGCGATCGCGCCGGTGGCGCCCGGAATGTACTCGTTGACGAAGTTCACGCCGAGCTCTTCGGCGAGGAAGGGCTGGACGAGCTGGGCCAGCGCATCGGAGCCGCCGCCGGCCTTGAAGCCCTGCATCACCTTCACGTCGCTGGCGGGGTAGTCCTGCGCCATCGCGGGGGTAAATGCGGTGGTGCCGAGGGCCGCAGCGAGGGCGAGCGCCATCATCGGGGTCTTCATGGGGAATCCTCCAGGATTGTTGTCGGAACGCAAATCAGTCGCGCTTGCTCCAAGGAAATACCCCTTCTTAGAACCTGTCAAACATATTGTTGACAATCCGGGCCATGTGCCCGTTGATGCCGGGACAAAACTTGTGGGCGGAAAAAATGGCTGACAGCGAAGACCGTGGACTGAAAAAAGGCCTGACGAGCTATGGCGATTCGGCGTTTTCGCTGTTTCTGCGCAAGGCTTTCATCAAGGGCATGGGCTATTCCGATGATGCGCTGGACCGGCCGATCGTCGGCGTGATCGACACGTTCTCCGCCTACAACGCCTGCCACGCCAACGTTCCCGACCTCGTCGAGGCGGTGAAGCGCGGCGTGATGCTGGCGGGCGCGCTGCCCGTCCCGTTCCCGACCATCTCGATCCACGAGAGCTTCGCGTACCCGACGTCGATGTTCACGCGGAACCTCATGTCGATGGACACCGAGGAGATGATCCGCGCCCAGCCGATGGACGCGGTGGTGATGATCGGCGGCTGCGACAAGACCGTGCCGGCGCAGCTGATGGGCGCCGCCAGCGCCAACGTGCCCGCGATCCAGCTCGTCACCGGGCCGATGATGACGGGCAGCCACCGCGGCGAGCGCGTCGGCGCCTGCACCGACTGCCGGCGCTTCTGGGCGAAGTTCCGCGCCGGCGAGATCGACGCCGAGGAGACCGACGACGTCAACAACCAGCTCGTCCCCGGCGGCGGCACCTGCGGCGTGATGGGGACGGCCTCGACCATGGCGCTCGTCACCGAGGCGCTCGGCATGATGGCGCCCGGCGGCGCGACGCCCCCGGCCGTGACGGCGGACCGCCGCCGCATCGCCGAACTCAGCGGCAAGCTCGCCGTCGAGATGGCGGCCACCAACCTGACGCCTGACAAGATCATGACGAAGGAGGCGTTCGAGAACGCGCTGACGGTGCTGCTCGCCACCGGCGGCTCCACCAACGGCATCGTCCACCTCGCCGCCATCGCCGGCCGCGCCGGGCTCAAGCTCGACCTCGACGCGTTCGACGCGATGGGCCGCAACATCCCGGTGCTGGTGGACCTGAAACCGTCCGGCCAGCACTACATGGAGGACCTGCACCGCGCAGGGGGCCTCCCCACCATCCTGCGCGAGCTGAAGGACCACCTTCACCTCGATTGCATGACGGTGACCGGCAAGACGCTGGGCGAAAACATCGACGCAGCACCCGGCGGCTGGACACAGAACATCGTCTCGAAGGTGTCCGGTCCGCTGTTCCCCGAGGGCGGCATGGCCGTGCTGCGCGGCAACCTTGCCCCCGGCGGCGCCATCGTGAAGCAGTCCGCAGCCAGCCCCAAGCTGATGACCCACCGCGGCCGCGCCGTGGTGTTCGCCTCTGTGGCCGACATGGGCGCGCGGGTGGATGACCCCGACCTCGACGTGACCGAGGACGACATCCTCGTCCTCCAGAACGCGGGCCCCAAGGGCGCGCCGGGGATGCCCGAGGCCGGCTACATGCCGATCCCCAAGAAGATCGCCGCCACCGGCGTGAAGGACATGGTCCGCATTTCCGACGCGCGGATGAGCGGCACCGCCTCCGGCACCATCGTGCTCCACGTGACCCCGGAATCGGCGGAGGGCGGGCCGCTGGGGCTGGTGAAAACCGGCGACATCATCGCGCTCGACGTCCCGAACCGGACGCTGACGCTGGAAGTCTCCGAGGAGGAGCTCGCCGAGCGGGCGGAGGCGTTCAGGGCGCCGGTGCATGACGGGTCGGACCGCGGCTACAAGAAGCTCTTCATGGATACGGTCACGCAGGCGGACGAGGGCTGCGACTTCACCTTCCTGATGCCGCAGAAGTCGGGGTCCGTTCCCGGCGCGAAGTAGCCGCCGGGCCTAGTCGGCCTGAAGCATGTGCGGGGGCGGGCGCATCAGCGATCCGTCCTTAGCCGTGCCGGCGCGGCGGAAGCGGACGATGGCGGCCGACAGGTGGCACTTGATCGCCGCCGTCGCCCATTCGGCATTGCGCGCCTTCAGCGCCGAGATGATCTCGGTGTGCTGGCGGATGCTCTCGTCCATGTCGTCGTCGGTGTAGATGTAGAAGCCGCCGATCACGAGCGGATAGTCGAGAAGGCTCGACCCGAACGTGCGCAGGTGCGCGCTGCCGCAGTCCTCGTAGAGGGCGAGGTGGAAGGCGTAGTTGGCCCTGTGAATGACCTCCAGCCGGTCCGGCGCGGAGGAGCGGGCGGCCGCGGCCATCTCATCGTTCAGCCGGTGCATCCGCTCGAACGTCTCGTCGCTGGCGTTGCGGGTGGAGAGCGCTGCGCCGTACCCCTCGAGGAGGATGCGCAGGTTGAAGATGTCTTCCGCGTCCTCGATCCGCCATGGCGTCACCACGGCGCCGCGCTTGGCGGCGGGCTCGAGCAGCCCCTCCGCGATCAGCCGCTGGATCGCGGCACGGACGGGGGTGCGGCTGACGTCGAGGTCGGCGGCGACACTCTCTTCCTTCAGCTGGGCGCCGGGGTCGTAGTAGCCCGCCATCAGGCGGCGCCGCAGGACCAGATGCACCTTGTCGCTGACGTTCATCGCGCGTTTCTCGGGTCCTGCTGATGGTTGGGCGCTGGCGTCCATTCTAGCCGCAACTTCGCACCGGCACGCAAGGCGCCGGCCGCGGGAGGCGGGGGCGCCTCCCGCGAACGATCACGCAACGCCCGGCGCGGGCGGCGCCTTCCTGGCGCGCAGGCGGCGCCAGACCGGCGTGAGGAGGGTCAGCACGATCAGCGCCACCAGCACCCAGGAGATCGGGCTCGCGACGAGATAGGTGGCGTCACCGCGCGAGATCAGCAGCGCGCGGCGGAGCGATTCCTCGGCCATCGGCCCCAGGATCACCGCGAGGACGGCGGGTGCGGTGGGGATCGACAGCCGCTCCATCATGAAGCCGAGGAGGCCGAAGCCCAGCATCATCCAGACCTCGAACATCGAGTTGTGGACCGCATAGACGCCGACGACAGTCAGGGCGAGGATCATCGGCCCGAGCAGCCGCGGCGGCAGGCGCAGGACGTTGATGAACGCCTTCGCGCCGAGCTTGCCGATGATGTACATCAGTCCGGCCGTGACCAGCATCGTCAGCATGAAGCCGTAGACGGTGTCGGCGTTGTCGCGGAAGAGCTCCGGGCCCGGGCGCAGGCCATGGACGAGGAGCGCGCCGAGGATGACGGCGGCGACCGCGTTGCCGGGGACGCCGAGCGTCAGCGCCGGGATCAGCGTCGCGCCGGTGTCGGCGTTGTTGGCGCACTCGGGGGCGGCAAGGCCCTCGGGCATCCCCTTGCCGTAGTTCGGCTTGTCCTTGTCCGGCGTGGCGCGGCGCTGCTCGTTCCAGGCGAGGATAGCCGCGATGTTGCCGCCCAGCGCCGGGATGAGGCCGATCACGAGACCGATGACGGACGCGCGGATCCAGACCGGGATCAGCGTGCGCCAGCGGAATTTTTCGCGCTTGGCGCCGAGGTCGAGGTTGCCCTTGGCGATGGCGTTGCCCTCGATCATCAGCTCCAGCGCCGGCGGGATCGCGTAGAGGCCGGTGAGAAGGACGATGATGTCGACGCCGCTGAGGAGGTCGAGCTGGTTGAAGGTGAACCGCTCGGTGCCGGTGAGCCCGTCGATGCCGACCATGCCGAGGATGAGGCCGAGGCAGGCCGAGAGGAAGCCCTTGGCCGGGTTGTCGGCCAGAAGCACGGAGATGGTGGTGAGCCCGAAGAGGGCGAGCCAGAAATAGTCCGCCGGGCTGAACTTGAGCGCGACGGCGGCGAGCGGCGGCGCCAGGAACAGGAGCGCCAGCGCGCTGACCGCGCTGCCGATGGACGAGGACGTCAGCGAGATGTCGAGCGCGAGGCGCGCGCGGCCCTGCTTTGCCATCTCGTGTCCGTCGAACACGGTCGCGATGCCGGCGGGCGTGCCCGGAATGCGCAGGAGGATCGCGGGGATCGAGCCGCCGTACATGGCGCCGTTGTAGATGCCGGCGATCATGCCGAGCGCCACGAGGGGCGACATGGAGAACGTGAGCGGGATCAGGACCGCGATGCCCATGGTGGCCGACAGGCCGGGGAGGGCGCCGACCGCAATGCCGACGGCGGTGCCGATCACCATCGCCAGCATCACGGCGGGATCGAGAAGCTGCGGGGCGGCCGAGATAATGGGGGCGAAGAATTCCATCGTCAGTTTCCGATCAGGCCGAGGATCGCCTCTTGCGGCAGCGGCACCGAGAGGAGCAGGCGGAACACCCCGTAGAGGACGACGCAGAAGCCCACGGTGGTGAGCGCGATGACGAGAAGGTTTCGGTAGCCGATCGCGAAGGCGAGGAGCGGCACCATGACGACGGTCGCGGTGAAGTAGCCGAAATGCCCCATCGCGAAGACGTAGGCCGCAGCGATGCCGACGATGACGAGAAAGCGGACGAGGACGGCGGCGGGGAGGTTCAGCGTGCCGCTGGTGCCGCGCGCGAGGGCGATCGCGGACTGCGCCATCCAGACGATGCCGAGAGCGGTGGCGAGGCCGGTGACCGCGACGGGCATGTACGAGGACGCCCCGCGATAGGCCGAAGCCTCATAGATGCCGGCGGCCGCCACGATGGTGACGACGAGCGCGGCGAAGAGTTCGATGACACCCTTGGGCATCGCTTCCTCCCGACCAGACGATTGTTCTTGGATAGAAAAACGGGGCCGGACGTTGCCGGCCCGGTTTCTTGCAGGAGACGGGGCCGGACGTTGCCGGCCCCGTGGAAGTCTTACTGCTGCACCCAGGGCTCTTCGGCCCAGAGCGTCTTCAGCGTCTCGTCCAGCGCCTCGAGGTGGGCGCGGAAGTCCTTGCTGTCCTGGAAGGCGAGGGCAAGGTCCTGCTTCTTCGCCGCTTCCTGGAACTCGGGGTTCTGCACGGCACGGCCGACCGCGTCGGACAGGGTCTTCTCGATGTCCTCGGGGATGCCGGCGGGCGCTGCGATGCCACGGTCGGAGCCCATGATCACGTCGTAGCCCTGCTCCTTGAAGGTCGGAACGTCGGCGGCGCCGTCCCAGCGCTCTTCAGCCATCTGGCCGAGGATGACGAGGCTGCCTTCCTTGGCGTCGGCGACGGTCTCGGAGATGTTCATGGAGGCCATCATGATGTGGCCGCCCAGCACCGCGGCGCGCACGTCGACGTTGCCGGAGAACGGGATGTGGCTGAGCTCGACGCCGGTCAGACGCTCGAAGCGGAGCGCGGCGAGGTGGTCGTCGGAGCCGATGCCGGTCGTGCCGTAGCTGACTTCGCCAGGGTGCTCCTTGGCGTAGGCGACCAGCTCGTCGAGGTTGGTGATGCCCTGGTCGGGGCGCACCGAGAACGCGCCGGGATCGTACACGATGTCGGCGATCGGGGCGAAGCTGTCGAGGTCGTAGCGCGCCTTGCGGGCGATCGGGATCGACAGGAGGTTCGGCGTGTTGATGAAGCCGATGGTGTAGCCGTCGGGCTCGGCCTGGCTGAGCGCGGTGAAGCCGACCTCGCCGCCGGCACCCGGACGGTTGAGGACGGTGATGGTCGCGCCGCCGAGTTCCTTCTCGATGTAGGGAACCAGCGTGCGGGCCGCGATGTCGGTGCCGCCGCCGGCGGTGTAGGCGACGATCATGGTGATCGGACGCTCGGGATATTCAGCGAAGGCGGGCGCGGTGCCGACTGCGGTGGCCAGCGCGAGACTGGCGAGCGCAAAGGTCTTCTTGTTCATGGATCCTCCCGGTGGTGGGTTCATTCCTCTGGCCGAAACATGGCCGGTTTGGACACGAAGGATCTACAGGATGGCAGCTCTGCGGGTAAAGGGGTTGTGCTGCATCTTTCACCGCTCTGCTGCATAGATGTCTGTTTTATATCGGATAAAATGATTGCATGACATCTGTCACAAGGTTTCTTGCAATCGGCCCGAGAATGTGGTGCAGACGGTTCTGTATTTTTTGTGTACCTCTCGCGCAGCGTGATCGCCGGCTCTTCCGCCCGACAGGGCAAAGCCGCGGACGCCCGGCGCGGCGGCTTCCCGCCCGAGAGCACACGCCCCGCGGAGTGAGCCGATGACCCAAACCCGCCGTCCCGTCGTCTGCGTTCTGGACGACATCCATCCCGCGGCGCTGGAGCACATCGCAGCATCCGCCGAGCTGCGGCTTCCCGCCGACAGCGCCAACTGGCGCGAGGTGGCCGAGGGGCTGATCGTGCGCGGCACGCCCATCACCGCGGCTGATCTCGGCGCGGCGAAGAAGCTCAGGGTGGTCGGCAAGCATGGCGCGGGGATCGACAACATCGACGCCGAGGCCGCCGTACGCGAGGGGATCGAAGTGCGCCACACGCCGGGCGCCAACGCGCCTTCGGTCGCCGACCTCGCGATCGGCATGGCGCTTTCGCTGATCCGCAACCTCCACCGCCACACCGCTGCGCTGCGCGCCGGCACGCGCCTTCAGGGCGCCGCGCGCACGGGCTTCGAGCTCGGCGAGCTGACCGCCGGCATCGTCGGCGTCGGTGCGGTCGGCCGGCAGACGGCGCACCGCCTCGTCAACGGCTTCGGCGCCAACGTCCTCGGCTACGACCCCTATCTCGCCGCCGAGGCGTGGCCGCGCGGCGTGACGAAGGTGGCCTCGCTCGACGAATTGACCGACGCCGCCGATATCGTCTTCCTGCACGTTCCCCTCACCGGGGAGACGCGCGGCATGTTCGGCCGGGAGCGGCTGGCGCGGATGAAGCCGGGGGCCTACCTCGTCAACCTCGCGCGCGGCTTCATCGTCGACGAGGCGGCGCTCGCCGACGCGCTGAACGAGGGCCGCCTCGCCGGCGCGGCGTCCGACGTGTTCGACAGCGAGCCGAAGTACGAGAGCCCGCTGCTTTCCATCGATGGCTTCATCGCGACGCCGCATGCCGGCGCGCAGACCGAAGCCAGCCTCCGCCGCGTCGGCATCGCCATCGCGGACAAGGTCCTGAACTGCCTCGCGGCGCCCGCTGAAGACGGGGCCGCCGGGGAAACCGCCAAGGAAGGAATACAATGACCGTCGGATTCCGAGTGCTGAAGCGCAAGCGCGCCGTCTCGCCCGAGATCGTGAAGCGCTTCGCCGCGCTGCCCGTCGCCAACGTGAGCGACTCCATGTGGCGCATGCCCGCCGCCGGTGCCCGGCTGACGCCCTACCACAAGCCCGGCGTGCGCCTCGCCGGCCCCGCCCTCACCGTGAAGACGCGCCCCGGCGACAACCTGATGGTCCACAAGGCGATCGACATGGCCGAAGCTGGCGACGTCATCGTCGTCGACGCGGGCGGCGACCTCACCAACGCCATCCTCGGCGACATCATGACCACGATGTCGATCAGGAAGGGGATCGCCGGCTTCGTCGTGAACGGCGCGATCCGCGATGCGGACGAGATCCGCGAGAGCGGCATCGGGATGTACGCCGCCGGCGTCACCCACCGCGGCCCGTACAAGGACGGCCCCGGCGAGATCAACGTGCCGGTCGCGATCGACGGCATGGTGATCGAGCCCGGCGACCTCATCATCGGCGATGGCGACGGTGTCCTGTGCGTGCCGTTCGACGATCTCGACGCGGTTCTGAAGGCGGGCGAAGCCAAGCTCGCGGCCGAGAAGAGCGAGTTCGAGCACATCGCGGCCGGGACGATGGACAGGAGCTGGGTCGACAAGACGCTCGCCGCCAAGAACTGCGAGATCGAGGCATGAGCGAGGCGGCCCCGGTTCCGGCCGATCAGGCCACCGGCGGCCGCGCGGCGGCGCCGGACCCCGGCGTGGAGAAGCGTGCGGCGAGCCGTGCCCCGCGCCGTCTGCGCAACGTGTTCAACCTCGAGGAATTCGAGGAGGTCGCGCGGCGGCATCTGCCGCGCGGCGTCTACGGCTACGTCGCCGGGGCTGCCGATGCGTGGACCGCCTTCGGCGACAACCGCAGCGACTTCTCGCACATCAAGATGATCCCGCGCGTCCTCGCCGGACACGCGACGCGCGACCAGCGCTGGAGCCTGTTCGGCACCCGCTACAACCACCCGTTCGGCATCGCGCCGATGGGCCTCAGCGCTCTCGCCGCCTACGACGGGGACGTCGCGCTCGCCAAGGCCGCCCACGCCCTCGGTATCCCTGCGGTGATGAGCGCGACCTCTCTCACCAGCCTCGAGCGCGTCGCGCAGGAAGGCCCCAGCCGCTGGTACCAGGCCTACCTGCCGGGGGACGACGAGCGGATCGTCGCCATGGTCGACCGCATCGCGGCGGCCGGCTACGAGGTGCTGGTGATGACGGCGGACGTGCCGGTCGCCGGCAACCGCGAGGATTCCAAGCGCGACAAGTTCGGCGCCCCGCTGAAGCCGAGCCTCGACGTTGCGATGCAGGGCCTCATCCGCCCCTCATGGCTTTGGGAGACGATGCTGCGCACGCTGCGCGTCCACGGCATGCCGCATTTCGAGAACAACGACGTGAAGCGCGGGCCGCCGATCATCGCAAGGGAAGTCGTCCGCTCGTTCGCGGGCCGGGCGAGCCTTTCGTGGCACCACGCCGAGGTCGTGCGCGAGCGGTTCAAGGGCAAGGTGGTCATCAAGGGGATCATCGCGCCCGAGGATGCGGCAAGGGCGCGCGACATCGGGGTCGACGGCATCGTCGTCTCCAACCATGGCGGCCGCCAGCTCGACGCCTCGCTCTCGTCCATCGCAGCGCTGCCGGCAGTGAAGGCCGCGGCAGGCGACATGACCGTGATGCTGGACAGCGGCGTGCGCCGCGGCTCCGACGTCCTGAAGGCGATGGCGCTGGGGGCCGACTTCGTCTTCGTCGGCCGGCCGTTCCTGTTCGCCGCCGCCGTTTCGGGCGTGCCGGGCGTCGAGTACGCCGCCGAACTTCTCTCGGCGGAGATCGACCGGGACATGGCGATGCTGGGCCTCGGCTCGCTCGCCGACCTCGACGAGAACGTCCTCGCCCCGGCCTGGCGTCCGTCCCGGATGATGGACGGCGCGCCGGCCTGACGCGGCAAAAGTCGTGCGAATGATGGCGATTGGCGCAAACGGGCCTTAACCATCATTCGCAAGCGGCCTTTCACGTCTGCAGCGCAGACTGCGGCGCATGCAGAACCGCCTGAAATTACCGCTTCTTGCCGTGGCTTTGCTGGCGCTCGCCGGGTGCGGCAGCACGCCCCCGATGGCGATCAACGACGTTTGCGCCGTGTTCGACCAGCGCGACGGCCTGTTCAACAACTGGTACGCGGACGCGCGCAAGGCCGAGCAGCGCTACGGCATCCCCGTGCCGGTGCTGATGGCAACGATGCGCGTGGAGTCCGGCTTCGACGGTGATGCGCGCCCGCCGCGGCGCAAGCTCCTCGGCTTCATCCCGTGGAAGCGCCAGTCGACCGCATACGGCTACAGCCAGGCGCTGGACGGAACGTGGGACCAGTACCGGCGTGAGACCGGACGCGGGGCCGCCCGCCGCGGCAGCTTCGGCGACTCGGTCGATTTCGTCGGCTGGTACTATTCGAAGACCGTGCAGAAGTACGGCGTCCCGCGGCACGACGCCTACACCCTCTACATGAGCTATCGCTACGGCTGGACCGGCTACGCGCGCGGCAACTGGAAAAGCGACCCAGGCGCCCGCAAGACCGCCGCCAAGACGTCGGACTTCGCGCAGCGCTACGCCTACCAGCTCCGCGGCTGCCGCTGAGTACGGCTCAAAGCCCGAAGGGATCGTCCGTCGCAAAAGCCGCCAGCTGCGGCTCGTCGTCGATGATGCGCACGCGCACGCGGTCCTTCTCGATGACGACGTCGCCGACTGCCGTGAGGTCGACGATCAGCGCTTCGGTGTCCTCGGCGACCGCGTCGTCGAGAATGCGGATGCGGCGGGTCGATTCCGTCTCGCCGGGATCGAACACGAACCGGCCGATCCGCTCCAGATAGTCTTCGCCATCGGTCGCCGTCGCATCCAGCGTGCGGAAGTCGACGATCACGCGGCTGTCCGCGGCTTCCGACAGCACGGCGGTGACCTCGGCGAACCGGTCCGCCTCGCCGACCCGCACCGCGGCCACCGAGACGACCGGCGCGTCGTCGTCGACGATCACGCCGAGAGCGCTGGCGGTCCCGGCGGGGCCGGTGGTCCGCAGGACGAACGTCTCGTCCCCCTCCGCCTCGCGGTCGGGCAGCACCTCGACGTCGACGAACTTCCTCCTCTCGCCGGGCGCAAAGGTGAGCGTGCCTCGCGCGGCCACGTAGTCCTCGCCCGCGGTCGCGGTGCGGTCGGCGGTGCGGAAGTCCACAAGCGTCGTGGTGTCCGATGCCTCCGACAGCGTGACCTCGAAGCGGATCGTGCCGTTCCCCCCGTCGGCGTCCTCGATGAGGGGCTGGAGGAGGTCGACCGCTTCGGCCCGGAGGGTGCGCCAGTCGCTCTCGAGGATGCCGCCGGTGTCGCCCGAATTGGGGTTCCACGACCACCAGGCGAAGTTCATCGGCACGGCGCCGGGGTCCGGCGTGCCGTTTCCGTCGAAGTCGCCGCCGAGATAGGCGACGATGGCGTCCGCCCAGGCGCGGTCCGAAGCGGTCTCGAGCTTGCTGCCGAACTCGCCGAGGAGGATCGGCGCGAGGCCCTCCTCGTGGATGTAGCCCCAATGTTCGCGGAAGACGTCGAAGAGGTTGCTGCCGTCGGTGAACCACGGCTGGGCGTAGACCGAGGCCGGGTAGTCGTGCGGGGAGTAGACCAGCCTGTCCGCAACGTTCAGCGTCACCGGCCGGTCGCGGACGCCGCCGAGATGGCCGCCCCACCAGTAATTGTCGCCCTCGTGGCTCGCGACGCCCTCGACGATGATGAGCCAGTCGCTCGCTCGGGCAAGGATCGCGTTGCCGGCGCGTTCTGCTGCGGAGGCCCAGTCATTCCACGTCGCGCCGTGGGGTTCGTTGGCGAGGTCGGCGCCGATGATCGCGGGGTTGTCGCCGTACCGCATCGCCAGCATCCGCCAGCCGGCGATCCAGTCCGCCTCGGTGTAGCCGCCGTCGTACCAGAGGCCGTTGCCGTTGGGTCCGTCGCCCGCGGCGGAGCGGTGATTGTCGAGGATGATGCCGAGGCCGATGTCTTCGGCGTAGCCGACGATCCTGTCGAGGATCTGGAGCCCGTTGAGGCCCTGGAGATCGGGGTTGGCGCCGAAGTCGATCCCGTTGGGGACGGCGGACGGGTCGAGCGCCTCCAGCGAGAAGGGCAGGCGGATCGCGTTGAAGCCGGTCGCCTTGATCTCGTCCATCATCTCGGCCCAGTTGCGGGTCCAGAGGCCGTGGGGCGCGATGGTGTCGGTCTCGAGGCCGAACCAGTTGACTGCCTCGATCTGCACGGTCTCGCCCGCCGCGTTGACGATGCGGTTGCCGCTGGTGGAGAGCGGCCCCATCACCGAGCCTTCCGCCACCGCCTCGCCGGGGTCGCCTTCCGGCGCGGACGCGCGGGCGACCATCACCTGCGGCGGATCGGCGGGCGCGGCGGTGGTTTCGCTGGAAGCCTCGAAGCTGAGGTCCTGCGGCGCGCCGCCGGCCTGGAATCCGAATGTGAGGGTCTCGCCTGCGGCGAGCGGGTCGCTGCCGCTGAGCGGTCCGATCACGTAGGTATTCCCGAAGTGGGAGATGATTGCGGCGTTCCAGATGTTGTCGATCGTGCCGTCGAAGGTCATCTCGATGCGCCAGCCGTCGGCGGTGGCGGACGGGGTCCACGCGACGTCGGCGACGAAGCCGTTGTTCCAGGCGGAGCGGATCGTGTGCTGGAGCGTGCCCGGTGTCGAAGCCATGAAACCCGCCTTCTTCTCTGCGCAAGGCTGGTTAATGCCAGCCGGATCGTGCGCGTGGAAGATTTCATGCGGACCAATCCGTCCGAATTGAGGCGGCCGGCGGAGGAAGAGTTATGCTCTCCTCCGCCGGCCGGTGGTTCAGTTGTTGCCGCGCAGCTTCTTCAGCCCGTCGAGCGCCACCACGGAGACGATGAAGCTGCCGATGAAGGCGCCCTGCCAGAAGGTGGAGATGCCGAGGAGGATCAGCGAGTTGCGGATCACCTCGATCAAAAGCGCGCCGAGGATGGCGCCGAGCACCGAGCCCTCGCCGCCCGACAGGCGCGCGCCGCCGATCACCGCGGCGGCGATGACGGTGAGCTCCATCGCGGTGCCGAGGTTGGTGGTGACGGAGCCCAGCCAGCCGACCATCAGGACGCCCGCCACGCCGGCCGTGAAGCCGGAGAACATGTAGACGGTGACCTTCATGGCCCGCACCGGAATGCCGGTGAGGAGGGCGGCGTGCTCGTTGCCGCCGATGGCGAAGACGTACTGGCCCCAGCGCGTCCAGCGGTAGACGAACGCCATCACCAGCGCGATGGCGGCAAGGACAAGGACCGGGTTCGGGATCCCCCACGAGTTGCCGCCGCCGATGGCGAGAAGCATCGCCTGATCGGGCCCGAATTCGTAGATCATCTTGTTGTTGGAGAGGACGAGCGCCATCGAGCGGGCGAACGACAGCATCCCGAGCGTGACCACGAATGGTGGTATGCCGACGAACGCGATCAGCGCGCCGTTGACGAAGCCGACGAGCACCGCGGCACCGATGGCGAAGAACCCCGACACCGCGAACGAGTGCCCCTCGCTCATGAAGACGCCCATGACGACGGCCGACAGGACGACGGACGCGCCGACCGAAAGGTCGATGCCGCCCGACGCGATGACGGTGGTCATGCCGATCGCGATGATCGCGACGAAGGCGAAGTTGCGGGTGACGTTGAAGAGGTTGCGCTCGGTGGCGAACGTGTCGGTGACGATGGTGAGGGCGAGGCAGGCGACGATCGCGGCGACGAAGACCCAGAACACCTGAAGCCCGAGGATGCGGGCGAGGAATGTGCGGTTCTGGCTTTGCCCGATCGCGTCTTCGAGGGAAGTGTTCATGCCGCGCTCCGCAGGCGGGTTTCGATGGCGCCGGTGATGAGGCCGGTGACCTCCTCTGGCGAGGTGTCGCTGGCCGCCATGTCGGCGACGAGTTCGCCGCGGCGCAGCACGGCGATGCGGTCGCACACGGCGAACACGTCCGGCATGCGGTGGCTGATGAGAACGACGGCGATGCCGCGCTCGCGCAGGCGCCTGATGAGTTCCAGCACCTCGGCGACCTGACGCACCGAGATCGCGGCGGTCGGCTCGTCCATCAGGACGACCTTGGGATCGGACAGGAGCGTGCGCGAGATCGCGACCGCCTGGCGCTGACCGCCCGACATCTTGCGCACCATGTCGCTCGGCCGGGTTTCCGATTTCAGCTGTGCGAAGAGTTCGCCGGCGCGCTTGCGCATCCCGGCATAGTCGATGACCGAGATCGGGCCGAAGCGGCGCATCTTCTCACGGCCGAGGAAGACGTTGGATGCCGCGGTGAGATTATCGCACAGGGCAAGGTCCTGGTAGACGACCTCGATCCCGGCGTGCTGAGCATCCTTGGGGTGGTGGAAGGCAACGGGTTTTCCGTCGAGCAGGATCTGTCCGCGGCTGGCTCCGAAGTTGCCGGCGATGATTTTTACAAGGGTCGATTTGCCCGCCCCGTTGTCGCCCATGAGGCCCAGAGCCTCACCGGCATTGATTGACAGGTTAACTCCGTTGAGGGCGTGGATCGCCCCGAAATGCTTGGCGATGCCTGTCAAACGTAGTCGTTCCGAAGCCATTTCCACCCCTGTTTTCAGTCGTTTATTTTCAAGAATATAGTTGACGATCCAACGGCAGTAAATATTATCAGACTTAGATCGTCGGTCCGTTCGCAATTAATTTGCGGGTGGTTACCAACCCGTTTTGCTTTCTTGCAAGAGGGTGTCGGCCCGCCTTTCTGCTTCCGTGGCGAAGCAGGGTGCGGGTCAGTCGTGTCGGTCTGTTGACAAGTGGCGGGGGCGCGGAAGACGTCGCCGCCAAGAACAAAACAAAGGGGAGGGACTATGAAGCGACTTACTGTTCTCGCGGCCGCCGGAGCGATCGCGCTCACCGCCGGCACCGCCTTCGCACAGGACGACAAGACCCTGGCGATCGTGGTCAAGGGGCTCGACAACCCGTTCTTCGAGCAGATCAACCTCGGCTGCCAGAAGTGGCTCGAGGAGAACGCCGACAGCGAATACAAGTGCCTTTACACCGGCCCGGCGTCCTCCGCCGATGAAGCCGGCGAAGTGCAGATCGTCGACGACCTTCTGGTCCGCGGCGTCGCCGCCATCGCGATCTCGCCGTCCAACGCGCCGGCCATGGCCAACCGCGTCCGCGCCATCGCGCCCGACGTGCCGGTGATGACCATCGACGCCGACTTCCTCGAGAACGACAGCGACCTGCGCGCCACCTATCTCGGCACCGACAACTACCTGATGGGCGTGAAGATGGCCGAGGAGGCCATGAAGCTGAAGCCCGAGGGCGGCACGGTCTGCCTGCAGCTCGGCAACGTCGGCGCTGCCAACATCAACGCGCGTGCGCAGGGCTTCCGCGACACCGCCGGCGCCGAGAAGGACATCGAGCGGCTCGACGGCCAGAACGGCTGGACGGAGATCCAGGGCTGCCCGCTCTACACGAACGACCAGTCGGACCTCGCCAACCAGCAGATGGCCGACACGTTCATCGCCAACCCCGACCTCGACGCATTCGTCCTCGTCGGCGGCTGGGCGCAGTTCGCCCCGCAGGCCTACACGCAGGTCACCGATCAGGTCATGGACAAGCTGAAGTCCAAGGACCTCATCATCATCGCCGGTGACACGCTGCCGCCGCAGACCCAGGCGTTCCGCGAGGGCCGCAGCCACGCGCAGGTCGGCCAGCGCCCGTTCGAGATGGGCTACAAGGCGCCGGACGTGATGATCCAGCTCATCAATGGCGAGACCGTGGACGACCCGCTCTACACCGGGCTCGACGTCTGCAACATGGAAGACCCCGGCTTCTGCGCCGATAACTAGGCGCTGAAACCGAAAGCCCCGCGCCGCCGGCAATCCGGCAGCGCGGGGCTTTTTTGCGTCCGGCGCTGGGTGGCGGCGGTCAGAGGATGAAGTCGCCGGCGTCGATCTCGCTCGCCGTCACGCCCATGATCCGGAGGGTGCCCGAGCCGCCGAGCGCGCCGAGGTCGATGATGGTGTTGGACCGCCGATGTCCGCAGCCGCCGCCGCTGCGATCCTGGCGGCGAGGCCCCCATCGTCCTCGAAATCCGCGAAGGCGTCGTTCCGGCCGCCGCCGCCCAGCGCGGCCCTGAGGTCCGCCGCGAACCCGCGGCTGCTGCGGCCGTAGGAGGCGATGTCGATCCTGTCGACGCCGTCCTCGAAGTCGATGATCGTGTCGTTGCCGTTGACGAGGCCGGCGATGAAATGGTCTGCGCCGTCGCCGCCGTCCATCCGGTCGTCGCCGCGGCCGCTGCGCAGCGTATCGGCCCCGTCACCGCCGAACATGCGGCCGCCGCCTGCGTAGGCGCGCAGGAGATCGTCACCGGCGCCGCCCTTCAGCGTGTCGGCGCCCCGTCCGCCGTAGAGGACATCGTCGCCGTCACCGCCTTCCAGCGTATCGTTGCCGCCCGCGCCGCGCAGCTTGTCATCGCCGCTGCCGCCGGAGAAGTTGTCGCCGGCGCTGCCGCCGAGCATGCTGTCGTCGCCGCTGCCGCCGTTCACGGTCGCGGCGGCGCTGGCGGTGCGGAAGCGGTCGTCGCCACTGCCGAGGTCGACGTCGCCGCCCAGCAGGTCGCCGCGGAAGTTGAACTGGTCGTCACCGTCGCCGAAGTCGAGCGCGCCGCTGTAACGGCCGAGCCCGCCGACCGTGTCGTCGCCGCCGCCGAGCGTGACCGATCCGTCGATGACGCCGTGGTTCTGGAAATTCGTCGCGGTGTCCTCGCCGCGCACGGTGACCGCGGCGCCGTCTTCCGCCTCGACCGTGAGCCTGCCGCCCTTGAACACGGTCATCACCGCGCCATCGCTCTCGATCAGGACGCCATCGCTGCCGCCGCGGAAGAGGGCCTCGCCGGCGACGATGAAGCGCGCGTCGCCATCCGCATCGCCGACCACGGAGATGCCGGGCTCGGTGCCCGGAAAGGCGCCGTTGCCGCCCGGCAGCGTCGAGACGAACCGCGCCCCTTCCGCGATCCTCCCGAAGCCCTCCACGGCGAGCGGCTCGTCAGACGTGCCTTCGAACGTGGGGCCTTCGTTGGCGTGGAGAAAGGAGAGGCGGGCGGTGAGGTCGTTGAAGTCGTTGTCGGCGGCGCTGCCGGTCTCGTCGTCGAACGCAAAGGTGGAATTGCCGAGCGCGCGCGACTGCACGATGATCTCGCCGGCCGCCGTGATGAGGACGGGCGCGTAGTACCCCGTCCGGCCCGCGACGTCCCACACGGCGGAGCGGGCGAAGTCGCCGCTGCCGCGCAGCGCGAATTCACCGTCGAGGTTGTCGCGCACGGCCTCACGGAAAGCGTCCGTATCGCCGGACGCGACGCCGCCGACGCCCCATTCGCCGGTGGCGGTGTTGACCTCCGCCCGCACAAAGGCGAGCTGGTTCGCTCCGTCCGTGCTGCCGGTGGCGTCGATCGCGATGAGGCTGCCTTCCTCGAGGTAGACGAACGAACCGCCGGTGTTGCGGCTGGCCCGAGCCGAGGACGGCCGAATCGGACAGCGAGTTGTCGGTCTCGGCGACGATCTCGTAGCCGTCGACCCCGATCCGGGCGGTCCCGTCGGCGCGTCGCCCGCACGGAAACCGGCGCCTTGGTCTCGATGTCGCCGTTGGGGGCGACGACGCCGAACGCGAAGCGGTAGCCCGTCGGCAGGTACACGGTCTGGCTGCCGTGCATCATCAGCGCGCCGCCGTCCTGATGGTGCGAGCCGATGGTGGCGACCACGGCGTCCTTGACCGAGGCGGCCTCGGCGAGCGAGCCGTGCTCGACCGGGTTGCCCGCACTGTCGACGAGATAGACTGCGACCATGCGGCCGGCGACGCCGGGCGAGCGGTGCACGTCCAGTGACACGAAGTTGCCCTCCGGCGCGTCTGCCGATGGCGCGAGTGCCAGCATCGTGCCGTTGTCGACCGCCTCGAGGTCCATCTTCCTGGTCTCGACGGTGAGGGTGAGCGGACTGCTCTTCGGCCCGATCTCAGTCCCGGGAAGGTTCGTGTGCGAAGGGTTGGGAAGATGCTCGCGCATCGTGACGGTGTAGGTTCCGCTGCCGAGCGCGGTCTCTGCGCTCAGCCACTGGCCGTCGAGGTCCGCCCTGGTGAAGATCGGCGCGACGGATGGGCCGGAGGACTGGGCAAAGTCGATCTCGGCGAAATTCAGCGCGCCGATCTTGTTGGTGTACTTGGTGATCCAGGCTCTGGTCCCGGCATCGTCGTTCTCGCCGGTCCATCCGAACGCGAGGCGCAGGTCGTCCACCGTCACCGTGTTGGTGACCTGGTTCGTCTGCCCGGCGGACGCCTTGAACGCGCCGTCCAGCATCACCCCGACGACGGGGGCGTTGGGCACCGGCATCGACGCCGCTTCGTTGTAGACGAGATACTCGGGCGCGATCGTGGTCGTCGCGGCGTGGAGGAGGTTCACGCCGAAGGTCACGATGGTCGCCGGCGGGGCGCCGCTGGCCGGCGTTTCGGGCGCGATGGTGGCGAGGCCGTCCACCGCGAGCGAGGCGCCCGTCGGGTCCGCATCCGGGTTGACGAACTCCGTCGAGCCCTTCGCGATGGTGGTGTAGAGGTTGAACGTCTTCGCCGACGTCCCCTCGCCGACGTTGAGCCGCGTCCAGTAGGTGCCGGCGCTCGTGCCCGGGAAATGCTCGATCAGCATCTGTCCCGGCCCGAGCGAACCGCCCGCGGCCTTCGCGGCGTAGGTGCCGTTCTCCTTGGTGAGCTCCCAGTGCTGCCACAGCGAGTCTCCGGCAGCGGGCGCGAATTCGACCGTCTGCCACGTCGGCCCGCCCTTGCCGTTGCCCGTCATGATGTCGAGCGAGATCTTCGTCCCCTCGGCAACCACGACGGTGCCGTTGGCAAGGTTCAGGGTGATGTTGTTGTCGACCGAAAGCCCCGTCGGGACCGTGTAGTCGGCGTCGATGTAGTTGGCGATCGAGGGCGTGACGTATCCTGTCGGCGTCTCGGCATCGTCGAACAGGGTGAGGCTGATCGTCTTGACGTTCTTGCCCGTCGATGGGTCGGACATCGACATCAGCGGGCCGCCGACCGTGTACTGGGTCATCAGGTTGTCGGCGTAGTTCGACCCGTACGAGTTGGAATTCTGGAAGAAGACCTCGGAGTACTTGTCCTTGTGGATCGGGCCTGCGCTGCTGAGGTTTTCCCCGAAGGCGTAGGTCGGGTCCCAGTTCCAGCTCTTGCTGAGGTCGACCTTGTCCGTGCTCAGATCGTTCAGCGGCTTGCCGAACTGGCTATAGTAGCCCGCCGAAAAGCCCGTCAGGAACTGGGTGAGGACGGCGCCCCACTGGTTGTTCTCGCCGCTGTTCATGGTCGCGGCGTCGTTGTTGCTGTTGAGGACTGCCGCGTGGTCGAGGATCTTGTACGGGTCGGACGTCTTCGTCTCGTAGATGCCGACGTTACCAAGCGTTGAATAGATGCTGTTCTGCAGGTCCGTCTCGGTCAGCTGGATCAGGCCCTTGACCTGGCTGCCCTCGTCCGGCGCCAGCCAGAAGACCTTTTTGCCCGCATCCCACTCCAGCGTGTAGCCGAAGAAGGCGGCATTGTGCCAGATTCCACCGTTCCCGTGGACCACGGCGTCGGCCGCGCCGTTGAAGAACCCGGCCACCTGCACGCCGGTATCGGCGACCTTCAGCGAATTGATGTAGTCCGCCCAGTCTGTCCCCGCGAAAGTCTTGTCGGTCTTGTCGGCAACCGAAACCGACGGGGAGATCATCTCGCGATAGTGATGTTCGAGCGGACCTTTCTTGAAGTTATCGATCGGCTGGCCGGTCGCGTCGGAGATCTTCTGGACGAGGTCGTCGCTGCTGATCTTGTAGCCGGCCGTCGCGGTCGTCTTGTCGGAATAGGTGACGCTCAGTTCCATCGGGACGCCGAAGCCGTTGACCGAGGTGAGGTTGCCCTTGTCGTTCGGGCCGTTCTTCAGGGTCACCTCGAAGCTGTCGTACCGGTAGTCGTTGAGGGCCGCGCTGTCCCAGTTGATGTCCGCCTCGGACTTGATGACCTGGGTGAGGTTGTCTTTCCCGCTCTGGATCAGAATGTAGATCTTGCCGGCGTTGAGATCCTGGAAGGTGCCGCCGACTTCGCTCGTCAGCGTGATCTTCGTTTTCCCGCCGGCGGCTTTCAGCGTCCCGTCTTCCACCAGCGGGGTCCAGACCGGCGGATTGCCCGAGGCGTGCTGGTCGAAATAGACGATGTAGGCCGATGCGCCCTGCTCCAGGGTGGTCTGCAGCGCCTTGGTCATCTCGACGTCGAGGACAGTCACGGGCGTCACGGTGGGCTTGCTGGCGTTGTCGGGCACGGTCGGGATAGTCCTCGTTCGGTCTTCGGCGTGTTTCAGGCTGCTTGCTGCAACCACGGCACAAGCCAGCGTTGCATGATTGTTCCGGAATGGTCCAGCAACGAAGCAGACGAATACGTCCGATCTCCTTGCCGTATTCCGCGCGCGAACGGATCGTGGCCGGCGCGCGGGTTGCAACCGACGGCGGCGGCGCTGCATTGATGAAGGCGTGCGGCCGTCCCGTCCGCCGCCCTGCCGCTCACAATCCGTTGGTGCCGTTCCGATGATCCAGGTGACGCCGAAGATCGTGCTCGACGAGAGCGAGGTGGAGGAGAGCTTCATCAAGGCCGCCGGACCGGGCGGACAGAAGGTCAACACCTCGTCGACCGCGGTGCAGATCCGGTTCGATGCGCGCCGCTCGCCCTCGCTGCGCAACGACGTCGCGATCCGCCTGATGCAACTCGCCGGCAACCGGCTCACGCAGGACGGCGTGATCGTCATCACCTCGCGGGTCCATCGCAGCCAGGCGCGCAACCGCGAGGATGCGCTGGCGCGGCTGGTGGAGCTCATCCGCGAGGCCGCCGTGCCGCCGCAGAAGCGCAAGGCGACGAAGCCGACGCGCGCGTCCAACCGCCGGCGGCTCGAAGCCAAGGGCAAGCGCGGGGCGATCAAGTCGCTCCGCCAGTCGAAACCGCGCCCGGAGTGAGTTCCGCCCCGGTGCGGTGACCGTCCGTTCCCTCAAGGCTCGGCAACGCCCTCCCCGGGGCAAGGAGACCGCCCGTGACATCGTTCGAACTGATTGCCGTGCTCCTGGTGCTGACCGCGGTGTTCGCGTGGGTCAACCACAGGCTTTCCGTCCTGCCGCACACCATCGGCCTTCTGGTGATGGGGCTCGGCGCGTCGCTGATCGTGGTCGCTGCCGAGGTGGTATGGCCGGGCTCGATCATCTTCGACGACGTGTCGGCGCTGGTCGAGCAGATCGATTTCAAGGCGACCGTCCTCGACGGGATGCTTGCGTTCCTCCTGTTCGCCGGCGCGCTCCACGTCGACATCGACGGCCTGCGCAGCCGCGGCTTCACCATCGGCGCGACGGCGACGCTGGGGGTGATGATCTCGACCGCCGTCATCGGCATCTCGTTCTGGCTGGCGGCGTCCGCCCTCGGCGTTGAGATGCCGCTGCCGTGGGCGCTTGTGTTCGGTGCGCTGGTGAGCCCCACCGACCCCGTCGCGGTGCTGTCGACGCTGCGCGAGGTG
Organism: uncultured Alphaproteobacteria bacterium; assembly: GCA_963704595.1. GTDB lineage: Bacteria > Pseudomonadota > Alphaproteobacteria > Rhizobiales > Amorphaceae > Acuticoccus. The sequence continues at coordinate 625,087 of OY969922.1, forward strand.
AAGGTCCCCGCCGACCTCGAGCACGTCATCAAGGGCGAGACGCTGTTCAACGACGGCGTCGGCGTCGTCCTGTTCGCCGTCCTCCTTGCGGCCGCGATGGGCGGCTCGCTGGAACCGCTGCACATTGCGGAGATGTTCTTCGTCGAGGCGCTGGGCGGAGCGATCCTCGGCGGTGATCACCGGCTACGTCGCCTACCGGGCGATGCGCGCCATCAATGATTATCCGATCGAGGTGCTGGTCTCGCTGGCGCTGGTGGCGGGGACCTACACGCTCGCCGCGCGCCTCGGCCTCAGCGGGCCGATCGCGGTGGTGGTGGCGGGCCTCCTCATCGGCAGCCGCGGCCCGCGCGATGCCATGAGCGAGGAGACCCAGCGCTACCTCTTCGGCTTCTGGACGCTGATCGACGAGATCCTCAACTCGGTCCTCTTCCTCCTCATCGGCCTCGAAGTGCTGATCCTGCGCTACGAGCCGTCCTTCGCGGTCCTCGCGCTGCTCGCGGTGCCGATCAGCCTCGCCGCGCGCTTCCTCGCCGTCAGCGGCCCGGTGGTGGTGATGAGCCGCTTCCGCCCGTTCGCGCGCGGAACGGTGCCGGTGCTGACGTGGGCCGGCCTCAGGGGCGGCATCTCGGTGGCGCTGGCGCTCTCGATCCCCGAGGTGGCGGAGAAGTCGCCGATCCTTGCCGCGACCTATGCGGTGGTGCTGTTCACCCTCATCGTCCAGGGGCTGACGCTGCGCCGGGTCATCCGCTGGGTCCTGAAGTAGCGCCGACCCGGGGCGCGCGGCCGGGCTAAATCCAGCGATACACACATGCGCCGGCGCTGCCCCGCGTTGGCGCAAACCGCCCACTGTCTCCACCTCACCCCACAGATTGCATCGCGCCAACGCTGCTATGCCGCAGGTTGCGCTGCGTCTTCGGCGCACTGACGCGTTATCGGCCCACGTTGCCTCGCGTGCCGCCCGACCCGGCGCACGGCGGGGCCTGACCCGAAATGTATCAGTGGGGCGAGTGAAATGGCTGGAACTGCGGCGCCGACGGCATCATCCGGATCGTCGAACACATGGCTCGACGGGTTGCTCTGGGGGACCGAGTGGGCGTCCGCCGGCGCCACCACCATCAGCGTCTGCATCGCCGGTCAGGGCGGCAACGAGACGGTCGCCTTCGACGGGCAGACGGTGACCGCGCTCGGCTCGATCTCGCAGGCCGAGATCGACGCGATGACGAGCGCGATGGCCGCGATCGCCAGCGTCTGCGACGTCACCTTCAACATCGTCGCCAACCAGGCCGATGCCGACATCATCTGGGCGACCGTCAACAACGCGGACGGGCAGGGCGCGCTCGGCTACGCCAACCCGCCGGGCACCGCCTACAACTCCAGCGTCGGCGACTATCAGAGCCTCATCGCGGTCAACGCCGAGGGCTACGTCGGCGGATCGCTCGCCATCGGCAGCTACGACTACATCACCTTCATCCACGAGCTCGGCCACGCCATGGGCCTTGCCCATCCGCACGACACCGGCGGCGGATCGTCGGTGTTCCCTTCCGTCTCCAGCCCGTTCGGCGATCTCGGCACCTACGACATGAACCAGGGCATCTATTCGATGATGTCCTACAACGACGGCTGGCAGGCCGCCCCGCACGGTGCGTCGTTCTCGGCCGACTTCGGTTTCGAGGGCACGCCGATGGCACTCGACATCGCGGCGCTGCAGGCTATGTACGGCGCCGTCGCCAGCAACACCGGCAACGACACCTACACCCTCGCCGGCGCCAACGCCGCCGGCACCTATTACGAGTGCATCTGGGACACCGGCGGGACCGACGCCATCAACGGCGTCGCCAACCTCGCCAACTCCATCGACCTGCGCGCCGCGACGCTGCTCGACGAGGTCGGCGGCGGCGGCTTCGTCTCCTACGCCGCGGGCATCCACGGCGGGTTCACCATCGCCAACGGCGTGGTGATCGAGAACGCGACGGGCGGCAACCTTGCCGACAGCATCATCGGCAACAGCGCCGGGAATGCGCTCGAGGGACTTCTGGGCAACGACGCGATCGACGGCGGCGGCGGCGCGGACACGGTGAGCGGCGGCGGCGGGGCCGACACGCTCCTCGGCGGCGACGGCAACGATTCCGTCGACGGCGGCAGCGAGGCCGACAGCATCGAAGGCGGCGCCGGAAGCGACGCGCTGGACGGCGGCGCGGGCAATGACACCTTCGTCTTCGCCGGCGTGTTCGGCGACGATACGATCTCTGGCGCCGACGTGGCGGAGACGGGCAACGTCATCAGCTTCGGCAGCCTCGTCACCGAGGCGATGATCTCCTACGCGCTCGCCGCCAACAACGAGGACCTCCTCATCACCGTGTCCGGCGGTTCGGGCGGGACCCTGCAGGACGGCACCATCCTCATCACCGGCTACGCGACAGCGCAGTCAGGTGGAGGCGGCTTCGGCTCGATGGTGTGGACCGCGGGCGGCGGCGGCAGCGTCGACCTGACCGCGGGCCTCGGTGCGCCGCCGGTCACCCCGCCCGCGCCGCCGCCCTCGACCGAGCCGATCATCGGCACCAACGGCGGCAGCCGGGTGGACGGCACGTCCGGCGGCGACATGATCGACGCCCGCGGCGGCAACGACCGCACGCAGGCCTTCGACGGCGACGACACCATTCTGGGCGGGCGCGGGCACGACACCGTCGAGGGCGGCGCGGGCGCCGACCTCATCGACGGCGGCACCGACAACGACCGCCTCTACGGCGACGCCGGCAACGACACCATCGACGGTGGTTCGGGCACCGACAGCCTCGAGGGCGGCACCGGCGACGACCTCCTCGGCGGCGGCAACGGCAAGGACACCCTGCGCGGCGACGACGGCGCCGACACGCTGGACGGCGGCGCCGACAACGACAAGCTCTATGGCGGCGCGGGTGCCGACGACCTCACCGGCGGCGCCGGCAACGATCTCCTCGACGGCGGCGACGACGCCGACCTTCTGGACGGCGGAACCGGCCGCGACCGCCTCCTCGGCGGCGCCGGCAACGACACCATGGACGGCGGCTACCACGACGACCTGCTCGACGGCGGTGACGGCGACGACCTCATCGACGGCGGCATCGCCTCCGGCGCCGACCGGCTCTACGGCGGCGCCGGCAGCGACGCGCTTTATGGCGGCGGCGGGATCGACAAGCTCGATGGCGGCATCGGCGACGACTTTCTCGACGGCGGTGGCGACGGCGACGCCTTCGTCTTCACCGGTGCTTGCGGCAACGACACGATCACGGGCTTCGAGGACACGTTCGAAAGCCGGCAGGACAATCTCGACCGGATCGACCTCACCGACTATCGCGCGGTCGAGGGCCGTCTCCTCAACATGGCGGACCTCCTCCTCACCCAGTCGGGCGGGGATGTCCTGATCGAGCTCGACCTCGACCGCAACGGGGCGTCCGATGCGGCGGACTACGACGGCGACCTCGCGCCCGACACGATCTCGATCCTGGTGGAGAATACCGTGGTGGGGCAGTTCTCGGCGCACGACTTCATTTTCTGACCGCCGGGGCGGGATCAGAAGACGGCGTGGTCCCCGCGGTCCACGCTGGCGCCGCTCGCGATCTGCGCGGCGTAGTGGTCGAACAGGGTGTCCGTGCCGGTCGAGGGCGTGAGGCCGGCGTCGTAGCGGCCGGTGGCGGGGTCGAGCACCAGCATCGATTCGGTCGCGTAGTAGCGGCCGATCCGCGCGAGCTCGGCCTTCGCGGCGAGCCGCGGGTTCACGCGGCCCAGCGCGGAAAGGCCGGCGATGATCGCGTCCATCATGGCGACCGGGACGCGGCGGTACTTCGGCGGCCGACCCGTCAGGCGGAACAGCATCTCGCCCTGCTTTAGCGGGGTGATCGCAGGCCCCGGCCCGCCGATGGGGAGGATGCGGTTGAGGCGGCTCTCGTCACCCAGGCACCCGGCGAGATATTCGGCGAGGTCGCGGTCGCTGATGGGCTTGCAGGCGGTGAGCGTCCCGTCGCCGAAGAGGAGGTAGGGCTTGCCCTGCCGCACCCTGTCGATCTGCCCCGACAGCGACTTGAAGAACGCCGTCGCCCGCACGATCGAGTAGGGGACGCCGGACGCGCGCAGCTCCGCTTCGAACGCCAGCTTGGCGTGCTGGAACGCCAGCAGCGGCCGCTGCACGCAGATGGCGGAGAGAAGCACGAGCTGGCCGACCCCGGCTTCCCGCCCGAGTGCGAGCGCTGACGAGTGGGCGGCATGGTCGATCACCCAGGCATCGGCCGGGGCCCCGGTGCGGGAGGCGAGGCAGGAGACGAGCGCGTCGAACCGTTCGCCGCAGAAACCGTCCCGCGCCAGCGAGGCCGGGTCGGTGACGTCGCCGAAGCGCACTGTGGCACCGTCGAGCGACGCCGCGGCGGCCGACGGGTCCGCGCAGGGCCGCACGAAGCACACCACCTCGTGTCCGTGCGCCACCAGCGCCCGCACGGTGGCGCGGCCGATGGTGCCGGTCGCCCCCAGCATGAGGACGCGACGCCGTTTGCCGCCCACGCCGGTTTCCATCAGCCGGGGGTGTACCCGGCCTTGGCGAGGATCTCGGCGATCAGCCGGTGCGTCTCCAGCGCGGAAGCGCCCGATGCGCGCGGCTCGCGGTCCTGTTCGACCGCGTTCACGAAGTCCTCGATCACCCGGCGGTGCGGTTCGCTGGAGAAGGCCATCGGGTCGGCCCCGCCGCCGCCGGCATCCCCGGACGCGATCTTCTCTTCGCGCCCGTCAAGGTAGGCGACCGACAGTGCGTCGCCGACGAGGGACGCGCTGCCCTTGGTGCCCGACAGTTCGATCCGCTCGGGCAGGCCGGGGTAGAACGCGGTGGTCGCCATCAGGTGGCCGGGCGCGCCGTCGCGGACGGAAAGGAGCGCCGCGGCATGGTCCTCGGTCTCCATCCGGTGCGCCGGCGTGGTGGTGGCGGTCGCGGCGATAACCTCGACCGGGCCGGCGAGGGAGCGGAAGAGGTCGATCGTGTGGATCGCCTGCGTGATGAGGACGCCGCCGCCGTCGCGCGCCATCGTCCCGCGGCCGGGCTCGTCGTAGTAGGACTGCGGGCGCCACCAGGGCACGGTGCAGGCCGCGCTTGTGAGTGTGCCAAGCTCGCCGCCGGACATGATCTCGGTCATCCGCAGCGCAGCGTCGCGGAAGCGGTGCTGCAGGACGACGCCGAGCTTGCGACCCTTCTCGGCGGCGAGCGCCACCAGCGCCTCGGCGCGGTCGTGTGCGCTGTCGAGCGGCTTCTCGACGAGGAGATCCTTGCCGGCCTCCAGCGCGACGCGGCCGAGCGCGAAGTGCGAGTCCGGCGGGGTGAGGAGCACGACGGCGGCGACCGACGGATCGGTCAGCGCCGCGTCGACGTCGGTGGTGGTCGCAATGCCGGTCGCCTCGCGGAATGCGGCGGCGCGTCCGGGCGAACGGGTGGCGGCATGGACGATCTCGACGCGGCCCGAGAGGTCGGCGAGGGCCTGTGCGTGCGGCTTCACGGCCATCCCGAGACCGATGAGGCTTATTCGTAACATTTATCGCTCTTTGCGGTTGGCGCGGATGCAGCAATCTGTTCTTCTTACGCCCAAGCATGCCACAAGGCTGCACAAGAACAATAATTCGGAGGATCATCCCATGCGATTGACCCGCACGTTTGCGGTGGCCGGCCTGTTGCTGGCAACCTTGTCCACAGCCGAGGCGCAGCGCACGCTGAAGATCAACGGCGTGCATCCGCCGGCGCATCCGGCGTCGATGACGCACGAGTTCTTCGCCGACCGGGTGGAGCAGCTGACCGACGGTTCGCTGACGCTCGACGTGAATCACGCCCGCGCCCTCGGCGATGCGGTCGAATCGGTGCAGAGCCTGCGCGACGGCACCCTCGGCTTCGTCACCGTCTCCGCGTCGAACCTGTCCCAGATCGACAAGCGGATGGACATGTTCTCCTTGCCGTTCCTGTTCAAGAACGCGGACCACTATTGGAACTATCTCACGTCCGAGGACGCCGACGAGTTCGTCCAGCCGCTTCAGGACAAGGGGATGCGCGTGCTCGCCTTCATCGATTCGGGCGCGCGCAACTTCTTCGCCGATACGCCGATCCGCTCGCCGGCAGACATCCAGGGCAAGAAGATCCGCGTGATGGCGTCACCGGTGCAGGTCAAGATGATCGAGGCCATGGGCGGCACCGGCGTGCCGATCGCATGGGGCGACCTCTACAACGCGCTGCAGACCGGCGTCGTCGACGGCGCCGAGAACAACCACCCCTCCGTCTTCAGCATGAAGTTCTTCGAGGTGTCGGACTACTACACCCTCGACGAACATGCCCGGATCCCGGACATGCTGCTCGTCTCCGAAGACGTCTACCAGAGCCTCTCGGACGAGGAGAAGGCCGCCGTGGAGAGGGCCGCGGACGAGGCGGAAGCCTACATGCGCGGTGCGTGGGAAGCGTCCTCGCAGATGTCGCTCGAGCAGCTCCGTCCGCTGTTCACCGAGATCGTCGAGCCCGACAAGCAGCCCTTCATCGACGCGGTGACGACGCTTCTCCAGGAGGAGGGCGAAGCCCTCGGCGTGGCGGACCAGGTCAACGCGCTCCTCGAGTCCGGCAAGAAGTACTAGTCCCTCAAGAAACGTTCGGACGCGCACGATGGCGCTCTTCAATCGCTTGGTCGATGCCGTGGTCTGGCTGGTGCGCGCTGTCGCACTGTGCCAGGCAGCGGCGCTGTTCCTGATCGTCATCGTCACGGTGGTGATGCGCTACGTCTTCAACGACGTGATCTCGTGGTCCGAGGAAGTCCCGCGCTATCTGTTGATATGGCTGGGCTTTCTCGGTGCCGCGGCGGGCGTCGACGCCAAGGACCACGTCGCGTTCACCCTGTTGCTGGACAGCCTCAAGGGCTGGCCGTGGAAGATCCTCTCCACCCTGATCGACTGCGGGATCATCGCGTTCGGCGCTGTCATGCTGATCTACGGCGCGGAGCTTGCCGAACGCTTCGGCGGCGACACGATGACCGCGCTCCCCTACACCAACATCTGGTTCTACGCCGCTGCGCCGGTCTCCGGCGCGCTGATGATCCTGTTTGCCGTCCGCAACCAGATCAACGCCTGGCTCGGCATCGAACGCCGCCCCGCGTACGCCCTTCAATACGAGTGAACGCATGACTGTCCTGGTTCTGATGAGTGCGTTCATCCTGTTGATGATCTTCGGCATGCCCATCGCGTTCGCGATCGGCATCGCCTCCGCAATCGCCGCGATGACGATGGATGTCATGACCAACATGACCATCGTCCGGCGGATGATCTTCGGCATCAACTCCTTCCCGCTGCTCGCGGTGATCTTCTTCGTCTTCACCGGCGTGGTGATGGCGAACGGCGGCGTTGCCGGCCGCCTGGTGCGCCTCGCCGAAGTCATCGTCGGGCGGCTCCCCGGCGGGCTCGGCCAGATCAACGTCATGTCGTCGATGCTGTTCGGCGGCGTCTCGGGCTCGGCGGTGGCGGACGTTTCGTCCATCGGCCGGATGATGATCGAGGCGATGGAGAAGGACGGTTACACCCGCCGTTTCGCCACCGCGCTGACGCTGGCCTCGGCCACCATGGGCCCGATCATCCCGCCGTCGATCTCGATGATCCTCTACGCCTACATCGCAGGTTCGGTCTCCGTCGGCGCTCTGCTGCTCGCGGGCCTGACGCCGGGGCTGATGATCGGCGGCGGCCTGCTGCTGGTCGCCTACATCCACGGCAAGATGTACCACAACACCCGCACGCCCAAGCTGACGGGCCGCGAGAAGCTCGGCCGCGTGATCGACGGTGGCCTCGGGCTGATGACCCTCGTCATCATCCTCGGCGGCATCACCACCGGCGTCTTCACCGCCACCGAGGCGGGCGCGATCGCGGCGGTCTACGCCCTGTTCCTGACGATGTTCGTCTACCGCGAGATCAAGGTCGGCCAGCTTCCTGCGCTGATGTGGGAGAGTATCGTCACCACCGCCGTGGTGCTGTTCCTCATCGCCACCACCTCGATCTTCACGTTCATCCTCACCTACGAGAACGTGCCGCAGTGGGTGTCGACCAACGTCCTCGACATCACCGACAACAAGTACCTCCTGCTCCTCATCATCAACATCCTCCTCCTGGTGACGGGCCTCTTCATCGACCTGACGCCGGCGCTCATCATGCTGGTGCCGATCCTGCTGCCGCTGGCGGCGGCGATGGGGCTCGACCTCGTGCACCTCGGCGTCATCATGGTGGTGAACCTCACGTTCGGGCTCATCACTCCGCCGGTCGGCACCGCGCTTTTCGTCGGCTGCCGGATCGCGCGGATCTCGATGGTGGAGATCATCCCGCCGCTCCTCCCGATGCTGGGCATCATGTTCACGGTGCTGATGATCGTCACCTACTTCCCGGCGACCTTCATGTGGGCGCCGCGCATGTTCGGCTTCGTGCCGTGAGCGGCGCCGGTCACGCCTGATCGGCGAAATCGAGAAGCCCCGACGCCGCGATGCTGCCCCGGATGGCGGCGAGCACGGCGTTGGCGGAGGGCAGCGCCTCGTCGGCCCGGCGCACCACGCAAAGGTTGGCGGGCTCCAGCGCCGGCCTGCACTGGGGCGCGACGAGCGTGCCGGCCTTGAGTTGCGGGGCGATGAGGAGCGTCGGCAGGATAGAGATGCCGATGCCGGCCTCGACCAGGTTGGCGAGCACCCCCGGCACCGTGTTGCAGGACGAGATGTGGATCGGCTCCAGCCCGGCCGCCGCGAACCAGGCCATCGTCTGCCGATGGTTGGGGGAGGGGCCGGGGTTCATCAGCACCGTCAGGTGGAGGACGTCGCGCGGCTGGATCGTCCGCGGCAACCCCAGCGACGGCGACGCCGCCCAGGTGGACGGCTGCACGCCGAGCGGCACGATCCGGAGCCGCGCGTCCGCGTTTGGGTTCACCGCCACCGCAAGGTCGAGCCGGCGCTCCAGCACCGCCGCGACGAGGTCGCGGCTGGGGCCGACCGAAAGCTCCACCCGCAGCGCCGGATGGTCCCGCGCGATCACCTGGAGCGCCCCCGGCAGCCCCGTCACCGCGAAGTTTTCCGACACGCCGAGGCGGGTGGTGCCGGCGACGTCCGCCGGGTCGCGCGGCGTGCGGATCTTGCCGACCTCGTTCAGGATGACGTTGGCGTGCTCCAGCAGCGCCGTCCCGTCCTCCGTCAGTTTGAGCCGCCGCCCGTCACGCTCGAACACCCGGGCGCCGAGCGCCTGTTCGAGATCGCGCAGGCGCAGCGAAACCGTCGGCTGCGCGATGTTGAGCTGGCCCGCCGCGTCGCCGACCTTGCCGAGCCGCGCGACCCAGACGAACGCCTCGAGCTGCGCCAGGGTGATCCGCATCGATCAGTTTTCCAAATATGAAAGCCCTAGATATCCAAATTGGCATGAGGAGAACAAATGCACTAGCCTTTGTGCATCGTCAGGTCGGTCGGCCGGGCTTGTCGTGCCGTGGCGCATCCGCTGGGCCTCTCTGGCACAACGCCCCGGTGCCGCCCGGACGCAGGACGACCGACAGCGAGAGCGGGACGACATCGCTCCGCCCAAACAACGAAAATTCCAGGAGGAGACCACTCAAATGCAATTCAGGACAATGATCGCCGCGGCGGCACTCGGCGCGGTGACGCTCGCTCTGCCGTTCACCGCACAGGCGCAGACCACCATCCGCTTCGCGACGTCCGTGCCGGAAGCCGAAACCGCCGAAGTCCTCGGCATGAAGGCGATGGCCGACTACATCGAGTTCAAGAGCGCAGGCTCGCTCGACGTCGAGCTTCTGTTCGGCACGCTGGGCGCCGGCGAGCGCGAGCTGACCGAGATGGTCCAGCAGGGCGCGATCCAGATGGCGCTCGCCGCCGACGGCGCGGTGTCCGGCTTCTACAAGAAGCTCCAGGTCTTCGCGATTCCCTACCTCTTCAAGTCCTCGCCGGTGGCGTGGGAGTTCGTCCGCACCGACGTCGCCAAGGCGATGAAGGAAGAGATGCGCGAGGCGACCGGCATCCGCTCGGTCGTGTGGGCCGAGAACGGCTTCCGCAACCTCACCAACTCCAAGCGCCCCGTCGCCGGCCCCGAAGACATGCAGGGCCTCAAGATGCGCGTGATGGAGAGCCCGGTCTACATGCGCTTCATGGAATCGCTGGGCGCGGCGGCAACGCCGATCAGCTTCTCCGAGCTCGTCATGAGCCTCCAGCAGGGCGTGGTCGACGGGCAGGAGAACGCGTCCGTCAACGTGTTCGAGAACGGCATGGCGGACGTGCAGAAGTACTTCTCCACGACTGAGCACATCTATTCGATGACCCTAATCGTCATCAATGACGACTTCTACAACGGCCTCACCGAGTCCGAGCAGCAGATCGTGATGGAAGCCGGCCAGCTCTACGCGTCGGTCGCCAACTCCTACAAGGTCTCGGTCGACCGGGACTATGTGGAGCGGATCCGCGACGAGAAGGGCCTCGAGGTCCACATCACCACGCCCGAGGAGAAGGAGGCCTTCCGCGAGATCTCGCAGGGGCCGGTGGTCGAGTACGTCGAGGGTGAGCTCGGCAAGGAGTTCGTCGACAGCGTCCTCGCCGCCGTCGAGGAATCCGAAAAGGCCGTCTACGGCCAGTAAGGCGCACGGCACCCGCCCGGCCGGCAGACAACGCCGGCCGGGCCTTCTCGAGACACGACGGGGGACGGTGTGCGCACGCGCATCTTGGCTATTGCGGACGGGGTGACTCGCGTCACCGAGTCCATCGGGGCGCTGCTGATGGCGTTCATCCTCATCATCAACTTCCTGCAGGTGTTCTTCCGCTACGCCGTCGGCGATCCGCTCGGCTGGACCGAGGAAGTGATGCGCTACTCCGTGGCGTGGATGACGTTCCTCGTCGCCGGCGCGGTCCTCTTCCGCGGCGAGCAGCTCGCGATCGACATCCTCACCAACGTCCTGCCGCCGCGCCTGCGCCGTATCCAGAGCATCGTGATCCTCATCCTGATCTCGATGTTCTGCCTCATCCTCGTCGTCTACGGCTGGCCGCTGGCGCTGCGCAACGCCGCCCAGCATTCCCCTGTCGCGCAGATTTCCATGGTGATCCCGTACATCAGCGTCGTCGCCGGCGGCCTCCTGATGCTGTTCAAGGCGATCTGCCTGATCCTGACCGACCCCGACCGCGTCAGCACCTCCGCGGGGGCCGTGGAATGACGCTTCTCTTCATCGCGTTCGCCGTTCTGCTGGCCATCGGCGTGCCCATCGCCATCGCGCTGGGGCTCGCCGGCACCATCGGGATGCTGGACGGCGGCATGAGCCTCGTCTCGGTGCCGTCGCGCATGTTCACCGGCATCGACAGCTTCATCCTCCTGTCGGCGCCCTTCTACATCCTGGCCGGCGAGGTGATGAACCGAGGCGGCGTCACCGAGCGGCTGATCCGCTTCGCCCAGCTCATCACCCATGGCCTGCGCGGCGGCACCGCCTACGCCAACACGCTGGCCTCGATCATCTTTGCGGGCATCTCCGGCACCGCCATCGCCGACACCGCGGCGCTCGGGCAGGTCTTCATCAAGGGGATGCCGCGCGAGGGCTACACCAAGGAATTCGCCGCCGCCGTCACCGTCGCGGGCTCGATGATCGGCCCGATCATCCCGCCGTCGGTGATCATGATCATCTATGCCGCGGCCTCGCGCGTCTCGGTGATCGACCTCTTCCTGGCCGGCGTCGTTCCCGGCCTGCTCCTCGCGGTGGCGGTCTCCATCGTCATCTTCATCAAGGGGCGCAATGGCGGGCTGCCGGTGTCGCGCACGGACGTGAAGCGGAAGGAGGTGCCGCGGATGGCGCTCGATACGCTGCTCGTCGTCTCGCTGCCGCTGTTCATCGTCATCGGCACGCTGACGGGGACGTTCACCGCGACGGAGGCCGGCGGCATCGCCGCGCTCTACGCGATCTTCCTCGGCTTTGTCGCGTTCCGGCACCTCAACATGCGCGAGCTCTGGCAGGCGTTCGTCATCAGCGCGCGCACCACGTCGAGCCTGTTCCTCATCATCGCGGCGGCCACCGTCGTCTCCTACGTGCTGGCGCTGTCCGGCATGGGCAAGTTCGTCGGCGGCCTCGCCGAGATGTTCGGCGGCAACCCGATCCTCTTCATGCTGGCGGTGATGGGCGGGCTCCTCATCGTCGGCTGCTTCCTGGAGCCGGGGGCGGCCATCGTCCTCTTCGTGCCGCTCCTCTTCCCCGTGGCGCGCTCCATGGGCATCGACCCGATGCAGTTCTCGATGCTGGTGGTCCTGACGCTCACCATGGGCCTCATCACGCCGCCGGTCGGGGTCTGCCTCTTCGTCGCGTGCCGGATCGGGGACATTTCGATCTCGGCGCTGGTCAAGGCGCTGGTCCCGTTCTTCCTCGCCGAGCTCGGCGTGGTCCTCCTCATCATCCTCGTTCCCGGCGTGTCGTCATGGCTGCCGGGCCTCTTCCACTGAGAGCCCCCATGCCCCGCATCGCACAGATCAACGCCTACCCGCTCACCGTCGAGGTGGGCGAGGCGCGCGCCTTCGGCAACGCACGCGGCCGCTTCGTCAAGCGCGGCAGCATCGTGATCGAGGTGGTGAGCGACGACGGCACCAGGGGCTGGGGCGAGACCTGGGGCGCCGCCCCGGCCGCCACGCTCGGCTATTTCGAGACCATCAAGCCGCTCTTCATCGGCCGGGACATCTTCGACCGGAACGGCGCCTGGCACACCATCCTCGCCAAGATGTACAGCGTCCGCATCCAGAACCAGCTGTCGGCCGTCGTGAGCGGCATCAACATCGCCCTCTATGACCTTGCGGGGAAGACGCTCGGCGTGCCGGTGCACCAGCTCCTCGGCGGCGGTGCGCCGGATGCGGTCGGCGCCTACGCCTCGGGCGGCTACTTCACCGCCGACCCCGAGAACCAGCTCGCCGACCAGGTCGGCCGCGTCGCGGACAAGGGCTTCACCTCCTACAAGATCAAGATCGGCGAGGGGCTGGCGGACGACGTCGCCCGCTGCCGCGAGGCACGCGAGATCATCGGCCCGGATGCGCTCCTGATGGTCGACGTCAACGGCGCCTACAACTCCGAAACCGCCTACGCCTCCATGCGCCGGATCGAGGAGTTCGACATCCACTGGATGGAGGAGCCCGTGATGTCGGACGACTTCGCGGGGCTCGAGCGGCTCGGCCGGCGCAAGACGATGGCGATCGCCACCGGCGAATCCCACATGACCTGCCACGAGTTCAAGCGCCTGCTCGACACCGGCGCCGTCGACGTCCTGATGCCCGACCTCACCCTCTGCGGCGGCCTAGACGAGGGGCAGGGGGCGACGCTCCTCGCGCGTCTCGAGGGCGTGCGCATCTCCCCCCACGTCTGGGGCACGGGGATCGGGCTCGCGGCGGGGGTCCACTACGTCGCGGCGATCCCGCGCGACCCGTTCGCGCTCCAGTCGCCCTACCCCTCGCTGGTGGAGTACGACGTGTCGGAGAACCCGCTGCGGGACGATCTCATCAAGGACCCCATCCTGCCGGCGGGCGGAATGCTGCCGGTGCCGCAGGCGCCCGGCCTCGGCATCGAGGTCAACGAGGACGTGCTGAAGCGCTACGCCGCGGCCTGAGCGGCGTTCGCGCGCGAACCGTCCAATTCCGGCGCAAGATTGGACTTGCGCGGCAAGGGGCGGGTTGCCAATCCAGTGGCGTGGCCGGGGATGTGCATCGGCCGCCGCCGGAGCAACTGGAGCCCGCCATGATCTCTGCCGACGACATCAGGCGCAACGCCTTCGCGATGCCCTTCACCTCGCCCGCCTACCCGGTCGGCCCGTACCGCTTCGTGAACCGCGAGTTCATGATCATCACCTACCGGACCGACCGCGAGGCGCTGGAAAAGGTGGTGCCGGAACCGCTCGAGATCGCGGAGCCCGTGGTGAGCTTCGAGTGGATCAGGATGCCGGACTCCAACGGCTTCGGCGCCTACACCGAATCCGGCCAGGTCATCCCGGTCACGCTGGACGGCAAGCCCGGCGCCTACGTCCACGCGATGTATCTCGACGACGGGCCGCCGATCCTCGGCGGGCGCGAGCTCTGGGGCTTTCCCAAGAAGCTCGCCCAGCCGGTGATGGCCGTGAACAAGGAGACGCTGGTCGGCACGCTCGACTTTTCGGGCGTGCGCTGCGCCACCGGCACCATGGGCTACAAGCACAAGGACCTCGTCGAGGCCGACGTGATGAAGAGCCTCACCGCGCCGAACTATCTCCTCAAGATCATCCCGCACGTGGACGGTTCGGCCCGCGTCTGCGAGCTGGTCAAGTACCACATGACCGACATCGTCTATAAGGGCGCGTGGACCGGCCCCGCGGCGCTCGACCTCGTGCCGCACGCGCTGGCGCCCGTCGCGGCATTGCCGGTCCGCGAGGTGATCAGCGCCAAGCACATCCTGTGCGATCTGACGCTGGGTCTCGGCGAGGTGGTGAAGGACTACCTCGCCTGAAGCGTCACACCGGCCCGTCGACGATGATGACGGGCATCCCGCGCGAGCAGTGCTCGATGCGGGCGTCCACCCGCCACACGTCGCGCAGGAGCGCGGCGTTGACGATCTCGTGCGTCGGTCCGCAGGCGATCATCCGCCCGCCGTCGATCACCATCACCGTCTCGCAGTAGCGCAGCGCATGGTTGAGATCGTGCAGCGCGATCAGCACGGCCATCCCGCGCTGGGCGGCAATGCCCTTCATGAACGACAGGACCTCGATCTGGCGGTTGAGGTCGAGCGCGGAGGTCGGCTCGTCCATCAGAAGGATGCGCGGCTCGCGCACCAGCGCCTGCGCCACGGCGACGAGCTGGCGCTGCCCGCCGGAAAGAGCGCCGAGGTTGCGGAAGGCGATGTCCTCGATCTTGAGCGCTGCCAGGAGGTCGTCGATCCGGTGAAGCTCGGTGTCGGCGACGCGCCAGCCGGCGCCCTGCTTGGCGGCGAGCAGGATCGATTCGTACACCGTCAGCACCGCGTTGGCGCCGGTGTCCTGCGGCATGTAGGCGACGCGCCCTTCCGCGTCTGCGGAGAGGTGGACGACGCCCGGCCCCTTCACCAGCCCCGCCACGCGGCGGAAGAGGCTCGACTTGCCCGCAGCGTTCGGCCCGATGACGGCGGTCAGCGTGCCGCCCGTGAGGGGCGGGGTGGTGACGCCCTCCACGACCGGAGTGCGGCCGTAGCGGGCGCCGATGTTTTCGAGTGTGAGGCTCACCATGCGCGGCGCTGTATCGTGAAGATGAGGGAGATGAAGAACGGCACGCCCACCAGCGCGGTGATGACGCCGATGGGCAGGATCGCGCCCGGAATGAGCGACTTGGAGACCACCGAGGTCGCCGACAGGATCAGCGCGCCCGACAGCATGGATGCCGGCAGGAAATAGCGCTGGTCCTCGCCAACCAGCATCCGCGCGATGTGCGGGCCGACGAGGCCGATGAACCCGATGGTGCCGACGAACGACACCGGAATGGCCGCCAGCACCGAGACCAGCAGCATGGTTTCAAGCCGCAGCCGGCCGACCTTCACGCCGAAGCTCGCGGCCTTGTCGTCGCCCAGCCGCAGCGCGGTCAGCGCCCAGGCGTGGCGGGCGAACAGCGGGACGGCGATGGCGAGCGTCAGCGCGGTGACGCCGACCTTCATCCAGGTCGCCTTCACCAGCGATCCCATGGTCCAGAACACCACGGCGGCGAGCGCCTGCTCGGTGGCGAGATATTGCAGGAGCGCCAGCGCGGCGTTGAACGAGAAGACGAGCGCGATGCCGAGAAGAATGATCGTCTCCGTCGTGGCGCCGCGGAGCTGGCTGAAGAAATGGATGATGAGCGCCGCCGCCATCGCCATCAGGAACGCATTGATGGGAATGACATAATTGACGAACGCCGGGACGATGGCGACGCCTAGCACGACCGCGAGCGCTGCGCCGAAACCGGCCGCGGCGGAAATGCCGAGGGTGAAGGGGCTTGCGAGCGGGTTGGCGAGGATCGTCTGCATCTGCGCGCCGGCGGCCGACAGCGCGGCGCCGACCACCACCGCCATCATCGCGATGGGCATGCGGATCTGCCAGATGACGACGCGCACCTGGTCGTCCATGGCGCTGGGGTTGAGGAGCGCGCGGAAGACCGTGCCAAGGCTGTAGCGGGCGGGGCCGTTGGCAAGGTCGATGGCGACGGAGAGGACGAGAACGGCAAGCAGCCCCGCGAGGATCGCGAGGCGCCGTGCCGACAGCGCGCGGTAGGAACCGCGCGCCGTCTCATCCGCGGGGGATGCGAGGGCCATCAGTCCTCGCCGAGCGACGCGAAGTAGCCGGGGTCGTACTCGACCGGCAGGAACTTCTCGTGCAGCTCCTTGAAGGTGGCTTCGGGGTCGAGGTCCGGGAAGAGGTCCGGGTGCAGCCACTTCGCCATCTGCTGGATGACCACGAACTGGTAGGGGCTGTTGTAGAACTGGTGCCAGACGGCGTGGACGTTGCCCGTCTCGGCAGCCTTGACGCCGGTGAAGGCGGGGCGATCCATCAGCGCGGCGAGCTTCTCGTGAGCCTTCTCCATGTCGGAGTTGGGGCCGAGGCCGACCCAGCCGCCGACGGGGTTGTAGGCCGCCCACTCGGCGCCG
The DNA here is from genome assembly GCA_963704595.1 of uncultured Alphaproteobacteria bacterium. GTDB lineage: Bacteria > Pseudomonadota > Alphaproteobacteria > Rhizobiales > Amorphaceae > Acuticoccus. Next base: position 641,720 of record OY969922.1, read on the forward strand.
GTGACGATGACCGAGTCGGGATCGGAGGCGATGATCTGCTCGGGGTTCACCGTGCCGAACGTGCCCGGGATGATGTCCTTGGCCATGTTGATGCCGCCGGCCATCTCCACCATCATCCCGAAGTTCTCGTCACCGAAGGACATGCAGCACTCGTCGCTGAAGCCTGCCGCGCGCTCGATGAAGACCATCGGCTTTGCGGGATTCTCCTTCGCCAGGACGTCCGTCACCTCGGCGATTGCCGTGTCGCGGAAGTCGATCAGCGCGGCTGCGCGTTCTTCCTCGCCCAGCAGCGTGCCGAGGATCTCGAGGCTGTGGGTGGTGTTCTTGATCGGTGCTTCGCGGAAATCGATGTAGACGAGCGGAATGCCGACGGCGGCGAGCTTGTCGTCGAGCCCTGCGTCATCGGTCGCGGCCTTGGATTCAAGGTTCATCACCACGATCGACGGATTGATCGCGATGGCCTGCTCCACGTCGAACGTGCCGTCCTTGACGCCGCCGAAGGTCGGCAGATCGTCGATCTGCGGGTACTTTTCCTTGTAGACCGCGTAGGTGGCCGGGTCGGCCTTGAGGAGATCGTCGCGCCAGCCGACGACGCGGGCGAACGGGTCGCCTTCCTCGAGCGCGGCGACGGCGTAGATCAGCCGGCCTTCGCCCAGGATCATGCTCTGGACCGGAACCTCGACCTCGACGGTCCGTCCGGCGACATCGGTGATGGTCGCAGTTTCGGCGAGGGCTGCGACCGGCAGGGCGAGGGCGCAAGCCGCCGCCGCGCCGGCAAATGCCGAAGCGAATTTCATCATATCAACCTCGTTTCTTTGAAATCCTCCTTGTTTCCAAATTGCGCGCGAGTCAATACATGGACGCGCAAACTCTGCGAAGTCGATCGACTTGATATGTAGAGTAATTACAGTGAAGGGCGCTACATTGTTCTTAGAAGATATCCAGAGTGCGAGCCGTGGCTGACGGGATCGGCGGAAACTACGGCATCCGCGAGGAGATCAAGGCCTACTGGTCCGCCCGGGCGGCGACGTTCGATCTGGAGCCCGGCCACGAGATCTTCTCCAAGGAGGAGCGCGCCGCCTGGCATGCGCTGTTCACCCGCCACCTCGGCCCGGCGGACGGACGCAAGGTGCTCGATCTTGCGAGCGGCACCGGCGTCATCTCCGGGTCTGCTTCACGGTCTCGGCTTCGACGTGACCGGGGCCGACTGGTCCGAGGCGATGCTCGCCGCGGCGCGTGCGAAGGCCGAGCGCCAGCACCGGCCGATCCGCTTCATCCTCGCCGACGCCGAAAACACCATGCTGGACGACGCCTCGTTCGACGTGATCGTCACCAGGCATCTGGTCTGGACGCTGGTGGACCCGGCCGCCGCCTTCGCCGAGTGGCACCGGCTCCTGCGCCCCGGCGGCAAGCTCCTGGTGATCGACGGCGACTTCGTGAACCCGTCGCTGGTCGGGCGGATCGTGCGTGCGATCGCCGCCGCGCGTGCGGGCCTCGGCGCAGCCCCGGCCGCGGATCCGAAGGCGGAAGAGATGCGCCGGACGCACCGCGACATCCTCTCCCGCCTCCCGTTCGCGGACGGCGCACGCGCGGAGGTCGTCGCCGGAATGCTCGGCGAGGCCGGTTTCGCGCCGGTGTCGATCGACAAGGGGCTGTTCGCCATCAACCGCGCACAGGCCCGCCACATGAGCCTCGCCAGGGGCCTCGACCGGATGACACAGCACCGTTACGCGATCTGCGCGGTCCGGACCTGAAGCCGACCGACAGCGCCGCCGGAGAAATATTGCTTCTCAGTTCGGACGAAATATTCGCGAAAATTCTGAAAAGTTAAGATTCCCGCCGAATTCCGTATCGTAAGTTGCCGCCCGTCTTCGACCCCGAATGCTGTCCGCGCGAAGATATGCCGGCAGCGCTCCCAGCACTCGCAAAGGCTGACACAGCCACTCAGCAGACAGGATCCCCGCCAATGCCAGGTTCGCTCGATCTCCCCGTCGTCACCGTCACGATTCACAACGAGTTCGTCGGTCCGAACTTCGTGAACGGTCTGGCGAAGCAGTCGTCCGAATACACGATCGTCTCCGATACGCTCGCCGTGCTCACGTTCAAGGGTGGCTTCGACGACAGCATCACCTACGTCCAGAACCTCAACGGCACCGGCTTCGGCTACGACAGCAACGGCCGCATGACGGGGTACGTCGACAGCTGGACGGCCTACGAGCAGGACAACCCGCTCAACGGCTGGTCCTTCACCAACTTCGGCAGCTCGCTCGACCGCCTGAACTCGCTGGCCTCCGACCCGAACGTGACGTTCGCGGACCTTCTCGTCATCCCGCTCGTCTACAACTTCGTCGGCGCGCAGTACGACGACATCTACATCTACGGCTCGTTCAACGACGAAGGCCACGGGTACGGCGGCAACGACAACTTCAACGGCCTCGCCGGCGACGACACGCTCTACGGCGATGGCGGCAAGGACTCCCTTTTCGGCGAACGGGGCGACGACGACCTCTACGGCGGTAGCGGCAACGACGTCATCTTCGGCGGCCGCGGTTTCGATTTCATCGATGCCGGCACTGGCGACGACACAGTCTACGGCGATGCCGACGACGACCTCATCCTCGGCGGCGACGGCAACGACATCCTTAACGGCGACGACGGCGAGGACGCGATCGAGGGCGGAAGCGGCAACGACACGATCAAGGGCGGCGATGGCGGAGATCTCCTGATCGGTGAGCAGGGCAACGACATGATCATCGGCGGCGAGGGCTCAGATCGGATGATCGGCGGCGGTGGCGCGGACACCCTGAAAGGCGACGACGGCGACAATTTCCTGAACGGCGGCGGCGGCAACGACATCCTGATCGGTGGCGCGGACGACGACACACTGTCGGGCAACGCCGGCGACGACGTCCTCAAGGGGATGGAAGGCACCAACTTCATGTCCGGCGGAACGGGCAACGACACCATCCGCGGGGGCGGCGATTCGGACGAGCTGTTCGGCGACGAGGACGACGACCGCCTCTACTCCGGCGCCGGCGCCGACTTCCTCGAAGGCGGGACGGGCAACGATGTCATTTTCGGCAACAACTCGGACGGCAGCGGCGACTTCGCGGTCGACACGTTCATCTTCGTCGCGGACTTCGGCAACGACGTGATCAAGGATTTCGAGATCGGGTTCGACGGGATCGAGTTCGCCGGTGGCATCACTTCGGACCAGGTGTCGACTGCCACCAGCGGCAACAACGTGATCATCAGCGTCGATCAGGGAGAGCTCGGCATTCACACCGTTCAGGTCTCCGGCGTCGCGGCGCTGTTCAACCCCGAAATCGACATCCTGATCGCATAGCGCAACGCGCTCCGCTGCCGCCGCGGCGAGAGGCCGAAGCGGCGGCAGGCGGCAGAGATTGCGCCGGAGGTCGGCTGCTCCCCAGGCTCTCTTCTCCCGCACCGCTCAGGCTCCTCCCACTGAACGATCGACACGAAAGGACAAACCGTGCCGCAAAGCCGCGCCACCGTCGAAACCGCCAACGCAAGCCGCTATCTCGCTCAGCTCTGCAAGCACTTCGGCCACAAGTTCGACGCACACCATGACGCCGACGCCGGCACGGTCGACTTCGGCTTCGGCCGCCTCTCCCTCGGCGCCGAGCGCCGCGATCCTGACGCTCGAAGCCGAGAGCGACGATGCTGCAGGCCTCGAACAGGTCGAGGCCGTGACCGGGGATCATCTGGAGCGCTTCGCCTGGCGTGATGACCCGAAGATCGAGATCGTCTGGAAATAACGGCGTCCGTCCTGCGCACGACACCTCCGACGCTGCGCGGTGAGCGGAGGCCGCCAGCGCCTCAGGCTAGTGGACCCGCAGTGGCGCCTCGGGCTGGTCCGGCAGGAAAAGCAGGCGGATGTGGGTGCGCAGCATCAGCACCTGCTCGGCGAGCACCTTGGGCTCGTGCAGCGCCTTGGACAGGATGATGCCGCCCTCGACGGTGCTCGACACCATGTCGGCGAGGACGCGCAGGTCGACCGGCTCGCGCGGCGGGTAGAGAGCGGCGATCTCCTCGAACAGCGAGAGGAAGCGCGCTCGCCACGCCGTGACGGCGGTGCGGTTGAGGTCGCGCACATCGCGGTCGAACATCCGCTCCGAGTAGGCGTAGGTGGCGACAAGGCAGCCGGGGTGCCCGTTCGGAAGGTCCGCCATCATCTCGGACAGAAGCTTGAGCGCGATGAGGAAGGAGTGCAGCGGGTCACCGTGGAGTTCGCGCGCGCGAGCGAACAGCGTGTCGAGGATCGAATTGTCGGTGTCGATGTGGCGCTGGAGGAGGGCGCGGGCGAGGGCGTTCTTGTCGGCGAAATGGTAGAAGAAGCCGGACTTGGTGATGCCGGCCTCCGCGATGATCTCGTCGATCGACGTGCTGGCGAAACCCTTGGCGAGGATGCCTTCCTCGGCAATGTCGAGGATCCGCTCGCGCATGCTGGGGCGCTTGGCCACTCCCGGTCCCTCCCGTGGCTGCGTTCAACCGATGGGCGCAGGTCAAACCGCAACCGCACGCAAAGCGCAAGCCGCAGCACCGCGTCGCGCCCCGCCGACATTTCGCCGACCGGCCGGGTGCGGTAGATGAAACGTCGAACGAGGATGCTCCTTTGACCCTGCTCCGACGTGATTTCGCGGCCCCGCTGCGGCGCTTTCCGCTTCCGCTCCTGTTCCTCGCGCTCGCGACGGGGCTCTTCATCGCCGCCGACCGGCTCGTCGCGGAGCCGGAGACGAGCGCCAGCGGCGGCGATCTCGTGTGGCTCGCGTGGGGGTGCCTCGGCGCGGCGCTCCTCGCCGTTGCGGGACGGCTTCTTGCGGAGAGCGGGCGCGATGGCCCGGTCTCGCGGATCGCGTTCGAGGGCATCGGGCCGCTGCTTCTCGTGGCGGCCGTCCACTTCCGCGAGCTTGCGTGGGTGGAGCCGATGCCGCTGTTCTTCGCCTCGATCCTGTGGGCGGCGCTGGCTGGTGCGCTCGGCGGGCCGCGGGGCGAGGCGCGCTGCTGGTGGCTGACCCACCGCGCGGCGACCACGGCGCTGATCGCGCTGTTCGGCCTCGGCGTCGTTCTCGCGGGCCTGCTGGCGATCTCGGGCTCGCTGAGCCTCCTCTTCGGCATCGACATCGAGGAGGTGGTGACGCGCTATCTCATCCCGTTCGCGGGTGCCTTCCTCGCCCCCGCCTACTGGCTCTCGACCATCCCGCACCCGGCCGGGTTCGAGGCGGAGGCGGACTCCGTGCCGGACTTCGTCTCCCGTGCGCTCGGCTTCCTCGCCCAGTTCGTGCTGACGCCGTTCCTCTTCCTCTATTCGCTCATCCTGTTCGCCTACGCGGTGCAGATCGCCATCGAGGGCGCTCTGCCGGAAGGGCGGATCGGCTGGATGGTGCTGAGCTACCTCACCGTGGGCGCGGCCAACTGGCTCCTCCTCTACCCGGCGTTCGTGCGCGACAGCCGCATGGCCGTGCTCTTCCGCAGGTCGTGGTTCTGGCTGACGCTGGTGCCGCTCGGCCTCTTCGCGCTCGCCGTCTACGTGCGGATCGAGGCTTACGGCTTCACGCCGGAGCGGGTGTTCCTCGTCGCGGGAGGGAGCTGGGCGGCGGGGCTGGCGCTCGCCTTTCTCACCGGGCTTTGCCGTGACATCCGCCTCATTCCGGGCCTCGCGATCGTCCTGCTCGTTGCCGTCTCGGTCGGCCCGCTCAACTTCGACGCGGTGGCGATCCGCGACCAGAGCGCGCGCCTCACCGCGGCGCTGACGGCGGCGAACTGGTCCGCCGAAGGGCAGGCGCCGGAGTGGACCGAGGACACGGCGGACCGCGCGGAAAGCGCCTTCCTCTTCCTGCGCGGCGAGGGGCGGCTCGACGCGGTGGCGCCCTTCCTCGCCGAGCGCGGTCTCACGGTGGCCGAGCCGTTCAGCCGGGTGGACATCGCGCTCCTTCGGCTTCCGGAGCGCGGCACCGACGCCGGCTACGTCAGACTGTCTGCGACCACGCCAGCCGCTCCCGTCGACATGACTGGCACGCCCCACTATCTCGGCCGCTTCTCGCTCGATGCGGAGACCGCGGTGTCGGCCGGCCCCTACGAACTGAGGCTCGATGGCTCGCGTGTCGTCCTCACCCGCGGCGGCGCGGAGGCTGATGCGGTCGACCTCGTCGCGTGGGCCGAGCGGCAGGATGCGGACGGCGGCAGCATCCTCGACCCCGTCGTCGCGCTGACGGATGCAGACACGCAGATCCGCCTCGTGGTCGAGCAGCTCTCGATGAACCTGCGGGACGAGAGCGAGGATGCGGGAGCCGTTGCGGTGTCGGGGCTTGCCTTCGCCGCCTCGGCGATGCCGCTCGCGGCCCGGCAGATCGGGGGCGACGCGATCGCCGCGCCTGCTGGCGAGACCGGGGCGGAGGCTGCCGAGCCGGGCGCGCGCCCATGAAAAAAGGCCGGGGCTGATGCCCCGGCCTTCCACATCGCCAGCGGTCGGCGATCAGCGGTAGGGGTAGCCGGCCTTTTCCTGCACGGCGGCGTATTTCTTGAAGACGTCGACCACGCGGCCGGCACGCTCCGAGCTCGCCGCGATCTCGTCCCAGAAGCCTTCGGCGTCCTTGTTGACCTGCGCCCATTCCTCGGCGGGAAGGCTGGTCAGCTCCATCTTCTCGCCTTCGACGCGCAGCTTCGCCTCGCCGCCCCAGTACCAGATGTTCCGGTAGTAGTGGGACTGGTCGATGGTCGACTTGTAGAGCTGCTGGAGGTGCGGCGGCACCTTGTTCCAGCTCTCGGTGTTGGCGAAGTAGGAGCCGAACCACGCGCCGGTGATCGAGTTGGTGAGCGCGTAGTTGCAGATGTCGGCCCAGCCCACCTCATAGGCCTCGGTGAAGCCGCACCACGCCACGCCGTCGAGCTCGCCGGTCTGCAGCGCGACCTCAACGTCGTCCCACGGCACGGTGACGGGGATGAGGCCGTAGCGCGACAGGAAGCGCCCGGCGGTCGGCACGCCGAAGACGCGCTTGCCGCGCATGTCGGCGAGCGACTTGATCGGCTCGTTGACGGTGAAGATGTGCAAGGGATCCCAGGCGCCGGTGGACAGCCAGGTCACGTTGTCGACCTCGCCGTAGGCTTCCTTCCAGATCTCGTCGAGCCCGTAGTACATGAACATCGAGCCGACATCGAGCGAGTAGCGCGTGGCGAACGGGAAGTAGCCGCCGAACACGGAGATATCGACCGGGGAGGCCATGGTCGCGTCATCGGACTGGACGGCGTCGATCGTGCCGTTCTGCATCGCGCGGAAGAGCTCTGACGTCGGGACCAGCTGGTCGGCGTAGTAGAGCTCGATCTCCATCTCGCCGTTGGCCGCGGCGTTGAACGCATCGATCTGCGGCTTGATGACGTGGGCGCCGAGCGGGGCGCCGGAGTAGGTCTGCAGGCGCCACTTGATCGGGGCCTGCGCGCGAACGATCGCGGGCGCGGCCAGCGTGCCTGCGGCGACGGCGGCGCCGCCGAGGCCGGCCTTCTTCATGAAGTCGCGGCGGCTCGCCAGGATCTTCTCGGACGGGCTCAGGGTCTTGTCAGTCATTCGCGCTTCTCCTCTGAGGGTGGCCCATCGGGCCTTTATGCGCCGCGCCTAGTAGCCGCGGACGGTTTGGGGGAGCCACAGCGCAATCTGCGGAAAGGCCATGACGAGGGCGATGGTGAGGCCGATCATGATCACGAACGGCCAGATCGAGCGGTAGATGTCCGGCAACGTGATCTCCTTCGGCGCCAGAGCGCGCATCAGGAAGAGATTGTAGCCGAACGGGGGCGTGATGTACGCGATCTGGCAAGTCATCGTGTAGAGGACGCCGAACCAGATCAGGTCGAATTCGAGAATCCGCACCAGAGGGATGTAGAGCGGCGCGACGATGACCAGCATCGCGGTGTCGTCAAGAAACATCCCCATGATCACGAACGAGATCTGCATCATGATGATGACCTGCCAGGGCGACAGGTCCCAGCGGGTGATGAAGAGGGACTCGATCGCCCGCACTGCACCGAGCCCGTCGAACACCGCGCCGAAGGCCAGGGCGGCGAGGATCAGCCACAGGAAAAGCGCCGAGACCGCGAGCGTCTTTCGCGCGGTCGTGTGGATCATGTTGAACGACAGGCGGCCCTTCCACGCGGCGGCCAGCGTTGCCGCGGTGGCGCCGACGGCGGAGCTTTCGACGAGGCTGATGTAGCCCATGATGAAAAGCCCGGTCATCAGGAAGAAGATCAGGAACGGGATGATGCCCGCACGCAGGAGCTTCAGCTTTTCCTTGAGCGGGATTGCCAGTTCCTCGTCCGACAGGCGGGGCGCGAGCTTGGGGTTCTTCTTGGCCCGGAGCCAGACGTAGACGATGAACATCGCCGCCATCAGCAGGCCCGGGAAGATGCCGGCGAGCCAGAGCTGGCTGACCGGCTGGCGCGCGATCATGCCGTAGAGCACCATCACAACCGAGGGCGGGACGAGGATGCCGAGCGAGGAGCCGCCCTGAACCACGCCGGTGATCAGCACCTTGTCGTAGCCGCGACGCAGCATTTCGGGGAGCGCGATGGTGGCGCCGATCGCCATGCCCGCCACCGACAGGCCGTTGATGGCCGAGATGATGACCGTCAGCATGATGGTGCCGATGGCGAGGCCGCCCGACACCTTGCCGAACCAGACGTGCAGCATCTTGTAGAGGTCTTCGGCGATGCCGGACTCCGACAGGATGTAGCCCATGTAGATGAACAGGGGCAGCGTCAGCATCGGGAACCAGTTGAACAGCTTGAACGCCGCCGTGAACGGGATCTCCACCCCGCCGGTGCCGTAGAGGAGCAGCACCGCGCCCGACGCCACGAAGCCGATGGCCGCGAACACGCGCTGGCCCGTCAGGACGAGCACCAGCATGGACGCGAACATGAAGATCGCGACGAACTCGTTGCTGACATCAAGCACGGGAAACGCCTCGCAGGGTGGCGATATCCTTCAGGATCTCGGAGATGGTCTGCAGGATCATCAGGACGATGCAGCAGCACATCAGGATCTTGATCGGGATCATCGAGGGGTTCCACATGGAGAACCGCGTCTCGCCCGTCTGGATCGCATAGGTGGTGCTGGAGATGGCGCCGAACATCAGGACACCGAGGTAGAAGAGCAGGCACAGCGAGGTGACGAGGTCGAGCTTGGCCTTCCCGCGGTCCGACAGCTTCTCGTAGAGGAGGTCCATCCGCGCGTGGTCGTTGTCGCGGATCGTCATCGCGCCGCCGGTGAAATAGTAGGCGGTCAGCGTGAACTGGGCCGCCTCGATGCACCAGTGCAGCGGGATCTCGATCACGTTGCGGGTGATGGCGTCGAGCAGCAGGATGCCGACCATCATGAAGATCAGGTACATGGACGCGATGCCGACGTAGCCGGACAGCCGGTCGACGATGCGCACGTACGTGTTTGCCAGTCCTTGCATCCTCGTCCTTCCGTTCAGGCGGCGGCCTTGCCGTGGTGTCGATTGGTTTGGTCCGCGCCTGCCGGAGCGCTCATCATCGTCACGCCGGCGTCATGCAGGAGCGCGGCCAACTCGCCCTGTGGCGGCAGCTCGGAAATCAGGATGTCGATCGCGGCGGGCGGGCAGACGCGGAAGCCGGCATGCCGGCCGAACTTGGATGACGCGGCGAGGACGACCGTGTGGCGCGCGCTCGCGATCATCGCGCGGGCGACCTGCGCCTCGTCGAAGTCGGCGTCCATGGCGCCAGCCTCGCCGTCGATCGCGGCGACGGTGATGACCGCGTGGTCGGCGCGGAACTGGCCGATCTGTTCCAGCACCATCGGGCCGACCGTCTGGTCGTTGGCGGCGCGGTAGGTGCCGCCGAGGAGGTAGATCGCGTGGCTTTCGCTGGTGCCGAGCACCGCCGCGATGGCGTGGGAATTGGTGATGACCGTGAGGTCCGGCACGGCGGCGAGGGCGCGGGCGGCGGCGGTCGTGGTGGAGCCTGAATCGATGAAGAGGGTGTCGCCGGGGCGGATCACTTCGGTCAGCAGCGCGGCGATGGCGGCCTTGGCGTCCGCGTCCTCGCCCATCCGCTCGGTGAGGCTCGGCTCGGCGTGGAGCTGCGCCTTCAGTGCGCCGCCGTGGATCTTGCGCACCAGCCCGTCGGCGGCGAGGCGCGAGAGGTCGCGCCGGATCGTCTCGGCCGACACGTCGAACCGCACGGCGAGGGCGTCGACGGACTGCCGTCCCTCGTCCTGCACAAGGCTCGCGATGCTCTGCCGGCGCTCGTCTGGCGTCACGCTGGTGTCCTCCGAATGCGGCAGGTTAGTGACGAGGAGATGACCAAGTCAACGTGATATTGCCCATAAAACGTGCAGTCCGTGCTGAAATTGTCGCTGGGTTGACCGAGCGGGCGTGTAAATCCACATTCAGGCAAGGCAGATGGAGGACTGGATGGCGGCGACCCTCAGCGTCGAGGCGGCAGGCGGTGTGTTCGACGTGGCGATCATCGGCGCGGGCGTTGTCGGCTGCGCACTCGCGCGGCGCTTCACGCTGGACGGCGCCAAGGTGGTCGTCCTCGAAAAGGCGGCCGACGTGCTTGACGGCGCGTCGAAGGCCAACAGCGCGATCCTGCATACGGGGTTCGACGCGCCCGTCGGCACGCTGGAGGCCGAGTGCATTGCCGCCGGCCACGCCGAGTACCGCGCGATCCACGCCCGCCTTGGCCTGCCGCTGATCGAAACCGGCGCGCTGGTGATCGCGTGGAACGAGGCGGAGGAGGAGCGGCTTCCGGCGCTGATGGACGCCGCGCGCCAGAACGGCGTCCCCGCCGAACCGCTGACCGCCGCCGAGACATACAGGCTGGAGCCGGAGCTTGGCCCCGGCGTGCGGGCGAGCTTTCGCGTCGGGGCGGAATCCATCATCGACCCCTGGTCGGCGCCGCATGCGTACCTCCTGCAGGCCTTCCTCAACGGCGCAACCCTCTACCGCGCCACCGAAGTGACCGGCGGAACGTTCGAGGATGGCGGCTGGACCCTGAAGACCTCGCGCGGGGCACTCCGCACACGCCTCGTCATCAACGCCGCGGGCCTGTTCGGCGACGTTGTCGACGAGCGTCTTCTGGGTGAGGCGCTGTTCCAGATCCGGCCACGCAAGGGGCAGTTCGTGGTCTACGACAAGCCCGCGTCGAAGCTTGCCGGGCACATCCTCCTGCCGGTCCCGACCGCGACCACAAAGGGCGTCGTCGTCTGCCAGACGGCATGGGGCAACCTCCTCGTCGGCCCAACCGCCGAGGAGCAGGACGACCGCGTGACCGCCGCGCTCGACGGCGCCGTGCTGGAAGGCCTGCGCCGCAAGGCCGAGACCATCCTGCCTGCGCTCGCGGGCCACGAGATCAATGCCGTCTACGCCGGCCTCCGGCCCGCCAGCGAGGAAAAGGGCTACCGCGTCAACGCGCTGGCGGAGCGGGCCTATGTCTCCGTCGGCGGCATCCGGTCAACGGGGCTCAGCGCCGCGCTGGGGCTCGCGAGCCACGTGGCGGAACTGGTGCGCCCGTTCGCAGCGCCCACGGTGCCGCTCGAAAACCCCGTCTGGCCATCCGTCCCAAACCTCTCCGAGTGTGCGCCGCGGGACTATGAGGCGCCGGGAAACGGCGGCATCGTGTGCCACTGCGAGCTCGTCACCCGGCGGGAGGTGGAGGCGGCGCTGTCCGGCCCGCTGGCCGCGCAGAGCGTCGCGGGCCTCAAGCGGCGCACCCGCGTCCTGATGGGCCGCTGCCAGGGCTTCTACTGTTCGGCCGAGCTTGCCCGCATCACCGCCGGCAAGCTCGACGAGCCGATGGTGCCGCCCCATGGCTGAGTGGCCCGAACACCCCGACCTCGTCATCGTCGGCGGCGGCCCGGCGGGCCTCGCCGCGGCCGTCACCGCCCGCAAGGCCGGCCTCTCCGTTCTGGTTCTGGAGCGCGAGGCCACCGCCGGCGGCATCCCGCGCCACTGCGATCACCCGCCCTATGGCCTGCGCGAATTCGGCCGCCTGATGAAGGGCCCGGCCTACGCGCGCCGCATCGTCGCCGATGCGGAGGCTGCCGGAGCCGACATCCGCACCGGCGTCACCGTCCTCGCCCTCCACGAGGGGCCGCGCCTCACCGTCACCACGGACGCCGGAACGCGAGAGATCACAGCGCGGCGCGTGCTCCTCGCCACCGGCGTGCGCGAGACGAGCCGCGCCGGCCGCCTCCTCGGCGGCACCAAGCCGGGCGGCGTTCTCAACACCGGCGCGTTGCAGGGCCTCGTGGTGCTGGACGGCCTCGTCCCGTTCCGCCGTCCCGTCATCCTCGGCACCGAGCTTGTCTCCTTCTCGGCGATCCTGACGCTGCGGCACGCCGGCGTCAGCCCCGTCGCGATGATCGAGCCCGGCGACCGGCCGACGGCGCGCTGGCCCTCTGCCATGCTGCCGCGCGTCCTCGGCATCCCGCTGCACCTCTCCACCGAAGTCGTCGCCATCGAGGGCGAGCGGCAGGTGCGCGCGGTCCATGTGCGCGGCCCGGATGGCGAACGGCGGATCGAGGCGGACGGCCTCGTCGTCACCGGCGGCTTCCGGCCCGAGACTGCGATCCTCAAGCCCTCGCACCTCGCGCTCGACCCCGGCAGCCGCGGGCCGGTGGTGGACCAGTATGGCCGCTGCTCGGATCCTGCCTATTTCGCCGCCGGCAACGTCCTCCGCCCGGTGGAAACCGCCGGCTGGAGCTTTCGCGAGGGGGTCGCAGCAGGTCGCCGCGTGGCCGACGACCTTGCCGGCAGGCTTCCCCCGGCCGGTCCCGCGCTCACCATCGAAACCGGGGAGGGCGTCCGCCTCGCGGTGCCGCAGCGGATTGCCCCCGGCGCGCGCGACGGGGCCATTCAGGTCCGCGTCGACCGCCCGTTCCGCGGACGCCTCGTCCTCGGCGTCGACGGGCGCGAGGCGGCTTCGATCCGCGTGGACACCCGCCCCGAACGGCGCCTGAGCTTGCCACTGTCCGGCATTCCGCCTGACGCGACGGGCAGCGCTACACTCGCCCTGGAACCCGGCCGGTGAGCGTCCTCGCCATCGACCAGGGCACGACGAGCACCCGCGCAATCCTCGTCGATGCGGACGGGACGGCGCGCACCCTCCACGCCGCCGAGCACGGCCAGCACTATCCGCGTCAGGGCTGGGTCGAGCATGACCCGGAGGAACTCCTCGCCAGCATCCGCGAGGGGCTCGACGCTGCCGCCGGCGAGAAGGTCGAAGCGGTCGGCCTCGACAACCAGGGCGAAAGCTGTCTCGCCTGGCACCGCCGCACCGGTGCGCCCGTCACCCCCGTCATCGTCTGGCAGGACGACCGGACGCGCGGCGAGATCGCAAGGCTGCGCGAAGCTGGCCACGAGAAGCTGGCGCGGGCGCGCACCGGCCTGCCGCTCGACCCGTACTTCTCAGCCTCCAAGCTCGGCTGGATCCTGCGCGAAGTCCCCGAGGCGGCGCGGCTCGCCGCAAGCGGCGACCTCTGCCTCGGCACCACCGACGCGTTCTTTCGCCAGCGCCTCACCGGCCGCTGCGAGACCGACGTCACCACCGCGTCCCGCACCGGGCTGATGAACCTCGCAACGCTCCAGTGGGACGACGACCTCTGCGCCCTCTACGGCGTGCCGCGCGATGCGCTGCCGCCCATCGGCCCCAGCGCGGGCGACCTCGGCACGGTCCGCATCGGCGGGCGGGAGGTGCCCTTCACGGCCAGCCTCGTCGACCAGCAGGCGGCGCTTTACGGTCACGGCTGTGCGGCGCCCGGAGAGGCCAAGATCACCTGCGGAACCGGCGCCTTCATGCTGTGCGTCACCGGGAGCACCCCGCCGCCCGGCAGCACCGGCGCGCTCCCCACCGTGCTGTGGCAGCGGGCCGGTTCGGCGCCGGTCTACGGGCTCGACGGTGCGGTCTACGCCGCGGCCGCGGCGGTGAACTGGGCACGCGGGGCGGGCCTCTTCGACACGTTCGACGAGATCGAGCGGTTCGATGCGCCGCCCGCCATCGAGCGTGGCCTCGCCTTTGTCCCGGCGCTGTCCGGCCTCGCCTCGCCGCACTGGGACCGTACCGCCCGCGGCACCTTCCTCGGCCTCTCGCTCGGCACGACGAAGCGCGACATGATGCAGGCGGTGCTGGAAGGCGTGGCACTCCGCCTTGCCGAGGTTGCGGTCGCGATCGAGGCCGAACAGCCGCTGGCCGATACCCTCCCGCTCGACGGCGGTCTTTCCGCCAACCCGTATTTCACCCAGTTCCTGGCGGACTGCACGGGCCGCACCCTGCGCGTCGCCGATATCGCCGATATCACGGCCATCGGCACGGCACGCCTCGCCGCGGAGGCCGCCGGCCAGCCCGTGCGCCGCGCCCCGCGCCGGCCGCCTCGTCCACCCGCGTGCGCCCGCCTTCGATGCCCCGGCACGGTTCGCTGCCGCAGTCGAGGCCGTCCGCCATTATGCGGCGGCAGCGGAAACCGCCTCCTAGCGGCGTTTCTGCCGACGCTTCGACGCGCCGAGGGCCGCCTCAGGCGGGGTGATGCGTACGATTGTCGCCCAAATTGTCATCAATATGCTTTTTTCTTCTCCCGAACGCCTTTCGCCTCTCCTGACGACCATGCATACTCGCGGGCAGGTGCAAAGACGCCGCAACGTGAGCCCCGCCGAAAAATCATGGGGCCGAGGGAGGAAACTTATGAAACACACCGCGAAGATCGCGGCGCTGACGGCTGCGTTCGTCCTGCCGCTGGGCGCCACCGCAATGGCGCAGGACGCCGTCGAGCTGCATGGCGCATCGCAGTTCGGTGACGAGCACGCCTTCACCAAGGCACTGGTGAAGTTCCAGGACCTGGTCGGCGAATGCTATGACGGCGAAGTCAACTTCGTCCTGCACAAGAACTCCGAGCTCGGCCTCGAGAAGGACTACTTCAACTACATGTCGCAGGGCGTTTCGGTGGACTATGCCATCGTGTCCCCGAGCCACATGTCGACCTACTCCAAGAAGGCACCCCTGATGGACATGCCTTTCCTGTTCCGTGACGTCGATCACTGGAACAAGGTCCTGGACCAGGGCGGCCTCGACCCGATCGCGCAGGACGTCTCCGAAAAGGCGGACGTGGAGCTGATCGGCTATGCCGGCGGCGGCACGCGCAACCTCATCGTCAACAAGCCCGTCACCAACATGGCCGAGCTCGAGGGCCTGCCGATGCGCGTGATGGGCGCTCCGATCCAGACGCGGATCTTCGAGGCGATCAACGCCGCGCCGTCCGTCATCGCCTATGACGAGGTCTACAACGCGATCCAGACCGGCGTGATCGACGCGGCCGAGAACGAGGCTGCCGGCATCGAGCAGATGAAGTTCTACGAGGTCGGCCCCGACATCTCGCTGACCCAGCACGCCATCACCGTCCGCCCGATCGCCTTCTCCGGCAAGACGATGGACCGGCTGCCCGAAGACCTTCAGGCCTGCGTGCGCTCCGCCGGCATGGAAGCCGGCAAGTACGGCCGCGAGATCGAGTCCTCGCAGGATTCCAAGAAGCTCGAGGCGATGGAGAGCCAGGGCCTCCTGAAGACCCACGAGTTCACCGAGCGCGACAAGCTCCTCGAACTCGCCGAGCCGGTGAAGCGCGCCTACGCCGAAGAGCTCGGCGCCACCGACACCCTCGATCGCATCAACGCGATCCAGTAGTCGCCGAGAGCATCGGGGCGGACGGTTCGTCCGTCCGCCCCGTTCCCGCCATGACCCGCATTCTCGATGCCATCCAATTCGTTCTGAAGGTCGCGATCACCCTCCTGATCGTCGCGCTGATCGTGCCCGTCACCATGCAGGTCCTGTCGCGCTACACGGGGATCGTGCCCCGCTACATCTGGACCGAGGAGCTCGCCCGGTTCTGCTTCATCTGGGTCATCATGGTCGGCTCCATGATTGCCGTGCGGGACGACACCCACTTCGACGTGGACCTCCTGCCGCTGCCCGAAACCGCCATCGGCCTCGGGCTTTCCAAGCTGATCCGCCACCTCGCGATGATGATCCTCGCCATCGCCTTCATGTGGTACGGCCGCCCGTTCGTGAACCAGGGCCTGATGCAGACCTCCGAGATCGCGGAGCTGCCGATGGTGACCATCTACGCCGCATGGCCGCTCGCCGGCGCGGTGTGGGCGATCTTCCTCGCCGAAAAGCTTGCGATCGACATCAGCTACATCGCCAGAGGCCGCGAGAAGCTGCCCCCCTACGACCCATTGCTGCGCTCGGGAGATCTCGAGGGCGTGGAGCACATCGATGTCCCCAGGTGAGGTCGCCCTCATACTCTTCGGCACCTTCGGCGTGCTCATCATCATGCGCGTGCCGGTGGCGTTCGCGCTCGGCCTCGCCTGCGTGCCGGTGTTCTTCATCTCCGACAGGCTGACGCCGAGCCTCCTGTTCGACCAGATGTTCAAGTCCTACAACTCGTTCATCCTGCTCGCCGTGCCGTTCTTCCTTCTGGCCGCCAACCTGATGAACTCCGCCGGCATCACCCAGCGGCTCATCAACCTGTCGCGCGTCAGCGTCGGCCACCTGCCGGGCGGCCTCGGCCACGTCAACGTGGTGGTCTCGATGCTGTTCGCCGGCATTTCGGGTTCGTCCACCGCGGATGCGGCGGGCATCGGCTCGCTCCTCATTCCGCAGATGAAGAAGGAGGGCTACGATACCCGCTTCGCCGTCGCGGTCACCGCCTGCTCGTCGGTGATGGGCGTGGTCATCCCGCCGTCGATCCTGATGGTGGTGTGGGGCGGGCTGATGTCGGTCTCCATCGGCGGCCTGTTCCTGGCGGGCGTCCTCCCCGGCATCCTGATCGCGGTCTCGATGATGGCGGTTGTCTACGTCTACGCGATCCGCCGCGGCTACCCGGTCTATCCGCGCGCGACCCTGAAGGAGTTCGGCATCGCGCTGGCGGGGGCGATCCTGCCGCTCGCGACGCCCGCGATCATCATCGGCGGCATCGTCGGCGGCCTGTTCACGCCGACCGAGGCCTCTGTCGTCGCGGTGCTCTACTCGCTGGTGCTCGGCATGGTGATCTACCGCACCATCACCCCGAAGCGCCTGCCGATGGTGCTTTACGAAAGCGCACGGTTCGCGGCGATCTCGCTGTTCTGCATCGGCACCGCGTCGGCGTTCGGCTGGATCCTCGCCTACTTCAAGATCCCGCAGGCGCTGGTCAACGAGATGGCGAGCTGGGGCGCTGGCCTCACCGAGACCGGCCTCCTCATCGCCCTGGCGTTCCTGATCTTCGGCATGTTCATCGACGCGATCCCCGCGATCATCATCCTCGGCACCGTCCTCTACCCGGTGGCGCAGGACGTCGGGATGCACCCGATCCACTTCGCGATCATCGGCGTCGTCTCGCTGGCGTTCGGTCTGGTGACGCCGCCCTACGGCATCTGCCTGCTGATCTCGAGCGCGATCGGGGGGATCAAGAATGGTGGACGCCCTGAAGGACGTCGGCGTGATCCTGTGCGCGATGATGATGGTGCTCCTCTTCATCATCCTGTTCCCGGACGCGATCCTCGCCCTGCCGCGCTGGATCATGCCCCGCTTCATCGGCTGACGCAGGCCGGACACCCCGCGCAAACGCAAGAGGCGCGCCCCTCGCAGGGCGCGCCTTTTTTTCGGCCGGCACAAAGCCTAGTCGACGAAGGCGCGCTCCACCACGTAGGTGCCGGGGTGGTTGTTGGCGCCTTCGGTGAAGCCGCGCTCCTCCAGCAGGGCCTGCGTCTCGCGCAGCATCGCCATCGAGCCGCAGATCATCGCGCGGTCGGTGGCGGGGTCGAGCGGGGGGATGCTGAGCGTCTCGAACAGCCTGCCGGTGCGGATGAGGTCGGTGATGCGCCCGGTGCGGGCGTAGGGCTCGCGGGTCGCGCTGTCGAAGAGGGTGAGGCGGCCGTCCACGAACTCGCTCATCAGCTCGTCGGTCTGCGCCTCGGCCACCACCTCCTGCGCGTAGCGCAGCTCAGGCACGGTGCGGCACGTCTCGGTGAAGATGACGCTTTCGAACTTCTCGTAGGTCTCCGGGTCGCGCACCACTGAGGCGAATGGCGCGGCGCCGGTGCCGGTGGCGAACAGGAAGAGCCGCTTGCCGGCGATCAGCGCATCGTTCACCAGCGTGCCGGTCGGCTTCTTGCCGAGGAACACCGTGTCGCCGGGGACGATCTTCTGGAGATGCTCGGTGAGCGGGCCACCCGGCACCTTGATGGAGAAGAATTCCAGCTCCTCGTCCCACGACGGGCTCGCGATGGAATAGGCGCGCCGCGGCGTGCCGGGCAGGCCGATCATCACGAACTCGCCGGAGCGGAAGCGGAAGCCCGATGGCCGCGTCATCCGGAAGCGGAACAGCTCTTCGGTATAGTGCTCGACCGAAGTGACCGTCTCGGCCGTCAGGTTCTTGGGCACTTCCAAGGGAATGGACGCGACGTCTGTGGCGGACATGATCTGCTCGGATTTCATTTGTACGCGAACGATATGAGGTGCATCCTTCGTCTGTCAATTGTCTTGCACCGCGGCGCAGCATCCTCTGAGATCGATCCGCCAAGGGGCCGCAACGTCGAGGGAAGATCTGATGGCGACCGGAACGCTCGTAATTCGCAACATCGGCCTGCTGCTGACCGGGAAGATGGAAGCGCCGATTTCGGACGCGGACTGCATCGTCACCAAGGACGGCATCATCACCGCCATCGGCCGGCAAGCCGACCTCGACATTGCCGGCGCGGACATCACCATCGACGCGCAGGGCGTGACGGTCGCGCCCGGGCTCATCGACAGCCACGTGCACCCCGTGATCGGCGACTACACCCCGCGCCAGCAGCAGCTTCACTGGATCGACTCCACGCTGCACGGCGGCGTCACCACCATGATCTCGGCGGGCGAGGTTCACATGCCGGGCCGGCCGAACGACGTGATCGGCACCAAGGCGCTCGCGATCGCCTCGCAGCGCTGGTACGAGAACCTGCGCCCGTCCGGCGTGAAGGTCCACGCCGGCGCGCCGCTCCTCCAGCATGGCATGGAGGAGCACGACTTCAAGGAGATGGCCGACGCGGGCGTGAAGCTCATCGGCGAGGTCGGCCTCGGCACGGTCAAGGACGGCCCGACCGCGAAGATGATGATCGACTGGGCCCGCAAGTACGGGATGCAGTCGACCATCCACACCGGCGGGCCCTCGATCCCGGGGTCCGGCCTCATCGGCGCCGACGTGGTGCTGGAGGCGGGGACCGACGTCGTCGGCCACATCAACGGCGGTCACTCCGCGCTGCCCGACAGCGAGATCGTCTGCCTGTGCGAACAGTGCAGCCAGGGGCTCGAGATCGTCCACAACGGCAACGAGCGGGCCGCGCTCCTCACGCTCAACACCGCGCGCGAACTGAAGAAGCTCGACCAGATCATTCTGGGCACCGACGGGCCTGCGGGCTCGGGCGTGCAGCCGCTCGGCATCCTCAGGATGATCGCGATGCTGTCGGCGCTCGGCAACGTGCCGGCCGGAGATCGCGTTCTGCTTCGCCACCGGCAACACGTCGCGGGTGCGCGAACTCGACGCGGGCATCGTCGAGGAGGGCCGCCCGGCCGACTTTGTCCTCCTCGATCAGGCCCAGCACGCCCCGGGAAGACGGTGCTGGAGTCGATCGCACTCGGCAATCTTCCCGGCGTCGGGATGACGGTGATCGACGGTGTCATCCGCTCCCGACGGAGCCGCAACACGCCGCCTGCGATGCGCCTCCCCGTTCTCGTCGGAGAAGCATGACCAGACGCCGCCACAACTCGTAAGCGGATCTTTCCGAACAATTCGATTGTTCTGGTCAATCTTTCGCTAGCCATTCGAAATCAGTGCAAACCTGTCCATCGCGCCTCGCGAATCAGGGATTTTTGTGTTGCGCATTTGGCGCAGCACGGCCGCAACTGATCAATTGCGCGCAATGTCCCCTTTCCTCCGATGGCCACCTGCCTTCATTTGGACGGCATGTTTCGGCTCGGAGTAGACGTGTTGCGTCAGGTTCTGCCCATCCTTCTCGTGTCGCTGGCGTGTGCCGCAGCGCCGGGCCAGGCGATGGCGTTCGAGCTGTTCGGCATCCACCTGTTCGGCGAGCGCGAGCCGGTGGACGTGCCGCCGGACGCGATCACCTATACCGCCGAGCTCACCGTCGTCCCCGAGGATGCGGACGGCCTGCGCAGTGACCTGCGCAATGCCTCCCGGCTCGTGTCGGAATCGAAGGAGCCGAGCGCCAGTCCCTCCTCGCTCCTCGCCCGTGCGCGGAGCGACTATCAGCGCCTCCTCGGCGTCCTTTACGCTGACGGCCGCTACGGGCCGACGATCTCGATCACCGTCGATGGCCGCGAGGCCGCCGACCTGCCGATCGACGCGACGATCCCCGATGGCGCCGCTGTGGCGATCACGGTCGATCCCGGCCCGCAGTTCGGCTTCGGCGCGGTCGACATCGTGAACCCGCCGCCGCCGGTGACGAACACGCGCACCCCGCCGAAGACGCCGGCCGAGCTCGGCCTCGTCACCGGCGAGCCCGCGAAATCCACGGTCATCCTCGCGTCCGAGACATCGCTCGTCGAATCGTGGCGCTACAACTCCTACGCCAAGGCGCGGATCGCCGAGCGCACCGCCACGGCGCGCCACGAGTCCGATGCGCTCGACGTCTACGTGAACGTCGATCCCGGCCGGCCTGCCGTATTCGGCGAGACCACCGTCGAGGGCACCGAGGAGATGGACCCCGCGTTCGTCGCCTACTACGCCGGCATCACCCCCGGCGAGCCGTTCACCCCCGACGATCTCGACCGCGCGCGCGACCAGCTGCGCCGGCTCGAGGTTTTCCAGGCCGTCCGCGTCGTCGAGGCCGACGAGATCCGCGACGACGGCACCCTGCCGATCACGCTCCAGGTTGCCGACCGCAAGAAGCGCGTCTACGGCGGCGGCGTGAAGTACTCGACCATCGACGGGTTCGGCGCCGAAGCGTACTGGCGCCACCGCAACCTGTTCGGCCGCGCCGAGAAGCTGCAGCTCGAGGCGCGGGTCGGCGGCATCGACGCCGACGATCCCGACGAATACAACTACCGGGTCGCCGCGACCTTCATCAAGCCGGGCCTCTTCACCCCCTATACGGACTGGGTGAGCACCATCTACGGCGAACAGCTGGCGCCAGACACCTTCCGCGCCCGCACCGTCGGCGCCCGCACCGGCCTCAAGCACCGCTTCAACGAGCGGCTGAGCGGCGAGATCTTCGCGCAGGTCGAGGCGTCCACCATCGACCAGACCACCGTCGGTGACGGCGAGTTCCTGATGGTGAGCCTCCCCGGCACGCTCAACTACGACGGCAGCAACAACGAGCTGAACCCGTCCCGCGGCTTCCGCGTCGGCGGCAAGCTCGAGCCCTTCTACGAGGCGCAGTACAGCAACGTCGGCCTCATCAGCGAGCTCGAAGGCTCGGTCTACTACGGCCTCGCCAACGACCGGCTGATCCTCGCCGCACGCGCCGCCGTCGGCTCCATCGTCGGCGCCCCGCTCGACGAGATCCCCGCCAACCGCCTGTTCTTCGCCGGCGGCGGCGGTTCGATCCGCGGCTACCCCTATCGCGGCGTCGGCCCGATCCAGCCGGATGGCGAAGTGATCGGCGGGCGCAGCTACCTGGTCGGCTCGCTCGAAGCACGCATCCGCGTCACCGAGACGATCGGCGTCGTGCCGTTCGTGGACGGCGGCAACGCCTTCCGCTCCGAATATCCCGACTTCGACGAGCCGCTGCGCTACGCGGTCGGCCTCGGGCTGCGCTACGACACCGGCCTCGGCCCGCTGCGCTTCGACGTCGCCGTCCCGCTGGAGCCGCTCGACGGCGACCCCAACGTCGCCTTCTACATCGGCCTCGGGCAGGCATTCTGAGGATGAGCCGCATGAAACGTCTCCTCGCCGCCCTCGTCCTGATCGTCGCCACCGCCGCCGTCGTCTGGGGCGGCATCGCCGTTGCGCAGGACGACGAGCGCTCGCGGTTCGTGCGCTTCGTCGAGCGGCAGATCTCCACGCCCGACCGCCAGATCCGTCTCGGCCGGATCAACGGCGCGCTGTCGTCGAACGTGTCGATCAGCTCCATCACCATCGCCGACCGGCAGGGCATCTGGCTCACCATCGAGAACGCGCAGCTCGTCTGGTCGCGCTTCGCGCTGCTGCGCGGCCGGCTCGAGATCGACAGCCTCAACGCGGACGGCATCACCGTCAGCCGCACGCCGCTCCCCGCCGAGACCGACGAACCCATCGAAGAGGGCGCGGAGTTCGAGCTGCCGAGCCTCCCGGTCTCGGTGAACATCAAGGAACTCGCGGTCGACCGGGTCGAACTCGCGCAGGGCGTGATCGGCCCCGCTGCCGCGCTCAAGGTCGCGGGCCGCGGACGGCTGGCCGACGGCGAGCTCGACGTGAACCTCGACGTCGACCGCCTCGACCGTCCCGGCACGCTGGACCTCGCGGCGGTGTTCGACTCCTCGCGCAACCTCTCGGTGGACCTCACCCTCTCCGAACCGGCGGACGGCGTTCTCGCCAACTCGCTCAACATCGAGGGCCGCCCGCCCATCGTCTTCTCGATCAAGGGCAACGGCCCGCTGACCGACTACACCGCCGACGTGACCCTCCAGGCCGACGGCGACGAACTCCTCGGCGGCACAATCGGGGTCGCCGGCGTCACCGGCGGGATGCGCTACACCGCCAACCTCAACGGCGACCTGACGCCGCTGGTGGCGAACCTCTACCGCCCGCTGGTCGAAGGCGGCTCGGTGATCGCCATCGACGCGACGCGCAGCGACGACGGCCGCGTCACGGTCGATGCAGGCACGCTGAAGACCGGCGTTGCCGCGCTGACCTTCACCGGCGCGTTCTCGTCAGACGGCATCCCGACCCGGCTCGACGTCGACGGCGACCTCAAGCGCGATGACGGCGCCCCGATCCCGCTCCCCGGCGGCGGCGGCGATTCCACCATCCGCTCGGCCACCATCGACGTCAGCCTCGGCGACAGCGCAAACGGCGCGTTCAGCGCGGCGATCATCCTCACCGAACTCGATTCCGGGCTCATTTCGGCCCCGACCGCGGAGATCCGGGCAAGCGGCACCGCGCTCAACATGGCCGACCCCGCGACCCGCGCGGTGGACTTCACCGTCACCGGCCGTGCTGATGACCTCGCGTCCGACAGGCCGGGCGTCGCCGACGCGCTCGGCAACAGCATCGCGCTCGACGTGGCGGGCAACTGGCGCGGCGGCCAGCCGCTGACCATCAGCGCTGCAACGCTCAACGCCGACGCCGTGGACCTCGGCTTCGCCGGCACGATCGGCGACATGGTGGACGGCCGCTACACGCTGAACGCCGGCGACGTCTCGGTCCTCTCCGAGATCACGGGGCGGACGCTGGGAGGCAGCATCGACGTCAACGCCAGCGGCACCGTCGGCTTCGACGGCACGTTCGACGTCACCGTCGACGGCACAACCCAAAACCTCGTCGTCGGCGTCGAGGCGGCAGACGGCCTCCTCGCCGGCACCACGCGCCTCACCGGCCGCGCCACCCGGACCGAGGACAGCATCGCGTTCGACAATTTCAGCGTCTCGAACCCGCAGCTTGCGCTGAACGCAAACGGCACGGTCTCGCCGCAGGAGGCGGACCTCCTCGCAACGCTCGATCTCGCCAATCTCAACGCCGTCATGCCCGAGCTCGGCGGGGCGGTCTCGACGCGCCTCACTGTGACCGGCGCCCCGGCGACGCCCCAGATCGCGCTGGCGGCGACCAGCGACCGGATCGACCTCCAGGACAAGACGCTGACCGGCCTCGACCTCACCTTCGACGGCACGTTCACGCGGGAGAGCGAAACCCCGCTCGACCTCGACGGCGACATTGCCCTTTCCGCCAACTTCTCCGGCGAGCCGATCCGCCTCACCGCCACGCTCGACTCCGACGACGGCAAGCGGACGCTGAGCGACCTCGCCGCGCAGGTGGTCGACGCCACCGCGAACGGCACCATCACGCTGGACGGCGGCCTCCTCGCCGGGCGCCTCTCCGTCAACGTGCCCGAACTTGCCCGCCTCGCCCCGCTCGCGCTGACGGATGCGTCGGGTTCCCTCGCCGCCGACGTGACGCTCTCGAACGACGGCACGGCGCAGGACGCGGCGATCGACGGCACCGCGCGCGAGATCCGCGTCGCCGGCATCAGCCTCGGCTTCGCCGCGATCGACCTCGCGGTCGACGACGTGACCGGCATCCCCGCCGCCGACGGCACCGCCGACATCCGCGCGCTCGAAGTCGCCGGCTACTCCGTCCGCACCGCCGGCCTCACCGCACGGCGCGACGGCGAGACCACCAACCTCTCGCTGAACGCCGATCTCGGCCGCGGCACGCTGCGGGCGTCCGGCGCGCTCTCGCGCCTCGAGCAGGGCTTCGCCGCCAGCCTCGACGAGTTCCGCCTCGCCAGCGACAGTGTCGAAGCAGTGCTGACCGCGCCGACCCGCGTCACCGTCACCGACACGATCACAGTCGAACCCGCCGCGCTCGACATCGGCGGGGGCGAGGTCAACGTCGCCGGCACGCTGGGCGCGGAGCTCGACTTCGAAGCGACCATCCGCGCGCTGCCGCTCTCAATCGCCAACCTCATCAAGCCGGACCTCGGCGTCGGCGGCGAGATTTCCGGCACGCTCGACCTCACCGGCACGCGTGCCGAACCCGTCTTCACTGCCAAGCTCGACGCCGACGGCGTGACCGCCGCGATGCTGCGCGAGCGCGGCATCGACCCGGTGACGCTGACGGCCGACGCCAGCTACCAGAACGGCATCGCCACCATCCGCCAGCTCGACGCCAACGTGGCCGGCGGCACCATCTCAGCCACCGGCACCGCCGGTGAGCGGTTCGACCTCGACGCATCGGTCACCGCGCTGCCGCTGGCGCTCGCCAACGCCTTCGTGCCCGACCTTGCGCTCGCCGGCACGCTCTCGGGCAACGCCAAGGTCGAAGGCACGCTGGAAGAGCCGCAGGCGACGTTCGACGTGCGCCTGCGCGACGCTCTCGCCAAGCCTCTCCGCGACGCGCGCACCGGCCCCGTCACCGCCGACGTGTCGGGCAGCCTCGCAGGCGAGACCGTCACCCTCACCAACGCCGTCGTCAGCCTCGGCGGCGGGCGGATCAGCGCCACCGGCAAGGTCGGCCAGACCTTCGACCTCAACGTCCAGCTCGCGGACCTGCCGCTCGCCATCGCCAACGCCTACGTGCCGGACATGAACGTCGCCGGCAGCCTCTCGGGCAATGCCGCCGTCACCGGCACGCTCGACGCGCCGCAGGCCGACTTCACCGTCTCGGTGCGCGACGTTCTCGCCCGGCCGCTGCGCGAGGCCGGCACGGGCCCGCTGCAGGGCACCGTCGCGGGCCGCCTCGAAGGCGAGACCGTCACGCTTTCCCGCGCGGACGTCACCGTCGGCAACGGCCGGGTCAGCGCGGCCGGCACGGTGGGCACCACGCTCGATCTCACCGTCACCGTCGACCAGCTTCCGCTGGCGCTCGCCAACTTCGCGGCGCCCGGCGTCGGCGTCGAAGGCGCGCTCTCCGGCCGGGCCACGGTCACCGGCCGTCCCGCCAACCCGCGCGTCTCGTTCGATATCTCGAGCCCACGCCTCAGCACCGCGGCGACGCGGCAGGCCGGGCTTCCGGCGGGCGACATCTCCGCCGCGGGCACCTACGCCAACGGCACGGCAGTGCTCGACCGGGCGCTCGTGCGGATCGGCGGCGGCGAGATCCGCGCGACGGGCCGCGTTGGCGACCGGCTCGACGTTCAGGCGACCATCACCTCGCTGCCGCTCTCCCTTGCCAACGGCGTGCAGCCCGGCCTCAATCTCGGCGGCCGGCTCGCAGGCACGGTCAGCGCGACGGGCTCGATCACCAACCCCGCCGCCCGGTTCGACCTCGACGTGCGCGGCCTCACCGCAGCGCCCCTCGCCAACGCCGGCATCGGCGGTGTCGACGTCACGGCCAGCGGCCAGTTCGCCAACAACACCGTGCGGCTTGCCAGCCTCCGCGCCACCGGCAGCGGCCTCAACGTCACCGCCAGCGGCACGGTGCCGCTTTCCGGCGGCGGGCTTTCGCTCACCGTCAACGCCGAGGCGCCGCTTTCGCTCGCCAACGGCGCGCTCGCCTCCCGCGGCGCCAGCGCGTCCGGCACCATCGTCGCCGATGCGCGGGTGACCGGCTCGCTGTCCGCCCCGCAGGTCAACGGCTCGGTCCGTGCATCGGGCGCCACCTTCCGCGACCCGCAGTCCAACCTCGTCCTGAATGACATCACGCTCGACGCGGCGCTCACCGGCGATCGCGTGTCGATCCGCACCCTCAACGCGGGGCTCGGCGACGGCAGCGTTTCGGTCAGCGGCAGCATCGGCATCAACAACGGCTTCCCGGCCAACCTCGCCATCGCGCTGCGGGATGCGCGCTATGCTGACGGCAAGCTCTTCGCCGTCACCGCCAGCGGCGACCTCACGGTCACCGGCAATCTCACCGGCACGCCGACCATCGCCGGCACCATCGAGGTCGATCGCGCCGAGATCACCGTCCCCGAGCAGCTCGGCGGCGCCGGCACCCTCATCGACGTCACCCACATCGACCCCTCGCACGCCGTGCTCGAAACGCTCCGCCGTGCCGAGTTCGGCCCGTACGCATCGACGAACGAGGGCGGCACCGACGCCACCGGCCTCATCCTCGACGTGACGGTGAACGCACCGCGCCGGATCTTCATCCGCGGCCGTGGCATCGACGCCGAGCTCGGCGGGCAGGTGCGCGTGACCGGCCCCATCTCAAACGTCTCGCCGGTGGGCCAGTTCGACCTCATCCGCGGCCGCCTCAATATCCTCGGCCAGCGGATCGTCTTCACCGAAGGGTCGGTCACGCTGATCGGCGACCTCAACCCCGCCATCCGTCTGGTGGCGGAGACGCAGGCCAATGGCGTGACGGTGCGGGTGATCGTGTCCGGCGAGGCCAGCAACCCGGACGTGAGCTTCGAGAGCACGCCGCAGCTGCCGCAGGACGAGGTGCTGGCGCAGCTCCTCTTCGGCCGCAGCATCAACGACCTCTCCGCGTTCCAGATCGCGCAGCTCGCCGCGGCGGTGGCCGAACTCGCGGGCTCCGGCGGCGGTCCCGGCATCCTGGAACAGCTGCGCGTCTTCACCGGGCTCGACAACCTCGAGATCGTGACCGACGAGCAGGGCAACACCGCCGCGCAGGCCGGCCGCTACATCGCCGACAACATCTACCTCGGCGTGCGGGCGGGCGAGAGCTCGGGCGTGACGGTGAACATCGACCTCACCAAGGACGTGAAATTCCGCGCCGAGGCAATGACCGACGAGAGCACGCTTGGCATTTACTTCGAGCGCGAATACTGAGGCCGAATCGTCTGCGCGGATGCGTAATAACCGCGCAAGAAAACCTTACATTATAAAAGTTCTGATGTGCGTACACCATAGATTAGAGGCTATCTAATCTGTTCTATATTACCTCTTCCAGGTTGACGGCGTCGTTTGGTGGCGGATACACCGGGCGCCAACACCAATCTGCAAGAGGAGCCGTTGATGCGAAAGCTCGCGTGCGCACTGATCGCACTCGCCGTCGCCACGCCCGCCATGGCGAACGAGGTTAATATCTATTCCTCGCGCCATTACGACACCGACGATGCGCTGTACGAGAATTTCGAGAAGGAGACCGGGATCACGGTCAACCGGATCGAGGACGACGCCGACGTCCTGCTCGAGCGCATCAAGTCGGAGGGCGAACTCAGCCCGGCGGACGTGATCGTCACCGTGGACGTTGGCCGCATCATCCGCGCCGAGGAAGCCGGCGTCCTCCAGCCGCTGGTCTCCGAAGCCGCCGACGAGAAGGTCCCGGCCGAACTCCACGACGATGCGGACCTGTGGGTCGGCGTCACCACCCGCGCCCGGCTGATCTTCTACGACAAGAACGACGTCACCGAGCCGCCGCAAACGTACGAGGAACTGGCAGACCCCAAGTACAAGGGCATGATCTGCACGCGCTCCTCGTCCAACGTCTACATGCTGTCGCTGCTCGCCTCGATCATCGAGCATGACGGCGAGGAAGCCGCGAAGGAATGGGCCGCTGGCGTGAAGGACAACTTCGCGCGCGATCCGGTCGGCGGCGACACCGACCAGCTGCGCGGCCTCATCTCCGGCGAGTGCGACATCGTCCTGTCGAACCACTACTACTACGCCCGCGCCTTCCGCCAGGAAGTCGAGGGTCTGACCGCCGGGATCGACCAGATCGGCTGGGTGTTCCCCAACCAGGAAACCACCGGCACGCACATCAACATCTCCGGCGTCGGCGTGGCGAAGTACTCGCCCAACCACGAGAACGCGGTCGCCTTCATCGAGTATCTCCTGACGCCCGAGGCGCAGAAGCTGATCGCCGACGGCAATGACGAGTTCCCGGTCGTGGCCGGCGTCGCCCCGTCCGAGGCGGTGCAGAAGCTCGGCACCTTCAAGCGCGACGAGGTGGCGCTCGCAGCGGTCGCCAACAACGTGGCGCGCGCGCAGGAAATCTACAACGAGGTCGGCTACCAGTAGCCGGCGCCTGCCGCAGCCTTCGGGCCGCGGCGCACGAGAATGGCCGCGGCCTCCGGGCCGCGGCACCCCCGCGCAGCACGGCCCCGCGCATTGACATTCCCTCCCGCCCGTTCGATCCGCTGAAGTCGAATGAGGGAGAAATGCCATGAGAGCCCTGATCGTCGACAAGGCTGACGACGCCGTTTCCGCGACCATCCAGGACATCGACGAGAGCCGCCTGCCGCAGGGCGAGGCCGGCGACCCGATGGTGACGGTCCGCATCTCCCACACCACGGTCAACTACAAGGACGGCCTCTGCGTCACCGGCGGCGGTGGCCTCGTGCGCAACTTCCCGCACGTTCCTGGGATCGATTTCGCAGGCACCGTGGAGGCGTCCGACGACCCGCGCTACAAGCCCGGCGACGCCGTGGTCCTCACCGGCTGGCGCGTCGGCGAGGTCTGGTGGGGCGGCTATGCCGAAAAGGCCCGCGTGAAGGGGGACTGGCTGGTCCCGCTGCCGGAGGGGCTCACCGCGCGGCAGGCAATGGCCGTCGGCACCGCGGGCTTCACCGCGATGCTCGCCGTGATGGCGCTGGAGCGGCACGGCCTCAAGCCTGGCGGCCGACCCGTGCTGGTTACCGGCGCATCGGGCGGGGTCGGCTCCGTCGCGGTCGCGATCCTCGCCAGGCTGGGCTACGAGGTCGCCGCCGTGACCGGCAGGCCCGAGCAGGCGGACTATCTGACCGGGCTCGGCGCCACCACCATCGTGCCGCGGGCCGACCTTGCGGACGCACCCTCCCGCCCCCTCGGCCGCGAGACCTACGCCGGCTGCGTCGACGCCGTGGGCGGGGCGATGCTCGCCCACGCCCTCACGCTCCTCGAGTACGGCGGCAGCGCGGCGGCGGTCGGCCTTGCAGGTGGCGCGAAGCTGGAGGGCGCGACGGTCGTCCCGTTCCTCCTGCGCGGCACCAACCTTCTCGGCATCGATTCGGTGATGCGGCCGCGCGAGAACCGGCTCGAAGCCTGGGCCCGCGTCGCCAGCGACCTGCCGATGGACAAGCTCGAGGCGATGATCGCTCCCGCGTCGCTGAAAGACGTGCCGGCGCTGGCGAAGGACATCCTCGCCGGCAAGGTTCGCGGCCGCGTCGTGGTGGAACTTTAGGCAGACCCCTTTCGCAGCGGCGCCGCCTCACCTAGGTGACGCGCGGCGCCGCGCCGTTGAGGCCGGCGCCGTGAGGTCGGCCCAGTCGGAGCTTTTATGCGGGAGCGTTTGCGCGCCATCGTCTCGTCACGGCAGTGGGAGGCGGCGATCACCGCCGTCATCCTGTTCAACGCGGTGACACTGGGGCTCGAGACCAGCGATCGCCTGATGGCGAGCTACGGGCCGCTCCTCCTCGCCATCGACAAGGCCGTCCTCGCCATCTTCGTCGCCGAGATCGCGGTCCGCCTCTACGTCCACCGCCTCAGCTTCTTCCGCGACCCCTGGGGGATCTTCGACTTTGCCATCGTCGGCATCGCGCTGATGCCGGCGAGCGGGTCGTTCTCGGTCCTGCGCTCGCTGCGCATCCTGCGCGTCCTGCGGCTGATCTCCGTGGTGCCGTCGCTGCGGCGGGTGGTGAACGGCCTCGTCAACGCGCTGCCGGGGATGGCCTCGATCGTGGCGCTGCTCTCGATCGTCTTCTACGTCGGCTCGGTGATGGCGACGGAACTCTTCGGCGCAGCGTTCCCCGAATGGTTCGGCACCATCGGCCTTTCCGCCTACACCCTCTTCCAGATCATGACGCTGGAGAGCTGGTCGATGGGGATCGCGCGGCCGGTGATGGAGGCCTTCCCCTACGCCTGGGCGTTCTTCGTCCCGTTCATCCTGATGACGGCGTTCGTGGTGCTGAACCTCTTCATCGGCGTGGTCGTCTCGGCGATGCAGGAGACCGTCGAGACCGAGGCCAGCGAGAGCCGCCAGCAGCTCGCCGACGAGGGCGCCGCCCTCGCAGTCGGCCTGCGCGAACTGCGCGACGAGGTCGCTGCCCTGCGCCGCGCCGTCGAGGCCCGTTCGCCCGGCGGCGTAAGCCTCAGGCGGCGATGTCGGTCCGCATCCGCCCGCCCGGCCAGTCGAGATTCTCCAGCGCCGCGTAGACCTTTGCGCGCGCCGCCTCGGGACCGTCGCCGAGCGCAACGGCGGCGAGAACGCGCCCGCCGTTGGAGAGCACCGCGCCGTCCGCCTCGCGCGTGCCGGCGTGGTAGACCTCGGCGCCCGCGGCGCCGACCGCATCGAGCCCGCCGATCACCTCGCCCTTCTCGAGCGGCCCCGGATAACCCTCGGCGGCGACAACTACCGCAACGGCCGTCTCGGGCGAGAACTCCATCGGCGCTTCGGCGAGCCGCCCGGTCGCCGTGGCGAGGAGGAGCACGTAGGGGTCGCTGACGAGGCGGGGCAGCATCGCCTGGCACTCGGGATCGCCGAAACGGACGTTGAACTCGATCAGCTTCGGCCCGTCGTCGGTGAGCATCAGCCCGGCGTAGAGGATGCCCACATAGGGGATGCCGCGCGCCGCCAGAGCATCGACGGTGGGCTTCACGATCCGCACCATCGCCTCGTCGATCACGGCGTCCGGCACGTCCGGGGCAGGGGAGACGGCGCCCATACCGCCGGTGTTGGGGCCGTGGTCGCCGTCGTAGGCGCGCTTGAAGTCGCGCGCGGTGGCGAAGGGGCGGACCGTGGTGCCGTCGCAGAGGGCAAAGAGGCTGACTTCGGGGCCGGTCATCCATCTCCTCGATCACGACGCGGGCACCGGCGGCGCCGAACGCGCCCTCGAAGCAGGCGTCCACCGCGGCGCGCGCCTCCTCCATGGTCTCCGCCATGACCACGCCCTTGCCGGCGGCGAGGCCGTCCGCCTTCACCACCACCGGGGCGCCCATCTCGGCGAGCGCGGCGTGCGCCTCCTCGCGGCTGTCGGCGACGCGGGCGGCGGCGGTCGGGATGCCGGCCTCCGTCGGCAATCCGCTTGGTGAAGGCCTTGGACGCCTCGAGCTCCGCGCCGGCCTTGCCAGGGCCGAAGACCGGCACGCCGAGCGCGCGCAAGTCATCGGCGAGGCCGTCGACCAGCGGCGCTTCCGGTCCGACCACCACGAGGTCGAATTCGGTGGCGCGGTTCGAGCACGGCGTCCGGCTCGATCCGCTCGGCGATGGCCGCCATTCCGGCATTCTCGCCGCCGGCGAACACCACGCGGGCGACCTGCGGCGAACGGGCGAGCGCTGCGCACAGCGCATGCTCGCGTCCGCCCGAGCCCACGATCAGTACGGCGGCGTTTCGGCTTGGCGACATCGTGGTCCCTTCGCAGTGGCGGTCATAATCGGCTAGGTCTCTACAGCATGAACCGCCTCGTGCGCGCCCTCGGGCGCGAAAAGTTCACCAGGATTGTCCGATGAAGACCGATACGATCACCGCCCGCGTCGCCGACGCCCCCGCCGGAAACTGGGTCGACGCCTGGCTGCCGGCGCGCCTGCGCCCGTTCGCGCGGCTCGCCCGGTGGGACAGGCCGATCGGCTTCTGGCTCCTGATGTGGCCGTGCTGGTGGTCCGCCGCGCTCGCCTCGGGCGCCGTCGGCGTGACGCCCGATCCCGTCTCGCTGGCCCTTTTCTTCGCGGGCGCGGTCCTGATGCGCGGCGCCGGCTGCACCTACAACGACATCCTCGACCGCAACATCGACGCCCACGTCGAGCGGACCCGCTCGCGCCCGCTCCCCAGCGGGCAGGTGAGCGTGGAAGCGGCGATGCTGTTCATGCTGGCGCAGGCGTTCACCGCGCTCGCCATCCTGCTCACGTTCAACACCACCACCATCATCGTGGCGTTCTGCTCGCTCGGCATCGTCGCGCTCTACCCGCTGGCGAAGCGGGTGACGGACTATCCGCAGGTGGTGCTGGGGCTCGCCTTCTCGTGGGGCGCGCTCGTCGGATGGACGTCTGTCACGGGCGCGCTGGCGGTTGCGCCGTTCCTGCTCTACGCCGGCAACATCCTCTGGACGGTCGGCTACGACACGATCTACGCGCACCAGGACAAGCGGGACGACGCGATCATCGGCGTGCGGTCCACGGCGCGGCTCTTCGGCGAGCACACCAAGGCTGCGGTCGGGGGGTGTTATGCGCTGACCATCGCACTATTTGCCGCGGCAATGGTCGCAGCGGATGCGGGGCTGGCCGCCTATATCGGGCTGGCCGCGTTCGGCGCGCATCTTGCCTGGCAGATCGCCAGAGTTTCGACGGAGGATCCCGCCTCGTGCCTAGCCGCGTTCAAGTCCAACCGCTGGGCGGGCTGGCTCCTGTTCGCAGGGCTGGTTGCGGACACGTTCATCTAGTCCCTGCGATCAGGTGCGGGCGATGATCTCGCGGTGGTTCTCGATGCGCGGCGCGTTCGGCCAGCGTGAACGGCAGCGGCGCACCCCGGCGGCGGCGGCCGAAGCGGGACCGGCGCCCCACCAGCGGCGAACCGCGGCGGCGCGGCGAGGGGTTTTCCGCAAGGAGCACGCCGAGCGCGTTGAGTTCGGCATGAACGCTGCCGTCCGCATCGATCGCGATCAGAGGCAGGGACAGCGCCTTCGCCCAGGCCTGCCATTCGCGGGCGATCACTGCCACGTCCATCCCGCAGGCCAGCGGGAACGGAATGCTCTTCGTTCTGGTGCTGGAGGGTGAGCTGGAACATCGGCTCGCCGTCGCACCGCTCGACCGAGACGGCGATGCCGCGGTAGGTTTCGAGCGGCATCGTCGCGCCGACAGCGTCGGGCGAGGCGATGGTGACAGGCTCCTGCGTGGCGGGCGCTTCGACCTCGGCCTCGCGGCGCCGCGGTGCCGGGGCGGCAGCCTGCGGAGCCGGCCTGCGGCCGATCGCATCGTTGGCGGGAAGGTAGAGCGCAGCGGGCGAAGTCATGACCGGATGCGTGGCATTGTGGGGCATGGCAATGGCGGCGTTGGAAAGACCAGCTGCGTTCATGGAAGGGCTCCGGCGAAGGGCGTCTCGGTTCATGACCAGACACTACCGCTCCCCGTTTGCGCCCCCGCTAAATCGGGCAAGCCAATCGGAGCGGGCGTATTAAGCTTTTCTTTACCGAAACTGACCGCACCCCGCGGAATTGCTGGCGATCGGCCGATTGCCTTGCCTCGGGCGTTAAGGGTTCCTAAAGCATAACCGCATGACCACATCCGATTCCGATCCTCTGGATCTTACCCGCGTCTCAACACTTGCCGCCGAGGCGCTCGACGCCGCGACCAAAGCGGGGGCCGATGCCGCCGACGCCGTGGTCCTGTCCGGCCGCAGCCTGTCGGCGACGGTCCGCAACGGCGCCATCGAGGAAGCCGAACAGTCCGAGGGGACCGACGTGGGCCTGCGCGTCTTCGTCGGCGCCCGCTCGGCCTCCGTATCCGTCGGCCCGGCGGCGAACCTTGCCGAGGCCGCCGAGCGTGCCGTCGCGATGGCGAAGGCCGCGCCGGAGGACGACACCCAGGCTATCGCGCCGGCGGACGCCCTGTTCCGCGGCACCCCGGCCGACCTCGACATCAACGATCCCACCGCGCCCAGCATGGAAGCGCTGATCGAGCGCGCCAACGCGCTGGAAGCCGTAATGCTCCACGTGCCGGGCGTCACCAATTCGGGCGGCGTGTCGGCCTCGTCGTCCCACGTCGCCCGCGCGATGGTGACCACCAACGGCTTCGACGGCTCGTACGCGACCAGCACCCACGCCCATTCGGCGACCGCGATCGCGGGTGACGGCACGCGGATGGAGCGGGACCACTGGTCCTCCGTCCGCCGCCACCTCGCCGACCTGATGCCGGTGGAGGAGGTCGGCCGCCTCGCCGCCGAGCGGACCGTGCGCCGGCTGGAGGCCGAGCCGCTCTCCACCCGCACGGCCGCCATCGTGTTCGAGCCGCGCACCGCGACCGGTTTCGTGCGCCATC
The DNA here is from genome assembly GCA_963704595.1 of uncultured Alphaproteobacteria bacterium. Taxonomy (GTDB): domain Bacteria; phylum Pseudomonadota; class Alphaproteobacteria; order Rhizobiales; family Amorphaceae; genus Acuticoccus. The sequence goes on from OY969922.1 coordinate 676,260, forward strand.
TCCTCAGCGCGATCTCGGGGTCTGCCGTCGCCCGCCGCGCCTCGTTCCTTGCCGGCAAGACCGGCGAGCGCGTCTACCCCGAAGGCATCACAATCCGCGACGATCCGGCGGTGATCCGCGGTCAGGCGTCCCGCCCGTTCGACGGGGAGGGGCTGGAGACCGCGCCGATCGACTTCGTCAGCGACGGCATCCTCACCGACTACATCCTCGACCTTCAGGCGGCGCGGAAGCTCGGGCTTCCGGGCAACGGCCGCGCCGCGCGCGGGACCGGGTCGCCGTCTCCCTCGCCGACCAACGTTTCCGTCCACGGCGGATCGGGCGACATGGCAAAGCTGATGGCGGACGCCGGCAGCGGGCTCCTCGTGACCGACCTCATCGGGATGGGTGCCAACATCGTCAACGGCAATTACAGCCGCGGCGCGGCCGGGTTCTGGTTCGAGAACGGCGAGATCGTGAAGCCCGTCACCGAGATCACCATCGCGGGCGACCTCGAGGCGATGTTCAAACGCGCGATCTTCGGCGACGACGCGCCGGGGCTCTACAGCGTCGATGCGCCGAGCGTGATGATCGACGGAATGACCATCGGTGGCCGCTGAGCCATCAGACCTCGACGACGACGCGGCGCTGATCGCCGCGTGCGCCACCGCCGCCGGAGAGGTCGCGCTCGGCCACTTCCGCGCCGACGTGCGCCAGTGGCAGAAGGACGACGGCACCCCCGTCTCCGAGGCCGACCTCGCGGTCGACGCCTTCATCAACGCGCGCCTGTGCGAGGCACGGCCGGACTACGGCATGGTCTCCGAGGAACGCGAGAAGGCCCCGGCCGCCAGCGGCACGCGGCGCACCTTCGTGGTCGATCCGATCGACGGCACGCGCGGTTTCCTGCGCGGCGAGAAGATCTGGTCGGTGGTGATCGCGATCATCGAGGACGGCCTGCCCGTGGCCGCGGCCATCGCCGAGCCCGTGCGCGGCACTCTCTATACCGCGGTCCGCGGGCGGGGCGCGCTCCGCAACGGGCGGCCCATCCGCGTCTCCACCTGCGACGGGTTCGACGACGCCGAGTTCGCCATGCCGGCGACGCTGTTCCGCGAGGGAAGCTTTGCACAGGCTGGCGCGAAGCGTGCCCCGGTCTTGCCGTCGCTCGCGCTGCGTCTGGTGCGCGTCGCCGAAGGCGGGTTTGATGGCTGCGTGACGAAGACCGGACCGCACCATTGGGACCTTGCGGCCGCCGACCTCATCGTGCAGGAGGCGGGCGGCAGCGTCGTCAACCTTGCGGGCCGCGTACCGCGCTATGATGGCGCCGACACCAGCCACCCGCCCGTGGTCGCCGCACCGCGAGGCCTCGTCGACGTCTTGCGCGAGCGGGTCGCCGCAGCGCACGCCGTCACGTCCGTTTAAGCCACCACCGGAGCCCATCCCCATGGCCGAAAAGCAACTCCTCCATCTGGTGATCGGCGGCGAACTTGCCGATCTCGACGGTGTCACCTTCCGCGACCTCGACAAGGTCGACGTCGTGGGCGTCTACCCGAACTATCAGGCCGCCCACCACGCCTGGCAGTCCAAGGCACAGCAGACGGTCGACAACGCGCACATGCGCTACTTCATCGTCCACCTCCACCGGCTGCTCGACCCGGAAACGAACACAACGCAGTGAGCCTCGGCGCGACGGTCTGGGCCGCCTACGGGGCCGCGGGGACCCTGGCGTCCCCCCTCGCGGCGGCTCACCTCGCCCGCCGCGCCCGGAAGGGGAAGGAGGACGCTGTCCGCAGCGGTGAGAAGCGCGGCATTTCCTCGGCCTCGCTCGCGACGCGCCCGGTCTGGCTCCACGCCGTGAGCCTCGGCGAAACGGTCGCGGCCCTCACCCTGGCGGACCGGATCCGCCCCCTCGGCTTCGACATTCTCCTCACCACCGGCACGCCGACCGCCGCCGCCCGCGCGGCCGGAACGGGCGTGACGCACCAATACGCCCCGCTGGACGCGCCCCCCTTCGTGAACCGCTTCCTCGACCACTGGCGCCCTGCCGCCGCAATCTTCATCGAATCCGAAATCTGGCCGACCACGCTTGCCGCACTCGCCCGGCGGGACGTGCCGCGCGCGCACGTCAACGCACTCCTGTCGGAACGCTCCTTCCGCCGCTGGGCCCGGATGCCGGCGCTGTCGCGACCGCTGTTCGGCTTCATCCCGCTGGCGCTGGCGCAGAGCGAGGCCGACGCCGCCCGCTTCGCCGTGCTCGGCGTCCCCGAAACGGCGGCGGTCGGCAACCTGAAATTCGACGCCGCGGTACCCGAACCGGACGATGCGGCGGTCGCGGCAGTTCGCGCCGGACTCGGCGGCAGGCCGGCCTGGCTCGCCGCCAGCATCCACCCCGGCGAGGAAACCGCGGTGGTCGAAGCCCACAAAGGCCTCGCTGAGACCGTTGGCGGCATCACCACCTTCGTCGCCCCCCGCCACATGGAGACCGCCGACCTTGTGGCCACCGCCGCGGCTGCGGCGGGCGTCGAGATCGCCGGGCGCCGCAGCGCCGGAGATCCAGCGCGCCCCGGCCTCTACCTCGTCGATACGATGGGGGAACTCGCCACTTATTTTTCTGCGGTGCCGCTGGTGTTCCTCGGCGCGTCCCTCGTGCCGCTGGGCGGGCACAACCCGGCGGAGCCCGCGGCATTCGGGGCAGCGCTCCTCACCGGCCCCGCCCATGGGGCGATGTTCGAGCCCTTTCTGGATGCCGGCGCGGCTGAGATCGTGCGGGATGGCGAGGCGCTGGCCGGTGCCGTTGCCGCCTCGCTCGCCGATCCTGCTGCGATGGCCGCGCGCGGCGAGCGTGCACGGGCCGTGCTGGCGCGCGAGCGCGGCGCGACGGAGAGGGTGATGGACGGCCTTTCCGGTACGCTGGACGCCGCCCGGCGGCTCGCCGGCGTGGCGGCCGCGGCGTGAGGGCGCCGCGCTTCTGGTGGCGGGGGAAGGCTTCGCCCGCGGCCGCGGTACTCGGGCCTCTGGGGTCGCTCATCGGCGCCGTCGCCGCCCGCCGCATGGGCTCGCCCGCGCGAACGCGGCTCGGCATTCCGGTGGTGTGCATCGGCAATCCCACCGTCGGCGGCGCGGGAAAGACGCCGGTCGCCATCGCGGTGGCGCAACTCCTCGCCGACAACGGGCTGCGGCCGGTGTTCCTCACTCGCGGCTATCGCGGCCGTCTCGCCGGTCCGGTGGAGGTGACGGAACGGCACAATGCGGCCGACGTCGGCGACGAGCCGCTTCTCCTCGCCCGCCATTTTCCGACGGTGGTGGCGAAGGACCGCGCGGCCGGCGGCCGGCTCGCCGCCACGCTCGGCAATGCCGTGGTGATGGACGACGGCTTCCAGAACCCCGGCCTCGCCAAGGACTACAGCGTCCTGGTGATCGACGCCGCCGTCGGCCTCGGCAACGGCCGGGTCACGCCCGCCGGGCCGATGCGCGCCCCCCTCGCGGCGCAACTCCCCTACGCAGATGCCGTTCTGGTCACCGAGATCGCGGGCGACGAGGCCGAGCACGCCGCGTTGCCGCCCATCGCGCTGCCGCTGCACCACGCGGCGCTGCGGCCGACGGCGCCGCGCAGCCTCGCGGGGGTCGACGTGCTCGCCTTTGCCGGGATCGGGCGGCCGGAGAAATTCTTCCGCAGTCTGGAGAGCCTCGGCGCCGCCGTGCGCGTGCGCTACGCCTTCGCCGACCATGCGGTCTACGACGAGGAGCGGGCCGGGCGCCTCATCAACGAGGCGATCGCCCGCGGGCTGACCCTCGCCACCACGGCGAAGGATGCCGTGCGGCTGGAGGCCGGCGGCCCGGTCGGGTGCAAGCTCACCGCCCGCGCGGTCGTCCTCGACATCGAAGCCCTGCTGCCGCCCGCGCTCAGCGAGCGAGGTGCTGGCGGCCTGCGGCGTCAGCGGAGACGGACCGGCCGGGGCCCTCGGCGGCGTCGCAGGCACTGCCCCGGCGGCCCGCGCCGAGCGGCGCTGGCGGGTCCGCTAGGCGCCGGCCGGAGGGGTGGTCAGCCGCGGCCGGTGTGGACGGCGTAGGCGCGCGAGGCGGCCACCGCGTCGATGTAGGGCTCCTGGTGGTCGACGCTCCAGTAGCGCAGCTCGGTCAGCGGGATCGCCTGGCCGGTGACCGCGCAGCGCACGAAACTCCCCGGCTGGACGACCTGGAAGTCGCCGTCGAGATATCTGAGCTTGGCTTCGCCGCCCGGCCGTCCTGGCATTTCGTGTCGGTTCATCGTGTTCCCGCCGGTGCCGGATAAAGCCGCTTGAGCACTGCAAAATGCTCGTCGGCCTGCACCTTCATCACCTGGCGCGTCTGCCGCGCCGTCTGTTCCACCTGGTCGCGCGACATGATCTTCAGCGGCAGGCCGGTCGATTGCGCAAGGACCTGCTGCCGTGCCGCGCGCTCCAGATAATATAGATCGTCGAACGCTTCGGCCACAGAGCCGCCGCACACGGTAACCCCGTGGTGCTTCAGGAAGAAGACGTCGGCGTGCATATCGGCCTTCGCGCTGGCGGCGAGCGCCTCGCCCTCGGCCTCGTCGAGCGCCAGCCCGCCGAACTCCTCGACGTAGGTGATCCGGTCGTGGAAGCGGCAGGCGGTCTGGTGCGCCATTTCGAGCTTGCCGCCCTCGACCATGGTGAGCGCGGTGGCGTGCGGCATGTGGGTGTGGAGGACGGCGGCATGACGCGGGTTCGCCCGGTGCGCGGCGACGTGGATGAACCGCGCGGTGGCCTCGACCTCGCCTTCGCCCTCCAGAACCGTGCCGTTGCCGTCGATCAGGACGAGATCGGTGGGCCGCATCTCGGACCAGTGGATGCCGTAGGGGTTGATGAGATAGCGCTCCTCATCGCCCGGCAGCGCCAGCGAGAAGTGGTTGCAGATGCCTTCGTTGAGGTCCATCGCGGCGGCGACGCGGAAGGCGGTTGCGAGATCCTCGCGGGCGGTGTCGGTCATCGGTCCTCCTCGCGCGCGCGTCCCTCTTGCGGAGATCGCGGGCGGTTCTTCGTCAGCGCTCCGTTGTGGCGGGTCCGGCGGGCAATCTCAAGGCGGAAGCGTGGCGCGAGGGGCGGGAAGGGGGCGCCTCAGCTCTCCTCGGTGTCGAGCTCGCGCATCATGGTCGCCATCCCGCGGCGGCGCGAGAGCTCCTCGTAGCCCGCGCTCTGGTAGGTCTTCAGCGCGGGGGCGTTTTCCAGCTCGACCTTGAGCGTGAGCGTGGCGGCGCCGAGCTCGCGGGCGACTTCTTCCACCAGCGCGGCGAGCTGCTCGCCGGCGCCGCCGCGCGCCTCCGGCGTCACGTAGACGTAGGTGAGGTGGCGCATCTCGGGGCCGACGCCGACGCGCAGCGCGAAGAAGCCGACCTCCGCGCCGGTCTCGTCGAGGAGGTAGTAGGAGGCGTCATCCGGCTCGGCGAGCCACTTCTCCTGCCATTCCAGCGGGTCGAAGGGGAACTTTGCGTTCGGGTTGACGAGGGTGAGGTCCGCCTCGTCGGTGAGGAGGCGGGAGAGGGGAACGAGGTCGAACGGCTCGTTCGGGCGAAGTGTGAGCGTCACGTTTGGGCCTATGGGCTGCGGCGTGAAGGCCCCCGCCTCGCATGAAGGGCGGGGGCGACGCAACCCTCTGGGGCGCGGCGGCGGCCGGCTCAGGTCTCGGTGCCGCCGACCGTCATCGCGTTGATGCGGATGGTGGGCTGGCCGACGCCGACCGGGACCCACTGGCCGGCCTTGCCGCAGGTGCCGATGCCGTCGTCGAGCGCCATGTCGTTGCCGACGGCGGCGACGCGGGTGAGCGCGTCCGGCCCGTTGCCGATCAGCATCGCGCCCCGGACGGGCTCGGCGATCTTGCCATCGCGCAGGCGGTAGCCCTCGGTGCAGGAGAACACGAACTTTCCGGAGGTGATGTCCACCTGCCCGCCGCCGAAGGAGACCATGTAGAGGCCGTCCTTGACGCCTTCGCGGATCTCGCCGGGGTCGGTGTTGCCGGCGCGCATGACGGTGTTGGTCATCCGCGGCATGACGGTGTGGGCGTAGGACTGGCGGCGGCCGTTGCCGGTGGGGAGCATCCCCATCAGCCGCGCATTCTGCCGGTCCTGCATGTAGCCGACCAGGCGGCCGTCCTCGATCAGCACGGTCTCGTGGCTGGGGGTGCCCTCGTCGTCCAGCGAGAGGGAGCCGCGGCGGTCGGAGATGGTGCCGTCGTCGACCACCGTGACGCCGGGGGCGGCGACGCGCTCGCCCATCAGCCCGGCGAAGGCGCTGGTCTTGCGGCGGTTGAAGTCGCCTTCCAGGCCGTGGCCGATGGCTTCGTGGAGGAGGATGCCGGGCCAGCCGGGGCCGAGCACCACGTCGAACGTGCCGGCGGGGGCGGGGACGGCCTCGAGGTTGACGAGCGCGCGGCGGAGGGCCTCGTCGACAGCGCCGCGCCACGAATTCTCGGCGATGAAGCGCTCGTAGGGCTCGCGCCCGCCCATGCCGTAGTTGCCGGTCTCCTGCCGCCCCTCGTGGGCGACCATGATGGTGACGGAGAAGCGCACCAGCGGCCGCACGTCGCCGAGCCGCTGCCCGTCCGCGCGCAGGATGTTCACGATCTGGCGTTCGGCGGCGAGGCTGGCGGAGACCTGCGCGACGCGCGGATCCTTCGCGCGGGCGTAGGCGTCGATTTCGGCGAGCAGCGCCGCCTTGTCGCCGAAGCCGGGCTCGGAAACGGGGTCGAAGTCGCGGTAGAGGGCGCGGTTGGTGCCGGGGGGCGCGACGTCGACGTGGCCTTCGCGACCACGGCCGGCCATCGCGACGGTCTGTGCCGCGCGGCCGAGGGCGCCTTCGGAAATGTCGGAGGAGTGGGCGACGGCGACGGTCTCGCCGGCGACGGCGCGCAGGCCGAAGCCTTCGGAGACGTCGAACGCGGCGGACTTCATCTTGCCGTCGTCGAACACCAGGCTTTCGGTGGTGCGGTGCTCGACGAAGAGTTCGCCGTCGTCGGAGCCGTCAAGCGCCTCGGCCACCCGGCGGGTGGCGGCGCCGGCATCGAGCCCGTAGCGGGCGAGAAGGTCTTCGGCCATCGGTGGCTCCTTCGCGTGGGTGGTGGGCGAGCCCGGTTATCGCAGGCGCCGGTTCAGCGCTGGCGCGGGCCCCTCGGGCCGTTCGGCGTCCGCGGTCCGTCGGGTCCGCGCGGCGCGGTGGGTGCGCGCGGCGCATTGCCCTCGGTCCGCGCGGGCGCGCTCGAAGGCAATTGGCGCTGCCGGCGCCCGCCTGCAAGGCGGTCGCGCTTCGCCGAGGGCGCGGGAGCGGCGCCGCCTTCCAGCACGGCCATCTCGTCTTCTTCCTCGTAGGGCTCCTCGAACGTCTCCTCTTCGGCAACGGTTTCGGCCTGGGCGTTCCGCATCCGGCGGCGCCGGCGCCTGCCGCGCGTGAGAATGATGAAGAGGACGATGATGATCGCGAGCACGAGGAACGCAGCTGCCGCGACATAGGGCAGCAGCGGGTCCTCGAGCAGGCGGTCGAGTTCGGTCCGGTCGTCGCCGGTGTCGATGAACTGGGCGGGCGCGCGGGCGGGATCGGCCTGCGCTGTCTCGACCGTGGTTTCCACCGGCTGCGGCGGTGCGGCCGGCGGCTCGTCGGCGGAGGCGGAGGCCGGCGGGGGCGGGTTGTCCAGCGCCGCGAACCCATCGGTGAAGCCATTGAGGGAGATCGGGATTCCGATCCCTTCCTCGGGGGTCTGGAAGATCACGAACGTCGCGGTCTTGCCGGCGCCGAACCGCTCCAGAAGGCCGTCGTCGAGCTCGACCTCGGCGATGCAGCCCTCGGGCAGGCAGCGCACGAAGCCCGCGAGGCCGACCTCGTTCTCGTCGATCGAGAGGCCGAGGCCGGAGGGGAGGAGGACGCCGAGCGGGGCGAGGACGCGAAGGATGCGGGCCTGACGGTCCGCGGTACGCAGGAAGATGACGGTGAGGCCGACATTGGCGCGGTCCTGCGCCTCGACGTTCTGGACGAGGGCGCACTGCTCGGACGGCGAGCCGACAGGCTGTTCGCAGCGGATCTGCCAGTCGCCATGCCGGTCGACGATGCGACCCTGTGCGGACGCTGTGCGTGGCGCCCCCGACGAGCGCGAGCGCGAAGGCCACGCCCAACGTGAGGGCGGCGAGCGCCACGGAAAATGTCCTCACAACCATGTGCGGCACCATTGTCATACTCCGAACCGGACTGCGCGACCCACTAACACAGCTTGGCACAAGCTGTAGAACCGAATTGGAAGAAGGTGCATGAGGGTGTTGGACGCGACATGAATTGGGGCTAAAGGCGGGGTGTGGCGACCGTGGCAAACGGGTGCTGCGTCAGATTGCTTGGCTACCGCGCGGGTTCGCCCGTGGACGTTCTGTGGCGGTTTGGCTACCTTCAGAACAGTTCGATGTTGGTACAAGGGTCCGGCTTCGATCAACGCTTGGGGATGATTGTGATTTCGATGACGATGCGCACCGTAACGTGCCTGGGGCTGGCTTGCGCGCTTCTGGCGCTGTTTACCGTGGCACCTGCCTACGCGCAGGCGCTTGGGCAGCCGACGCCGTGGGGCGTCAACATGCAGCCGGCGGCGAGCCCGATCATGGGCCAGATCGTGTGGTTCGAGCGTTACACACTGATCATCATCACGGCGATCACCCTTTTCGTCCTGGCGCTCATCGCCGTCGTGATCTTCCGCTTCCGTGCAGCGAAGAATCCGGTGCCGAGCCGCACCACCCACAACACCATGATCGAAGTGGTCTGGACCATCGTGCCGGTGCTGATCCTGGTCGCGATCGCGTTCCCGTCCTTCCGCCTCCTCTACAATCAGACGACGATCCCCGAGCCGGGCATGACCGTCAAGATCATCGGCGCCCAGTGGTACTGGAACTACGAGTACCAGGACGAGGATCTGGCCGATATCGGCACCATCGTCTCCTACCTGCTCGACGAAGAGGCGACCGCCGAGCGCCAGGAGAAGTACGGCCTCACCAACCTCGAGACGCCGCGCCTCCTCACGGTCGACTATCCGCTCGTGGTCCCCGAGAAGGTCAACGTGCAGATCCTGACCACCGCGACCGACGTGAACCACGCCGTGGCCTTCCCTGCGCTGGGCGTGAAGGCCGACTCGGTCGTCGGCCGGATCAACGAGAGCTGGTTCAACGCCACCGCCCCCGGCGTCTACCGCGGGCAGTGCTCGCAGCTTTGCGGCAACCTTCACGCCTTCATGCCGCTCGAGGTTCACGTGCTGGCGCAGGACCGCTTCGACCAGTGGGCGGCGCTCGCGAAGGAAAACCTCGATACGGCGAACGATCAGCTGCTGAAGTGGCAGGCTGAAGACGCCCGCGGCGGCACGCCCGTCGCCGCCGCGGCCCTGAACTGAGCCGCAATGACTGGCCGCACCCGCGGCAATTGAGTGAATACGGCGGCCCTGACCGGCCGCAACAGACGTAACGGAGAGGGTTGAATGGGTTACGCGGCAGCAGATCATGCCCACGACCACCCCACGGGGTGGAAACGGTGGCTGTTCTCTACAAACCACAAAGATATCGGGACGATGTATCTCATCTTCGCGATCTTTGCCGGGTTCGTCGGGGGTGGGCTATCCTTCGCGATGCGGCTGGAGCTTCAGGAGCCCGGCCTCCAGATCTTCGCCAACCCGCACGTCTACAACGTGTTCACGACGAGCCACGGGCTGATCATGATCTTCTTCATGGTGATGCCTGCGATGATCGGCGGGTTCGGCAACTGGTTCGTGCCGCTGATGATCGGCGCGCCGGACATGGCCTTCCCGCGGATGAACAACATCTCGTTCTGGCTCCTGCCGGCATCGTTCCTTCTGCTGGTCGGCTCGCTGTTCATGCCAAGCGCACCCGGCGCCGAGGGCTTTGGCGGCGGCTGGGACATCATGCCGCCGATGTCCACCGCGGGCAGCCCCGGACCGGCAATGGACTTCGCGATCCTCTCGCTCCACATCGCCGGCGCGTCGTCGATCCTGGGCGCGATCAACTTCATCACCACCATCCTCAACATGCGCGCGCCGGGGATGACCATCCACAAGATGCCGCTGTTCGTGTGGTCGGTGCTGGTGACGGCGTTCCTGCTCCTCCTGTCGCTCCCGGTCCTCGCCGGTGCGATCACGATGCTCCTGACCGACCGCAACTTCGGCACCACATTCTTCGCGCCTGCGGGCGGCGGTGACCCGATCCTGTTCGCCCACCTGTTCTGGTTCTTCGGGCACCCCGAGGTTTACATCCTGATCCTGCCGGGCTTCGGCATCATCAGCCACATCATCTCGACCTTCTCGAAGAAGCCGGTGTTCGGCTATCTCGGCATGGCCTACGCCATGGTCGGCATCGGCGTCGTCGGCTTCGTCGTGTGGGCGCACCACATGTACACGATCGGCCTTTCGGCGGACACGCAGGCCTACTTCACCTTCGCGACGCTGGTGATCGCGGTGCCGACAGGCATCAAGATCTTCTCGTGGATCGCGACGATGTGGGGCGGTTCGATCGAGTTCAAGACGCCGATGGTGTGGGCGATCGGCTTCATCGCCCTCTTCACCCTCGGCGGCGTGACGGGCATCCAGCTCGCCAACGCCGGCCTCGACCGCGCCTTCCACGACACCTACTACGTGGTCGCGCACTTCCACTACGTGCTGTCGATGGGCGCCGTGTTCGCCATCTTCGCGGGCTGGTACTACTGGTTCCCGAAGATGTTCGGCATGATGTACTCCGACGCGCTGGGCAAGCTGCACTTCTGGGTGATGTTCATCGGCGTGAACCTCATCTTCTTCCCGCAGCACTTCCTGGGCCTGCAGGGCATGCCCCGCCGCTACGCCGACTATCCGGACCAGTTCGCCGGCTGGAACATGGTCTCGTCGGCCGGCGCCTACGTGACGTTCATCGGCATGCTGGTGTTCATCTGGGTGATGGTCGACGCGCTGGTGAAGCACCGCAAGGCCGCCGACAACCCGTGGGGCGCCGGCGCCACCACGCTCGAGTGGCAGCTCTCCTCGCCGCCGCCGTACCACCAGTTCGAGACCCTGCCGCAGGTCCGCTAAGGGCTCCAACGCAAAGCGCGCCGACCGTTCCGCGGCCGGCGCGCCTGCATTGAACCGTTCCGGCGGTTGCAGTGTTCAAACGACCGACTCGGCACTACGCAAATGCGCAGGCCAAACGCCGGAGGCGAACAGCCCAAGGCACGCCGTCGCGGCAGTTTTGCGACTTCGCCGCTACGCCAGGCGGGCGGCTCCGCCTCGGACCGCGCACCGGCTCTGCTCAGGGCCGAACGCGCACGGCACGGCCGGGGTGATCGCACCCGGCATTCGCCCGGGACAGCGTCCCCGGCACAGGCCCGACGCGGCGTATGACGCCGCCGGCCAGGAATTTTGAAACGGGATGGGCCATCTCGCGGCGCCGTCCACGACGAAGAGTGAAACATGACCGACACTGCCGCCGTCTACGAAGGCGCCGATCCCATCCCCGGCGACTTCTACGATCTGTTGAAGCCGCGGGTGATGTCGCTCGTCGTCTTCACGGCGCTGGCAGGCGCGCTCCTCGCGCCCGGCAACCTGCATCCGCTCCTCATCGCGCTCTCCGTCTTCGCAATCGCTGTCGGGGCAGGGGCTTCCGGCGCGCTCAACATGGTGTTCGACGCCGACATCGACGCCATCATGACGCGCACGCGCACCCGGCCGCTGCCGGGGGGGCGAGTCTCGCGCGAAGCCGCGCTGTCTTTCGGCATCGTCCTGTCGGCAGGCTCGGTCATGGTGCTGGCGTTCGCGTCGAACTACGTTGCCGCCTCGCTTCTCGCCTTCACGATTTTCTTCTATGTCGTCATCTACACGCTGGTGCTGAAGCGCCGCACGCCGCAGAACATCGTCATCGGCGGCGCGGCCGGCGCGCTGCCCCCCGTGGTCGGCTGGGCCGCCGTCACCGGCGACGTGACGCTCGTCCCGCTGGTGATGTTCGGCATCATCTTCCTCTGGACGCCCGCTCACTTCTGGGCCCTCGCGATCCTCAAGCGCGACGACTACGCGGCAGCGGGCATCCCGATGCTCCCCTGCGTGGCCAGCCCGCAGTCCACCCGCCGCCAGATCCTCCTCTACGCGGTGCTGACGGCTCTCTCAGGCCCCTCGCTCACGCTGATCGGCGCGGCGAGCTGGGGCTATGCCGTGATCGCTGCGGCGCTCGGCGTCTGGTTCGTGGCCCGCGCGGTCGCGCTTCTCGGCGCAACCGAGGAGACCGAGCGGCGCCATGCCGGGCGGCTCTTCGGCGTTTCGATCATCTACCTCTTCGCGCTGTTCGGCGCTCTGATGGCCGACCACGTCATCGGCATGGTGCTGGCATGAGCGGCGAGCACGACGTCGCGGTCCCGACCCCGGTCGCCCCGCAGGACGTGCCGGCCGAGAAGGAGCGCCTGCGCCGCCGCAGGAGCCGCTCCATCGCGCTCGCCGTCATCCTCGTCGCTATGGTGATCCTCTTCTACGTCATCACCATCCTCAAACTGTCCGCGGGGACCTTGCTCTGATGGCTGAGAACAAGGCAGGCAAGAAACCGAGGCACGGCATGGTCGCACTGTCGTGCGTCCTCTTCGTCACGCTGATGGTTGGTGCGGCGTATGCGGCGGTTCCGCTCTACGCCCTCTTCTGCCAGGTGACCGGCTTCGGCGGCACGCCCTCCATCGGAACGGTCGAGGCGCTGCCTGGCCTGAAGCCCGGCGAGCGCGAACTCACGATCCGCTTCGACGCCAACATGGACCCCAGCCTGCCGTGGACGTTCCAGCCGATGCAGCGCTCGATGAAGGTGCGCGTCGGCGAAGTCGCGCAGGCGATGTACGTGATCGAGAACAAGTCGAACAAGGATACGGTCGGCCGCGCGGTCTACAACATCACGCCCTACCAGGGGGGCGGCTACTTCACCAAGGTGCAGTGCTTCTGCTTCGATCTGCAGCCGCTGAAGGCAAAGGAACGGCTCGAGATCCCGGTGGTGTTCTACGTCGACCCGGCCTATGCGGAAGACCCGGATGCGGACGGCGTGAACATCCTCACGCTGTCCTACACCTTCTTCGCGCAGACGCCGGAAGCCAAGGCGCAGCCGGCGGGTTGATTTTAAGGCGCGGCGCCGCAAACGGCTGTCGACGCTCGCAAGATTGCGTGGCAAAAGCGCATCTCGGCCGGACGAACGGGTGGGTTTCCACGCGCCGGTCAAGGCCTGCGCAAGGGCGGCACTTCCACCGCCCGCGTGCTGTGCGGTAGGTTCACGCCGCGCGCGGCGTGGCTTGAAGGCCGCGGGGTCCGCGGTGATGTGGTGCCGCGGTCTCGCGGCGCCGAGGCAAAAGGCTGCGCGGCTTGCGCGGCGCATGAGGATCAGGCCGTCCGCGGCCGGTTGAGGGGAACGACAATGGCGAGCGGTTCGAAGCCGAATCACGACTATCACATCCTGGACCCGAGCCCGTGGCCCCTGGTGGGCTCCGTCGGCGCGCTGGTGATGGCCGTCGGCGCCGTCGCGCTGATGCGCTGGAACAAGGGCGACGTGCTGATGGTCGCCGGCACGGACATCGGCGGCTGGGGCATCTTCGCGATCGGCTTCGCGATCGTTCTCGGCACCATGGCGGCCTGGTGGGCCGACACGGTCAAGGAATTGCTCCACGGCGACCATACCCCCGTCGTCAAGCTGCACCTGCGCTACGGCATGATCCTGTTCATCGCCTCGGAGGTGATGTTCTTCGTCGCGTGGTTCTGGGCCTATTTCGACGTTGCGCTGTTCCCCAACGAGCTGAACTTCCCGCTCCGCGTGGAGGAGACCGGCGGCGTCTGGCCGCCCGCATCGATCGAGACGTTCGACCCCTGGCACCTGCCGCTGTTCAACACGATGATCCTGCTCCTCTCCGGCACCACGGTGACGTGGGCGCACCACGCGCTGCTGGAGAACGACAAGGAGGGCCTGCGGCTCGGCCTCATCTGCACCGTGGCGCTGGGTGCCCTGTTCTCGGTCGTCCAGGTCTACGAATACACCCACGCCGCCTTCGCGTTCGACGGCAACGTCTACGGCGCGACCTTCTTCATGGCGACGGGCTTCCACGGCTTCCACGTTCTGGTCGGCACCATCTTCCTCGCCGTCTGCCTCGGCGCGGGCGATGAAGGGGCACTTCACGCCGGAGCGGCACTTCGGCTTCGAGGCCGCCGCCTGGTACTGGCACTTCGTCGACGTGGTGTGGCTGTTCCTGTTCCTCGCCATCTACGTCTGGGGCGCGGGCGCCACCGCTCACTGACGACAGCGGCGGCCGTCCCACGGGCGGCCCCGCCATCGGATCGGATCGTTTGACGAACACGACAAAATCCCGGGGCGCGCTGATCATCTTCGCGCTCCTCACCCTCGCCGCCTTCGTGGTCCTCATCGGCCTCGGCGCGTGGCAGCTCCAGCGCCTTGCCTGGAAAGAGGCGCTGATCGCAGCGGCAACCGAGCGGCCCGAGCTGGCCCCCGTTCCCGCCCCCGGCCCCGACGCGTGGCCGAACTTCTCATTCGACGACTGGAATTATCGCCGCGTCAGCCTCACGGGCACGTTCGGCCCCGGCGAAGCGTACGCGTGGACGAACCTGTCCGAGCCGCAGGGCGGGCTCCAGCGGGGCACCGGCTACTTCGTGGTCGCGCCGTTCACGACCAGCGACGGGTGGACCGTCTTCGTCAACCGCGGCTTCGTGCCGGACGCCATGCGCGACCCGGACACGCGGCCGGGGTCGGCGGCCCGCCGGCGGCGTCGTGACCGTCGAGGGTCTCGTCCGGCAGGATGATCCCCCCAACTTCGTGACGCCTGCGCCGGACCTTGCGGAGAAGGTCTGGTTCTCGCGCGACATCGCGAGCCTGACCGCGGCGTTCGATGCCGATCCGGCGCGCACCGCTCCCTATTCGGTCGACCTCGTCGCCGCGGAAACGCCGCCAGGCGGCCTGCCGCAGGCGGGCGAAAGCCAGATCGTCTTCGCCAACAGCCATCTGCAATACGCGCTCACATGGTTCGGGCTGGCTGCGGCGCTAGCAGGCGTGCTGGTCGCCGGGCTCTGGCGCCGGTGGCGCGCCCCTCCCTCGGCGTGAGGACAAGCCCCGCCTAGAAATTGATCGCGGCATCCAGCGGAGACAGCGGCGCGATGCCGGCGAGCGCGGCACGCGCGTCGAGGCTGTCCCGGTCCATCTGCGCCATCAGGGGCGCCATGCCGTCGAACTTCATCTCCGGCCGCAGGAACGCGACCAGCGTGACCGGGAGGTGGCGGCCGTAGAGGTCGCCCGAATAGTCGAACACGAATGTTTCGAGGAGCGGGGCGCCGTTGTCGAACGTCGGGCCGGCGGCCGAAGCTCGCCACGCCGTCCCGCCACGCGCCGTCGATCTTCGTGCGCACGGCATAGATGCCATGGCGGAGCGTCGTCTCGGGCGGGAGGGACTGGTTGGCCGTCGGGTAGCCCATCTCGCGGCCGCGCTTCTGGCCGTGGATGATCTCGCTCGTGACGGTGTAGCGGTAGCCGAGGAGGTCGGCCGCCCGTTCCGGCGCGCCCTCGCAAAGGAGCGTGCGGATGCGCGAGGAGGACACCACCGTGTCGTCGTCCCCGCCGCCGAACGCCTCCACCACGGTGACCGAGAAGCGCGGGTCGGCGGCGAGCCGGGCGGCGGACCCGCTGCGTTTGGCGCCGAACTTGAAGTCGTGCCCGACGGCGACGTGGCGGGCACCGAGCCGGCCGATCAGCACCTCGTCGATGAAGGCGTCGGCGCCGAGCGCGGCGAGGGCGCCGTCGAACGGGGCGACCACCATGCCGGCGAGCCCCAGCGCCTCGACGAGCCGCGCCTTTTCGGCCGGCGGGGTGAGGCGGAACACGGGCTTTCCGGAGAAGAACTCGCGCGGGTGGGGCTCGAAGGTGAGCGCGATGACGGGGCCGGGGCCCTGCAGCGCGGCGCCGAGCACGGCCTGATGGCCGCGGTGGACGCCATCGAAGTTGCCGATCGCGACCGTGCCGCCGGTGAGCGCCTCCGGCACGTCGCCGAGATCGACGGCAAAAGCCTCCATCGCCGCGCTACCAGCCAAGCTTTGCGATGTAGTGGCGCGCCGTCAGCCCTTCCTTCTCGAGCCGGGCGCGGACCTTCTCGGGGTCCGGCACGCCGTTCTCGCCGAGCTCGTGGACGTGGATGCCGTGGGTGATGAATAGGACGTCGAGCCCCTGCCGGTTGGCGCCGGTGATGTCGGTCGGCAGGCCGTCGCCGATGGCGAGGACGCGGCTGGCGCCCGGCGCAAGGTCGGCGATCCGGGCAAGGCCCATCTCGTAGATCGGCGCGTAGGGCTTGCCGAACTGCTTCGCCGACCCGCCCATCCTCTCGTAGATCTCAGCAAGCGCGCCGCCGCAGTAGACGATGTCGCCGCCGCGCTCGACCACGATGTCGGGGTTGGCGCAGATGTAGGGGATCGAAAGGCCGGTGAGGGCGCCGATCTCGGCCGTGTAGTCCGCCGGGACCTCTGTGTCGGAGCGCATGTCGGTGCCGACGATCGCCTCCGCCTCGTCGGCCGAATCGACGAGCTCGATGTGCGTGCCGTCGTAGAGCGTCATGTCCCGCGACGGGCCGAGGTGGTAGACCTTGCGGTAGCCCTCGTCGATCAGGTGCTTGCGCACCACGTCGCCGGACGAGACCACGGTATCGAACGCATCGCGCGAGGCGCCGAGGCGCATCAGCTGGTCGATGACGGGGCCGGAAGGGCGCGGCGCGTTGGTGAGGAGGACCACCGGCTTGCCGGCCTTGCGGAAGCGGCTGAGGGCGTCGGACGCCGCATCGTGCGCGGCGACGCCGTTGTGCATGACGCCCCACACGTCGCAGAGGATGGCGTCGTAGTCATCGGCGATGGCGCTGAGGCCGGGGATCGGAGCGTCGGTCATGGCGTCTTTCGGAAAGGTACGCTGTGGACGGAGGGCGGCGGCGGTCGGCAAGGCTTGCGCCCGCCGCCACACGCCTAGACGATAGGGCGGTCAAGGGAAAGCGGCACCACCCATGCGCCATCAGGCAGCAACATTGGAGCGCACCATCGCGCTCAGCGGCCGTCAGGCGGCTCGACGACGCGCTGATCGACAAGATCGCCGCGGGCGAGGTGGTCGAGCGGCCGGCGAGCGTGGTCAAGGAGCTCGTCGAGAATGCGCTCGACGCGGGCGCGTCCGCCATCGACATCGCGGTCGAGGCGGGCGGTGCGGCGCTGATCCGCGTCGCCGACGACGGGCACGGCATTGCGGCCGAAGATCTGCCGCTCGCCGTCTCGCGCCACTGCACCTCAAAGCTCACGACCGCCGCGGATCTCGCCGCGATCCTCACCATGGGCTTCCGCGGCGAGGCGCTGCCGTCGATCGGCGCGGTGGCGCGGCTGTGCGTCAGCTCGCGCGCGGCGGGCGCGGCCGATGGCGCCGAGATCCGCGTCGAGGGCGGGCGGGTGCAGCGGGTCGAGCCGCGCGGCCGGGCCAGTCGGCACCACGGTGGAGGTGCGCGACCTCTTCTTCGCGACCCCGGCGCGGCTGAAGTTCATGAAGAGCGAGCGCAGCGAGGTGATCGCGGTCAGCGACATCGTGAAGCGGCTGGCGCTGTCGGCCCCCGGCGTCGCCTTCTCGCTCACCACCGGCGGGCGGCCGGTGCGCTACCCCGCCGGCACCCCGTCCGACCGGGCGCGCGACGTGCTCGGGCCGGACTTCGCGGCCGAGGCGATCCACCTCGCCGCCGAGCGGGAGGGCGTGCGCGTCTCCGGGCTCCTCGGCCTGCCGACCAACGGGCGCTCCAACTCGCTCCACCAGTACGCGTTCGTGAACGGGCGCGTGGTGCGCGACAAGCTGATCGGGCAGGCGCTCCGGGCCGGCTACCAGGACGTGATGTCGCGCGACCGGCACCCGATGGCGGTCCTCTCGATCGACCTCGACCCCGAGGCGGTCGACGTCAACGTCCACCCGCAGAAGGCGGACGTGCGCTTCCGCGAGGCGAACCTCGTGCGCGGGCTGATCGTCTCGGCGATCCGCAGGCAGCTCGCCGAGATGGCGCCCCGCACCACGCGCGTCATCTCCAGCGCCGCGCTTTCGGCCGTCAGGATGCCGGACCGTGCGCCGGGCCTCGCCGAGCCCGCCGCCGCGTTCGAGACGCGCGCGCGAGCCCGCACGGCCCGCGCCGCTCCGGGCCGCACCGCAGAGTTCGCCGCGCTTCTTCAGCCCGCCACCGTCCGCCCGCGCCGCGCGCCGCCGCGCCGGCCGAGGCGCCGCAGGAGGACGACGCCGACCATTTCCTCGGCGCCGCGCGTCGCGCAGGTGCACAAGAACTACATTCTGGCGCAGACCGCCGAGGGGCTGGTGGTGGTCGACCAGCACGCCGCGCACGAGCGGATCGTCTACGAGGCGCTGAAGACCGCCGCCGCCAGCGGCACGCCCAAGGCGCAGGGCCTCCTCATTCCCGAGGTGGTGGAGCTGACGCCCGAGGAGGTCTCCAACCTTGCGGACCACGCCGAGGCGTTCGCCGCTCTGGGGCTGACGCTGGAGCCGTTCGGCCGCGGCGCGGTGGTGGTGCGCGAGACGCCCGGCGCCGCTCGGCAACTTCGACATTGCGGGCCTCGTCCGCCAGCTTGCCGACGAGGTCGCCGAGTGGGGCGCCGCCGACGCGCTGGAGACGCGGCTCAATCACATTGCCGCGACCATGGCCTGCCACGGCTCGGTCCGTTCCG
This sequence comes from uncultured Alphaproteobacteria bacterium, assembly GCA_963704595.1. Taxonomy (GTDB): domain Bacteria; phylum Pseudomonadota; class Alphaproteobacteria; order Rhizobiales; family Amorphaceae; genus Acuticoccus. The sequence goes on from OY969922.1 coordinate 694,980, forward strand.
GCCGCATCCTCAACCACGCCGAGATGAACGCGCTGCTGCGCCAGATCGAGACGACGCCGTCGGCTGCGCAGTGCAACCACGGCCGGCCGACCTTCGTGTCGCTCACCCTCCACGACATCGAAAAACTGTTCGAGCGGCGATGAACCTGCACCCCGTCCGCGTCTATTTCGAGGACACCGACTTCACGGGCCGGGTCTACCACGGTGCCTTCGTCCGCTTCCTGGAGCGCGGGCGGACCGAGTTCCTGCGCGAAGCGCGGCATCGACCATACCGAGCTTGCGCGCGGCACGCCGCCGCTGTTCTTCACCATCCGGGCGCATGACGCTCGCCTTCTCCGGCCCCGCCTTCATCGACGATCTCCTTACCGTCGAGACCGTGCGCAACCGGCAGCCGGCAAGGTGCTGTTCACGATGGCGCAGCGCATCCTCAGGGATGATCGCGCGATCGTGAACGCGACCGTCGAGCTGTGCTTGATCGACGCGGCGGGCCGGCCGTCCCGCGCGCCTGCGGCCGTCGCGGCCAAACTGACGGCTGCTTGATCTTATTCCGCGAGGGGCGTAATGCGCGGCTCATCCGTGGACGCGCCCACGGAACGCGTCTCGGCGCGTGTCTTGCCTCTCTGGTCTGGCATGAATCAACGCCGTGCTGACAAGCGTTGGAAAAACGGGTTAGACGCTGCCCTGTGCCCGAAAGGGCGATCCACGCATTTCGCCGGCCGCCTTGGAGTTTGTTTTGAGCGCACGTCATCTAGCTTCCGCGAACGACTGTCAGGCGGTGTCCCGTGCTTGAGGCGATCGCATCGATCCTCTCCGCTCTGCCCGATGTCTTCCATCTCGGCCTGATGTCACAGGTCGGCGACGGGGTTGCGGTCGGCACCGAACTCGTGGCCCCCGGCGAATTCTCGCTGATCGGCCTCTTCCTGGAAGCGCAGATCATCGTGAAGGTGGTCATGCTGGGGCTGATCGCGGCCTCGGTGTGGTGCTGGGCGATCATCATCTACAAGCTCATCGCGTTCCGCCGCCTGCGCTCGCGCATCCACCATTTCGAGGACGAGTTCTGGTCCGGCCAGTCGCTCGAGGAGCTCTACCAGACGCAGTCGAACGAGGACCCCGACGGCATCGCCTCGATCTTCGTCGCCGCCATGAAGGAATGGAAGCGCAGCCACGAGGGCGACAAGCCGGCGCTCTCCTCGCTCGCCAACCGCATCGACCGGGTGATGACGATGACGCTCGTCGCGCGAGGGCGAGGAGATGGAGCGCGGGCTGATGGTGCTCGCCTCGGTCGGCTCGGCGGCACCCTTCATCGGCCTCTTCGGCACGGTGTGGGGCATCATGAGCTCGTTCCAGGCGATCGCGGCGTCGGAATCCACCAACCTCGCGGTCGTGGCGCCCGGCATCGCGGAGGCGCTGTTCGCCACCGCGCTCGGCCTGCTCGCCGCCATTCCGGCCACCATCTTCTACAACAAGCTCGCAACGGACGTGAGCCGACTGACCCAGCACATGGAAGGGTTCGCCGACGAGTTCCTCGCGATCCTATCCCGCGAGATCGACGAGCGGATCTGATATGGGCATGGCCTCATTCGGCGGCGGACCGGGCGGCGGGCGACGCGGCGGCCGCCGGCAATCGCGCTTCCGGCCGATGTCGGAGATCAACGTCACGCCGTTCGTCGACGTGATGCTGGTGCTTCTCATCATCTTCATGGTGTCGGCACCGCTTCTCACCGTCGGCGTGCCGCTCGACCTGCCGGAGAGCAAGGCGAAGCCGCTTGAAGGCGCGGTCGACCCACTCACCATCTCGATCGACGCGGAGGGCCAGGTGTTCCTGCAGGAAGAGCCCATCGAGGTCGACCAGCTGATCGCACGGCTGGAGGCCATCGCCGGCGCCGGCTACGAGGAGCGCATCCTCGTGCGCGGCGACACGACAGCCAACTACGGCGCGATCATGCGCGTGATGGGCCGGCTCAACCAGGCCGGCTTCTCGCGCATCGGTCTCGTGACGACCGAGGAGCCGTGATATGCGCGCGGCCCTGATCGTATCGGCCGTGCTGCACCTTTCGCTTCTGCTGGCGATGATCCTCAATCTCGGCCAGCCGGACGCGTTCGCGACGCAGCCCGTGGCCTCCCTCCCCATCGAGCTCGTCACCATCTCCGACGAGACGGACGTGACCGTCGGCGAGGAGACCGCCGAGGCCGTGGTGGAAGACGCCGCGCCCGAGACGGTGGAGGCCGAAGAGCCGCCGCTGCCCGAAGAGACCCCCGGCGCCACCGACACCCCGGCCGAAGACATTGCGACCGACGAGAACGCGCGCGTGAACGCGGCCGAATCCAGCGCGCCGATGCCCGAGGCCGAGCCGGAGCCCGTCGCCGAAGCCGAGACCGAGGAGCCGGCCTCCGTGCCCGAGCCTCCGGCCGAGGCCACGCCGGAGCCCGAGCCCGAACCGGTGACGGAGACCGAGGTCGCGAGCATCGCCCCCACCGAGTCCGAGCCTGCCGAACCCGAAGTCGCGCAGCCTGCGCCGCCCGTTCCGGTCAAGGTCGTGCCGAACCGCAAGCCGACGCCGCCGCCCCGCCGCCAGCAGGCGGCCACGACGCCGCCGGTGGAGGACGCCTTCAGCGCCGACAGGTTGTCGCAGCTCATCAACCGCACGGATCCGTCCGGCGGCGGGTCCGGATCGGCCCAGGCATCGCTCGGCGCAGACGACGGTCGCAACGCCGCCGCCTTGACGTTGTCCGAAAAGGATGCGCTGAGAAGCCAGATGCAGCGTTGCTGGAACCCGCCGATCGGAATGGCCGACGGCCGGGCGATCGTGGTGACGATCCAGGTCGCGCTCGCTATCGACGGCAGCGTCGTCGCCGTCTTCGAGACGGGTCGGTCCGGCACCGGCCCACTGTACGATGTGGCATCGGATGCGGCGCAGCGCGCCGTGATCCAGTGCCAGCCCTACCGGCTTCCGGCGGAGAAACACTCCCTCTGGAAGGACGTCCAAGTGAACTTCGACCCTCGGGATTTGTATTAGATGATGCGTATTCTCGCCGCGCTCCTGGTTCTCCTCGCGATCGCAATGCCGCGCCCGGCTGCCGCACTCGTGTCGATCGACGTGACCGAAGGGCAGGCGCGCGCCTTGCCCATCGCGATCCCCTATTTCTCCGCACCGCCCAACGAGGCGGCGCTCGGCCAGCAGATCGCGAGCGTGGTCGAGGCCGACCTGACGAGCTCCGGCCTGTTCCGCGCAGTGGACCGCACGGCCTTCATCTCGCAGACGATGGGCACGGCGGACGTGCCCCGGTTCGGCGACTGGCGGGCGATCGGCGCCGAGGCGCTGGTGACCGGCCAGGTCGTGCCCGAGGGTGACGGGCGCCTTCGCGTGGAATTCCGCCTGTGGGACCCGCTGCAGGAGCAGCAGATCGTCGGCCAGCAGTTCTTCACCACGCCGGACAACTGGCGCCGCGTCGCGCACATCGTCGCCGACGCGATCTATGAGCGGCTGACGGGCGAGAAGGGCTACTTCGACACCCGCATCGTGTTCGTTGCCGAAAGCGGCTCGAAGACGGCGCGCGTCAAGCGCCTCGCCATCATGGACCAGGACGGCGCTAACCTGAAATATCTGACCGACGGTTCCAGCCTCGTGCTGACGCCGCGCTTCAGCCCCGCGGGCCAGACCGTCACCTACATGAGCTACGAGGGCAGCGTCCCGAAGGTCTTCCTTCTCAACGTCGAGACCGGGCAGCGGCAGATCCTGGGCGATTTCGAGAACATGAGCTTCGCGCCGCGATTCTCGCCGGACGGGCAGCGTGTGGTGATGTCGCTTCAGGAGGGCGGGAACTCCAACATCTTCGAGATGGATCTCGGCAGCCGCCAGCTTCGTCGGCTGACGCAGACACCCGCGATCGACACCGCGCCGAGCTACTCTCCTGACGGCTCGCAGATCGTGTTCGAGAGCGACCGCGGCGGCACGCAGCAGCTCTACGTGATGAGCGCCGGCGGCGGTGAGGCGACGCGCATCTCCTTCGGCGACGGCCGCTATTCGACCCCGGTCTGGTCGCCGCGCGGGGACTACATCGCCTTCACCAAGCAGGGCGGCGGGCGCTTCTCCATCGGCGTGATGGCGCCCGACGGCAGCGGCGAGCGGCTCCTCACCTCGGGCTTCCACAACGAAGGCCCGACGTGGGCGCCCAACGGCCGCGTGCTTGCGTTCTTCCGCGAAAGCGGCGGTCCGGCGGGCGGCGCCAGCGTCTATACCGTCGACATCACCGGGCGGAACGAACGGCAGCTCGACACCGGCACGCTCGCATCCGACCCGGCCTGGTCCCCCACACGTCAGTAATGCGCGAGAGCGCATTGCAATTTTTCAAAAGCCCGCGTTTACCAACTTCGCAATCTAGATCTTAACCGCGATCGTGCGACGTCCCCGGTATTCCCATCGGAGTGAGTTGATGGCTGTCCTGTCCAAACGTTTTCTCGCCCAGGCCTTCACGGTCCTGGCGCTGTCTCTCACACTCGGTGTTGCCGGCTGCGCGAAGAAGCCGCCCGCAAACACCGCCGGCGTCGCGACGCCGGGTTCGCCCGCCGACTTCGCGCAGAATGTCGGCGACCGCGTCCTGTTCCTGGTCGATTCCTCGCAGATCGAGCCGACCGCCGCACAGACGCTGACCGCGCAGGCCGCCTGGCTCAACCAGTACCCGCGCTACCAGGTCACGGTCGAAGGCCATGCCGACGAGCGCGGCACGCGTGAATACAACATCGCGCTGTCCGCCCGGCGCGCCGAGGCTGCGAAGAACTTCCTCGTCAGCCGCGGGGTTCCGGCGAACCGCCTGCGCACCCTGTCGTTCGGCAAGGAGCGGCCCGTTGCCGTCTGCGACGCCGAATCGTGCTGGTCCCAGAACCGCCGTGCGGTGACGGTCCTCAACGGCGGCTGACACGCTGCCGAAGAAGCCCGTCCGTTAAGAAGCGTTTAACACGCGCGCCAGAGCCGCTATAAGGCGCGCGTCAATGCTCAAAACGAGAGAGTTCGCCCATGCGTACGCTCCTCACGGTGCTTTTCGTCACGGTTTCCGGCGCAGCGTTCGCGCTTCCGCCGGTTTCCACCCCCTCGGCACCGTCCTCCGGTGTCGAACAGGTCCAGAACCGCTTCCTGCCGGGTTTCCTCAGCGGCGGCGACAAGAACGCTGCGCCCGATAACACCCAGCTCCGCCTCGACCAGCTCGAGACGCAGGTGCGCTCGCTGACCGGCCAGGTCGAGCAGCTCACCTTCTCCGTCCGCCGGCTGGAGAGCGCGCTGCAGAGCCAGTCCCTGCCGGCCACGCAGCCCGCGCAGCCCTCGCCTTCGCTCGGGCAGCAGGGTTCGCTGTCGGGCACCGGCGCGCCGCCGGCCCCGCTTGGCACCACGGCAGCCGCCCCGCCCCAGACCCAGCCCTCTGCCGACGTCGGCACGGGCGACGGTGCCTTCGGCGGCCCGATCGACCTTTCGGTGCTGAACAACCCGGGGTCGGGCCTGCCCACCCCCGCCGCACCGGTGCAGAGCACGCCGCCCCCCGCGAATGCCGGTGCGCTCGACAACGCACGCCAGCTCCAGCAGTCCGGCCGGTTCGCGATGGCAGCCGACGAGGCGCGCGCCGTCCTCGCCGCAAATCCGGAGGGGCCGGTCGCCGGAGAGGCACGCTATCTCCTCGGCGAAGCGCTGATGGCGCAGGGTGACTATCGCACCGCCGCGAACCTCTTCCTCGAGAACTACACTTCGGACCCAAACAGCGCGCAGGCACCGTCCAGCCTCCTCAAGCTCGGCTCGGCCCTCAACGGTCTCGGCGAGAAGGAGGCCGCCTGTTCCTCGCTCGACGAGCTGATCGGCGCCTACCCCAACGTCGACGCCTCCCTGAGGGCGGAAGCCGAGCGCGAACGGCAGGCCGCCAACTGCGCGTGAGCGATCCCGCGGCCGATCATCTCCGGCCGCCGGGGTTCGATACCGAGCTCCTGAACGCTGCCGGCGGACCGGTCGGCCTCGCCGTCTCCGGCGGCAGCGATTCCACCGCGCTCGCGGTGCTGGCCCGCGAGGCGGGCTTTTCTGACGCGGTGGTGCTGACGGTTGACCATGGCCTTCGCCCCGGCGCGGCGGACGACGCCGCCGCGGTCGCCGCTCTGGCCGCCGGCCTCGGCCTTCCCTGCCACATCCTGCGTGCCGGGCCGCACGACGGCAGCTCCGTGCAAGCCTGGGCGCGCAACGTGCGCTATGGACTGCTTCGAGACGCGGCTTACAGGCTTGGCCTTACCGCCATCGCCACCGCGCACACGCTGGACGATCAGGCTGAAACGCTGCTCCTGCGGCTGGGGCGGGGGAGTGGCCTGCGCGGCCTCGGGGCCATCCGTGCCGACACCGTTCGCGATGGGCTCAGAATTTTGCGCCCGCTCCTCGGAGCCCGGCGGTCGGACCTGCGGGCAGCCCTCCTCGCGCGCGGCATCCTGTGGCGGGAGGACCCCTCCAACGAGGACCCGCGCTTCGCCCGCGTCGCCATCCGCAAGCTGGCGCCTTCGCTGGAGGCTGCCGGCCTCACCGCAGCGCGCCTCGCGGACGCCGCGGCCCATCTGGCGCGCGCCAGTGCCGCGATCGACCATGCGGTCACCGCACTCGCAGCATCCGCCGTCCGGGTCGACACGGCAGGCGCCGTCTCGATCGCGCGCCGCCCGTTCGCGGACGTCGCGGAGGAAGTCCGCCTCCGCCTCCTCGCCGACGCTGTCCAGACCGCCGGCGGCCTTCCCCACGGCCCCCGGTTCGACGCGCTCCTCCCAGCCGCCGAACTCGCGCTCACAGGGGAGGGGCGCACAACGCTCGGCCGCACCGTGGTCGACGTCGGGCCCGAACACATCGTCCTCTGGCGCGAGGCGCGCGGAATCCGCCCGGTTGAGCTCGGCCCCGGCCAGACCGCGGTGTTCGACGGCCGCTACAGGATCTCCCTCGCCGAGGGCTATGGCCCGGTCACCCTGGCGCCCCTTGGCAAGGCCGCCGCCCTCTGCCCCGCCGTCGGACACCCCGGCGCGAGGGCCGCCGCGCCGGCCGCCTTCCGCGACGGACATTTCATCGCAGCGCCGACACTTGGCGTGGTGCGCCGGGGCGCGCCCCGTGCGATGCTGTCGGCAGAGCCCGTGCGGTGAAGCGTCCTCCTTTGCCGTGAGGCTGTTGGCAGCAACCCCGCGCCATCCTATGTTGGGTTCCATGACGGCGGCGAGTGTTCCGCCTCCCGCGTCCGAAACGGGCGCAACCGAAGGTCAGCTATGAACAACCATTTCCGTAATTTCGCGCTGTGGGTGGTGATCGCGCTTCTGCTGATCGCCTTGTTCCAGCTGTTCCAGAACCCGGGACAGCGCGCGAATACGTCCGAAATCTCGTTCTCCCAGTTCATGGAAGAGACCCGCAACGGCAACGTCCGCGCGGTCACCATCCAGAACCAGGAAGTTTCGGGCCAGTATGCGTCCGGCGGGCGGTTCTCGACCTACGTCCCCAAGGACACCGACTACATCTCCACGCTCGAGACGCAGGGCGTGAACATCAAGGCCGAGCCGCCCAACGACGGCATCAGCCTTTGGGGCATCCTCGCCACCTGGTTCCCGATGCTCCTCATCCTCGGTATCTGGCTGTTCCTGATGCGCCAGATGCAGGGCGGCGGCGCCGGCAAGGCGATGGGCTTCGGCAAGTCGAAGGCGAAGCTCCTCAACGAGGCCCACGGCCGCATCCTGTTCGAGGACGTGGCGGGCGTCGACGAGGCGAAGGAAGACCTCCAGGAAATCGTCGACTTCCTGAAGGACCCCTCGCGCTTCCAGAAGCTCGGCGGCAAGATCCCGCGCGGCGTCCTCCTCGTCGGCCCTCCGGGCACCGGCAAGACGCTGCTCGCCCGCGCCATCGCCGGCGAAGCCAACGTCCCGTTCTTCTCGATCTCGGGCTCCGACTTCGTCGAGATGTTCGTCGGCGTCGGCGCATCCCGCGTGCGTGACATGTTCGAGCAGGCGAAGAAGAACGCGCCCTGCATCATCTTCATCGACGAGATCGACGCCGTCGGTCGCCACCGCGGCGCAGGCCTCGGCGGCGGCAACGACGAGCGCGAGCAGACGCTGAACCAGCTCCTGGTCGAGATGGACGGCTTCGAGGCGAACGAGGGCATCATCCTCATCGCCGCCACCAACCGCCCCGACGTTCTCGACCCGGCGCTCCTGCGTCCGGGCCGCTTCGACCGCCAGATCGTGGTCCCCAACCCCGATCTCGTCGGCCGCGAGAAGATCCTCAAGGTCCACGTCCGCAAGGTGCCGCTGGCGCCCGACGTGAACCTGAAGACCCTTGCCCGCGGCACGCCCGGCTTCGCCGGTGCGGACCTTGCCAACCTCGTCAACGAGGCGGCGCTTCTGGCGGCGCGTCGCAACAAGCGCCTCGTCACCCACCAGGAGTTCGAGGACGCCAAGGACAAGGTGATGATGGGTGCCGAGCGCCGCACCCTCGTCATGACCGAGGACGAGAAGAAGCTCACCGCCTACCACGAGGCAGGCCACGCGCTGGTGGCGATCCACATGCCGGCGTCCGACCCGATCCACAAGGCGACCATCATCCCGCGCGGCCGAGCGCTGGGCATGGTGATGCGCCTGCCGGAGCGGGATCAGATCTCGCTGACCCGCGCCAAGTGCAAGGCCGATCTTGCGGTGGCCATGGGCGGCCGCGTGGCGGAAGAGATGATCTTCGGCCACGAGAAGGTGACGTCCGGCGCGTCGGCCGACATCAAGATGGCGACCAAGCTCAGCCGCGCGATGGCGACCCAGTTCGGCATGTCCGACGAGCTCGGCCCGCTCCTCTACAGCGAGAACGAGGACGAGGTTTTCCTCGGCCACTCCGTCGCGCGCAGCCAGTCCGTCTCGGAAAAGACGCAGGAACTGGTTGACCGCGAAGTGAAGCGCTTCGTCAACGAAGGCTACGAGACCGCGACGTCGGTGCTGAAGACCAACATCGAGGAACTGCACATCATCGCCAACGGCCTCCTCGAGTACGAGACGCTGTCCGGCGACGAGATCCGCGACCTCCTCCTCGGCAAGCCCCCCGTGCGCGACAACGCGGACGACGACTCGTCCACGCCGCGCTCCACGGCGGTCCCGACCACCGGCGGCACCCGCCCGCGCCCGAGCGGCGACGGCGGCCTCGAACCCGCCCCGTCATAACCGCCGGCCTCAGCGCCTGACACGAGCGACCGCCGCAGCCCCGCTGCCGGCGGTCGTTTCGTTTCTGCGACCAGCCAACCCGAGCCGTGTGCTAAACCGCGGGTCATGGATGCGATCACGGAAAAGGCGGGCCCGCTGCCGCCGGGGCATGTGCCTGACCTTCTTGGGCCGGGCCTCGGGGTGGTCTTCTGCGGCACTGCGCTCGGGCGCGTGTCGGCAGAGCGGCGTGCGTACTACGCTCATCCCGGCAACTTCTTCTGGCGTGCGCTGGCAGAGACCGGCCTCACGCCGCTTCGCCTCCGGCCGCAGGAGTGGCCGCGGCTCATCGAGCACGGCATCGGGCTCACCGACGTGTCCAAATCGCACTACGGCAACGATGCCGAGCTTCCCGAAGGCGCGTTCGATGCTGCTGCTGTGCGGGAAAAGATGCTGATGCATCAACCAGCCATCCTCGCCCTCACGTCCAAGACAGCGGCCGCCGCGATCCTCGCCCGCCCGACCGGCAAGATCCCGCTGGGGTTCCAGCCGGATACGATCGGTGCGACGCGGCTCTTCGTGCTCACCTCGCCGTCGGGGCAGGCGCGGCGGTACTGGAACGGTGCGCTCTGGCAGGAACTGGCGGACGTGGTGCGCGGCCGGCCCGCGAAGGTTGACTTGAATCGCCCGTCCTCGCTTAGTCCCCCGGTGGCTTGATTGAGGGTTGATGATGGCGCGTAAGTATTTCGGCACCGATGGCATTCGCGGCCGCGCCAACGGCCGGGCGATGACGCCCGAGATCGCGATGCGCGTTGGCATGGCGACGGGGCTGGTGCTGGCCGCCGAGCATGAGGGGCGCCAGCGCATCGTCATCGGCAAGGATACGCGCCTCTCCGGCTACATGCTGGAGACCGCCATGGTCGCGGGCTTCACCGCCGTGGGGGCCGACGTGTTCCTGCTGGGGCCGATGCCGACGCCCGCCGTCGCGATGCTGACCCGCTCGCTCCGGGCCGACATCGGCGTGATGATTTCCGCCTCGCACAACGCCTACGACGACAACGGCATCAAGATCTTTGGCGCGGACGGCTTCAAGCTGTCGGACGACGTGGAGGCGCGGATCGAGAGGCTGATGGACAGCGACCTCACCCGCCGCCTCGCCACCGGCGCCGATATCGGCCGCGCCAAGCGGGTGGAGGGCGACCGCTTCCGCTACGTCGAGTTCGCCAAGCGCACGTTCCCGCGCACCCTCAGCCTCGACGGGCTGCGCGTGGTGGTCGACTGCGCCAATGGCGCGGCCTACCGCGTCGCGCCCGACGTCCTGTGGGAGCTCGGCGCCGAGGTGATGACGCTGGGCGTCGAGCCCGACGGCCTCAACATCAACCGCGACTGCGGGTCCACCTCGCTGGATGCGATCCGCGCCAAGGTGCTCGAGGTCCGCGCCGACATCGGCATCGCGCTGGATGGCGACGCCGACCGCGTCATCATCATCGACGAGAAGGGCAAGATCGTCGATGGTGACCAGCTTCTCGCGGTGATCGCGGCGTCCTGGCTCAGGTCCGAGCGGCTCAAGCACGGCACGGTGGTCGCGACCGTGATGAGCAACCTCGGCATGGAGCGCTACCTGGAATCGATCGGCGTCAACCTGATCCGTACCAAGGTCGGTGACCGGTACGTGGCGGAAGAGATGCGCGCGGGCGACTACAACATCGGCGGTGAGCAGTCCGGCCACATCATCCTCAGCGATTACACAACCACCGGGGACGGCATCCTTGCGGCGCTGGAGCTTCTCTCCGTCGTCGCCCAGTCGGGCAAGAAGGTGTCCGAGATCTGCCACCGTTTCGAGCCTGTGCCGCAGATCCTCAAGAACGTGCGCTTCAATGGCGGCAAGCCGCTGGAGGCGCCTGCCGTCACCGCCGCGATCACCAGCGCCAAGGAAAAGCTCGGCAGCGCCGGGCGGATCCTGATCCGCCCGTCCGGCACCGAGCCGCTGATCCGCATCATGGCCGAGGGCGACGACGCCGCGCTCGTCAACGCGCTGGTCGACGAGCTTTGCGACGTCGTCAGCGCCAACGGCTGACGCCCTAGCTGGTATGGTGCACGGGCGGGACGCCGTAGACGGGCGTCTCGATCCCCTCCATCCGCGCCTTGAGCTGGATCGCCAGGAACTGCGAGTAGTGGCGCGACTGGTGGAGGTTGCCGCCGTGGAACCACAGGTTCTCCTGTGCCGTCGGCTTCCACATGTTGCGCGGCTCGCCCTCCCACGGGCCGGGGTCCTTGTAGGTGCCGGAGCCGAGGCCCCAGACCTTGCCCACCTTGTCCGCCATCTCCTGTGACACGAGGTCGGCGACGAAGCCGTTCATCGAGCCGTAGCCGGTGGCGTAGACGATGAGATCCGCCGGCAGTTCCTCGCCGCTGGTGAGGCGCACGCCGGTCTCTGTGATCTCGTCGACGTCGCCGGGAACAACCTTGATCTCGCCTGATGCGATCAGCTCGGAGGCGCCGATGTCGATGTAGTAGCCGGAGCCGCGGCGGACGTAGAGCATCTGGATGCCGCTCTCGTCGTCGCCCCAGTGGAGCTGGAAGCCGGATGCGGCGAGGCGGTCGTAAAAGTCCTTGTCGTGGGCTCGGATGCGGTCGTGGAGCTCCTTCTGGTGCTCGTGCATGATCGCGTAGGGCCAGGAGGCGAAGATCATGTCGGCCTTGTGGGTGGTGATCCCTTTCCGGGCCGCCTTCTCGGAGTAGAGCGGGCCGAGGCCGAGCTCCATCAGCGTGTCGGAGCGGACGACGTGGGTGGGCGAGCGCTGGATCATCGTGACGTCCGCGTCGTGCTCCCAGAGGGAGGCGGCGATGTCGTGCGCGGAGTTGTTGGAGCCGACGATGACGACGCGCTTGCCGGCATAGGCGTCCGGCCCCGGATGGGCGCTGGAGTGGTGCTGTTCGCCCCGGAAGCGGTCCATGCCCTTGAAGGTCGGCTTGTTGGGCTTGGCGGACATGCCGGTGGCGAAGACGAGGTGCGTCGGCTTGAGGACCACCTCGGCGCCGTCGCGGTCGACGACGACGGTCCAGGTCTTCGACGCCTCGTCGAAGCTCGCGGACTTGCAGGTGGAGCTCGTCCAGTAATTGAGCTCCATGATCTTCGTGTACATCTCGAGAAAGTCGCCCATCTTGTCCTTCGGCGCGAAGACGGGCCAGTTCTTCGGAAAGTCCATGTAGGGGAGGTGGTCGTACCAGACCGGATCGTGCAGGGCGAGTGACTTGTAGCGGTTGCGCCAGCTGTCGCCGGCTTTGGCGTTCTTCTCGAGGATGATTGCGGAGACGCCGAGTTGCTTGAGGCGGGCGCCGAGCGCGATACCGCCCTGGCCGCCGCCGATGATGACGACGTAGGGCTGCACCTCGGTGCCGAGGCTGGCGTCCTCCGCCTGCCGCTCCTCAAGCCACGACGGGCGCTTCTTGCCCTGCCCGTGCCTGGCGCCGAGCGGGCGGCGTTCGCCCACGGTCTCCTCGTGCCCCTTCAGCGATTCCATCGTGGTGAGGAGGGTGAAGATCTTGCCGTTCCGGACGCGGATGTAGCCCTCACCCCTGGCGAGGGCGGTCTCGAAGGTGAAGAACCCCTTGGTGATGTCGCCGTCGGTCTCGACCGCGTAGCGCGGGTCGAGCGCGAAGCCGGTCGGGTTCGTGCCGGCGAGCTGGTGTTCCAGCATGTCGCGGATCTCGGCGTGACCCTCGACCGTCTTGAGGTTCCAGGTGAATGTGAGGAGGTCGCGCCAGTAGCAGTCCTCGGCGAAGAGGGCGACGGTGCGGTCGATGTCGCCTGCTGCGAGCGCCTCGCCAAGGTCCGTCAGCACCGCCGAGACGGCGGACTCGTGGGTTTTGGTTAGCATTCTTGTTTCCTCCCGCTCGGCTCGTTTCGGCCGTTTGGGGAGGAGTGTGCGACCGTGCGGGGAAACTGTGAACCCGCCCGGTCGGCTTTTTTGTGCCGGCGGTCCGCTCAGCTCCAGCGCAGCGCCGGCGTGTGGACCGGCGCGTCCCACAGCGCCGTCATCTCCGCGTCGAGCGCGGTCAAAGTCACGGACGCGCCCTGCATTTCGAGCGACGTGCAGTAGTTGCCGACGAGGGAGCGGGCGATGACGATGTCGAGGTCGTCGCAGCGGCGGGCGACGGCGTCCATCACGAGGTAGAGCTCCATCAGCGGCGTCCCGCCCATGCCGTTGACGAGAACGAGGACGTTGCCGGTGTCGGGCAGCGCCTCGGTGATCGCGCCCATCATCTCGGCAACGATCTCGTCCGCGCTCTTCATGGTGGCGCGGCGGCGGCCGGGCTCGCCGTGGATGCCGACGCCGAACTCCATCTCGTCGTCGGCAAGGTCGAACGTCGCGCGGCCTGCGGCGGGGACGGTGCAGGAGGAGAGGGCGACGCCGATGGTGGCCGTCGCCGCGTTGACCCGCTCGCCGAGCGCCTTGAGGTCGGCCAGCGAGCGGCCTTCCTCGGCCGCGGCACCGACGATCTTCTCCACCACCACGGTGCCGGCGACGCCGCGGCGGCCCTGGCTGTGGGTGGAGGTCTCCACCGCAACGTCGTCGTTCGTGAGGACAATGGCGCATTCGCCGCCGTACATCTCGGCGGCCATCTCGAAGTTCATCACGTCGCCGGCGTAGTTCTTGACGATGAAGAGGACTCCGGCGCCGCCGTCGACCGCTTCGGCGGCGGCGAGGATCTGGTCGGGCGTCGGGCTGGTGAAGATCTCGCCGGGGCAGGCGGAGTCGAGCATCCCCTTGCCGACGTAGCCGCCGTGGAGCGGCTCGTGGCCGGAGCCGCCGCCGGAGACCAGCGCGACCTTGCCGCTCTTCTTGCGGGCGCGGGTGACGTAGCGGGGCGAGAAGTGGACCGAGACGAGGTCGCCATGGGCTCTGCCGAAGCCGGAGAGGCTCTGGTCGAGGGCGGTGTCGGGGCTGTTGATGAGCTTCTTCATGGCGTTTCCTCGGTCAGGCGGGCGGCGATGGCGCGGGTGATGACGTAGGCGCTCATGGCGCCGGGGTCGATGTGCCCGATGGCGCGCTCGCCGAGAAACGCCGCGCGGCCGAAGCGTGCAGTGATGTCGCGCGTCGCTTCCATGCCGGCCTTTGCGGTGTCGACGGCGTTGGCGGCGATGTCGGCCGGCGGCAGGGCGGCATCGGCGGTGAGCTGTTCGGAGAGCGGGACGAGAACGTCGAGCATCGTCTTGTCGCCGCGGCTCGCCTTGCCGCGGGCGGCGACGGCGGCGGTTCCGCCGGAGACCAGCGCGGCGACGGTTGCGGGCGTCAGCGGATCGTTGATGCCGGGGGTCTTGGCGGCGGCGAGGACGAAGCTTGCGAACAGCGGGCCGGACGCGCCGCCGACGGACTTCATCAGCGTCATCGCGATCTCCTTCAACGCCGCGTCGGGTGCGAGCGGCGCAAGGTCGGGCGCGACAGCCGCAACCGCGTCGAGCCCGCGGCGGACGTTGAGGTAGTGGTCGCCGTCGCCGATGGCACGGTCCAGCCCCTCGATCTCCGCCTCGCTGGCGAGGATGGCCTGACGCGCCGTCTCGAATGCTGCAAGAATGGCGGCGGTGGACATCAGCGCCCGCCCTTGTGGGCCGTTTGGCCGGGGAGGGACGGCGCGGTTCGGTCGGGTGTCACGGATCGGTTGCCTCGTTCTTTCGGGCGCCGACTGTCGGGGCCGGCGGACGAGCCTGTCAACGGGGACGCCGGCATCGTTTCGCCCTTCCGCTTCACCCGGGTGTAAGGTTTGTCCGCTACCACGCGGCCGTTTCATAAGGTGCAAAAGGAGACAATCATGCGCGTGTTTTATACTGCCGTCTTTTTCGTGTTTCTCGCCGCGGTCATCATCTTCGCGTTCCAGAACCTCACCTCGGTGGTGGTGAACTTCCTCGGCTTTTCCGTGCAGGCGCCGATGGCGATCGTGATCGCGGGCGTCTACGTCATCGGGATGCTCACCGGCAGCAGCCTGTTTGCGGCGCTGCGCAACTATCTCCGCTCCAAGCCGCACTGAGGTTTTTCGAGCGGCGGGCGCGTTGCGGCACGCCCGCCAGCGGCCCACCCATCACCGGCGGGCAACATGTTGAAGGATCGTGCGAAAATATCTCATCGCCAGGTTGTGTTGGGCACCGTAAGATAATCGTCCGATAGTTCGGTTGCCGTGCGCGCCGGTCCGCCCTTTCTACAGGCGGGCGGCGCAGGCGCGAGCCGTCGAAGCGCTTCCCGAGTGCCGGTCCGGGACGGTGGTCCGGTCCGATGAAACTTTCGATTGGATATCGCCGAATGAAATTTCCGCTCGCATTCCTTCTGGTTCCCGTCGTCGGGGCCTTCCCGGTTCTCGCCGCCCCGGGCATCACCACGGCGGACGTCAACTTTCGCGCCGGGCCCGGTACCGACAACACTTCGTTCGGCGTCCTGCCGAACGGCACCGACGTCGACATCGGCACCTGCGATGCCAACGGCTGGTGCGCCATCACGGTGGACGGGGTCGCGGGCTACGCGAGCCAGGACTACCTCCAGTCCCAGGCACCCGTTTCAGACGACGGCACAACGGCGGACGGCAGCGACGACGCGGCGCCCGCCTATACCGACGCCGAGCTCGACACGCTGGTCGCCCCCGTCGCGCTCTATCCCGACGCAGTTCTGGCGCAGGTCCTGGTCGCGGTGACGGTCCCGCTCGACATCGTGAAGGCGCAGCGCTGGATCGCCGACAACAAGGACCTTGCCGCGGACAAGCGCGCCGCGGCGACGGAAGCCGAGGGCTGGGACGAAAGCGTCGCCACCCTTGCCGCAGGCTTCCCGTCGGTGATCGACCAGCTCGGGAACGACCTCGACAACACGCAGGCCCTCGGCGACGCGGTGATCCTCGACACCGACGCCGTGATGGCGGCCGTGCAGCGCCAGCGCGCCAAGGCGCAGGGCCTCGGCAACCTCGCCACCAACGAGGCGCAGACGGTGACGGTGAACAACGACAACCAGATCACCATCGCGCCCGCCAAACCCGACGTGATCTACGTGCCGACCTACAACCCGGCCACGGTCTACACCACGGCAGCGCCCGCGCCGGTGTACGTGGAGACGGGCAACTCCGGGTCCGACGTCGGCGCCGCGATCGCCACCGGCGCGATCGCGTTTGCGGCCGGCTACGCAGTGAGCAGCGTCTTCGACAACAACTGGAACAACAATTACTGGTACGGGCCGCCACGGATCGACTGGAACGACGGCGCCTTCTATCCGCGGCCGGGTTACCGGGGCGACGTCGACGTCAATGTCCGCAGGAACAACGTGCGGGTTGGCGACGTGAATGTCGGCAACAACGTGAACGTCGGCAACCGGATCGGGAACAACGACGGCAACCGGATTGGCAACAGCGCGGGCAACCGCGGCTGGCAGCCGACGCCGCAGCAGCGCGCCAACGCGCGGCGCCAGATCGACGACCGCGGCGGCAATATGGGCGGCAACCGCGTCGCGGCGGCCGGAAACCGCGGCTCCGGCGGCGGAGGGCAGACGCGGCCGAACGCTGCGAGCATCGAGCGCGGGCTGGAAAACCGCGGTGGCGGCACGCAGCGTGCGAACCGGCCCGCGCAGGGTGACCGGCAGGCGAACAGGCCCCAGGCGAACCGCCCGGCTCAGGCGAACAGGCCCAGCGCGAACAGGGCTCAGGCGAACCGGCCTGCCAAGGTTTCCAGGCCGAAGCAGGCGAAGGCGCCGCAGCGCGCGGCACCACAGCGGCAGACCGCGTTCCACCAGGGCGGCAACCGCCGGCCGCAGGCGGCAGCGCAGGCCCGCGGCAATCGCAGCGTCCAGCGCGGCGGGCGGCAGATGCGGGCGGGCGGTGGCGGCGGCCGCCGTGGCGGCGGCGGGCACCGCGGTGGCGGGCGTCGATGATCATGGGACGCGGGAAAACGATGGCACATTTCAAGACCGGGCTGCTGATTGCCGCCTCGACCCTTTTCGCAACGGCAGCGCTCGCCGAGCCCGCCGCCTACGAGACGCCGGACGCGGCAGCGGGCGCGATCGTCGACGCGCTCGACGCTCGGGACGTCGACGCGCTGGTGGCGGTGTTCGGGCCCGACGCGCGCGACCTCGTCCTCAGCGGCAACGACGAGCAGGATCGCGAGACTTGGGGCAACTTCCTCACCGCCTACAACGAGATGCACCGTTTCGTGCTGAACGAGGCCGAGGATAGCGCCACGCTCCTGATCGGCGAGGACCAGTGGAGCTTCCCGGCCCCGCTCGCAAAGGGCGAGGACGGCCTGTGGCGGTTCGATCCCGAGGCGGCCCGCGAGACGGTGCTCGAGCGGCGGATCGGCAACAACGAGCTCGACGTCATGGAGCTCCTGAGAGGCTACACTCTCGCGCAGGAGACTTATCGCGACGCCGATCACGACGGCGACGGCGTGCTCGAGTTCGCCGCCGCGATCCTGAGCGCCCCCGGCGAGCGCAACGGCCTCTACTGGCCCGCCGAGGAGGGCGAGCCGGAAAGCCCGATCGGCGATTTCGTCGCCCGCGCGGCCGCCAGCGGCTACAGCGTCGACGGCACAGACGAAACGCCGGAGCCCTATCTCGGCTACTACTTCACGATCCTTGAAGGGCAGGGGCCGGACGCGCCGGGCGGTGCGTACAGCTACGTGATCAACGGCAACATGGTCGCCGGCCACGCGATGCTCGCCTTTCCCGCAGCCCACGGCGAGACCGGGATCATGAGCTTCATGATCGGCGAGAACGGGACGATCTACGAGGCCGACCTCGGCGAGGAGACGCTGGACCGCGCCACCGGGATCGCCCTCTTCGTCCCCGGCCCGGAATGGACCCCAGTCGACTGATCCCAATGCCGTCTGCGGCGCACCCTGCGCCGCAGCCGCCTCCACTGGGCGGGCGATAGCAACGTTTCCGCGAACGGCCTCGCGCCCGAAAGTATCGGCATCCCCGCGACTTGCGGCACCGGCAGCGCACGACCGTGCGCCGGCCAGAGGCCGCCCCCGCGGAGGCCGCGCAGCGATCAGCGGTGAGCGAAAAATGGTGCGGGCGGTCGGACTCGAACCGACATATCCGTGAGGACGGCGGATTTTGAGTCCGCTGCGTCTACCAATTCCGCCACGCCCGCGGCTTGCCGCCATGCGGCGCGAAGGGCGGCTGACGCCTGCCCACCACGCCGTCACCGGCCGCTGTTCCTACCCTTTCCAACCGGCACACTGCAAGCGGGTCGCGCCGCTGCGGCGTCCATTGCACGTCGCCTGAAACAACGCTGGATCACAACATGCGGTTGCGGTATTGATCTACATAAGATTGTGTAAACCGCGGGGGACGCGTTGCAAGTGCGGGCCGGCGTCGTCATCCTCATTGCGTGCGTCCTCGGCGCTGCGCCTGCGCTCGGCGGGGCGTGGACGCTGGATCGCGGCAGGACGAGCACGTACGTCGCCTCCACCTTCACCTATGGCGACCACGGGTTCGACGACGACGGCAAGTTGGTCAAAGTGCCGGAATACCAGAAGTTTCTCCTATCCGGCACGCTGGAGTACGGCGTCCGGCCATGGCTGACCGCCGTGCTCAAGGGCGAGCTCAGGGAAGAACGCGCGCTGGACGCGGTCTACACCACGCGCCTGCCGAGCCCTCTGTTCGACCCCACCGAAGTCACCGACGTGACGTTCTACGACCGCGCTGCGAGGAGCTACGGCGCGGCGGGGGCCGGCGCGCGGGTCCGCCTCCTGCAGGCCTCGCCCTGGGTCGTGTCGGGGGAAATGCTGCTGGGGTCGGGCGGGCTCGACAGCGCCGGCCTCGGCGCCCCTTCCGACGGCCCGTATCTGGAGACGCGGGCGCTCGTCGGCGCGAGCCGCACCATCCTGGGCCGCAGCGCGTACGCCGACATTGCGCTCGGCTACCGCCACCGCTTCAGGGAGGACGATAGCGACGAGGTCCTCTTCGACGTCACGCTCGGCACACAGGTGCTGCCGCGCTGGATGGCGCTGGCGCAGACCTTCACCACCGTCGAGGTCGATGGCGACACATACTTCACCAAGGCATCGGGGAGCGTGGTCTACACGTTCAACGAACGCCTCAGCATCCAGGCCGGGGTGCTGGGCACCGTCCACGGCCGCAACGCGGTGCAGGAGCTGGGCGGCACGCTCAGCTTCTGGTGGGAGTTCTGAAGCGTTTCCGCGGCGGCGGCTGGCGGCTAGGGTGGCGGGGCACGTCACCAGAGGCCCTGCCTGAATGCCCGATCTCGTCACCATTCCCGCCGGACGCTTCGTGATGGGGTCCGACAGGTTCTATGCCGAGGAGCGGCCCGCGCGCGAGGTGAGCGTCGCGGCGTTCCGGTTGATGCGCGCGCCGGTGACCAACGCCGAGTTCGCGTCCTTCGTCGCGGCGACGGGGCACGTCACCACCGCCGAGGCGGGGATCGACCCGGCGCAGGACCCGGGCTTTCCGCCGGAATACTATGCCCCGGCGTCGCTCGTCTTCACGCCGACGGACGGGCCAGTGCCGCTCGACGATCCGCGCCATTGGTGGCGGCTGGCGCAAGGCGCGCGGTGGGATGCGCCGGAGGGGCCGGGGAGTTCGCTGGAAGGGCGGATGGATCACCCGGTCGCGCACGTCTCCTTCGCCGATGCGGAGGCCTACTGCCGCTGGGCCGGGCTCAGGCTTCCGACCGAGGTGGAGTGGGAATGGGCGGCGGGAGGCGGTCCGTCCACCACCTACCCGTGGGGCGATGCGCTGGCGCCGGAGGGCGGGACGCCGGCCAACATCTGGATCGGCGACTTTCCGTGGCGCAACCTCCGCCACGGGGCCGGGCCGTTCTCGACACCGGTCGGCTTCTATCCGGCCAACGGCTTCGGCCTCGTCGACATGATCGGCAACGTGTGGGAGTGGACCGCCTCGCCGTTTGACCGCAGCGCGGCCACGGCGCCGTGCTGCATTCCGGCGGGCGGGGCGAAGCCCTCGGCAGCCAAGATGCTGGCGGCCAAGGGCGGCTCGTTCCTCTGCGCGGAGAGTTATTGCCGCCGCTACCGGCCGCAGGCGCGCACGCCGCAGGAGTTCACCGCGACGGCCGCCAACCTCGGCTTCCGCTGCGCCGCCGACGGCTGAGCCTCAGCAGTAGCGCTCGATCCCGACGTTCTGCGCTTCCGAATAGCGGTCGCCATAGGCAAAGCCGACTGGCAGGAGCCGTGCGATCTCGGTCAGCTCCGCGTCGCTGAAGGCGATTTCGCGCGCGGCTGCGAACTCCCTGAGGTGGGCGGCGGTGCGGGTGCCGGGGATGGGGAGGACGTGGTCGCCCTGGTGGAGCGTCCAGGCGAGGGCGGCTGCGGCCGGCGACCAGCCATGGTCCCGGCAGAACGCCTTGAAGGTGTCGATCCGCGCGGCGTTGTGGGCAAAGTTGGGCGGCAGGAAGCGCGGGTTTTTCAGACGGAAATCGCTCTCGCCGAACGTCGCGGGATCGGGCGTCTGGACGCCGAACATGCCGCGGGCGAGCGGCGAGAAGGCGACGAAGGTGATGCCGAGTTCGGCGCACGTCTGCAGGAGGCCGAGCTCGGGCTGGCGCGTCCACAGCGAGTACTCGTTCTGCACCGCGGCGACCGGGTGGACGGCATGGGCGCGGCGGACCGTGGCGGGCGCGACCTCGGACAGCCCGTAGGCGCCGATCTTTCCCTCCTCGATGAAGCGGCTCATCGTTTCGGCCACTTCCTCGATCGGGCGGGCCTGCTCGCGGCGGTGGACGTAGTAAAGGTCGACATGGTCGACGCCGAGGCGCTTCAGCGAGCCCTCGAGCGAGGTGCGCAGCGTTTCGGCTGCGTTGTCGAAATGGCGCTCGGGCTTCATGTAGATGCCGCCCTTGGTGGCGAGGGAGACCTTCGCCCCGCTTTGCGCCAGGAACTTGCCCACCACTTCCTCGGACCGGCCGGCGCCGTAGCGCTCGGCGGTGTCGAAGTGGTCTATCCCGGCGTCGATCGCCGCCGCCATGCAGTCGAGGCTTTCGGCTTCGGTGGTGGGGCCGTAGAAGCCGCCGAAACTCATGCAGCCGAGCCCGACGGCGCCGACCTTGCGGCCGTGGATGGTGCGGTGCGTGTTCGGCTGGGCGTCAGGCATGGGGCGTGTCCTCGGTTGGGGTTGCGCCCTTCGGGTCAGGGCATCTGGCGCAGCCTTAAAGCCGTTGGATGCGGCTGGCCACGCCAAATGCCCCCGGTGCTCGGCCTAGAAGCCGAAGAACAGGCCGATGATCTGGCCGAGTAGGCTCGTCGATCCGGCTTCGGTCGTGCCAGCCGGCTCTGCGGTGCCGCCGGTCGCCTCCGCGGTTTCCGTGGCGGCGGCTTCACCTGCTTCCGCGAGCGGATCCGTCAACGAGCCGGCCGTTTCCACGGCACCGGACGCGAGCGCGCTGGCGTTCGCCTCGAGGGCTGCCGACGAGGTTTCGGCGTATGCCGCGGTAGCGCTCGTGATGGCGTTGGCCTTCGACAGGCCGTTGTCGACCGCGTTGATCGCGCCGTTGCCGAGCGCCGACAGCTTGTCGGTCAGGCCGGACAGAAAGCCCGTATCCACCGCGGGCTGAAGGCTCTGGACCTTCGCCATGATGGAACTCGCACCGGTTGCATAGTAGAGGCCGAGATTGAGGTTCGGCTTCTCGCCGTTTTAGGCACGGTCGAAACTCAGGATCTTGACCGCGTTCTCGCTTCTGATCGTTTCGACTTGAAAACTCATGATCAGGCTCCTTGCCAATGATGCATCCGGTTGCCTGATCCGCGGCGAATTCATCGCTTGAGATATGTAGCAGCCGTTACCTTGTCAGCTCATCAGGAAATGCAGCGAGAGGTTGAATTGTTCAGTGCAAAAAAGTACGAGGCGTTATGCGCAAAGCTGCCGAATATTATGCCTATACGGCCTAACCCGAAGTATATTCAGCGTACAGCATCAGTCATTTCAGATGATCCTGTAATCTCGTACCGAATGGCGGGGTGATGCGGGCCGCCAATGTGCTCGCGGGACGGCGCTGGCGCTGCGCCGGTCCGGCGAAGGCCAGGCGCCTGATCGCGCGAGGCGGGACGAGCGGGGCTATTCCGCCGCTTCCCGGCCCAGGAAGGCGTCGATCCGTTCGACCGTCAGCGCGAAGGCGCGCTTCATGTCCTTGTAGAGCGCGCTCATCACGGCCTGCTGGTCCGCGTCGTTCTGCTTGGCGGCCGCTTCCAGCTTCTCGGCAAGTTGAGCGAGCGCCTCTGCGCCGATGATGCGGCTCGAGCTCTTGATGGTGTGCGCCGGGAGGACTGCGTCGGCCGGTTGCCCGGTGGCGAGCGCGGTCTGGATCTGGTTGAGGTAGTCGTCCGTGTCGGCGCGGTAGAAATCGAGGAGCATGTTGAAGTTGCTCATCGCGTTGCGGGTGGTCTCGAAGACTGACTTGTCGATGAGTTCGGCATCCGTGTTCACCAGCGCCTTGGCGGCGCGCGTCTGGTCGGTGGCATCGTTTGCTGCCGTCATGGGCGGGGTCCTGTTGCTGAAGGTTCCAGGGAGTGTTGGCGAAACGGCGCCGGGCTGACCGGGTCCGCTCCGTTCGCCAGCGCCGTCCTGCGGGGGCGCTGGCAGTCCGGCGGTCGGGTCCGCCCCGGCCGGCGCCGGCAGTCCCGGCGGCTCGTGCGCCGTCGCCGTGGCGCTCGCCCCGGCGGGTCGACCGGCTTCTGCACGGACCGGGTGCGGAAGCCGAGGTGGGGCCGGCGGCTGTGGGCGGGCCTGGCGCAGGGGCATCCCGCGGAATGCGTCGCGCAGCACCGTGTTCAGCGCACTGACCTGGATCGGCTTGGTGATGAAGTCGTCCATGCCGGCTTCGAGGCAGCGTTCCCGGTCGCCCTTCAGTGCATTGGCGGTGACGGCGATGATCAGCGTCGGATCCATCGACCCTTCGGCGATCATCTCGCGGATCTTGCCGGTCGCCTCGTAGCCGTCCATCACCGGCATCTGGCAGTCCATGAACACGACGTCGAACTTCGTGCTCTTCACCGCCTCGATCGCCTTGACGCCATTGTTGGCGGTCGCCACCGCGAAGCCGAGCTGCGACAGGATCTCCGAGCCGAACATCAGGTTGACGTTGTTGTCGTCGACGAGAAGCGCGCGCAGGCCGTCGAAGTTCACGCTGTCCTCGCTGCCGTCGGCATCACCCGAGTCCGGCGTTTCGGCAAAGTCGCCGTTCGAGCCGAGGAGGCGCTGGAGCGTGTTGACGATCCGGCGGTTGTCGAACGGCTTGACGATCGCAAGGTCGAACGTGTCGTAACCCTTGCTCGTCAGCTGGCAGCCGAGGACGACGCAGGGGACGTTCGCGGTCGAAGGGGCGTCCTTCAGCATCTGCCTCACCAGCATCACCTGCCCGATGTGGCGCGCCTCGTCGATCAGGATGACGTCGAACGGGTGCCGCTCATGGTCCTTCTGCGCGCGCTCGACGTCATCGAGGCTGGTGTCGTAGAAAGCGACCGTCGCACCGTGTGCGAGGACCGCGCGCTCCAGCGCGAACCGCAGCCGCGTCGACAGCGAGAACAGCCCGATGTGAAGCTGCGCGGACCGGGCCTGCTCGGGCATCGCGTAAGTCTGCATCGACAGCGCGAACGAGAAGGTCGAGCCGACGCCGAGCTCGCTCTTCACGCCGATGGTCCCGCCCATGATCTCGCAGATCTCCTTGCAGATCGCGAGCCCGAGGCCGGTCCCGCCATAGACGCGCGTGGTCTTGTTCTCCGCCTGGGTGAAACGCGAGAACAGCTTGACGATGTTCTGGTCCGAAATGCCGACGCCGCTGTCGGTCACCGCGAAGCCGACGATCGCGCGCTCCTTTGCCGGATCGTAGGTCTGCAGGTTCACCGAAAGGACGATCTCGCCCTTCTCGGTGAACTTGATGGCGTTGGAGAGGAGGTTGCTGAGCACCTGCCTCAGCCGGACGGGGTCGATGCTGGCTTCGATCGGCAAGCGCGGATCGAGATCGAGGATGAGCTCGAGGCGCTTCTCGTGCGCGTTGGATGCGAAGAAGCTCGCCACCTCCGTGACGAGCCGCGGCAGGTCGGTGCGGACCATGTCGATGGCGAGCTGGCCCGACTCCAGCTTCGAGATGTCGAGGATGTCGTTGAGGATGGCGAGCAGGGTGCCGCCGGACGCCTTGATCTGCTCGACGTACCGCCGCTGGTCGCTGGTTATCTCGGAGCGGCCGAGGAGCTCGGCCATTCCGAGGACGCCGTTCAGCGGTGTCCTGATCTCGTGGCTCATGTTGGCGAGGAAGAGCGACTTGGCCTCGTTGGCCTTCGTCGCGGCGGTGAGGGCTTGCTGCAGCTTACTGGCCGAAATCCGCTGCATCCGGCGGAAAGCAAGCGCCATGAAAAAGCTCGCCGCGCCGAGCGCCGCGAGCCCGAAAAGCATGACGAACAGCGATGCGAGGGGTTCCGAGCGGGACAGCAGCGTGACGTGAATGTTGGTCCCACGCCCGAACGTGACCGAGAAGGTGAGCGTCTCCGGCGTGTAGAACGCGTCCATCCAGTGCGCCTCGACCGGATAGTCGATCCGGTGGGAGAAGCCGGGGCTTTCGAAGCGGACGGATTCCACAGTGCTGAACTCGAGCGATTTCGCGGCTGTAGCGATGAGACCGTCCATGTCGATGGCGGCATAGACCACCACGCGGCCCTCTGATCCGGAGGCGACCGGCATCGACTGCGACATCACGACCGAATAGTTGAGAAGGTCCGGCAGGAGCGAGGTGAACGGGTTCTTGGTGATCGTGAAGACGATCCCGGGGTCCTTCTGGTAGCGCTGCAGAAGCTGCCTGAATTCGGTCGTGTCCATCCGCGAGAACACGACCGGGCTGCCGTAGAACGAGACGACGCGCGCCGGGTCGTTGAGGTCGAAGTAGCCGAGCGCGGTCATGTGCGGAGATTTCAGGTTCGTTTCGCGTAGCTTGCGCGCGATCTCCGTGCCCATGCCGGCAGCGATGAAGCCTGCAGTGTCCTTGATGCGCAGCCCGAGCGTGCTGCGCTGCGCCATCATCGAGCGCTCGAAGTTGGCGGCCTCCTGCTGGAACATCCGCTGGTGGGCGTCGTAGCGCGAGGAGACGTACCAGATCATCATCGTCGCCATCAGGGCGAAGATGATCCCCATCGGGACGAAGCGGCGGAACAGTTCCGTCCGCAGGCGCGGTCTGCTGATCGCATCCATCGGCGGCTACCAGGCGATGCGCGGGGCCGGCGCGACCAGCGCGACGGCCTGGTTGCCGGTCTCGTTGTAGACCAGCTTGTCGAAAACCCCGTTCACGGCGCGGGAGATGCCGCGGCCGCACGGGGCGGTGGAGCGGCTCGGGTCGGTGCGGATGAACCTCTTCCAGTCGAAACCCGGGCCGTCGTCCTTGACGATGACGTGGATGCCCTTGTCGCTGCGCATGGAGGTGACCTCCACCGAGCCCGAGGCATATTGCGGATCGGCGGCGCGTTCGGCGAGGGCTGCCCGCCACGTTCCGTCGGCGAGATGGCGTGCCTTGGCCTCGTAGCCGAAGCGAAGGACCCCGTGCTCCACCGCGTTCTGGACGAGCTCGTAGATGCCCTGGAGCGCGCGGTCGGGATTGTCCTGCATGCTGGCGAGCAGGCTCACCACGGGGTCGACCTCGTGCGGCAGGCGCAGCCGGAACTTCACCACTTCGAGGTTTGCGAACGCGGCCTGGTGGTTGGAAAGGTCGGCGCGCAGCTTGTTCTGGCGCTTCACGTCCTCCATCGCGGAGCGGAGAACGGAGGCGACAAGCGTCTCCTCCGGCGGCTTGGTGAGATAGTAGAACGCGCCGGCCTCGATGCCTTCGCTGATGTCCGACGCATCGGTCGCGCCGGTGAGCATGACGACGGGAATGTGCTTGGTGGCGGCCTCGCGCTTGAGGCGGCGGGTGAGGCCGAGCCCGTCGAGCAGCGGCATCATCCGGTCGGTGACGACGATGTCGACAGCGGCCGGGTCGCTGCGCAGCTTGGCGTAGGCGTCGGCGCCGTTGACCGCCGTCACCACGTTGTAACCGAGCGGCGCGATGCGCGATTCCAGCATCAGTAGCGAGCTGCGGTCGTCGTCGACGAGGAGGACGGTCGGATTGGCGGCAGCTGCCGGGACGTCCTCGATCTTCTGCGCTGGTGTCGCCATGGTCTATCGCTCCGCGAATGCCGACCCCAGCGCCTTGCGGATGGGGCTGAGGAAGTAGGCGAGTACGCTCTTTTCGCCCGTCACGATGTCGGCCTCGACCATCATGCCGGGCGACAGGCGGGCCTCGGGCAGGCCGGGAAGGTGGTCGCTCGCGAGCACGAGGCGGACCTCGTAGTACGGGTCCTCGCCGTCCTCGACGAAGGCCGACGGCGAGATGCTGGTGACCGTCCCCTCGATCCAGCCGAAGCGGGTGAAGTCGTACGCGGAGATCTTCACGTGCGCCGGCATCCCGGGCCTGACGTAGCCGATCTCGCTGACCGCGACTCTCGTGTCGGCGTTGAGCTCCTCGTCGACGGGGACCACGGTCGCCAGCGGCTGGCCGGGCTTGGCGACGCCGCCGATGGTCTTCACCTCCAGCGATTTCACGATGCCGCGCACCGGTGAGGTCACGGTGAGCCGGCGCTGGCGGCGGGCCGAGCGGCTGACGTCGCCCGAAAGGGCCGCAAGCTCGGTGCGCAGCTGCTGGAGGTTCGCCGCCTGCTCGGACGCGGTCTCGGCGAGGAAGGACGCGAGGCGTTTTTCGGCTTCGACGAGCTGCTCGGACGAGGCCTTGCGCTTTTCGCGCGCGATGGTGATCGCGTTAAGCGCGTCGCTCATCGCCTTGCGGCGTTCCGACAGCAGCGCCCGGGTGGCGAACCCCTTTTCGACAAGGCTCTCGATCCGCTCGAAATTCTCGGTCGCGAAGGCCTGGTCGTCCTCCAGGCTCGCCATCTGCGCGTCGTAGACGGTCGCCATGTAGCGGGCCTGCTCGATCTGGCTTGTGATGAGCTGGCGCTGGCTCTCGATGGCATCGCGCTGGGTGCGGTAGGTGTCGGAGGCGTCATCGGCGATCTCGGGCTCGAAGCGGGAGAAATCGGGGGCGCGGTCTTCGGCGAGGGCGACGAGGCCCTCGATCCGCGCCTCGATGTCGGCGCGGCGGCGGGTCGCGACGCTGAGATCCTCGGTGGTGCTCGCGTCGTCGAGGACGAAGAGCGTCGCGCCGGCTTCCACGCGCTCGCCGGGGCGCACCAGGATCTGGCGCACCAGTCCGCCGTCGAGGTGCTGGATCACGCGTTCGAACTGGGCCGGCACGATCATCCCGCGCGCGACGGACACCTCGTTGACGGTGGCAAAGCCCGCCCACCCGACGAGGGCCAGCACGGCGAGCGAAAGGATGACGGTGAGGCTGCGCATCGCCCCCCTGGCGCTCGCGGTGGCGACCAGCATCGGGCGGCTGAGGTCGGGCACGCGGGGCGTTGCGATCCTGCCGCGCCCGGGTGCCGCTCCCGCACCGTCCGTCATGGTTTGGGACGCGCTCATCGGGACCTCGCCAAGAGTTCGGTGGGGGTGGCAATCGTCGGGGCGCGGCCGTAGCGAAGCGCGATCACGCGGCCGGCAAGCTCGAGGAAATCGCTGCGCTGGCTGACGAAGATGACGGTGCGGCCCTCGGCGGAAAGACCGATCACCTTGCGCACGACATCTCCGACCGCGGCGTCGAGCACCGCGTTGGGGATCTCGTCGATGAGGATGATGCGGGAGCCGACGAGAAGCGCCTGCGCGATGGCGAACCGGTAGCCGAACGGGCCCGTCGCAAGTTCGAGGCCCGCGGGGCCGAGAGGACCGTCGAGGCCACAGGGGAGGGCTGCGATCTCGTCCGTGAGGCCGACCCAGGCGAGCGTCGCGTCGATCTTCTCGTCGGATGCCAGCGGGTTTGCGAGAAGGAGATTGTCCCGCAGCGAACCCGGGAACAGGCACGGGCGCTGCGGCACGTAGCTGATGCGGCGGCGCAGCTCGTCGGCCGGGAGCTGGCGCAGGTCCACTCCGTCGATGCGCACGGTGCCTATGGAAAGGTCGGTCATCCCTTGGATCAGCTTGAGGACGCTGGTCTTGCCGGAGCCGCTGGCGCCCGTGACCGCCACCACGCTGCCGGGCGCGATCTCCATGTCGAGCCCGACGAACACCGGGCGAGTGTCGCGCATCCTGTGTCCGGTGTTGACGAAGGTGATGCTGCCCTCGACCGCCTTCATCGAGCCGTAGAGCCGGTCGGCGTCCCGCTCCGGCGGCAGATCCATCAGGCTGTTGACCTGGTTGACGCTGTTGCGCACCTGCTCGAAGCGCTGCAGCGACAGGCACAGGAGATGGAACGGGGCGAGGGCCCTGAGGCCAAGCATCATGATCGCGAGCAGCGCGCTGGCGCCGACGGTGCCGGCCCAGGCGGCCTCCGCCCCGGCGCCGAGGAGAAGCATCGCGGTTCCCGTCAGGACGCAGGCGGACAGCGCCTCGCCGAGAGCGGCGACCATGCGCTGCTTCTCGACCATGATCTCCTGCTGCCGCGCCGCGGCGGCCATGCGCTCGGACCATTTGTGCTGGATGCCGGCATCGCGGATCTTGCCGCGCTTCTCGAACGTGTCGATCGCGATGCGCTGCATCTCGGTCGCGGCGTCGGCGGCCATGCGCGTTGTGACCCGCGCACGACGCCGCACCAGCGCGAACACTGTGAGGTGGAGGACGATACCGGCGGCCGGCACCAGCGCGACCCAGCCCGCCATGACGTAGATCGCGACGAGGGAGACGACGCTCGCCGGCGCCTCGAGCAGGCCGGTGAACGACGGGCTCGTCAAGAAGCCGCGCACATTGTCGAACGAGCGGAGGCGCGCCGCCTGGTCGGCGACGGCGACGGTGTCCGACAGGGCGGGCCGGATCTTGAGGATCCGGTCGAGCGATGCGGTCGCGACCAGATATTCGAGCCGGTTGGCGACGAAGGCGATGATCCTGCCGCGCTGGAAGAGGAGGATCGCCTCGAGCGCGATGACGATCGTCACCCCCGTGACGAAGCCCGGCAGGGCGGTGAGCTGGCCGGGGCTGATCACCTGCTGGTAGGCGTAGATGGTAAAGAGGGGGATCGCCGTCGCCAGCATTGCGAGCGCCAGGGTGCAGGCGAACAGGACCGGGGCGAACCCGTCGAACAGCGACAGGAGCGAGCGGAACCAGCTGTGGCCGGTGTGGCTGCGCTGCGCCTTGTCGAGCGGTGAGGCGATGTCGCCGAAGCGGAAGGCCCATGCGCTGGCGCCCTGCCCGAGGGGCGCGCCGGACGGAAGCTCCTCGATGTCGCCGGAGAGGCGGGCGACGCTGAGCCCGCCCGCGGAACCGCCGGAGAATACCACGGCCGGATCACCTGAGCGAGGGAGGAGGAGGAGCGGGCCTTCCGCCGCCATGTCAGGCCCCGGCGCCTCGATCCGCCGCGCGCTGAAGCCGAGGTTCGCCATGGCCGCGAGCAGCGCGTCGACGTCGAACCCGCCCTCCGACACCGGAAGTGCGGCGGCGAGCCGGTTGATGGGCAGGTCGATGCCGGATGCGAGGCAAAGCGCGCAGAAGAGGCGCGTCAGCCCGGCGTCCGCCTCGCTCGCCTGCATGTTGCGCCGGACGATGGTTTCCAGCCGCTCGCAGGCAGCCGCGAAGCTGTCGAAGCCCGGCGCCTTGCGGTGAACCGACAGCGGGCGGGATTTCAGGAGTTCCGCGGGTGCCGTGAGCGCGTTCACAGCTTGAGGTCCCGGTAGGCGGTGCGGGCGGGGGCGGCTGCGGCGGTGTCGAAGCGCAGGCCGCCGGCGTCGAGACTGCAGCGGCGGGTGGCGAAGCCGACTAGGTTGGCGTCGTCCGATACGATCACGAACGTCGCCTGCCCGCGGATGCTGCCGATGAAGCGGTGAAGCTTCATGTAGGCTTCGCCGTCGAGGCCGCGGTCGGCACGGTCGAGCAGGATGAGCCGCGGCCGCGGGGCGAGCGCGCGGACGAAGGCGAGCTGCTGGATAAGGCCGGGCGGGATCGTCTCGCCGGCACCGCCGACCACGGGGGTGTCGAGGCCGAGCGGCAGTTCCTTGATGCTGGCGGCAATCTCCAGGAAGTCGGCGACCTTCATCGCCTCGTCGACCGAAACCTCGCCGTAGCGGGTGATGTTCTCGCGGATCGTGCCGCGAAAGAGGGTGCCGGCGGGCGGGATGTAGCCGACGCAGCGGTTGAGGAGCGGCTGCGGATAGGCCGTTGGCGCGAGGCCGTTCAGCGTCACCGAACCGCCGGTCGGCACGACGATGCCCGCCATCAGGCGCAGGAGGGACGATGTCTGCCGCTCGCTGGTGCTGGAGACTGCAAGCACTTCGCCAGGTTCGAGCCGCAGGCTGGCGCCCGCGAACACCTCCCCGGCGTCGGTGGCGAAGGCGACATCGTCGAGTGCGACGCGCCCCACGTTGTCGACCTCAATGGCCTCGTCGGGCGCTGCGATCGCGGGGGTGGCGAGCACGCGCTCGACCTTCTGCCGCGCGGCGCTGACGTCCTTCAGCTGGACGAAGATGAAGACGCCGCGCTGGAGCGGCGCCGTCACCCGCCCGGACAGCAGCACCAGCGCGGTGACGCCGCCCATGGCGATGTTGCCCCACACCATGCTCACCGCGCCGAAGATCAGCATGGTCGCCACCATCATCTGGTTGGCGAGCGGCGCCGCGTTGAGGAGGCGCGTGGTGGCGAGCGCGAGCGCGTGGTTGTCCCGCGCGACGCGGGCCTGCAGTGCCTCGTAGCGGCGGACCATGCTGTCCTCGATGCCCATCGCCTTGATGGCGTGCATGGCGCCGAGCGTCGCGAACAGGAAGTCGTACCGCTCCTCGTCGACCGTCTGCGTCTGCGCGGCGAGCCGCTTCATCCGCACCGCGAGCGGCGTGGTGACGAGCGCGAACAGGACGAGCCCCGCGATCACGATCAGCCCGGCGGGCAGCGAGATGTAGAGGATGCAGCCGACGATCATCGGCAGAAACGCCATCTCGGCGATGCCGACGAGGATCTGGCCTGCGTGCCGCTCGGCCATGTGCTGCACGGCGTTGAGCTGCTCGAGGCTGTGGGAGGAGGACAGCCGCTCCGTCTCCGAGCCGCTCATCACCACATGGCGCAGGATGCGGCACGTGAGTGCGCCCGCATAGGTCGCGTGCGAGCGGGACAGCAGCGCCGCCCGTGCCGTAGCGCAAGAGCCCCTCGGCCACCGCGATCGAAAGGCCGCCGAGCACGATGAACTCCAGCGTCGGGCTGTACGGGTTGGGCAGGATCCGCCCGAACACCTGCGACGCCGCGATCGGCACCGCGAGGCCGAGGACGTTGAGCGCCATCGTCGCCAGAAGCATCCCGGCGACGGGAGGCTTCCAGCGGACCGATGCACCCATATGAGCGGAGCCGTGTGCCATTGCAGCGTGCAAGCTACAGGTGGAGGCTTGTTTCGAGCTGCAGGTGGCTGTCGAGCGTATTGTCGGGTTCGATCTCCGTCGTGAACATGGCGGCAAGGTCGGTGGTGCCGGTGCTGCCGGCCGCCGCCTCGTCGAGGGCGAAGAGGTCGGCGAGGGAGGCGTCGGCGGTGAGCTCGCTCTCCGCGGTGCCGGCCGTCGTGGTCCCGGCGCTCGCCGCAACCTCGATCTCGGCCGCCTCCGCCACGTCGGCCTCCAGCGAAAGCTCGATCGACGCAGCCGTCTTCAGCATCGACGCCGTGTCGGTCGTGTCGCTCTCGACGTTCGAGAGCAGGCCGAACACCTGATCGTACGGATCGATGTCCTCGATCGTGAAGCCGAAGTCGGCGGCATTGTAGCCGGCGCCGTCGACCGTGAGCTTGAAGCTGATCGTGTCGCCGACCTTGAGTTCCGACGCATCGTGCGATGACGCCGTGGTCAGGACCAGGATGCCGTCGTCGTTGTAGCCGGCGCTGACGGACCCCTCGTAGCCGGTCATCTGGTAATAGGTCAGCGTGCCCGGCCCGGTGTAGTGCGGCGCGATTTCCCAGGACGTCATGTCGCCGTTGGTGATGTCCTCCGCCTGGACGGTGTAGGTGATGTCCACCTCGAACCCGCCGCCCTTTTTCGGCCTGTACCAGTCGTTCACGGCAACGACGGCGAAACCGTCGGACTCCACGGGCCCCACCGGCGTCTCGTTGATGACGGGGGAAGCGTCCGGCGCGTAGTCGATGTTCTGGTCGAGCACCTGCGCATTCGACTGGCCGATGTCGATGGTGAACACGACGTCGTCGTAGTCCTGGTCGCCGCCGCCCGACATGTCCTCGAAGCCGAGCGAGACCGAGCCCGTCGCGGCATCGAGGTAGCCGACGGTGTGCATCATCCCGTCCGGGTTGATGGCGTAGCCGTTCTCGGCGACCGCGGCGCTGTGATAGACCTCCGTGCCGAACGCGCCGTAGATCGGGTACTCGCCGTACCCCGGGACCACCGCGAACATCGTCAGCGCCGTATCGCTGTTGACGTTGCCGGGGTTGCCTTGCGCATCGCGGAAGACGAAGTCGATGTCCGCGCTGAGGAGCCCGTACTGGTCGGCGCCATGGCCGTGCGGGATGACGAAGAAGCCGATCTGGTCGCCCGCATTGAGCTGGACGTCGACCGAGCTCACCCCCCCGACGAGGGTACCGCCGCTCCCCTCGGCCGAAGCGTTGGCGAACAGGACCTTCACATCCATGATCTCGCCGTCGGCGCCGATCTTGTACATGCCCATCGAGTTCTGGTAGCCGGCGCCCTCGTACATGAAGGTGATGCTCGCCGTATAATCCTCGGCGATGGTGAACTGCGTCATGTCGATCACCGCCGGCACCGGCTCCGCCTCCGCAACGGGCTCCGTGATGTCGGCAACGGGCTCCGTGGCGTCGGCGGCGGGTTCGGTGATGTCGGCAACCGTGTCGGTAACGTCGGCGACGGGCTCCACGACGGGCTCGCCGGTGTCCGCCGGATCGACGGCATCGACGACCGGCTCGACGACGGCGTCCACCAGGTCGAACAGCGGATCGGTGGCATCGACGACTGGGTCGAGCACCGGGTCGAGCGGATCGACGAGGGGTTCGGTCGCATCGACGACGGTGTCGACGGTCTCGACCACGGGGTCGACGACCTCGGCCACCGGCTCGACGGCGTCCAGGAGGGGATCGGAGGTCTCGACGACGGCATCGAGGAGATCGCCGAGCGGGTCGGGATCTTCCGCGGCGGGGTCGGTTGCGTCGGCGACGGGCTCCACGACGGGCTCGCCGGTGTCCGCCGGATCGACGGCATCGACGACCGGCTCGATGACGGCATCCACCAGGTCGAACAGCGGATCGGTGGCGTCGACGACGGGGTCGAGAACCGGATCGAGCGGATCGACCACGGGTTCGGTCGCATCGACGACCGTATCGACGGTCTCGACCACGGGGTCGACGACCTCGGCGACCGGCTCGACGGCGTCCAGGACGGGATCGGAGGTCTCGACGACGGCATCGAGGAGATCGCCGAGCGGGTCGGGATCTGCCGCTGCGGGATCGGTTGCGTCGGCGACCGGCTCCAGAACGGTCTCGCCAGTGTCCGCCGGGTCGACGGCATCGACGGCAGGGTCGAGCACCGGATCGAGCGCGTCGACCAGGGGTTCGGTCGCATTGACGACGGCATCGAGGAGCCCGCCGAGCGGGTCGGGATCCTCCGCGGCGGGATCGGTGACGTCGGAGACGGGCTCCAGAACGGGCTCGCCGGTGTCCGCCGGATCGACGGCCTCGACGACCGGCTCGACGACGGCGTCCACCAGGTCGAACAGCGGATCGGTGGCGTCAACGACAGGGTCGACGTTCTCGACCAAGGGGTCGACGATCTCCGCAACCGGCTCAACGGCGTCCAGGATGGGATCGGAGGTCCCGACGACGGCATCAAGGAGATCGCCAAGCGGATCGGGATCTTCCGCGGCGGGCTCTCCGGTTTCCGCGGGATCGACGGCATCGACGACCGGCTCGACGACGGCTTCCACCAGGTCGAACAGCGGATCGGTGGCATCGACGACCGGGTCGAGCACCGGGTCGAGCGGATCGACGAGGGGTTCGGTCGCATCGACGACGGTATCGACGGTCTCGACCAAGGGGTCGACGACCTCGGTGACCGGCTCGACGACGTCCACGAGGGGATCGGAGGTCTCGACGACGGCATCGAGGAGATCGCCGAGCGGGTCGGGATCATCCACGACAGGGTCGGTGGCGTCGGCGACGGGCTCTAGAACAGTCTCGCCGGTGTCCGCCGGATCGACGGCATCGACGACGGGATCCACGAGGTCGAACAGCGGATCGGTGGCATCGACGACCGGGTCGAGGACCGGGTCGAGAGGGTCGACCAGCGGTTCTGTCACGTCCACGACGGTGTCGACGGTCTCGATCACGGGGTCGACGACCTCGGCGACCGGCTCGACGGCGTCCAGGAGGGGATCGGAGGTCTCGACGACAGCATCGAGAAGATCCCCGAACGGGTCGGGATTCTCCGCGGCGGGATCGGTGATGTCGGCAACGGGATCGGTGGCGTCCGAGAGGGGGTCGGTGTCCTCCGCGATGGGCTCACCGGTGTCCGCCGGGTCGACGCCATCGACGACCGGATCGCCGACGGCATCCACCAGGTCGAACAGCGGATCGGTTCCATCGACGACGGGGTCGAGCACTGGATCGATCGGACCGACGAGGGGTTCGGTCGCAGCGACGACGGTGTCGACGGTCTCCACCACGGGGTCGACGATCTCCTCGACCGGCTCGACGGCGTCCAGGATGGGATCGGAAGTCTCAGCGACGGGATCGAGGAGGTCGCCGAGCGGATCGGGATTTTCCGCGCCGGGATCGGTGGCGTCGGCTACGGGCTCTACGACGGGCTCGAGCACCGGGTCGAGCGGGTCGACCAAGGGTTCAGTCGCGTCGACAGCCGTATCGACGGTCTCGACC
The DNA here is from genome assembly GCA_963704595.1 of uncultured Alphaproteobacteria bacterium. Taxonomy (GTDB): domain Bacteria; phylum Pseudomonadota; class Alphaproteobacteria; order Rhizobiales; family Amorphaceae; genus Acuticoccus. The sequence continues at coordinate 730,065 of OY969922.1, forward strand.
ACGGGGTCGATGGCCTCGGCGACCGGTTCGATGGCGTCCACGACGGGTTCGGACTGGCCGACGGTCTCGACCAGCGGGTCGGAGGGGTCTGCAACGGGATCGGTGTGGCCCTCTGATGGGGCGACGGTTTCGCCGTCGTCTGACCCCGTTTCGTCCGTTGCGGGGGCGACGGGCGCGGTCAGGGGGCCATCTTCAGGCGCGGGTGTGTCGTCTGCGGCCTCGAGGTCTGTGTCGGTGGCTTCGTCGATGATGGGGGTGACGTCCGGCGAGGCGAGGGCGTCGTCCGCGTTCGTCGCGGGCGTGTCTTCGGCCGGGTCTGCCTGCGCGGCTTCGTCCGCGGTTTCGGCTTCGGACTCGGCGGTCGGGGCCGGAGTTTCGGCTGGCGCGGGGGTGGCGTCGGGGGTGCTTGCGTCGGCCGAAGGCGCGGCGGCCGGGGTGGCCTGCTCGCTCTCCAGCGGGGGGGCCGGGCGTGCGGCGGTGTCGAATTCGGCGATCGGGGGCGACGGCTCGGTGGACGCGGTCGGCTGGGTCGCGGCGTCGGCTGGCTGCGTCGCGGGAGGGGCCTCGCGCGGGGAGGACGCCTCTGTGGTGGCGGGAGCGGCGGGGGTGGGCGGGGTGTCCGCCGGCTCCGCTGCGATCCCGGCGGTTGCGGCGGCGGATGCAGCGCCGAGCGTCTGCAGCGGGGCGGCGCTGGCCGTGCGGGTGGATGGGGCGGTGACGCCAGAGCCATCGGCGGATGCGGCTTCGCCGGTGGCGGGCGAGGACGCGGTCGACGTGGTGGCGGGCGCGGCGGGAGCGAGCTCTCCGTCTTCCGGCGCTGCGGCGTCTTCGAGGGCTTCGGTGATGGCCGACGCGTTCTCGATCGCAGGGGTCTCGTCCGAGGCGACGGACTGGCGGGTGCCCGGACGCGAGGTGGCGGTGGAAGCGGCGGCGGTGCCGGCCTCCGCCGCGAGGCGGTCGACCGGGGCCGACTGGGGACCATTGTTTTCAGGCCGGACTCCGGCGACGGTCTGCGACGGATCGAATCCGTCCGCCGATTCGTACAGTTTCGATTCGATCTGCGCGGTGCTGGCGATTTCGTCGGCCATGGTTCAACTCCAGGTGTGCCCTGAAGCGATAACGTGAGATCGGCCGGGTCGGTCCCCTCAAATGATCTGTTGCTTGATGATAACAGATAAGCCATCCGATATAGACTTAGCCATTTGGATATGACCTATACGAATTCTCCAGAAACCTGCTGCCGCAGTTCGACGCGCTGCCCGGGCGGCGATGAACGCACCAGGTAGAATTCGGCAGGTGCGACCGGGGTGCCAGTCCGCCTGGTCGATTACAGCCAATCATTTCGCCACGTGGCTCGCCCTTGACCGTTTCAGTGCGGGGCAATGGCCTGCTCGGTAATGGCGTCATCGGGCGCCACCATCCGCTCCAGACACGCTCGCGCGTGGATGGCGAGAGGCGGTGGCGCGCTGGCGCCGCCGCTCAGAGCGGGCCCGGATGCTCCTCCGCGGCCTGCAATGCCGGGTCGGCCGGAGCGGTGGAGCGGCGGCGTTTCGCGAGGAGGGCGCCGCCCACGGTGAAGAGCAGGAGGAGCGCAGTCACGGCGAGGACGCTGGCGCTGACCGGGCGCTCGAGGAAGACCATCGGGTCGCCGCGGCCGATCAGGAGCGCGCGGCGGAAGTTCTCCTCCATCATCGGCCCCAGCACGTACCCGAGGAGGAGCGGGGCGGGGCTGAACTTCAGCGCGTTCAACACGTAGCCGATCACGCCGAAGACCAGGAGGACGATGATGTCCGCGAAGCTGTTGTTGATGCTGTAGACGCCAAAACAGATGAACGCGAGGATCGACGGATAGAGGATCGGGTACGGGATCTTCAGGAGCGCGACCCAGACGCCGACCAGCGGGATGTTGAGGATCAGGAGGAGGAGGTTGCCGAACCAGAAGCTCGCGATCAGGCCCCAGAAGATGTCGGGGTGCTGGACGATGAGCTGCGGGCCGGGGGTGATGCCGTGGATCATCAGCCCGCCGAGGATCAGCGCCATCGTCGCGCCGCCGGGAATGCCGAGCGTCAGCGTCGGGATGAACTCGGCCTGGGCGGAGGCGTTGTTGGCGCTCTCCGGTCCCGCGAGGCCCTCGACAGCGCCGGTGCCGAGGATCGACGGGTCCTTCGCGAAGCGCTTCTCCACCGCGTAGGACATGAAGGCGGCGACGGTCGAGCCCGCGCCCGGCAGGATGCCGACGATGGAGCCCACCACCGCGCCGCGGCCCACCGGCCAGCGGCTTCGGCGGAACTCGTCGCGCGACGGCGTGAGGCTGCGCAGCGTGATCTTCTGCCCGGCGAGCTGGGCGGAGGCGCTCTGCCCGATGCTCGCGATCACCTCCGCGACGCCGAAGAGGCCCATCGCGATGATGACGAGGCCGATGCCGTCGTAGAGGTAGGGGACGCCGAAGGCGAAGCGGATGTGGCCGGACATCACGTCCGTCCCCATCAGCCCGAGGAGGAGGCCGATCACGACCATGCCGACGCCCTTCATCGGCGAGCCCTCGACCAGCACCACGGCCGCGACCAGCCCAAGCAGCATCAGCGAGAAATACTCAGCCGAGCCGAGCGACAGGGCGACCTGACCGAGCGGCGGGGCGAACAGCATCATCACGAGGATCGCGAAGCAGCCGCCGACGAACGAGGCGACGCTGGTGATGAAGAGCGCCGGCCCCGCCCGCCCGTTGCGCGACATCTGGTAGCCGTCGAGGCACGACACCGCGGAGCCCGCCGTGCCCGGCAGGTTGAGGAGGATCGCCGCCGTCGAGCCGCCGTACTGGGATCCGTAGTAGATGCCGGCGAGCATCACGATGCCGGCGGTCGGCTCGAGCCGGAAGGTGAGCGGCAGGAGCATCGAGATGGTCGCCAGCGGGCCGATGCCGGGGAGGACGCCGATGAAGGTGCCGAGCGTCACGCCGATGGCGCAGTACATCAGCACCTCCGGGGTGAGGGCGGCGAACCCCCCCATCATGCCGGTCAGCACGTCCATCATGGCAGTTTCACCAGCGCGAGCGGGAGGTTGAGGCCCCAGACGAACACCGCGGCGCACAGTGCCGACAGGCCGAGCGCGAGGACGAGGACGCGCACGATGCTCGGCCGCGGCTCGGCGAGCCGGGAGACGATCGTGAGCGCAACGGTGGCCGGCACGATGCCGAACGGCTCGACGAGGAGCGCGAAGGCGAGGAGCGAGCCGCCCACCGCCACCGCCACCCTGAGGCGGAGCGGGGGCAGCGTGCCGGTGCGGCCGAGGGCGCCGATCATCGTTCCGATGCCAGCGAGCACGAGGACGACGCCGAGCGCGCGGGGGAAGAAGCCGGGGCCGATGTTGGCCATCCGCCCCATCCCGTAATGGCCGCTCTCCCAGACGACGAAGACGCCGAGGACGAGGAGGATGGCTCCGGACAGAAGGTCCAGCCTGTCGGCGGTGCGAGGCCACTGCATGGCGCTCTCCTTGGCTTTCGTTCGGGGTTGGGGTTCAGGCGGCGGCCGGGTCGCCGGCGGTGCGGCGGCGGGACCAGACGTCGGGGTTGACGAGGTGCGGCGGGCGGTCGCCGCCGAGGACGGTGATGATCTGCTCGGCGCACTGAAGCGCGGTCGCCTTCAACGCATCCTCGGTGGAGCCGGCGACATGCGGCGCGAGGATGGTGTTCCCGCAGGCAAGGAGCGGGCTGTCCGCCGGCAGTGGCTCGGTCTCGAACACGTCGAGGCCTGCTCCTGCGATCCCGCCGTCGACGAGGGCGGCGGCGAGGGCCGCCTCGTCGACCAGCGTGCCGCGGGCGGTGTTGATGAGGAAGGCGGTGGGCTTCATCAGTCTCAGCGCAGCCGCGTCGATGGTGTGGCGCGTATCGGGGCGCGACGGGCGGTGGAGGCTGACCATGTCGGCCTCCCGCAGGAGCGCTTCGAGGCTGTTAGCACGGGTGGCGCCTGCGGCCTCGATGTCGGCGTCCGGCGCGTGGGGCGAATGGACGATCACGCGCATGTCGAAGCCGCCAATGGCGATCGCGGCGACGATCTTCGCGATCGTGCCGAAGCCGACGAGGCCCAGCGTCTTGCCGGAGATCTCCGACATGCCGCCGGAATATTTGAACCGCCAGTCGCCGGCGTGGGTCGCAGCGTCAGAATCCTTGAAGCGCTTGGCGAGCGCCAGCATCATTCCCACCGCGTGCTCGGCGACGGAGCGCGCGTTGGCGCTCGGCGTGTAGACGATGGGGATCGCAAGGTCGGTCGCGTGGGCGACGTCGATCTTGTTGGTGCCGATGCCGTGGTTGGCGATGACCACGAGGTTGGGCGCGGCGTCGATCGCGGCGCGGTCGAGACCGGCGTCGCGTGTGATGACGGCATCGGCATTGCCGATCTCGGCGGCGACGGTCGCCATGTCCTGTGCGCTCGCCCACTTCGCTTCGATGCCGGCGGCCTCCAGCGCCTCTACGCCGGCCTGGTGGATGGGCTGGACGATCAGACAGGTCGGCGACATGGGGACTCTTCTTTCGCTGTGTTCACGGTCGGGTTCTCAGATGTCGGCCAGCGTCCGGCCGAGGAGCCGGGTGGCGATGGCGAAGTCGTCGAGGCGCATCGCCTCGTCGGGGTTGTGGCTGCCGTTGGCGTTGCGCACGAAGATCATCGCGGCGGGCACTCCCTGCTGGGCGAAGACGGCGGTGTCGTGCCCCGCCCCGCACGCCATCAGGCGCGGCGCGACGCCGATGGCCTCCGACGCCTTCTGCAGGCGGCGGACCAACGCCTCGTCCATCAGCGCAGGTTCGCTGGCGGTGCGGGGGCCGAGGTCGAAGGTGACGCCGGTGTCGCACGCGATCTCGGCGACGTGCGCCATCAGGCGATCTTCGAGGTGGGAGAGGGTGTCGGTCTCGGCGGAGCGGACGTCGATGGTGAAGTCGACCCGGCCGGCGACCTTGGCGAAGTCGGCCTCGTCGGGATCGGTGGCGAAGCGGCCGAAGGTGACGGCGACGTCGCGCCCCTCGGCCTCCGCGGCGCGCCAGTCCTCCGTCAGCGCCGTCACGAGGCGGGCGACGGCGACCACTGCGTCGCGCCGGTGGCCGCGCGGGGTGGCGCCGGAATGGGCGTAGGCGCCGGTGGCCGCGGCGCTGCGGTAGCGGAAGCTGCCGCGGATGCCGGTGACGAGCGCGACGGGCTCCGCGGCGTCCACCAGCACGGGCCCCTGCTCGATGTGAACCTCGATGAAGCACGCGATCCGGCCTGCGGAGAGATGCGCCTCGCCGCGCGCCGACGGCGTCCGGCGTCCCGCCGAGATCGGCGAGGTGTGCGGCGAAGGGGCGGCCTGTGTCGATCCGCGGCGTTTCCATGGCGTCCGTCGGGCAGGAGGCCGAAGGCGGCGCGGCTGCCGAGGTAGGAGACGGGAAACCAGCTCGATTCCTCGGCGCGGATCACCATCAGCGTGGTGTCGGCGCGCGGGACGAAGCCCGCTTCGCGCCAGCCGGACAGAACGGCGAGGCCTGCGAGGACACCGGCCGCGCCGTCGAAGTTGCCGCCGCGGGGGACGCTGTCGAGGTGCGAGCCGGTCATCGCGCACGGGGCCGACCGGTCGCGGCCAGGCAGGTTGATGTAGAGATTGAGCGCGGCGTCGCGCTCGATCTCCAGTCCCTTCTCGCGCGCCACTTCCGCGACGAGGGCGTGCGCCTTTTCCTCGCCCGCGCCGTAGGTGTCGCGCGTGATGCCGACACCATCGAAGCTCATCTGCCTCAGCCGCTCGAACAGGTCGGCGGCCAGGGCATGGTCAGGCTCTGGGATCACGCGGCCGCCTCGCGGGAGGGGATGCCGAGCGCGTCCTGCTTCAGCGGCGCGAGATGCTCCTCGAGCAGGCGGCCGTGGCCGAACACCGGGGTGTTGAGCCCCATCATCCGCATGCAGGCCCAGAAGCACGCCTGGTTGGAGGTGACGACCGGCTTGCCGAGGTCGCGCTCGATGTCCGCGATCACGTCCATGGTGGCGAGGTTGGTGCAGGAGATGAAGATCGCGTCGGCGTCCGGGCGGTCGGCGATCCGTGCCATCTGGTAGACGTGCTGCGGCGGGACGCGGCCGATGCCCCGGCGCTCCTCCTGCGTCTCGCCAAGCTCCAGCCCGTGCATGGAGGTGACGCCGAAGCCGTGCTCCTCCAGGAACGTGACTTCGCTGTCGTTGACGAATTTTACGTAGGGCGTCGCGACGGCGACCTTCTTGGCGCCGAATGCGCGCAGCGCCGCCACGACAGCACCGGCCGCCGCGGTCGCCTGCGTGCCGGTCTCGTTGCCCATGGAGGCGAGGAGCTCGGGCAGCGGGCAGATGATGGAGCCGGACGTGCAGCCGTAGGCGATCACGTCGACTTCGGCCGTCGCGAGCTCCTTGGCCGCACGGGCGAGGGCGTCGGCCATCTCGAAGTAGGAGTCCTGCGTCGCCTTGCCGAGGAGGAGGACGCGGGCGGTGTGGATCGTCACCCCCTCCGGCGCGAGGCGCCAGAACTCGGGCTCGTTGATGGTGTTGGTGGACGGCACGATCAGGCCGATCTTTCCCCGCCAGCCGTAGGGACGGTAATCAGCAACAGCTTTCATGGAAGCTCCTTACGCGGCGCGGCCGGCGTGCGACTTCAGCGCGCCCGCGGCCCCGGAAAACTGGTTGAAGAGGACGGCGGCGTCGTTCGCGAACGGGAGCCACTGGAGGCCCCGGTCGATCCACTGCTTGCCATCGTCGATGGTCTGGCAGGAGAAGCCCCACGGCACGCCGGCATCGCCGCACACCTCGATGACCCGCTCCTTGGCGGCGGCCATCTTGGGATGCGAGAGCTCGCCCGGAACGCCGAGCGCCTGGGAGAGGTCGTCCGGGCCGATCATCACGGCATCGAGCCCGTCGACGAGGCAGATCTCCGGCAGGGCATCGAGCGACGTCTGGCTCTCGACCATCGCCACCATCACGGTGTGGTCGTTGAGGTGGGCAATCTGCTCGGCCGTGCTGCCGAGCTTGTGGTAATCCGTGTGCGAGCCGCGCGAATTGAGGATGCGCTCGCCGCGCGGATAATACTTGGTCGCCTGCATCACGCCCTCGAGCTGTTCGGGCGTGTCGATCGCCGGGAGCAGGAGGCCCATGGCGCCCGAGTCGAGCGCGCGGGTCATGTCGTGTGCGCCGAGGCCGGGCGGGCGGACGATGGGGACGAGCCCCGCCCCGCGCGCGACGAGGCACTGCGCGCCCACCTCCTTCAGCGTGAAATCGGTGTGCTCCATCTCGATGATGCAGAAGTCGAGCCCGGCGGTGGCGAGGAGGCGCATGAACTTGGGGTGATCGACGAGCGTCGCCCAGGTGCCGATGGCCGGCTTGCCGGCGGCCCAGAGCTCCTTGAGGGGGTTTTTCAGAAGCTCAGGCATCGAGCACCATCTTGCTGAATTTCTGCGCCGCCTCGGCGATGTAGTCGCGCGCGGCGTTGTAGATGATCTCGCCCTTCTCTGCGGTGGCGTGGGAGGCATCGCCCTGCATGCCGAGCGGCGTGTAGTCGACGATGTCGGAGAACACCGCGAAGGTGGACTTGCCGAGGGCGACCTTGCCCGACGACACGGTGCGGACGCCCTCGACGAACGGGCGCAGCTCCGGCGGCGGGACGACCCGGTCCATGAAGACGTGGTCCGGGCACATGTGAAGCGCGACCGAGGTGGTCATCTCGGAGGCGTGGCCGGTGGGCGCCTGGTCGGTGTCGTACTTCACGCCAGCGACGTCGCGCATGATCGAGAAGACGTCGATCAGCCCGCCATAGGCACCGTATTTCGTGCGCAGGGTGCGCGACACGCTCTCCAGCGGGCCGAGGGACCCGGCGTGGATGTTGACGAAGAAGAAGCGCTTGAAGCCCTGCCTGGCGAGCCCGTCGCAGACCTCGCCGACATAGTCCTCCACCGTCTTCATCGCGACGGTGCAGGTGCCGGGGTAGTTCACGAACATCACCGAGTAGTTGAACGGGACCACGGGGGTGACGGCGAGGCCGGTGATCTCGCCGACGTCGGTGGCGATCTGCTCGACGATGCGCAGTTCCGTGCCGGTCGCAAGGTGCGGCCCGTATTGCTCGACGGCGCCGACGGGGATGAGGACGGTGTCCTCGCGTTTCAGATACTCGGCGATGTCGCTGTAGGGTACGCGGTCGGTCCGCATTGTTGCTCCTGAGGGTTGGTTTGACGGGGGGCGGGCGGCCGGCGAGGGCCGCCCGAAGCGATGTGTGCGCCGGCTATTCGCGCCAGGGCTTGGTGTCCCAGAGCGCCTGGTGGGCGGTCTTGGACTGCTCGAGGATCGCCGTGTACTCGTCGGTCGGGATGTAGTTGACCGGCTGCGCCGTCTCTTCCGCGACCTTCAGGAATTCGGGGTTTTCGGCGATCTTCGCGATTGCGGCGGAGAGCTTCGAGACCACTTCTTCCGGCATCCCGGCGGGGCCGCCGAAGCCGCGGATCGATCCGCCGACGATGTCGTAGCCGGCGCTCTTGAACGTCGGCACGTCGGGCGCCATCGGCGACGGGTTGGGCGTCATCACGCCGAGGATCACCCAGTCGGGCTGGCCGTCGGCGAACGTGAGCGCCTCGCCGAGGTTGGCGGTCGTCGCCATGATCTCACCCGAGAGAAGCGCGGTCCGCGCGGGCGCAGCACCCGCAAACGGCACCGGCAGGAACTCGATCCCGGCCGCCTGCTCGAGGAGCGCCAGCGAGATGTGGCCGGCCGAGCCGACGCCCTGGGTGCCTACGGTGATCGAGCCGGGCTCGGCCTTCGCCGCCGCGACCAGATCCTCGATCGTCGCGATCCCGCTGTCCTTCATGACGGAGATCGTCGCCGGGTCCTCGACGACGCCTGCGATGAAGTCGAACGAGTCGAGGCTGAACTGGGCTTCCCGCTCGATCGGGATGGTGACGATGCCCGGCGTGTTGATGATGCCGAGCGTGTAACCGTCGGGCTCAGCGCCGGCGAGCTCGGACAGGCCGATCTCGCCACCTGCGCCCGGGCGGTTGACCACCACCACGGGGCTGTCCAGCTCCTCCTGCAGGTACTGCGCAATGGTCCGGCCGGTGAGGTCGGTGCCGCCGCCTGCCGAGAACGGCACGATGATGGTGATCGGCTTTTCGGGGTACTCGGCGAGCGCCGGGCCACCGAGGGCCGCGAGCGCCACTGCGGCGCCTGCGGCGAGGGATGCGATCTTGCGGTTCATGCGGAATCTCCTTCGAAACGGGTCGGGAAAAGAGGGGGTGTCATTCGCGCCAGGGGGCGGCGGCCCACAGCGCCTCGATGCTCTCGTTGGCCGAGGCGAGCTCGGCTTCGTACTTCTCGGCGTCGAGGTACCGGATCGGGACGTTGGCCTTGGCGGAGTCGGCGAGGAATGCCTCGTCGGTCATCACGGCGGCGACGCCGTTGCGCAGCGTCTTCAAGACGTCGTCCGGGGTACCTGCGGGCGCGCCGAGGCCGCGGAGCGAGCCCGCGATGATCGGGTAGCCGGCTTCGGCGAAGGTCGGGAGGTCAGGCTGGCTCTCGACCCTTTCGCTCGCCATCACGCCGAGGATCCGCCACGGGTTGCCTTCGGCGAAGTTGAGCGCCTCGCCGAGGTTCGCGGTCGCGACGCGCACGTCGCCGTTGAGGAGCGCGGTGCGCACGGCGGACGACCCGGTGTAGGGCACGTTCAGCATCTCGACGTCGGCAGCGCGGGAGAACAGCAGACCCGCGATGTGGCCGGCCGAGCCGACGCCCGAGGTGCCGTAGGTGATCTCGCCGGGTGCTGCCTTGGCGGCAGCGGCCAGATCCTCGATCGACTTGATCTCGTCGTCCTCGCGCACGCTGAGCGTGCCCGGATCTTCGGCAATGGTGCCCAGAAGATCGAAGCTCTCGTAGGTGAAGCGCGCCTCACGCTCGGTGGGGATCGCGAGAACGTTGGGCGTGTTGATGATGATGAGCTTGTAGCCGTCAGGCTCCGCGTCGGCGACTTCGGTCATGCCGACCTCGCCGCCTGCGCCCGGCCGGTTCACGACCACGACGGGGCTGTCGAGGTGGCGGGTGAGGTGCTCGGCGAAGATGCGGGCCATCGTGTCGGTGCCGCCGCCCGCGTTGAACGGGACGACGATCTCGATGGGCTTTTCGGGAAATTCCGCCATCGCGGGGCTCGTCGCGGCGAGCGCTGCGAACGCGGTCAGGGCAGCAAAAATCTTGTGCATCGACATCATCTCCTTGGCAGGGGCCGATCGATCATCCACACGTTGCGGCTGTCCGTTGGCCGCTTCGGTTGTCTTCCCGCGACCGGTCCGGCCGGCGGTTGCACCAATGTCTGCAAGCGGTATACCACACGTGTGCCACGCCCTGAAAGAATCGACATGACCGGATCGAACACCGTTGATCAGCCGGGTGCCGCCGCCCCCAACGCGACGGGCGGACAGGGCGATCGCGCCTACGAGGGCCTTCTGGATCTTCTGGTGTCGAAGGAGATCGCGCCGGGGGATGCTCTCACCGAGCGCAGGCTGGCGGTTCGCCTCGGCCTGTCGCGCACGCCGATGCGCGAGGCGCTGCACCGCCTCGAGGGCGAGCGCATCCTCGAGCGCCGCGCCGACGGCAAGCTCTACGTGAAAAAGCTGACCGTCGAGGATGTGATGGAGGCGCTGCACGTGCGCCGCCTGCTCGAGGCGGAGGCCGCCAGCCGCTCCGCCGGCCGCATTCCGCCGGAAATTCTTGCAAGTTTGCGCGAGCGTCTGGTCGCCCTGCGCGAGGGGGCGGACCCCACCGTGCCCGACCACCGCAGCACCGACGAGGACCTCCACGAGCTCATCGGCCGGTATGGCGGCAACGGTCTCCTCGCCGACATGATCCGGGACCTCAAGCAGCGCACCCGCATGTTCTCGATGAAGCGCATGCCCGAGCGCCTGCCCCCCATCTGCGAGGAGCACATCGCCATCGTCGACGCACTCGCCTCAGGCGACAGCGCGAGATCGGCCGCAGCCCTGGTCGCGCATCTGGAGAACGTGAAAAACTCGATCCTCAGCAAGCTCGCCGAGCTCTAGCGCGGGAAGCGCCTTGCTCAGGTGAGAGGGATCGGGTGTTGCGTAACGCTGGGGATGCCGTGCAGCGTAGCCCGCCAGAGTGTTGGTACGCTGCGGTTCAGTCGAACTGCGGGCCCCAGTCGCGGACGATGAGCCGGCGGCCACTGTCGAGCGCCTCGATCCGCTGCATGGCCGCGTCGTCCAGCACCACCTTGGTGGCTGCATAGTTTTCGGCGAGGTGTTCGCGGCGGGTGGAGGACGGGATCACGATCAGGCCGTTCTGCATCAGGAACGCGAGGGCGACCTGGCCCGCAGTGGCGCCGATCCCGGCGGCTATTTCGTTCAGGACGGGGTCCTGGTGCACCTCTCCGCTGGCAAGCGGCATGTAGCAGGTCATCGCGATGCCGGCGCGTTCGCAGAAGCCGCGCAGCTTGCGGTTCTGCAGGAACGGGTGGATCTCGACCTGGTTGTTGACGAGTTCGCCCGGTCCCAACGCCGCAATCGCCCGCTCGAGGTGCGCGATGGGGAAGTTCGACACGCCGATCCGCCGCGCCAGCCCGCGCGCCTTCGTCTCCGCAAGCTGCACGATGTAGTCCTCGACGGGATATTCGTCGTACTTGGCGGGCCAGTGGATCAGGGCGAGGTCGACCCGGTCGAGGCCGAGCGTCTTGAGGCTCTGCTCTAGGCTCGGTCCCACCGCGCCGGGGCCGAGATTGGAAGTGCTGATCTTGGTGGTGACGAACACGTCGTCCGCGCCGAAGCCCCATGTTGCGGATCGCAATCCCGCACTCCGCCTCGTTCTTGTAGTCCTGCGCCGTATCGAGGTGACGGTAGCCCACCTCAAGGGCCGCTTCGATTGCGGCGATCCCCTCCGGCCCGCGGCGGAACGCCGTCCCGAGCCCGATCTGCGGGATTCCATGAAGATTATCGGACATGAAACGCAAGCCTTTCAGCGGAGAACGGTGGGGAGCCAGGTGGAGAGTGCCGGCACCAGCGCGATCAGGGCGATGACGACGAGCTCGGCAATCAGGAACGGGATCAGCTCGCGCACCAGCGGCAGCATCCTGATGTTGCCGATCCGCATCGCGATGAAGAGGTTGATGCCGACGGGCGGGGTGATCATCCCGAGCGTCAGGGTGAGCATCACCGTCATCGCGAAATGGACGTCGTCGATCCCGAGCCCGCGCGAGACAGGGATGAGCAGCGGCATGAACACGATGATGATGACGGTCGGCTCCAGGAACATCCCGAGCAGCAGCAGGATGCCGACGGTGGCGAACATGAAGGCGATCGGCTGGTCGACGAACTGCGAGCGCAGGAAGATGGTAAGGTCGCCGAAGCCCTCGATGATGAGGACGTAGGAGGCGAGGGACACCATCGCGACGAGGAAAAACACGGTGGCCGAAGACCGGGCCGCGTTCGTCATCGCCGTCCAGAACCGCTTGAGGTCGAGGGTGCGGAAGACGACGACGCCGAGGAAGATTGCGTAGAGGCAGGCGACGCCGCCAGCTTCCGTGGGGGTGAAGACGCCGCCGACGGTGCCCCAGACGATCAGCACAGGAAGCGACACAACGGCGAGGCCGTCGAACAGGAGCCGGCCGAATGAGACGTCGGACCGCCGTTCCACCGCCTGCACCGGCGGAAGCCCGCCGGCGAGGCCCTTGAAATAGATGACGAAGAAGCAGGCGACGCCGAGCAACAGCCCGGGAATGATGCCCGCGACGAACAGCGAGATCACCGAGACGCCGGTGACCGATGAGTAGATCACGGCGGTGATGGAGGGCGGGATGATCGGCCCGATCACCGCGCTGGCGACGGTGACGGCGGCGGCGAACTCCTTCTTGTAACCCTCGCGCGGCATCCCGTGGATGAAGACCTGACCGAGGGCGGCGGTGTCGGCCACCGAGCTTCCCGAGATGCCCGAGAAGAACACCGACGCCAGGACGTTGGCGTAGGCGGTCGCGCCGCGGATCTTGCCGACGATCCGCTTGCTGAGCTCGATCAGCCGGTCGGTGATGCCGGCCATGTTCATCACCTCGCCGGCGAGGATGTAGAACGGCGCGGCGAGGAGCGTCATGGAATCGATCGATGTGACGAGCCGCGTCGGCACCACGTTGAGGCTGAGGCCACTGTTGACGATGCCGATGATGCCGGACAGGCCGAATGCGAAGGCGAGCGGCAGGCCGATGAAGACCAGAATGGCGAAGGCGCCGATGACGATGGGCATCAGGCGTCACTTTCCGGCGCAGGTGACACGCGGCGCAGGCTCGACAGCAACCCGAAAACCGAAGCGAGCAGGATACCGAGGCCCGCAAGCGGCACCGCCGCGTAGGGCAGCGCCATCGGGATGCGGGCCGAGGGCGAATTCTGGGTGAGGTTGGCGAGGGCGCCGCGGGTGCCGAGCCAGATCATCATCACCGCGAGGATGATGACGCAGGCGAGCGCCAGCACGTTTGAGATCCGGGCGAGCATGCCGTCGGGGCGGATCGGGATCTCGATCTTCATGTGATCACGGGCGATGTAGGCGGAGACGGCACCGAGGTACGTCACCCAGATGTTGCCGTAGCGCATCGTCTCCTCGCTCCAGGAGAACGGGGCGTCGAGCGCGTAGCGGAAGAACACCGACAGGCCGTTGATGATCACGATGGCAAGGAGCATCGCCGCCGACGCATGGAGGCAGACGCGCTCGATCCAGAGGATGAAGCGGGGTGGGGACGGGACTTCGTGGGCTGGCATCTTCGCGTTCCATGAGGCCCCACGGCGCGGGCGCGCCGCAGGGCCGGGTTCAGGGGTCAGCGGCCGTAGACGTCCGCGGTCGCTTCATCGACGGCGGCGAGGAAGCCGGAGACCAGTTCGGCGCCGACCTGCTCTTCGATGTAGGCCCGCACCGGCGGCTGGGCGATGTCGCGGAACTGCTGCTTCTCGGCGAGCGAGTTGATGTAGACCTCGGTCCCCATGGCCTCGAGCGCCTCGATGGCGTCCTTCATCCGCGTCAGCTTGACCGACTGCGAGTAGTTGGCGAGGAGGATGCCGCCCTCGACCAGGATTTCGCGCGTGTTGTCGTCGAGACCCTGCCACCACTGGTCGTTGACCACGAGGAACTGGACGCCGAGGACGTGCTCGTCCGCCGAAACGAACTTCTGCACTTCGCCGATGCCGGATGCCGCGATCGCGGGGATCGGGTTCTCCTGCCCGTCGACGATGCCTTGCTTCAGCGAGATGATGATCTCGGTTGCCGGAAGCGGCGTCGGCGTGGAGCCGAGCGCGCGCATCAGCTCCATGAAGACGGGGCTCTCCATGGTGCGCATCTTGAGGCCCTTCATGTCCTCGGGCGTCTTGATCGGGCGCACGTTGTTGCTCATCGAGCGGAAGCCGCTCTCCGACAGGGCGATCGTGCGCACGCCGGTCTTCTCCAGCATGTCCTTTTCGAGGTCGGCCATGAAGTCGGAGCCGAACAGCCGCCACGCGACCGCCGAGGACGGCACGGCGTAGGGCAGCGAGAGCACCTGGATCGGCGGGTAGAAGCCCGCGATGCCGCCGTCCGCCGGGAACGCCATCTCCAGCGAACCCTGCTGGACCTGCTCGAAGATCTCGCGGTCGCCGCCCAGCGAGGAGGCGAAGATGCGCACTTCGATCTCGCCGCCGCTGCGGGACTCAACGAAGCTCTTGAACTGCTCGACGGCCTGGTACTCGGTCTGCTCGGGCGCCGGGAAGTTGGTCGCGAGCTTGACGAGTGTCTTCGCATCCGCAGGCAGGGACAGGCCGACGAAAGCGGTGGCGATGGTCGCTGCCAGCAGCGAGCGCTTCAGTTTCATGATGTGCATTCTACTCCCTCTCATATTCTTGTTTGTTGAAGTGTCGGCCGCGGCGGCGTCGCCCGTCAGCGGGGCGCTTCACCGTTCGGGGCGTTATCGAGCCATGACGTCATCGTGCCGTTGACGGCCCACATCGCCTGCACCGCCTCCTCGCGGTAGGGATGTTCGGCGACCGCGGCGTCGTTCAGCTCCAGACCCAGGCCGGGCCGCTTGCTTACCGCATAGGCGCCGTTCTCCGGCATCGGGCAGTGGGTGACGAGGTCCTTGCGCCATTCGAGATCGAAGGCGGAGAACGATTCCTGCGAGACGATGTTGGTGGTGGCGGCGTCGAGCTGGACCGCGGCGGCGGTTGCGATCGGCCCGAACGGGCAGTGGAACGACACCGGCACGTAGTGGGAGTCCGCGATGGCCGCGATCTTCTTCGACTCCAGCAGGCCTCCGACCTGGATGATGTCGGGCTGCAGCACATGCGGCCGGCCCTCGGCCAGAAGCTGGGGGATCTGGTAGCGCGACCAGCAGCGCTCGCCGGTTGCGATCCGCAGGCCCCGCGGGCGCTCGACCTGGCCGAGCGCGATGAAGTTCTCGGGTGCCACGGGCTCCTCGAACCAGTAGACGTCGTGCTCGGCGAGACCGTGCGCGACATAGCTCGCGGTGCCGAGCGAGAAGCGCCCGTGGCCGTCGATCAGGACCCGGACGTCCGGCCCGACCGCATCGCGAACCTGGCCGACGATCTCGAGACCGCGGCGCAGCACGGACGGTTCGGGGTCGGCGCCACAGTCCCAGAACGGGTCGAACTTCATGCCCGAATAGCCGGCGGCCACGGTTTCGCGGGCGGCGGAGGCCATGCTGGCCGCGTCGTGCGTGTCATTGAACCAGCCGTTGGCGTAGGCGGGGATGCTGTCGTGCACCGCACCGCCCAGGAGCCGGTGGACGGGCTGGTCCATCGCCTTGCCGCAGATGTCCCACAGGCACATCTCCAGCGCGGCGATGGCGCTGTTCAGCACCGGCCCGCCGCGGGCGTACTCGTTCCGGTACATCGCCTGGACGTGCTTCTCGATGTCGAAGGCGGACTGGCCCGCGAGGTAACGCTTGAACAGGAGGCGCACGGCTTCCGCGACAGTCGGCGCCTGCCACTGCATCGTCCCTTCCCCGACGCCCGACAGTCCCTCGCTGGTGTGCATCCGCACGAGGAGGAGGTTGTTCCAGGCCCGTCCGACGAGAAAGGTCTCGACTGAGCTGATCGTGATGTCCGGCATGACGTCCCATCGATTGGTATTTATGCAAGCCAAATTATATGTGATATTTTCAAAAATCTATAGAAAAATGAGGGGATGTTTCCTGCTATGGAATCGCGCCCGTCCCGTCCACACCATCGAGAGCCGATGCAAGAGAACCTGTCCCACCGACTCACCGGCGAACTGCGCAAGGACATCATCGCCGGCGTGTTCCAGCCCGGCGCACGGCTGAAGACAGAGGAACTCGCGAAGCGCTACAGCGTCAGCGCGAACCCGGTGCGCGAGGCGCTGTGGCGGCTGCAGGGCGAGGGCTTCGTCGTGCAGTTGCCGAACCAGGGCGCGCGGGTACGCGTGGTCGACGACGATTTCGTTCGCAACATCTTCGAGATCCGGGAGGCCATCGAGCCTCTGTTCGTGCGGCGGATGTGCGAGCGTGCGTCCGAGCCGGACATCATGCGGCTGACTGAGGCGCATCTGGTCTTCGCCGACAAGGCGGCGAACTCGGAGGGGGACTTCCAGACGATGGACGCCCTCAATCGCGACTTTCACGCGATCATCATCGAGCACGAGCCCAACGCCGAGGCGATCCAGGTGATCGAGCGCTACGGCAACCTCATCAACGCCGTGCGCGCGACCATGACGATGACGCGCGGGCGGATGATGGCGCGGGCGTCGGAGCACGAGTTGATCCTGAACGCGATCCGCGCCGGCGATGCCAACCGCGCGGCCGATGCGGCGGCGCGGCACGTCCGCCTCGCCGGCCAGGACTTCCTCGACCAGATGCGCCTCGCGCGCCTGCAGGGGCAGCGCTCGGCGTGATGATCCCACGCCGGATGGCCAGCGGCCGCCGAGCGTGGCGGCGACAGGCCTTGCGGCGCGCTATTTGACGGTGGCGACCTTGGTGCGGTCCATGGTGACCGCGACGGCGAGCACCAGGACGACGCCGAAGACGATCTGCTGCGCGAACACCGAGACGCCGACGAACGTCATCCCGATCCGGACCACGGCGACGATGAGCGCGCCGACGAAGGTCTTCCACACCGCGCCGACGCCGCCGGTGATTGCCGTGCCGCCGACGATGACGCAGGCGATCGCCGGCAGCAGGAACTCGTTGGCGAGCGTCGGCGAACCGGAGCCGAGCCGCGCACCCATCACCACGCCCGCAAGCCCCGCCATGAAGCCCGACAGCACGAACGCGGCCAGCTTGACGCGCTCGACGTCGATGCCGGAGGCGATCACAGCCCGCTCCTGGCTGCCGATGGCGCGGACCATCCGGCCGAACCGGGTCAGCGACAACAGGGCGGTGAGGATGACGAGGGCGACGAGGCCGGTCCAGATCTCGTTCTCCAGGCCGAGAAAATTGCCGGTCGCCCAGTCGAGCCAGGCGTCCTGGTTCTCCTGCGAGATGTAGACCGAGCGCGTGTCCGACGCCCAGTACGCGATGGAGGTGACGATGCCGCCCACCGCAAGCGTCGCCACGAAACTCGGGATGCGAAGCCGGTTGACCACCAGCCCGCTGACGAGGCCGGACAGCGCGCCTGCCGCCAGCGCCACCACCAGCGCCAGCGCGCCGTACTGCGGGAGCATCGCGGCGACGATGCAGCTCGTCATCGACGCGACGCCCTGGATCGAAAGGTCGATCGAGCCCAGCATGATGACGAACGTCACGCCCGAGGCCATCAGGAACAGGGTCATCGTGTCGGCGGTGAAGCCGAGGAGATTTTCCGGCCGCATGAAGCCGGGGCTGTAGCTGGTGATCCCGAACACCAGGATGAGTAGCGCCGCAATCGGCACCAGGTCGCGGATGCGATCTTTCATGTCAGACCATGTGCTCGATGAGGTTGACCTGCTCGGGCTTGGCCCCGGCCGGCGCGTCGATGTGGGCGCTGATCCTGCCGTCGCGCAGGACGATGATGCGGCTCGAAAGGCCGATGACCTCCTCCAGCGTATCGCCGAGAAGGATCACGCCGATGCCCTCCGCCGCCATGTCGCGGATCAGTTCGTAGACGTCCTCCTTGGCACCGACGTCGATGCCACGGGTGGGGTGGTCGAGGATCGCGATCTTTGAGCCGACGATGCGCCATTTTGCGAGCACGACCTTCTGCTGGTTGCCGCCTGAAAGGCTCTGCATCGGCGTACGCGTGGAAGGCGTGCGGATGCGCAGCCGGTCGATCCAGCGGCGCGCTTCGGCGTTCTCCGCGCCAAACGAGATGAAGCCGGAGTGGTCGAACTGGCCGGGCGCGGCAAGCGTCATGTTTTCCGCCACCGTGAGGCCCGCGACCATGCCCTCGCTCTTGCGCTCGCTGGGGATGAAGCCGAGGCCGGCCCGCACCGCCCCGCGGGGTTTGCTCAGATTGGCGCGGGTGCCGGAAATCTCCACCGTGCCGGAATCGGGCGGCAGGAGGCCGGCCAGCGTCCGCGCCAGCGCCTCGCGGCCCGAGCCGACAACGCCGGCGACGCCCAGGATCTCGCCCTCGGCAAGGTCGAACGAGATGGCCTCGTACTCCCCCTTCAGCGACAGGTCGCGCACCTTCATCAACTGCGGCCCGGGCTCGGTGCGCTGGCGGCCCTCGCGGTAATATTCGTGGTTGAGCTGGCGGCCGACCATGTGCTCGTGCAGGTCGCGGATGGTGGCTTCGCCGGCGGCCGCCTCGTGCACCAGCTTGCCGTCGCGCATGACGTAGATGCGGTCCGACACGTCGAGGATCTCGTCGAGCCGGTGCGAGATGAAGACGATCGAGGCGCGCTGCCTGAGTTCGCGCACGATGTCGAACAACAGCTCCACCTCGCGCCGCTCCAGCACGGAGGTGGGCTCGTCGAGCAGGATCACGGTGTGACCGTCAATGCGGCCATCGAGCGACAGGGCTTTCGCGATCTCCACCATCTGGCGCGCGGCGAACCCCAGCGTGGCGCACTTGGTGGCGGGATTGACCGAAAGGTGAACCTTGTCGAGCTCCACCTGCGCGGCACGGTTCATCGCGCGCTTGTCGATGAAGCCGGCCTTCAGGAACTCACGCTCGCGGCCGAGGAAGATGTTTTCCGCGACCGAGAGCGTCGGGATCACCGACTGCTCCTGGAACACCATCGCGACGCCGTGGTCGAACGCATCGCGCGGGCTCTTCAGCGTCCGCTCCGTGCCGTTGACGTAGAGGTGCCCTGCATCGAGCCGGTAGATGCCCGGTGAGGATCTTCAGGAGCGTGGACTTGCCGGCGCCGTTCTCGCCGATGAGGCCGACCACCTCGTTCCGGTCGACCCGCAGCGAGACGTTGTCGAGCGCGCGCACGCCGGGGAACGACTTGGTCGCGCCGCGCAATTCCAGGACGGCGGTCATTTGACCACCCCGAGCTGGCGCCGGTCGAGCGCGAGCGACACCGCAATGATGATGAGAAGCCCCTGCACGCCGGCCTGCACGAAAGGTGGCACGCCCATCAGCACCATGCCGTTGGTCAGCACCACGACGATCAGGACGCCGATTACCGAGTTGAGCACCGAGCCGACGCCGCCGGACAACGCCGTGCCGCCCACCACCACGGCGGTGACGGTGGTGAACAGCCGCCCGCTGGCGATCAGCCCGTGCCCCTGGCCGAGTTGCGCGGCGGACATTGCCCCTGCAAGACCGGCGAACAGGCCAGCCAGCGCAAACACCAGGACGCGCGTGCGTTCCACCGGCACGCCGGACTGGCGCGCGGTCGTCTCGTCGGTGCCGATGGCGTAGACCCAGCGGCCGAGCCGCGTGCGCTGCTGGATCACGTACGCCACGGCAACCGCCGCGAATGCGATGTAGACGCCGTGCGGAATGTCGAAGGTGCGGCCGAGCGTGATGTCGCGGAAGCCGCGGTCGGCGATGCGGACCGGGAAGCCGCCGATGACCGCGGTCGCGACGCCGGCGCAGACGAAGCCGATCCCGAGCGTCGCCATGAAGCTCGGGATACGCATGTAGACGTGCACCGCGCCGTTGATTGCGCCGATGGCCGCCCCTGCCAGCATCGCGGCGGGCACGGCCCAGAAGCCGACGTCCATGGCAGTGAGGTTGTTCTGCACCAGCGCGGCTGTGACGACAGCGGTCAGCGAGACGACGCCTTCGATGGAAAGGTCGATGGAGCCCATCAGGATCACGAAGGTCGCGCCCATCACCAGCACCATCGGGATCGCTGCCGCGTTCAGGATGCGGATGCCGTTGGACAGCGACAGGAAGTTCGGGCTGACCAGCGCGACTGCGAGACAGATGAGGACGAGCACCGCGATCGGCGCGAGGGACCGCAGCGTCACGGCCGGGCCGCGCCGCGCCGCGGCTCACGCTGTGCCAGTTTGCCGGGGACCATAAGCGTCACCTTTGGCGAGGCCGGGGCGGCGCCAATCGCCGCCCTGGCCGTTGCCGCTACTGGTACTGGATCTGGCCGGTCGACTTGGCCCAGTAGTCGTCATAGTCGATCGACGCATCGCGGTTGCGGAACTCTTCGAGGTTCGCCGGCGTCACGACGATGCCGGTGCCGTAGAATTCGCGGTGCTCTTCGGGTTCGGCGGCAATGTCGATCTTGCCGGTGGCGGCGGCGTGGCAGAGCGACAGGCCCATGCCGCCCGGTCCAGGCCGGATCCCACGCCACGGTGCCGGCCATTTCGCCGGCTTCGATGGCGGTCATCGCAGCTTCCGTGCCGTCGATGCCGACGACGGGCACCTTCCCTTCGAGGCCCTCCTGGCGCAGCGCTTCCAGCGCGCCGATGGCCATGGAATCGTTGGCCGCGAACACGCCCTTGATCTCGTCGCCGTAGCGGGTGAGCCATGCCTGCATGATCTCGAACGCCTTGGTCTCGTTCCAGTCCGCGGGCTGGAAGTCGAGGATCTCGACGCCGTCGGCGGCCTCTACCGCGGCCTCCATGCCCATCTTGCGCTCGATGGCGGGAACGTTGGACAGGATGCCGCCCAGCGCGACGATGCCGCCACTGCCGCCCATCGCCTCGATCAGGACGTTGGTGATCTCGGTCGACGTCGCGATGCCGGAGAACGACATGTGCGCGACGTAGTTGGGGTTGTGATCCCAGGGGTGGAGATCTTCAGGCTTGTTCCACTGGGTGACCACGTAGGCCCCCGCGGCCGCGGCCTCCTCCACGATGGTGCGCGCATCGGGTGAATCGTTGGGGTCGACGTTGATGCAGACGTTGCCGCCGGTGCGCGCGATGAGGGCGCGAATGTCGGCAAGGCCCTTTTCCGAGTTGCCCTCGGTGACGAGGATCTCGAACGGAAGACCGGCTTGTTCGGCGAAGGCGCGGCCGCCCTCGGCGAAGGTCGCGTGGTAGGGGTTGGACAGCGATCGCATCGAGATGGCGAGCGTCAGGTCCTTGTCCTGCGCCATGGCCGGACCGGCGATTGCTGCAGACAGAGCCAGCGTGGCTGCGACGATTGAGCGGTGAGCGATAGTGGCAGACATTATTATATTTTCCTCCCTGCACTATCTAGTTACTTACGTACGGGCTTCGTCCACTGTCAAGCGATCGCGGCGCCCGGTCCGGCGGGCTGGAGCGGCCGTCCTGCACCCGCAGCCGGCGGAAAACAAAAGCACCCTTTGGGAGGGGAGATGGCCGAACAGGGCTTCGATTACATCATCGTCGGCGGTGGCTCGGCGGGCTGCGTGCTCGCCAACCGGCTCACTGCCAACAGCGCCGTGCGCGTGCTGCTGCTGGAGGCCGGCGGCAAGGACAACCACCCCCTCATCCACATGCCCGTCGGCTTTGCGAAGATGACGTCCGGGCCGCACACCTGGGGCCTCACCACCGTGCCGCAGCGCCACGTCAACAACCGCGCGCTGCTTTATGCGCAGGGGCGCGTGCTCGGCGGCGGCTCGTCCATCAACGCCGAGGTTTTCACCCGCGGCCATCCGTCGGACTACGACCGCTGGGCGAGCGAGGAAGGCTGCCCCGGCTGGGATTTCGACTCGGTCAAGCCGCTGTTCGTGCGGTCGGAAGGCAACACGATGCTGTCGGGCGAATGGCACGGCACCGACGGCCCGCTCGGCGTCTCCGACATCACCGAGCCGCAGGCAATGACGCGCGCCTTCGTCCAGTCCTGCCAGGAATACGGCATCCCCCTCAACGCCGACTTCAACGGCCCGGTCCAGGCCGGCAGCGGCGTCTACCAGACCACCACCAGGGACGGCCGCCGCTGCTCCGCCGCCCGCGGCTACCTGTGGCCGGTGATGAACCGCCCCAATCTCACCCTCGTCACCGACGCCGCCGTGCAGCGCATCCTGTTCACGGGTCTGCGCGCAACCGGCGTCGAGTACGTGGACAGCGGCGGGCTGAAGACGGCGCGCGCGGATCAGGAGATCCTCGTCACGTCCGGCGCCATCGGCAGCCCCAAATTGATGCTGCTGTCCGGCGTCGGCCCCGCCGATCACCTCCGCGCGAAGGGGGTAAAGGTGGTGCACGACCTGCCGGGCGTCGGCGAAAACCTCGCCGACCATTTCGGCATCGACATTGTGGGCGAACTCACCGGCCACCAGAGCCTCGACAAGTACAACAAGTGGCACTGGGCCGCCTGGGCGGGGCTGGAATACGTCCTGTTCCGCCGCGGGCCGATCACCTCCAACGTGGTGGAGGGCGGCGCCTTCTGGCACTCCGGCGGCAGCGGCGAAGTGCCGGACCTCCAGTTCCACTTCCTCGCCGGCGCGGGCGCGGAGGCCGGGGTGCCGAGCGTCACGCCGGGCGCGTCGGGCGTGACCCTCAACTCCTACACCCTGCGGCCGAAAAGCCGCGGCACGGTGCGCCTCGCCTCCGCCGACCCGTCCGCCGCGCCGCTCGTCGACCCCAACTTTCTCGCCGAGCCTGACGATCTTCGCATTTCCGTGGAGGGCGTGAAGATCAGCCGCGAGATCTTCGCCCAGGCGAGCCTGCAGAAGCATTTTCGCGCGGTGCGCTACCCGGGCGCCGAGGTCCGTTCGCAGGCCGACTACGAGGAATACGCCCGCACCTACGGGCGCACGTCCTACCACCCCGTCGGCACCTGCAAGATGGGGACGGACGAGATGGCGGTTGTCGATCCTACGCTGCGCGTCCACGGGCTCGAGGGGCTGCGGATCTGCGACAGCTCCATCATGCCGAGCCTGATCGGCTCCAACACCAACGCCGCCACCATCATGATCGGCGAGAAGGCCAGCGATCTTCTGCGAGGCAACCGGTGAGCAGGCCCGTCTCGGCGGCCGAGGCGGCCGCGATCATCTAGCGGGCTTGCTGCCAGGACGCCGCGCTCGCTCAGGGGGTTGGCGCATCCTCGCGCAGAAGGCCCTTCGCCTTGAGGTCGGCCCAGAATGCGGGCGGGATCGGATGGTCGAACCAGGCGAGGTTCTGTTCCAGCTGCGCGACCGTCCGCGTGCCGGCGATGAACGAAGGCACCGCCGGATGCGCCACGACGAACTGCAGCGCAGCGGCTGGAAGCGGCACGCCGTGCGCGGCGCAGACGGCCTCGATCCTGGCGACCTTCGCCATCACGTCCGCCGGGGCTGGAGCGTAGTTGTACTTGGCGCCGTCCACCGCGCCGGTGGCGAGGATGCCGGAATTGAAGCCGCCGCCCACCACCACGGCAGCACCCCGCGCCTCGCACAGCGGCAGGAATTTATCGAGCGCCTCCTGCTCCAGCAGCGTGTAGCGGCCGGCGAGGAGGAAGCAGTCGAAGTCGCGCGCCTCGAGCGCCGCGTGGCAGACCTCCCACTCGTTGACGCCAACGCCGATCGCCTTCACCACGCCCTGGTCGCGCAGGCCGGAGAGCGCGCGCCACGCGCCGTCCATCGCGGTCTCGAACACCTTCGGCTGGTCGGCGCCGCGGGTGAAGACGTCGATGTCGTGGATGAAGCAGATATCCATCCGCTCCAGCGCGAGGCGCTGCAGGCTGTCCTCGAAGGAACGCATCACGCCATCGTACGAGTAGTCGAACCGGGCGTTGAATGGCGCCGCGTTGACCCAGGGCGCGAACGCGATCGACCCGCGCGGTGCCGGTTCCAGGATGCGGCCGACCTTGGAGGACAGCACGAACTCGTCCCGTGGCCGCCAGCGGAGCGAGTGGCCGGTGCGCAGTTCCGAGAGGCCATGGCCGTACATCGGCGCCGTGTCGAAGTAACGGACCCCTGCATCCCATGAACGCTGGAACATGGCGTCCGACGTCGGCTCGTCGATCTCGCGGAAGATGTTGCCCACCGGCGCCGTGCCGAATCCGAAGGCCGTGACCTCCAGGTCGACGCGCCCGAACTTTACTTTGGCGGCCGGATTCATTGCGCTCCCCCATAAGTAACTGAACGGTGCATACCAAGCCCGCACCGTCCCGGCAAGCACGATGGCAAGACCGGCCGCTGACGCGTGAAGACGAACCCTCTCCGTGACTTGCTGCCTAGGTTTCGAGGAGGCGCAGCACCGTGTCGATGTTGAAGGCGAGGCGGGCGTCGAGTGCGTCCGACGTATCGAATTCGCGCTCGAACAGGATCGAGCCGGTGTAGCGGTTGGTGAGGTAGTAGTAGCCTATCGCCGCGATGGTGATGTTGAGCTGAACGGGATCGATCCCGGCGCGGAACACGCCGTCCGCAACGCCGCGGTCGAGCACCTCCTGCACCATGGCGACGAGGCTGCGGCTGGCCTCCCGGATCGGCTCGGAGTCCTTCAGGTGCCGGGCGCGGTGGAGGTTTTCGGAATTGACGAGCGTCAGGAATTCCGGGTTGTCGAGATAGTATTGCCACGTGAAGCGCACCAGCGTCGCCATCGCCTCGCGGGGGGGCAGGTGCGCAAGGTCGAGTTCGCGTTCGGCGGCGCGGATGTCGAGATAGGCCTCCTCGATCACGGCCTGGAACAGCGCCTCCTTGGAGCCGAAATAGTGGTAGATCATCCGCTTGTTGGCGCCGGATTTCTCCGCGATCACGTCGACCCGCGCCCCGCCGAGCCCGAGCTGCGCAAACTCCGCGCGCGCCGCCTCGCGGATCTTCGCGCGGGTCGCGTCCGCGTTGCGGGCGCGCGGCCTCCGGGCCATCTCGGTCTTCGCTCGGCTCGTCATGGCGCCGATGCTAGCAGGAAACGTACCTCCGTGGCGGCGACAATCAGTCCGCCGGCCAGCCATGCCAGACCCGACACCCGTCAGGCGAGATAGAGCCGCATCAGGATGTCCTGATCGAAGTCGCCGAAGCCCCGGCCGAAGATGTTGATGCCGCCGGGGTGCTGCGCATCCTGGTCGATGCCGATGCGCAGGCGGATCGAGTGGTGGTCGGCGAGCCTGAGGTCGCCAATCGTGACGTCCGAGCAGCGGACGCCGTCGATGAAGCTCTCCGTGTGGGTGATGCGCCAGGTGGTGAGGCGACCGTACTGCGAGCCGTTGAGCTTCCACCAGCGCGGCGTGAATGAGCCGCGCTTGTCGCCGAAATCGCCCGGCGAGGTCCATGTGCCGACGGGGACGCCGTTGACGTGGGCGGTGATGTCGGACGGCCAGTTCTCGTTGGTGCCCGGAACCTCGGACGAGAGCTCCATGGAGAACTCGATCGCTTCGATCTTCGCGTGGAGGATCTTGGCGTTGTTGGGAAACTTGTATTCCACATTGCCACGGCCGAACCACAGGAGCGCGGCTCCCATGCGCCGCGGGTCCATGAAGAGGTCCGGCACGTCGAGGACGCCGATGATGGAATCGCGCGAGCACATGCCGCACGGGGCCGAGACGTCGCAGCTGGTGTAGAGGCCGAGCGGCATCGCGACATCGACGGTGTTGTCGTGCCGCTCCGGCCGGTCCGCGTCGAGGCGGATCAGGATCTCGCCGTAGCGCGCGGTGCAGATCTTCTGCTGACCCTTCGCGGTCTTGACGGTGCGGGTCTCGATCAGGCCCGCCTCGTCGAGGATAGACACGTTGGTGGCGATGGTCGACTGCGGCAGCCCGAGCGCCTCGGCAATCTCGTTGACGTTCATCGCGCCGCGCTTGCGCACGATCTTGAGGATGCGGATCCGCGCGGGCGAGGCGAGGCCCCGGAGCACCTCGAAGGAGTGCTCCGGGTAGACGTTGAGGAAGCTGTCGCGCTGCTCGGAAGGCGCGCCGCCGCTCTCCGGCCCTGCCGCGGGAGGGGCGTCGGTGCGGCGGCGCAGGGTGGTCACGACACCGCTACCGGACCGCGAGGCGGATGACGTTCCACGACAGCGGCTTCAGCCGGGCCGAGACCGTGCCGCCATCGACCGAGACTCCGTCCAGCTTCTTGCGGGTGATCCGCTCCGGCTCGTCCCTGGAGTTGATCGCCTTGAGGTCGCTGTCGCGAAGCTCCGTCGCATCGGTCAGCGCGAGCGAGGCGAAGGAACGTGCGGTTACGGTCAGGTCCATCTCTTCCTCCATGTGGCGGTTGAGGGCGAAGATGGTCAACTCGCCGGCCTCCTCGTTGTAGACGCTCGCCGTCTTCAGGTATGCCACGTCCTTCACCGGATAGTAGAGGTCGTGCGTGCTGCGCGGGTCGTAGTAGCGCGCGTCGTAGGTGGGGGACTTCACCTGCGTGCGCAGGACCCGGCCGCGACCGTATGCACTCATGTCGGCGAAGGGGAAGAAGATCGTCTGCCGCCAAGCCGGCCCGCCGGTCTCGGTCATGATCGGCGCGATCACGTTGACGAGCTGGGCGATGCAGGCGCAGCGCACGCGGTCGGCGTGGTTGAGGAGGGAGATCACCGCCCCGCCGAAGGCGAGCGCGTCCTCCATGTTGTAGATCTCCTCGAGGATCGGCGCGGCGACCGGCCAGCCCGGCAGCTTGCGGTCGTTGCCGCGGCGGGTGCGGTACCACACGTTCCACTCGTCGAACGACAGCATGATCCGCTTGTCCGACAGGCGCCGCGCCGCCACCGCGTCGGCGATCGCCACAACCTCCTCGATGAAGTCGTCCATCAGGTCGGGGCTGGCGAGGAAGGCCGGCGTGTCGTCGGCATAGTTGTTGAGGTAGGTGTGGAGCGAGATCCACTCCACATGGTCGAACGTGTGTTCGAGCACGGTGTCCTCCCATGCGCCGAAGGTCGGCATCCGGCGGGAGGACGAGCCGCAGGCCGCGAGCTCGATCGAGGGGTCGATCCAGCGCATCATCTTGGCGGCCTCGGTGGCGATGCGGCCATACTCGGCCGCGGTCTTCGCCTCGATCTGCCACGGCCCGTCCATCTCGTTGCCGAGGCACCAGAACTTGACGTCGTGCGGCTGTTCCCAGCCGTGCTCCTTGCGCAGGTCCGACAGGTGGGTGCCGCCCGGATGGTTGCAGTATTCGACGAGGTTGCGCGCCGCATCGCCGCCGCGGGTGCCGAGGTTGACGGCGAGCATCGGCTCGATGTCGGTCGCGCGGCACCAGTCGATGAACTCGTTGGTGCCGAACGTGTTGGGCTCCGTCACGAACCAGGCAAGGTCGAGCCGCTTGGGGCGATCCTCGACCGGGCCGACGCCATCCTCCCAGTTGTAGCCGGAAACGAAGTTGCCGCCCGGATAGCGCATGATGGTGGGCGCAAGCTCCTTCACCAGCGCCATCACGTCCTTGCGGAAGCCCTTCTCGTCGGCCTCGGGATGGCCGGGCTCGTAGATCCCGCCATAGACGCAGCGGCCGAGGTGCTCGATGAACGCACCGAACAGGCGCGGGTCGGTGGTTCCGATCTCGAAGTCCTTGTCGAGCAGGATTGTGGCGGCAACCATTGCAAAACTCCAAAATATCTCGTGGCGCGTCTTTGTGCGCGCGGTGGTTCAACAGGGTGGGGTCGTCCGCGTCGGAGCGGGTGGATCAGCCGCTCATCTCGGGCTCCAGCGCCTCCGCGACGGGCATCGTTTCCAGCGTCTCGCCGGTGATCGCCGCGTCAGGCGACAGGACGGCGTTCTTCAGCTCGATGGAGTAGGGATGCTGCGGCGCGGCAAGGACGGTGCGCGCGTCGCCCCCCTCCACCACTTCGCCGCTCTTCATGATGATGATGCGGTCGGAGATGTAGTAGGCGGTCGCGAGGTCGTGGGTGATGTAGATGATCGACACCCCCAGCTCGTCCCGCAACTTCATGAAAAGGTTGACGATCGACGTCCTGAGCGAGGCATCGACCATCGACACCGGCTCGTCCGCGACGATCAGCGAGGGGCCGGGGATCAGGGCGCGGGCGATGGCGACGCGCTGGAGCTGCCCGCCGGAGAGTTCGTGCGGGAAGCGGCCCTTCACCTCCGCCAGCGACAGGCCGACCTTCTTCAGCGCTTCGTCGGCCTGCGCCTCCACCTCGCCGCGCCGGGCACCGTTGAAGCGGCGCGCGGTCATGTAGAGGTAGCGGTCGACCTTCTTCAGCGGGTTGAACGCCTCGAACGGGTTCTGGAAGATCGGCTGGACAGACTTCATGAAGCCGAGCCTGTCGCGGCGCGACTTCAGCGCGCCGATGTCGGTGCCGGAAAAGACGATGCGGCCCGACGTGATCGGCGCCATGGAGAGGATCATCCGCGCCAGCGTCGACTTGCCGGACCCCAATTCGCCAATGATCGTGAAGATCTCCGGCTTGCCGGCCTCCAGCGTGAAGGAGACGTCCCTCACCGCGCGGATCTCGTGGCGCGAGAGGAGCCCGCCCATCGTGTAGGTCTTCGAGACGCCGTCGACTTCGAGGAGCGCGCTCATGCGGCGATGCTCCGCGTGTCGCCGGCGTATTCGGCGGGGATGGTGGACGGTTCGGCCGCGAAACAGGCGACGCGGCGCCCCGCCCCGGTGGCGACGAACGGCGGCGCCGCCTTGGCGCACACCGCCATCGCGGCCGGGCAGCGCGGGTGGAAGCGGCACCCCGGCGGCGGCGAGGCAAGGTTCGGCGGCGCGCCCTTCAGCCCCTCGCGCGGGGTGCTGTCGCCGATCCGCGGCAGGCTCGCGATCAGGTGGCGGGTGTAGGGATGTTTTGGCGCGCTGAAGATGGCCTTTGTCGGGCCCTCCTCCACCAGGCGGCCGGCGTACATGATGCCGAGCCGGTCGCACAGGTTGGCGTGGACGCTCATGTCGTGGGTGACGAACAGAAGCGAGGAGCCGAGCTGGCGCTGCACCTCGCGGATCATGCCCAGCACGCGCTTCTGCACCACCACGTCGAGCGCGGTGGTCGGCTCGTCGGCGATGATGAACTGCGGCCGGCACACCGTGGCGAGCGCGATGGTGACGCGCTGGCGCATCCCGCCAGACAGCTCGTGCGGGTAGGCGTCGAGCACCTCGGGTGCGAGGCGCAGCCGCCCGAGATGCTCGGTCACGACGCGCCAGAACTCACGCTTGGGCTTGCCGATGTGGCGGAAGGCGAAGTCCTTGAACGACGCGCTGACCCGGCGCACCGGGTTCAGGACGTTCATCGAGCCCTGCATGATGTAGGACAGGTGCCGCCAGCGGATCGCATCGAGATCGGCCGGCGGGTTGCCGTAGAGGTCGAACGTCTCCTCGCCGAAGTTGAAGCGGACGCTGCCTTCCGTCACCGTCAGCGGCGGGCGGATCGCGCCGGCGATGGTCTTGATGAGGGTCGTCTTGCCCGACGATGACTCGCCCGCAATGCCGTAGATCTCGTTCGGCATGACGGTCAGCGAGATGCCGTCGACCGCGCGAACCTCCCGCTCCACGCCGAAGTGGTTGAGCATGTAGTAGGCCTTGAGGTCGCGCACCTCCAGCACCGGCCGCTCGGCCGGGGCGGCGCGGGGGCTGTCCATCGTGCTCATTCCGCCCCCCTGATCCGCGACAGGCGGCTTCTGGGGTCGATGTACTCGTTCAGCGACACCGACAGCAGGAAGAGGCCGATGAAGAGCAGGATGACCATCACCACCGGGAAGAAGATCCACCACCACACCCCGGCGACGAGCGCTGTGTGCTGGTTGGCCCAGTAGATCATCACCCCGATGGTCGGCGTGTTGATGTTGGTGAAGCCGAGGACCGACAGCGTGACTTCGAGCCCGATCGACCAGTTGATGTTGTTCATCGTGGTCGAGAACACGATCGGCAGGACGTAGGGCAGGTGCTCCTGCGTCACGATCTGGCGCGTCGTCATCCCGGAGAACACGCTCTGGTGCGTGAATTCGCGCGACCTGAGGCTCATGGTGACCGAGCGGATGAGGCGCGCATCGTAGGCCCAGCCGAGGCAGGCCATGACCAGGGCGAGCGCCACCCACGACATCGAGTCGCGCATGACGAAGTAGAACAGCACCAGGATCGGGAACAGCGGGATCACGACGAACGTGTCGTTGATGCTCATCAGCACCCGGTCCACCGTTCCGCCGAGATAGCCCGACACCAGCCCGATCACGAGCGACAGGATGCGCGACAGCAGCGCCACCGAGATGCCGAACAGCAGCGTGTTGCGGATCGCGAAGGTGAGCTGCCAGAACACGTCCTGACCGCGCGAGCTGGTGCCCATCCAGTATTCGGCCGAGGGCGGCATGTCCGGGATGGTGACGTAGATCAGTTCCGGATCGTACGGCGAGAAGAAGCTCAGCACCGACATGCCGACGACGATGAGAAGCAGCGTCATGCCTGCGGCGAATTCGAAATTGTGGCGAAGGAGATCGTAGAAGACACGCATCACGACACCTTCACGCGGGGATCGAGGAGAGGATAGGCAAGGTCGATCAGCAGCACCGCGACCGCGACGGAGACGATCGAGATGGTGGTGACGCCGAGGACCAGGGAATAGTCGCCCGCATGGACGGCATCGATCAGGAGCTTGCCGACGCCCGGATAGCCGAACACCTGCTCGGTGATGATGGCGCCGTTGAAGATCGCGCCGATCGACATCGCGAGCCCCGTCATCTGCGGCACGAGGGCGTTGCGCATGACGTAGCGCGTCAGGATGCGGTTGCTGCGCACGCCGCCGAGCTCGGCATACTGCACGTAGTCTTCGGAAATGATGTTGGAGACGAGCGCGCGCATCCCCATGAACCACGAGCCGATGCCGACGATGATGAGCGACAGCGCAGGCAGGATCGAGTGCTTCAGGACGGACCAGATGAACTCGGCGTTCCAGCCCTGGTCGAGGTTCATCCGCGAGCCGCCGCCCAGCGGCAGTATCGGCCACAGGAATGCGAAGAGGATGAGGACGATGAAGGCGACGATGTAGTACGGGATCGGATGCACGCCCATGGCGAGGACGCCGGCGACGCGCAGGAGACGGCTGGAGCGGTAGTAGCCCGCAAGGCCGCCGAGGAGGTTGCCGAGGCCCCAGGCGATCACCGTCGCCGTCACCAGCAGGCCGACCGTCCACGGAAGCGCCCGCGCGATCAACTCGGCGACAGGCGTCGGGAACGCCGAGAGCGACGGCCCGAAGTCACCGACCGCGATGCGCCCCCAGAAGGTGACGTACTGGTCGAACAGGTTGCCCTCGGTGCCGTACAGCTCGCGGAGCGTCTCGCGCAGCATGTCGATCGCCTCGGGGCTGGTGGAGCCGAACGCGGCGGCGGCGCCGATCGTGGTCTCGACCGGATCGATCGGGGTGAGGTGGGTGACGAAGAAGGTGATCGAGATGCCGATGAAGACGACGAGGACGAACTGCCCGAGCCGCTTCACGACGTAGCGTGCGTAGCCTTGCATGATGGCGTCCACCGATAGGCATTCGAGGAGGACGAGGCGCCGCGCGCGTGCGGCGCCTCACGAGGACCCGGACAGGTGGCCGGATCAGTCCTTCTTGGCGGGCTTCAGCTTCACCATCATGTACTTGGTGTTGCCCCAGTTCGGCACCGGATCGGTGTAGGGATCTTCGGCCGTCGGGTAGCCGGTCCAGTAGGTTGTATCCATCACCGTGAAGACGTTGTAGCTGAACAGCGGGATGACCGGCATTTCCTCGACCGCAAGCTTGACGTATTCGCGGCCGATCTCGACGGTTTCTTCGGAGTCGAAGTCGACGTTGCGGATTTTCTCGATCAAGGCATCGAGATCCGGGTTCGACCAGCGTTGCCAGTTGCGCGGCGGCTGCGGCGATCCGGCCGGCGCGATGAACTCGGAGTGCCAGCTGTCGAGGAAGAAGGCGAGGTCCGGGTGGCCGCCGAGAGTCTCGACCGACCATGAGATGATCGTGTCGAAGTCGCCGGTGTTGCGCTTCGTGATCAACGTGCCTTCGGCAACCGACGTGCCGGCGTCGATGCCGAACTGCTTCCACTGCTGCGCGATCATGGTGCCGGCGCGGGTCATCACCGGCCGCGCTTCGCCCTCGACGGTGATGCGGATGCGGAACGGTTCTCCGTCCGGCGTGTACCACTGGCCGCCGCGCTTCTCGTAACCGGCGCGCTCGAGGAGATGCGCCGCCGCCACGGGGTCGGGCTTCCACCAGCCGAGACCGAAGGCCGCATCGATCTTGTCCGGATCGGAGGGGATCGCGTCCCTCAGCGAAGGCCGCAGCATCTCGGCGATTTCCTGGCCCATGTTCGGGTCGTAGGGCTTGATGACTTCCTGGCCGGTGTCGATGGTGAAGGCTTCCAGCCACTCCTGCATCGGCTTGTGGTAGTCTTCCGGATGCGTGCCGGTCGGCGGAACCGCAATCGCCGAGATGGTCGCGGCGCCGCGGTATGACGCCATCGCCACCGCCTTGATGTCGATCAGCAGCGCCAGTGCCCAGCGCACGTCACGGTCCTGGAACTCCTTGCGCTGGTGGTTGAAGATCAGCGAAGGCAGCGTCGGGTCGGGGTGGCCGTAGGGGAACCCCTCGAACCAGCCGATCGAGGACGGGGACTGCTTGGCTAGGGTGAACATCCCCTCCGGCGCCACGTCATGGATGATGTCGAGCTGGTGGTTCATCTGCGCGATGACGCGCTTGTCGGGCGGACCCGGATCCTCGTAGGCGACATAGGTCGGCCCCGGCTCGCCGAACTTGGCGACGGAGGTGTTCTTCCAGTCGTCGCGCTTCTTCCAGATGAACCACTTCCCGTTCGGGTCGAAGTTCTCCATCGCATAGGCGCCGAGGCAGACCGGCGGGTTGTTGGCGAACTTCAGCGGATCGCCGGCGCCCTCGAACACGTGCTTGGGCATCATCCACAACGCGTTCCACCGAACGGTGAAATTGAGGTGGAAGCGGCTGTTCGGCTTCTTCAGGTTGAAGACGACGGTGTTGTCGTCGGTCTTCTCGACGCTCGCGACGTTCACCTGGATCGGCGCGGACCAGTACAGCCCGTTGGTGTTGAGGTGGGTGTCCACGGTGAAGATCAGGTCGTCGGCCGTGAACGGCACGCCGTCGCTCCAGGTGAGTCCGTCGCGGACCTTTACCGTCATCTGCGTGAAGTCGTCATTGTATTGCGGCTTCTCGGACGCGACTGCATTGTCCCAGGATCCGTCGATCCCGTGGTCGGGGTCTACGTACCACAGTGTATCCATGCACAGCTGTTGAAGGCCGGTCGAGCGGCCGCCAGCATTCACGGACCAGATGTTGAACCATCCTGCATTGGGGATGGTGCCCTCAGGGTTCTCGACGATCAGGGTTTCTTCGCGCGGAAGATTTGTGATCGATCCTTGGGCAAACGCGGTGGCAGTTACCGCAAAAGTACTCACGGTGAACGCCAGTGCTCGCAAAAGTTGCATTGATCGCCTCCCTAGTAGCATTTTGATTATTTTCTGCGCTACTGGAGCCTACTCTTGCGGCAACCCGTATCAAGATTTTTTTCAAGAGTATCGAAAGATCAGGTACGCCTTATTTCAAGCGCTATTTTACTGTCCCGAAGACATGCGGAACGGCTGCGAAGCAGCCCGAGCGCCAGCGAAAAGCGCCGCGTTCGCTCCTTCGCAACGTGCCTTCCTTTTTACTGGCGAGCGAAGTGATCGGTATGGAGCGCTCGTTGTGCCCGCTCGCGCTTCGCATGCTCACCGGGATTGATATCCTCGGCCAGCAGCTGTGAGCTTCGTTCGGCGGGCTAGTGGCACCGCGAGGGTGGTAGCGGGATATGCGCCTGACGCCTGCGTCTTTTGCCGCTTATCGAAGCGACAATTCATCCGCCAGAAGCGGATTCGATTAGCGGTGATCTGAAGGTAAAGGCGGTCGCCCGATAGGTTCACCGTTCGGGTGCTTGCTTAAGTGTTGGATAGCGGTGTCGGTCAGCGGCATCGGTACATGTTGGCGTCGGCTTCGATACCAACTAAAATACCGACATTCTCTCTGGCTGACAGCACTCTCTACCGCACGCTTGCGTACTATCGCGATGCCAAACGTCCCGGCTTCGAGGGACGTTCTGGACTACCTGAAACGCTGCTGGACGGGAAAAATGGTGCCCAGGAGAGGACTCGAACCTCCACGCCTTGCGGCACACGGACCTGAACCGTGCGCGTCTACCAATTCCGCCACCTGGGCATCTGCGTCGGAAGCCGCTGGGTATTGGGTCGCGGGGGCAAAGTCAACGCCTCTGATGAGAGCTGCGCGAAACATTGTGGACACCCGGCGCGAGGCAAGGCTGCGGCGATCTTGATGGCGCAAAACGTTGCGCTTCGCGCCGAGGCGCCCTAACCCATGGGCGGGGAATGCAAGAGATCGGTCACGCCATGGAGCGCAAGGCAACTAAGCTCGTCACAGTGTTCGGAGGCTCGGGGTTCGTCGGGCGCTACCTCGTGCGCGAACTCGCCAGGGCAGGCTGGCGCGTGCGCGTCGCCGTCCGCCGTCCGGACCTCGTGGGACACCTGCAGCCAATGGGCGGCGTCGGGCAGATCAAGCCCGTGTTCGCCAACGTGCGCCACGCCGAAAGCGTGCGCGCCGCGGTCGCCCATGCCGATGTTGTGGTCAACCTCGTCGGCATCCTCGCCGAAGGGGGCAAGCAGTCGTTCGAGGGCGTTCAGGCCGAGGGCGCGCGCAACATCGCTGATGCGGCAGCAGCGTCCGGCGCAAAGCGGCTCATCCAGATGTCGGCGCTGGGCGCGGACCGGGACAGCGAAAGCGTCTACGCCCGCACCAAGGCCGCCGGGGAGCATGCCGCGTTCGATTCGATGCCGGGGAGGGCGGTGGTTATCCGCCCGTCGATCCTGTTCGGGCCTGAGGACGAGTTCTTCAACCGCTTCGCCGGCATGGCGAAGCGCCTGCCGTTCGTGCCGGTGATCTCGCCCGATACACGCTTTCAGCCGGTCTATGTAGGCGACGTCGCCGCCTTTGCAGCCGCAGCCGTGGAAGGCGCGGTTCCCGCCGACACCACGTACGAGCTCGGCGGGCCGGACATCCGCACCTTCCGCGAGCTGATGGAGCAGATGCTGGAAGTCACGCGCCAGAAGCGGTCGGTGGTCGCGATGCCGGAAGGCCTTGCGCGCTTCCAGGCGAAGCTCCTGTCCATCCTGCCCAACCCGCCGATCACCGGCGACCAGATCACGCTTCTCCAGAGCGACAATGTCGTGAGCGACCTTGCGATCGCCGAGGGGCGGACCTTCCGCGCGGCGGGGATCACGCCGCGCTCGCTGGCGGGCATCCTGCCGACCTATCTCTGGGTCTACCGCAAGCACGGCCAGTTCGCCGAGCCCGGCAGCGCCGCCTGAGGCGCACCGCCTGAGCCCTGCCGCAAGCCATCGCGCCGCCCCACTCGGGCGGCGCTTTTCGTTCAGCCGTAGTGCAGCATCGCGAGGCCGATGGTGCCGACCACGATCCGCCACCACGCGAACGGCGTGAAGCCGTGGCGCGACACGAAATCGAGCAGCCGCCGCACCACGAACAGCGCCGACACGAACGCCGCGACGAAGCCGATGGCGATGATCGTCGCGTCGTCCACCGAAAGGACGTTGCGGTTGGCGTAGAGGTCGTAGACGAAGGCGCCCGTCATCGTCGGGATCGCGAGGAAGAACGAGAACTCGGCCGCAGAGCGCTTGTCCGCCCGCAGCAGGAGTGCGCCGGCGATGGTGGAGCCCGAGCGCGACATGCCGGGGATCAGCGCCAGCATCTGGAAGCAGCCGATGGCGAGCGCCAGCCAGAGCGGGTATTTCGTCGCATCATGGTAGACCGGGGTGGGGGCCCGCCGGTCGATCAGGAGGAGCGCGACGCCGCCGAGGATGAGGGTGGAGCAGATCAGCGAGGGCGTCTCGAACAGGACGGTCTTGATGAAGTCGTGCAGGAGAACGCCCGCGGCGGCGGCCGGCAGGAAGGCGAGGACGATGCCCGCGGCGAAGCGGCGTGCGGCCGGGTCGTGCGGCATCGCGAAGGCGATCCGCGTCAGCTTCACGGTGTAGACCGACAGGATCGCGCAGATGGCGCCGAGCTGGATCAGCACCTCGAACGTCTTGCCGGTGGACTTGAAGCCGATCAGCTCGCCGAGGAGCAGGATGTGCCCCGTGGAGGAGACCGGGATGAACTCGGTCAAGCCCTCCACCACGCCGAGGAGCAGCGCCGAAGCGATGGTTTCGTTTTCCAAGGAGATCTCCTAAAGAGCGGCGAGCGCCGTTTGTTGCGCGCCGTGTTCAACGCATACGGCGGGGATTGGCCTTACGCCTTCCTCCTGCCGCAGTTAACCTCACCTTACGCACGCGCTAATAAGCTTCCCTCGTGGCCGGCCGGCCGGGGCGTCCCGCTCCGGGTGGCTTGCGCGGCGGCAATCAGGGTGTCAGGCATTTCTTGATGATCGTTCACCATCACCCCTTCCTCGCGCCTTGCCGCTTCGCGCGGCTCGTCCTTGCCGAGCACGCGCTCGAGCAGGAACTCGTGGTGGAGCCTTTCTGGGAGGAACGACCGCAATTCGTGGCGGTCAACCCCGGGATGACTCTGCCGATGGCGTTCGATGGGGACCGCGGGCCGATCTGCGGCGCGTCGGTGCTGATGGAATATGTGGACGAGCGCTACGGCGACGGCCGGCCCGGGCACCGCCTGATGCCGTCCGACCCGTTCCACCGCGCCGAGGTGCGCCGCCTCGTCAACTGGTTCACGCAGAAGTTCGAGGACGAGGTGTCCGGCCCCATCGTCAACGAACGCATCCTCAAGCTCGAGATCCCGAGCCGGAAGGGCGGCGGGGCACCCGATTCCTCGGCGCTTCGCATCGCACGGCAGAACGCAATAAGCCATTTCCACTACATCGGCTCGCTCGCGATGAGCCGGAACTGGCTGGCGGGCGACCACTTCACGTTTGCCGACCTTGCCGCCGGCGCCGCGCTCTCGGTGGTCGACTATCTGGGCGAGGCGCCCTGGCAGGCGGATCCGGCGGTGAAGGCCTGGTACCAGAAGCTGAAGTCGCGCCCGTCCTTCCGCCCGCTCCTGTCCGACAAGGCGCGCCTGGTCGCACCGGCGCCGCATTATGCCGACCTCGACTTCTAGCGACGCTTCGACAAGCGCCGCCAAGGCGTTCATCACGGGCGAAGCCCGCGCCGCCGGGTTCGACGATGCCGCCGTCGCCGACCTCTCCGCCTTCGGCGAGGCGCCGGGCGAGCGGCTACACCAGATGGTAGCCGAGGGCCAGCACGGCGAAATGGCCTGGCTGAAGGATACCGCAGGCCGCCGCCGCCACCCGCTCGCGCTGTGGCCGGACGTTCGCTCGGTGGTGATGCTGGCGCAGAATTACGGCCCCGAGGGCAACCCGCTCGACGATCTCGCCGAGACCGACCGCGGCGTCGTCTCCGTCTACGCGCGGGGGCGGGATTATCACGACGTGATGAAGGGCCGGATGAAGACGCTGGCGCAGCGCCTCGTCTCGCGCTTCGGCGGCGACGTGAAGGTCTTCGTCGACACCGCGCCGGTGATGGAAAAGCCGCTCGCCGCCGCGGCGGGGCTCGGCTGGCAGGGCAAGCACACCAACCTCGTCTCCCGCAACTACGGCTCGTGGCTCTTTCTGGGCGCGCTCTTCACGACCCTGCCGCTGGAGCCCGACCCGCCGCACGAAGACCGCTGTGGCTCCTGCACCCGCTGCCTCGACATCTGCCCGACCGACGCCTTTCCGGCCCCCTACAGGCTGGATGCTCGACGTTGCATTGCATACCTGACAATCGAAGCGCGAGGGATGATCCCGGTTGCGTTCCGCCGCGCCATGGGCAACCGGGTGTTCGGCTGCGACGACTGTCTCGCCGTGTGTCCGTGGAACAGGTTTGCAAAGGTCTCGGCGGAGATGCAGTTTGCGCCGCGAGAGGGGCCCGCGCCCCTCGATGAACTCGGGCGGCTGGACGATGCAGCCTTCCGCAAGCGCTACGCCGGCACGCCGGTGAAGCGGCTCGGACGGGAGCGGTTCGTGCGCAACGTGATGATCGCCGCCGGCAATGCAGGGCGCGGCAGGCACGACGCGCTGATCGCGGAGCGCGTGGCCGACGAGGCGCCGCAGGTGCGCGCGGCCGCCGCATGGGCCGCACGGCAGACGATGGATGAAGCGCCGCTGCGCCGTCTGGCCGGCGAAGCGCTGGGGCGCGAGCGCGACCCGATGGTGCGTGCGGAATGGGACCTATGAGCGAGCGGACTGGAATGCCCGAGAAACACTCCGAAATGCGCCTCGTCTGCCTGGGCTTCGGCTACAGCGCGCGGGCGTTCGTGCGTGCGGTCCGGCCCGGAACGGTGACGGGCACGACCCGCTCCGCCGAGAAGGCCGATGTGCTCCATCAGGCCGGAATCCGGTCGATCGTCTACAATGGCGGGTCGAGCGCCAGCCTCAGCGAAGCGATCCGCAGCGCGACGCACATTCTGGTTTCCGCCGCACCGGACGAGGACGGCGACCCGTTCCGCTACGCCTTCGAGCGTGACATTGCCCATGCGAAGGATCTCGAGTGGATCGGCTACCTCTCCACCATCGGCGTCTACGGCGACCATGACGGGGCGGTGGTCGACGAGCGGACGCTGTGCGTGCCGACCGCGGAGCGCGGCGTGTGGCGGCTGGAGGCCGAGGACGAGTGGTTCGCGCTCGGCCGGCGGATCGACGTGCCGGTCGGCGTCTTCCGCCTTGCCGGCATTTACGGCCCCGGCCGCAGCCCGCTCGTCTCGCTCAAGGAGGGCCGCGCCAAGCGGATCATCAAGCCCGGGCAGATCTTCAACCGCATCCACGTCGACGATATTGCGCAGACACTGGTCGCCTCGGTCGCACGTCCCGCGCGGCGCTACTACAACGTGGCGGATGACGAGCCCGCCCCGCCGCAGGACGTGATCGAGTTCGCCGCCGAGCTGATGGGCATGGAGCCGCCGCCCGAAGTCGCGTTCGACGAGGCGGACATGAGCCCGATGGCCCGCTCCTTCTACGGCGACGTCAAGCGCGTCTCCAACAAACGGCTGCACAGCGAGCTCGGCGTCAAGCTCCTGTACCCGACCTACCGCGAGGGCCTGCGCACCCTGTGGGAGAGCGGCATGTGGGACAAGGCGGAGTAGGGCGCAGCAACGAAAAACGCCGGCCCGTTTCCGGACCGGCGTTCGTCTGATGCCCTTCGCGGAGCGCTAGAAGCGGACGCGGGCCACGTCGTCCTTCGAGGCGTCGTCGGCGGAACCCTTGAACAGGGCCTCTGCCATGTAGTGCAGGAAGTCGCCGGTGCCGGCCTTCCAGATCTGCGCCTCGCCGAGGTCGAACCGCATCAGCACGAGGTCGGGGTCTTCCTTGCCCTTCTCGTACCAGGCGGAGACGACCGGGCTCCAGAACTTTTCGATCACGGCGCGGTCCATGTCGACTTCGAGCGTACCGTGGACGGACGCGAACAGGTCGTGCCCCTTGGCGCTGTAGGCGAACACCGCGCGGTGCGACTGGGTCAGCGCGCTCACCAGCCGGTTCTGCCGGTTGGTATAGAAGTAGATCCGGTTCGGCAGGTCGTCGTCGAACTGGGCCGTCATCGGCTGGGTATGGGCCTCGTCGACGCCGGCAAGGCCGAGCATCACGAACGGGCTGTCTTCCAGCGCGTCCCAAAATTTCTCTTTCATCTCCTGGCCATTGCTCATCGTTCGTTCCTTTCGTTTCACAGACAGAACCATCGGCAAGCGATCCGGTTTCATCGGCGTTTTGTCGCCCACAGGATGACGAGGATGAGGGGGAGCTGGAGCGCGACGCGCAGCCACAGCGCCCACGCCGGCGGCTGGACGCTGCCGAGCGGCGTTCCGTCGATCGCGTGCTGGATGTTGGCCGGCAGCACCGCCACGGCGTAGAGCGCGAGGAGCTTGCCCGCGAGGCTGCGCGTGCGCGGCGGCAGCAGAAGAACGCCGAGCACGGCTTCGATGACGCCGGTGATCTGGACGATCAGCATCTTGTAGGGGAGCGGCGCAGGCACGATCCGGGCGAACGCCTCGGTCTGCGTGAAGTGAAGGACTGCAGCCGCGATGAATATCGCGCTGAGCACGTAGACGACGATCGTGCGGAACAAATGGACCTCCTCCAGATTTAGCCGGGACGTTGAATCGTAGGAGAATTCAGTCAGGAATTACTTCAGGCGGGGTGCGAAAATATTCAAGTTGATTGGAACGAAGGCGGCGTGGCCCGGATTTTAGGCATGACAGACATTCTGGAGTATCACATGAAGACGCGTTTCGCTGTTCTCCTCGCTGGCGCAGCCATGCTGCCCGCCGCTGCCTTCGCTCAGACTTCGGGCATGGTCGGCACCGACCTCAACCTTCGTGAGGGTCCGGGCACCAACTACGCCACGATCTCGACCATGCCGGCCAACGCCGACATCACCATCGACGGCTGCATCGAAGGCCAGAAGTGGTGCCAGGTCACGTACAACGGCCAGACCGGCTGGGCCTACTCCGATTACCTGATGGCCACCACCGAAGGCCAGACCGTCGTGGTCACCGAGCGTCCGCAGCTCGTCCCCGCAGTGGGATTTGATTCCAACACGACGGCCGGTGTTGCCGGTGGCGCAGTCATCGGCGCGCTTGTCGGCGGTCCCATCGGCGCGGCCGTTGGCGCAGGTGCCGGTGCACTCGCCGCCAACATCCAGCCGACCGCAGGTGTGGTCGACTTCGTGAACCAGAACCCGCTCGACCCGGTGTACCTCGACGGTGAAGTGGTCGTCGGCGCAGGCATCCCGCAGAACGTGGAAGTCTACCAGGTTCCGCAGTCCGACTACTCCTACGCCAACATCAACGGCGAGACGGTGCTCGTGCAGCCCGACACGCGCAAGATCGTGTACGTCTACCGCTAATCGTCCTGTGAGCCTCAGGCTCGCATGACCGAAGCCCGCCGCGGACCTCCGCGGCGGGCTTTTTCGTGTCCGCTCCCGCCCGTTTCAGGCCGCGACGGCGGCGGGCTCGGCATTCTTCCGAGGCGCCTCGTCGGCGACGGGGAACGAGATCGTCACCGCGTGGGCTTCCGCGGTGCCGGATTCCGTGACTTTTCCGCTGAGCTGCATTGCGGAAAGGCCGATCAGCTTTTCGCCGAACCCTTCCGCCGGCGGCCGTTCGCGCGGGGCTAAGGCAGCGGTTTCGCGCCAGGTCAGCGTCCAGCCGTCGGTGGTGCGGCCGATGTCGATGTGGACGGCTCCGACCGGATCGGCCCAGACGCCGGAGGTGCTGCAGCGCGCGCCGAGTTCGTTGATGAGGAGGCCGAACGGCGTCAGCTGCGCGATCGCCAGCGGTTCGTCTCCGCCCGTAACAGTCAGCCGCGCGTCGTCGACCGCGTAGGCGCGCAGGATGCGCGTCACCACATCCCGCGCGGCGGGGCGCTCGCCGCCGTCGGGGCCGAGGCTGGTCGCGTGCGTCTGCGCCAGCGCCGAAATTCGCCGGCGCAGGTTCTCCGCAAACTCCGGACGGTCGCCCTCGATGCGCGAGCTCATCAGGATCAGCGACGCGACCACGGAGAAGATGTTCTTCACACGGTGGTTGAGTTCGCGCAGGGCCAGCGTCTGCCGTGCTGCCGACTCCCGTACGGCGCGTTCGTCCCGCGAGACCTGCACGAAAAGCGTCTCGTCGCCGATCTGCGCGGCGCGGCGGATCGTCGTGCGCGCCGCGACCGCCGCGCCCGATTTTGCGTGCAGCGACAGCTCGCCCCGCCATTGCCGGCCCGCGTAGAGCACCTCCATCACGTCGTCCCACTCCGCGTTCAGCGTGTGGCCGAGAACTGCGGACGGGTCGCGGCCGAGCACCTCGTCCTCGCCGTAGCCGTAGAGCGCGCGAGCACCCGCGTTCCAGCGCTGGACGCCGCGCCGGTCGCTCCACAGGATCACCGCGTCGTCGAGTTGCTCGAAGATGTCGTTGGCGAGGGGGCTGAGACCGACCGCGTCGCTCTCGCCGACGAGGGTGTTGACGCCGAACATCCGCGTCGGGTGGCCGCCCTCGCGCAGGGCGAAACCGCGGCAGCGCATGGTCGCAAAGTCGCCGGCGGCGGTGCGGAAGCGGATGAACTGATCGTACGGATGCGCGGGGTTGGCGCAGTGGCGGACGAGGTCGCGCTGCGCCTGCTCGTGGTCCTCGCGGAAGGCGATGGCCTGCCAGGCGCGCGTCTTGTGCGGCCGCGTCGCCGGATCGTAGCCGAGGGAGCGCCAGAATCCGGGGCTGATCCACTCGTCTTCGCGGCTGTCGAGATCGCGCAGCCAGAAGCCATTGAACGTTCCGCCGTCGAGAAAGCGGAGAATATCCTTGCGGCCGAGAAGCTCGTCGAACTCGTGCTTCAGATAATGTTCGGCAGGGAGGCCGATGCTGCAAAGCGTGCGGTAACGGTCCAGTTCATCGTCTGCATTCAGGCGCACATCTGCCATGAAACTCAATCCTCAAAGCGCTTGTCGGGGCGTTGGCCCGGGCTGAGGATCGTCGGCTATGCTTGCATCCGGCTGGATTGACTTAGGGTAAAGTTATTATAGCTGCTTTGTTTTTGAATGGCGTTCGCAGCCGGCAAGGCGGGCGATCGGGGCCGGTGGCCGGCCCCGATCGTGCCACGGTCACGCTGCGC
Organism: uncultured Alphaproteobacteria bacterium; assembly: GCA_963704595.1. Classification (GTDB taxonomy): domain Bacteria; phylum Pseudomonadota; class Alphaproteobacteria; order Rhizobiales; family Amorphaceae; genus Acuticoccus. The sequence goes on from OY969922.1 coordinate 772,852, forward strand.
CGAGGGCCTGCGCGTGCTGCCGGCGGCGCGCCATCAGCTTGTTGACGGCCGACACGTAGGCCTTGGCGGATGCGACCAGGGTGTCGACATCGGCGCCGCGGCCGGATTCGATCCGCTCGCCCTGCTGCAACCGTACCGAAACCTCGGCCTGCGCGTCGGTCCCTTCGGTCACGGCATGGACCTGGTAGAGCGACAGGCGCGCCTCGTGCGGCAGGATCTTCTTGACCGCGTTGAACACCGCGTCGACCGGGCCGGAGCCGGTGGCCTCCTCGGTGACGTGACGGCCGCCGACGTCCATCACCAGGATCGCCTTCTGCGGGCCGCCGGTGCCGGCGATCACGGTCAGCGACATCACGCGGGCGACCTCGCTGGTCTCGGTGATCTGGTCCTCGACCAGCGCCTCGATGTCTTCGTCGTAGACGTGCTTCTTGCGGTCGGCGAGTTCCTTGAAGCGGCGGAAGGTTTCCTGCAGCGCGTTGTCGCCCAGCACGAACCCCAGCTCCTCCAGCTTCTGCCGGAAGGCATGGCGGCCGGAGTGCTTGCCCATCACCAGCGAGGTGGCGTGCACGCCGACGTCGGCCGGGCGCATGATCTCGTAGGTCTCGGCGTGCTTCAGCATGCCGTCCTGATGGATGCCGCTCTCGTGGGCGAACGCGTTCTTGCCGACGATCGCCTTGTTGTACTGCACCGAGAAGCCGCTCGCGACGGCGACCAGCTTGGACGCGCGCATGATCTGCGTGGCGTCGATGGCGGTGTCGAACGGGTAGGCGTCGGCGCGGGTGCGCAGCGCCATCACGATCTCTTCCAGCGCGGCGTTGCCGGCGCGTTCGCCGAGGCCGTTGATGGTGCACTCGATCTGCCGTGCGCCGCCCTCGATGCCGGCGAGCGCGTTGGCGACGGCGAGCCCCAGGTCGTTGTGGGTGTGGGTGGAGAAGATCACGTCCTGCGCGCCCGGAATGTCCTGCATCGCCTCGAACATGGCGCGGTACTCGGACGGGGTGGCGTAGCCGACGGTATCGGGCAGGTTGATGGTGGTGGCGCCGCAGCGGATCGCGGTCTCGACGCAGCGGCGCAGGTACGGGATCGGCGTGCGCGTCGCGTCCATGCCCGACCACTCGACGTCGTCGACCAGCCGGCGCGCCTGTCCGACGGTCTTCTCGATGATGTCGATGACGTCGTCCTCGGACTTCTTCATCTGGTACTTGAGGTGGACCGGCGAGGTGGAGACGAAGGTGTGGATGCGCGGGCGCGCCGAATGGCGCACGGCATCGGCGGCGCGGTCGATGTCGGCCGGAATGGCGCGGGCGAGACCGCAGACCACGGCGTCCTTCACTTCGCGTGCGATCTGCGAGACGGCCTCGAAGTCGCCGTCGGAGGCGATCGGGAAGCCGGCCTCGATGATGTCCACCTTCATCTCGTCGAGGATGGTGGCGATCTGGACTTTCTCGTCCAGCGTCATCGATGCGCCGGGCGACTGTTCGCCGTCACGCAGGGTGGTGTCGAAGATCTTGATGTTGGTCATTTGAAACGTTCCCTACCGGGTCCTGTGCGGACCGTTTGATGCTGGCTCTGCGATCAAATCCCCTGAACGTGCGCCCGTCCGGCGGGCTGCCGACGATCAGGGGCTGGTAAGGAGAAGGGGAAGCCGGGCGCGCAGCAGTGCCGTGGCGGCCGAGGGGGCCGCGTGCCGCCGGGAGAGGAGGAGCGCCTGCGTCATAACAGCGTTTTTACAGCACAAAGCTTGTGCTGGGAAGTGCCTTAGTTCCCGGAGCCCGGATTGAGGAGCACGCGAACGCGCGACGAGGACTTCACGCTGGCGACGCCGGTATCGAGCGAAACCGTCAGCGTGTCGCCGGTGACGACGTTGCCGTCCTGCGTCAGCGTGACGTTTCCGTTCAGCGAAAGCGTGCGCGCGTCGAAGTTGATGACGCCGGAATCGCCGGTGGCGGACTGCCCGTCGGACGTGATGAGCACCTTGCCGCTCGCCTCGAGCTTGGAGATCCGCTGGTTCTGCGGGGTGGACGGGTTGACCCCGTTCGCCGGCAGCGCGCTCTGCGAATAGTAGACGGTGAGGCTCGAGGTCTGGAGCGCGGTGCCCTCCTGCTTGACGACGACGTTGCCCTTGAAGACGGCGACGTTGGACTTGTCCTGGACTTCGAGTTCGTCGGCCTCGATCTCGATCGGGGAAGACTGGTCGGACCCGAAGTCGGCGAAGCCGGTGTCGAAGGTCTGGGCGCCGGCAGGCGCGGGAGCCATGGCGAACGCGGCGAAAAGGAGCGCCGCAAATGCGCTCATGCGGACCACTGGGGCGGACATTCTATTCTCCAGCTTCGGTCAGTTCGAAGGGTTGATCGTGATGGATACGCCGCCGGTCAGGCGGATGAAAGTCCCGCCGCCGGTGACCGAGATGCTGCCTGCGGTGACGTGGCCGCGCGGCGAGTCGATCTCGATGCCGCCGTCGGCATCGACCGAGCCTGCGCGCAGGTCAACAATCGCCGCAGGAAGGCTGACGGTGCTGCCGTCGGTGGACGAAAGGGTCACCCCGTCCGACAGGTTGAGAATTTCCGTCTCGGTGTTGTAGGCGGCGTTGTTGCCGTTGATGGTGATCTTCTCGCCCTCGCCCATGTCGAGATTGGCGGTCAGCCCCTCCAGCGACAGGCGCGAGGGGTTGAGGAGGCTCTGGATCGCGCGCTCGGCCACCACCTCGTAGCGGCGGCCGCCGCCGAGGTGCCCGGCAAGCCGCGGCTCGTTCATGACGAGACCGTCCGCCGTGAGGCTGAGGCCGGCGAGTGAGGCGAGGGGAAAGAGCTTAGGCAGCACCGCCGCGCCGATCAGAACCACGGAGATCATGGTCGCGGCGAGCGGCAGAAGGACGCGCAGCCGCCGCACGCGGCGCGAATTGGCAAGCGCCCGCTTCTGCTCGGCAAGGCGGCGGGAGGGGGGCAGGCCGCCCATCGTCCCGGCGGCTCCGGCGGAGAGGGCGGTCTTCTGCATCACGAGTGCGCGAAGATGTCGACGTTTTCCCAGCCCGCGAGGTCGAGCCGGACGCGGGTGGGAAGGGCTGCGAACACTTCGGCGGCAAGCTCGGCGCGCCCTTCGCGCACGAGCATGGCGTCGAGCTTTTCACGGATCCGGTGGAGGTGGAGAACGTCGGAAGCGGCGTAGGACTTCTGGGCGTCGGTGAGCGTCTGCGCGCCCCAGTCGCTGCTCTGCTGCTGCTTCGAAATGTCCTCGCCGATGAGTTCGCGCGACAATTCCTTGAGGCCGTGCCTGTCGGTATAGGTGCGGGCGAGCTTGGAGGCGATCTTGGTGCAGTAGACCGGCTCGGGCATCACGCCCAGGGTCTGCGCCAGAAGCGCCATGTCGAAGCGGCCGAAGTGGAAGATCTTCTCGATCGACGGGTCGGCGAGCATCGCGGTGAGGTTGGGCGCCTCGGTCTGGCCGCGCTCGATCTGGACGAGGTCCGCCGTGCCGTCACCCGTCGACATCTGGACAACGCACAGGCGGTCGCGTGTATTGTTGAGGCCCATTGCCTCGGTGTCGATTGCGATGGACCTGATGCCGGTCACCGGAGCCGGCAGGTCGCGCTGGTGGAAGCGTATCGTCAAGGGAAACTCGCTGCGGTTTTTACGTTGATGGGGTCGTTGGCGCGCGAGCGCAACCGCGGCGTGCTATCAGGAGTGCAGTTTGCGATGATATGTGGCGTCCCGGACGCGCAGAATTCGACAAGAAAGACGGCCGGGACGGAGACCGTTATGCCGCCAATTCGATCATGCCGAATGAGCGTTGCCTCGGGAAAGCCGGTGCTGCGCGCAGTCGCCGCCGCGCTGTTGCTCGCCGCCAGCGCCGCGCTGTGGCCGCTCGCCGCGCAGGACGAGACCCCGGCTCCGGCCGAGGAAGTCGCCGCCGCAGCGGAGGAATCCGCACCGGCGCCGGAGGCTGAAGCCACCGCACCGGCCGAAACGGACGCGGCGCCCGCGGACAACGCCGTGGCGGCCGTCGAGGCATCCGAGCCCAAGCAGCTTTCCCCGGCGGAGAAGAAGGCCAAGGAAACCGGCGAGCTCTGCACGCTCCTGTCCGCCGCGGCGGACGCCTACGACGTCCCGCACGAGTTCTTCATCCGCCTCATCTGGAAGGAAAGCCGCTTCAACGCCGGTGCGGTGAGCCCGGTCGGTGCGCAGGGGATCGCGCAGTTCATGCCCGGCACCGCGCGCATCAGAGGCCTCAAGAACCCGTTCGACCGGGAGGAGGCGCTGTTCGCGTCCGCCTCGTTCCTGTCTGACCTGAAGGACGAGCTTGGCTCATGGGGCCTTGCCGCCGCGGGCTACAACGGCGGGCCGAACCGGATTCCGCGTTTCGTCGCAGGCGAGGGGAGCCTCCCCTACGAGACCGTCGACTACGTCTATTCCATCACCGGGCGGACAGCGCAGCACTGGGCGATCCGCGCCAACGGGCTGCCGGAGCGCGCGCCTGTCGTCTCCTCCTGGCGCCGGGCGGGCGACCTCGAAGCCGAGCCGCAGGTCGCGCCGGAGCCTGCCGCCCCGCCGGAGCCCGAGGTCTACGGCCCGGCCTTGCCGGTAATGCTCGCGGTCGCCTATCCGCCCCCGGCAAGGCCTGACTACCGGCCCGAGAACGTCGACTGCCCGGACCTCATCGCCCGGCTCGGCCGTGCGCGGGACGTGGCGCCCCCCACCGGCGGCGGCGGCGGCTGGACCCCGTGGGGCGCACAGGTTGCGGGTCATCCGAAGCGCGACATCGCGATGCGGCAATATTCGCGGCTTAAATCGAAGCTGCCCGGCGATCTCGTCGCCAAGGGGCCGAGCGTGGTGGTGCGCAGGTTCGCGGCGCGCGGGCGGCTGCCGATCCACGCCGTCCAGTTCGCGGCCTCCAGCCGCGGCGAGGCGGCGGCGATCTGCAAGCGGATCGCGGCCTCGCTGGCCCCCTGCGTGGTGGTGAAGAACGGCTGAATGCCCGCCGGCGGCGCCCTGGTCCGGGCCCGGTGCGGGAGGTGGTCCGAAACTGAACCTCGCATTCGCGTGGCCCGCCGCTAAGGATGTGCGGGCTGCGGCTGGCAGCCGGCTCGTTCGTTGCGAAGCCGGCTCGGCCGGCTCGCACGGCGCCAGGCGCCAGGGGGAAAAACAATGAGAATCACGATCACGCTGACTGCACTCACGCTGGGAGGGCTCGTCGGGTTCGCCAGCGCGCCTGCCAACGCTGCCGTCTACTGCAAGACCGTCGGCGTGCCGCGCGGCTGCATCGTGCGTCCCGCGCCGGTGGTGGTCGCACCGGTCGTGCGCGCCCCGGTCGTGCGTTGCGCCGGTCGTGCGCGGTCCCGCTGTCGTCGCGCCCGTCCGCCGCGGCGTCGCGCCCTATTCGGCCGTCAATCGTGGCGGGCCGGTCAATCGCGTCGGTCGGCGCTGAAGCATGAGAACCCTTGTGCAAAAATCCTTCGCCGTCGCAGCGCTTCTTTCGCTGCTCGCGATCGCCCCCGCCCGTGCTGACCAGGCGGCGGCCGATGCCTGCGCCGCGGCGCTGCCCGCGCAGGCCAAGATGATCTACGACGCAGCGCTTCCGGGCGCGGCGGGCGGCGGCAAGCTGGCGGACGTCGTCAGGGCTTCCGCCACGTCGCTCGTGAAAAGCGGCCAGATCTCCCGCTCCGACGCGCGCGGCGAAGCCCAGGCCGCCGGTGCCTGCCTGAAGAAGCTCTGACGCTTCCGGCGGGGCGTCGCGACCTTTCGCGGCCCCGCCGTCCCGGCGCGCCATCATCGGCAGCCCGATGCTTCAATTGCGTGAAGCGCTTAGCGAAAACTGATATTTGCAATCGGTGTTGCATCCGGTCGAACGTCGACCGGCGCACACGCGGCAATCAGCGCGCTGAAATCGAAAGGTCTGTTTGATGGTTGATCTGATCCTGAAGGGGGGGCGGGTCATCGACCCTGCGGCCGGTCTCGACGGCATTGCCGACGTTGCATTCGAGAACGGCACCGTTTCCGCCGTCGGTCCCGACCTCTCCGGCGGCGCGGGCACCGAGATCCGCGACGTCTCCGGCAAGATTGTCACCCCCGGGCTGATCGACCTTCACACCCACGTCTACTGGGGCGGCACCTCACTCGGCGTCGATGCCCCCACCATCGCGAAACGGTCGGGCACCACCACCTTCATCGACGCGGGCAGCGCCGGTGCGGGCAATTTCCCGGGCTTCCGCACGCACGTGATCGAGCGGACCGAGCCGCGAATCCTCGCCTACGTCAACATCTCCTACGCCGGCATCTTCGGCTTCTCGAAGAACGTGATGGTCGGCGAATGCGGCGACATGCGCCTCGTGAATCCGCCGAGTGCATGGAGGCCGCGGAGGCCAACAAGGACATCGTTGTCGGCATCAAGTGCCGGATCGGCGCCAAGGCGGGCGGCGCGTCCGGCCTTGCGCCGCTGCAACTCGCGATCGAGGTGGCCGATATGCTGGGTCTTCCCGTGATGGCGCACATCGACAACCGCCCGCCGAGCCAGAAGGAGGTCATCGAGATCCTTCGCCCCGGCGACGTGCTCACCCACTGCTTCCGCCCCTGGCCGAACGCGCCGGTGGACGCCAATGCCAACGTCCGCGCCGAGGTGCTGGCTGCCAAGGAACGCGGCGTCTACTTCGACATCGGCCACGGGCAGGGCGGCTTCTCGTTCAAGTCCTGCCGCGCGATGGTGGCGGAAGGCATCCTGCCCGACGCGATCTCGAGCGACGTGCATGTCCTGTGCGTCGACGGGCCGGCGCACGACCTCCTCGCGGTGATGTCGAAGTTCCTCGCGCTCGGGATGGAGCTTGGCGACGTGGTGCGCTGCGCGACGGAGAACCCCGCCAAGATCATCCGCCGTCCGGAGCTCGGCAGCCTCGCCGCCGGCACGCCGGGCGACGCGACGGTGATCGAGGTGCGCGACGAGCGGGTCGAGCATGTCGACGTGGTGGGCGACCGGATCACCGGCGAGCAGCGGCTCGCCTGCGCCGGCGCCGTGATCGGCGGCAAGTGGTGGAGCGACGGCGCGGAACCGGCCTGACGCCGGGCCACGCCTGCCGCCTCAGACGTGGTGGCAGGCGACGCGGCGTCCGGGCAGCGTCTCGAGGAGCGGCGGCATCGGTGGTGCACACCTCGGTCCGCTTCGGGCAACGGTCCTGGAACGGGCAGCCCTCGAGCTGGCGGAACCGGCTCGGCGGCTCGCCCCGCTCCACAGCGCCGGTGACGCGGCGCGTCACGTCGAGCCGTGGCACCGAGGCGATCAGCATCTGCGTGTAGGGATGCTGCGGGTTCTCGAACAGCGACGGCCCGTCCCCGATCTCGACGACATGGCCCATGTAGAGGACGGCCACCCGGTCCGAGATCTTCGCGACGACGCCGAGGTCGTGCGAGATGAACATCATCGTGAGGCCGAGCCGGGCCTTGAGGTCGGCGAGAAGGTTGAGCACCTGCGCCTGGATCGACACGTCGAGCGCCGAGACCGGCTCGTCGGCGATGATGAGGTCCGGCACCGGCAGGATTGCCCGCGCGATGCCGACGCGCTGGCGCTGGCCGCCGGAGAGCTCGTGCGGGTAGCGCGGCGCGTAGGACGGGTCGAGCCCGACCTGCGTCAGCGCTTCGCCGACCTTCGCCTCGCGGTCCTGCCTGCCGTTGAAGATGCCGTGGATGTCGCCGGTCTCGGCCACCGAATCGCCGACGGTCCGGCGCGGGTTGAGCGAGGCGTATGGGTCCTGAAACACCATCCGGAGCTTCAGCCGGGCCGTCTTCAGCCGGCCGCCGCGAGCCGTCAGGAGATCACCGCCGCCGAACATCACCGCGCCGCCGTCGGCCTTGGTGAGGCCGGTCACGATGCGGCCCACCGTGGTCTTGCCGCAGCCCGATTCGCCGACGATGCCGAGCACCTCGCCGCGCTGTCACGTCGAGCGAGACCTCGTTGACGGCCTTCACCTTGTAGCGCTTGCCCTTGCGCTTGGCGCTGAAGCTCTTGGTGACGTCGCGTAGCGACAGGATCGGCGTCGACCGGCCGCAACGGTCTCGCTCATGCCACGGCCTCCGCGTTCATGGGGAAATGGCAGACCGCGGTGTGCGCGCCGTCCGCCACCACGGGCACCGGGCCGCTGCGGCAGGGCTCGGCGGCGCGCACGCAGCGTGGCGAGAACGGGCAGCCGGGCGGGATCTCGTAGGGCTTCGGCGCATGGCCGGGGATGGTGATCATCAGCTCCTGACCGCGGGTCGGGTCCGGCACGCAGGCCATCAGCCCGTGGGTGTAGGGGTGGAGCGGGGTGGAGAAGATCTCGTCCACCGTGCCGGTCTCCACGATGCGGCCAGCGTACATCACCGCCACGCGGTCGGCGAGCTGCGAGACCACGCCGAGGTCGTGGGTGATGAAGAGGACGCCCATGTGGAGCCGGTCGCACAGGTCGCGCACGAGGCCGAGGATCTGGAGCTGCACGGTCACGTCGAGCGCGGTGGTCGGCTCGTCGGCGATCAGCACCTTGGGGCGGCAGGCGAGCGCGATCGCGATCATCACGCGCTGGCGCATTCCGCCGGAGAGTTCGTGCGGGTAGGCGCCGAGCTGGAGTTCGGCGTCCGGCAGGCGGACGAGTTCCAGAAGCTCGCGGGTACGGGCGGCGGATGTTGGCCTCCGGATCGTGGACGCGCACGGCCTCCGCGATCTGGTCGCCGATCCGCATCACCGGGTTCAGCGAGGTCATCGGCTCCTGGAAGATCATCGCGACCTCGCCATGGCCCTTGCGCACGCGCTCGATAAGGCGTCGCGTGGGTGATGTCGGCACCGTCGATGGCGATGCGGCCTTCGCGCACGCGCGCCTCGGGCTGGGGCAGGAGGCCCATCACGGCGAGCGAGGTCATCGACTTGCCGCAGCCGGACTCGCCCACCAGCGCCAGGATCTCGCCGGGCTCGATGTTGAAGGCTCACGCCGCGCACGATGTCGAGCAGGCCGCCGCGCGTGCCGACCGATACGACGATGTCGTCCACTTGCAGCATCGTCATTTCCTCCGGTTGCCCATCACCTCGCGGAAGCGCGGATCCATGTGGTCGCGCAGCGCGTCGCCGGTGAGGTTGAGGGAGAAGGCGGTGAGCGCGATCATCGCGCCCGGGAAGAACAGGAGCCACGGCGCGCGGGTGATGTAGATGCGCGATTCGGAGAGCATGTTGCCCCAGGACGGCACGTCGGGCGGCGTGCCGAGGCCGAGAAAGTCGAGCGAGGCGGCGCCCAGCTGCGCGAACGCGAACACGAAGCTCGCCTGCACCAGGAGCGGCGAGATCATGTTGGGCAGGATGTGCTTGCGGATCATCCACAGCGTGCCCGCCCCCATCGACTGCGAGGCCTCGACGTACGTCTCCTCGCGCAGCCTGCAGCGCGACGCCGTAGACGATGCGCGCCGTGGTGGTGAGGTAGACGACGCCGATGGCGAGGATCGCGTTCTCGACGCCGCGGCCGAGGATCACGATGAGCCCCAGCGCAAGGAGCAGCGACGGGAACGCCATCATCACGTCGACCATCCGCATCAGGACGGTGCCGAGGCGAGGATAGAGCGCGGAGAGGATGCCGATCGGCACCCCCGTTGCCAGCGCGAAGCCGACCACGCCGACGCCGATGAGGAGCGCCAGCCGCGCGCCGTAGACGATGCGCGAGAAGGTGTCGCGGCCGAAATGGTCGGTGCCGAACCAGTGCTACGGCGTTGGGCGGCTGGAGCCGCTCGGTCGGCGCGATTTCGAGCGGGGCGTAGGGCGCGATCAGCGGGGAGGCGAGCGCGAACACGATCACCACCGCGAGGAAGACGAGCCCCGCCGCGGTCAGAGGGCCGCTTGGCGACGGCTTCGAGAAGGCGGCCCATCGAAACGGTCACTGAAGTTCCACCCGCGGATCGAGGAAGCGATAGGAGATGTCGACCAGAAGGTTGATCACCAGATAGAGGCACACGATCACCAGGATCACGCCCTGGATGACGGGATAGTCGCGCCGCAGGATGGACTGGACAACGGTGCGCCCGACGCCCGGCAGCGCGAACACGGTTTCGGTGACGACGGCCTCCGAGATCAGCGCGGCGAGGGTGAAGCCGAACGCCGAGACCACCACCAGCAGCGCGTTGCGCAGGGTGTGGCGCAGGACGACGCGGCGCGGGCTGATGCCCTTGGCGCGCGCGGTGCGGATGTAGTCCTCCTTCGACGACGTCGAGCATCGACGCGCGGGTGAGGCGCAGGATCAGCGCCGCGTTGGGCGCCGCGAGCGCGAAGCTCGGCAGGAGGAGGTAGCGCAGGTTCGACAGCCCGCCCTTCCTCGAAGATCGACGGGTAGCCGGAGGACGGCAGCCAGCCGAGCTGCGCCGCGAAGACGAGGATGAGATAGAGGCCGACCCAGAAGGTCGGGATCGAGGCCAGCAGCATCGCGGCGCCCGACAGCGCTCTGGTCGAGCCAGTGCCGCGCTTCACCGCGGCGATGACGCCGACCGGCACGCCGATCAGGACGACCCACACCATCGTGATGGTGGCGAGCAGGAGGCTTGTCTCGGCGCCGTCGGCGATCACCTCGGTCACCGGCTGCGTCGAAGAAGATCGAGCGGCCGAGATCGCCCTGCAGCGCCGATCCCGCCCAGTAGAAATACTGCACCACCAGCGGTTCATCGAGACCGAGCCGGGTGCGCAGCGTGGCGACCTGCTCCGGCGTCGCCGAGTCGCCGAGCATGACGAAGACCGGATCGCCCGGGATCAGGTGGATGAAGATGAAGATGATGACGGATGCGGCGACCAGCGTCGCCAGCGCCGCACCCGTGCGTTTCAGGACGTAGCCCCACATCAGCGGCAAGGTCCTCGCTTGTGGAAGGTCGCGACTATTTCGAAGCGCCCCAGAAGTAGGGGAAGGTCGGAGCCTTCTCCCACGGGGTTTCAAGCCCCGGCGAGCGCGATGTCGAAGGAGTAGACGTCGCCCACCTTCACGGCCGGCACCTGCTCGTAGGCGAGCGCCTGGAGCTTGGCCCATGCGGCCGTGCGCTTCTCGAGGTCGGAGGTGCCGAGGAGCTTCGGTGGTCAGCGCCTTCTTCTCTTCGGTCGTGCCACCAGCCGGGGTAGTTGTCGTTCATGAACGTCAGCAGCGCGGGCTCGGGGAGCGTGCTGTGGTGCGTCATGAACATGTCCCAGGCACCCGGCTCGGCGCGCTGCTTCAGGAGCGTCGCCCAGTCGACCACGTTGAGCTCGACGTTGATGCCGGCGTCGGCAAGCTGGCGCTTGAAGACGTTCGCCTGGTCGAAGTGCTGCTGGTAGTTGGTCGAGACGAGGAGGCTGATCGGCTCGCCGTTGTAGCCGGCTTCCTCGGCCAGTCTCGGCGGCCTTCTCGGGGTCGCCCTGGTTGTACTTCTCGGTGCCTTCCTCGGTGTACCAGACGGTCCTCGGTGAAGAACGAGCCCTGCGCGTCGAAGAGCTCGGGGTCGCCGACGGAGACCTGCAGCGCCTCGGTCATGTTCAGCGCCGCGAGGATGGCACGGCGAAGGGCGTAGTTGTCCTTCAGGATGCCTTCGGACGAGTTCATGAACATCAGCCCGAAGATCGGCCGTGCGCTGATGTACGGCTTGATCGACGGGTCGTCCTTGAGGAGGCCGTAGAGGTCGCCGGAGATGTACTCGGCATAGTCGTAGTCGCCGGCCTGCACGCCGCTGACGCGGGTGCCGACGTCGGGAACCGGGATGAACTGGATCGTGTCGAAGATCGCCTCGCGCTTGCCGGCCCACGCCGTCGGACGGCTCCTCGCGGGCGGCGTAGTCGTCGAACTTCACGACCTCAACGTAGCGGTTGGGGCGCCATTCGCCGAACTTGTAGGGCCCGGTGCCGACGTAGTTCTCCGGCTTGATTGGCTCGCCCGCCGCTTCCGACACGATTTCCGCCGGGTAGATGACGCCGCCGCCATTGACGTAGGAGAGGAGCTGCTTCCACGCGCCGTTCGGCTCGGAGAGGGTCAGCGTCACCTCGTATTCGCCGGTGGCTTCGGCGCTTCTCCAGGTTGAGGGTGCCGCCGCGGGCGCCGTATTCGACCCAGCGGGTCAGCGAGGCGACCACGTCCTCGGCGTTCATCGTGTCGCCGTTGTGGAAGGGCACGCCCTCGCGCAGTTTGATGGTGATGGTCTTCTCGTCGTCCGACACGCTATCGCTCTCGACGAGGAGCGGCTGCGGGATCGACTGCGAGTCGAGCGCGTAGAGCGGCTCGAACATGTGCTGGGAGACGATGGTGGCGACGTTGGCCGTCCCCATCTGCGACATCGAGGCTGGGCGGCTCGCCGATGGTGGCGTAGCGCAGCGTCTCGGCCATGGCCGGGGCGGCGCCGAGGCCGCCAGCGAGCACCACCGCAAGGGCGGCACCTGCGAGAAGCGACCGGATCGGACGGGTTCGTTTCATCTCATCCCTCATTCGTTGTTGTTGGTTGCAGCGGATCACCAGCAGGTGGTCCCGCCGTCGATGACGAGCGTCGCGCCGGTCATGAAGCGCGACAGCGTCCGACGCGAGGTAGACCGCGAGCGGCCCGAGGTCTTCCGGCTCGCCGGCGTGGCCCATCGGGATGATCCGACAGGGCCGTTCTCGATCACCGCCGGGTTCTCGCGCTGCCAGCGCTGGTTGGGCCCGGTCATGAAGAGGCCGGGGCAGATCGCGTTGGCGGTGATCCTGTGCGGCGCCCAGTCGACCGCGACGGCCTTGGTGAACTGGACGAGGGCCGCCTTGGCCGTCTCGTAGTGCCGCCCGGCGATGCCGCGGCCCGCGATCAGCGCGTTGATCGGAGGCGACGTTGATGATGCGCCCGCCGCTTGCCGGCCTCGATCATCGCGCCGCCGATCACCTTGGTGCAGGCGACGGCGCTGGTGAGGTTGAGGTCGATCAGCTCGCGCCAAGTCGGTCGAGCTGCGATGTCCTCGACGGGGATGTTCTCGCGCCGCCCGCCGACATTGTTGACGAGGATGTCGATGCCGCCGATCTCGGCGCAGGGCCTTCGCGCAGACCTCCGCGGCGATCTCCGGCATCGCCGACGTCGGCCTCCAGCGCCCAGGCGGTGCGGCCGAGGGCGCGGATGTCATCGGCGGTTGCGTCGAGGTCGTGGGAGGGGCGGGCGACCAGCACCACGTCGGCGCCGGCGTCGGCGAGGGCGAGTGCCATCTCGCGGCCGAGGCCGCGGCTGGCGCCTGTCACGAGCGCGCGCCTGCCGCCCAGACGAAACCGGTCGAGTATGCTCACATCATCTCCACGCAGGACCGCCGCGGCGGCTGAATGACAGGGGTGGGGAGCGGGTCCGCGGATTTCGCCGCGCGCTCATTTCCCCAGTCATCACAGATTGATGCAATTGAAGCACCGGTGTCGAGGGGCGGAAGGGAATTTACTTTCCGAACATTTTCGGCGCCGCCGGCGGCGGAATAGACCGCGCCTATCGAACGCGACCGGCGCCGGGCTGCCTCAAGGCAACCGGCGCCGGCGAGGGTCAAAACGCCTTGCCGCGGGCGGACACCGGCCACACCGTCTCCACCTTGCCGCCGCGCACGCCGACGTACCAGTCGTGCAGGTTGCAGGTGGGATCGCAGTGGCCGGGGACGAGGCGGAGCTTCTGGTTGATCTTCAGGACGCCGTTGGGGTCGGCGATCACGCCGTGCTCGTCGGAGCACTTGAGGTACTTCACGTCGTCCCGGCCGAAGACGACCGGCAGGCCGCTGTCGACCGACTGCGCCTTGAGGCCAGCGTCGCACACCGCCATGTCGGGCTTGGCGTGGCTCATGATGCCGGTCAGCAGGAAAAGCGCGTTCTCCCACTCGCTCTTGTCGATCCGGTTGCCGTCCGCGTCCCGGATGCGGCCGTAGTCGGCATCCATGAAGGCGTAGGAGCCGCACTGGAGCTCGTTGTAGACGCCCGAGTTGCTCTCGAACTGGTAGGAGCCGGTGCCGCCGCCCGAAACCAGCTTCGGTGCGAGCCCTTCGGCTTCCAGCGCCGCGACGGTCTCCTTCACCTGCGCGATGGCGAGGTCGAGCTTCTCCTTGCGCGCCTCGAAGCTGTCGAGGTGCTGCATCGCGCCCTGGTAGGCCTGGATGCCGGTGAAGGCGAGGCCGGGCGCGGCGTCGACCGCCTTGGCGATCGCGACGGCGGCGGCGGGCGTGGTGACGCCGCAGCGGTCGGCCCCGCAGTCGACCTCGACGAGGCATTCGATCTCGGTGCCGTGGCGCACCGCGGCGGCCGAGAGGTCGGCGATGTTGGCGACATCGTCGACGCAGACGATGGTGCGCGCGCCGAGGAGCGGCAGGCGGGCGAGCCGGTCGATCTTGACGGCGTCGGTGACCTGGTTGGAGACCAGAACGTCCCTGATGCCGCCGCGCACGAACGCTTCGGCCTCCGACACCTTCTGGCAGCAGACGCCGACGGCGCCGCCCAGCTTCTCCTGCAGCTTCGCCACGTCGACGGACTTGTGCATCTTGCCGTGGACGCGGTGCTTCATGCCATGGGCGCGCGCATAGTCGCCCATCTTGACGATGTTGCGCTCAAGCGCGTCGAGATCGAGAATGAGACAGGGCGTCTGGATCTCGGATTCGTCCATGCCGGGGCGGGCCGGGACGTCGTAGCCGACCTCGAGGTCGGTAAGGTCAATGGTGTTCATGCAGGGATGAATACTGCACATTGCCGCAATGCGCTATCGCGCCGATGCGGGATCGGCGGCGGAAACCGGCGACGGTTCAGCGGTCCCCGAGCGCGATCCCGGCCGCCCGAAATTCCGCGGCGCCTTCCGCCGTCCCGTCGGTGAACACCGCGACGGTGAGGGGGGCCGCCCGGTCCGGGAAATGGTAGACGGCGTTGACCGAGAACGGCCCGCCGCCGGAGTGCCCGATGGCGCGGCCGGCATCCCCCATCGCGCCGCTCATCAGGCCGAGGCCGTAGCCGCAATCGGTCCACGGTCTGCCTTCGAGCGCGCCACCCAGCGCACGCCGCGCCAGCATCTGCTCCAGCATCTCAGCCCCGATCAGGCGTCCGGCGAAGAGCGCGGATAGCACCCGCGCCGCATCGCCCGCCGTCCCCGTGAGGCACCCGTGATAGACCCAGCCCGGGTGGTAGGTTCGCGCAGCCTCCCAGTGGAGTTCTGAAAAGTCGGCGGGCTCCGTGGCAAGGGTAATGCCTGTGAGGCCGAGCGGGCCACAGACCAGAGTGTCGACCAGCGAGGCGAATCCCTCGCCGGAGGCGGCTTCGATTTCCTCGCGGGCGAGCATCATGCCGACGTTCGAGTACGACCAGCCTTCGCCAGGGCCGAACAGCGGCCCCTTTGCCAGAACCGCGGCGAGAAGTGTTTCCCTCGGCCAAGGTTCATCACCGGCGGCGACCGCGCGCGCGTAGGCCGGGAGCTGGTAGTAGTCCGGCAGTCCGGCGGTGTGGGCGAGGAGCTGGCGCAGCGTATGGCGTTCGCCGGCAATCGGAGCGTCGAGGTCGACCACGCGCTGTTCGGCAAGCTTCAGCGCACAGATCGCGATGACGGTCTTGGTGAAGCTCCAGTAGGGAAACCGGGCTTCGGCCATGCCGTGTGCGCCCTCGCTGCCGAGGTCGCTGATCCAGTGGTAATGGAATTCGTGCGCTGGCATGGGCCGCCGCGCTAAAAGATCACTGCGATGTCAGTGAATCGCCGGTCCGGCCTGGGCTGCACGGACTGTGGCGGGGTGGTGGAGCCAAGGGGAGTCGAACCCCTGACCTCTTGAATGCCATTCAAGCGCTCTCCCAACTGAGCTATGGCCCCGTTCCGTCCGGGGGAGATAGACCAAATCTCCCGCCATGCAAACCCCGATCGCGCGTCGTCACAGCTTTTTTGACGCGCGGCCGGAATCGGCCGTCAGGTGTCGTCTTCGTCGTCGTCGCCGACCACCACTTCGCTGACACCGTCCTCGTCGTCGTCGTCGATCACCACGACGTCGTCGTCGTCGGGAACGACCACGTCGTCGGATTCGATGTCGTCATCGTCGTCGTCGGTGGAATCGTCGGCCTCGTCGAGCGAGACCAGCTCGACGCCTTCGTCTTCCTCGTCCTCGACGTCGTCCTCGTCGTCCACGGCCTTGGCGGTTTCAGGCCGGGCCTTGCCGACAATGCCGGTCGCGAAAGCGGCATTGCACTGCGGGCAGACGATCGGATCCCGGTTGAGATCGTAGTATTTTGCGCCGCAGTTGGGGCAAAGACGCTTTGTGCCAAGTTCGGCTCGTGCCACGGAACGCTCCGTCTTCTTGTCAATAGTACTTGGGGGCGGCGCGTCGCATGGCACATGGAATGGGGGCTGTAAAGCTGGCGCTTCCGGTTTGGCCCTTTTAAAGAGGGCCGCTAGATCGGGATCAGCCATGCAAGCAACGCCTACACCCGCCACCGCGCACGCCTCTGGCCCGCTCAGCGGCCGCATCCGGGTGCCGGGCGACAAATCCATCTCACACCGCGCGCTGATGTTCGCGAGCCTCGCCGTCGGCCGCTCGACGGTGCGGGGCCTGCTCACCGCGGAGGACGTGATGGCGACCGCGAGCGCCATGCGGGCGCTGGGTGCCAACATCTCCACGGGCGAGGTCGTCACCATCGACGGCGCGGGCCTCGGGATGCTGAAGGAGCCGGACGCGCCGCTCGACTTCGGCAACGCCGGCACCGGCGCGCGGCTCACCATGGGCATCGTCGGCGGCCATCCGATCGCGGCGACCTTCGTGGGCGACGCGTCGCTCTCCAAGCGGCCGATGGGGCGCGTCCTCAACCCCTTGCGCGAGATGGGCGTAACCGTCGTCGCCCGTGAGGGGGACCGCGTGCCGCTGTCGATCCGCGGACCGAAGACGCTGGCGCCGATCGTCTACACGCTCCCCGTCGCCTCCGCGCAGGTGAAGTCGGCCGTGCTGATGGCGGGCCTCAACGCACCCGGCGAGACGACGGTGATCGAGCCCGTCGCCACCCGCGACCACACCGAACGGATGCTGAAGGCGTTCGGGGCCGAGATCCGCATCGAGGAGAGCCCGGAAGGCCGCCGCATCACCGTCACCGGCCAGACGCCGCTCAAGCCGTGCGACATCACCGTCCCCGCCGACCCGAGCTCCGCCGCCTTCGCCCTCGTCGCGGCGCTGATCGTGCCCGGCTCCGACGTGACGGTGCGCGACGTTCTCCTCAACCCGTCCCGCACCGGCCTGATCGAGACGCTGAAGGAGATGGGCGCCGACCTCGAGGTGATCGACCAGCGCGAGGACGGCGGCGAGACCATCGGCGACGTTCGCGTCCGCGCCACCCGCCTCAAGGGCATCACGGTGCCGGCTGAACGCGCGCCGTCGATGATCGACGAATACCCCGTGCTCGCCGTCGCGGCATCCTTCGCCGACGGCGCGACGCACATGCCGGGGCTTGAGGAGCTGCGGGTGAAGGAGAGCGACCGCCTCGCCGCCGTCTCCGCCGGCCTCACCGCGAACGGCGTCGCCCACGAGAGCGGGCCGGACTGGCTCACCGTCCACGGCCGCGCCGGCCCGGTCGGCGGTGGCCGCGTCGTCACCCACCTCGACCACAGGATCGCGATGAGCTTCCTCGTGATGGGCCTCGCGGCCGACAAGCCGGTCACCGTCGACGACCACAAGGTGATCGGGACGAGCTTTCCGGGCTTCATGGAGCTGATGGCCGGCCTCGGCGCCGACATCCGGGTGGAGGGGGCATGATCGTCGCCGTCGACGGCCCGGCCGCCTCCGGCAAGGGCACCCTGTCGCGCCAGATCGCGGCGCGTTTCGGCCTCCAGTATCTCGACACCGGGCTCACCTACCGCGGCGTCGCCCACGCGATGCACCAGTCCGGCCACGGGTTCGACGACGAGGACGCCGCGGTCGCCGCCGCGCAGCGGGCTCGACTTCACGGCGCTCGGCAGCATGGACCTTCGGTCCGACGAGGTGGGCGAGGGCGCCTCGCGGATCGCGGTGATGCCGGCGCTGCGCAAGGTTCTGGTGGAGCGCCAGCGCGCGTTCGCGGAAGGCGCCGCGAAGGGCGCGGTGCTCGACGGGCGGGACATCGGCACGGTGGTCTGCCCCGACGCGCCGGTCAAACTCTTCGTGATCGCCTCGGTCGAGGAGCGCGCCCGCCGCCGCACGCACCAGCTCTTCGGGCTGGTGGAGGGACCGCAGTACGAGGTGCTCCTCAAGTCACTGAAGGCGCGGGACGAGCGGGACTCCAACCGCACCGAGAGCCCGCTGCGCCCGGCGAGCGACGCTCACGTCCTCGACACCACCCGCCTCACCATCGAAGAGGCGCTGGAACAGGCCATTGCCCTTGTTAAGGGCGCTTACCTTGAGTAGATAAGGCCTCTGCAACGGGGTCCGGCATCGCCGACCCCGCTTTAGTTGCATGAAAAGCGCGGTGACGGGCGACGGGCGGCAGGCCGCTCCTCATCGCGTGCGACCAACATCAAACCCACGCCGCAAGCGTCGTGAGACGCTGCACCCGGAGAACGAATGTCTTTAGCAACACCAACCCGTGAAGATTTCGCGGCGCTTCTCGAAGCCTCGCTCAACCAGACCGAAATGGTTGAAGGTTCCGTCATCAAGGGAACCGTCGTCGGCTTCGAAAAAGATCTCGCCGTCATCGACGTCGGCTTGAAGGTCGAGGGGCGCGTGCCCCTGAAAGAGTTCGGCGGCCGGCCGGGCGAAGAGAACATCTCCATCGGCGACGAGGTCGAAGTCTACCTGGAGCGCGTCGAGAACGCGCTCGGTGAGGCCGTCCTCAGCCGCGAGAAGGCACGCCGCGAAGAGTCGTGGATCCGCCTGGAAGCCGCGTTCGAGAAGAACGACAAGGTGACCGGCAAGATCTTCAACCAGGTCAAGGGCGGCTTCACGGTCGACCTCGACGGCGCCGTGGCGTTCCTGCCCCGCTCGCAGGTCGACATCCGCCCCGTGCGCGACGTCTCCCCGCTGATGAACACGCCGCAGCCGTTCCAGATCCTGAAGATGGACAAGCGCCGCGGCAACATCGTCGTGTCCCGCCGCGTCGTGCTGGAAGAGACCCGCGCCGAGCAGCGCCACGAGATCGTGCAGTCCCTCGAGGAAGGCCAGATCATCGAAGGCGTGGTCAAGAACATCACCGACTATGGTGCGTTCGTGGACCTCGGCGGCATCGACGGCCTGCTTCACGTCACCGACATGGCCTGGCGCCGCGTCAATCACCCGACCGAGATCCTGTCCATCGGCCAGTCCGTGAAGGTGCAGGTCATCCGGGTGAACCAGGAGACGCACCGCATCTCCCTGGGCATGAAGCAGCTTCAGTCCGACCCGTGGGAAGGCATCGAGGCCAAGTACCCGATCGACGCGCGCTTCACCGGCCGTGTCACGAACATCACCGACTACGGTGCGTTCGTGGAGCTGGAGCCCGGCATCGAAGGCCTCATCCACGTCTCCGAGATGAGCTGGACCAAGAAGAACGTCCATCCGGGCAAGATCGTCGCCACTTCGCAGGAAGTGACCGTGATGATCCTCGAGGTCGACGCCCAGAAGCGCCGCATCTCGCTCGGCCTCAAGCAGGTCATGGACAACCCCTGGGAAGCCTTCCTGGAAGCCAACCCTCCGGGCACGACCGTCGAAGGCGAAGTCAAGAACAAGACCGAGTTCGGCCTGTTCATCGGCCTCGAGTCCGACATCGACGGCATGGTCCACCTCTCCGACCTCGACTGGAACCGTCCGGGCGAAGAGGCGATGGAAGACTACAACAAGGGCGAGACCGTCAAAGCCGTCGTGCTTGAAGTCGACCCCGAGAAGGAGCGCATTTCGCTCGGCATCAAGCAGCTCGGCTCCGATCCGTTCACGGATGCGGCCGACGGCGCCGGCGGTTCCGAAGTGCGCCGCGGTGCGATCGTCACCGTGGAAGTGAAGGAAGTGAAGGAAGCCGGTCTCGAGGTGCAGATCGTCGGCACCGAGCTGTCGACCTTCATGCGCCGCTCCGAGCTCGCCCGCGAGCGCAACGACCAGCAGCCGACCCGCTTCTCGGTCGGTGACAAGTTCGACGTCCGCGTCACCCAGTTCGACCGCAAGGCGCGCCGGGTGCAGGTCTCGATCAAGGCTCTGGAAATCGCCGAAGAGAAGGAGGCCGTCGAGCAGTACGGTTCGACCGACTCCGGCGCGTCGCTCGGCGACATCCTCGGCGCGGCCCTCCGCGCCCGCAACACCGACCAGTAATCCGGCAATCGGCGCCGCCTCGTCGCGGCGCCGACACCGGCCTCAGGGTCGAAACATCAAAGGCCGCAGCTCACCGCTGCGGCCTTTTTTTGTGCCCGCGACGGCAAGGGTCGTTCTTCGAAAAACCGGAATGGCCGGCTGAACACAGGCTGCGGCTCCGTCGCGACAGCGCCGAGCGAGCCCGCCATGCTGACGATCAGGCCGGTGACGCCGCCGTTGCCGAACGCCGGAGCGGCTCGAAGTGCGTCAAAAAGGCAGCGGTCGACCTGCACCCGGCCGGAACAAATTCGCGGCACGGCGTGTTTGCAGGCAACATCACGATGAACAGTGGGGGATAGTATGGCTGGTGAAAATGGATCGCCGCGGCACTTCGTCAAGGCCGCAATGAGCGCCCCCTACCTCGAACGTGACGAAGAACATCAGCTCGCCCTCGAATGGCGGGACAACAAGTGCGAGAAGGCGCTGTCCAAGCTCACAGCATCGCACATGCGCCTCGTGATCTCCATCGCCGCCCGCTTCCGCCACTTCGGCCTCCCGATGGGCGACCTCATCCAGGAAGGCCACGTCGGCCTGCTCGAGGCAGCAGCCCGGTTCGAGCCGGAACGTCTGGTGCGCTTCTCCACCTACGCCACCTGGTGGATCCGCGCCTCCATCCAGGACTACATCCTGCGCAACTGGTCCATCGTCCGCGGCGGCACCTCGTCGACGCAGAAGGCGCTGTTCTTCAACCTTCGCCGACTGCGCGCGAAGATGTCCCGCAACGGCGCCGCCGCGCCCGACCAGACGATGTACGCCGAGATCGCAGCCGCGGTCGGCGTCTCCAAGGCCGACGTCGAGCTGATGAACTCGCGCCTGTCCGCGCCCGACACGTCGCTGAGCGCCCCGGTTGTCGAGGGCGACTCCGGTGCCGCCGACCGGCAGGACTTCATCCCCTGCGCCCAGCCGCTGCAGGACCAGACCGTGTCCGAGCACATCGACACCGCCCGCCGCAGCCGCTGGCTGGAGGATGCGCTCCACGAGCTCAACGAGCGCGAGCTTCGCATCGTGCGCGAGCGGCGCCTAAGCGAGGAGGGCGCCACGCTGGAATCGCTGGGCGAGAAGCTCGGCATCTCGAAGGAACGTGTTCGCCAGATCGAGAACCGCGCGCTCCAGAAGCTCCGCTCCGCGCTCCTGCGCAATCACGAGCAGGCGGTCTTCGTCAGCTGATGCGGAACGTCTCCGTCGCAGACCTGCGCCGCGCCCTTCGGGGTGCGGCGTTCGCGATTCTGGGCCTTGCCCTGCTTGGGGCGCCGGCCCGCGCCGAAACCCCGACCATCTTCGCCGCCGCCAGCCTGCGCGGTGCTCTCGACGCCGTACTCGCTGATGCCGGCGTCGAGGCGCGCATCTCCTACGCCGGCAGCTCGGCACTCGCGCGGCAGATCTCGGCGGGTGCTCCAGCCGACGTGTTCATCAGCGCCAATGTCGAGTGGATGGACGCGCTCGAGGCGGACGGCGACATTGTGACGGGCAGCAGGGTCGATCTCCTGCGCAACCGCCTCGTTCTCGTCGGGGAAGCCGCGGCGGCGTCCGGCGACCTCACGGCGGAGAGCGTGCGCGCGGCGGTCGGCGACAGCCGGCTCGCGATGGCGCTGGTCGACGCGGTCCCGGCGGGTCTCTACGGCAAGGCCGCGCTCACCAGCCTCGGCCTGTGGGACGAACTCGCGCCGCAGGTGGTGCAGACCGACAATGTGCGGAGCGCGCTCGCGCTGGTCGCGCGAGGCGAGGCGCCATTCGGCATCGTCTACGCCACGGACGCCGCGCTGGAGCCCGGCCTCACCGTCGTCGGCACGTTTCCGGCCGACACGCACCCGCCCATCGTCTACCCCGGCGCCATCGTCACCGGCGGTGACGCGGAAGCGGGACGGGCGATCCTAAACATCTTGCAGTCGGCGCCTGCACGGGCGACGTTCGCGCGGTACGGCTTCGCACCGGCCAACGGCGGCAGCGACTAGGCTCTCCCGGCACCACGGGGGCGACGCCGGCGAGGAGAGGACCGACCGCACCCGTCATGACTGCCGCCGACTGGACCGCGGTCCTCCTGTCCCTCAAGGTCGCCTTCTGGGCGACCCTCGTGACGCTCCCCTTCGGTCTCGCCGTCGCACTGGTCCTCGCCCGCTGCCGCTTTCCCGGCCGCTTCCTGCTCGACGGCCTCGTCCACATGCCCCTCATCCTGCCGCCGGTGGTGACCGGCTACGCGCTCCTCCTCCTCCTTGGCCGGCGCGGCGCGGTGGGCGCGTGGCTGGACGAAATCGGCATCGTCTTCGCCTTCAACTGGACCGGGGCCGCGGTCGCCGCGGGGGTGATGGCGTTCCCGCTGATGGTGCGGGCGATGCGGCTCTCCATCGAGGCGGTGGACCCGCGGCTCGAGGGCGCGGCGCACAGCCTCGGCGCCGGCCGCATCGCGACGTTCGCGTGGGTGACGCTGCCGCTCATCGCGCCCGGCATCCTCGCGGGTGCGATCCTCGCCTTCGCCAAGGCGCTCGGCGAGTTCGGGGCGACGATCACGTTCGTATCCAACATTCCGGGCGAGACGCAGACGCTTCCGCTCGCGATCTACACCGCGCTGCAGATCCCGGGCGGGGAGGCGGCGGCAGGACGGCTGGTGCTGATCGCGGTGGCGTTCTCGCTGGTGGCGCTGTTCGCGGCGGAGATCGTCTCGCGCCGGATCGCGCGCTGGGTTGCCGGGCGATGATCGAGGTCACCGTCCGCCACGCGTTCGACAGGGCTACCATCGACGCCGCGTTCGAGGCGCCCGCCGGCGTCACGGCCCTCTTCGGCCGCTCGGGCGCCGGCAAGACGACGGTCCTCAGCGCCATCGCTGGCCTGCTGCGGCCGCAGGAGGGCCGGATCGTGGCGCACGGCCGCGTCCTGTTCGACTCTGCGGCCGGGATCGACGTCGCCCCGGCCCGCCGCCGCATCGCGACTGTGTTTCAGGACGGGCGGCTCTTCCCGCACATGAGCGTCAACGGCAACCTCAAATTCGCCGAGCGGTTCGCCGGGCGGCCCGCGCGGGACAGGGACCGGCTGATCGCGCTTCTGGGGCTGGAGCCGCTGCTCGCCCGCCGCCCGGCGATGCTGTCGGGCGGCGAGAAGCAGCGCGTCGCCATCGCCCGCGCGCTGTTCTCCCAGCCCGACGCCCTCCTCCTCGACGAGCCGCTCGCCGCGCTCGACGATGCGCGCAAGGCCGAGATCATGCCCTACCTCGAGCGCCTCGCGCGGGAGGCGGCGATGCCGATCGTCTACGTCAGCCACGCGCTGCCCGAGGTGGCGCGGCTCGCGGACCGGGTGGTGCTGATGCGCGACGGCAGGACCGTCGCCGAGGGCACGCTCGGCGCAGTATTCACCGACCCGCAGGCGGCGGCGGTGATCGGCTTCCGCGATGCCGGCGCGCTCCTCGACGGCACGGTCCACGCCCACGACGCTGCGGACGGGCTGACGGAGGTGGCGCTGTCGGCAGTGCGGCTGGTCCTGCCCGCCATCGACGCTCCGGTCGGTGCGCGCTGCCGCATTCGCCTGCGCGCCAGCGAGGTGATCGTGGCGCTGGAGCCGCCGGGCGGCCTCTCCACCCGCAACGTCCTGCCCGCCACGGTGGATGCCATCGTCGAAGGGGAGGGGCCGGGCGCGCTGGTCTCGCTGGCGGTGGGGGAGGACCGGATCCTCGCCCGCCTCACCCAGCGCTCGGTCCGCTCCCTCGGGCTGGTGCCCGGCAGCCGCTGCTTTGCGGTGCTGAAGGCGTTCGCCGTGCCGCCGGAGGATGTGGTGGTGCTGGCGGACTGAGCCGCCGGCCGCTCAGGGCTGGCAGACGGTCTCGTAGCGTTCCTTGCAGGTGGCGATCACGTCGTCGGCCGGCTTCTTCCACCAGTTCTCGGCCGAGAAGATCTCCACCTCCTGCGGGCCGTTGAAGCCCGCGGCCTCGACCATGCGGCGGATGCCGGCGAAGGTCGATCACGCCGTCGCCCATCATGCCGCGGTCCAGCAGCAGGTCGGTGGTCGGCACCAGCCAGTCGCAGATGTGGTGGGCGAGGATGCGCGAGCCTGCGCGCGCGATCTGCGCCTCGAGGTCCGGGTCCCACCACACGTGGTAGACGTCGACCGCCACGCCGACGCCGACGCCGACCCTGTCGCAGATGTCGAGCGCCTGCCCCAGCGTGTTCACGCAGGCGCGGTCGGCGGCGTACATCGGGTGCAGCGGCTCGATGGCGAGCGGGATGCGCATGGCGCGGGAGTCTTCCGCCAGCGCGGCGATGCCGTCCTCCACCATCTGCCGGGCGCCCTTGATGTCCTTCGAGCCCTTGGGAAGCCCGCCGACCACCAGCACGAGGCAGTCGGCCGACAGCTCGGCGGCTTCCTCCAGCGCGCGGCGGTTGTCCTCCAGCGCTGCCTTGATGCCGGCGCCGTCGGCGGCGGGGAACATGCCGCCGCGGCAGAGGCCCGTCACCTGGAGGCCGTTCTCGCGCACCAGCTTGGCGGCTTCGGCAAGGCCGATCTTGGCGACCTGATCGCGCCAGGGGGCGATGGCGGTGATGCCGTGCTTGAGGCAGGCTTCGACGGCCTGCCGCATGTCGCACTGTTCGCGGATGGTGGCGAGATTGATCGAGAGTGTCATGCGGTCTTCAATTTCAGGAGGCGGGCGGCGCCTCGGCGCACGGTCGGGATGGAGGCCATGATCGTGAGGACGATGAGGCCGCAGAACACGGCGCTGATCGGCCGGGTGAAGAAGGGCGAGAAGTCGCCGTCCGAGAGGGTGAGCCCGCGGCGGAGGTTCTTGTCGAGAAGGTCGCCGAGGATGATGCCGAGGACGAGCGGCGCCATCGGGTAGTCCATCTTGCGCAGCAGGAACCCGAACACGCCGAAGAACAGCATCACCCAGACGTCGAACATGCGCTGCGTGATGGCGTAGGGGCCGACGACGCACAGGACGAACACGACCGGCATCAGCCGCTCGCGCGAGATCCGCAGCACGAGGAGGAGCGGCCGCGCCAGCATCAGCCCGAACACGGTGACGGCGATGGTGGCGAGCAGCATCATCGCGACGACGAGGTACACGAACTGCGGCTGCTCGATCATGATCATCGGGCCGGGTCGCACGCCGTGGATGAACA
Source organism: uncultured Alphaproteobacteria bacterium (assembly GCA_963704595.1). Lineage (GTDB taxonomy): Bacteria > Pseudomonadota > Alphaproteobacteria > Rhizobiales > Amorphaceae > Acuticoccus. Next base: position 798,174 of record OY969922.1, read on the forward strand.
GCGCCGCGATCAGCACCGCGGCGGGGGCGGAGCCGGGGACGGCGAGCGTCAGCGCCGGGATCAGCGCGCCGGGGACGACGGCGCTGTTGCCGGTCTCGGCCGCCGTCAGCCCCTCGATGGAGCCCTTGCCGAACTGGTCCTTCTCCTTCGAGGTGCGCTTTGCGAGCGCATAGGAGGCCCAGGCGCCGATGTCCTCGCCGACGCCGGGGATCACGCCGATGAACGTGCCGACGATGCCTGAGCGCAGCGCGGTGACCTTGTAGCGCCATATGTCCTGGAAGCGCGGGATGATCCGGTCGACTGCGGTGGAGATCATCTGCGCGCGCTTGTCGTACATCACCGTCAGCACCTCGGCGAAGCCGAACGCGCCGACCATGGCGGGGATGATGCCGATGCCGCCGTTCATCTCGGAGATGCCGAAGGTGAAGCGGACGTGGGCGTGCAGCCCCTCCATGCCGACCATCGCCACCATCAGCCCGAGGATACCGGCGATGTAACCCTTGATCGGCTGGCCGGAGGCGGTGAGCTGCCCGGAGATGACGACGCCGAACAGCGCCAGCCAGAAGAACTCGTAGGAGCCGAAGTCCATCGCGACTTCCGCCAAGAGCGGTGCGACGACGGCGAGGGCCACGATGCCGATCAGCGTGCCGATGGCGGACGACGTGGTGGCGATGCCCATGGCGTAGCCGGCGCGGCCCTGCTTGGCGAGCGGGAAGCCGTCGAGCGCCGTTGCCGCGTTGGCGGGGGTGCCGGGGATGTTGAGGAGGATCGCCGAGCGCGAGCCACCGTAGATCGCGCCCACATACATGCACAGGAGGATCAGGATCGCCTGTTCCTGCGGCAGCTTGTAGGTGAGGGTGGTGAGGAGGGCGACGCCCATGGTCGCCGTCAGCCCCGGCAGCGAGCCGACGATGATGCCGAGGATGGTCGCCCAGGTGACGTTGAACAGCGTCGCGAAGCTCATCAGGCTGAGGAGGCCGGACGCCAGGAATTCTAGGCCCTGCATGTCAGCGCTCCTGCCGCTTGGGGTTCGTCGTCATGGCAGGCGGACCAGGAAGAGTTCGGAAAACACGTAGGCGGTGACGAGACCGACGAGCACGCCCTGCACCAGCGCGGTGGCGAGCGAGATGGCGTGGCGCGCCGGGGTCCGCGTCGGTCCATTCGAACAGGGCGATGAAGACGAAGACGAACAGCGCCGTCGCGACCCAGAACGGCAGCCAGCCGATGAGGATCGAGCGGATAGACAAGGCACAGGACGAGCGCGGCGACGAGACGAACGAGTCCCTTCGGGTGACCGACGTCGAAGCGGGCGCTGAGGCCGCCGGCCTTCACCGCGCCGCGCATCAGGACGAGGGCGCACACCGCGAGCGCGGCGCCGAGCGCGATCGGCACGAGGCCGGGGATCGACATCGGGTGGATCTGGCGGATCTCGAGCCGGTCCATCGTCACGCCGCCGTAGAGCATGGCAAGACCCAGCGCCAGGAACACGACGCTGGTGAGGAGGTCGGCACGGGCCGGCGTGGTGCCGGCGGAAGGGTCAGGTTCAGCGCTCACGCGCGGGGTCGCCTTCAAGTCGGAGTGATGGGGGTCGGACGCAATGCGGCGGGGACGGCAATGCCGCCCCCGCGCCTGTCGGTGCCGCGCGACGCCGTTATTCGGCCGGGCAGGTGACGCCGATTTCGGACGGGTCGATCACGGCTTCCTTGCGGGAGACCTTGGCGCAGGCTTCCGAGATGACGACGGGCATCGCCATCGCCTTGGCATCGTCGCCATAGGCCGGCTTGAAGGTGGCGCCACGGTTCTTGGCGTAGTCCTTCAGCTCCTGCGAGTTCATCACGGCCTCTTCCCAGACCTTGTCCATGGTGTCGTAGACTTCCTGCGGCGCACCGGTCGGGATGAAGACGCCGAAGTAGTCAGGCGCCACGTCCATCTCGATGAAGTCGGTGATCGGCGGGATCGGCGTCCATGCCCTCGATCTCCAGCGGCGAGGACGCCAGCGCCACCAGCGGGCGGAGGCGGCCGGCGCGGATCAGCTCGGCCTGCTCGGAGGCGAGCTGCGTGGTGGACTGCGCCTCGCCGGAGGCCGCCGCCAGCACCGCGGGGTTGCCGCCGTCGTAGGAGATCATCCGGCCGCCGGTCTCGCCGGACGCTTCCTTCAGCGCCGCGAGCGCCATGCCGCCGGAGGAGTTGATGCCGGCCGTCGCGACGGTGAGGTCGCCCGACTTCATCTTGGCGAGAAAGTCCTCGAACGTCTTGATGTCGCTGTCCGGGTTCACCGAGACGACGGGGACGTTCGCGATGTGGAGGTAGACGCGGTAGTCGTCGATGGAGGTGTTGGGGACGAGGCCGGTCACCGCGTAGGTGGCGTTGTTGGCGATGGCGTTGGCGGTCCAGGTGTAGCCGTCGCGCGGGGCGTCGAGCGCGGCCTGGGTGCCGATGGAGCCCGATGCGCCGGGCTGGTTCACCACCACCACGGTCTGGCCGAGCGCTTCCTCGAGGAGCGGCGCGACGACGCGGGTCACCTGGTCGGTCGAGCCGCCGGCGGACCAGGGCACGATGATGTTGATGGGCTTGTCGGGCTGCCAGTCCTGCGCGGCCGCGGGGGCGGCGATGAGGGTAGCGGCTGCGAGGCCGAGAAGTAGCTTCATGTTCGTTCCTCCCGAGTTGTGCGGGGCGCTTCTGCCGTGCGCTTCCCGCGTGGAAATCTTACGCCATGCCGTGGACGGCGAGCACCTTCTTCATCCGCTGCGCTGCGTCTTCCGGGTCGCGCAGGATGCGCGCCTTGTCGGCGAGGCGGAAGAGTTCGGAAAGGTGCTGGATCGAGCGCGCCGACTGCTGGCCGCCGACCATGGTGAAGTGGTCCTGCAGCCCGTTGAGGTAGGCCACGAAGACGACGCCGGTCTTGTAGAAGCGCGTCGGCGCCGCGAAGATGTGGCGCGACAGCGGCACGGTCGGCGCCAGAATGTCGAAGAAGCGGTTGTCCGAACCTTCGGCGAGCGCACCCAGCGCGGCGGAGGCGGCCGGGGCGATGGCGTCGAAGATGCCGAGCAGCGCGTCGGAGTAGCCTTCCTCGTCGCCCGCGATGAGCTCGGCGTAGTTGAAGTCGTCGCCGGTATACATGCGCACGCTCGTCGGGCAGGCGGCGGCGCATCGCCACCTCCTTCTCCTTGGACAGGAGCGAGACCTTCACGCCGTCGACCTTGGCGGCGTTCGCCTTGATGACGTCGAGCGAGACGTTCATCGCCTCCATGTGGTCGGCATGGCCCCAGTAGCCTTCCAGCGCCGGGTCGAACATCTCGCCCAGCCAGTGGATGACGACGGGCTCCTTCACCTGGCTGAGCAGCCGGTCGTAGACCTTCGCGTAGTCGTCCGGCCCCTTGGCGGCCTTCGCCAGCGCGCGGGAGGCCATCAGGATGATGCGGCCGCCTTCGCCTTCCACGAAGGCGAACTGCTCCTCGTAGGCGCGGATGATGTCGTCGATGGTGACGTCAGGGCCCGGCGCCAGATGGTCTGTGCCGGCGCCGAATGCGATCAGCGCGTTGTCCCGCGCCTTCGAGGCGGCGGCGGCGCGGCGGATCAGGTCCTGCGCGTCTTCCCAGCTGAGGCCCATGCCACGCTGTGCGGTGTCCATCGCCTCGGCGATGCCGAGGCCGAGGTCCCACAGATATTCGCGGAACGCCATCGTGCGCTCCCAGTCGATCGCGGGGGCGATCCACGGGTCGTTGACCGCATAGGGGTCGGCGACGACGTGCGCCGCGGCGAAGGCGACGCGGTTGAAGTCGTGCTTGCCGTTCAGCAGCGCGGCGAAGTCGAGCGGCTCGCCGGTGGTGTAGGGGGCGAGGGTGCGCTCGGCGGTGGGCAGGTCGATGGTTGCCATCAGTCGAAATACTCGTCTGCGGGGTCAAACTGGGGGATCGCGACGATCATCACCTTGAGATCGCCGACGGCGCGGTGCCGGCATTCGGGCGCGATGTAGACGGCGATGCCGGGCGCCAGCGGCACCCGTTCGTCGTCCAGCTCCATCGTGCCTTCGCCTTCGAGCACATAGTAGAGCTCGGTCATGCGCCGGTGGTAGTGGGTGCGGCTGTCCTGGCTGATCGTGGTCTGATGCAGCGTCGCGACGCCGCCCGGCACGTCAGCGAACGCGCGGCGCGCCGTGCCGCACGGGCAGGGGACGCCCGGCAGCGCGGGCACATCGGCCACATGGAAGCGGGTGGCCGATGCGGTCGTCACGCGGTGACGGCCGGAACGTCGAGCCAGCGGCGCTCCTTCCAGCTCTGGAGGCCGAGCTGGGCAAGCTGCACGCCCTTCACGCCTTCCATCAGGTCGAACTTCCACGGCGTGTCGGCGACGATGTGGCGGATGAAATCCTCCCACTGGGCGCGGAAGCCGTTGGGGTAGACCTCGTTGTCCGGCACCTTGGCCCAGGTGTCGTAGAAGTTGATGGTCTGCGGCACGTCCGGGTTCCAGACGGGCTTGGGCGTGTTGGCGCGGTGCTGGGTCCAGCACTCCGTCAGCCCCGCGACGGCGGAGGCCTCCGTGCCGTCGACCTGGAAGGTCACGAGGTCGTCCCGCCGGGGGCGCACGGCCCACGAGGAGTTTATGTGCGCGATGGCGCCGCCCTCGAGCTCGAACGTCGCGTAGGCGGCATCGTCGGCGGTCGCCTCGTAGGGTTTGCCGGCCTCGTCCCAGCGGGTGGGGATGTGGGTGGCGCCGAGGCAGGAGACGGACTTCACGTCGCCGAACAGGTTGTCGAGGACGTAGCGCCAGTGGCACAGCATATCGAGGATGATGCCGCCGCCGTCTTCGGTGCGGTAGTTCCAGGACGGGCGCTGCGCGGGCATCCAGTCGCCTTCAAAGACCCAGTAGCCGAACTCGCCGCGCACCGAGAGGATCTTGCCGAAGTAGCCGGCATCGATCAGCCGCTTCAGCTTCCTGAGGCCGGGGAGGTACAGCTTGTCCTGCACCACGCCGTTCTTGACGCCCTTGTCGCGCGCGAGGCGCGCGATCTTCAGCGCGTCGTCCATGTCGTCGGCGATCGGCTTCTCGCAGTAGACGTGCTTGCCGGCGTTGATCGCCTTCTCGAGCAGGGAGAGGCGCATCAGCGTGGTGCCGGCGTCGAAGAAGACGGTGTCGTCGGGGTTGGCGAGAGCGCCGTCGAGGTCGGTCGACCAGCGGTCGATGTTGTGCGCGGCGGCGAGCTCGGCGAGCTTCTCGGCATTGCGGCCGACGAGGATCGGGTCGGGCATGACGCGCGATCCGTCGGGCATCACGACGCCGCCGTCGGCGCGGATCGCCGCGATGGAGCGGATGAGGTGCTGGTTCATTCCCATGCGGCCTGTGATGCCGTGCATCACGATGCCGAGGCGTTGGGGGGTGGGCCGGCCTGTATCGGCTGCCACGGTGCGCGCGTGCTCTGTCATTCTCGCCTTCCTCGCGTCTCCCGGAGCCCGCGCGATCTTGCGTCGCTACGGGAGTAACCATGCGGTTACATTATGGGCGTGATTTGGGGAAGTCAATCCGGTTGGCGCTGAGGGAGGACAGGAATTTCGGCAAACAAAAACCCCGCCAGGCTTGCGATCGCCTTGGCGGGGTCGCCTCCCGCGAGGGGAGGTCTAAGGCTCTGCGGACTCTCGCCCGCGAGCAACACACGGAATATGGTGTGGGGCGGCCGCGGCGTCAACGCATCTCGCCAATCGCGGCGATGATGCCGGCCCTCACCGCCGCGAATTGCTCCTGCGTCAGCGTCCTGTCGGAATAGAGTTTCTTGCCGGTCTTCGCGTCGGTGCCGATGAGGAACATGTCGAGCCGCGCGAGCGATACGGCGGCGATCATGTCGCATTTGGCCCACATCGTTGTCGCCCTGAACCGTTTGGCCAGCGGCTCGTCGAACTTCAGTTCGACGACGAACGGCTCCGGCGGATCAGGCGGCGTCGTCGAAAGCGGGACCACGGTCGTGATGAGCTGTCTGCTGCGCAGGCGGGGCGATACCACGACCGCCGGACGCCGTTTGACCATCTCCGGCGGCATGAAACCGCCTTTGTCGAAGTCGCAGAGCAGGAGCTGGCCGAGCTTCGGCGGGTATCTGAGCGGCATCGGGCAATGATGCCACAACTCCCAGAAGTTGTGGTCAGCGCGCGATCAGAAAGAAGCCTGGTTCAGGCCGGATACGTCAGGGATATACGAGTAAGAAATGGTGGGCGGTACTGGGATTGAACCAGTGACCCCTTCGATGTCAACGAAGTGCTCTCCCGCTGAGCTAACCGCCCGGAACCTTGCAGGGAGCGGCCCGTATAAAAGGGATCGCCGCAGACTGCAAGCACCCTTCGGCGCCTTTATGCGTACTCCAGCATCCGGCCGACTTCGCGCACCAGTTCGCGCAGGTGGAAGGGCTTGGACAGCACCTTGGAGCCGCGCGGGGCGCCGTTCTCGCCGTCGAGCGCAACGGCGGCGAAGCCGGTGATGAACATCACCGCAAGATCAGGGTCGAGCCGGGTCGCGCGGCGGGCGAGTTCCACGCCGTTCATCTCCGGCATCACGATATCGGTGAGGAGGAGCGAGAAGGGCTCCTCCCGGAGGCGTTCGTAGGCGGCCTGCCCGTCGCCGACCGCAACAACGTCGTAGCCGGCCCGTTCCAGCGCCCGCTCCAGGAAGCGGCGCATGTCGCCATCGTCTTCTGCCAACAAGATGCGCACGGTGTATTCGCGAGACCTCTCCCGCGCCTCCTCAATGTCCGGCCCACATTAATGGCGAGGGGGTGTGAAACCGGCGTGTGGAAGGTCGCTAAAGCGGCGCTTACCCCGTTCGATCAAAATCTATGCTGTTCGGTCACGCCTGCCCTACAATGGTGTGAGACAGCGCGGCAGGCCGCGGCAGGAAGGGAGGCCCATGAGGCTCGTCGACGACTATTCCGAGATCCCCCCGTTCGAGATCCTGGCGCCGGCGCGCCGGACTTCGCCGTTCGTTTTCAACGCGCCGCACTCGGGCAACGCCTATCCGCGCAGCTTCATCCGCCGCTCGCGGCTCGACCGGCACACCATCCGCCGCTCGGAGGACACGTTCGTCGACAGCCTGTTCGCGGGGGTGCTGGAGCTCGGCGCGCCGATGCTGAAGGCGAATTTTCCGCGCGTCTATCTCGACCTCAACCGCGCCGCCAATGAACTCGACCCCGAGATGTTCGACGCGCCGCTCTGCGTCCCGGTCGCGCCGGACAGCCCCCGCGTTGCGGGCGGGCTCGGCGTGATCGCGAGGATCGTGGGCGAGCGGCAAGAGATCTACGGCGGTCCCTTGCCGGCTGCCGAGGCGGAGCATCGCCTTTCCACGCTCTACGATCCCTACCACCGCGCGCTGGAAGACCTGATCGAGAGCACGGTGGACGACTTCGGCGCCTGCGTGCTGGTGGACTGCCACTCGATGCCGTCGGGCGCAGTGCGGGCGATGGGGGAGGGCGCCGGGCCGAAGCCGGACGTGATCCTCGGCGATCGCTTCGGTACGAGCTGCGCGCCCGAGCTCACCGATGCCCTCGCCGCGGCGCTGCGCGAGGCTGGCTTCGTGGTCGGCCGCAACCGGCCCTACGCGGGCGGCTACATCACCGAGCACTACGGGCGGCCGCCGCTGGTCCACGCCGTGCAGCTCGAGATCAACCGCGCGCTCTACATGGACGAGGCCTACTACACCCGCGCCAAGGCGTTCGGCCGGATCCAGGACCAGATGACTGCCGTATGCGAGACCGTGATGGATGCGTTCCGCCGCGGCGACGAGGCCACCGACTGGCCGCTCGCCGCCGAGTAGACGAATTGCCGGACAATTCTTTTAGCTGGCGAAAAAAAAGGCCGCTCCGAAGAGCGGCCCGAAGTCTAGGGAGGAAACGCCCAAGGAGGGCAGCGACACAACAACCGTCGTGCCGCGCTGCAACAATTGGCCCCGCGACGCGGAATCGTCAAGCCGCCGCTTTCGTGGACATTGCGTTTTTCTGCCTGCATGGCAGGCACCCGCGGTACAAAAGCGGGCGATTTAATTCGCGGGCAAAAAAATGAAAGTAAAATCAAGCGTCTGAAATAGCGCGCTATCAACGCGCCGCCTAATATTTCCCATTTGCATCAAACGCATGGCACGTATGCACCCTTCAGAAACCGACCTCGCACTCGCCCATCAGCTCGCCGATGACGCTGGAGCCGCGATCCTGCCGCACTTCCGCGCCCTGCCGGACGTCGAGAACAAGGATGCCGCGGGCTTCGACCCCGTCACGATCGCGGACCGCGGCGCCGAGGAAGCGATCCGCAAGCGCCTCGCCGCCGAACGGCCGGACGACGGCATCCTCGGCGAGGAGTTTGCCGAAACCCCCGGCACCAGCGGCCGCACCTGGGTGCTCGACCCGATCGACGGCACCCGCGGCTTCATGGCGGGCCTGCCGACCTGGGGCGTCCTCATCGCGCTCGGGGAAGCGGGGCGGATCGAACTCGGGATGATGGCGCAGCCCTTCGTGGGCGAGCGCTTCTATGCCTCGAAGGATGGCGCCTTTCTCGACGGTGTGCGCGGGACGACGCGGCTGAAGACCCGGCGCTGCGCCAACCTGTCGGAGGCGATCGTCGCCTGCACCAGCCCGCAGCTCTTCGACCCGGCGATCGGGGCGCAGATGGAGAGGCTCACGGAGACGGTGCGCATGGTCCGCTACGGGACCGACTGCTACGGCTATGCGCTGCTCGCGGCGGGGCTCGTCGACATCGTCATCGACACCGGGCTGAAGCCTTACGACATCGCGCCGTTCGTGCCGATCGTGGCGCAGGCCGGCGGCCGGCTGATCGACCGGCATGGCGCCGACATCGGCCCGACCGTGCTGTCGGGCTACGGCGGCGACGGGTTCGCGGTGGGCGACCCGTCGCTCGCCGAGGCGCTGGTGGCGGCGCTCGCCTGAGCCGCGCCTACTGGACGGCGGTGAACTCGATCCGCCGGTTGCGCCACTTGTTCCTCTTCGTGTCGTTGGGGAAGGCGGGGCGCGTCTCGCCGTAGCCGACGGTGCGGATGCGCTCCTGTGCGATCCCGGCGTCCGTGAAGTAGCGCATCACCGAGGCGGCGCGGCGTTCGGACAGCACCTGGTTTGCGGCGACGCTGCCGTCGGAATCGGTATGGCCCGCTACCTCGAGCGCCATGCCCGGGCACCGCTCGACGATGCCGACGATGCTGTCGAGGAAGGGGCGGCTCTTCTCCTCCAGCCGTGCGCTGCCGATGGCGAAATAGATGTCGTTCGCCTCGCTCATCACCTCGAAGCGGCCGATGCACTCCTCCGGCGAGAAGTCCCCCACGGCCTCCAGCGCCAGGGACGCGGGCTGCAACACCGCCGGCGCCGCCGCGACAGCCGGCGTCGCGGCCGGTGCCGCGGGCTGGCTGCGCGGTGCGCTGGCGACGACCGTCTCGGCCGGCGCCCCGCCTGTGCGGCGGAACATGAAGTCGAAGCTGACGCTCGCCGACGGGATGATCTCGACGCTCGCCGCCTCCTCGAGCTTGGTGACGCCGAGGTCCATCGCGAAGTCCGACGTGGCGATGGAGATCGGCGCATGGGACGCGACGGAGACGAGGTCGTCCGAGAGAAGCGTGACGGCGACCTCGGTGGCGAGGGCCTTTTCAATGCCATGGAGGTTCAGCGTGTAGTCGACCGGGATCACCTTGCGCCGCACCTCGCTGAGGTCCGAGAGCAGCGCGGGATCGACCTCGACCGTCACGGTCGCTTCCGGGAACTGGTAGGTCTCGAACAGGAGGAAGCGCATCCGCACGTTCCTGAGGTCGACCTTGGTGTCGATCGAGTTGAGGAAGACGGTGACCGTGGCTTCGCCGGTCTCGTCGATGCCGCCGGACAGGGTCGCGAACGAGCTCGTTTCCACCGTCGTCTCGTTCTTGACCGACTGGAAGCGCAGGCTGGAGGTGGCGCCGTCCAGCGTCCAGCCGCCTTCGAACGGGGTGGCGGCGTGTGCCACGCCGGCGGGCCCGCCGAGTGCAATGGCGGCGAAAAGAAAACCTGTAATCGCCTGACTTCGCATGAATATCCTCCCGCAGTATGCCTCTATGGCGGGCGGCGGCGAGTCCCCGGGCCGCACGTCCGCTTGGCTGAATTTGAGCAGCCTACATCAATTCTGCCAGTCTTCGATGCGGAGGGTTCGATGCCTTCGTGATCGCCGTCACGGCGCTGCTGTTTTGCTGTCCCCAACTGGATCAGGTAAAGTGGACTGCATTTTCAAAGTAGACGCCATGATCCGTTGTTTTCAATTCACTTCCCTGGTGCTGGCGGTTGCGCTCGTCTGCTTTCCCGGTCTTGTGCGAGCCGCAGACGAGCCGGCCCGGATTGCGCTGGTGGTCGGCAACTCGGCCTATGGCGACGGCACGGTTCCCGCGCTCGCGAACCCCGCGCGCGATGCTGCGCTGATCGCGGACAGGCTCCGTGCGTCGGGCTTCGCGGTGACGTTGGTGCAGGACGCCGGGCTGACGCGGTTCAAGTGGGCCGTCGCCGAGTTCGGCCGGGACCTGCGCAAGGCCGGCCCCGATGCGACGGGTCTTTTCTATTATGCCGGCCACGCGGTGCAGTCGTTCGGGGCCAACTACCTGTTGCCGGTTGAGATGGACCTTGCCGATGCCGCCGACCTCGACCTCGTGGCGCTGGAGGCCAACTCGATCCTGCGTCAGATGAGTTCGGCGCGGAACCGCACCAACATCTTCATCCTCGATGCCTGCCGCAACAATCCGTTCTCCGCGATCCCCGCGTTCAACGACAACGGCCTTGCCGAGATGCGGGCGCCCACCGGCTCGTTCCTGGCGTTCGCCACGGCGCCGGGCGCGGTCGCGTTCGATGGCGCGGGCGATAACAGCCCGTTCACCTCCGCGCTCGCCGAGGAGATGCTGGACCCCGGCGCGCCGATCGAGAAGGTGTTCCGCGACGTGCGGATCAGGGTGATCGAGGCGACCGGCGGGCGGCAGACGCCCTGGGATTCCTCGTCGCTCACGCGCGAGTTCACGTTTCTCGAGGCCGCGCCGGTGGACCCGGTGGCGCAGGCCGAGGAGCGCTTCTGGGCGACAGTCGCGGCACGGCGGGACATCGCGCAGATCGACCTCTTCCTGAGCGCCTACCCGAACGGCCGCTTCGCAGATGCCGCCCGTGCGCTGCGCGCGGAGCTGGCGCCGCCCGAGGTGGCAGCGCTCGCCCCCGAGGCCGAACGGGCGCTCACCGTCACCGGCACGCCCGCGGGCAGCCCGGCCGCCACGCCGCGAACCGCACCGACCGAGCCCGAAGCCGCCATGCTGGCGCGCGCGCAGGAGAGCGGCGCGCGCGCCGAGTACGAGGCCTACCTCGATTCCTACCCGGACGGGGTCTTCGCCGCACTCGCGAGGGCCGAGCTCGCGGCGCTGTCCGAAGCGGCTCAGGAGCCCGCCGCTGCGCCCGCCGATGCGCCCGGGATCGAATTCTCCGCCCTGCCGCCGCAGAACGAGGCGGAAGGGGCGGGCGGCGCGGGCGAGATCACGTTCGACAGCCCGCTCGCCGCCGCGCTGCCGGAGATCGGCGGCAAGGCGCTCAGCGAGCTGATCGAGGGGCACCCGCTGTTCCCCCCGGTCGAGGGGCTGCCGGAAAGCTTCTGGGCGACGCGCACCTGCTCCGGCTGCCACCAGTGGGAGCGGCAGAACTTGTGCGACCAGGGCAAGACCTACCTCACGCCCGAACGCGCTGCGATGCTGAAGAAGCAGCACCCCTACGGCGGCGCCTTCAAGCAGGCGATCCGCAGCTGGGCCGAAGCCGGCTGCCCCTAGGGCGTCAGTGCGCCTCGGCCCAGCTGGCGCCGGCCCTGGCGTCCACGTCGAGCGGCACCGCGAGCTGGACGGCAGGGGCGGCGGCGCCGACCATCACGCTGCGGATGATCTCGATCGCCTTGTCCGTCTCGCTCTCGGGCGCCTCGAACAGGAGTTCGTCGTGGACCTGGAGGAGCATCTTCGTCGACAGCCCGGCCTCGGCGAGCGCGGGCTCGATGCGGATCATCGCGCGGCGGATGATGTCGGCCGCAGAGCCCTGGATCGGCGCGTTGATCGCCGCCCGCTCGTAGAAGGCGCGCAGCGAGGGGTTGGACGTGTCGATCTCCGGGTAGTGCGCCTTGCGGCCGAACAGCGTCGTCACGTAGCCGTGCTCGCGCACGAACGCCTTCATCGAGTCCATGTAGTCGCGGATGCCGGGAAACCGCTCGAAGTAGCGCTTGATGTAGGCGCCGGCCTCCTCGCGAGGGATGGCGAGCTGGTTGGCGAGGCCGAACGCCGAAATGCCGTAGATGATGCCGAAGTTGATCGCCTTCGCCCGGCGCCGGACAGAGGGGTCCATCCCCTCGACCGGCACGTTGAACATTTCCGAGGCCGTCATCGCGTGGATGTCGTGCCCGTCGGCGAACGCCTGCCGCAGCTGCGGGATGTCGGCCATGTGGGCGAGGACGCGCAGCTCGATCTGGCCGTAGTCCGCCGCGATCAGCCTGGTGCCGGGGGCGGCGACGAAGGCGGTGCGGATCTTGCGGCCTTCCTCGGTGCGGATCGGGATGTTCTGGAGGTTCGGCTCGGTGGAGGAGAGGCGGCCCGTGGTGGTCGACGCCATCGAGAAGGTGGTGTGGACGCGGCCCGTGTCGCGGTTGATGTCCTCCTGCAGGGCGTCGGTGTAGGTGTTCATCAGCTTGGTGAGCTGGCGCCACTCGAGGAGCTTGACGGGGAGGGGGAAGCCTTCTGCGGCGAGCTCGTCGAGCACCTGCGCGCCGGTGGACCATGCGCCCGTCTTGGTCTTCTTGCCGCCGGGGTAGCCGAGCTTGTCGAACAGGATTTCCGACAGCTGCTTGGTGGAGCCGATGTTGAAGCGCTCGCCCGCGAGCTCGTAGATCTCGACCTCGATGCGCGCCAGCGTCTGCGAGAAATCGCTCGACATGCGCGACAGGACGTTGCGGTCGACGAGGATGCCCGCCGCCTCCATCCGCGCCAGCACCGGGAGGAGCGGCCGCTCCAGCGTCTCGTAGACGGTGGTCACCTTGTGGGCGAGGAGGCGCTGGCGCAGGAGCGGGGCGAGGCGGAGCGCAATGTCCGCCTCCTCGGCGGCATGGCGGGTCGCGGCGTCGAGCGACACGTCGCCGAACGGGACGCGCGACTTGCCGGTGCCCATCACGTCGCGGTCGTCGAGCGGGGTGTGGTTGAGGTAGCGCTTGGACAGCGTCGCAAAGTCGTGGACGCCGGCGCCGGCATCGGCCGCGTAGGAGAGGAGGCCGGTGTCGTCGAGCGGGGTGACCTCGATGCCGGCCTGCTGGAGCGCCAGGAAGTCCCGCTTCATGCCGCAGGAGACCTTGGCGATGCCGGGGTTCTTGAGGGCCGCGGTGAGGAGGGGCAGCGCCTCCTCGGGCGGCATTCCGTTGCTCTCGGCCATCAGGTCGCGCACGGCGTGCTTCAGCGGCACGTAGGCGGCAAGGTTGGGGCCGACCGCGATGGCGATGCCCGCGATCTCGGACACCATCGGCGCCCCGTCCACCAGCCGCACCGCGATGCCGAGATGGCCGCTCTCCTCCGCCACCGCCAGCCATTCGGCGAGGCGGGCGGGATCGGTGATCGCCTCGTACTTGTCGAGGTCGAACTTCGCGTCGCGCAGGTCGGCTTCCATCCGGGCGGCGAGGATCGCGGGCGTCTTCGGGCTGTCGTCGGCGATTTCCTCGACGGTCTCGTCCGCGGCGGGGCCGCCGAGATAGCGCTCGTCCGGCGCGACCTTGGAATGGTCGAGGTCGTAGTCGTCGGCGATGCGGCGGGTGAGGGTGGAGAAGTCCATCGCCTTGAAGAAGGCGACCAGCGGACCGGCATCGAGCTCGGTCACCGCCAGCGACGAGAGCGGATGCTCCACGTCGACCTTGTCGTCCAGCGTGACGAGGCGTGCGCGACAGGCGCGCCTGGTCGGCGAACTCGATGAGGTTCTCGCGCCGCTTGTTCTGCTTGATGGTGCCGGCTTCGGCGAGCAGCGTGTCGAGGTCGCCGAACTCCTCGATGAGCTGCGCGGCAGTCTTCTTGCCGATGCCGGGGACGCCGGGCACGTTGTCGGTCGCGTCGCCGATCAGCGCCTGCACGTCGACCACCCGGTCGGGCGTCACGCCGAAATACTCGACCACCTCGTCGACGCCGATGCGCCGCTCGGCCCGCACGCCCATCTTGCTGGCGCCCGCCTTGCGGCCTTCGCCCGAGGCCGGGTCGAACATCGAGATCCGCTCGTCGACGAGCTGCATCAGGTCCTTGTCGGCGGAGACGATCATCACGTCGGCGCCGTTGGCGGCGGCCTGGCGCGCGTAGGTGGCGATGATGTCGTCCGCCTCGAAGCCCGCCTTCTCGATCGGGATGAGGCCGAACGCCTCGACGGCGGCGCGCATCAGCGGGAACTGCGGGATGAGGTCGTCCGGCGGGGCGGAGCGGTTGGCCTTGTACTCGGGGTAGAGCTCGTTGCGGAACGTCGTCTCGGACTTGTCGAAGATGATGGCGAGGTGGGTCGGCTTCAGGTCCGCCGCGCCGTCCTTGATGAACTGGTAGAGCTTGTTGCAGAACAGGCGGACGGCGCCGGTGGGCAGGCCGTCGGCACGGTAGTTGTACTTCCGGTCCTGGTTCATCGACTGGAAGTAGGCGCGGAACACGAACGACGAGCCGTCGACCAGGAACACGGTGTCGCCCTCGCCGGGCATGTGCGGGTCGTTCGTTGCGGCGGCCATCTCGGAGTTCTCCTTCGCGGGCGGCGACATTGGCGGGCGAGGCCATCGCGATCAACCTCCCGCATTCTACGCTCCCGTGTTAACAGGGCGCCCGGCGGACTTTATCGCCTCATCGCATGGCCCGCTCATCGGATGTTAAGGGGCATGTGCCGCAGTGATGCAGGCGATCCCCTTCTGTGTTGCGTAATTGATGGAGACGTTCCTTGCCGGCAGACGACAAAGGCCGCCTCGGCATCAGGCCGGGCGATCGCGCCAAAGGCTCGCGCGGCGACGGAACGCCCGCGGACAAACCGAAGCAGGACGGCCGTTCCGGCGGCGTGCGGCAGGGCGCGACCCCGCCGCGCATGAAGGAATCCGCGCGCGGCCCTGTGGATGACGGGGGCAAGGTGCTGCGCCAGCCTGCGCGCTCTGCGAGCGACGGCAGCGGCAAGCCCGCCGCAGCGTCCGGCGAGAAGGCCCGCAAGCCCGCACCCCGCCAGGCCGGCGCCAAGACCGTGCCTCTCCGCCCCGCCGCCAATGCGCATGCGAAGGGCGCGCGGGTCGAGCGCGCAGCGCCCGCCGAAAGCCCTCAGCCCCGCCCGGCCGCCGCGCCGAAGAAGGCCGCCGCCCGCGGCCCGTCCGTGCGCCGCACTGCCGCCGAGATGCCGCCCGCCCGCGGCAAACCGGCGCGCCCCGCGGCCCCGGCGCCGCGCCGCAAGCCCCGCCGCAAGTTCCGCTTCATCCGTTTCGTCTTCCGCATGGGCGTTACGCTGACGCTTCTCGGCATCGTCGCCGTCGGCGCGATCATCGCCTATTACGCGGCCACCATGCCGCCGATCGCCGAATGGGCCGTGCCCGAGAGGCCGCCCAACGTCGCGATCCTCGCCGAGGACGGCGCGCTGATCGCAAACCGCGGCGACACCGGCGGCCGCGCGGTGACGCTCGAGAGCCTGCCGGCCCACGTGCCCCAGGCCGTGATCGCAATCGAGGACCGGCGCTTCTACCAGCATCCGGGCGTCGACCCGATCGGCCTTGCCCGCGCGATGGCGACCAACTTCACCGCCGGCGAACTGCGCCAGGGCGGTTCGACCCTGTCGCAGCAGCTCGCCAAGAACCTCTTCCTCGATCCGTCGCGGACCATCGAGCGCAAGATCCAGGAGATGGTGCTCGCCGTCTGGCTGGAGCTGAAATACTCGAAGGACGAGATCCTCTCGATGTATCTCAACCGCGTCTATCTCGGCGCGGGCGCCTACGGCGTGGACGGCGCCGCCCGCCGCTACTTCGACAAGCCGGCGGAAGACCTCACCATCGCCGAGGCCGCGATGATCGCAGGCCTCCTGAAGGCCCCCAGCTACTATGCGCCGACCAACAACCTGAAGCGCGCGCAGACCCGCGCCGACCTCGTGGTCGAGGCGATGCGCGAGCAGGGCTACATCAGCGACATGGACGCTCTGGTGGCGCGCGAGAACCCTGCGACCGTGCGGGCCCCCAAGGTCGCGACCTCCGGCGGCTACGTGGCGGACTGGGTGGCTGACGTGCTGCCGGGCTTCGTCGGCTCGATCACCGAGGACGTGATCGTCGAGACGTCCGTGGACCTCGAGCTCCAGGACCTCGCCCAGGCCGCGTTGCAGGAGACGCTGGACAAGGAGGGCGCCGAGAAGGGCGTCAGCCAGGGCGCCGTCGTCGTGCTCGACTCGGGCGGCGCGGTGAAGGCGCTTGTCGGCGGCCGCAAGTACGAGAACAGCCAGTACAACCGCGCCGTCGATGCCGCGCGCCAGCCGGGTTCGTCGTTCAAGCCGTTCGTCTATCTCGCGGCGCTGGAGGACGGGCTCAGCCCGCAGACGATGCGGATCGACCAGCCGATCCAGATCGGCAACTGGAAGCCGCAGAACTACAGCAAGGAGTATCGCGGCCCGGTCTCGCTGGAGACGGGTCTGTCGTTGTCGCTGAACACCATCGCGGTGCAGCTTGCGATGGAAGTCGGCCCCGAACAGGTGGTGAGCACGGCGCACCGGCTCGGCATCCGCTCCGAGCTTCAGCCCAACGGCTCCATCGCGCTCGGCACCAGCGAAGTGACGCTGCTGGAGCTGACCACCGCCTACGTCCCGTTCTCCAACGGCGGCGTCGGCGTCGTCCCCTACGTCATCCGGCGGATCAAGACGGCGGATGGAAACCTGCTTTACGAGCGGCGCAATGGCGGTTCGCGCGAGGTGCTCTCGCTGGAGCACGCAGGGCAGATGAACCAGATGATGTCGGCGACAATCAACTCCGGCACCGCGCGGCGCGCACAGCTTCCGGGCTGGCAGGCCGCGGGCAAGACCGGCACCAGCCAGGATTGGCGTGACGCGTGGTTCGTCGGCTACACCGCGTTCTTCACCGCGGGTGTCTGGCTCGGCAACGACGACAACTCCTCCACCAACCACGCCACGGGCGGCACGCTGCCTGCCGTGTTGTGGAAGCAGCTGATGGAAAACGTCCACGAGGGGATGCGGCCGGCCGAGCTGCCGGGCGCTGCCGAAGCGGCCGCCTCGCAGGTGGCGATGGACATGATCCCGGCGGACGATCCGTGGAATGCGCCTGCGGTGGCCCCGGCACTTCCCAGCGCCAACGACGACGTGGCGCGCGGTGCGCGGGAGTGGACCGCCGAACCCGAGAACGCCGGCGGCAGCTTCCTGAAGAGGCTGTTCGGCGGCTAGCGGCAGCGGCGCCGGCCAGGCGGCGCCCAAGCCCCGTGCAGGTTTGGCGGCGTAGCGGTGGAGGGGTGTAGAACCCGGAGTACCGCCATGCTGCCAGAGCATCCGTCTTCCTCGCTGGTCCATGTGTTGTCGGAGCTGGCGGTCGCGGCCGACGCCGCCGGCTACATGGACGTTGTGGACTGGGCCCGGTCCGAGCTCGGCGGCTACCGGTCCGACGTTCCGGCCTACCGCAACGTCAAGGGCGTGCCGATGGGCTTCAACCCGATGCGCGGCTGGATCCCGGTCTACCTCGACGACCGCAACCTGTTGAAGCGCATCGGCGGCCACATGCTGCGCCAGAGCATCGGCAACATCGAGCAGGCTGTCGCCAATTCGCGCAACGGCAAGGCCTACGTCCACTACACCGCCGAGCAGATTGCCTTCATCAACGCCGCCGGCACCATCCGCTACGCGCAGATGGCCAGCAACATCGACGTCGGCGCCCTCAACGCGGTCATCGAAAGCGTCCGCTCGCAGGCCGCGTCCTGGCAGGAGAAGCTCGGGCCGCTGCGCGCTCCGGCCCCGTCCGAACCGCGCCCCGTCGCTCACTGACAGGCGCGGGCGGCAGTCCGCGCGGCATCGCCTGGGCGTTGCAGGTGGCGGGGCTGTCGCATAACCTTCGTGCAAATTTCCTGCACGGGGTCACGCCATCACCGATCGCTTCAGTCTTGCCGGCCGCCTTGCCCTTGTCACCGGGGCAAGCCGCGGGATCGGGCAAGCGCTCGCACTCGGCCTCGCCGAAGCGGGTGCCGACATCGTCGCCGTCGCCCGCACCGAGGCAGGGCTTGCCGAAACGGCGGCCGCCGTCGCTGCGATGGGCCGAACCTGCCACGCCGTTGCCGCCGACATTGCCGCGCCTGGCGCCATCGAGACGCTCTTCACGCAGCTGGCGGCAGACGGGCTCGGCCCCACCATCCTCGTCAACAACGCCGGCACGGAGGAGGTCGCCCCCTCGCGCGACGTCACCGAGGCACAGTGGGACGCCATCGTCGGCACCAACCTGAAGGCCGCATTCTTCGTCGCGCAGGCCTTCGCGCGGCAGACCGAAACCGGCGCGATCCTAAACCTCGGCTCGCTGACCTCCGCCGTCGGCATCCCGACCGCGACGCCCTACACGGCATCGAAGTCCGGCATTCTCGGCATGACGCGGGCGCTGGCGGCCGAATGGGCGCCCGCCATCCGCGTCAACGCCCTCGGCCCCGGCTACTTCCGCACCGCGATGACCGAAGGCTTCTACGCCGATCCCGCCTGGCAGGATGCGATGCTCGGCAAGATCCCGATGCAGCGGTTCGGTCAGCTCGACGATCTCATCGGCGCAGCGGTCTTCCTTGTGAGCGACGCTTCGGCCTATGTGACGGGACAGATCCTCTACGTCGATGGCGGAACTCTTGCTTCCCTCTGATCCCATGTGCCCGACCCCGACCCCCAACCGCCCCAGGTTGCCGCGATGACCGACAACGGCTGGGCCGCCTCCGCCCGGAGCTGGATCGCGCGGCAGGAAAGCGGCGGCGACTTCGCGCGCCGGCACGTGCTCGATGGCCCGATGCTGGCGCAGGCGACTGTGCGCCCGCCCCGCCGTGCGCTGGACGTCGGCTGCGGCGAGGGCCGTTTCTGCCGCCTCCTCACGGGCGCAGGCATTGCCGCGACCGGGCTCGACCCCACCCCCGCGATGATCGAGGAAGCCCGCAAGCGCGAACCCGGCGGCCAGTACGTCGTCGGCGCCGCCGAGGCGCTGCCTTTCGACATCGCGCGGTTCGACCTCGTCGTCAGCTATCTCAGCCTGATCGACATCGACGACTGCGAAGCGGCCATCGCCGAGATGAGCCGCGTCCTTGCCCCGGGTGGGCGCCTCATCGTCGCCCACATTGCCGCAATGTGCACCGCCAACACCGCCCACGCCTTCATCGAGGCGGACGGCCGCTCGCTGTGGCCGGTGGAGGATTACATGACGCCCCGCGCCGAATGGGTGGAGTGGGACGGCATTCGCGTGCGCAACTGGCACCGCCCGCTCGGCCAGTACATGCGCGCCTTCCTGGACGCCGGGCTGACGATGGTGCACTTCGACGAGCCGGAGCCCACCGGCGGCGCTCCGGAGCTTTCCGCCCGCTACCGCCGCCTGCCATGGTTCCAGGTGATGGCATGGGCCAAGCCGGAAGGGCGCGTCGATGGGTACTGAGATGGTCGCCATCGAGGGCGTGACCAAGCGCTTCGGCACGTTCGAGGCGGTGGCGGATGCCGCGTTCACGCTGGACCGCGGCGAGTTCCTCACCATCGTCGGCCCATCCGGCTGCGGGAAGACCACTCTTCTGCGCATGATCGCAGGCTTCGAGCGGCCGAGCGCGGGCAAGATCCGCATCAATGGGGCGGACGTGTCGGCGGTGCCGGCGCACAAGCGCGCCATCGGCATGGTGTTCCAGCGCCTCGCCCTCTTCCCGCACATGACGGCGGCGGACAACATCGCCTACCCCATGCGCCGCCGCGGCTTCCCCAAGGCAGCTATCGCCCCGCGCGTTGCCGAGATGCTGGACCTCGTGCGCTTGCCGGGCTACGGCGACCGCCGCCCGCACGAACTCTCGGGCGGCCAGCAGCAGCGCGTCGCCATCGCCCGCGCGCTCTCCTTCCGGCCCGACCTCCTGCTCCTCGACGAGCCGCTCTCCGCGCTCGACAAGAAGCTCAGGGAGGACATGCAGCTCGAATTCCGCCGCATCCAGCAGGATCTCGGCGTCACCACCATCAACGTGACCCACGATCAGCGAGAAGCGCTGGTGATGTCCGACAAGATCGTGGTGATGAACGAGGGCCGCATCCAGCAGACCGACACGCCGCACACCCTCTACCACGCGCCGAAAACGCGGTTCGTCGCCACCTTCCTCGGCGTCACCTCCCTGTTTCCGGGCACTGTGGAAACCGTGGACGGCGATACGCTCACCGTCTCGTCCGGCCAGGCGAGGCTGTCGGCGCGCGGCGCGGCGGCGGCGGGCACGATCGTGGATTGCGCGGTGCGGGCCGAGCACGTCGCCATCTCGGCGGGCGACGGGCCGCTCGGAATGGACAACGAATTGCATGGCCGCGTCGCGCAGGTGGTGTTCGAGGGCGAGCGCACCGCGCTGATCGTCGACGTGCCGTCGCTGGGCGGCCCGTCGGTGCAGGCGTTCGACCTCGATCCTGCCGGTCACGCCCCCTTTTCCGTCGGAGACCCGGTCAAGGTCGGCTTCGACAAGGCGCATCTGTTCGCGTTCCTAAAATGAAAAACACCATGGAGCCTTCGATGACGAAATACACCCGCCGTACCGTGCTTGCGGGGACCGCCGCCGGCGCGTCCCTCCTCGCCATGCCCACCATCCTGCGCGCGCAGGACAAGCCGTCCGAGCTGATCGTCCGCGCCTGGGGCGGGGCCTGGGGCGATGCGCTGAAATCCGGCGTCACCGACCCGTTCACCGCGAAAACCGGCATCCCCGTCCGCCTCGACTTTACAGAGGACAACGAGATCAAGCCGAAGATCTGGGCCGCCGTCGACCAGGGCCGGGTGCCGCCGATCCACGTCAACTGGGACACCTCCACCAACGCCACCATCTCGGCGCTGCGCGGCGTGACGGTCGACCTGTCGGACCTTTCCAACCTCGAGGGCCTGCTCCCGCTCGCAAAGCCGGTCGGCCTCGAGGGCTACCCGCTCGTCAACACCTACGCCTACGTCTACGTCTGCGCGTACCGGCCGGAAGCCTTCCCGGACGGCCCGCCGGAAAGCTGGACCGTGATGATCGACCCCAAGCACAAGGGCCGCATCGCGCTTTACGACGACGGCATCGGCTTCAACCCGATCGCGGTGCTGGCCGGTGGCGGCACGTTCGAGGACATCCCCGGCAACATGGAGCCGGCGTGGGAGTTCTATCGCAAGCTGAAGGCCAACGAGCCGCTGCTGGGCGAAGACCCCGACTTCACGTCCTGGTTCCAGAACGGCGAGATCGACGTCGCCTGCACCATCTCGGTCAACGCCCGCGCGGCCAAGCAGAGCGGCATCAACGTCGAGTGGACCGTCCCGAAGGAAGGCTGCAAGGTCGACACCGACGGGCTGTGGATCCCCAAGGGCCTCCCCGCCAACGAGGAGCACTGGGCGAAGGAGCTGATCAACTACGCCCTCACCGAGGAGGCGCAGAAGGCGTGGTGCGGCGCGCTCGGCCTGCCGCCGGTGTTCCCCGGCATCGAGCCGCCGGCAGATCTCGTGGGCGACCCGTCCTACCCCACCAAGCCGGAAGACTTCGAGGCGCTGGTGTCGGTGCCGACGCCGGTTCTGGTCGAGAACCAGCCGATCTGGTTCGCCAAGTTCTCCGAAATTTTTCAAGGTTGATCCGGCGGGGCCGCTTCGGCGGCCCCCCTTCCTCGCATGACCGCAGACACGTCCCCAAAACGTCGTTTCGCAGGCTGGCTCCTTCTGGCGCCGGCCCTTCTCCTCGTGGGCGTGCTCCTGATCGGGCTCGGCTGGATGCTGGAGCTGTCGCTGCACGAGCTCGACTTCTCCACCTACCGCCTCAAGCCCGAATACACCGTCGCCAACTACGAGGCCGCGCTCGGCCGCGAGGTGACGTGGCGCATCCTCGCCCGCACGCTGGCCGGCGCCGCCATCGTGACGGCGGTTACGCTCGTCCTCGCCTTCCCGTACGCCTACCTTCTGGTGCGGACCGCTTCGGCGGGCGTGCGCAAGGCGCTGCTGGTGGCGTTGTTCCTGCCGTTCTTTATCGGGCAGGTGGTGCGCGCCTATGGCTGGCTCATCATTCTGGGGCGTGAGGGGCTCATCAACTCGGCGCTCACCGGCCTCGGCTTCAACGCGCAGGATTTCCTCTTCACCTACGGCACCGTCCTCTTCGGCCTCGTCCAGTACATGCTGCCCTTCGCGGTGCTTCTCATCATCCCCGCGCTCTCGGCCATTCCCGAAGACATCGAGCGCGCGTCCGAAGGGCTCGGTGCAAGCTGGCCCGCGACCTTCGCGCACGTGGTGCTGCCGATGGCGCGGCCCGGCCTCATCGGCGCGTCGGTGGTAGTGTTCACGCTGACGCTGACCGACTTCGCGATGCCCGAGATCCTCGGCGGCGGCACGCAGGACTTTTTTGCCAGCGCGATCTACGACGCGTTCTTCCAGATCTCCAATTCCGGCCTCGGCGCCGCGCTCGCGATCATCCTCACGCTGATCGGCAGCCTCATCGTGGCGGCGGTGTTCGTCGCTGCGGGCACCGGGACGCTCGGCTTCCGGCAGGTCGGGGCGGCGTCATGAGCAAGGGTTTCGTGCTCTGGACCATCACTGCGTTCTCGCTGGTTACGCTCAGCCTGCCGACGCTGATCGTCATCGGCGCGTCGTTCACGGCGGGCGACATCATCGCCTTCCCGCCGGACGGGCTGTCGCTGCGCTGGTACGGCGAGATGTGGGGGCTTGCGAGCTTCAAGCAGGCGCTGTGGCGCAGCTTCGTGGTGTCCGTCATCTGCACGCTGGTCGCCATTCCGGCGGGGACGCTGGCGGCCATCGCGCTGGCGCGCTACCGCTTTCGGGCGCGCACGGCCATTCAGGTCTATCTACTGCTGCCGTTCACCATCCCGCTGGTGGTGTCGGGCATCGCGATGATGCTGCTGTTCGGCGAGATCCGCATTCTCGGCCAGCTCTGGCCCGTGGGCGTCGCGCTTTGCATCATCAACCTGCCCTTCATGGTGTGGGCGGTTGCGGCGTCGGTGAATGCGCTGGACCCGGAGATCGAGAACGCGGCGGCCAACTGCGGGGCGGGGCCGCTGGCCGCCTTCCTCACCGTCACGCTGCCGGCGGTGGCGCCCGGCGTCATCACCGGGGCGCTGCTGATGTTCATCCTCGCCTTCAACGAGTTTCTGGTGAGCCTCTTTCTCACCGACAGCCGCACAGTCACGCTCCCCGTGCAGATCTACAATTCCATCCGCAGCGTCATCACGCCCGACCTTGCGGCCGTCTCGGTGCTATACATCGTCATCGCACTCGTCGCCGTGTGGCTGCTCGACCGCCTCGTCGGCCTCGACATCTTTCTGAAATCGAAGTGAAACCGCCAATGCCCGAAGTCAGCGTCCACGTCCTCAAATCCCTGTCGGCGGAGGCCCGCGCGAAGCTTCTCACCCGCGTGGAGGGCGACCTCGGGCCCTTCATGGAAAAGGCCGTGCCGATCATCGAGGCGGTGCGGACCGAGGGCGACAAGGCGCTCGCCCGCTTCGCGCGTGAGTTCGACAAGTCGCCCGTCACCGAAGACGCCATCGCCGCAACCCCCGCCGACTTCGACGCCGCGTTCGATGCCGTCGACCGGGAGATGATCGGCGTCCTCGAAATGGCGGTCGACAATGTCCGCCGTTTCCACGAGGCGCAGATGCCGCAGGAAATGTGGATGAAGGAGATGTCGCCGGGTATCTATTGCGGCGAGCGTTCCAGCCCCATCCCGTCGGTCGCCTGCTACGTCCCGCGCGGCAAGGGCTCGTTCCCCTCGGTGGTGAACATGACCGCCGTGCCCGCCGTGGTCGCCGGCGTGCCGCTTCCCATCATCGTCACCCCGCCGGGGCCTGACGGAAAGGTCGATGCCGCGACGCTGGTCGCCGCGCGCCTTGCCGGCGTCGAGCGCGTCTTCAAGTGCGGCGGCGCGCAGGCCGTGGCGGCCGTGGCGTATGGCACAGAGACCGTGCCCAAGGTGGTGAAGTTCGTCGGCCCCGGCAGCCCGTGGGTGATCGCGGCCAAGCGGCTCCTGTCGGACAAGATCGATCCCGGCCCCCCCGCCGGTCCGTCGGAGTCCATCGTTCTCGCGGACGAGACCGCCAACGGCCGCGTCGCCGCGCTCGACCTTCTGAACGAGAGCGAGCACGGGCCGGACTCCTCGGCCTATCTCGTCACCAACTCGCAGCGGGTGGCGGACGAGGTCCTGGCCGCGATCCCGGGGTATTGGGCACAGATGGGGCCGGAGCGCGTCGGTTACAGCCAGGCGGTGCTTTGCGGTGAGCGCGGCGGCATCATCGTTTGCGAGACCATCGAGGACGCCATCGCCTTCACCAACGACTATGCGCCCGAGCACCTGCAGGTCCACGCCAAGAGCCCGTACGACTATCTCGGCGCGCTGAAGAACGCGGGCGAGATCCTGCTCGGCGAGCACAGCGCCATCTGCCTCGGCAACTATGCGCTGGGGCCGAATGCCGTGCTCCCCACCAACGCCACCGCCATGACGCGGTCGCCGCTGGGGGTGCACGACTACCTCAAGCTCACCTCGATCGCCCACGTCACCAAGAAGGGCTACGACAGCCTTGCCCCGCAGGTGCGGCTGTTCGCGCAGTACGAGGGTTTCGAGGCTCACGCCAACGCCGTCTCCCCGCTGCGGGAAAAGGCATTCAACGGCGAGTGATAATGGAGATCGCGCCGCTGGAGGCTCCATCGGAGGCTGAAATCGCCGCCATCACCTCGCTGTGGGACGCGTGCGGGCTGCTGCGGCCGTGGAACGACCCGCGCGAGGACATCCTCTTCGCCACCCGCGGTCTGGCGTCGGCCGTGCTGGTGGGGCGGATCGACGGAGCGATCGTCGCGACCGCGATGGTCGGTCACGACGGGCACAGGGGCGCCGTCTACTACGTCGCGGTGGCTCCTGAGCACCGTCGTGCGGGGCACGGCGGCGCGCTGATGGCAGCCGTCGAGGCGTGGCTGCGCAAGACTGGCGTGCCGAAGCTCAACCTCATGGTCCGGCCCGAAAACCGGGCTGTGGCCGCGTTCTACCACTCGCTCGGCTACGGCGAGGAAGAGCGTCTCATCCTCGCAAAGAAGCTGTAGGCGACCTCCCGGCGGGGCGTTGCGCCGGAAGCGCATTCTGGGCGGCTTCCGGCTCGCCCTGTGGGCAGCATCGCACAGGCCCGGCTGGCGACGCCCGCCCGCTGGCAGCTCAGCAGGCCTCGGCCATCAGCTGCGGGGCCTGAAATCGGGCCTCCGCCATCCGGTCGGCCACCGTCGCGGTGGGCTCGCCCCGGCGGGACGCTTCGGCGAAGATCGCCTCCAGCCGGCCGGCGATGCCGTCGATCCGCGAATGCACCTCGGCATCCTCCCAGCCGAAATAATCCGCGCACATCTTGATGACGCCGCCGGCATTGAGGACGTAGTCCGGTGCGTAGACGATGCCGCGTGCTCGCAGCGCCTCGCCGTCCGCCTCGGTGGCGAGCTGGTTGTTGGCGGCGCCTGCCACGGCCGCGGCCTTCAGGTGCGGGATGGTCCGCCCGTCGAGGACGCCGCCGAGGGCGTTGGGGGAGAAGATGTCCGCCTCGACGGCGGCGATGTCGCGCACGTCGACCACCGTGGCGCCGAAGTCGGCGACGGCGCGGCGGACTGCGGCGGGGTCGATGTCGGCAACCGTAAGCCGGGCACCGGCGGCACGCAGGCGCGCGGCGAGGCCGTAACCCACCGAGCCGAGGCCCTGGATCGCCACGTGGAGGCTCGAAAGGTCGCGGCCGATGGCGCGGGCGGTGGCCGCGATGCCGACGAACACGCCGTCCGCCGTGGCGGAGGAGGGGTCGCCGCGGCCGCCGTCAGCCACAGCGAGCCCGGTGACGTGGCGCGTGCGGGCGGCGATGCGCTTCATGTCGGCAGGGGTGGAGCCAACGTCCTCCGCGGCGATGTAGCGGCCGCCCAGGCTTTCGACCACGGCGCCGAGTGCATCGAACATCGCGGGGCTCTTGGCGCCGCGGCGGGGGACCATCACCACGGCCTTGCCGCCGCCGAGCGGCAGGTCGGCCATAGCGGCCTTGTAGGTCATCCCGCGGGAGAGGCGCAGCGCGTCGGTCAGTGCCTCGGTGCTGCTGCCATAGGTCCAGACGCGCACGCCGCCGAGGGAGGGGCCGCGGTGGGTGTTGTGGATCGCGACGAAGGCGCGAAGTCCGCTGGCCCGGTCAAAGGACTGGAGGACGGATTCGTGACCGTCGAATGCCGGATTGTCGAACATGGCCGAGCCTCGCCGATTTTGGGTCGAACGCATTCAGTATGAGGTGCTAACGTGACGCTACGCAGGCAACCGGCCCAGCCATTGCCGATACACTTTGACGCTGTCGTGAAGGTTGCCCGTTGTCCGTCTCTTCCCCCGCTGCGCGGAAAAAGGCCCCTGTGCGGGATGCGGAGCGAACGCGCGCTGCGATCCTCGCCGCCGCGATGGTCGAGTTCACCTCGCACGGCTTCTCGGGCGCCAGCGTCAACGAGGTGGCGGCCCGCGCGCAGATCAACAAGCGGATGCTCTACCACTACTTCGGCAACAAGGAGGGGCTCTACCTCGCGGTGCTGGAGGAGGCCTACGCCGGCATCCGAAGCGCCGAGAACAAGCTGCGCCTCACACATCTCCCGCCGGTCGAGGCGATGCGCAGCCTCGTCCTCTTCACGTGGGACTATTTCGTCGCCCACCCGGAATTCCTGAGCCTTCTCAACACCGAGAACATGCACAAGGCGCAGCACCTGCAAAAGTCCGAAAGGGTGCGCGAGATGCACTCGCCGCTGGTCGGCATGATCGCTGCGATCCTGAAGCGCGGCGCCGACGAGGGCATCTTCCGCAAGGACGTGGACCCCGTGCAGATCTACATCTCGATCGCGGCGCTCGGCTTCTTCTACCTGTCGAACCGGCACACGCTGTCGACGATCTTCGCGCGCGACCTCAACGCGCCGGCAGCGCTCGACGCGCGGCGCGAGCACATCGCCGACGTCATCCTCAGCTACCTGCGCTAGGGCGCTTCAGCTCCGCGCCTTGTCGAGAAGGTCGATCAGCTCGGCGAACTTCCGGCGCTGCTCCGCCGCGTCGCCGGACGCGACCGCATCCTCGATGCAGCCGTGGGCGTGGTCGTCGATGATGAGCTTCTCGACAGCCTTCAGCGCGGAGCGGATCGCCGCGGTCTGCGCCAGCACGTCGACGCAGTAGCGGTCCTCCTCGACCATCTTCGTCACGCCGCGCACCTGCCCCTCGAGGCGCGCGAGGCGTTTCAGCACCGCAGGCTTGTTCGGCTTTTCGTGCATCGGATCCCCCGTCGACAGGGAACCCATACCCCATCGCCTCGTTGAAATAATACCCTATGGGGGTATAGTTGGCCCTTAGCCACCGACAATGCGATCATGAAAGGACGTGCCGTGACTGCCGCCACCGACACCCATATCGCGAGCACAGACACCACCGCCAAGCGGGCGGTTCTGTACCGGATGAAGACCGACCAGCACATCTGCCCGTTCGGCCTGAAGTCCCGCAGCCTCCTTCACCGCGAAGGCTACAAGGTCGAGGATCACCTCCTCAGAACGCGCGAGGAAACCGACAGGTTCAAGGAAGAGCACGGCGTGAAGACGACGCCGCAGGCCTTCATCGACGGCAAGCGCGTCGGCGGCTACACGGACCTGCGCGAATTCTTCGGCAAGCCTGTCGCCGACCCGGACGCCACCACCTACGCCCCGATCATCGCAGTCTTCGCGACGTGCTTCCTGATGGCGCTCGCCGCATCGTGGGCGATGTTCGGCAACCCGCTCACCGTCCGCGCGGTGGAATTCTTCGTCGCCTTCTCCATGTGTGCGCTGGCGATCCAGAAACTGCGGGACCTCGACGCGTTCGCCAACCAGTTCCTCGGCTACGACCTTCTCGCTCAGAGAGTCGTGCCCTACGCGTTCGTCTACCCGTTCGCGGAGGCCTATGCCGGCATCGGGATGATCGCTGGTGCGCCGTTCACGCCGTTCGTGGCGCCGGTTGGCCTGTTCATCGGCACCATCGGGGCGATCTCGGTGATCAAGGCGGTCTACGTCGACAAGCGCGAGCTGAAGTGCGCCTGCGTCGGTGGCAACTCCAACGTCCCGCTCGGCGTGATCAGCCTCAGCGAGAACGTGGGCATGGTGCTGCTTTCGGCCTGGATGCTGGCCAAGTGGCTGGCCTGACGGGTCAGCCCTCCCGCCGCCGCCCATGGCTGCGGATACGAAGCGCGAAGCCCGGCACCGGCCGGGTTTCGTGGTGGTCGTCCGGCGTCGACGCAGCGTAGGCGCGGGCGAGCGGGCTCGCGGTGACGCCGTGGAGCAGGATCGAGAGGCCGACGGTGAGGATGACGGTCGCCTTCACGTCCGTCATGTCGCCGACCTCGTATTCCTCCAGCACGAGGAGGAGGTAGATGATCGACGCCAGCCCCCGCGGGCCGAACCAGCCGATGAAGAGGACCGTCACCGGCCGGACCTGCGCGCCGATCAGGCTGAGCGCCACCGGGACCATCCGCAGGACGGTGAGCGACAGCACGGCGTAGAGGACGTGTCGCCAGTCCAGCGCTTCGGCAATGTCCGGCAGCAGGATCGCACCGAACAGGGTGAAGACGACGAGGGTGAGAAGCTGGCCCTCGGTCTCGCCGAACGCCCCGGCGGCCTGCCGGACGGCCTTCGAGCGCGCGGCGACCACCAGCCCGCAGGCGAACGCCGCGATGAAGCCGTTGCCGCCGATCAGCTCCGCGCCGCCGTAGGCGACCAGCGGCAGCGCCAGCGTTCCGATCTTGAGGTAGATCTCCTCCATCCACCCGTCCGCCAGCGCACGCTCCGAGAGCCAGGCGCCCGCCCAGCCGACGGCAATGCCCGCAACCGGCCCGAGTGCAACCTGCATCACCGCGAACGAGACGAGGTCGGCGGTCGTTCTTCTCGACGCTCGCCTCCGCAAGGCTCGCGACCACCAGAAGGGCGGGGAAGGCGAGGCCGTCGTTGAGGCCGCTTTCGACGTTGATCGCCTGCGAGATCCGTTGCGGCACGCTGGGGTTGGCGACGACGGACTGGCCGAGCGCGGCATCTGTCGGTGCCAGCATCACCCCCAGAAGCGCGGCGCCCCACAGGCCGAGTGCCGGGAACAGGAGCCATGCGGCACCGGTGTCGGCGACGATCGCCAGCGGCAGGCCGATGAGCAGAAGGCGGATGGGGATGGAGTGTTCCGCGCTGAGTTCGGTGATGTCGATGCGCGAGGCATCGGTGAACAGCGTCAGGATGAGGGTGATTTCAGCCAGCGAGTGGATGAGCGCGCTGTCGACCGACAGGTCGATGAGGCCGAGGCCCGAGCCGCAAACCAGAAGGCCGAGCGCGGTGAACGCCATCGGCGGCGTGACGATGCTGTCCTCTGCACGCTTGGACAGGAGGGCGAAGGCGAGGACCGCCCCCGCCAGGATCAGCACGTCCGAAGGGTTCACCCATATCCTCCCGCCAGGGGCGCATCGGTGCGCCCGAGTGAAAGCCTATGGTTGCCCCGTGGACGGGCCCCTTGTGAAGGGCCCGGCCGCTACAAACTCCGGATCAGTCATTCCGGCGGTGGCCGGAGACGATCTCGTACTCGCCGTCGATGATCGGGGCGGCGCGGTGGGGCGTTGCGCGGACGCGCGCGCGGACCGGCTCTTCCTCGCGCCGGGGCGACAGGAGCATCGCGGCGCCGCCGACGATGGCGAGGCAGATCGCGACCGCGGTGCCGACCATGAAGGCGGCGAACAAGACCGCGACGGCGACAACGATCGCGAGTGCGGAGCGGGCGGCATTAACAACATTCATGGCGTTGCCCTTCGATTGAACCGGAAGCGCGGCGTTCACCGCGTCCCGTACTGATCTGGTACTTTTTGCGCGCGGTACAAGAATCGTTACCTGAAAGTAGCCGGACGCATGGCCGCGCGCAGGCCTATTCGAGCATGACCGCCGGGCACTTGGCGATCTTCATTCCGCTCGGAAGCCGCGTCTGTTCGTCGCCGCAGGCGAGCGAGAGCTGCGCGTCCGACAGGCCGCGAACGCCCGAAAGGTCTGCACCGGCAAGGTTCGTGCGGCGCAGCAGCGCATCGTTGAGCCGTGCGTTGCCGAGGCTGGCGCCCATCAGGTTCGTGCTCGTAAAGCGGACGCCCGTAAGGTCCGCCCCGTCGAACTGCGCGCCGGAAAGGTTGGCCCGGTCGAAATCGGAGTTCTTCAAGTCGCCATTGGTGAAGTCCGCGTTCGGGGCGACGATGCGCTCGAAATCCACGTCGCGGGCCATCGTGTCGACGAGCCGCGCACCGGTGAGGTTTGCGCGCCGGATCATCCCGCCCCGCAGGTCCGCCTCGGTGAGATCGGCGCCGGTCATGTCGCTTTCCGAAAGGTCCGCGTCGCGCAGGTCGGCATGGTGGAAGATCGCGTTGGCGAGCACCGCCTTCTCGAAGTCGACGTTGCGCATCTTGGCTGAGGTGAAGTTGGAGCCGGTGAAGTTGCCGTACTCCGCCTCGGTCCGCTGCAGGTCGCCGTCACTGAAGTTGCCGCCGGGCAGGACCGCGCCCTTGAGGTCGGCCTCGCGCAGGAGCGCCTCGGAGAACTGCGCATTCTCGATCTCGAGGTCGCGCAGGCTGCTGAGGACGAGATCGCACCCGGCGCAGCCCTTCTGGGCGATGATCTTGTCGCGCGTCATGTCGTCGGCCGCGGTCGCCGTGCTGGTGCACAGCATCAGCGTAATGCAAAGCCCTTCCAGAAACATGCGTCGTACTCCCGGTGGTGAGGCCGCTGCCCGTTCTGGAGGCCGCGGCCCGTGCCGCTCCGCGAGGAGACGGCGACCTTGTTTGCTGCACACATATGTAGGGCGGTGCGACGAGAAGTCTTACCCCGGGCTTACTGCTCGAGCTCTTCGGCAAGCCTCGCGATGGTCTGCTGGTACACGGTCGCGCGGTTCCACTCGCCGATCACCGCGTAGTTGGCAGTGCCAGGGCCGAACGGCTGGCCGCGGCGCCAGCCATGCTTGGCGAACCAGTTGGCGGTGGAGGCGAGCACGTCCGGCACCGAATTGACGAGGTCGCGCCGCCCGTCACCGTCGAAATCGACAGCGTCGCTGAGGTAGCGCTCGGCGAGGAACTGCGTCTGCCCGATCTCGCCCGCCCAGGCGCCCTTCATGTCGGCGGCGCGCATGTCGCCCCGGTCGATGATCTTCAGCGCCGCGACGAGCTCGCGGGTGAAGAACTCGCTGCGGCGGCAGTCGTAGGACAGCGTCGCCAGCGAGCGGACGATCGGAAGGTTCCCCGAATCGCGGCCGAAGCCGGTCTCCAGCGCCCAGACCGCGACAACGAGGCCCGACGGCACGCCGTAGCGCTCCTCGATCCGGTTCATCATGGCGGCATTGTCGGCGATGTACTTGCGGCCGCGGCGGATCATCGCGTCGTTCACGCGGCGCTTCCAGAACTGGTCGAACGACAGCTTGAACGACTTCTGGTTCCGGTCGAGGCCGATCACCTTGCTCGAATATGCCACGCCGGCGAGGGCGCTCTCCACCGTCGCGGGACGGATGCCCATCGCCACGGCCTCCTGCTTGAAGGCGGCAAGCCAGGCGTTGAAGCCGGCCGCGGTGTTGCCGCACGGCGCTGCGGCAGCCGGTGCGGCGAGAACCGAAACGGCCAGCGAAGCGGCGGCCGCGCGATGAAAAATCTTGCGCATGACAAATTCCTTGACGCAGAGGTGGAGCATTCGACCGGAGGATTTCCCCATGGCCCATCCCTACCAGATCTATGACGTGTTCGCGCCCGTTCCACTCGAAGGCAATCCGCTGGCGGTGGTGTTCGAGGCGGACGATCTCGACGGGGCGGCCATGCAGCGGATCGCGGGCGAGTTCAACCTGTCCGAAACCATCTTCCTGATGGCCCCGCAGGACCCGGCCAACACCCACCGGGCCCGCATCTTCACCCCGGGCGGCGAGATGCCGTTCGCGGGCCATCCGACTGTGGGCGGCTCGATCGCCGCCGCACGCCGCGCCGGGGGCCTCGGCACCGTGGCGCTGGAGCTTCCGGCCGGCGTCACCCGCTGCACCATCGCCGCGGACGGCAACGGTTCGACCATCGTCGCGCCCAAGGTTCCGGCCCTAGAGGAGGGGGTCGCCGACACCGCCACTCTCTCGCGCATCCTCGGCCTCGACGAGGCGGCGTTCGGCTTCGGCGACTACCGGCCCGTCCGCGCCAATAGCGGGCCGCGGTGGACCGTCGCACCGGTCGCCTCGCCCGACCTGCTGTCCCGCATCCAGCTCGACGGTGGGGCGATCGGCGCACTCGGCGAGGGCTACGAGAGCCTCTACGTGATCGCGCCCGGCGGCGACGGCGATTTCCAGTGCCGCATGTTCGCGCCCCTCCACGGCATCCACGAGGATCCGGCGACCGGCTCCGCGGCGGTCGCATTCGCCGCGCTCTTCGCGGCATGGGGCGGCGCCGGCGATGGCACGCACGACCTCACCATCGTCCAGGGCGTCGAGATGGGCCGGCGGTCGGTCCTGAAGCTCGGGATCCACATCGCGGCCGGCGCGATCACCGAGGTACGCCTCTCCGGCGAGGCGGCGCTGATGGCCGAAGGGACGATCGTTCTCTAGCCGCCGGCGCGGGCCCTGGGGCGGCTGCATGAAATCTAACCTGGACCCGGCGGATCGTCCTGGCCCGCCCACTGAAAGGCACAAGGCTGATGGCTGAAGGGGTGAAAGGACCGGCATCGTATTTCCCGTCCATCGAGAAGAAGTACGGGAAGCCGATCGCGCACTGGAAGGAGCTGATCCGCACCCAGAGCGGCAGGAGGCACATGGAGATCGTCGCCTGGCTCAAGCAGGAGCACGGGCTAGGGCACGGGCATGCGAACGCGCTCGTCGCCGATACGCTGAACGAGGACGCGCGGAAGACCTGAGCGCGCCTCCGGACGCGGCGCAAAAAGAAACCGGGCGCTGGGCCCGGTTCCTTGCTCGTCTGGCGCTGTGCGACGTCAGTTCGGGCTGTTGCCGTACTTGCCGCGAAGCTGGGGCGGCAGGCCGCGCACATAGGATTCCTGGATCGCCCTGCGGCTCGCCGCGGAGGACCCGGACTTGTTGACCGCCTCGAACATCCGCTTGGCGTTCCGGTAGTCGCCGGCGTTCTGATAGGCGTAGCCCTGCAGGATCATCAGGTCCTTCTGCAGCGGCGCGATCTTGTTGCGCTGCTCGAGGAAGTGCAGCGCGGCAGTGTACTGCCCGGCCTCGTTGGCGGCGATGGCGCGCTGGGTGAGGATGCTGATCTGCGTCTCCGTCCGCCGCGGGCGGGACATTGGCGCGGATGCGGCGGCGAGGGCGGCCTCCTGCGTCATGTTGTTGGCGATTGCTGCGAGGGTCGCACCGTAGGCCGCGTCGGCCGCGGCGCTGGTGCCGTAGCGCGCCTTGAACTGGGCGAGCTGGAACGCCTGCGCGGCTTCCACAGGTCGCTTCAGCTCCAGCAGGCAGTAGCCGCGGGCCGACGCTTCGGCAGCCGACAGCGTGCCGTTGCGGATGGCGCTGTCGCTCGCCTTGACGCAGCCGGCGAAGTTGCGCTGGCCGAGAGCCGCCTGGGCCCCGCCGCCGCCGCCACCACTGCGGTTGCTGCGGACGCGGCGGGTCGGAGTGGTGCGGTTGACGATGGCGCGCACGTCGTCGTCGACCGCCGTGGTCGTGGTCTCCTGGCGGACGCGGCGGCGGACGGTGGCCCCGCCGGTCTCCAGCGGCTGTCCGCCGGCGGTGACGACCGTGGTGCGGCGCTGGACGGGATTGACGAGACGGCCGTCACGCAGCCGCACGGGGGAGCGGACCACGCTGTCGCTGGTGCGCGGCGCGGTGACGGTGGGCGTCGCCTGCCGCACGTCCGGTTGCGGCTGGAACTGCTGCTGCGGCTGAACGGGGTCCATCGGCTGCGGCGGGTTCATCGGCGGCAGCGGCTGCAGCTCGTTGGTCGCCTGGATGCGGTGGAGGAGGCTGTTGTCTTCCATCGGCTGCGGTTCGATGACCACCGAGCGGCGCGGAATCTCCGGCGCGACCGAGCCGTCGGGCCGGCGGGAGAGGGCGCGCACGCGGATCGGCGCCGCGGTGAGGGAGCCTGCCTGCGTGTAGACGACCGGGTCGGACTGGGCGCGGCGCAGGTCCTGCTGCTCGACGATGAGCTTGCGCAGCCGCTCCCGCTCTTCCGGGTCGCAGATGACCGACGAGACGCCGACTTCCTGCGTCGGATCGTCGGCATCGCCGGTGACGGGGGCCGTGGGGTCGATGTCGGCGCCGGTGGCAAGGCCGCGGACCGCCGGGTAGAGCGGCCCCCATTCGTCGACAACTTCCTGGAAGCCGACCTGGTCGCCGAGCCGCAGCCGCGACAGCGCGAGGCCGAACAGTGCCGCCTCGGTCGGCACCCAGTTGGCCGACGTGATGAACCACTCTTCCGAGATGATGAACTGGCAGGTGTTGAAGGCGTACCAGCCGAGGGCCTGCGCGCCGTTGGGATCGCGCTGGTTGATGACGATAGGCACGAACCGGTCGACCGAATCCTGCTCCACGTCGTCGATGTTGCGCTGGCCGAGGTCGTCCGCGGTCAGGATGGTCGCCATCGCGTCGAGATAGGCTTCCATCAGCTCCGGCGTCTGCTCGCGCCACTGGTAGGCGACCTCGCGGGCGAGGAACTCGTCCTCGCGCACGTTGGTGGCGCGCAGCGCGACGATGTAGGCTTCCGCAGCGTCCGAGCCGAGGCCGTCGTCGAGCGCGAAGCGGAACCACTGCGCGGCTTCGGTCGGGTTGCCCTGCCGGTAGAGGTAGAAGCCGACGAGCATCGCGTCGTTGAGGTTGGCGCCGGTGCGTGCGGCGTCGGCGAGAAGCTCCAGCCACTCCATCGAGACCGGCTCGCCGCCCTGTTCGCCGCCGCGGGCGACCGCGCCGCGGATGATGTCGAGCCGGGCGTTGTCGAACTCGTTCACGCCCGAAGCGTCGGTGGTCCCGAGCGCGAAGAGCCGCGTCACGTATTCCTGGTCGAGCGTTTCGGACGCCTTCTGCAGGCTGGCGGCCCGTTCGGCCTGCTCTTCGGTGCAGGTGTTGATGATGTAGGCGTAGGCGTCATACGC
The DNA here is from genome assembly GCA_963704595.1 of uncultured Alphaproteobacteria bacterium. GTDB lineage: Bacteria > Pseudomonadota > Alphaproteobacteria > Rhizobiales > Amorphaceae > Acuticoccus. The sequence continues at coordinate 833,471 of OY969922.1, forward strand.
CCGCTGGGGGCGGCCGGTTTCGGCGAACGCCTCGGCGACGCGCCAGATCGAATCGACGTCCTCGCAGGTGAGGATGCGCTCGTTGGCCTCGGCGATCGCGAGGACCTGCGTGAAGTTGTTGGCCTCGCTCGCCTGCCGCAGGTTCTGCCGCACGTCCGCAAGGTCGAGAAGGTCGATGAGGCGGGCCGGCGGCTCGTAGGTCGGGTCGCGCTGGCGGCGCTCGGCGATTGCGGCGCGCGCCTCCGCGTAGCGCTGTTCGCCGACGAGCGCGTAGACCTGCTGCAGTTCGGTGTCCTCGCCCTCGGGGTCGAGAAGGTCGGTCGGCGGCTGCCAGTTGGGGTAGAGCGCGCGCAGGCGCCGCAGCTCGGCCTCGAGCCGGTCGACCGCGCCTTCACGGGCGAAGTAGCGCAGCGCCGCCCGGTCGGCCTCGGACGGGACGGCCATGTCGGCTCCGTTGCCGTTGGCGGCCGCCGCTGCAGGACGCGCCGGCACCTCCTGCGCGTCGGCGGTGCCGAAGAGGTGGCCGGTCCATCCGCTCCAGGGCCCGATGTCGAACACGAAGCCGACCATCAGCGCCGCGGTGGCACCCAGCAGCAGCGGCCTCAGCCGCGGCTTGTAGCGCTTCGGCAAGGCGCGGGTCGCCTCGGTCGCGGAACGGGCGATGTACTTTGCGCTCTGGTCCATGGTGATGGGCTGTCTGGGGCGCAGTGCGAGCGGCGGCTGGATGCCGTACGTCTCGATAGAATGTTTTACCATACGTCCCCCACGCGATCCCGAGATGCCGTGGCCATGGTCGATCCAGCCGAACGGCGCAGACGAAGCGCCTGCCGATACTGCCGCAACTGTGAACCGTTACAGTTAACGAACGGTTATATCGAAAGGTCAAATGACGTTCTGCCGCGTCCGATCCGCGGCCCGCAGCCCGTGCCAAGGCTCGGACTGCATTGGTGATTCCGGGCCAACCGTACTCCGCGCTGGCTGCCCCGGGGCTTGCCGCGTCCCCCGCTCAGTTCTTGCGGCCGAGCGGGGTGACGAGGAGGTAGGTCACGACGCCGAGCAGCGTCGCGATCAGGATCAGCGCGATCGAGTAGATCCCGTTGTTGAGCGAGAACCAGTTGGCCGCGATCAGCCGGAAGTTCGAGAACGAGAGCGGCAGCGTCGCGAGGTAGCTGACCTTTTCGGCCGCGATCGTCTCGACCGCGTTGTTCTCGAGGTCGTAGGCGGTGATCCGTCCGCCGATCTGGCGCCACTGATCGGGCGAGGTGATCGCTGCGGTGGACGCCGACAGGAGCCCTGCGGTGGGCGCCGTGATCAGCGTCCACGCGGTTTCGGTGTTCTGCGGCGAGGCGGACTGCGCCATCAGGAGCGTGGCGCTGTCGGGGATCGGGGTGACGTCCACCTCGTCGATCGGGTTGCTGCCCGAAAAGTCGATGTTGAGGTTGATGGCGTTGCGGACGTAGGCGACGGCGTCCTTCACCATCCCGCTCAGCCCGCCGCTCCCCTGAAGCTCCTCGAACCAGCGGTCGCGGGTGCGTTCGGTCTCGTTGCGCTGGTCGAGCGCGAGGCTGCCGCGGGTTTCACCGTCGGCAGGCTCGGCGGCGTTGCGGTCGAGGCGGACCTCTTCCTGGCGCAGCTGCTGGCGCAGGCGCCGCAGCACCTCGTCGTAGCGCTCCAGCCCCTCCGGCTCGGCGGTGACACGGCCGCCAGCCGCCGAAGGCTGCAACCAGTTGGCCGGGATGACGGCGGAGGCGCCGGTGGTCTCCAGCGCGATGTTGGACACCTCGCCGAGCGGGGCGACGATGATCGCGCCGGCATCCTCGAAGGGCGCGACGCTCTCGACCACGTTGGTGGCGAGCGGGGCGCCGCGGCTCACCGCGACGCGGGCGAGGAGGGTGCCTGCCGCGCCGATGGTGTCGAGCGAATCGCCGCCGATCTGCACGCGGACCGGCGCATCGGTCAGCGTGTAGGGGAAGCCGTTGGTGGCGAAGGAGGCAAGGTTGGGAAGCTGCCCGATCCGCGCGAAGGACGGGAAGACGAGCCGCGTGGACGAGAACAGCGCGAACCGGTCGCGCGCCGGCACCGTGCCGCCGGGAAGGCAGGCGGCGTCCGCGTCGGTGTTGAGGTCGGCGACGATCTCGATCTTGTTGATGCCCGGGCGGAACTGCTTCATCACGAGGACGATCGGGAAGTCGTCGAACACCTCGCCGGTGGACGAGGTGAAGCTGATCGCGGTGGAGAGGACGCCGTTGACGAAGACCGACAGCCGGCTCCCCGGCTTCACGTCGCCGGAATAGGCGGCGTCGAGCAGCAGGCGCGCCTCGCCGTAGGCGGCGGCGTAGAAGTCCGGCGGCAGGGTGACCTGGAAGTCGGTCACGAAGCGGCGGCCGGAGAAGTTGATGGTCTCGACGCCTGCCTTGCGCAGCGAGACCGAGCCGGGCCGTCGACGGGCACGCTGTCCGGCACCAGCCAGGGCGGTGTCGCGGCGATGGGGGAGCGCGGCGTGCCGGCGCCCTCCGTCACGTCGAGCCGTGCGAGGGCGGTGTCGATGGCGCGCTCGTTGGGGCCGGAGATGAGGAGCGTCGGGCCGAGACGGCTCGGGTCGATCAGGGTGGCGAACGGACCGACGCCGGCTTCGGGCGGAATGTCTTCGGAGATGCGGCGGAGCTGGTCGTAGGTGCCGATCATCACCGTCAGCGTGCCTTGCGCGGCCTGCGGCTTCGCCGAGAGGTCGACGACTTCGACGAGCGGCTGGACGTAGCGGCCGCGAACGGCGGCGGCCTGCACGGCGCGCAGCATCCGGTCCATGTTGGTGGGGCTCGCGGGCGCGGCCTGGAAGACGCGGATGCGGGTCGCGCCGTTGGTGCCGACGCCGACGCCGGGCAGGTCGCCGAGGCCGGCGAGCGGCGCGCGGCCGCCGGGGTAGGTGAAGCCCGTCAGGCGCGTATCGATCCGGGTCCACAGCTCGTACGTCGCGTCGAGCGAGCAGTCGATGCGGTGGCGCATCTCGGCCTCGATGCGCAGCGCGTTCTCACCCGCGCGCAGGAGGTCGCTGCTGATCGGGAGCGCGATGACCTTGGTGCGGTCCGGGCTGTCGATGGCTGTCTGCGCGATCTCGCGGCCGTTGAGGTAGACGCGCAGGCGCGAGGCCTCCGGCAGCACCAGGACGGAGTTGGTGAACGCGATGGAGAGCGTGCCGCCGCGCGCCGCTTCCGCCGCGGAGAGGTAGAAGCCCCACGAAGCGTAGTCGATCTCGCCGTCGAGGCGGAGGGTGCGGTCGGGCACGATCGGCCGGTCGACCACCGAATCCACCCACTCCTCGCTGTTCTCGATGTTGACGCGCAGCTCGCGGACCTGGTCGCCCTCTTCGCGCAGGAGGCGGTTGAGGTCGCTGCGCTGCTCTTCGCTGACCGCGTCGACCGGGACAACGAGGCCGGCGCGCTGCCCGTTGGCGAGCGGCGACTGCGTGGTCGACTGGACCTGGATCTCGGTCTCGTCCTCGGGGAGGTCGACGACCGGCGAGGTGCCGTCCCCGTTGATGTCGAACGGCGCCGGCATCGCCCGGGCCGCGCCGCCGCCGCCCTGCGCGCCCTGCGGCGCGTTGGTGCGCGTCTGCGGGTTGGTCGGCGAGATGGCGGAGGCTTCCTCGGCCGCGATGTTCTGCTGCCGCGTGGGCGAGGCGGCGGTCTGCCGCTGGCCCGCGCCATCGCCGCGCACCGAGAAGGGGGACTGCTGCGCGCCTGCGAGCGTCGGCGCGAGGAGGCCTGCTGCGAGGATTGCTGTGCCGAGAAGTGACGTGCGCATCAGGGCGTTCCTCAGCGGTCGGGACGGGGATTGGCGCCGCGGGTGACCGGTGCGCCGTGGAGGGCGGCGGTCGAGCCGGAGCCGGACGTGACGACGGCGTCGGGATCGGCGCCGATGTAGCGCGAGCGTTGCGGCTCGGCCTTGGGTGCGGGCGCGATGGTCTGCTGCGCGCTGGTGGGCGCGGCAGCCCGGCCGCGCCGGCCGCCGGGCGTGGACGTGAAGAGGTAGGACAGCCCGCGCACGGTCTGGAAGACGGCGAGCGACAGGAACTCGACCACGCCGCGGATGACGCCGAGATTCTTCCGGCGCCTGGACTGGAAGCGGACCCACTCGTCGGAGTTCGCGAACACGAGGTCGGCGACGAGCTCGTACTGGCGCGGATCGACCACGGAGAACTCCGAGCCGAGCGCAACGCCGCCCTCGTCGCGAACGACCGAGCGGACGGTGAGCGGCAGCTCGTTGGAGGCGAGCGGCGACAGCGGCTGGAAGCGCATGATGATCTGCTCGCCAGGCTTGATCTGCCGCAGCACGTTGGCCGGCACCAGAATACGGGCGCCGGCGATCGACACGTCGTCGATCTTGGCGGGGATGACGCGGTCGCCGTAGATGATCTCGGCCGGCCGGTCGATCGCGACGCGCTGGGAAGAGCGCAGCTGCCGCCGTTCCGCCACCACGCCGAGCGCCGCGCCGAAGAGGAGGATGTTGAAGAGGTTCCAGCCGCCGACGACGAGCGTCACGTCAGCCGCGAAGGGCTGCGCGATCAGGCGCCAGATGGTGGCGATCACGCCAGCGGTCAGGATGAAGAAGATGACGTAGAACGGGCCGCCGAGCTCGGAGATGCGCGAGGTGCGGTTGGTCTCGCCCTTGGTGGTCACCTTGAAGGTCGGCTTGCGTCGGCCGGACGATCACCGAGCCCAGCGCGCGGATGAGGTAGACCGACTGGATCGTCTCGTAGAGCTCGGAGATGAACGGCCAGCGCACCCGGTTCCACAGGTAGTTCTGCATCAGGATGTTCACGAGCAGGTACGTCACCGTATAGGCGGCGAATTCGGCACCCGACGCATCGAAGATCGACAGGCCGAAGAACAGGTAGAACAGCGGCGCGAACGCGAACACCAGCCGCGAGAACGGGAACAGCCAGTAGAACATCGACGACATGTAGCAGATGCGCTGCGGGATGCTGAGGCCGGCCTTGAACAGCGGGTTGTTGAGGAGGAGGATCTGCATCATCCCCTGGCACCAGCGCGAGCGCTGGCCGATGAAGTTCGCGAACGTCTCGGGCTGGAGGCCTGCGATCATCGGCCGGTCGACGAAGGCCGAGTTCCAGCCCTGGGCGTGGAGGTTGACCGAGGTCTCGCAGTCTTCGGTGATCGAACGGCCCGAGAAGCCGCCGACCTCTTCAAGCGCGGTGCGGCGCAGGACCGCCGCTGAGCCGCAGAAGAACGTGCCGTTCCACTTGTCGAGGCCCTTCTGGATGATGCCGTAGAACATCTCGTTCTCGGACGGCATCCGGTTCCAGGTCTCGAGGTTGTGCTCCAGCGGGTCGGGGTTGATGAAGAAGTGCGGCGTCTGCACCAGGAACATGCGCGGGTCGTCGTAGAAATAACCCAGCGTCTCGGTGAGGAAGTCGCGCGTCGGCGCGTGGTCGGCGTCGAACACCACCACGAATTCGCCGGTGGAGTGGGCGAGGCCGTTGTTGAGGTTGCCGGCCTTGGCGTTGATGTTGGCCGAGCGCGTCAGGTAGTTGACGCCGAGGTCGCGGGCGAGCTGCTGGAGCTCGCGGCGGCGCTCCTGCGCGGTGGCGGCGCGCTCGGGGTCGGACGATTCGGTGCGCTCGTCGGTGCCGCCGTCGTCGAGCAGGTACACCGTCAGCTTGTCGGCCGGGTAGTCCATCTGCTTTGCGGCGGAGAGGGTGGTGGCGAGAAGCTGCGGGCTCTCGTTCACCGACGGGACGTAGACGTCCACCGTCGGCCGCGGCGAATCCTTGGACAGCACCTTGCGGGTGCGGTCGAGCGGGTCGGCCACCACGAAGAGCGACAGGAACAGCATGACCACCGAGTACATCTCGGCGATGTAGAGGAGCACGCCCGGAATGAAGTTGGCGAGTTCGTCGACCGGCGGGATGGTGGTGAACGTGCGCCAGTAGATGTAGCGCAGCACCACCGCGGTACCGAGCGCCAGCACGACCGCGCGCAGGGCGCCCTTCCGGTCGAACATCTTCAGGATGGCGATGATGACCACGATCACCATCGAGGTCACGAAGTGCGTGTCCAGACTGACGGGCTGCGTCACCATGAAGACGAGGACCGCGACGACGAGCAGCCACAGAAGCAAAACCAGAGATCTCATTTCGCCTGTCCTTCACGTCGAAGTGGGCATCGCTGCGATAAATCCGCCCAGCGGATGTCGGGCCGTTCTGAACCGCCTGCGGCCGGGCGCGAGCCCGCCACGAATCGCGATCGGAGATGCGGCGACGGGCGGCCCGATGATAGAGCAGACCGGCTGCCGGGACGAGTACTTGAGTTGGCTTGATCCATCAACGCGCCGTCCGAATCACCGGGAGCCGGAATGGCAGTGCCTTCAGGTGATTTGCATCTAGCGTTAAACAAAACTTGCCTTAATTCGGAATTAACTTGCCGGTGACGTCGCGCGGCCGTCCGGCGTCGCGCCACTCCGTCTACCCGTTAACGTTAACCCAAACCATGGTTAACAAACGATCAAGAGTTTTCCGACAACCTCGCTTGCATAGAAGCCGATTCGGAACGGATCGGCCGCAGGGGCTGGGCCTGAGGCGGCTTGTTTCCTGGCAATAATGAGGCTGGATGGGAATGTTTCTGAACTCGCACAGCGCGCATCGCGCCTTGGCGGTTCTGTTTGCCATCACCGTTGGTGGATGCGCATACAATGTGGGAGGCGGCGTCGGCACGTTTTCCACAGGCCGTCAGGTTCCGATCACCGAAGCGTTCATGGTGCCGCCGCCCGGCGGACCCGCGGTGATCGCCGTCCTCGAGCAGCGTTACAGCAATGCGCTCGCGCAGGACATCATCCTCGAAAACAACACCGGGACGCCCGGCCAGAACGTCCTTTACGTGCGCGCGTTCGGGCCGATGGGCCGCGACGGCGGGGACTCGACGCTCTCCGAAGACCGGTTGCAGCTCTCCGACATCCAGGGCGAGCTCGCCGATCGCTTCCCCGGCGTGCGGATGGAGGTCTCCGGCCTCTACGCGCAGAACCATTACGGGGCGATCAGCTACGCCACGGGACGGAGCCGCTCGGGCGCCAACTGCATCTACGTCTGGCAGCGCATCGCCGCGGAGCCCGGCCTCTTCCGCTTCGAGAGGGGCGCGATCACGTGGCGCCTGCGGCTGTGCGATCCCAACACATCCACGCGTGATCTTCTCCTGATCGCGTACGGCTTCACCGTCAGCGGCTACTTCAAGTCCGAATGGTGGAACCCCTACGGTCCGCCGCCGGAGCCCGATCCGCGCATCGGCAAGCCCGGCGTGGTGATCCTGCCGGAACAGCCGGTCGACCCGACCGTGGTCGCCCCGGTCGCCTTCGGCCAGTCGGCGACGCCGACGATCAGGGCGCCTCGCCGCAGCCGCAGCCGCCCGGCACCGGTCCGCACGGTTTCGACCACCGAGACCGTCACGCGGCCGACCGTGCTCAACCAGCCCGTGCCCGGCGCCGCCGTGGTCCCGCGGCCGGAGAACACGGACCTCAGCGAGCCCGCGGTCGACCGCTCGAACCTGCCGTCGATCGCGCCACGCGCCAATGTCGGCTACTCGGTGCCGCTGCCGCCGTCGACCCGGCAGGGGACGCCGACCAGCGTCTCGCCTGGCGCGACGCGGTCGCTGGCGCCGCCCCCGTCCGGGCCGAGCCTCATCCTGCCCAACCAGCAGCAGACGAGCGCCAACTCGCCCCAGGTGCGCGTGGTCGGCCTCAACTGAGCCAACGAATTGCCGTGCGGGTTCGCCCGCCGGCAACCGGCCCGAGAGTTATCGGGCCGCACGACCGACGGCCGCGTTCCGATGCGGCCGCCATCCAATGCCTCAGACTTGCCCCGGAACCCCGACGGTTCCGGGGTCTCTTTGGGTGAGGCTTCAGCCGATCATCTCGGTCAGCGCATTGCGCATGGCGTCCGGCCACGGGGCGGGGCGCCGCGTGTTCCGGTCCACCAGCACGTGGATGAAGTGGGCATCGGCGGAGGCCGGATCGTCCGGCGCGGCCGGGGCCTCGAAGAGCCCCGCATTCCAGGTGACGCTGGTGCGCCCGATCCGCTCCACCCGCAAGCGCGACCTCGACGTCCTGCGGAAATGCGAGCGCGCTGTGATAGCGGCAGCCGGTTTCGACCACGAGCGCGATCAGCGGCCCGGCGTGGATGTCGATCCCCGCGCGCGCGATCATGAAGCGGTTCACCGCGCTGTCGATCAGCCCGTAATAGGCCGCGTTGTTGATGTGGCCGTAGACGTCGTTGTCCGCCCACCGCGTCGCGAGGACGTAGGCGGCCGGAAAGCGGGACCGAAGGCTCGGCAGATCCCGGGGCATGGTGATGCTCCCCCGTTTGAATTCAAACGGAGTTTGGCCGATCGCGCGGCGTCCGCGCCAGCCTCCGGCTACGCCACGTCAGACGGCGGCGGACGCCTCGGTCGGCCCTGCCGGCGGGAGTTCGGCCGAGGCTTCGGGATGCTCCGTCGACGGCGTCGCGCCGAGTTCGGTCTTCTCGTCGGCCCGGACCTCGAGATAGCGCAGGAGAAGCTCGTCGGTCTTCGCCATCGTCTCCGCGTCGCGCTTGAGGTGGAAGCCCTTGAGGCTCACCGACCGAGCAATCATCAGGAGGCGCGAGGAGAAGCCACGAACCTGCCGGTTGCTGGATTCGTCGAAGATGTGGCCGTTCGGTTCGATGCGGGTGCCGAGATTCTGGATGTTGAAGGGGTCGAACCGGCGCTCGTGGTCGTCCGAATCCCACTGGTGGTAGACGTTTTCGAAGACCATGTTCTCGACCGCCGAGCCACCGTTCCGGAGGTCTTCGGCGATCAGCTCGAGCCGCTTGGGGCTGAAGTTCTGGTCGCAATCGCCGTTGAGGATCGCGACCGGCGCGCCGGTGGTTGTGTAGTCCACGAGCCGCGGAACCGTCGGCCCGTAGTAGCTGACGTGCGCGGCAAACTTCTCGTCACCCGCCACGAAGTGGCGGCGGAGCTGCTCGTAGGCAGTGAGGATGCAGATCATCCCGCCGTACGAGAAGCCGATGTTGAAGATGCGCTGCGCGTCGATGTCCTCGCGCGCGGCAAGCCATGAGAGGCCGCCGAAGGCATCGGCGAGCATCATCAATTCGGTGACGTTGATGGCGCGGATCGGGTGCGGCGCCTTGCCGAAGCCGCGGGTGCCGAAGCTGTCGACCACCAGCGCGGCGCAACCGTTCTGTGCCAGGAACCGCCCGTAGCGCCGCTCGCGCGCGTGCTTCACGCCGCCGAGGCCCTCGCTCACCACAACCGCCGGGTAGGGCGGCTTGGTGGTGGCGGGCAGGTAAAGCTCTGCGTGCAGGAGCTCGGGCGTCTCGCCGAGCTTGAAGTCGCTGAGGACGAACGGATTCGCCGTTGGTATGCGGACCTTGGCGTAAGTCACGTCGTCCATCCGGGGCGCCACCTTGTCTCGTTTGATCCCGCCGGACGGTTGTGCCGGCTTAAACCTGAACGCGTGTCTCGCGGGCAAAGTTCAAAAGACTTTCCCTCACGTCGCCCTCGGTGAGCACTCTGGGCACCTTGTTCTGCCCGCCGAGCTTGCCGCGCGACCGCATCCAGCCGGCAAATGCGCCGGGGGCCACGAAGGCAACGTCGGGCGGCATGAGCTGGACGTCACCGGCGCGGTGGACCTCGTAGTCCTCGTTGCCGTCGGCGAGCGCCTTGTCGAGAACGGCGGCGAACTTCTTCGCGTCGGCGGCATCCGGCATGCTGTCGAGCTCGACCACGAAGAGGTGCTGCCCCTTGTTGCGCTCGTCATCCGGGTAAAGCGGCGTGACCGAGAATTCGGACAGGGTGTGGCCGATCTCGTGCGTAGCGGCGAGGACGGCTTCCTCGAGCTCGTGGCCTGAAAGGTGTTCGCCGAATGCGCTGAGATAGTACGACGTTCGGCCGGTCACCTTCACCCGCGGCGGGTCGGTGCCGAGGAGCTCTACCACGTCGCCGATCTTGTAGGCCCACAGGCCGGCGCAGGTGGAGAGGACCAGCCCGTATTCGCCGGGAGGCGCGTTGCCGATCCAGTACCGCGTCGGGCGCTCGTCGTTCCACTCGGCGATCGGCACGAACTCGAAGAAGAGGCCGATGTCGAGATTGAGGCGCATCCCGTCGCGGGTGCCCCTGTCGGCGCTGGCGACGAAGCCCTCGCTGGCGGAATAGACCTCGCGCCAGTCGACGTCGTCGTCCGGGAACCACCTGGCGAAGGTCTCGCGGTAGGGCTCGAAGCTCATCCCGCCGTACACCATCAGGTCGAGCCCGGGGTACATCTCGCGCACGTTCCGCCCCGCGCCGCTGACAGCCTGGAGCCGCTCGAAGAAGAGGAGGAGCCAGCTCGGGGTCCCGGCGATGCAGTGGATCTTCTCTTCCAGCGACAGCCGGGCGAGCTTGTCGATCTTGTTCTCCCAGTCCGCCTCCAGCGCCTCCTCGATGTTCGGGAACACGTAGGGCGCGGACCAGCGCGGGTTGTTGAGGCGTGCGATGCCGGAGAGATCGCCGCTCATGACCCCTTCGCCGAGGTCTTCCATCGCGACCGAACCGCCGAGCATGAAGCTCTTGCCGCCGAGGACGTGGCTCTCCGGCTTTGCCCGGGCGTGGTTGGCGAGAAGGTCGGTGCCGGCGCGCGTGTTGGAGCGCAGCATCTCGTGCGACACCGGGATGTGCTTGGTCCGCCCGGACGAGGTGCCCGACGAGGCGGCGAAGTAGGGGATGCGGCCCGGCCACGTGACGTCGTCGAGGAGCGGGAAGGACGCCTCGAAATAGTCGCGCCGGAAATCCTCGAACGAGCGCAGCGGCACGCTCGCCTGATAGTCCGCCACGGAGCGGATCTCCGAGAAATTGTAGTCCCGCCCGAACGCTGTGCGCTGTGCGGTCCAGACGAGCTTGCGCAGCGTGTCCGCCTGATGCTCGGCCGCGCTCTTTCGCGCAAGCCGCGCCTCGCGCAGCGTCCCGTAGGCGCGCAGGAAGGGGGTCGCGTCAAGCATCGCGCGCGCCATCGTCTCCGGCAGCTTCAGGCGTGTCCGGCGTCCCGGGCTCCGGGTTGTCGTCGTGGAGGGCGACTTCCTCCGGGGTTCCGATCGCGATGTGGGTGACCCGGTCGAACTCGGCGGCGAGGCCGGCTTCCGTCATCGGCAGGCGCGAATAGTCGCTCCGGCGCCAGGGGCCGACCATGTCGAACATCGAGCGCGAGCCCGGCCAGCCGTCCTGCCCGCCGAGGAGGCAGGCGTAGGTCTCGTCGGGGTCTGCAAGGTCGGCGAGGAAGCGGGCGTTGGCGGCAAAGTTGGTCGCGTGGCGCTTCTGCGTGAACGGGTGCATCGACTTCATCAGCGTATCGTTCGAGCCTCCCGTCGGCAGGTCGATGGTGGGGAGGCGGCTGCCGACCCACGGGAGCCTGGTGAGCGGGTGCGCCAGCCGCAGACGGTGCAGCCGGCCCCAGGTTTTATAGCGGGCGAACGGGGTCTCGGCGCTGTCGATCGCCTTGCCGAGCGCGTCGGCCAGAGCGTCGGGCGCGGCGTGGTCGGTGAGGTTGGTGAGCCGCGCGAACGGGCGCCAGTAGGGCGTCGCGCGCCGCTTTTCCGACGTGACGTCGAGCGTGTCGATCAGCGGCTTGGCGATAAGCTCGAACGCCAGAGCACCGGCGGACCCGGCCTCGTAGCGCCCGTCCCAGCCGGCGATCGCCTCGGTCACCTTTGCGTCGGGGCGCACCTTGCGCGCGACTTCGGTGAGGGCGGTGGCGAGCCGGTGAGCGGGCTCGAGGTAGACGTCCGCGTGCATGGCGCGGAAATCCGAAAGGGTGAGGTCGCGCCGGTCGCCGATCACTGCCGCGATCCGCTCCACGCGGGTGGGCGCGGCGTAGAACAGCGTGATGGTGACCTCCGGATTCACCGGCGGCTCGTTGGCGCTGGAGACGAAGCCCGTCTCCGGGTTCACCACCTTCGGCAGGTTCCGCCCGGTGACGAGGTCGCGCCAATGGTCCTCTGCGGTACTGCGGCTGACGACCATGTCCTTCGGCGTCGTGAGTGGCCGGCGCGGGACGTGGGCGCCGATCATCTTGCCAATGCCGCCCTCGTTGCCGGCCCAGACCATGTTGAGGCCGGGGAGGGCGTAGCCGTCGACCGCGGTCTCGAACTCCGCCCAGTCCTTTGCGCGCATCAGGTCAAGGAAGGGGGTGTACTCGTCGCTGGGCCGGTGGCCGAGCCAGTGGAGCGCGACGGTTTCGGCCGGCATCCTGAACGGCTTCGCGTCCGAGATGATCGGCCCCATCGTGCTCTGGCGGTGCCGGCGCTTCACGCGCCGCTTGCCGCGCACCGGAATGACCACGTCCTCGGTCTCGAGCTCCTCGCCCGCGACGTCGACGAGCTCCGACGACGTGGCGTGGAGGTTCGTGCCGCCCCACGCGCCGTGCTGGTTGCGCCCGACCCCGAAGATGGGGAGCGCGGGCACCATCAGGCCCCACACCGTGAGGTCGGGCACCTGGAAGCCTGCGATCAGCCAGGGCTGGGGGGTCGCGACCATCAGGTGCGGGTCGCAGGCCAGCATCGGCTTGCCGCTCGCTGTGCGCGAGCCGTCGACCGCCCAGCAGTTGCTGCCGCGGGTGAAAGCGGTCGGCAGCATCTCGTCGAGCTGCTCGGCGCCGTAGGGAATGTCCTCGTCGGCGACGGCGGCGACGCCGATGAGGTCGGTCCACATCTCGGCCCAGTCGTCCTCCTGCCGGAGCGCGTTCAGCGTGCGCCAGACCTTCCACGCGTAGTCCGCCGAACAGAGGCGTGAGATCGCGAAAAGGTCCTCGGCAATGAACGGTGCGGGGCGGATGCCGAAGATCTCGAACTCGGGCGGCGGCGGCGTTTCGAATGCGATCGTCGTGATGCCTTCGGCAAAACCGTCGATCCACTCGCGCGTCTCGGGCGGCATCATCGCGAGGGAGGCCTCGGTCGCGCGCGGGAAGTCGATCAGCCGCAGGAGCTGGTCGAGCTCGACGGCGGCCTTGCCGGCAACCTCGGAGACGAGTCCGCGGGAAGCGCGGCGCATCAGCTCCATCTGCGTCAGCCTGAGGTGGCCGTGGACCATCCCGAGCCCCACCGCGGCATCGCGCATCGACTGCGCCTGCACCATCGGCACGTGCTGCGCGTTCCAGCGGATGTCGACGGGTGCGCGCAGCGTATGCGCGACGTCAGGCAACGTTGCGAGGCGGTCGTCCAGCGCAAGTTCGGGGAACGGGCGTGCGACCGTGCGCCGAACGACGGAGGCTGCGAGGCCCGCCAGGCTGAAGGCCTGCCGGGTGCGGGTGGCCATTGGTGGGCGTTTTATGGGCATCTTCACTGCAACGGTGGGCTATCATGCATTGTTCCACCTTGAGATGCTGTGCTGCGCCTTGCCGTCAACCGTCGACCAGCACCGTGGCAATCCTGCCGACATAGCCCGCATAGCGCAGCTGCGACACGAGGTCCGTCAGTTCGCCCCGCTCCGTCGCGCCCGCCCGCACCACGATGGCGGTGACGTCGGCGATCGCGGAAAGCGCCTGCGCGTCCGGCACTTCGGAGATCGGCGGCAGGACGATGACGACCCGCGAGAACGCCTCGGCGAGCTGGTCGACCACGTCGTCCATCGCCTTGGCGCGGTAGAGCGAGGGGTCCGCTTCCTTGCCCGCCGCAATGAAGAGAAGCGACGTGCGCCCGTCGACCTGGAGCGCACCCTCGATCTCGCCGTTCTCCGACACCGCGTCTGACAGTCCGTATTCGTTGATGCCGCCGAGGAGCTTGTGGATGCTCGGCCGGTCGAAGCAGGCATCCACCAGCACGACCTCGTCGCCGGCGACCGCGGCGGCCTGCGCCAGCGCGACGGCAAGGTCGGCGTGGTCGCTCTTGCGGTCGGGCGCGGTGATCGCGACCACGAGGGCACCGTCCCGGCCCGCGCCGAGGAGGAGCGCTGCCCTCAGCTGCGAGATCGCGTCCGCGAACCGCGCGTTGCGGCTGTTGTCGAAGAGCCTGCCGAAGCCGCGGCTGGGGGACGGCACCGACGGCACCGTGGCGATCGGCGAAAGCCCCGTTGCCCGCGCCACGTCGGACGCGGAGCGGGTGCGCCGGTCGATGAGGGCAAGGCCGATGACGAGCGCGAAGGCAAGCGCACCGCTCAGCACTCCGCCGCCCGCGAGGACGAGGAGACGGTTGGGGCCCGACGGGTTCACCGGGGGCAGGGCGGCGGCGATGATCCGCCCCTGCGCCTGCTCGAAGCCGGAGGTGTTGTCGACGCGGTTGAACCGGTCGAGGAAGGATTCGTAGATCCGCCGTGCCGCGTCCGCCTCGCGCTGCAGCCGCGTCAGCTCGAATTCGGCGTCGCGCTGCCGGTTGAGCTGGTCGCGCACGTCCTCCACGTCGGATTCCAGGGAGATCACGCGCTCCTGCTGCACCTCTTCCGAGGTGTTGAGGCTGGATGCGATCTTGGCGGTTTCCTGCGCGATCGTGTCGCGGATCGCGGTGAGGGCACTTCTCGCCTGGATGAGGCGCGGGTGGCTCGGCTTGTAGAGGGTCTGGAGTTCGTCGACCTCGCGCGACTGGGTCGCCTCCTGCGCCCGCAGCGCCTGGATCAGCGGCGAGGCGACCACCTCGGGAAGCGACGCGGGGTCCGACGAGCGGTCCGACGAGCTCGCCGTCGCCGACGCCGAGGCGAGCTCCGCCTGCGCGAGGCTGAGCTGCTCGTTGAGCCGGTTGAGCCGCTCCGCCAGCGCCGTGGTGCCCGCGGCCTCCGTGTTGCGGTTCTGGCGGAGGTAGTCCTGGACGGCCTTCTCGCGCTCGGTCAGCGTGTCGCGCAGTTCCTCCAGCCGGTCGGACAGGAGCGCGACGAACTCGCGGGAGAAGTCGCGCGCCTCGTTCACCTCGACGCCGAGATATTCGCCCATCACCGCGTTCACCACGCGCGCCGCAAAGTCGGGGTCCTGGCTCTCGTAGGAAACCTGCACCACGAACGAGCGCCCCGTCGGCGTTACCGAGAGATTGCGGCTGATGTCGGACGCGATGGCGATCCGGGCGGCCTCGCGGCTCTGGGGCGCGTTCTCGCTCGACACCTCCCGCAGGAGCGGGTTGGAACTGCTGAACTCGAGGTTCAGCTCGGAGACGACCTGCTGCAGCACCCGCGAGGACTGGATCACCGCGACCTCGGTCTCGGTGATCGTCTCCGGCGGCACGAAGCGGCTGCTCTGCTGGTCGTTGAGGACGGTGTTGGGCTCGGGGTCGATCTCGAGGAGGCCGCTGGCGCTGTAGACGTCCGGCATCCGCGAGGCGAAGACGGCTGCCGCGGCAACGCCGGCGGCGACGACCGCCACGATCAGCCACTTGTACTGCCACAGCGCACCGATCAGCCACAGGATCGGGTTGAACGGGTTGGGCGCGTTCGCGGCAGGGACGAGAGGGCCGCGTTCGGTCTCGCTCACGGCCACCCGGTCACCTCAATCGTGTGGGGAACGCGGTGCACCGCCAAGAGCCTCCATCCCAAGCAACAGCGCCGGTTGGGCGCAGTCGACGTTGCCGGACTGGTTCACGGCCCGAAACCGCGACGTCCCGGCATATCGTTCAACGATGGCACACATCTATGGCGATCACCCCACATGACAAACGCTGCGCGACTTTCATTCACAGATATGACGGAATTCAGATTTTAGGGCGCATGTAAATCGTGTTTAAATCGCGTGGTGGGCAGGCAGAATGAACCCGTTTCTACGGGAAGATTGCCGGCTTCATCCGCCATCGCTTCGGAAAGGGCCGTAAAAAGTTCTCTGCGCAGGTCAGGCATTCTTGTGGCGGGGTTGCCGCACGCCCGTCAGGGCGCTCATCTGGGACCCAGTCCCTTGATGGATCCAATCAAGCCGGGCGGCATTGCGTCTAGACTTGGGGGCGCGGCCCGCGCCGTAAGTCTCCACTATGTCGGGAATTCTCAATGGTTCTCCCACGAGAGGGAATCGCAGCGAGCGTTGGTCATTGAAGGTTTTATGCAAGGCATGACGGAAAAGACAGCGCCCGCAGAGGATAGCCCGTCCGGCCCGCCCCGTGTCGGCGCGAAGGACAACGTTGCCGTGATGTCGCCGCGCGATACCGTCGCAGCGGCGAGGCTGGAGGCGGCGAAGGCACGGCCGGGCGGCCTCAACCCGGTCGAATTCATCGAGCCCGGCCACGGCCGGCCGGACTACCTCTACCTTCAGAATATCGACCGGGCGCTGATCGTCGGCGACCTCGCCTGCTTCTTCATCGCAGGCCTCGTCTCGTCGTACTTCATGCTCGCAGAAACGCAGGCTCCGTCGACCTACGTGCCGGCAGTCGCACTCGCGACCTTCCTGTTCTCGCGGATGCTGGAAGGCAGCAAGGTCTACAACACACCCGCCCACAAGGTGCAGGCGCGCCTCTTGCGCCGCCTCGCAGTGGCATTGGTGCTGACCTTTGCGCTCGTCACCGCAGCGGCGTTCGGCTTTGCGATCGAGCAGACCGCCTCGCGCGGATGGCTCGCGCTATGGCTGCTGGGGGCGGCCGGCGAAATCGTCGTCTTCCGCGTGGCGGTGGCGCTGATGGTGCGCACCGCCATCCGGCGCGGCCGGCTGCGGCGCCGCGTCGCCATCTACGGCGCCGATACGCAGGGCATCGCGGTGATCGAGCATCTCGCCTCCACCGACGACGCCCACTACGCCCTCGTCGGCTACTACGACGACCGCTACCAGCGCGTCCCGACCGAGATCCAGGGCTACCACCGCCGTGGCGGCCTCGCCGATCTCGAGGACGCGGTCGAGCGCGGCTACGTCGACGAGGTCATCATCGCGCTGCCGCTTGCCGCCGTCGCGCGGCTCACCGAGATCATGGACCGCCTGTCGCGCTATTCGGTGACGGTGCTGTTCGCGCCCGATCTTCCGATGTGGCGCTTCTTCGACCGGCCGGTCGAGATCATCGGCGGCGCGCCGATGCTGCGCGCGCTCGACGCGCCGATCCGCGGCTGGGAGGGCGTGGCGAAATTTTTCGAGGACCGCATCCTCGGCGGGCTGCTCGTGCTCCTCGTCTCGCCGGTGCTTGCGCTCGCGGCGCTCGCGATCAAGCTCGATTCGCCGGGGCCGGTGTTCTTCCGGCAGCCGCGGCGCGGCTGGAACGGCGGCATCTTCACCATCTACAAGTTCCGCACCATGCGCACCGATGCGGCGGACCTTGCCGGGGACCGGCAGACCACGAAGGACGACCCGCGCGTCACCCGCGTGGGCAAGTTCCTGCGACGCACCAGCATCGACGAGCTCCCCCAGCTCCTGAATGTCCTCAACGGCGACATGAGCCTCGTCGGCCCCCGGCCGCACGCCCTCGGCACCAAGGCCGAAGGCAAGCCGTTCGACGAGGCGGTGGCCGACTACATGCGCCGCTACCGGGTGAAGCCCGGCATCACCGGCTGGGCGCAGGTCAACGGCTGGCGCGGCGAGACGGACACCAACCGCAAGCTTCTCGTCAGGGTGCGCTACGACATCGAGTACATCGAGAACTGGACCATCTGGTTCGACCTCTACATCCTGATGATGACGCCGTTCTCCCTGCTGTTCCGCTCCCGCAACGCCTACTGAGCCGACAAATCGCTGGGTAAGCGGCCCTGCGGCATGGCGATCCCGGCCGCCTTTACCGGTTCTTAAGGTTAACGGCAGAGCGTCGGGATGTGCTGTCCGCAGGATCGTCCCCTATGTATCGGTTTGCCTTCCTGGCGACCCTCGCGTTTCTCGTCGCCTCTTGCGCCTCGCAAAACCAGGTCCCGAGCCCGTGCGCTGACGCAACGGGTTGCGCCGCCACGGGAACTGTCATCGCGCCGCCGATCCCGAACGGCTTCCTGCCATGGGCGGAGGGCTTCGGCGGAGCGATGCGCTTTGTCATCGGCGACGAGGTGCGCATCACGCTCCCGTTCTACGACGACGAGGACGTGACGGCGCAGGTCGCCCCGGACGGCAACATCTATCTGGAACTTCTCGGCGCCGTGCTCGCCAACGGGCGCACGCCCGAAGCGCTGGCGGCCGAGCTTGAGCAGAAATATTCGGAGTACCTGCGCTTTCCCAAGGTCGGCGTGGTGCCGACAGGGTTCGCCAGCCGTCAGGTCTATGTCGGCGGCGAGGTGGAGAACCCCGGCGTCTACCCGTTGACCGGGCCGACCGGCGTGCTGGAGGCGGTGTTCCAGGCTGGCGGCTTCGAGGTTTCCGCCAAGCGCGAGCAGGTGGTGCTGATCCGCCGCGGGCCCGAAAACCTCCCGATGATGCGCTTCCTCGACCTCAAGGCCTTCGCCAAGGACGGGGTCCCGACCGAGAACACCCTTCTGGAGCCGTTCGACATCGTCTTCGTGCCGCGCTCGAAGATTGCGGAGGTGAACCTCTTCATCGCGCAATATATCGAGGGCGTGATCCCGTTTAACCAGAACTTCGTCTACACGCTGGTGGACGTCAGCAAGTGACCACCGTCACCATCCTCATCCCGACCCGCTACCGCCCGGCGCCGCTGGCGCGCGCGCTCGCAAGCCTCGCCGCGCTCGAGATCCCGGCGGACGTTTCGGTCGACGTGCTGGTGGTCGACAATGCACCGGACGGCACCGCGGCGGACGTGCTGGCCGCGGCGAACCTCCCTTTTCCAGCGACCGCGATCCGCGAGCCGCGCCCGGGCATCTCCAGCGCGCGCAATGCCGGTGTTGCCGCCGCGAAGGGCGAGATCGTCGCCTTCGTGGACGACGACTGCCAGGCCGATCCGCGCTGGCTCGCCGCGCAGGTCGAAGCGCTGCGCCAGAGTGGCGCCGACGGCAGTTTCGGCCCCCGCGTCGCACAGATCGACGGGACCGCCCCGGCCGGCGCCGATTTCTTCCTCGACACCTATTCGCGCGATCTCGGTGCACCGATGGGCGGCGACGTCAGCGAGAGCCACGCCTACCTGCCGCTGCCGGGGGCAGCGTTCGTCAAGGCGCGCTGCCTCGTGGGCGCGCCGTTCGACCCGCGGCTCGACCATATCGGCGGCGAGGACGTGCTCCTCTTCCGGCAGCTCGTGGAGGCGGGGCGCCGCTTCGTCTGGGCGCCGGAGGCGAGGATGGTGGAATTCATCCCGCCCGAGCGGCTCGACGCCGGCTTCATCATGCGGCGGCGCTACCTCTCCGGCCAGCACCGCTGCATCGTGCCGATGATGCTGGAGCCGCCCCGCCGCGGCGAGATGCTGGGCCACATGGTGAAGGGGGCGGTGGCGGCGGGGCTGATGGCGCCCGTGGCACTCGCCGGGCGGCTCTCCGGCACATGGCCGACGCGGCCGACCGGGCTCCTGATGAGCGGCCTCGGCAAGCTCACCTGGTGGCGGACGGGCGGATCGTCCCTCTACGGAAGCGGCCACCGATAGAATTTTGCCCGGTGAAGGCAAGGCCTTTTTCTCGTCTATTCGGGCAAAAGGGATTACTGACAATAATCACAAACTTTACCATATGCTTCATCCGGAGAGTGATGACGCGCCCGGCGGCTGGCCGGTCTCTTGCAGGGACGGCCGTGTCCGGTCGGCCGCGAACAAGGCGGAGCCCATGAGCGAGCAACACGATCAGGCGGAGCGGGAGCGGCTGCGCACGCGGATCAAGGCCCGCCGCGCGGATCGTGCGCGTTCCGAATGGGGTACCGTCGAAATGAGCGGTTCGGCCGCCGAAGGGGCGCTGCGAAGCGCCGGCGCCGCCCCTGAATATGTTCATGGCTATGGCGGATGGACGGCAACCGTGGGGCCGGTCGCGACCAACGCGACGGCGCCGGCCGCCGACGTCCCGCCCGCCGCTGAGCCCGCTGCCGAGTCCGTGCCTGCGACCGCTGCCGAGGCCCCAGCCGTGGACCCCGCGCCCGCCGCCGAGGCCGCGACCGCTGAGCCCGTGCGAAAGCCGAAGCTCGGCGACCGGCTGAAATCGCGTCTGCGCCCGCACCGCGAAGGCGTCGAAGAGCCTGCCGAGACAGCACCGCGGCAATCTCCCGCCGAGGGGACGGGGGGAGACGCGCCGGAACTTGCCGCAGCGCGCGAACGCCTCCGCCGCCGCGCCGAGGCCGGCTCACGCGAGGCCGAGGCAGGAGATGGCGCCGAGGCGGCCACGACGACTTCCGAGGCTGCGCCGCCCGCAGCCGCAGAGCCGGCTCCCGCCGAGGAGGCAGCCGCCCCGAGCGAACCAGTGGCGCCGCCCGCGCCTGATCCGAAGCTGCCGGTCCCGCCACGCGCGCGGATGAACGACCGGGCCGGCAACAGCGCGCGTGGCAAGGGCGGGCGGTTCGCGAGCGGCACGGATGAGCCCGACGACGACACCCAGCCCGGCGCGCGCAACCGGAGGTCCCAGCGGATCGGCGGCGGCGGCACGGTGATGATCGGAGACGCGCTCTATCCGCTCCTCGACTGGTCGATGGGCGGCATCGCGATCTCGCCCGGCCGGCAGGACATCGTCGCCGGCGAGCGCCGCCGCCTCGAGGTCGAACTCGACATGCGCGACTACGCGGTCAGCCTCGACATGGAGGGCGAAGCCGTCACGGTCACGGCCGACCGGATCGGCTTCCGCTTCGTCGACCCGACCGACCGGCAGAAGCAGGTCTTGCGCGCGCTCACCAACGCCGCGGTGCAGGGCCGCAGCTTCGCCCCGCCGCTGAACCCCGGGCATGGCGTCCCCGTGATCGACAACGAGGGGCGCGACGCGCGGCGCACGGTGCCGCCGCGCCGCCGCCTCAGCCCGCTCGCGGCGCTGATGTCGCTGCCGTTCAACGCCGCCGTCATCGCGCTGGTGGCAGGTGCCGCGATTTTCGCCCTGCCGGACAAGGGCGGCAGCAGCAGCCAGAGCGTCGGCAGCGTCGCCGCGGGACCCATCCGCGCCGAACACGCCGCCGTCGCCGTCGAGCGGCAGGCGCTGACCGCGAACGCCACAGGCGTCGTCCTCGAGTGGGGCTACTCGCCCGGCGAGTCCGTGTCGGAGGGTGACGCGCTGGTCTCCGTCATGCTGGGAACCGGCGGCGAGTCCCGCGCCGTGGTCGAAAGCCCGTGCGACTGCAATCTTGCGCGCATCCTGGTGGAGGCGGGCGACCGGGTGGTGGAGGGTGACGTCATCGCGCTCCTCTACCCGCGCGACGCGGAGGGCCATGTGCAGGCGATGTTCCCGTTCGGCACCGCGCCCAACCCCGGCGATAGCGTCTCCGTGGCGCTGCCCTATTCGGGCGACAGGTTCGAGGGCGTGGTGGACAAGGTCGGCCGGCTCGACGACCCGCAGGACTATATCGGCCTGCCGACCGCGATCATCGCGGGCGACCGCACGGCGGTGTTTGCCCGCATCAAGACCTCGCCGCCGGTGCCCGCCGCCCTTGCCGGCGACCCCGCGGTGGTGACCGTTGGAGCAATGGACACGCGCCCGCCGGAGGTCTGAGCCGGCGGCTCAGGCGGTGTAGCGCTTTAGCTCGGCCCGCGCGATCTGGCGGCGGTGCACCTCGTCCGGCCCGTCGACGAGGCGCATGGTGCGAAGGTGCGTCCACATCGCGGCGAGCTCGGTGTCCTGGCTGATGCCCATCGCGCCGTGGAGCTGGATCGCGTCGTCGCAGATCGACAGCGCCACCTCCGGCGCCACCACCTTGATCTGGCTGATCCACGGCTGCGCCGCCCGCACACCCTCGGTGTCCATGACCCACGCCGCCTTCAGGCAGAGGAGGCGGGCCTGCTCGATGCCCATGCGGGCGTCGGCAATCCGGTCGAAGTTGCCGCCGAGGTCGACGAGGCGCTTGCCGAATGCCTCGCGCGCCAGCCCGCGCCGGCAGAACAGCTCCAGCGCCTTCTCCGCGAGGCCGATCGAGCGCATGCAGTGGTGGATCCGCCCCGGCCCCAGCCGCGCCTGCGCCACCTCGAAGCCGCGCCCCTCGCCGAGCACGAGGTCGGCCGCCGGCACCCGCACGTCGGTGAAGCGGACGTGCATGTGGCCGTGGGGCGCATCGTCGTGGCCGAAGATCATCATCGGCCGCAGCACCTCGATGCCGGGCGTCGCGGCGTCGACCACGAACATCGAGTGCCGGGCGTGCTTGTGCGCGTCGGGGTCGGTGCAGGCGAGGAGGATGTAGACCGCGCAGCGCGGATCGCCTGCGCCCGACGCCCACCACTTCTCGCCGTTCAGCACGTAGTCGTCGCCGTCCCGAATGGCGGAGAGGACGAGGTTGGTGGCGTCGGACGAGGCGACGGCGGGCTCCGTCATCAGGTACGCCGAACGGATCTCACCTTCGAGGAGCCGCGACAGCCAGCGCGCCTTGTGGGCCTCGGTGCCCATCCGGTCGAACACTTCCATGTTGCCGGTGTCGGGCGCGGAGCAGTTGAAACACTCGGCAGCGAGGCGGACCTTGCCCATCTCCTCGGCGAAGTAGGCGTATTCCACGTTGCTGAGCCCCGGCCCGTCCGGCTGGTTGGTGCGCCAGAAGTTCCAGAGCCCGCGCTCGCGGGCGCGCGCCTTGAGGCTGCCGAGGATCTCGAGCTGGCGGGCGGTGTGCCTGAAGCGGTCGCCGGAGGGGTGGCGGCCGACCTCGGCCTGGAATTCGGCGTCGAGCGGGGCGATTTCGCCCGCCACCATGGTGCGGACCGCGTCGAGGAGAGGGCGCGCGCTGTCGCCGAGGCCGAGGTTCATGGTGGTTGCCGCTCCGGTCGGATGAAGGGGCGGCGAGCATGGTGCGAGGCGGCGGCGGCGGCAAGACCCGGCCGCGGCCGGCGCGGCTGGACACGACCTGCCGTGCCTGATACCGCGGAAGTCCTTCCGCATTCCGGGCAGATCCCGTCAGGACGTTCTATGCAAAGCCACCTCGCGCATGACGCGTGGCCGCACCCCTGCGCGAGACGCGCATGAGCGAGCATCTCGTCCACTTCAACTGGGACGCCCCGACCGTCGCGGTCTTCCTCTTCTCCATCACCCTCCTCGGCCTCGCCAAGGGCGGCCTTTCCGGCATCGGCGTCCTCGCCATGCCGATGATGCTCCTCGTCATGCCGCCGGGCCCTGCCGCCGGGCTGATCCTCCCGATCCTCATGATCCAGGACGTCCTCAGCGTGTGGATCTACCGGGGCAAGTGGGACATGCCGAACCTCAGGCTCCTCGTGCCCTCGGCGCTGCTCGGGATCGCGCTCGGCTTCTCGCTGTTCGCGCTCCTGCCCACCGGGCCGATGCTCGGCATCCTCGGCACCATCACGCTCGGCTACGCGCTGCGGGGGATCCTGGGACCGACGGCGCCGGCGCGGGTGCCGTCGAGGCCGGTCGGCGTCTTCCTCGGCATGATGAGCGGGCTCACCTCGACCGTCCTCCACCAGGGCGGCCCGGCGTTCCAGATGTACCTGATGCCCCAGCGCCTGCCGCGCGACACGTTCGTCGCCACCGGCGTCACGTTCTTCTTCCTCATCAACATCATCAAGCTGCCGGGTTTCATCTGGCTGGGGCAGCTGACGAAGGAGGGGCTGCTTGCCGCGCTGGTCGCCTCGCCGGTGGCGCTGGGCGCGACGTGGCTCGGCGCAAAGCTCGTGTCGCGGATCGCGCCTGAGCGGTTCTACACGCTGATCTACTGGCTCCTCGCCCTCGTCGGCGTGAAGCTCCTCAGCGACGCGCTGTTCTGAGCGCCTCGACAAATCGGCAATTGCGGTCGGCACATGGCAGCCGCTAGATAGGCCAAAATCCAAACAGGGAGTGAGCGGATGCGAGTTCTGATCATCGGCGGCGGCGGTTTCGTGGGGCAGAAGATTGCCCGCCGTCTGGCAGAACGGGGGACGATGCGCGGTCAGCCGATCACGCATCTTGCGCTCGCCGACCTCAACGCGCCGGCCGACATGGAAGCGCCGTTCGAGGTGTCGTGCCACGCCACCAACATCGCCGACCGCGCCAGCGTCAACGAGCTGTTCGAGACGAAGCCCGACGTGATCTTCCACCTCGCGGCGATCGTCTCCGGTCAGGCCGAGGCCGAGTTCGACCTCGGCATGATGGTGAACATGATGGGTTCGCTCAACGTGTTCGAGGCGGCCCGCGCGCTCGGGACGTGCCCGGTGCTGGTGTTCTCCTCCTCGTGCGCGGTCTACGGCGGCGAGATCCCCGAAAAGATCGAGGACTGGACGCAGAACAACCCGCAGACCTCCTACGGCGCCCAGAAGGCCGCCGCCGAGCTCTTCGTCACCGACTATTCGCGCAAGGGCTTCTTCGACGGCCGCGCCCCGCGCCTGCCGACCGTGACCATCCGCCCGGGCAAGGCGAACGCCGCGGCGTCCTCGTTCATGTCGTCGATCTTCCGCGAGCCGCTGCAGGGCGAGGCCGCGATCTGCCCCGTCGATGCAGACTACGAGGTCTGGTACGCCTCGCCGCGCGTCACGGTCGAGAACCTCATCCGCACCGCCGAGGTGATGGCCGAGGATCTCGGCGAAAACCGCGCCTTCGCGATGCCTGGCAAGGTCGCCTCCATCGGCGAGATGATCGAGTGCATGCGCCGCGTCGCGGGCGACGAGCCGGTCAGCCGCATCGTGTGGGAGAAGGACCAGCGGATCATCGACATCGTGTCCGGCTGGCGCCCCTTCATCAACCCGCAGAAGGCGCTCAAGCTCGGCCTCACGACGGACGAGACGTTCGAGGACAACGTGCGCTACTTCCTGGAAGACGACATCCGCAAATAGCGGCGTGCCGCCGGGCGGCCGCTGTCACCAGCGGTCGTACCGGCGGTATTCCTGCCATTGCTTCTCGCCGACCATGCAGTCCACCCGCGGCGGGCTGCCCGGCGCCCGCCACGCTGCACGGATTACCTGCGGCGCGGCGCTGGCGATCTCCAGGATGATCTTGCGGCGGATTGCGGCGGCGAACTGGTCGGCGCTCTCCACGGTGATCATGAACGAGCCGAAGCCGCCGATCACGCAGTCCTCGTAGTAGATGTCGAGCGCCTCGAGGTTGAAGTAGCCGCCGGGGTTGGCGCGCTTGATCATGATCGGCAGGCCGTTGATGACGATGCCCTCGGCCAGCGCCTCGTCGCGCGCTGCCGTCACCGCGATCCCCATGTTGTTAGGCCCGTCGCCCGACACGTCGATCACCCGGCGCATCCCGTCGATCCCGTTGTCGAACATCGCGGCGGAGCGGCGGATGGCGGACGAGATCGACGTGCGCCGCATCCGGCCGATGGGTGCCGCCTCCAGCGCGGCGGCGAACGCGTCGGCATCCGCGTCGCTCTCGATGATCGTCCACGGCACCACCACCCGGTCGAGGTCGTTGCCGGCCCATTCGAGGTAGGTGAGCGCGATGCGCTGCCAGTCGCCCCGCGCGATGGCGGCCCGCACGTCGGGATGGCGGAGAGCTGCCACGTAGCCTTCGCGCTGCAGCTTCTGCTCCTCGTAGTCCATCGACCACGAGACATCGACGGCGAGCACCAGCTCGATGTCCACCACCGGCGGTGTCTCGGCACGGGCGCTGAGCGCCGCAACCTGGAATAGTGCGAGCAACATCAGGAATCGAACCATGCGGCCCAGCCCTCCATGTCCATGACCGGGCTGCGGGATGGTCCGCAGCGCCGGAGCGACGCCGCAAAAGGGGCGCCGGAACCGTCATCGTCACGTCATGGCGAAAGGGTCACCCCGGGCGGATGCCGGGTCAAGTGGACAAGAAGGCGCGCTTGGTGCGCTCCCATCACTTTTTGTTGCGCGGGGCGGTCAGAGGTCGTCCGGTGTGAGGTCGATGCCGAGGCCGGGGCCGGGGGGCGGCGCCAGCGCGCTCTGGGTCGGCGTGAACGTGTTCTCGGGCGCGCGGTCCCAAAACCACTGGTGGAGCATGTGGTGCTCGGTCGAGTGCGCGTTGGGCAGCGAGCAGGCGATATGGAGCGAGGCGGCGTACGTCACCACCGACGACGAGGCGTGGAGCGTCGCGGGGAGGTGGAAGGTGTGCGCGAGCTCGCCGATGCGCTTGGCCTCCGTCACGCCGCCGCACGCCGCCGGGTCGAACTGGACGTAGTGGACGGCATTGGCGGTGATGAGGTCGCGGAAGTAGGACGCCCACGCCATGCTCTCGTTTCCGCAGACCGGGATCGGGCTCTGGGCGTGGACCCGGGCCTGTCCCGCGATGTCGAGCGGGGAGACCGGGGCCTCCAGAAAGTGGATGTCGTAAGGCGCGGCGGCGTTGGCGAGGGCGAGCGCGCCCGCGACGTCGAGATTGTAGAGTGCGTCGATCATGAAGCGCACGTCCGGGCCGATGGCCTCGCGCACGGCGGCAATTCGGCGGACGTCTTCGGAGAGCGGCGCGCCGCCGACCTTGATCTTCACCGCGTCGAAACCCTGGTCGACCCAGCCCTTCACCTCGGCGGCGAGGTCGCCCGGGCCCTTGTCCGTGCCGTAGAGGCCGGCGCTGGCGTAGACCGGCACGGTGTTGCGGGCGCGGCCGAGGAGGTCGACCAGCGGCAGGTTCACCTGGCGGGCGGCAAGGTCCCACAGCGCGATGTCGATGGCGCTCCACGCCGCGGCGGTGATGCCGATGCGGCCGGAGATCTCCGTGCCCCGGCGCATGGTCTCGGCGAGGCCGCGGGCCTCGAACGGCGTCCGGCCCACCACCAGCGGCGCCATGTCGTCCTCGATCACCGCGCGGACCGCCTGCGCGCCGCCCTCGTTGAGCCAGGACTCGCCGACGCCGATGCGCCCTGCCGTGTCCTCGACGAATGCGAACAGCATCACCTTCGACGTCCACCGCGTGCGGGGGTTCCAGACGGCCCCGCCCATCTCGCGGGCGACGACGCGCACCGTGATCTGCTTAACCCGATCCATGGTTTGACCTTTTGCATTCATCCAGAGAAGTCTCGCGTAACAAAACGAGAGCGGAAGGGGAGGCAATGGCTAATTTAGGGATCACGGTTTTACCCGAGTGGGCGCAGGCGGAGGGCATCGAGGCGGTGCTCGACCGGGTCGAGGCCGCCGGCGCCACCGACATTGCCACCAGCCCCTACGTGATGGCCCCGGCCGAAATCGGCGGTTCGCGCGAGCCTCCGGCCGATGGCGGCCACGGCGGCGTCCGCCTGCTCGATCGCCCGCTGTTCGGCAAGCGCGAGCTGATGATCCGCACCGCGCCGAGCTATGCGCCGGACAAGGCGTTCTACCAGGGGCTCGCCTACCAGCCGCCCGCGCCAGACGCGCTGACTGCGGCGGAGGGCGAGACGGTCGCGCGCTTCATCGAGGCGGCGAAGGCGCGCGGCCTCAAGGTCTGGTTCCAGGTGCAGGCGGCGATCCCGCCCGGCTACCGCGTGCAGTTCTCCGGCGTGCGCGCCGAGGACGAGGCGCTCGGGCCGGATGACAAGCCGATCCTCGGCCGGGTCGACGCCAACGCCTCGCTCGCAGCACCCGACATTCTCGCCTACACGGAAGCGCTGCTGAAGGACCTTGCGGCGGCCTATCCGGGGCTCGCGGGCTTCAGGATCGACTGGCCCGAATATCCGCCATACACCTTCGGCTCGCTGTTCTTCGACTTCTCGCCCCATGCGCTGCGGGTCGCCGAAAGCCTCGGCATCGACACCGCCCGCATGCGCGCCGATGCGCTGGCGCTCCGCACCCGGCTGACCTCGCTCAAGGCCGCGGACATTCCGGCCACCATGCCGTCCCTCGATGCGCTGGGGGACTATCCCGGCGTGCAGGACCTCCTCGCGCTGCGGCGGCATCTTTCGGCTGCGCTGATCGCGCGGATGCGGGCCGCGCTTCCGGCGGAGATGGCGCTGGTGCCGCAGGCATTCCCGCCGCCTCTCAACGCCCTGTCGGGCTTCGACATCGCTGCAATCGCGCCGGGCGTCGAAGGCATCGGGATCAAGTTCTACACCATGCACTGGCCGATGATCCTTGCCGATTTCGCCAGGGCGATGGGCGGGCACGACGCGCTGGCGCCGATCCTCACGCAGCTTCTGGGGACCGGCGGCGCAGTGCCCGAGACCGTAGCCGCGCTCCGCTACCCCGAGCCCGCCGAACCGCACGCCGTGGGGGCCGACGCGATTGCGGAGAAGCTCGCGGCGGCGCGGGCGGCCGCGGGGGCGACGCCCATCTACGCCTTCACCCACGCCTATGGCCCGCTGGACGACGTGATGCGCCGCGCGGAGGCCGGCATGGGCCGCGTCGGACGGGCGGCTCTGGGTCAACCGCTACGGCTACATGTCGGACGAGAAGCTGGCGGCGTTCGGCAGGATGGTGCGCGGCTGAGCCTTATTGCGGCAGGCGGATGCGGGCGCGCAGGCCCCCCAGCGGGCTCTTCGTGAGGGTGACATTGCCGCCCTGCCTGCGGGCGATGTCGCGCGCGATGGTGAGGCCGAGGCCGGTGCCGCCACGGTCCTGGTTGCGCGCGTTGTCGAGCCGGTAGAACGGGCGGAACGCGGCCTCGTACTCGTCCGGCGGGATGCCCGGCCCGTCGTCGTCCACGGTGATGAAGAGGCGGTTGCCGTCCGTGGTCGCGCCGACCTCCACCTGATCCGCGTAGGCGACGGCGTTGGAGACGAGGTTGGCGACCAGCCGCAGCGTCGCGTTGGGGCGGATGTGCGCCGCGATGTCGTGCGGCACCATCACGCGCACGTTGTCGAAGCCGCGCACAGCGTTCGCGATCAGGCCCCCGACGGAAACGTCGGCGACCGGCTCGTCGATGTCGGTCCGCGCGAAGGTGAGGTAGTCCTCCAGCATCGCCTGCATCTGGTCGACGTCTTCGGTCAGCGCCTGCACGTCTTCGCTGTCCGGCAGCAGCGCGAGTTCCAGGCGGAAGCGGGTGAGCATGGTTCTGAGGTCGTGGCTGACGCCGGCCAGCATCTGCGTGCGCTGCTCCATCTGCCGCTCGATCCGCTGGCGCATCTCGAGGAAGGCCCAGCCGGCCTGCCGGACCTCGATGGCGCCGTGCGGCCGGAGCTGGCCGATGGGGCGGCCCTGGCCGAACCGCTCGGCGGCGGCGGCGAGCTCCTGGATCGGGCGCACCTGGCCCTTGAGGAACAGGATCGCCACCGCGATCAGCACCAGCGAGGTTCCGGCCATCCACACCAGCGTGATGTGCGCGTCCGACGCATAGGTGTGGCTGCGGCGCGTGATGATCTCGAGGATGCCGACGTGGGTCTTCACCTGGATGTCGACGAAGCGGCTGCTGCCGACGGTGTCGATCCAGAACGGGCGGCCGACCTCCGTCGCGATCAGGTGCGACAGGGTCCGGTCCAGCAGCGAGAAGAAGGGCTTGCGCCCCGGCGGCGGAAGACGGTCGGTGTCGAGGAGCCGCGCCTCGGTGAAGAGCCGCGCGCCCGCGACGGCGACGAGCTCGGCGCGGCGGTCGGCAGGCGCTGTCTCGAGGAGGTCGACCAGCGCGGCGATCTCGGTTGCGGTGGCGACGGAGAGGCGCTTGGTCATGTTCTCCCAGTGGCGGTCGAGGAACACGAACGCCACGACCGACTGGAGGATCAGCATCGGCAGGACGATGATGAGGAGCGAGCGCGCGAACAGGCGGCGCGGGCAGGCGCCTGCGCAGCCAGCGTTCCAGCGGCGGCGGCAGGCCGAGCCAGCGCAGGATGCGGCGCCAGAGCGGGCGCTGCGGCCGCTGCTCGACCGCATCGAGGTGCTCGGCCGGCGCGCTCACCCGGAATGCTCCGGGTCGGCGAGGAGCCGGTAGCCCTGCCCGCGCATGGTCTGGAGATATTTCGGGTCGGCGGGGTCTTCCTCCAGCTTGCGGCGGAGGCGGTTGATCTGCACGTCGATGGCGCGGTCGCCGAGATCCTCGTCCGCGACGAGCTCGTGGCGGGGGATGGTGGCGCCGGGGCGGCTCGCGAGGAGGCGCAAAAGCCGCCGCTCGCGGTCGGTCAGCTTCACCGTCTCGGCACCCCGCGACAGTTCCTCGCGGCGGATGTCGAACACGAAGGCGCCGAAGCGGATGCGCCGCGCGCTTTCCGGCCGGCGGCGCAGGAGGTTGGCGAGGCGCAGCGCCAGCTCACGCGGCTCGAACGGCTTGGGGAGGTAATCGTCCGCCCCCGCTTCGAGGCCCGCGATCCTGTCGTCCGGCTCGGTCTTCGCGGTGAGGAGGAGGACGGGCATCGTGTGCGTTTCCTTCAGCGAGCCGAGCAGGGAGAGGCCGTCTTCCCCCGGCATCATGATGTCGAGCACCATGGCGTCGAACACCATTCCTTCGAGCTTGCGGCGCGCCTCGGCGGCGTCCTTGGCGGCGGTGACGCGGAAGTTCTGCCCGCGCAGGAAGCGCTGCAGCAGGGTGCGGATGCGCTGGTCGTCGTCCACCAGAAGGATGTGCGGGGCCTCGTCGTCGTTCGCCGGTTCGCCGCCGTCACGGTACGCCATGGGTTACACGCCTCCTGCGATCCGCGACAGGACAGCCTCTCGCTCCCCTTCGTCAACCAGTGCCGCAAGAAACGCGGCAATCGCCTCGCGGTTCTGTGGCCCGGCGTCGGCGAGGGCGGCGTTGATCTTCTCGGTCTGGATCGCGGCGATGGCACGGGCGAGGCGGTGGCCCTCCGCCGTCGTGGCGAGGCACTTCTCCCGCCGGTCGAGCGCGCCCTGGCTGACGGTGATGAGCCCGTCGTCGACCAGCGTCTTCAGGACGCGCGCAACGCCCTGCTTGGTCACCTTCAGGATCTCGAGGAGGTCGCCGATCGTGAGGCCCGGGTTGCGGTCGACGAAGTGGAGCACCCGGTGGTGCGCACGGCCGTAGCCGATCGTCTCCAGCGATTCGTCCGCGATTCCGACGAAGTCGCGATAGCCGAAGAACATCCGCTCGATGAGGTCGAGCGCCAGCGGCTCGGTCTCGGGAAATCGGGGACGTGACTTTTTTTAAGTCAACCATGTTGACGTATCTCGTAACAAGGCGTACTCAAAGGTCGCCAAATTCGTGCATTAATGTCGCGATGTGGCGGTTCTGCGCAATAATATTTCGTGATGGCGAAGTTTTGTGCGTCTGCCAAGAAACTAGGTACGGTGTCGCGGCAGTTCCCGGCACCCCGAGGAGAGTGAACATGGCTATCCCATTCGACCAGCGCGAGGGCGAAATCTGGTTCGACGGCACCTTCGTGCCGTGGGCCGACGCCAAGGTGCATATCCTCACCCACGCGCTGCACTACGCCAGCTCCGTCTTCGAGGGCGAGCGTGCCTATGGCGGCGAGATCTTCGAATGTGAGGCTCATACCGATCGCCTGTTCGCCTCCGCGGACGCGCTGGGGTTCGCAATCCCCTATAGCAAAGACGCGATCAATGAAGCCAAGCGCGAGACCCTTGCGCGCATGGGGCTGACCGACGCGTACCTGCGCCCGGTCGCCTGGCGCGGCAGCGAGATGATGGGCGTCTCGGCCCAGCTCAACACCATCCACGTGGCGATCGCGGCCTGGGCGTGGCCGAGCTACTTCGACCCGGCGCTGCTGGAGAAGGGCATCCGCCTCGACATCGCCTCCTGGCAGCGTCCCGACCCGAAGACCGCCCCATGCCATGCCAAGGCCGCCGGCCTCTACATGATCTGCACGCTCTCCAAGCACGCCGCCGAAGCCAAGGGCTACACCGACGCGCTGATGATGGACTATCGCGGCCACGTCGCCGAGGCGACCGGCGCCAACGTCTTCTTCGTCAAGGAAGGCAAGCTCCACACGCCGACGGCGGACTGCTTCCTCAGCGGCATCACCCGCCGCACGGTGATGAACCTTGCCCGCGAGCGCGGCATCGAGGTGATCGAGCGGACCATCCTGCCGGACGAGCTCGGCTCGTTCGAGGAATGCTTCGTCACCGGCACCGCCGCGGAAGTCACCCCGGTCGGCGAGATCGGCCCGTACAGCTACACGCCGGGCGAGATCACCCGCACGCTGATGAAGGCCTACGCCGAGAAGGTGCGGCCGGCAGGCGCGGCGCTTCGCGAAGTCGCCTGAAACCGCCGATTTCTCCACGGATAGCGGCCCGGGCAGCCTTGCCCGGGCCTTGCGAAATCAAGCCTCCTATGCTCCCACTGCAACAGACAAAAACTTCTGTTCTTCTGGGAGATCTCATCGTGAAGAAAACGCTTGTTGCCGCCGTCAGCGCCGCTGCGCTGCTCGCCGCCGCACCGGCCCTCGCCGAAGACGTCAAGATCGGCGTCCTCCTCGGCTTCACCGGCCCGCTCGAGAGCCTTGCGCCCGCGATGGCGTCGGGCGCCGAGCTCGCGATGAAGGAAGTCACCGACTCCGGCCAGTTCATGGACGGCGGCACCGTCACCCCCGTGCGCGCCGACTCCACCTGCATCGACGCTGGCGCGGCGACCGCTGCCGCCGAGCGCCTGATCACCTCTGACGGCGTGCCCGCGATCGTCGGCGCGATGTGCTCCGGCGCGACCACTGCGGCACTTCAGAATGCGGCGCTTCCCAACGGCACCGTGATGATCTCGCCGTCCGCCACCTCGCCGGCGCTCTCCACCATCGAGGACAACGGCCAGTTCTTCCGCACCGCGCCGTCCGACGCGCGCCAGGGCGAGATCATCGCCGACATGCTGACCGAGCGCGGCATCAAGGAAGTGGCGCTGACCTACACCAACAACGACTACGGCAAGGGCCTCGCCGACGCGATCGCCTCCTCGTTCGAGAAGGCCGGCGGCTCGATCACCATCAACGCCGCCCACGAAGACGGCAAGGGCGACTACTCCGCCGAAGTCGCGGCGCTGGCATCCGCCGGTGGCGAGCTGCTCGTGGTGGCCGGCTACCTCGACCAGGGCGGCAAGGGCATCATCCAGGCTTCGCTCGACTTCGGCGCGTTCGACACCTTCCTCCTGCCCGACGGCATGGTCGGCGACGCGCTGGTCGAGGCGATCGGCGATCCGCTGAACGGCTCGTTCGGCGTCCTCCCCGGCTCCGACTCCGACGGTGCCTCCAAGTTCGCCGAACTTGCCACGGCCGCCGGCTTCGAGACCGGCGTCTATGCGCCGGAAGCCTACGACGGCGCTGCGCTCATCATGCTCGCCATGCAGGCTGCAAACTCCACCGATCCGGCCGAATTCAAGGGCAAGATCATGGACATCGCCAACGCACCCGGCGAGGAGATCCTTCCCGGTGAACTCGCCAAGGCGCTCGAGATCATCAAGGGCGGCGGCGACGTCGACTACGTCGGCGGTTCCGCGGTGGAGCTGATCGGGCCGGGCGAGAGCGCGGGCAACTTCCGCGAAATCGAGATCAAGGACGGCGCGATCGAAACGATCCAGTACCGTTGATCGCGAAAACCAACCCGGCCGGGGCACACGCCCCGGCCGGTTCCTCCGAAAACATGATCGCCGTTCGCAACGTCTCCAAATGGTTCGGCGGGATTCATGCCGTCCGTGACGTCACCCTCGACATCCGCAAGGGGACGATCACCGGTCTCATCGGCCCCAACGGCGCCGGCAAGACGACGCTCTTCAACATCATCGCCGGCCTCTACGAGCCCTCCTCCGGGACGGTCGCGCTGGATGGCGACGACGTCACCGCGCTGAAGCCGCACGAGCTGTTCGGGCGCGGGCTCCTGCGCACCTTCCAGCTCGCCCACGAATTCCATTCCCTCTCCGTGCGCGAGAACCTGATGATGGTGCCCCCCGGCCAACCGGGCGAGACATTGGGCAACGCCTGGTTCCGCCCCGGCCGCGTTGCCGCTCGCGAGCGCGAGGTGCGCGAGAAGGCCGACGAGATCCTCGACTTCCTGACGCTGACGCACCTTGCGGACGAGCAGGCGGGCAACCTCTCCGGCGGCCAGAAGAAGCTTCTGGAGCTCGGCCGGACGATGATGGTCGACGCCAAGATCGTTTTCCTCGACGAGGTCGGCGCCGGCGTGAACCGCACGCTGCTCGCCACCATCGGCGACGTGATCCAGCGGCTCCACGCCGAGCGCGGCTACACCTTCTGCATGATCGAGCACGACATGGACTTCATCGCCCGCCTCTGCGACCCCGTCATCGTGATGGCGGAGGGCGCGGTTCTCGCCGAAGGCAACTCCGACGAGATCATGAAGAACGAGGCGGTGATCGAGGCCTATCTCGGCACCGGCTCCAAGCACAAGAAGCCGGGAGCCGCCGCGTGAGCTTCCTCAAAGCCGAAGCCATGACCGGCGGTTATGGCAACGACGACATCCTCCACGCCTGCACCGTCGAGGCCGACAAGGGCGAGATCGCCGTCATCGTCGGCCCCAACGGCGCCGGCAAGTCGACCGCGATGAAGGCGGTGTTCGGCATGCTGAACCTGCGCGAGGGGAGGGTGACGCTGGACGGGCGCGACGTCACGCGGATGAAGCCGACCGAGCGCGTGTCGGAAGGCATGAGCTTCGTGCCGCAGGTGCGCAACGTCTTCCCGTCGATGACGGTGGAGGAGAACCTCGAGATGGGGGCGTTCCTGCGCCGCGACGACATCGCCGGGACGATGGAGGAGATCTACGACCTCTTCCCGATCCTCAAGGAGAAGCGGCGCCAGCCTGCCGGCGAACTCTCCGGCGGACAGCGCCAGCAGGTCGCCGTCGGCCGCGCGCTGATGACCAAGCCCTCCGTCCTGATGCTGGACGAGCCCACCGCCGGCGTCTCCCCCATCGTCATGGACGAACTCTTCGACAGGATCATCGATGTCGCCAACACCGGCATTGCCGTCCTGATGGTGGAGCAGAACGCCAAGCAGGCGCTCGAGATCGCCCACCGCGGCTACGTCCTCCAGCAGGGCCGCAACGCCTACACCGACACCGGCGAGGCGCTCCTCGCGAACGCCGATGTCCGCCGCTCGTTCCTGGGGGGCTGACCGGTGGAAAATATCCTCAACGCGCTGGTCGTCCTCGCCAACTTCGCAATCATTCCCGGCCTCGCCTACGGCAGCCAGCTGGCGCTCGGCGCGCTCGGCGTCACGCTGGTGTTCGCGGTCCTGCGCTTCTCCAACTTCGCCCACGGCGAGACAATGTCGTTCGGCGCGATGCTCGCGATCTTCGTGACCTGGGTCCTGCAGGACTACGGCGTCTCGATCGATCCGTTGCCGACCGCGCTCCTCGCGCTGCCGGTCGCGATCCTCGGCACGGTCCTCTTCGTCCTGTTCACGGACCGCGTGGTCTACCGCTTCTACCGGGACAAGAAGTCGGACCAGGTGATCTTCATCATCGTGTCGATCGGCGTGATGTTCGTGATGGCGGGGCTGATCCGCTTCATCATCGGCCCGAGCGACCAGATCTTCACCGACGGCGCCCGCTTCGTGATCTCGGCCGGCGACTTCAAACAGCTCACGGGGCTTAAGGAAGGGCTTGCGATCAAGACCACGCAGGTCATCACGCTGGCAACGGCGGCGGTCTGCGTGATCTTCCTGTTCTGGTTCCTCCAGAAGACGCGGACCGGCAAGTCGATGCGCGCCTACGCCGACAACGAGGATCTCGCGACCCTCTCCGGCATCGACGCCGGCCGCGTGGTGCTGATCGCGTGGACGCTGTCCGCGGCGCTGGCCGCCATCGCGGGCACGCTCTACGGGCTCGACAAGAGCTACAAGCCGTTCGTCTACCAGGAGCTGCTGCTGCCGATCTTCGCCGCCGCGATCGTCGGCGGCTTCGGCTCGCCCATCGGGGCCATCGTCGGTGGCTACATCATCGCCTTCGCCGAGGTATTCATCACCTACGCCTACAAGCGTTTCCTCGGTTATCTCCTGCCTGAGGACTGGTTGCCGGACGGTCTCGTCCAGCTTCTGGCGACCGAATACAAGTTCGCGGTGGCGTTCGTCATCCTGGTGCTGACACTCCTCCTGAGACCCTATGGTCTGTTCAACAAGAGAGCGTCGCACTGATGCCCGGGAGCGAGAAAATCGTTCCCGTTTCGAGTAAATCGGGAACCCTGAACGCCGACAACCGGTTGCATGATGGAGCGATTATGTCGCGTACCTATCATGGAGCGGAACAATGGCAGTCAACGAGAACAACTACTGGACGCAGAAGCGTGAAGACGGGATGTGGGAAACCAAGAAGGAGGGCGCCGACCGTGCCTCCAAGGTCTGCGAGACGCAGGCCGAATCCTGGGCCTACACCAAGGAAATGGCCCAGAAGCACAAGGGCGAAGCCTTTCTCAA
Organism: uncultured Alphaproteobacteria bacterium; assembly: GCA_963704595.1. Taxonomy (GTDB): domain Bacteria; phylum Pseudomonadota; class Alphaproteobacteria; order Rhizobiales; family Amorphaceae; genus Acuticoccus. The sequence goes on from OY969922.1 coordinate 869,507, forward strand.
GGGCATGGACGGCAAGATCCGTGAGCGCAACACCTACGGGCACGACCCCGTCTCCAGCAAGGGCTGACACGACAATGGCAGGACGGACATGAATTCCAATCTCAGGTCCGTCCTTCCCTTCGTCGTCTTCTTCTTCCTCATCGCGCTGACCGGCTTCTTCCAGAGCTGGTCTTTCGCCTTTTCCATTCTCAACATGTGTCTGGTGTCGGCCGTGATGGCGCTCGGCATCAACATCCAGTGGGGCTACGCCGGCCTCGTCAACTTCGGCGTCATGGGCTTCACCGCGCTCGGCGGCCTCGCCGTCGTGCTGGTGGCGACCGACCCGGTGCCCGAGGCATGGGCGGTCGGCGGCCACGGCGTTCTCCTCACCCTCCTCATCGTTGTCGGCTTCATCATCGCGATCCTCGCGCTGCGGGCCGTGTCGGCGGGCATCCTGCGCTGGGTGCTGACCGTCCTCGGCGCCATCGCGGCGTTCTTCCTCGCCGCCGCGGTGCTGGTGCCCGCGACCGACGCCATCGAGAGCGTCAACCCGTCCTTCGCCGGCTTCCTCGGCGGCGCGGGCCTCCCCGTCATCGTCTCATGGCTTGTCGGCGGGCTGTTCGCAGCGGCTGCAGCGTTCGTGATCGGCAAGATCGCGCTCGGCCTCAGGGCGGACTATCTCGCCATCGCCACCCTCGGCGTTTCGGAAATCATCGTCGCCGCGCTCATGAACGAGGACTGGCTGGCGCGCGGCGTCAAGAACGTCGTCGGCCTGCCGCGCCCCGTGCCCTACGAGGTGGAACTGCGCGAGGAGGCCTGGTTCGCCGACCTTGCGGCGGCGCTCCCGTTCGATTCCATCGAGCTGTCGTCGCTGGTCGTCAAGCTCGGCTATGTCGGACTGTTCGTGGTCGTGCTCGCCGCCATCCTGTGGCTGGCGCAGCGGGCGCTGTGGTCGCCCTGGGGCCGCATGATGCGCGCCGTGCGCGACAACGAGACCGCTGCCGGCGCCATGGGCAAGGACGTGAAGCGGCTCCACCTCCTCGTCTTCGTGATGGGGTCCGCGGTGATCGGCGTCGCGGGTGCGATGCTGACCACCCTCGACGGCCAGTTCACGCCCGGCTCCTACCAGCCGCTGCGCTTCACGTTCCTGATCTGGGTGATGGTGATCGTCGGCGGGTCGGGCAACAACTGGGGCGCGACCATCGGGGCCTTCGTGGTGTGGTTCACCTGGGTGCAGGCCGAACCCATGGGCACCATTCTCATCGACAACGCCACGTTCTGGCTGGGCGAGGACAGCCCGATCCGCCAGCATCTTCTCGACAACGCCGCGCAGATGCGGCTCGTCGTGATGGGCGTCGTACTTCTGCTTGTGCTGAGGTTCGCGCCACGGGGGATCATCCCCGAGACGCAGCGCCGATAGGCGGAAGGCGGAGGCGACCGCGCCTCCGCCCTGGAGGCCTAGCTCTTCTGGAGCTTGATGAGCGCCTTCATGCCGGCGCGCTCCTCGGTGAGGCCCTTGAGGGTCGAGACCATCATCGCCAGCAGGATGAAGGCGAACGGGATGCCCGTTGCCACGGCCGCGGCCTGAAGCGCGGCGAGCCCGCCGCCGAGCAGGAGCACGATGGCGACCACGCCCTCGAAGGTCGCCCAGAACACGCGCTGGCTGACCGGAGCGTCGATCTTGCCGCCGGCCGTGATGGTGTCGATCACCAGCGAGCCGGAGTCCGACGAGGTCACGAAGAACACGATCACCAGCGTGATGCCGATGAACGAGGCAAACTGCGTCAGCGGGAAGTCTTCGAGCATCAGGAAGAGCTTGGTGTCGTCGCTGGCGGCGGCGATGGCCTGGTGCCCTTCCGCGATCACCTGGTTGATGGCAGCGCCACCGAAGGTGCTCATCCAGATGATCGACACGACCGTCGGCACCAGGATCACGCAGATCACGAACTCGCGCACCGTGCGGCCGCGCGAGACGCGGGCGATGAACATGCCGACGAACGGCGACCAGGAGATCCACCACGCCCAGTAGAACGCGGTCCACCCGTCCATGAAGTTGTTGTCGGTCCGCCCGAACGGGTTGGACAGCGGCAGCAGCGTCTTGAAGTAGGCGACGGTGTTGTCGAGGATGCCGGTGGCGATGACCAGCGTCGGCCCGGCGAAGAAGATGAACGCCAGAAGGAGCGCCGCGAGGACCATGTTGATCTCGGAAAGCCGCTTCACCCCGGCGTCGAGACCGGCGACCACGGACACCAGCGCGACGCCGGTGATGCACAGGATCAGGACGCTCTTCGTCATGTCGGTCTCTTCGATGCCGAAGAGGTAGTTGAGCCCGGCGCTCGCCTGTTCCGCGCCGAAGCCCAGCGAGGTCGCGAGGCCAAAGAGCGTTGCGAACACGGCGAGTGTGTCGATCACGTGGCCCGGCCAGCCCCACACCCGTTCGCCCAGCAGCGGATAGAAGGCGGAGCGCAGCGTCAGCGGGAGGCCGCGGTTGTAGGCGAAGAAGGACAGCGCCAGCGCGACGATAGCGTAGATCGCCCAGGGATGCAGGCCCCAGTGGAAGATGGTGGCACCCATGGCGAGCTCGCGCGCGCCTTCCGGGTTGCCGGCGGCACCTGCCAGCGGCGCCCAGTCGGTGCGCAGCCCGTCTTCGCCCACCACGACGCCGCCGACGGACGAGGCATAGTGCGACAGCGGCTCGGACACCCCGAAATACATGAGGCCGATGCCCATGCCGGCCGCGAACAGCATCGCAAACCAGCCCATGTACGAATAGTCCGGCGTGGCATCGACGCCGCCGAGGCGAACGCCGCCGAGCGGGCTCAGCACGAGGAAGATGGCGAACAGGACGAAGATGTTGCCGATGCTGAGGAGGGTCCAGTCGAACATTTCGGTCAGCGCCGGACGGAGCCAGGTGAAGAAGGCCTCCGCCTGCTCCTTGAAGATCAGGGTCAGGATCACGAACCCGACGATGACGACGGCGGAGACGAAGAAGACCGGGTTGTGAACGTCGAGGCCCAGGACCTGGACGTTGTCCTGGCCGACTTCATAGTCGGTGGTCGGTGCGCCGAGGATCGTCGATGGTTCCGGGACGGGCGGGGTCGGATCAGACGATGCCATTCGTGGTCTCCTTCAAGACTTGGTTCTGGGAAAATGAGATGACGGGGCCTCCCGGCTCGGTTTGGTTGCATTCGGACAGTCGTGAAACGCGTTAAGGTCGCAGCCGCGGGCACACGCGGTCGCAAAAACGAAAAAATAGCCACTTTCCGGCGCGATGCACCGGACGGTGGCGAACAGGCGAACCTGCGACAACGATCTTGTATTGACTGCAACTGACCAAATTTGAGGCGCGGGCACAACCACCTGCGCGTCAATTGGTGCGAATTCGCGGTCTCCGGCGGCCCGGTCCCGGCGGATCAGACGCGGTAGCGCGCGATCACTTCAGGGTCGGGAATGGCGCCGTGGCCGGAACGGTCGGCGATGTGGACGTGGCCGTCCTCCACCATGATCGCCCCGCCGAGGAGGCCGTCGCGCAGCGGGTTCGGGTTCACGTCGAACTCCAGGAAGCCGGCGTTGCAGGCGAGCGCGAGGTGGGCGCTGGCGGCAAGGCCGACGCCGCCTGCGAGGTAGTGCGGCGCCCACAGGACGCCGGCCTTGCGCGCCATCTCGGCGATCCGCCGGGCGCCGGAGAGCCCGCCCCACTTGATGACGTCGGGCTGGAGGACTTCTATCCCGGCGTCGATCGCGGTCTCGAACGCATCGTCGCCGCGCAGGTTCTCGCCGGCGGCGATCGGCGGGCCGATGTCGGTGAGGACGCTCCACTCGTCGGCCGGGCGGTCGGCCGCGATCGGCTCCTCGATCCAGTGCAGGCCCTCGTCTGCGAGCGCCCTGATCTGCTGCTCCGCCTCGGCGAACTCCCAGGCCTGGTTGGCGTCGACCATCAGGCTCGCGTCGGGGCCGGTGGCAGCGCGCAGGCGGCCGAGGCTGCGGCGGTCCTCCTCGGTGCCGAAGCCGACCTTCAGCTTGTAGGCGTGCCAGCCGGCCTGCTGGAGCGGGGGGATCAGTGTATCGATGTCGTTGCCGTCGATGCCGCTGGCGTATGCGGTGAGGACGCGGGCGTGCGCATCGGGCGCGAGGAGGCGCCACAGCGGCGTGCCGGCGCGCTGGGCGACCGCGTCCCACGCTGCGACGTCGAGACCGCCGACCACCTGCGCGAACGGCCCGGGCTCGCCCGACTGCAGCGCGATCCTGTGGGTGACGTTCGTAAGATGCTCAGTCAGCGCCTCGGGGGAGGCGAAGGAGGAGCCGGTGATCATCGGCCCGAGAAGCTCGTTGACGATCCGCGCCTTGTGGAACTGCGAGAAGCCCGGAAAATTGCAGAACACTTCGCCGAGGCCGACCACGCCGTCCTCCAGCTCGAGTTCGAGCACCAGGGCCGGGCGCGCGTCGATCGAGCCGAATGCGTTGCGCATCGGCTTTTCGAGCGGGGCGCGCAGGCAAGTGGCGCGGACGGTGCGGATGCTGAAAGCGAGATCCTGCATTATTCGACCGTTTCGTCTGGCAAATCACTCGAGCGGGGCCGGGACTGCCGCTCGCGCCAGCTCCGGAAAAACGGCATTATTAGAAGAATAACAGCTATAATCAGAAAGATAAGGGGCAACGGCCTTGTGAACATCGGCTCCAGCGAGCCGTTGGTCATCATCAGCCCGGAGCGCAGCTTGGCCTCCATCAGCGGGGCGAGGACGAAGCCGATCACGAAAGGACCGAGCGGGAATCCGGCCCGCTCCATCGCGAAGCCGACGACGCCGAAGATCAGCATCACCCACACGTCGAACATCGTGTTGTCGAGCGCGAAGGCGCCGACGATGCAGAAGACGAGGATCACCGGCAGCAGGAACGCGCGCGGGATGTACATCACCATCGCCACGTAGCGGACCGCGCCCATCATCACGACGTACATCATGATGGTGGCGACGAGGCAGGACGCGATCATCGCCCACACCACCTCGGGGTTGGTGATGAAGAGCGTCGGCCCCGGCTGGAGCGAGTGGATCATCAAGGCGCCGATCAGGATCGCGTCGATCACCGACCCCGGAATGCCCATCGCGATCAGCGGGATGAGCGCCCCTCCCACGGTGGCGTTGTTGGCGGCCTCGGAGGCGACAATGCCTTCCTCCGAGCCCTTGCCGAATTTTTCGGGCGTCCGGCTCATGTTCTTGGCCGAGGTGTAGGCGAGGATCGAGCCGATCGAGGCGCCGATGCCGGGGAGGATGCCGACGAAGGTGCCGATCATGGAGGAGCGGAACAGGTTGAACGCCTGGTCCCGCCAGTCCTTCAGCGACATGAACAGCCCCGTCATCGAGGATTCCACGCGCTTGATCGTCTTCCCGATGGCGACCACGTCGCCGATGATCTGGCTGACGGCGAAGACGCCGATGAGGACGGGGAGGAGCTTCAGCCCCCCGTTCAGCATGTACCAGTCCCACGTCATCCGCGGCTGCCCGGCGGAGGGGTCGACCCCCGGCATCGAAACCAGCATCCCGAGGAAGCCCGCGATCAGCCCCTTCACCATCGAGCCCTGGCTCACGGAGGCGATCAGCACCATCGCCATCAGGATCAGGGTGAAATACTCGAACGGCCCGAAGCGGGTCGCCCAGATCGACAGAGGCTTGGCAAGGAAGAGGAGCACGATCCACGACACGATGCCGCCGACGAACGAGGCGGAGATGCCGAGGCCCAGCGCACGGCCGGGGCGGCCGGCCTCGGCCATCGGGTAGCCGTCGAACGTGGTGACGACGTTGGAGGGCGTGCCCGGCATCCGCAGCATCGTCGCGGTGATGAGGCCGCCGGTGATCGAGCCGACATACATGCCGATGAGGAGGACGATCGCGTTGGCCGGGTCCATGTAGAACGTCAGCGGCAGGGTGAGGGCGATCAGCATCGCGCCCGACAGGCCCGGGATAGCGCCGACGATGATGCCGAGCGTCGTGCCGAGGAGCGTCAGCGCGAAGGGGAGCGGGTGCGCGAGGTTGAGAAGCGCACCGAAAAGTCCATCGAGCATGGTTGTCTAGAGCCCCGGCAGGTCGACGACGAAGACACGGGTGAACACGTACTGGAGGCCCCAGCCCGTGATGACGCCGACGAGCGCGGCGGTGGGGAGCGAACGCAGCCTGAGCCGCGTGAGGAAGGCGATTGTGACAAACAGGAACAGCGCGGTGAGCGGCGCGAAGTCCATCAGCCGCGCCTGCATCGCGGCGACGTAGACGACGGTGAGCCCGGCGGTGACCGCAGCGTCGAGCGGGCGTGGCGCGTAGCCGAGGTCCTCCGCCGGCTCGGCCGGGCGGCGAAGCGCGGTGACGATCACCATCAGGCAGAGCGCGATGATGAGGAGCGCCACGCCCTGCGGGACGGGCGCCGAGCCGAGCGGCTCGAACGTGCCGGGCGGGATGTCGCGCGTTTCCCAGAGCGCCGCGAGGCAGCCGGCGATGAACGCGGCGGCGACCCCGATTTCCCAGTGAGCCAGGCGGTTTTGCATATTCGATCCATGTGGCGACAGCAGTGGCGCCGGGAGGATGCCCGCGCAGGAGGGGAGCGGCCGCGCGGTCGGCGCGGCGGCTCATCGCGATGCCGGTGGGACCGGGTGGGTTACTTCTTGGCGGCCTGCTTGGCGATGGGCTCGATCCGCTCCCACGTCTCGTCGAGCGAGGCCTGCAGCTCGTCACCCTTCAGGAACACGGGGTCGAACATCTTCTCGTCGAGGAACTTCTCGACCCGGTCGGTCGTCATCGCCTTCTCGAGTGCGTTGGCCATCCCCTCGACGGCTTCCTGCGGCGTGTCCTTGGGGGCGAACCACCAGGACTGGACGCAGTAATCCATCTCGTAGCCGAGTTCCTTCATGGTCGGCAGGTCGGGAAGGTGCTTCACGCGGTTGGCGCCGGTGTAGGCGAGCGGCTTGATCTGCGTGTCCTCGAGCGGCTTGCCGTCCGGCCCCATGGTGAAGTTGGCGACCTCGGCGGCCGACAGCACCGTGGCGTCGATCTGCGCGCCGGTAAGGGCGGTGAAGTTGGCCGTCCCGCCGCCGATCTGCACGAAGCGGAACTTCGCGCCGTCGACGAGGTTCTGCAGCATCACCCCGCCCATGTGGTTGATGGCGCCGAGGTTGGCGCCGAAGATCAGCGTGTCGGGCTCGGCCTTGGCCTTCTCCAGCAGCTGCTCGACGCTGTCGATCCCGGAATCCTTGCGCACCATCGGGATGACGCAGAACTCGCCGGTGGTGGCGACAGGGGTGTAGTCGCGGTAGCCGAAATCGAACACGCCGCCGCCTTCGCCGCCCATCAGCGCGATGTGGAGCGTCAGGAAGGTGTAGCCGTCGGGCTCGGCCTCCATCACCTGCCGCGCGCCGACCGAATAGTGGCCGCCGACATTGATGACGGTGATCGGCTCGGGAAGGAGGTCATTCTCCTCGATCGCCGCGGCGAAGGCGCGCGTGATCTGGTCGGACGTGCCGCCCGCGCCGAACGGGACGATGACCTTGATCGGCTTCTCCGGCCACTCGGCCATGGCGGTGCTTGCCGCTCCCAGCACAAATGCTGCGGCGAGCGCGGTCGTTACCATCAATTTCATGGTTTCTCTCCCTGATTGTCGTTTCCTGCCCGTCTTACGCGGGTCTGCCCATGGGTTTAGGCTAACCCTGAGATATCACGCTGACAAGCGAGAGGGCGGCCGGACGGATGCAATATGCAGGCGACAAGCAACCGAACTTTCTAATCGTTACCTTCGATCAGTGGCCCGCTCCGCTGATGAACCATCAGGGTCACGGGGCGATCGACACCCCGACCCTGGACACCCTCGCCGCAGCCGGAACACGGTTCGACCGCGCCTATTCGGAGTGCCCGATCTGCATTCCCGCGCGCCGTACGCTGATGACCGGGCAGACCCCGCGCACCCACGGCGACCGCACCTTCCAGCCCGCGCTGACCATGCCCGAGGGCGTGCCGACCCTCGCCGGCACGTTCGGCGAGGCCGGCTACCAGACCTTCGCCGTCGGCAAGCTGCACGCCTATCCGCCGCGCGACCGGATCGGCTTCGACGACGCGCTGATCGCGGAGGAGGGCCGCCCGCAGCTCGGCGCGGTCGACGACTACGACATCCATCTCGCCGACCGCGGCTTCGTCGGCCAGGGCTACGCACACGCCATGTCGAACAACGACTATGGTTGGCGCACCTTCCACCTGCCGGAGGACTGCCACGTCACCAACTGGACGACGCAGGCGATGTGCCGGACCATCAAGCGCCGCGACCCGACACGGCCCGCGCTCTGGTACCTCTCCTACACCCATCCGCATCCGCCGATCACCCCGCTCGCGGCTTACTTCGAGCGCTACGCCCGCCGCACGATTCCCGACTCGCTGACGGCGGATTGGGCGGAGGGCGACCTGCCGCACGCGCTGGAGGCGGTGCGCACCTTCTGGCACCAGCTCTCGCCGGAGGCGCTGGCCGACGTGCGCCGCGCCTTCTACGCCCAGTGCACCCAGATCGACGCGCAGCTCCGCCTCGTCATCGGCACGCTGCGCGAGGAGGGCGTGCTCGACAACACGGTGATCCTCGTCACCGGCGACCACGGCGACATGCTGGGAGACTTCGGCCTCTACGCCAAGCGCCTCTTCTACGAAGGCTCCGCTCGCGTCCCGATGATCCTGACCGCCCCGAAGAACTTTCCGCGCATCGGGGCGGGCGTGATCGACCGCCGTCCCGTCGGCCTCGCGGACGTGATGCCGACCCTCCTCGACATTGCCGGCATCGCCGTGCCGGACACCTGCGACGGCCGCTCGATGCTGGGCGAGCGGCGCGACATCCTCTACGGCGAGGCTCTGGAAGGCCCCAAGGCGACGCGGATGGTGACCGACGGCCGGCACAAGCTGATCTGGTACCCCGACGGCAACGTCATCCAGCTCTTCGACCTCGACGCCGACCCGCGGGAGCAGCACGACCTCTCGGCCGACGCCGGCGCCGCGGACATGCGCGCCAAACTCACGGCGGCGTTGATGGAAAACCTCTACGGCGAGGATCTCGATGCGGTGGAGAACGGCGAACTCAAGGGCCGCGGGCCGACGCCGGTTCCGCCGGTGGCCAACCGCGGACTCTCCGGCCAGCGCGGCATCCACTACCCGCAGCCGCCGGTCTCCGACCCTTCCGTGATCGTCGGCGCGGGCTAGAGGCGGTCGAACTTCGCGCTGGACACGGGGGCGGTGCCGTCCGTAACCCTCATGCGCGGGACGATCACGTCATGACATGCGAAAACGGGAGGGCGAACAACATGATACCGATGAGCTTACTGGGGCGTAGCGGCCTCTCGGTCTCCCGCATCTGCCTCGGCACGATGACCTTCGGCGGCCGCACCGACGAAGCCGAAGGCGGCCGCATCTACGCCGCCGCACGCGACAACGGCGTCAACTTCATCGACACGGCGGACGTCTACAACGGCGGCGCGTCGGAAGTGGCGGTCGGCAAGCTCATTGCCGCAGAGCGCGACAAGGTGGTGGTGGCGAGCAAGGCCGCCAACGTGATGGGCGACGCGCCCAACCTCGGCGGCCTCTCCCGCTCGTGGCTGAACAAGGCGGTGGACGGTTCGCTCAAGCGCCTCGGCACCGACTATCTCGACATCCTCTACCTCCACAAGGAGGACCACAACACGCCGCTCCAGGAGACCGTGCGCGCGCTGGAGGACCTCACGCGGTCCGGCAAGATCCGCTACTTCGGCGTCTCCAACCACCGCGCCTGGCGCGTTGCCGAGCTCGTGCGGTGGTGCGACGAGGCCAACATCACCCGCCCCGTGGTGTGCCAGCCCTACTACCACGCGCTTTACCGGGTGATCGAAGTCGAGCTCCTGCCGGCCTGCGCGCACTACGACATCGGCGTCTTCAACTACAGCCCGCTCGCCCGCGGCGTCCTCTCCGGCAAGTATGCCGGCGGGGTGCCGGAGGACAGCCGCGCCGCGTCGAAGGACATGCGCATCATGCAGACCGAGTTCCGGCCCGAGACCATCGATGCAGCGGACAGGTTCGTGGCGCGCGCTGAGGAGCGCGGCGTGTCGCCGTCGGCCTACGCCATCGCCTTCGTGCTCGCGAACCCGCACATCACCGGCGCAATCGCAGGCCCGCGCACGCTGGAGCAGTTCGAGGCCTATCTCGGCGCCTGCGACGTGGAGTGGACCGCCGAGGACGAGGCTTTCGCCGAAAGCGTGGTGCCCGACAGGCTCGACCGTGGTGCACCACTACTTCGACCCGCAGTACCCGGTCGAAGGCCGCCCCGTCCCCCGCGCCTGACGATTCGGCGGAAGGGGGCGGACACGGTAACGTGCCATGCCCCCTAATGGACGAAGCGTCGCGGCAGGCCTAAGAATGGCGCACATTCAGCCGGAGGGCCCCGCACCATGATCCGCTTCTACTTCCACCAGACGCCGAACCCGATGAAGGTGGCGCTGCTCCTCGAGGAGCTTGGCGCTGCCTACGAGCCGGTGGCGCTCGACACCTTCAAGGGCGAGCAGCACGGCGCTGAGTTCGCGAAGATCAACCCCAACGGCAAGGCGCCGGCGATCGAGGACGATGGCGTCCGCGTCTTCGATTCCACCGCGATCCTGCTCTACCTCGCCGAAAAGCACGGCGCCTTCCTCGGCGACGCGGCGGACCGTGGCGAGCTCCTGTCGTGGCTGTTCTGGGTGGCGTCGGGTCTCGGCCCGTTCTCCGGCCAGTGGGTCCACTTCCAGACCGCCGGCGCGGAAGAGGGCGGCGACTACGCCAAGCGCCGCTACAAGTACGAGGCCCACCGCCACTACAAGGTGCTGAACGACCACCTCGCCGGCCGCGACTTCATCGTCGGCGACAGCTACACCATCGCCGACATGGCGGCCTGGGGCTGGGTGGACCGCAACGTGCGAGTGCTGGGAGAGGGCGGCATCGACGCCTATCCCAACGTCAATCGCTGGTACGAGGCGGTGAATGCCCGCCCCGCAGTCGCCAAGGCCCGCGAACTCCCGTTCCGGCTGTCGTTCAAGACAGACTTCGATGACGAGACCCGCCGCGCGCTGTTCCCGTCGAACTTCGCGGCCTGAGCGGCGGCCGGCCTATTCCTCGGGTTCCGTCGTGAACTGGAGGGGGTGGCCGGCTTCCTTGGCGAGGTCGGTCGCCTCGTCGGCCTTCGTCTCGGCGATGTCCTTCGGGTAGACCGAGACCACGCAGGCGCCGCGGGTGTGTGCGACGTACATGATCCGCGCGGCCTGGTCCTCGCCGATGCGGAACACGGCCTGCAGCACCCGCACGACGAAGTTGCGCGGCGTGAAGTCATCGTTCAGCAGGATCACCTTGTGGAGCTTGGGACGCTCCACCTTCGGCTTCACCCGCGTCTTGAGTTCGGTGTCGGTGCTGCTCATAGTTGTAGCCACTCGTTACTATAAGGAATTTCGAAAACGTAACCTGTTCTTGAGTTTCGCAACGCAAAATGATCACGGTGAATAACAAATTGTACATGATCTCCAGTCATGTAACGTCCATGAGTTAGCCCGACTTGGTAGTTATTGTATAAATCTAAGAGAATCTTGTCGGCGTGAGCTGCATGGAAGAGGCCTGAACTCACCAAGCGTTAATCCGCCTTTGGCGTATATCCACCAGTTTTCATCTACTGCGATGGGTGTATTGATCCCGCGATCCCGCAGGCCAATTTCCAACTGCTCCGAGCGGTCGAGTTTACTTGAAACATCGCCAATTTTGATGAAGAGGTGCGGGAAGTTTTTGACCGCGGTTTCAAATAGCCGTGTCGGAGCGAAAGTGCCATCTCTGACGCGACCATGAGGGATAACATCAATGAGAAAGAACGATTTCTCGTCGAAAATTGCGAATAAAAGCAAAGAGGATCGCTTGGAAATGCCTCCAGAACGCTTCACTTTAGAAACGTGGAGATGATGCATCCCCCACTGCATCAGGATAAGATCCAAGTCGTTTCGGTTTATCGGCTTAACCTTTCGGTGAGGCTCATTGGATGGGGTGTGCAATTTATCTGTTTGATGTCGATTAATATCATCGCCGTTAGCGATGGCTGCGAGTAGATTATCGAGGAGTTTGTGAAATGCGGTATCTAAGTTATTATAGCTTTCAATGAACGCTCCGCTCTTGATGATTTCTCTTGGATGGGCTGGTACCCGCCTGCCAATTCTAGTCAAATAAGACGTAAGTAATTTGTACGCTTCTGATCGCGTGTCGCGGGTCAGCTCTAGCGCCGTGCGTTGTTGGTTTTGTTCAGAAAGCCATTCAATTAGGGATTTGAGGTATGCCTGACTTATAGCGCTGAACCGCCCTCTAACTGCCGGGGCGGCCGGTCTTGCGTTTGCGGCGGCCGGCCTTCTTCACGTCCGCCGGGTCCTCGTAGCTGCCGACCCCGACCTTGTGGCGGCGGATGAGGCCAGCGTCGTCGGCCTCGGGCTTCGGCGGCGGGGCCTTCTGGCGGGGCTTCTCAGTGCGCTTCACCGTCATCTCGTCGAGGCCGTTCTTCCGCGCGCGGGTGGGTGGGAGGTCCTCGTCCTCGCGGCGGACGCGGCCGCGGTCGGTGCCGGGGCCCATGTCGTCGAGCGAGGGCTTCTTCGCCCGCGTCTTGAGGTTGGCGGAGGCGTTGTAGTCGCGGTCGCCCGAGTAGCGGCCGGCGGTGGCCTCGATGTCGCGCTGGCGGGCCATCGGGTCGTCGGCGATGGCAAGCTCGGTCTTCTGCAGGCGCTGGATCTCGTCGCGCAGGCGGGCCGCGGTCTCGAATTCGAGGTTCGCGGCGGCGTCGCGCATCTGCTTCTCGAGGTCTTCCACGGTGACGCGCATGTTGTGGCCGATGCCGCGCGTGTCCTTCGCCGAGCCCTTGTCGATCGAGACGTGATCGCGCTCGTAGAGGCTTTCGAGGATGTCGCCGATGTTGCGCTTCACGCTTTCGGGCGTGATGCCGTGCTCTTCGTTGTAGGCGAGCTGCTTCTCGCGCCGGCGGTTGGTCTCCTGGATCGCGCGGTCCATCGAGCCCGTCATCCGGTCGGCGTAGAGGATCACCCGGCCGTCGACGTTACGGGCCGCGCGGCCGATGGTCTGCACCAGCGAGGTTTCGGAGCGCAGGAAGCCTTCCTTGTCGGCGTCCAGGATCGCGACGAGGCCGCACTCGGGGATGTCGAGCCCCTCGCGCAGGAGGTTGATGCCGACCAGCACGTCGAACGTGCCGAGACGCAGGTCGCGGATGATCTCGATCCGCTCGATGGTGTCGATGTCGGAGTGCATGTAGCGCACACGGATGCCGTGGTCGTGCAGGTACTCCGTCAGGTCCTCGGCCATGCGCTTGGTGAGGACGGTGACGAGGGTGCGGTAGCCGGCATCGGCGACGGCGCGGATCTCGCCGAGCACGTCGTCGACCTGATGCTTGGCCGGGCGGATCTCCACCGGCGGGTCGATGAGGCCCGTCGGGCGGATGACCTGCTCGACGAAGACGCCGCCGGCCTCCTCCATCTCCCAGCTCGCAGGGGTCGCGGACACGGCGACCGTCTGCGGCCGCATCATGTCCCACTCCTCGAAGCGGAGCGGGCGGTTGTCCATGCAAGACGGCAGGCGGAAGCCGTACTCGGCCAGCGTCGCCTTGCGGCGGAAGTCGCCTTTGTACATGGCGCCGATCTGCGGCACCGTCACGTGGCTCTCGTCGAGGAAGACGAGCGCGTTGTCGGGCAGGTACTCGAACAGGGTGGGGGGCGGCTCTCCGGGCTTGCGGCCCGTCAGGTAGCGCGAATAGTTCTCGATGCCGTTGCAGGCGCCGGTCGCCTCCATCATCTCGAGGTCGAACTGGGTGCGCTGCTCGAGCCGCTGCGCTTCGAGCAGGCGGCCTGCGTTGTTGAGCTCCACCAGCCGATGCTTCAGCTCTGCCTTGATCGACTTCATCGCCTGCTGCAGCGTCGGCCGCGGCGTGACGTAGTGGGAGTTGGCGTAGACCTTGACCAGCTCCATCTCGTCCTGCTTGCGGCCGGTCAGCGGGTCGAACTCGGTGATGGACTCGACCTCGTCGCCGAACAGGGAGACGCGCCACGCACGGTCTTCATAGTGCGCGGGGAAGATTTCGACCGTATCGCCGCGCACACGGAAGGTGCCGCGGACGAAGTTGATGTCGGACCGCTTGTACTGGAGCGCGACGAGGTCGGCGAGAAGCTGTCGCTGGTCGAGCTGTTCGCCGAGCTTGATGGAGAACGTCATCGCCGTATAGGTCTCGACCGAGCCGATACCGTAGATGCACGACACCGACGCGACGATGATGACGTCGTCCCGCTCCAGCAGCGAGCGGGTGGCGGAGTGGCGCATCCGGTCGATCTGCTCGTTGATCGACGATTCCTTCTCGATGTACGTGTCCGTCCGCGGCACGTACGCTTCCGGCTGGTAATAGTCGTAGTACGAGACGAAGTACTCGACCGCGTTGTCCGGGAAGAAGGACTTGAACTCGCCGTAGAGCTGGGCGGCCAGCGTCTTGTTCGGTGCGAGGATGAGGGCGGGGCGCTGGGTCCGCTCGATCACCTGCGCCATGGTGTAGGTCTTGCCCGAGCCCGTGACGCCGAGGAGCACCTGGCAGCGGTCCTCGTCCCTGATGCCGTTCACCAGCTCCTCGATGGCGGTCGGCTGGTCGCCCTTCGGCTCGTATTCGGACTTGAGGGTGAGCGTATAGCCGCCCTCGGACTTTTCGGGCCGGGGCGGGCGGTGGGGCTGCCATTCGCCGGCACGGAACTCCGGGCGGCCCTTGGTGATGAGGTCTTCCAGCGCGGCGACGGTCGCGGTGGCGCCGGACGGGGTCAGCGCCTCGGCTTCCTCCATCGAGATGTCGAGGCCGGGGATGGGGTTGAGGCCGGCGCCCGCGCGTTCGCGCGCGCTCGCCTTGCCGCCCATGGAGGTGCCGCGGGCGGTGCGCTCTGCCTTGGCCTTCTTTGCCTTCGGCTTTTCGGCCGGCTCCTTGCGGGAAGCCTTCGGCGCAGCCTTCTTCGGTTTCGGCGGTGCGGAATCGGCAGCGCTTTCCGCGGCGACTTCGTCGGCGAAGTCGGCGATCGCGCTCGGGCGCGCGCTGCGCTTGCCCGGCGAGCGGGCGCTGTCTGTCGTTCCGGTGTCACTGGCCATGGCCCTGATATGGGCCATAACCTCGCCGCCGGAAAGCACCCCGGCGCACGTTCCTGCCGAACCCCTGCCATGAGGCAGCGGCATAAGCGCGCCCGCGGCGGGCGCGCCGGTCCTCAGCGGCCGAAGACGCCCTTCAGCACCTGCGAGAACTTGTTGCGCCGCGTCTTGCGCTCGAGGTCTTCCTGGCTCTTCAGCCAGGCGATCTGCACAACGCGCCGCTCGCCGGTGAACGGCTTGTGCCCGTGCCACGAATTGTCGGCCCGGAGGAAGGCGAAGACCGTGCCCATCGTCGGCGGCACCTCGACGGCGTAGGGCTCGAACGCATCGGCGTTGTGGAGGACGCGGAGGCGCCCGCTCTCGTCGGCGTTCCAGTCGTCGTTCATGTAAACGAGCATCGTCATCACCTTCGACGGCCCGTCGGTGTGGATCGCGCCGTACTTTGGCTGCGAGCGCTTCATGATGGTGGTGATGCGCGGGTAGGGGTGGAGGTCCATGCCGAAGCGCTTCGACAGCGCCTCGGTCACTTCCGGCCCTTCCAGCTCGTCGATGAAGGAGCGGAAGCGGCCCTTCATGTTCACGTCGTCGACGGTGAGGTAGCCGGGCTTGCTGATCTCCGGGAAAGCGCCGCGCAACTCGTCGACAGCCTCCGGCTTGATGACGTTGGCGCCGAGAAGGAAGTCGTAAGGCTCGTGGCTGACGTCGGCCTCCTCGAAGGCCTTCAGGTTGACTGACTGCATGACGAATTCTTCCCGTGCGTAAAGAAAACAGCACCTATCGGTACAGCTTCCCGGTGTCCACTGGGTGGCGGGGGATTGCTGCGGCTGCAGCGCTGGTCAGTAGCGCGCCGGCGCGATCAGCTGGATCACCAGCATGAAGATCCCGAACAGCACAGGCTGGTGCGCGATGTAGATGAGGAGGCTGTTCCGGCCCGCCGCCGCAGTCGCACGCAGGAACCCGCCCGCCTCGCGGTAGCCGGAGGCGCCCGGCGCGGGCCGCGCGATCAGCCGCCCGGCGACCACGCCGAGGAGCGTCACCGCGAACCAGGGGAAGATCGGCTCGTAGTCGAACGTGTAGGGCCGCGTCTCGCCGAGGCCGAACGGGTAGAACAGCGCCGTGTCGAACGCCGGATCGGTAAAGACGTAGGGCGCCGCGAACACGGCGGCCGCGACGGCGAGCGTGACCCAGATGGGCGCACGCAGGAAGGGCAGCGCGAGGACGCTGAACGTCGCGATGGCGTGGAGGATTCCGAAATAGATCGGCGCCGGCATGGCGAACATCGTCCCCACGGTGACGAGCGCCGCGCAGCCGGCGATCACGAGGAGGCGCATGAGGAACGAGCGCCAGCGTATCCCCTCGCCGTGGGCATAGACGAGGCTGACGCCGACGAGAAACACGAAGCTCGACGCGATCGAGGCCGCGAACCCGCGCCAGAGCGGCCCCGACGTCACGTCCCAGTCGACGAAGCCGAAATAGAGGAGGTCGAACGAGAAGTGGTAGGCGACCATCGCGACGATCGCCACACCACGCCCGACATCGACCCAGAGCGCGCGTCGGTCGCGCGGGTTCAGTACCGCCACGCCTCGGCTTTCGCGAGCACGAAGTCGCGGAAGGCCTGGACGCGCGCTGAGTTGCGCAGCTCCGAGGCGTAGACGAAGTAGAGGTTGTAGCTCGGCGGCTCGGCCACGAGGTCGAGGCGGATCAGCGTCTTGTCCTCGTCGACCACGAAGTCCGGCAGGACGCCGACGCCGGAGCCGGTGGAGATCGCCGTGCGCATCGCCAGCATGTTGTTGACGCGCACCCGCGGCTGGCGCGGCTCGTCGTCCTCGCGGCCGGCGGTCTCGAGCCAGTTGAGCTCGCGCAGGTACGTCGGCGGGTTGGGGCCGAAGGTGACGAGGCGGTGGTCGTCGAGGTCCTTCACCGTGCGCGGGGCGCCGAACTGCTCGACGTACGCCGGCCGAGGCGTACACGTGGAAGTGGACGGTGAAGAGGCGCCGCTGCACGAGATCCGGCTGGACAGGCTGGCGCCAGCGGATCGCGATGTCCGCCTCGCGCATCCCGATGTCGAGCTCGTTGTCGTCGAAGATCAGCTCCAGCTGCACGTCGGGGTAGAGCTCGATGAAGTCCTTCACCCGTGCGGAGAGCCAGGAGGAGCCGAGCCCGATGGTGGTGGTGACGCGCAGGACGCCGCGCGGCCGGTCGCGCGAATCGACCAGTGCGCCGGACACGGCCTGAAGCTCGCGGGCGATCCCGGACGTGGTCTGGAACAGCTGCTCGCCCTGCTCGGTGAGGAGCAGGCCGCGTGCGTGGCGGTGGAAGAGCGTGACGCCGATCTGCATCTCCAGCGCGTGAACCTGACGGCTCACCGCGGATTGGCTGATGCCCAGCTCCTCGCCAGCGTGCGTGAAACTGCCCTTCTGCGCGGCTGCATGAAACACCCGCAGCTTGTCCCAGTCCATGGGAACCTCCGTCGGCCTGTGCGGCCGGGGTTGAACGTAAATCGGGCCGCCTGAACGACGACCCGCCCGGTCAGGCGGCGACGGTTTCCTTGTGGGGGACCGCCTCGAGAGCCGACAGATAACGCTCTGCCTCCAGCGCAGCCATGCAGCCCATGCCAGCAGCGGTCACGGCCTGACGGTAGATGTCGTCGGTCACGTCACCGGCGGCGAAGACACCGGGAACGCTGGTCTGGGTGCTGTCCGCTTCCGTCCACACATAGCCCGACGGCCTGAGCTTGAGCTGACCCGCCACCAACTCTGTCGCAGGCGAGTGGCCGATTGCAACGAAAATGCCATCGACGGCAAGGCTTTGCTCCGCGCCGGTCTTCAGGTTGCGGATGCGCGCGCCCGTCACGCCGGGGGGCGTGCCGCCGCCTTCGACGTGCGCGAGCTCGGAATCCCAGATCACGTCGATCTTCTCGTGCGCGAACAGGCGCTCCTGCAGGATGCGCTCGGCACGCAGCGAATCGCGCCGGTGGATCAGCGTCACCTTGGCGGCGTGGTTGGTGAGGTAGAGCGCTTCCTCCACCGCCGTGTTGCCGCCGCCGATCACCGCGACGTTCTTGCCCCGGTAGAAGAAGCCGTCGCACGTCGCGCAGGCAGACACGCCGTAACCCTTGTACTGCTCCTCGGAGGGGAGGCCGAGCCACTTCGCCTGCGCGCCGGTGGCGAGCACCACGGCGTCTGCGATGTAGGTGCTGCCGGAATCGCCCTTCAGCACGAAGGGGCGCTTGGTGAGGTCGGCCTCGGTCAGGTGGTCGTACAGCATCTTCGTGCCGACGTGTTCGGCCTGGGCGCGCATCTGCTCCATCAGCCAGGGTCCCTGGATGACGTCGGCGAAGCCCGGATAGTTCTCGACTTCGGTGGTGATGGTCATCTGGCCGCCGGGCTGGATGCCTGCGACCAGCACCGGTTCGAGCATCGCACGCGCGGCATAGATCGCGGCCGTGTACCCTGCCGGGCCGGAGCCGATGATCAGGAGCTTCGTTCTGACGGTCTCGCCCATGGTGCTCTCCGTTCCAATCCAGCCTCAGATGCCCCCTCGGGGTCCCGATGTGAACCCCAGGCGCGCGGCAATCGCATCCGCCACCTCTTCCGCGGCGTCGAGCGGGGCATATTGCCAGTGCGAATAGCCCCCGTCGAACCAGCGGAGCGCCCCGTGCGCCTCCAGTCCCCGATATAAACGCTCGAACTTGCCTTTCCCGCCCGGAAGCCGCCAGCCGTAGATGGGTTTGCCGGTGGCGGCCGCCTCGCTCAGCATCGCCACGGAGTCGGCGGTGACGATGAACGCGTCGCAAAGGTGGAGGATGGCGGCGAACACCGTGGGCGGCGAAAGCGGCCCGTCCGTTGCCGCGTCGAACACGAAATGTTGCTCGCCGGGGAGGCGCGCGGCGATCGCCTCGGCCGTGCCCTGCGGCGTCCTGCGGGAGGTCGAGACCATCAGGCTCACCTGATGCGCCGCTGCGAACGCGGCCAGCCGTGCCGCGAGCTCGTCCGTCTCGGCCCTGCCGAAGCGGTGCGCCGCGCTGGGGCCGCCGATCAGGACGCCGACCCGCGGTTTCTGCCCGGGCTCGATGGTTGCGGTCAGCGCCGCAGCCGCCGCGGCGAGCTCCCCTCGAGCGGTGTTCGCAGGGGCCGTCAGCGTCTGGAGGAGATTGCGCGGGCGGGGGAGGAGGCGGGACGGCCGGTCGTGCAGCGGCGCCCAGATGAGGTCGAATTCGCCGGGACGCCACAGAACCGGCTGCAAGACCACCACTAGGGGCCGGCCCGCGGCGGCGCGCGCGATCCGCCTAGCCGGCGCGATGCTCTGCCGGCCCGCAGCGATCACGACGTCGGCGGTCAGGATTTCACCCGCGCGGCCCGTCGCCTCGCGCGCGGGCACGATGGTGATCGACGCACCGAGGCGGGCGGCGATGGCCTCTGCCTGGCGCCTGTGACCGACTTTCCCTTCGGACGAAATTATCGCGCAACCCAACGGTTCATTCATTCGGCGGGCAGGGCTCATCCGGTACCGTTCGTGCTACTTTTCGATTTGTAGGGATACATTTCGTGTCATGCACGTTCATGTGGTGAGCATATATTCCGATTATGGGTGTGGCGTTCGCTTATGAAGGTGCGACTTGATTCAGTGGACTGGAAGATCCTCCGGGCTCTTCAGTCAGATGGGCGCATGACGAACGTCGAGCTTGCCCGGCGTGCCGGCATATCCGCGCCGCCTTGCCTGAGGCGCGTCCGCGCCCTGGAGCAGAATGGTATCATCGAAAGCTACCGCACCCTTCTCGACGAAAAGCAGCTTGGCTTCGATCTCACGGCCTTCGCCTCCATCGGCCTGAAGAACCAGACGGAAGCCGAGCTCGTGCGCTTCGAGGACCAGCTCCGCGGCTGGCCGATCGTGCGGGAGGCCTGGATGGTCTCGGGCGAGATCGACTTCGTGCTCTTCTGCATCACCGACACGCTGCGCTCGTTCCAGAATTTCGTGATCGAGACGCTGACGGCGGCCGACAACGTGGAGAGCGTGCGCACGTCCCTCACCATCCGCCAGTCAAAGTCCGAGCCTCGCGTTCCGATCGACCTCATTGAGGACGAGGGCCGCGTGGTGCAGCTGAAGGCCGCCGGCTAGGCCACACCGGTTTCCGGCGCGGCCTCATCGGCCGCAGCCGGCAAAAGCGGCGCGATCACCAGCCCGCCGGGCCCGGAGTGAGCCGCAAGGCCCGCCTCCAGTCCGAACAGGACGATCCGCGAAGACATCGCGATGTCCCTCAAGATGTCCGGCTCGGGCGGGTGCAGCGACACGCCATAGCGGCTCCCCTCCCGAGTCACGCGGACTTCCGTGCCGGCGGCCGCGCGTCCGCCCAGCGTCACCAACAGCGCACGGAAGAAGCGCTCCGCCTCCGCGCCGAACCGCAGTTCCTGCGCGCCGACGTCACCACCCGTCCACCTTCACGCCGACGCCGGCGTCCGCCACCAGGCGCCGCGCGGTTTCGGCAGCACGCTCCAGCGGGGGCAGGGCACCCGGCTCCGCGGCAGCCGGATGGAACACCAGGCAGACCGAATCTGCGTGCTGCAGCGCACCGACGGTGACGCGCCACGCTTCGCCGTCGACGCTGATCTCGACCGGCGGTGGCGGAACGTCCCGCGCCGAGAGCGCGAGGGCCAGGGTTGAGAGCACCGCCGCAAGCCCCTCAGCATCCAGCCGGTCGTGAAGGTTGCGGCCGACCTTGCCGCCGAGCGCCTCGAACGCCGCATTCGCAGCTTCAACATGGCCGCCGCGGCTGACGATCGCGACAGGGTCCGGATTGGCGCTCAGAAGATCCGTCAGTGCGTCGAGCGCGCCGGTGTCGTCGGCCGCCTCGCGGTCCTGCCGGGCGGCGTCGACGGGCGTCACGGTGACCATGATGGCCCGGGCGTCGGCCCAGGCGATGGCGCTCAGCGTCACCCGCGCCGGGAGGACGCTGGCCGCCCGCGGTGATCACCTCCACCGCGCCGTCGCGGGGCGGGGCGCCCGTCACCAGCGCGCCGATCCCGCCCGCGGCGTCCAGCGAAGCTGCCGTGTGGCCGAGGAGCGCGGCGGCCGCTCGGTTGAGGAAGACGACGCTCCCGGCATCGCTGACGATCACCGCGCTCGGCACCTGCTCTATGATTTCTGCGGCGCGCGGGTCGCCGCACGGCGGGCGGGAGTGCGCCTGCGGAAACCGCGTCAGGGTGCCGGTGGCGCGAGCCGCATTGTCCTGCGTCGTCGCCGGGGCATCGTCGCCGGCGTAGCGCGCGCCGAGGGAGCGGGCGAGATAGCGGAACGCGTCCGCGTCCGGCCGTGCGACGAGGCCGAGATCGACCGGATCGCCTGCCGCGTTCTCGGAAAACGCATCACTCACCGCGCGCACGCCGCCTCAAATTTGTGTTAAAATCGGACATACCGATCCAACAATCGCCTCTGCGCGTTAACGGTTTGTGTGCATCGCGAATCCGGCGCCCTGTTCGCGGGTGCAAGAAAATTGTTGCACTGCACAATAGGGCCCTTATATAGGGCTTGGCGCTGACGTTCTGCGGGAAAAGTACCGCGTACCGCAGGGCCTCATGCACTAACAAGGAGGTCATTATGTCGACCAACGAGTTTACCGAAAAGTCCGACCAGCTCGCGGCTAGCACGTTCAAGGCGGTGGAATCAGCGTCCGAAGACTTTGCGTCCCGTCTGCCTGGTGCGGAGATGCCGAACATTGTCCGCGAAATGGCAGAACAGTCTGTTTCGCAGGCACGGCAGATGTACGAGAATGCACGCAACGCAGCAGAGGATGCCACTGACATGATCGAAGACAGCTACGAACAGGCCCGCAAGTCCTTCACCGAGATGAACCTGCGCCTCATCGACCAGGCCCAGGCCAACACCGAGCGCGTGTTCGCGTTCGCGAAGGAAGTCGCCGGCGCCAAGACCGTTTCCGAAGCGGTCGAGCTCCAGACCAAGTTCGCCCGTGAGCAGTTCGAGGCATTCGCCTCGCAGGCCCGCGAGATGCAGGAAACCGCCTCCAAGCTCGCTTCCGAGACCACCGGTCCGATGAAGGAAGCCTGGGAAAAGTCGGTCAACAAGTTCAACGGCTGATTTTTTTCGGCCTGAACGACGAAACAGCGCGCCGGGGTTTCCGGCGCGCTTTTTTTGTGCCATACGGCGCGCCGGCGGGATGAACACCCCGCCGTCTCCGGGCCGACGTAGCTCAGTTGGTTAGAGCGCTGGATTGTGGATCCAGAGGTCGCTGGTTCGACCCCAGCCGTCGGTACCATCAGGTACCCGCGCAAACCGCCCCGCCCGTACCCCGTTTCGACCAGCCCGAGCGCGCTCAGCTGTACTCGTTCAGCGGGGCAGTGTTGGCGAGCCGGTTCAGCCTCTTGAAGAGACCGGGCTTGTAGTGGCGGAACTCGGTGATGTCGCGCCGGTTCTTCACGCCCTTTTCCGGCATGCACCACGGGCTTCGCGTTGGCGTAGGACACGTGCTGGGTGTACTTGAGCGCAGGCTCGATGCACGGCTCGAAGTGTTTCGCGTCGAACAGCGCCAGAACGTCCACCATCGCGCCGTGCGGGTCGGTCGTCAGCCTCTCGTAGGGGAGGATGAGCCGGTTGGTGCGCTCCGCTTTCACCCACTTGTTGAGGAAGAGGCCGTATTCGTTGGCCTGCTTGGTCGCGAACTCGCGGAAGGTGGCGAAGGTGTCCTCGTTCTTGGGGTTGCTGACGTGCAGCTCGTAGTTCGACGTCACCGCCTCTTCGAAGTTGCGGTACTGGACGATCAGGCGATGGTCGGTCGGCAGCGTGTACTTCAGCTGGAAGTCGTGCTGCTTGCTCATGTTGATGACGTCCTGCCGCTGGCAGGGGAACTTGCCGCAGCACCCGCTCTCGGGGTCCTGGTGGCCGTAGTAGGTGCAGTAGCCGAAATTGTGCCGGAATATCAGCTTGAGGATGCTCGCCAGGAGGTGATGCCCGCTCCGCGGCCAGCTCACGCAGGCGACGTAGGGGAGCCTCTGGGCTTCCGATCTCTGAATCTTCGGCATCGGCAAGTTCTAACCCCGTAATTTCCGGTCCAGTGTGCGCCAGCGCGCGGTTCTGATACGCCGAGCCTGCGATATCAACAACATCGCAGGTCGAGCGGTGGACCGTCACGCTGCTCGCCCCCCGTGGCGTCGGTCGCAGGTCGCGGCCCGTGCCTCATCTTGCTCCCCTGCATTGCATGGGTTGGCCCGAAGGCGTTTACTCCGGCCTCCAAAAAAACAGGAGCGACCGGGAAGGTTCCCCGGCAGCGGAGGCAAGCGATGGCACCGGTTCTCACAATCGCGGATCTGCGGGAGATGCACCGCAGGCATACCCCGAAGATGTTCTACGACTACGCCGATTCGGGCTCCTACACCGAAGGCACGTACCGCGAGAACGAGACCGCGTTTTCCGCCATCAAGCTGCGCCAGCGGGTTGCCCGCAACATCGACAACCGCTCCGTCGCCGCCACGATCCTCGGCAAGCCGGCGACCATGCCCGTCTACCTCGCCCCGGTCGGGATGACCGGGATGCAGTGGGCCGACGGCGAGATCCACGCCGCCCGCGCCGCCGAGAAGTTCGGCGTCCCCTACACCCTCTCCACCATGAGCATCTGCTCGCTGGAAGACGTCGCGGCCGCCACCAGCAAGCCGTTCTGGTTCCAGCTCTACGTCATGCGCGACCGCGGCTTCGCGGCGGACCTCATCGCCCGCGCCAAGGCCGTCGGCTGCTCCGCGCTGGTGCTGACGCTCGACCTCCAGATCCTCGGCCAGCGCCACAAGGACCTGCGCAACGGTCTCAGCGCCCCGCCCAAGATGACCCCGCAGGTGATCGCCGACCTGATGCGCCACCCTGTCCTGGTGCATGAAGATGCTGGGCACCAAGCGCCGCCAGTTCGGCAACATCGTCGGCCACGTGAAGGGGGTGAGCGACATGTCGTCCCTGTCCGAATGGACCGCCTCGCAGTTCGACCCGACGCTCGACTGGTCGTCGATCGACTGGGTCGCGCCAGCACTGGGACGGCCCGCTGATCCTGAAGGGCGTCGGCGACGTCGACGATGCGCGGATCGCGGCCGACACCGGCGCCGACGCCATCACCGTCTCGAACCACGGCGGCCGCCAGCTCGACGGGGCGCCCGCGTCGATCCACATGCTGCCGGAGATCGCCGAGGCGGTGGGCGACCGGATCGAGATCCACATGGACGGCGGCATCCGCTCCGGACAGGACGTGGTGAAGGCGATGGCGCTCGGGGCCCATGCAACCTCGATCGGGCGTGCCTATATCCATGGTCTCGGGGCGATGGGCGAGGCGGGCGTGACCCGTTCGCTGGAGATCATCCGCCGCGAGATGGACATCACCATGGCGCTGTGCGGCGAAACCGACATCACGCAGGTGGGTGAGCACAACGTCTGGGGCGGCGTCCCCCGGCCGGCCCCCGTGGTCGAGGCTGGCGAGGAACGGGCGCTTCACGCCGTCGGCGCCTGATCCGGGGGCGCGATCGGCGCCACCGGCCGCGCATGGATGGCACGCTTCCTGCCGCCCGTGCGTTGACCATTCGACGATGCCGGGCGCTGAGGAGTAACCCCCGATGGGAAAGAAGATCCTGCTTCTCGGCGGCACCGAGGAAGCGAGGGACCTCGCCGAGATGCTCGACGAGGCCGGCGCCAACTTCGTGGTCTCGCTCGCCGGCCGCACCTCCGCGACCTATCCGGGCCAGATGCGGGTCGGCGGGTTCGGCGGCGTGGACGGGATGGTCGAGACCATCGGCAAGGAGGGCTTCGAGGTGCTGGTGGACGCCACGCACCCGTTTGCGGCGAACATCAGCGTCAACGCCAAGAAGGCGGCGAAGCTTGCCAAGATCCCCTACTACCGGCTGGAGCGGCGGCCCTGGCGGCGGGCAAAGTCCGACCGGTGGATCGACGTCGAGAGCCTGGAGGACGCCGCGGAGCGCCTCGACAGCGGCTCGACGGTGTTTCTCGCCGTGGGGGCTGGCGGGCTCGCGCCGTTCCTGCCGCGGCGGGACCTCAAGCTCGTGGTCCGCTCGATCGAACCGCCCGATCTCGGCAACCGTCGCGACATCGTCGTCATCCAGTCGCGCGGCCCGTTCGACATCGAGGACGAGCGCGTCCTGTGGGACCGCTACAAGTTCGACGCGCTGGTGACGAAGAACTCCGGCGGCGAATCGGCTGGCGCCAAGCTGGTCGTGGCCCGCGAGCGGCGCACGCTCGTCTACATGGTCCGCCGTCCGCGCAAGCAGCCGTGGCCGAGCGGGCACGAGGCGGAACAGATCATGAGGAAGCTCCGCCGGCACCTTCGCTGACCCGAGGGTCGTGCCCGGCGCGAGGAAGTTGTGGCACCATGGCGCAGGATCGCCTATCAAGGTCGGGCTCGGTGTTTCGGGCGGCCTCACCGCCGACCTGAAACCGAAGAGGGAATCCGGAACCCGGCCCGTTGGTGAAACGACTGGCCGGCACGCCGGAGCCGCTCCCGCGACTGTGTGCGGCGAGTGCACTGCCAACTCCGTGTCACTGGATCGCCCGAGGGCGGACCGGGAAGGCCGGCAGCGCACGACGACCCGCGAGCCAGGAGACCTGCCGGGCGAGGTGAAACCGGACGCTGTCGGGATGACGGCGGAGGAGAATACAATGACGACCGAGACCATGACCGCCCAGACAGCCGCCCGCACGAGCCGCATTGCCACCAGGGACGTGCTGGCGCTCGCCGCCGCCGCCTTCATCGGCATCGCGACCATCTGGGTCACAGGCCACTCGCAGGCCTCCGCCCTGCACGACGCGGCGCACGACACGCGCCACGCCGCCGGCTTCCCCTGCCACTGAGCGGCCGGGCAAAAGCAACTCCGATGTTTTCCAGAATCCTGACAAGCGCCCTGTTCGCAGGCGCGCTCACCGGGCTCGTGGCCGGCGTGCTGCAGCTCGTGTTCGTCCAGCCGGTCCTCCTTCACGCGGAACTCTACGAGACCGGCGCCCTCGTCCACTTCGGCACCGAAGGCGCGCGCGGCACCGCGACCGTCGCCGGCGGCATCGACATGATGCGCGACGGCCTCAGCCTCCTGTTCTCGATGCTGGTCTATACCGGCTACGCGATGGTGCTCCTGCCGCTGATCGCGGTGGCGGAGCGGAACGGCGTCGCCGTCAGCGCGCGGCGCGGGCTGATCTGGGGCATCGCAGGCTTCACCGCGGTCCACTTCGCGCCGGCCTTCTCGCTGGCGCCGGAGGTGCCGGGTGTCGCCGCGGCCGACGTGATGCTGCGGCAGATCTGGTGGTGGGCGACCGTCGTCTCCGCCGCAGCCGCGCTGTGGCTGATCGCATTCGGCGGCAAGTGGTTCACCTGGGCGCTGGCGGTGGTGCTCCTCCTCGCGCCGCATCTCATCGGCGCGCCGGAGCCGGACGGCTTCACCGGCCCGGTGCCGACCGAACTCGGCGCCACGTTTGCCGCCCGCGCGCTCGGCGTCGGCGCGATGGCCTGGGCGATGCTCGGCCTGTTCGCGTCGGTGTTCTGGCGCGGCGAAACCGAGACGTCTGCCGAAGCGGCCGTCGCCCGGCCCTGACGGAAGGCGCGGGGCCACGCCCTGCGCCCCTTTCCGCACATCTGAAAATCAGGAACGCACCATGGCACGCGGACTGGCGCTCTTCGCGATCGGCCTCGTCTTCGGCGGCGGCATCGGCTTTCTGGTCGCCGCCAGCAACGGCGTGACGCTCGACGGCCACGACCACGGCGACCCCGCCCAGCACGGCGCGGCCGGCCATGACGGACACGGCGCCCACCCGATGGTGAACGTCCCCGCCGAGGGCGCGCCGAGCGTGGCGATGACCGTCACCCCGGACAGCGTGAGCGGCTACAACATCTTCGTCGAGCCGCAGAACTTCCGCTTTACCCCGGAGCACGCCGGCGCGGCGGACGTGCCCGGGGAAGGGCCACGCGCACCTCTACGTCAACGGCGCGAAGGTCGCCCGCCTCTACGGGCCGTGGATCCACATTCCTGCGCTGCCGAAGGGCCGGGTGCACCTCGAGGTGACGCTCAATGCCAACGACCACGGCACGCTTGCGGTGGACGGCCTGCCGATCCACGCCACCGAGACCATCGAGGTCCAGTAACCCGGCGCCTCAGGCGTCGGTCGCGATGGCGTGAAAGAACGTGCCGGTGACGTTGCCGCGCCTCCCGCCCGACGGGCCGATGACGTTGCCGATCCCGTCCGACACCTCCGCCAGCGGCGCGTCCGGCCCCACGTCGGTCACCCGCGCATAGTGGAACTCGTGCCCGCGGACGATAGCGCCAGCGGTGCCGATCGGGCTGTCCGCCAGCAGCCGCGCGCTGCGGTAGCCGAGGTTCATCTTCCGCTTCGCAAAACTCGTCTGGTGGCCGAGGAGGCCCAGCATCGGGTGCACCGTGCCGTCGGCATCCTCCAGCGCCGCCCCCAGCGCCATGAACCCGCCGCACTCGCCATGCACCGGCCGAGTTTGCGCGAACCGCGCGACGCCTTCCCGAAAACGCGCGGCGGCGGCGAGGGCGCCCGCGTGAAGTTCCGGGTAGCCGCCGGGGAGCCAGCAGGCATCGCAGTCATCCGGCGCGGCCTCGTCGGCGAGCGGCGAGAAGGGCACAAGCTCCGCCCCCGCAGCGCGCCAGCCGGCGACGACGTGCGGGTAGACGAAGGAGAACGCCGCATCCTGCGCCAGCGCGATCCGCTGCCCCGGTGGCGGCAGCGCAGGCCCTGCGGCGGTGGGCGCAACGGTGATCGGGGCGGCGGCGGCGAGGATCGCGTCGAGGTCGAGCGAGGCCTCCATCACGTCCGCCAGCCCGTCGAGGATCGCCTCGATGCCGGGAAGTTCTGCGGCCTGGATCAGCCCCAGATGCCGCTCAGGCAGGGCCATCTCCGGGTTGCGGGCGACGCTGCCGAGCACCGTCATGCCCGCCCGCTCGATGGCGCCCGCGGCCTGGCTCCTGTGCCGCTCGCTCCCCACCCGGTTGAGGACGACGCCGGCGAGCGCGATCTCGGGGTCGAACGTCGCGAAGCCGTGGGCGACTGCCGCGGCGGTGCGGGACTGGCCCGAAACGTCGAGCACGAGGAGGACCGGGAGGCCGAAGCGGCGGGCGAGGTCGGACGCGGCGCCCGAGCGGCCGGGCGCGGCGTCGATCCCGTCGAACAGGCCCATCGCGCTCTCGATGAGGAGAAGCTCGGCGCCCTCGGCGGCGGTGGCGGCGAGGCTGTCGAGGAGCGCGGGCGGCATCGACCATGTGTCGAGGTTGACGCCCATGCGGCCGGTGGCGACGCGGTGGAAGCCGGGGTCGATATAGTCCGGCCCCGACTTTGCGGCGGCGACGCGCACGCCCCGCCGCGACAGCGCGCGCAGGAGGCCGATGGTGACGCTCGTCTTGCCCGAGCCGGAGCGCGGTGCGCCGATGATCAACCCGCGGGGCACCGTCATCGGTTCTCCTTCCGTGTGCGGCGCGCGGCACCCGTGACGGGGCTTGCGCCATTCAGTATGGCTTGTTGATGAATAGCGCAGATCCGCCGCACCATGGCGTGCCCGCCGACGCGCCGGAGGCCACCGCGCTCCGCCGCGGCTGGACGACGGGCGCCTGCGCCGCCGCAGCCTCCAAGGCCGCCGCCTCCGCGCTGCTTGACGGGCGAGTTCCCCGACCCCGTCACCATCACGCTCCCCGGCGGCCAGCAGCCCGCCTTCGCTCTGGCGCGGAACGAGCTGGCGGACGGCGCCGCCTTCGCCGCCATCGTGAAGGACGCCGGCGACGACCCGGACGTCACCCACGGTGCGCTTGTGTGGGTGCGCCTCACCCGCCGCGCGCCGGGGGCGGGGCTGTCGTTCGCGGCCGGCGAGGGCGTTGGCATGGTGACGCTGCCGGGCCTCCCGGTCGCGCCCGGCGAGCCCGCCATCAACCCCCACCCCCGCGCGATGATCGCCGACGCGATCCGCGCCGTCGCGCCCGACCTCGACTTCGCGGTGGAGATCGGCGTCGAGAACGGTCGCGCGCTGGCGCTGAAGACGCTGAACCCGCGCCTCGGGATCGTCGGCGGCCTTTCCATTCTCGGCACAACGGGCATCGTCATCCCGTTCTCCTGCGCGGCGTGGATCCACTCGATCCACCGCGGGATCGACGTCGCCCGCGCCACGGGGCACGACCATGTCGCCGCCAGCACGGGCTCGGTGTCGGAACAGGCCGTTCAGAAGCTCCATGGCCTTGCCGACATCCAGCTCATCGAGATGGGCGACTTCGTCGGCGGGACGCTCAAATACCTGAAGACGCATCCGGTGGCGAAGGTGACGCTCGCCGGCGGCCCCGCCAAGATGACCAAGCTCGGGCAGGGGATGCTCGACGTTCATTCCAAGCGCGGCAGTGCCGAACTCGGCCCGCTCGCCGCCATCGCGGCGGAGAACGGCGCCGGGCCGGAGACATGCGCCGCCATCGCAGGCGCCAACACGGTGGCCGAGGCGTTCCAGATCGCGGGCGCTGCCGGCGTGGCGCTCGGCGACAGGGTGGCGGAACGGGCCTGGACGGTCGCGGCGCCCGTCCTCGGCGCGGACAGCGGCGCCTCGCTCGAAGTGGTGCTGTTCGACCGGGCCGGCGTGCTCGTAGGCCGCACGCCGATGCGGCCCGTCGGCAGGGGCTGAGCCGGCCTTCATTTCCGCCGCGCGAGCGCGCAGGTGACCGGACCCACCGCGATTCGCGGGCCGAGAAGCACCGCACCGGGACCCGCGACGCAGAGCGCCGCCGCCTCGGAGGCCGACGGCGAGCCCGTTGCGGCCACGCTCCGTGCCGAATTGCTGGCGAGCTCCAGCTCCTTCACGGTGAGCGCGGTGCGCGCGATGGTGAAGAGCGGCAGGCGGAGGCGGTTGGCGGCGACCAGTGCCGCGCCGTCCGGCCGCCCCGCCGGGATGGCGACCTGGATCAGAGCCGGGCGCGGGACGCCATAGGCCCGCAGAGCCGCCTCCAGCGCGACGACGAGATCCTCCGCCATTGCGTGCGAGGCGTAGCCCCAGCCGGCCGAAATCGTCCCGCTCACGACGCGTCCGCGGCGGACCAGACCCACTGCGTCACCGGCATGGCCGGCCGCCAGCCGTGCATCCGGCCGACGGGGCTTGCGCGCGCGATCTCGAGCCGCGTGAGGCTTCCGCCGAGGCGGGCGTGATAGGCGAGAAGCACGGCCTCGGTCTCCAGCGTGACCGAATGGACGACGAGCCGGCCGCGGTCGCCCAGCGCTGCGATCGCGGCGTCGAGCAGCGCCGGATCGCTTCCGCCGCCGCCGACGAACACTGCGTCCGGCGCAGGGAGCCCTGTGAGCGCTTCAGGCGCGCGCCCCTCGACGATGCGCAGCGAAGGAACACCCAGCGCCTCGGCGTTGCGGGCGATCCGTGCGGCGCGTTCGGGCATATGCTCGATGGCGATCGCCTCGAGCCCCGCGCCGCGCAGCATCCATTCGATGGCGACGGAGCCTGCGCCGCCGCCGATGTCCCACAACCGCTCGCCGGGGAGGGGGGCGAGGGCGGCGATCGCCAGCGCGCGCACCTCGCGCTTGGTGATCTGACCGTCGCTCTCGAACCAGTCGTCCGGCAGCCCGGGCGCCAGCGGAATGATCCGGGCGCCGGGCGCGGCCGCGACTTCGAGCGCGACCACGTTGAGCGGGTTGATGCCGTCAGCGGCGAACGCGGCCGCGGTGTCCCGGTGGATCTTTTCCGCCGGGCCGCCGAGCGCTTCCAGCACGG
The DNA here is from genome assembly GCA_963704595.1 of uncultured Alphaproteobacteria bacterium. Lineage (GTDB taxonomy): Bacteria > Pseudomonadota > Alphaproteobacteria > Rhizobiales > Amorphaceae > Acuticoccus. The sequence goes on from OY969922.1 coordinate 900,392, forward strand.
TAAGGGCGCTGTCTCCGAAGCCGTGACGGGCGGCGAGCGCCGCGATCTCCGCCGGGCCGCTCGCGTCCGACGTCAACGCGAGGATGCGGCGGCCGGGGGCGAGGTGGGGTCGCAGGCGCGCGACGGGGAGGCCGTGGAGCGAGAGTGCAACCACGTTCTGCATTGCCCAACCCATCCGCTGCGCCGCCATCGCGAAGGCGGACTGGCCGGCGAACACGCGCATCTCGGCCCGCGGCACCTCGCGCGCAAGGACCGCGCCGACGCCGTGCCAGAACGGATCGCCGGACGCGAGGACGCAGACATTTCCGCCGCGACGGGCGAGGACCGGGGCAAGGCTGAACGGGCTCGGCCAGGGCTCCTGCGTGCCGCGGATCATCAGTGCGGCGAGGGCGAGGTGGCGCGCGCCGCCCACCACGTGGTCCGCGGCCTCGACGGCGGCGCGGGCGGATACGCTGAGCCCGTCGATCCCGTCTTCGCCGATCCCGACGAGGGTGAGCCAGGGCGCGCCGTTCATGAAGCGGCCTTCACGGGGGCGAGGGTGCGGGGGGTGTAGACCAGCGGCGGCAGGCCGGGGCGGTCGACGATGCGCGTCTCGGCTGTGCCGACGATCGGGCAGGTCGCCATGTCGACCATCTCGGCCGTCGCCTCGGCGAGGGGGACGATGCGGATCGCCTCGTCCGGCCGGGTTACCGCACGGCCGAAGATCACGGGCACGGTGGGCGGCAGTTCCTCGCGCAGGATGTCGAGTGCGCGGCCGAGCTGCCAGGGGCGCGCGCGGCTGACGGGGTTGTAGAACGCCATCGCGAAACCGGCAGCGGCGGCGGCGCGCAGGCGCATCTCGATCACGTCCCACGGCTTGAGGTTGTCGGACAGGGAGATGGCGCAGAAGTCGTGCCCCAGGGGGGCGCCGACCCGTGCCGCCAGCGCCAGCATTGCCGTGATGCCGGGGACCATGGTGACGGGGACAGCGCGCCACTCCGCGGGGCCGTTCTCGATCGCCTCACACGCGGCCGCCGCCATCGCGAACACGCCGGGGTCGCCGCCGGAAACGAGCGCGACGGTTTCTCCCGCCGCGGCGCGGGTGAGGGCGGAGGCGGCGCGGTCGATCTCCTCGCGGTTGTCGGAGGCGTGGCGGGTGAGGCCGTCCCGCGGCGCCACCCGCGCAACGTAGGGCTTGTAGCCGAAGACGTGGGCGACCTCTGCCAGCGCGGCGTCGGCCTCGCCGGTGCGGAAGGCGTCGTCTCCCGGGCCGAGGCCGATGACGTAGAGGTGGCCCGTCACGCCGCGGTGTCCGCTTCTGCCGCGAGGCGGAGCGCCTCGGCGAGTGCCGGGTCGGGCGCGGTGATCTGCGGCCCGCCCGCGCTGCCGATTACCTCGGCAACCGGCGACGGCGGCCGGGCGCATCCCTTGGCGCAGCCCGAGATGTGGATCGGGCCGGGGGGCGGGCCGGTGAGCGCGGCAGCAAGCCTAGCCCCGGCCGCGCGCGTGTCGAGGTAAGCCGACGCACAGGCGGGCCGGCCGGCGCAGACCGCGATGGCGAGGCGCGGGTCCGCGCCGTCGACGACGAGCCCGGCGCCGGCCGCAGCCGCCACGAAGGCGTCGGCATCCCCGTCGAACACGAAGACGAGCCGCCGCCCGGCCGCCGGATGGACCGAGATCGCGGCGTGCGCCGCCGCCAATGCGGCGAGGCGGCCAAGCGCATCGCCGGTGATCGCGCCGAACGGGAGGGCGAGCGCCGCCGCCATCCCTGTGGCGAGGCGGACGGCGCCGATCGCGGGCGTCGACGGTGCGCGGAGAATGCCGGCCGCGCGGAGGCGCTCCCGGAGCGCGGCGTGGTCGGCGGGGCCGAGGTCGCGGGCGCGCGCGGCGGGCCCAAGCACCGCGATCCGGCGGAGGGCATCGAGCGCCACGGCCACCGCCTCGCTCGCGGTGCCGCGGCCGAGCGGCACGGCGTCCGCGCGGCGGCCGGCAAGCGCCACCTGCCACAGGCCGTCCGCAGCATCGAGCCGAACGTCGGCGAGCAGCGAGGCGAGCGGGAGGTGGCCGCCACCGTCGATCACCACCGCGACCTTCGGTCCGAGCCGGGCGGGCCATTCGTCGCCGCCGAGCGCATCGGAAAGGTGCAGCGCGAGCGGCGCGGGATCGGCTTCGAGCGCGCCGTCGCGATGAGGAGCGTCCGTGAGCGGGTTGATGTCGATGGGGACGCCCTCGCGCGGCAGGATGCCGGCGGCGTTGACCGCATCGCGCAACTCCTCCAGCGTCGCGGAACGCACGCCGCGGATCTGGATGTTGCCGCGCGCACTGACTTCGAGGAGGCCGTTGCCGTGGGCCGTGGCCGCGGCGGCGAGTGCTGCGAGTTGGGGGAGGGAAAGCGCGCCGGTCCGCGGCGTGAGGCGGACGAGGAGGCCGTCGCCGGTCTCCATCGGGGCCGAAAGGCTGGGACAGGCGCCGCGCCGCCGGGCATCGACATGCAGACCCGGGTCTGCCGCTCCGGCCGGAGAGAAGGCGCCTGCTGCAATTGTCATCCGCGCCTCCCGTTCCGGCGTTCGTCCGGGTTGCCGCGGCGGGTCGCGCACGGCGCAGGCCGACCCTTCCGAAGGCGCGCCATGTGCGAACGATCGCCGTGGCCTGTCAAGTCGCGGCCGGCAGGCGAAACGGACGAACCGACGCTTGCGTCGCCGTGCCTTTCGTTGCGGTATGCGGCGCATGACATCCGCCCCTCCACCGCCCTCCGGCGGCGCTTCCCTCAGCTTCGTGATCGGCGGCGCCCGGTCCGGCAAGAGCACCTACGCCGAACGGCTGATCGAGGCGCACCCGGCTCCGTGGCGCTACATCGCGACGGCACAGGCGTTCGACGGCGAGATGACGGAGCGCATCGCCGCCCACCGCGCCCGGCGCGATGCCCGCTGGGAAACGTGCGATGCGCCCGTCGACCCCGTGGCGGCGCTGCGCGATGCGGCGCCGGGGCAGCCCGTCCTCCTCGACTGCCTGACCCTGTGGCTCAGCAACCGGCTCCTCGCCGAAGCCGAAGTCGCCGCCGAGAGCGCGCGACTGGCGGAGGCGCTGGCGGCCCCGCGCGGGCCGTGGGTCGTCGTCTCCAACGAGGTCGGCCTCGGCATCGTGCCGGACAACGCGCTCGCCCGCCGCTTCCGCGACCTCCAGGGCACGCTGAACCAGAAGGTCGCCGCGGTGGCGGACCATGTCGTCTTCATGGCGGCGGGCCTGCCGATGGTGCTGAAATGACGAAGCCGCCCGCCCGCGCGCTGATGTTCCAGGGCACCGGCTCGGACGTCGGCAAGTCGCTCATCGTTGCGGGGCTGGCGCGGGCGCTCATCCGGCGCGGCCTCCGCGTTCGCCCGTTCAAGCCGCAGAACATGTCGAACAACGCCGCCGTCACCGCGGGCGGCGGCGAGATCGGCCGCGCGCAGGCCCTCCAGGCGCGCGCCGCCGGCGTGGCGCCGACCGTGGACATGAACCCTGTCCTCCTCAAGCCGCAGAGCGGGATGGGCGCGCAGGTGGTTGTCCAGGGCAAGGTCTGGGGAAGCTGGAAGGCGGCAGACTTCCAGGCGCTCAAGCCGAAGCTGCTGGCGCCCGTGCGCGAAAGCCTCGACCGGCTTCGCGCCGAGGCCGACATCGTCCTCATCGAGGGGGCGGGCAGCGCGTCGGAGGTCAACCTCCGGCGGCACGACATCGCCAACATGGGCCTCGCCCGCGCCGCCGACGTTCCCGTCGTGCTGATCGGCGACATCGACCGCGGTGGCGTGATCGCAAGCCTCGTCGGCACCCGCGCGGTGCTCGACCCCGAAGACGCCGCGATGATCTGTGGCTTCCTCGTCAACCGCTTCCGCGGCGACCCTTCCCTGTTCGCCGACGGCATGGACCGGATCGCGCGGGACACCGGCTGGCGCGCCTTCGGCCTCGTCCCCCACCTCGACGACGCCCGCCGCCTTCCCGCCGAGGACGCGCTGGCGCTCCGCCAGCCGGGCAGGGAAAAGGGCCGCGGCACGGTGCTGGTCGTGGCGCCGACGCTCCCGTCCATCTCCAACTTCGACGATCTCGACCCGCTCGAGGCCGAGCCCGGCGTCACGGTGCGGCGGCAGGACCCCGGCACGCCCATTCCGGGAGATGCGGACCTCGTGATCCTCCCCGGCTCCAAGGCGACGATGTCCGACCTTGCGGTCCTGAAGCGCGCCGGGCTCGACATCGACATCGCCGCCCATGTGCGCCGGGGCGGCCATGTCCTCGGCATCTGCGGCGGCTTCCAGATGCTGGGGCGGACCATCGCCGACCCGTTCGGCATCGAGGGCGAGGCGGGTACCGCGGAAGGGCTCGGGCTCCTCGGGATCGACACGGTGCTCGGCGGCAACAAGCGGCTGGTGGCGGTGACGGGGACCGCCTTCACCGGCGCGCCGCTGTCGGGCTACGAGATGCACATGGGCGAGACCACCGGCCCGGCGCTCGACCTCCCGTTTGCGCAGGTGTCGGTCAGCGCCGGGGCGATGATGCCCGACGGGGCGGTCGGCCACGGCGGGCGCGTGGTCGGCACCTACGTCCACGGCCTCTTCGCCAACGATGCGCAGCGGCGAGACTGGATCGAGCGGCTCGGCGGCCGCGCCGGCGGCCTCGACTACGAGGCCGGGGTGGAGGACGCGCTCGACGCGCTCGCCGCCCACCTCGAGACCCACCTCGACATCGACGCGATGCTGGCGCTCGCCCGCTAGACCAGCGCGAGCCCCAGAACCACAGCGACCAGCGCCGCGAGCAGGGCGTTGGCGACGCGGAACAGCCGCAGCGCGTCGCGGATGTCCTTCGGGCCGAGTGCGGCGCGGCCGCCGGAGCCCATCACCGGCGTGTCGGTCATCCGCCCGCCGTAGGACCGGGGGCCTGCGATGGCGATGCCGAGCGCACCCGCCGTCGCCGCCTCCGGCCAGCCGGCGTTGGGCGAGCGGTGGCGGTGCGCGTCGCGGGCGATGGCGGCGAGCGCCCCGCGCGGGCTTGCGCCCGGCACCAGCGCGGCGGCGGCGACGAACAGGAGCCCGGAGAGGCGCGAGGCGGGGAGGTTGACGAGATCGTCGAGCCGCGCCGAGGCCCAGCCGAACGCCTCGTGCCGCGCGGTGCGGTGGCCGATCATGCTGTCGGCGGTGTTGATCGCCTTGTAGGCCGCGCCGCCGGGGAGGCCGAGGAGGCAGAGCCAGAAGGCGGGAGCGACCACGCCGTCGGACGCGTTCTCGGCGAGGCTCTCGATGGCGCCGCGGCAGATGCCGGACTGGTCGAGGGTCGCCACGTCCCGCCCGACGATCTTCGAGACGGCGGCCCGCGCCGCCGCGAGCCGCACCGCCTCGCCGCCCTCAAGTTCCAGCCCCTTGGCGACAGTCGCCACATGCTGGTGGAGGCTCCTCTGCGCGAGGAGGCTGCTGGCGAGTAGGCCGGTCAGCGCCAGCCCCAGCCAGAGCGGCAGCGCGAGGAGGAGCGCCTGCACCAGCCATCCCGCACCGATGGAGGCGGCGAGAATCAGTGCGAGCGCGAGAATGCCACCGAGGCGGCGGATGGCCGGGGCGGCGGCCTCCCGGTTGAGCGCCCGGTCGAGGCGGGCGATCAGCGCGCCGATCCACGTTACGGGGTGGCCGACGGCGCGGAACAGGCGGTCCGGGTAGCCGATCAGCGCCTCGACTAGGAGGGCGGCGAGCGCGATGGCGGCTGTCAGCGCGAGTGTGGTCATCGGGAGAAATCCGGCGTGGCCGTTCGTGTCACGGGAGGAACCTGTGGCATGGATGAGGCAAATCGTGCTGACAAGGACGTCCGGGGACAGGAAGGGAGCTCAGCTTGGCCCACAAGACCGACATCGAGATAGCACGGGACGCCGCGAAGCGCCCCATCGCCGAAATCGGTGCCATGCTCGGCATCCCGCCCGACGCGCTTCTCCCCTACGGCCGCGACAAGGCCAAGATCGACGCCGAGTTCATCGCCTCGCTGAAGGACCGGCCGGACGGCAAGCTGATCCTCGTCACCGCCGTCAACCCGACGCCTGCGGGCGAGGGCAAGACCACCACCACCGTCGGCCTCGGCGATGGCCTTCGCCACATCGGCAAGAACGCCGCGATCTGCATCCGGGAGGCCTCGCTCGGCCCCAACTTCGGCCAGAAGGGCGGGGCGGCCGGTGGCGGCTACGCGCAGGTGGTGCCGATGGAGGACATGAACCTCCACTTCACCGGCGACTTCCACGCCATCACCGCCGCCCACAACCTGCTGGCGGCGATGATCGACAACCACGTCTACTGGGGCAACGCGCTCCAGATCGACGTGCGCCGCATCGTCTGGCGCCGGGTGGTCGACATGAACGACCGGGCGCTACGGCAGGTGAACGTCTCGCTCGGCGGCGTCGCCAACGGATTTCCCCGGGAAGGCGGGTTCGACATCACCGTCGCCTCCGAGGTGATGGCGATCCTCTGCCTCGCCGATGACCTTGCCGACCTCGAGCGCCGCCTCGGCGACATGATCGTCGCCTACACCCGCGAAAAGACCCCCATCACCTGCCGCGACCTCAAGGCCGATGGCGCGATGACCGTCCTCCTCAAGGACGCGATGCAGCCCAACCTGGTGCAGACGCTGGAGAACAACCCGGCGCTGGTCCATGGTGGCCCGTTCGCCAACATCGCCCACGGCTGCAACTCGGTCGTCGCCACCCGCACCGCGCTGAAGCTCGCGGACTACGTGGTGACCGAGGCCGGCTTCGGCGCGGACCTCGGCGCGGAAAAATTCTTCGACATCAAGTGCCGCAAGGCGGGGCTGAAGCCGGCGGCGGCGGTGCTGGTCGCCACCGTGCGGTCGATGAAGATGAACGGCGGCGTCGCCAAGGCCGACCTCGGGACGGAGAACGTCAACGCGGTGAAGCGCGGCTGCGCCAACCTCGGCCGCCACATCCGCAACGTGAAGGGTTTTGGCGTCCCCGTGGTCGTCGCGATCAACCATTTTTCCGGCGACACCGACGCCGAGACCGAGGCGGTGAAGGCGTTTGTCGCAGCCGAGGGCAGCGAGGCGATCATCTGCCGCCACTGGGCGGACGGCAGCCGCGGCAGCGCCGAGCTTGCGACCCGCGTCGCGGAGCTGGCGGACGGCGGCACGGCCGACTTCAAGCCGATCTACCCCGACGAGATGGGCCTCCTCGCGAAGATGGAGACCGTCGCGCGGAAAATCTACGGCGCGGACGGCGTGGTGGCGCTGCCGGCTGTGGAAGCGCAGCTCGCGGCATGGGAAGAGGCGGGGTACGGAAGGCTGCCGGTGTGCATGGCGAAGACGCAATACTCCTTCTCGGCGGACCCGACCAAGCTCGGCGCGCCGACGGGGTTCACCGTGCCGATCCGCGAAGTGCGGCTTTCGGCGGGGGCGGGCTTCGTGGTCGCTATCTGCGGGGACCTTATGACGATGCCCGGCCTGCCTCGCGTGCCGGCGGCCGAGCGCATCAGGCTGGATGAAGACGGACGGATCGAGGGGCTATTCTAGACTATGGCGGACGGCGTGGCGGACATCATCGACGGCAAGGCATTTGCAGCTTCGATTCGAACAAAGGTCGGTGAAAACGTGGCACGGCTAAAGGCAGCCCACGGGCTGACCCCCGGCCTTGCCGTGGTGCTGGTGGGATCGGACCCCGCCTCCGAAGTCTACGTGCGCAACAAGGGGCGGCAGACCGAAGAGGCCGGAATGGCCTCCTTCGAGCATCGTCTCGGGGCGGACACCTCGCAGGAGGCGCTGCTGGCGCTGGTGGAGGCGCTGAACCGCGACCCCGCGGTCCATGGCATTCTCGTCCAGCTGCCGCTGCCCGGGCACATCGACGAGGGGGCGGTGCTCGCCGCGATCCTGCCGGAGAAGGACGTGGACGGGTTCCACCCGGTCAATGTCGGCCGGCTCGCGACGGGGCAGACGGCCATGGTGCCCTGCACGCCGCTCGGCTGCCTGATGATGCTCAGGGACCGGCACGGCTCGCTCTCCGGCCTCGATGCGGTGGTGATCGGCCGCTCCAACATCGTCGGCAAGCCGATGGCGCAGCTTCTCCTGCGCGACAGCGCGACGGTGACGGTGGTGCACTCGCGCACCCGCGACATCGAGGCGATCTGCCGGCGGGCGGACATTCTGGTCGCCGCCGTCGGCCGGCCGCAGATGATCGGGGCGGACTGGGTGAAGCCGGGCGCGACGGTGATCGACGTCGGCATCAACCGGATCGATGCGCCCGAGAAGGGGCCGGGGAAGACGCGGCTCGTGGGGGATGTGGACTTTGCGGCGGTGAGCCGCGTGGCGGGGGCGATCACGCCTGTGCCCGGCGGCGTCGGGCCGATGACGATCGCCTGCCTCCTCGCCAACACGCTGACGGCGGCATGCCGGGCGGCGGGCCTTCCCGAACCGGAAGGCCTCACCGCCTGACGGCGAGGGGAACTAGCGGTCCCGCCGGCGGCTGACGAGAAGTGCGGCGCCGGCCACCACTGCGCACAAGAGACCACCAACCGCGAGGACGATGATGTGGTCGTGCCCGCCGCTCGGCGCGATGTGGCCGGGGTGGGCAAGGGCCGGAGCCGCGACGAGCGCCGCCGCGGCGGCAAGGGTGGTGCGCATGGACAGATCCTTCAAGAATGCGTGACGCGGGTGGGATGCAAAAACTCCACCATCCGCGTCGGTGGCGCAATCCCCGCGGTCTCGCTGGGGCTCCATCCGCGCTCAAGGGGGAGCGGCGGTGTGGCTGACAGCGCGCATTCAGAAAAATCGGCTATAGTCCGGTCATCCCCTGCGTCGGCGCAGCGGCGTTCGGTCCCATGCCCCTCCGGCTGTGGAACGATTGCTGCAACGCGGCGCTATCCACGGGCAATGGACCGGATCACTGGCATCGGCCTGACCGGAATGGAGTCTTCATGTTTAAAACGATCTCACTCGCCGCGGCGCTGGCGCTGACTGCAACGGCTGCACTGGCCGAAACGCCCATCAGCGACATCACGGGCACCTGGGCCGGCACCGGCTTCGTTCAGAAGAACGAGAAGTCGAAGCCGATGAACGTGAAGTGCGAAGTCGACGGCAAGCAGTCAGGCGAGGACATCTCGTTCGACGGCTACTGCCGCGCGATGATCGTGGTGAAGCGGGCGATCGGCGCCTCGCTGGTGCGCAGCGGCGACAGCTACACCGGCACCTACACCGGCTCGGACGTCGGCGTCGCGCAGCTCGACGGCACCGAGCCGAAGCCCGGCCTCCTCGACCTCGAGATGAAGTTCCCGAAGGACGTCAACGGCGATGCCGTCGCGCGGATGGTGATCGAGACCCCGTCCGAGGATTCCTTCATCATCCGCACCACGGACATGATGGAATCGGGCGTCGAGGTCGTCACCTCCGAGGTGACGTTCCAGCGCGAGACGGCTGCCGCCAACAACTGATCCGATGCGTCAGCCCGCGCGGATTTCCGCCGGGCTGACGGTTGCGCGCTCATGCGCGGTTTCGGCGCAGACGCGCACCACCGTCCCGTCCGGCAGGTCCGGCAGGACGGCAAGGTGCACCACCGGCGGGGCGGCCTCGCCGATCTCCCGCGCCGCGAGACAGCCGACGACGAGGATGGCGTCCACCTGCTTCAGGAGAAGGGCGGCGGGCGCCGCACCGTTGGCGATCAGCTCCAGAAGCACAGCCGCCGAGGATGACGAGCCGACGAGCTCGCCGATCGCGACCACCTGACCCGCAAGGCTCCGCCCGCAATCGGCATGACGGGTGTTTATGATCCGCCCGGTCGCAGGGTCCACGCCGCCCCAGAAGCTGAGCGGCCCGCGCACCGTGAAGAGCGGCCCGGCCGCGTTCCCCGGAAACACCGCCCGCCCCTCGAGCGTCACGGCCGGACGCCCGTGACGGCCGTTTCAACGCACTCCGCGAGGCTGGCGTAGACCACGGCGTGGCCGATGTTGCCGGGAGCGTAGTGCGCGAATTTCCCCGAATTGGTCATCAGCACGCCGTCGCCCTCGATGATCGGCGTCGCGACGATGCAGGTGTCGGCGATCAGGATCACCCCTGCGCCGTCGAGCGCCTGCCGTTCGCGTGCGGTGAGGGCGGTTAGAACGTGCCGCCCGGTGTTGGCGTAGAAGGGAAGGCGCAGCGTGCGGCCCTCGAGCCGCGCCGCCAGATCGCGGCACTCGGCCAGCGACAGGTGCGGCGAGCCGACCCCGATGGCGGTCACCGGCGCATCCGGCGGCGCGGTGGAGAGGAGGGCGAACCCCTCGGCGACGTCGCGCGCCGTCAGCGCCATGGTTTCCGGGGCCTCGGCGGCGATGGCGGCAAGGGTCGGCGCCTCCGGCGTAACGCCGACGATATGAAAGAGGGCGGTGGCCCCGAAGGCCGCGGCCGCTGCGCCGAAGGCCTTCATCCGGTCCTCCGTCGCGAAGGCTTCGAGGCCGGTGAGGGCGACGACGGCATCGCCGGCACGGCGGCCGACGAGGGCGCCTAGCACCGGCCACACCGCATCGTCGTCGCGTGTCTGCGCAGGCAGGGCGCCGGCGTCCACCACCAGCTGCGCGCGGCGGTTCTCGGCGAGGTGCAGGCCGGTGAGCGGCGCGCGGCCGCAGATGGCCGCGGCAATGTCCAGAAAGTCGCCGTAGCGGTTGGTTCGGGCGCCGAGGACCGAATTGCAGAATACGACGGCGTTGCTCTCGCCCCAGGCGACGTCGGTTCCGGCCGCGGGGCGGTGGCCGGCCTGGTAGGGCGCGCAGGTCCATGTGGCGCGGCAGCCCAGCGCCTCATAGGCGCGCATCAGGCGAAGCGCCGATTTCCGCGCCGGCCCCGTCATGCGCACCGATGCGGGGTTGAGGAGGTCGAGCGAGCCGATGTTGAGGGTCGCCGGCACCTTCACGCGGGCGCCGGAGTCCGCCAGGTGCTGCGCGAAGCGGGTGCCGCTGTCGCCGTGGTAGAGGCACCCGTCGATGTGGGCCGAGGCGATGGGGATCAGCCGCTGCGCGCCGAGGATGGTGGCGGCCTCGGACGACGATCCGCATGGCGCTCGCCGTGCCGGGGCCTTCGGCGCCGGCGAGCATCGCCTGTTCGGCGGTGGTGAGCGCCAGCGCCAACGGACTAGCGCTGGTAGATGTAGCCGCGCGAGATCTTCTCCTTGATCTCGTCCATCGCCCGCTTGGAGGCGCCGTTGGTCCACAGGTCGATCGCGCCCTCGACCTTCACGCCGGCGGCCTCGATGTCGGCGATCTTCTTCGGGTTGCCGGTGATGAGCTGGGCCGACTTGATTCCAAGCGCCTTGAGGACGCCGGCGGCCGCGTCGTAGCCGCGCTCGTCCACGTCGAACCCCATGGCGACGTTGGCCTCGTCGGAAGAGTAGCGGCGCGGGCCGCGCTGGCCGTCCGAAAAGCCGTACTGGAGGGCGAGGCAGTCGAGCTTGCTGCGGAGGCCGATGCCGCGGCCTTCCTGGCGAAGGTAGATGAAGATGCCTTCCTGCTTGGCTTCCATCTCGTCCATCGCGAGGCGAAGCTGGTCGCCGCAGTCGCACATGGAGGAGCCGAAGGCGTCGCCGAGGATGCACTCGGAATGGACGCGCGTCAGCACCCGCTCGCGGCCGCGGAAGGCGTCCTGAACGGCAGTATAGAGGTCGGTTTCGGAGAGCCAGTCCCGCCCCGCGTAGAGCATCGCAAGGTGCGGATGGTCGCCGAGCGTGACGCCTTTTTCCTCGAAGCCGACGCAGATCCACAGACGGCGCTGGATTTCGACCGGTGTGAGGGAAATGAAGGCAAGGCCTTCGGCGTCCATCGCGGATTTAAGATCCATAATTCAAAGTCCTCAGCCGGCGACCGGCGTAAGAAAGCGCTCCGGACGTCGCCCGCCACGCAATTTTCGAGATCAGTTGACGCGTTTGCACCCTGCTGTCGATATGCCGCTGTGCCGCTAAGGACGATACGTCGCGCCTCGGCGCAGCGTCGAATCCTCGACTGAGACAGCGGATGAGTGGCAGGAGCAAAGACGACAACGTGAGCCCGAGGAGTGGATATAGGCGCGCGGGTCGGCCTCTCCAACTCACGGCGCTGTTACCTCTGGGGGCGCATGGCTTTGATCGGCAATTCCGCGGCAGACCTCTCCGGCGCCGGCGCGTGCATGTTTGATTTCCATACGATGCCGACGCTCGTCGCGCTGAAGGCTGCGGCGAAAAGCGGCGCGCCTCTGGTGGTCGGCCAGCTCGGCCAGTCGCTCGACGGGCGAATCGCGACGGCGTCCGGCCATTCGCACTACGTCAACGGCCCGGAGGCGATCACCTTTCTCCATCACCTGCGCGCCAACGTCGACGCCGTTCTGGTCGGCGCAGGCACCGCGCTGGCGGACGATCCGCAGCTCACCGTCCGGTGCTGCGCAGGGCCGAACCCGGCGCGGGTGCTGGTGGACAGGCGCCGCCGGTCTGGCCCCGGGCTCAGGATGCTGCGCGGCGGCGACGATGCGGGGCGCCTGGTGTTCGGCGCACCGCTGGCGGACGACCCGCCCGGCGTCGAGCATGTCGCGCCCGAGGGCGACGGGCCGCTCGACCCTGCCGCGATCCTGAAGGCGCTGTCCGACCGGGGGTGGCGCCGTGTGCTGATCGAGGGCGGCGCTGCGACGGTCAGCGCCTTTCTCGCCGCGGGAGCGTTGTCGCGGCTGTGCGTTGCGGTCGCGCCGCTCATCATCGGCGGCGGGCCGAAGGGGATCGCGCTGCCGCCGGTCGACCGGCTCGACAGCGCGCTCCGTCCCGAGACGCAGGCCTTCATCCTCCCCGCCGGAGACGTCGTCTTCGACTGCACGCTGTGATGCGCCGCGCGCTCGCCCTCTGCCTCGCGCTGGCGGCGGCCCCTGCTGCGGCGGATGACTGCTTTGCGCCCTCGAAGCCGGCGTGGTCGCCTCCAGCGACGGTTACGCCTCGGTGACGCTGGAGGACGGGCGCGAGGTGCGGCTTGCCGGCATCGTGCCCGCCGCCGCGACCGGTGGAGCGGACCCTCTCCCCGGCCTCGACCTAGCCGCGCTGGCGGGCGCGAAGGTCGGCGTGAGGGCGGTCGCGGGGGGCGGCGAGGGCGATCGTTACGGGCGGATCACGGGCGATATTGTCCCAGAAGACACAGGCGCAAGCCTTCTTGAACGGGTGCTCCGCGAGGGCCTTGCACTCGTTGATGCCACTGATATGTCGGAAGCGTGTCTCGAAGTCCTCTTCACGGCGGAGCGCGCAGCGGAACAGGCGCGGCGCGGGTTCTGGGCGCGGCCGGACGGGGTTCGATCCGCAGCCGATCCGCGCCTTGCCGACGCGGCCGGCGCCTATGCGCTGGTCAGCGGAACCGTGAGGAGCGTCGGCGAGACAAGGGGCGCGGTCTATCTGAATTTCGGCGAGAGCTATCAGACGGATTTCACCGCGCTCGTCCGGCGGAGCGACGCCAAGAGTTGGGACAGCGAACTTGCCGCCCTGGCGGGAGTGCGGGTCCGCGTAAGAGGTGTGTTGGAGGCGTGGAACGGCGGTTTGATCCGGCTGGAGCATCCACGGCAGGTCGAGCGGCTGAACGCCGCCCGCGCCCCGCGCAGCAGCTCCGTGCCCTGATGAAGCGGGGACTTCCGGTCCTCCTCGTTGGCCTTCTGGCCGCCTCCTGCGGCGGGGCGATCAGCGATTCGCCCGTCATCGCGACCGCGGTGCCGCGCCAGCCCGCGCCCGTGGTCTCCGCTCCGATCCGCCCGCCGCGCTCCAAGGAGCACGAGAAGCTGATCGCCAGCTACGGCGGCATCTACAACAACCCCAAGATCGAGCGCGAGGTCGCCTCGCTCGTCGGCCGGCTGGTCGACGCGTCCGACAGCCCCAACCAGTCGATCCGCGTCACCATCCTCAACGCCCCGGCGATCAACGCCTTCGCGCTGCCCTCGGGCGACCTCTACATCACCCGCGGCCTCATCACCCTCGCCAACGACGAGAGCGAGCTTGCCGCGGTCATCGCGCACGAGCTGGCGCACGTGACCGCCGATCACGCTCGCCAGCGCCAGCGGCAGGCCCGTGCCGTCGCGCTCGCCCGCCGGGTGAGCGATGTGGTGGACGACCCCGAAATCCGCTCCGAGACCCGCGAGACGGCCGACGTGAGCCTTGCCGCCTTCAGCCAGCGGCAGGAGTTCCAGGCCGACGAGATCGGCGTGCAGACGCTGGCGAAGGCGGGGTTCGACCCGTTCGCCGCCGCCCGCTTCCTCGGCGCCATGGCCCGCTACGCCGAACTGCCGGCGATGAATGCCGCCAGTGCCACGCGGCCGAGCTTCCTGTCCTCGCATCCGTCCACCCCGGAGCGGGTCGAGAATGCCAAGCGTGCGGCGCGCGCCTTCGCGGCGCCCGGCATCGGCCTCGTCGAGCGCGAGGGCTACCTCGAAAGTCTCGACGGCGCGCTGTTCGGCGACGACCCGCGCGAGGGCTACGTCCGGGGCCGCGAGTTCGCGCACTCCGAGCTCGGCATCGCCTTCACCGTGCCGCAGGGCTATGTCCTCAAGAATACCTCCGCCGCGGTCCTCGCGACCGACGGGCAGCACACCGCGATCCGTTTCGACGCGGTGTCCGTCCCGCAGGACGAAGACCTTGGCGATTACCTGCGCTCAGGCTGGGTGAAGGGGCTGATCACGGATTCGGTGCGGCCGAGCACCCTGGGCGGAATGCCGGTCTCGATCGCGTCTGCACTGGTGGACGGCTGGTCGTTCCGCATTGCGGTGGTGCGCGGGCCGGAGCGGGTCTACCGCTTCATCTTCGCCTCGTCCGAGCCCGCTTCGGCCTACGAGGATGCCTTCCGCCGCACGCTCGCCTCGTTCCGGGTGCTGACCCCCTCGCAGCGCGCCGCGATGCGCCCGCTGACGCTCCAGGTGGTCCCGACCCAGCCGACCGACACGATCGCCGACCTCTCGGCCCGGATGCGCGGCGTCGACGACGAGATGAAGCGCCCGCTGTTCGAGACGCTGAACGGCATCGACGCGGAGAACCCGCTGATGCCGGGGCAGCTCGTCAAGATCGTCGTCGACTGAGCGACCCGCCAGACACAAAAAAAGCCGGCTCCCAGAGCCGGCTTTTTCGTGTCTGACCCGTGAGGGGCGGGTGCCTCAGTTGTTGGCGTTGCGCTTGGCGAGGGTTTTCAGGCGCAGGGCGTTGAGGCGGATGAAGCCGACCGCGTCCTTCTGGTCGTAGGCGCCTGCGTCGTCCTCGAAGGTGACGATGGCCTCGTCGTAGAGCGACTTGCCGCTCGAGCGGCGCCATCACGATCACGTTGCCCTTGTAGAGTTTGAGGCGGACCGTGCCCTCGACGTCCTTCTGGGAGTGGTCGATGGCGGCCTGCAGCATCTCCCGCTCGGGCGAGAACCAGAAGCCGTTGTAGATGAGCTCCGCATAGCGGGGCATCAGCTCGTCCTTCAGGTGCATCGCACCCCGGTCGAGGGTGATCGATTCCATCGCCCGGTGTGCGGCATGGTAGATCGTGCCGCCCGGCGTCTCGTAGATGCCGCGGGACTTCATGCCGACATAGCGGTTCTCGACGAGGTCGAGCCGGCCGATGCCGTTGTCGCGGCCGAGCGCGTTGAGCTCGGTGAGGAGGGTGGCCGGACTCATCGCCTTGCCGTTCAGCGAGACGCCGTCGCCTTCCTTGAAGCCGATCTCGATCTCGGTCGCCCGGTCGGGCGCCTCTTCCGGCGAAACGGTCCGCATGAAGACGATCGACGGCGGGGCTTTCGCCGGGTCTTCCAGCACTTTGCCTTCCGAGGAGGAGTGCAGGAGGTTGGCGTCGACCGAGAAGGGCGCCTCGCCCTCCTTGTCCTTGGCGACCGGGATCTGGTTGAGGCGCGCGAACTCGATGAGGTCGGAGCGGGACTTGAAGTCCCAGTCCCGCCACGGCGCGATCACCTTGATCTTCGGGTCGAGCGCCGCGTAGCCGAGCTCGAAGCGGACCTGGTCGTTGCCCTTGCCGGTGGCGCCGTGGGCGACCGCGTCGGCGCCGGTGTCGTGCGCGATCTCGATCTGGCGCTTGGCGATCAGCGGCCGCGCGATCGATGTGCCGAGGAGGTAGACGCCCTCGTAGAGCGCGTTGGCGCGCATCATCGGGAAGACGTAGTCCTTCACGAAGACCTCGCGCAGGTCCTCGACGAAGATCTCGCGGCAGCCGAGCATCTCGGCCTTCGCCCGTGCAGGCTCCAGCTCCTCGCCCTGGCCGAGGTCGGCCGTGAAGGTGACGACTTCGGCGCCGTAGGTCTGCTGCAGCCACTTCAGGATGATGGAGGTGTCGAGGCCGCCCGAGTAGGCAAGCACGATCTTCTTGGGCGCGTCGGTCATTTGGGTCCAGTCCGGAGATTAGGCGCCTGCGGTTTAGAACGCCGCAGGCGCTTCTTCAAGGGAGCCGCCGCGATGGCTGCCGGCCGCGCGCGACCTTGAACGGCGCGCTGGAATGCATAGAATGGAATTATTCCAATTAAAGGAGACGCGCTGTGCTGGGCACGCTGACCGGGCGGCGGCATTTCAAGGATCTGTCGCAACAGGAGATCCTCGCCCTCGCCATCTCGTCGGAAGAGGACGACGCGCGGATCTACCGCTGGTACGCCGAGCGCACGCGCGCCGAATACCCGGCCACCGCTGCCGCGCTGGAGGAGATGGCTGCCGAGGAGGACGAGCACCGCGCCCGCCTCATCGACCTTCATCGCGCGCGCTTCGGCGAGACGATCCCCCTCATCCGGCGCGAGCATGTGGCGGGCTACTACAACCGCCGCCCCGTCTGGCTGGTGGACACGCTGGGGGTCGCCGAGATCCGCGCCGAGGCGACGCGGATGGAGAGCATCGCGCACGATTTCTACACCCGCGCCGCGCAGGGCACGACGGATGCCGCGACGCGCAAGCTCCTCGGCGACCTTGCCGCGGCCGAGGCCGGGCACGCCCACGCGTGGGACGAGATCGAGGACCGCAACCTCGGCGACGGCGAGCGGACGGCCGAGGACGAGGCGGCCCACCGCAAGTTCGTCCTGACCTACGTGCAGCCCGGCCTCGCCGGCCTGATGGACGGCTCGGTTTCGACGCTGGCGCCGATCTTCGCCGCCGCTTTCGCGACGGGCGACACCTGGCAGACCTTCCTCGTCGGCCTCGCGGCATCGGTCGGTGCCGGCATCTCGATGGGCTTCACGGAGGCTGCGTCTGACGACGGGGTGATCTCGGGCCGCGGCTCGCCGGTGACGCGCGGCATCGTCACCGGGGTGATGACTGCGCTCGGCGGCCTCGGCCACGCACTCCCTTATCTGATCCCGCACTTCTGGACGGCGACCGGCATCGCCATCGCGGTGGTGTTCGTGGAGCTCTGGGCGATCGCCTGGATCCAGAAGCGGTTCATGGACACGCCGTTCTGGCGCGCCACGCTGCAGGTGGTGGTCGGCGGCGCGCTGGTGCTGGCGGCCGGCATCGCCATCGGCGTCGCCTGACGGCGGCGCCCGAACGGCCTCAGCGGCGGACGAGGATCAGCCGCGCCAGCGAGTTGTAGCCGTGCTTGAAGGCGAAGCGCGAGCGGCGGAGATAGCGCTCGAAGAAGGTGTACTTCTCCTCGTCCCACCGGCTGGTCGACCTCGTCCTTCACGGCGCGCAGGTTCGCGATCCATTCCGTCAGCGTGTCGGCATACTCGTCGGGGTCGTTCTCGAGGTAGGCGAGGCGGAAGGTGCCGTGGGATGCCGCGACGATTTCCTCGATGAACGGGATGTCCGACTGCGGGAACACCGTCTGCGGAATGAGCTCCTTCGACTTGTCGAAGTCGACGTTGTTCCAGACGATCGTCTGGAGCGAGAAGCGGGCGCCGGGCGTCGTCATCGCGGCGATCCGCTCGAAGAAGATGCGGTAGATGTCGATCTTCTGCGCGCGGCTCATCTGCGGCCGCGCGAAATGCTCGAACGCGCCGATGGAGACGACCGCCTGGAACGGGACGCGCGCCTCGTAGGCGAACACGTCGCGCAGCTCCACCTCGACGCCCGGCGTTCCCTTCGCGGCGATGTGGTCGTGCTGGTCCTGGCTGAGCGTCAGCCCGATGGCGGTGGCGTGCGGGTCGCGCTCGATCTGTGCGGCGAGGACGGCGCCCCAGCCGCAGCCGACGTCGAGCAGCCGGCCGCCGGGCGGGAGGGCCGCCGCGTCGAGGTGGTGGGCGATCTTGGCGCGCTGGGCTGCTGCAAGGCTTTCGGCGCGCGGGCGTGCGGCCGAGCGGGTCTTCCCAGCGGGCGCTGGAATAGGACAGCGTGTCGTCCAGCCAGAGCGAGAAAAATGCGGTGTCGTTGTCGTAATGATACTGGATCGCCTGTTCCGCGGTCATCGTCTGTGCGGCCGCGGTGTCGATCGGCTTGAAACGGGCAGGTCTCGTCATCGTATGCTCCAACACGCGCGGCATGACGCCGCGCAGTACCGGTGGTGGTATGGCCCTCGTTAATCGGTTGCAGCTTGCAACGCGAGGGTCGGCTGATGCCAGATGCCACAGCCGATTGCATGAGTCAGGCCGGAAGAAGGAGCGGGGGATGCCCCACTTTATCGAGACCATTGAAGAGCTGGAGAGCCACTACGGCACGCCGAAGGGCGCGGCGGTGATGAAGGTCTCGACCCGCATCACGCCCGAGTACGGGGCGATGATCGAGGCGTCTCCGTTCTGCGCGCTCGCCAGCGTCGGCCCCGAGGGGCTCGACTGTTCGCCCCGCGGCGACGATGGCCCGGTGGTGATCATCGAGGACGAGAAGACGCTGATCATGCCGGACCGGATGGGCAACAACCGGATCGACACGCTGCGCAACATCGTCCGCGACCCGCGCGTCGCGCTGATGTTCCTGATCCCGGGCTCCGGCGTCGTCATGCGCGTGATCGGCGACGCACGGATCACCGCCGACGAGGACGTCTGCGCCCGCTACGCGCGGGACGGCAAGGCGCCGCGCACGGTGATGGTGGTCACGGTCGGCGAGGTCTATTTCCAGTGCACGAAGTCGGTGGTCCGCTCCGGGCTGTGGGAAGGGCGCGAGCTTGCGCCGGGGCTGCCGTCGATGGGCGCGCTGGTGGAAAGCGCGACGAAAAAGGAGATCGACGCGGCAAGCTTCGATGCAAGCTGGCCGGAGCAGGCGAAAGCGACCCTCTGGTGAGCAATTTCTGCCCCGGTTCGGTGCGGCGATGAAAGGGCCATGGTGCGGCGCGGGATCGCGGCTGTGAAGGACGCAAAGTCAAGTCCTTGTTCGCGCAATCGACGCTGCCCATAATCGCATCCATGGATTTGTCGTCGAAGGATTATGACCGGATCAGGGCCTCCCGCCGCCGTGGGCGCGGGGGCGGCCGTGACACGTCCGGCGGCGGAGCGGCCGTGCTGCAGCGCGAATGCGCGTGGGAAGGCTGCAACGAGAAGGCGGAGTACCGCGCACCGAAGGGGAGGGGCCACGAGGGCCAGTTCTTCCACTTCTGCCTCGACCACGTGCGCGAGTACAACAAGAGCTACAACTACTTCGAGGGCATGACCGACGACGACGTGATCGCCTACCAGCGCGATTCACTCACCGGCCATCGCCCGACCTCGCCGATCGGCGTGCGCGGCCGCGGCCGCAAGGCGCGCGCCAGCAAGGCGTCGTGGAGCAGCGCGTACGAGGACCCGTTCGGCCTGTTCGGCGAGGATTCCGGCAGGCCCCGCGCGCCGCAGCCAGAGCGCCGCAGGGTCAGCACGGTGGAGCGAAATGCCTTGGATATCCTCGGTCTGGACGAGGATGCGTCGAAAGAGGCGATCAAGGCGCGCTACAAAACCCTTGTAAAACGTCACCATCCTGACGCAAACCATGGGGACCGCAGCTCGGAGGATCGTCTCCGCAGTGTCATCAACGCCTACAATGTACTGCGGCGCAACGGATATTGCTGAAGCCTCCCCGCTCCGCACCGCCCCGCCCGCGACTGACTTCGAGGACGCACGACATGGCCGAGACGCTCGCCGCGTCGCAACGCACGCCGGACATCAAGCTGTCGGCTCGCCAGACCTTCAACATCGACAGTGACATGGAAATCCCGGCGTTCGCCGAGACGTCCGAGCACGTGCCGGATCTTGACCCCTCCTACGTGTTCGATCCGCCCACCACCAAGGCGATCCTCGCGGGGTTCAAGTACAACCGCCGCGTGATGATCTCGGGCTACCACGGCACCGGCAAGTCGACCCACATCGAGCAGGTGGCCGCCCGGCTCAACTGGCCGTGCGTGCGCGTCAACCTCGACAGCCACATCAGCCGCATCGACCTCGTCGGCAAGGATGCCATCGTCGTGCGCGACGGGCACCAGGTGACCGAGTTCCGCGACGGCATCCTGCCCTGGGCGCTCCAGACCAACACCGCGCTGGTGTTCGACGAGTACGACGCCGGCCGGCCGGACGTGATGTTCGTGATCCAGCGCGTGCTGGAGGTCTCGGGCCGCCTCACGCTGCTCGACCAGAACCGCGTGATCCGCCCGCACGAGTCGTTCCGCCTGTTCGCGACGGCCAACACGGTCGGCCTCGGCGACACGTCGGGCCTCTATCATGGCACCCAGCAGATCAACCAGGGCCAGATGGACCGCTGGTCGATCGTGTCGACGCTCAACTACCTGCCGCTCGACGTCGAGTGCGAGATCGTCCTGTCCAAGGCCGACACCTACAACACCGACGAGGGCCGCCAGACCATCACCAAGATGGTCAAGGTCGCCGAGATGACCCGCAACGCGTTCATCAACGGGGACCTTTCCACCGTGATGAGCCCGCGTACGGTCATCACCTGGGCGCAGAACGCGGAGATCTTCGAGGACGTGGCGTTCGCCTTCGAGGTGACGTTCCTCAACAAGTGCGACGAGACCGAGCGGGCCATCGTCGCCGAGTTCTACCAGCGCTCGTTCGGCAAGGACCTGAAGGCCGCTTCGCCGAGTCTCACCAACTGAACCGAGGGCGCTGATGGCCGGAGCCGGAGACAACTCACGCAAGAACGCGCCGGCGGACACCCGGCACGACACGTTCCGCACCGCGGTGGCGGGGACGATGCGTGCCATCTCCGGCAACCCCGACCTCGAGGTCACCTACTCGAGCGACAAGCCGGCGCTGATCGGCGACAAGGCGCGGCTGCCCGAGCCGCCGCGCCGCCTCACCGCCCGCGACGTTGCCGTCACCCGCGGCATCGGCGATTCCATGGCGCTGAAGCTCGCCTCCCACGACGCGTCGATCCACACCAAATACGCGCCGCAGGGGGCCGACGCCCGCGCGGTGTTCGACGCGGTGGAGACCGCCCGCTGCGATGCGCTGGGCGCGCAGGCGATGGCGGGCGTCGCGACCAACCTCACCGCCATGCTGGAAGACCGCTACTTCCGCGGCAACTACCACGAGATCACCGACAAGGCCGACGCGCCGATCTCCGACGCGCTGGCGCTGCTGGTGCGCGAGAAGCTGACCGGCGCCCCGCCGCCCGACAGCGCCCGCACCCTGGTCGACCTGTGGCGCCCGTGGCTGGAAGAGCGCTGCGGCAAGAACCTTGAAAACCTGCCCGACCGGATGGCCGACCAGACCGGCTTCGCCACCGCCACGCGCGACATTCTGGCCGCGCTCGACATGGCCGAGGAGCTCAGCCAGGAGGCCAGCGAAAGCGACGACCAGTCCGAGGGCGAGAACAACGCGGACAACCCGGACGAGGCAGATGCCGACGTCAGCGAGGACGATGCCGGCGAGGACTCCGCCCCGCAGGAATCGGACCGCTCGGGCGAGGACGACAGCGCGCAGGAAATGGACGAGGCGTCCAACACCGCCGAGGACATGCGCGAGGACGAGATGGGCGACGCCGAGGAGGCGATGGACGGCGTGCGCGTCGACGACGTCGACCCTCGCGCGCTGCCCGGCGTCGACTACCGCGTCTACACCCGCCAGTTCGACGAGACGGTGACCGCCGAGGAGCTGTGCGACACCGCCGAGCTCGACCGCCTGCGCGCCGCTCTCGACCGCCAGCTCAGCAACCTGCAGGGCGCCGTCGCCCGGCTCGCCAACCGCCTCCAGCGCCGCCTGATGGCGCAGCAGAACCGCTCCTGGGAGTTCGACCAGGAGGAGGGCGTGCTCGACACCGCGCGCCTGACGCGCATCGTGATCGACCCGATGCAGCCGCTCGCCTTCAAGGTGGAGCGGGAGAGCGATTTCCGCGACACGGTGGTGACGCTGCTCCTCGACAATTCGGGGTCCATGCGCGGCCGGCCGATCTCGGTCGCCGCCACCTGCGCCGACATCCTGGCCCGCACGCTGGAGCGCTGCCACGTCAAGGTCGAGATCCTCGGCTTCACCACGCGCGCGTGGAAGGGCGGCGCCTCGCGCGACCACTGGCTCCAGCACGGCAAGAAGCCGGCGCCCGGCCGCCTCAACGACCTGCGCCACATCATCTACAAGGCCGCCGACGCGCCGTGGCGCCGGGCCCGCCGCAACCTCGGCCTGATGATGCGCGAGGGGCTGCTGAAGGAGAACATCGACGGCGAGGCGCTGCAGTGGGCGCACGACCGGCTGATGTGCCGCCCCGAGCAGCGCCGCATCCTGATGATGATCTCCGACGGCGCCCCGGTCGACGATTCCACCCTGTCGGTCAACGCCGGCAACTACCTCGAGAAGCACCTGCGCGGCGTCATCGCGGAGATCGAGAACAACTCGCCGGTGGAACTGATCGCGATCGGCATCGGCCACGACGTGACGCGCTACTACCGCCGCGCCGTCACCATCGTGGACGCGGAGGAACTGGCCGGCGCGATGGTCGACCAGCTCGCCGACCTCTTCGAGGACAAGGTGGAGAAGACGCGCGTGCGCGGCCGCTCACGGCGCCGCGCGGCTTGAGGCGCCCGCACCTGCGCCACGCGGCAGCGGCGGCGCTCGCACTTCTCCTCTCCGCGGCAGGGGCGGCGGCGGCGCCGGTCGACCTCTACCAGCACGAGATCGTCCGCTTCGGCCCGTTCGACCCGGCCGACCGGCTCGCCTTCCGTGGCGGCCTCGTTCTGCGCGGGCCGAAGAATTTCGGCGGCCTCTCTGGCCTGCTGGTGGACGGCGAGCGCTTTCTGGCCGCGACCGATACCGGCCACTTCGTCTCCGGGCGCATGACCCTGGACGGCAAGCGTCTCACTGGCGTCGCGGACACCGCCATCGTGCCCCGGCGCGACCTTGCGGGCGAGGCGTTCACCTCCAAGGCACCGGCCGATGCCGAGGCGCTCGCGCTCGCGGACGGCAAGGTGCTCGTCGTCGTCGAGCAGGCGCGCCAGCTCCTCGCCTACGATGCCGACGGGATCGACGTCGCCGACGCCGCGCCCCGCACGATGCCGCTCGCCGGACGCGGCCCGGAAGGCCGGCCGCAACGGCATGGAGGCGCTGGCGACGCTCCCGGACGGCTCGGCTGTCCTGATCGCCGAGAAGGGCGCACGGGGGGCGGACACCATCCCCGCGTTCCACCTTCCCTCCGGCAAGGCGTTCCAGATCCGCCGGCACGGTGACTTTGCGATCACCGGCGCCGACGCGCTGCCGGGCGGCGACCTTCTCCTCATCGAGCGGCGCTACGGCGGCGGCATCGACGTCGGCATGCAGGTTCGCCGGATCGGCGCGGATGCCCTGAACGAGGGCGTGGCGGACGGGCCGGTGCTGATCAACGCGGGTTTCTCGTCCGAGATCGACAACATGGAGGCGATCGCCGCCGAGGTGGTCGACGGCGAGATCGTCCTCACGCTCCTTTCCGACGACAACCACAAATTCTTCCAGCGCACGCTGATGCTGCGCTTTGCGGTGGCCGACCCGCTGCCGCGCCCCAATCCGCTCCGCACCAGCTGACCCGCCCAGCCCGGCGCAAGCTCCGCTCCGCAAAATGAGGCTCGTGCGCCGCATGGCGCTCTGCCGAACGGAGGGGCGATGCTCAACTCACTGCCGCCGGATCGTGCGATTTCGCGCGCCAACTCGCTCGCCCGCCGCGGCGACCACGACGCCGCACGCGCTCTCATCGTCGAGGGTCTGCGCCGCCACCCGCTCAACCCGCGCCTGCGCAAGACGCTGCAGAAGCTCGACGTTCCGTCGGTTCCGACGCGCCCGGCCGCCCTCGCCGCCGAAGTCAGGCGGATGCTCAAGTTGATGGAGGACGGCCGCTACGGCGAGGCGATCGAGCTCGGCGTCGCCCTTGCGGAGGCGCTCCCCGGTGACCTCGTCGTCCTCGTCCTCATCGGCTTCTCGCTGGTCGAGACCGATCGGCCGCTCGAGGCGATCCCGCTGTTCGAGACGGTGCTGCGCAAGGCACCCACCTATTCGCGCGCATGGACCGGCTTCGGCACAGCACTCGCGAAGGCCGGCGAGCACCGGCAGGCGATCAAGGCGCTGCGGCAAGCGCTGGAGCTTTCCCCGGCGGACGTCGGCGCGCTCAACAACCTCGGCTCGTCGCTGCGCAACGTCGACCGGCACGAGGAGGCGCTGAAATGCTTCGAGGAGGTCCGCGCGCTGAAGGACGGGCCGAAGGTGCGCAAGAACATTGGCACCACGCTCCTCGAGCTCGGCCGCGCCGGGGAAGCCGCCGAAGCGCTCCGCACCGCGCTCGACATGGCGCCGGACTACTGCGCCGCCCACCGCGACTTCTCGATCGTCCGCAAGTACCGGCCCGGCGACGGTCACATCGCCGAAATGGCCGCACTCGCTGCCCGTGACGATCTTTCGGTGGACGACCGCGCGCAGCTCGCCTTCGCAAGAGCCAAGGCCTACGACGACATCGACGCCCGCGACGAGGCGTTCCAGTGCTGGCAGGAGGGCAACCGCCTCCGCTTCGGCGAGATCGGCTACGACGCCGCGCACGAGGAAAAGCGCTTCGCCCTGATCCGGACGCTGTTCACCGAATACTCGCTGCCGCCGCTCGACTTCGAGCCGATCCCCTACCGGCCCGTCTTCATCGTCGGAATGCCGCGCTCGGGCACTTCGCTGTGCGAGGAGATCCTGCAGCGGCACCCGCAGGTCTGGGGCGCGGGCGAGCTCGAAGCGATGCGCCATGCGGTGACCGCCGCGTCGGAGGCGAACGGCAAGCAGCTCAGCCACGACACCATCCGCGAGATCCGCCGCCGCTACGTCGCGTCACTCGCGGAGATCGAGGCGCCGCACGGCGTGGTGACCGACAAGATGCCCGCCAACTTCCGCTTCACGGGCTTCATCCGCCTCGCATTTCCCGAGGCGAAGGTGATCCACATGCGCCGCTCGCCGGCGGCGGTCTGCTGGTCGCTCTATCGTAGCTACTTCAGCGTCCACGGGCTCGGCTATGCCTACGACATGGAAGCCGCGGCGGACTATTTCGCCCACTACCACCGCTTGATGACGACGCTCGAAGGCCTCTGGCCCGGCACCATCCACGCCCAGTCATACGAGGCCCTGACCGAGGACCCCGAGGCAGAAGTCCGCCGCCTGCTCGCCGCCTGCGACCTCCCGTTCCACGAAGCCTGCCACGACGCGCGACCCTCGACCCGCGCCGTGCGCACCATGAGTGCGTTGCAGGTGAGAAGCGCCATCTACACCGGCAGCTCCGAAGCCTGGCGCCGATACGAGCCCCACCTCGCCCCGATGCTCGCCCGCCTCGCTGCCCACGGCCTCGCCCCGTCCCCCGCGGCGTAGGCGGTCAGCCCGCCGCCGCGTGCTGCGAGCGGGTCGCTGCTCGAAGACAGAGCGTCATGCGGAAGGGCGCCGGAGGGTCGGGCGGCCTCGGGTGAACCCGCGTGCGCGCCACAGGGCGCCAATTCGCGCTGGGCGCCGGAAAGTGGCGGGGGTGAATGCTGGCGGAGAGGAGAGATGGTCGCCGTCTCGGCAAAGCAGTGACGCTGGCCCTGCTGGGGTGTATCGGCGGGCGACCTGCACCGATTGACCCGCACCTTGAGTAGGAACGCGGGCGGCTTCTCGTGGTGCCCAGGCCGCGCCGGGTGTGCTTACGGCAAAGAAAAACCGGCGTTGGCCCGGGAGCCATAACGCCGGTTTTGGTATTCGGTCGGCCGCCCGTCAGGCGCGGGCGGTGCGGGCCGTGATCGCGCGGTAGGGGCCGAGCGCGAAGGCGGCCACCGCAAGCTTGACCGTGAAGTCGGCCAGCGCCCAGGAGATCCAGCGCGGCACTTCGGGTGCGTTCGCGATGCCGAGGAGCGGCGCGTGCTCGACCGCGAAGGCGTCGAGCCCGAACGGCAGCAGCGCCGAGAAGGCGAGCGTGAAGAAGATCACCGTGTCGAGCGCCGATGCCGCGAACGAAGAGATCAGCGGCGCACGCCACCACTTGCCGTGCCGCAGCCGGTCGAACATCGCAACGTCGTACATCTGCGCCAGAAGGAAGGCCGAGCCCGAGGCGAGCGCGATCCGCGGCGTCGCGAGATAGAGCGACATCACCACGGCGATCGCGAAGCCGCACAGCGCGACGCGCCGCGCCAGAGACGGGCCGAACGTCCGGTTCACCACGTCCGTCACCAGGAAGGCGAAGGGGTAGGTGAAGGCGCCATACGTCAGAAGGTCGGCGAGCACGAGGCCGCCGACCGTTCCCTGGACCGGGTACTGGACGAGGATGTTCGATGCGACGACCACCGCCGCCATCGCCGCGACGGCGGCGACGAGCGGTGCGCGTTGCGAAGCGGACATCAGATCAGCTTTGGATCGCCGTGTCGGCAGCATCCGGCGCATCGGACGCGGTCGCCGCGACCACTTCGCGCTTGATCCGCTGCATCCGCTCGGACAGCTCGACGTCCTTCGCCTTGATCAGGAACTTGTCGAGACCGCCGCGATGCTCGACCGTACGCAGCGAGGATGCGGCAACGCGCAGCTTCACACGACGCTCGAGGCTGTCGGAGATCAGGGTGACGTCCACGAGGTTCGGGAGGAACCGCCGCTTGGTCTTGTTGTTGGCGTGGCTGACGTTGTTGCCAACCATCACGCCCTTGCCAGTCAATTCACAGCGCCGCGCCATGGGTTCATTCGTCGGGCGAGCCGACGCCTTCATTCCAGAGAATTTATGTGAGTGGCGGTGAATAGGCACAAAGCCCAAACCCGTCAAGACTGCGCGTTCTTGGCGCATCCGCGAACAAATCGCAACCCTTGGCGTTTGATCTGGGGATCAGGCTACCATAAAGCAACACCCGCCGGCGCAATGGGGCAAGAGTGCATGATGGTCCCGGGGAGAATGACGTGAACGCCACTTCCGCTTTTTCGGCTGCCTTCGCAATTCTGGCGCTCGCCCTTTCGGGCGGTGCAGAGGCCGCGGGCAAGTCCGACGCCGTCAAGGTGAAGGCCTCCTACGAGATCTCCATCGCAGGGTGGGGCCTCGCCCGCGCCAATCTCGACCTCAACATCACCGGCAACGCCTACGAGGCGGACCTCTTCATGGAGCCGAAGGGCGTCGGCCGGATCGTGACGGCGGTCAAGACGTCGGTGTCCGCCGCAGGCAATCTCGCGGGCAACACCGTCCAGCCGTCCTTCTACAGCGTGCGCGCGACCGAGACGGACAAGCCCGTGTCCGTCGACATGTCGATGCGCGCCGGGACGGTCACGAAGGTCGACGCCCGCCCGCCGCTCAAGGAGCGGCCCGGCCGCGTGCCCGTGACCACGGCGCACAAGCGCAATATCGTCGACCCGCTGTCCTCCGGCCTCTTCCCGGTGAGCAAGGCCGACGCAAGCGACGCCTGCAACCATACCCTCAAGATCTATGACGGATGGACGCGGTACGACGTTCGCCTCCGCTACAAGGGCCAGCGCAACGTGTCGACGGAAGGCTTCTCCGGGTCGGCCGCGGTGTGCGCGGCGCGCTGGGTGCCGGTCTCGGGCCATCGCCCCCGCAAGCCGGAGGTCGAATATCTGGAGAAGAACACCGACCTCGAGGTCACGGTCGTCCCCGTCGGCAACGGTTTCGCGATCCCCTACAGCGTCGGCATCGGCACGCCCAACGGGCGGATCGTGATCGAACCGAGCTCGATGCGGATCTCCCCCGCCGGCGTGTAGCCATAGCGGCGGATAAGCGGCGGATCAGGTTTTCGCGGACCTTCGCCTGGCCGACGTTCTGGGTGCAGCCGCCGTATTGCCCTCGCTGGAAGTCTTGCGCTCACCGGAGGCCTCGCGCCTGCTCGCAGTCCGCCGCTCAGCCACAGGCTTGGCCTGGGATGGCTGCTTCCCGTAGTCCCCGAACGCGGTGAGAACCTCCTCCATCTCCGCTGCGCCCAGGATCACCGGCTCGCCGATCTGGCTCGCCGCGATCAGCTGCGCCGCCAGCGCCTCGATCTCGCCCGCCAGCCACAGCGCCTTGCCGAGCGACGGCCCGAACGCGATCTGGCCGTGGTTGGCGAGAAGGCACGCGGTTCGGCCCTCCAGCGCCTTCAGCATCGCATCGGACAGCGCCTGCGTGCCGAAGAGGGCGTAGTCCGCGCAGCGCACGTCCGTCCCGCCCGCGACCGCCACCATGTAGTGGAACGCCGGGATGCCGCGGCGCAGCGTCGAGAGCGCCGTCGCCATGGTGGAGTGGACGTGGACCACGGCACCGGCGTCCGCACGGCCGGTGTAGATGTCGCGGTGCATCCGCCATTCGGAGGAGGGGCGCCAGTCGCCATCCGCCTGTCCCGTCGTCGCGCACGAACACGATCTGGTCGGGCTGCATCCCGGCGTAGGGGACGCCGGACGGTGTGATCAGCATCCCGCTCTCCACCCGCACCGAGACGTTGCCCGACGTGCCCTGGTTGAGGCCGGTGGCGTTCATCTCGAGGCAGGTGGCGATGATCGCCTTGCGCAGCGCAAGGTCTCTGGGGCGGGCGGCCATCAGGCCGCCGCGCGCACGCGGTCCGGGAACAGCGCGGCGATCGCCTCGCGCTCGGCGGCCGCGATGCCCTTCTCGGTGATGAGCCCGGTGACGAGCCGCGCGGGCGTCACGTCGAACGCGTAGTTGGTGACCGGCGAGCCGTCGGGCGTGATCTGGACCGTGGTGATCTTGCCCTCGGGCGTGCGGCCCCACACGTGGCTGACCTCGTTGCCCGAGCGCTCCTCGATCGGGATGTCGAAGCCCGAGGCGAGGCCGAAGTCGATCGTGGGCGAGGGGAGCGCCACGTAGAACGGAACGCCGTTGTCGTGCGCCGCCAGCGCCTTCAGGTAGGTGCCGATCTTGTTGCAGACGTCGCCGTCGGCGGTGGTCCGGTCGGTGCCGACGATCACCATGTCGACCATGCCGTGCTGCATCAGGTGGCCGCCGGTGTTGTCCGGGATCACGTGGTGCGGGACGCCGTGGTTGTTGAGCTCCCACGCCGTCAGCGCGGCGCCCTGGTTGCGCGGCCGCGTCTCGTCGACCCAGACGTGGACCGGGATGCCGGCGTCGTGGGCGTGGTAGATCGGCGAGGTCGCCGTCCCCCAGTCGACGGTGGCGAGCCAGCCGGCGTTGCAGTGGGTGAGGATGTTGACCGGCTCGCCGTTCTTGCGCGCCGCGATTTCCTTGATGATCTCGAGCCCGTTGACGCCGATCTGGCGGCAGATCTCGACGTCCTCGTCGGCGATCTCGGCGGCGCGGGTCCATGCCGCGGCCTCGCGCTCGGCCGGGGCGAGCGGCTTCAGCGTGGCGACCATCTCGTCGAGCGCCCAGCGCAGGTTCACCGCCGTCGGGCGCGTGGCGTAGAGCGTGTCGTAGGCGCGCTTCATGGCCTCGTCCGACGCGTCGCCGTGGAGGGCGAGCGCAAGGCCGTAGGCGGCGGTGGCGCCGATCAGCGGCGCGCCGCGCACCAGCATCGCCTGGATGGCGTAGGCGGCGTCGTCCAGCGTTGTCAGCGTCACCGTCTCCATCGCGTGCGGCAGGCGCGTCTGGTCGATGATGCCGACCGCGCCGCGCCCTTCCGCAGGAGACCGTTCCACCCAGATCGTGCGGGTCGGCTTGCCGTTGACCTTCATTTCACGTCCTTCAGAATTCGCTCTGCGTTTTCGAGTGCCGCGCGCAGCGAGCCGAGTTCGCCGCGCTCCACCACCAGCATCCGGGCGAGCGCGAGAGCCCGCCGCTCGCACGCGGCGCGGGTCGCAGGATCGGCGATCCCCTGCAGATCTGCAACGCCGGCGAGCCCGACAATCCGCCGCGTCATCTTGGCGCCGGCAAAGCCCAGCGTGTCGAGCTCGACGCGGTGCAGGAAGTTGGTGAGCGCGATCTCGGACGCGTCGGCGTGGTTCTGGTCCTCGAACAGGCTGCGCGCGTACGCGTCGCCGGTTCGTTCGGTGCGCCACAGGTCGGAAATGCGCGAGGCGAATGCTTCGCAGAATCCCTCGATCTGCTCAAGCAGCCAGTCCTGATATACGCGCGAGGTGACGCCGTCGTAGCCGTCCTGCGCGAAGAAGTTGAGGAGGAGGTTGGCGACGAGGGCGCCGCAGTCGAACCCCATCGGGCCGTAGAAGGCGAACTCCGGGTCGATGATGCGCACGTCCTCGGTGCCGTCGTCGGCGCGGTGGACCATGATCGAGCCGGTGTGAAGGTCGCCATGCAGCATCGCCTCGCTGCGGGTCAGGAAAATGTACTTCAGTTCCTGGATCGCGGCCTTCCACTGCGGGTCGGCCTGCAGCGCGCGCACCGTGTCGTCGAGCTCGGGCGAGGTCCACGAGTTCATCGGATGGTCGTAGTAGGGGTCGGTGAAGACGAGGTCCTCGGTGATCCTGCAGAGCGCCGTGTTGCCCGCGAACATCGCCATCTCGGCCTTCTTCGCCTCCGCCGTCAGGGACAGGTCGGAGGTGCGGAACAGGCTCTCGGCCGCGAATTCGCCGACCGTGCGCGCCGCGGTCTCGTGCCGCTCGCGGTTGATGAGCGCCTTGCGCCAGATCACGTGGGGGGAGAGGTTCTCCATCACGATGAGCGCCTGCGGCCCGTCGTAATCGTAGATCTCCGGCACCGAGCCGTTCGCCTTGTCCTGCCGGACGAGCGCGGCGTGCTCGTAGAACGAGCGGGACAGCGGGAGCGGCCAGCTCTCGCCGACCAGCCGCACGTAGGGCAGCGCCTGCTTGGCGCAGAGCGACCCGTCCGGCCCCGTCACGATGTAGACGAAGTTGAGGTTGCCATCGCCAACCTCGCGCACGGTCCATGTCTCGGGGCTGCCGCCGAGGCGGTCTCGTACGCCGGCGTAGCCCGCCAGTCGGTTCGCGACGGTGTCGAGTGACAGGGGTTTGTAGTCGGTAAAGTCTGGTACGGCCACGATGTCTTCTTCGCGTGTATGACCTGACGGGATATGACCCATTAGTCTCTCCAACGCTAATATCTAAAACATGCCGACATCGGTTCGCTGCATGGATGCTACAGCTCAGCGCCCCAGATCGGCGGATTAGTTAATAAAGAAAGGTATACCTTGCCTCCCTCAGATAAATCAAAGGCGGTTCTCACGATCGCCGGCTTGGTGAAAATTTTTGGGGAAACGCAGGTCCTCCGGGGTGTCGACCTTTCGCTCGCCGCCGGGGAGGTGACCGCCTTCATGGGCGCCAACGGCGCGGGCAAGTCGACGCTGGTGAAGATCGTGGCAGGGGTCCATCCGGCGAGCGGCGGCACGATGACGCTGGACGGCGCGCCTTTCGCCCCCGCTTCGCCGTCGGATGCGCTGGAGAAGGGCATCGTCGTCGTCCACCAGACGATCAACGACAACGTCGTCCTCACCATGGACGTTCTGGAGAACCTGATGATCGACCGGCTGTGCCGGGGCGGTTCGATCTGGTTCGGCCGCCGCGCGCTGCGGGCGGACGCGCAGGCGATGCTCGACCGCGTCGGGCTCGACGTACCGCTCGACACCGAACTTGCGGACCTTTCGCTCGCGGACCGGCAGATGGTGGCGATCGCCCGCGCACTTGCCCACGAGCCGAAGCTCCTCATCCTCGACGAGCCGACCTCGGCTCTCTCCGACACCGAGGCGGAGCGCCTTTTCGGCGTGATCGAGACGCTGAAGGCGCGCGGCATCCCGATCCTCTACATCTCGCACCGGATGGGCGACATCCGCCGCCTCGCGGACCGGATCGTTACGCTGCGCGACGGCGTCATCACCGGCGACTTCCGCCCGCCGCTCGACTACGAGGCCGCGGTCGACGCGATGCTGGGCGCAGCGCTCGCCAAGGCCGGCCACGCGCGCGTGGCGCCGGGCCGAACGGTGTTCGCGGCGGAAGGGCTGCGGCTCGCCGCAGGGAGCCCGCCGATGGACCTTGCACGTGCGCGAAGGGGAGGTGACCGCGCTGGTCGGCCTCGTCGGCGCGGGCAAGACCGAGTTCGCCGAAGTCGCCTACGGCGTCCGCCGCCCCGGCGGCCGGCACGATGGCGCTGGACGGCGCGGCCTACGCGCCGCGCACGCCGACGCGATGCGGTGGCTGCCGGCGTCTTCATGGCGTCCGAGGATCGCTCCGGCGGCTCGATCGTGCCGGACTTCGACATCAGCCAGAACATGACGCTGCCATTCACCGCGGCCTTTTCCGCGCTCGGCATGATCCGGCGCGGCGCCGAGAAAGCCCACGCGGTGGCGCAGATCGACCGGCTCGGCATCGTCGCCGGGCGCGAGACCGACGCCATCGGCACCCTGTCGGGCGGCAACCAGCAGAAGGTGGTCCTGGCGCGCTGGCTGTCGGAGCCCGCAAAACTCCTCATCCTCGACGAGCCGTTCCAGGGCGTCGACATCGCCGCACGGCGCGACATCGGCAGGGCGTTGCGGGCGACCGCCGCCGGCCGCGCAACGCTGGTGCTGTGCGCCGACCTCGACGAGGCGATCGAGGTGGCGGACCGGATCGTGGTGATCTCGCACCACGCCATCGTCGGCGAGCACGTCAGCGATGCGCTCGACCGGGACGCGGTGGTGGCGCAGATGTCCGCGGCGCCTGCGAAAGCGTTCGCCGCGTGAGGAAAGCCCGTACCGACCGCCTGACCGGCGTTGACGGCGCACCCGCCGCCGCGCAACGGTCCACCCCTCCGGCAACCGAACCCCGCCCGAGCCAGGACGCTTCATGACTGCCACCGATACCGCACGGCCGCGCAAGCCCGCCGGGCGTCCCCGCACCACCCTTCGCGCGTTCGCCGTGCGCTACGGCCTCGTCGCGCTGCTGGTCGCCATGGTCGCCTTCTTCGCCGCGATGGAGCCGGCGTTCCTGTCCGTCCGCAACATGGTCATCGTCCTCCAGTCGGTCTCGATCGTGGCGATCCTGGCGCTCGGCGTCACCGCCACGCTGGTCGTCGGCGGGTTCGACCTTTCGATCGGCGCCGTCGCCGCCACCGCGCTGATGACCTCGTCCTACGTCATGGTCGTCTTCGGCGCCGGCACCGTGCCCGCCGTCGCGGCGTGCCTCGCGCTCGGCGCGTCTGGTCGGCTTCCTCAACGGGATGCTGATCGTGAAATTCCGCGTGCCGGACCTTCTCGCCACGCTCGGCATGATGTTCCTGCTCCTCGGCCTCCAGCTCATCCCGACCGCCGGCCGCTCCATCGCCACCGGCATGATGCTGCCCGACGGGTCGACGGCGGAGGGCTCCTTCACCGCCGCCTTCCTGGCACTGGGCCGCTACCGCGTCGCGGATCTGGTGCCGATCTCGGTGCTGGTCATGCTGGGGCTCGCGGTCCTCATCACCGTCTTCATGACCTTCACCCGCTACGGGCGGATCATGTACGCGATCGGCTCCAACGCGCAGGCCGCGCGGCTCGCGGGCGCGCCCGTCGAACGCTACCGGATCGCCGCCTACATGATCTCCGGCGTGTTCGCCTCGATCGGCGGCATTCTGCTGGCCGCCCGCGTCGGCCGGGGGGACGTCTCGTCCGGCAACTCGCTGCTGCTCGATGCCGTCGCGGCGGCGCTGATCGGGTTCGCGGTGTTCGGTGCCGGCAAGCCCAACGCCATCGGCACGGCCATCGGCGCGCTCTTCGTGGGGCTGCTCCTCAATGGTCTCACGATGATGAACGCGCCGTACTATGCGCAGGATTTCGTCAAGGGCGCGGTGCTCGTCGCGGCCCTGATGTTCACGTTCGGACTGTCGGTCCGGCGTTCGTAAAACAAGAAAGGGAGGAACCCGAAATGTTCAATCTGACCCGCAGGGCCACGCTTGCCGCGCTCGCCGCGACTGTCGCGCTGCCCGCGCTCACCGCCGCCCCAGCATTCGCGATCGACGGTGCGCCCGCCCCGTTCGACGGCTCGGGCACGCCCCGCGTCGCGCTCGTGCGCTACCTGTCCACAGGCGACTTCTTCCAGGCGTATCTGTCCGGCGTGCAGCGCCAGGCCGAGGCGCTCGGCATCGAGCTGCGCGTCTTCGACAGCCGGCAGGACGCCGCCCTCCAGTCCGACATGATGGACCAGGCGATCGGCCTCGGCGTCGACGGCATCATCGTCCAGCACGGCCTCACCGAAAGCATGCAGCCGGCCGTCCAGCGCGCGCTGGATGCCGGCATCAAGGTCGTCGCATTCGACGTCAACGTCGACAACGAGGCGGTCCCGCAGATCGAGCAGTCCGACCGTGACCTCGCCCGCCTCGCGCTGGAGCAGGCCGTGGCCGACAACGGCGAGAGCTTCGAGGCAGGCTACGTCTACGTCGCCGGCATCGCGCCGCTCGACCGGCGCGACGAGACGTGGACCGAGTTCAAGGAGCGCTATCCGGGGATCGAGGAAGTCGCCCGCTTCGGCACGCTCGACAACCCGATCGCCAACTCGGTCGCCAACCAGGCCGCCGCCGTCCTGCGCGCCAACCCCAACATCAACGTGATGTTCGCCCCCTACGACGAGTTCGCCAAGGGCGTGAAGATCGCGGTCGACGAGGCCGGCCTCAGCCAGGACATCAAGATCTACTCGGCCGACGTGTCGACCGCCGACATCGCGGCGATGCGCGAGCCGGGCTCGGCCTGGGTCGCGACCGCGGCCACCAACCCCGCCGTCGTCGGCGAGGTCTCGGTCCGTGCGCTCGCCATGATGCTGGCCGGCGAGAACCCGGGCGCCAGCGTTGTCGTCCCGCCGACCCTCATCACGCAGCAGGCGCTGAACGACGAGAACATCACCAACATGGAAGAGCTCGCCGCCAAGCTGCCGCAGTTCTCCCACGCCGACGTCGCGATGCCGGACTGGATGCCCCAGCCGGCGCGCTGATCCGTCAGGGGCGCTTGGCGTGTTCGGTCACCGTGCCGGCCGCGCCTTCGCTTCCCGTCGCGGCGGTGGCGGTCTCGTCCGGTTCGTCCGAGACGGCGTCCTCGTCCCGCTGCGGCATCTTGGCGATGAACTCGCGGATCAGCCGGTAGCGGGTCTGGGTCAGCGAGGCGGAGCGGTAGTAGTCGAGGAGGTGCTTGGCGGGGTCCGACATCCGCTGGAAGCCGGAGACGAACGCCACGATCGTCCCGATCGAGGTGTCGCCCTTGATGGCGAGGTAGCCGCCGAAGCTCAGCACGGCGAGCGGCGCGAGGGCGTTGAGGCTGTTCACGATGAACCGCGCCACGCTCTTCCACCACGCGACGTTGACGCCCAGGCTGCGCAGGGTGCGGCCGGATTTCAGGAAGCGCCGGTCGTCGTCCTCCATCACCGCGGCGTTGAGCGCGCGGCGCTCCTCCACGCGGTTCTTGGACAGCCGGTTGATCCGGGTCTGGACCATCGGCACCACCAGCGCCTGCGGGATCAGGAACGGCAGCGAGATCGCGGCCAGCACCGGCTCGGTGAAGATCATGTAGAAGACGAGGCCGAAGATGGTCGCGAGCTGGACAGCCGCCTCGCCGAACGCATTGCCGGAGAAGACCGAGATCGCCTCGATCTCCTGCCCCAGAACGGCGACGCGGGTGCCGCCTTTCTTGCGCTCGCCGACGCTCTCGTCGTCGCCGTCAACTTCGACCTCGGTGTCGGGCGCGCTGTCGCGGTAGAGCCGGGCGCGGGCGGCGCGCAGGACGTCCTCGGCGACGGCGCCCTGGAAGACGCGCAGGACGTGCTTGGTGATCTGGTGGACGGCAAGGACGCCGAGATAGACGAGCGCGAGCCGGACGAGCGCAGGGATTGAACCCTGGTCGATCGCCCCATCTACAATGCGGCGCTGGATTTCCAGCGGCACCACGTCGAGACCCGCGACGGTGAGCGCGAGCAACATGATGAGGATCTGCTGCCGCCAGCTGACCGCCCAGATGAACTTGAAAACATGGCGATGCGGGGTGGCATCCTTCTTCATGTGTCCCGCACCGGTGGAATGGTCGAGAAGTTCTTCGCGGGACGGCAAATTCATGG
The DNA here is from genome assembly GCA_963704595.1 of uncultured Alphaproteobacteria bacterium. GTDB lineage: Bacteria > Pseudomonadota > Alphaproteobacteria > Rhizobiales > Amorphaceae > Acuticoccus. The sequence goes on from OY969922.1 coordinate 936,557, forward strand.
AGTCGAGCATGTCCTTTGCTGGTTAACGCTTTACGTCCGCGACAAGTTCGCAGGTGCGTTGAACCTGCGGCTGCGAACTTTATGAAACAGCAACCGAATGCCGGATTGATACGATGAGCGAACGAACCCGAGCGGGCCGCGACGGGCCGGAAATGCCCGAGGGGCGCGGCTACCGGATGGCGGGCGCGGGCGCAACCGTGGTCCCTGTCGCACCTGCGCGATCTGTGGGCAATCATCATGGACGAACAGCGCCTCGCCGCCGCCATTCCGGGCGCGGAGACGCTGCGCCGCGTCGATGACGGCGAGGGCAGGGTCTACGCAGCGGACGTCGGCATCGGCGTCGGCCGGCTGAAGGGCATCTACCGCGTCAGCGCCGCCTTCTCGGACGTCGTGGAGCCCGAGAGCCTCATCCTCCTCGGCGGGGCGGAGGGGCCATTCGGCCGGTCGAGCGGCGAGGGCTGGGTGGACCTTGCGGCGGTCCCGGGCGGCACGGAGGTGCGCTACCGCTATGCCTTGCTCATCAAGGGGATGGTCGCCGCCGCGGGCGGGCGGCTCCTCGACAAGGCGGCCGCCGCGCTGATCGAGAAGTTCTTCGCCCGCCTTGCCCGTGCGGTGGGCGAATAGCGGCAGGCCCCCCAACCTTGACGCGACCCTGAACCGCTGCGCAGCATCCCCCGAAAGATATCAAAGAGGGACGCCGCACCATGCCGACCATGAAGGGACCGGGCCTTTTCCTGGCGCAGTTCGCAGGGGACGAGGCCCCGTTCAATTCGCTGCCCGCCATCACGAAATGGGCGGCCGACTGCGGCTACGTGGCGGTGCAGATCCCGTCCCCCGACGCGCGCCTGTTCGACCTCGCGAAGGCCGCCAACTCGAAGGACTACTGCGACGAGGTGGCCGGGCATCTGCGCCGAGGCCGGGCTCGCGATCACCGACCTCTCGGTCCACCTCCAGGGCCAGCTCCTCGCGGTGAACCCGGTCTACGACGCCGCGTTCGACGCATTCGCCCCGGCCGAGGTGCACGGCAACCCCAAGGCGCGGCAGGCGTGGGCGGACGAGCAGCTCCGCTTCGCCGCGAAGGCCTCGCGCAACCTGGGGCTCGACACGGCGGTCGGCTTTACCGGCGCGCTCGCATGGCCCTTCCTCTACCCCTGGCCGCAGCGGCCGGAGGGGCTGATCGACGAGGCCTTCGCCGAGCTCGCCCGCCGCTGGAAGCCGATCCTCGACGTCTACGACGAGAACGGCGTCGACCTCTGCTTCGAGCTCCATCCGGGCGAAGACACGTTCGACGGCGCCACGTTCGAGATGTTCCTCGACCGGCTGGATGGCCACCCGCGCTGCAACATCAACTACGACCCGTCGCACTTCGTCCTGCAGCAGCTCGACTATGTCGACTTCATCGACATCTACGCCGAGCGCATCAAGGCCTTCCACGCCAAGGACGCCGAGTTCAACCCGACCGGGCGGCAGGGCGTCTATTCCGGCTTCCAGCCATGGGCACAGCGGGCCGGCCGTTTCCGCTCGCTGGGCGACGGACAGGTGGACTTCAACGCGGTGTTCTCCGCCCTCGCGACCCACGGCTACGACGGCTGGGCGGTGGTCGAATGGGAGTGCGCCTTGAAGGATGCGGAGGTCGGCGCGCGCGAAGGGGCACAATTCGTGAAAGACCACATCATTCCGGTCACGGAAAAGGCGTTTGATGATTTCGCCGGCGGGGCCACCGATCAGGCCACCGTCCGCAAGATGCTCGGCCTTTAGGGCCGTCAGAGGAGGAGTTTCCCGATGAAGCTGCGTCACCTGTCCCTGGCGCTCGCGTGTGCGCTGCCGACGGCGGCTGCCGCCGAAACGCTCACAATCCTGCATGTGAACGACATTCACAGCCGGATCGAGCCGATCACCAAGTACGACAACACCTGCGCGCCGGAAGACGACGCGGCCGGGGAATGCTTCGGCGGCTCGGCCCGCCTCGCCACCGCTGTCGCCGCCGAGCGCGACGCCGCCGAGGGCCCGCTCCTCCTGCTCGACGCCGGCGACCAGTTCCAGGGTTCGCTGTTCTTCACGCAGTACAAGGGTCAGGTCGCGGCCGAGATGATGAACGCCATCGGCTTCGACGCGATGGCGGTCGGCAACCACGAGTTCGACGACGGCCCCGAGACGCTGAAGACCTTCACCGACGCCGTCGCCTTCCCCGTGATCAGCGCCAACCTCGACATCGCGGAGGGCTCGCCGCTCGCCAGCGCCGTCGCGCCGACCGCGGTGATCGAGAAGGACGGCATGCGCTACGGCATCATCGGCACCACCGCCGAGGATACCGCCGAGCTCTCCTCGCCCGGTGACACGGTCACGTTCACCGACCCCGCCGAAGCTGTCAGCGCCGCAGTCGAGCAGCTCACCGCGGACGGCGTGGACCGGATCATCCTCCTCAGCCACGACGGCATCGTGTCCGACGAGATGGTCGCCGCCATCGACGGCGTCGACCTCGTGGTCGGCGGCCACAGCCACACGCTCCTCTCCAACACGGCCGAGAACGCCGCCGGCCCGTATCCGACGATGATAGACGGGCCGGACGGGCCGACGCCGGTCGTTCAGGCCGGCGCCTACGGCAAGTATCTCGGCAAGATCGTCGTCACGTTCGACGAAAACGGCACCGTGACCAGCGCCGAGGGCGACCCGATCCTGCTCGACGCCAGCGTGGAGCCGAACCCGAAGTTCGTCGAGCGGATCAAGGAGCTTGCCGCACCGCTGGAGGAGATCCGCAACGAGGTGGTCGGCGAGACCGCGTCCGCTATCGACGGCAGCCGCGAGACCTGCCGTGCCGCGGAATGCACCATGGGCAACCTCGTCGCCGACGCGATGCTGGAGCGCACCAAGGACCAGGGCGTGACCATCGCGATCCAGAACGGCGGCGGCCTTCGTGCCTCCATCGACGCCGGGCCGGTCACCATGGGCGATGTCCTCACCGTGCTCCCGTTCCAGAACACGCTGGCGACGTTCGAGCTTACCGGCGCAGGCGTCATCGCGGCGCTGGAGAACGGCGTGTCGCAGATCGAGGAAGGCGGCGGGCGCTTCCCGCAGGTCGCGGGCATCCGCTACACGGCCGACAAGTCGGTCGCGCCGAACGAGGGGCGGATCAAGAGCGTGGAAGTGAAGGACGGCGATAGCTGGACCGCGATCGACCCCGAAAAGACCTACCTCGTCGTCTCCAACAACTTCATGCGCCAGGGCGGTGACGGTTATTCGGTGTTCGAGACCGAAGGCCAGAACGCCTACGACTACGGCCCCGGCCTCGAAAACGTCGTCGCCGAGTACATCGGCAGTCTCGGCACCGTGGAGCCGGCGACGGACGGGCGCGTCACCGTCGAGTGACGCGCCATGGCCCCGCCGTCAGTCGGCGGGGTTCTTGATGAAGGGGAAGTCGGCGCGTGCGTCGACGGCTCCCTTGAGGAAGATGCTGAGGTCGGACGGGCCCGCGATCAGGGTGCAGCCGACCTCCTTCAGCTTCACCGGCGGGCGCTCGGGGCGGACGATCGAGCCGAACAGCTTGCCCGCCGCGAGCGTCTCCTTCTCGACCCGTTCGCAGAGCGCCAGAACGTCCGGATGGTCGAGCTCCTCGAGCTTGCCGATGGAACCGGCCATGTCGTTCGGGCCGAGGAACAGGCAGTCGATCCCGTCCACCGCCGCGATCTCTTTGATGTTGTCGACCGCATCCTTGTGCTCGATCTGGGCGATCAGCAGGAAGTCCTCGTGCGCGGTGCGCATGTAGCTGCCATTGGCGCCGAAGTAGGAGCCGCGCACCACGGGGGCGGCGTAGCCGCGCATCCCGCGGGGCGGGTAGCGCGTCGCATCGGCGATCGCCTTGGCGTCGGCCGCGGTGTTGATCATCGGCACCATGATGGAGCGGAAGCCGCGGTCCGCGACAAGCTTGAGGTGCGTCGGGTCGGACGAGGGCACGCGGATGATGCAGTCGCCGCCGGCGGCCAGCACCGCGCGGTGGATCGCGACGGCGGTGTCGAGGTTGCCGACGCCGTGCTCGTTGTCGATCAGGATCGTCGGCCAGCCGCGGTGGACCGCAGCCTCGGCGAGATCGGGCGAGCCGGTCGAACTCCACATGGCAACGACGGTCTCGCCGCGCAGCATGGCGGCCTTGATGTTATTTGGCGACATCGGGTCTTTCCTTGGGGGTGGAGCCGGCGCGGCGGAGCTGCCGCAGCGCACGGTAGAGGAGGAACGCCCACAGAAGCACCGTGAGCGAACCCAGAACGGCCGACACCGGCCGCTCGAAAAACGCAAGCATCGAGCCCTGGGACTTCATCATCGAGAGCATGAAGTTGTCTTCGAGGACGCGGCCGAGGACGATGCCGAGAATCGCGGGCGCCATCGGCACGCCGTTCTCCTCCATGAAGTAGCCGATCACGCCGAGGACGAGGACGATCCAGATCGCGAGCGTCGACCCGGTGATCGCGAACGCGCCGACCAGCGAGGACAAGAGGATCAGCGGCATCAGCACCGAGCGCGGCACCTTGAGGATGAACGTGGCGAGCGCGATCGCCACGGCGCCAGTGAAGAGCATCACGATGTTGGCGATGAAGAACGAGCCGAACAGCGCGCCGACGAGGGTGGCGTCGTTGGTGAAGATCTGCGGCCCCGGCGTCAGCCCCTTCATCAGGAGGACGCCGATCGCGATGGCCGTCACGCTGTCGCCCGGGATGCCGAAGACCAGCGCCGGCGTCCATGCGCCCGCGACCCCGGCATTGTTGGCCGAGCCGCCGGCGGCGATCCCCTCGAGCGAGCCCTTGCCGTATTCCTGCGGCGTCTTCGAGCCCTTCTTGGCGAGCGCGTAGGCGATCCAGGCGGCAATGTCGGCGCCTGCGCCGGGCAGCGCGCCGACGAGCGTGCCGAGGACGCTCGACTGCGCGATCACCCGCTTGAACTTGCCGAGCGAGCGGGCCGCGCCGATGAAGGCGCTGCCGATCCTGTCGAGCTTCACCTCGACCCTGACCGCGTTGTTGCCCCGCGCCGCGTTGCGCAGGACTTCCGACATCGCGAACAGGCCGATCATCGCCGGGATGAAGTTGACCCCGTCCATCAGCTCCACGTTGCCGAACGTGAAGCGCGGGTAGCCGACCGCAACGTCGATCCCGATCGAGGCGACGAAGAGGCCGAAGAACAGCGAGGCGAAGTTCTTCGCCACCGTGCCCGTGCCGGCGAAGATCGCGCAGGTGATGCCGAGCGTGGCGAGCCAGAAGTTCTCGTAGGACGAGAAGCCGATGGCGAAGCGGGCGAGCTGCGGTGCGGTGAGGGCGAGGATCGCGACGCCGATGACCCCGCCGATCGCGGCCGTCAGCAGCGAGACGAACAGCACCTGCCGCGCCGCGCCCCTCTGCGCGATGCGGAACGCGTCGTCGACATAGGCCGCCGAGGCGGGAGTGCCCGGCATCCTGAGGAGTGCGCCGGCGATGTCGCCGGCGAAGATCGCGGTGGTGGTGGTGGCGATGATGGCGGAGATCGCCGGCACCGGGTCCATGAAGAATGTGAACGGGACGAGGAGCGCGACGGCCATCGTGGCGGTGAGGCCGGGCATTGCGCCGACGAACGTGCCGTAGAGGGTCGCGAGGAAGATGACGGTGAGATTGTCGACCGTGAAGACGGCCGCGAACATGTCAGCCGACATCGGCGCGCGGGGGAGTGTGATGGGTCAAGGCGGCGTCACCAGGCGTAAGGGGTGAGGATCCCCCAGGGGAGGGGGACGCGCAGCACCGAATAGAAAATGGCGTGGGTGCCGAAGGCAGCGGCGAGCGCCAGCACGGGGGCGGCCAGCGGATGGGCGCCGAACACGAAGGCCGCCGCCGCGACGGCGATGACCGCCGAGACGTGAAAGCCGAGGACGGGGAGCGCGAGGGCGAAGAAGGCGACGATGCAGCACACCACGAGCGGCCGCAGGAGACCGGCGCGTGCCGTGGAGGCGACGGTGGCGCCCGGGCCGATCGCCGGCGCGGCACGGCGCTTCAGCGTGCCGGTCACGGCGATGATGATCCCGCATACCACAAGGCCCACCGCGGCGATGGAGGGGAAGAAGCCGGGGCCGTAGGGCATGCCGGCCATCAGCGGGAAGGTCCGCGCGATCAGGAAGATCGCCGAGCCCAGCACCACGAGGAGCAGGCCGAGAAATCGGTCGTCGATATGCATGGCGGTTGTCACGGGCGGCCGGGGGCGGACCCCCGGCCGGGCCGCTTATTTCGCGAGGCCGACGGCCTGGATGGTCTCACCCAGCGCTTCGTCGGAAGTGGCCATGTACTCGGCGAGCTCATCGGAGCCCATCTTCACCACGTCCGCGCCGCGGGAGGCCTTGAAGTCGGCCCATTCCTGGCTGTCGAAGATCTCGAGCGCCGCCTTCTCGTAGGAGCAGACGATGTTTTCCGGCAGACCCTCGGGGCCCGACATCGAGATCCACGCGGCAAGGGTCCAGCCGGATTCGGTGGATTCCTTGGTGGTCGGAACGTCGGGCAGGGCGGGCATGCGCGTGTCGTACATGTACGCAAGCGCCTTGAGCTCGCCCGATTCCACCAGCGCCTTGCCTTCCGACAGGGCGGGGGAGGCGATGTCGACGCCGCCGGCCATCAGCTCCTGCATGGCGGGAGCGGCGCCCTGCGAGGGGATCCAGCGGATCGCGGCGGGGTCCATCCCTTCGGCGTTCAGCATCCCGGCGAGCGCGAGGTGCCAGATGCCGCCCTGCGAGGTGCCCGATGCGGTGAGCTCGCCCGGGTTCTCCTTCACGTAGGTGAGGAGCTCCGCGAGGTCGTCGAACTCCGAATCGGCCTTCACCAGGATCGAGGCGGGCACGATGTCGACGAGGACGATGGGGGTGATGTTGGTGCGGTCCATCTCGGTCAGCCCGACATGGTGCATGGTGTTGATCTCGACGGTGACGGCGCCGACCGTATAGCCGTCGGGCGCTGCGGTGGAGATCGCCGAGTGGCCGGTGACGCCGTTGCCGCCCGTGCGGTTCACGACGTTAAACGGCACGCCGAAATTCTGCTCCAGCATGCTGGCGAGCATCCGCGAGTTGGCGTCGGTGCCGCCGCCAGCGCCCCACGGCACGACGTAGGTCACGGCGCGCTCGGGCTTCCAGTCGCAGTCCTGCGCCAGAGCGCCGGTGGTGCCGAGCGCGAGGACGGCAGTCGCCATCATGAGGGATTTGATCTTCATTTTGTTTCCTCCAGGTTTTTTATAATTGCCCAAAGGACTAGCGCAGGGACTCGCCTACATCAAACGCAGAACCCGCGCGTCGCCAACAAAAACGCGATCGCGTCGGCAATACACTCGGTATCCGCGAGCTTTTCGGCCTCCGGACGGGGCCGCGGACGGTAGTCCGCAAGGGTCAGGGTGCCGAGCATCCTGTAACCGCTGACGAGCGGGACGCCGACGAGGTAGCGGAACATCGGAAACGCCTGGACTTCCGGCAGCAGGGCGAAGCGCTCTTCGCAGCAGGTGTCGGGGATCACCACCACGTCCCGCCGTGTCATCACCGTCCGGGAGAGGATTTCGGCGGCTTCCACCGGCCCGCCGGCGCAGAACGTCTCGACGGGGTGGAGGACGTCGTCGACCACGGTGTGGATGAAGTTTGTCGGGCACTCGAGGTTGCGCGCGGCAATGTCGGCAAGGCCCCAGATCTCGGGTCGCCGGATCCGCGGATCACCAGGCTTCGACTGAGAGGGACACGGACGGGAAAGCTTTTTCAGAGCAACGCCGACGGGGGCGGCAGTTTCCACGTCCGGGCGTTTCATTGCGGAATGAAATGCGTTCGAGGCAGCAAGGAACCACCATCGGTTGCAGACAATTGAATTGCCGGCGAATTGTCTTCGGGCATTTCCACAGTCCGTTGAACGATTTAGTTCAATCTGGATAGCGTGAAATGCACGACACTTTCAAGTATATCCCGCATCTCCGACGGCGGGGTGGCTGACAAATCGGTTATCGCCTGATTGGCGAAGCCGCGAGCACGTTCCCGGCAGTCGTGCAGGGCGCCGGTGTCCTTGACGCGGCGCGCGGCTGTCGCGACGTCCTCGTCGCGGACGTCGCTCTCTTCGATGCAGCGGCGCCAGAAGGCACGGTCTGCCTCGTTGCCGCGCTCGTAGGCGAGGAGGACGGGGAGCGTCGCCTTGCCCTCGCGCAGGTCATCGCCGACATTCTTGCCCAGCATCTCGGCGTCGCCCTCGAAGTCGAGCACGTCGTCGATAAGCTGGAATGCGAGGCCGAGGTGCCGCCCGTAGGACGCAAGCGGCTCGCGATATTCGGGAGCACCGGCGACGATCGGGCCGGCGGCGGTCGCCGCGGCGAAGAGTGCCGCGGTCTTCGCCTCGATCACGGCCATGTAGTGGTCTTCGCCGACCGACAGGTTCTTGGCGCCCGCGAGCTGGCGGACTTCGCCCTCTGAGATGGTCGCGGCGGCACCGGCGAACACGCCGAGCGCGTCCAGCGAGCCAACCTCGACCATCAGCTTGAACGCCTGTCCGAGCAGGAAGTCTCCCACGAGGACGCTCGCCTGGTTGCCCCAGATCAGCCGCGCGGTGGGCTTGCCGCGGCGCATCCCGCTCTCGTCGACCACATCGTCGTGCAGGAGGGTCGCGGTGTGCATGTACTCCACCGCGGTGGCGAGCTTGACGTCACCGTCGCCGGAGTAGCCGAACATGGCCGCCGTCGCGAGGGTGAGCATCGGCCGGATCCGCTTGCCGCCGGAGGAGACCAGATGGTCCGCGATCTCCGGGATCATCGCCACGTCCGAGCCGGCATGGGAGACGATCAACGCGTTGACCTTCGCCATGCGATCGGCCACGCTTGCGATCAGGCGGTCGATATCGCCCGCGGGTGGGGGCGCTGCACGCAGTTGCGCCGTCACAAGAGTAGTCCTTCGGGGTCCGCCATGGTGGGGGACATTATGCCGGGCCTCGCGCTGCGGCAAGCGGGCCGAACGCCGCGATGGCCACATCCCCGCAATCGCGAGCGTTCCAGCGGAAATAATTCAATCGGAGCCGTCCTTTGGAAGAGCTTTTGCGGACCAACGATCTCGTCCTCATCTCGTTCGTCGAGGCGTTGCTGTCCGACTCCGGGATCGGGCACGTAGTACTCGACCAGCACATGAGCATGGTCGAGGGGTCGCTCGGCGTCCTGCCGCGGCGGATGCTGGTGGAGGCGGACAGGGCCGACGAGGCCCGCCAGCTCCTGCGCGACGCGGGCGTCGAAGCCTCGGTCTGACGGCGGCGCGCGTCTCATCGCGGCGCTCCGGTGGAGCCCTCGATCAGCGCCGGCGCGATCCACCAGCCGGAGTGTTCGGATGCCGCGCGGGCAGCAAGCGCGGCGGCGGCGGCGTCGCGCGCCTCGAGGCTTCCGTAGAGGCCGAACACCGTGCCGCCCGAGCCCGACATGCGGGCAAGGCGGCACCCGTTTGTGTCGCGAACCGCGGCGAGCGCCGCGCCGATCTCGGGCACGAGGCCGATGGCGGGCGCCTCGAGGTCGTTGCGCTGGCTTTCGAGGAAGGCGATCAGCGCGTCCGGCGTTTCGGGCGGCGGTGCGTCGGGGAGCGGCGGGTTGTTCTTTTCCTGGAGGGCGGCGAAGACCGCGGGCGTCGACACCGGAACGCCGGGGTTCAGGAGGACGCACGGCAGAGGCGGAAGCGTCAGCGGTGCGATCTCTTCGCCGATCCCGCTCATCCGGGCAGGCTCCCCGAGGAGGCAGACCGGCACGTCCGCGCCCAGCGAGAGGGCGAGGCCCATCAGCGTCGCGACCGGGATGCCGCGGCGCGCTGCAACAGCTGAAAGCACGGCGGCGGCGTCGGCCGAACCGCCGCCGATCCCGGCCGCGACCGGCAGCGCCTTCGTCAGATGGATGGCGCCAATGCCGCCGCAGGCGACCGCCGCGGCGGCTGCGCTGTTCTGCGGCCCGTCCGGCACGTGCGCGGCGAACGGCCCGTCGACGGTGAGGCGAGGGGCCGCGGCGACCTCGGCGAACGAGATCGCCAGCCGGTCGCCGGCGAGCCCGTTTGCGCCGGTGAGGCGCGCGAAGGCGACGATGCTGTCGAGCCTGTGGTAGCCGTCGCCGCGCTGTCCGGTGATGTGGAGGGCAAGGTTCACCTTGGCGCGGGCGATCATGGTGACCGGCGCCGTATCGTCGCCTGTAGGAGCCACAGCGGCTCGTCTTCCGGCGGCGGATGCGCCGCCGGTGCCGTCTTGCTCCATTCCGTCCGCCACCTTTACTGGGCGGTGGCCGGTTTCGGCTCCGCCGGGGTCTCTTCGGCCTCCGCAGTCACCTTGGCGGGTTTCGCCTCGACCGCGTCGAGCCCGCTCTCCAGCTTGGCGAGAATGCGCTGGAGATCCTTCGGCTCGGGGTCGCTGTCACGGGCATGGTTCCACTGGAACATCGCCTCGAGCTTGCGGCCGACCTTCCAGTATGCATCGCCGAGATGGTCGTTGATGACGGGATCGCCCGCCCGCAGCGCGACGGCGCGTTCCAGCTGCTCGACGGCATCCTCGTAGCGGCCGAGCCGGTAGTAGGCCCAGCCGAGACTGTCGACGATATAGCCGTCGTCAGGCCGCTGCTCGACGGCGCGCTGCACCATGCCGACCGCCTCGTCTAGGTTCTCGCCGCGGTCGATGTAGGAGTAGCCGAGATAGTTCAGCACCAGCGGGTGCTCGGGCGAAAGCTCCAGCGCCTTGCGGAAGTCGGCCTCGGCGCCGGCCCAGTTGTCGGTCCGCTCGTTGGCGATGCCGCGGTAGTAGTAGAGCGTCCAGAACTCTTCCGGCACCGTGCCGAAATCGTCGATCGACTCCGAGTAGACCTCCGCCGCCTTGGCGAAGTCCTCGAGCTGGCGGTGGACGTTGCCGAGCGCGAGGGCGACCTGCACGTCCGACGGGTCTTCCGCGAGCAGCGATTCCAGCGCCTTGATGGCTTCCTCGTTCCGCTCCAGCACGTTGAGGTTCAGCGCCTGCTGCACCTGCGCCTCGCGGTAGAGCGGCGCGTTCTTCGGGATCGTGTTGTAGACCTCGATGGCGGCCTCGTGCTGGCGCATCCCTTCGAGGATGTTGCCGAGCGCCATCGCCGGGAAGTCGGCGTCCGGCGTGAGGTAGAGCGCGAGCTGGAGAAGCGAGGCGGCGAGCGTCGCGTCGTTGGTGCCGATGCCGCGGCCGAGGCTGTAGAGCGCCTCCGCCATGCCGTCGCGGGCGTCCGCGGCGAGGGGGGCGATCTCGCCGCCGGCGCGGATTGCGTCGCGCGGCGGGTCGATCAGCTTGAGGATGGCGGGGACCCGCTCTTCCAGCGCGTCGAGCACGGCGATGGCGCGCTCCGTCTTGCCGGCGCGGGCGAGGGTGCGCGCATAGCCCTCGACGAGGCGCACGTCCGTCGGGTCCTGCTCGTAGGCGAGGCGCAGGCGGTCTTCGCTGATCTCGTAGAGGCCGAACTGGTCGGCGATCAGCCCGGCGTGGATCTTCTTGAACGGGTCGATCCAGATCGGGCCTTCGAGGTCGTCGAGCAGCTTGACGGCTTCGGCGGGCCGTCCGTCTCCGGCGACCGTCCACGCCTCGAGAAGGGTGCCGACGAGTTCCTGCAGCGGACCGCCGAGTGCGCGCAGCCCGCGCATGTGTTCGAGCGCGGCCTCGGTCTCGCCGGCGCGGAAGGCGGAGACGCCGGCCGCGAGCAGCGCGAGCTGGTCGTCGGGCTCGATCTCGAGGAGGGGCTTCGCGAGTTTTGCCGCCGTGTCGATGTTGCCGCTCGCGATGTTGAGGAGGACCGAACGGTCGAGCAGCTCGGCATTTTCCGGGTCACGCTGCAGCGCGCTGGCGTAGAAGCCTGCCGCGGCCGAAAGGTCCTTGCTGATGCCGGCCTGACGGGCGGCGAGGTAGTACCCCGCAAGCGAACCGAGGTCCCGCTGGACGATCTCGATCTCGTCTTCCGCGGTGGGGGCGAGGTCGACCGCGCCGGCGTTGGCCAGCGCGGCGGCGGGCACCGCCGCGACGGCGCAGACCAGGGCCGCTCGAGAGATGAACTTCAACAAGGGCAATCCTTCCTCTCTCCAGGCGCGCCGGATGGGACCGGCGGCGACCGCAGATGATTCAGTCACGGGTGATGCGCCTCTGACGGTCGCGCAGCAACCTGAAAACGTGTGTGCATCGGACGTGGTTGCAAGGCGCCAGTCTAGCACACAACGGCGGCGTTTCGACCATTGACGTTTGCTTGAAGCGACATGCGCCTTATACATCAAGCGTCTTTCATGAAGGAATGGTCTGATGGGGCAATGGGTCTACACGTTCGGTGACGGCAAAGCTGAAGGCGATGCGAGCCAGCGTGACCTTCTGGGCGGCAAGGGCGCAAACCTTGCCGAAATGTCGAGCCTCGGGCTGCCGGTGCCCCCCGGCATGACCATCACCACCGAGGTCTGCACCTACTATTACGAGAACGGCGAATCCTACCCGCCGGAGCTTGGTCCCGAGGTCGACGCCGCGCTGGAACAGATTGCCGCATCCACCGGCCGCAAGTTCGGCGACCCCGAGATGCCGCTTCTCGTCTCCGTCCGCTCCGGCGCCCGCATCTCGATGCCCGGCATGATGGACACCGTCCTCAATCTCGGCCTCAACGACACCACCGTCCACGCCCTTGCGAAGAACGCCGACGACGAGCGCTTCGCCTACGACAGCTACCGCCGCTTCATCCAGATGTTCGGCGACGTCGTCCTCGGCGTCCCCATGCGCCTGTTCGACGAACACCTCGAGGCGATGAAGGACGAGAAGAACGTCGAGCTCGACACCGAGCTGTCCGCCTCCGACTGGCGCACCCTCATCGAGAGCTACAAGGCGCTCGTCGAGCAGGAGACCGGCTCGCCGTTCCCGCAGGACCCGAAGGACCAGCTCTGGGGCGCCATCGGGGCCGTGTTCGGCTCATGGCGCAACGAGCGCGCCATCACCTACCGCCGCCTCCAGGGCATCCCCGAGCGCTGGGGCACCGCCGTCACAGTGCAGGCGATGGTGTTCGGCAACATGGGCGAGACGTCGGCCACCGGCGTCGCCTTCACCCGCAACCCGTCCACGGGCGAGAACGCGCTCTACGGCGAGTTCCTGATCAATGCGCAGGGCGAGGACGTGGTCGCCGGCATCCGCACACCGCAGGACATCACCGAGAAGGCGCGGATGGAGGCCGGCTCCGAAAAGCAGTCGATGGAAAAGGCGCTGCCGGAGGCGTTCGCCGAGTTCAAGGCCGTCTGCGACAAGCTGGAAGCGCACTATCGCGACGTGCAGGACCTCGAGTTCACCATCGAGCGCAACAAGCTCTGGATGCTCCAGACCCGCACCGGCAAGCGCACCGCCAAGGCCGCGCTGAAGATCGCGGTCGACATGGTGGACGAGGGCGTCATCACCGAGGCGGAGGCCGTGCAGCGGATCGAGCCGTCCTCGCTCGACCAGCTCCTCCACCCCACCATCGACCCCGAGGCGAAGACCGACCTCTTCGCCAAGGCGCTGCCCGCATCGCCGGGCGCGGCATCGGGCGAGATCGTGTTCTCGTCGGAGGAGGCGGAGCGCATCGCGGGGCTCGGCCGCACCTGCATCCTTTGCCGGATCGAAACCTCGCCCGAGGATATCTCCGGGATGCACGCCGCTGGCGGCATCTTCACCACCCGCGGCGGGATGACGAGCCACGCCGCCGTGGTGGCGCGCGGCATGGGCAAGCCCTGCGTGTCCGGCGCCGGCACCGTGCGTATCAACTACGCCGACGGCACGATGATGTCCGGCGGCCGCACGCTCAAGGTCGGCGACAAGATCACCATCGACGGCGCCACCGGCGAAGTCCTGATTGGCGAAGTCCCGATGCTGAACCCGGAACTCTCGGGCGACTTCCAGCGCATCATGCAGTGGGCCGACGGCGCGCGCCGGATGAAGGTGCGCACCAACGCCGACACGCCGCACGACGCCCGCGCCGCACGCGAGTTCGGCGCGGAGGGGATCGGCCTCTGCCGCACCGAGCACATGTTCTTCGACCCCGAGCGCATCAACGCCATGCGCGAGATGATCCTCGCGGACGACACCGAGGGCCGGAAGGCCGCGCTGGACAAGCTCCTCCCCATGCAGCGGGAGGACTTCACGTCGATCTTCGAGATCATGGCGGGCCTTCCCGTCACGATCCGCCTGCTCGACCCGCCGCTCCACGAGTTCATTCCGCACGGCGAGGAGGAGATCCAGGAGGTCGCCGAGGCGCTCGGCGTGTCGGCCGACAAGCTGCGCAACCGCTCGCGCGAACTCTCCGAGTTCAACCCGATGCTCGGCCACCGCGGCTGCCGCCTTGCGGTCAGCTACCCCGAGATCGCCGAGATGCAGTCCCGCGCGATCTTCGAGGCTGCCGTCGCCGCCGCGAAAAAGACGGGCGCGCCGGTGGAGCCGGAAGTGATGGTGCCGCTGGTCAGCCTCAAGACGGAGCTCGATTTTGTAAAGAAGCGGATCGACGCCACCGCCAAGGCCGTGCGGGAGGAGACCGGCGTCGACTTCCACTACCAGGTCGGCACCATGGTGGAGCTGCCGCGCGCCGCACTCAACGCGAAAGCCATCGCCGAGTCGGCCGAGTTCTTCTCCTTCGGCACCAACGACCTGACGCAGACGACCTTCGGCATCAGCCGCGACGACGCCGGCGTCTTCCTCGGCGCCTACCTGCGCGAATCCATCATCGACATCGACCCGTTCGTGTCCATCGACGTCGATGGCGTCGGCGCGCTGGTGGCTCTGGCAGCCGAGCGCGGGCGCGAGACGCGGCCGGACATCAAGCTCGGCATCTGCGGCGAGCATGGCGGCGACCCCGCGTCCATCGCGTTCTGCGAAAGCGTCGACCTCGACTATGTGTCCTGCTCCCCGTTCCGCGTGCCGATCGCGCGGCTCGCGGCGGCGCAGGCCGCGCTGCGCAAGGGCTGAGACCGGCCCCCGCGATGATCTGGAGCCTCGTCCCGGGACCGGACGGCCTTTCCCTGAATGAGGGGCTCGACCCGGCGGCGCTCTGGATCGACCTCGACACCCCTTCGCCCGAAGAGCGGGCGGAGGTGGAGCGAGCGCTCGGCATCACCCTGCCGAGCCATGTGCGGATGCGGGCGCTCGAACCCTCGAGCCGTCTCGTCGCCGCCCCCGAATACGTCGAGATGACCTACTCCGGCGCGTCGCGGTACGAGGACGGCACCAACGCGCCGGTCACCTGCATCCTCTCGGCGCGCCGCCTCATCACGCTGCGCACGGCCGAGGACGGCCCGGTCGATGCCGTCCGCACCTTCGCGGCGCGAACCCCGGAAGCCGGCGCGCACGACCTCTTCCTCATCCTCGTCGACGCCACGGTCGAGTTCCTTGCCACCCACCTCGAACGGCTGAGCACGGACATCGACCGGATCTCCGGCGAGGTCTTCCACCCCGACCCCAAGGTGCACCGGAGCCGCAGCGAGGTTCAGGCCGTGATGCGCCGTCTCGGCCGGATCGGCACGGAGAACCTCAGGATGGCGGACGCGCTGACGAGCTCGCGCCGCCTCGTGCTCTTCATGGACCAGCACAGGAAGTTCATCGCGCCCGACCTCGAGGACCTCAACGCGATCTCGGTGCTCGGATCGGACATCGACGCACTCAGGCACCTCTCCAACGCGCTCGACGGCAAGGTCGACTTCCTGCTCAACGCGCTCCTCGGGCTCATCACGCTCGATCAGAACCAGATCATGATGGTGATGTCGCTGATCGCGGCGATGTTCCTGCCGGCGACGCTGATCGCGTCGATCTTCGGCATGAACTTCGTCGACATGCCGGGTCTCTCCTGGCATCACGGCTTCTTCCTAAGCCTCGGCGCAATGGGCGTGACGGCCGCCAGCGTCTGGCTCTTCTTCCACTGGCGCCGCTGGATGTGATCTTCCGCACGGCGCCCTTGCGGCGATGCAGCTTCCTGCGCCGGCGCACCGGGCTCACCTCTCCACCCGTATTCATCCGGGGGAGTTGGCCATCATGCCGCACGATTTCGAGAAGACCGATTACGAAGAGGTCCGCGCCCACGTGAAGTATGTCTGCGGGATCGACCTTTCCCTGCAGCTCAAGTCGAACCGGTTCCACCAGGTCAAGATCTGGCCCCTCGTCACGCCGCTGGTGGTTCTCTACCGCTATTCGGAAGCTGTCGGCGAGAAGATCCGCCTCTACGGCATGTTCGAGAAGGGTCACAAGTCTCACCTTTCCGGTGTCGATCTCGACTTCGGCTACTTCGCCGATGACTTGCGCAAGAAGGCCGTCACCCAGGCGCGCATCGTCAACGACATGCTGGAGCTGCGTGATGCGATTACCATGCAGAGCAGCCGGATCGAGGCGTTCCGCATCGGCTTCTACTTCGACCGGTTCGACAACGACGACGCGCTGAAGAAGCTGCTCGCGGCGGACGACCGCGAGGCGGCCTTCAACAAGGCCTACGCGAAGCGCAACGGCCTCTCCTCGCTGCACCTCGGCGTCCGCTACCGCTACGACGATCCGGTCTACCAGGGCGTGAAAACCTCCAGCGACTACGCCGATTTCGGCTTCTGGGGGCGCGGCGGCGGCTCGTGCGGCCGTGGCAGCAAGTGGGAGAAGGTGTTCCGCGACATGGCCGGCAACATGCCGCAGGCGCAGGCCGCCAACGTCGCATCGAAGATCCTGCGCGACCTCGACATGCTGAACCGCAGGGCCCCCGGCTCGCCGTTGCCCGAACCCGAGGTGCCGTGGTCGAAGGTGCCGGTATTCGCCCATCACATCCCGGCGTGACGATGGCGCGTGGCGTGACGGGGCGCCGACGCGGCGGACCGTCACGTCCTGCGCAACAAATGAAACGGGAACGCACCCCAATGCATTGTTGGGTCATCTTCCAAGTTACGACCGAAAGATCATCTCATGCATCCGACCAGCATCGATATTCCCGAACAGACGCGCCAGGCGATGTGCGGCCTGCTCCAGGCCAACCTCGCCGACGGCATCGACCTCGTCTACCAGATCAAGCAGGCCCACTGGACGCTGCGCGGCCCCAGCTTCATCGGCGTTCACGAGCTGCTCGACGACCTTCACGAGAAGGTCGAGGACAAGGTGGATCTGGTCGCAGAGCGGATCGCAGTGATGGGCGGCCAGGCCGAAGGCACCGTCGACGCGTCCGCACAGTCGTCGCGCCTGCCGAAGTACCCGCTCGACGCGGTGAAGGTGGAGGACCACATCAACGCGCTCTCCAAGTCCCTCGCGGCCTACGCGAAGAACAACCGTGAGGCCATCAAGGAGGCCGACGAGGCCGGCGACGACGGCACCGCGGACCTCTTCACCGAGATCGTCCGCATGGCCGACCGGGCGCTGTGGTTCATCGAAGCCCACAAGCCCGTCAAGTAAGACGCTCCCCGGCGCCGCGCATATTTTGCGCGGCGCTTTACGTTTCGGAAACCACGGCCCTGCAAAACCCTTGGGTGCGGCACCAAAGCCGCACTGTGTGGAGTAGGTGCCGCGTTGCGCGTAATCGATCTTCCCCAGGGCCTTTCCCGCCGAGGACCCTCAGACGGGCTTTATGTTCCGCAGCCGCGTATCGGCCGCCCGGGACGCATCCGGCGGATGGCTGCAAGGATCGCCCTCGTGGTGCCGGCCCTTGCCCTCCTGTCCACCAGCCTCGGCGATCTTTCCGGCATCGCCGCGCTCACCATGGACCGCCCGGCCTGGGCGCTGTCCCTGCGTGCGCCCGACAACGGGATCGAGCTTTCGCCCCAGCTCGCGGGCACGGCGGACATTGCCCTCTCCACCCCGCACGAGGATGCGCCGTCGCACAAGGCGGCGAGCCGCGCCGCACCCCATGACCGGCTGGAGCGCGCGCTGTTCTCGCCGCTGCCGGGCTTCCTCGCCGAGGCGACGCCCGCCGCCCTGCCGCGGGTGAGCTTCGTCGCCCCCGCCCGCAAGGCCGGCGAGATCGACACCGGCGCCCGCGCCGCGTCGGAAACGGCGCGCGCCGCGCTCACCTCCATGCTTTCGGCCTATGCGCCGGACCGGGTCGACATCGACACTCCCTTCGAGCTTCTCCTCGGCGCGCAGCCGGAGCCGGCCGCCGTCCCCGGCGTCTCGGGCGCGGGTCTCGACCACTGGTGGTCCGACCGGCCGCTCCCCAAGGACATCACCTCCGAAAAGCAGCTCCGCTGCCTTGCCGAGGCGATCTACTTCGAGGCACGCGGAGAGTCCGAGCTCGGCCAGAGGGCCGTCGCGCAGGTCGTCATCAACCGGGTGAAGAACCCCGCCTACCCGGACGACGTCTGCAGCGTCGTCTACCAGAACAAGGGGTGGCGGAACCGCTGCCAGTTCACCTTCGCCTGCGACACGGTCCGCGACGTCGTGAACAACCGCGAGGCGTGGGACCTCGCCGCCACCATCGCCGCCGAGTACGCCGCCGGTGAGACGTGGATCCCCGAGATCGGCGCCTCCACGCACTATCACGCCCAGCGCGTGCGCCCGAGCTGGGCCGGCATCATGGACAAGCTCGCCACCATCGACGACCATATCTTCTACAGGACGCGCGGCGGCGGCTGGACCTGAGACGCGATCTCGTTGCAATGGCACCTATTCGGTCCTAGAGCTTTGGGGCAACCCGTCTGAGGAGGGTCGGATGACCCGGACGTTCCCCCTTGCGCTCGTACTGGCGTGCGGCTGCGGCATCGCGATGCTGTCGCTCGGCGAGCGCTCCGCATTCGGCCTCTTCCAGGCCGACCTCGTCGCCGCCAAGCCCTACGGCCGCGAAGCCTTCGCCCTCGCTTTCGCCCTCCAGAACCTCGTCTGGGGCATCGGCCAGCCGATCGCCGGCGCGCTGGCGGACCGCTTCGGCACCATGAAGGTGCTGATCGGCGGCGGCCTCCTCTACGCGATCGGCATCGTCGGCACCGCGCAGCTTGAGAGCGCCTTTGCGCTCAACATGGTGTTCGGCGTCCTCCTCGGGCTCGGCATGTCGGCCTGCTCGTTCACGCTGGTCCTCTCCGCCTTCGGCCGGACGGTCACCCCCGCCAAGCGCACGATGGCGTTCGGCCTCGGGACCGCCGCCGGTTCGCTCGGCATGTTCGTCTTCGGCCCGCTGGGTGCGGTGCTGATCGCCGAACACGGCTACAACTCGGCGCTGATCGCGTTCGCGGCGCTCTCGCTCCTCATCATCCCGTTCGCCATTCCGCTGCAGGGTCGCTCGGTTGCGGACCCCAACCAGCCGCCGCAGTCGCTCACCGCGGCGGTGCGCGAGGCGATGGGCTACAGGAGCTACGTCCTCCTCGTCATCGGGTTCTTCGTCTGCGGCTTCCACGTCGCGTTCATCATCGCGCACATGCCGGCCTACCTCGTCGACCTCGGCTTCGGCGCGCGGCTCGGGGGCATCGCCATCGCGCTGATCGGCCTCTTCAACGTGGTCGGCTCGCTGGGGGCAGGGTGGATCGGGCAGCGCTTCTCCAAGTCCTACTCGCTGTCGGTTCTCTACGCGCTCCGCTCGGTGGTGATCGCAGGCTTCGTCCTCCTGCCGGTCTCGCCGGCCAGCGTCATCGTCTTCGCCTCGCTGATGGGGCTCCTGTGGCTCTCCACCGTGCCGCTCACCTCAGGCCTCGTGTCGGTGATGTTTGGCCCGCGCTACATGGCGACGCTGTTCGGCATCGTGTTCTTCTCCCACCAGGTGGGCTCGGCGATGGGCGTGTGGCTCGGCGGCGTCATCTACGCGCGCACCGGCTCCTACGACATGCTGTGGTGGATCGGCGTGCTCCTCGGCGTCCTCGCCGCGCTGGTGCACCTTCCCATCCGCGACGCGCCGTCGCCGCGGCTGGCGGCGCTGACGCGGCCCTGATCAGCCCGCGGGCAGGATCATGCAGGTCGACGAGCCGGAGGCGTAGACCTTGCCGTCGGCACCCACCAGCCGCGCTTCGCTGACGGCGGTGCGGCGCCCGCGGCTGACGAGAGTGCCCGTCGCCGTCAGCTGCGCCATCCCGGGGAGCAACGCACGGATGAGGTTGACCTTGAGCTCCAGTGTCGCGAACCGTTCGCCGGGCGCCAGCGTCGCATGAACGGCGCAGCCCATCGCCGAATCGAGGACCGTCGCGGCCCATCCGCCGTGGACGGTTCCCATCGGGTTGAGCGCATTCTCGCCGGGGGCGCCCTCGAGCACCACTGCGGCGTCGTCGACCGCGACCAGCCGGAACCCGAGCGTTTCCAGCATGGTGGGCATCGCGAACTCGCCGCTCACGATGCCGCGGAGCTGGTCGAGGCCGGAGAGGCGCTCGATCGCCGCCTCGGGCAGGGTCCCCGGAAATCCCATCAAATGTTGATCCATTCTTTGGCGCATCTTGGAAGTTTCCCAAGGAAGCGCCATGTTATCGGTTGCCATGACGCATAGCCCGACTGAAGCGATCGAAGCCATCGAAGAGAAGCGGTGCACCGAAGAGGAGAAATCCCTTCCCTGCACGTGCCTCCGGCTGCGCCGCGTCGCCCGGCAGATCACCAGCGTCTACGACTCGGCGCTGGAGCCGCACGGCGTCTCGATCGTGACCTATGCGGTCCTCTCCACCCTCAACCGCGATGCGCCGATGACGCTCTCGGCGCTGGCCTGCGCCGTCGGCACCGACCGGACGACCCTGTCGCGGACGGTCGAGCGGATGCGCGCTGCGGGCTTCATCGCCGCGTGCCCGGGCGACGATCGCCGCGAGCGCCGCCTCAGCCTCACCCCGCACGGGGTGAAGACCTTCCACAACGCGCGCGAGAGCTGGAAGGAGACGGCGCACGGGCTGGAAGAGCAGTACGGCGCCTCGCGCCTCGCCTCGCTCCACACGCTCCTCGCCGACCTCGAGGAAGTTGCCGGGACTGACCTCGGCGGCCACTGCGCCGCCGACTGACGGCGGTACGGCCGGGTTCAGTCGAACAGGCCGATCATCACCAGGCTCAGGAAGAAGTCGGCGATCACAAGGCCGATGGAGAACGCCACCGGCGTCTTCAGCGTGATGCGGACAATCACGAAGTGGTAGCGCATCACCACCAGCAGCGCGACGATCGACAGGATGTTGGCGCCTTCCGAAGGCACCCAGCCCACCCCCTCGAGTACCAGCGGAACCGTGAGGAACGCCGAACCGATCGGCGCGGCCCAGTTCCGCGCGACCACGTAGTCGACGTAGTGGGCGGAGATGCCGAGCGGCTTTGCGCCGAGCGCCAGCAGGAGCGGGAAGGCCACCCAGTCGACCGCCATCAGCGGCAGCTGCGCCATGAAGAGTTCGCCGAACGGGATTTCCGGGTTGTTTCGCGTGACGGCGAGAACGCTGATCGCCGTCAGCGGCAGGAGGAGGAGGATCACCGCGAACGAGCGCCAGAACCCCTCGACCGACCGGTCCAGCGCCTTCAGTCCGTCGGCGCGGTTGAGGAACAGCCACCACGCGCCGCCGAGCGACCGGCGGATCTCGCCGACGCTCAGCATTCGGCGCCCGCTGCGAGCGGATCGCTCACGGGGCGAGAACGCGCTGGATAATGGCGCCGTAGGCCCGGGTGAGGACCTCGAGCTCGGCGACCGAGGTCCGCTCGTTGGCCTGGTGCATGGTGGAGCCGACCGCGCCGAACTCGATCACCGGGCAGTAGTCCTTGATGAACCGCGCATCCGAGGTGCCGCCGCCCGTGGTCGCCTCCGGCGTGACCCCGGTCACCTCGGCGACGGCGGCGGTGACGGCCTCGATCAGCGCCTCGTCGCGGGTGAGGAAACAATCGCTGATGCCGCGCTGCCAGTCGATGTCGACCCGCACGCCGGGGGCGGCCCGCTCGATCCGCGCGGCGAGTTCGGCCTTCAGCGTATCGGCCGTCCAGTGGTCGTTGAAGCGCACGTTGAATCTGCAGGATCGCCATGCCGGGGATGACGTTGAACGCCGTGTTGCCGACGTCCACCGAGGTGATCTCGAGGTTGCTCGGCGCGAAGGCGTTGCTGCCCTCGTCGAGCGGGGCCATCAGCGCCGCGCCGATGGCGACGGCGTGGGCGATCGGGTTGTCCGCGTTGTGCTGGTAGGCGACGTGGCCCTGCTTGCCGTGGATCGTGAGCGTCGCTGACAGCGAGCCGCGCCGGCCGATCTTGATGGTATCGCCCAGCACCTCGCGCGAGGTCGGCTCGCCGACAACCGCAGCGTCGAAGCTCGTCCGTTCCGCCGCCCAGGCGACGAGCGGCTTCGTGCCGCTGATCGCGGGGCCTTCCTCGTCGCCGGTGATGAGGAAGGAGATGCGGCCCGGGCCGTTCCCGGCGCGCCAGGCGCAGGCGGCGGCGATCATCGCGGCGATGCCGCCCTTCATGTCCTGCGCGCCGCGGCCGTAGAGGGTGTCGCCGTCGGTCGCGGCGTCGAACGCGGCGTGCGTCCACGCGTCGGCCGGGCCGGGGGGCACGACGTCGACGTGGCCGGCGAAGGCGAGGTGGCGGTTGCCGTCTCCGGCGGTGGCGAAGAGGTTCTCGACCGGGCCTGCGCCGTCCTCGTCGAAGAAGATGCGCTCCACCTTGAAGCCTGCGCCCGTCAGGACCGCCTCGACGATGTCGAAGCATGCGGGGCCGGCGGGGGTCACGCTGTCGACGCGGATGAGGTCCCTGGCGAGTGCGACGGGATCGACGCCGGTGCCGGTCGTGCGGCTCATGGCAGCTCTCTTCTTCGGCCCGTCAGGCGGGGCCGCGCGTGTTGGTGGCTGGCCCGTACTTGTTGGGACCCCGGTCGCCCGGCAACAGGCCGATCACGAAAAAGGCCGCAAGGCCCAGGATTGGAATGCCGAAGGCGGCGGCGTACCAGCCGGTCATCGACCGGTCGTGCAGCCGTTTCACCGCGAGCGCGACCTCCGTCCAGAACATCGCCGCGAACACGATGGGCGAGCCGGGCGCCAGTTGCAGCGCGCCGGTCTCGGGGTCGAGGTGGGGCATCAGCAGCGCCACGCCGAGGAAACCGCAGGCAATGTTGCCCAGCCAGAAGACTTCCCGGCTGACCCGCCCGTCGAGGCCGAGCAGGGCCCACAGCAATGTCGGCTGACGCGCGTCGGCCATGTCAGTCTCGAAGCAGCTCGTTGATCGACGTCTTCGACCGGGTGCGCTCGTCGACCCGCTTCACGATGATGGCAGCCGCCAGCGACATGTCGTGCCCGCCGCCGGACTTGGTGGCGATGCTGCCGGGCACCACCACGGAGTAGGGCGGCACCTCGCCCATGAAGGTCTCGCCCGTCGCGCGGTCGATCACCTTGGTGGACGCGCCGAGGAAGACGCCCATGGAGAGCACCGAGCCGGTGCCCACGCGCACGCCCTCGGCAACCTCGGAGCGGGCGCCGACGAAGCAGTTGTCCTCGATGATGACTGGGGCGGCCTGCAGCGGCTCGAGCACGCCGCCGATGCCGGCACCGCCGGAGATGTGGCAGTTCTTGCCGATCTGCGCGCAGGAGCCGACCGTCGCCCAGGTGTCGATCATCGTGCCCTCGTCGACATAGGCGCCGAGGTTCACGAACGAAGGCATCAGCACCACGCCGGGCGCGATGAAGGCGGAGCGGCGGACGATGGAGCCCGGAACGGCGCGGAAGCCGGCCTGCTCGAAGTCCATCGCGGACCAGCCGTCGAACTTCGACGGCACCTTGTCCCACCAGCTCGCGCGGCCGGGGCCGCCCTCGATGGTTTCCATCGGCGTCAGGCGGAAGGACAGGAGCACGGCCTTCTTCAGCCACTCGTTGATCTTCCATCCGCCGGCGCCGTCGGGCTCGGCAACGCGCAGGACGCCGCGGTCGAGCAGGCCGAGCGCCTTGTCGACGGCATCGCGGACGCGGCCGGTGGTGCGGGCGGTGACGGTGCTGCGCTCCTCGAACGCGGCATCGATGGTGGCTTCCAGGCGCTCGCGCTCGGCGGGATTTATTTGCATCGAAAGTCCAAAAGCGTGTGGGTCCGCCGCAGACATAAAGGCTCGGCTCCGAAAATCATAGGGCTGCGCCGCGGCCAGGCACGCGTCAGTCTGGCGCGACGAGCGCGAGCGCGGCGGGCAGCCGTTCGAGGAAGCCTGCGAGATCGTCGGTCACGTATTCCACGTGCGGAGCCTCGCGGCCTTCGAGCTCCCAGTCCTCGCGGAACACCTCGCGCGTGCCTTCGGGAACGACGAGGACCGTGCGCATCCCGTGCTCGGACGGGACGACGAGGTTGCGCGACAGGTCCTCGAACATCGCCGAGCGGGCGGGGTCGATGCCGTGCTTGTCCCAGAAGCGGGTGTAGGTCTCGGCGGCGGGCTTGGGGATGAGGTCGGCCGCGACGATGTCGAACACGTCCTCGAAGTGGGCGTCGAGGCCGAGGCGGCGGGTGATCGCATTGGAGTGGGCCGTTGTGCCGTTGGTCATGATGAAGCGGCGGCCGGGGAGGGCCTCCAGCGCGGCGCCGAGCCGCGGGTCGGGCATCACCCTCGAGTGGTCAATGTCGTGCACGAACTCGAGGAAGCCGTCGGGATTGATGCCGTGCTCCACCATCAGGCCGCGCAGGGTGGTGCCGTAGCGCTTGTAGTATTCCTTCTGGAGGAGGTGCGCGGCGCTCCGCTCCATGTCGAGGAGCTTCGCCACGAAGTCCCCCATCCGCTGGTCGACCTGTGCGAACAGGTCGGTGTGGGAGGGGTAGAGCGTGTTGTCGAGGTCGAAGATCCAGGTGTCGACGTGGGCGAACGCGCTGAGGTCGCGCGGGTTCTCGGCCGGCGATTCAGACGGGAGCGGCGATCCGTGCGTCACCGTTCGCACCGCGGGTTGGAAAGGGCTGTCGTCGGAACACGCGTCACAGTGAAATCTCCCAAGGGGCGGGAGAGGGTGGCCCGGCAGGCTTGCCCAAGGCAAGGGCCATCGCCGATCCGGCGTGTGACATAGTGGTGAACCAAGCGGCACGCTTGCCGTTGTCACCCAGACGACGCCGGCGGAGCCCCCATGGAACCCATCACCATCCTTCTGCGCGAGCTGACCCGGCTCGGGCGCGGCGCCATTGCGATGCTGCCGGAGATGGTGGCGGCGCTCGTCATCGTCCTCATCACGTGGGTTCTCGCCAAGGTGGTGCAGAAGGCCATCGGCTCCGCCGCGCGGCGCTCGCGCCTCCGGGAATCCCTGCGCGAACTCTTCCTGCTCCTCGGCACCATCTTCACCTGGGTCGCCGGCCTCACCACCGCCGCCGTCGTCCTCTTCCCGACGCTGACGCCGGCCTCCGCGCTCGCCGGCGTCGGCCTCGGCTCGGTCGCCATCGGCTTCGCCTTCAAGGACGTGTTCGAGAACTTCTTCGCCGGCATCATGATCCTGTTCCGCGCCGCGATGCGGATCGGCGACTATGTCGACAGCAACGGGCACGAGGGGCGGGTGGAGCGCATCACCATCCGCGAGACCTATGTGCGGCGGACCGACGGGCAGCTCGTGATCCTTCCCAACGCGATGGTGTTCAAGAACCCGCTCATCGTCATCACCGACCAGCCGCAGCGCCGGACCACCATCATCTGCGGCATTGCCTATGGCGAGGACGTGGATGCGGCGCGCGAGGTCATCACCAACGCGGTGAAGTCGTGCGAGACGGTCATCACCGAGGGGCGGCCTGTGCAGATCTTCGCGCAGGAGTTCGCGGACTTCTCGATCAACTTCGAGGTGACGTGGTGGACGGGCTCGAAGCCGGTCGACATCCGCACCTCGCGCGACCAGGTGGTCGCCGCCGTAAAGCGTGCGCTGGACGACGCCGGCATCGAGATCCCGTTCCCCTACCGCACGATGACCTTCAAGGAGCCGCTCAGGATCATGCGGGCCGAGCGGGACGAGGGCGGCGAGGACTAGACGGTTCTCAGGTAAACCGCGTGCTCGACGTCGGTGACACGGGCCCGGAGCGCCGCCGCCTCCTGCCGCTTCATCGCCGCGAACACGCGCGGCGAACTCCGCGCCGAACGTCTCCGCCACGAACGCCGAAGCCCTCGAAGAGGTCGATCGCCTCGCTCCACGCCTCGGGGAAGCGGTCGCCCTCGCCCATGTCGGTCTGCGTCGGCGCGTGCGGGGCGAGGCCGTGCTCGATGCCGTGGAGCGCGCCGGCCAGCACCAGCGCCGCGACGAGGTAGGGGTTGGCGTCGGCGCCGGCGATCCTGTGCTCCAGCCGTGCGGCGGGGCCGCGGGCGGTCGGCACGCGAATGGCGGCGCCGCGGTTGTCGACGCCCCAAGTGGCGCCGATCGGCGCGTACGACCCCGGGCGGTGCCGCCTGTAGGAGTTGAGGTGTGGCGCTGCCATCAGGAAGGTCTCGCGCGCCGTCGCCGCGAGCCCGGCGATGGCGTTGCCGAGGCGGGGGCCGACCGGGTCGTCCGGCGCGTCGAAGACGTTGCGCCCGTCCGCGTCCAGCAGGCTGAGGTGGAGGTGGAGACCCGAGCCGGACCAGCCGGTGAAGGGCTTTGCCATGAACGTCGCGTCGAGCCCGTGCGCCCGCGCCTTCACCTTGATGAGCCGCTTCAGCGCGACGAGCTGGTCGCACGCCCGCGCCGCGTCGGTGTGCGCGAGGTTGATCTCGAACTGGCCCGCGCCGAACTCGGCGAGGATGGTGTCGGCGGGGAGGCCGAGCCGGGCGGCGCTGTCGCGGATGTCGGAGAGCACCGGGTCGAACGCTTCCAGAAGCTCCACGTCGAGGATCTGCGAGCGGTCGAGGGGCCGGCCGCGCCCCGGATGGAGCGCCGGCGTGCTGGCTGCCGGGTCGATCAGGTAGAATTCGATCTCGAGCGCCATCACCGGCGTCAGCCCCGCCGCGCGAGCCTTCGCGTCCTGCGCGAGGAGGATGCCGCGCGCGTCGAGCGGGCTGAGGACGTCCCGGCTCTGCGCGCCGAACATGCCCTGGAGGAGGAACATCGGCGTCTGCGCCGAAGGGGGCGAGCTCGAGCGTCTCCGGGACCGGGACGAAGGCGCCGTCGGGGTCGCCGATCTCCATCGCGATCCGCGCCTCGGGAACGTCCTCGCCGAAAACGTCGAGCCCGGCGAGAGAGAGCTGGAAGCGCAGCGCCCGCGGGCCGTCTTCGGCGAGCTTCCGCAGGGTCGACAGCGGCACGCGCTTGCCGTGCAGCGCGCCGTTGAGGTTGACCGCGTACACCTCCGCGAGCGTCACGTCGGGGTGCCTCGCGGTGAGCGCGTCCAGCGCGTCCCGGAAGGGCCGGGGGTCGAAGCTCTCGGGCGCGCCGGTCATTGCAGCCTCTGCCAGGTCAGCGTCAGGGTGGGGCGGCAGTAGACCTTTTGGCGCCCGGCCGCTAGAGCCGGCCGAGACGTTGACGCGGCGAGAGGGTCCCCATGCAGTTCGACAATTTCCGTCCCACCGCCGACTATCAGGCCATCGACGCCGCCCACCACTGGCATCCGTTCAGCGACATGAAGGCGCTCAACGCCAAGGGATCGCGGGTGATCGTGCGCGCCCGCGGCGTCTGGCTGGAGGACTCGGACGGCAACCTCATCCTCGACGGGATGTCCGGTCTCTGGAACGTCGCGGTCGGCTACGGGCGGCAGGAGATCGTCGACGCCGTCGCCCGCCAGCTCGGGACGCTGCCCTACTACAACACCTTCTTCCAGTGCACCCACCCGTCGGTCGCCGAGTTCGCGCGAGGCGCTGTGCGCGGTCGCGCCGGCGCACATGAACCGCGTCTTCTTCGCCGGCAGCGGCTCCGAGGCCAACGACACCGTGTTCCGCCTCGCGCGGATCTACTGGGACATGAAGGGCAAGCCCGCCAAGAAACGCTTCATCGCGCGGCGCAACGGCTATCACGGCTCGACCGTGGTGGGCGCAAGCCTTGGCGGCATGGGCGCGATGCACGGCCAGTCGGGCCTCCCGATCGAGGGGATCAGCCACATCGCCCAGCCTTACTGGTTCGGCGAGGGGCGGCCGCAGGGGCTGTCGCCGGACGAGTTCGGCCGCGAGGCTGCGCGCGCGCTGGAGGCGGAGATCGACCGCCTCGGCGCGGACAACGTCGCCGCCTTCATCGGCGAGCCGATCCAGGGGGCGGGCGGCGTCGTCATCCCGCCGGAAACCTACTGGCCCGAGATCCAGCGGATCTGCCGCGAGCGCGACATTCTTCTCGTCGCCGACGAGGTGATCTGCGGGTTCGGCCGCACCGGCAACTGGTTCGGGTCGGAGACCTTCGGCATCGAGCCCGACTTCATGTCGATCGCGAAGGGGATGACCTCGGGCTACATCCCCGCCGGCGGCGTCTTCCTGTCGGACCGCGTGGCGGATGTGCTTTCCACCGCCGGCGAGATCTTCCACGGCTACACCTACTCGGGCCATCCGGCGGCCTGCGCGGCGGGCCTCGCCAACCTTGCCATCATGCACCGCGAGAACCTCGTCCCCCGCGTCGCCGAGACCACCGGCCCCGCGCTGCAGAAGCGCTGGGCGAGCCTCGCCGACCATCCGCTGGTGGGCGAAACGCGGATGACGGGCCTCATCGGCGCGCTGGAGCTCGTCGCCGACGCCACAACGCTCGCCCGCTTCCCCGCCGAGGCGGAGGCCGGCGCGCGCTGCCGCGACATCGCGGTCCGCAACGGCCTCGTCATGCGCGCGGTGGGCGACACGATGGTGATCGCCCCGCCGCTCGTCATCACCGAGGACGAATGCGACGAACTCGTGACGCGCGCCCGCCGCACGCTCGACGATCTAGCAGCCGAAATGCGCACAACCTGAACGGTTTCCCCGCTTGATCGAAGGGGATGCATGGGGAAGAGTGGCGCCCAGGATGCGGCAAATCCTTGGCATCGGGCTTGCTGCGCGGCGTTGAACGCGTCTCCATTTGGCGACAGAGGGAATTCACCATGAAACGCACCATGCACGCGGCGCTCGCCGCACTTCTCATCGGCGCCGGCCCCGCCGCGGCAGACGGCGTGGTCAACGTCTACAACTGGTCCGACTATATCGACGAATCCGTCCTCGCCGAGTTCACCGAGGAGACCGGGATCGACGTCCGCTACGACGTGTTCGATTCCAACGAGCTGGTCGAGGCGAAGCTCCTCGCCGGCGGCTCCGGCTACGACATCGTGGTGCCGACGGCCTACTTCCTGTCGCGCCAGATCGAGGCGGGCGTCTTCACCGAGCTCGACAAGTCGAAGCTGCCGAACCTCAAGAACATGTGGGACAAGGTCGAGAAGCAGACCGACAAGTACGATCCGGACGGCGAGCACGCCATCACCTACATGTGGGGCACCACCGGGATCGGCTACCTCGAGAACAAGATCCTCGAGCGGATGCCCGACGCGCCGGTCGATTCCTGGGATCTGGTGTTCGACCCCGAAGTCGTCTCCAAGTTCGCCGACTGCGGCGTCCAGCTCCTGGATTCGCCGTCCGACATCCTGCCCGCAGCGCTCCACTACATCGGCAAGGATCCCAACTCGACCGACCCGGACGACATCAAGGCCGCGGCGGACGTGATCCAGAAGATCCGCCCCTACGTGCAGAAATTCCACTCGTCCGAGTACATCAACGGCCTCGCGGGCGGTGACATCTGCCTCGCGGTCGGCTGGTCCGGCGACATCCTCCAGGCGCGCGACCGTGCGGAAGAGGCCGGCAACGGCGTCGAGGTCAAGTACGTCATCCCGAAGGAGGGCGCGCAGATGTGGTTCGACATGATGGCGATCCCCGCCGACGCGCCGAACAAGGACAACGCCCACGCCTTCATGAACTTCATCATGAAGCCCGACGTGATCGCGAAGATCACCGACTATGTGAGCTACGCCAACGCCAACTCCGCCTCGTTCGATCTGATCGACGAGGAGGTCCGCACCGACGCGGCCGTCTATCCCTCCGCCGAGGTGATGGACAACCTCTTCACCGTCCTCTCCCTGCCGCCCCGCGCCCAGCGGGTGGCGACGCG
Source organism: uncultured Alphaproteobacteria bacterium (assembly GCA_963704595.1). Taxonomy (GTDB): domain Bacteria; phylum Pseudomonadota; class Alphaproteobacteria; order Rhizobiales; family Amorphaceae; genus Acuticoccus. The sequence goes on from OY969922.1 coordinate 966,412, forward strand.
CGAATGGACCCGCGTGAAGTCCGGCCAGTAGAGGGAGGCGGGCGCCGGACCCCGGCGCCCCCTTTGAAGCTCAGGCCATGAGCACCCCCCAGCCCGCCGGCGACCCCCGCCCCCAAGGAAGTGCGCCGCCCGCAGCCCAAGCGCGCCTTCGCGCCGTGGGAAGACCCCGCCGCGAAGCCGCTCATCCGCTTCGAGGGCGTGACCAAGGCCTATGGCGACACCGTCGCCGTCGACGGCCTCTCGCTCGACGTCTACCCGCGCGAGTTCTTCGCGCTGCTCGGCCCCTCGGGCTGCGGCAAGACCACGCTGATGCGGCTTCTGGCGGGCTTCGAGGAGCCGTCCGCCGGCGACGTGCTGCTCGATGGCGAGAGCCTCGTCGGCGTGCCGCCGCACAGGCGGCCGATCAACATGATGTTCCAGTCCTACGCGCTGTTCCCGCACCTGTCGGTCTGGGACAACATCGCTTTCGGCCTCCGCCGCGACGGGCTGCCGAAGAAGGAGATCGCGTCCCGCGTCGACGAGATGCTGACCCTCGTCCAGCTCACCGCGCAGGGGCGGCGCAAGCCCGACCAGCTCTCCGGCGGCCAGCGCCAGCGCGTCGCGCTCGCCCGTTCGCTCGCCAAGCGCCCGCGCGTCCTCCTGCTCGACGAGCCGCTCGCCGCGCTCGACAAGAAGCTGCGCGGCGAGACCCAGTTCGAGCTGATGAACCTCCAGGAGGACATCGGCATCACCTTCCTCGATCGTCACCCACGACCAGGAAGAGGCGATGGTGCTCGCCGACCGGATCGCAATCATGCGCGGACGGCAAGATCGAGCAGGTCGCGACCCCCGGCGAGATCTACGAGTCCCCCGCATCCCGCTACGTCGCGGACTTTGTCGGCGACGTGAACCTCATCGACGGCACGGTCGCCGAGGCCGGCCCCTCCGGCGTCACGCTGCGCACCGGCGAAAGCGACGCCGCGATCGCCCTGCCGCCGCACGAGCGGGCGCGCGCGGGAATGGCCGGCTGCGCCGCCGTCCGGCCCGAGAAGATGACGATGCGGCGCGAGGACGAGGTGCCGGCCGACGTGCCGAACCGCCTCGCCGGCGAGGTGTTCGACATCGCCTACATGGGCGACTACACGCTCTACCGCGTCCGCACCGCGTCGGGTGCGCTGATCGAGGCGAGCCGGTTCAACCGCCGCCGCGTGGAGGAAGACCCGATCACCTGGCACGACCGCGTGGCGCTCACCTTCGAGCCCGCCGACGCGATCTTCCTGGACCGCTGAGATGAGCGACGCTGCGCCCCGGCGGCGCGCCCTGGGCGCCTTCATCGCCGCGCTGCCGCCCTACGTGTGGCTGCTCCTCTTCTTCCTCGCCCCGTTCCTCATCATCCTCAAGATCTCGTTCTCCGAGATGGCGGTGGCGATCCCGCCCTACACGCCCACCTTCTCGCTCGAGAACGGGCTCGCCGGGCTGTGGGAAAACCTCAAGGCATTCACGAGCTACAATTACGAGTTCCTGATGTCGGACTCGCTCTACGTGAACGCCTACCTCTCGTCGCTCAGGATCGCGGCGATCTCGACGGTGCTCACGCTGCTCGTCGGCTACCCGATCGCCTACGGCATGGCCCGTGCGCCGGAAGGGTGGCGCACGCTCCTCCTGGCGCTGGTCGTCCTGCCGTTCTGGACCTCGTTCCTCATCCGCATCTACGCGTGGATCGGCATCCTGAAGCGCGACGGGCTCCTCAACGAGTTCCTGCTTTCCTTCGGCGCGATCTCCGAGCCGCTGACGATCCTCAACACCAACATCGCGGTCTATATCGGCATCGTCTACGGCTACCTGCCGTTCATGATCCTGCCGATCTACGCCTCGCTGCTCAGGCAGGATCGGTCGCTGATCGAGGCGGCGGCCGACCTCGGCAGCCCCCCCTGGCTCGCCTTCTGGCAGATCACCGTGCGGCTTTCGCTCCCCGGCATCCTTGCCGGCTGCCTCCTCGTCTTCATCCCCGCCGTCGGCGAATTCGTCATCCCGAGCCTCCTCGGCGGCTCGGAGACGCTGATGATCGGCCAGACGCTGTGGGACGAGTTCTTCCTCAACCGGGACTGGCCGCTGTCGAGCGCGGTCGCGGTGCATCCTGGTCCTCGTCCTCGTGGTCCCGATCGCGCTCTTCCAGCGCGCCCAGTCGAAGGGGGCGATGTGACGCGCTTCTCCCCCTTCAACGCCGTCTCGCTGACACTCGGCTTCGCCTTCCTATACCTGCCGATCGTCATCCTCATCGTCTACAGCTTCAACGCCTCCAGCCTCGTCACGGTGTGGGGCGGCTTCTCGACCAAGTGGTACGGCGAGCTCTTCCGCAACGCGCAGCTTCTCGACGCCGCAAAGGTCTCGCTTCTCGTCGGCCTCACCACGGCGACGCTGGCGACCGTTCTCGGCACGCTCGCCGCCGTCGCGCTGGTGCGGGCGAGCCGGCTCCCCGGCCGCACGCTGTTCGCGGCGATGGCCTACGCCCCGCTCGTCATGCCCGAGGTCATCACCGGCCTCTCGCTCCTTCTCCTGTTCGTGGCGGTCGGCTTCGACCGCGGCTTCTGGACCATCACCATCGCGCACACCACGTTCGCGCTCTGCTACGTCGCGGTGGTCGTCCAGTCCCGCCTCGTCGCGTTCGACAACAGCCTCGAAGAGGCTGCGCGCGACCTCGGCGCCCCGCCGTGGGTGGCGTTCCTCACCGTGACGCTCCCCAACATCGCGCCTGCGGTGATCGCGGGCTGGCTCCTCGCCTTCACGCTGTCGCTCGACGATCTCGTCATCGCGAGCTTCGTCTCCGGCCCGGGCTCCACCACGCTGCCGATGCGGATCTTCTCGTCCGTCCGCCTCGGCGTCTCGCCGGAGATCAACGCGGCCTGCACCATCCTCATCGCGCTGGTGGCGACGGGCGTGATGGCGGCGACGCTTGCCGGCAAATGGCACACCGCGCGGCGCGACGCACGGTGAGCGGGGCGGGACAGGACCGCGCCTTCCGCGGCGGTCTCTACGGCACGGACGAGGAAAACTGGTTCGCCGGCGCGACCAGCCTCTTCCGCCGCCGCTACAGCGCCGATGCGGCGGGCGCCGACGTCGCCGTCCTCGGCATCCCGTTCGACCAGGCGGTGACCAACCGCCCCGGCGCCCGCTTCGGCCCCCGCGCGATCCGCGCCGCCTCCACCAACCTTGCCTGGCCCGGCGGCCCGTGGCGCTGGAAGGGTGACCCGTTCGCCGATCTCGCCGTGGTCGACACCGGCGACGTCCCCATCGCCACCGGCCAGCCGCACCGCCTCGCCGAGATCGTGGAAGCCCGCGCGTCGGAAATCCTCGCCACCGGCGCGCGGCTCCTCTCGCTGGGCGGCGACCACTTCGTCACCTATCCGCTCCTCAAGGCGCACGCCGCGAAGCACGGCCCGCTCGGCCTCATCCAGTTCGATTCCCACTCCGACACCTGGGTCGACGACGGCAACCGGCTCGACCACGGCACGATGTTCCACCACGCGATCCGCGAGGGGCTGATCGACACGGCGCGCTCGACGCAGATCGGCATCCGTTCCGGCAACGCCGACGACCACGGCGTCCTCACCATCGACGCCGACCGCGTGGCGGACGAGAGCCCGGCGTCCCTTGCCGCCGCAATCCGCCGGCGGGCGGGCGAGGGACCGCTCTACCTCACCTTCGACATCGACTTCCTGGACCCCGCCTATGCGCCCGGCACCGGCACGCCGGTCTGCGGCGGTCCGTCCACCAACAAGGCCGAGCGGATCCTGTGCGGTCTCGCCGGCCTTCCCATCGTCGGCATGGACATTGTGGAAGTCGCCCCGGCCTACGATCATGCCGAGATCACCGCCCTTGCCGCCGCCACCATGGCCATGGCGATGATCGGCCTGTTCGGCGCAAGCCGCACCTGACCGCACACCCAACCGGGAGAGACCGATGGCGCCGCCGTTTGCGAAGGTCGAGTACGAGGCGCGCGACGCGAAGGTCGCGGCCGCCGTGGAGGCCGCCGGGCTCGACGCGCTGATCGTCTCCGACCCGTCCAACATCAACTGGCTCACCGGCTACGACGCCTGGTCGTTCTACATGCCGCAGGTGGTGGTGTTCCGCCCCGGCGACCGACCGGTCTGGCTCGGCCGCCTGATGGACGCCGGCGCCGCCCGCTTCACCACCTACATGGACGAGGCGGACGTGCGGCCCTACCCGGACACCTACGTCCACCGCGACGACAAGCATCCCGGCGACCACATGGCCGGCGAGATCGCGAAGATGGGCCTCGGCAGCGCCACCATCGGCTACGAGAGCGACGGCCACCACTTCACCCCCCGCACGCTCGACGCGCTGCGGGCGGGCCTCCCCAACGCGCGCTTCACCGACGCCAACCTCGTCATCAACTGGTGCCGGCTGGTGAAGAGCCCGGCCGAGCTTCAGATGATGCGCGAGGCGGCGACCCTTGCGGGCCTCGCGATGCAGGCAGCGTTCGACAACCTGCGCCCCGGCCTCCGGCAGTCGGCGCTGATGGCCGAGGTGGTCGCCGCGCAGCTTCGCGGCACGGCCGAGTTCGGCGGCGACCTTACGGCGGTGCACCCGTTGGTGCTCCCCGGCGAGAAGGGCTCCACGGCGCATCCGCTGTGGGACGACGAGCCGTTCATCCCGGATCGCACCATCGGCTTCGAGCTTGGCGGCTGCCGGCGCCGCTACAATGCCGGCCTTGCGCGCACCGCCCACATCGGAAGGCCGCCGCAGGACCTTCTCGATACGGCGTCCGCGGTGGAGGAGGGGATGCACGCCGTCCTCGGCAGCCTGCGCGCCGACGTTGCGGCGCAGGACGTCCACGCCGCCTGGCAGCGCGTGCTCGACCGTCACGGCCTCGAAAAGGAGAGCCGCATCGGCTATTCCATCGGAGTCGCCTACGGGCCGGACTGGGGCGAGCGCACGCTGAGCTTCCGCCCTGGCGCGACGGTGACGGTGCCGGAGAACGCCGTGGTCCACATCATCCTCGGCATGTGGATGGCGGACTGGGGCATGGAAATCAGCGAGACCATCCACGTGCGCGAGAACGACGCCGTCTGCCTGACCGACTTTCCGAGAGCCGTGCATGTCGTCGGCTGACGCCGTGCACGCAGACGCGGCGGCGATCCTCGCCGACCTCGTCGCCTTCCCCACCGTTTCCGGGCGCCCCAACGGCGAGATTGTCGCCGCCATCTCGGAGCGGCTGACGGAGGCGGGCGCGGACGTGCTGATCGACCGTCACGCCGACGGCGCGCGCGCCAACGTGGTCGCGACCTTCGGCGCGGGGCGAACGGGCGGCATCGTTCTCTGCGGCCACATGGACGTTGTGCCGGCGGACCCTGCGGGCTGGCGCGGAGACCCGTTCCGCCTTCGCCGTGAGGGCGACAGGCTGATCGGCCGCGGCGCGGTGGACATGAAGGGGTTTCTTGCGATGTGCCTCGCCTCGGCGCCGCTGATCGGGGCGCGGGCGGCGGACCTCGCGCGGCCGATCCACTTCGTCTTCACGTTCGACGAGGAGGAGGGCTGCTTCGGCGCCGCGCAGGTGGGGGCGTTCCTCGCCGCGCACGGGATCGCGCCGGCGGCGGCGATCGTCGGCGAGCCGACCGGCATGGTGCCCGTAGGCGCGCACCGGGCGCTTCTGGAGCTCACCACAACGCTCACAGGCTCGGCGGGGCACGCTTCCAACCCGACGGGGCGGGCGAGCGCGGTCCACGCCGCGGCGACGCTGATGGCGGAGATCGTGCGGCGCGAGGCGGAGATCCGCGCGGCACCGCGGGCGGGGACGCCGTTCGTGCCGCCGCACACCACCATCAACATCGGCCGCGTCAACGGCGGCGAGGCGCGCAACGCCATCGCCAACGCCTGCCGGTTCGACTGGGAGATCCGCCCGCTGCCGGGCGAGGACGGCGATGCGATCCTTGCCGGCATCACCGCCTTCGCGGACCGGCTCGCGGCGCGTCTCGCCGCGGAAGACCCCGCGGCGGGGATCGAGACCGAGGTGATCGCCCGCTGCCTCGGCCTGTCGCCGCGGGAAGGGTGCCGCGCCGCAGCGCTCGTGCGCCGGCTGTGGACGGATGCGGCGCCCGGCGTCGTGTCGTTCGGGACCGACGCCGGCTACCTTCAGGCTGCGGGGATCGACACCATCGTGTTCGGCCCCGGCGCGTTCGAGGCGATGCACCAGCCGGAGGAGTGGATCACCGACGGCGAGATCGCCGCCGGGCTCACCTTCATCGCCCGCGTCGTGGACGACTGCTGCCGCTAGCGGCTCAGACCGTCGTCGTCGCCTCGTCATAGGGAATGCGCGGCAGGCGGCGGAAGATCTTGTCCTCGTCGGCATAGCCGAGGTTGACGATGAAGTTGGTCTTGACCGCCGTGCCGCCGAAGAACGCCTCGTCGACGCCCGCCTTGTCGAAGCCCGACATCGGGCCGACGTCGAGGCCGACGGCGCGCGCCGCGATCATCAGGTAGGCGGCCTGCAGCGTACCGTTGCGGAAGCCGTGGTCCTCGATCATCGCGTCGTTGCCGGCGAACCAGTCCTTCGCGTTCGGGACGGGAGGGAAGAGTTCCGGCAGCTTCTCGTAGAACTCGGTATCGTAGCCGATGATCGCGACCACGGGCGCGGACATCGTCTTGGCCCGGTTGCCTTCCATCATCAGCGGCTCGAGCTTCGCCTTCGCCTCGGCAGAGCGAACGAAGACGATCCGCATCGGCTGCTGGTTCATCGACGTCGGGCCCATCTTGGCGATGTCGTACATCCTGCGCAGCGTCTCGTCGGAGACATCGCGGTCCTGCCAGCCGTAGTGGGTCCGGGCCTCGGTGAGGAGGAGCGCGAGCGTGTCGGAATCGGCGGTCTTGACGCGCCGGCGCGTCTCGCGGACGGCGTCCCGCGCTTTTGCGTCCTGACGCTCGAGTTCGATCGTATCCGTGCTCATCGGTCCACTCCAGATTGGGTGCGGTGCCACTATAATGCGTGTCACACCACGTGTTTCGAGAGCCTAGAAATTGCGTGTAACGACACGCAATTCAAGCCCTCCCATGCGCGATGACGCTTTTTGCTCCCTTTGCCCTGAAAAATGGCGGCCAGCGTTCCCGGTAGGGCGATCTCCACTTGCCTCCGCCGGACGGCTCAACAAAGAATAGGCGCCATGACAAATCCTGCGATCATCTGCTGCGCCATCACCGGTTCCTTGCCCACCAAGGAGAACAACCCGGCGGTTCCCATCACGATCTCCGAGCAGATCGAGTCCACCCACGAGGCGTTCGAGGCGGGGGCCACCATCGCCCACTGCCACGTGCGCGACGACGAGGGGAAGCCGACTTCCGACCCCGAGCGGTTCGCCCGCCTCAAGGAGGGGCTGGAGACGCACTGCAAGGGCATCATCGTCCAGCTCTCCACGGGAGGCCGTTCGGGCACCGGGCGAGAGCGCGGGGGGATGCTGCCGCTGTCACCCGATATGGCGTCGCTGACGGTGGGGTCCAACAACTTCCCCACCCGCGTCTACGAGAACAGCCCGGAGCTGGTCGACTGGCTGGCGAGCGAGATGCTCACCTACGACGTGAAGCCCGAGATCGAGGCGTTCGACCTGTCGCACATCTTCCAGGCGGCGAAGATGGTGGAGGACGGGCGGCTGAAGAGCCCGCTCCACGTCCAGTTCGTGCTCGGCGTGAAGAACGCGATGCCGGTGGACCGCGAGGCGTTCGAGTTCTTCATCCGCACCACCAAGCGGCTGATGCCGGAGGCGACGTGGTGCGCTGCGGGGATCGGGCGCTACCAGATCGTCGTCAACGAGTGGTGCGCCGAGCTCGGCGGCCACTGCCGCACCGGCATGGAAGACAACGTGCGCGTCGACCGCAACACGCTGGCCGCCTCCAACGCCGCGCTGGTGGAGCTGTGCAAGGAAAAGCTCGCCAAGTACGGCCGCCGTCCCGCGACGGTGGAAGAGGCGCGCGCGACCCTCGGCCTCACGCGCCACTAGGCTCAGCCGACGGGCGCGTCCTCGGCGATCAGCCCGCCGCGCTTGAGGTCTGCCCACAGCTCGGGCGGGATCGGCATCGATACGTTGCGCACGTTGGCCTCGATGTGCGCCGCGACGTTGGCACCCGGAATGACCGACACGACCGCCGGGTGCAGCAGCGGGAACTGCAGCGCCGCCGCCGTCAGGGGCACGTCATACCGTGCGCACACCGCCTCGATGGCGAGCGCCTTCTTCACGATCGTCTCGGGCGCCGGCTCGTAGGCGTAGCGCACGCCCGGCGCCGACGGGTTGGACAGGATGCCCGACGCCAGCGGCGCCCCGATCACCACCTTGATGCCCCGCTCCACGCACCGCGCCATCGGCCCGTGCAGCGATTCCTGGTCGAGCAGCGTGTAGGGCATCGCAACGATGAAGTAGTCGACCGGGATTTCGTCCGAGAACCGCTCGAACTCCACTGTGCGGTTGACGCCCATGCCGATGGCGCTGATCACCCCGGCCGCCTTCAGCTCCTGGAGGTAGGGGAAGCCGGACCGCATCAGGTCCGCGACGTGGCCTTCCATGGCGTCGCCGTGGTGGGGCCCGTCGAGGTCGTGGATCACCAGCATGTCGATCACCGGCGTGCCGAGGCGCAGCTGGCTCTGGGCGATGGAGGCGGCGAAACCCTCGGCCGTGTAGTCGAAGTGGCGGGCGAAGTTGAGGCCGCCCTTCCAGGTGATGCGCACGTCCTCGCCCCTTGGCGCCGGCGTATAGACGCGGCCGACCTTGGTGGAGAGGAGCGCGTCGGCCCGGTCGTGCTGGCGCAGGAGCGCGCCGAGCCGGTGCTCGCTGATGCCGTGGCCGTACCAGGGCGCGGTGTCGTAGAAGCGCACGCCCGCCGCCCATGCGGCGTTGAGGAGGGCGAAGGCGTCGGCTTCTGGGATGGGGTCGAACAGGTCGCCGAGCGGCGCGCAGCCGAGGCCGAGCTTCGGCCAGTCCTCGGGAAATCTTGGCGCAGGCGGGGCGGCAACGTCGGGCAGGGGCATGGTGTGAACCTTCAGTACATCAGGAAGCCGCCGCTGACGTTGAGCGTCGCGCCGGTAATGTAGGCCGCCATGTTGGAGGCGAGGAAGACGGTGGCGCCGGCATGGTCCGCCGGCTGGCCAAGCCGCTTCATGGGGATTGAATCGATCAGCGCCTGCACCGATTCGGGCGGCGTCTCGGGCGTCACCAGCATCGGCGTTTCGACGAGACCGGGCGCGACGGCGTTCACGCGGATGGAATGCGGCGCCCACGAGCGGGCCATGCCGCGGGTGATGGTGGTCACGCCGCCCTTCGAGGCGTTGTAGACCACCGAGCCGCCGAACCCGCCCGACATCCACCCCTGCGAGGTGTAGTGGATGATCGACCCGCCGCGCTTCTCCTCCACCATCCGCCGGGCGACGGCCTGGCTGAGGAAGAAAAGCGCCTTCAGGTTGATGTCGTGCTGCGCATCCCAGTCCTCCTCGGTCACGGTGAAGAGGTTGTCCGTCCGCCGGATGATGCCGGCGATGTTGACCAGCACGTCCACCGGCCCCAGCGCCTCGGCGATGCGGCCGACCAGTGGGTCGAGGCTCGGAATATCGCGCAAGTCCGCGGCGAACCCTGCGTGATCGGGTCCGAGTTCGGCGGCGACGGCGGCGGTGCGCCCCTCGGCGATGTCCACCACCGCGACCTTGCAGCCGGCTTCCGCGAAGCCTTGCGCGACGGCGCTGCCGATGGCACCTGCGCCGCCGGTGACGATGACGGTGCGGCCTTCGAGGCCGAGATCCAGAAGTCCCATTATCGGTCGAGCCGCATGTGGGTGACGAGCTCCTCGTTGACGGTGATGCCGAGCCCCGGCCCGGCGGGTTTGTTGACGAAGCCGCCCTCGTGCCACAGTGGCACGTCCACCAGATCGCGCTGGGCGGGACCGTAGACGGGCTGGATCTCCAGCTCGCGGCTGGCGGGAGCGGCGAAGGCAAGCGCGGCACTGGCGGCGCCCACGATCGCCGTGGAGAAATTGTGCGCGTTGGCCTGCCGGCGGTGAAGCCAGCAAATCTCCGCCGCCTTCATGAACCCGGTGATGCCTTCGATGCGGCCGGGGTCCAGCCCCACCACGTCCACCGTGCCGGTCTCCACGATGCTCTGCACGCCGCGCGGCGTGGACTCGCGCTCGCCATAGCCGAGGCGGAGCGACGTGGCGGCGCGGAGGGCACGGTAGCCGGCGGGGTCGTCGTGGCCGAGCGGTTCCTCCAGCCAGTGGATGCGGTAGGGCTCGAACGCGCGGGCGCGGGCGATGGCGGTCGGCACGTCCCAGAAATTCTTCACGCCGAGGTCGATCATCAGGCGCTTGCCGCCGATGGCCTCGCGCACGGCCTTCACGAACGCAACGTCCCGGTCATGGTCGAAGCCGAGGTTGGCCTCGCCGCGCTTGCCGAAGCCGACCTTGATGCCGTGCATTCCGCCCGCAAGGTGCTGGGCAGCTTCCTCCGCCATCGCCTCGATGCTGGCGTGGGGGGCGTGGATCGAGGCGACGGCCTCCACGCGGTCGTGGACCGGGCCGCCGAGAAGGTCGAGAACGCTGCGGCCGAGCTGTTGGCCCTTGAGGTCCCACAGCGCGATGTCGATCCCGGCGATCGCCATCGAGGCGATGCCGGCGCCCGTCCCGTACCACCACGTCTGCTCGCGCATGAGGTGCCAGAGACGGTGGGTCTCGACCGGCTCCGCGCCGACGATCAGCGCGCCGAGCGCGTCGACCAGCGGGACGGCGGCGCGGGTCGCCTCGGGGAAGTAGGTGGCGCATTCGCCCCAGCCGGTGCGGCCGTCCTCGTCGGTGATGCGGACGAGGCAGACCGAGCGGCGGCGGTCGTGGTCGTTGGGTTCGGGGTAGGCGATGGGGATCGCTTCGACCGAGCGGACCTTGCTCATGGCTTCGGCGGAAGCCCGCAGGCGGCGCGCAGCTCGGGGTCGCGCACGTCCACCTCCTGCCCGGCGTAGCGGTCGGCGGCCGCCGTGCACAGCCATGCGATGGCCTGCGCGGGTTCGGCGGCGGGGGCGAGCTCCTCGCGCTTGAGCTTCGACACCGGGTTGATGCCGGAGGCACGGATGGAGACCTGCATGTCGGTGTCCACCACACCGGGTGCGAAGCCGAAGATGCGGATGCCCTTGTCGCCGAACTCCAGATGCACCGAGCGGGTCAGCATCGCGAGCCCCGCCTTGCCGGCGCAATAGGCGCTCCAGCCCTCCATCGCGTTGCGGGCGGCGCCGGAGGAAAGGTTGACCACCGTGCCGCCGCCGCGCGCCAGCATCGGCGCCAGCGACTGCTGGATGGCGTGGAAGGCGCCGACGAGGTTAGTCTCGATGTTGGCCGCCCAGTCCTCGATGGCGACCTCGTCGATCCGCCCGATGGGGCCGATGACGCCGGCGTTATTGACCAGAATGTCGAACCCTTTTGCGCACACCGCCGAAACCGCCGCCCGGTCGTTGGCGTCCACCACGACGCCTTTCACGCGCTCGCGCACCTCGGAGAGAGCGGCCATCGCCTCGTCGACCTTCCCGGCGGAGCGGGCCGTGAAGGTGACGTCGGCACCGGCGGTGGCCAGCGCGCGCACGGCTTCGAGGCCGATGCCGCGGTTGCCGCCGGTGACGAGGGCGGTGCGGGTGGATAGGTCGGTCATTTGTTGAGGCTCCACTGCTTGGGCAGGAGGAAGGGAAAGTCCGTCGCGGGGTCGATGTCGACCTCCATGATCGGCCCCATCCACTTCGACCACTTCGCGTTCACCTCGCTTTTCGCAAGATACGCCTGAGTCGCGATGAGATCGTCGGTCTCGAAATAGCCGAACAGCGTCAGCCCGTGGCGGAAGATCGTGTAGGTGGTGATGCCGGACGCGCGCAGCGCCTCGTCCATCTCCGGCCACAGTTCGTCATGCCGTCGCTTGTATTCGTCCTCGTAGCCGGGACGCACTTTCAGAACCCACGCGTAGGGCGCCATGGTCAGTTCTCCGCCAGATAGTCGTGAAGGATGGTGCCGGGGACGAGGGTAAACCCGGCGGACCAGAAGTAGCCGTCCAGCATCTCCACCACCGGCAGGCGGTGGACCGGCGCCTGGGCGTTCGGCCGCAGCTCCACCGTGCACGGGCTGCGCCAGCATTCGCTCACCGCAACGTCGGCGAGGCTGCGGGAGGTGAGCTGGCGGATGGCCGGCCGCCCGTCGATGTGGTCGACGGCCTTGAGGTTGAAGTTGGTGGCGAACGGGAAGATCGCCGAAAGGTCCGCGATGTCGGCGGGCGTCTGCTTGTAGGCCATCGTGCCGGTGACGACCTCGATGCCGTTGCGCTCCAGCGTCGCGACGATGAGGTCGCCGCGGAATTCCACGCGCGGCTCGGCGAGCTTCTTCGGCTGGCCGTGGACCTCGCGGCCGTGGGCGACGCCGACGTCCGACGACAGGAACAGGTAGGGCGAGTAGGAGCCCGCCGGGCCGCCGGGCAGCGCAGCGCCGAACATCACGTTGACCTCGGTGTAGGGGCCCAGCCAGTCGGTGTCGTTCATGATGTAGAAGTGGATCATCACCTCCGGGCCGGTGGGCTCAAGCGGCTCGGGCAGCAGGCGGCGCATCGCGTCCATGGTGCTGCGGTAGACCAGCGTCAGGATCTGGCAGTCGCGGAACTTGAACGGGAATGGCGGGATGGTCGGCGCGTCGAGCGGCGTCGAGAAGCCCGGCTGCAGGATGTGCGCTGTGGTGTTCCGCTGCCAGGTGGGGCGGTCCGTCATACCGCCTCCGTCCGCCCCGAAAGGATGGCGCGGTACATGGCGTCCAGCACCTCCACCGCGCGCTGGCCGACGAGGCCCGGTGCCTCGCTGGTGCTGGTGTCTCCGAGCGCGATCTCCACCAGCCGCTCGGTCGGCTCGGTGCAGGCGTAGGCGCCGGCGCCGCGCGGAATGTCCATCACCGTGTCGCGGCCGTCGTCGCGGTGGAGGGCCATCCGCTCGCGCTCCACGTCGAGGAGCAGCATCCCCTCGGTGCCGAAGATCCTGAGGTCCAGCTGGTAGCCGCACTGCTTGGGCACGGTGGCCGAGCCGGAGATGCTGACGGTCGCGCCGTTTTCGCAGCGCAGGATCGCCGCGTCGTAGAAGTCGACGCCGGCGGGGGAGTGGCCCGCGAACGCCGCGACCTCGACCGGGGCGAGGCCGGTGACGGCAAACAGCAGGCCGAGCGCGTGGGAGAGCTGGCCCCAGCCGTAGCCGCCGGCATTGTCGGGGTCGGCCCAGGTGGAGGGCGGCGGGCGGAACATGTGGCCCTCGGTCTCCACCAGCCCCTCGCCGGCGAAGAGGTCGCGGGTGGGGGATGCCATCTGGAGGGCGACGTGGCGGATCTCGCCGACGCCGCCTTCGGCCACCAGCGCCATCGCGCGGCGGGTGAAATTCTTGAAGTTCCAGCCGTAGGGGACGACGATCTGGCGCCTCTTCTCTTCCGCCAGCGCCACCAGCGTGCGCGCGTCCTCCGCCGACGTGGTCATCGGCTTGTCGACCAGCACGTGGCACCCGGCGCGCAGTGCATCGCGCGCGTGGCTGAAATGGAGCGGATGCGGAGAGGTGACGACCACCGCGTCGAGCGCCTCGTTCGCCAGCATCTCGGCGTGGTCGACGTAGCCCTTCGCCACGCCGAACCTTGCGCAGACCGCCTCGAGTTCGGCCTCGCCGAGCCGGTTGACCGCCACCACCTCGGCGCGGGGGTTCGCGGCCAGCGCCGGGAGGTACGTTTCGCAGGCCCACCAGCCGGCACCGATCACGCCGATCCTTGCCTTGTCAGACACCGACAGTCTCCCTGTAACCCTTGCGCACGTTGACCATGTGCCGGCGCATCGCCTCGCTGGCGGCGGCAGGATCGCGGCTCTCGAGCGCCGCCATGATCGCCTTGTGGTCCTCGATGGACTGGTGGCGCACACGGTCGTGCTGGAGGAAGCTTCGGCGGGAGGTTTCGCCCAGCACCTGCATCAGCTTGCCGATCCGCGCCAGGAACAGGTTGCCGCTCGCAGCGACGATGGTCTTGTGAAACTCGGCGTCGGTGTCGAAGAACAGTTCCGCGTCGCCGGGGGCGGCCACCTGCGCGGCCACCAGCGCGGCGAGGCTGGAGAGCTCAGCGTCGGTGAGACGGGGGGTGGCGAGCGAGGCGATGGTCGGCTCGAAGTGGATGCGCGCGTCGAACAGCTCGGCGATGTTTTCGGGGCCGAGCGACATGAAGAAGTCGAGCGGGTTGAGGAGGTCCGCGCTGTCCAGCGCCGACACGAACACGCCGCCGCCGTGGTTGATCTCGAGGACGCCGAGGATGGAGAGCGCGCGCAGGGCCTCGCGTACCGTCGGGCGGCTCACCGCGAAGTCTGCCGCGAGGAGGCGCTCCGGCGGCAGGCGGTCGCCGGGGCCGAGGCGGCCGGAGCGGATGAGGTCGAGGATGTGCTGCACCACCTGCTCGGAGATGGCCTTGCGGCCTCCGGTTTCGGGCGGCGCGCCGAGGGGAGGCAGGTCGCTCATGGTTCGGTGCGCTCGCGCGGGAAAAGGCTGCCGAACCAACGCTGGATGTTCGGGACCAGCACGGAGAGGATGAGGAGGACGCCGAGCACGCCGGTCTGGATGTGGCCGGTGATGTTCACCAGCGCCATTCCGTTGCGAAGGTTGAGGACGATGAGGATGGAGAGGACGGTGCCGACGATGGTGCCCGTCCCACCGAAGATGCTGACACCGCCCAGAAGCACGATGGTGATGATGTCGAGCTCGAACCCCAGTGCCACGTCGCCCCGCACCGCGCCGACGCGGGCGGCGAACAGCAGCCCCGCCAGCGCCGAGACGAAACCTGATGCGACGAACACGGTCGCCTTGATGCGGCGGACATCGACGCCGGAATAGGCCGCAACGTCGGCGTTGGAGCCGATGAAGTAGAGCTTGCGGCCGAACGCGGAGCGCTGGAGGACCACGAACAGGAACACCGCCAGCGCAAAGAAGAGGAGCATTGCGAACGGCAGCGGGCCGATCAGCCCGTTCTGGCCGAGCGCGTCGAACCAGTCCGGAAAGTCGCCGATGCCGCGGTCTTCCACCAGCACGCGCGCAAAACCCCTGAACGCAATGAGAGTGGCGAGCGTCACCACCAGCGACGGGATGCCGACGACGGTGATGAAGAAGGCGTTGAACGCCCCGCAGAATAGCCCGAGCGCCAGCACCAGCGCGGCGGCGGCGGGCGCGGGCACGCCGAGCTGGAACAGGAAGCCGAACGCGCAGGCCGACAGGCCCATGACGGAGGCGACGGAGAGGTCGATCTCGCCGTTGATGATGACCAGCGTCATGATGAGGGCGACGATCACCTTCTCGATGGAGAGCTGGAAGAGGTTGATCTGGTTGGAGACCGTCAGGAAGTAGGGCGAGGCGACCGCGTTGAGCGCGATGAGCGCCACCAGCACCACGAACAGGAAGCCTTCCCACGAGAACAGCGCACGGCGGATGGCGGTCATGGCGCGGGCCTTTCGGGCGCGGACGGGGCGGGGGCGGCAGCGCCGTCTTCGGTCGGGCGAGGAGCCGCTTGGTCATGAAGGTGTTGAGCGCGACGGCGAGGAGGATGAGGAGCCCCAGCACCGCATCGCGCCAGAACTCCGACACCACCTCCCAGCGCACCAGCGATGTGTCGAGAAGGTTGATCAGCACCGCGCCGATGAGGACGCCGATCATCGATCCGGACCCGCCGAAGATGTTGACGCCGCCGACCACCACCGCGCCTACGGCGGAGAGCTCGAGCCCCAACCCCGCCACCACGGTGATGTTGCCGAAGCGGGAGAGGAACAGGAACGCCGCGAGCCCGGAGAGGGCGCCCGAGATCAGGAACGCGCGCATCACGGTGCCCGCAACGTCGATCCCCGCGAACTGCGCCGCATCCGGGTTGGACCCGACGGCATAGAAGCGGCGCCCGGCGCGAAAGCGGGTGAGGAAGACGTGTGCGGCGATCACCACCAGGAGCGCGATGACGACCAGCCAGCGGAAGTTGAGGTCGCCGATCTGGAACGCGTCGAGCCGCGCGAACTCCACCAGCCAGGGCGGCAGCGAATTGGTGGTGATGGACGAGCCGTCGGAATATTCCACCAGCACGGAGCGGAAGATGGCGAGCGTCGCCAGCGTCACGATGATCGACGGTAGCTTGAAGCGGGCCACCAGGAAGCCGTTGATGGCACCGAAGCCCATGCCGAACGCCATGGCGATCAGCGGCACCAGCGGCGCCGGAATGCCGGGATAGGCCGCCACCAGCCCGCCGAGAAAGTACGCGACGCAGCCGACGATGGAGCCGACCGAAAGGTCGATGTTGCGCGTCAGCACGACGAACGCCTGCCCCACGGCGATCACCGCGATGATCGCCACCGAGGTGGAGATCCGGTTGAACAGGCGCGCGTTGAAGTAGTTGTCGATCTGGCTCGCGAAGAAGACGATCACCGCCGCCAGTACAAGAAGGAGGGCGAGGACGCGCACGGTGTCCGGCCCGAGGCGGGCGATGAGGGTTCTCACGCGGCGGCCTTTCCGTCGGCGCCGACGGCAACGCGCATCACCGTCTCGTCGGTCGCGGTGTCGCCCGCGAAACTGCCGACGAGGCGGCCCTCGCGCATGACGAGCACCCGGTCCGCCAGCGACAGGACTTCCGGCAGGTCCGATGAGATGATGATGATGGCGACGCCCTCGGCGGCAAGCTGGCGGATGATCCGGTGGACCTCGGCCTTGGCCCCGATGTCGATGCCGCGGGTGGGTTCGTCGACGATCAGGATGCGCGGCGACGTGTTCAGCCACTTGGCGAGCATCACCTTCTGCTGGTTGCCGCCCGAGAGCGTGCCGACGGCAATGCCGAGGTTGCGCGCCTTGATGGAGAGCCGGTCGCGGAATGCCGCGGCGTCGGCGGTCTCACGCCGCTGGTCGATGAGGCCGAGGCGGCTCGCGTAGTCGTCGAGCCGCGCCAGGGTGATGTTGGATGCGACGGACTTTGCCATCGCGATGCCGAGCTTGCGGCGGTCCTCCGACACATAGGCGATGCCGAGCGCCTTCGCCTCGCGCGGGGAGCGGATGGTGGCGGGCGTGCCGTCCACGGTGATGCTGCCAGTGTCGGCGGGGGCGATGCCGAAGAGGGCGAGCGCAACGTCCGTCCGCCCCGCGCCGACGAGGCCGGAGAAGCAGACGATCTCGCCCCGCTCCACCGTGAACGACACGTCCGTGAAGATGCCTGCGCCGCCAAGCCCCTCGACCTTGAGCGCAACCTCGCCGGTGGCGGCGGAGGGGGCACGGGCGAAGGCGCCGACCATCTCGCGGCCGACCATTTCGGCCACCATAGACTGGCGCGTTACCGCGCCGACGGGGTTGGTGGAGATGTGCCGCCCGTCTCGCATCACCGTGACCGTGTCGGCGATGGCAAAGATCTCCTCCAGCCGGTGGGAGATGTAGAGGACGGCGACGCCGGCATCGCGGAGCGCACGTGCGATGCCGAACAGGCGCTGCACCTCGTGCTCGGAGAGGGAGGCGCTCGGCTCGTCCATCACGAGGACGCGCACGTCGAGCGAGATGGCGCGGGCGATCTCCACGGTCTGCTGCTCCGCCAGCGACAGCCCGGAGGCGAGGCGGCGCGGGTCGAGCGCGACGCCAAGGCGCGCGATGACCTCTTCGGCCTCGCGGTAGAGCGCGCCCCAGCGCACGAAGGAGGGGCGGTTGTGGTGGCTCGTAAAGATGTTTTCCGCGACGTCGAGGTCGGGAAACACCATCGGCTCCTGGTAGATGGCGGCGACTCCGGCGGCCTGCGCCTCCTGTGTGGAGCGGAAGGCGACGGGCTTGCCGTCCACCAGCATTTCGCCGGCGGAGGGCGCCTGAAAGCCGGTCATGATCTTGATGAGGGTCGACTTGCCGGCGCCGTTCTCGCCCACCAGCGCGTGGATGGTGCCGGGGTCCAGAACGATCGAAAAATCGTCGAGCGCCCGCGTGGAGCCGAACGACTTCGACACGCCGCGCATCTGAAGGACAGGGGCCGTCATGGCGCCTCGATGGGGTTGTGGCGGAAGGAGGCGCACCGGCCGGGACCGGTGCGCCAGTGGGGCGGTGGCTACTGCGCGGCCGCCTCGACATTGTCCTTGTTGTAGACGGTGAACGGTCCCATCAGGACGCGGCGCCCGGCATCGCGGGTCGGGTCCTTCTCGATGGTGTAGTCGCCCATCCGGCCTGCCGTGAAGCTCTCGCCCTCGACGCCTTCCATCTGGCCCGTCGCGATCAGGTACGAGACGTAATAGGTGAGGTAGCCAAGGTCGACGAAGTCCCACAGGGCGAACTCGGGGGCGCAGTCGTTCATGGTGTAGCTCACCATTTCGGCGGGCACGCCGAGGCCGGAGACCTTCACCTCGTCGCACAGACCCTCGTCCTGCATCGCCTTGGCGGCGGCGACGATGCCGACCGAGGTCGGCGACATGATGAGGCCGAGGTCGGGGTGCTTGTCGACCAGCGCCAGCGCGCGACTGTAGCTCTTCTCGGACTGGTCGTCGCCGTAGATGGTATCGACCACCTCGATGCCGGAATATTTCTCGTCTTCCAGCGCCGTGTTCATGGCGGCGATCCAGGCGTTCTGGTTCGCGGCGTCGGGCGTTGCGGACAGGATCGCCATCTTGCCTTCGCCGCCGAGGATGGAGAGCGCCATGTCGGCCATCACGGTGCCGATGTCGGAGAAGTCCACCTGCGCGACGAACACCTGTTCGCCCTCGGCCGAGCCGATCGGGCTGTCCCAGGTGACGACGGTGGTGCCGGCGTCCATCGCGGCCTTGGCGGCGGGGACGATCTGCTCGCCGGCGTTGTTGGACAGCATCACCGCGTTCTGCCCCTGCGAGGCGGAGGTGGTCATGATCTCGATCTGGCCTGCGACCGAGTTTTCCGGCGTCGGCCCGGTGTAGAGGAGCTTGCCCGGGTTCTCGAGCTCGGCGTGGGCCTCCTCGGCGCCCTTGTTGGCCTGGTCGAACGGCAGGATGCCGAGGAATTTCGGCAGGAGGACCATGTTGGCCTCCTTGCCCTTCTCCGGCGTCACCGTCTGCGCGGTAACTGGCGCCGCCAGAAGTACGGTGGCGATGGTGCCAAGTAACAGGGCGCGAATACGCTTATGGTGTTTCATTTTGTAAATGTTCCCTCCCAATCGCCGGACCGTTTTCGGCCTCTGTGATGTGCAAATTGGTCAGGCCACTTCACAGCGCGGTGCGAGTTGTGTCAACCCTGATGGCAGAGCACGGGTCCGGGACCGCACTCCGGCCGCGCGGCGGACCACGACAAGACCCGGATGCGCGGGGAGGGAACGATGAAGCTCACGATCACGTCGTGGTCTTTCAATGCGTTGACGCTTGGCGAGGCGTGGGGCGTTGCGCGGGCCATCGGCATCGGCGCGATGGACCTCGGCCTCCTGCACCGGCCGGCGCTGGACCGCGCGGCGGTGCTGGCGGACCCCGCTGGCACCGCGTCGAAGGTACGCGATCTCGGGATCAACGCCAGCAACGTCTACTGGCTGTTCGGCGCCTCGCCGCTCGAGCGGGCGGTCAGCGATCCTGCCGCGCTCGCCGGGAACACCGCCGATTTCCGCAAGGTCGCGGCGTTCGCGGCCGCCGTGGGTGCGCCGTCGATCTTCGTGCTACCGGGGGTCGCCCATGCCGGCACGCCGCTCGACGAGGCGTTCGCGGCATCGGTCCGCGCGCTGACCGCGCTGAAGTCGGTGGCGGACGATGCGGGCGTGCTTCTCACGGTGGAGCCCCATGTCGGCGGGCTGATCGCAAGCCCCGAGATGGCCGAGCGGCTGGTGGAGGCCGTGCCCGGCCTGAAGCTGACGCTGGACTACGCCCACTTCGTCGCGATGGGGTATCCGCAGGCGGCGATCGACCGGCTGGCGCCGCACGCCGGGCACGTCCACCTCAGGCAGGCGCGGCCCGGCGCGCTGCAGGCCAAGCTCGGCGAGGGCACGCTCGACTTCATCGCCATGGTCGAGACGCTGCGCGCCGCCAGATATGGCGGCTGGCTGGCGCTCGAATACGTCCACCAGCCCTACATGGGCACGCTCCACGACGACGTGCTGACCGAGACGGTGGAGTTGAAACGCCTCGTCGAGCCCGCGCTGTGAGGCGGCTACATCGAGCCGAGGAAGCCGCCATCCACCGCCAGCATGTGGCCGTTGACGTAGGCCGCCGCCGGGCTCGCGAGAAAGATTGCGGCGCCTGCGATGTCGGCCGGCTCGCCCCAGCGGCCCGCGGGCGTGCGCTTCTTGACCCAGGCGTTGAACTCGGGGTCGTCGATCAGCGGCTGGTTCATGTCGGTCGCGAAGAAGCCGGGCGCGATGCCGTTGCAGTTGATCCCCTTCGCCGCCCACTCGGAGGCCATCGCCCGCGTCATCATCTTGAGGCCGCCCTTGGCCGTCGCGTAGGCGGAGATGTTGGGGCGCGCCACCTCGCTGGTCAGCGAGCACATGTTGATGATCTTGCCGCGGCCGGCCTTCAGCATGGCCGGCACGCAGGCCTTGGCGAGGTAGTAGGCGCCGTCGAGATGGATGCCCATGATCCTGTGCCAGTCGTCGTCGCCGAACTCGACCATGGGCCTCCGGATGTTGATGCCGGCGTTGTTGACCAGGATCGACGGCACGTCCCCCTGAGCCGCAAGCGCCGCCACACCCTCGGCGACGGCCTCCGCGTCCGACACGTCGAACGCCGCCGCGGTGGCATTCAGCCCGTCGCCGGTGAGGGTCGCGGCGGTCGCCTCGGCGCCTTCGAGGTTGGTGCCGTGGATGATGACGCGGGCGCCGGCCTCGGCGAGGCCCCGCGCGATGAACGAGCCGAGCCCGCGGCTGGAGCCCGTCACGAGGGCGGTTTCGTTGTCGAGGCGGAACATCGTTGCACCGTTCATTGCGGTTGCTCCCTTGCGCCGGGGGCGCCTGTTATCGTTTCGAATATTCCCACCCGTAAGCGCCGGCGCCGGGCCGCACAAGCCGCGCTCTCCTCCAGAAGGTCCTGACTCCGATGAAGATCAAAGCCGTCCGCACCAAGCTCTACGAGTGGACCGGACCCACCGAGGCCCCGGCGCAGAAGCTCTCCAACAACCCGCTCGACATCTTCGAGACGTCGTCCGAAGCGGGCGGCAACACGCTGAAGAGCTTCACCTTCCACAACTGGCTGATCGTGGAGGTGGAGACCGACAACGGCATCGTCGGCATCGGCAACGCCGCCCTCTCGCCGCTGGTGACGCGCGCGGTGATCGACCATCACCTGCGCGCCATCGTGGTGGGCGAGGACCCGTGGGACATCGAGCGGCTGTGGCAGCTGATGTACCGCAAGACCATCGCGTTCGGCCGCAAGGGCGCGGTGCTCGCCGCCATCAGCGCCATCGACATCGCTGTGTGGGACGTGCTCGGCCAGGCGGCGGGGCAGCCCGTCTACCGCCTGATCGGCGGCGCCACCCGCGACGCGATCCCCGTCTACGCGTCGAAGATCTACAACCAGCCGCTGGACGCGCTGATTGCCGAGGCGGCGGACTACAAGCGCCAGAATTTCCAGGGCGTGAAGATGCGGCTCGGCTATGGGCCGCGCGACGGGGCGGCGGGGATGGCGAAGAACATCGCCAACATCCGCGCCGTGCGCGAGACCATCGGCGACGATGTCGACCTGATGGTCGAGGTCTACATGGGCTGGACCTTCAACTACGCCAAGCAGATCCTGCCGCGCCTTGCCGAGTTCAACCTGCGCTGGGTGGAGGAGCCGCTGCTGCCGGACGAGATCGAGGGCTACGCCGAGCTCAACCGCCTCGGCCATGTGCCCATCGCCGGCGGCGAGCACGAGCACACGCTGGCCGGCTTCCGCACCCTCGTCGAGAAGCGCGCGGTCGACTATCTCCAGTTCGACACCAACCGCGTCGGCGGCATCACCGCGGCGCGCAAGATCGCGACGCTGGCGGAGGCGTTCGGTGTGGAGTTCGTGCCGCACGCGGGGCAGATGCACAACTATCAGGTGGTGATGTCGAGCTACGCGGCGCCGATGGCGGAGTTCTTCCCGCCGTGCCCGATCGAGGTCGGCAACGAACTGTTCTGGTACATCTTCGACGGCGAGCCGCTGGCGGAGAATGGCTATGTCCGCCTCGACCCGGACAAGGCCGGCATGGGCCTGACGCTCAGCGCCGAGCACCTCCACAACTTCCGCATCACGGAAGGCGGCTGAGTCAGCGGGGCTCGAAGGTGTCGCAGATCTCGATAAGGCGCCGCGCGCCGGCCTCGTGCGAGAAGGTTTGCGTGACGGCCTCAGCGGCGGCCGCCCCGAGGGCGGTGCGGCACGCTTCGTCCGCCCACAGCGCGTCGAGCTTCGCCCGCAGCGCCGCGGCATCCCCGAGCGGCGTCAGGATGCCCGTCACCCCGTCGTCCACATAGTCGCTGGCGCCGTTGGCGTCGGTCGCGATCACCGCCGCGCCGAACATCATCGCCTCGACGATTGTGACGGTGCCGGCGCCCATCGCGGCGCCATCGAGAGGGATGACGTTGATCCGCGCGCGCTGCGCGAGGGCATGGCATTCCACCAGCGGCAACCCTGAACGGATGGTGACGTTGTCCGGCACGTCGAGCCCCTCGGTAGCGTGCGGGCCGGCGACGATCACGGCCTTGCCCGGAAAGCCGCGCAGCGCCTCGCACAGGGTCGCGTAGTCGCGATGGTGCGAGCCCATGGCGACCACGAACGGCGCATCCTCGCTCACGGGGAGCATCCGCACTTCGCGCCGCACCGTGAAGGGCGCGAACGCGAAGCGGCTCTTCGGCATGTCCAGCGCCTTGGCGTAGGCCTCGATCTCGAGCTGTGTCGTCAGCACGAACCGGTCGACGGCGTGAAGGCCGGCGGTCGCGATGCGCCGCTTGATGGGCGAGCTCAGCGCGCCGGTGTTGAAGTAGTAGGCGATGACGGGAGCGCGCGAGAGGGTGAGCCGCTTCATCAGCCCCACCGTCATCGCAAGCTGCGGGAACACCGTGATGATGCCGACCCGCCCTGGATGCCGCCGTGCCGCGGCAAGCACCCGCCGCGCCTGCCCCAGATAGTCGCCCCACTGGCTGGCGGAGGTGGAGGCGCGCGAGCGGTCGTGGTCGTAGGTGGCGGGGACGGTCTCGAACGTGTGGCCGCAATCGTCGGGCAGGAACCGCGGCAGCCACGTGGTGTGCGACTCGCGTGGGTTCGACGGGGCGACGATCCAGTGCATCTCGGTTCCGTTCAGCGGGCGCGCTCCCGCACCGTTTCGACACCCCAAGTCTAGCCGCCCGGCGCCCCACCGCAAACGCCGATAGCTGCTACACCCATCATTGCATATAAACATTTCCTAAATGCTATTGATTTAAAGCGGCGGTAGGAATAGTGGACTCCGGGCGTCAGGTCTGTGACGGGTGCCACGGAGAAAATGGTATCTATTACAGGTTGATAAGTGATAATGTAGTTTAATTCCATGCACTATACCGATTGAAGAACCGTCCACTTTGAATCCTGCCCCGATCATTTTGCATCTGCATGTGCCTAAATGCTCGGGGACCTCGATCAACACGGTGTTTCAGCAGCATTTCAGGCCGCGGGTCCTCACCCATTCCGACCACGCGCTGGTGGAACGGTTCGAGGCGATGTCTCCGGACGAGCGCGATGCGGCCTTCGATTGCGTGACCGGGCACATCCAATGGGGCCTCCACCGGAAGTTCGGCCGCCGTGCGCTCTATGTCTCGGCGGTGCGCGACCCGCTCGAACGGCTGTGCAGCTACTTCAACTACGTCCACCTCGAGCCGAACCATCCGCTGCACGAGACTCTCGGGCGGGAGCTCCCTGATCTGAATGGCCTTACCCATGGCTGGCTCGCGGGCCACCGGCCGCTGCGCAGGGCGTTCAACAACCAGATCTGCCGCACCTACGCCGGCAAGCCGGTGAGCGAGAACAACTACCAGGCGTTCGAGAAGCGGGTGCTGTCCGATATGAAAGCCGGGCGTTTCGTCGTCGGCACGCTCGACGTCGTCGAGCGGTGGATGGCGCAGAAAGGCTTCATTTCCGACGAGGCGCCGTTACCGCACCAGAACCGGAGCGGAGGCCGGGAGGGGCCGCACGACTTCGTGCCTGCCTCGCCGGCAATGCTGGAGCAGAAGGTCCGGCGGCTTCTCATTCACCTCAACGGGCTCGACTACCGCCTGATCGAGGCGATCGGCTGGGCGAACTATGTGGCAGGCGCGGCGAACCGCCCGCCCGAAGGCTGGCAGCGGGCGCTGAACCTGCGCGCGCAGCAGCAGGACGGTCCGAACGGCGCGCCGGACGGACGAAAAGCCGCCTGACCGGATCCCCGCCGACGCAATCGTGCGCTGGATCGGAGGCGAGACTGCTTGTATGGCATCTGCTGCGTGGAATGACCCGCAGGATTAAAGCTCACGATCGTGCACCGCCACGGGCGCGACTTGTGGATCGCGAATGGGATTTCGATGAGCGAGAAGCCGGTAATCATCCACCTGCACGTGCCCAAGTGCGCAGGAACCTCGATCAAGTACAGCCTCAAGGAGCGGATCGGGCACAGGATGCTGAGCACCGAGTTCGTGGACAAGATGGCCGAGTTCGAGGCGAAGTCCCCGGCCGAACGCGACGCGGACTACGACTGCATCGCCGGCCACATCGTGTGGGGGATGCACACCAGGTTCACGCGGCCGGTGGTCTATATCTCCGTCGTGCGCGATCCGCTGGAGAGGCTTTGCAGCTTCTTCAACTTCGTGCACCTGCAGAAGAACCACCCCACGCACGAACGGCTCGCCCGGACGCTGCCGGACATCAACGCCGTAAACCCCAACTGGCTGCAACGCACGCCGGGCTTTCGCGCGCAGTTTACCAACCTCATCTGCCGCCACTTCGCCGGGCACGAGGTCACCGAGAAGAATTACGACGCGCTGGAGAGCCGGCTCCTGTCCGACATGGCGGAGGGCCGCTTCGTCACCGGCACGCTCGACGTCGTGCAGAACTGGCTGTCGGAAAACGACATCGTGCAGATGGGCCGCACGCTGCCGCACATCAACCGCAGGACCGACTACCAGGCCGACCACGAATTCGTCGTCGCCTCGCCCGAAATGCTGACGCCGCGGGCGCGCCGGCTGCTCCTCCGCCTGAACGAGCTCGATTACAGGCTGATCGAGACGATCAACTGGGCGAACTTCATGGCAGGGCGCGGCCCGCGGCCCGCGGAGGGCTGGCAGCACGTGCAGTCCCTGCGCGCCGCCGAAGCCGCCCGGCTCCACGGCGGAGGGGCCGCCGGCGGAAAGCAGGGCTAGGTCCCGCGCCGGCTGGAGCGGTGCGTCAGGCGGTGAGCCGCATGAGTGCGTTCGCAAGGAGCTGTGCCCCGCGGGCGATCGCCTCGGCATCGGTGAACTCGGCCGGCGCGTGGCTGATCCCGCCGCGGCTCGGCACGAAGATGAGCCCGGTCGGGCAGAGCGCCGTCATCGTCTGCGCGTCGTGGCCTGCGCCCGACGGCATCCGGCGCAGCGTGTAGCCGAGCCCCGCGCACTCGGCCTCCAGCATCGCGCCGATTTCGGCATCGAGGGCCACCGGGTCCAGCCAGCTCGAGGTCTCCACCCGGGACGATACGCCGAGGCTGGCGCCGACGTTCTCGACGAGCTCGCCGATGCGGGACCTGAGGTCCAGCATGACGGCTCGCGCGGTGTCGCGCAGGACGATGGTGAAGCGCGCCGCGCCCGCGATGGTGTGGACCGCGTTGGGGGACAGCTCCACGTGGCCGACGGTGATGCGGGTCTCGTCGGTGCCGTGGCGGGCGGCGAGGCCGGGGAGGGCGGCGCCGATCTCGGCGAGCGCCTGGAAGGCGTCGGCGCGCATGGTCATCGGGGTGGTGCCGGAGTGGTTGGCGCGGCCGGTCAGCGTCACCGCCAGCACGCAGACGCCCGACACGCTGTGCGCGATGCCGATCTCGGCGCCCGTCCGCTCCAGCACCGGCCCCTGCTCGATGTGAAGCTCGAGGAACGCGCGCACCGACCCCGGCGAACGGGCAGCGCCCGGCACGGCCGCCGGGTCGAGGCCCGCCGCCCGCATCGCGTCGGTGAGGCGC
Source organism: uncultured Alphaproteobacteria bacterium (assembly GCA_963704595.1). Lineage (GTDB taxonomy): Bacteria > Pseudomonadota > Alphaproteobacteria > Rhizobiales > Amorphaceae > Acuticoccus. The sequence continues at coordinate 992,511 of OY969922.1, forward strand.
ACGCCATCGGCATCGACGGCGCCTTCCACGAACGCGGCCGTCGCGGTGCCGGTGATCGCCTGCGAGCCCAGCATTCCGCCGAAGCGGCCTTCCTCGTCCGCCGTCGCCACCACCTCGATGGCGGTGGCCGGCACGTGCCCGCGGTCCTTCATCGCGCGGACCGCCTCCAGCGCGGCGGCACAGCCGATCACGCCGTCGAACGCGCCGCCGTCCGGCACGGTGTCGAGGTGGGAGCCCGCCATGACGCACGGCCCCCCGGCGGGGCCGAAGCGGCCGAAGAGGTTGCCCGCGTCGTCGGTGTGGACGGCAAGGCCATCGCGCCGCATCTCGTCCGCGAACCATGCTCTGGCGGCCATGTCTGCCGCGCTGAAGGCGACGCGGTCATACCCGCCGGTCGCTTCGTTGCGGCCGAAACGGTTGATGCCTTCGATCAGCAGGGCGAGGCGCGCAGGGTCGATGGCAAGAGGCGCATCCGTCATGCCGCGCCGGCGCCGTGCGGGACCGTCAGGTTGTCATGCGCGCGGCGTATGTGGTTGTTTCGGGCAAGCAACGCAGAAGGAGCGAACCCATGGCCCGCATCTTTTCCGCGGTCGCGCTGGCGATCGCGACCGTTCTCGGCGCAACCTTCGCCGGACCCGCCAGCGCGCAGACGCCGCCGGGCGTCCTCGTCGTCGGCCAGATCGCCGAGCCGAAATCGCTCGATCCCCACGCCGTCACCGCGGTCAACGACTTCCGCATCCTCGTCAATCTCTACGACGGCCTCGTCCGCTTCAGGGACGGCACGCTGGAGGTGGAGCCCGCGCTCGCCGAGAGCTACGAGGTGTCGGACGACGGCCTCACCTACACGTTCGCCCTGCGCGAAGGCGTCACCTTCCACGACGGCACGCCGTTCAACGCGGACGCCGTGGTGTTCAACTTCGAGCGGATGCTGAACGAGGATCATCCGTTCCATGATACCGGCCCGTTCCCGCTGTCGTTCTTCTTCTCCGCCGTCGACAAGGTCGAGGCGGTAGACGATTCTACCGTCCGCTTCACCCTGAAGGAACCCTACGCGCCGTTCCTCTCCAACCTCGCCTACCCCACGGGCCTCATCGTTTCGCCCGCAGCGGTCGAGGCGGGCGGCGCGGACTTCGGCCGCAGCCCCGCCGGCACCGGCGCCTTCACCTTCGCCGACTGGACGCCCAACCAGCGCGTGGTGCTGGAGAAGAACCCCGACTACTGGGACGGCGCACCGCCGCTCGAAGCCGTCGTCTTCCGCCCGATCACCGACGCCAACACCCGCCTTGCCGAGATGCTGTCCGGCGGCATCGACGTGATGGTCGAGACCCCGCCCGATGCCGTCGCCCAGTTCCGCGACGACGCCGGCTTCACCGTCCACGAGCAGGCCGGCCCGCACCTGTGGTTCCTGATCCTCAACACCAAGGAAGGCCCGTTCGCCGACAAGCGCGTCCGCCAGGCGGCCAACTACGCCATCGACAAGGGCGCACTGACGAAGGACATCCTGCAGGGCACCGCCGAGATCGCCGCAGGGCCGACCCCGCCCGCCTTCGCCTGGGCGCATGACGAGGCGCTCGAGCCCTATCCCTACGACCCCGAAAAGGCCAAGGCGCTGCTGGCCGAAGCCGGCTACGACGGCGCCCCCGTCACCTTCTACGTCACCGAAGGCGGCTCGGGGATGCTCGACCCCGTCGCCATGGGCACCGCGATCCAGGCCGACCTCGAAGCCGTCGGCATGAAGACCGAGATCGAGACCTACGAGTGGAACACCTATCTCGGCCTCGTGAACCCGGGCCTCGAAGGCAAGGCCGACATGGCCGAGATGGCGTGGATGACCAACGACCCGGACACGCTGCCCTTCCTCACGCTGCGCTCCGAGGCGCTCCCGTCCGAAGGCGGCTTCAACTCCGGCTACTACTCGAACCCCGAGGTCGACACCCTGCTGGAGGAGGCCCGCCGTGCCACCGACCAGTCCGAGCGCGCCCGCCTCTACAAGGAGATGCAGGCGATCGTGGCCGACGATGCGCCCTGGGTGTTCGTCGCCAACTGGAAGCAGAACGCCGTCACCAACGACAGGGTGGAGGGCTTCAAGCTCCAGCCGTCCTTCTTCCTGATGCTCCAGGACGTGGCGAAGAACTGACGCGGGTGAATGTTGCAGGAGACGGCCATTCTCCATCGCCCCGCGTGTCCGCGTGAGAGGCTTCATCGCGGACACGCTGGCGCTCGTCGTCTTCTTCACCATCGTGGGCGCTCTCAACGAGCGCTTCGTCGCGGGGATGACATGGGACGAGGTCTCCACCGCACGGATGATCGGCGCGCCCTTGATGGTGCTGACGGCGCGCCCCTACGGCCTGTGGCGGGACTGGCTGGTCGCCCGCACCGCGCCGCCCCTGCCGCAGTTCCTGGCGGACGCCTTGGCGCTCCTCGTCTTCCAGGTGCCGATCTACGCCGCCATCGTCGCCATGGGCGGTGCGTCTGGCGCCGCCATCCTGCGCGGCTGCCTCGGCTTCGCCGTCCTGATGATGCTGGTCGGCAGGCCCTACGGGATGTGGCTCGACTTCGTCCGTGCCCGCTTCGGCCTCGGCGCTGGCGGGATGCGACCGATGTCGCTCCAGTGAGGGCCGCATGAGCGCCACCATCCTCAAGCGTTTCCTCGCGGCGATCCCTGTGCTCCTCGGGCTGACGGTCATCGTCTTCGTCATCATGGCGCTTATCCCCGGCGACCCGGCCACCGCGATTCTCGGCTCCTACGCCACGCCCGAGAATGTCGAGCGGCTGAACCGCCAGCTCGGCCTCGACCGGACGCTGCCGGAGCAATATTTCATCTGGCTCGGCAATCTCATGCAAGGCGACCTCGGCCGCTCCTACGCCCTCAACCGCCCGGTGCTCGACGAGGTGCTGGAGCGCCTCTCCGCAACGCTCCTGCTGGCAGGCACCGCTCTGGTGATCGCCTCCATCCTCGGCCTCCTCGCCGGCATCGTCTCGGCCGTGCGCCAGTACGGCCTCACCGACAAGCTGCTGACCTTCCTCGTCCTCGTTGGCATCTCCATGCCCGCCTTCTGGCTGGGGCTCCTCCTCATCCTCGGCTTCGCCGTCACCTGGCGCTGGTTTCCAGCGAGCGGGATGGTCGCGATCTACGGCGGCGGCGGGCCGATGGACATCGCGCACCACCTAGTCCTCCCTGCGCTGACGCTCGCCATCGTCGCGACCGGCGTCATCGCACGGCTCACCCGCACAGCGATGCTGGAGGTGCTGCGGCAGGACTTCATCCGCACCGCCCGCGCCAAGGGCCTCTCCGAGCGCAAGGTGATTTTTAAACACGCCTTCAAGGCGGCGCTGGTGTCCGTGATCCCGGTGATCGCGATCCAGGCGGGCTTCGTCCTCGGCGGCGCGGTCTACGTGGAGACGGTGTTCCAGTGGCCGGGCATCGGCTCGATGCTGGTGAACGCCATCTCCCAGCGCGACATCATGCTGGTGCAGGGCGGCGTCCTGGTGGTGGCGGCCGCCTACGTCTTCTTCAATCTCGCCGCCGACGTGGTGCAGATGCTGATCGACCCGAGGCTGAGCTGATGGCCGCCGACGGATCCGCCGCCGCCGCCCTGCGCCCCGGCGCGTGGTCGCTACTCCTGCGCAACACTCTGGCGACCACCGGGCTCGCGCTCCTCGTGCTGATCGTCGCCGTCGCGCTTCTCGCGCAGCTGCTGCCGCTCGCCGACCCCGACGCCACCGCACCCGCGAACCGCCTCATCCCGCCCTTCACCGACGGCTACCTCCTCGGCACCGACGCGCTGGGGCGGGACATTCTCTCCCGCATCGTCTGGGGCACCCGCGTCAGCCTCGCCGTCGGCGTGTCGGCGACGCTGATCGCGGCGCTGGCCGGCTCGGTCATCGGCCTAGTCGCGGGGTACGCGGGGGGCTGGGTCGACAGCATCCTGATGCGCGGCATCGATATGGTGCTGGCGTTCCCGTACATCCTGCTCGCGCTCGCAATCGTCGCGGTGCTCGGCCCCGGCCTCGTCAACGCGCTCTACGCCATTGCGGTCGTCAACATTCCGTTCTTCGCCCGCAACGTACGCGGGCTGGCGCTCGGTCTCTCCCGGCGCGAGTTCGTGGATGCCGCGCGCCTCTCCGGCCAGAACGACGCCGCGATCCTGCTGCGCGAAGTCCTCCCCAACATTCTCCCGGTCATCATCATCACCATGTCCACCACGGTGGGCTGGATGATCCTCGAGACCGCTGGCCTCTCCTTCCTCGGCCTCGGCGCGCAGCCGCCGCAGGCCGACCTCGGCTCCATGCTGGGGGAGGGGCGCAAGGTGCTGTTCACGGCACCGCACGTGTCGGTGGTGCCGGGGCTCGTGATCTTCGTCCTCGTCATGAGCATCAACCTCCTAGGCGACGGGGTGCGCGACGTGCTCGACCCGCGCCTGCGCTCTGGCGCCGTCGCCCGACCCAGCGCCCGCACGAAGGTCGCCCGCGAGCGCACCCCGGCGGCGTCCGAGCACCCTGACGCGGCGCTCGACCTTGCGGGAATGTCCACCGAGTTCCGCCTCGGCGGCACGACCATCAAGGCCGTCAACGGCGTCGACATCCATGTGGGGACAAGCGAATGCGTCGGCCTCGTCGGCGAATCCGGCTCCGGCAAGTCGGTGACCGCGATGTCCGTCATGGGGCTGGTGCCGTCGCCGCCGGGGCGGATTTCGGCCGGCGCCGCCTACTTCAAGGGCCGCGACCTGTTCGCGATGCCGACCGGCGCGCTGCGGACGCTCCGCGGCGGAGCGGTCTCCTACGTGTTCCAGGACCCGCTTTCCACGCTCCACCCGCAGTTCACCATCGGCCAGCAGCTCATCGAGGCGATCCGCCTGCACGAAGCGATGGGCCGCGCGGCCGCGCACTCGCGCGCCGCCGAGCTCCTCACGATGGTGCAGATCTCCAGCCCCGAGCGCCGTCTCGCCGCCTACCCACACGAACTCTCCGGCGGGATGCGCCAGCGCGTCGGCATCGCCATGGCGCTCGCCGGCAACGCCGAGGTCGTGATCGCGGACGAACCCACCACAGCACTCGACGTGACGGTCCGGGCGCAGGTCCTTGCCCTCCTCAACCGCCTCCGCCGCGAGCGGACGGTGGGCGTCCTCTTCATCACCCACGATTTCGGCGTCGTCTCGGCCGTGTGCGACCGGGTGGCGGTGATGTACGCAGGCCGCATCGTGGAGACCGGCCCCACCGCCGAGATCCTCGCGGCCCCTGCGCACCCCTACACCGCGGCGCTGGTCGCCTGCGTCCCGGTCCTCGGCCAGCCGGACCGGCACCTTGCGACCATCCCCGGCCGCCCCCCGTCGCTGGCAGACCTCCCGCAAGGATGCGCCTTCGCCGACCGCTGCCCCCGGGCACAGGACGACTGCCGCGCCGCGCCCATAGAGATGGCATCGCTGGGCGACGCCCGCGCCGTCCGCTGCATCCACCCGCTGGAGGCCGCTGATGCCGCCTGACACGGTGATGCAGCTCTCGGATGTGGTGCGCACCTTCGGCGGCGGCCGCAAGCTCCTCGGCGGCCACGCGCCAGCGGTTCACGCCGTGCGCGGCGTCTCGCTCGCCGTCGCCAAGGGCGAGACGCTGGGCGTCGTCGGCGAGTCCGGCTGCGGAAAATCGACGCTCGCCCGCATGATGGTCGGCCTCGATGCGCCGACGGACGGCACCATCCGCATCGCGTCGGAAGGGGGCCCGATCACCCCCGGTGCAAGCCGCGCCGAGACCGCCCGCGCCATCCAGTACGTCTTTCAGGACAATTCCGCCGCCCTCAACCCGCGCAAGACGATCGCGGCCGCGCTCGACGTCCCGCTGCGCCACCTCACCACCCTCGATGCCGCCGCCCGCAAGGCGCGCGCAGCGGAGCTGATGGAGCTCGTCAACCTCGACCCGTCCTTCCTGGAGCGCTACCCGCACGAACTCTCCGGCGGGCAGGCCCAGCGCGTGGGGATTGCCCGCGCGCTGGCGGCGGACCCTGCGCTGCTGGTTCTGGACGAGCCGGTCTCAGGCCTCGACGTCTCGATGCAGGCACAGGTGCTCAACCTTCTGGCCGATCTGAAGCACCGCCTCGGCCTCACCTTCGTCTTCATCAGCCACGACCTCTCGGTGGTGGAGGCCGTCAGCGACCGCGTCGCGATCCTCTACTTCGGCAAAATTGCGGAGGTCGGCCCCGTCCGCACCGTCTTCGCGAAGCCGCAACACCACTACACCGCGCTTCTCCTGCGCAGCGTCCCGGCCCTCGGCCGCGCGCTGGACGTTGCCGAGGACGAGGACATGCAGCTCCCCGACCCCTACGACCCGCCGCAGGGCTGCGCCTTCGCCTCCCGCTGCCCGGCCGCGCAGGACATCTGCCGCAAGGAGCAGCCCCCGTTCCAGAGCCACGGCGACAACCCGTGCCACACCAGCGCCTGCCATTTCCCACTCTGAGGAAGGCAACCGAGGGCAGAGGCGGGGTCAAGGCTGCGCCCGGAGCCACGCGCAGCCGCAGGCGAGCATGGCGAGGACGCGGCCTTGACGCCGCAGCTGCCCGGCGCACGCTGGCGAAGGGGATCAGGCAAGGCAGACGCGAAGCGGCTGAATTGTCCTGAACCCCTGCCCATCGGCGAGATGGAGGGAGCGCGAGGGAGGAAATCCCTCGCCTGACAAGTAACAAAGCCGGCGCAACGCGCCGTCCCTATTTCCCCGGACGAGACGTCACGCCACAGAGCCCGCGTAGGTCCCGTGCCACCCGTCGACCATTTTCGCCGCTTCCGACACCACCGGCCGTTCGCGCCACGGGGTTGCCGCAGCGTCGGAGATTGCGCGGAGCGCCGCGATCCGGGGGCCGGCCGTGCGGCGGAGGAAGTCGTCGCGCGCAGCGACGTCAGTGATCGTCATCGCCTCTTTCCAGATCGCGCGGCCGCCGAGAAAGCCGGAGGCGCCGCCGTCGCAGGCCGCGCGCACCTGCGCCATGAAGTCCTCGAACGGGACACCGCCGGAGAGGACGACCCAGGGGAGGCGGGTCGCGTCGGTCACGGCCTGGCAGGCGGCGACCATCTCCTCGTAGGGCGCCTCGTGGAGGAGGGGGTACTCGAGCTTCAGGATGTCGGCGTAGGGGTCGAAGGTCTTCGCGATGGTGGCGACGAGGCTGGGGAGCGCCTCGGCGAAGGCAGGGTCGGTCTTCTTGCCGGTGGGGGCGTAGGAGATCGGCTCCAGTACCAGCGCGATGTCAGCCTCGCGGCAGCTTTCGGCGACCTTGCCGACGAAGTCTTCCTGCTCCGACGCTGCCGCCTCGGACGGGTGGTACTGGACGAGGAGTTTCACGCCGTCGGCGCCCATCCGCTTGATGGCGTTGACCGTCCAGCCCGGCTCCAGCGTGTTGAGCCGGCCGCCGTCGCTCTTCTCGAAGCCGGACTTCTCCACCGCGACCACCACGCCGGTGCCGCCGGGGATCGCGCCGGTCGCGACCAGCGGCCCGGCGGTGAAGAGCGGGTCCATCAGGACCGCGGTGGCGTGGCTCACCATCGAGCGGGCGAGGCGCTCCTTCTCGGCGACCACCTGCTCCCATGTGGCATTGCCCTCAAACAGCGAGGCGGTGAGCTGCGCGAACGAGTTGCGGTGGTCGAGCGCCAGCATCGAGAAGGTGCCGTTGGCGGCTGCCATGGAATCGAGGCCGCGCAGTTTGCCGAGGGTGAGCATGAGGGGGTCCTTGTCAGCTGGATACGGGAAGGGGGTGGTGGACGGGCGCGCCCTGGGCACGGCCGAAGAGGAGGGGCGCTGCGTGGAGAACCGCGTCGCTCCCGAGCGTGGCGTGGCAGATCTCGACCTTCTCGCGCGGCACTGGCGCGCGAAGGTGCTCCCGGACCGCAGCCGCCAGCGCATCGCGCGGAAAGGTTTCGCGGCCGTGGAGCCCGCCGCCGATGAGGAGGACCTGGGGGTCGAGCATGTTGACCGCCGCCGCAATCCCGTGGGCGAGGGCGCGGACATAGGCCTCGACTCCCTCGGTCGCGGCAGGATGGGTGAAGACGTCGGCCATCGGCACGCCGGCGTCGCGGGCGATCGCCTCCAGCGCGTGGCCTGAGGCGTAGGCCTCTAGGCAGTCGGTGTTGCCGCAGATGCAGCGGCGGCCGTGGTCGCGGATCGGCAGGTGGCCGACCTCGGCCGCGCCGCCCGACGCGCCGCGATAGGGGGCGCCGGCCACCAGCATCGCGCCGCCGATGCCGGTGCCGATGAAGACGCCGAGCATCGAGGCCGCGCCCCGTCCCGCGCCAGCGACCCATTCCCCGGTCGCGAGGAGCACCGTGTCGCGGTCGACCACGGCCGGCACGCCGAGCCGGGCGGTGAGTTCGCGCCCGGCGGCGACGCCCTCGAAGCCTGCGAGATTGGGGGAGGAAAGGGCGTAGGTGCCCGTCTCGTCGAAGGAAACAGGCAGGCCGATGACGGCGCCGAGGAGGGTTTTTCCGTCGGGCACAGCGTCACGGACGATCTTTGCGAGCATGTCGAGCGGCGTGGCGCCGAGGCGGCTCGACGAGAAGCGGTCCATCGCACCTGCGCCTTCGGCGGTGACGGCGCCGACGCGGGTGGTGGTGCCGCCGACGTCCACGGCGATCAGCGCGTCGCGCGGCCCGAGGGGGCGGGCCTCGGGAGAGGGCGGCGCGGCACCCAAGTCAGAGGAGCCCGCGCCAGAGGGCCGGGTCGGGCGGATCGGCGTCGCGGTGTTCGGCGTAGGTGGCGAGGCGGAGGGTGCCGCGGTCGAGCGCGACGATGCCCTTGCGCCCGTCCGCGATGGCGTCCACCGCAAGCGCGGCGTAGGCGGCCGCGGCGGCGCGGTCGCGCACGGTGGGCGAGCCGCCGCGCTGGGCATGGCCGAGCCGCACCATCCTGAGCCGCGTCGAGACCCCTTCGGCAACTGCGGCAAGGACGGCGTCGAGGTCCGGTACTCCCTCGCTGGCGACCACCAGCGCGTGTTCTCCGTCCGCCAGCGCGTTGCGGACGGCGGCGGTCACGTCGTCGATATCCACGGGCCGTTCAGGGACGAGGGTCGCGACCGCGCCGGAGAGGCGACCGACGGCGGCGGCGATGTGGCCGGTGGGGCCGCCGAGCGTTTCGAGCGCGAAGAAGCGCGGCAGGCTTTCGGCGGTGTCGCGCAGCCGGTCGGCCGCCTCCATGCCGTAGGCGACGGCTGTGTCGAAGCCGAGCGACAGGTCGGTGACGGCGACGTCGTTGTCGATGGTGCCGGCGATGCCGACCACGGGGATGCCAGCCTCCTTAGCGATCCGCCCCGCGCCCGAAAGCGAACCGTTGCCACCGAGGATGACGAGGCCGCCGACGTCGAGCGCATCGAGGGCGCCGGCGATGTCGGCCAGACGCGAGGGAAGGTCGGGAAGGCGCGAGGTGCCGAGCCAGGTGCCGCCGAGCCGCGCGAAGCGTGCGGCCATGGCGGCGTCGATAAGGTCGGCACGGCGCTCCAGCAGTCCGGCAAAGCCTTGCGGAATGCCGAGCGCGGTCCAGCCGCGGGCGGTGGCGGCCCGTTCCACGCGCCAGACGGCGGCGTTCATGCCGGGGGAATCGCCGCCGGAGGTGAGGATGCCGAGGCGCATCAGCCGCCCATCATCAGGCGGACAATCTCCTCGTCGGTGGTCTCGTCAGGCGTGCGCTCGCCGCCGACCTTGCCGCGGGCGAGCACGATGATTCGGTCCGCCGCTGCAAAAATGTCCGGCAGGTTGTGGCTGATGAGGATGATGCCGACGCCATCGGCCTTCAGCCGCTTGATCAGCGCCATCACCTCGCGCTGCTCCGGCACGCCGAGCGCGGCGGTCGGCTCGTCCATGATGACGAGCCGCGCCTTCCAGTGGATCGCGCGGGCGATGGCGATCGCCTGCCGCTGCCCGCCCGAGAGGTTGTGCACCGGCAATGCCGCGTCCGGCACCACGATGCCGAGCCGCTCCAGCACCTTGGCGGCCTCGACGCGCATCCCCTTGCGGTCGACGATGGGGATCCCCGCGATCCGCTTCGTCTTCTCGCGGCCGAGATAAAGGTTGAGGCCGACGTCGAGGTTATCGGCCAGCGCGAGGTCCTGATAGATCGTCTCGATGCCGGCGTCCCGCACCTCGGCGGGCGGGCGGCCGGTGATGACCTTGCCCTGGAAGGTGGCGCGGCCGCCGGACGGCTCATAGACGCCCGACAGCATCTTGATGACGGTGGACTTGCCGGCGCCGTTGTCGCCCGCCAGCACCACGCACTCGCCGGGGTATACGGAGAACGACACGTCCTTCACCGCCTCCACGCCGCCGAAGCGCTTGGACAGGTTCTCGGCAATCAGGAGAGGCTCGCTCATGACAGGTGCCCCGTCAGCTTGTCGCGCGACTGGTCGACGAGGACGGCCACGATGATGACGAGGCCGACGGCCACGAACTGCCAGTAGGGCGGCAGGCCCGAGAACACGAGGCCGAACTGGATCGTCGCGATGATGATGGCGCCGATGACGGTGCCGATGATCGTGCCCTGCCCGCCGGTGAGGGACGCGCCGCCAATGAAGACGGCTGCGACGGCATAAAGCAGGATGGGTTCGCCCGCGTTGGCGGCGCCCGCCGAGAAGCGGCCGGTGTAGATGAGGCCGCCGACGCCCGCGGTGAACGCCGACAGGATGAAGAGCCACATCAGGTGCCGCTTGACGTTGATGCCCGCGCGCTCGGCCGAGGCGCGGTTGGCGCCGATGACGTAGGTGTGGACGCCGAATTTGGTGTGAGCCAGGAGGTAGTAGAAGCCGATCACCAGGACGATGGCGACCGCGATGGGCATCTCGATGCCAAAAATCTCGCCGTTGCCGAAGAAGCGCGCTTCCTCCGAGCGGATCGAGACGGTGGCGCCGCCGGCGACGATCAGCGCCACCCCTCGCGCGACGCCGAAGGTGCCGAGCGTGCCGATGAACGACGGCACGTTGAGACTCGCCACCAACCACCCGTTGACGATGCCGACCCCGATGGCGCCGAGGATGCCCGCGCCCATGCCGAGGAACAGCGCCGCGAGGCCGCCCACCATCGGGTCGGTGATGCGGATGACAAGGGCCATCAGCACGGCGGCGAGGCCGGTGGAGAATGCGATGGAAAGGTCGATGTGCCCTGCGACGACGACCATCGTGAGCCCGAGGGCAAGGACCAGGATCTGTGCGGCGGCGACGCCGATCGCCTGGATGTTGTAGGCGCGGAAGATGAACGTGGTGCCGACGTTGCGCTGCGCATAGATCTCGAAGAAGGCGAGGATCAGCGCCAGGAACAGCCAGGACCAGCCGTTGAGGAGGGTCTTGATGACGGACTTCGCGGCGCTTGGCGGGGGCGCGGCGGACTGATGCGTGGAGGACATGTCGGCCTTCGCGTGGGGACTGGTACGAGCGGTGCGACGAGGGGGGCCGGCGGCCCCCCTCGCGCGGCGAAGCGGCGACCTATTCGGAGTAGATGAACTTCTTGGTCTCTTCGTCATCCACGTTGTCGGCGTTGATGACCGTGAAGCCGGTGCCGATCGCAGGCGGCACGGACTGGCCCGTGAGGTGCGCGTAGGCGGTCATCACGCCGTAGTAGCCGATCTCGGCCGGGTGCTGCGCGATGGCGGCGTCGACGAGGCCGGAGCCGATGTTGTCGACGATCGACTGCGGCGCGTCGAACGCGATCACGGTGATGTCGCCGGACTTGTCGGCGCCCTGGACGCCGTTGGCGGCGCCGATGGCGGAGAAGAGGTTCGCGCCGAACACGCCCTTCACGTCCGGGTTGCGGGCGAAGACGGCGTTGAACTGCGAGGCTGCGAGCGAGGCGTCGTTCTCGTTGTACTGGGTGTCGAGCACGTTAATGTTCGGGAAGTTCTCCGACATCTCGGCCTTGAAGCCTTCTTCGCGCTGGTCGGTGGTGGAGATGCCGGGCCGCACGTTGGAGACGTAGACCGCGCCTTCCTCACCGATCGCCTCGGCCATGAAGCGCGCCGCCATCCGGCCGCCGCCGACGTTGTCGGACGCGATGTAGGAGATCGGGAAGTCGCCGTCGCCGGAGCCGTCCTGATACTTGCCGTCACCGATGAAGGTGTCGACGGTGATGACCGGGATGCCGGCCTCGTTGGCGCGCCGCAGCGGCTCGATGAGCTGGGTGGTGTCGGTCGGCGCGATCAGGATCGCGTCGGGGCCGCGGGCAATCACTGCGTCGAGCACGGGGGTCTGGAGCACCGGGTCGAACTCCTCGGCGCCCTGGAAGTCGACGGTGATGCCGAGGGCTTCGGCAGCGGCCTGCGCGCCGCGGTTCATGGTGATGTAGAACGCATCTGTGGTGAGGCCGGGCACCAGCGTGATGGTGATGTCCTTGTTGTCCTGCGCGGTCGCAGGAACGGCGAGGGTAAGCGCGCCGAGCGCCGTCATTGCGGCAAGAGTCATCGTCTTGAGCATACTTGTCTCCTCCATGTAGCGGCCCGCCTTGCCCACCGCACTTCAACGGTGCGATCAGGATGACAGTGCCTTGTTTTGTTCGGGAAACCTACGCGCCGGTCATGGCTGTTAGCAAGGCGAAATATTGGCCTTGTGGGGCAACTATCCTCTTTGCAAGGGTGCAAATAAAACAATCAGGAGAAGCGCTTGGGCACGCCCGTCATCATCCTGTCGGCAGGGGAGTTGCTGGCCGAATTCATCGCCGTCGACAAAGGAGGCCGGCCGGTGGACGCGTCGCGCGTGACGCCGACGCTCTATGCCGGCCCGTTCCCGAGCGGCGCGCCCGCCATCGCCATCGACCAGGCCGCCCGCTGCGGCGCCGCCACGCGCATGTTCGGCGCCGTCGGCAACGACATCTTCGGCCGTGCGATCACCGACCGCCTCGCCGAGGGCGGGACGGACGTGTCGGGCATCGCGGTGGCGGACGACCTGCCGACCGGGACGGCGCACGTCGCCTACAGCGGCGACGGCTCGCGCGCGTTCGTGTTCCACATCGCCGGCAGCGCGGCGGAGCGGTGCGTCGTCCCGGCCGTCCCGGCCGGCGCGATCCTGATGGTGTCCGGCTCCACGCTCGGCCTCCCGTCCCTTCGCGCCGCGATCCTCGACGCCGCGGTCAGGGTCCGCAAGGCGGGCGGGCGGATCGCGGTCGATCCCAACGTGCGGCCGGAGCTGATGCGCGATCCGGGCGCGGCGTCCTCGCTGGACGCACTTCTCGCCGGGGCCGACATCGCAACACCAAGCGAGGAAGACCTTGCCGCCCTGATGCCGGGCGCCACGGTGGAGGACGCCGCCGCAAAGCTGCGCGCTTCAGGCGTCGGCACGGTGGCAGTCACCTGCGGCGCGGCGGGCGCCCGCGTCTTCCACGACGGGGGCGAGGAGCGGGTGGCCGGCCACCCGGTCGATGCCGTCGACCCGACGGGGGCGGGCGATGCGTTTGCTGCGACGTTCGTCGCGCTGCGCGCCGGTGGGGCGAGCGTTGCCGACGCGGCGCGGTTCGCCAACGCCGCAGGCGCGCTCGCCGTCACGCGGCTCGGCCCGATGGAGGGCAACAGCAGCCTCGGCAAGATCCGCGCCTTCCTCGGCGAGGCGGACTGAACCGGAGCTGTCGCACCGGACGGGAGCTGCGCCGGGGGGCTGGACAGACTGCACAATCGCGCGGCACGCTCTCACTGCCGCTTGGCGGCGCTCACGACACGATCGAACCGCACCCCTGATCCAGGAAGGTGCGGCAGGGAGGACCGATGGCTCGTTTCCGGGTCGCCATCAGCGGCGATTTCATCCACACCGACGGTTCGCCCGCCTTCTTCGATTTCGCCCGCTCCCCGCTCGGCGCCGATCCGGACGTCGAGCTCGCAGTCGTCGGCCCCAGGAGCGGCATCATCCCCGCCGATGCGCTGGAAGGGTTCGACGCGCTGATCCTCCTCACGCCGCGCTTCACCGCGCAGAGCGTGCCGTCGGACGGCCGCCTGTCGCTGATCGCCCGGTACGGCGTCGGCACCGACAACGTGGACATCGACGCCTGCACCGCAAACGGGATCGCCGTTTCCATCACCCCCGACGGCGTGCGCCGCCCGGTCGCCGTGTCGATCCTCACCTATGTCCTCGCGCTCTCGCAGCGGCTCGGCATCAAGGACCGGATCACCCGGCTCGGGGCGGAGGGATGGGCCGCGCGCGAGCACCACATCGGCACCGGCCTCAAGGGCCGCGTCCTCGGCTCGCTCGGCATCGGCAACGTCGGCGCCGAGCTCTACCGGCTCGCCGCACCGCTGGAGATGGAGCACATCGCGTACGACCCGTTCGCCGACCCCAAGTCCGCCGGGGTCCACGGCGTGCGCCTCGTCGGGCTCGAGGAGCTGTTCGAGCGGTCCGACTTCCTGTCCGTCAGCTGTCCGCTGACCGACGAAACCCACCACATCGTCAACGCCGACCGCCTGGCGCGGATGAAGCCGACCGCCTTCCTCATCAACACCGCACGCGGACCGATCGTCGACCAGCGCGCCCTCACCGAGGCGCTGCGTGAAGGCTGGATCGCCGGCGCAGGGCTCGACGTGTTTGAGCACGAGCCGACCGCGCCCGACGATCCGCTGATGCAGATGTCCAACGTGATCCTCTCCCCGCACTCGATCTGCTGGACCGACCAGTGCTTCGCCGACATCGGCGCCTGCAACATCGACGCGGTGGCGGCGGTGCGGCGCGGCGAGGTCCCGCGCGGGCTCCTCAACCGCGCGGTGCTCGACAGCCCGACATGGCGGCGCCGGCAGATCCGCTCCGCCTGACACGATGAGACGGAAAGGCGCGCGGGGCGGCGCGGCCGGGTGCTATCACCGCCGTCGCCGCGCATGGCGGCCGGCGGCGCGATCCGGCGCCCCGATGGATGGAGCGACCCCATGACATACCGCGGCGCCCTGATCGGCTGCGGCTTCTTCGCCGAGAACCACATGCACGGCTGGGCGGACGCCGAAGGCGCCGAAATCGTCGCCGTGTGCGACCTCGACCGCGCCAAGGCCGAAGGCATGGCCGAACGCTTCGGCATCCCCGCCGTCTACACCGACGCCGAGGCGATGCTCGCCGGCGAGAAGCCCGACTTCGTCGACGTCGCGACCACCGTCTCCTCCCACCGCCCGCTGGTCGAGCTCGCGCTCGCGCACGGTGCGCTGACGGTGTGCCAGAAGCCCTTCGCCGAGACCTATGCCGACGCGAAGGCGATGGTCGACGCCGCGAAGGCCGCGAACAGACCCCTCATCATCCACGAGAATTTCCGCTGGGAGGCGCCGCTGATGGCGCTGAAGGCCGAGCTCGACGCCGGCATCATCGGCGCGCCGACCTACGCGCGACTCTCTTTCCGCCACGGCTACGACGTCTACGCCAACCAGCCCTATCTTGCCGAGACGGAGCGGTTCGCGCTGATGGACGTCGGTCTCCACCTCTTTGACACCGCCCGCTATCTCCTCGGCGACGCGGTGGACATTCACTGCCGCACCCAGAGCCTCAAGCCCGGCATCGCCGGCGAGGACGCGTTCGTCGCGACGCTCGGCCACAGGAGCGGCGTCGTCTCCACCATCGAGTGCTCGTTCTTCTCCAAGATCGCGCCCGACCCGTTCCCGCAGACGCTCGCCTGGATCGAGGGCATGGAGGGCACGCTGGAGCTCACCGGCGACTACCAGCTCCGCCTTCACAAGAACGGCACGCTCACCGCGCGCGACGTTGAGCCCGCGGTCCCGTCATGGGGCGCGCGGCCGTGGCACGCGGTGCAGGATTCGGTCGTCGCGTTCGAGCGGCATGTTGTCGACGTGCTGGGTGGACGGGCCGAGCCGCAGCCCTCCGGCGAGCACAACCTCGAGACCATGGCGATGGCGCTCGCGGCCTACCGCTCCGCCGAGACAGGGGCCACGGTGAACCTTGCCGAGTTCGTCGCCGCCGGCGCGGTCTAGGCTCAGGCCTCCGGGATGTTCTCGCGCAGGATGACCTGCAGGCGCGGCAGGTGCGGCTCGTAGGGCTCGCCCCGGATGGCGGTGGCGAGGATGTTGAGCGCCTCGCGCGCCTCGACCCTGGGGTTCTGGTCGATCACAGCGTCGACCGTGCCGTCGAGGAGGTGGGTGCGCGTCGCCTCCGTGAGGTCGTGCGCGATGAAGACGACGTCGCCCACCCGCCCCGCCGCCTTCAGCGCCCGCGCGATGCCGACATTGCCGCCGCCGATGTTGTAGATCGCCGCGAGACCGGGGCGCGCCTCGAGCAGCGCCGCCGCCTCGTCGAAGGCGCGGTCCTCGGCGTCCCGCGTCTCGCGCAGCTCCACGATCTCCAGCGACGGGAAGTCCTCCGCAAGAACGTGGCGGAAGCCCATCTCGCGCTCCTCGTGCCCGCGGTAGGAGAGTGAGCCCGCGAACAGCGCCACCTCGGCGGACGGACGCGGGCCGAGAAAGCGGCCGAGCATGTAGCCCGCGAGGCGCCCCGCCGCCCGGTTGTCGACGCCGACGTAGGCGATCCGCGGCACGTGGTGCACGTCGGACGCGAGGGTGACGAGGCGGATGCCGCGCGCGTCCGCCGCCCGCATCGCCTCGCGCACGACGGGGTGGTCGAGCGCGACGATGCCGACGCCTTCGGTCTCCGCCGGCAGGGCGTTGAGCGCGTCAGCCAGCCGCTCGGGGCTGAAGCCTTCTATCCGGCGGACCGACACTGCGAGCTGCGGGCGCGCCGCGGCAAGGCCCGAGAGGTGGCCGGCGAGGTTCGCGATGAACGGGTTGTCGCCGGCCGGCAGGATGAAGGCGAGCTCGGTGGTGCCGATGCCGCCGTCGCCGAGGCCGGTCGCGCCGAAGTAGCCGAGGCGGCGCGCGGTCTCCATCACGATGTCGCGCGTCCGCTCGCGCACGCCGGGGCGGTTGTTGAGGACGCGGTCCACCGTGGCTGAGGAGACGCCCGCTTCGCGCGCGATGTCGTGGAGTGTCGTCCGCAAGCCCGCCAACCTTTCCATCTTCGCCCGCCGGGCCTCCCCGCCTCTTAATGCGGAGGGCCGGTGCCGTGAAGGCACCATCGAGATGCCGTGTTTTGATGTTGACGATGATGTCACATCACATCAATATGCCGCAAAACAGCGGTCGGACAAACAGGAAAAGCCGGCCTGCCCTGGGAGGGGACGACGATGCCGACAGGTTCCGCGCCGGACGGGCACGCCCGCTGCGCCGGTATCGCCCCGGCCGCCTGATGGAGGACACCATGCCCACGGATTTCCACCCCGACGTCGAGGTTCGCTGCCGCGACTACCGGATCGGCTGCATCGGCGCCGGGATGATCATGGCCGAGTGCCATCTGGAAGCGTACCGGCTGGCAGGCTTCGAGGTCGCCGCCATCGCCTCCCGCACCAAGGCGAACGCCGCGAAGGTCGCCGAGCGCTACGGCATTGGGCGCGTGCACGACACGCCCGAGGCTTTGATTGAAGATGATGGGATTGACATCATCGACATCGCCTATCCGCCCGACCAGCAGCCCGCGCTCATCCGCAAGGCGCTCGAGGCGCCGCACATCAAGGCGGTCCTCGCGCAGAAGCCGCTTGCGCTGTCGCTGGACGAGGCGATCGCGCTGCGCGACGAGGCGAAGGCCGCCGGCAAGATCCTCTCGGTCAACCAGAACATGCGCTTCGACCAGTCGATGCGCGTCCTCAAGGAACTGATCGACCGCGGCGCGCTCGGCGACATCGTCTTCGCGCAGATCGACATGCACGCCATCCCGCACTGGCAGGGTTTTCTGGCGGGATACGATCGCCTCACCCTCTCCAACATGAGCGTCCATCACCTCGACGTGCTGCGCTTCCTGTTCGGCGACCCGGTCGAGGTCACCAGCGTCACCCGGACCGACCCGCGCACCGAATTCGCGCACGAGGACGGCATCGTCGTCTCGACGCTGCGCTTTCCGAGCGGCACCGTCGCCCTCTCGCTGGAGGACGTATGGTCCGGCCCGCGCGAGGAAGGCTACCGGGACGACCAGCACATCGGCTGGCGCGTCGACGGCACCAAGGGCGTAGCCAAGGGCACCATCGGCTGGCCGACCGGCGGCCCCTCCACGCTCACCTACGCCTCCACCGTCGAGACGGACGGCGAGTGGGTCACGCCGGAGTGGGACACGATGTGGTTCCCGCACGCCTTCGTCGGCGTGATGGAGCAGCTTCAATACGCGCTGAAGTCGGGCGAGGCGCCTGCGCTGTCGGTGGCCGACAACGTCGCCACCATGGCGCTGGTGGAGGCCGCTTACCGGTCGATTGCCGAGAAGCGCACCGTGGCACTTTCAGAAATCAAAACAAACTAAGGGCAGGACTTCACCATGATGCAGGTTGGAATTTTCACGGGCTACTTCCCCTACGGCGTGAAGGAGACGGCCGAGAAGATCCGCGCGCTCGGCTTCAACACCGTCCAGCTCGACATGCACTTCAAGGACGTCGACGTGTCGGCAGGCCAGATCACCAAGGAGAAGTGCAGGACCATCCGCGAGACCTTCCGCGACAACAACCTCCCGGTCGCCTGCATCTCCGCCTACACCAACATCGTCCACCCCGAGGCCGCCGAGCGCGAGAAGCGCAACGGCTACCTCAAGGAGATCCTGCGCCACGCGCGGGACTGCGGCTCGCCTTACGTCATCTCCGAGACAGGCACCTTCGCGACCGAGTCCGACTGGGTGAGCCACCCCAAGAACAAGACCGAGGAAGGCTGGGACGACTGCCGCGCCGTCGTCGCTGACCTCGCTCAGCACGCCTACGACCACGGCGCGATGTTCCTGCTCGAGACCTACGTCAACAACGTGGTCGGCTCGGTGGAGGAGACGCTGCGGATGTTTGCCGAGGTGGACCATCCGGGCCTCGGCCTGCTGATGGACCCGACCAACTACTTCGAGGCGCATAACATCGACCAGATGGACGAGACGCTGCACCTCGTCTTCAACGCGCTGTCGGACAGGATCAAGATCGGCCACGCCAAGGACGTGAAGCGCTCCGGCGAGGACAAGGGCGAGAAGCACTCCGACATCGGCGACGACACGGCGGCCGAGAGCCACACCTTCCGAGGCGTCGGCGAGATCGAGCTGCCCGCCCCCGGCCTCGGCGAGCTCAACTACGACCTCTACTTCCAGCGCCTTGCGCAGAAGCACCCCAACATCCCGATGATCATCGAGCACCTCGACGAGTCGGACGTGCCGCGGGCGAAGAAGTTCATCGACGACAAGCTGCGCACCCACGGGCTTTAAAGGCGGCAGGGGGCGGCGCGTCCGCCTCCGTTCAACGGAACGACGAGGGAGAGGCCCGATGGTGCGGCTTTACGATGAAACGCTGACCCGGCGCGAGGTGATGGCGCGCGCCGGCGGCCTGTCCGCCTTCGCCGGCGTGCGGCTGATGACGCTGGGCGACGGCGTCGAGCGCGGGATCCGGATGCTGGAGTTCCGCACCGGCACGGGCCTCGTCTTCACCGTGCTGGTGGACCGCGGGTTCGACATCGCGGACTGCAACTACCGCGGCCTTTCGATCGGCTGGCACTCTCCCGCCGGTTTCCGCAACGCGGCGCTCCACGAATACGAAGGCGAGGGCGGCCTCGCCTGGCTGCGCTCGTTCTCCGGCCTCCTCGTGACCTGCGGGCTCGACCACATCCTCTTCATGCACGAGGAGGATGCGAGCCACTACATCTACGGCCCGCGCAAGACGGTGGCGCACTCGATCCACGGGCGCGTCAGCACCATCCCGGCGCGGCTCTCGGGCTACGGCGAGCGGTGGGACGGCGACGAGTGCATCCTCTGGGCCGAGGGCGAGGTGCGGCAGGCGACCGTGTTCGGCGAGGACCTGACGCTGACCCGCCGGATCGAGGTCAACGTCGGCACCAACGAGATCCGGCTCACCGACCACGTCGAGAACCGCGGCTTCTACAGGACGCCGCACATGCTGTGCTATCACATCAACGTCGGGCACCCGGTGCTGGCGGAAGGCTCGCGCTATCTCGCGCCCATCTCGGACGTGGTGTGGGCCGCCCATGCCGGCGAGTACGACAGGCAGGGCGTCGGCTACCGCGCGATTCCCGGCCCGCAGGCGAAGTTCCACGAGCAGGTGTGGCAGCACGAGATGGCGGCGAAGGACGGCGAAGTGCCGGTCGCGCTGGTCAACGACAGGCTCGGCATCGGCTTCGAGGTCGTCACCCGCAAGGACCAGTTCCCCTGCCAGTTCGAGTGGCAGAATTTCCAGGAAGGCCAGTACGCGCTGGGGCTGGAGCCCTCCACCAACCACGTCCTCGGCCACGGCTACGCCGCCGAGAAGGGCGAGCTGATCTGGCTCGAACACGGCGAGAGCCGCCATTACGACACCGTGATGCGCATCCTGCCCGATGCCGCAGCCATCGCCGACGCCGAGGCGCGGATCACGGCAATCGCGCAGCAGCCGGCTGACGACTACCCGGCGCCGTCGGGCAACCACCGCCCCATCGGGGGGCGCTCGTGAGCATGTTCGGCATGAACGGGCGCACGGTGCTCTACACCGGCGCGGCAGGCGGCCTCGGCGCCGAGACGACCATCCAGTTTCTGAAGGCCGGCGCCCGCGTCGTCGCAGTCGACAACGACCCCGCCAAGGCGGACGCGCTGTCCGCCCGCGCGGCGGCGGAGGGGCTCGACGGCCTCACCCTCATGGCGCTCGACCTCGCCGATCACGAGGGGCTGCGCGCGGCGCTGGAGGCCGAGGCGGAGAAGCACGGCGGGTTCGATGTCGTCATCAACAACGCCGCGATCTATCCGTCGAAGCCGTTCGAGGAATACACCCTCGCAGAGCACCAGCAGGTGCAGGCGATCAACGTCGACGCCGGGATCGTCTGCGTGCAGGTGGCGCTGCCGGGGATGCGCGCGAAGGAATGGGGGCGGATCGTCAACATCTCCTCCATCACGGCCTATGGCGGGTGGGAGAAGCTGTCGCCCTACGTCCAGTCCAAGGGCGCGCTGATCGGGCTGACGCGGGCCTGGGCGCGCGAGTTCGGCAAGTACGGCATCACCGTCAACGCCATCGCGCCCGGCGCCTTCCCGACCGACGCCGAGAAGATCCACCCCGACCCCGAAGGCTACGTGCGCTTCGTGCTCGACCACCAGTCGGTCAAGCGGCGCGGCACGCCGGCCGACATCGCTGCCATGCTGCGCTTCTTCGCCAGCGACGAGGCGGGCTTCATCACCGGGCAGACCATCAACGTCGACGGCGGATGGGTCATGCAATGAGTATCAAACCATGACTGAAACCAGAGGCATCCTCTCCGGCATCCGGGTGCTCGACTGCTCGATCGCGATGGCGGGGCCGTTCGCGGCACAGCGCCTCGGCGACCTCGGCGCCGACGTCATCAAGGTCGAGCCCGTCACCGGGGAGTGGCAGCGGCACGTTGCGGCCGGCGGCGCGGGCGGCAACAGGATCAACGTCTCGTTCCTGTCGCTGAACCGGAACAAGCGCTCCATCGCGATCGATCTGAAGAGCGAGGGTGGCCAGAAGATCCTGATGGACCTTGTCGCCACCGCCGACGTGTTCCTCCAGAACTACCGCCCCGGCGTCGCCGAACGCCTCGGCGTCGACTACGAGACGCTTTCGGCGAAGAACCCACGGCTCATCTATCTCTCCATGTCCGGCTACGGCGAGGACGGACCGTACAAGATGCGGCCCGGGCAGGACCTTCTCCTGCAGGCGATGTCGGGCGCGATGCTTTCCGCCGGGCGCGCAGGCGAGGCGCCGACCCCGGCGGGGCACTTCGTGGTCGACGCCGTTACCGCGTCGACCGGGTTTCGAGGGCGTGCTCGCGGCGCTGTTCCACCGGGAGCGGACCGGGCGAGGGGCAGAAGATCGAGGTCAACATGCTGGACTCGATCGTTGCGCTGCAGATGCAGGAGCTCTCGGTCCACACCGTCGGCGGCAAGCCGCAGACGCGCTCCGCCGAGCCGCACGCGCACGTCTTCATCCGCTCGCCCTACGGCGCGTTCAAGACGGCGGACGGCTACATCGTCGTCGCCTTCCCGCCGCTGAAGACGCTGGGCGAGATCATCGGCGAGGAGAGCTTCCTCACCATGAACGACGAGACCGACAGCTGGTCCCGCCGCGACGAGATCTTCGCAAAGACCCGCGAGAAGCTGGTCGCCCGGCCCTCCGCCGAATGGCTCGACCTTCTCGGCAAGGCCGGGATCTGGGCCGGCCCCGTCTACGGCTACGAGGATCTGGTGGCCGACCCGCAGATCGCCCACAACGGCACCTTCGTCGAGTACGACCACCCGACCGAGGGCCGGGTGAAGACGCCGGGCTTCCCGATCAAATTCTCGAAGACACCGTCGCGGATCGAGCGCGGCGCGCCGCTGACCGGCCAGCACTCGCGCGAGATCCTCGCCGAGCTCGGCTATGGCGAGGCGGAGATGGCGCGGCTCGAAGGCGACGGCGCCGTCAACCTCGGCGAAGCGTGATGCGCTATCGCGGCCTCACCTGGGACCACCCGCGCGGCTACAACGCGCTCGCCGCCGCGGCCGCCACGCTGGATGGCGGCCTTGCCATCGACTGGGACGTGCAGCCGCTGGAGGGCTTCGAGTCCGCGCCCATCGCGGACCTCTGCGCGCCGCTACGATCTCGTCGTGATGGACCACCCGCACCTCGGCGAGGCGATGGCTCACGGCTGCCTCACCCCGCTCGAAGACGTGTTCGGCGCCGACTTCATCGCCGAACTCGAGGCCGAGACTGTCGGCCCCTGCCTCTCCAGCTATGCATGGGACGGGCAGCACTACGCGCTGCCGCTCGATGCCGCGACGCAGGTCGCCGCCTACCGGCCCGACCGGCTCGCATCGCCGCCCGAGACATGGGGCGAGGTGCGCGCGCTGGCACAGGAGGGCGGCGTCGTCCTGTCGCTCGGCGGCCCGCACGCGTTCCTGTCCTATCTCTCGCTGGCCTCGGCGCTCGACCCCTCGCCGCGGGAGGGCCGCCTCCTCGCGAAGGGCGCCGGGGAAGAGGCGTTCGAGCGGCTCGCCGAGATCGCCGCCCACGGCGACCGTGCGCTGGCGCTGAAGAACCCCATCGGCATCCTCGAAGCCATGTGTACGCGGGACGACATCCTCTACTGCCCGCTGGTCTACGGCTACGTGACCTACAGCGCGCGGCCGGAAGGGGCGCGGGTCGCCTTCGCCGACGCGCCGATGGCCGCCGGACGGCACGGCTCGGTGCTTGGCGGCACCGGCATCGCGATCTCCACCCGCTGCACGCCGTCGCCCGAACTCGTCGAGCACCTCACGTGGCTTCTCGGCAGGCAGGCGCAGGAGGCGTTCATTCCCGCGAACGACGGGCAGCCGAGCCGCCGCAGCGCGTGGACGCGACGACGCGGTGAACGCTGCCGCCGGGCAACTTCTACCGCAACACCGCTCGGCCACCGTCGAGACGGCCACCGTCCGCCCCCGGCACGACGGGTTCATCGCATTCCAGACCGCAGCGTCCGCGGCCCTGCGTGACGCCATCGACCGCGGCGTCTCGCCCGGACGACGCCGCGGCGGAGGTCGAGCGCCTCTACGCCGACAGCCTGCCCAAGGAGGCCGAGCCCGCATGACCGACGACATCCGCTTCGAGATCGACGGCGCGGTCGCGACGATCACTCTCAACCGGCCGCAGAAGCTCAACGCCGTTACGCCGGAGATGGCGAAGGCGCTGCACGCGGCGGTGCTCGAATGCGACGCCAGCGACACCATCCGCTGCGTCATCCTCACCGGCGCCGGCGAGCGGGCCTTCTGCGCCGGCTCCGATATCGGGGAACTCGACACCTACGAGACCCCCTGGGATTTCCGCAACCGGCCGGACTATTGCGACGCCATCCGCGCGCTGAAGAAGCCGTCCATCGCCGCAGTCAACGGCTACGCGCTCGGCGGCGGGCTGGAGACTGCAATGTCGTGCGACATCCGCATCGCCAGCGAGAACGCGGCCTTTGCGGCGCCCGAGATCAAGCTCGGGTGGATCGGCGGTGGCGGGATGACCTACCAGCTCGCCCATGCCATCGGCCCCTCCAACGCCGCGCTGATGGTGATGACGGGCGATCCGGTGAGCGCCGAGAAGGCCGCGGCGTGGGGTCTCGTCAGCGAGGTCCTGCCGCTGGAGGGGCTGATGGACCGTGCGCGCGAACTCGCCACCACCATCGCGAGCCGCGCGCCGATCGCGGCCGAGACGGCGAAGGCCAACCTCCAGGCCGCCTACGCGATGCCGCTCGAAAACGCGATCCGCTACGAGCGCGACCTCCAGACGATCTGCTTCGCGACGGAGGACGCCGCCGAAGGCCGCGCCGCCTTCAAGGAAAGGCGCGCGCCGGTGTTCAGGCGCCGCTGAACCGGACGACGAGCCGCGCGGGGGCACTCCTCGGCGGCAGCATCATCGCCCCGTCCGGGCCGACGCCGAGAGCGACGTCGTCGAGCGCGGCGGAAGCCACGGGCCTGCCCGCCACCGAAAAGCGCGCCGTCGCCCCCGCCGGCACGTCGAGCGCGAGCGCCTCGGCGCCGGACACGACGTCCGAGACCCGTTCGAGCGTGGTCGCGATGCGCAGCCCGCCATATTCCAGCACGAGGCCCCTGTCGCCCGCGACGCTGAGCGGACCGGACGGCCCCGCAACCGGGCCGAGCGTGCCGGCGGCAAGCGGTGGCGCGATGGCGAGGCCGTCCCACGGGGTGACGTCGGCGGCGGCGCTCACCGCCATCAGCGGCAGCAGCGCGCCCCAGGAGTAGAACGGGTCGGTGTCGGACTGGTCGAGGATTTCGCCGGTCGCGCCATTGTAGTTCTCGCCGCAGAGGCGGTCCTGCCAGCCGTGCTCGTCGAACAGGCGCCAGCTCATCGCGGCGAGGTCGCGCGCCGCCTCGTGCCGGCCGGCACGAACGAGGCCCTGATAGGTCCAGTAGTTGAGCGGCCCCCAGATCCTTCCGCGCCAGTAGACGTTGTCGTTGTAGGCGGGCTGGTTTCGCGGGGCGGAGGGGAGGCCCGGGAAGCCTCCGAAGGTTTCGGGATCGGCGAGCCAGCCGACGAGGCTGTCCACCTGCGCTTCCGTCGCCGCGCCGGCCACCATCGGGAAGAACGACGTCGGCGCCAGAGGCTCGACGAAGCCGCCGCCGACGAGCCGGTTGGCGAAGATTTCTCGCGAGGCGTCCCAGAGGTGCGTGGCGATCGCGGCCTTGTGGGCCTCGACCGAGCCGCGGAGCCGGGCGGCGTCCTCGGTGCGGTCGATGGCGTCCGCGATCATCGCCAGAACTTCGCCGTCGAGCGCGAGGAGGGAGTTGAGCGCGACGTCGTAGGAGAGGAGGAGGCCGGTCTCCTCGTCGAACGGGGCGGGGTCGTGGACCGCCATGTTGTCCATCGAAGATTCGTCCTTGGCGGCGAGCTTGGTGCCCTTGTAGAGCCCGTCGCCGGCATCGAGGCTGGTGCCGTAGACGACGAGGCCGAGGTCGCCGGCGCTGCGCTTGTCCCACCACCAGTCGTGGTTCCTGAGGAGGCCGTCATAGGCCCATTCCAGCAGCGCGGTATCGCCGTGGCGGGCGGCGATGGTCCACACCGCGTAGGAGACGATGGGGGGCTGCGAGCGGTCGAGCCAGGCGTCGTTGCCGGTGACGAGGCAGGGGAAGTTGCCCGCCTCCGTCTGCCACGCGAACACCGCCTCGAGGTTCTGCCGCGCCTTTTCAAGGTCGAACGGCGCCCACATCATCGCGTTGAAGACGATGTCGTTGAGCCAGACGCCGAAGCCGCCGAACTTCTGGCTGTTCCAGTAGCGCGTCAGCACCGTGTAGGGGCGGTGGTTGACGCTGTCCCAGACGTGGTTCCAGGCCATCACGTCGTGGATCGCGGCGAGCGGGCGGTCCGCCTCCTCGCCGTCGGTCACCAGCGGGATGGGTGCATCCGGCAGCGGCAGCCGCTCCGGGGCGGGCGCGATGGTGAGGGCCATCGCGGGCGCCTCCTCGAGGTTGAAGCGGAGCGCTGCCAGCGTGCCCGCCGTGCCGCGCGAGGCGAGGTAGAAGTAGCCGTGCGCGTGAAACTCGTCCGCGACCGCGTCGACGCTGTCGTGGAAGGTGGTGAGGAGCGGCTTCTTGGCGGCGGCGATGGCGAGGTTCGCCTCGGGCGCGGAAAGGATGCCGTTCGCCGGGTCGTAGGCGAGGGCGCCCGCGCCCGAGACGACGAGCACCACCCAGAAGCGCAAGCCCCATTCGCCGTGCGCGTCGGTCCACCATCGAATGGTGGCGCCCTCCGCGCCGAAGCCGTAGCGAACGGTGAGCGTCGTCCCGGCGTGGGTGACGCGGAAGGTGGCGCCCGAACCGTCGCGGGGGCGGGAGCCGAGCACGAGGTCCGGCCCCATGCCGATGGCGCTGACCTTGCCGGCGCGGGCCGAGTAGAGGAGCGGCGTCACCGTGAGCCCGCTCGGCGGATGGACGAGGGCGGCGGGCCGGTCGGCCGACCATGTGCCCCAGCCGCGCGCGTTCATGCCGTGCCCCATGCGGCGAGGAAGCCGTCGGCGTCGACGGTCTCGACCTGCTGGTCGAAGCGCGATTGAAGGAGGGTGAGCGCGGCGTCGTGCGAGGCGGGGACGGAGCTTGCCAGCGCGTCTCGGATCAGGATCACGCGGTGGCCGAGGTCGATCGCGGAGAGGGCGGAGGCGAGGACGCACACGTCCGTCTCGACGCCGCAGAAGGCGGTGCAGGCGGGGCCGCCCGCTCCGACGCGGGCGGCGAAGTCCGGCGCGTCGAACGCGTCGTGAGTGGTCTTGTCGAACACGTTTTCAGGCTTTGCGTGGGGGAGGAGGCGTTCGTGGAGCGCGAAGGGGGCGGTGCCGATCCTGTCGACGGTAACGCTGTCCCACCGGCGGTAGTAGCGCTGCCAGGCGCCGGGGGCGGTCTCGGAGCGGTGGGCGGAGATGAAGCGGCTGTAGAGCGTGTCGGCGGGCCGGGCGCGGACGAGCCGCTCCACCGTCGGCAGGATCGTTAGCGCATCGGGGCAAAACCAATCGCCGGGCTCCATGAAAAGGCGCTGCATGTCGATGCACACGAGCAGCGTTTCCGCCGGCAGGGGGCCGAAGGTGAGCCCGGTCACGGCGCGACCACCACCGCGTCGGCCGGCTTGAAGCTGAGTGACACCGAAGCGCCCATGGCAAACGTCTCGCCTCCGTCGTTGCGGGTGAAAACCTTGAACGTCTCGTCCCCAACCGCGACCAGATAGCTGACGCTGCTGCCGGCGAAGATCACCTCGCTCACCGTTCCGCCGATGGTGTTGGGAGCCGCCGCGTGGCCGTCGGCCGGCGCAATGGTCATCCGCTCGGGCCGCACGGCGATTGTGAGCGCGCCATCCCGCACCTTGCGGTCGAGGTGGATCGCGCTGCCGCCTGGGCCGGCGATGTTGCCCTTCTTGGCGCGGCCGCTGAGGAGGTTGGCCTCGCCGAGGAAGGTGGCGGCGAAGGCTGTCTTCGGCCGGTCGTAGATCTCGCGCGGGGCGCCTTCCTGCACGAGCCTGCCGTCACGCAGGACGCCGACCTTGTCCGACAGGGTGAGCGCCTCCTCCTGGTCGTGGGTGACGAAGATGGTGGTGATGCCGATCTCGCGCTGGATGCGCTTCAGCTCCACCTGCATCCCCGTCCGCAGCGCCTTGTCGAGCGCGGAGAGCGGCTCGTCCAGCAGCAGGACGCGGGGGCGGATCACGGTGGCACGGGCGAGCGCGACGCGCTGGCGCTGGCCGCCCGAGAGCTGGTGCGGGCGGCGTTTGTCGTGCTCGGTGAGGCGGACGAGCGACAGCGCGTCCTTCACCCGGCTGCGGATCTCGGCGGAGGACAGGCCGCGCACCTTGAGGCCGAAGGCGACGTTGTCGAACACGCTCATGTTGGGGAAGAGCGCGTAGGACTGGAACATCAGCCCTATGTCGCGCTTCTCGGGCGGCAGCTTCTCGATGGGCTGGCCGCCGATCTCGATTGTGCCGGCTTCCGGGAACTCGAAGCCCGCGATGGCGCGCAGGAGCGTGGTCTTGCCGCTGCCGGACGGGCCGAGGAGGCCGTAGAAGCCGCCGTCGGCGAACTCGATGGAGACGTCGTCGAGCGCCGTCACCCTGCCGAAGCGCTTGGTGAGGCCGCGGACCGAAACGGACGCCATCAGCGGTCCCCCCCGAAGCGATAGAAGCGTGAGACGATGATGAGGATCACCATGGAGGAGACGATGACGATGGTGGAGATCGCGTTGATCTCGGGCGTGAAGCCCTTGCGGATGGACGTGTAGATCTCGACCGGCAGCGTGGAAACGCCCGGCACCGCAAGGAAATACGAGATCACGAACTGGTCGAACGAGACGGCGAATGCGAACAGCGCCGCCGCGACGATGCCGGGCGCGAGGAAGGGCAGCGTGACGTGCCGCGCCACCTGCCACGGGCTCGCGCCGAGCGAGCGGGCCGCGGCCTCGAGGTCCCGGTCGAACGCCTGGAGGCGGGCCGAGACGACGATGATGACGTAGGGGAGCGCCAGCGCGACGTGGCCGAGCACCATCGCGTGGAGGCCGCGGCCGACGCCAGTCCAGAAGAAGAAGAGCAGCATCGCGGTGCCGGTGATGAGCCACGGGATCGCGATGGGCGGAAAGAGGAGAAGCTGGAGGATACGCTTGCCGCGGAACTCGTAGCGGAAGAAGGCGAGCGCGGCAGCCGTCCCCAGCGCCGAGGCGATGATGGTGGTGACGATGGCGATGACGATGCTGTTGAAGCCGGCCTCCAAGAGCCGCTCGTTGCCGGCCAGGTCCTGGTACCACTTCACCGACCAGTCGATCGGCAGCGTGTAGAACTGCGACCTGTTGAACGACATCGCCGCCATCACCGCGATCGGCGCGTAGAGAAAGACGAGGACGAGGCCGAGATAGAGGCGGCCGAGGACGGAGAGCATCAGGCGGCCCGCTTCAGGATCGGCGCGAACAGCGCGAAGATGAGAAGCACGCACGCAAGCAGGATGAACGACAGCGCCGCCCCCAGCGGCCAGTTGAAGACGGCGGTGAACTGGTCCTCGATCACCGTGCCGAGGAAGGTGCCCTCCCGCCCGCCGAGGATGCGCGGCTCCATGAAGGAGCCGATGACGGGGACGAAGATCAGCACCGCGCCGGCGACGAGGCCGGGGAGCGCCAGCGGCAGGACGATGCGGCGCAGGATGGTGAACCAGCCGGCGCCGAGGGAGCGGGCGGCGGCGATGAGGTCGTCGTCGATCGCCTGGAGCGAGATGTAGCAGGTGAGGATCATGTAGGGCAGGTACGAGTGGACGAGCCCGATCACCACCGCCTCGTAGGTGAACATCAGGTCGAGCCGGGTGCCGGGAAACACCCAGCCGATGGCGGTTTCCAGAACGCCGTTGCCGCGCAGGACCATCGTCCACGAGAATACGCGCACCAGCGCGTTGCTCCAGAACGGGATGATGACGAGGATGAAGAGCGCTTCCCGCCAGCGCCCCTTCACGGTCTTCGCCAGGACGTAGGCGCAGGGAAAGCCGAGGATCACGCAGATCAGCACCACCTCCGCGCCGAGCCGGAGCGAGCGCAGGAGGAGGGTGAGGTAGAAATCCTTCTCGAAGAAGGCGCGGTACTGGTCGAGCGTCAGCGTGCCTGCGGCGCCGGCGACGGGGGCTTCGGTGAGGAAGCTGAAGTAGAGCATCGCGGTGATCGGCAGGAGCACCGTCACGGTCAGCCAGACGTAGGCCGGCCCCGTCAAGAACGCGATCGATCGCGCGTCCGACGGGGCGGCCGTGGTGCCGCCGGCACGGGGCATGGTGGTCGCCAACGGCCTCGCTCCGGGCCTACTCCTGGAAGTAGGTCTTCGTTTCCTGCCAGAGCTCCAGCATCTTCTGACGCGTGTCGTCGGCGATCGGGCCCATGAACTGGAGCCGGTTGTCGGCGGCGGCCTTGGCGAGAACCTCGCGGTTGAACGCGCCTTCGGGGAGCTGGCTCCATCGCGGCGGCGTTGGCGGAGGCGGGGGCGCCGACGTCGGTGTCCCACTTCACGTAGAACTCGGGGTCGATCATCCAGTCGATGAACTCGTAGGCGGCGTCAGGATGCGGGGCGTCCTTGGCGATGGACAGGCCGTCGAGCCAGCCGATGGCGCCTTCCTTCGGAATGATGAACTCCACCGGCAGGCTGAAATTGTTGGCCGAGCGGGCGGCCGAACCGCTCCAGTAGGTCGCGGCGTCGAACTCGCCGGCGGCCATGTACTGGTTCCAGTCGTTCTCGGAAGTCCAGAAGGTGCGGATCTGCGGCTTCAGGGTCCGCAGCTTCTCGCGGATCGCGTCCATGTCGGCGGGGTCGTTGATGTCCTGCCCCAGCGCGATGGCGGTGAGCTGGACCGATTCCACCGCGTCGTCACGCCAGCCGATGCGGCCTTCCATGGCGGGGTCCCACAGGATCTCGATGGTGTCGGGCGCGTCCATCTTGCCGGTGTTGATGGCGAACGAGGTGGCGCCCCAGACCCAGGCGGCGCCGTAGTGCTCGCCGTCCATCATGAGGTTGGCGTTGTCGCGCAGGTCCGGCAGCGCGTCGGCGGCGTTCTCGAGCTTCGACATGTCGAGCGGCTGGATCAGGCCTTCCTTCGCCGCCTGCGGGGTGTAGGCGCTGTTGATGAGGACGACGTCGTACCCGCCGGGGTTGGTGCGGAGCTTGGTCAGCATCTCCTGTTCGGAGTTAAAATATTCATGCTCGACGGTGTGGCCGGTCGCGTCCTCGAAGGCCTTGATGGCCCAGTCTTCGTCGGTCCCGTAACCCTGCCAGTTGAGGACGCGGATGGTATCGGCGCCGGCGGCGCCGCCTCCCAGAACGATGGCGGCAAGTGCAACGGCGGCAGTGGCGATGGTGTGGCGCATGGTTCGCTTCCTCTTTGATCGGACAACTGCGAAACGAGGCTGCACGACCGCCCGCACGGCGTTCGTGTACTAACAGTTTGCCTTGCCCGGACAGGTTGTCAACGGATTTGCCTGCCCCGGCGGGAGTAGCATTCAGGCAGCTCGACGCCACGTCAAATCGCGCTGGGAGCCGGCCCGTCAGCGGTGGTAGAGGGCCCGCGGCACGCCCTCGACGCCGACGTCGACCATGAGCAGACCGCCAGACATCGGCAGGGCGGCCCGCGCCTCGTCGGTCATCTCGACGGTGGAGGTGGTGATGTAGAGCCTGGTGCCGACGAAGACGCACGAGGTCGCCTTCTCGACCGGGAGTTCGAGGATGCGGTCGGTCGATCCGTCCGGCGCGAAGCGGACGAGGCAGCCGCCGTCCCACCGCGCGTTCCAGAGGTAGCCCTCGGCGTCCACGGCCGAGCCATCTGGCGAGCCGGGGAGGCCGGGGTCGGGGCGGAAGCTTTCGATCCTGCTGCCGAGCTTGCCTGTCTCAGGGTCGTACTCGTAGGCGCCAAGGTCCCGCGTCGCGGTGTCGGCGGTGTAGAGGATCGTCCCGTCCGGCGAGAAGGCGATGGTGTTGGCGATGCCGATGTCGGTGCGCAGGATCTCGAGGCCGCCGGTCGCGCCGAGCTGGTAGAGGGTGCCGTCGCTGCCGCCGGCCATGTTCATCGTGCCGGCCAGGAAGCGGCCGGCGGGGTCGGTCCCGGCGTCGTTGAAGCGGTTGTCGGCGCGGCCGGCCTCCGGCTGGTGCAGGAAGGGGCTGCGGTGCCCGTCGGCGGTGAAGAGGGCGATCCCGTCCCAGAACGCGCCGACGTAGCCGCCGGCTTCGGTGGGGGCGAACCCGGTCAGCGCGCTGCCGAAGAGGGTGATGGTCGACACCTCGCCGCTGTCGAGGTCGAGCCGGTGCCAGCGGCTCGTCATGATGTCGACCCAGCGCACCGAGTTGTCCGTCAGGTCGTGGACGGGCCCTTCGCCGAGCGTGTCGGCCGTGTGGGCGGCGAGTGTGATCTCAGGCATGGCCGTCTTCCTTCTGCTTGATCACGCGGGCGAGGTCGGACGAGCCGAGGGCGACCAGCCGCGTCATCACCTCACCCGCCAGCTCCGGGTTCCGCATCCTTATGGCCTCCAGCACTTCGCCGTGGATGGCAAGGGTGCTGGCGTAGTTTTCGGACGCGGAGGTGGTGAGGCGGAAGCTCATGCGGAGCGCCGAGCCGATCACCGCCCCGAAGCTCGCGTAGATCGGGTTGTGGCTTGCGACGAGGACGGCGAAGTGGAACGCCTCGTCGGCCTTCGCGGCATCGTCGATGTCGTCCATCGTCGCCCGGCACATCCAATCGAACGCCGTCTCGATCGCCGCGAGGTCGTGGCTCGTCGCGCGCTCGGCGGCGTGCGTCGCGGCGGCGGGCTCGATGGCGCGGCGTGCCTCGTTGAGGCTGCGGATGAAGGGGTAGTCGGGCTCGATCTCCTCGCGCCAGGCGAGGAGCTCCGGGTCGAGGTGGTTCCAGTGGACCGAGGGCTGCACCACGGTGCCCGAGCGTGTGCGGCTCGCGATCAGCCCCTTGCCGGCGAGGGTGCGGATCGCCTCGCGCAGGGCCGTGCGGCTGACGGCGAGCTGCCCGCCGAGGTCCGCCTCGGAGGCGAGCTTGTCGCCCGGCTGCAGCGACCCGCCGAGGATCTGCTTGGCGAGCGTCGAGACCACATGGTTGCGCGGACGTTCGCGGCGCGGCGCCTCGCCGCTCGGCTCAGCCACGCGTCAGCTCTTGTTGAGGCGGTATTCGGCGAGGAAGACGGCGAGGATCAACAGCGTTCCCTTGGCGAGCATCTGGTAGAACGTCGGCACGGACGTCAGGATCATTCCGTTGTTCAATATGCCGATGATGGCAACACCCAGAAGCGCGCCGACCACAGTTCCCTTGCCGCCCTGCATCGCGCAGCCGCCGAGGAAGGCCGCGGTGATCGCCTCGAGCTCCAGCCCCTGCGACCCGGAGATCGGCTGCCCCGACCCGGTGCGCGCCGCAAGAAGGATGCCCGCGATCCCGGCGACGAAGCCCGACAGGATGTACATCGAAACCCGGTAGGCGGTGAGGTTCATGCCCGACAGCCGCGCCACCACGGGGTTGCCGCCGATGGCGTAGAGGTTCCGCCCTTTGATCGACATGTGCATGAAGACGTAGAACGCGACGGCGACGAGGATGAGCACCCAGATCGGCGCCGGCAGGCCGAGCACGCGCCCGATGCCGATCCAGCGGAACGCATCGTTGAAGATTGAGATCGACTGCCCGTCGGAAAGGATGAACGCGACGCCGCGGAAGATCGCCATGGTGCCGAGCGTCACGATGACGGCGTTGATCCGCCCGTAGGTGATGAGGATGCCGTTGACCAGGCCGGCGAGCGCGCCGACGCCGAGGCCCGCGACAATGCCGAGCCCGGCCGCATCGGTCGACTGGATCGCCATCGCGGTGGCGACGGTGGAGAGGCCCACGATCGACCCGACCGAGATGTCGAGCCCGCCCGACACGATCACCGCCGTCTGCGAGATGGCGAGGACGCCCAGGATCGCGACGCCCATGCCGATGTTGAGGATGTTGCGCGTGGAGAAGAACACGTCGCCCCTGAGCGCGCCGAAGATCACGAGGAGGACCACCAGCGCCAGAATGAGGCTGAGATTGTGGATGCCGACGCGCTCGACGATGCGGGTGAGCGTCGGGGTGGGCCGGGCTTCGGCGGAGGTCGAAAGGGTCATGCGAGTTCTTCCGCGAGGGGTCGCGCCGGCGCGCCATGGGGCATCGCGGCGTTGAGGATGGCGGTTTCGGACACGTCGTCCGCGCTGAATTCGGCCCGGATGCGGCCGTCCGACATGACGAGGATACGGTCCGACATGCCGATCAGCTCCGGCATTTCCGACGAGATGACGATGACGCCGAGCCCGTTGTCGGTGAGCGCGCGGATTGTCTGGTAGATCTCGCCCTTGGCGCCGACGTCGATGCCGCGGGTGGGTTCGTCCAGGATGAGCACGGAGGGTTCGGCGGCGAGCCAGCGGGTGAGCACCACCTTCTGCTGGTTGCCGCCCGAAAGGCTGGAGACGGGCGTGTCGAGCGACGGCGCCTTGACCGCCAGCCGGTCCGCGATGGTGCGGATGACGCCGAGCGCCTTGCCGCGGGAGTAGAAGCCCGCGGAGGACACCTTGTCCGGAATGCACAGCACCGCGTTGTCGAGGATCGATTGCATCAGGAGGAGCGCCTCCTCCTTGCGGTCCTCCGGCGCAAAGCCGATGCCGGCTGCAATGGCAGCGGCCGTGTCGCCGGAGGGGAGCGCCTTGCCGTTCAGCGTCACGGTGCCCGCCTTGCGGCGGTGGAAGCCGAAGATGCCCTTGGCAAGCTCGGAACGCCCCGCGCCCATCAGGCCGCCGATGCCGAGGACTTCGCCCGCCTTCAGCTCGAACGAGATGTCGGTGACATGGTCGGTGGTCATGCCGTCGACCTTGAGCACCACGGGTCCGGTGGAGGGATCGCGCGGCGGGTAGAGGTCGCTGAGCGCACGGCCCACCATCATCTCGCCGATCTTCTCCTCGGTGACGGTGTCCACCGGGACGACGTCCACGAGCCTGCCGTCGCGCAGGACCGCGACGCGGTCGGCGAGCGCCTTCACCTCGGCAAGGCGGTGGGAGATGTAGATGACGGCAACACCCTCGCTGCGCAGCCGGTCGATGATCCTGAACAGGCGCCGCGCCTCGTCGTCGGTCAGCGAGGAGGTCGGCTCGTCGAACGCGATCAGCCGGCCGCCGGCGTGGACGGCGCGCATGATCTCGATCATCTGCCGCTGCGCCGGGCCGAGGCCCTCGCAGTGGCGGCTGGCCGAAAGCTCGTTCGCCATGCCGAATTCGGCGAGCAGCGCGTCGGTCATCCGGTTGAGCTTGCGCTGGTCGAGCAGCACGCCGGCGAAGCGGGGCAGGTGACCGAGATAGATGTTTTCCGCCACGCTCATGTGCGGGACGATCTCGGGCTCCTGGTGGATCACCCGGATGCCCTCGTCATGTGCATCGCTCGGGCCGGCGAAGGAGACCGGCGCGCCGTCCACCACGATGGTGCCGGAGGAGGGGCCGAACACGCCCTCGATCAGCCGCATCAGCGTGGACTTGCCGGCCCCGTTCTCGCCGACCAGCGCCAGCACCTCGCCGGCGCGAAAGTCGAGCGTCAGCCCCTCCAGCGCCGTGACGGCGCCGAAGGTCTTGCCGATGTCCTCGACCTTGAGAATGGTTTCACCGCTCACGAGGTCACGCCTTTCGGTGATCAGTCGGGAAAGGAGAGCGGGCCGCGACGGCCCGCCCGGGACGACCTCAGTTGCAGAGGCGGTCCTTGTAGTCGCCGAAGTTCGTCCATCGTGATGAGCTCGGGGTCGGAGTAGGTGGTCTGCGGCAGCTCCGTGCCGTCCTTGATGGACGCGAGCAGCAGCTCCACCGCCTGCCGGCCGTGGTTTTCCGAGTTCAGCCACATGGTGCCGCGGAAGGCGGACTCGCGGCCCGAGCCGAACGCGTCGCACGCGCGGCTGCCGTCGATGCCGACGCCCATGCCGTCCGCCGCCGCGTAGCCGGAGTTCTCCATCGCGCGCGCAGCACCCAGAACGCCGTCGTCGTTGCAGGAGAAGAACACCCACTTGGTCGCATCGGGGTTGGCGGTCAGCGTCGTCGTCATCACGTCGATCGAGTTGACCATCGTGTTGTCGTAGGGGACGCGAACGATGTTCTCGGGGTCGAAGTCCGGCACGTTCTCGAGGAAGGCTTCCTCGGCGCCCTTGTTGCGCTGCATGCAGGTGTCCGCCTTGCGGTCCTCGATGGAGGCGAGGCGCACTTCCTCGTCGGCCCAGCCCTCTTCCTTGTAGAGCCGCGCCAGCTCGCGGCCGACCTGCTGGCCGATCGAGTAGGCGTTGAGGCCCACGTAAGGCACCGGCGAGCCGTCCTCGAAGGCGATGTCGTCGTCGACCGCGATCAGCGGCACGCCGGCTTCCTTGGCGCGCGCGGCGACCACCGGGCCGAGCGCCTTGTCGGGCACGACGATGGCGATGCCCTTCACGCCGTCGCCGATCATGGTGTCGAGCGTGGTGATGGTGAGGTCGGCGTTGAACTGGACGTCCTGGCTGACGAATTCGGCGCCGCCAGCCTCGGCCGCCTTCCTGGCGCCTTCCACCTCGGCGACGAACCAGGGGTGGTCGCCCATCTTGTTGATGTAGCCGATCTTCACGTCCTGCGCGCTGGCGGCGGCTGGTCAGGGCGATGAGTGCGATGCCGGCAAGAAGTTGTTTCTTCATGTGGTTTTCCTCCCGTTGGGGTCAGTCGTGGTAGAGCGCCGAACGTCCGCCATCGATCACGATGGTCTCGGCGTTGATGAAGGGCGCCTCGTCGGAGGCGAGGAACACCGCGGTCATTGCGACTTCTTCCGGTGATCCGATGCGCCGGGCGGGATGCATCGCCTCGGCCCGTGCGCGCTCCGCGGCGGGGTCGTCGAACTCCGGCCCAGTAGTCGCGCGCAATCTCTGTATCGATGTAGCCGGGCGCGATGGCGTTCACCCGCACCCCCTCCGGCGCGTACTCGACGCCGAGCGCCCGCGTGAGCCCGATCAGCCCGTGCTTGGCGACGGGGTAGGGGAAGGTGTGCGGGATGATCTTGAACCCGTGCACGCTGGCGATGTTGACGATCGCGCCGCGCTTCTGCGCCCGCATGCCGGGGAGCACCGCCTCGGCCATCGCCCAGCACGCCTCGAGGTCGAGCGCCATGCAGCGCGCCCATTCCTCGCGCGGCATCTCGTGCGGGCGGTAGAACACGTTGGCGCCGGCGTTGTTGACCAGAATGTCCACCGTGCCGAGCGTCTCTGCCGCCTTCACCGCGCCCGCGACGTCCGCCGCGACCGTCACGTCGGTGCGCACGAACAGGCCGCCGATCTCCTCTGCGACCTTTGCGCCGGTGGCCTCGTTGCGTTCGGCGACCACCACCTTCGCGCCCTCTCGGGCGAAGGCGCGGGCGATCGCCTCGCCGATCCCCTGTCCGGCGCCGGTGACGATCGCGATCCTGTTCTTCAGCCTGTCCGTCATCTCACCAATCCACGACTGTGCCGTCGGGCATGACGGCGTTGGCGGTGTGCAGCACCTCCTGCTCGAAGGGGTGCTTGGCGATCTCGGCCTCGTTCACCTCGATGCCGAGGCCGGGCTTGTGCGGGCAATCCCAGCGGCCGGGCGTCCGCTCGATGGGCCAGCCGACGACCTCGCCGTACCAGGGCACCGCGCCGACCATTTCTTCCTGGATGATGAAGTTG
Source organism: uncultured Alphaproteobacteria bacterium (assembly GCA_963704595.1). Lineage (GTDB taxonomy): Bacteria > Pseudomonadota > Alphaproteobacteria > Rhizobiales > Amorphaceae > Acuticoccus. The sequence continues at coordinate 1,029,643 of OY969922.1, forward strand.
GGCGTCGAGATGCCGAAGTGCAGCGCCGCGACGCCGGCGATCGGCCCCAGCGGGTTGTGCGGCGCAAGGCCGATGCCGGCGGTCTCGCACAGCGCGGCGATCTTCTTGGTCTCCGACAGGCCGCCGGTGTGGCAGATGTCCGGCTGCGCAATGTCGAACGCATGGCGCGCGACGGCGGGGGCGAACTCGCGCCGCCCCACCAGCCGCTCGCCCGCCGCAATCGGCACCGGCGAATGGGCGGTGAGGAAGGCCGTGCCCTCAAGATCCTCCGGCGGCACCGGCTCCTCCACGAACAGCGGCCGGCAGGGGGCAAGGGCCTCGATGTAGGCGAGCGCCGCATGGCGGGACGCGGGCCGCCCGTGGAAGTCGACCATGATGTCGACGTCGGGGCCGACGGTCTCGCGCAGGCCCGTCAGCATCCGGCCGACGGCGTCGATGTCGCGGTTTGAGGCGGTGTAGTGGGTGTAGGGGATCGGCACGACCTTGACCGCGTCGTAGCCGGCATCGACCACCTCGCGGCCCTTCTGCGCCAGCCGCTCGCCCTCCAGCGTCTCGTAGACCGAGCCCATCTCGCCCATGCCGAGGTGGGTGTAGACGCGCAGATAATCGCGGCACTTGCCGCCGAGAAGCCGCCATACCGGCTGGTCGAGCGACTTGCCGAGGATGTCCCACAGCGCGAGCTCGATGCCGGAGACGGCGGACATGCCGACCACGCCGAGCCGCCAGAAGCCATGCTTGAGCATGGTCTGCATCAGGTGCTCGATGTCGCGCGGGTCCTTGCCGAGAAGGAGCGGCTCGAGGTCCGAGATGGTGCCGACGACGCCGCGCGTTTTCCACTCCAGCGTCGCCTCGCCATAGCCGACGAGGCCCGGCACGTCGGTCTTCACCCGGACGAAGATCCAGTTGCGCATGACGGCGTTGCACACCAGCGCGTCGATCCCGGTGATCCGCAAGTCTGTTCTCCCGGCAGGCGTGCCGTCCCCGGACACGCGGCAATTGGTTCCGATCCGGGCGGCGTGTGTCGGCCGCCGGCAGAAGATTCGAGGCGTGGGGGAGGGCCGGCGCGCAAGCATGCGCTGCAGGCGATCGCCTGTTTCTCCCGGTCGCTTCCCCGTGCCGTTCTCGTTTTTCGTTGCGGTCACGCTCTCATAAAAATAGTACAGCCGCAAGATTTAAATACGACATATAATTGCGCTGACATGGTGGGCTTATGCGGAACCAAGGCTTTGCTCCGGGGCTGCGCGGAGCCGCCGGCTCGAATGGGGAGGACCGGGCGGTGACGGCGACTCCGCTGGGCGGACGCTCGTCATGGGTTCAGAAGGCGAAGAAATTTCCGCAACTCTCGCCCATCGAGCCGCAGCGAAGGTCGGCGAAGAGGTCTGCGCTACCGCAAGTCGGGTCCGACGCGGCCGAGCTCAGCGTTGCGGCGGCGCTCGTCAGCTCCATCGCGATCAGAGCCCACAGCACCGATGCGAATGCACGCGGGCTCTTCCCCAGCAGGGTTGGAGGCCTCCTCCCGCCTATGAAGCGGCAATCAACGGGATCCGCCCGGCGATCCGGACGTGCCTTAGCAACCTCGGTGTCGACCCGTCGTGGTTGCCGCAGGCGGACCGCATCTGGCTTGACCAAACGAAAGCGAAATTTGGATAGATGCTAAACGCGCCACACGCGTTACCGCTACGCACAGCAAGACAGAGCGACACCGAAGGCCCCCATGCGCACGTCACGGACCCCTGCCCTTTATCTCCACATCGGCCATGACAAGACCGGGTCGAGCTTTCTCCAGTCCACGCTGGCGCTCAATGGCGAGGTGCTGAAGGCGAGCGGCATCTACTACCCCAGCGTCGGCAATCTCTCGAAGGCGCAGCAGGGCTATATTTCGAACGGCAACTGGGCAGCCTTCAACGAAGCCGCCTCGGCCATCGCGGGCACACCGCCCGAATGCCGTGCCACCCTGTTCAGCAGCGAGGGCATCTTCAGCAGGCTGTCCGCCGCAAGGAATTTTACGCGGTTCACGAACCTGGTTCGAGATCTCGGTATCCCGAGAGTAAACGTTCTGCTCTTTATCCGAGATCCGATCGATCATATCAGCTCGGAGTATCAGCAGAAGATAAAGCGCGGAGGCGAGCACCAATTCAGCATCGACGATTATTCAACGTCATACCATATGCCCGAGCGTGTCCACAGGCTGATGGATCTGATCGAAGGAGAGCCAGTATTCGACCTGACGGTGGTGAATTACTCGCGCGCCAAGGGCGATATCACTGAACCGTTCGCCGAATGGCTCGGCCTGCCGACGAATGGGCTCAAGACATTGCCCGACCAGACGGTCAACCGTTCGCTTACGCCCGATGAACTGTACATTCAGCGCCGGCTGAACATGACGCTCGGCAAGTCAGGCGAGCTGATCGCGGACCGTCTGTGCAATCTCCTGCCGCAGATGGAGGTCGCGCTGAACCCACCGAGCCCGGCGGCGCAACGTGCGATGCTTTCACGGCTGCGGGAGCATATCGCCGCTGTGAATGCACGCGTCGATACCGCCCATGCCTACAAGCTCGACATTGTCGAGACGTGCGACAGTGCCGCCGACGGCGTGGTTCAACTCAGCGAGGCTCAAGTCGACGTCGTCATCGACGGTCTTGCCGAGGAAATCGCACGCTTGCGTCAGACCAACACCGAACTGCGCGAGGCGGTCCGCGAAGGCCGCGGTTTGCGCAAGGTTCGCGCGGCTGCGCAGCGACGACGCAAGGCTCCGCGCTCCTTCGCCAAGCGCATCCTCGACCGGTTCAAGCATGTCTAGCCGGGCCGTCTACGCCGCGGAACTGGCCTGAGTGCGCCACGGTCTGCGCCTGGCGCTTCCCGACGGTGGCCAGACGCTGTCGAGGTCGACGGTGAAGTTGGACCTGATGCGCATGTCAGGATCCTCGGCGACGCCGTAGTGAGCCGCGAAGAAGCCTGCTCTCGTGTGGTGAGCCATGTCCCAGAAGAAGACTCCCGGCATCGAGCGGGGAGCAAGCATCGTCAGCCGGTATCCCGGTTTGCAGAAGATCATGTTGGTGAGCGAAGCGCCGGCGATGGCGACGATCTCACGCGCTGCCCGGAACACCTCGACCTGCTCGTAGAGCGGGAGATTGCCCGTGTTCATCTTCACGAAGCCATCGGCGACCAGTCGTTTTTCCAGGTCCGCCGTGTTGTTGAGAAACCGGCTTCGAGCGTCTTCGCGGGCGAGGAAGATCCGCTTGGGCCGCGACGGCCCGGGCTTCCACCAGCGTCGGTCGGGGTTGGATCGGCGGATCGCTTTTCCGATACGGGCCACTTCGCTGAAGATCTCGCGCCGGTGCGTGTTCGGCCCCTGCGACCAGAGGGAGCACACGAAGAGTTCTTCGCACAGGGCGCCCTTGTTGTTCACGACGCGGATCTTCTCCCGCGGAACGCCGATGGCAGCGAACATGTCGAAAACCACCGGCGGCGATATCTGGTGGATGATGATGTTGGCATCAGCGAGGTCGAGCTCTCGCCGCATCCAGCTGATGCGGGGCAGGATGTCGACCAGCCAGTGTCCGTAATTCTTGGTGCCGCCGACAGTGGCCAGGATCGACTTGCCGCGTATCTTCCGCGCTGTAGCAGGATCCATCGGCGCAGGGTCCGGTCCCATGACTTCGTGCAGTGACCCGGGGTAGATCGTGCCATCGGCCCGGGCGATCGCGCCGCGACCGAAGGTGTAGGCGTTGGCGATCCTGAAGACGCCCCACTCCGGCGCACGGCTCCAGGCATTGATGTCCTCGTAGTAAGGCGGCGGCTCGGGCTCGCCCTCCCAGCTCAGGACCTCCGGTTGCCGCTTCTCGTAACGATACGCGGGCTCGACATGCAGGCACTCGACATCGCCTAGGGCGAAGTCCGCCGCCCGCATGTAGTGCTGCTGTCGAGTTTGCCGCGTATCAAATTGTGGAAGCGTAATCATTTGGGGTGGAAAGCCTGCATCGTAGTCTCTAGATCCGAGTATTTTCGCTTTGCTCGCCCTGCTGAAGTCAAGATGCAGGCCAAGGTTGGTTGAGTCTGGTACGAATAGTTGCGAGCTTAAAGATACTTAGTAAATTGCGACGCCTCTCGCAGTTGAGTGACGCAAGAACACTGAGATACAACCTCAATCGTCCTTCAATACGAAATGCGCGTTTGCTGGACCCGCACCCAGATCAAGCGCTGTCACGCTGCGGTTAACAAGGTCGATATCACGGCGCAGCTCAAGACCCAGCGGGTCAATATTTTCCACGGCCGTTTAGTAGCCATCGCCTACATCGGTTAAAAACACGGAGCAGCCAACGCTACGGCCCGCGCATCGAGGCCGAGGGCGGCAGGCGTCATCACGGCCAGGCACATGCATGAACGACCACGCCCGATAGAAGGCCGCTGTGCGGACTACAGCGCTGCGTGGATCGCCGCCCCGATGGTCAAGATCGCGCAAACCATCGGCATGAAGCGCGCGGCGGAAGCGGAGGAGATCGCCGCGCCGAACGTGTTTCTCCCGTCGGGAGGCGCGTCGTTCGTGTCGGGGCGGTGGATTTCGATCGCGGAAGCACCGGGGGGCCGATGAGGCCGCCCCGGTGCAGCGGCCGCTACCACATCACGTCGCCGCCGTTGGGGGAGACGCTCTGGCCGATCATGTACGTGCTCTCGTCGGATGCCAGGTAGACGTAGGCCGAAGCCGCCTCCTCGGGCGTGCCGAGGCGCTTGATCGGCAGCGAGTCGAGTTTCCACGCGGCCCATTCAGGGTTGCTGCCGGCGCCGGCGCGCCACATCGGCGTGTCGATCGGGCCGGGGCAGACGATGTTGACGCGGATGCCGTCCGCCGCAACCTCCTGCGAGACCGACACGGAGAACGCCACGACGGCTGCCTTGGAGGCGCAGTAGATGCTGTTGCCGGGCGCCGGCTTGTGGGCAAGCTGCGAGGCGGTGTTGATGATCGACCCCGAGCCCTGCGCCTTCATGATCGGCACCACCGCGCGCATCGCGTGGGCGACGCCCATGAGGTTGACGCTGAGGACCGACTCCCACACCGCAGCGTCATGCTCCTGGAACGGCTTCTTGGGCGCCGAGACGCCGGCGTTGTTGACCAGCACGTCGATCCGGCCGAACGCCTCGTGGGCGGTGGCGATCGCGGCCTCGATGGCGGAAGGGTCGCGCACGTCGACCTCTGCGGTGAGGCAGGTCCGGCCCATCGCCTCGACCTCGGCCTTCAGCGAGGCGAGCTCGTCCGCCTTCGCGTAGTCGGCGGCCAGAACGTCGGCGCCCTCCCTGGCGAAGAGCTGGACGACGGCGCGGCCGATGCCGGTGCCGCTGCCGATGACGACGGCCTTCTTGCCCTCGAGCCGGCTCATGCGGATGCTCCTGCGACGGGGGCGGGGAAGCGGTGCGCCCAGTGGCGGGCGATCTCGCCGCGCGTCGTCAGCCACACGCGGTCGTGGGTGGCGACGTGGTGGAGGAAGCGCTTCAGCGCGATGGCGCGGCCGGGGTGGCCCGCGACGCGGCAGTGCAGCCCGATGGACATCATCTTCGGCTGGGTGTCGCCTTCGGCGTAGAGCATGTCGAAGCTGTCTTTCAGATATTCGAAGAACTGGTTGGCCGTCGCGAAGGCCGCGCGGGCGAACTTCGCGTCGTTGATGGCGAGGGTGTAGGGGACGACGAGGTGCGAGCGGCCCCGCACCGTTGTCCAGTAGGGCAGCTCGTCGGCGTAGGAATCGCTGTCGTAGGCAAAGCCGCCGTGGGCGACGACGATGTCGCGCGTGTGGACGGTCGGCGCATAGCGGCAGTACCAGCCGCCGGGCTCGGTGCCGGTGTGGCGGGTGAGGGACTCGAACGCTTCCCCGATGGCGCGCTCCTCTTCCTCGCGCGACAGGAACTGGTGGCGCTCCCAGCGCAGGCCATGGGCGCAGACGTCGTAGCGACCGCTTGCGACTGCCTCGCGGATGGCTCCGGCGATCTCGGCGTTGCGCTCCAGCACCTGCGAGCAGGCGAAGAAGGTGGCGGGTGCGTCGTGTTCCTTCAGGACACGCAGAAGGCGCCAGAAGCCGACGCGACTGCCGTACTCGAACATCGATTCGGCTGCGAGGTCGCGCCCCTCGAAGCTCGCGCCGCCGCCTTCGGTGAGGCCGGTCTCGGTGGCGACGTCACCGTCGGGGACCGACGGCTCGGAGCCTTCCTCGACGTTGACGACGATGTTGATCGCAACCCGCGCGTCGCCCGGCCATGCGGGGTCCGGCGGGTTGGCGCCGTAGCCAACGAAGTCGCGCGCGAGGTGTTCGGGCGTATCAGAGGACAATTTCGGCGGCTCCCGGCAGTTCGCGGATCTCTGTGTCGCTGCCGTCCGCAATGCGGCGGATGAAGCCTGCGACGGTGGTCGGCGCGGTCTGCGATGCCATGCCGAGGTGCCAGGTGCCGACGCGGTAGATCACGGCGTGGCGCGGCGGCACCTTGAAGGCGACGAAATCGTCCACCGTCGGCGTCTCGATCTCCGGCAGCGCGGCGACCACGAGCAGAGGCTCGTCGCCCAGCGGCACGAACACCTGGACGCTGTACGGGTGGCGCTCGATCACGAGCGGCACCGGCCCGTCCGGCGGCAGGACGGAGTTCATCGACATGCGCGCCTCGCCCTCGGCGGGTTCCCCGTCGAAGCCGAGCGGCAGGGGGATGCGGTCGCCGACCGCGGGGGCGGGGATGATCGCGCCGTAGGGCGCGAAGGTCTCGGGGGTGGCGTGCGCGTGCCGTCAGCGTCGCGGTGGGTTGGGTCATGGTCGTCCCGTCAGAAGAGGATCGAGGGGAGCCACAGGGCGATCTGCGGCACGTAGATGAGGAAGGCGAGGAAGATCACCATCGCGAGGACGAAGGGGAGGACGCCGACGTAGACGTCCATGATCGAGCCTTCCTTGATGCGGATGTTCTGCACCACGAAGAGGTTGAGCCCGACCGGCGGCGTGATCAATGCCATTTCCATCAGGACGATGATGAAGATGCCGAACCAGACCGGATCGAACCCCAGCGCGATGACGAGCGGGTAGACGACGGCGATGGTCGTGACCAGCATCGCGACCGCCTCGAGGAAGCAGCCGAGCACGGCGTAGAACAGGACGAGGAGCCAGATCGTCCCGTACTTGCCGAGGTCGAGCGAGACGACCCAGTTGGCGAAGTCCTGCGGCACGCCGGTGACGGAGAGCTGGAAGTTGAGGATGAACGCGCCGACGATGACGAGGAGGATCATCGCCGTGGTGCGGATCGCGGACTCGAACGCCGTGTGCAGCATCTTGATCGACAGCGTGCCGTTGAGGGCGGCGAGCAGCAGCGCGGCGAGGATGCCGATGGCGGCGGCCTCCGTCGGCGTCGCGATGCCGAGATAGATGCTCCCCATCACCATGACGAAGACGAACATCACCGGCAGGATGTTGACCAGCGAGCGGATGCGCTGCGCGAGGGTGAGCTGGTCCTCCAGCTTCTCGGTCCGCGCGCCCTTGATGAGCGAGAGCGCGATGACGATCAGCGACATGGTGAGCGCGAGGAGCGAGGCCGGGTAGGATGCCGGCGGCGAACAGGCGCCCGATCGAGGTGTTGGTGAGCGCGCCGTAGATGATGATGTTGATCGACGGCGGGATGAGGATGCCGAGCGTGCCGCCCGCCGCGATCGAGCCCAGCACCAGCCTCTGGTCGTAGCCGAGGCGCAGGAGCGTCGGCTGCGCGACCGTGCCGATGGTGGCGGCGGTGGCGACGCTGGAGCCGGACGCCGCCGCGAAGAGGGCGCAGGTGGCGATGTTGGCGTGGATGAGGCCGCCCGGCAGCCAGCCCACCCAGTTGGCGAGGCTGCGGTACATCCGGTCCGCCACGCCGCTCAGCGACAGGATTTCGCCAAGCAGGACGAAGAGCGGGATGGCGATGAGGATGTACGAGTTCATCGTGCTCCACACGATGTTCCCGACCATGTTGGGGAGGATCCCCATCGACATCGCGTCCGCCCCGAAGGCGAGCATGACGAGCGCGGCACCGACGTAGATGCTGGTGCCGAGGACGACGAGGATCGCGCCGAAATAGAGGAGGGACGCGCTCACGGGCGGATCTCCTCGGCGGTGCCGCGGGTCGCAAGGTCGCTTTTGACGCGCGAAATCTCCTCATCGATGGTTTCGGAGCCGAGGCGGCGGCGGACGAAGTCGATGTCGCCGCGCAGGAAGGCCGCGAGGCAGCGCACGAAGAGGATGAGGCAGACGAGCGCGAAGAAGCCGAGCGCCGCCGCCCAGATCGACTGCGGGATGACGAGCGGGGTGCGCAGCGGCGTGTTGGAGAGCGCGTCCATCGCGACGGTGCTGCGGACGACGCCGATCGCGACCCAGGTCAGCGTGACGGCGGTGAAGAGGAGCGCGAGGAGGGCGATGAGGTCGGTGATCGCCTGTGCGCGGGGCGGCAGCGGCTGGCGCAGGAGCTCGATGCGCACGTGCGCGCGCTTCACCAGCGCGTGGGAGAAGCCGATGGCGGCGACCACCGCGAGGATGTAGCCGCCATACTCGTCGACGCCCTGCAGGCTCATGCCGAAATACTTGCGCAGGATCGCGCTCACCACCGTGGCGAGCGACAGGGCGATCAGCACCCAGCCGCCGGCAATGCACAGGGAGCGCGTGACCTTCTCGATGGCGTGGTCGAGCCCGTTCATGGCGTCAGTTCCGTAAAAGAGAGACGGGCGCCCCGATGGAGGCGCCCTTGTTGGTGGAGCGGTTGCCCCGGTCGTGCTCGGCGGCGCCGGGGAGGCGCCGCCGGACATGCTCAGAGCTGGATGTCGAGGATCTTGCCGACCGTGTCGTTCCACTGGGCGCGGCAGTCGTCGACAACGCGCTCGCACTGCTCGACCCACGTCGGCAGGATCACGCTTTCCAGCGCTTCCTTCATCTCGGCGCGGCCTTCGTCGGTGACTTCGAGGAGGCTCATCTCGCCGACGACGCCGTTCTCGCACGGCTCTGCGCCGACGTTGCAGTTGATGCCGTCCTGGTTGTCGTCGACGCCCATCTGCCACAGCGCGTCACCGAGGTCCTTCATCTCCGCGGTGAGGGTCTCCTGCTGCTCGGGGGTCAGCTTGTTCCAGCTGTCGAGGCGGATGGTGTGGATCGCGACGCCGGAGCCGCCGAGCGGGACGGGGTAGAGCGTGTCGGTCACCTCGTGCCAGCCGTTGACGTTGCCGTAGACGCTGCCGGTCGCCGAGCAGTCCGCGACGCCCTGCATCAGCGCCTGGTAGACCTCGGGTCCGGCGAGCGTGATGGAGGTGCCGCCGAAGTGCTCCACCGCCTTGGCGCTGAACGCGCTGGAGACGCGGGTCTTCTTGCCTTCGAGGCCCGAAAGGCCGGTGATGTCGCCCTTGCAGAACAGGATCTGCGGCGGATAGGCCCAGACCGCCATCAGCTTCGCGCCGTAGCGCTCCTGCAGCCGCTTGTCGAGGACGGGGCTGTAGGCCTCGAGAAGCTCGCCGAGTTCGTCGAACGTGTAGGAGAGGCCCGGCAGGTCCGCGCCCATGAACAGCGGATCGTCGCCGCTGACGTGGGAGACCTGGATCGAGACGACGTCGAACGCGCCGGTCTGGAGCGTGCGCAGCGCCTCGAAGCCGGTGAGGCCCAGCTCGTCGATGGTGCGGAACTGGGCGGAGAACTCGCCGTCCGTGCGCTCCTCGAGGCCCTTCCAGAACGGTGCCTCGATGTCCTGCTGCTGCGGCTGGTTGCCGTACCAGCCGAGGACGCGAAGATCGACTTCGGCGGAAAAGGCGCTGGCGGTGCCGAGGCTTGCGAGCATCCCTCCGGCGATGGCGAGGCGGGAGGCAGCACGAAGTAGTGTCATGGGCAGCTCTTTCAGCATTCGGGTTGGATGAGGCCAGACGGATGAACGTCGGCACGGCGAGTGCCTTGCAGAAATAATGCCACATTCGAAGGCACCTTGCCGCACCACACCACGGATGTTGCCTGAATAAAAGCGTGGCCGCCCAGGCTGTGGATCGGTCTGGCCGGCGGCGCAAGCCCCGCTTCAGGCGGTCATGCCATCAGGGACGCTCCGAGGAGATTCCCTGCCCATGCTCCAGCCACTTCTTGCCCGCCTGCGCATCGGCACCAAGGTCATGATGATCGCGGCCGTCGCGCTTGTCGGCTTCGCCGGCGTCATCGCAGTCCTTGTCGTCACCGAGCGGATGAAGGCCGATGTCAGCGACATGCGCGAGGCGGCGCTTGCCGAGTACATGCTGACCCGCGATCTGCAGGAGGGGCTGCTCTCCGCCCGCCGGCAGGAGAAGGACTTTCTCCTGCGCAGGGAAATGGAGCATGTCGCCGCCCACGCCGAGGTCACCGCCGCGCTCGACCGGAACCTTGCAACCCTGCGCGACCGCATGGCGGGGGACGGCGCTGCCGCCGCCGCAGCGCTCGTCCCGGTGCTGGAGCGTTACGAGGGCGAGTTTGCGCAGGTGGTCGCCGATACCGTCACGATGGGGCTGACCGAACAGGACGGCCTCCTTGGCAATCTCCGCTCCAAGGTCCACGCCGTCGAGGAGGCGCTGAAGGGGAACGACCTCCCCCGCGTCGCCGTCTCGATGCTGACGCTGCGCCGCCACGAGAAGGACTTCCTGGCCCGCGGCGACCCCAAATATGTCGACCGGCTGCAGGCTGAGCGCGACAACTTCGAGTACATCGTGCGCCGTTCCCCGATCTCCCTCGCCGAGCGGGCCAGCCTGGTGGACCTCTCCAAAGCCTATGCCGACAGCTTCGTCGCCCTCGCGGCGCTCCGGCTGGACCTCGGCGGCAAGCTCGAAGGCCTGAGCGCGGCCTACGCCCAGTCTGAGACGCTGCTGGCCGGGCTCGCAGCGCAGAGCGCGGCAGCGTTCGAGGCCGCCGGCGCGCGGATGCAGGAGATCACCGCCCGCAGCCAGCTCATCCTGTTCGCCAGCATCGCCGTCCTCGCGGTCCTCACGATCATGCTCGCGGTGGTGATCGGACGCGGCATCGCGGGGCCGATCAAGCGCCTCGCGGCGGCGATGACCCACCTCAGCGAAGGCGACATGACCGCCAACGTCGACGTTGTCGGAAACGACGAAACCGCCGACATGGCGCGCGCCTTCGCCGTCTTCCGCGACAACATCCGCAAGGCGGACGAGGCGGCTGCGCGCGAGAAGGAGGCGCAGCGGGTCGAACTGGAGCGCAGCGAGCGGATCAGCGCGCTCACCCGCAACTTCAGCAACGACGCCTCGGCCGTGGTGCGCGCCGTCTCCACCGCAGCGTCCGACGTTCACGCGACGGCAGAGACCATGAGCGGCGCCGCCCGCGACACGACCCGCGAGGCGGAAAGGGTGGGCGAGACCTCCAACGCCACTTCCGCCAACGTGCAGACGGTCGCGACCGCCACGGAGGAGCTCTCCTCGTCCATCGAGGAGATCACCCGTCAGGTCAGCGAGACGAGCCGCATCTCCGCCGACGCTGTCAGCCGGGCCCGCCGCTCCGGCGAACTCGTCGGCACCCTTTCGGAGGCCACGGACCGGATCGGCGCCGTCGTCAGCCTCATCAACGACATCGCGTCCCGCACCAACCTCCTCGCCCTCAACGCCACCATCGAGGCCGCGCGGGCCGGGGAGGCGGGCAAGGGCTTCGCGGTGGTCGCTGCCGAGGTGAAAGGCCTCGCCGAACAGACCGCGAGCGCCACCGACGAGATCTCCGCGCAGATCCAGGGCATCCAGAGCGCGACGCAGGAAACCGTCGGCACCATCGCCGACGTGTCGGGCGTCATCGGCCGGATCGACGAGATCGTCGCGACGATTGCGGCGGCGGTCGAACAGCAGTCCGCCGCCACGCAGGAAATTGCACGCAGCGTGCAGAGCGCCGCGGTCGGCACCGAAGAGGTGCACAACCGCATCGGCGAGGTGCGCCACATCTCGCAGAATACCGGCGCCGCGGCCGCGCAGCTCCTCGGCGCCTCGTCCGAACTCGCCGAGCAGGCGAAGGCGATGCAGCACCACGTGGAAAGCTTTACGGCGGACCTTCAGGCCGCCTAGGCTCCGCTCCGCCCGCCGCCGTGCCGAACGCATGCCGTTGGCTCGGTCTCGCGGCGCGGTGACTGCGGTGCACTCCCGAAGCGGCTCCTAGTCCCGGCGCGTTGCCATCTCGGCTCGCCAGTGGCGGAGCCGGTCCCGCAGCTCCATGTCGAGGAGCGGCGTCGTGAGCTTCGGGTCGAGCCGCTCCAGCGTCTCGAGCACGAACGCCTCCGCTCCATGGGCGCGCCACGCCGCCTGCAAGGCGGGATCGTCGTCCGCCCCTGTCCGCAGCGTGAACCATCGGCGGTTCTGGATGGTGGCGAGATCCTTCGCCGCCCCCACCCAAACCGCGCCCGTCGGCAGGCAGCGGATCGCATAGATCCCCGCCTCACGTTTGCGCTCCTTGAAGGCGGTGCGCGCCGCCCGCTTCTCCTCCGCGCTCAACCCGTTTTGCGCCATTTCCCATCGCCTCCGTGACCCTTCGCGAGCGTATTACCCGGGTACAATTGACAACGCTAGTTCTACCCGGGTAAAAAATGCGGGTCACAGGAGAATGATCGTTGACCCGTTCCGCCCAAATGCCGGCCACGGCTTTTTCTGGGGCTCGCCGCGTTGCCGCCGGCCCGCTCATCGACGTTGCGATCGCGGTGAAGACGGCGGTGGAGCAGGGCGAGCCCGACTTGCTGGTGTTCGACGACGCCACCGGCCGCGTCATCGACATCGATCTGCGCGGAGACAGGACGGCCATCGCGTCCCGCCTCGGCGGAGCCGGCGCGGCGGGCGCGGTTGATGAAGGAGAAGACGGCGCCACCACCGGCCCCCGCGCCAGGGAGGGACGGCGGGGAAGGCCGAGGCTCGGCGTCGTATCGCGGGAAGTGACGCTGCTGCCGCGTCACTGGGATTGGCTGGGGGCTCAGAAGGGCGGCGCCTCCGCCGCGCTGCGCCGGCTGGTCGAGGATGCCCGCCGCAAAGCGCCCGGCACCGACCCGGCAAAGGCCGCGACCGCGGCCTATCACGCGATGACAACTCTCGCTGGCGACCGCCCCGGCTATGAGGAGGCGACGCGGGCGCTGTTCGCTGGCGACATGCCGGGTTTCATCGCGCGCATGGAGCCGTGGCCCGCGGACGTGCGCGCCTACGTTGCACGCCTCGCACAGCCCGGGTCCTGCAAGGGTCAGAGCACGTAGGCGTAGACCAACACCCAGCCCGACAGCACCAGCGCGCACAGAAGCGTGTAGACGCCGTTCCAGCGCAGGCCGACGTGCCATGCGCTCTTGCCGGCGAACGAGCCCGTGATGATCGTGGTCGCCGTGAAGGGCGAACACGCGCCGGTCAGCGCCCAGCCCGCCGTCACCGCCACCTGCAGCGCCGTCGGGGTGATCCCCATGGAGGCCGGCGTCGGCAGGAGCGGCAGGAGAAGCGAGGCGGCGAGGAGCGGGTTCATCGCGAACTGCCCGGCAAGCGGGAAGATCCAGATGAGGCCGACGAGGATCACCGGCGTCGGGATCGTCTCGAAGCTGATGCCGGCGTCCGCGATCCATGGCGCGAGGAGGACGCCGCCGAGCGTGCCGATATAGCCCGCCATCGACAGGAGCGTGATCTCGCCGCGATAGCTCGGCAATTCGCTGCGCATGTATTCGCGCGCGCGGGAGACCATGTGGCGGACGCGGTTGCCGGAGCTGGCCTGCGCGCCGATCCACGCCAGCGAGACCAGCGGCACCACCAGCGTGACGACGCCGACGGTCCGCACGCCGGTCACGGCATGGAGGACGCCGACGAGGCCGAACAGGATCGCGAGGAGGAGGAGGAGCGGGTAGAGCGAATCCCACCCGCCCTGAACCTCGCGCGGCACCGGGCGCGGCCGGTTGAGCCGCGGCTTGAACAGCGTGTCCATGGCGTAGCCGGTGCTGACCAGAAGGAGCCCGGAGATGAGGCTCGGGACCACGACGTTCGACCACGCGGTGCCGGGGATGAGGGCGGTGGAGATCGCGATCGAGAAGGAGAGCGGCGACCACGGCAGGGTCGACACCATCGCTCGCTGGATGGCGAGGAGCATGCGGCGCAGGCGAATGGTGCGGATCTCGGGGTCCTTCTCCTCCTGCGCGCTGGTGGCGGCCAGGCTGCCGAGGAGCGCGATGGCGCCGTAGTTGAGGAGCAGCGAGAAGAGCTGCCCGCCCACCGACAGCGCCGCATAGCGACGGCCCGGCGGCTGGCTCGCCAGGAATGCCCCGCAGGTGCGGATCGACGGCGAGGATTGCGCCGCGTTGCGCAGCGTGGCGAGCGCGGAGAAGAACGCGACGATGAAGGCCGTGACGCCGAGGCCGCGCAGCACGTCCTGCTGCCAGTCGTCGTGGAGGACGGCGACGGCGACCGTGAGCCCCGCCGCGGTCAGGATGAAGGCGAGCCGGGAGAGTTTCACGCGGAACGCCAGCACCACGGCGAGGACGACCACCGCGAACGGCGTCAGCTGCGTGATGAAGGCGGGGCCGCCCCAGTCCGAGATCACCACGAGGATGGTGACGAGGATGATGAGCGTGCCGACGAGGGGAGACGCACCGCTTGTGCGGCTTTGCGGCACGCCGAGAGGGCCGACGCCGCCCGGCGGCGTTCCGGGCTCGGTCGGCGCGGGCGAGGAGGCGGGCGGGCTCAGCGGATCGTCTCCAGGCGCGGCAGGCCGTGTTCCGGCACGCATTCGGCACGGGTTCGGGCGGCCAGCGCCGCGCGGCATGGTATCAGCATGGTAAGGTGCGTTCGGTGGATTTTTCCAGAGGCTCGCCCTCAGGGCTAAACCCTTCTGCCCAAATCGCCAAACCCGCCTGCCGCGCAGCAGCCCCGCACCGTCAGATCGACGCGCCGAGGCGGCTGATGCTCTCGGCGCCTTCGCCGGCCGCCTCGCCGTAGGTAAGCGTGCCGCTCGCGGTGTCCGCGACCAGCGCGGCGAGCGCCGGGACCAGCGCATCGAGCGGTGCACGACCTTCGACCACGGCGCTGGCGTCGAAGTCGATCTGGCCGGCGAGGCGGCGGACGCTGTCGGGGTTGGCGCTGATCTTGAGCGTCGGCGCGAGCGCCGAGACGTAGGGGTTGCCGGCGCCGGTGGTGAAGAGGGCGAGCTGCGCCCCGCCCGCCACCATCGATGTGATCGATTCCGGCGAGAAGCATGGCGTGTCCATCAGGTAGAGGCCCGGCGCGTTACCGAGCGGCGCGCCTTCGCGCACCAGTCCCGCGATCGGCTGGTCGCCGCCCTTGGCGATGGCGCCGAGCGACTTTTCCTCCAGCGTGGTGATGCCGCCGTCGTGGTTCTGCGGGCCGGGATTGCCGGCCTGGACGTCGTGCCCCGCCGCGGCCGCCTGCGCATGGCGGCGGGCGATCGCGTCCCGGATCGCATCTGCGACGGCCGGCGTCGCGGCTCTCGCGGCAAGGATCGCATCCGTCCCGGTCCACTCCAGCGTCTCGCTGAACACCGCGCGGCCGCCGCCCGCAACGTGCTGCTCCATCAGCCGGCCGCAGAGCCGGTTGGCGACGAGGCCCGACGTCGCGTCCGAATGCCCGCACTCGACGGCGAGGCTGAGCGCCGAGACGGGCTGCTCGGTCCGGCGGGCGGCGGAGGCTTCGCGGATCAGCCGGGTGAGCGCGCGGCCGCCCTCGTCGATCAGGCGGAAACGGTCCTCGTGGATGCCCTGGAGCGAGAGCGCCGCGTGCGGCCGGCCAGCCTCTTCCAGCGCCTCCGCGACATGGGCGGTCATGCCTTCGTCCGGCCCCAGCACGAGACAGGCCCCGGCGTTGGGATGGGTGGCGAGCGCTGCCATCATGTGGCGCTGGAAGGCGCGGTCCTCGCCGACATGGCCGCGACCGTAGGTGGACGCGATCAGCACAGTCTGCGGAAACAGGCGATGAAGCGCCCGCGCCGCGCCATGCTCCAGCCCGCTGAGCGATACGATCAGCACGTGGTTGCGGACGCCGGGGGCGGTGGTTGCGCGCCCGTAGCCCATGAAGCTGCCGGCGCTCATCGGGCCGATCCCGCCGCGGGCGGCGCGGCCGGCAAAACCGTCGAGATTGTGGAGGTGGACGTGGGCGCCGGGGTCGATGGCGGCGGTCGCCGTGCCGATCGGGGCACCGTATTTCACGACGTCATCGCCGGCGGCGACTTGGTGGAGCGCGAACTTGTGGCCGCGTGGGATCGCCCCGGTAAGCTGCGGCGCGGAAACGGTGGCGCCGGCTTCGTCGACCACGCGCGGGGTCTCGCCGACGGCGATCGGGCGCAGCGCCGTCGCGACGCTGTCTGCCGGCGTGAGGCGGATGGCGTCCCACGCGGCGCCTTCGGGGTGGTCGGGGTCGTCCGTCACGAGAGGCTCCGGCTGGCCAGTTGCGCAGTGATGCAGCATCGTGCCTCAATAGGGGGCCTCGCAAGGCCCCGGCCGCGAGCGCGCCGGCCAATCCCAGGGGCAACGCGATGCAGCTCGATGTCTTCACCGTCCACGTCTCGGACAAGACGGACTGGATCATCCTGCGCCTGACCGACGATGCTGGCCGGATAGGCATCGGCGAGGCGACCCTCAACCGCCACACCGAAGACGTCCTTTCCGCAATTGCACCCGCCGTGGAGGCCGCCACCGGCGCGCCGTCCACCGAGGCGGCGCGGATGGCCGTGCTCGCGGCAGTGCCGGGCGTGGTCGGCCGCGCCATCGCGAGCGGGCTGGAGCAGGCCTCGCTCGACCTTCTGGGGCACACCGCGGGCCTGCCGGTCCACGCCCTGCTCGGCGGTGCGTTCCGGCGCGATGTGCCCGCCTACGCAAACATCAACCGGGGCACCCTCTCGCGCACGCCGCAGGAGTTCGCCGAGCGGGCGCAGACGGCGGCCGCCGCCGGCTACCGCGCCGTCAAGCTGGCGCCGTTCGACGGCGTGACCGCGGCGAGCGCGGACGGTGCCGCCCGCGAGGCGCTGATCGCGGACGGCCTTTCCCGGATCACGGCGGTCGCCGAGGTCCTGCCGGACGGGGTCGGCCTCCAGATCGACTGCCACTCGCGCTTTCGGCCCGACGAGGCGCCGGCCATGCTCGACCTTGCCGCCCGCTGCAGCGTCCGCTGGTTCGAGGAGCCGATCGAGGAGAGCGCCGCCAACCGCCCCGCCATCGCGGCACTCAGGCCGCTGGCGCAGGGCCACGGCATGGTGCTCGCAGGCGCGGAAAGCGCCGCAGATCTATGCGAGTTCCTGCCCTTCGTGGTCGGCGGCGCCTACGACATCGTGATGCCGGACGTCGTGCTCGCAGGCGGCCCGCGCGAAGTCGTGCGGATCGGCCATCTCGCGGCGCGCTTCGGCATTGGCGTCAGCCTGCACAATCCGTGCGGGCCGGTGATGGACATGGCGAGCGCTGCGACGGCGGCGGCGCTTCCCGAGCTCGTCTCGCTGGAGCGGCAGTTCGAGGAGACCGCTCTCTACGACGAGATCGTCGCGCACCGGGCTCACGACTTCCGGGGTGGCGCGCTGCACATGGCCAACGCGCCCGGCCTCGGCATCCGGCTCGACTTCAGCCACCCGGCGCTGGCGTGGCAGGCGAGCCTCAGGCTCGCCGTCGCATTCCCCTGAGCGGCGCCGCGCCCGTCAGGGCGCCGGCACCGGCGGGATGGCCTTGAGGTAGGCCGCGACCGCGGCGCGATCCTCCGCGGGCACCTTCGCCCAGTGGTCGACAATGGGACCCATCGAGCCGCCGATGGAATCGAAGTCCGGCGTGAAGCCGCTTTCGAGAAGGTAGGCGATGTCCGCCGCGCTCCAGTCGCCGATGCCCTCTTCGGACGGCGTGATGTTCGGCACGCTGCCCTCGCCTTCCAGCGCTGCGGCGCCGCCCAGCCAGCGGGACGGGTCGGGCGCGAATGCGATCGTGCGCGGCGTATGGCACTCGCCGCAGTGGCCGAGCGCGACGGTGAGGTAGTGCCCGCGCTCCACCTCGGGGCTCGCCGCCGGCCGGTGCCGCCGGAAGGTCGGGCAGCAGGTAACGCTTCCAGATCCCGATCGGGCGGCGCCACGAGAACGGGAAGGGGAGGCCCGTCGCCTCGGCGGCGTTGTCCGACGCCGGCAGCGTGTCGAGGTAGGCCTTGAGGTCGAGGACGTCGGTCAGCGTCATCGCGCGATAGGACGTCCAGGGGAATGCCGGCGTGAAATAGGTGCCTTCGGGCGAGACACCTTCCTTCATCGCGGTGACGAACTCCGCGTCGGACCAGGCGCCGATGCCGTGTGCGGGATCGGGCGAGATGTTGGGCACGGTGATCGCGCCGAGCGGCGTGTCGAGCGCCATGCCGCCGGAGAGGACGGGACCGTCGGCGCCGTCCGCTGCCTCGCCTGCATGGCAGGAGCCGCAGCCAGCCTCGTTGAACACGATTTCGCCGTGGGCGACGTCAGGCGTATGGGCGGGTAGGGCGGCGGCGTCGACCCGCGTGGGCGCGCTCAGCCACCAGAACAGGCCGCCCGCGACTACGACGATGGCGGCAAGGGCGATGAGAATGCGGGACGCCATCGGCCAATCCGTAAGGGTTGGGCAGCCTGTCGCCGCCGTGTGCTGCGTGTCGTGCGGGGAGAACGGGCCGGCGGCGCGCGCCGGCCCGGGCGCGCGTCAGTCCTTGGCGCGATAGTCTGTGTGGCAGGCGCGGCAGGTGCCGCCAAGGTCGCGGAACGCGACGCTGAAGGGCTCGAAGCCTTCGTCGGCGACGGCCTTCGTGGCCTCCGCATTCTCGACCAGCGCCGCGGCCTTGGCCTCGAAGTCGTCCCAGTTATCCCAGATGGCGGGGAGGGCGTCGGTGCCGTCGCCGGTCTCCGAGCCCTCGGGGAAGAGCGTCACGAATTCCTTGCCGTTGGCGATGATGACGTCGAGGGCCTCGGTCGCGGTCGCGGCGTCGTACTCGGTCTCGCCCTTGACCATGTCGCCGAGCACCTTGGCGTTGTCACCGATCTCTTCCATCAGCTCGCGCCGCTGCGTCTGCGGCGACTCGCTCTGGGCGGCGGCGACCGTCACCGCGCAGGTGGCCAGCACGGCCGTGGCGATCATTCGAAACGTCTTCATGGGTTTCCTCCAAACATCGGATGCCTGTTCTCAACACCTTACAGGCTGGAACAGGTCCAATCTAATGACGCTTTTGTGCACGGCCTCGCGCCGCGCTGCGCTGGCAGAGGCGTTGGGCGCGTTGCGGGACCTCGCCCGAAGTTCACGGGAGTTTGCGGCTGCGCGCCGTCGTGCGGCGCGCAGCGCCCCGCTTGAGCGGGGCGCGAAATGATGGCGCAAGCGGCCGATCAGGCGTGAACACGGTCCGGAAGCTGGGCAATGAACAGAAAATTGAAGGTGGTCATCAGCTGCATGATGATCTGCTCGACGAGCTCTTCGGTATCGCTGTGTTCGCGATGGTGGCGAAACCGATCCGACCAGATTAACCCGCCGGTTGAACAATCCGTAAAGTCCACATCGACGATATAGTGCGTAGAGGTCATGCGTACCGTCCCGTCGATGACGTAGTCGACCTCGGAAACTCCAAGTATTTCATCGAGACTGCGATAACGCAGGCATGCATTGTTGCTGTCGTCTGCAACGACGATGTCGATCATGGGGGAAGATGCGAGTGCTCGTGAGGCCTCTCGGCCGATCTTTGCACCGAAGCGCGATCCGACATTGTCGGGGTCAAGTCCCGTGAAGGGAATCAGCGCAACACGAAGCGGTTTTGCGTCCACGCTTATATTTGACCTGATGGATCTGCAATAGTTCATCTAGTTTCCCCGAATAATACTCGAACTGCGGCCTGGAACAACATAGAAATAACAATAGTCATTCGGCGTGGGTGCTAATTAGCCGTGATTCACGCTTTTTTACCGACCTTTTCACAGCCGCGTTCCAAAATTTTCGAATAGTTTTACTCGAAATCGCCTGAGCGGCGCCCGGGTAATTCGAAAGATGAGGAACACGCATGTCGAACTCAAATTCTAAACTTCAGGTCGTGGTTGAGGCTGCACACAAGGCTCCCCGCGTGAAGGCCGTGTCCTCCATCGAAATCGCCGGCGGCATGAACCCCCCGCGGGTGAAGCCGGTCAGCAAGATCGAGATCGCCGGCGGCATGAACCCCCCGCGGGTGAAGCCGGTCAGCAAGATCGAGATCGCAGGCGGCATGAACCCGCCGCGCGTGAAGCCGGTCTCCAAGATCGAGATCGCCGGCGGCATGAACCCGCCCCGCGTGACGCCGGTCTCCAGGATCGAGATCGCCGGCGGCATGAACCCGCCGCGCGTGAAGCCGGTCAGCAAGATCGAGATCGCCGGCGGCATGAACCCGCCCCGCGTGAAGCCGGTCTCGCAAGATCGAGATCGCCGGCGGCATGAACCCGCCCCGCGTGAAGCCGGTCTCCAGGATCGAGATCGCCGGCGGCATGAACCCGCCCCGCGTGAAGCCGGTCTCCAGGATCGAGATCGCCGGCGGCATGAACCCGCCCCGCGTGAAGCCGGTCTCCAGGATCGAGATCGCCGGTGGCATGAACCCGCCCCGCGTGAAGCCGGTCTCCAGGATCGAGATCGCCGGTGGCATGAACCCGCCCCGCGTGAAGCCGGTCTCCAAGATCGAGATCGCCGGCGGCATGAACCCGCCCCGCGTGAAGCCGGTCAGCAAGATCGAGATCGCAGGCGGCATGAACCCGCCGCGGGTCCGTCCCCTCGCGGCCTGATCCGGCCCTCGACAGACCGCGCTACGGATGCATCTCTCGGCGTCGGAGTTCTCCCGCCGGGAGAGGCAAACCAAAGGTCGAACGTTATGACGGCAGACGCGGCGAAAGATCCGGCTGAAAAACCGCCGGTGCGCATCTGGAAAGCCTACAAGCCGGCCCCCGACATCCTCAAGGCACAGAAGAGCGCGGCGGGCATCATGCCCGCCGGCGCCTTCCAGTATTGCGAAGCGATGCGCGTCGCCTCCGGCTTCGGCTGGTACATCTACCCGCCCAAGGACATGTCGCTCTTCTTCGACGGGCGTGAGAGCTACTTCTACGAAGACGACCAGTGGTTTCCGGTGAAGTCGACCCAGTTCGGGCCCGAGTTCCAGGAAGAATGGAACAGCAAGGCGCCGGAAGACCTCGCATTCCTCAACCCGCCCTTCATCACCGAACTCTTCGTGCCAGGCGGCATCCAGATCTGGTCGGGCTACTTCGTCGAGACCGCGCCCGGCTGGAGCCTCGGCGTACGCTCGCCGGTAAACTACGACATCCGCAGCTCGATCTCCCACTACGAGGGGATCATCGAGACCGCCGATTTCCGGCCCTGCCCGCTGTTTATCAACTTCAAGATCGTGAAGACGGATACCGAGATCTTCCTGCCGAAGGACCGGCCGCTGTTCCAGATGCAGCCGCTCCTGCGCGCCTCCTACACCGACGGAGACCGGGAACTCGACGTGGTCGGCGACCTCGACGACCCCGACTCCCCGTTCGACTTCGACGCGCTGGGCAGGATCATGCGCAAGGCCAGCGAACGGGACCAGCGGCGCCCGGGACGCTACGCGGCCGATAGACGCAAGATCGCCTGACTGGTGGCCCGTGCACCCTGGCTTACGGCCGAGTCACGGGTCGTCCTGTTTTCCGCGATCGGGTCGCTCCCGCTCCACCTCACCGCCGTTGTCGCGAGCACCGCGAGCGCTGCCTCCGGCATCGGCGGCGTCGCGCCCGGCGTCCTCGCGGGCGCGGCTCTCATCGGCCTCTTCGCATCCTCCAGCCTGCGCTCGTTCGGCGTTGTCGGCCGGCTCTGGCGGCACTGGCCGGCCGGGTGGCGAACGATGGTGCGTCACCCCGTCGTCACCGTCGCGCTCCAGATCGCGATCCTCCTCGCCCTTCCTCTCGCATCGGGCACGCTGACCCTCGCGGGCTGGTTCGCGGTCGGCTGGATCAGCGGCATCTACATGTTCAACGGGATGGTCGCGGCGGCGAGCGGGGCGAGCAAGTTTCTGGGCTTCATGGCGCGTCTGTCCGCCGCGATGGTGCTGGCGGGCGTGATCGCGATCGCCGTCCAGTGGCTTGAGCCGGGCGAGCCCTACACCCGCCTCTGCATCGCCTACGCGCTGGTGATCCTCGCCGCGGGGCTGATCCTGCGGCCGGACGAGCGCATCCTTTCGGCCGAAACTCCGACCGTGGCTGAGATCTCCAGCCGCCGGGGCGAGCAGCTCGTCGCGCTTCTCGGCCTCCTCGGCTTCTTCCTCGCTGCGCTGATGTTCATCTCCAACCTCGGCGCCTTCCTCGACACGGGGACGGACCTTGGCGATCGCACGGCCGGATCCGTCGGCATCTCGAAGATCGCGGCCGGCGTCATCCTCACCTTCACCGTCGCGCTCTGGAGCCGCGACAGCACGGCCCGCTTCGTCCTGACCTCCGCCGCCGTCATCCTGTCGATGGCACTTCTCGACGGCGCGGCCGGCATCGCCATTTCGCTTGTGATCCTCGTCGCGTTCGAGATCGCGCTCAACATCGGCGGGTCGGCCGCCATGGCTGAGGTCGCCCGCGTCGGCAGTCCGGCGGTGAAGCGGATGATCCCGACGATGGGGCTCGCGGGTGTTGCGGCCGGGCCGCTCGCCGGCGCGCTGCTCCTCTCGCTGGGATCGGCGGCATGGGTCCGCTGGGCCGCGGTTCTGGTCATGACCATCAGCGTCCTCGCGATCCTCGCGGTGCACCGCGTCGCCATCCGCCGCCGGCGCCGTGCCGCCGAGCGGGCGACGAATGCCCGGCGCGGCAACAACCTCGCCTTCGCCCCCGTCGGTTGAGCCGCCTCGGGCGGGCGCCCCCCGGAAATGGTTTATGCGAGACGCGGCCTTGCGTTCGGTGCACCCAGCCGCTTTGGTCACGCGACAACAGCCGGCAAAGCCGGCGGACCAGGAAACGCCGTATGCCCCACCGCCCGCCGCGCGGCCGATCGCTCGCGCTCGCCAGTTTCGTTGCAGGAATGCTCGGCTTCGCCCCGGTCGCCGGTGCGCAGGACTTCACGTTCAAGCTCCACCACTTCCTCGGCGCCAAGGCCCCCGCACAGACCGAGATGCTGGAGCCGTGGGCGCGCGCCGTGGAGGAGAATTCCGGCGGCCGGGTGAAGATCGAGATCTACCCCGCGATGACGCTGGGCGGCCGCCCGCCGGAACTCGTGCAGCAGGCGCGCGACGGGGTGGTCGACCTCGTCTGGACCGTGAACGGCTACACGCCGGGCCTCTTCCCCCGCACCGAGGTGTTCGAGCTCCCGACGGTCTACGAGAACGACCCGGCCGCGACCAACCTCGCGATGGCGGGCATGTTCGCAGGCGATCTTGCGGCAGACTATGCGGGGCTGGAGGTGATGTTCCTCCACGTCCACGCCGGCCAGGCGATCCAGATGCGCGACAGGCTCGTGCGCACGCCGGCCGACCTCGAGGGCGCGCGCCTGCGCATTCCGACCCGGACCGGCGCCTGGGTGATCGAGGCGCTCGGCGCGACGCCCGTATCCATGCCCGTCCCGGAGCTGCCGCCCGCGCTGCAGAAGGGCGTGGTCGACGGCGCGCTGATCCCGTTCGAGATCATCCCGCCGCTCCGGATCCAGGAGCAGAGCGAATACCAGATCGAGGGCGCGGACGGCTGGCGGCTGGGCAACACGACCTTCCAGGTCTCCATGAACAAGGCGCGCTGGGACGCCCTGCCGGACGATATCCAGCAGGCGTTCCGCGATGCTTCCGGCGATGACTGGCTCGCCGAAGTCGGCCGCATCTGGCTGGCGTCCGACGCCTTCGGCATCGACTTCGCGACGAAGGGCGGCAACGAGCACATCGTCTGGACCGAGGCGGAGACGGAGGCCTTCGCCGACGCGGTCGCACCGGTGGTGCAGCGCTGGGTCGACGACGTCGCGGCCCGCGGCATCGACGGCGCCGCGCTGGTCGAAAACGCCCGCGCCGGCATCGAAGCCCACGCCGCCCCCCGCTGAATGGCGTCCTCCCGCTCCGGCAACTCATGGGCGGTTGGAGGCGGCTCGGCCGGCTTTTGCCCCGGTGGCAGGCGTTTCGGGGCCGGCGGTTGCCGGACAAGCAGCGCTTCCGGTGGAAGCGATGCCCGGCGCGATAACAGCCGCTCGATGAGCGGCAGGGGCGGGGCTTGAGCATGTCTTCCGGGCGCGACCGTGCCGGTGAGGGGGGCCTGCCGCTGGCGGGATGGCGGATCGCCCATCCGGACGTTGCTCGGCAGGATCATCACCGCGTGGGCGCTGGCGGGGGGCGCACTCCTTCTCGGGGTCGTCGGTGTCAACGTGGCGGCGGTGGTCGGCGGCGTGATCGGGGTGCCGCTGCCGGGGGACTTCGAGCTTACCGAGGTCGGGGTCGCGGTCGCGGTGTTCGCGTTCCTTCCATATTGCGAGCTGACGGGCGCCAACGTGACCGCCGATATCTTCACCGCACGGGCCGGGCGACGCGTGAAGGCGGTGCTTGCGCTGGCGGGGTCGGTCGCGGCGCTCGCGTTCGCGATCGTCCTCCTGTGGCGGATGGCGGCCGGGGCGCGCGACCAGTGGGCCTACAACTACACGACGGCGATCCTTCAGGTTCCGGTCTGGCTGGCGTTCGTCCCCATTCTGGTCTCGCTTGCTCTCCTGGGGCTTGCGGCAGTGCTGACGCTCACCGCCCATGCGCGCGAGGCCGGCCGCGCCGATGGCTGACCCGGTCCTCCTCGGAGCGGCCTCGTTCGCCGTCCTCGTGCTCCTGATCGCGCTCCGCCTTCCGATCGCCTACGCGATGATCCTGGTCGGCGGCGTCGGCACCGCCTTCCTCAACGGGCCGGCGCTGGTGCTCAACCAGTTGAAGACGCTCGCCTACGGCCAGTTCGCGATCTACGACCTCACCGTCGTGCCGATGTTCATCCTGATGGGCGCGCTCGCCGCCCGCGTCGGTCTCAGCCAGGCGCTGTTCCGCGCGGCCAATGCGTGGCTCGGGTGGATGCGCGGCGGCACGGCGATGGCGGCGATCGCGGGCTGCGCGGGGTTCGGCGCAGTGTGCGGCTCCTCGCTCGCCACAGCGTCCACCATGGGCCGCGTCGCGCTGCCCGAGCTCAAGCGCTATCGCTACAGCGGCGCTCTGGCGACGGGGTCGCTGGCGGCGGGCGGGGTGCTGGGCATCCTCATTCCGCCGTCTGTGGTGCTCATCGTCTATGCCATTCTGGTGGAGGCGAACATCGTCACGATGTTCGCGGCGGCGCTGCTCCCCGGGCTGCTCGCGGTCGTCTTCTTCCTCGCTGTCATCGCGCTCTACGTCACCGTCCGGCCGGAGGCGGGGCCGGGCCACGGCGGGGTCGGGCGCATGGAGTTCCGCGCGGCGACCGCGGGCGTCCTGCCGGTGCTTGCGATCTTCGCCGCCGTTCTCGGCGGCATGTACGCCGGCTTCTACAACCCGACGCCGGCTGCCGCGGTCGGGGTCGCGCTCGTCGCCGCCTACGGCGTCGCGACGCGCCGGCTGCGGCTCGCGGACCTCACCGCCTCGCTCAAGGAAACCGCGGGCACGGCCGGGATGATCTACCTCATCCTCCTCGGCGCGGAGATGATGAAGATCTACGTCTCGCGCCTCGGTCTTCCGCAGGCGACGGCCGAATGGATCGTTGCGTCCGGTTACGCGCCGATGACTGTTCTCGTGCTCCTTCTCATCGCGCTCATCGCTCTCGGCTGCCTGATGGACAGCCTCTCGATGATCCTTCTCGTCATCCCCTTCTTCTGGCCGGTCCTCGTGGATCTCAACGGCGGGCTCTACATGGGCGCGGGCGGGGCCGGCTTCGGCATGAGCACCGAGGACCTCAAGATCTGGTTCGGAATCCTTGCGCTGGTGGTGGTGGAACTCGGGCTCATCACGCCGCCCGTCGGCATGAATGTCTTCGTCATCTCGAGCCTCGCCGAGGATACGCCGATGGCCGACACCTTCCGCGGTGTCGTACCGTTCTTCTGTGCCGAGATCGTACGGGTGGCCCTCATCCTCGCGTTCCCGGCGCTCGCACTATGGCTGCCTGAGCTGTTGTCAGGCTGACCCCCTGCGCCATGGCCCCTCAAGCCCGGCACAAGCGAATTCTGCCCTTAATCGGCCTTCATCTTCGGTGGACGAAGGAGGCCGGCGTGCAGCATGTGGTCCAGGCAGACGGGCAGGCGGCGTTGATCGACCACGACGTCGATGCAGCCGTCTCTGGCGCCGAGTCCATGCCCCGGCAGCCGGACGTCGCGCGGACGGTGAAGCGCGCGATCTGCATCTGCGTCGCCATCATCGCCGCCCTGCCGCTTGTTGTCGGCTGGGGCGCCGGGATCGACATTGCAAAGCGGATCATCCCCGGCTCGGCCGCAATCGTGCCGACCACTTCGCTGGCGCTGCTGGTGGTCGCGGGTGCGCTCTATATCGATTCGCGCCAGAACACCGCGAGATGCGGTCCAGCCTGCCTGATATCGGGTATCCTTCTCATCGCGATGGGGGGCGTCAGCATGGTGCTCCGGGGGGCCGGCATTTCCAATGGTCTCAGCAGCTTCCTCATGCCGACCCTCATCGGCAACGAAGGCACCGCGATGGCCACCGCCACCGCAATGGTGATCGCCGGCTACTGCCTCGCCTGCCTCAATATCCAGACCGAGATTGCCCGGCGCGCCTACGAGGCGGCGGCAACGGTCGGCCTCGTGTTCAGCATGGTCGCCATCATCTGCTACGCCTTCGAGAGGAACGCCCTGCTGGGCGTGACATTCTTCACCTCGATGGCGCTCACCACGGCGACGGCCTTCGCCCTCACGTTCGGCGCCTTCCTCCTGGTGCGACGGCAGGAAACATGGCTGCGCCACATCACCTCGAGCCAGCACGGGGCCCGCAGCGCGAGGCGCTTGTTCCCGTTCATCGTGCTCGCGCCGCCGCTCCTGTGCCTCGGCGCGCTGAAGCTGATCGAGGACGGGCGGATGGATGTCGGCTTCGCCTTCTCCGTGCTTGCCGTCGTCTTCATGGCGATCTCCGTCCTCGCCCTCGTCCGCAACGCCTCGCTGGAAAACGCCGAGGAGATGCGGCGCACGATCGACGACCTGCGCGAACTCAACGAGGACAAGCAGGTCCTGCTCGCCGAAGTCTACCACCGGGTGAAGAACAACCTTCAGCAGATGTCCGCGATGATCCAGCTGGAACGATCGAAGGTGAAGGACCCGGCCGAGCGCGAACGTCTCGACAAGATCCTCTTCCGCATCCGCTCGGTCGGCGTCGTCCACCAGATGCTCGTCGGCGCGCGGACGCCGTCCCGGGTGGAGGTGGGCTCGTTCCTCGGCGAACTCACGGCCGGCCTGAGTTCCGGCTACAACCTGACCCAGCGCAACATCAGAATGGAAGTGGAGGCCGACGACCTCACCCTCCCGATCGACGCTGCGGTGCCCCTCGGTCTGCTCGTGAACGAGCTCGTCACCAACGCGATCAAGCACGCCTTTCCGGAAGACCAGGCGGGGACGATCACCGTGCGCCACCTCAGCGTTGCGGACGGGGTCGAACTCACGGTCGAGGACAACGGCGTCGGCATGGCGACCGCAGGCAGCGACCATGGCCTCGGCACGATGATCATCCGCGGGCTGGTCCATCAGCTTCGCGGCAACCTCACAGTCGGCACCGACGGAGGGACCACGGCGACGGTTTTCTTCCCCGGCGTCACAGCAAACGGTGAACCCGGATGAACAAGGAAACCGCCGTCATCGTGGAGGACGACTTCCTCATCGCGGCCTCGCACCAGTGCACCTGCGAGGATGCCGGCATCGAGGTCCTCGCCATCTGCGACACCGGCGAAGAGGCGGTCGAGACGATCCTGCGCGTGAAGCCGACCTTCGCGCTGATCGACGTCAGGCTCGCAGGGATGCGCGACGGCATTTACGTGGCGAAGGAGATCCGCGCACGCGGCGTCGACGCCATCGTGATCTTCGTCACCGGTTCCACGGAAACCGCGACGCTCCGCAAGCTCTCCGAGCTGAAACCCCGCAGTATCCTTCGCAAGCCGATCGAAACGGAAGAACTGAAATCGTGTCTCACGACCCCGAGCCAGCCGTGAACGGGGGGAGTGCGGCGGCTGCGTGCCAGCCCCGCGATGGCGAGGAACGGTAGTTACAAACCGTCCGCCGCGCACGGCGCGGCGGCTACAAAGCACCACGGCGAGGAAGCCTCGTCGATGAAAGGAACCGAGCGATGCAGCAAGACGAACACACCATCGCAACGTTGGTCATCGTCGAGGACGATTTCCTGATCGCGGCCGCCTATCGGGCGATGGCCGAGGAGATCGGCATCAACGTCCTCGCGATGTGCGATACCGCTGACGCCGGGATCGCCGCAATCATCGCCCACCAGCCGACCTTCGCCCTGCTCGACGTTCAGCTCGCCGGCCCGCGCGACGGCGTTCATGTCGCCACGGCGGTGCTGCAGAACGAGATCGCAACGCGGATCATCTTCGCCACCGGCTCGTTCGATGCCGAGACGCTGAGCCGCCTCCACGGCGTCGGCGCGTTCCAGGTGCTCGTCAAACCCATCGACCCGAACGACTTCGCCGCCGCCCTCTCGGTCGATGCAGACGCCCAGCCGCTCGCGGACCCGCGCAACGCCGGCCTCAAGCTCGACCGGTCGTACATTGCCCAGATGACCCGCGTGAGAGACTAGCGCGGGCGTTTCAGAGCCTTCCCCGAAGCCGACGACAACGCCGGGCGAAGCACCGCTGCCTCGGCGGAAACTCGCTCCCCGCGGCAGCACCAAGCCTCTGACATCGTCGCCACGCTTGAAGACCGTTTCGCCAGCTGCCGTCTTCGCAGAAGAAGAACGGCAACCGCCGGGCGAGTTGGCGCACCGGCTGCACCGGTTGCCGCCCATCCTCGCGCCGCAAGACGGCCGGGTCGCGGCGCTGCAGGGCGGGCGACCTTTTCGGCACCGCGGGTACATTTCGCGCTGGTCCCTCCGCCCACCGCAGACGTCGCCGCCTGCCGCACAGGTCGGGGAGGGCTGGCACGCGGTGGAGCGGCCCGCTAGACCTTTGCAGAACAGGGGGATCTGGCCGTGGACATGGGCATTGCAGGACGGCGCGCACTGCTGACGGGCGCGAGCAAGGGGATGGGCCGGGCCTGCGCGATGGCGCTCGGCCGCGAAGGCGTCGCCCTCACCATCGTCGCCCGCGGCGCCGACGCCCTCCACCGCACCGCCGACGACATCGCGGCCGAGACCGGCGCAACCGTCACCCCCGTCGCCGCCGACATCACCACGGAAGAAGGCCGCGCCGCCGCGCTTGCCGCCTGCCCGGAGCCCGACATCCTCCTCAACAACGCAGGCGGCTTCCCGCCCGGCAACTTCCGCGACTGGGAGCGCGAGCACTGGATCGAGGCGCTCGACATGATGATGCTCTCGCCGATCGCCATGATCCGCGCCACGTTCGACGGCATGGTCGAGCGCGGTTTCGGCCGCATCGTCAACATCGCGTCGCGCTCGGTGAAGATCCCGGCCGCAGAGCTCGGCCTTTCCAACGGCGCGCGCACCGGCCTCGTCGGCTTCTGCGCCGGGTCTTGCCCGCGAGGGCATCGCGCGCGACGTGACCATCAACACGCTCCTGCCCGGCATCTTCGACAGCGACGGCCAGCGCCAGCATGTGGCGGGCCTCGTGACGCCGGGCGGCCCCACCTACGAAGAGATCTGGGCCGAGCGCGGCGCGAAGAACCCGGCCCGCCGCTACGGCCGGCCCGACGAGATCGGCGCCTACTTCGCCTTCCTCGCCTCGGCGCACGCCGGATACATCACCGGCCAGTCTCTCCTCATCGACGGCGGCAGCTACCCCGGCACGTTCTGACGGAGGCCCGGTAGCGGCACGCGCCATGCATAAAAACAGCAGGAAAGGTTTGCCGGCCGCGTCAAACCATTGTTGAAATGAGCAACGCTGCAATCCGGGGAATGAAACGATGGCCCACATCAAGCCCGAAGGCTCCTTCGTCGCCCTCGTCACGCCGATGAACGCCGACGGCTCGGTCGATTACGAGGGGTTCCGGACCCTGATCGACTGGCACGCCGAGAACGGCACGACGGCGCTCCTCATCATGGGCTCCACCGGCGAGGTCTCGATGCTGTCGCCGGAGGAGCGCCGCGAGATCGTCGCCCGCACGGTGAAGATGAAGCGCCCCGGCGTCGCGATGTATTATGGCGCGACCGGCAACAACACCGAGACCACCATCGCCTACACCGCGCACGCCGAGGCCGAGGGGGCCGACGGCGTCATCATCGCGGCGCCTGCCTACATCTGCGCCAGCCCCGCCGCGATCACCGACTATGCGCTCGAGGTCTGCGATTCCACAGATCTCGCGGTCGGCTTCTACAACAACCCGCCGCGCGTCTCGACCGACCTCGGCTGGGACGACATCCTGCGCCTCGCCAAACACGACAACATGGTGGTGCTGAAGGAATCGACGACGCGCGTCGGCCAGGTCGCCAAGGTGTGCGCGGCGAAGCCCGACATCGCGATCATGTGCTGCTGCTCGCCCAACCTCGGCCTCGTCATCCCGACGATGGCGCTCGGCGGCCACGGCACCGCCAACATGACCGGCAACCTCATCCCGCAGGAGATGGCGACGATCTCGACGCCGTGGCAGACGGGAGAGGACGCCTTCGCCTGCCGCGAGGCGTGGCTGACCAATCTCGACATGCTCCACTTCGCCTACAGCGCAATCAACCCGGTCGCGGTGAAGTCGCTGATGCGCGCCGTCGGGCTTCCCGCAGGGCCGCTGCGCAAGCCGCTCCAGCCGCTGGCGCCCGAGGCGCTCGCCAAGGGGCTCGAGATCGTCCGGCGGCTCGGCCTCGACCGGAAATACGGCTTCCGCACCGGGCAGGACGCCATCACCGCCGCCGCGGCCTGACCCGCCGGCGCAAAGCGGCGCGACACTTGCCTCCGAAGAACGACAACAGGCCCGTCGAGGGCCGATAATCCAAGGGTGGACCATGCTTCTGAGAAGACTATGCCTTGCCGGTGCGATGGCGCTCGGCACCGCGGGCCTCGCCGTGCCGGCCTTCGCGCAGGACATCACCATCGCGATCGGCTCCGAGCCGTCGACGCTCGACCCGCAGCTGCGCGACGACGGCGGCGAGCGCCAGGTCAACGACAATATCTACGAGACGCTGATGGCCCGCACCGCCACCGGCGAGCTGGTCCCCGGCCTCGCCGAGGCCGCGCCGACGCAGGTCGACGAGACCACCTGGGAATTCGAGCTCCGCGACGGCGTCACCTTCCACAACGGCGAGCCGTTCAACGCCGACTCGGTCGTGACCAGCGTCGAGCGGATCATCGACCCCGCCAACAACTCCGAGCAGATGGGCTACCTCAACACCATCTCCGGCGCCGAAAAGGTGGACGACGACACCGTCCGCATCACCACCACCGGTCCCGACCCCATCCTGCCGTCGCGCATGTACTGGATGAAGATGATCCCGGCCGAGTACGGCAAGACCGGCAACATCGGCGAGGAGCCGGTCGGCACCGGCCCGTACAAGTTCGTCTCGTGGGACCGCGGCAACTCGATCACCCTTGCCGCCTACGAGGACTACTGGGACGGCGCGCCGCCGATCAAGAACGTGACCTACCGCTTCGTCGGCGAGTCCGGCACGCGCCTCTCCGGCCTGATGGCGGGCGAGTTCGACGTCATCACCAACCTCCTGCCCGAATTCGTGTCCTCCGTGCCGAACTCGGCGGCGGTGGACGGGCTGGAGACCTCCGTCCTCATCCTCGGCACCGACAACGAGGGGCCGATGTCCGACCCCAAGGTGCGTGAGGCGCTGAACCTTGCGATCGACCGCGAGGCGATGGTGGAGGGCCTCTTCCAGGGGTACGCGACGGTCGCAGGCGGCCACCACATCAATCCGCGCGCGTTCGGCTTCAATGCCAACCTCGAGCCCTATGCGTATGACCCGGACAAGGCGCGCGCGCTCATCGCGGAAGCCGGCGCGGAAGGCGCAACCATCCGCCTCGTCGGCGAATCCGGCCGCTGGCTGAAGAGCCGCGAGCAGATCGAGGCGGTCGCCCAGTACTGGACCGAGATCGGCCTCGACGTGGAGATCGAGGTTCAGGAGTTCTCGCAGTATCTGAAGAGCCTGATGGGCGACGGGCCGCGCCCGGACGCCATCTTCGTCGCCAACTCCAACGAGCTGATGGACGCCGACCGCGAAGCCTCCTTCATCTACCACAAGGACGGCGCCGCCTCGTCGAACTCCGACGAGGAGATGGCGAAGATGATCGACGACGCGCGCGTGGTGACCGACGTCGCGGAGCGCGAGGCGCTCTATCACAAGATCTTCCAGAAGGGGCGGGACCTCAGCTACACCGCGCCGCTCTTCAACCTGCAGGACATCTACGGCATGTCCGAGCGGATGAGCTGGCAGCCCCGGACCGACCAGAAACTCCTCATCAAGGAAATGTCGGTCAGCGAGTAAGAATGGCTCGGGCGCCCCTGCGGCGCCCGGCGCCTGAGGGGTAGTTCGTGGCACGTTACATCCTGGCTCGGCTCTGGCAGGGCCTCCTCGTGGTCCTCGGGGTGACGCTCGTCGTCTTCGTGGTAACGCGCGTCGTCGGCAACCCGGTCGACCTGATGCTGCCCCTGTCGGCGACCGCCGAGCAGCGCGCCGCGTTCGCCCACCAGATCGGCCTCGACCAGCCGCTGCCGGTCCAGTTCGCACGCTTCGTCGGCGATCTCGTCACTCTCGATTTCGGCGAAAGCCTGTGGCAGCGCCGCCCGGCTGCCGACGTGGTGTTCGAGCGGCTGCCGAACACCATGCTCCTCGTCGCCGCCGGTCTCGGCGTCGCGCTCCTGCTGGCCGTGCCGCTCGGCATCATCGCGGCGACGCGGCCCGACGGGCCGGTCGACCGGCTCATCGTCAGCGCCGGGCTTCTCGGCCTCTCCATGCCGCAGTTCTGGGTGGGGCTGATCCTCATCACCATCTTCGCGGTGAACCTCAAGTGGCTGCCCACCTCCGGCGCCACCACATGGGCACACCTCATCCTCCCTGCCGTGACGCTCGGCCTCGCGCCGCTCGCCCGCCTCACCATGCTCACCCGCTCCGCCGTGATCGACGAACTCAACCGGCCCTACGTGAAGACCGCGCGCGCCAAGGGGATGCCCGCCCGCCGCGTCCTCGGCATCCACGCGCTGCGCAACGTCCTCATCGGGGTGCTGACGCTCGGCCGGCTGGGAGCTGATCCTCGCGCTCTCCGGCTACACCGTGGTGGTGGAGACGGTGTTCGCGTGGCCGGGGCTGGGCCTCACCGCGATCCAGGCGATCCAGCGGGGCGACCTCTTCCTGGTGCAGGCGATCGTCTTCGTCATCGCGGCGCTCATCGTCCTGATCAACCTCGGCCTCGATCTGGCGTTCAAGCTGATCGACCCCAGGATCGACGTGCGCTGATGGCCTTCCCCCTCGCCAATGCCGCGTGGCTGCGCGAACTGCGCCACGACAAGGCCGCGCTGCTCGGCCTCATCGGCATCACCGCCGTGGTGCTGATGGCAATCTTCGCCCCGCTGCTGGCGCCCTACGATCCGGCAGCGCAGGACCTGCTCGCCCGGCTCAAGCCGCCGGCATGGTCTGACCGCGGCAGCATGGCCCACATTCTCGGCACTGATCATCTGGGGCGCGACGTGCTGTCCCGCGTGATTTACGGTGCGCGCATCACCCTGGTGATTGCGGCAACAGTGGTGCTGCTGGCGGGCTCGTTCGGGGTGCTGGTGGGGCTCCTCGCGGGCTACCTCGGCGGCCGGGCGGATGGCTGGCTGATGCGCGCTGTGGACGTGCAGATCTCGTTTCCGGGCATCCTCCTCATCCTCCTCATCGTTTCGGTGATCGGGCCGGGCGTCGTCACGCTGGTGGTGGTGCTCGCCGTCACCAACTGGATGATCTACGCCCGCGTCGTCCGCGGCATCGTCCTCGCTAGCCGGCAGAGCGCCTACGTGGAGGCGGCCGAGGTGATCGGCTGCGGCCCCTTGCGCGTCATCGGCCGGCACATCCTGCCCAACCTCACCGCGCCGCTCCTGACGCTGGCGATCCTCGAATTCACCAACATCGTGCTGGCCGAAGCCGCTGTCTCCTTCCTCGGCCTCGGCGTGCAGCCGCCGGCGACGAGCTGGGGCCTCGATGTCGCCGGCGGACGGGATTACGTGTTCATCGCGTGGTGGCTCGTCACCTTTCCCGGCCTTGCCATCGTCATCACCGTCCTCTCCATCAACCTTTTCGCCGGGTGGCTGCGCGTCACCAACGACCCGCAGGAGCGCGAGAAGCGCTTCGCCCGGCAGGAGGCGAGACGGCAGCAGAGGCGCCCCCTCGCACGGCGGATTGCGCCATGAGCAGGCTCCTCGACATTCAGGGTCTCAAGGTCGCGTTCGCCACCACCGGCGGCACGGTGGAGGCGGTGCGCGGCGTCTCCCTCACGGTGGACCGGGGCGAGACGCTGGGCCTTGTCGGCGAATCCGGCTCCGGCAAGAGCGTGACGGCGCAGGCGCTGATGGGCCTCATCGATCCGCCGGGAGAGATCGTCGGCGGCGATATCCTGTGGGATGGCAAGTCCGTCTTCGACGACCGCAAGGCGTGGCTGAAGCGCCGGGGCCGTGACGTCTCGATGATCTTCCAGGACCCGATGACCTCGCTCAACCCGTTGATGACGGTCGGCGACCAGATCACCGAGACGCTGCGCTATCACAAGCGCCTCTCGGGCGCTGACGCGCGCCGCCGGGCCGTCGAGCTGATGGGCCACGTCGGCATCGGCGCCGCGGAGCGTCGGCTGGACCAGCGGCCGCACGAATTTTCGGGCGGAATGCGCCAGCGTGTGATGATCGCGATGGCGCTCGCCTGCGATCCGGTGCTCCTGATTGCCGACGAGCCGACCACCGCGCTCGACGTGACGGTGCAGGCGCAGATCATCGAACTCCTGACCGACCTTCAGCTCGAGCTCGACCTTGCGATCATCCTCATCACCCACGACCTCGGCGTGGTCGCCGAACTCTGCCGCGACGTTGCGGTGATGTACGCCGGGCGCGTGGTGGAAACCGGCAGCGTGGAGCGGATCTTCGCCGCGCCGCAGCACCCCTATACGCAAGGGCTTCTGCGCTCTACGCCGACGCTGGACGGCGTGGAGAAGCGCCTCGTCTCCATCCCCGGCGCGCCGCCGCGGCTGATCGCTCCGCCCACCGGCTGCGCCTTCCGCCCCCGCTGCCCCGCCGCGGTCGCGGCCTGCGAGCAGACACCGCCGCTGGGCGCGGCGGAAGGCGGCGGCACGGTCGCGTGCTTCCGCCCCGGCGTCGCGGCATGGGCGGACCCGGTGGGGGCGGCATGAGCGGCCCGGCGCTCACGGTCGAGAACCTCGCGGTCGACTATGCGGCGCGGGCTGCGACGCTGTTCGGCCCGGCGCGCACGATCCGCGCGGTGGAAGGCGTCGGCTTTTCCATCGGCAAGGGTGAGACGCTGGGGCTCGTGGGGGAATCGGGCTCGGGCAAATCCACCGTCGGCCGCGCGATCCTGCGCCGCACGCCGCTCGCCGAAGGCCGCGTGCTGCTGGACGGCGAGGACATCACCCACACCCGCGGCCGCGCGCTGCAACGCCTGCGCGGAAAGATGCAGCTCGTGCTGCAGGACCCCTACGCCAGCCTCAATCCGCGGATGCGGGTGGCCGAGATCGTCGCCGAGCCGCTCATCGTCCACCGCCGGGTGAAGTCCCGCGCCGAGGCCAACGAGCGGGTCGCGGAGATCCTCCATCTCGTCGGCCTGCCGGAGGATGCGCATTCGCGCTTTCCGCACGCCTTCTCGGGCGGGCAGCGCCAGCGGATCGGGATCGCGCGGGCGCTGGCGCTGGAGCCGCAGCTCATCGTGGCGGACGAGCCGGTCTCGGCGCTGGACGTTTCGGTCCGCGCGCAGGTCATCAACCTGATGCAGGATTTGCAGGAGCGGCTGGGGCTCTCCTACCTCTTCATCGCGCACGACCTTGCCATCGTCCGCCACATCTCGCACCGGATCGCGATCCTCTATGCCGGCCGCCTGGTCGAGATCGCCGGGCGCGATGCCATCTACGAGGCGCCGCGCCACCCCTACACCGAGGCGCTGCTGGCGGCGGTGCCTGTGGCGGACCCCGCCGTCGCCCGTGTCCGGCGCGATCACGGCGCTGCGCCGGCGGAGCTGCCGGACCTTGCGAACCCGCCGCCGGGCTGCCTTTATGCAACGCGCTGTCCGCTGGCGACCGACCAGTGCCGCAGGGAAGCGCCTCCGCTCACGCAGAAGGCGCCCGGCCATCTCGCCGCCTGCTGGCATCGATGACCCCGCGGCTGGTACGCTGACACAAGGCCCCCACCGGGCGCCACCTCACGCCTGACGACCCCAAGGACGGACCTTCATGAGCTATCGCATCGGCGCGGACATCGGCGGCACCTTCACGGACCTCGTGATGGTCGACGATGCCGGCACCGCCTTCCACGTCGCCAAGGTGCTGACGACGCCCGCCGAACCCGACCGCGCGGTGCTGGACGGCGTCGACACCCTTCTGGCCGACAACGGCGTTTCCGCCGAGGCGGTGGGCCACCTCATCCACGGCACCACGCTGTTCACCAACGCGCTGATCGAGCGCAAGGGCGCGAAGACGGCGCTGATCACCACCCGCGGCTTCCGCGACGCGGTGGAGATCGCCCGCGAATACCGCTTCGACATGTACGACCTGTGGATGGAGCGGCCCGACCCCATCGCCCCGCGCCATCTCCGGCTCGAAGTCGACGAGCGCATCCTCGCCGACGGCACGGTGAAGACCGAGCTCGACGAGGCTTCCGTCGAGGCGCTGGTGCCGGTGCTGCGCGAGGCCGGGGTCGAGGCCGTCGCGGTCTGCCTGCTGCACGCCTACCGCAATGCGGCGCACGAGCAGCGCATCGGCGAGATTCTGGCCGAGAAGCTGCCCGAGGTCGCCGTTTCGCTGTCTTCGGAGGTGAACCCCGAGATCCGCGAGTACGACCGAGCGTCCACCACGCTCGCCAACGTCTACGTCAAGAAGATCGCCGACGAGTATCTCCACCGGCTCGAGGAGCGGCTGCGGGGCAAGGGCGTGCCCGGCGCTCTCTACGTGATGCAGAGCCAGGGCGGCGCGTGCGACATCGCCACGGCCACCTCGCTCCCCATCCGCCTCGTGGAATCCGGCCCGGCGGCCGGGGCGCTGGCCGCAGCGGCCTACGGCAAGCTGATCGGCGCGAACGACCTGTTGTCGTTCGACATGGGCGGCACGACGGCGAAGGCCTGCCTCATTCTGGATGGCGAACCTCTGATCGCGCCGGAGTTCGAGGTCGACCGCAAATACCGCTTCAAGAAGGGCTCGGGGCTGCCGGTAAAGGTGCCGGTGATCGAGATGATCGAGATCGGCGCCGGCGGCGGCAGCCTCGTCACCCGCGATGCTCTCGGCCGCCTGCAGGTCGGCCCGCAGAGCGCGGGCGCCGTGCCGGGGCCGGTCAGCTATAACCGCGGCGGGACGCAGCCGACGGTGACGGACGCCGATCTCGTGCTCGGCTACCTCGACCCCGCATTCTTCCTCGGCGGCACCATGGCGCTCGACGTGAACGGCGCGCGCGAGGCGCTTGCGAAGACCGTCGGGGAGCCGCTCGGGATCGACGCAGAGGCGGCCGCATGGGGCGTCCACCGACTGGTCAACGAGAACATGGCGTCGGCCGCGCGCATCCACGCCGTGGAGCGCGGCACGGAGGCCGACAAGCTGCCGCTGTTCGCGTTCGGCGGCGCAGGCCCGGTCCACGCCTTCGGCGTTGCGACCATCCTCGGCTCGCCGCAGGTGGTCTATCCGCTCGGCGCGGGCGTGATGTCGGCCGCCGGGCTCCTCGCGGCGCCGCTCTCGTTCGATTTCGTCCGCACGATGCCGACGGGGCTGGAGGCGATGGACTGGGGCGCGATCAACGAAGCGCTCGGCGAGATGGAGGAGGCTGGCCGCAAGGTGATCGGCCGCTCCGTCGCGGCGGACGAGATCAGCTTCCGCCGCACCGCCGACGTGCGCTACCGCCGGCAGGGCTACGACCTCACCGTCCCGGTACCCGACGGCACGCTGGGGCCGGACTGCGCCGCCGCGATCCAGTCCGCCTTCGAGGACGCCTATCGCGCCATCTACGGCCAGACGCCGCAGAACGTGGAGCTCGACGTCATCTCCTGGCGCGTCGTCGCCGCCGGCCCCACACCGCGGCTCGTCCTCCCGAACGCCGCGACGGTGGCCGGCGACGCCACCGCCGCCATCAAGGGGCACCGCCGGATCTTCCGGGCCGATACCGAGGAGATGGCCGAGGTCGCGGTCTACGACCGCTACGCCCTCGGCGTCGGCGCGAACTTCAAGGGCCCCGCCATCGTGGAGGAGCGGGAAAGCACCGTCGTCCTCAACGGGCCGTGCCGCGCCACCGTCGACACCCACGCCAACCTCATCGTCGACATGCCGACCAGCGCCAAGGGAGACGCCTGATGGCCCTCGACCAGCTCAAACTCGAAGTCCTCTGGAACCGGCTGATCGCCACCGTCAACGAGCAGGCCGCCGCGCTGATGCGCACGTCCTTCACCTCCATCGTGCGCGAGGCGGGCGACCTGTCGGCCGGCGTGTTCGACCGGCGCGGGCGGATGGTGGCGCAGGCCGTCACCGGCACGCCCGGCCACATCAACGCCATGGCCACCTGCATGCATCACCTTCTGGATGCACACCCTGTGGACACACTGAACGAGGGCGACGTCCTCATCACCAACGATCCGTGGATGACGGCGGGCCAGCTCAACGACATCACGATCATGACGCCGGTCTTCAAGAACGGGCGCTGCGTCGGCTTCTTCGGCAACTGCTGCCATGCGCTCGACATCGGCGGGCGCGGCCTCTCCGCCGACAGCCGCGAGATTTTTGAAGAAGGCCTCCAGATCCCGATCCTCAAGCTCTACGACGCGGGCAAGCCCAACGAGACGCTGTACGCGCTCCTCAAGGCCAACGTGCGCACGCCGGAAGAGGTGATGGGCGACCTCCACAGCCAGGTGGTCGGCAACGAGGTCGGCGCGCGCCAGCTCCTCGCCTTCATGGCCGACTTCGACCTCGACGACATCGAGGAGGTGGCCGACGCCATCGTGGAGCGCTCCGAGGCCGCGATGCGCGACCGGATCGCGGCGCTGCCCGACGGCACCTATGGCTTCGAGATGATGACTGACGGCTTCGACACGCCGATCAGGCTCGTCTGCACCATCACCATCGCCGGCACCGAGCTGACGGTGGACTACGAAGGCACCTCGGATGCGGTGGACCGGGGCATCAACGTCGCGCTTAACTACAGCGCGGCCTACACCACCTACGGCATCAAGTGCGCGATCTCGCCGGATATTCCCAACAACGAGGGGAGTTTCAGGCCGGTGAAGGTGACCGCGCCGCTGGGCTCCATCCTCAACTGCCAGCACCCCAGCCCCGTCGCGGGCCGCCACCTCGTCGGCCACTTCCTCCCCAGCCTCGTGTTTGGCGCGCTGGAGGAGATCCTGCCCGAGAAGGTGATGGCGGCGAGCTTCGATGCCCTGTGGGATTCGCAGGTCTACGGCGACCGGCCCGAGGGCGGGCGCTTTGCCTATGTGTGGTTCGCGGCTGGCGGCGTCGGCGCGATCCACGGGCGGGACGGGATGTCGGCGACGGCATTCCCCTCGGCCATCGCGGGCGTCCAGTCGGAGATGATCGAGGCGCTGGTGCCGATCTTCATCGCCAAGCGCGAGCTGGTCGCCGATTCCGGCGGGGCAGGGCGGTGGCGCGGGGGGCTCGCGCAGTCGTTCACGCTGGGCGTGCGCGGCGGCAAGCCGTTTACGTTCTCGGGCCTCTACGACCGGATGCACCATGCGGCGGCGGGCCTCGCGGGCGGGCAGCCCGGCGCGGTGGGCAAGATCACCACCCGCTCCGGCGATCCGCTGCGGGCAAAGACCCGCAACACGCTCCCCGGTGACGAGGAGGTGACGCTGGAACTCCCCGGCGGCGGCGGCTACGGCAATCCGTTCGAGCGGCCGGCCGAGAGCGTGCGCGCCGACGTCGAGGCGGGTTATGTCACGGCCGAGCGGGCGCGATCGGACTATGGCGTCGCGATCGACGGCAAGTCGCTCGCCATCGACGAGGCGGAGACCGCGCGGCTGCGCGCGGCGATGGCGGCGGCGTAGGCGGCTTACGGCTCCGGCAGGGCGAACTCCAGCCAGTCGAGGTTGGTGCCGGAGCCTGCAATGGTGCCGGCCGCCCCGCACGCCGCGATGGAGCGGACGATGGTGGCGGCGGCCGGAGACAGCCCCACCTCCTCGCGCCAGAGGGCGGCGATGGTGCGCCCGATCTCCGGGTCCACCAGCAGCCGGTGGGTCAGCCGCGAGTGATCGTCGCGCGGCAGCGCGATGCCGGGCAGCGCCGTGACGCCGACGCCCTGCTGGATATAGCCGTTGACGGTCGCAAGGTTGGACAGCTCCGCCACGATGTTGAAGTCGACCTCGGGCTGGCCACTCATCTCATCGACCACGTCGCGGATGGCGGTGTCCGCGCTCATCATGATGAAGGGGTGGCGCGACAGTTCGTGCCACGTCATCCGTGGCGCGGTTTCCAGCGGGTGGCCGCGGGGGAACACGGCGTGGAACCGGTCCCGCGCCATCTCGACGAACGCCAGCTCCTCGCCGGGGCCGGGGGTGCTGCCAAGGCCTAGATCGGCCTCGCCGGAGCGCACAGCCTCCTTGATCTGCCGCATCCGCATGTCCCGCACCTCGATGGTGATGCCGGGGTAGATGTCGGTGTTCATGGCGAGCACCGGGGGCATCAGGCGCCACGCCAGCGACGGGACACAGGCGACCACCACGCGCCCCCTGCGGCGGGCGACGAGGTCCTCGATGTCGTGGGCCATGGCGTCGAGGCCCGCGAGCAGCGCGCGCGCCTGCGGCAGCAGGCTGAGGCCGACGGCGGTGAGGTGCACCTTGCGCGTCGTCCGCACGAAGAGGGGCGCGCCCACCTCGGCCTCCAGCTGGCGTACGCTCTGGCTGAGCGCAGGCTGCGACAGCCCCAGCGAGGCCGCCGCCGCCACGAAGCTCCCATGCTCGGCGACGGCAATGAAGATCCGCAGCTGCCGGAGCGTGAGGTTGGCGGGTTTCATGAGGCCCTGTAGATGACTGCGAGCGGGCCGCCGCCGTCCGGCCCCTGGTGCTCTGCGCCGCCGGAGACGAAGATTTCCGCGTGGCCGACCAGCCCCGCCAGAACGCCGGCGACGAAGCCGCGCGCGTGCCGGGTCGGCGAAATGTCGGAATCGTCCAGCATCGTGTGGCGGTGGCCCCGCAGGCGCCCGGTCGAGGACGGCTCCGCCTTGGCGAGCACCGCGATGACCCTCATCCGGGCATCGCTGCTCAGGAATGCATCATTCGAGAGGCCGGTCCGGGCGAAGATGCCGGCAAGGGCACGGCCGTCGGCGGCGTCTTCCATCACCGCGTGGTCGATCCGGCACGGCCCGCGCCACGACGGGGCGTGGCCGAGCACGACGATCTCGTTGGCCATCAGCTCGATGCCGGCAGAGGCGCTGGCCCGCCCGCTGTAGAGCGAGCGGTCGGTGGTGATGGCGCCGTCCGGGACGTCCTCGATCTCGCCGAGCGCCAACGCCACCCCGAGCGATGCCGCGCCGCGCGAAAACCCCATGGACTTCAGCGTGTCCGCCGTCGCGACCGTGGCGCCCCGGGCGGCGGCGGCAGCGGTGCGTTCGGCGGTGATCAGCGGGCACTTCACCTGGACGAAGTGGACATCCTCGACGCGGGCGATGCCGGCGCGCGCCATCGCCGTGCGCACGCCGTCCGCCACCAGCTCGACCTGCGCCTTGCGGCCGATCTCCTCCGGCAGCAGGTCGCGCGTGGTGTGGACGCCGATCGCGAGGGCGTTCTCGCCGGGGCCGTCGTCGGGCAGGGCCTCGAATACCAGCCAGTGCGGGGCAAGGGCGCCCTCGGTGCCGCCGGACATCACCATCGCGATCTCGGCAACGGCATCCGCCGGCAGATGCGCGCCCAGCATCAGCCGCAGCGACTGGACCGCGAACGCCCGCGTGAAATCGTTGACGCAGCCGTTGCCCTCGGTCTTGGCGAAGATCGCCCTGATCGCGGCCGGGTCGATCTCGCCGCCGGTGATGGCGGCGCTGATGGGCGCGGTGTCGTCCGGCGCGGACATCGACAGGCGGGTGACCCTGGCTCGCGGCATAAATCCAGATCTCTCTCTCGTGGTCGGAAGCGGCGCGTATCTTGCTGGCGGAGTGAGGCGCACCGGCAAGATCGTGTGCGGCATGAACCGTGCCGAAGCATGAAACTGCTGCCGGCTGGCAAGAAATTGAATTCCGCTGGTATACAGTTTGCAGGTCGGCTGACTATGATCCTGCGCAGCGGTCATGGTTTTCACAGGGAGTGAGCAGAGCATGAAGCGAACGATCCTCAACCTTTCGACGGCGGCGATCGCGCTCGTCGCGGCGAGCGCGGCCTCGGCCGAAACGCTGCGCTGGGCCAACGACGGTGACGTCCTCACCCTCGACCCCTACGCACACACCGAAAGCCTGACGTCCGCCTTCCTGCACCACATCTACGAGCCCTTGGTGCGCCGCGACGCCAACCTCGAGTTCGAGCCGGCGCTCGCCACCGAGTGGGAACTCGTCGAGCCGACCCGCGCGCGCTTTCACCTGCGCGAAGGCGTCACCTTCCACAACGGCAACCCGTTCACCGCCGACGACGTGGTCGCCTCCGTCGAGCGCATGATCGACCCCGACTCCCGCGCCCGCGGCAACCTCTCCGCCGTCACCGCCGCAGAGAAGGTGGACGACTACACCGTCGACCTCATCCTCACGGGCCCGACGCCGCTCCTGCTGAACGACCTCTCCGGCATCTTCATCATGGACAAGGAGTGGATGGAGGAGCACGACGCGCTGAAGCCCGGCAACACCTCCACCGGCGCCGTCACCTACGCGTCCGACCATGCGATGGGCACCGGCCCCTTCAAGCTCGAAAGCCGCACGCCCGACGCCAAGACCGTCCTGACCGCCAACGAAGACTGGTGGGACACGCCCAAGCACAACATCGACACGCTGGAATTCACCCCGATCAGCTCCGACGCCACCCGCGTCGCCGCGCTGCTGTCGGGCGAAGTCGACGTCATCACCCCGGCGCCGCTGCAGGACGCCGACCGGATCGACGCGGCGGACGGCGTCACCACCATCCAGAACCCCTCGCTGCGCACCATCATGCTCGGCCTCAACGTCGGCGACGACGAGCTCGACGCGGCGCCCGGCTCCGGCTTCAACCCGCTGAAGGACCTCAAGGTCCGCAAGGCGCTGTGGCAGGCCATCGACATGGAGGCGATCGCCGCCAAGGTGATGCGCGGCAAGGCGCGGATCGCCGGCCTGATGATTGCCCCGCCCATCGCCGGCTACGTGGCGGAAGACGACGTGAAGCCGCCCTACGACATGGACGCCGCCAAGGCGCTCCTTGCCGAGGCAGGCTACGCCGACGGCTTCACCATGGGCCTCGACTGCTCGAACGACCGCTACGTCAACGACGAGGAACTGTGCCTCGCAATCGCCTCGATGTGGAAGAATCTCGGCATCGACGTGAAGCTGACGACCCAGACCAAGGGCAACCACTTCCCCAA
This sequence comes from uncultured Alphaproteobacteria bacterium, assembly GCA_963704595.1. Lineage (GTDB taxonomy): Bacteria > Pseudomonadota > Alphaproteobacteria > Rhizobiales > Amorphaceae > Acuticoccus. The sequence goes on from OY969922.1 coordinate 1,073,313, forward strand.
GGTCGATAACGGCGAGACCGACGCCTACCTCATCGGCTGGGCAACCCTTCCGGCAATGGACGGCTACAGCCCGATCCGCGCCATGCTGGCGACCCGCGGCGACGACGCCGGCGGCAACAACCCCAACGGCTTCTCCAACGCGCGGATGGACGAGATCGACGCCCTCGCCTCGCAGGAGACCGACGAGCCGAAGCGGCTGGAGCTGATCGCCGAGGCGATGCGGATCGCGCGCGACGAGGTCGCCTACATTCCGCTTCACCAGCAGCCGCTGGCATGGGCGGCGCGTGACAACGTCGACCTCATCCAGTTCCCGGACGACTACTTCCGGGCCTGGCACTACAAGGTCAACTGAGCGAAAGGGCGGCGGGCATGCTCGTCTTCATCGTCCGCCGCCTCGCGCAGGCGCTGGTGGTGATCTTCGCGATCGCCATCATCTCCTTCGTGATGTTCCGCTACGTCGGCGACCCCGTGGCGACCATGTCGCGCGAGGACGCGTCCGTCACCGAGCGCGCCGAATTGCGCGCCAGGCTGGGCCTCGACCAGCCGGTGATCGTCCAGTTCGGCGTATTCGTCTCGCGCCTTGCGCAGGGCGACCTCGGCATTTCCTATCGCAACCAGCGCCCCGTGGCGGACATGATCGCCGAGCGGCTCCCCGCCACGCTGGAGCTCGTCTTCGTCGCGACGCTGCTCTCGCTCGCCATCGGGATTCCGCTCGGCGTCATCACCGCCGTCCACCGGACGGGGTGGCTCGCGACCACGGTCCAGTCGGTCTCGCTGGTCGGCATCTCGGTGCCGACATTCGTGACCGGCATCATGCTGATCCTCGTCTTCTCGGTTACGCTGCGATGGCTGCCCTCGTTCGGGCGCGGCGACACGGTGGACCTCGGCTGGTGGACGACCGGGCTCCTCACCGTCAGCGGCCTCAAGGCGCTTGTGCTGCCGTCCGTCACCCTCGCGCTCTACCAGATGACGCTCATCATGCGCCTGGTGCGGGCTGAGATGATCGAGATCCTGTCGTCCGACTACATCCGCTTCGCCCGCTCGCGCGGCCTGCCGGCGCGGTCGATCCACTACCGGCTCGCGCTGAAGAACGGGCTGATTCCGGTCATCACCATCACGGGGATGCAGATCGGCGGCCTGATCGCCTTCGCGGTGGTGACGGAGACCGTCTTCCAGTGGCCGGGCCTCGGTCTCCTCTTCATCCAGGCGGTGTCGTTCGCGGACGTGCCGGTGATGGCGGCCTACCTCCTCTTCGTCGGCCTCCTGTTCGTGACCCTCAACGCGCTGGTCGACATCACCTACCTTCTCGTCGATCCCCGCCTCAGAACCGCAAAGCCATGAGCGGTCCCCCATCGCTCTGGCGCGACTTCCTGCGCTCGCCCAAGGCGATCATCTCCGCCGTCGGCGCGCTGCTGCTGATCGGCGCCGCCTTCCTCGCGCCCCTCATCGCACCGCATTCCCCGTTCGAGCTCGGCACCTTCAACCTGATGGATTCCGAACTCCCGCCATCATTCATGGCAGGCGGCGACCCGCGCTTCCTGCTGGGGACCGACATGCAGGGGCGCGACGTGTTCTCCGCGATCCTGTTCGGGATGCGCATCTCGCTCACCGTGGGCATCGCCGCCGTCGCCATCTCCGCCGGCATCGGCACGCTTGTAGGCCTGTTCGCCGGCTTTTATGGCGGCGTGCTCGACAGCGCGCTGATGCGGCTGGCGGACGTGATCCTGTCCTTCCCCACCATCCTCATCGCGCTGCTTGTGGCGGGCATCGCACGCTCGGTTGCGCCGCAGGTGGCGGGCGGGGAGGGGGCGATTCTCATCCTGATCTTCGCCATCGCGATCAACGAATGGACGCAGTATGCCAGAACCGTGCGCGGCCAGACGATGGTGGAGAAGGGCCTCGACTACGTGAAGGCCGCGCGCGTCACCGGCGTGGCCGAGCGGCGCATCCTGTCGCGCCACATCCTGCCCAACATCCTGTCGCCGGTGATCGTGATCGCCACCATCAACCTCGCGCTGGCGGTGCTGGCGGAGGCGACGCTCTCCTTCCTCGGCGTCGGGATGCCGGCGACGTCGCCGTCGCTCGGCACGCTGATCCGCATCGGCAATGAGAACCTTTTCTCGGGCGTCTGGTGGGTGGTCGTCTTCCCGGCGGTGGCGCTGGTGCTTCTGGTCCTCTTCGTAAACCTCTTTGGCGATTGGCTCCGCGATGCCCTCAACCCCCGCATCGACTGAACCGCGCCTCCGGGTCCGGGGTCTCACCGTCGCCTACGGGCGGGCGGGGCGGCCGGCTGTCGATGGCATCGACATTGCGGCGGGGCGCGGCGAGATCGTCGCCATCGTCGGCGAATCCGGCGCCGGCAAATCGTCGATCGGCGCGGCGCTGCTCGACCTCGTCGATCCGCCCGGCCGCTGGCACGCGGACATCCTCACCCTCGACGGTGCCCCGATCGACTACCGCAACACCCACACCCGCGGCCGCGACGTCAGCGTCATCTTCCAGGACCCGCAGACGGCGCTGAACCCGCTGTTCACCGTCGAGCAGCAACTCATCCACATGGTGCGCCACCACGAAGGCCTGTCCGGCCGTGTGGCGCAGCAGCGCGCGGTGGAGATGCTGGCCGCGGTCGGCATCCCGGACCCCGCGGTGCGCGTAAAACAGTACCCGCACCAGTTCTCGGGCGGGATGCGCCAGCGCGTCGTCATCGCGCTCGCCATCGCCTGCAACCCGCGCCTCGTCATCGCCGACGAGCCGACCTCCGCGCTCGACGTCTCGGTCCGCGGGCAGGTGCTCGACCTCATCCGCGCCCTTGCCCGCGAGCGCGGCACGGCGGTCCTCTTGATTACCCACGACATGGCGGCCGTCTCCCGCATCGCCGACAAGGTGGCGGTGATGAAGAGCGGCAAGATCGTCGAGACCGCCCCCACCGACGACCTGCTCACCCGCCCGCACGACGCCTACTCGAAAATGCTGATCGCGGCGGTCCCGCCCGGCGACCGCACCATCCACCGGTTCGAGGTGCCGCCGCTTAGCGAGATCGCCGCGCCGGCCGTGCACGACTTCTCGCTCGATACATGGCTGCGCGCCGGCGGCGCCGACCGGCCGGGCGAACAGCTCCTCAAGGTGGAGGGCGTGACGAAGGCGTTCGCGCTGTCGGCAGGCCTGTTCGGCGGTGGCGCCAAGCGCTTCACCGCCGTTGATGACGTGACATTCGCGGTCCACACCGGCGAAGCGTACGGGCTTGTCGGCGAGTTGGGGTCGGGCAAGTCGACGCTGGCGCAGATGGTTGCCGGGCTCTACCTGCCGGACAAGGGGCACATCGTGTTCGGCCCGCACGCCCTGCAGCCCGGCGCCCGCGAGGTGCAGATCCGCGAATATCGCCGCGGCCTGCAGATGATCTTCCAGGACCCGTTCTCCTCGCTCAACAGGCGCCTGCGCGTCGGCGATGCGGTGGCCGAGCCCATCGTCACCGCGGGCACCGCGGACAAGCGGATGACGCGGCGCATCGTGGAGGCGCTGCTGGAGCGCGTCGGCCTTCCCGCCGACGCGATGCACCGGCATCCGCACGCCTTTTCGGGCGGGCAGCGCCAGCGCATCGCGGTTGCCCGCGCGCTGGCGGGGCGGCCCCGGCTCCTCATCTGCGACGAGCCGACGTCCGCGCTCGACGTGTCGATCCAGGCGCAGCTTCTCAACCTTTTGATGGACCTCAAGGACGATCTCGGCCTCGCGATGCTGTTCATCACCCACGACCTGCCGGTCGTGCGGCAGGTGGCGGACCGGATCGGCGTCCTCCAGCGCGGCAAGCTGGTGGAGGAGCAGGACGCCGACGCCCTGTTCGACCACCCCCGGAATCCCTACACGACGGCGCTGATCGACGAACTGCCGCACCGCCATCGCAACAATCAACACCAAGGAGCACTGAATGGCTGACCTGCGGATCGACAACGCCATCGTCGTCACCATGGATGGAACGCGCCAGGTGATCGAAAACGGCTCGATCGCCATCACGGCCGACCGCATCGTGGCGGTGGGGCCGACCGCGGAGGTGCGCCGCCGCGCACCCCGCCGGCGAGGTGATCGACGCCAGGGGCATGGCCGCGATGCCGGGCCTGATCGATGTTCACGCCCACGCCGGCCACGGCCTCATCAAGACGCTGGCCGGCGGCGACAGCGAGGCGTGGTTCAACGCCTGCCGCGTGGTCTACACCCTGGCGTCCGATCCCGGCTTCTGGCACGCCGAGGCCGCGCTCGCGGGGCTGGAGCGCCTCAAGGCCGGCGTCACCACCGGCGTTTCGCTGCTCGGCGGCGGCGACAGCGTGATGCGCACCGACACCCGCGATGGCGGCGACGCCCACCTCGACGCCGTGAAGGAGCTCGGCATCCGCGTCCAGATGGCCGTCGGCCCGACGCGGCCGCCGTTCCCGTGGACCTACGGCACCTGGAAGGACGGCGTGCGCACCGACTACGAGGTGACGTTCGAACAGCAGATCGCCACCTGCGAGACCCTGATCCGCGACCGCCACAACACCGAGGGCGGCCGCCTCAACATCGCGATGCTGTCGCCCACGCTTCGCAAGGAGCACCTTGACGACGCCAGCGCGGAGGAAAAGGCGACGATGGTGGCGCAGGCCAAGAAGGCCTCCGCCGTGGCGCGCGAGCACGGCCTCATCTTCACGCAGGACGGCCACCGCCAGGGAACCGTGCAGTTCGCGTTCGACGAGCTCGGCATCCTCGGCCCCGAGGCGCTGCTGTCGCACTCGACCGACTTCACCGACGAAGAGATCAGGATCTGCGCCGACACCGGCACCAAGATCGCCCACAACCCGAGCGCCATCGCCTCCGTCATGGGCCGCTGCCGTGCGCCGGAGATGATCGACGCCGGCGTCGTGGTCGGCCTCGGCTCGGACGGCACGGCGCCGGACCGCTCCGGCGACATGTTCCGCCACATGCAGCAGTGCATGCACTACCACCGCCGCCACTTCCGCGACGGCTCCGCGATGCCCCCGGGCAAGGTGATGGAGATGGCGACCATCGATGCCGCGAAGGCGCTCGGCATGGAGAAGGAGATCGGTTCGCTGGAGCCCGGCAAGAAGGCCGACGTGATCCTCATCAACCTCGCCGCGCCGCACCTCTACCCGCCCAACATGCCGCTCTACCGCATCGCCTGCTTCGCCAACGGCGCGGACGTCGACACCACCATCTGCGACGGCAAGGTGCTGATGCAGGGCCGCAAGGTGCTGACGGTGAACGAAACCAAGGTGCTCGACGAGGCCGCCGCCGAGACCGAGCTGATGTTCGACCGCACCGGCTACCGCGACCTCCTGAAGACGCCGGCGACCTTCTTCGGCCACACCCACTACTGAGCGCCTCTGCGCGGCTGACGAAAGGGCGGCCCTCGGGGTCGCCCTTTTTCGTTCGGCCTATCGCAGGCGGAATTCGAGGTTGATGCGCCATTCGTCGGGCCGCATCAGCGGGACGAGGGTAATCTGGCACCGGCCGGCCGGGCAGGGGCGCTGCAACTCCATGTATTGGGGCTCGAGCGGCACGGTGAGGCCGGCGAAGCGTGGCTCGGTCAGGACTGCGCCGAAGAGCTGTGGCACGCCGATGTAGAGCCACTGGACGATCCGGCGGCGCATCTCATCGTCGATGGCGGCGGGATCGGGCGTCCACGTCATCGCGCAGCCTGCCGGAGTGCCCTCGTCGCCATAGCTTACGATCCAGTAGGGATGGTGCGCCGCCTCGTCCTTTTCCGAATCTCCGGTGACAGAGATCGCCCAGCGGTGGCCATCGAAGTGCGGCGCCTCGAAGCCGAGCCCGTGGACATCGCTGCGCGCGATGGTGAAGCCGACCGGGGCAAGGGCCGCAAGGTCCTCGTCCAGCGTGGCGAGCCCCAGGCAGATCGACTTGGTGACCGAGAAGAGCGCGAGGAAGCCGGTGGTGCTGTGCTCCGGCGTCGTCATCGGCGTCAGCCGGTCGAAGCCGGGGAAGGTCGCGCGTCCCTTCGCCCCGGCCTCGATGCCGGCGGCCGCCGGTGCGCCGGTTAGGAGGGCGGAGAGAAGCAGCCCGGCCGCGAACACGCCGCCCGGCCGGGACCGGCGCGCACATCTCTCGACTGTTGGCTGATCGGGCATGACGGGCTCCCTGCGGCGGGAATCATACCACCATGCCGCGCAACCAGCGAAGGCGGCTCAGTACCCGCGCGAAAGGTTCACCATGTCGGCCACCGGCTCGCCGGCGATGAAGCGGCGGAGGTTGGCGGCGATCCGCTTGCCGCCGGCGACCGGGTCGATCAGCGAGGCAACGTGCGGCGTCACCAGCACTTTCGGGTGCTCCCAGAAGTGGTGCTTGGCCGGCAGCGGCTCGGTGTGGAAGACGTCGAGCGTCGCGCCCGCGATGTGGTTGCTGGCGAGCGCGGCGAGGAGGTCGTCGTCGACCAGATGCTGGCCGCGCGCCGCGTTGATGATGAACGCGCCCTTCGGCAGCTTCGCGAACAGCGACGCGTTGAGGATGCCGCGCGTCTCCTCGGTCAGGGGGAGGAGGCAGACGAGGATTTCGGTGCGGGCGAGGAACGCGTCGAGCCCGTCCGGCCCGTGGAAGGTCGTGACGCCGTCGATCGTCTTCTCGCTGCGGGACCATCCGGCGACGTCGAAGCCCAGCATCGACAGCGCCCGGGCGCAGTCGGCGCCGAGGTTGCCGAGGCCCATGATGCCGACCTTGCGTTCGTAGGCGGGCGGATTGACGCTCTGGCGCCATTCGCGCAGCGGCATCGCCTCCTCCAGCGCAGGGAGGTTGCGGTGGAAGCGCAGGACGTGGAGCGTGACGTACTCGCGCATCCGCTGGGTGAGGTCGTCGCCCGTTGCGCGGATGATCGGGATGCCGGCGGGAAGCTCCGGGTCGTCGAGGATGTGGTCGATCCCGGCGCCGATGGAGTGGATGACCTCGAGGTTCGGGAACTGCTTCAGGCCGCCTGCGGGGGGCTTCCACACCACGGCGTACTTCACCGCGTCGAGCGGGCCGGGGTCGTCCCACAGCCGCACCTCGAGCTCGGGGAGAAGCTCGGTCATGTGCTCGAGCCACCAGGTCTGGCGGGCGGGTCCGACGCGGATGACGAGCGTCATGCAATCTCTCCTCGCAAGGCTGAAACGTGAAAACGGCGCCGGACGGTGCCCGGCGCCGCGTGTCGCGCGTGCCGCCCCCCGAGGAGGGCGGCGGGCCGGTCACATTTCCTGCTGGCCCATCTCGGCGATGGTCTTGTAGTCCTCTTCGCCCCACACCTCGGTGCCGAGCTCGTCGCGGACGGACTGGGTCGCCTCGATCCATTCGGCGCGGTCGGGGTAGGTCACGGTGACGCCGGCGGCTTCCATGTCGGCGATGTACTGCTTCTGCTGGTCGGGCAGGAGCTCGAGGATCTTCTTCGTCGACGCCTCGTTGGCTTCCTGCAGGAGCGCCTTGTCCTCGTCGCTGAGGCCGGACCAGAAGCTCTCGCCGACCATCACGTAGGCGGGCTTCACGATGTAGTCGACCATCGCGATGCCCTTCTGAACCTCGTAGAACTTCTGGGCGAAGATGGTCTCGATCGGGTTTTCCTGCCCGTCGACGACGCCGGTCTGCAGCGCGGTGTAGACCTCGTTGAACGACATCGGCGTCGGGTTCGCGCCGAGCGCGGCGAGCGACTTGACGTAGTAGTCACGCTCCGGGGCGCGCAGCTTCAGGCCCTTCATGTCATCGAGCGAGTTGATGACCTTGTTGGCGCTGATCTGGCGCGGGTTGCGCGGCATGAAGCCGAGGAGGCGGATCTGGCGCTCGTTGATGAGCTTGTCGTTCCAGGCTTCGCCGACCTCGCTGCCGATCACGGCCTCGTAGTTGGCCATGTCCTTCATCAGGTAGGGGAGGGCGAGATACTCGATCTCCTTGATGCCGGGGTCGCCGGAGGACATCACCTGCGTGGTGCCGAGGGCGAGCTGGGCGATCATCTCGCGCGGGGTGCCGAGCTGGTCGCCGGGGTAGATGGTGACCGTGTGGTCGGAGCCTTCCTCGACCACGCGCTTGAACTCGAGCGCGCCGTCGTACTGCGCCTCGCCTTCCTGCGCCCAGAGGCCGTAGCGGATCTCCTCGGCGGTCGCGGCGGCGGTGCCGGCGAAGGTCGCGACCATGGCGAGCGCCGTGATCCGAAGCGTGAAGTTCTTCATCAGTCTCACTCTCCCTTGTGTGTCCGTGTGTCGGCGCCTTCGAGGTGCGCCACGAACTCGGCGCAGAAGGTCACCAGATAATCGACGATCGCCTTGCCCTTGTCGGCGGAGGCGACCGCGGGGTCGCCGCCGGCGATCCCGTTCGCGCACCGGTCGGTGACGTCGACCGGCATCGTGACGTCGACGCCCTTGAATTTTACTGCGCCGAGGCCCGACGTCGGCAGCCCGATCATGGTGCCGAACTCGCCGGGGCGCTCCTCGAGGTCCGGGCGCATCATGTCCGGGAAGAGGTGCTTGTACACCGAGGTCAGCGGGTCGGCGCCGTGGCCCTTGGCGCGGGGGGCATCGTCGCCGTAGAGCGGGTTGAAGACGCTGTCCGGCACCGAGCGCCACAGGTGGATGGCGGGCACCAGCACGCCGCGCTCCTTCTTGATGCGGCGGACCGTCATGTCGATCAGCGCGGCGTTGCCGCTGTGGCCGTTGAGGATGACCACCTTGTCGAGGTCGTGGTCGAGGAAGTTGACGATCATGTCTTCCAGCACGGCGGAGAACGTTTCCGGCCTCAGCGCGATGCCGCCAGGCACGGTGCGGAAATAGTCCGCGTAGCCGAACGGCATGATCGGCGCGACGACGGCGCCGGCCTCCTCGGCCACGCGGTCGGCGATCACCTCGGTGAGCTGGTAGTCGCCCATCGGGCAGCTCGGCGCCCTGCTCTTCCTGCGAGCCGAGCGGGATGATGATGACCGGCTTTTCGGGAAGGCGTTGTTCGAACTCGCGGAAGGTCATCTCTGCGAGGCGGTGTTTTTGCGTGGTCATGAAATCAGCCGAAAACGAGGTTGGGCAGGAAGAGGGTGAGCTGCGGGAAGAGGGCGAGCAGCGCCACCGCGGCGAACAGCGGGATGTAGAAGGGCAGCATCGCACGGACCATCTGCCCGAACGAAATCTCCGCGATGTCCTGCGCGATGAAGAGGAGCACGCCGACGGGCGGCGTCCCCCCGCCGATGATGAGCGAGAACACCATCAGGACGCCGAAGTGAACCGGGTCGATCCCGAACGACATCACGACGGGAACGAGGATCGGCGTCAGCACGATCTCCGCCGACGAGGCCACCATGAAGAGGCCGACGATGAGGAGCATCCCGATGATGATGAAGAGGACGATGAGGCTGTTGTCCGACACCGTGCCGAGGCCGGTCGCGATCACCTGCGGCACCTGCTCGCGCACCATGATCCACGAGAACGCGGAGGCGACGGCGATGATGACGAGGATGCGCACCGAGCCCAGCGACACGGTCTGGAACACGCGCCAGATCTCGCCGGCCGACACGTTGCGGTAGACGAACGCCGACAGGAACAGCGCGTAGGCGACCGCCACGGCCGCAGCCTCGGTTGGCGTGAAGACGCCGGAAAGGATGCCGCCGACGATGATGACCGGGAACAGGATCGCCGCCGCCCCGCGCCGGGTGGCGCGCACCACGGTCGGGAAGTCCGCCCGCGGGTAGCGCGGAAAACCCTTCGCGCGGGCGTAGAAGTAGGTGAACACCATCTGCGAGAGGATGATGACGAGGCCGGGGATGATGCCGGCGAGAAGCAGCCGCCCGATCGAGACGTTGGCGAGCGCCCCGTAGATGACGAGCGCCACCGACGGCGGGATGATCGGCCCGACCATCGCCGACGCGACGGTGACGGCCGCCGAGAAGGGCGCGGGGTAGCCTTCCTTCTTCATCGCCGGAATGAGGACCGAGCCGAGCGCGGTGGTGTCGGCGGTCGCCGAACCCGACATGCCGGAGAAGATCATGCTGGCGAGGATGTTCACCTGCCCGAGGCCGCCATGGATGTGGCCGACGAGCGCCTTCGACATGTCGACGATCCGCTCCGTCAGCCGGCAGGCGTTCATCAGTTCGCCGGCGAGGTAGAAGAACGGGATCGCGAGGATCAGGAAGCTGTCGACGGACGCGCTCATCCGCTGGGCGAGCAGCGCAAGGTCGATCCCGGCGGCCCAGAAGTAGGCGGCGGAGGCAATGCCGAGCGCGAAGAACAGCGGCATCCCGAACGCGAGCAGGACCGCGAGGAGCGCGAGAATGAGGCCGGTGGTCATGGACGGGCGCTTTGCATGTTTGCTGCCGTTCGGGTCACATTGCGTCCTTCAGGAAGTTCTCGCGGTCGCGGGCGGTGCGGCGGCGGCGGTAGACGAGGCGCAGCACGATCGCGACCGCCATCAGCGCGGCGCCGATCGCGACCGGCAGGCGAATGATGCCGGACGGCAGTTCCAGCGCGCCGAGTTTCGGAGAAGTTCTCGATCTTCACCAGCCGCAACGTCGGCGAAATGAGGAGGATGCAGAACCCGACCGAGAGCGCTGCGTTGATGATGCGAACGATGTTCTTCGCAACCAGCGGCAGGGCACCGAACCCGACGTCGATGTTGAGGTGGCGGCCATCCCAGCAGACGACGGCGGCGCCGATGAAGGTCATCCAGACGATGAGGATGCGCGCCAGCTCTTCGCTCCAGATCAGCGGCGCATCGAGCAGGAAGCGGCAGAAGATCTGCGCCAGCGTGAGGACGACGATGGCGATGAGGGCGAGCGTGATCGCGAACCTGAGTGGCAGGAAGAGGTCACGCGCCGGCCTGCCGGCGTCATCGGGCGGCGAGGCGGGTCGATGGGTGTTCAAGGCGGGCTCCTCGGCCGGTCGCGTCAGGCGGCGATTGTGCGAACTGGAATGCCGCAATGCAACATGGACCGGCGATAATTTGCATATCGGATACGCACTGCCTAGACCTTCGCCAGATGGCACTGCGGGTGATCGAGGAAGCACAGTGAACCACCAGACCGACTGGCGGACGCGTTCGCCGATCACGTTCGAATGCGAGAAGGCTCCGGCGTCGGGGCGGGCGGTTGTCGTCGCAAACCATCCGCTCGGGACCGCTGCCGGCATGGAGATGCTGGCAGCCGGAGGCAACGCCGTCGACGCCGCGGTCGCGACCCTCTTCGCGCTGACGGTGGTGGAGCCGATGATGGTCGGCATCGCCGGCGGCGGCCTCTCCCACGTCCGCCTGCCGGACGGGACGCACCACATCATCGACGCGATGAGCACCAGCCCTGCCGACACGCACCCCACCATCTTCGAGCCGGTGTCGGACGAGCCTTCGCGGCGGATGGAGACGGTCGGCCGGCGCTCCGCCTACGGCCCCAGCGCGGTGGCGGTGCCCGGCAATCTCGTCGGCTGGACGAAGCTCCACGGCGCGTTCGGAAGGCTCCCGTTCGCGGACCTTCTGGAGCCCGCGATCCGCCTCGCCAGGCGCGGCTTCCTCGCCACCCACTACCTCGCCGGCGCCGTCGGTGAATGCGCGGCCGACATTGCCGCCGACGAGGCGATGGCCTCCGTTTTCATGCCGGATGGCGACCTGCCCGCGCACGGCACCCGCATCGTCATGGCCGACTACGCCGAGAGCCTGCGCCTGATCCAGACCATGGGTGCGTGCGCGCTCCACGACGGCCCGCTCGGCGAGGCGCTGGTCTCCTGCATCCACGACGGGCGGGACACCGACGGCTGGCTGAGCGAGACCGACCTCTACGACTACGAGGCGATCTTCCGCACGCCCATCGTCGGCAATTATAGGGGCTACGAGATCGTCGGCCCGCCGCCGCCGGCCTCCTCCGGCGTCCACGTCACGCAGATGCTCAACATGATCGAGAATTTCGACGTGGCGGGCGAGGGGTTCGGCACCCCGGCGGCACTGCGCGCGCTGGTGGCGGTGATGGGCGTCGCCATGGCCGACCGCGCGGCGTTCAGCGGCGACCCCGCGTTCGTCGACGTGCCGGTCGACCGGCTCGTCTCCAAGGAATACGCCGCCGCGTGCTGGGCGCGCCTTGCTGCCGGAGCTGGCGGCCGGAGCGCCGCGCCGGTTGGCGAGTCGGCCAACACCACCCACGTCACGGTCGCGGACCGGGACGGCATGGTCGTCACCGCCACCCACACCATCAACGGGATCTTCGGCGCCCGCTTCATGGTGCCCGGCACCGGCATCATCCCGAACAACTACATGATGAACTTCGACCCGCATCCGGGCCGTGCGCTCTCGGTGGCGCCCGGCAAGCGGGTGCCCACCTCGATGGCGCCGATGATCGTCCGGCGGGACGGCAAGCCGGTGTTCGCGCTCGGGCTGCCGGGCGGCGTGCGGATCTTTCCCTCCGCGTTCCAGTCGATCCTCAACCTTCTCGACCACGGAATGTCGCTCCAGGAGGCCGTAGAGGCCCCGCGCCTGTGGACCGACGGCCACGACGTGGAGATCGAAGAGCTCTACGGCGAGCCGGCGGCCGCTGCGCTGCGTGAGGGCGGCCAGGCGGTCAAGGTGGTTCCGCACATCGGCGGCGGCATGAACGCGGTTGCGTTCGGCGACAACGGCACGGTGACTGGCGCCGCCTGCTGGCGCGCCGACGGCACGGTCGCTGCGATGGCAGGCGGCCTCGCGCGCCCGGGCGTGCGCTTCTGGCCGGGCCGCTCGCCCGACGATCCCACCCGCCAACCGCCGCCGTCACGCCCAAGGCAGACCCCCGACGGCGACACCCCGCACTGAAGCGGCCAGCCGCGTCACCGCCCGGACTTGCCAGCACGCCCCGGGACAGGCAAATGTGCCCCCGTCAGGGCCTGTAGCTCAATTGGTTAGAGCCGACCGCTCATAACGGTTTGGTTGGGGGTTCGAGTCCCTCCGGGCCTACCACTCCGCCGGACCGGCGAAACGACCATCACCTCCATTCCAAGGGTTCCGCTTCCAGCGGGCACGGCGGCCGAAGCGCGTCCCGTCCAACGGCGCGCGAACTTTCGCTGCGCGAATGTCCGGCGGTCACCATGGCGGGCGCGTGCACCGCGGCGACCTTCGCGGTCGTGCGCCGGGTCCTCAATGACCCTTCGATGAATGAGCCAAATATAACATCCATTCATCTACCTGACTGCCAGATTAATGACTCAAAGCGGCAAGTATAATTTCCCAAATTGTCTACATTTTGCCGAGGAACAAACATTCGATGAGATGGTTTTCTTATCAACAGCAGCTGAGGAGGCGTCTTTGCCTACGGATGCGCTGTAACATTGGAGGATACTATGACCATCATTCGCACGACTGCGCTTGCCGCCGTTCTCGCTTTCGGCACTGTTGCGGCTCCTGCGTTCGCGCAGAACGTGAACGCCAACAACCTCGTTAACGTGAACGTTTCGAACGTCGCCAATGATCTCGCCAAGGATCTCGACGTCAACGTGAGCGACATCCCCGTGACGGTTCAGGTTCCGGTCGGCGTCGCCGCCAACGTCTGTGACGTGGACGCCAACGTCCTCGCGCAGGGTGCCACGGGCGGCCAGGCCTCCGAGTGCGAGGCTTCCTCGACCTCCCAGGCTCTGAGCCAGGTGGTTCAGCGCTCCATGAAGAGCCAGTAACAGGCTCTTGGCCGGCCGGGGCACCGCCCCGGCCGGCCTTTTTGCGTTTGCCGCCCGACCGGGTCTGCAATGCGGGTACGTCGGGCGCCGAGCTCATCGCGCTCGCGACAGGGGTCTTGCTTCAGTTTCACGTCTGCCGCCCTCGCGAAGGGCGAGGACCAGCCGCGTCCCGCAATCTGCTTCGATCCGTTGGAGGCTTAAGGCCACCCGTCTCAGCCCCCGATCGATCCGCCTTGTCCGATCGACGACAGAAGCTCCGGATGCGCCTGCCACGGCTCCCCACCCCCCCCACCGCGACCGCCTGCGAAATTAAACGCTGCGGCGCTCGTTCGTGCGATTGACTTGGGGGGCAAGCGCCCGAAAATCCTATTGAATGGCAGGGGTGTATCGATGCGCAAGTTGGCTGGGATGACGGGGCTTCGGCCCGGACTGGGGCAGGTTGTTCGCGCGGGGACTCTCGCCGCCGCCGTGATGGCGCTGCCGGCCGAGGCCGGGGCGCAGGCGATGGACAATGCCGCCGAGATCGCCGTCAACGTGCGCAGCGGGCATGTGAAGGCGCGCGACGTGGTGGAGGCCGCGCTCGACCGGGCGAAGGAAACCGCCGACCTCCACGCCTTCATCACAATCGATGCGAGTCGGCGCGGTTTCGGCGGCTGACGAGATCGACGCCTCGGCCGGGACGGCAGGGCCGCTGGCCGGCGTGCCGTTCGTGGTGAAGGACAACATCGCCAGCGCCGAACTGCCGACGACGGCGGGGACGCCGGCGCTGCGCAACTACGTGCCGGAGGTCGATGCGCCGGTGGTGGCGGCGCTGCGGAACGCCGGGGCGGTGCTCATCGGCAAGACCAACATGCACGAGCTCGCGTTCGGCATCACCTCCAACAACTCCGAGTTCGGCGCCGTCGCCAACGCCGTGGATCCGCAGCGCTTCGCCGGCGGCTCCTCCGGCGGCACGGCGGCGGCCATTGCGTCCGGCGTCGTCACGATCGGGCTCGGCACCGACACCGGCGGCTCGGTGCGCATTCCGGCGGCGCTCAACGGCGTCGTCGGCTTCAGGCCCACCACGGGCCGCTATTCGAGCGAGCTCATCATCCCGATCTCCACCACGCGCGACACCGCCGGGCCGATGGCGCGCACCGTCGGCGACGTGGTGCTGATCGACGCGATCCTTGCCGGAGAGGGCGGGGAGGCGCCGCTCGACCTCTCGTCGGTCCGCCTCGGCCTCGCCCACCCGCAGGCCGACAACCTGTCGCCGGGCGTGAAGGCCTCGTTCGAAGCCGCCATTGCGCGCCTCGCGGCGGCGGGCGCCACGATCGTCGACGTCGACATGACGAAGATCCTCGCCGACGGCGCGGACGCGGGGTTCCCCATTGCGCTGTTCGAGGCGCGGCGCGACCTCGGCGCCTTCCTGGCGGCCAACACGGAGGTCGCCTTCAGTGATCTCGCCAAGAAGATCGCGAGCCCGGACGTGTCGGGCATCTTCGCCAACGGCGTCCTCGGCGGCGGCGTGGCTGAGGAGGACTACAAGGGCGCGCTCGCGCTGCGGGAGACCATGATCGCGGAATATCAGGCGCTTTTCGCGGCGAACCAGCTCGACGCCGTCGTCTTTCCGACGACGCCGCTGGAAGCGCAGCCGATCGAGGGCTCGGACGAGACGGTGATGCTGAACGGCGTCGCGGTGCCGACGTTCGCGACCTTCATCCGCAACACCGACGCCGGGTCTCTCCTCGGCGCGCCGGGGATTTCGCTGCCGATGGCGCCGACCCCCGAGGGGCTGCCGACCGGGTTCGAGATCGACGGTCTGCCCGGCGACGACACCGCGCTCCTGTCGCTGGCTCTTTCGGTCGAGGAAGCGTTCGCAGACTGACGGCGCCGCGCCGGCCGCTCAGGCCGTCGGCGCGAGCTCCGGTTCGGCGTCGAGGCCAAGCGGCGACGCGGGTTCGGCGGCTTCGATGGCGACCGGGGCGGGCGGCGCCTTCTTCGGCTGTCCGCCGGGCACGAACACCCGCAGCGGATGCTGGAGGCCGCGGACCGGGTGCTGCCCGGCGTCCTGCATCCCCCGGCCATGGCTGACGCCGATGGCCGCAACCTCCTGCGAGACCAGATATTCCTTGCCGAGGCGGCTGCAGAGCGAGGCGAGCCGCGCGGCGATGTTCACGTCGTGGCCGATCACCGTGAAGTCGAGCCGGTCGCCGGAGCCGACATTGCCGAACACGGCGTCCCCCAGATGGATCGCGACGCCGAAGCGGATCGGAAACTCCCGCCCGTTGCTGACGAAGGGCGGAACCTTGACGTCGAGCATCGAACGGGCGGCGTCGAGCGCGGTGAGGACCGCTTCAGCGTCCCCGTGCTCCTCGGTGGGGAAGGTCGCGAGGACCGCGTCGCCGATGAACTTCAGGATCTCGCCGCCGCGCTCGGTGATCGGCGGGACCACCACGTCGTAGTAGCGGTTGATGACCTCTGCCGTGGCGTCCGGCGGAAGCTGGGTGGAGAGGGCGGTGAACCCGCGCAGGTCCGCGACGAGGATTGCCGCGCGGACCTTGGTGGTCTCGCCGCGGTGGACCGTGCCGTCGATGATCTGCCGCGCCGGTCCCTTGCCGACGTAGGTGGCGAGCACGTCGTGGAAGTTGGTGAGGAGCGTGCGCACCTGCACCACCGCCGCGATGGCGGGGAGGATGGCGTGCAGGAGCTCGAACACCTCGGGGCTGAAATTCTCGCCCGAACGGGTCGCGAAGGTCATCGCCATGCGGGAGTCGGTGGCGGCGGGCAGGGGCAGGATGTTGTAGTGCCGGATGCCGATGGCGCGCAGCTCGGGGACGATGCCGAACGCGCTGTCGGCGATCTCCGCCACGTCGAAGTGGACGAGGCCCTGCCGCTCGTAGGCGACCTTGAACGGGCTGCGCTCGTAGATGCCGGAGTTGCGGTTCGCGTAGTCGAACCGGGTGAACTCGATGCCTGTTTCGGGCCGCCAGACGACGCTTGCGGCGAGCAGCGACGGGTTGAGGAGGCCGAAGGACAGGGAGAAGCGGTCGAGCGGCATTCCGCCCGCGGCAAGGCGCATCGCAAGGCTCTCGACCATCGCAGAGAGGTCGAGCGTCATGCCGTCCCGCAGCAGCCACGCGGTGAGGGTTGCGGCTTCGTCCATGGTGTATGGCTCTCGATCAGCAAGGGCGACGACGCAAAAACCGCGTGCCGCGTCCCGAAGTGTGGGGTCGGCCGGCGCGCCGCACAATGGCGGACTGACGGCTTTGTCGTGGGCGCATGACGCGGCGGCGTTGCAGGAATCAAAGGCCGTGCGGCAACGGGGCGACGGATGCCCGCAGGGTGCGGGACGATGGCGTTCATGCTCGCACGGCAGGAATGCAGGTGCGCCAGAGGTGCACCTGCCGAAAATCTGGGTCGGGAGCCGGAGCG
This sequence comes from uncultured Alphaproteobacteria bacterium, assembly GCA_963704595.1. Lineage (GTDB taxonomy): Bacteria > Pseudomonadota > Alphaproteobacteria > Rhizobiales > Amorphaceae > Acuticoccus. The sequence goes on from OY969922.1 coordinate 1,090,346, forward strand.
AAGCCGCCGCCACGCGGGCGGCGACCTCTCTTAGCTGTCGAGGAAGGAGCGCAGCTTGCGGCTGCGGGAGGGGTGCTTCAGCTTGCGCAGCGCCTTGGCCTCGATCTGGCGGATACGCTCGCGCGTCACCGAGAACTGCTGGCCGACTTCTTCCAGCGTGTGATCGGTGTTCATGCCGATGCCGAAGCGCATCCGCAGGACACGCTCCTCGCGCGGGGTGAGCGAGGCCAGCACCCGCGTGGTGGTCTCGCGCAGGTTCGACTGGATCGCGGCGTCGATCGGCAGGATCGCGTTCTTGTCCTCGATGAAGTCCCCGAGGTGCGAATCCTCCTCGTCGCCGATCGGCGTTTCGAGGGAGATCGGCTCCTTGGCGATCTTGAGGACCTTGCGGACCTTTTCGAGCGGCATCGCGAGCTTTTCGGCGAGCTCTTCCGGGGTCGGCTCGCGGCCGATCTCGTGGAGCATCTGGCGCGAGGTGCGCACGATCTTGTTGATCGTCTCGATCATGTGGACCGGGATGCGGATGGTCCGCGCCTGGTCCGCGATCGAGCGGGTGATCGCCTGCCGGATCCACCACGTGGCGTACGTGGAGAACTTGTAGCCGCGCCGGTACTCGAACTTGTCGACCGCCTTCATCAGGCCGATGTTGCCTTCCTGGATGAGGTCCAGGAACTGCAGGCCGCGGTTCGTGTACTTCTTCGCGATCGAGATCACGAGGCGCAGGTTCGCTTCGACCATCTCCTTCTTGGCGCGGCGGGCTTCGCGCTCGCCCTTCTGCACCTTCTGGACGATCTGGCGGAACTCGACGATCTCGAGCCCTGCCTGACCGGCGATCTCCTGGATGCCCTCGCGAAGCTGTGCGACCGTCTCGGCCTCGTTGGCGACGAACGTCTTCCAGCCGCGGCCGGGCAGGGTGCCGACGCGCTCGATCCAGCCCGGCTCCAGCTCGTAGCCCTGGTAGTGCTCGACGAACTGCGCACGGTCGATGCCGTAGCTGTCCGCGATGCGCATCAGCTTACCCTCCTGGGTAATCAGGCGCTTGTTGATCTCGTAGAGCTGCTCGACGAGGCTTTCGATCCGCTGCGGGTTGAGAAGCAGCGACTTGACGCTGGTGACGATCTCTTCGCGCAGCTTCTTGTAGCGCTTCACCTGCGAGGGGGAGAGGCCGTCCTCGTCCGCCAGGCGGCTCTCGACCACCTGTTCCTGCAGCTTGCGGAGCTTCTTGTAGTTCTCGGCGATCTGCTCGAACGTCTCGAGGACCTTCGGCTTCAGCTCGGCTTCCATCGCGGAGAGCGACATCGAGCTCTCGAACTCGTCGTCGTCGTTCTCGTCGTCGGATTCGTTGCTGGCGCCGGGGCGCGCGCCGGCGAGCTGGATGACGTTGCTGGCGCCATTGCCGCCCTGCTCGGCGCCCTTGATGTTGCCGTGCTGGTCGCGCTGGGGCGGATCTTCCGGTTCGGCGAGGTGCGCCTTGCCCTCGGGGTCGGCGTAGGTGCCCTCGAGGTCGATGATCTCGCGCAGGAGGACCTTTTCCTCCATCAGTTCTTCGCGCCAGATGGTGATCGCCTGGAAGGTCAGCGGGCTTTCGCAGAGGCCCGCGATCATGAAGTTGCGGCCGGCCTCGATCCGCTTGGCGATCGCGATCTCGCCTTCGCGGGACAGGAGCTCGACCGAGCCCATCTCGCGCAGGTACATGCGCACCGGGTCGTCGGTGCGTTCGGTCGGCTCGCGGGTGGTGGTCTTGGCGACGGCCTTGGAGGAGGTGTCGGCGGTCAGCTCGCGTGAGTCGCTGTCCTCGCCTTCTTCGGCTTCCTCGTGCTCGACGACGTTGATGCCCATGTCCGAGAGCATCGCCATGATGTCCTCGATCTGCTCGGAGGTGACTTCCTCCGAGGGGAGCACCTCGTTCAGTTCGTCGTGGGTAACGTAGCCGCGCTTCTTTGCGGTCTTGATGAGCTTCTTGACCGCGGCATTATTGAGGTCGAGAAGCGGGCCATCACTGCCCTCGCTGGAAGTGTCTTTTTCGTCCGCTGCATTCGCTTTGGTCGCCAAAACAGTCCTCCCGATCGGGGTTTGGCCGCACGCTCGGCTCAGTCCGCATTTCGCAAGATGGGCATCGCCAACACGCCGGCGAGCGTGCGCGACACTGCCGGACCGGCCGTACACACACCCAAGACAGCGCTATGGGAAAACCGATAGATAACGCAGCTTTGGCAACGTGCAAGGCTTGTGTTCACAGGAGGCTGTCATGCGGGCGTGTCATGTCTTCGCCGGATGCCGCCCGCCTGCGCAATTGGGCCGCCTCGTCGGTCAGTGCCCGCTCGGCATCCTCCAGGATCCGGCGTTGCTCGCTGACCGCGACAGATAGGGATAAAAGCCGAGCCTCGGCTGCTTCATTGCCTTCCCGCACAGCATCCGACGCTTCCGTCAGCTCTGCATCGTTAGAGCGCATCTGGAGCTTGAGCAGGAACACGTCAATGCATTGCGCAATGAATCTGTCGCTCGGATTGGCGGAGAGGATTGAAAACCTACTCGTCAGCCGCTTGCCGCGGCCGTCCTCCGGCTCCCCCCACACCTCGTGGAGGCACATTCGCGCCCGTTCCGGCAGCGCTGCGATGAGTGTCGCACTTTGGTCACAAAGTGTGGCGCCGTAAGCCTCGAGCAATATTGCAGCAAACGCCTGGTGCACGCTCGAGAGGAATTTCGCCCCGTAAAGGCGTTCGCCGTGAAGGTCGAGAAGGTTGGGGCGCAGGATGAAGAGGCCGAGGACGATGCGCTCCAGCTCGACGAGGGCGTGGCTGGCGTCCGCCGGCGCCGCGAGCGGCGCGGTGGACGCGGCCGGCATGTCGTTCGGTTGCCCCCGTCGTCGGCCACCCTGCTGGCCGAACCGGCCGCTGCCACCGGCCTGACGGCGCGGCGCGCCGCCCTGGCCCTGCGGGGCTTCGCGCGGGCCACGCAGGGCGGTGCGGCGGAGCTGGTAGAGGCGCTCGTCGAATGCGCTGCGGTAAAGGGCGGCGAGACGGTTGTCGGCGATCTCTCCGGCGAGCGCGTGCAGCCTCGTCTCGAGCGCGGCCATCCGCTCCGGCGTGTTGGCGCCGGCGGCGGTCTCGCGTGCGAACAGGGCATCGACCAGCGGGACGGCGCTCGCCGCGCGGTCCTCGAACGCCTCGACGCCGCCGGCGCGGATGAGGTCGTCCGGGTCCTGGCCCTCCGGAAGGGTGAGGATGGAGAAGGATTTGCCGGCGGTGAGCAGCGGCACGATCCGCGAGAGCGCGCGGTTGGCGGCCTGACGGCCGGCGCTGTCACCGTCGAAGCACAGCACGGGCTCGTCGGCGAGCTGCCAGGCAAGCTTGACCTGCTGCTCTGTGAGCGCGGTGCCGAGGCTCGCCACCACCATCTCGAGCCCGGCCTGGGCGAGCGCGATGGCGTCGAGATAGCCCTCCACGACGAACAGCCGGTTCGAGCGGTGGGCGGGGCCGCGCGCGCGGTGGGCGTTATAGAGAAGCGCCGATTTGTCGAAGAGCGGCGTCTCCGGCGAGTTGAGATATTTCGGTTCGCGGTCTTCCAGCGTTCGCCCGCCGAAGCCGACCATCCGGCCGCGCCCGTCGTGGATCGGCACCATCAGGCGGCCGCGGAAGCGTTCTCGCATGCCGCCGCCATCGGTCTTCGCGAGGAGACCTGCCCGTTCGAGATCAGCCTCGGACAAGCCTTCTGCGGAAAGGTTGCGGGTGAGGAAGCCCTGTGGGCTCGGCGAGAGGCCGAAGCCGAAGGCGCGCAGGGTCGCCTCAGTCAGACCACGGCCTGCCGCGTACTCGCGCGCGGCACGGCCGCCCGGGCCCCACAGCGTCTTGGTGTAGAGCGCGGCGGCGGCGTCCAGCGCATCGCGGCCGGCGCGGCGCTGGCGCTCGCGGCGGTCGTCGACGGGCGACGAGTCGGTCGGCAGTTCGACGCCTGCGGCTTCGGCGAGCGTCTTCACCGCCTCGGGGAAGTCGAGGCCCTGATGGTCGGTGAGGAAGCGCAAGTGGTCGCCGGACTGCTGGCAGCCGAAGCAGTGGTAGAAGCCCTTGCGGTCGTCCACGTGGAAGGAGGGCGTGCGCTCTTCGTGGAACGGGCAGCACGCCCACAGGTCGCCCTTGCCGGGCTGTGACTTGCGCCGATCCCACGTGACCACACGGCCGATGATTTCCGAGAGCGGGACGCGCTCGCGAAGGCCAGCCAGGAAATCCGGTGAAAAGCGCAAAGACTGAGCCTCGTCTGGGGGTGCCCGGGCATGATGTGCTCTGCGGGACCATGAAGCGAGGGCATGGTTAAACTTTTATGAACTTTCCCCGCTATCAATTGGAGCGGAGGACGACCCTTGTTCCGGCGGTGAGCCGGTGGGGTGTCAGCGGAGCATTCCGCTTCCGGCGGTGAGCCGGTGGGGTGTCAGCGGAGCATTCCGCGGACGAGGCAGCTGGCGCGCCCGAGGTCGAGCTGGCCGGGGTAGCGCTTCTTCAGCGCGGTGATGGTTCGGCCCACGTCGCGAAGGCCGGCGGCGCCGATCTCGGACATCACCTGCGTACAGGCCTTCTCCATCGCGCCTTCGTCCATAAGCGGCGGCATGAATTCGCGGATGGTCTCGATCTCGCGCTCGGTCTGGGCGGCGGTCTCGATGTTGCCGGCGGCCTTCTCGGCCTCCATCTGCTCTTCGCGCTGCTTGATCATCGTCTTCAGTAGCGCTGCAATCTCGCCGCCGGAAATCTTCTCGCCGTTGCCGGCGCAGTGCGCCGCATCCCGGTCACGAATGGCCGTCTGCATCAGGCGCAGAGTGGACAGGCGTTTCCGGTCGTCGTCTTCGCCGGCGACCCGGATCGCACCCTGGAGTTCTTCTCGCACATTCATCGGCACACCCGCAAAACAGGATTAAACGACGCGGCAGCAATCAATTATCGGATCCCACGCCAACGATGTCACTCAGGCAGCCATGTCATGCGGCCGCGAGTCAACGTGAAATGGCCGATCTGTCGGCCACGTCGTACTGTGGGCCAGACATATGAGGACAACGCGCACTGAACGCAAGGGTTGCTCCACAGAACCGCCACACACGTTGACAACCTGATAAATCGGATCTGTTCAAAACTCGCTGCGGTGACTAGAGAGGAAAAAGCGCACGAATGGGAGTTCAAATGTTCGCCGTCAGTCCCTGGGAAGAGCCCAAAGCAACCGCCTGTCTGGTCCTCGCCGATGGCCTGGTTTTGATGGGAGAGGGCGCCGGGGCGCACGGGACGGCCGTCGGCGAACTGTGCTTCAACACTGCGGTTACCGGCTACCAGGAGATCCTCACGGACCCTTCCTACGCCGGCCAGATCGTCACATTTACCTTTCCGCATATCGGCAATGTCGGAGCGAATGAGCACGACGAAGAGACCGTCGCGGTCGAGGCGAAGCTCGCCGCCCGCGGCTGCGTCCTCCGTGCGCCGATCACCGCGCCGCAGAACTGGCGCTCGCGCGAAGGCTTCGACGCCTGGCTCGCCTCGCGCGGCATCGTCGCCATCACCGGCGTCGACACTCGCGCCATCACCGCCCGCATCCGCGACGGCGGCATGGTCAACTGCGCGCTCGCCCACAACGCCAACGGCGAATTCGACATCGAGGCCCTGCGGGAGATGGCCCGGACCGCACCCGACATGGCCGGCGCCGAACTCGCCACCACGGTGAGCGGCCGCGAGGCGCGCGGCTGGACCCGCGGCGCATGGGGCTGGGAGGTCGGCGCGTACGGCGAGGGCAAGGGCGACGGCCCGCGGATCGTCGCGCTCGACTACGGCATCAAGGGTAACATCCTCAATCTCCTGTCCGAGCGCGGCGCCAACGTCACCGTGATGCCGGCTTCGGCGACGCTCGATGAGGTTCTGGCGGCAAAGCCGGACGGCATCTTCCTGTCCAACGGGCCGGGCGATCCGGGTGCGACGGGCAAGGTCGTCGGCGAGACGCTGCGGGGCCTTCTCGACAAGGGCATCCCCACCTTCGGCATCTGCCTCGGCCACCAGCTGATCGGCACCGCCATCGGCGCCAGGACCAAGAAGATGAAGCACGGCCACCACGGTGCGAACCATCCGGTGCTCGACATCGAAAAGGGCCGCGTCTCGATCGTCTCGATGAACCACGGCTTCACCGTCGACGCCGCGACCCTTCCGGCGAATGCGAAGGAGACCCACCGCTCGCTGTTCGACGGCACCAACTGCGGCCTCGCGCTGACGGATCGCCCGGTGTTCTCGGTCCAGTACCACCCGGAAGCCTCGCCCGGCCCGCAGGACAGCTACGACCTCTTCGACCGCTTCCTGGACCTCGTGCGCGAGACGGCCGCGGAAAAGGCGTGATCGTCGAGGACGCAATCCTGCCGCAGGACATCGACGAGGTCCTCGCGCTGAACAACGCCGCCGTTCCCGCGGTCAATGCGCTGGATGCCGATGCGCTGACCGCGCTCTGCGCTATGGGAGCGCTGCGCCTCGTGCGTGGGGAGGCCGGCATCGAAGGCCTCTGCCTCACCATGGAAAGCGGCCAGCCGTACGAGAGCGGCAACTACCAGTGGTTCACCGGCGAGTTCGACCGCTTCCTCTATGTGGACCGGATCGTGGTCGCGCCGTCCGCCAAGGGGAAGGGCGTCGGCCGTGCGCTCTATGAAGACACGTTCGCAAGGGCCGCCGCCCTCGGCCAGCCGCGTGTGTGCAGCGAGGTCAACGCCGACCCGCCCAACCCGCAGTCTATGGCATTCCACGACAGCCTCGGCTTCTCCCCGCTTATCGACCGGCTGAACCCGTCCGAGGGCAAGACCGTGCGCATGATGGTCCACCCGATCTGACACGAAAAAGGCGCGCCGCCCGTTGGGGTGACGCGCCTTCGATGTCCTGCGGATGCGGTTTCTCAGAGTGCGGCGAAGGTATCGCAGTCGTCGGGATTGCCGCTCTGGTAGCCGCGCTTGAACCACTGCGACCGCTGCTCCGCCGTTCCGTGGTTGAAGCTTTCCGGCACCACGTAACCCTGCTGCCGGCGCTGCATCATGTCGTCGCCGACGGCAGCCGCCGCGCCCAGCGCCTCGTCGATGTCACCCTCTTCCACGATGCCCGTCCGGTCCGCGGCGTGGGCCCAGACGCCGGCGTAGCAGTCGGCCTGAAGCTCAACCTTCACGCTCTCCGCGTTCGACTGGGCCTCGCCCATGCGCTCGCGGTCCTGCGCGAAGCGGCCGAGCACGCCGGTCTGGTTCTGGACGTGGTGGCCGACCTCATGCGCCAGGACGTAGGCCTGCGCGAAGTCGCCGGGAGCGTCGAGCCTGCGCTCAAGAAGGTCGAAGAAGGAGAGGTCCACGTAGACCTTCTGGTCGGCCGGGCAGTAGTAGGGGCCGACGGCCGCGCTGCCGAAACCGCACGAGGTCTGCACGAAGCCCGAATAGAGCACGAGCTGCGGCGGGTCGTAGCGCGAGCCGCTTTCCTCGAAGATGCGGCCCCAGGTGTTCTCGGTTTCCTTGAGGACGACGGCCATGAATGCGGCGCGTTCGTCGTCGGCCGCCTTCTGCTGCGGAGAGCGCTCCTGCGTCGGTGCGCTGATCGAACCGCCGCTCTGGCCGCCCGAGATCATGTCGAGGAGCTGGAGCGGGTTGATCCCGACGAAAATCCAGAGCCCTATGGCGACGACGATGAAAAGTATGATCGAACCGCCACCGGCTCGCCTCACGCCGCCACCACCGCCACCGCGGGGGATGCGGATCGACGGTCCGCCACGAGACGAGCGGCCGAAGACGGTTCCTCCGCCTCGGCCGCGCCTGTCTTCTACGTTCTTGCTTCGCTCGCGGCCTTCCCAGCGCATCCGTCACCTCCGCGGCTGCAAACCAGCCATCGGAAATAACAGTGCGCAGTCAGGACACTTGGTTCCGTTTGACGGGAATGAAAAGCGACGTCAGTTCGTGTTTCAGCCACGAGACCATCGCACGGTGCGAACGGGCCTGCGGGCCGGTGCGCTGCGACGGCTTGTTGAGGGGAGCCTTAAGAAGAGACTGCCCGAGAACGAGATGATTGAGCATCATTGGTGATCCTTCCCCATGAGATGTGTTGCAGCGATGAAAACGACTGGCGTTGGTTTGAATTCCCGTCTACGTCTCCCGCATTCAGTGCGCCTTGCCATTCCAATATATGCACATCGTGCGCTATTGGAAGGGGGTAGCGCACAAGTTGCGCCAAAAAAAGGTAGAGTATGACACCCGATCAATTTCGGGCCTGGAGAAAGGCGAACGGCTGGAAACAGCGTGAGCTCGCGGACCGGCTCGGGCTGAAGCGCCGCATGATCCAGTATTATGAGCGCGGCAACCGGGACGGTAAGGATGTCGAGATCCCGCGGACCGTGCGGCTCGCCTGCTACGCCATCGCCTGCGGGGTCGAAGAGTTCGACGGACGGACCGTCCAGTGGGCGATGCACACCGAGGAAGACGTCGACACCGCACCCGCCGATGAGGACGACGACGACTGAGCGGGTTGCCGCACCACGCCTGCACGCTCTATAGCGGGCCGTCCTCCTTCCTTGTCAGCGGTAAGAATGCCCAAACGCACCGACATCAAATCGATCCTCATCATCGGCGCGGGTCCGATCGTGATCGGCCAGGCCTGCGAGTTCGACTATTCGGGCACGCAGGCGGTCAAGGCGCTGAAGGAAGAGGGCTACCGGGTCATCCTGGTGAACTCCAATCCGGCGACGATCATGACCGACCCGGAGCTGGCCGACGCGACCTACATCGAGCCGATCACGCCCGAAATCGTCGAGAAGATCATCGCGAAGGAGCGACCTGACGCGCTGCTGCCCACCATGGGCGGGCAGACCGCGCTCAACTGTGCGCTGAACCTGCAGGCGAGCGGCGCCCTCAAGCGCTACGGCGTGGAGATGATCGGCGCCGACGCCGAGGCGATCGAGACCGCCGAGGACCGCGAGAAGTTCAAGAAGGCGATGGACGAGATCGGCCTTGAAATCGCCGCGCTCGCGCATCGCCCACAACCTGCCCGACGCGTTTCGCGCGCTGGAGATCATCGGCCTGCCGGCGATCATCCGCCCCTCGTTCACGCTGGGCGGGCAGGGCGGCGGCATCGCCTACAACCGCGAGGAGTTTCTCGACATCGTGGAAGGCGGGCTCGACGCGTCGCCCACCACCGAGGTCCTGATCGAGGAATCCGTGCTCGGCTGGAAGGAGTACGAGATGGAGGTGGTCCGCGACCGCGCGGACAACGCCATCATCATCTGCTCCATCGAGAACATCGACCCGATGGGCGTCCACACCGGCGATTCCATCACGGTCGCCCCGGCGCTGACGCTGACCGACAAGGAGTATCAGCGGATGCGGTCCGCCTCGATCGCCGTGCCTGCGGCGGATCGGCGTCGAGACCGGCGGCTCCAACGTCCAGTTCGCGATCAACCCCGAAGACGGGCGCATGGTCGTCATCGAGATGAACCCGCGCGTGTCGCGCTCCTCGGCGCTCGCCTCCAAGGCGACGGGCTTCCCGATCGCCCGCGTCGCGGCCAAGCTTGCCGTCGGCTACACGCTCGACGAGCTCGACAACGACATCACCCGGGGCGCGACGCCGGCCTCGTTCGAGCCGACGATCGACTACGTGGTCGTGAAGATCCCGCGCTTCACGTTCGAGAAATTCCCCGGCGCGTCCACGGTGCTGACCACCTCGATGCGCTCGGTCGGCGAGGTCATGGCCATCGGCCGCACCTTCTCCGAGGCGATGCAGAAGGCGCTGCGCGGCCTCGAGACCGGGCCTCACCGGGTTCGACGAGGTCGAGATCGAGGGGCTCGGCAAGGGCGAGGACAACCAGGCGATCCGCGCCGCCATCGGCGTGCCGCGGCCCGACCGGCTCCTCAAGGTCGCCGAGGCGATGCGGCGCGGCTTCTCGGTGGACGCCGTCCACGAGGCGTCCGCCATCGACAAGTGGTTCCTGGAGCGAGATCGACGGCATCCTCGTCGCTCGAGGCGAAGGTGCGCGCGCACGGCCTGCCGCAGACCGCCGCCAACCTGCGGACCCTCAAGGCCGCCGGCTTCTCCGACCAGCGGCTCGCCACGCTCGCCAACGTCAGCGTGGAGTCCGTGCAGGCGCTGCGCGACCGGCTCAACGTGCACCCGGTCTACAAGCGGATCGACACCTGCGCCGCCGAGTTCGCCGCGCCGACCGCCTACATGTACTCCACCTACGAGACGCCGTTCGAGCGGCGCGCCGCAGAGCGAGGCCGCGCCCGTCGAACCGCAACAAGGTGGTGATCCTCGGCGGCGGCCCGAACCGGATCGGCCAGGGCATCGAGTTCGACTATTGCTGCTGTCACGCCGCCTACGCGCTCAAGGAAGCGGGCGTCGAGACGATCATGATCAACTGCAACCCGGAGACGGTCTCGACCGACTTCGACACGTCCGACCGGCTCTATTTCGAGCCGCTCTCCCTCGAGGACGTGCTCGAGGTTCTGGCGGTGGAGACGCTCGTCCGGCCGGCTGATGGGCGTCATCGTCCAGTTCGGCGGGCAGACGCCGCTCGGCCTCGCGCAGGGTCTGGTCGATGCCGGCCACACCATCCTCGGCACCAGCGTCGACGCGATCGACCTCGCCGAGGACCGCGACCGGTTCCAGAAGCTCCTCCACAAGCTGCAACCTGCGCCAGCCGGAGAACGGCATCGCCTACTCGGTCGAGCAGGCCCGGCTGGTGGTGCAGGACGTCGGCATTCCGGTGGTGGTGCGCCCGTCCTACGTGCTCGGCGGCCGCGCGATGGAGGTCATCCGCGACGAGGACCACCTCGACCGCTACCTCTTCGGCGCGCTGCAGCAGATGGTGCCCGGCCACATCCGCGCGAAGTACCCCAACGACAAGACCGGGCAGATCAACATGCTGCTCGGCAAGAACCCGCTGCTGTTCGACCGCTATCTCAGCCAGCGCGGTGGAGGTGGACGTCGATGCCCTGTCCGACGGCGAGGACGTGTTCGTCTGCGGCGTGATGGAGCACATCGAGGAAGCCGGCATCCATTCGGGCGACTTCGGCCTGCTCGCTGCCGCCGCGCACGCTGAGCGACTCCATCGTCGAGCAGATGCGCGCGCAGACCACGGCGCTCGCCCTGTCGCTCGGCGTCGTCGGCCTGATGAACGTCCAGTTCGCGGTGAAGGGCGAGACGATCTACATCCTCGAGGTCAACCCCCGCGCCTCGCGCACGGTGCCCTTCGTGGCGAAGACCATCGGCGTGCCGATCGCCAAGATCGCGGCGCGCGTGATGGCCGGCGAGCGGCTCTCGACGTTCAACCTCTCGCAGAAGAAGCTCAGCCACGTCGCGGTGAAGGAAGCGGTCTTCCCGTTCGCGCGCTTCGCCGAGGTCGACACCGTGCTCGGCCCGGAGATGAAGTCCACCGGCGAGGTCATGGGGATCGACTTCACGTTCGCCTCGGCGTTCGCCAAGTCCCAGCTCGGCGCGGGCAACGGCCTGCCGAAATCGGGCACGGTGTTCATCTCCGTGCGCGACGAGGACAAGGAGGCGATCCGCGCCGCGGCGAAGCGGCTGGTGGACGGCGGCTTCCGGCTGATCGCGACGTCCGGCACCCAGCGGGACTTCGCGGCCCACGGTATCAAGTGCGAGAAGATCAACAAGATGTCCGAGGGGCGGCCGCACATTGTCGACGCGGTGAAGAACGGCGAGGTCCAGCTCGTCCTCAACACCGCCGAGGGGCCGCAGGCTGTTGCAGATTCCAGCCAGATGCGGCGTGCAGCCCTCTTCCACAAGGTGCCGTATTACACCACACTGGCCGGTGCGCTGGCGGCGGTGGACGGCATCGTCCTTACGGGAACGACCGACCTTGAGGTTCGTCCCATGCAGTCCTACGTGAGCGCGTCACCGGCAACTTGAGCGCTTGCAATTTGCGCATCAACTGGTGGACATTGGTCTGATTCGCGGCGACGCGGCTCTGAAGAAAGTTTTGGCGATGGAAAAGATCCCGATGACGGCAGACGGTTACGCTTCTCTGGAGCGTGAACTGAAACTGCGCACATCAGAAGAACGGCCGAAGATTATCGCCTCCATTTCCGAAGCGCGTGCGCATGGCGACCTGTCCGAGAATGCAGAGTACCACGCAGCGAAAGAAGCGCAGAGTCACAACGAGGGCCGTATTCAGGAACTCGAAGACATGCTGTCGCGTGCCGAAGTCATCGACCTGAAAAAGCTTTCGGGTGACACCGTGAAGTTTGGTGCCCACGTGACGCTGGTCGACGAAGACACCGAGCAGGAGCGCAAATACCAGATCGTCGGCGATGTCGAGGCCGACGTGAAGCAGGGGCGCATCTCGATTTCTTCGCCGATCGCGCGCGCACTGATCGGCAAGGGCGTCGGCGACAGCGTGGAGGTTACCGCCCCCGGCGGCGCCCGCGCCTACGAGATCACCGAAGTCCGCTTCGGCTGAACACGCTGGCCCGGCGCGCACCCGCGCCGGCGCAAAATAAAAGCCGCGGTCCAGAGGGCCGCGGCTTTTGCGTTGTTCAGGCGGGCGCGCGCACCGGCGGCGCTGCCGCGTTGGGAAGCGCCGGCGACCACCGCGGCGCCAGCCGCCGCAGCACCGACGTGCGCGACGGTGGCGCGAGGTTGACGAAGTGCCGCTCGCGGATCGCCGATGCGGACACCCCCTCCAGCGTCAGCGTCTGGTGCACTTCGCTGCCGAACTTCACCACGATGGTGCAGCCCGAGGGCATCGGGCAGAATTCGAGGTCATGCGCCGACAGGGTACCGCGCACGTCGATCCGGTCGCAGTCGGGGTCGAAGCCGAACACGGTGGCGTGCGCGCCGAACATCGGGACGAGGACCACGGGCGACTGCTCCATGGCGGGCGCGCGGGTGCCGCAGCGTTCGCGCACGGTCGTGCCTGTCGCATCGGTCATCGCGATCTCTCCCCTCTCGTTCCGCCCTGGCCGCACTCTTCCGGTGCCTGAACGCCCGACAACGCAGGCGTTTCAATCTTTGTTTAAAAACCATAGCGGTCGTGCGGTTTCGGTGACTACCCCTCAACCATAAGATTTAAGCATGTTTTAACGCTGTCGGCGCTGCGCGTTTGTGTCCGCCCTCTTCAGCCGGCTGACGCGAAAGCCTCCGGAAGAACGGGCGCGGCGACGTCGCCGCACCTTGCCGGCGGCGGCTGGCGGGGTTAGAGACAGCCCGTTCTACAAACAAAGCGCCGCGCTGCGAGGGTCGTTGCTCGGGAGAGCGACCGGTCCCGCCGGTCGGCGGCGCATCACATCCTAACGGCACGGTACGGAGCGGATGGCACGCCAGTTCATTTACCACATGCAGGGGCTCTCGAAGACCTACGGCACCAAGAAGGTCCTCGACAACGTCCACCTGCAATTCTACCCGGACGCCAAGATCGGCGTGCTCGGCCCCAACGGCTCCGGCAAGTCGACGCTCCTGCGCATCATGGCGGGGATCGACAAGGAGTGGAACGGCGAGGCGTGGCTGGCTGACGGCGCGACCGTCGGCTACCTGCCGCAGGAGCCGCACCTCGACCCGGCGAAGACCGTGCGCGAGAACGTCATGGACGGCGTCGCGGCCAAGAAGGCCAAGCTCGACCGCTACAACGAGCTCGCGATGGACTACTCGGACGAGACCGCCGAGGAGATGGCCAAGCTCCAGGACGAGATCGACACCGAGAACCTGTGGGATCTCGACAGCCAGATCGACCAGGCGATGGACGCGCTCCGCTGCCCGCCGGACGATGCGGACGTGACGGTCCTGTCCGGCGGTGAGCGCCGCCGCGTCGCCCTCTGCCGGCTGCTCCTGGAACAGCCCGATCTCATCCTCCTCGACGAGCCCACCAACCACCTCGACGCCGAGACCGTGGCGTGGCTCGAGAACCACCTGCGGGAATATCCCGGTGCGATCCTGATCGTGACCCACGATCGCTACTTCCTCGACAACGTGACGGGCTGGATCCTCGAGCTCGACCGTGGCCGCGGCATTCCCTACGAGGGCAACTACTCCGCCTACCTCGACGCGAAGGCCAAGCGCATGCAGCAGGAAGGCCGCGAGGCCTCGGCCGAGCAGCGCGCGCTGACCCGTGAGCGCGAGTGGATCCAGTCGTCCCCACGTGCCCGCCAGACCAAGTCCAAGGCCCGCATCCAGGCCTATGAGGAGCTGATGGCGCGCAACGAGGCGCGTGTCGCCTCGGGCGAAGCGCAGATCGTCATCCCCGCAGGCCCGCGCCTCGGCGACACGGTGATCGACGTCGACAACCTGAAGAAGGCGTTCGGCGACAAGCTCCTGATCGACGACCTCACCTTCAAGCTCCCGCCGGGCGGCATCGTCGGCATCATCGGCCCGAACGGCGCCGGCAAGACGACGCTGTTCAACATGCTGACCAAGCGCGAGGAGCCGGACGAAGGCACGGTGAAGGTGGGCGAGACGGTCGTCCTCGGCTACGTCGACCAGTCGCGCGACTCGCTGGATGGCAAGAAGAACGTCTGGGAGGAAATCTCCGGCGGCAACGACGTCATCACGCTGGGCAAGCGGGAAGTGAACAGCCGGGCCTATGTCGGCGCGTTCAACTTCAAGGGCGGCGACCAGCAGCAGAAGGTCGGCAATCTTTCCGGCGGTCAGCGCAACCGTGTGCACCTCGCCAAGATGCTGAAGTCGGGCGCCAACGTCCTCCTGCTCGACGAGCCGACCAACGACCTCGACACCGAGACGCTCGCCGCGCTGGAAGACGCGCTCGAGGATTTCGCCGGCTGCGCCGTGGTGATCTCGCACGATCGCTTCTTCCTCGACCGTCTCGCCACGCACATCCTCTCGTTCGAGGGCGACAGCCACGTGGAGTGGTTCGAAGGGAACTTCCAGTCCTACGAGGAGGACAAGAAGCGTCGCCTCGGGCCGGACGCCATCGTCCCCCGCCGGGTGAAATACAAGCGCCTCACGCGCTAGGTCCGGGCCAGCGCCGGACGCAAACCCGTGCGCCGCCGATGGCAATCTGCGGCGCACGACGCATATAGCCCTCTTGGAGGCGCGGCCCTCCCGATGGTGAGGTATCAGTCTTGGGGCAGGGCGAGGAGATGATCGCGGCGGAAGAGGCCGCGCGCAGCAAGCGATGGATGCCTCAATGGCGCCCGCGCAGCGCGGTCCGCATCTTCACCAGCGCGATGTCGAGCTTCTCCACCAGAGCGGTGCTCGACGAACACGCCGCCTTCCGCGTCGCCCGCGCCGAACGCCGCGGCCTCCAGCTTGCCATCATCTGCCGGACCATCGCGTTCGCGCTCGCGGGCGTCTACTACGTCGCCGCGCTGATGCTCTCCAACTTCACGCCGACGCTGGGCGGGATCGGCCTTCTCGCCGTCCTCACGCTCGTCGGCGTCCTCCACTTCGCCGTCATCGGGACGCGCTGGGACACGCCCTGGCTGAAGTTCGTGATGTGCGCGTTCGACATCCTGACCGTGTGCGGGCTCGTCGTCCTGCTGCCGCTCGGCATCAAGGGCGACGCGCCGCAGACCTACATCTACGCCATCATCTCCGCCAACATGCTGATGCCGTTCGTGGCGCTGGCGGCGCTGTCGCTGTCGCCCTCGCTGGTGCTTTTCGCGGGCGCCGTCGCGGCAGGCGGATGGTGGGCGGCGTTCCTCATGATCACGTCCGGCATTGCGGCGCCGGTGTCATGGGCAGACATTCCGCTCGACCCGACGCTCGAACAGTACGAGGCGGTGGTGTTCTCGCGCGAGTTCGTCGGGCGGGGCACGCGGCTGATCGAGATGATGACGCTGCTTCTGGTGGCGGGGGTGCTGTCGCTCACCGTTGTTCGCGCGCGGCGGATCTTCGTGGCGCAGGTCCACGCGCAGGAGCAGCGCGAGAAGGAGCGCGAGGCGAGGGCGCGGATCTTCTCGCAGCTCGGCCGTTTCGTGCCGGCCTCGATCGCCGACAGGCTGATCGACGACCCGTCCGGCCTCACCCCCAACGTGCGCGACGGCGCAGTGCTGGTGATGGATATCCGCGACTTCACGGCCTACGCCGAAAGCCGTGGCCCGGCGGACGTGATCGCCGACCTCAACCGCTTCTTCGCGGTGTGTGCCGACAGGGTGAGCGAGAACGACGGCGTCATCATCTCCTTCACCGGCGACGGGCTGTTGGCCACCTTCAACACGCCAATCCGCACCAAGGGGCCGGAGCGGGCGGCGCTCTCGACCGCGCACGCGCTGGTCGAGTGCGGGCAGGACTTCGACTTCTTCCTGCGGATCGGCATTGCGGCGGGGCCAATCGCGGCGGGGAGTGTGGGCTCGGACCAGCGGCAGGCATTCACCGTCTATGGCGACACTGTGAACCGCGCGGCGCGGCTGGAAGCGCTCGCGAAGGAGCTCGACGTCCAGATCCTCGCCGACGAGACCGTCGCCTCGTCGATGCCGGAGGGGATGGTCGCCCGCGGCAACCAGTCGATCCGCGGCTTCACCGGCGAGATCCCTGTGTGGGAGGTGACGCGGACGGGAACGGCCCGACCCGTCGCGGACGAGATCGTGACCTGAAGCCGGGGGCTTACACGAACATCTCGCCGAGGAGCTCGGCGGCGGAGAGATTTTCCAGAATGATCTCGCCGCCGCCCGGAAGATCGAACACAACGTTGGCGCCGATCTCGCGCGCGTCGCCGGGCAGGACGCCGGCCGGCAGGTCGATCCGGTCCTCTTGCGTCACGTCCCGCGCGATCCCGGCGGTCGCGAACACGAAGGTGTCGGCACCCGCACCGCCGATGAAACGGTCGAAACCTCCGCCGCCGACGAGCACGTCGTCGCCATCGCCGCCGAAGAGGTTGTCGGCGCCGCCTTCGCCGTAGAGCGTATCGTTGCCGGTTCCGCCGAGGATCCAGTCGTGGCCCGTGCCGCCGTGGATGCGGTCGTTGCCGGCGCCGCCGTCGAGCCTGTCGCGGTCGGCCGCGCCGTAGAGGATGTCGTCGCCGTCGAGGCCGAACAGGGCGTCCGTCCCGGTGCCGCCCGCTAGCGTGTCGTGGCCATCGTTGCCGATCAGCCAGTCGTCGTCCGCCTCGCCGAGGAGGAGGTCGTCGCCGCTGCCGCCGACCATGTGGTCCCGGCCGTCGCCGCCGTTCATCCGGTCGTGCCCTGCGCCGCCGTCGAGCCGGTCGTTGCCGGTTCCGCCGAGGAGGGTGTCGTCCCCGTCGAAGGCGAAGAGGGCGTCGTTGTCGTCGCCGCCGAGGAGAAGGTCGTTGCCGCTGTTGGCGATCAGGCGGTCGGCGCCTGCGCCCCCGTCCAGCGTGTCGTCGCCGCTGCCGCCGACCAGAAAGTCTGCCCCCGGGCCAGCGTCTAGGTTGTCTGCGCCGGAGCCGCCGTCGACGAGGTCTGCGCCCCAGCCGCCTATGAGGGTGTCGTTCCCGTCGCCGCCGTACAGGCGGTCGTCGTGGCCGCCTGCGGAGAGGAAGTCGTCGCCGCTGCCGCCGGCGATCGCGTCTTTGCCATCGTCGCCGAAGAGGCGGTCGTCGCCGGCCTCGCCTGCGAGCGTGTCGTCGCCCGCGCCGCCGATCAGGACGTCGCGCCCCCAGCCCGCCTTGATGAAATCGCTGCCCGCACGCCCGTCGAGCCGGTTGCCGGCGCCGTTGCCGGTGATGGTGTCGCCGCCATGGCCGCCGATGGCATCCTCGATCAGCGAGGCGGCGCGGCCCCGGTAGAGGAAGGCGTTGTGGATCGCGCCGTCCGCCCACACCGGCGCCTCGCCTCGCGACAGCTCCTGCGCGCGGTTGAGCTGCGGCTCCTGTCCCGTGGTGGAGTGCCCGCCGGGCAGGAGGCTGATCGAGACGCCGAGGAAGTGGCGCGAGAAGTCGTAGGTGTCGTGGCCGCCTCCGTCCCAGATCGTGCGCAGCGTGACGCGCTCGAACGGGTCGAACCGGTAGTGCGTGTTGCCGGCATCGCTGAAGTTGGCGCCGTAGAGGTGCTGGAGCGCCGCGATGTCAGCCGGCATGTAGGTCCGCGAGAAGCCGCCGGGCTCGGTGCCGAGCCCTTCGGTCAGCGATGCGCCGGCGTGGGAGCGCGCGCTCATCACGCTGTGTTCGGGGCTGTCGCGCTCGGCGGGGAGGGCGCCGTAGGGCGTCGGTTCGTGCGGGTGCTTGAGGCCGAGGGCGTGGCCGATCTCGTGGAGGACCGTGCGGAAGCCGTAGGAGCCCGGCGAGAGGTCGGCGGTGACGGTGGGGCCGAAGGCGGCGTCCCCGCCGATCCCGGCGGCGGGAAAGAAGGCGTAGGCGCCGAGCGTCAGCGTCTGTTCCGGCGAGAACGCGAGGCCGTCGGCGGCGATGACACGCACGTCCGCGTTGGCGGGGGTCCATCTTGCGGAGAGGTTGGTGAAGGACGCGACCTGCGCGAACGCTTCGGCGACGGCGCCGGCGAGCGCCGCGGAGGGCACGCTGCCGTTGACGGCCGCGACCGAGCCGCCGGTCAGCGCATCGGCGAAGCCGAAGGTGAGCGGGCCGCTCCACGCGGTGCCGGAGAGGAGCGTGTTGATGGTCGCCTCGGACGAGGCCGTGCTTCGACGGACGGAGGCCAAGCCGTTCTCCCTGCGCAACGAGATCGGACCCCGGCGTCAGAAGGCGGACGTGCGCCGGGGATGCCAGGCAACGGCCGCCGACTGACGGGCGGGAGTGACAGCGGGGAGGCGTCGGGGCGCACCGGCTTGGATCGCCAGCGCTCGCATCTCCACGAGCGGGAGACTAGACGGGGAGCATCGTGCGGGCCTGACCATCCGGCCGGCCCGCACGCGGCGGCTCAGGCCGCGGGAGCGCTCGAAAGCTGCGACGCGATCGCCTCCAGCGCGGCGGCGAAGCGGGTGACGATGGCGTCCGCGTCGCCGCGGGTGAGGACCAGCGGCGGCGACATCGCGATGGAATCGTTGAGCATGGCGCGCACGATCAGCCCGTTCTCCAGCGCCGCCGCCGAGAACGCCTTGCCGATGCCTGCGCTGGCGGCAAAGTTGTGCGCCTTCGCGCGGTCCTTCACCAGCTCCACGGCAGCGATCAGGCCGACGCCGCGGATCTCGCCGACATGCTCGTGGTCGCCGAGGCGGGCGCGAAGCTGTTCCTGGAAATAGGCACCGACGTCCGCCGCGTTGGCGAAGAGGTTCTCCCGCTCCATGATCGCAAGGTTCGCGTTGGCCGCCGCGCAGGCGATCGGGTGCGCGGTGTAGGTGTAGCCATGCGCGAACACGCCGAGATGGTCGGACTTGTCGCGGATCGCCTCCCACACCTTCTCGCCCACCAGCACGGCCGAAAGCGGCTGGTAGCCCGAGGTGATGCCCTTGGCGACGGAGATCATGTCCGGCTCGACGCCGAAATAGTCGCAGCCGAAAGGGGTGCCGAGGCGGCCAAACCCGCAGATCACCTCGTCGGCGATGAAGAGGATGTCGTATTTTTCCAGGACCGCCTTCACCTTCGGGAAATAGCCCTTGGGCGGGACGACGACTCCGCCGGCGCCCATCACCGGCTCGGCGATGAAGGCGGCGACCGTCTCCGGTCCCTCGGCGACGATGGTGGCCTCGAGTTCGGCGACCAGACGGTCGCAGAACGCCTCCTCGGTCTCGCCCGGTTCGGCCTCATGGTAGTGATGCGGGCAGCGCACGCGCACCACCTGCGGCAGCGGCAGGTCGAACGCGGTGTGGACCGGGGTGAGGCCGGTCAGCGATCCCGAGGCTACGGTGACGCCGTGGTAGGCCCGTGTCGCGCGAGATGATCTTCTTCTTCTGCGGCCGGCCCATCAGGTTGTTGTAGTACCAGACGAGCTTGACCTGCGTGTCGTTGGCGTCGGACCCCGAGCAGCCGAAGAGGACGCGCGCCATGTTGCCGGGCGCCATCCGGCGGATGGTGTCGGCGACATGGACGCCGGGCTCGGTGCCCATCGAGGCGAACGAGTGGTAGTAGGGAAGGCGCGCCGCCTGATCGGCGATGGCGTCGACGATCTCCTGCCGGCCGTAGCCGACGTTGACGCACCACAGCCCCGCCAGTGCGTCGATGAACTCGTTGCCGCGGTTGTCGGTGATGCGGACGCCTTGGCCGCTCACCATGATGCGCGGCCCGGTCTTCAGGTGGCCGCTGGGGCTGGTGAAGGGGTGGAAGACGTTGTCCCTGTCGAGATCCTCGACGGACTGGTTGTGGGCGGGGTTGATGTCCATCGGGCTCCCTTCGGCCCGGACGGCGGGCGCAGAAGAATTGGCGGCAATACACTGCCGCCTCTACCACAGCCCGCCTGCCCGAGGAACAAGCCCCGCCCGGCGGCGCCCTAGAAGGGCTCGCCGCCGTTGCGGGTCGCCCGGTCGATCGCGATCGCGGCCGAGATCATCGCAAGATGCGACAGCGCCTGCGGCGTGTTGCCGAGGTGGGTGCCGTCCTCGCCGAGCTCTTCGGAGTAGATGCCGGTGGGGGAGGCGTGGGCGAGCATCTCCTCGAACAGCCGCTTCGCCTCGTCCACGCGGGACGATCGCGCGAGGCATTCGATCCACCAGAACGAACACGTGACGAACGCGCCCTCCGGCGGGCCGTCGAACCCGTCGTCCTCGCCGGCTTCCGGCTCGTAGCGATGGACGAGCGGGCCGTTCACCAGCCGCCGGCCGATGGCGTCCATCGTGGAGCGGAAGCGCGGGTCCGTGGTGGGGAGGAACTTTACGAGCGGCATCAGGAGGGTGACGGCGTCCACCGTGCCCGAGCCGGGTCGCTGGGTGAAGGCGCCGATCTCCTCGTCGAAGAATTCCTCGAGGAGGGTGGCGCGGGTTTCCTCGCGGGTCTTCTCCCACTCGGGGTTCGGCGCGTTGCCGGTCTTGTCGGCAAGGCGGATCGCGCGGTCGGTCGCGACCCAGGTCATCAGCACGGCGTCGATGAAGAGGTCTTCCGTGCCGCGCATTTCCCAGATGCCGGCGCCCGGCGTGCGCCAGTTCCGGCACGCATAGTCCACGGTGCGGGCGAGCGCCGCCCAGCCGCATTCGGAAAGGGTGCCGATCTCCTTGTGGGCGATGTAGAGGCTGTCGATGATCTCGCCGTAGATGTCGGTCTGCGTCTGCCTGAAGGCGGCGTTGCCGATCCGCACCGGCTCCGAGCCGCGATAGCCGGGGAGGTGGGGAAGCGTCTCCTCGTCCATCCCGTCGGTGGCGCCGTCGAGCCGGTACATCAGCTGGAGCGCGCCGTTCTCGCATTCCTCCATCCGCGCGCCGATCCAGTCGCGGTAGTGGTCCGCCTCCTCCTGGAAGCCGAGCCGCAGCATGGCGTAGACGGTGAAGGCGCTGTCGCGGACCCAGCAGTAGCGGTAGTCGAAGTTGCGCCCGCCGCCGATGGCCTCGGGCAGGCCGAAGGTGGGCGCGGCCACGATCGACCCGTGCCGTGCCGAGAACATCAGTTTCAGCGCCAGCGCGGAGCGGATCACCTCGTCGCGGTAGAGGCCGTCGTAGGTGCTGCGGCCGGCCCACTCGCGCCACTTCGCGACCGTCGACGCAAGCGCCTCTCCGGCGGCCTCGGGCGCCAGAGGCTCGGCGTCCATCCCGTCGCAGATCAGGCTGAGGACGAGGGACTGGCCGGCCTTCAGCGTCGTGTTGATGCGGGCACATCCGGGCTCGCAGCGAGGCCGGCGTGCTGCTGGCGAGGTGGAGAACAGGCCCGCGCTCGGCCCGGAAGAGGACCGCGCCGTTGTCGTCGTGCGAGACCTCGGGTGTCAGGCGGCCATAGTCGGGCCGCGGGGCGCACACGGCCTCGACGCGCACTTCCCCCTCGCGGCAGGTGATGATCCGCACGAGCTGGTTGGATGCGTTCTCGCTGCCCAGCGGCATGAAGTCGCTCACCTCCAGCACCCGGCCACCGTCCGCAAAGCGGGTGACGAGGACGTTGGTGTCGTCCTCGTAGCGCTGCGTGCCGGTGGGGCCGATGTCGGTCGTGAGCGTGAAGATCCCGGCGTCCCGCCCCAGCATCGCGCCGAAGACGGTCGGGGAATCGAAGTGCGGGTAGGCGAAGAACTCGAATGCGCCGGTGTTGGCGACGTAGGCGACGGTTTCGAGGTTTCCGATGACGCCGTAGTCGGCAATGGCGGGGAAGAGGTCGGTCCGGGCCGGGACGAAGTCCATCAGCCGTTGTCCCTGAACTCGGGGTAGAGCTCCATGCCGCCGTCGACCACGAGCGTGGAACCCGTCACGTAGTCCGCAGCGTCGGAGGCGAGGTAGACGACCGCCTCGGCAATGTCCTTCGCGTCGCCGATCCGGCCGTAGGGGATCAGCTTCTTCAAGCGCCTCGGCCTTTTCGGGGTCGCTCCAGACCTCCTTGTTGATCGCGGTGGCGATCGCGCCCGGCGACACCGCGTTGACGCGGATCTTCTCCTGCCCGAGCTCCTGCGCGGCGGTCTTCATCAGCATCGAGAGCCCGCCCTTGGACGCGGCATAGTTGGCGTGGCCGGCCCAGGGGATGACGTCGTGGACGCTGGACATCACGATGATCTTGCCGAGCGCCTTGGAGCTTCTCATGCCCTGCTTGCGGAACTGGCGGACCGCCGCCTGCATGGCGAGGAACGCGCCGGTGAGATTGACGGCGATCACCCGGTCCCAGTCGGCCTTGGTGAGGTCGGTGAAGTTTGCGTCCTTCTGCATTCCCGCGTTGGAAACGAGGATGTCGACCGCGCCGAAGGCGTCGACCGCGGCGGCGAACATCGCGCCGATCTCGTCCTCGCTCGCGACGTCTGCCTTGAAGGCGAGGGCGCGGCCGCCGGCAGCCTCGCACCTGGCGACGGTGTCGTCGGCGCCGTCCTTGTCGGAGTGGTAGTTGACCAGCACGGCGGCTCCGGCCTCTGCCAGAGCGATGGCGCACCCGGCGCCGATGCCGGAGCTTGCCCCCGTGACGATTGCGGTTTGGCCGGCAAGGTGGCCGTTCTGTGGGCTCATCGATCGCTCCATACTGTCTGGCGGGAAGGTCCGCGGCTTGCCGCGGGACCCGGCCCTCGGCTCCAAGGTGGCGTTTACGGCGCCAAGGGAAACAGCCGCACGGTGATCGGGGCTGCAAAACTTGTCATCTCGGGGGCGTATCAGGGCAGCGCGCCGGGAATGGCTCGCCCGGAGCGCCAAACTGCCGCACGGTGCCACTTGGGGGAGGTGCGGGTGACGAAGCCCGATTTTGCGCTGAGATATCGCGGCGGGCGCTGCCGTTGGCCCGCCATTTGAACCCCGGAACGCATGACGCGGGTCGCGCCGGAACGTCACCTGTTCTAAGGTCGGTTATCGGCGCGCTCGACTTGCCGAACACGCGGGTAGCGGAAGGATCAGACGGGACGAGCTCGCAATTAATCTGAACCAACATGCAGTCTAGCCGTTTTCCTTAAATATGACTCTGCGAACCAACTTGAGCTCCCACATGAAAAATCGCATGCACTCCGCGCCCGTGGCCGCTCCCAAGGCGGCGGCGCCTGCAACTCTGCCGGGGGGCGCGGTCGCGAGACCCGGCGGTCTGCCGGGCGGCAGCCCCTCCGGCGCCCCCTCGGGCGAAGCCGCCCTGATTGCGAAGATGGCCGAGGAGCGGGTGGCGATCGAAGGGATCGACCCCGAGATCGACGGCGGACGCTTCCCTGCGAAGACGGTCGTGGGCCGGCCGTTCATCGTGGAAGCCGACGTGTTCGGCGAGGGTCACGACGAGGTCGACGGCGCGATCCTGTGGCGCAAGGCCGGTGACACGGCGTGGCAGGAAGCCCCGCTCACGGTCTTCGACAACCAGCGCTGGCGCGGCCACTTCACGCCGACCGAGAATGCGCGGCACGAGTACACCATCATCGCCTGGCGCGACCTGTGGGGCATGTGGCGCTACGAGGTCTCGAAGAAGCACGCGGCCGGCGTGCCGATCTCGCTCGAGCTGCAGGAAGGCGCGGACCTCATCGCGGCCTCCGTCGGCGGTGAGCGCGGCTCGGCCGAGGACAAGGCGGCGCTGAAGGCGCTTGCCGACGAGATGAAGGACGCCGACGACAGCGCCCGCTTCTCGAAGATGATGACCGAGGATACCGCCGGCCTGATGCAGCGCGCCGGCCATCGCGGCAACCTCACCCGATACAGCAAGATCCTCGACCTCGTCGTCGACCGCGAGGCGGCGGTGTTCTCCGCCTGGTACGAGGTCTTCCCGCGGTCGATGTCGAACGACGTCAACCGCCACGGCACGTTCGACGACGTGATCGACCGGCTGCCCTACGTCACCGGCCTCGGGTTCGACGTGCTCTACTTCCCGCCGATCCACCCGATCGGCAGCAAGAACCGCAAGGGCAAGAACAACTCGCTGACCGCAGGCCCGGACGATGTCGGCAGCCCCTACGCCATCGGCGCGGAGGAGGGCGGCCACGACGCGATCCACCCCGAACTCGGCGGCTTCGACGCGTTCAAGCGCCTCGTGGATGCCGCGCAGGAGCAGGGCCTCGAGATCGCGCTCGACTACGCGCTCAACTGCTCGCCCGACCACCCGTGGATCAAGGAGCACCACGACTGGTTCGACTGGCGGCCCGACGGCTCGATCCGCTACGCCGAGAACCCGCCGAAGAAGTACGAGGACATCGTCAACGTCCGCTTCTACGCCGGCGACGAGCCGCTGCCGGAGCTGTGGATCAAGCAGCGCGACGTGTTCCTGTTCTGGATCGAGCACGGCGTGAAGATCTTCCGCGTCGACAACCCGCACACCAAGGCGTTCCCGTTCTGGGAATGGGTGATCGCGGACATCCAGAAGAAGCACCCGGAGGCGATCTTCCTGGCCGAGGCGTTCACCCGGCCGAAGGTGATGCACCGCCTTGCCAAGGTCGGCTTCACGCAGTCCTACTCGTACTTCACGTGGCGCAACACGAAGGCCGAGCTGACCGAGTACATGACGGAGCTGACGACGACGGAGAAGCGCCACACGATGCGCGTCAACTTCTTCGTCAACACGCCGGACATCAACCCGGTGTACCTGCAGACGTCGGGCCGGCCGGGCTTCCAGACGCGCCTGGTGCTGGCGGCCTCGCTCGCCGGCAACTACGGCGTCTATTCCGGCTTCGAGCTTTGCGAGGGGACGCCGATCCCCGGCAAGGAGGAGTATCTCAACTCCGAGAAGTACGAGATCAAGGCGTGGGACTGGGACCGGCCCGGCAACATCCGCCAGGACGTCGCGCTGATGAACCAGCTGCGCCGCACGCACCCGGCGCTGCAGGAGTTCACCAACCTCCAGTTCTACAACATCTGGAACGACAACATCCTGTACTACGGCAAGCGGACGGCTGACCGGTCGTCCTTCCTGCTGTTCG
Source organism: uncultured Alphaproteobacteria bacterium (assembly GCA_963704595.1). GTDB lineage: Bacteria > Pseudomonadota > Alphaproteobacteria > Rhizobiales > Amorphaceae > Acuticoccus. The sequence goes on from OY969922.1 coordinate 1,115,622, forward strand.
CCGTCAACCTCGACCCGCACAACGGGCAGGGCGGCAACTTCGAGGTCCCGCTCTGGGAGCTCGGCCTCGGCGACGACGCCTCGGTCGAGGTCGAGGATCTGGTCGCAGGCTACAATTTCACGTGGACTGGCAAGATCCAGCACGTCTTCATCGATCCCAATCAGCGCCCCTACTTCATCTGGCGCCTCATCAACCCGACAGGCCGTATTTAATGGACGCTATTGCTCCGGTCTCCGACGCCGAAGTCACGCACACCGAAGAAGACATCGATCGCACCGTTACCGACTGGTACAAGGACGCGATCATCTACCAGCTGCACATCAAGGCGTTCATGGACGGCGACAACAACGGCTACGGCGATTTCGCCGGCCTGTTGTCCAAGCTCGACTATGTGCAGGCGCTGGGTGTCACCGCGATCTGGCTTCTGCCGTTCTACCCCTCGCCGCTGCGCGACGACGGCTACGACATCGCCGACTACACCACCGTCAACCCGCAGTACGGTGACGTGGAGATGTTCGCCAAGGTGGTGAAGGAGGCGCATTCGCGCGGCCTTCGCATCATCACCGAGCTCGTCATCAACCACACCTCCGACCAGCATCCGTGGTTCCAGGCCGCCCGCAAGGCGCCCAAGGACAGCCCGGAGCGGGACATGTACGTGTGGTCCGACACGGACGACAAGTACAACGAGACCCGCATCATCTTCCTCGACACCGAGAAGTCCAACTGGACGTGGGACCCGGTGGCCGAGCAGTATTTCTGGCACCGCTTCTACAGCCACCAGCCGGACCTCAACTTCGACAATCCGAAGGTGCTGGAAGAAGTGCTGACGGTGATGAACCAGTGGCTCGACATGGGCGTCGACGGGCTGCGGCTCGACGCGATCCCGTACCTCGTCGAGCGCGACGGCACCAACAACGAGAACCTGCCCGAGACCCACGATGTCCTGAAGGACATCCGCCGGGCGCTGGATTCCAAGTACACCGGCCGGATGCTGCTCGCCGAAGCCAACCAGTGGCCGGAAGACACGCGCCCCTATTTCGGCGAGGGCGACGAGTGCCACATGGGCTTCCACTTCCCGCTGATGCCGCGCATGTACATGGCGCTGGCGCAGGAAGACCGGCACCCGATCACCGACATCATCCGCCAGACGCCCGAGATCCCGGAAGACTGCCAGTGGGCGATCTTCCTCAGGAACCATGACGAGCTGACGCTCGAAATGGTGACCGAGGAGGAGCGCGACTACCTCTGGCGCACCTATGCGGCCGAGCAGCGCGCGCGCATCAACCTCGGCATCCGCCGTCGCCTCGCGCCGCTGCTCCAGAACGACCGCCGCAAGATCGAGCTGATGAACGGCTTCCTGCTGTCCATGCCCGGCACGCCCGTGATGTATTACGGCGACGAGATCGGCATGGGCGACAACTACTTCCTCGGCGACCGCGACGGCGTGCGCACGCCGATGCAGTGGTCGGCCGACCGCAACGGCGGCTTCTCCCGCGCCAACCCGCAGCAGCTCTACCTGCCGCCGGTGCAGGACCCGGTCTACGGCTTCCAGGCCGTCAACGTGGAGGCGCAGGAGAACGACCCGTCGTCGCTGCTGAACTGGATGCGGCGCATCATCATGGTGCGCAAGCAGCACGAAGCGTTCGGCCGCGGCACGATGACGTTCATCTACCCGCGCAACCGCAAGATCATCGCCTATGTGCGCGAGCACAAGGACGAGGCGATCCTGTGCGTCGCGAACCTGTCGCGCTCCGCGCAGGCCGTCGAGCTCGACCTTGCCGCCTTCCGCGGCCGCGTTCCGGTCGAGCTCTCCGGCAACACCCCGTTCCCGCCCGTCGGCGACCTGCCGTACATGCTGACGCTGCCGGCCTACGGCTTCTTCTGGTTCCTGATGGCAGGCTCCGAGGAAGCGCCGCGCTGGCACGCACAGATGCCCGAGATGCTGCCCGACTTCCTGACGCTGACCTCCCGCAACGGCCGCATCGACGGTGCGCTCGGCGGCCGCGAGAAGTCGCAGCTGGAAGAAATCACCCTGCCGCAGTTCCTGCCGTTGCAGCGCTGGTTCCAGGGCAAGGGCGACACCATCAAGTCGGTCAAGCTGACCCCGCTGGCGACGCTCGACGATGCCGGCCAGTTCGCCATCGCCAAGCTCGACGTTGCGATGGCCGGCGGCGCGCAGACCTACCTTGCGCCGCTCTCGATTCGCTGGGGCGAAGATCACATCCGCGCCGGTGCGCCGAAGCTGTCCTACACTCTCGCCAAGGTCCGCTCGGTCGCCAAGGTCGGCGCGCTGATCGACGGCACATATGACGAGGCGCTCGGCGCCGAACTCGTCCGCCTGATGCAGGGCAACGAGACCCGCGCCTCGGGTGGTGCCAGCATCAGGTTCACCGGCTCCGAGGCCCTGTCGGAGATCGGCGAGCTCGCCCCGCCGCGTCCGCTGGGTGCGGAGCAGACGAACGTCTCCATCGTGTTCGGCGAGCAGATCATCCTCAAGATCTACCGCCGCATCCGCGAGGGCGAGCAGCCCGACGTGGAGATCGCCCGCCAGCTCACCGACGTTGCGCGCTTCGAGAACACCCCGGCCCTGCTCGGCACCATCGAGCTGACGGACGGGGAGGGGGCAGAGCCTGCCGTCCTCGCCGCCGCCTTCAAGTTCGTGCCCAACCAGGGCGATGCGTGGGCGGCCGTCCTCGACGCGCTGGTGCGCCACATGGAAGGCGCGGACCTCTTCGAGCAGCAGGAAATGTCAGACGGCGTCGAGACCGCGCCGCTCCTGACCTTCCCGCTTGAGATCGGCGAGATCGCCGGCAAGCGCACCGCCGAGATGCACCTCGCGCTGGCGAATGCCGGCGGCAACCCGGCGTTCGAGCCCGAGGCGGTGACCGCCGAAGACCTCGACACCTGGGCCGACAACGCCATCAAGGAGGCCGACGAGGTCCTGGCTCGCCTTTCCACCCGCATGGCCGACCTGCCGGAGGAGGCGAAGGCCGACGCCGAGGCGGTGCTGGCGTCCCGCGAGGAGATCGCGGCGCGCTACAATGCGGCGAAGTCCGCCACGCCGTCGGGCACCAAGACCCGCATCCACGGCGACTATCACCTTGGTCAGGTGCTGGTCTCCCAGTCCGACCTCGTGATCATCGACTTCGAGGGCGAGCCGGCCCGGACGCTGAACGAGCGCCGCGCCAAGTCCGCCCCCATGCGCGATGTCGCGGGGATGCTGCGTTCCTTCGACTATGCCGCCGCCATGGCGCTCGCCCGCTGGCGCGACATCCATGAGGTCCACGGCGAGGAGGCGCGGGCCAAGGCGCTGGCGTGGCGCGACCGTACCCGCCGCGGCTTCCTGGCGTCCTACCTCGCCACCCTCGGCGAAGAGGCACCGGACGCGGCCTTGACGGGCGCGCTGCTCGACCTCTTTACCCTGCACAAGGCCATCTACGAGATCGGCTACGAGCTGGCCAACCGCCCCACCTGGGTGCGCATCCCGCTTGCGGGCGTGCTCGATGTGCTGGCGGACCCCCGCGGCGTCAGCGCCTGGGCGGACGGGCCGACCGACGAGACCAACACCGAGGAGCCCACCAATGGCTGAGACGCGCCTATCAGACGATCTTTCGCCTCAGGTTGCCGAGGCGATCGTCACCGGCCGTCATGGTGATCCGTTCGCCATTCTCGGCCCCCACCCCTTCGGTGACGGTGCCGTGGTGCGCGTCTTCGCGCCCCACGCCGACAGCGCGACGCTGGTGCCCGAAAACGGCAAGCCGGTCGAGATGGACCGCATCCATCCCGACGGCCTCTATTCCACCGTGCTCGACAAGGCGCCCGGGCACTACAGGCTGCGCCACAAGTCCGGCAAGCATGAGTGGGAGGCCGAGGACCCGTACCGCTTCGGCCTGATCCTGGGCGAATTCGACACCTACCTCCTCGCCGAGGGCCGCCACCGGAAGCTCTACGAGAAGTTCGGCGCGCACCTTCGCACCATGGACGGCGTCGACGGTACAGCCTTCACCGTGTGGGCGCCCAACGCGTGGCGCGTCTCGGTTGTCGGCGACTTCAACGGCTGGGACGGGCGGCGCCATGTGATGCGCCGCCGCACCGAGGCTGGCGCGTGGGAAATCTTCGTCCCCGGCCTGCCGCGCGGCCTTTACTACAAGTTCGAGATCGTCGGCCCGCAGGGCAACGTCCTGCCGCTGAAGTCGGACCCGTTCGCGTTCGCGTCCGAGCAGGCACCGCAGACGTCCTCGATCATCCACGGCCTCGTCGAGCACGACTGGCACGACCTGTCGTGGATGAAGTCGCGCGCCGCGACCAGCGACCACAGCGCGCCGGTCTCGATCTACGAGGTGCACCTCGGCTCATGGCGCCGCGCCGACGGCGAGCGGATGCTCTCCTACGACGAGCTCGCGGACGAACTGATCCCCTACGTCAAGGACATGGGCTTCACCCACGTGGAGCTGCTGCCGGTCTCCGAGCACCCGTTCTCGGGTTCGTGGGGCTACCAGCCGATCGGGCTTTATGCGCCCACATCGCGCTTCGGCACGCCGGAGGGGTTCGCCCGCTTCGTCGACCGTGCGCACCAGGAAGGCATCGGCGTCCTGATCGACTGGGTGCCCGCGCACTTCCCGACCGACCCGCACGGCCTCGGCACCTTCGACGGCACGCACCTTTACGAGCACCAGGACCCGCGTGAAGGCTTCCACAAGGACTGGAACACGCTGATCTACAACCTCGGCCGGCGCGAGGTCGCCAACTTCATGGAGGCCAACGGCCTGTTCTGGCTCGACCAGTACCATGTGGACGGCCTGCGCGTGGATGCCGTCGCCTCGATGCTCTACCGCGACTATTCCCGCAACGCCGACGAGTGGGTGCCCAACGTTCACGGCGGCCGCGAGAACCTCGAAAGCATCGAATTCTTCAAGTCGCTCAACGAGCGGGTTGCGGAAGACGGCGTCGGTGCCTTCACGGCGGCTGAAGAGTCTACCGCGTTCCCCAAGGTCTCCGGCCCTGTCGCCGAGGGCGGCCTCGGCTTTGACTACAAGTGGAACATGGGCTGGATGCACGACTCGCTGGAGTACATCCAGAAGGACCCGATCCACCGCCAGCACCACCACGGCCAGATCACCTTCGGCCTGCACTACGCGTTCTCGGAAAACTTCATCCTGCCGCTGAGCCATGACGAAGTGGTCCACGGCAAGGGCTCGCTGATCGGCAAGATGCCGGGTGACGAGTGGCAGAAGTTTGCCAACCTTCGCGCCTACTACGCCTTCATGTGGACGCATCCGGGCAAGAAGCTACTCTTCATGGGCTGCGAGTTTGCGCAGATCCGCGAGTGGAACCACGACCAGAGCCTCGACTGGCACCTTCTGGTAAACCCGATGCACCAGGGCGTGCAGAACGTCATCAAGGACCTCAACAAGGTCTACGCGTCGACGCCTGCGCTCCACGAGCTCGACTGCGACCCGTCCGGCTTCGAGTGGATCGACGCGTCCAACGCCGAGGCAAGCGTGTTCGTCTATGCCCGTCACGGCAAGGATGGGAGTTCGGCTCTGGTGGTTCTCAACTTCACGCCCGTGGTGCGGCCGAACTACCGGATCGGCTTCCCCCACGGCGGCAAATGGCGCGAGGCGCTCAACACGGACGCGGAGACCTACGGCGGCTCCAACGTCGGCAATTACGGCGCGATCGCGGTGGAGGCGGAGCCCTTCCACGGCAAGTCGCACTCGGCCGAGGTGACCCTGCCGCCGCTCGGTGCCCTCATCTTCGTGCCTGACGACTGACAGTGCGCGTCGGTACGGGATCGCCGTTCCACCTTGGCGCGCGGTGGGACGGTTCGGGCACGAACTTCGCGCTGTTCTCGGCAAACGCCACCAAGGTGGAGCTTTGCCTGTTCGAAAGCTCCGGCAGGCGCGAGATCGAGCGGATCGCGCTGCCGGAGAAGACGCACGACATCTGGCACGGCTACATGCCGGATGTGCATCCGGGACAGGCCTACGGCTACCGCGTCCACGGTCCCTACGACCCGGACGCGGGCCACCGTTTCAACCCCAACAAGCTCCTCATGGACCCCTACGCCCGTGCCACCCGCGGCGAGCTCCGGTGGCACGATTCCATGTTCGGCTACCGCCTCGGCTCCTCGCGCGAGGACATGTCGTTCGACCGGCGCGATTCCGGTCCGGTCGTGCCCAAGTGCGTGGTGGTCGACGAGGCGGTGACGTGGGGCAACCACGCTCGGCCCAACGTGCCGTGGGCCGAAACGGTGATCTACGAAGCGCACGTGAAGGGTTTCACAGCCGAGAACCCGGACGTGCCGGACAAGATGCGCGGCACGTTCGCCGGCCTCTCCGACCCGCACGCCATCGACCATCTCGTGAAGCTCGGCGTCACGACGGTGGAGCTGATGCCGCTCCAGTATTTCGCCGACGACCGCTTCCTGGTGCAGAAGGGCCTCAAGAACTACTGGGGCTACAATACGCTCGGCTTCTTCGCGTGCGCGGCGCGCTACATCTCGCCCGGCGCAAAGCACCACGAATTCAAGCACATGGTGCACCGGCTGCACGACGCCGGCATCGAAGTCATCATGGACGTGGTCTACAACCACACCGCAGAGGGCAACCAGACCGGGCCCACCCTGTCGTTCCGCGGGATCGACAATGCGAGCTACTACATGCTCGCCGAGCACAGGCGCTATTATCACGACACCACCGGCTGCGGTAACACCGTCAACGTCGCGCATCCGCGGGTGATGCAGATGGTGATGGATTCGCTGCGCTACTGGGTCGAGGTCTGCCAGGTCGACGGCTTCCGCTTCGATCTCGCCCCCGCCATGGCGCGCGACGGCGGCGGCTACGACAAGTCAGCCGCATGGCTGGATGCCATGATGCAGGACCCCGTCCTGCGCACCACCAAGCTGATCGCGGAGCCGTGGGACCTCGGGCACGACGGCTACCAGGTCGGCAACTTCCCCGGCGGCTGGGCGGAGTGGAACGGCCGCTACCGCGACGAGGTGCGCTCGTTCTGGCGCGGGGAGCGCGGCCACCTGCCGTGCATCTCGCGCAATCTCCTCGGCTCGGCGGATCTCTTCGACCATGGCGGCCGGCGGCCCTGGGCGAGCGTCAACTTCATCACCGCGCACGACGGCTTCACGCTGAAGGATCTCGTCAGCTACACCGAGAAGCACAACAAGGCGAACGGCGAGGACGGGCGCGACGGCCACGGCGACAACCGCTCGCAGAACTTCGGCGTCGAGGGCGAGACCGACGACCCCGAGATCATCGCGCTGCGCGACCAGATGCGCCGCAACTTCATGGCGACGCTGTTTCTGAGCCAAGGCACGCCGATGATCCTGATGGGCGACGAGGTCGGCCGGACGCAGACGGGCAACAACAACGCCTACTGCCAGGACAACGCGATGAACTGGCTCGCGTGGGAAGACCATGACCCGCGCGACGCCGCCTTCCAGGAATTCGTGAGCAAGCTCGGCGCTCTGCGGCGCAACATGCCGATCTGGCGCCAGCCCAACTTCCTCCACGGCACCCCGCTGGACCCGACGCCGGACGACGAACTGCGCGACGTTCTGTGGCTGCGCCGGGACGGTGCGGAGATGACGGAATGCGACTGGCACGCGGCCGAAAACAGAAGCATCGGCATGATGCTGGCGGCCACCAGCGGCAGGCGCGCGATCGTCTTCCTGAATGCCGGACTTGATGACGCAGAATTTGACCTCGACGAGGCGTTCGAAAGCGTCATATGGCGGGAGATCGTGTCCACGCGGGACGGCGCCGTACACATGTTCGGGGAGGGGCCCGAACGTGCCGCACCATTTGTGGTGCCCGCCCGCTCGATCCTCGCCGTCGCGGGCCGTCTCGGCTGACCGAGCGGACCCGCGTCGCTCTCATCTCAGACCTACCGAAGGCGCACCGCGCCCAACCCCCGGCTATGACATGACGCAATCAGACAAATTCGACACGACCTGGGGCGCGATCCTGACCGAAGGCGGTGCCCGTTTCCGCCTCTGGGCGCCCGACGACGACCGCCTCCTCCTGCGCACCGACGCCGGCGACTTCGAGATGGACCGGCTGGACGGCGGCTGGTTCGAGCTCGTCACCGACGTGGTGCCGGTCGGCGGCGCCTACGCCTTCGTCCTCCCCGACGGAACGGTGGTGCCCGACCCCGCGGCGCGCGCGCAGATGGGCGACGTTCACGGCCCGTCGAAGCTCGTCGACCCCACGGCCTACCAGTGGCGCAACACCACGTGGAAGGGCCGCCCGTGGGAAGAGACCGTCATCTACGAGATGCACATCGGCACCTTCACCCCCGGCGGCACCTTCCAGAGCGCCATCGAGAAACTGCCGCATCTGGCCGACCTCGGCGTCACGGCGCTCGAGATCCTGCCGGTCGCCCAGTTCGGCGGCGAACGGGGCTGGGGCTACGACGGCGTGCTCCTCTACGCCACGCACAACGCCTACGGAACGCCCGAGGATTTCAAGGCGTTCGTGGACGCTGCGCATGATGTGGGGCTGATGGTGTTCCTCGATGTCGTCTACAATCACTTCGGACCGGACGGGAACTATCTGGGCGCCTACGCCTCGAAGTTCTTCCATCCCGAACATCACACGCCCTGGGGCGCCGCGATCGCCTACGAGGAAGGCGCAGTGCGCGACTTCTTCATCGAGAACCCGCTGACCTGGCTGACCGAGTACAGGCTCGACGGCCTGCGGTTCGACGCGATCGACCACATTGCCGACGACACCAGCGACGAAGAGATCCTGATGGCGATGGCGCGGCGGATCCGCGAAACCTTCGACCGCCCGGTCCACCTCCACACCGAGGACGAGCGCAACATCATCCACCTCCATCCCTACGTGGACGGCAAGCCGACGCACTTCACCGCCGAGTGGAACGACGACTACCACAACGTCATCCATCCGATCGCGACCGGCGACAGCGAAGGCTACTACGTCGACTTCGTCGAGGATCACTGGAAGAAGCTGGCGCGCTCGCTCGCGGAGGGCTTCATCTTCCAGGGCGAGGCATCGCGGATGCATGACAACGAGCCGCGCGGCGTGGTGGCGACCGGCCAGCCGCTGACCTCGTTCGTCATCTTCAACCAGAACCACGACCAGGTCGGCAACCGCGCGTTCGGCGAACGGCTGATCGACATGTCCGAGCACGACGTCGTGCTGATCCTGACCGCCGCGCTGCTGCTGGGACCGCAGATCCCGCTCCTGTTCATGGGCGAGGAGTGGGGGGAGACCAACCCGTTCTGCTTCTTCTGCGACTTCCACGGCGAACTGGCGGACGCGGTGCGCAAGGGCCGCCGCAACGAGTTCTCGAAGTTCGACGCCTTCATCGACCCCGAGACCCGCAACGACATCCCGGACCCCAACGAGAAGTCCACGTTCGAATCCTCGCGGATCGACTGGGACAAGCTCGCGACGCCGCACGGCGAGGGCTGGCACGCCATCTACAAGCACTTCCTCTCCGTCCGCGCCGAGGAGATCGCCCCGCGGCTCGCCGGCATCAAGCCGGGCGCGGGCGAGATCCTGCGGGCCGAGGACGGGCTCATCGAGGTCGCCTGGACGCTCGGCGACGGTTCGAGGCTGAACATGGCAATGAACTTCACCGCGGACGACAAGGGCGAGGGGCCGGAGGGACGGCTTCTGACCGCAGTCTCGCGCGGCAGCTTTTCCGACAATACGCGCCTCGCGCCCCATTCCTGCGTCGTCACGCTGGTGGACGGGTGAGCGCGGGACCCGAGCTTCGCGCGCGCGCCGAAGCCGCCGGCATCCTGCTCGACCCGCGCTGGGGCGGCGCGCCGGAGGTTCCGGCCGGCACCCTCGAGGCGCTGGTCGAGCTTCTCGGCGTCGCAGCGCCCGAGCGGCCGGCCGACCCGCGCTCCGCCTACGTGCCGCCGTTCCTCGACCATACGCGGATCTTCGGCGTCGCGATCCAGCTCTACCAGCTGCGCTCAGCCCGCAACCTCGGTATCGGCGACCTCGGCGACCTGCGCGCGCTGATCCCGTCCTTCGCAGCGGCGGGGGCGGACTTCATCGGCGTCAATCCGCTCCACGCCCTCTTCACGGCGGACCCCGAGCGCGCGTCGCCGTTCTCGCCGTCTGACCGCTGCTTCCTCAACCCGCTGATCATCGCGGTTGAGGACGTGCCGGGCTACAGCCCGGATATGCGCGAAGGCGTCACAGTCCCGGGCGCGCTGGAGACGGTCGACTACACCGCCGTCACCGCCGCAAAGCTTGCGATCCTGCGCAAGGTGTTCGCGGTCTGGCGCGCCGGGGACCGGATCGTGCCGGACGCCGTGCGCGAGGCCGCCGCCAACCACCGCATCGCCGGGGGCAGGCCGCTCGCCAACTTCGCCCTGTTCGAGGCGCTTTCGCACGCAATGGTCGCCGAAGGGCACGGCGCCGGATGGCCGTCGTGGCCGTCCCATTACAAGCATATCGAGAGCGAAGAGGTCAGCGCCTTCCGCGAGACCAACGCGGACGACATCGCGTTCCATACGTTCCTGCAGTTTGTTGCCTCGACGCAGCTTGCCGAAGCGCAGGCCGCCGCCGAATCCGCCGGAATGCGCCTCGGGCTTTACCTCGATCTCGCGGTCGGCACCGCGCCCGATGGCGCCGCCACCTGGGCCGATCCGCATCTTGCCATGCGCGGCGTCCGCGTCGGCGCACCGCCGGACCTCTTCTCGTCCGAAGGGCAGGACTGGGGCCTCGCGCCGCTCTCCCCCACAGTCCTGCAGGACCGCGACTTCGCGCCTTACCGCGCGGTGATGTCGGCCGTGATGGGACCCGCCGGCGCAGCCCGGATCGACCATGCGATGGGGATCGAGCGGCTGTTCCTCATCCCGGACGGCGTCTCCGCGCTCGACGGCGCGTACGTGAAGTTCCCCGGCATGACCGACGTCCTGGTCGACGAGACGCACCGGCACAAGGCGATCGCCATCGGCGAGGACCTCGGCGTCGTGCCGGAGGGGTTCCGCGAGCGGATGGGTGCACGGCGCATCTTCTCGATGCGGATCATCCCGTTCGAGCGCGACGACGACACCATGCGCCCCCCGGCGAGCTATCCTGCGGATTCGCTTGCCTGTTTCTCCACCCACGATATCGCGCCGCTGGAGGCCTGGTGGCGCGGCGACGACATCGCCATCCGCCGCGAACTCGGCGGGCTGTCCGCCGCCGCGATGGAACATGCAACGCGCGACCGCCACGGCGAAAAGGCCCTTGTGGTCGGCCTCTCCGGTCTCTCGCCGCACCTCGCGGACGGCGACCTCACCGACGATCTGGTGGTCGCGATCCACACCATCGGCGCCGAGAGCGCCTCGCGCATGGTCGCGATCCGGCTCGAAGACGTCGTCGGCGGGCGCCGGCTCGTGAACCTGCCCGGCACCGACCGCGAGCATCCCAACTGGCGCAAGACCCTGCCCCTCGACGTCGAGGCGATTGCGCGATCCGAGCGTCTCGCCCGCGTCTTCAAAGCGATGGCCAATGTCCGCAAACGATGAACGGCACACGATGATCGGCGCCACCTACCGTATCCAGTTCCGCGAAGGCGTCGGGTTCGACGATGCGGCGAAGCTTGCGCCGCATCTCGCCCGCGTCGGCGTCAGCCACCTCTACGCCTCGCCCGTGTTCGAGGCGGCGACGGACTCCACCCACGGCTACGACGTCGCCGATCACAACGTCCTCGACCCGGTGCTCGGCGGCGCAGAGGCATTCGACCGGATGGCGGCGGCGATGGAGAAGGAGGGGATAAAAATCCTCCTCGACATCGTGCCCAACCACATGGCCGCCTCGTCGGACAACGGCTGGTGGCGCGACGTCCTCCAGAACGGCGCCGCATCGGCCCACGCCCCCCACTTCGACATCGACTGGACAGCCCCCAAGCTGATCCTGCCGCTCCTCGGCAAACCCTACGGCACCGCGATTGCCGACGGCGACATCACGTTCGCCGAGCACCCTGAGTGGGGTCGCGTCCTGCGCATCCCCGGCCACGACCTGCCGCTGGCTCCGGGGACGGAGACGATCGACGACGTCCACACCTGCCACGAGGCGCAGAACTACCGGCTGGCGCACTGGCGCATCGGCCGCGACGGTCTCTCCTACCGCCGCTTCTTCGAGATCACCGGGCTCGTCGGCGTGCGCGTCGAGGACCCTGCCGTCTTCGCCGACGTGCACCAGCTCACGTTCGAGCTGGTGCGCGGACGGCAAGGTCCACGCGCTGCGGGTCGACCATGTCGACGGCCTCGCCGACCCGGCCTTCTATCTCGACGAGCTTGCCGGGGCGGTCGACGTGCCGATCTACGTGGAGAAGATCCTCGAGCCCGGCGAGAAGCTGCCCGGCTGGCCGGTCGTCGGCACCACCGGCTACGAATTCATCGCCGCGATGGCCTCGCTTTTCTGCGACCCCGAGGGGCTCGATGTTCTCGCGAAGCATTACGGCGAGATCGCCAGCGACGATGTCGCCGCGCTCACCCGCGTCGCGAAGCACGAGATCATCAACCGCAACCTCGCAGGCGAGCTCCTTCGCCTCACCGACCTCGCGCTCACCCTTTTCAGGGCCGACACGGTGAAGCGCGACCACGGCCCCTTCACGGTGCGCGAAGGCCTTTCGGCGCTGCTCGCCGGAATGCCGGTCTACCGCACCTACGTGACCGACGCGGCGGCCTCCGAGGCGGACCGGACCGTGCTCGCCCACGCGGTGGAAGCCGCCCGCGCCGAGGGGCTGGAGGACGAATCGATCCTCGGCGATCTCGCAGCGCTCCTCGCTGCTCCGTCGCCCCACGAGAGCCAGCGGCAGTTCACCGTCCGCTTCCAGCAGACCAGCGGCCCGCTGATGGCAAAGGCTGTCGAGGACACGCTGTTCTACCGCCACCACCGCCATCTCGGCCTCAACGAGGTCGGCGGCAGCGCCGAACCCGAATTCGGCACCGCCCCGTTCCTGACGGTCGCCGCCGAGCCCGGCCTCGCCGCGACGCAGACCCACGACACCAAGCGCGGCGAGGATGCCCGCGCGCGCCTCTATGCTCTGACCGATCCCTCGGCTGCGGCGCGCTTCGCGCGAATTCTGGCCGACGCTTCCGGGCGACATCCCCGACCGGATGAAATGGGCGCTCGGCCAGATGCTGTTCGCCTCGGCGCCGCTCGCGCACGACCCGGCCTTCGTGGACCGTTTCCGCGAGGCCGCCATCAAGACCGTGCGCGAGGCCAAGGAAGAGACGAGCTGGACCGCCCAGAACGAGGCGTTCGAGTCTGCGATCGCAGATGCGGCGGAACGGATGGCCGGCAACGTCGACCAGCTCGCCCTGTTCGACGACGTGCATCGCGCCGGCGCCGTGATCGGCCTTGCGCAGATCCTTCTGAAGACGTTCGGCCGCCCCGCGCCCGACATCTACCAGGGCACGTTCGACTGGGACTTCTCCATGGTCGACCCGGACAACCGCCGCAGCGTCGACTTTGCCGCTGAAGCCGATCTCGCGTCCCGCGCGGCGACCCTGTCCGCGCCCGAACTTCTGGCGGACTGGCGCTCGGGCGCTCCCAAGGCGCGGGTCCTGATCGAGGGCCTTGCCGCTCGCAACGCCAGAAGCGCGCTTTTCGCCGAAAGCCCGGTGCGGGAACTTCCCGTCGCCGACCCCGCCTACCGCGCCTTCGTGCGCGACGGCGGTGTGGACTACGCCCTCGCTGTCGTTCCCGTGCGGCCCCTGTCCCTCCTTTCGGGCAACGGCCTCACTCTCGAGCGGCCGAATTTGGGGCTTCACCCGCAAAAAAGCGCTTTGACCGCCCGTTTCACCGGCGACTTGATCTCCGAATCTGCCGATATTGACGCGCAACTCGCTGTTTTCCCTGTGCTTTTCGCCACCAGCTGGTAGCGACTCACCGTTCGGGCCGGCCGGTGCTCCGCGCCGGCCCGAAACCGTCCACAAGGGCCAAACTGTTAATCCATCCTTGCTCGCAGCCACAGAATTCGCCGGGTTCGGCCCGTTTTTGTGTTGTCCATGCAACAAGGCGAGCGATGTGAGGGGCCTAGGCACTTTCAACCTCACGCTTTCCGTTGCTGCCGGGGGGGCGGATGCGCAATGTGACTGGGCGACGGGGGAACAAACCGGTCGCGGGTTTGGACGGGCGCAGCAGCTTCCTACAAATCGAGTAAGATCCGGCGACTTTCGGCCCGTTGGTCACCGCCGGAATGAAAGTCAAAGGATCTAAACAATGAACCTCTTTGGAGATCGAGACATGAACATTAAACGTCTTGTCCTCGGTGCAGCTGCGGGTGCTCTCGCGGTGACCGGGGCGCAGGCAGCGGACCTTCCGGTCGTTGTCGAGCCTGTTGACTACGTGCAGATCTGCTCCGCTTACGGCGACGGCTTCTTCTTCGTCCCCGGCACCGAAGGCTGCCTCCGCATCCGCGGTCGTATCCGTGCCGACTTCACCAACCGCTTCGACCTCGACAACAACGGCGTTGTCCTCGGCCAATCGCGGTTACGATGACATCGCAGACACCGGCTACCAGTGGCGTGCCCGTGGCCAGATCTCTCTCGACCACTTCACGGAAACTGAATTCGGTCAGCTCCGCACGTTCATCGAACTTCAGATGAACCGCGACAGCGGCGTTGGCATCAGCGACGTCCGTACCAATCCTAACAATGCTACCAATCCTACCAGCGGCCAGCCGAGCGACAACGTTCTCCTGAACATCGGCTTCATCCAGCTGGGCGGCCTCCTCGTCGGTCGTAACACCTCGAACTTCGTGTCCGTCGTCGGCGGCCCGGAAGTCATCCTCGACACCGCGGGTGACAACCCCGAAGTGCTGCAGGCAGCCTACATCGCTCAGTTCGGCAACGGCTTCTCTGCTGCGATCGCGATCGAAGATGCGACCCGTCGTAACCTCGACATCGCTGACATCCGCGTCACGACTGCACCGAACGGTGTTGGTGGCCGTCAGGCCCTCGACGCCGTCCATGCTGGCGCCAAGGTTCCCGATCTGGTCGCAACCCTCGCGGTTGACCAGGGCTGGGGCTCCGCTTCGCTCTCCGGTGTTCTGCGCTACCTCGACGTTGCTCGTCGCATCAGCGGCCCGAACGGTCGTACGTTCATCGACTCCGAGCAGGATCTCGGCTGGGCAGTCGCTGGTAACGTCGCTGTGAACGTGCCCTTCGGTGCAGCCACTTCGTTCGCAATCGGCGCCGGCTACGGCCAGGGTGCGACCGACTACATCACCGGCGGCGCTTCCAACGGCGGCTTCGGTCGTAGCGGCGACGCCAGCAACCTGCTCTACACCGACGGTATCTACCGCGGCGTGGGCGTCCGTCGTAACGGCAACGTTGGCGGCAACGACTTCGAGAAGACCGAAGCTCTCGCCATCGGCGCGTCGCTCACCTCGGCCTTCACCCCGACCGTTGCCGGTACGCTCGCCGGTGGCTGGGTGAACCTCCAGAACGACAACACGATCCGCGAAGTGAACGACTACAACGTCAACGCACAGCTGGCCTACACCCCGGTGTCCGGTCTCCTGATCGCAGCCGGTGTTGAGTACCGCTACGCTGACCAGACCAACACGCAGGACGGCCAGGGCCTCGGCACCTACATCCGCCTGCAGCGCGACTTCTAAGATCCATCCACTCTCTCGGATGGGAAGCCCGGCGGTTCACACCGCCGGGCTTTTCTTTTTGGAAGCAGGCAAGTGCGTCAGCCCCCGGCTGGCGCACTTGCCGCGTTCTGGCGCAAAATCCGCCGCCCCGGCGCCGCTTTTATGCCGCCAGGGCTTGAAATCGGCGCCGTTTGCGGCGTCACTCCCCCGGCGCCGGCCGAAAACGGCGACCCAAGGGAGCTTTGAATGAAACGTCCGGTCCTGTTCGCAGCACTCGCGCTGCCGATCGCCCTCGCGCTCGCCGGCCCTTCTGCCGCGCAACCGGAAACCGGCCGCCTCGTCGTCGGAATGGGCCTCGAACCGCCGCACCTCGACCCGACCGCAGGCGCTGCCGCCGCGATCGATGAAATTCTCTACGCCAACGTGTTCGAAGGACTGACCCGGATCGCCGAGGACGGGACGGTCCAGCCGGCGCTTGCCACCGAATGGTCCGTCGCGCCGGATGCGAAATCGGTCACCTTCACACTCCGCGAAGGGGTGAAATTCCACGACGGCAAGCCGTTCGACGCTGAAGTCGCCAAATTCTCGCTCGACAGGGCACGCGCTGAGGGCGCCGAGAACGCCCAGCCCCAGCTTTTCGAGCCGATCAGCGATGTGACGGCCGGTTCGCCGACGTCCCTCACCATCACATTGTCCCGCCCCGTCGCTGATCTGCCCTATTCGCTCGCCTGGGGTGACGCCGTGATGGTCCATCCCGACAGCGCGGACGCCAACAAGCAGACCCCGATCGGGACCGGCCCGTTCAAATTCGACCGCTGGCGCCGCGGCGACCGGGTGGCTGCTGACCCGAAACGAAGACTACTGGGGCGAGCCGGCGCACCTGGAACGCGCCGAATTCGCGTTCGTCACCGACGCGACGGTCGCGCTCGCGGCGCTTCTCGCCGGCGACGTCCACGCCTTCCCCAATTTCGCGGCACCCGAATCGCTGCCCGTCGTCGAAGAGGACCCGCGCTTCACGGTGAAGATCGGCACGACGGAAGGGGAGACCATCCTCGCGATCAATTCGGCGCGGCCGCCGTTTGACGATGTGCGCGTCCGCCGCGCGATCGCCACCGCAATCGACCGCAAGGCGCTGGTCGACGGCGCGATGTACGGGACCGCGACGCCGATCGGCTCGCACATGCCGCCGCACGATCCGGCCCATGTCGACCTCACCGCCGTAAACGCCTACGACCCGGAACGGTCGAAGGCGCTGCTAGCGGAGGCGGGGGTCACGGATCTGTCCGCCGAACTCGTCCTGCCGCCGACCTCCTACGCGCGCCGTTCGGGCGAGATCATCGCCGCCGAACTTCGTGCGGTGGGGATCGACGCCTCGATCCGGCCGGTGGAGTGGGCCGAATGGCTGGCAAAAGTCTTCAAGGGCAAGGACTACGACCTCACCATCGTTGCCCACACCGAGCCGCGCGACATCAACATCTACGCCCGGCCGGACTATTATTTCCACGTCGAGAATGCGCGCTTCAACGAAGTGATCGCCGAACTCGACACGGTGAGCGACGAGGCGCAGCGAAACGAACTTTTGCGGGAGGCGCAGGAGCTGATTGCCGAGGATGCGGTCAACGCGTTCCTGTTCCAGCTTCCCAAGGTCGGCGTCTGGGACAGCCGGATCGAGGGCCTCTGGGCCAATTCACCGATCCAGGCCAATGATCTGACGGATGTTTCCTGGCAGAAATAGCCTCGTGCTGCGCGCAATCGGCAGGCTTTTCGGCCTCGTCGCGACGCTGTTCGCGGCGAGCCTCCTCATCTTTCTCGCCATGCAGGTGCTGCCGGGCGATCCGGCGGCGGTCCTTCTCGGCATCAACGCGTCGCCCGAGGCGCTCGACGCTTTGCGGTCCGAAATGGGGCTCGACCGGCCGATCGCGGCGCAATTCCTGTCGTTCGTGGGCGGCGCGCTGACCGGCGATCTCGGCCGCAGCGCGACCTACGACGTCCCCGTTGCCGCGCTGATCGCCGAACGCGCGGCGGTTTCGGTCCCGTTGGCGCTGATCGCTGTCGCGCTGTCGGTCGGCATCGCGCTCCCCGCAGGGGTGTGGGCGGCGACCCACCGCGGCGGGTGGCGCGACCGGATCGTCGGCATTTTCGCGCAGGTGGGCCTGTCGATCCCCAACATCTGGCTCGGGCTGATGCTGATCGTGGTGTTCTCGATCGTGCTCGGCTGGGCGCCCTCGGGTGGCTTTCCGGGGTGGGACGGCGGGGTCCGGCAGGCGCTCATGGCGCTTTGCCTTCCTGCAATTTCGCTCGCCGCGCCGCAGGCCGCCATTCTCACGCGGATCGTCCGCGCGGCGGTCGCCGAGGCGATGGATCAGGACTATGTGGCGCTCGCCCGAGCCAAAGGGTTGTCGCTGGAAAAGGCCGTCCGGCGCCATGCGCTGCGCAACGCGTGGGCGCCGATCCTCACCATCATCGGCCTCCAGTTCGGTTTCCTCGCGGCAGGTGCGATCGTGATCGAGACGGTGTTCTCGCTCCCCGGTCTCGGCCGGCTCCTGTTCCAGGCGGTGTCCCAGCGCGACCTTCCGGTGGTGCAGGGCGTCGTCCTCGTGGTCGTCGCGGCGGTGGTGATCGTCAATGCACTCTGCGATGCGCTGGCGGCATGGTGTGACCCCAGAAGGCGCGCAAACGCTGCGGTTCTGTTCACGTGAGGCGCGGCGCGTGAGGCTGTGGATTTCCGGTGCCGTGCTCGCGCTGTTCGCCGTGATGGCGTGCGTCGCGGCCGTCTGGACACCCTATCCGGTGGATGGCGTCGACATCGCGAACCGCTTCGCCGCGGCGTCTGCGCGCCATCCGCTCGGCACCGACCAGTACGGGCGCGACGTTCTTTCCATGCTGATGGCGGGGGCAAAAACCTCGCTCGGCGTCGCGGCCGCGGCGATCGCGATCGGCGTCTCGTTCGGCGCCGCGCTCGGCCTTGTGGCTGCCGCGGCGGGGGGCTGGCTGAACGCCGTCATCATGCGTTTCAGCGACCTCGTGTTCGCGTTTCCGGCACTCATCATCGCCGTTATTCTTGCAACTGCGTTTGGTCCCGGCGCGGCGGGCGCCATCGTCGCGATCGGCATCTTCAACATTCCGGTGTTCGCGCGGCTGACCGCCGCCAGCGCACGGCCACTCTTCGCACGCGACTTCGCGGACGCGGCGCGGCTCGCCGGCAAGTCCGAGGCGCGGATCGCGGCCGAGCATGTTGCGCCCAACATCGCCCCGGTCATCCTCACCCAGTGCGCGACCCAGCTCGCGGTTGCGATCATCGCCGAGGCGAGCCTCAGCTATGTCGGGCTCGGCGCACAGCCGCCGGTGGTGTCGTGGGGCCGGATGCTGGCCGACGCGCAGACGCTGGTCGCCATCGCGCCGCAGCTCGCCGTGTGGCCGGGGCTCGCGATCGCGGTTGCGGTGTTCGCCGTCACCTCGTTCGGCGAGGGGCTGCGCACCCGGATCGACCCGCAGGGGAGGGGGCGATGAGCGGCGCAATCCTCCGTGTCGAGCGCCTCACCGCGCACGCGGGCGGTCCCGCGCTGGTGGACGGAGTCTCGTTTGCCCTCCGCCCCGGCGAAACGTTCGCGATGCTTGGCGCCTCCGGGTCCGGCAAGTCCCTCACGGGCCGCGCGATCATCGGCCTGCCGCCGCGCGGCATCCGCTACGGCGGCCGCCTCCTGTTCGAAGGGGCCGACCTTCTCGCGATGCCTGAGCGGGCACGCACCCGGCTCCGCGGCAATGCGCTCGCGATGATCTTCCAGGAGCCCGCCACCGCGCTCAACCCGGTGATGAAAATCGGCACGCAGATCGCCGAACCGCTCAGGATCCACACGCGGGTCGATGCGGCGGAGCGAGCGGCAAGGGTCGCCGAACTCCTCGAAAAGACGGGGCTCGCGGCAGCGGGGGTGACGCCGTCGCGCTATCCGCACGAGCTCTCCGGCGGTCAGCGGCAGCGTGTCGCCGTCGCGATCGCCCTCGCGCTGTCGCCGAAGGTGGTGGTGGCGGACGAGCCGACCAGCGCGCTCGACGCCGTCGCCGCCGCGCAGGTGCTCGACCTTCTCTTCGCGCTCTCGGCGGATGCCGGCGCCGCGCTCGTCCTCATCACTCACGACACCGACGTTGCCCGCCGCGCGAGCCGCATCGCGGTGATGGATCGTGGCCGGATCGTCGAGGAGGGCGGCGCGGAAGTGATCGCCGCCCCGCGCACCGCCCCCGCCCGCGCCATCGCGGAAGGCAACCGCATCGCGCTTCCGGCTCGCGACGCGGCAGGCGGCGAGATCGTGCTTTCCGCGCACGACATCACCGTGGAGCGCGGCGGCCGGCGTGTGGTGGATGGCGCGTCGCTCACCGTCGCTGCCGGTCAGCGGCTCGCGGTCGTCGGCCGCTCGGGTTCCGGCAAGACCTCGCTGATGCGCGCCATTCTCGGCCTTCTTCCCGCGAGCGGCACCGTCGCGCTCGACGGGGTGGCGCAGGCGCCGGGCTCACCCGCGGTCCGGAGCGCCGTGTCCATGGTGTTCCAGGACCCTGCGACCAGCTTCAACCCGCGGCACACGGTGGAGCGGATCGTGACCGAGCCGCTCTACAAGGCGCCCATCGGCCGGGCCGAGAAACGCGCAAGGGCCGAGGCCATGCTCGCCCGCGTCGGCCTGCCGGATTCGCTGTCGCGCAGGCCCCATGCCTTCTCCGGCGGCCAGCGCCAGCGGATCGCCATCGCCCGCGCGCTGATTTCCGAGCCGCGCGTCCTCATCGCTGACGAGGCGGTCTCCGCGCTCGACGCGGCGCTGCGGGCCGACATCATCCGCCTTCTCGACGAGCTGGCGCGGCGGCAGGACATCGCCCTCATCTTCATCGCCCATGACCTTTCGCTTGTGCGCACCCTCGCAGACGATATCGTGGTCATGGAACAGGGCAGGGTGGTGGAGGCTGCGTCGGCTGACGCGCTCTTCAGCCGCCCTTCGAGTGAAGCGGCCCGGTCATTGCTTGCTGCGACCGGTCGTCATGAGTTTGTCAGATAAGGCCGTGATAAAGCGGCCCAAACGGCATCAGAACCCCGACTCTCGTCTGGAGCAGAAATCTTGACTATTATCCGAAGCGTCTTGCTATCCAGCGTCGCGAGCCTCGCGCTCTCGGCCACCGCCCTTGCGGCGTGTCCCCCCGTCACGGTGGCGGACATGAACGGCCTCACCCCGGACTACCCCCAGCAGTTCGAGCTTCAGGAGTTCCAGGACAAGGCCGGGTGCGAGCTGACCTTCGCCGCAAACCCGGACATTGCGGAGCTGAACGGCGAGATCATCGGCAACGCGGAGCTACCGCCGCTGGAAGAGCGCCTGCCGGAAGAGCCTCTGGTGGTCGCCCCCTACGATGCCATCGGCACCTATGGCGGCACGCTGCGCGGCATGTCGAAGGCGACCGAGTTCGGCACGTCGGACCTCCTGTCGGTCCGCCACGTCAACCTCGTGCGCTATTCGGACGACCTGCAGACGCTGGTGCCCAACGTCGCACGGGCGTTCGAGGTCAACGACGACGGCACCCTGCTCACCTTCCACCTGCGCAAGGGCCACAAGTGGTCCGACGGAGAGCCCTTCACCGCCGAGGACATCGCGTTCTGGTACGACGACATCATCTTCAACAAGGACGTCTACGAGACGACGCCCGACCGCTGGCTCTTCAAGGGCGAGCCGATGAAGGTGACCGTGGTCGACGACCAGACGGTGACGTTCACGCTCCCCGTGCCCGGCCCCGGCCTGCTCGCCCGCTTCGCGGTCGACTTCAGCCAGCCGTTCCAGCCGAAGCACCTCCTCGGCAAGTTCATGGAGAAGTACAACCCGGACTATGAGGCAGCCCTCGAGGAAGCCGGGTTCGAGAACACCGCCGAGGCGCTCAACTGGTACTATGGCGGCTCGGACTGGAAGGACATCCCGACCCCGCTCCTGAAGGATGCCGCCAAGGCAGAGGCGACCGGCCGCGCCGTGACGCCGACGCTGGAGAGCCACATCGTCATCGCCGACAGCTCCGACGGCCGCCGCATGGTCGCCAACCCCTACTTCTTCATGGTCGACACGCAGGGCAACCAGCTCCCCTACATCGACCGGATCGACGAGCGCTACGCGCCGGAGAAGGAAGTCCAGAACCTCGCCATCATGAATGGCGACATCAACTGGAAGCAGCAGGGACTGTTCCTGGAAGACTTCCCGCTCCTGAAGGAGAACGAGGCGAAGGGCGACTACACGATCTCGTTCGCGCCGACGTTCGGCGAGAACGTGTTTTACTCGTTCAACCGCACCCACAAGGACCCGGTGCTGGCCGAGATCTTCAACGACAAGCGCTTCAACCAGGCCATGTCGGTCGCGATGAACCGCGACGAGATCAACGAGATCGTCTATCTCGGCCAGGGCAAGCCGATGCAGGGCGTTCCCGCCGAGCCGAAGACGGTCGACTTCGTGACCGAGGATAATCTCAACGCCTTCATCGAGTACGACCCCGACAAGGCGAACGCCCTCCTCGACGAGATGGGCCTGACGGACAGCGACGGTGACGGCGTGCGCGAGCGGCCGGACGGCAAGCCGCTCGTCCTGCGCCTCGTCTATTCCAACCAGGGCGCGCCTGTGCAGATGCACGAGCTGGTGCGGGACTACTGGGGCAACGTCGGCATCCGCGTCGACCTGCGCGAAGTGACGTCTGACGAGTACCGCACCGCGGCCAACAACAACGACCTCGACCTCACGGTCTGGAAGTACGACCGTTCGGTCGGCCCGACGATCGCGCAGAACACCATGGGCCTCGTCCCGCCGTTCGGCGACTTCTTCAACCCCGGCAACGGCTTTGACTGGGCGGCGTGGAAGACGTCGGGCGGCACCGAAGGCACCGAGCCGCCGGAGTGGGTGAAGGAGCTCTACGAGCTTTCGGCCGAATTCGTGCAGAAGCCGCTCGGGTCGCCCGAGTCCAGCGAGATCGGAGCGAAGATCGTCGACATCCACGTCGACAACCTGCTCAAGATCGGCACTGTCGGCGACATCGTCGGCCCGTTCATGTACTCGAACGACCTCAAGAACGTGAAGCCGCTGCTGGCGAAGACCTACGACTACTACTGGGCCTACCCCTACCGGCCGCAGCAGTGGTTCCTGGCGGACGCCGAGTAGTCGCGGGGCGCCTTCGGGCGCGCGGTGGCCCTCCCGGGTCACCGCGGCTCATTCACGAAGGGCGGCGGAGCTGGCCGCAAACTTGCTCCGCTGCCTGCACGGCAATGACGACCACCGGACCGGAAGGAGGGTTCCCATGCACCATGGCGCCTTGACGCTCCCGGCCCTCGCACTTGCCGTGGCAGCGGTCCTTGCGTCCGCCACCGGGGCCGGCGCCCATTCGGGCGGCTACCTCATCAACGAGACATTCCAGGTCGAGACCATCGGGGGCTCCGCCGTCACCGCCGAGCAGACGATGGCGTTCGGCGTGGACGGCACGGTCAGCGGCTCGGCCGGCTGCAACACCTACGGTACGGGCGTGCGGATCGACGGCCACGAGATCGAGATCGGCAAGCCGCGGGTCACCCGCCGGGCCTGCCCGCCGCCGGTGATGCAGGACGAGACGCGCTTCCTCCAGGCGCTCGACGCAGTCCGTGCCTACGACGTCGAGCTCGACGACAACCGCCTGATCCTGTTCGGCGAAGGCGGGGTCGCCGTGATGATCCTGACCCGCGTCACGGACTGACGGAGCCGCCATGATCCGCTTCATCGTCGAACGGCTGGCGGGCATGGTCGTCACCATGATCCTCGTCTCGATGATGGTCTTCGTCATCATGGAGCTACCGCCGGGCGACTACGCGGACCGCTACGCCTTCCGCAAATATTCCGGCACCGGCGTCAACGTGACGGCGGCGGACGTGCAGGCGATCCGCGTCGACCTCGGGCTCGATGTCTCGGCACCGGAGCGCTACCTCAACTGGATCGGCAACATCGTCCTGAAGGGTGACTTCGGGCAGGCGTTCGCGTTCGAGACGTCCGTCACCAACGTCATCGGCGACAAGATGTGGCTGACGCTGATGCTGGTGGGGATGACGCTCTTCATCACCTACGCGGTGTCGATCCCGGTCGGCATCTACGCCGCCGTCAAGCGCGGCTCGGTGGCGGACTACGGCCTCACGGTCTTCTCCTATCTCGGCCTCGCGCTCCCCAACTTCCTGCTGGCGCTGGTGCTCCTCTACTTCGCCAACCGCTGGTTCGGGGCGGACATCGGCGGCCTGTTCTCGCGCGAGTACGAGCGGGCGCCATGGTCGCTCGCCAAGTTGTGGAACCTCATCACGCACCTGTGGCTGCCGGCGTTCGTGCTCGCCTGGTCCGCCGTCGCCTACCAGCTGCAGACCGTGCGGGCGACCATGTCGGACGAGCTCAACAAGCTCTCCGTGGTGGCAGCAAGGGCGCGCGGGGTGCCGGAGCGCAGGCTTCTCATCAAGTATCCGGCGCGGGTGGCGATCAACCCGGTCGTCTCCACCATCGGGTTCGACGTCAACCGCATCTTCTCCGAGCTGCCCATCGTGGCGGCCGTCCTCGGGCTCACCGAACTCGGCGGCCTGCTGCTCAAGGCCTATCTCGATCTCGACATGTACGTGGCCGGCGCGATCCTGCTCCTCCTCACCTTCATCATCGTGGTGATGAACTTCGTGTCCGACATCCTCCTCGCGGTGCTCGACCCGCGCATAAAACTGGGCGGCTGAGATGTTCATCGCGCTCGCCCTAGGCCTCACGCTTTTCGTGCTCCTGCGCGCGCACCGTGCCCGCGCGACAGTGGCCGACGGCGTGGCGCTGACCCCCGGCGAGGCCCGCCGCCGCGCCCGCGCGGAACGCAAGCGCCTGCGCTATTATTCCGCCAGCCAGTGGACGCTGGTGTGGTGGCGCTTCCGCAAGCACCGCATGGCGATGGTCGGCGCGTTCATCCTCATGACCATGCTGCTGATGGGCGTCTTTGCCAGCGTGATCGCGCCCTACGGCCCCACCACGCGCGACACGCAATATCTCGACGGCGCCCCGCAGATGCCGATGTTCTGCGACGAGAACGGCTGCTCGCTCCGCCCCTTCATCCACGGCGTGAAGACCGAGCGCGACCCCGTGACCCTGCGCGCCATCGCAGTCCCCGACCCGGAAACCCGCCTCTACGTTCGCTTCCTGGTCGAGGGCGAGCCGGTCAAGCTCCTCGGCCTGATCCCGACGGAAACACACCTCTTCGGCATCGACGCGCCGGGCAGCCTCCACCTCTTCGGCACCGATTCCATCGGCCGCGATCTCTTCAGCCGCGTCCTCTACGCCACGTGGACGAGCCTCTCCATCGGCATCCTCGGCGTCCTGATCTCGTTCGTGCTGGCGCTCGTCATCGGCGGCGTCGCGGGCTATTTCGGCGGCGCGATCGACATGGTGATCCAGCGCATCACCGAGGTGATCCGCGTGATCCCGATCATCCCGCTCTACATGGGCCTCGCCGCCGCCATGCCGAAGGAGTGGTCGTCGACAGAGGTGTATTTCGCGATGACGCTGATCCTCGGCCTCTTCGGCTGGCCGACGCTGGCGCGACGCATCCGCTCCCAGCTCCTCTCCATCCGCGACGAGGACTACGTGGTCGCCGCGCGCCTTGCGGGCGTGCGCTCGCGCACGATCATCGCGCGGCACATGCTGCCTTCGTTCACGAGCTTCATCATCGTCGATCTGGTGATCTCGTTTCCGTACATGATCCTGTCGGAGACGGCGCTCTCCTTCGTCGGGCTGGGGCTCAGGCCGCCGGAGTGTCTCGTGGGGCGTGCTTCTCCAGCAGGCGCAGTCGGTCCGCGTTCTGGAGCAGACGCCGTGGCTCTTCATCCCGGCGGTGTTCGTGGTGGTGGCAGTGCTCGCCTTCACCGTCATCGGCGACGGAATGCGCGACGCTGCCGACCCCTACAGCGAAAACCACTGAGGGCCGCCATGGACAACGTCCTCGAAGTCGAGAACCTCTCCATCACCTTCCGTTCCGACGAGGGCGCGGTGCGGGCGGTGGACGATGTGTCCTTCACCGTGGCGCGGGGGCGGACACTGGGGATCGTCGGCGAGTCCGGGTCCGGCAAGTCGGTCTCCACCAAGGCGCTGATGCAGCTTCTGCCGGGGTCGGCGAGGATCGGCGCCGAGACGGCGATCCGCTACCGCGCCAAGGACGGCGAGGTGATGGACATCACCAAGGTGCCGGTGAAGAGCCGCCGGATGCGGGAGCTGCGCGGCGGCGAGATCGGCATGATCTTCCAGGAGCCGATGGCGAGCTTCTCGCCGGTCTACACCGTCGGCGCGCAGATGGTGGAGGCGATCCGCCTGCACCGCGGCCTGTCGCGCAGGGATGCCCGCGCGGTGGCCATCGCGATGCTGAAGGAAGTGGGCATCGCCAACCCGGAGGGGCGGATCGACGCCTACGCCTTCGAGCTGTCGGGCGGGATGCGCCAGCGCGCGATGATCGCGCTCGCCCTCTCGGCCGAACCGCAGCTCCTGATCGCCGACGAGCCGACCACCGCGCTCGACGTCACCATCCAGGCGCAGGTGCTCAGGCTGATGCGGGGCCTTCAGGAAAAGCACGGCATGGCGATGCTGTTCATCACCCACGACCTCGGCGTGATCGCGCAGGTCGCCGACGACGTTGCGGTGATGTACCTCGGCACGATCGTGGAGCGCGGCGCCGCGCACGACGTCCTGCGCACCCCCAAGCACCCGTACACGCAGGGCCTCTTGCGGGCGATCCCGCGGATGGATGCGCTAGACGGACGGATGACGCCGGTGCCGGGCGAGATCCCCAACCCCTCGGAACGCCCCACCGGCTGCGCCTTCCACCCCCGCTGCGACAAGGCGATGCCCGGCCTTTGCGACCGCACCGCCCCGCCCGAATTCCACCCCGAGCCCGGCCGCGCGGTCCGCTGCCATCTCTACGGCGAAGGCCAGAAAGTGGCGGCATGAGCGCCGAGCGGGTCCCGCTGATCGAGGTGCGCAACCTCGAGGTCCGTTTCCCCGTCCGCCTGCCGGGCCTGTTCTCGCGGGTTTCGGCCGAGGTGCGCGCGGTGGACGACGTCTCGTTCGACGTCCGGCGCGGCGAGACCGTCGGCCTCGTCGGCGAATCCGGCTCCGGCAAGACCACGGTCGGCCGCGCGATCCTGCGCGCCGTCGACCCCACCAGCGGCCAGATCATCTTCCACGAGAAGGCCGGGGAGGGGACCGACCTCTCCACCCTCTCGGGCGAAACGCTCCGCCGCTTCCGCCCCAACATGAGCCTCGTCTTCCAGGACCCGTACTCCTCGCTGAACCCGCGGATGACGGTGCGGGACATCATCGCCGAGCCGCTGACCGCGACCGGCATCATGACGAAGCGGTCCGAGATCGACGCGCGGGTGCGCGAGATCGCCTCCCGGTGCAAGCTCAACATCGAGCACCTGCGCCGCTTTCCGCACGCCTTCTCGGGCGGGCAGCGCCAGCGCATCTGCATCGCCCGCGCGCTGGTCGCCAAGCCCGACTTCGTGGTGTGCGACGAGAGCGTTTCGGCGCTCGACGTCTCGATCCAGGCCGAGATCGTCAACCTGTTGAAGGACCTCCAGGCCGAGCTTGGCGTCGCCTTCCTGTTCATCGCGCACGACCTTTCGGTGGTGGCGCAGATCTCCCACCGGGTGGCGGTCCTCTACGTCGGCAAGTTCATGGAATATGCGCCGACCGAAAAACTGTTCTTCGCGCCGCGCCACCCCTACACGCACGCGCTACTCTCCGCCGTGCCGAACCCGGACCCTGACGCCGCATTCGATCCGGTGCTTCTGGAGGGCGAGGTGCCGTCGCCTCTGGACACGCCATCCGGTTGCCGCTTCAACACGCGCTGCCCCTACGCCACGGAGCGGTGCCGGACCGAGGTGCCGGCGTGGCGCGAACTGGAGCCGGCGCACTTCGTCGCCTGCCACCACGCCGAGGAACTCGACTTGTCCCGACCCCGCGCCGCCGCATGAGCGCTCCCACCGATGTCCTGATCGTCGGCGCCGGCATCGTCGGCCTCGCCCACGCCCTTGCCGCGGTGCGCACCGGCCGCACCGTGCGCGTGGTGGAGCGCGACCACGCCGCCGTCGGCGCCTCGATCCGCAATTTCGGCTTCATCACCGTCACCGGTCAGGCCTCGGGCGACTGCTGGCGCCATGCCCGCCGGGCCCGCGACGTCTGGGTCGAGGTTGCGGAGGCGGCAGGCATCCCGATCCTGCACGAGGGTCTGCTGGTGACGGCACGGCGGACCGAGGCCGAGGCGGTGATCGACGCCTTCCTCGAAACCGACATGGCGGACGGATGCGCGCGGCTATCTCTGGCGGAGGCGCGGCGGATCTGCCCCGTCCTTACCGATAACGTGACCGCGGCGCTGCACTCTGAGCTCGAGGTCCGCGTCGAAAGCCGCACCGCCATCGGCCAGCTCACGCGCTGGTTGGCGGAGGCCCACGGCGTCGACTTCGTGTTCGGCGCGGAGGTGAAGGCGGTCGCGGCGCCGCGGGTCGAGACGACCGCGGGCGTCTTCGAGGCCGAGACCGTCATCGTCTGCCCGGGCAACGAGGCGCTCGCCCTGTTCGACCGCGAGATCGCCGCGATGGGCGCGATGCCGTGCAAGCTCCAGATGCTGCGGGTGGCGCCGGAGCGGCCGATCCGCCTCGGCGCCGCGATCATGTCCGACCTCGGCCTTGCCCGCTATCACGGCTATACCGAGCTCGAAGCGTCGAAGGCGCTGGCGGCAAGGCTCGACGCCGAACAGGCCGAACACCGCGCGATGGGCGTGCACCTCATCGCCGTGCAGTCGGCCGATGGCAGCCTCGTCGTCGGCGACAGCCACGAATATGCGCCCACCCCCGAACCGTTCCGCTCGGCCGCGATCGACGATCTGATGCTCGGCGAACTCGACGCAGTGGTGGACACAGGCCCGCGGCGTATTACCGAGCAGTGGATCGGGATCTATCCCTCCGGCAAGGCGTGGCTCAACCGCGCCGCGCCGGACGATGCCACGCGCGTGGTGGTGGTCGCAGCCGGCTGCGGCGCCTCCACCGCCTTCGGCATCGGCGAGGAAACCATCGCCGACCTGTTCGGCACGAAAGGGGCTAATCCATGAGCGCATTCAAGGCCGTGATCTTCGACTGGGCGGGCACGCTGGTCGACTTCGGCTCCCGCGCACCGATGGGCGCCTTCGTCGAGGCGTTCGGCAAGTTCGGCGTGGACATCACCATCGAGGAAGCGCGCGGCCCGATGGGGGCCGCCAAGCGCGACCACATCGCCGCGATCTTCGCGCTTCCGCGTGTCGCCGCCGCTTTCGAGGCAAAGCACGGCCACGCTCCGGGCGAGGGCGACATCGACGCGCTCTACGCCGTCTTCCTGCCCCTCAACGAAGCCGTCGCCGCGGACTTCGCGGTGCCGATCGAGGGCGCGGTCGAGGCGGTCGACGGCTTCCGTGCGATCGGCATGAAGATCGGCTCGACCACGGGCTACACCCGCTCGATCATGGAACGGGTGCTGCCGGCCGCCGCCGCACACGGCCTTACGGTCGACGCCTGCGTCTGCGCCGACGAGGTGCTGGAGGGCCGGCCCGCGCCCCTCGGCATCTACAAGAATCTCGTCGAGCTCGGCGTCTACCCGCCGTCGCGGGTCATCAAGGTCGACGATACCGAAGTCGGCATCCGGGAGGGTGTCGCAGCCGGCTGCATCAGCATCGGGGTCACGCTGTCCGGCAACCTTGTGGGAAAGTCCGAGGCGGAACTTGCTGCGCTTCCCTCAAAAACTGTTTCAGAGTTGCGCGATCTCGCCGCCGAGAAGCTCGCCGCGGCCGGCGCGCGGCACGTCATCGACAGCGTCGCGGACCTGCCCGATCTGTTGGCATCGCTCCGCTAGATCGCCGAACCGCGACGGATCTCTCGGGCCTGAGGCGCGCGAGCCCTGCAAAATTGCCGTCCGCTCTGTGAATGCGCATGCTCACGTATTGGGCGGCTCTTGCCTCCATGCGGCTGTTTCGGCGGCCTGATGCCGCGCCGCAGCATGCGAAGATGACCAGAGCATTACGGTGAAGACCCCCGGCGTCTGCGCTGAATGCATGGCTCCAATGAATTCCTGGGCGAAGACGAAGCGGTGAGGGCCACTTAGCTTGTGTGCACAGCAGCACGCTATGTTGCAACGCACACAACCGAGCAAGCCAGCGTCTGGCGCATGTCAAACTGGCCCTCGAGCCGACGGAGAACCTAGTAATGAACACTCGACTGAACGTCGCCACCCTGTCCGCCGGCCACACCGGCTGGAACCTTGCCGCCCTTCGCGAGCGTTACGAAATCGCACGCCGCCGCCGTCAGGTGCGGAACCAGTGCTTCAACGAGCTCGCCCAGCTCAACGACCGCGAACTCGCGGAGCTCGGCTTCTTCCGCTGCGACATCGCCCGCATCGCCGACGAGCACGCCTACTCGGTCGTCCCGGCCGTCCGCTAAGCCGCCCGGCGCCAGAGGCGCCTTCGGAAATTTCGCTGCCGCCCGCCAAGGGCGGTGGCGCCTCCTTCGACCCGACGATCGAGCGCCGTTGATCGCGCTTCTCTCGATCGGGGTCGGGACGGGTAAAATGCGGACTTCTCGGCGATCGTCCTTGCCGAAAGTCCGGTATTGCGTCGCGTTCCGCGGATATTCTGCTCTGTGGAACGGCAAATCAAAGCAAGATCGGCACCCAAGCGCGGTTTCGCGCATGATCGCCAAGCCCTACGCTAATCGATGCGTTCAGGCGCAGCGCAAGGGGTAACCCGGAGACCTCGCGGGCGGAGCGATGCATCGCTTGAGGGCGTCGGACGAGTTCGAATCGCGACTGCTTCACCCTCGGAAAAAACAACCGTGCCGGAGAGGGCAGCTTTTTTCGTCGCATTTGTTTGAATGCCCGCTGTTTCGATCTCGGCCGAGCGGGCGAACCTGACCCCACCGTCGGTAACGTACGGCGGGCTCGCCGATCGCGAGCCTGACTGCAAGGTTCACAGGACGACCGGCCTTCGGCTCGAAGCGGATCGAACCCGTCGCCGCCTGACTTGACCCGACAACACGCAACGGTTGCGCTCCTGAAGCCCCGCGTAGCTCAATGCACGAGAAAACCTTGCGATAAGAAGCAAAAATTCTTCCGCGCGTTGTGTTAGGGATGTTTCGAGGCGGCGTAGCCTAATTTTCGACCGCATCGCCCCGACCGCCTCGATCCGAACCGTAGGTGCCTCCACATGTCAAAAGACCCGGATCCGGCGACTCGGGCAAACGCGTATTCCGACAATCGGTGCCCCGTTGGCATCAAGGCGCTCGACGGAACTCTCGCCGGCGGGTTGCCGCGCGGCCGGATTACCCTGATCGAAGGGGAGCCCGGTGCCGGCAAGACGATCTTCGGCATCCAGTTCCTGGTCCACGGCGCAACCGAATGCGACGAACCCGGCGTTCTCGTCAGCTTCGAGGAGACTGCCGCCGAGATCAGCGGTGACACTGCAGCGTTCGGCTGGGATCTCGCGATGCTCCAGGCGAGCAAGCGGATCGAGATCGTCGAGGCGATCCTCGACGTCGACGTGATCCGGGACGGCGAATTCGACCTCGTCGGTCTTCTCGCGATCATCGCCTCGCGGGCCAAGGCGATCGGTGCACGCCGCATCGTCTTCGACTCGATCGATACGCTGACCGGGCTCCTCGGCTCGCAGGCGTCGGAGCGGCGGGAGATCTCCCGGCTGCGCCAGTGGGGCAGGGACCATGGCTTCACCATCCTTCTGACCGGCAAGGCAATCCCGGCGTCCGCCATCACGCAGGACATCAGCCAGACCTTTCTCGCCTACGCCGCCGATGCATGGATCTCCCTCGATCATCCGATCATCGAACAGTTCGCCGTCCGCTCGATCCGCGTGAAGAAGATGCGCGCGGGCCCGGTTTTCGACGGTCCTCTTCCTTTCATCATCGACGAGGACGGGATCTATGCCGCCGAACAGGTATCGGTCGACGTAAAACACGGTGCCTCCACGGAACGGGTGTCGAGCGGGATCACTCGCCTTGATACGCTCCTCGGCGGTGGTTTCCTTCGGGGGTCCGCGATTCTGGTCAGCGGCGTCCCCGGAACGGCGAAGACATCGCTCGGGGTCATGTTTCTTGCTGCGGCGTGTGCGCGCGGGGAGCGCTGCCTTCTGGTCTCGTTCGACGAGGCTGGCGAGCAGATCGTTCGCAACGCAAGGTCGATTGGTGTCGAGCTTGGCGGCGAGATCGAGGCCGGGCGGCTTCGTCTGGTATCACTCCGAAGTGGTGCGAGCGGCATCGAGCCCCTGATGATCCGAATCCTGCGCGAGATGGAGGATTTCGCGCCGGCTTGCATTGTCATCGACCCGTTGTCGGCCGCCCTTCGCTCGCCCGGTCGGCTTCACCCGGTCAACCCGGGTCAGCGCGTGATGGACTTTTCGAAGTCCATGGGTTCCACCCTGTTGATGACTTCGTTGACGGATCAAAACTCCCAGCTGGATAGTGTCGATACGAACTCGGATGTTTCGACAATTGCCGATACCTGGCTTCATCTCAGTTTTTCCGGCAGATCCGGCGAAAGAAACCGGGCGATATCCATTCTGAAGTCTCGCGGCACACAGCATTCGAATCAGGTCCGGGAGCTTGTTGTCTCGGGCGATGGGATCGACCTCGTCGACGTATACACGTCAGGCGGCGAAGTTCTCATGGGGACGGCACGCCTGGAACGCGAATCGGAGATTGTCCGGGAGAACAGCCGACTGGATCGGGAGAACAGCCAGAAGCTCAGCGAACTCGAGCAGTCCCGATCGCGCCTGCAGGCGGAGATCGAACGCACCCAGACCGCGCTTCGGTTGCAGGAGGCTGCGATGGAGGACATACAGGCGTCCGTCACAGAACGCCGGGACGAAGAAAACCGCCGGCGCGACCGGGTCTTCAAGGCGCGGTCGGGCGATCAAACAAGATGAGGCCGATTGTGGATCGCGACGAGGAGTTGACCGGCGCTATCGTGTCTCAATCGGGACGCTCCATCGACGGAAACCGCATCGTCATCAAGCTCTATGGCGTCTCCGGCAGTGCTTCGACCCGCCGGGCTCTCGCCAACCTTCGCCGGGCCCTGTCGCAGGCGCAACTGCGAGAAAGCGCGGTTCTGGTGATCGACATTCTCGAAGAACCGGAACTTGCCTACGCCGACGCCGTCATGGCGACGCCGATGCTGATCATCGAGACCGGCGAGCGCATCACGCGCGTGGTCGGCACGCTCGAGAACATCGAGCAACTCCACGATCTGTTCGATACCGATGATCGATCCTGAGCGCACCGAACCGGCGAAGCGCTGGGGAGTCACCGCGTTTGCTGAAAGGGGGAGCCGCAGGCGCTTTCGCCTCGTGGCGCTGGGTGTCGCGGCGGCGGTCGTCACGACCGTCTGGGCGATCGTATTCTCGTGGCTGGTCTACGAGCGGCACAGCGTCCTGAGCGACGGGCTGCGCGCAGCGTCAACGCTCGCACGCGACCTTGCCGATCAGCAGGAACTGGCGCTGGGCGAAGCCGCTGCCGAGATGGACCAGGCCGCCGCCCTCTATGTGCAGGGCGCCGACGCGGCAACGCTCCAGTCCCGGCTCGAAGCGCTGTCCGAGGGGGCCGGCGGGCTTCAGGACCTTGCTCTCGTGAATGCCGAGGGGCGCGTGGTTGCCGCAATGCGGGAGCGCGCCGGAGATGACGTGTCCGGCCGACCGGAATTCATGGCGCATCTAGAAGCGGGCACGCCGAACCTCTTCATCGGCACGCCTGCTGCAGGTTCCGGTCCAGGCGCCGGAAGGGTGCCGCTCACAAGGGCCATCCGCGGCGCGGATGGCCGGCTTGCCGGCGTGGTCTCGGCATCGCTCGACCTTCAGTCCATCCTCGCTCTCCAAGCCGCCCAGAGCCTCCCGCCGGATGCTGCCGTCGTCCTCGCCCGCGCAAGCGGCACGCCGGTTCTGCAGATTGCCGGTGGCGGCGCGGAGGCGACATCGCTTGGCCAGTTGCCTGCCGTGACCCACGTCGCCGGCCAGAAAATGTGGGGCGCCTACGTCGAGCAGGCTCGCGGCGAAGGCGTTGGCCGGATCACGGGTTACCAGACGCTGCCGGACGCCGGGGTCACCCTCGCCGTCACGCTCGGCCTCAATCCGATGCTGTTCCAGTGGCGCGCGCATGTCGCCTACAATGTCGGCCTTGCAGCCGTGCTCACCCTCGTCCTTGCCGTCTTCTTCTGGCACATGATCCGCACGGTCGAGCAACAGCGAAGCTACCGGGACGAACTCGAGGCCGCGAACGCGGCAGCGCGCCGACGGACGATGCAGCAGCAGACGCTGGCTGCGATCAGCCAGTTCTCGATCGAGGCGGAGAGCACCGAAGCCTTCCTCAACCGCGTCATCAGCGGCCTCAGGAGCGAACGCACGGCCGAGCTTGCCTTCGTCGCACGCCGGGTCGGCGACGGGCAGAACATGATGCTCGTGGCGGGCGCAGGCTGGGACGAGGGCGTCGTCGGCCGCTCGATCCTGCCGGACGGCAAACACTCCCACGCCGGATTCGTGAGCGAGATCGGCGAGATGGTCATCGTCGAGGATTTCCGAAAGGAGGTGCAGTTCGAGTACAGCGACCTTCTGCGCCGGCACGGCGTCCTCTCCGGTCTCGTCGTCCCGATCTATTCGGCTGATGACCCACCGATCGCATGTCTCGGGATCTACCGCCGATCGCCGGGGACCTTTGCACCCGACACCGTCCTCTTCTGTTCGGCCCTCGCGCACAGCGCAGCGGTCCATTTCGAGTGGGTCCTCGAGAACAGGCTGCGCACCGCCGCCTTCGACAATTCTCCGGGAATGATCGCCGTCCTGGACGAAAATGGCCGCGTCATCGTCGTCAACAAGGCATGGCGTGACGTGGCGGTATCGAACGGACTTCCGACCGAGGACGCCGGTGTCGGAACGAACTATCTCAACGTCTGCCGTTCATCGGCGGCGTCCGGAGTGGCGGACGCACGGGTGATGTACAATGGCATCTCGGACATCCTGGCCGCTCGACGCTCGGAGTTCAGGCACGAGTACCCCTGTTTCTCGGACACGAGAGAACGATGGTTCGAAGCGATCGTCGTGAGCGTGGATCTCGGCACGCAGCGGGGTGCGATCGTCGTGCACATCGACAACACCGAGAAGCGGCAGGCTGCCAAGCAGATCGAGGAAGCGCAGCGGATGGACGTTGTCGGTCAGCTGACCGGAGGCGTCGCGCACGACTTCAACAACCTTCTCACCATCATCCTCGGGAATGCCGAGCTGCTCAAACGGCGCCTCGGGAATGATCCGATCGGGACGACCTGCACCGAAGCCATCGTCGACGCTGGCAGGCGCGGCGCCAGCCTCACGAGCCAGTTGCTGGCCTACTCCCGCCGCCAGAGCCTCGAGCCGACCGTCGTCGAACCCGACAAGGTGCTCACGGGTGTGCGCAAGCTGCTGTCGCGGACGCTGCGGGCCGACATCGAGCTCGTGGTGGACGTTGCATCGGACTGTTCTCCGATCGTCGCAGACGAAACCCAGCTGCAGACGGCGCTCATCAATCTCATCCTCAACGCCCGTGACGCGATGCCGGACGGGGGGCGGATCTCGGTCGGATGCAAGATGCTGGGCGATCCGCCTGCCCGTGACGACACCGCCTATGGAAAGCGCCGACAGGTACGCTTCTTCGTTGCCGACGAGGGCGTGGGTATGTCCGAAGACGTTGCCGCCCACGTTTTCGAGCCCTTCTTCACCACCAAACCGGTGGGGAAGGGGACGGGGCTCGGCCTCAGCATGGTGCAGGGTTTCGCAATTCAGTCCGGCGGCGCCGCCCACGTCAGCAGCGTCCTCGGCGAAGGGACCGTCGTCTGTCTCGACCTGCCTGCCGCGCCGGATGGAACGGCAGAGTGCTCGCCGATCGCAGAGATTGCCCCGGCCGAGACGCTGAAGGGCCACCACGTGCTCGTCGTGGAGGACGAGACCGCAGTCCGCGATCTCATCCTGGCGCTCCTCAAGGATCTTGAATGCAAGGTGATCACGGCGGCCTCCGGACCCGAGGCGCTGCGGACCCTGGAGGGGTCTTCCAGCATCGACATCGTCATCAGTGACGTCGTCATGCCGGGCCGAATGTCCGGATACCGTCTCGCTTCGGAAATAGCCGAGCTGCGTCCTTCGCTCCCGGTCGTCCTGATGACCGGCTACTCCGACCCCGACGTGGTCTTGAGAATGCGCAACTTCAATCCCGACATCGTCGTGCTTCAAAAGCCCTTCACGCAGGCGAAACTCGCCGAGGCCTTGCTGCGCGCCACCGCCGCCTGACCCCTGCCGGTCGCGGTGGATCGGGTGAGCACTTCATCGAGATTTGCAGGCGCCGAGGGGATCACGAGGCCTGTCCGGGCGCTGTCAGAACGCCCCGGACGCATGGATTGCGATCGCGGTATTACGCATCGAGGCGGATAAGGCTGGCTGGGGCGGATGGATTCGAACCATCGCATGGCGGTACCAAAAACCGCTGCCTTACCGCTTGGCTACGCCCCAACGTCGGCCAATCGTTTAGCGAACATGATCGGGCGCGGCAACCGTTCGGGATGCGCCAATGCGTACCGCTTCCCCGCCCGCACACGCCGCATTATGGTGGGGCCGCAGGGAGGCGGCATGTCCACAGTTACCACAGGCGCACGTTCGCCTTCGATCCTCAATCCCGGCCGGTTCGCCAGCCTTGCAGACCGGCTCGTGCCATGGCTCGCCGCGCTGACGGCGATCGTCCTCGCGGTCGGCCTCTATTATGCGCTCTGGGCCTCGCCGGAGGATTATCAGCAGGGCGCCACGGTGCGGATCATGTACGTCCACGTGCCTTCGGCCTGGATGGCGATGTTCACCTACATGGTGATGACGTCCGCCGCGCTCGGGACGCTCGTCTGGAAGCATCCCCTCGCGGACGTTGCGGCCAAGGTCGCGGCGCCGATCGGCGCGGTGTTCACTTTCGCGGCGCTCGCGACCGGATCGGTCTGGGGCAAGCCGATGTGGGGCGCGTGGTGGGTGTGGGACGCGCGGCTCACCTCGATGCTCATCCTCTTCTTCATGTATCTCGGGCTGATCGCGCTGTGGCGTGCGGTCGACGAGCCGGCGCGGGCGGCCAGGGTGACGGCCATCACAAT
Source organism: uncultured Alphaproteobacteria bacterium (assembly GCA_963704595.1). Taxonomy (GTDB): domain Bacteria; phylum Pseudomonadota; class Alphaproteobacteria; order Rhizobiales; family Amorphaceae; genus Acuticoccus. The sequence goes on from OY969922.1 coordinate 1,152,419, forward strand.
CCTCGTCGGGGTCATCAACATTCCGATCATAAAGTTCTCGGTCGACTGGTGGAACACGCTGCATCAGCCGGCGAGCGTGATGCGGCTCGACGGGCCGACCATCGACGGCTCGATGCTGGTGCCGCTGTTCGTGATGGGCGGGGCGTTCATGCTGTTCTTTGCCACCGTGCACCTCGCCGCGATGCGCTCCGAACTCCTGCGGCGGCGCGCGCGTGCCCTGCGCCTTCGCACGGTGGAGGCGCTGCGATGACGGGCCAGTACGCCGCCTACGTGATCAGCGCCTACGCGATTGCCGGCCTTGCGCTTTCCGGGATCGTTGCCTGGGTGATCGCCGACCGGCGCGGCGCCCGCAAGGCGCTGGAGCGGGCCGAGCGCGCCGCCGAACGCCAGGGGCGCGCCGGTGGCCGCTAGCACCCGCGTTCTCCTCGCGCTGCCGCTCGTCCTCTTCCTTGCGCTCGCCGCCGTGTTCGCCTTCCGCGTCACCGACGGGGCGGACCGGACGGTGGTGCCGTCCGCGCTGATCGGCAAGGCGGCGCCCGACACGACGTTCCCGCCACTGTCCGACGCCCACCCCGGCGTGGAAACGGCGGACTTTGCGGGCAAGGTCACGCTGGTCAACGTGTTCGCGTCGTGGTGCGCGCCGTGCCGCGTCGAACACCCGTACCTGATGGAGCTCTCGAGGACGCCGAACCTTCAGACCGTCGGCCTCAACTACAAGGACAGGGTGACGGCCGCCCGGGCGTTCCTGGAGGAGCTCGGCAACCCCTATGATGCCATCGGCGTCGACCCCGACGGGCGGCGCGTGATCGAATGGGGCGTCTACGGCGTGCCGGAGACCTACGTGGTCGGCCCCGACGGCGTGATCCGCGCCAAGCATGTTGGCCCGCTCACCGAGGAGGTGCTTGCCGGGGATTTCGGCGACACCATGCGCGCCCTCCTTGCGGACATCGAACCCGCGCCCGGCGCATGAAGCCTTCCTTCACGGTTTCGACGCCCGCGGGCGACACGCTGCCCCGGCAGCTTTGCGACCACTGCGGCTTCGTCGCCTACGACAACCCGAAGATCGTGGTCGGCGCCGTCGTCCGCCACGAGCGCCAGATCCTCCTGTGCCGCCGCGCCATCGAACCGTCCCGCGGGCGCTGGACCCTGCCGGCCGGCTACATGGAGCATGGCGAGAGCCCGGAGGAGGGCGCCGCGCGCGAGGCCTACGAGGAGGCGACGGCCGAGATCTCGATCGAGCGGCTCCTCGCCGTCTACACCATCAGGCGGATCGGCCAGGTTCAGCTCATTTACCGGGCAGGGCTCCAGGTTCCGTCGTTCGCGCCGGGGCCGGAAAGCGAGGCGGTGCGCCTCTTTGCCGAAGATGCGCTGCCTTGGGACGAGCTCGCTTTCCCGTCCGTCCAATGGGCGCTTACGCAGGAACGCCTTTCCGGGGGCCCGTTCGTGAACCCCGAAGGCAGCGAGAACGCGCGGCTGTGACCAGCGGGCTCGGGTGTTGCGGCGGGCGGCGGGGCATGTTGAATCACCCGTCAGTGATTGGCGTTCGGCGATGCGACCCCGTAAGTTGCAGGGAGCGGCGGACGCCGGCCACTCCCGCCGCCTGCCGCCCACCGGCAGCGCCGGCCCACCGCCAAACCGGAAGGAATGCACCGTGATCCGCGTCATCCTGCGAGCGCTGACGATCGTTTCGGCGTCCCTTTGTGCGCAGGCCGCGGCGACTGCGGCCGATGCGCCGCGCGCCTTCGTCGAGCTGTTCACGAGCCAGGGGTGCGCGTCATGTCCCGCGGCCGATGCGCTCCTCCATTCGCTGAGCCGGGACGAGGGCATCCTCGCCGTCACCATGCCGGTCAAGCTGTGGGACTTCCTCGGCTGGGAGGACACGCTGGCGACCGACGGGGCGACCAAGCGGCAGATGGAATACTCCGTCGCGCGCGGCGACCGGGACATCTACACCCCGCAGATGATGGTCAACGGGCGCGAGGATGTGGTCGGCAGCGACCGTAAGGCGATCCTCGATGCCGTTCGCGGCGAGGGGGAGAATGCGCTGCCGGTGCCGATCGAACTCGAGGTCCGGTCCGGCATCCTCCACGTCGAGGTCGGCGCCGCGAAGACCGAGTTCGAACAGGCGAATCTGTGGATCTTCATCACCGACGAGAAGGTGAGCGTGCCGATCCGCGGCGGCGAGAACCGGGGCCGCAAGCTCACCTACCACAACGTGGTGCGCGAGATGCGGCCGATCGGAATGTGGACCGGCAAGGCGCTTTCGCTCGATATTCCGCTCAGCGACCTGGAGCGCCGGCCGCACGCCGGATGCTACGTGGTGGCGCAGGTCGAGACTTATAAAGGACCTGGCGCGGTGCTGGGCGCCGCAAAGCTCGACCGCCTGTTTCCGGCGCGACCCGTCCTGCGCGCCCGCCCCAGGGAGTGATGCCGGGCTACTCGTCGCCGAACGCTTCGTAGGCCATCCCGAGGATGCCGCCGTAGAGAAGGTTCATTCCGAGCGTGATGGCGATGAACGCCGGCGAAAGGTCGAGCGCGAAGATGTGGTGGCCCGAGATGGGCATGAAGACGAGCATCTTCACCAGCCACGTCAGCACGCCGAACCACAGCCCGCTGGAAAAGCCGTGACCGGGCAGGATGGGCTCCAGAAGCGCGAACAGAAGCCCGCACAGTCCGATCCCGATGATGAGGTGCGTCACCCAGACGGCCTGGTCGGTCGCCGGCAGCCCGATGCGCCGGTTGAACCCCCTGATGTCATCAAGAATATCGAACTGCGGGAAAAGGTTGAGGCGCACGTTCATGTACATGAGGGCGGTGATCGCCAACGTTGCGATGACTGTGGCGAAGAACACGCGAGCCATAAACCGACCTTAAATCAGAGAGATCCGTTCGTTATAGGGCGACAGGCCGCGCCGGTGCAACGCGATCACGCAAAGGCCGGCGCGCCTTCGGATCGCCGCGATGCGAGGAGCGGGCCAGTCGGATCGGCGGCCCCCATTCCGCCGCGGTCACGATCGGATTATGGCACCTGCGAACCTTGCGCTAGATGAATGACGCGGCGATCCTTTCCGCCTAAGTGAATGAATTGAACGACAAATGGTGCGTTTTGTTGCGGCCCGGTGTGTTAAGGAGCCCCTGTGAGTTCGAGAGACAAGAGATCGTGACCGGAAGCTGCCTGTTCGCAAAGCTCAGCAAGTTCGCCGACCTGAGCGAAGCCGACCGCCGACTGCTCGCCCTGCTGGAGAACGACGAGCGGGACTACAAGAAGGACCAAATCGTACGGCGGACCGGCGAGCCGGTGGACGAACTCTTCGTCGTCAAGAGCGGCTGGCTCACGTCCTACTCAATCCTCGAAGACGGGCGCCGCCAGCTCCTCCGGCTCTTCTACCCTGGCGACATCGTCGACCTGTCCGAGATCGCCCTCGAAAAGGCGCAGCACGACATCAAGTGCGTGACACCGGTGACGCTGTGCCCGTTTCCGAAATCGGGGCTCGAGCCGGTGCTGGTGCGCTCGCCGCGGCTGACGGCGCTGCTGTTCTCGATGACGGTGAAGGAGTCGGCAATCCTGCTCGAGCGCATTCGCGCCATCGGCCGCCTCAGCGCCTATGAACGGATCTGCTATCTTCTTCTCGAGATCGCCGACCGGTTGTCGCTGACGGTCCCGGACGTGGTCGACGGGTTTCGTCTCCCGCTCACCCAGAGCGATCTTGCCGACTTTCTCGGCCTCACCAATGTTTACGTGTCGAAGACCATCTCGCGGATCGAGGGCGACCGGCTGATCCGGCGCGAGGGCAGCCGCGTGATCCTGCTCGACACGGACCGGATGCGTGAAATCTGCGAATACAACCATTCCCCCCAGATCGACACGAGCTGGTTCCCGGGCGTCTGATCCTGTGACCGCGCCCCTTCGTGCGCGCCGGACGCTGCCGCCGTGGTGAAGGTGGTGTTCGCCAGCCACGGCTCGCTCGGCGACCTCGTGCCCTTCCTCGAGATCGGCAAGGTCCTCGCCGAGGATGGGCACGCCGTCACCGTCGCCACCCACGAGGCGCACCGCCGTGCCGTGGAGGGGGCGGGGCTGACCCACGCATCGATGCGGCCGGACCGGCCGTCGGACGCATCGTTCCATGCGCGCTTCATGCACCGCACCGCGCGGACCTGCGTTCGCCTACCGGGACTATCTGGTCCCTGAGATTGCGGCGAGCGACGCGGACCTCACGGCGGCCGCGGCTGGCGCCGATGTCCTCGTCAGCGTGACGCTTGCGCTCGCGGCTCCGATCGTCGCCGCGCGCACCGGCATCCCGTGGCGGTCGTCCGCGTTCCAGCCGGCGATGCTGTTCAGCGCCGAGGACCCGCCGCGCCTGCCGATGCTCCCCTTCGTCAGGGGGCGGCCGCGCTACAACGCGTGGGTTCTGGAAAGCGCACGCAAGGGCATCGAGAGCTGGGCTGCGCCGCTCCGCGCCTACCGGCGGGAGGCGGGGCTCGGCGAATATCCCGACCATCCGGTGTTCGGCGGCCAGCATTCGCCCGCTGGCATCCTCGCGCTCTATTCACCGCTCCTCAGCCGCCTGCCGGCGGATGCGCCGGCGGGCACGGTGCAGACGGGGCAGGTGCTGCAGACCGGCGGCGGGCCGCTGGACCCTGCGATCGACGAATTCCTGTCCGTTGGGCCTCCGCCCATCGTGTTCACGCTGGGCTCGGCGTCGGCGCATGCGGCGCGGCGCTTCTTCTTCGACAGCGCCAGCCATGCGCGGCGCCTCGGGCGGCGGGCGTTGCTTCTGGTGGGCCGGGCGGAAAACGCCGAGGGGCTGCCGACGGGGCCGGACGTGATGGCCGCTGCCGTCGCGCCGTACCAGGCGGTGTTCCCGCGCGCGGCGCTGGTGGTTCATCAGGGCGGGATCGGGACAATCGCGCTCGCAATGGCGGCCGGGGTGCCGATGGTGCTCGTCCCGTTCTCGCACGACCAGCCGGACAACAGCGCGCGCGCGCAGAAGGCCGGCGTCGCGCGCGTCGTTCCGCGCTGGGCCTATCGCGCACGCGGTGCATCGGCGATCGCCTCCGCGCTCGCCGATGGCGCGCTCGCAGAGACAGTCCGCGCGATTGCGCCCAAGATTGTTGCCGAAAATGGCGCCAGGGTTGCGGCTGCGAAAATTCTGGCCGCAGCGCAATAGGGCTTCCGGCCCCGCGACGCGGCGGACGAGCGTTCCGTCCAGTCCGCCCAGTGCGCTTTGTGTCAACGGAACATTACAAGTCCGTCACAGTCATGATGGCAAAACCCCCGAGATTCCGCCGCTTCCAGCAGCAAGATGCTCCCGGCGCGCGCGAAACGAAGGCCTCGACCGAAACATTTCGATGACATTCGCGCGGTCCGGGCGATGCGGTTCCGCCGCTTCGTTCCGATGGCGCACAAGGCGTCTGTGGCGCCGGCGCGACAGGTCCCGGCGCGCCGTAGAGGCCGCAGGATTCGGTAACTTGACTTTGCCTCGGTGATTCGTTTCGGGCCGGCCGTCTTACCTAATGCGGAATGTGCGTTTGTCCGCATGGGCTTAAGGTTAGCGAACCGTTAGCGCGAATGAAGTGGCGGCGCGTATTCACAGATCAAATGCGTGTATCGAGGCCCAATCGGGCTTGCAAACCGGACGCGCCGCAAGCTTCCGGCGAAATTGTCCACAGCCGGTGGATAGCTGGCAAAAAGTACGCGCCAACGTTCCACCTTCGTTCAACCTTTTAGAATTGCGGTAAGATGATGCGTGTCAAAAGACGCTAACCGCGTGAGTTGGCAACGGAGGCTTTATGCTGATCGACGATTTTACATCTGCCGCCGATGGGGGATCACCCCGTGCCCTCGACCTGTTCTGGTGGCAGGGCTACAGCAGCCGTTACTATCTCACCTCAGTGTTCAGCCTCAAGAACTTTGTATGCCGTGAGCGCGGTGCGTTCATTCTTGTCCGTCGCGAGCCGACCGGAGAACGGACACCACTACTCGCAGGCTCCGCCAACTGCATCAGCGACGATCTCTTCGCCAATCACGGCGATGCGATACTGCGCGCGATCCGCGGCGGCGCGACCGAGATCCACGTTAACCTTACCGCGGAGACGCGTCCGCGGATCAAGGCGATGCTGGAGGATCTTGCGGAAGGCTGGTCGATCCCTGTGGTCGGCGTAGAGAACACCACGACGGTCCCCGCGCGCGTCCCGGCCTGACGAGGCCCTTCTGACGCGGCGGCGGGTGGGCTATCGTCCATTCGCCTTCTGCCAACAGGCGTCCGTCCCGGGTCGCCGCGTCACGAGAAACCGACCCCCGTGCATATCCTCATCGCCTGCGACAAGTTTCGCGGCAGCCTGACCGCGGCCGGCGCCAACGCTGCCATCGCCGCAGGGCTTGCCGAGAGCGCGCTTGGCCCCCGTGCCACCGTCTCCACCCTTCCGATCGCCGATGGCGGGGAGGGCAGCATCGACGCCCTGTCAGGCCCGGCGACCCAGCGGCTCGACGCGCCCGCGCGCGGCCCCTTCGGTGGCACCGTCAAAGCCCCCTTCGCCTATGATGCGCAAAGCCGGCGCGCGGTGATCGAGATGGCGGCCGTCACCGGCCACGCCGCCGCGAAGGACGCGGGCTACGACCCCGACCGTGCCAGCAGCATCGGCGTCGGCGACCTCATCGCCGCAGCGCTCGCCGCCGGTGCGCGCGAAATCGTGGTGGCGCTCGGCGGCAGCATCAGCGTCGACGGCGGTGCCGGTGCCCTTCACGCGCTGGGCGGCCGCTTCCGGGATGCCGGGGACGCCGACCTCGGCGTGCCCGCCGGCCGTGCGCTCGCCGAGGTCGCGACGGTCGACCTATCCGGCGTCGACCGGGGGCGGGCGACGCGCGGATCGTGATCGCGGCGGACGTCGACAATCCGCTTGTCGGCCCGCGCGGCGCGGCTGCCGTGTTCGGCCCGCAGAAGGGCGTGAAGGCCGAGGACGTCGCGGCGTTCGACGACGCGCTCGGCCGCTTCGACGATGCCGTTGCCAAGGCGCTGGGGCGGGAGAGCTACCGCGACACGCCCTTCGCGGGCGCAGCCGGCGGGATGATGACGGGCCTCAGCGCCATTGCGCCGACCACGGCGACCGACGGGTTCGCGCTCGTGCGCACCCACCATGATCTCGACGCGGCGATCGCAGGCGCGGATCTTCTCGTCACCGGCGAGGGATCGCTCGACGGCCAGTCGCTCGGCGGCAAGGGACCGGTGGGGATCGCAAGGATCGCGATGGAGGCGGGCGTCCCGTGCATCGCGTTCGCCGGGCGGGTCGCCGCCTCGCCGGATGCGCTGGCAAAGGCGGGCGTGGTTGCGGCATTCGCCATCTCGCCCGAGCCGCAGACCCTTGAAGCGGCGCTCGCCGGGGCGGGCGATAACCTGAAACGCACCGCCCGTGCGGCATTTGCCCTTTACGCGGCGGCGCTCACTCGGGGCGGACGATGAAGCCGAACGGGTCGACCCTGAGGTCGCCCGCCTGAGAGGCGATGAAGACGAGGCAGGCGGCGACCACGACGGTCAGCACCGCGCGCAGCCACGCGTACCAGCGCGGGCCTGCGCCCCGGAAGACGGCGATGTCGACGATGCCGATCAGCACGAACGCGGCGGCCATGGCGTAAAGCGCGATCGGCCGCGGCGCGAACACCGCGACGAAGCCGAGGAGCGGCGACACCACCGACCAGATGTAGCGCGCCATCCCGCCGTCCGAGAGGGCGATTCCCCAGTGGACGCCGCCGAGGAACGACAGGATCGCGAGGCTGTAGACGAAGGCGGCGTAGAACGCGATCGGCTGGACGAACGGCGGCAGCAGGGCGACGCCGGCCGCCGAGGCGATGAACGGGAGGAGCCCCGCAAGTCCGATGGCGATGGGCAGCGCAGGACGTGACATGGCGCCTCAGTTTCTGCGGAACACGACACCGCCCACATAGCCGGTGACGAGCGCGAGGACCACCACGGCGAACCCGTAGAGCAACGGCTGTTGCCGCGACATTTCGAACACCCGCTGCTCCAGCCCCACCTTGGCGAGGGTGAAGCCTGTCGTCGAGACCTCGAGCGGCACCCCGTCGGCGATGAGGTAGACGGCGACGTCGTAGTCGCCGTTGTCGGCGACGCCCGGGATCGGGATCGTGGTGCGGAAGAAGCGGCTGGTCAGCTTGTCGACCGCGCCGATGCCCTCGACGTAGAGCCCGTGCTCTGCCTGCTTCTCGGCGAAAGCGCTGTAGAACATCCCCCGCCGGCCGGTGAAGCGCTCGTGCGGCGTGGCGACGCCTTCGGCACGCGGCAGCGCGTCCAGCCATTCGGCGACATCGTCCTCAGACCCGGCGGTGGTGAGGACCGCATAGTAGGACGGGATATCGTCGAAGCTCGCACCTTCCGAATTGATCCAGAGGCCGAAGCGGCGCGCCTTCTGCTGGATCAGGACGTTGTGCGGCGGGCCGTTGACCACCACGACGATCTCGTAGGCGCCGACCCGCGAGACGGTGTTCTCGTCCCGCTCGATCACCCCGAACAGGGAGAGGCGGGTGCCCTGGAATTCGGAGCTGACGTTCACGAGATCATTGGAAAGCGAGATTTCGAGCCGCTCCGCCTTCGCCGAGCCGGCGAGCGCGACTGCGGCTGCCGCGAGGAGGAGGGCGAGCCGGCGCATCACTGGGCAAGCACCGTGATGGAGAAGAGGCTCGACGGCGGCAGGACGAGGTTGAGCGCGAAGCGCACGCCGACCGCGAGCACCAGAAGGCCGAGGAGGGCTCGGAGATGCTCGCCGCGGATCGACTGCCCGAGCGAGGCGCCGATCTGCGCGCCGATGACGCCGCCGATCATCAGGATGAAGGCGAGGACGCCGTCCACCGTCTGCGAGGCGACGGAGTGGCTGACGGTGGCGATGCTCATCACGCCGACGATCTGGACGAGCGAGGTGCCGACCACCACGGAGGTCGGCACCTTGAGGAGGTAGATCAGCGCCGGCACCATGATGAAGCCGCCGCCGATGCCGAGCAGCGTGCCGAGAAACGAGATGCCCGCACCTAGCCCGATCACCGGCAGGACGGAAATGTAGAGGCGCGAGCGGCGGAAACGGACCTTGAGCGGCAGGTGGTGGATCCAGCCGTGGCCGCCGCCGCGCCGCGCCGGAGGCTGCACGCCGCCGCGCTTCTTGATGGCGCGCGCGCGCAGGATCGCACGGACCGATTCGTTGAGGGTGAGCCCGCCGATCGCGGCAAGGAAGACGGTGTACGAGATCGCGATGACGAGCGTGAGCTGGCCGAGCGAGCCGAGGAGCGCGAAGAGTTCCGCGCCTGCGTAGGCGCCGACGGCGCCGGAGGCTGTCAGGATTCCCGCAAGCTTGAAGTCCACCTGCTTGCGGCGGAAGTAGGCGAGCGCGCCCGAGGTGGAGCTCGCCACGATCTGCGGCGTGACCGAGGCGACTGCGACCGCGGGCGGGATGCCGGAGAAGATGAGAAGCGGCGTCATCAGGAAGCCGCCGCCGACGCCGAAGAGGCCGCTGATGAGGCCGACGGCACCGCCCATGGCCAGCACCATCAGGATGCCGACCGGCATTTCGGCGATGGGGAGGTAGATGGCCATCAGACGCTCGCGGGACCGGTCGGGCGGGCGCACGCCCGCCGCGGGCGGCGCAGGCACGCCAGGCAGCGGACGGAATGTTCAGGCACCATCGGGAACCGACGTTTGATACGTGACGAGTGGCCCGTTACCGGGCCGGAGCGGATGGCCCGTTACCGGGCCGGAAGAGCAACGGCAAACACTGTGCCACGGACGAGGCCGAACACGCCGCGGACAGTGCCGCGCAGGATGCGCAGGCCGATGAGTCCGGCGAGCCAGGCCGCCATGCTCCACAGGAAGGCGATGAGCATCCGCACGCCGCGCATCGCGACGCGGAAGCTGCGCAGCGTCGTCTTGCCGGTGAGCTCCACCACGGCGCGGGTGCGGCGGCCGAAGCGGGTGGAGAGCGTGGCAAGGTTCTGCGCGTCTTCGCCGGTGCGCACGAAGCGCATCAGCTTGACGGTGTTGGCGGCGCCGGCATTGGCGGCGATGGTGTTGACGGCGCCGACTGTGGAGGCGAGCTCGGCCCGCGCGATGGTGCGCGTGAGGTCGGCTCCGGTAGCGGTGGTGCGCGCGCCGGCGGGCCCGGTGCGGAGCGCCGCGGTCGCGCCGTCGGCAGGGCCGGCGGCCGCGCGTGCGAGCCGCACGAGGCGCTGGGAGAAGGCGAGGGTGAGGTTGCCTGTGCGCTTGGCGACCTTGAGGACCGAGAGGCCGGCCTTCAGCATCAGCGAGGAACCGCCGGTCGCGATCACGGCGCCTTCGGCCGCGATGCCGATGGTGGCGAGCGCCAGAAGGAACTCCGAATATTCCTGCCCCGTCGCGGCCTTGCCGCCTTCGGAGATGATGTCGCGCACGTCGCCGACGACGGTGAGGTCGGAGACGATGGCGCCGGCGAGCCCGGCCGCATTGTCGGCGTTGCCGGTCACGTAGGCGCCGGCGAAATCGGCGGAATTGCGCACGATGGTCGCGAGGGTTCCCTGCGCGGCGAACAGTTCGGCAGCCGTATCGGGCGAGAGCGGCTTGCCGAGTTCGTCCGCCAACGCGGCGTACTGCTGGGCGCCGTCGATGTCGCCCTCTTCGAGCGCGGCGTTGACGCGCTGGTCCAGCGTGTCACCGCTGGTGGCCTGCTGCAGCTCGACCCGGATGGCGCGCTCGTCGATGCCCGTGTAGAGACGCGGCACCGCGAGGGCCAGGAAGGCCACGGTTCCGAGTGACAGCACGAAGGCGGCCGATAGCAAGCGCTTCACCGTGTCTCCTTCCGCGCCAGGGCCCTCAGCGAGATCGGACGATCCTAGCGGATTCTGCCTGCGTGCGCACCGCAGTTCTGCGCAACTGCCAGTATTGCGCTCATTCCACCTATGTAGCGCTAAACGGCCCAGAGTGAAGAAGCGGTGAACGGCCCGTTGCCTTGGCGTCGCCGCCATGCAAAGGCCCACCGAAACCTGAGTGGAGACGAAGATGGGCGATCTGTTGGCCGGCCTGAGGGCGGCTGCGCGTGCGGTTCCGGCCAGCGGCATCATCGCCGCGGTGAACCATGGCCGGGACAAGCCGGGCGTCATCCCGCTGTGGGCCGGCGAGGGCGACCTGCCGACGCCGCGCTTCATCGTCGAGGCCGCGCAGAAGGCGCTCGCGGACGGTGAAACCTTCTACACCCACCAGCGCGGCATCCCCCCGTTGCGCGAGGCTCTGGCCGCCTATCACGAGCGCCTCTACGGCCGCCCGTTCGACCCCGAGAGCTTCTTCGTCACCGGCTCGGGGATGCAGGCGATCGCGCTCGCCCTGTCGCTGACGGCGGGTGCGGGCGACGAGGTCCTGGTGCCGACGCCGACCTGGCCGAACGTGATGGGCGCGGCGTTCGCGCTCGGCGCAAAGCCTGTGCCGGTGCCGATGCGCGAGGAGGAGGCCGTCTGGACCCTCGTCATCGAGGATCTGGAGACCGCGCTCACTCCGGCGACGAAGGCGATCTTCCTCAACTCGCCCGCCAACCCCACCGGCTGGACCGCGACCCGCGAGAAGCTCGAGCAGGTGCTGGCATTCGCCCGCAAGCACGGCCTCTGGATCATCGCGGACGAGATCTATGCCCGCTTCGTCTACGGCGACGCGCCCCGCGCGGACTCCTTCCTCGACATCGCCGAGCGGGACGAGCGGATCATCTACGTCAACACCTTCTCCAAGAACTGGGCGATGACCGGGTGGCGGATGGGCTGGATCCACGCGCCGGTGGAGCTGAAGCAGACCATCGAGAATCTCATCCAGTATTCGACGTCTGGGGTCGCGCAGTTCATGCAGCGCGCGGGTGTCGTCGCGCTCAACGAGGGCGACTGGTTCGTGGACGAGACGGTTTCGCGGGCACGAACGGGGCGCGGCGTGGTGAGCGCGGCGTTCGAGGGCAACAACCGCGTGACCTACGCGGCACCGGACGGTGCGTTCTACGCGTTCATCAAGGTTGCGGGCCTCAGCAATGCGCGCGAAGCTGCGTTCCGTCTCATCGACGAGGCCGGAGTCGGCACCGCGCCCGGCACTGCCTTCGGCGACAACGGCGAGGGGTTCGTGCGAATCTGTTTCGCGCGGAGCGAGGACAGTTTGCGCGAGGCGATGAACCGGATCAGCGCGTTCCTGACAGACTGACCCCGGGATCGGGCCCTGATCTGAAAGTTATCCCCGTCTGCAATAGGTTGAGATAACAGCCTGATCTCAAGATCCTCTTGGAAGCTTGTGTCAAACTTGCAGCAACGGAGGATTGTTGGCTTTCTGTTATCCCCTCAGTCACTGATTTGTGCGAATATCTGCTTGCTCCTCCCTCAACTGGGGTTCGGCCACTAGCGCCGGACCCCTTTTTCATGTCACCGGCCCGATTCGCCGTGATACACTGGCGATGGCCGATTGCCTTTTGCGGCGCGGGCGGTCACAACCCTTGCGCCAGCCGGTTGGACGGCCGCTCCGGCAACGGCTGAAAGGCCGCCGGGGAGGAAAGTCCGGGCTCCACGGAAACACGGCGCCGGGTAACACCCGGCGGGGGCGACCCCAGGGAAAGTGCCACAGAAAACAGACCGCCGGTTCCTTCGGGTGCCGGTAAGGGTGAAACGGTGGGGTAAGAGCCCACCGCGCGGACGGTAACGGACGCGGCATGGCAAACCCCGCCGGGAGCAAGACCGCATAGGGGTGGCAGGCTGTTTCCGGCCGACGCCACCCGGGTAGGTCGCGTGAGGCGTTCGGCAACGAACGTCCCAGATGAATGGCCGTCACGTTGGGGTTCGCCCCAGCCATACAGAACCCGGCTTACAGACCGGCTGGCACCTCCCCACCCTTTCCGTTGCTTCTCCTATACCGCGCTCGACGTGCCGGGGAATGTCATCCGGCAGTATTTCTGATGCGTGTTGAGAAGTCAGCTCGAATAGCTGCTTCGCCCGGATCCGCAAAAATTCCGCCGAACAGATCGTTCTCTTTGTGGTTGTATGGGGGTGACGCTGATGCGAAGCGTATCACCCGCAAAGTCACAAGGTCGGCTTTGTTACAGTTATGATGTCTGGAGACATGAAGTATTGCCAGGCGTTGACAGCTTTGTCTGCTGATATTGGCATGAGCCGGTATCTCGAAAGTTGAACGGGTGAGCATGATTATTCACCCATATCAGAAACGGACGCTGTGACGTCCATGCGTAGAGTAAGGTAACAGACGATGAACAATTCTGTCGGCGCGATGAATGCGCTCACTGCCCTTCGGTCCCTCAACAACAGCATCGAAACGACCACCAAGCGCATTGCAACCCAGATGAAGATCGCCGACGCCAGTGATGGTGCCGCATACTGGTCCATTGCGCAGACCGCCCGGTCCGAGGTTGGTGTCCTCGGCCAGGTCAAGGCTTCGCTCGCATCCGGCAAGGGTGCGCTCGACGTCGGGGCCGCAGCGGCGGCCGGTGTGAGGGAAAACCTCCAGACGTTGCGTGACGTGCTGGTCTCCGGCCTGACGATGGGGGCGGACCGCGCGTCACTTCAGGAGCAGGTCGACGGTCTCATCTCGCAGATGCAGACCCTGGCCGACAGTGCCGACTTCAACGGCACGAACCTCCTGGCGGTCGATTCCACGGCGGCGTCCTACAGCGCCACCTACTCGACCGTCGCCGGTGTCGCCAACAACGCCGCCGGCGCGCTGACCGTCTCGACGATCGACGTCGACGTGACGGTGACTGCGGCAACGGATGCCAACGGCGACGGGTTCCTGGACCTGTCGCGCACCGTCGGCGGCACCAGCTCTGATGTCCTCTCGATCGACATCAGCGCGCTGACCGACGCTGCGGCCGACATCACGACGCTGACGGAGACGATCTCGATCGTCGACGCGGCAATCGAGGATGCGATCGCGGCGGAGACGGCAATCGGTGTCGCGCAGAGCCGCATCGGCTCGCAGGGCGACTTCGTGCAGGCGGTGATCGACGCGAAGGAAGCGGCGATCGCCTCACTGGTCGAAGCCGATCTGGAGGAAGAGGCAGCCCGCCTCACGGCGCTTCAGACCAAGCAGCAGCTCGCTGTGGAAGCTCTGTCGGTGGCGAACGCCAACTACACCCAGGTCCTGGCGCTCTTCCGCTAGGCCTCCGGTGGAGACAGGGCCGGCCCGTTCAGCCGGCCCTGATCGAAGGGAGCCCGCGAGTTTCGCGGCACCTCCCGATCGGGGAATGCCCCGGTTGCATCAGGATGACCCGCGCTTCGGCGCGGGCCATCGGATCCCCTCACGGGCCCGGGCCATGCGCCCGGGCTTTTTTTCGTTCCGGCGCAATCCATGGCTGCCCGTGGGTGGGCCGTCCTCCCACCATGAGGTGGGGGCGTTGCCCATCAATCGGAGGTGAAAAATTCATACTCGGCGTTGGGAACGCACCCCACCCGGATGGGCGTTGGCTCCATCGTCTGCATTAACAGTGTGTTAGGCCGGAGCGTACAGTTTCGGCGCCGCGAGGCCGCGCCGGCCGGCGCCTGAACTGCCAGCCGATATGGTTCATGAGTCGTTGACGGCCCACGAACGCCCATGATATCCCAAGGTCATCCCGCAAGAGGTGACCGCGGTGCACGGCTTTGTCTCGCACTTCACCAACAAACTGGACGCTAAGGGGCGGGTCTCAATCCCGGCGTCCTTCCGTTCCGTGTTGGTCAAAGACGGCTTCGAGGGTCTGTACACCTTCAGGTCTCCGCACGTCCCGGCCCTCGATGCGGGGGGTAATGGCCTGCTGAACGAAATTGAGCAGAAGCTCAGCAGCCTGCCGAAGATGACGATCGAGTACGACATGATGGCGACTGCCCTCTATGGCGCGTCCGACATCATCAAGGTGGATGCAGAGGGGCGCTTTCTTGTGAACGAAGACATCCGCGCCCTCACCGGAATCTCCAAGCAGGTGACGTTCGTCGGCCAGGGTTTCAAGTTCCAGATCTGGGACCCGGAGCGCTTCGTGGCCCACCGCGAAGCCGCAATGAAGCGCGCCCTCGAACAGTTCAGCGACCCCGCCGGGGGTGCCGCGCAGTGACATGGGAAATCACCCCACCGGGTGCCCACACCCCCGTCATGCTGCGCGAGGTGATGGCGACGCTCAGCCCCCAGCCGGGCGAGACCATCGTCGACGGCACGTTCGGCGGCGGCGGCTACACCCGCGCGATCCTGAGTGCCGGCGCCGCCGTGGTCGCGATCGACCGCGACCCTGCCGCTGTTCAACGCGGCAACGCCCTTGCCGCAGAGATGCCGGGCCTCACCATGGTCGAGGGCCGCTTCGGCGCGCTGGACGATCTGGCAAGGCAGGCCGGGCACGAGAAGGTGGACGGCATCGTCCTCGACATCGGCGTCTCGTCCTTCCAGTTCGACGAGGCTGACCGCGGCTTCTCCTTCCGCTTCGACGCACCGCTCGACATGCGCATGGGCGGCGATGGGCCGAGCGCCGCCGACCTCGTCAACAACGCCGACGAGAACGGCCTCGCGCACCTCTTCCGCACCTACGGCGAGGAGCGCCGCGCGGGTGCTCTCGCCCGCGCCATCGTCGCCGACCGCCCGTTCCACACCACGCTGGAGCTCGCGGGCCTGTGCGAACGGGTGATCCGCGCCAGCCGCGACGGCATCCATCCCGCGACCCGTGCCTTCCAGGCGCTGCGGATCGCGGTCAACGACGAACTCACCGAACTCGCCAGCGCCCTTCGCGCCGCGCAGGAGATCCTGCGCGAGGGCGGGCGGCTGGTCGTTGTCTCCTTCCACAGCCTGGAAGACCGGATCGTGAAGCGCTTCCTCGCTGACCGCACCAAGGTGCAGGCCGGTTCCCGTCACGCCCCGGTCGCCAACCCGGCCGAACCGCCGTTCACCTCCCTCACGCGCAAGGCGCTGGCGCCGGCGGAAGACGAGACGCGGGTCAACCCGCGCGCCCGTTCCGCCAAGCTCCGCGCCGCCGTCCGAACCGGCGCACCCGCCATTCCGCTCGATCTCGACCAGCTCGTTCCGGCCGTTCGCCTGAAAGGGGTCCCGTCATGAAGCTCTCTCTGAGGACCCTTGTCCTGGGTCTGGCACTCACCGCAGCAACCGTCAGCGCGTCGACTGTCTTCATCATGAAGAAAGACGCCGAGCGCGACGCGCGAGCAATCAGTGAACTAGATCGAAAGATTTCAGCCGAGAGGCAAAGAATCAGCGAACTTCATGCGGAGTGGAGTGCGCTCGATAATCCCGCGCGGCTCCAGGCGCTGGTGGATCGTCACGCCGACGTTCTGCGCCTGAAGCCGATTACCGCAGAACAGATCGCATCCGCTGCCGACATCGTGAAGGCCGCGCAGCGCAAGGCAGAACAGAACGAGGGGGCGACGCAATGAGATCCAACCGCCAGGACAACGGCGCCCGCGGTCGCATCGCACTCGCCATCATCGCCTGCATCGGCATCTACGGCGCCATCGGTGCGCGCCTGGTGACGCTGGGCATGGCGCCCGCGGAAGCGTCCGCCGGCCTGCCGCTCAATCCGCAGGACGAGGTGCAGGCCTCGCGTCCCGACATCGTGGACCGCAACGGCGAAGTCCTCGCCACCGACCTTGCGACCGCATCGCTCTACGCCGAGCCGCGCAACATCTCCGACGTCGACGAGGCGGTGGAGCAGCTCACCGTCAGTCCTGCCGGAACTCGACAGCGCCAGCCTGCGCGCACAGCTCGCCTCCGACCGCGGCTTCGTCTGGCTGAAGCGCGAAGTCAGCGGCCGCCTGCGCGAGCAGATCCACAACCTCGGCCTGCCGGGCGTCGGCTTCCTCACCGAAACGCGCCGCTTCTATCCGGGCGGTCCGGCGGTCGGCCACATCGTCGGCCACGTCAACATCGACAACGCGGGCATCGCGGGGCTGGAGAAGTCCATCGACAGCAGCGGCCTGCGCGCGCTCCAGGCCGTCGGCCTCGCCCGCAAGGGCCGGGCGATGGCGCCCGTCCGCCTCTCGCTCGACCTTCGCGTCCAGCACGCCGTCCGCGACGAACTCTCCCGCGCCATGGAGCGCTACCGCGCGATCGCCGCCGTCGGCATTGTCCTCGACGCGCGCACGCTCGAAGTGGTCGCGATGTCCTCGCTGCCGGACTACGACCCCAACCAGCCCGAGCAGGCGCTGGACGAGAAGCGCATGAACCGCGCGCTGACCGGCGTCTTCGAGCTCGGCTCCATCTTCAAGTCGTTCACGCTCGCGGCCGCGCTCGACACCGGCGCGGTCAACCTCGACACCAAGGTGGACGCGCGCTACCCGCTGACAATCGGCCGCTTCACCATCAAGGACTTCCACGGCAAGCACCGCTGGCTCGATGTCGGCGAGGTGTTCAAGTACTCGTCCAACATCGGCACCGCTAAGATCGCGAAGGCGCTCGGCAAGGAGAATCAGCAGGCATACCTGCGCACCCTCGGCATGTTCGACCGCGTGCGGACCGAGCTGCCGGAGGCCGCGCAGCCGCTCGTACCCAATCGATGGGCCGACATCACCGCCGCGACGGTCTCGTATGGCCACGGACTTTCGGTGACGCCAATGCACGCGGCAGCGGCCGCCGCCGCGATCCTGAACGGCGGCATCTACGCCAAGCCGACCTTCTATCCCGCGTTCCAAAGCGGAGATGCTGAAGGATGCGCCACCGCGTGATCTCCGAGGACACGTCCCGCAAGATGCGCGGCCTGTTCTTTCTCAATGCGCAGGAAGGCTCAGGCCGGAATGCGCGAGTGCCGGGCTACAACGTCGGCGGCAAGACGGGTACGGCCGAAAAGGTCGTGCGGGGTGGCTATTCCGACGAGAAGAAGATCAACTCCTTCCTCGCCGCGTTCCCGATCGACGACCCGCAGTACGTGGTCCTCGTCACGCTCGACGAGCCTAAGCCGGAAGAGGGCAAGTCCACCGCGACGGCCGGCCTCAACGCGGCGCCTACCGTCGCGAACATCGTCAGCCGCATCGGCCCGATGCTCTCGGTGGAGCCCCTGTTCGAGGATGACGACGCGGTCGCGCGCGCCATCGAAGTGGCGTACCAGGAGCAGGATTGATGCGCCTCGGCGACCTCGCCCCGGACCTTTGTCCCGGCGCGACGACTGAAATCACCGGCATCACCGCCGACAGTCGGGCGGTCGCCCCCGGAATGATCTTCGCGGCCCTCAGGGGCGCGAAGGTGGACGGGACTGCGTTCGTGCCCCAGGCGCTCGCCGCCGGGGCCGCGGCGATCCTCTGCGCGCCGGACGCCGCGGTCGAGGCGCCTGTGGTGCTGCGCGATGCCGACCCGCGCCGCCGCCTCGCGCTGATCGCAGCCGCGCTCGCAGGCCCGCAGCCGCGCACCATCGTCGCCGTCACCGGCACGGCGGGAAAGACCTCGGTCGCCGAGTTCACGCGCCAGATCTTCGCCGCGTCCGGCCACAAGGCCGTCAGCATCGGCACGCTCGGCGTGCGCGGCGCGGTCGACATTCCGGGCGGGCTCACCACGCCCGACCCGGTCGCGCTCCACACGCGCCTCGCCGAGATCGCGGCGGCAGGCGTCAATCATGTGGCGATGGAAGCCTCCAGCCACGGCATCGACCAGCGCCGGCTCGACGGCGTGGTGCTGGCGGCCGCCGGCTTCACCAACATCGGCCGCGACCATCTCGACTATCACGCCAGTCCCGAAGAATACCTCACCGCCAAGCTGCGCCTCTTCGCGGAGCTCCTGCCCGACGGCGCGCCCACGGTGGTCGACCCCGACACGCCGGGCGGCGACCGCGTGCTCCGCGTCGCGCAGAAGCCGCAGACCGTCGGCCGCGACGGCGACCTCATCCGCCTACACCGCGCCCGCGCCGTTGCCGGTGGCTCGGTGCTCGACGTCGAGTGCTCCGCCGGTCGCTTCGAGGTGACGCTGCCGCTCATCGGCGGCTTCCAGGTCGAGAACGCGCTTGTCGCGGCGGGGCTCGCCATCGTGTCCGGCATGGGCGAGGAGGCCGCGCTCGGCGCGCTCTCCGCGCTCAAGGGCGCGCCGGGGCGGCTCGAACTCGTCGGCCGCGCCAACGGTGCGCCGGTGTTCGTGGACTATGCGCACAAGCCGGAAGCCATCACTGCCGCGCTCGCAGCGGTCCGCCCGGCCGTGAAGGGCCGCCTCGTCATCGTGATCGGCGCGGGCGGCGACCGCGACCACGGCAAGCGGCCGCTCATGGGCGAGGCCGCCACCAGGGGCGCCGACGTCGTGATCGTCACCGACGACAACCCGCGCTCCGAGGAGCCCGCCACCATCCGCGCCGCGATCCTCGCCGCAGCGCCCGGCGCGACCGAGATCGGCGACCGCGGCGAGGCGATCCGTACCGCCGTCGCGATGCTGCGCGAGGGCGATGCGCTGGTCGTCGCCGGCAAGGGCCACGAAGAAGGCCAGACGATCGCCGGCGTCGTCCATCCTTTCAGCGACCGTTCAGCCGTGCTCACGGCACTCGCAGGCCTATGAACAGCCTCTGGACCCTCAAATCACTCGCTGATGCCGCCGGCGGCCGCCTCCAAGGCGCGCCGGAGGACACCCCCGTGTCCGGCATCTCCATCGACACCCGCACCATCGCGCCCGGCGACGCCTACTTCGCCATCCGGGGCCTGACGATGGACGGGCACGACTTCGTGCCGGCCGCGCTTGCCGCCGGTGCCTCCGCCGCCGTGATCTCCCACGGCGACGCCACGCCCGCCGTCCACGTCCCCGACGTGCTGAAGGCGCTCGAACAGGTCGGCATCGCCGCCCGCGCCCGCATCGGCGCGGACGTTCCTGTCGTCGCCGTCACCGGCTCGGTCGGCAAGACCGGCACCAAGGAGATGCTGCGGCTCGCCTTCGGCCCGTGCACCCATGCCGCCGCCGCCTCCTACAACAACCACTGGGGCGTGCCGCTCACCCTGTCGCGGATGCCGGCGGACGCTTCGGCCGGCATCTTCGAGATCGGCATGAACCACGCCGGCGAGATCACCCCGCTGACGAAGATGGTCCGGCCGCAGATCGCGATCATCACCACCGTCGCCGCGGTGCACCTGGAATTCTTCGACAGCGTCGACGGCATCGCCGACGCCAAGGCGGAGATCTTCGAGGGGCTGGAGCCAGGCGGCGTCGCCATCATTCCCGCAGACATTCCCCAGACCGGCCGCCTCTCCGAGGCCGCCCGCGCGAAGGATGCGCGGATCGTGACGTTCGGGGCGCCGGGCGCCGACGTCGAACTCGTCGCCTACGATCCCGAATCCGGCGCGGCTGACGCGAAGGCGTTCGGCGAGCGGGTACGCTACGTCATCCACGGCGGCGCGCACATCGCGCGCAACAGCCTTGCCGTTCTCGCAGCGCTCCACGCCGCCGGCCGCCCGCTCGCCGACATCGAGGCGCTGCGGACGTGGCAGGCGCCGAAGGGCCGCGGCCGCCGCGTTGTCCTGAGCGTCAGTGGCGGCGAGGCCGTGCTGCTCGACGAGGCGTACAACGCCAACCCGGCGTCGATGGGCGCCGCGATCGCATCGCTCGGCGCGACGTCGGCGACCCGGCGGATCGCGGTCCTCGGCGACATGCTCGAGCTCGGTGCCACCGCACCCGATCTTCACCGTGGACTGGTGCCTCTCCTCGTCGATGCCGGGGTCCGAATCGTCCATACCGTAGGGACGAAGACACGCCACCTGACCGACAGCCTACCGCTCGAGATGCGTGGTCTCCATTGCGAGGATGCCGCCACGATGGCCGATGCCCTGCCACCTCTCGAAGCCGGCGATGCCCTGCTCGTCAAAGGGTCCAACGCGATCGGCCTCGGGCGTGTCGTGACGGCTGTCGAAACCCGCAACGGTGAGGAGGGCTGAATGTTCGAGCTTCTCTCCCGCCTCGCCGGCGAATTCGCCCCGCTCAACGTCTTCCGCTACATCACCTTCCGCACCGGTGCGGCGCTGATGACGAGCCTCTTCGTCACCTTCATGATGGGGCCGTGGATCATCCGCATGCTGCGTGTGCGGCAGGGCAAGGGCCAGCCGATCCGCGAGGACGGACCCGCCAGCCACCTCCTGACGAAGCGCGGCACGCCCACCATGGGCGGCCTGATGATCCTGTTCGGCATGATCGTCTCGACGCTGCTGTGGGCGGACCTTTCCAACCTCTACGTCTGGCTGATCCTCTATGTGACGCTCGGCTTCGGCGCGATCGGCTTCTACGACGACTACCTCAAGGTCCGCCGCGCGACCCATGGCGGCTTCTCCGGCCGGATGCGGCTCCTCCTCGAGGCGGTCATCGCCGTCACCGCCACCATCGGCTTCATGGAGCTGGAATCGGCAGGCCTCACCGGCCGTGTCGCCGTGCCGTTCTTCAAGGACATCCTCATCTACCTCGGGCTGTTCTTCCCGGTGTTCGCGATGATCGTGATCGTGGGCGCGGGCAACGCCGTGAACCTGACAGACGGGCTCGACGGCCTCGCCATCGTGCCGGTGATGATCGCGGCAGGCTCCTTCGGCTTCATCGCGTACCTCTCGGGCAACGCCGTCTTCGCAAACTACCTGCAGATCCAGAACGTCGCCGGAACCGGCGAGATCGCCGTCATCTGCGGCGCGGTGATCGGCGCCGGCCTCGGCTTCCTGTGGTTCAACGCGCCGCCGGCGGCAATCTTCATGGGCGACACCGGATCGCTGGCGCTCGGCGGCATGATCGGCGCGATCGCGGTGGCGACCAAGCACGAGATGGTGCTCGCCATCATCGGCGGCCTCTTCGTGCTGGAGGCGGTGTCGGTCATCATCCAGGTCGGCTCCTACAAGCTCTTCGGCAAGCGCGTCTTCCGGATGGCGCCGATCCACCATCACTTCGAGCAGCTCGGCTGGACCGAGCCGCAGGTCGTCATCCGCTTCTGGATCATCGCCTTCGTCCTGGCGCTGGTCGGCCTCTCCACGTTGAAGCTCCGTTGATCGCGGTCGAGACATATGCGGGCAAGCGGGTTGCCGTCGTCGGCCTCGCGGGCTCGGGGCTCGTCTCCGCCCACGCCCTCGCGGCGGGCGGCGCCGAGATCCTGTGCTACGACGACACGCGCGAACGGGTCGACGCCGCCAACGACGCGGGCCTGCCGACCGGCGACCTCCGCGTCGCCGACTTCGCGGCGTTCGACGCGCTTCTCCTGTCGCCGGGCATCCCGCTGACCCACCCCGTGCCGCACTGGTCGGTCGAGCGGGCAGGGGAGGCGGGCATCCCCGTCATCGGCGACGTCGAGCTCTTCGACGGCGAGCGCCGCGCACGGCTTCCCGGCTTGTCGCTGGCCGCGATCACCGGCACCAACGGCAAGTCGACCACCACGGCGCTGCTGGGGCACATCCTCGGCGCGCTGGGGCTGGGCGCGCAGGTCGGCGGCAACATCGGCCGCCCGGTGCTCGACCTCGACCCCGCGCCCGGCATCGCGGTGGTGGAGTGCTCCTCCTACCAGATCGACCTCGCGCCGAACCTCACGCCCGACGTCGGCGCGTTCCTCAACCTCTCGCCCGACCACATCGACCGCCACGGCACGTTCGAGCACTACGCCGAGGTGAAGACCCGGCTCGTCGCGAACAGCCGGCAGACCGTGATCGGCGTCGGCGACGCACACACCGCCGCCATCGCAGATACGCTGGAGGGGGCCGGCAAGCCGGTCCGCCGGATCGGCGTGTTCGGCACCATCGAGGACGCGGCTGGCGCCCTCGGCCGGGCCGGTGTCGCCTCGGTCGGCGACGAACTCTTCGTCCTCAACGACGGCAATGCGCTTCGCGTCGGCACGCGCGCCGGCATCGGCTCCCTGCGCGGGGCGCACAACGGCGAGAACGCCGCGGCCGCCGTCGCGATGGCGATGGCGCTCGGCGTGGATGCCGAGGCGGCCGCGTCTCATCTTTCGAGTTTCCCGGGGCTGGTGCACCGGATGGAAGAGGTCGGCCGCCGCGCCGGCGTCCTCTTCGTCAACGATTCCAAGGCGACCAACGCGCAGTCCGCCCGGCAGGCGCTGGCGAGCTTCGAGCGCATCCACTGGATCGCGGGTGGCGTCCCGAAGGCGGGCGGCATCACCGAGCTCGGCGACCTGTTCGGCCGGCTGAGCCGCGCCTACCTGATCGGCGAGGCCGCCGAGGACTTTGCCGCGACCCTGTCCGGCAAGGTCCCCGCCGAGACTTACGCAGGCCTCGAGCAGGCCCTCGACGCCGCGATCGCCGCCAGCACTGCCGGCGAGGTCGTGCTCCTGTCGCCGGCCTGCGCGAGCTTCGACCAGTTCCGCTCCTTCGAGCACCGTGGCGACGTCTTCCGCGCCCTCGTCAAAGAGCGAATGGAGGCCGCCGATGCGTGATGCCGGAGCGTCCACAACAAGGCACGGCCCGTCCGGGCCGCGGCCGGCCGAGGGAGCCCACTATGGTTAGTCGCGCAGAGAACACCGAGTTCGCCCGCTGGTGGTGGACGGTCGACCGCGTGCTCCTGATCTCGCTGCTGGCCCTCATGGGCCTCGGCCTGCTCCTGTCGTTCGCCGCCTCGCCGCCGGTCGCGGAGAAGCTGGGTCTCAACAGCTACCATTTCGTTCTGCGGCACGTCCTGTTCGTGATCCCGGCGGTGATCCTCCTCGTCTCCCTGTCGTTCCTGACGCCGCGTCAGGTCCGCCGCGCGGCGCTGGTGATCTTTATCCTGTCGCTGGCCGGGATCATCCTCACCCTCTTCGCAGGCGTGGAGGTGAAGGGCTCGCGGCGGTGGATCTCGATCGCCGGCTTCTCCCTGCAGCCGGCCGAGTTCATCAAGCCCGCATTCGTCGTGCTGACGGCATTCCTGTTCGCGGAAGGCAGCCGCCGGGCGGACCTGCCGGGCCGGCTCCTCGCGCTCTTCCTGCTCGCCATCGTGATCGCGCCGCTGGTCGCACAGCCCGACTTCGGGCAGGCGATGCTGATCGCCATCACCTGGAGCGCGATGATCTTTCTCGCCGGCCTCCAGTGGCGCTGGGTGTTCGCGCTCGGCGGCATCGGCTTCGGCGGCATCGTGTCCGCATACTTCTACCTCCCCCACGTCACCTCGCGCATCAATGCGTTCTTCGACCCGGAGGCGGACGCCAACTACCAGGTCAACCGCTCGATCGAATCCTTCATGCGCGGCGGCTGGTTCGGCGAGGGCGCGGGCGAGGGCATCGTCAAGCGCCGCCTGCCGGACAGCCACACCGACTTCGTGTTCGCCGTCACCGCCGAGGAGTTCGGTATCATCGCCTGCGGCCTGATCCTCGCGCTGTTCGCCGTGATCGTCCTGCGCGGGCTGTCGCACGCCTTCAAGGAAACCGACGAGTTCGTCCGCCTCGCCCTGTCCGGGTTGATGCTCCTCTTCGGCGGTCAGGCCTTCATCAACATGGCCGTGAACCTCCAGCTGATGCCGGCCAAGGGCATGACGCTGCCGTTCCTCTCCTACGGCGGCTCGTCGCTGCTCGCGGTCGCGCTCACGATGGGCTTCGCGCTGGCGCTGGCACGGCGCCGTCCGGGCCGGGTCCGCTTCACGGCGCCGCGGTCAACGCGCGAGGCGTTCGCGTGAGGGCACTTCTGGCAGCAGGCGGCACCGGCGGGCACCTCTTCCCCGCCGAGGCGATCGCAGCCGTCCTCACCGCGCGAGGCCACTCCGTCGCGCTGATGACAGACGCGCGCGCGAAGACGCTGGTCGCGAACTTCCCGGCCGAGCGGGTGGATTTCCTGCCCGCCGCCACGCCGCGGGTGAAGAACCCGGTCGCGGCGGCGAAGGCGGTCTTCGTGCTCGGCGGTGCGGTCCTCAAGGCGCGGCGCCTCATCAAGGCATTCCGGCCGGACGTCGTGATCGGTTTCGGCGGCTACCCGACCATTCCGCCGCTGAAGGCCGCGCAGACGCTGGGGCTCGCCACCGTCGTCCACGAGGCGAACGCCGTCCCCGGCAAGGCGAACCGCTTCCTCGCCAGGGGCGCCACGATCTTCACGGCATTTCCCGAGACGCCGGGCTTCGGCAAACCGACGACCTTCGTCGGGATGCCGGTGCGCGCGGCGGTGAAGGCGGCGGCGCGGCCCTACGAGGCGCCCGGCGACACGCTGCGGCTTCTGGTGTTCGGCGGCAGCCAGGGCGCGCGCATCTTCGCGGACATCGTGCCCCCGGCGCTCGCAGCGCTGGCGCCGGAGGAACGCGCCCGGCTCAACGTCACGCAGCAGTGCCGGCCGGAGGACATCGAGCGCACCCGCGCGGCCTACGCGGCGGCTGGCATCGCGGCGGAGCTCGCGCCCTTCTTCACCGATCTGCCGCAGCGGATGGCGGACGCGCACCTCGTCGTCTGCCGCTCCGGCGCGTCGACCGTCGCCGAGCTCGCGGTGATCGGCCGGCCGTCGCTGCTGGTGCCGCTTCCCGGCGCGCTCGACCAGGACCAGGCGCACAACGCCGAGGCGCTGGCGTCCGCCGGTGGCGCCGTCGCCGTCCTCCAACCCGAATTCACATCAGAGCGGCTGACCGCCGAACTCCAGAAGCTCCTCGCTGCACCGGGCTGGCTGGCCGAGGCGGCGGATGCGGCGAAGGGCTTCGGCCGGCCGGACGCCGCCGAGCGGTTCGCGGACGCTGCAGAAAAGGTCGCGGAGGCCAAGCGATGACCCCCACCATGAAGATGACCGCCGCCATCGGCCCGGTCCATTTCGTCGGCATCGGCGGGATCGGCATGTCCGGCATCGCGGAGGTCCTCCACAACCTCGGCTACACCGTGCAGGGCTCCGACATCGCCGAGAGCCCCAACGTCCTGCGCCTGCGCGACAAGGGCATCGAGGTCGCCATCGGCCATGCGGCCGAGAACATCGCCGGCGCCACGGTGCTGGTGGTCTCCTCCGCGGTGAAGAAGGACAACCCGGAGCTGATGGCGGCGCGCGCCCGGCTCCTCCCCATCGTCCGCCGCGCGGAAATGCTGGGCGAGCTGATGCGCCTCAAGCAGGCGATCGCCGTCGGCGGCACCCACGGCAAGACGACGACCACCTCGCTGGTGGCAACGCTGCTGGAGGCGGGCGGGCTCGATCCCACGGTCATCAACGGCGGCATCATCAACGCCTACGGCACCAACGCCCGGCTCGGCGCGGGCGACTGGCTGGTCGCGGAGGCCGACGAGAGCGACGGCACCTTCGTCAAGCTCCCGGCCGACATCGCCATCGTCACCAACATCGACCCCGAGCACCTCGACCACTACGGCACGTTCGACAGGGCGCGCGACGCGTTCAAGCAGTTCGTCGAGAACGTGCCGTTCTACGGCTTCGCGGTGATGTGCCTCGACCATCCTGAAGTGCAGGCGATGGTCGGCCGCATCGAGGACCGCCGGATCATCACCTACGGCGCCAATCCGCAGGCGGACGTGCGCTTCATGAACGTGCGGCCCGGCACGCGCACCGTGTTCGACGTGCGCATCACCGACCGCGTGACCGGCGAGGTCCGTCTCCTCGAGGGCCTGTCGCTCCCGATGCCCGGCATCCACAACGTGTCCAACGCCACCGCCGCCGTTGCGGTGGCGGACCGGCTTGGCATCGACCATGCCGCCATCGTGAAGGGGCTCGACGCCTTCCGCGGCGTGAAACGGCGGTTCACCCACGTCGGCGACTGGAACGGCGTCGCGATCTTCGACGACTACGCGCACCATCCGGTCGAGATCCGCGCCGTGCTCGCAGCCGCACGCGAGGCGGCGGAGGGCAAGGTGATCGCCGTGGTCCAGCCGCATCGCTACACCCGCCTTCACGCGCTGTTCGACGAGTTCTGCACCTGCTTCAACGACGCCGACACGGTGATCGTGACCGACGTCTACCCCGCCGGCGAAAGCCCGATCGCGGGCGCGCAGCGGGACGATCTGGTCGCGGGCCTCGCCGCACGCGGCCACCGCAACGCGCTGGCGCTGCCTGACCGGGAAAGCCTCGCCGCAACCGTGCGCGAGCACGCCGAACCCGGCGACATCGTCGTCTGCCTCGGTGCGGGCTCGATCACCCGCTGGGCCGAGCTGCTCCCCGCAGAGCTTGCCCAATGAGCCTTGCCGCAACCCTCAAGGGCGCCGTCCGCGGCCGCCTTCTCGAGAACGAGCCGCTGGCGCCGTTCACCTGGTTCCGCGTCGGCGGGCCGGCGGACCTCCTGTTCACGCCGGCTGACGAGGCCGACCTTGCCGCCTTCATGAAGGCGCTGCCGGCGGACGTGCCGGTGACGGTGCTGGGCCTTGCCTCCAACACGCTGGTGCGTGACGGCGGGGTCGAGGGCGTCGTCATCCGCCTTTCGCCCAAGGGGTTCGGGTCGTCCCGCGCGGAGGGCAACCGGATCACCGTCGGCGCGGCGCTGCCGGACGTGAAGGCGGCGCGCGCCGCCGCCGACGAATCGCTCACCGGCCTCGAATTCTTCCGCGGGATCCCGGGCGCGATCGGCGGGGCCCTGCGCATGAACGCCGGCGCCTACGGCGGCGAGACGAAAGACCGTCTGGTCTCGGCCCGCGCCGTCGACCGCAGGGGTGAGATCCACACGCTGACCAACGCCGATTTCGGCTTCTCCTACCGCCACTCGTCCGTCCCGGCGGACTTCATCTTCACCGAGGCGACGTTCGAGGCAGAGCCCGGCGACCGCGAGGCGATCCTTGCCGCCATGGACGAGATCACCGAGAAGCGCGAGGCCACCCAGCCGGTGAAGTCGCGCACCGGCGGCTCCACCTTCAAGAACCCGCCGGGCGAAAAATCCTGGCAGCTGATCGACGCCGCGGGCTGCCGCGGGCTGACGGTGGGCGGGGCGCAGATGTCCGAGCTGCACTGCAACTTCATGCTGAACCTCGGCGAGGCGACGGCGGACGATCTGGAGCGCCTCGGCGAGACGGTTCGCGGCCGGGTCCGCGCCAACGCGGGCATCGACCTCGAATGGGAAATCAAGCGCGTCGGCCGGTTCGCCGGGGCGCCCGTGCCGGAGTTCATCGCACCATGAAACACGTTGCCGTGCTGATGGGTGGGCAGAGCGCCGAACGCCCCGTGAGCCTGAAGTCGGGCGAAGCCTGCGCGCGCGGGCTCGAGGAGGCGGGTTACCGCGTCACCCGGATCGACGTTGCCGAAGATCTTGTGGATAAGCTGAATTCCGTCCGACCCGATGTCGCGTTCAATGCGTTGCACGGGCCGATGGGCGAGGACGGCTCGATCCAGGGTCTCCTCGAGTTCCTGCGCATCCCGTACACCCATTCGGGCGTGATGGCGTCCGCTCTGGCGATGGACAAGGGCCGCGCCAAGGCCGTGCTGGCGGCCGCCGGAATCCCCGTCGCCGAGCACGTCATCTGCACGCGCTTCGAGGCTGCGGAGCGCCACATGCTGCCGCCGCCCTACGTTTTGAAGCCTGTCTGCGAGGGCTCGTCGTTCGGCGTCCTCATCGTGAAGGCAGGGGCGAACCGCCCGCCGGTCGAGCTCACCGCGAGCGACTGGCCCTATGGCGACGTGATGATGGCGGAGCAGTTCGTCGACGGGCAGGAGCTCACCTGCGGCGCGTTCGGCGACACGGTGTACGACATCATCGAGATCGAACCGGTGTCGGAAGCCTTCTACGGCTTCGATGCGAAGTACGCCCCGGGGGGCTCCACCCACACCCTTCCGGCGCGAATTAAACCAAATATTTACCAGGATATCCAAAAGTACACCCTACTGGCTCATCGTGCCCTGGGGTGTCGCGGTGTCTCTCGAGCCGACTTTCGATATGACCCCGAGAAAGACGAACTCGTTTGTCTCGAAGTGAACACTCAGCCCGGAATGACGGAGACCTCGCTGGTGCCAGAAATGGCAGCGTACGCGGGCGTCAGCTTCCCGTCGCTCGTCGCGGCGCTGGTGGAGGACGCAAGTTGCCGGCGCTGAGGTCCCGCGCGGGCCGCTTCGCCAGCGCCGTCCCCGGCCGCATCCTCGCAGTCGTGGTGCTGGTGGGAAGCTGCGGGGCAGGGCTCGCCTATTCGGAAGACCCGGCGCGGATGTGGGACGCCGTCGGCCGCGCGGGCTTCAGCCTGCGCGAGATCAAGCTGAAGGGCCAGGAGCACACCTCCGACAGCGCGATCATCGCCGCCGTCGGCCTCGGCCCGGGCGTGACGCTGCTCGGGCTCGACGTCGAAGGCGCGCGCCAGCGTCTCGAAGGGCTTCCGTGGGTGAAGAGCGCCGCGGTGCGCAAGCAGCTTCCCGACCAGCTTCTGGTCGAGATCGAGGAGCGCGAGGCATTCGCACGGTGGCGCTTCGGCGGCCACGAGGTGCTGATCGACCGCGAGGGCAACACCCTCGCCGACGAAGTGCCGTTCCGTTACCGCACCCTCCCGCTCGTCGCGGGTGCCGGTGCCAACGAGGCGGTGGAAGAAATTCGCAGGGTCCTCTCCGACGATCCCGCGCTCGACGCGCGGGTGGCGGCGGCGATCCTGGTCAACGAAAGGCGTTGGGATTTGCGGTTGAAGAATGGCGCAACGGTCCGTCTGCCGGCCGACGGCACCGAAGCCGCTCTCTCGCGTCTCGCGATGATCGAGGAGACCCAGCCTCTCCTCGGCGTCGGTGAGGTCACGGTCGACATGCGCCTTGCCGACCGCACCACGGTCCAGCTCCAGGCGGCCAGCGCGGCAGAGGACGAGGGCGAGCGCCCCGCACTTCCCACCGAGCCGGTGCAGCCCGACGCTCTCGCCGCGGCCATCGCCAACGCCACCGTCGACTACGACGACGCCCTCGCGCGGGCCATCGCGGAGGCAATGATCCGATGAACGTCATGGATTTCCCCGGCCGGGGCGACGGCGCACGCTGCCACGTGAAGCCCGGCCGTTCCTCCATCGCCTGCGTCCTCGACGTCGGCACCAACAAGATCGCCTGCCTGATCGCCCGGCTGAAGCCGGCGTCCGAAGACCAGCTCCTGGCTGGCCGGACCCACGCCATCGAGGTGATCGGCTACGGCTACCAGCAGTCGCGCGGCGTCAAGGGCGGCATGATCGTCGACCTCGACAAGGCCGAGCACGCCATTCGCAGGGCAGTGGATGCCGCCGAGCAGATGGCTGGCGTGACGGTCGAATCACTTATCGTGACGCAGACCTCGGGCCGTCTGTCTTCCGAGGCGTTCGGTGCAAAGGTCGATCTCGACACCGGCGCGGTGCGCGACAGCGACATCCGCAAGGTGCTCGCCGCGTCCGGCCGTCATCAGATCAGGCAGGGACGGTCGGCGTTGCATGCGCTTCCCATCGGCTACACCCTCGACGGCCAGGCCGGCATCCGCGACCCGCGCGGCATGGTCGGCGACAACCTCGGCGTCGACATCAACCTCGTCACGGCCGACAGCGCCGCGCAGGACAACCTCGTCCTCGCCATCAACCGCTGCCACCTCGACGTCGAGGGCATCGTCGCGACGCCCTACGCGTCCGGCCTCGCCTCGCTGGTCGACGACGAGGGCGAACTCGGCGCCGTGTGCGTCGACATCGGCGGCGGCACGTCGTCGATCGCGATCTTCTCGGAAGGCAACCTCGTCCACGTCGACGCCATCGCCATCGGCGGCCATCACGTGACGATGGACATCGCGCACTGCCTCTCCATCCGTCTCGACGAGGCGGAGCGGCTGAAGACGCTCGAAGGGTCGGCGATCGCCGCCTCCGCCGACGAGCGCGACACGCTCACCATCCATCCGGTGGGCGAAGATTACGGCGCAGCGCCGCAGGTCATCCCGCGGCTGACGCTCAACCAGATCGTCCGCCCGCGGGTCGACGAGATCGTCGAGCTGGTGCGCGACCGCCTGGTCGCCTCCGGGTTCGCGGGGCGGATCGGCCGCCGCGTGGTCCTCACCGGCGGCGGTAGCCAACTCACCGGACTGCCGGACGTGGCGCGCCACGTCTTCGGCCGCCCGGTCCGCCTCGGGCGCCCGCTGGGCGTCAAGGGCCTGCCGATTGCGGCCCGGGGCGCGGCGTTCAGCGCCGTCGTCGGGCTCCTCATCTACCCGCAGCTCGCCCCGGCGAGCCTGTTTTCAGCCGGCACCCAGTCCACGGGCTACATCGCCCGCATGGGCCGCTGGCTGAAGGAAAGCTTCTAACCCGGGCGTTCGCGCTCAACTGAGCAAACAACGCGGCGAAAGCCGCACCTACCAGCGCCCGGTTCGGGCAAAGTGACGAGAACAGGGGGCAACAATGTCGTCCAACCATCCGAAGACGCCCGACCTCACCGAGCTCAAGCCGCGCATCATGGTGTTCGGTGTCGGCGGTGCAGGCTGCAACGCCGTGAACAACATGATCGAGGCCGGCCTTGCCGGTTGCGACTTCGTTGTCGCCAACACCGACGCACAGTCGCTGAACCTCTCGAAGTCCGAGCGCGTGATCCAGATGGGTATCGCGGTGACCGAGGGCCTCGGCGCCGGCTCCCAGCCTGACGTCGGCCGCGCCGCCGCCGAGGAGGTGATCGACGAGATCGCCGACCACCTGTCCGGTTCGCACATGGTGTTCATCACCGCCGGCATGGGTGGCGGCACCGGCACCGGTTCCGCTCCCGTGGTTGCCCGCGTCGCCCGCGACCAGGGCATCCTGACCGTCGGCGTCGTCACCCGTCCGTTCCAGTTCGAGGGCGCACGCCGCGCCAAGCTGGCCGATGCCGGCATCGAGGAACTCGCCCAGCACGTCGACACGCTGATCGTGATCCCGAACCAGAACCTCTTCCGCATCGCCAATGCGCAGACCACCTTCGCCGACGCCTTCGCGATGGCCGACCAGGTGCTCTACTCCGGCGTCGCCTGCATCACCGACCTGATGGTCAAGGAAGGCCTCATCAACCTCGACTTCGCCGACGTGCGCTCCGTCATGCGCAACATGGGCAAGGCGATGATGGGCACCGGCGAGGCATCCGGCGAGGGCCGCGCGCTGCAGGCTGCCGAGGCCGCCATCTCGAACCCGCTGCTGGACGAGACCTCGATGAAGGGCGCCCGCGGCCTTCTCGTCTCCGTCGTCGGCGGCAACGACCTCACCCTGTTCGAGGTCGACGAAGCCACCACCCGCATCCGCGAGGAAGTCGACGACGACGCCAACATCATCTTCGGCGCGACGTTCGACGACAGCCTCGAAGGCGTCATCCGCGTCTCCGTGGTGGCGACGGGCATCGACCAGGACCCGGCCGGCGTCATCGAGCCGCCGAAGGACACCCGCGTCGTCTCCTTCGCTGACCGCGCGTCGAAGAAGCAGGCGCCGGGAACCGGCACTGCGGTCGCCATCGGTGATCCGGGCGAGGCGGCACTCGCCGCGGTCGCCGCAGGCCTCGAGGACTTCGAGCTGGAGCCGATCGAGGAAGCCGAGATCTTCGACGAGACCGCCGCTGCGGTCGACTTCGACGAGCCCTTCGATGAGGAGCCCGCAACCGAAGCCGCCCCCGTGCCGGACCTGCGCGCCAACCGCACCCAGGCGCCCGAATACGGCGACTATCCCGCAGCCGACGGGCGCCGCCCGATGGGTCTCCTGCGCCGGATCGCGAGCGGCCTCTCGCGCCGTGAGGACGAAGAGGACTTCGCCCCCGCGCCGCAGACCCGCCCCGAGCGCCGCCGCGCCCAGGCCGCCCTGCCTGCTCCCGAGCAGCGCCCCGTGCCGCCGCGTGACGAGACCTATATGGACGAAGCGGCCGACGGCGCACCCGCCCCGCGCCGTGCCCGCCCGAAGGCCGAGGCCCCGCAGCGCCGCGTCCGCAACGATGCCGAGCCCGCGTCCCGCACGCGTCAGGCACCGCGGCCGCTGGACGACGATCAGCTCGAGATCCCGGCGTTCCTCCGCCGGCAGGCGAACTGATCAACCAACGCAAACTGCGCGAGCCCGTCTCGCTCACAGGCATCGGCGTCCACTCGGGCGCCGATGTTTCTGTTTCTGTCGCCCCCGGCACGGAGGGGGTGCGCTTCCACCGCGACGGCGGCACGGTCGCGGCCTCGTGGCGCAACGTCAGCGCCACCCGGCTCGCCACGGTGATCGAGTCCGGCGCCACCAAGGTCATGACGGTCGAGCACCTGATGTCGGCGCTCTCCGCCATCGGCGTCTGGAACGCCGAGGTCACGCTTCACGGCCCCGAGCTGCCGATCATGGACGGCAGCGCAAAACCCTTCCTCGAGGCGCTCAAGCCGCTGACCGAGGAGGCCGGGACGATCGCGCCGATCCGCGTCCTGCGCGCCGTCAGCGTTTCGGACGGCGACGCGTTCGCAGCATTCATCCCGGCGCCTGAGCGCCGGTTCGACGTCGGGATCGACTTCACGGCGCCTGTAATCGGCCTCCAGCGCGTGGCGTTCACGCTTGGCGAGGGCGACTATGCCCGCGACATAGCGCCCGCCCGCACCTTCGGCCCGCTGAAGGACGTGAAGCGCCTCCGCGCCAAAGGCTACGCGCGCGGCGCCTCGCTGGACAACGCCGTCGCCGTCGACGGGGAGAGGGTGGCCAACCCCGAGGGTTTGCGCTTTCCCGACGAGTTCGCCCGGCACAAGCTTCTCGACGCGATCGGCGACATCGCGCTGGCGGGTGCGCCGATCCTCGGCCTCTACCGCAGCCACAAGGCGGGACACCGGCTCAACTACCGGCTTCTGGCGGCTCTGTTCGGGGCGAACGAAAACTTCACAATTGATCGTTAATTGCAGCTAATATCGGTTGCTCCGGTATGGTGCGCCGCCACGGCGTTGGAAAGCGCGGCGCGCGCTGCTACACGGGGCCCCATGCGTGTTGTTGGAGTGTTTGCGATGAGCCTTGGCTTCAGGATGGCAGCGGTCGTTGCCCTCGGTCTCAGCGTCTCGGCGTGCGGCGGCGGACGGGTCGAGGAGCTTGCGTTCAACGATACCCCGGCCGACCAGCTCTACAACGAGGCGCTGGTCCTGATGAACGACGGTGACCTGCGCACCGCCCAGATCAAGTTCGAGGAGGTGGACCGGCTCCACCCCCACACCGAGTTCGGGCGCAAGAGCCAGATGATGCTGGCCTTCACCAGCTACTCGCGCGGGCAGTATCCCGAGGCGATCAACGCGGCGAAGCGCTTCCTGGCGCTCCATCCGAACCACGAGGATGCGGCGTACGCGCAGTACATCATCGCCAATTCCTACTACAAGCAGATCCCCGACGTGACGCGCGACCAGCGCGAGACGGAGCAGGCTCTGGTCGCCTACCGCACGCTGATCGAGAAATACCCCGACAGCGACTACGCGACCGATGCGCGCAACAAGGTGCTCGCCGCCGAGGATCAGCTCGCCGGCAAGCAGATGGAAATCGGCCGCTACTATCTGGAGCGGAACGACAACCTCGCCGCGATCAACCGCTTCCGCAACGTGGTGGAGAACTATCAGGAGACCCGCCACGTCGAGGAGGCCCTGTTCCGCCTGACCGAATCCTACTATGCGTTGGGACTGACGCAGGAGGCGCAGACCGCGGCCGCGGTGCTCGGGCACAACTTCCCGGACAGCAAGTGGTACCGCGACGCATACATCCTCCTCGAAAAAGGTGGCTATTCGCCGAGCGAGGCCAAGGCGAGCTGGATCAGCAAGGCATTCTCAAGCATCAACGTGCTCTGATCAGAGCCGAGGCTCGGCGACTGCGCCAAGCAAGGGCGTTCTAGGCGTGCTGTCACGGTTATCCATCCGTAACATCGTCCTGATCGAGGCGCTGGACCTGTCCTTCGCGCCCGGCTTCACCGTGCTCACCGGCGAGACCGGCGCCGGCAAGTCCATCCTGCTCGACGCGCTGTCGCTCGCGCTCGGCGCCAAGGCCGAGGGCGGGCTGGTCCGCCGCGGCGAGGAGAAGGGCGCCGTCTCCGCGACCTTCCTCGTCACCCCGCTTCACCCCGCCGTCGCGCTCCTCGCCGAGATGGACATCGAGGTCGAGGACGACGCGATCATCCTGCGCCGTACGCTCACCGCCGACGGCAAGGCGAAAGGCTTCGTCAACGACCAGCCCGCCAGCGCATCGCTTATGAAGTCGCTCGGCACCATGCTCGTCGAGGTCCACGGCCAGCACGCCGACCGCGGACTGATGCAGCCCGCTTCCCACCGCCGCCTCGTCGACGCCTACGGTGCGCTGACCGCCGATTGCGACCGCGTCGGCACGCTCTGGCGCGGCCTGAAGGACGCCGAGGAGGCGCTCGACACCCACGAGGCGAAGCTCGCCGCCGCCCGCGAGGAAGCCGATTTCCTGCGCGCCTCGGTCGACGAGCTCACCAAGCTCGATCCGGAGCCGGGCGAGGAGGAACAGCTCTCGGTCGACCGCAGCGCGATGGCCGCAGCCGAGAAGGTGGCGGGCGATCTCGCCGAGGCCGCCGCCAGCCTTGATGGCCCCAAGTCTCCCATCCCGGCGCTGGCGGGCGTCCTCCGCAAGCTCGAACGCAAGCAGAGCGGCGCAGAGGACCAGCTCACGCCCGTGATGGACGCGCTCGCCGCAGCGCTCGACGTGATGGAGGAGGCCCGCTCCACCATCGCCGACGCCCAGCGCGCGCTCGACTACAACCCGGGCGCCATGGAGGGCTTGGAGGAGCGCCTGTTCGCTCTCCGCGCCGCGTCCCGCAAGTACAAGGTGCCCGTGGACGATCTCGCCGCCCTCGCCGCGAAGATGGCCGACGACCTGCACGACATCGACGCGGGCGAGGAGCGGCTCACCGACCTCGCCAAGGCCGTGACCGCCGCCGAACGAGCCTACCGCGACGCCGCGTCAACCCTTTCCGACAAGCGGCAGGCTGCCGCCGCGGCGCTGGAGGCCGACATCGCCCGCGAGCTCGGCCCGCTGAAGCTCGACAAGGCGCGCTTCACCGTCCGCCACGAGGAGGCCGCTCCCGCCGCCGAAGGCATCGACCGGATGGAGTTCTACGCCCAAACCAACCCCGGATCGCCCGCCGGGCCGATCATGAAGGTCGCGTCAGGCGGCGAATTTTCGCGCTTCCTCCTCGCGCTGAAGGTCTCGCTCGCCGACCGCGGCTCCGCCTCCACGATGATCTTCGACGAGATCGACACCGGCGTCGGCGGCGCGGTGTCGGACGCCATCGGCGCCCGCATGGCGCGCCTGTCGGAGGCGGTGCAGGTGATCGCCGTCACCCACGCCCCGCAGGTGGCGGCACGGGCCGACAACCACCTCCTGATCGCGAAAAGCCACACCGGCGCCGCGACAACGCAGACCGCCGTCAGCCCGATCGAGGGCGAGGCGCGCAAGGAGGAGATCGCCCGGATGCTGGCCGGTGCCGTCATCACCGACGAGGCACGTGCTGCAGCCGTGCGTCTGATCGAGGCCTGAGCTACAAGAGCCGCGTCGGCGCGTTATCTTCGCGCCGGGGAGGACCGATCTTTGCCTGAGCTGCCGAAAGAACCCGCTGCGCGCCACAAGGCTCTCGCCGCCGAAATCGCCGAGCACAACCGGCGCTATCATGGCGAGGACGACCCCATCATTTCCGATGCGGAGTTCGACGCTCTCCAGCGCGAGCTGGAAGGGCTGGAGGCCGAGCACCCCGAGCTTGCCGATGGTACGGCGAGCGGCATCGGCGCCGCCCCCTCCGGCGCGTTCGCGGAGGTCGAGCATCCGGTGCCGATGCTTTCGCTCAACAAGGCGCTGACGGCTGACGAGGTCGCCGAGTTCCTCACCCGCGTCCGGCGCTTCCTCAAGCTGCCGGCCGATGCGGGCCTCACCTTCACCGCCGAGCCGAAGATCGACGGCCTGTCGATCTCCCTGCGCTACGAGGACGGCAAGCTCGCCGTCGCCGCGACGCGGGGCGACGGCCGCGCCGGCGAGAACGTGACGCAGAACGTCGCCTACGTCGACGCGATCCCGCAGAAGCTGAAGGGCAAGCCGCCCGCCGTCTTCGAGGTGCGCGGCGAGGTCTACATGACCCACGCCGACTTTGCGGCGCTGAACGAGCGGCTGGCGGAGGAGGGCAAGCGCACCGTCGCCAACCCGCGCAACGCCGCCGCCGGATCGCTGCGGCAGGTGGAGCCGCAGAAGACTGCCGACCGCCCGCTCCAGTTCTTCGCCTACGGGTGGGGCGAGGCGAGCGAGCTACCGGCCGACACCCAGAGCGGCATGATGGAGGCGCTGAAAAGCTACGGCCTGCCGGTAAACGCGCTGATGCACCGGTGCGAGACCATCGAGGACATGCTCGCCGCCTTCGCCGAGGTCGAGGAGAAGCGGGCAAAGCTGCCCTATGACATCGACGGGATGGTATACAAGATCGACCGGCTCGACCTGCAGCGCCGCCTTGGCGAGCGCGAGCGGCGGCCGCGCTGGGCGGTGGCGCACAAGTTCGCCGCCGAGCGCGCCATCACGGTGCTCGACGACATCGACATCCAGGTCGGTCGCACGGGGTCGCTGACCCCGGTCGCCAAGCTTGCGCCGATCACCATCGGCGGCGTGGTGGTCAAGAACGCGACGCTCCACAACGCCGACGAGATCGCCCGGCTCGACGTGAGGATCGGCGACACGGTGGAGATCCAGCGCGCGGGCGACGTGATCCCGCAGGTCGTCCGCGTCCTCACCGACAAGCGGCCGAAGGGTGCGAAGCCGTACGAATTTCCGGAGCATTGCCCGGTCTGCGGCAGCAATGTCGCGGCCGAGATGAACCCGCGGACCGGCCGGCCCGACGTGGTGCGCCGCTGCACCGGCGGCCTCGTCTGCGACGCGCAGGTGCTGGCCCGGCTGAAGCACTTCGTCTCGCGCCCCGCGTTCGACATCGAGGGTCTCGGCGCCAAGCAGATCGAGGCGTTCCACGCCGACGGCCTGATCCGCACCCCGGCCGACATTTTTACGCTCGCCAGGCGGGACGCCGAAAAGCCCGAGGATGAGCGCATCGTCGCCCGCGAGGGTTACGGCGAGACCAGCGTGAAGAACCTGTTCGACGCCATCGAGAGCCGGCGGACGATCTCGCTTCGCCGGCTCATCTACGCGCTCGGCATCCGCCGCGTTGGCGAGATTTCATCGCGCGTGCTCGCCCTCCACTTCGGTACCTACGAGGCGTTCCGCACCGGCATGGGCGCGCTGGCGAAGGCGGCGGCGGACCGGGCCGCGGAGAAGGAGCCCGACGCGGAAGGGGAGGCGGTGCGGACCGACCTTGCCGCCATCGACGGCCTCGGCGCCGTTGTGGCGGACGCGCTGGAGAACTTCTTCGGCGAGACGCACAACGTCGAGGCGCTCGATGCTCTGGCGGATGAACTCACCATCGAGCCGGAGGTGGCGCGCACGGTGGATTCGGCGATCGCCGGCAAGGCCGTGGTGTTCACCGGGTCGCTGGAAGAGATGACCCGCGACGAGGCGAAGGCCCGTGCCGAGGCGCTCGGCGCCCGCGTCGTCGGCACGATCTCGAAGAAGACCGACATCGTGGTGGCGGGGCCGGGGGCAGGGTCGAAGCTCGCCAAGGCCGAGGCGCTCGGCCTTACGGTTTGGGACGAGGCGGCCTGGCTCGCCGTCGCGCGCGAGGCCGGCTGAGGGGCGGCCCTCAGTCCGCGGCGTGACGGGCTTTCGGCCGGTTCGCCTTGTCCCGCTTGGTTACGATCAGCTTCCGGTTTTCCGGCTGCATCGCGTAGAGCGCCTCGAACAGCGCCGAATCCATCGGGTTGCTCGCCTGCACCTTCGGCATCCCGGTCCGGCGCGGGAAGTTGAGGGGCTTGGCCGAGAACGGGTCGGGACCGAAATCCTCGACCGTGACGTCGAGAACCCGCGCCATCCGCTGGACGAACGGCGCGAGGTCGCCGGGGTCGCCGATCATGAAAGGCCCGGCCTCGATCCGCGCGAGGGCGGCCTCGACGCTGGGTTCGGCATCCTTCGGCGCGATCAGCCGGGTGGTCGCGTCACGCAGGGCGCGGGCGAAGGGGAGGTTCTCCTCCAGCACCTCGCGCGGCGAGAACGCCTGCGCGCAGGCATGATACGGGTGATCCTCGAACGCCGCGGCCGGATACCACTGGCGCATCGTCCGCGTCGCCGGATCGTCGAGGATCATCGCGACGAAGCGCACGCCGGGGAGCGCGAGGACAGTGTCGAGCGGCAGCGGCCCGCCGATCACCTTGAAGCGCTTCGCGATGCCGGGCTTCAGGTCGTCCAGCGTGATGTTGCGGTCGATCCAGCCGACGTTGTCCTTCCCCAGCGCCCGGATGAAGGGCTCGAATGGATAATCCACCGAACCGAACACATTCTGAAACACGATCACCGGACGTTCTCCATCTGCGCCGCTCACTCCACTCACGCCGCAGGACGCCGTGCAGCCCCCCGCGGTTTACGCCACGACGGGGCGAAACGGGAGCCCGCGACGGTCCCACCGTCACGGGCGGGCATCCGCGTCGACACTTTTTTCGCCCGCGCCCTTCCGCGGGCCGGCGGCCGTGTTGACTTTGCCTGCGAGCGATCACATACCGCCCTCGTCGGGGCCGTAGCTCAGTTGGGAGAGCGCTGCAATCGCACTGCAGAGGTCAGGGGTTCGAATCCCCTCGGCTCCACCAAGTCAGACCCCTCGAGGTCACGGCACGCCCGTGCGGTCCTTTCTCACGGAGGTTGGCTCTGCAACAGCTCCACGCCCTTGAAGGCAAGCGTATCTTCGTTGCCGGGCATCGGGGCATGGTTGGCCAGGCCATCGTCCGCGCCCTCGCGGCAGAGAAGCCCGCAGGGATCCTTACAGCCACCCGCGACGAACTCGACCTGCGCGACCGTGCCGCCGTCAAGGCATGGCTCGGCGCAAACCGGCCGGACGTGGTGTTCCTCGCCGCGGCGCGGGTCGGCGGCATCCTCGCCAACGACACCTACCCGGCCGAATTCCTGTTCGACAACCTGGAGCTCGAGACCGCGGTGATCCGCGGCGCATTCGAGGCGGAGGTGCCGCGGCTGATCTTCCTCGGCTCGTCCTGCATCTACCCGAAGATGGCGCCGCAGCCGATGGCGGAGGATGCGCTCCTCACCGGGCCGCTCGAGCCCACCAACGAGTGGTACGCCATCGCCAAGATCGCCGGCATCAAGATGTGCCAGGCGCTGAAGAAAGAGTACGGCGCACACTACATCTCGGTGATGCCGACCAACCTCTACGGCCCCGGCGACAATTTCGACCTCGCCTCCAGCCACGTCATCCCCGCGCTGATGCGCAAGGCGCACGATGCCAGGGTGGCCAACGCACCGGAGATGGTGATCTGGGGCTCGGGCGAGCCGCGGCGCGAGTTCATGCACGTCGACGATTGCGCTGCCGGCATCCTCCACGCCGCCAGGTTCTACGACGGCTACGAGCACATCAACATCGGCCTCGGCACCGACGTCACCATCCGCGAGCTCGCCGAGATGGTGATCGACGTGGTCGGCTACCGCGGCGCTCTCGTCACCGATCCCACCAAGCCGGACGGGACGCCGCGCAAGCTGATGGACGGCTCCCGCCTCAAGGCGCTAGGCTGGGAGCATAAAATCGGCCTGCGCGAGGGGCTGGCGTCCACCTACGCGTGGTTCGTCGCGAACCACGCCGCCACCGCATGACGGCGGCCCGAAACGAGAAGGTCACGAGTTGAGTCTCACAGTTGCGACCGTCGCGCTCAATGCGGCAGACGACCTCCCGCTGACCCTCGAAAGCATCATCGGGCAGGACTATCCGGACATCGAGCTCCTGGTGGTCGACGGCTCGAGCTGGGACGACACGCCCGAGGTCCTCTCCCTCTACGCCCGGCGACATCGACCGGCTCGAGACCATCGAGGACGCCGGCATCTTCGACGCGATGAACCGCGCCGCGGAAATGGCGAGCGGCGAGATGATCCTCTTTCTCAACGCCGGCGACCTGTTTCATTCCAAGGACACCGTCTCGCGGCTGATGGCGCGGCGGAACGCGGGCGCCGACATCGTCTACGGCAACCACATCTACAAGAAGGCCGGGCGCGAGACCTTCCAGCAGTCGTGGGACTTCCGCACCGCGATGGCGGTGCTGCGCAAGGGGATGATCTGGAAGGAGTGGCTCGCCCGCTTCCCGGCCCATCAGGCGACGATGACGCGGACCACGCTCCTGCGCGAGATGCGCTACGACACCGCCTTCCGCGTCTGCGCCGACCACGACTTCTTCCTGCGCGCCGTCGATGCCGGCGCGACCACGCAGTTCGTCGACGAGATCGTCGCGATCTACGCCGGCGGCGGCTTCTCGGACCAGCGCGCCAGCCTCCTCAAGCTGGAGTGGAGCGCGCTGCACCGCGCTTTCTCGGCCGAGCCCGGGCTGATCGACGCGTTCTACTGGGGCGGCGCATCGCCCTTCCGCGGCACGCGTTCCGCGGCGGCGGGCGAGGCGATCGTCGGCCTGATGCCGGAGCGTCCTGCGGACAGCACGCGCGGGCTCAACCACCCGTTCCGCCTCTTCTCCGGCGACGGCGCGCAGTTCGTCACCCCGCGCGGCACCAACGCCACCGGCCTCCACCTTCGCGGCACCAACCCGTTCGCCCGCCAGATGCTGACGGCGTTGGTGGACGGTGCGCAGATCGCGCAGGTTCGTGTTCCCAAGGGCATCTTCGCGGTGGATCTGGTGTTCGACCAGCCCCCCGCCGGCGGCACGATCGTCGAGGTGGTTTCCGACCATTCCGAAACGTTCGACTCGGAATCGGGCCTCGTCTCCCTCGCGCTGCGCGAATTCGAGTTCAGCGGCGACGCGACGACGACGCCGCGGCCGGCCGGCACCACGGTCGTCTTCAACCGCGCCGCATCCGGCGAGAATGCCGAGCTTCTGGGCGTCGGGCTGGTTCCAGTTCGAGCCGACCTTCGTGTGGTCGCGCGGGACAAAGAGCGAGCTGCGGCTTTCCTCCCTCGACACCATCTCGACGCTGACGTTCGACATGCGGTCGAACCCCGTCGTCCAGAACCAGACCTGCGTCATCAGCGTGAACGGGATCGTGGTGGCGGACGGGCCGGCGAACGGCACGATCGCCGCCGACGTGAGGCAGGTCTGGCGCCGCAACGGACAGGACAACATGGTGCACATCCAGCCGTCTCGGTCGGCAAGCGTCGGCGGCGATCCGCGCGATCTCGGCATCGCGCTCGTCAGCGTCCAGCTGGCGTAAGGGGAGCCATCATGAAGATCTGTTTCGTCGGCCATTCCTTCCACGAGCGCACCGGCTCCACCCGCTTCATCCAGAAGATCCTGGGCGAGATCGGCACCGTCACCGTTCTCCATTCCTCGCCCGACGATCCGCGCCTCGCGGACGACGCGGTCGTGCTGGAGTACCTCAACAACGACTACGACCTCTGGGTCTTCCTCCAGACCGAGTACGTCGCCGCGCGGCTCCTGCCGCTCGGGCTGCGCAACGCCGTCATCATCCCGATGTACGACGGCGTGTGGAGCCACCCGGCCGACTACTGGCGCCAGTTCGTCAACTGCCGGTTCGCGACCTTCTCGCGGACCCTCCACACCCACCTTCAGACGCTCGACCAGAGGAGCGCCTCGTTCGAGTACTGGCCGGAGCCCGCGGCGCCCGTCGCGCGCGACACCGCGCCGGAAGCGTGGTCGGCGTTCTTCTGGGAGCGCAAGCCGAACGAGACGCCGAACGCGCGCATGGTGGCGAAGCAGTGCAGGGCGCTGAAGATCGGCAAGCTTCACGTCCACGCCGTGCCCGACTTCGCGCACGAGGCGGCGAGCGCCCACGGCTACCGGCGGCGCGACACGCTGGACGGCGTCGCCCTCACCACGTCAGACTGGTTCGAGGACAGGGCCGGGTTCGAGGCGGTGAGCGGTGCGCCGCTGTTCCACTTCGCGCCGCGCCTGCGCGAAGGCATCGGGATGACGACGCTGGAAGCGATGGCACGCGGCCAGGTGGTGATCGCGCCGGACCTTCCGACCGCCAACGAATATATCGGCCACCGCGCCAGCGGGGTCCTCTACGACCCGGACCGGCCGACTGTTCTGCCCGAGCTTTCCGAGGGTGAGGTGCAGGAGATCAGCGCGGCGGCGCGGTCACGCGTGGAGTTCGGCCACCGCGCCTGGCAGCAGGACCGCGAGCGATTCGTCTCGTTCCTGCTCGACGACGGCAAGCGCTGGCCGACGACCGATTCTTCGGCGCATTTCGGCCTCGAGATCCGCCGTGCGGCGCGGGCGCGCAAACTTGAGAGGTTTGCGAAGTAACCATCTGTGGAAGATGCTTGCACTAGGCTTGTGCAAGAATGTCCCGCAGGTGCGGCCTTCTGGCTTTCATCTGCAAAATCAGCGACTATAACCTTTGACGCGGCGAGAGTGCGCCATAGTTGCGCCGCTAACAGGGGATTAGCGGATATGAGCGAAGCAGACGTCACCCGGGATCAGGGTCGCATCAAGGAGTGGGCCGAGGCGCGCGGTGGGCGCCCCTCGGTGGTCAGGGATACCGCCAACAACAACCGGCCCGGCGCCATCCTCCGGTTCGACTTCGGCAAGAAGGACGAATCGCTCGACGAGATCGACTGGCCGAAATTCTTCGACATGATGGACGAGTACGGCCTCGCCCTCCTCCTGCAGGACACGACCAAGTCCGGCGCCAAGAGCCGCTTCTGCAAGTTCGTCGACGCGGCCGACCACGGTCTCGACAAGCCCGCGGCGAAGAAAACCGCTTCGAAGGCGAACGGCGCGGCGAAACCTACCGCCAAGAAGCCCGCCGCGAAGTCGGCGAGCGCCAAGGCGGAGAAGGCACCGGCGAAGTCCGCCGCAAAGCCGAAGACCGCGACGAAGGCTGCGGCAGCGAAGTCCGCCAAGGCGCCCGCCGCGAAGAGCACGGCGGCCAAGAGCAGCACCGCCAAGAGCAGCACGTCGAAGTCACCGGCGAAGCCGGCTGCGACGAAGCCGGCCGCGACGAAGGCCGCATCGAAGAGCGCCCCGGCGAAGAAGGCCGCCGGCACCACGAGCGCGAAGTCGTCCGCTGCTAAGTCGTCGACCGCTAAGGCGCCGGCCAAGACCGCGGCAAAGTCCGCGTCGTCCGCCAAGGCCGCCCCGGCAAAGAAGGCGGCGCCGGCAAAGAAGGCCGCTCCTGCGAAGAAGGCGGCGTCATCCAGCTCGTCGGCTTCCACAAAGTCGTCAGGCTCGGCAGCCTCCTCGGCATCGGCGAAGTCCTCCGCCTCCGCGAAGTCCTCCGGCGCGAAATCCGCCGCCAGTGCGAAGAAGGACCCCGCGAAGGCGAAGGCAGACGCTGCCGCCGGCATGGCACGCCACAAGAAGGCGAGCGGAGACGACGACGCGCAGACCACGACCGACCACACCCGCATCCGCGAGTGGGTTGAATCGCGCGGCGGCCGGCCGACCCACGTCGCCGACACCGGCACGAAGAAGGGCCAGCTCGGCATCCTGCGGATCGATTTCGGCACGCCGGACGAGGGCCTCGCCGAAGTCCCGTGGCCCAAATTCCTGAAGGCGTTTGACGACAACAAGCTCGCCTTCCTGTTCAAGGAAAAGACCGCCACCGGCAAGATCAGCCGCTTCAACAAGTTCGTCAGCCGCGACGACTGACGCCGCCGGCCGCGCCAACCGCGCCGCCCGGTCGCACACCGACGAACCCCGCAGCGAGGCCGTGCCTCCTGCGGGGTTTTTCGTTCCGGCGGGCCCGGAGGTGCCGCTCCCGCCCGGACGTTCTGCGTAGGCGGATATCGGCAACCGCCGGCGCGCGTCGCGCGCAAATCTCCTGCGGCTGGTTGGTCTCGAATCTCGGATGACTGCGATTCGCAAAGTGCACTGAACCGAGAGCGGAGATCAGGTTCGGCGCAGGACAACCCTCAAGTCGCGATCAATCGCGTCGGCAAGCCTGTCGCCGCCCCGGCCGGGACATGCTGCGGCTCCCCGCATGCGGCTTAGCAAGC
Organism: uncultured Alphaproteobacteria bacterium; assembly: GCA_963704595.1. Classification (GTDB taxonomy): domain Bacteria; phylum Pseudomonadota; class Alphaproteobacteria; order Rhizobiales; family Amorphaceae; genus Acuticoccus. The sequence goes on from OY969922.1 coordinate 1,197,141, forward strand.
CGCGTGCGTTTCGCCTCATAGGGCTTTGCAAGGCGCCGCCCGGAAAAGGCCGCCCGGCTCCCGTTGCGCGGGAGGCGGGCGACCTCAGACCGTCAGTCGACGAGGAGCAGCGCGACGACGACGCCCGCGGCAACCAGGATGCCGATCCAGATCATCGGGTGGAGACGGGCAGGGGCCTTTTCCGGCGTCGCAGCTGGCGTCGCCGCGGCGGGCGCCGGGCGCGCGGTGGCAGGCGCCGCGGTGGAGGCTGCGGCGTGCTCGGGTGCCGGGGCGGCCGGGGGCGGCGGCGCGGAGGCCGGCACGGCGTCCGCCGCCGCCTCGGGGTCCTCCGGCACGTCGGTGCCGACGGCGACCTCGGGCTCGGCCCCTGCGCTCAGGATCTCCGACAGGTTCTGGAAAAAGTCCGCCGCGTACTTCTTCGCGGTGGAATCGACGAGGCGCGAGCCGAGCTGCGCTAGCTTGCCGCCGATGTTGGCCTTGGCGTCATAGGTGAGGATCGTGCCGTCGCCGTCCTCGGCGAGCACGACTTCGGCCGAGCCCTTGGCAAAGCCCGCGACGCCGCCCTTGCCCTCGCCGACCAGCGTGTAGCGCTCGGGCGCGATCGGGTCGGTGATCTTCACCACAGCGTCGAACGTCGCCTTCACGGGGCCGACCTTGGCTTCCACCTTGCCGGCCATCTCGTCGTCGCTGATCTTCGTCAGCTCCTTGCAGCCCTTCACGCAGCGCTTGAGGATCTCGGGGTCGTGCAGTGCCTTCCAGACCGTTTCGCGCGGCGCCGGGATGCGGTGTTCGCCAGTGAGTTCCATGCGTTTCCTCCAGATGGCGCGGACGGGGTCGTCACGCGTCCCGTAAAATCGTGAAGCCTTCGACCGATGGCAGATCGACGGCGTCGAGACCGACCGCGGTGACGGATGCACCGGCCGGTCCCTTGCGGCAGGCAGCGAGCATCTCGTCCACCACGGCATGGTCGCCGTAGAAGACCGCTTCGACGCGGCCGTCCTCCAGGTTGCGCACGTAGCCCGTGAGGCCGCGCTTCTCCGCCTCGCGCTTCACCCACGCGCGGTAGCCGACGCCCTGGACGTGACCCTCGATCAGAAAGCGCGTCGCCATCACTCGAACTCCAGGATCGGCGCGTCCACCGCAAGGCTGGCGCCGACTGCCACATGCACGGTCTTGATCTTGCCCGCGCGTTCGGCGCGCAGGACGTTCTCCATCTTCATCGCCTCGATCACGGCGAGCTGCTGGCCGTCCTCGACGCTGTCGCCGGCCGCGACATCGATGGAGACCACGAGGCCCGGCATCGGGCAAAGCACGGTCTTGCCGTTGCCGGCGGCGGTCTCCTCCGGCAAGTGCGCCATCAGGTCGGCGATGCGCGGGCGGGCGATCCGGGCGGTGGCGCGCATCCCGCGCCACGTCATCGCGCTGCGGCCCCGGCTCCGGTCGAGCCCCATGACGATGCGCCGGCCGCCGACCGAGCCGCGCCACACGTCGTTCAGGATGCTCTCGATGACGACGTCGAGCGCCATGTCGTCCATGGTGATGCGCCAGGTGTCCCAGCTCCCGGCGAGCCGCGCGTCGATCCGCTCGCCGTCCGCAAACACGGCCGAGAGGGCGGTGGGGCTAGGCGCGGGATGCGGGCCGAACGCGCGGCGCTGCGCCTCGCGCGCATGCGAGGCGAAGGCGACCGCCGCCATCGTGCGCCGGTCGTCCTCGCCGAGCGCCGCCGTGCCGGTCCCCTCGAACTCCTGCGCGATGAATGCGGTCGACAGCGCGCCCTCGCGCCAGCGCGGATGCGCCATCAGCGCCGACAGGAACGTGCCGTTGTGGCGGATGCCCTCGATCGACACCTCGTCGAGCGCGGCGGACATCGCGTCCACCGCCGCCGCGCGGGTCGGCCCGTGGGTGATGACCTTGGCGATCATCGGGTCGTAGAAGCGGGAGATCTCGGAGCCTTCCACCACGCCGGTGTCGATCCGCACCGTGGTCTCGCCGGACCGCTCGGGCGGAAAGGCGAGACGGCGCAGGCGCCCGATGGAGGGGAGGAAGTTGCGGTCCGGGTCCTCGGCGTAGAGGCGGCTTTCCACCGCCCAGCCGTGCGGGCGGATGTCGTCCTGCGTCAGCGACAGCCGCTCCCCGTAGGCGACGCGGATCATCTGCTCCACGAGATCGACGCCGGTGACGAGCTCGGTCACCGGATGCTCGACCTGAAGCCGGGTGTTCATCTCGAGGAAGTAGAAATCGGCGTCCTGGCTCGCGACGAACTCCACCGTGCCTGCCGAATCGTAGTTGACGGCCTTTGCGAGCGCGACGGCCTGCGCGCCCATCGCGGCGCGGGTCTCCTCGTCGAGCAGCGGGGAGGGCGCCTCCTCCAGCACCTTCTGGTTCCGCCGCTGGATCGAGCATTCGCGCTCCAGAAGGTGGATGACGTTGCCGTGCTTGTCGCCCAGCACCTGGATCTCGATGTGGCGCGGGTCGACGATGAATTTCTCGACGAACACCCGGTCGTCGCCGAACGAGGCGGCGGCTTCGGAGCGCGCGCGATCAAAACCCTCCTTCACCTCCGAGGCGCTGTGGGCGATCCGCATGCCCTTGCCGCCGCCGCCGGCAGAGGCCTTGATCATCACCGGGTAACCGATCTCCTCGGCGACCTTCAGCGCGTCGTCCGCGCTGGCGAGCGCGCCCTTGCCGCCCGGCACGGTGGAGACGCCGGCGGCCTCGGCGCGGAGCTTGGATTCGATCTTGTCGCCCATCGCCTCGATCGCCTCGGCGTTGGGGCCGATGAAGACGATCCCCGCCTCCTTGAGCGCCGTCGCGAACGCGGCGCGTTCGGACAAAAAACCGTAGCCCGGATGCACCGCTTCGGCGCCGGTCTTGCGGCACGCGTCGATGATGGCATCGATCTTGAGATAGGACTCGGCGGCGGGCGAGGGGCCGATGTGGACCGCCTCGTCCGCCATCTCGACGTGGGGGGCGTGACGGTCGGCGTCGGAATAGACGGCGACGGTCGCGATCCCCATCCGCTTCGCAGTCTTCATCACGCGGCACGCGATCTCGCCGCGGTTCGCCACCAGGATCTTTGCAAACATCGTCCGCCCTTCGCCCCGTCTCCCGTCACGTTGTAGGGGAGGGGCTCATGACAAGTCCAACCGAAAGGCATCAGCCCGTGATCAACGCCCTCGTCGTGCTCCTCGGCTTCCAACTCGGCGGGGAGGTGCTGGTGCGCCTGCTCAGCCTCCCGATCCCGGGCCCCGTGGTGGGCGGCGGCGCGCTGGCGGCGGTGCTCCTCGTGCGCGGGCGGATCGGCGGAGAGGTCGCGGGCGTCGCCCACACGATCCTCAGGAACCTCTCGCTCCTCTTCGTGCCGGCGGCGGTCGGCGTGATCGAGTACCGCGAGATCTTCACCCAGTACGGCCTGCCCCTGATCACGGCGCTGGTGGTCTCCTCGATCACGGCGCTGGCGGTGTCGGCGCTGGTGTTCCGCTGGGTGGCGGGCAGCCGATGATCCCCGAGAACGTCAACGACCTCTGGGTCTACCTCGCCGAGCGCCCGCTCACCTGGCTGACGCTCACCGTCAGCGCCTACGCGCTCGCCGATGCGCTGGCGCGGCGGGCGAAGCGGCATCCGGCGCTGAACCCCGTGGTGATCGCTGCGCTCATCATCATCGCGCTCCTCACCATCACGGACACGGAGTTCCAGACCTACTTCGAGGGCGCGCAGTTCGTGCACTTCCTCCTCGGCCCGGCGACCGTGGCGCTCGCGATCCCGTTGGTGGAGAATTGGGCGACGGTGCGGCGGGCGGCGAAGCCGATCGCGGCAGCGCTGGCGGCGGGCTCGGTCACCGCGGTGACGGTCGCGGTCGGCATCGGCTACGCGTTCGGCCTGCCGCGCGACGTCCTCGTCAGCCTCGCGCCCAAATCCGTCACGACGCCGATCGCGATGGGCATCGCCAGCGAGCTTGGCGGCATCCCGCCGCTCACGGCGGTCCTCGTCATCCTCACCGGCATCATCGGCGCGGTGGCGGTGACGCCGCTGATGAATGGGCTGCGCATCAAGGACATGCGGGCGCGCGGGTTTGCGGCCGGCATCACGGCGCACGGGATCGGGACTGCGCGGGCGTTTCAGGTCGATCCGCTGGCGGGGGCGTTCGCGGGCATCGGCATGGCGCTCAACGGCGCGGTGACGGCGCTGATCGTCCCGCTCTTCCTCTCGCTGCTGTGAGCGGCGAGGCGGTCAGAGCGGGATGTTGTCGTGCTTGCGCCAGGGGTTCTCGAGCTGTTTGTCGCGCAGCAGGCGGAGCGCGCGGGCCACGCGGCGTCGCGTGGAGTGCGGCAGGATCACCTCGTCGATGAAGCCGCGCTCGGCCGCCACGAACGGGTTGGCGAACCGATCCTCGTACTCCGCGATCCGCGCGGCGAGCTTCTCGGGATCGTCCCGGTCCGCGCGGTAGAGGATTTCCGCGGCGCCCTTCGGGCCCATCACGGCAATTTCGGCCGTCGGCCAGGCGTAGTTGATGTCGCCGCGCAGGTGCTTTGAGGCCATCACGTCGTAGGCACCGCCGTAGGCCTTGCGGGTGATGACGGTGACCTTGGGCACGGTCGCCTCTGCGTAGGCAAACAGGAGCTTGGCGCCGTGCTTGATGAGGCCGCCATATTCCTGCGCCGTCCCCGGCAGGAAGCCCGGCACGTCGACGAACGTCACGAGCGGGATCGAGAACGCATCGCAGAAGCGCACGAACCGGGCCGCCTTGCGCGATGCGTCGGAGTCCAGGACGCCGGCCAGCGTCATCGGCTGGTTGGCGACGAACCCGACCGTCCGGCCCTCGATCCGCCCAAACGCGGTGATGATGTTCTTCGCGAACGCCGGCTGGATCTCGAAGAGCTCGCCCTCGTCGGCAGTCTTCTTCAGGAGCTCCATCATGTCGTAGGGGGCGGTGGCGAGATCGGGAATCAGCGTGTCGAGCGAGGGCTCGACGCGGGTGGCCGGGTCCTCGGTTTCGAGCTCCGGCGCCTCGACCGTGTTGGAGGCGGGGAGAAGGTCGATGAGGCGGCGAACGTCGGTGAGGGCGGCGATGTCGTCGTCATAGGCGTTGTCGGCGACGGAGGAGCGCGCGGTGTGGACGTCGGCGCCGCCCAGTTCCTCGGCGGTGACGGTTTCGTTGGTGACGGTCTTCACCACGTCCGGCCCGGTGACGAACATGTAGCTCGACCCCTTCACCATGAAGATGAAGTCCGTCATCGCCGGCGAATAGACGTCCCCGCCCGCGCAAGGGCCCATGATGACGGAGATCTGCGGGATGACGCCCGACGCCAGCACGTTGCGCTGAAACACCTCGCCGTAGCCGCCGAGCGCTGCGACACCCTCCTGGATGCGCGCGCCGCCGGCATCGAACAGGCCGATGATCGGCGCCCGGTTTCGGAGCGCCATGTCCTGGACCTTCATGATCTTCTGCGCATGGGTCCACGAGAGGGAGCCGCCGAAGACCGTGAAATCCTTGGCGAAGACGAAGACGGTGCGGCCGTTGATCGTGCCCCAGCCGGTGACGACGCCGTCGCCGGGGAACTTGTTCTTCTCCATCCCGAAGTCGGTGCAGTTGTGTTCGACGAACATGTCGAACTCCTCGAACGAATTCTCGTCGAGGAGCACCTCGAGCCGCTCGCGGGCGGTGAGTTTGCCGCGCTCGTGCTGCGCGTCGACGCGCCGCTTGCCGCCGCCGCCCCGCGCTTCCTCGCGCCGCCGCTCCAGTTCGATGAGAACGTCCTTCACGTCAAAAACCCCGTCCGTCGACCTCGCCGCGACCGCCCGTAAGGGCGACCGTGACGGGATCGTATCGCAAGAATTGCCGGATTGGCCGAATAATTGGCGCCACCCCGGCGCGTCAGGCCTCGCGCAGGAGGAGGGCGGCGGCCTCGGCGTCCTTGCGCCGCGCCTCGCGGCGGGCGGTGGCGGCGGCGTCGGCGCCCCACTGCTCGATGTTCCAGTCCTCGTCGACGTGGGCGGCGGCCCAGGCGGCGTTTATGTCCATCGACCCGGCGTCGAGGGCGAGGGCGATCAGCGCGCTCCCCGTCAGCGTCGCGATCTGATGGAGCGCCGCGAGCCGCAGCGGATCGGCGGGGAGGATTGCCATCACCGCTTCGCCGAGCCGTTCGTCCTGGCTCACCGGCATCACGCCGGCGGTGATGACGAGCGGCACGCCGAAACGGCCCTCGGCGTGGTTCACGACCGGGTCCCAATGCGTGGCCTGGCGGGCGACGAGCGCCTCCGGCCGGTCTGCGCGGTAGACGACGAGGTCGTTGCCGGCCATCGCGACGAGGTCGGCCTGCACGCTCGGCACGGCCTGCGCCACGCCGTCGATCGCGGTGTTGACGAGCCGCGTCATCGGCATGGTGAGCGGCAGGATGTGGGTCTCCTGCGCGTCCCATTCGGCGGCCATCACCTCTGCGATCGCCGGCTTGACCCGCAGTGTCGCGCGGGCGGGGGTGCGCAGGGTTCGCCCGTCGAGGAGGATCGTGGCGGTGCCGTCGTCCTCCTCGCGCAGCGTCACGGTCTTGTAGAAGCGCTTCAGCGGCTCCGGCACGTCGGGGCCGGCGCGGCCGGCTCCCGTCTTCTGGTCGTCGGTCATGGTGCCACCAGTTCTGCAATCAGGCCGGGGAGGTCCGCCATCTCGGCGGCGATGGCGTGGGCGCCGGCGGCCTCCAGCCGGTCCACCGGCTGGTAGCCCCAAGACACGCCCACAGCGAACGCCCCGGCGGACCGCGCCATCTGCATGTCGAACATGCTGTCGCCGACCACCACCGTGCGCCCGGCTTCCGCGCCGGTCTCGGCGATCGCCTGCAGCACCATGTCGGGCGAGGGTTTCGAGGCGGCGTCGTCGGCGGTCTTCGTCGTCACGAAGCGGCCGGCGAGCCCGTGGTTGGTGAGGATGCGGTTCAGCCCCCGGCGGGACTTGCCGGTGGCGACGCCGAGGAGGGTCGCGTCGCGCGCGACCGCGTCGAGCATTGCGACGGCGCCGGGATAGAGCGGCTCGGTCGCCGCCTCCATCGTGGCGGCGTCGCGGTAGATGGTCTTGTAGGCATCGAGGAGGTCGGCCTGCACGGCGGGGTCGTCGGCATGGAGCGCGGCGATCGCGACGGGGAGCGACAGGCCGATGATGCCGCGCACGGTCTCGTCGTCCGGCGGGGTGAGGCCGTGGTGGGTGAAGGCGGCCTGCATGGTGCCGACGATGTGGGCGCCGCTGTCCACCAGCGTGCCGTCGCAATCGAACAGGATCAGCCGAAGCGTGCTCAAGTCAGTCTCCCCGGGCCTGTCGCCCTAGAACTTGCCGTCGTAGGCGCGGCGGCCGATGCGCACGCACAGCAAGGTGAAAGTCGGCCGCGTCAGCGCCTCGGCGGCCTCGCGGGCGAGGGTGTCGGTGTCGTCGATCCACACGCCGTGGCCGCCCATCGCAGCGGCGAGCGCCACAAAGTCGGTCCCCGGAAAGTCGACGCCGACGTTGCCGAGCTGTGCGCCGCGCTGCTTCATCTCGATCAGCGACAGGCTGCCGTCGATCAGCACCACGACCGGGACGGCAAGGCCAAGGTCGCGCACGGTGGCAAGGTCGCCGAGGGTCATCTCGAGCCCTGCGTCGCCGACGAAGGCGGTGACGGGCGTGTCCGGCGCGGCCTGCTTGTGGCCGGCGGCGAGCGCCACCGAGCAGCCCATGGTGCACAGCGCCGAGGACTGGAGGAGCGTGCGCGGGGCGGGGCATTCCCAGAGCTGGCTGAGGAGGATGCGGTGCGCTCCCGAATCGGCGGTGATGACGGTTTCGGGCGGCAGCGCCTCGCGAAGGGCGTGGAAGGCGGCGGCGGGGCCCCAGCCGTCCGCCTCGGCGGCGAACGCCTCTCGAAGCGCGTTGCGGACCTTGCGCGGCCTGGCGTTCGGCCAGGTCGGGTGATGGGCGGCCCCGTCGGTCAGCGTGGCGAGGACGGCCGAGACCGAGCCATAGAGCGTCACCTGCACGGCGTGCATCCCGTGGGTGCGCACCACCGGGGTGATGTCGATCACCCGCTTGTCCGTCGGCCACGGATCGCGCCAGCCGACGCGCATCTCGATCGGGTCGTACCCGGCGAGGACGATGCAGTCCGCCTCCTCGATCAGCGGCATCAGGTGCCGGTCGGCGAGAGGGGAGAGGCCGGCGCCGCCGATGGCGAGCGGGTCGTTCTCCGGGATCAGCCCCTTAGCCTTGTATGTGGTGACGACCGGCGCGCCGACCGAGCGGGCGAAGCGGATCAGCGCCGCGCTCGCCCCGTCGTTCACCGCGTCGAGCCCGGCGATAACGAGCGGCCGTTCCGCCTCGCCGATCCATGTGCGCGCCCGGCGAAGCTCCGGCCCCTCGGCGGGGATGAAGCTCGCGCCGACGCCGGCCGGCGCGCTCGCCGACCCCTTCGCAGCCTCGTCGGCGACGCGGATCGGCACGTCGATGTGGACGGGGCCGGGCTGGCCGGTAGCCGCCAGCACCAGCGCCTTGTCCATCACCTGGTTGAGGCTGGCGGTGGAGGCGCGGAAGGTGCCCTTCACGATGCCGGACAGCAGCGCCTGATGGTCGAACACCTGGTGCGTGTAGGTGTCGGCGTCGGCGGCATCGAGGCAGCCGGTGAGCACCACCAGCGGCACGCGGTCCTGGTAGGCGTTGGCGATCGTGTTGACGGCGTTGGCGAGCCCCGGGCCGATGGTGGCGACGAGGATGCCCGGCGCGCCGGTCGCGTGCCACGTTCCTTCGGCCATGAAGCCGGCAAAATTCTCGTGCTTGGTGAGGTGGAAGGCGATCCCGGCGGCCGTCAGCGCGTCGATGATCGTCAGGACCTCACCGCCGGGGATGCCGTAGGCGTGGGCGCAGCCGCTGGCGGCGAGCTTCCGGGCGATGATGTCGGCGTTGCGCAGGGTCAAGTCTCAGCCTTTCGCGGCGTGATCGCCGAGGTCCACCACGCCTGCCGCTGCCAGCGTGTCGATGGTCGCGTCGTCCATGCCGAGGATCTCAGTGAGCACCTCGCGGCTGTGCTCGCCGCGCATCGGCGGCCGGCGGCGATAGTCCACCGGCGTGTCCGACATCTTTATGGGGTTGCCGATCGTGCGGGCAATGCCGTCCGCCGCTGCGGGGTGGTCGTGCGTCACGATGGCGCCGCGCGCTTCGGCCTGCGGCTCGGCGAACGCTTCGGGGATGGTGTTGATCGGCCCGATCGGCACGCCGAGCGGCGCCAGCACCGCGATCCACTCCGCGCGGGTGCGCTGCGAGGTCAGCCGGGCGACGTTCTCCTCCACCGCATCGCGGTTGCGCACCCGCGCCGAGTTGGTGGCGAAGCGCGGGTCGGCCGCCAGCTCCGGTTCGCCGGCGGCGGCACAGAACTTGGCGAATTGCCCGTCGTTGCCGATGGCGAGGATGAACATCCCGTCCGACGCCGGAAAGGCGTTGTAGGGCACGATGGTCGGGTGGCCGTTGCCGCGGCGGATCGGCGTCTCTCCGCTCATCAGGAAGGACGCGCCCTGGTTGATGAGCCAGGCTAGCTGCGTGTCGAACAGCGAGAGGTCGATGTACTGGCCGCGGCCGGTGGCGTGGCGGCCCTGCAGGGCCGCCAGCATCGCGACGGCGGCGTACATGCCCGTCATCACGTCCGCGATGCCGACGCCGACCTTCTGCGGCGTGCCGCCTTTGTCGTCCGCCTCGCCGGTGACGCTCATGATCCCGCCGCGGCCCTGCGCCATGAAGTCGTAGCCCGCGTGGCTGGCGAGCGGCCCGGTCTGCCCGTAGCCCGTCACCGAGGCGTAGATCAGCTTCGGGTTGATCTTCGACAGCGACGCATAATCGAGCCCCATCCGCGCCGCGCCGCCGACCTTGAAGTTCTCGATGGCGAGGTCCGCCTTCGCCGCGATGGCGCGGACGATGTCCTGCGCCTCCGGCCTGGAGAGGTCGAGCGCGAGGGAACGCTTGTTGCGGTTGGCGGCGAGGTAGTAGGCGCTTTCGGCGGTTTCGGTACCGTCTTCGCGGGTGAGGAACGGGGGACCCCAGCGGCGGGTGTCGTCGCCGACGCCGAAGCGCTCGATCTTGATGATGTCGGCCCCGAGATCGCCCAGAAGCTGCGTGGCGGTCGGCCCTGCCAGAATGCGCGAAAGGTCGAGGACGAGAATGCCGCTCAGCGGGCCGGTCGGCGCAGCGGCGGGGTCGGAACGGTCAGCCAAGTCTATGCTCCCGGGGCGTTGCGGCGGACATACGCGACCGGCGGGGCCGCCAAGTCAAGCCGGACTGCCTGCAATCGCGCCACAGCGCCGATTCGGCGAGGCTGGCGGCGCTGCCGAGGCGAGCTGGCGATGGCCGCGGCCGGCCGGCGGCATTTGGTGACCAAATCGTTAAAAAGGACTGGATAACGTCCGCTTTCACAGCGGGGGCCGGGAGGCCATCCTTGCCTCGATAACACCCCGTCCGCACAGTCCTGCACATTCGGAAGTTCCCCTGGGAGGTGTGACGTGCGGCCCGCAGCCTTCGACTATCACGCGCCGGTCACGATCGACGAAGCGGTCGCGCTGCTTGCCGTGCATGGTCCCAATGCGCGGGTGATCGCCGGCGGCCAGAGCCTCGTTCCGGCCATGACCGCACGCCTCGCCAGGCCGACCCACCTCATCGACATCAACCGCCTGACCCGCGCCGAGCGGCCGACCATCGCCGGCGGCCGCCTGCGCATCCCGCCGCTGATGCGCCACATCGACTTCGAGGCGCCCGTCGTCGACGGCCCGACCGGCGCGCTGCTCGCCGAGCTTTCGGCCGCCGTCGGGCAGCTTGCGGTGCGGATGCGCGGCACCTTCTGCGGTGCCATCGCCAACGGCGATCCGGCGGCCGAGTGGTGCCTCGCCGCCGTCGTCCTCAATGCCGACGTGATCGTCCGCTCCAAGGCGCGCGGCGTGCGCAACATCGCCGCCAGCGCGTTCTTCGAGACCATCCTCACCACCGTCGCCGCTGACGACGAGCTCGTCGTCGAGGTCCAGTTGCCCCTCCTGCAGGACACCGCGCGGACGGGCTTTTCCAAGATCGCCCGCCGGCACGGCCACTACGGCGCCGCCCTCGGCCTGTGCGTCTACGACCGCGACGAAACGCGAATGCGCGACGTGCGGATCGGCGTCGGCGCGGTCGAGGCCGTGCCGCGGCGGCTCTCCGCGGTGGAGGCGCTGCTGGAACGGCAGGAGCCGAGCCTGCGGCTCTTCCGCCAGGCGGCCGACATGGCGGCCGACGCCGTGACCCCCATCGACAGCCGTCCGGAGGACGCCGCCTACAAGCGCGACCTCACCCGGACGGCGGTCCGCCGCGCGCTGGAGGCATCGCTCCCATGAGAAACATCCAGATGACGCTGGAGGTGAACGGCGCCGAGCACACCATCGTGGTCGAGCCGCGCACCGCACTCGTCGATGCGCTGCGCGACAATCTCGGCCTCAAGGGCACCCCGGCCGGGTGCGAGGGCGACTGCACCGGCGCCTGCACCGTCCTCGTCGACAACGAACCGGTGCGCGGATGCCTGATGTTCGCCGTCCAGGCGCACGGGACCGCCGTCGGCACGGTCGAGGGGCTGTCCGACGGGGTGACGCTCAACGTCCTGCAGGAAGCCTTCGTCGAGGCGGGCGCGGTCCAGTGCGGCTACTGCACGCCGGGCTTCCTGATGCTCGCCACCGGGGCGCTCAACCGCATGCCGGACATGGACGACGACGCCATCGCCACGCTGGTCGCCGAGAACATGTGCCGCTGCGGCGCGTACGACCGGATCGAAGCCGCCATCAAGGTCGCCCGCAACGCGCTGAAGGTCCACGCGCTATGAAGCACGTCGGCCGGTCATTCCAGCCGGCAGGGGCGCAGGGTCCGGTCACCGGGCGTGCGCGCTATGCCGGCGACATCGACCTGCCGCGGATGCTCCACATGCGCCTCGTCCGCTCGCCTGTGGCGTTCGGCAGGCTCACCCGGATCGACGCTTCCGCAGCGCTCGGCGTCCCCGGCGTGGTCGCGATCTGGACCGCGGACGATATTACCCTGCCGCCGGTGCCGGTGCGCGTGCTGCCGAGCGAGGCGTTCGAGGCCTACTGCCAGCCTGTGCTGGCGAGCGGGACGGTGCGCTACGTCGGCGAGCCGGTCGCCGCAGTGTTCGCCGAGACCGCGGGCGCGGCCGACGACGCCGCCGAACTCGTGATCGCCGACATCGACCCCTACGAGCCGCAGCTCGACCACACCGCCAGCGCCGCCATCCTGTCCGGTGACCTGCGCGCCTCCGAATGCGCCACCGTGCGCAAGGGCTTCGGCGACGTGACGGCCGCCTTCCACAACGCCGACCGCGTGGTGGAGCGGCGCCTGACGCTCGCGCGCGACGGCGCGATGGCGCTGGAGCCGCGCGTTTCGCTCGCCGAGTGGGACGGGGAGCGCGAGGTGCTGCGCCTGTGGGCCGGCGGCCGTGCGATCCACCAGACGCGAGAGACTATCGCAACGATGATGGACCTTGCCGACGAGCAGGTTGAGATCCAGAGCGCGCGCTCCGGCGGCAGCTTCGGCAGCCGCGGCGAACTCTCCCCGGAAGACATGCTTGCGAGCCATGCCGCCCGCGCGCTCGGCCGCCCCGTGCGCTGGAGCGAGGACCGGCGCGAGCAACTCGCCGCCGCCGCGCAGGCGCGCGGGATCGACGCGCTCGCCCGCCTCGCGGTCGACGACAAGGGCCGTTTCCTCGCGCTCGACGTCGAGTTCTGGATCGACCAGGGCGCCTACCTCCGTGCCGAGGGTGCGATGGTCGCTGACCTCGTCGCAGCGCTCCTGCCCGGCCCCTACGCGCTCACGGCCTACCGCGCGGTCGGCCATGTGCGGATGACCAACAAGCCGCCGGCCGGCACGTTCCGCGGCGCCGGGCGCGTGGAGGCGACGTTCATTCGCGAACGGCTGGTCGATGCCGCCGCCGACCTCACCGGCCGCGATCCGTCCGCGCTGCGCTGCGCCAACCTCCTGCGCAGCGATGCGGAGGCGCCGGGCGTCGAGGCGCTGAAGAGCGCGATCGCGCCGGAGGGGATGCCGCTCGACGAGCTCCTTGCGCAGGCGACCAAGCGCTTCTCGCTCGACATCGTGCGCCGCCGTGCGCAGGACCGCCGCGGCCAGGGCGAGCTCGCCGGCTTCGGCGCCGCCTTCTTCACCGAACCGTCGGACCTTGGCCCGTTCGACCATGTGCGCATCGCGGTCGACACCCGCGGCAATCTCGAGGTGGTGACCGCCGCCGCCGACTTCGGCCAGGGCACCACCACGGCGATCGCGCAGATCGTCGCCGACATCGTGGGCGTGGACCTCAGCCGGATCCGCGTCACCGCAGGGCGGACCGACAGGCTGGGGCAGGGCGGGGCGCGCATCCTCTCCTCCGGCCTCGCGCTCGCCGGCACCGCCGCGCAGTACGCCGCGGAGGCGCTGCGCGACAAGATCGTCCACGCCGCCGCCCGGATGATGGCGGTACCGGCCGACAGGCTCGCCATCCGTTCGGGCCGCATCCGCGAGGCGGACCGCCACTTCGGCAGCGCGCTCGAACTCGGCGCGCTGGCGCGGGCGTGCGCCCCCGGCACGGTGTTCGCCGGCCCCGAAGGCACCGGCCTCCAGGCCGAGGGCTGGTGCATCGCGGACGGGATGACCTCCTCCCACGGCCTCGCCATGGCGCTGGTCGACATCGACGCCGCGACGGGCTTCGTGAAGATCCCGCGCGTCTTCATCGCCTACGATGTCGGCAACGCGATCAACCCGGACCTCATCACCGCGCAGATCGAGGGCGCGGTCCTCCAGGGCACGGCAAGCGCCATCGCCACCGCGCTGCCCGTCGGCCCGTCCGGCGACCCGCTGGCGCAGACGCTGGCGGACTACGGGATGCCGACGGCCGCAGAGCGCCCGGTGGTCGAGGTGCTCCTCGCCGAGGACGCGCCGACGCCGCAGAACCCGCTCGGCATCAAGGGCGTGGGTTCGGCCGGCATCGTCGGTATCGGCGCGGCGATCGCGGCCGGCGTCGACCAGGCGCTCGGCGCACCGGGCTTTGCCTGCAGCCTGCCGATCCGCCCCGCCGCCATCCGCGCCCACATCCGCGAGCGGGCGGAAGCCGAGAAGGCCGCTCTCAAGCGCACCGCCTAGCGGCGGAACCGCATCGCGCTGTAGGGCGCGGGGTCGGCAAGCGGCGTCTCCCCCGTCATCATCTGCGCCAGGAGTTCGCCGGTCACCGGGCCCAGCGTGAAGCCGAGGTGCTGGTGGCCGAAGTTTCCCCAGAGGCCGCGCGGGCCGAGCGGCCCGATCACGGGCAACAGGTCCGGCAGGCAGGGGCGGGCACCGATCCACGGCTTCTCGTCGAGCGCCTCGCCAATGGGGAAGATCTCGCGCGCGAGCGCTTCGACGCGGGTGATCTGCACCGGTGTCGGCGGATCGTCCCGCCGCGCGAACTCCGCCCCGCTGGTGATCCTTAGCCCGCGCGCGTTGGGGGCGAGGACGTAGCCGCTGCCGTCGTCCGTCACCAGGTGGTTGAGCACGGCATTGCCCTTCGCCGCGAAGTGCCGGTGATAGCCGCGCTTCACGAACAGCGGCACCCGCACCCCCTGCGGCCGCAGCACCATGTCCGACCATGGCCCGAGGCACACGACCACCTCGCGCGCTGAAATCGCGCCGTCCGCGCCATCGACGCGAAAGCCGTTCGTCGTGGCGGTGAGGGTGGCCGCGTCGCCGGCCGCGAAGGTGCCGCCGCGCGCCTCGAACAGCGCGGCATACGCCTTGCCGAGGGCGCCGGGGTCGATGATGCGCACCGGCCCGGTCATGTGGATCGCGCCGGCGAACACCGGCGCCAGATGCGGCTCCGCCTCGGCGAGCCCGGCGGCATCCAGCGGCCGGAACGGTATGCCGAACCGCTCTTCCACCAGCCGGTCGGCCGCCGCGGCACGTTCCAAGGTCCGCCCCGTCGCGATAGAGGCGCAGGTAGCCGCCGGTCCGCCACAGGTCGGTCGCCGCGCTGCCTGCCGCCTCGCTGAGCCGCCGGTGTGCCGCGATCGCGCCACCGACCAGGGGCACGTTGGCGAGAGCGGTCCGCTCGATGCCGCCGGGGCTTCCCGCCGCCGCGTAGCGCAGGAGCGAGGGGAGGGTGCTGCCGAGCGCCCCCCACGCGAGCCGCGCATCGGTCCGCTTGCCGGTCAGGACGCCGAGGATGACCGAAAGGTCGCGCGGGAATGTGTACGGGATCACCGCCTCGGACTGGATGAGCCCCGCGTTGCCGAACGAGGTCTCCTCCGCCGCGCCGCGCCGGTCGACCAGGACAACCGACCGGCCACGCGCTGCAAGGGCCATCGCGGTGGAGATGCCGACCATCCCGGCGCCCAGAACCATCACGTCGTGCAGCATCAGAGCCAGCCCCGCACGTATTTCAGTATGTAAAAGTCAGGTTTCACGCAGGAGTTGACAGTATCTGTATAATTCGATGGCATGATGTCCTTGTTCATCTAAGAAGGATATCCACAATGAAGAGCTTTTTGAGGATTATTGTCTCCGGGGTGATGGTTCTATTGATCGGCGGCACGGCGCAGGCCTTTTCGATCGGGTTCGACTGGTCGGGGCTGAGGCAGTGCAATACCGGGCGGCCGAACACCGTCGGCAGTCCGGCGTTCACGATCAGCCAGCTTCCGGCCGGCACCAAGTCCGTGGTGTTCAAGCTCGTCGACCTCAATGTGCCGAGATACAATCATGGCGGCGGCGTGGTGGCCGTCAACCGCTCCGGCACCGTGCGCGGTGGCGCGTTCCGCTACAAGAGCCCGTGCCCGCCCGGCGGCCGCCATACCTATGAGTGGACCGCGACGGCCAAATCCGGCGCCCGCGGGCAGGGCCAAACGCTGGGTGTTGCGAAAGCGCGTCGACCGTATCCAGAATAGGGGCCGATTTTGCCCCAATGTGAATGGAAGGTCCCGACTTGACCGACACCCCCACGGCCGCAGCGCCGGACAAGGCCGTCAACGCCCACCAGGCGGCGGCCGACCCGCGCAACGATGCGCTGATGCTCTACCTCAACGGCCGCATCGTGCCGAAGGCGGAAGCCACCGTCTCGATCTACGATTCCGGCTTCATGCTGGGCGACGGGCTGTGGGAGGGCATCCGGCTGCACAACGGCGTCTGGGCTTTCCTGGACCAGCACCTCGACCGCCTGTTCGAAGCCTCGCTGGCGCTCGACCTCGACATCGCGATGACCCGCGAGGAGCTCACGAAGGCGCTTCAGGACACAGCCGCCGCCAACGGGATGACCTCGAACGCCCACGCCCGGCTGATGGTCACGCGCGGCATCAAGTCCGCCCCGTTCCAGCACCCGAGCTTCTCGCGGCAGGGGCCGACGGTCGCGATCATCATGGAGCACTCGACGCCGTCGATCCCGCGGCCGATCCGCCTCGCCAGCGTCGCCCACCACCGCGGCCTGCCGCTGACGCAGGACGCCAAGCTCAACTCGCACTCCAAGCTGAACTGCATTCTCGCCTGCATCGCGGCCGAAAAGGCCGGCGGCGACGAGGCGCTGATGTTCGACCCGTTCGGCTTCGTCAACACGACCAACTCGTGCAACTTCTTCATCGTGCGCAAGGGCGAGGTGTGGACCTCCACCGGCGACTATTGCATGAACGGCATCACGCGCGGCCACGTCATCTCGCTGTGCCGCGAGAACGGCATCCCGGTCTTCGAGCGCAACTACTCGCTGGTCGACACCTATGGGGCCGACGAGGCGTTCATGACCGGCTCGTTCGGCGGCCTCACCCCCGTCGGCGTCCATCGACAAGCGTCCGATGCCGCAAGGGGCCCGGCCCGATGACCGAACGCATCAGCGCGCTGTATCGCGAATTGATCCGCAGCCACTGCGGTGGCGCGCAGGCTGCATAAATGCGATGTGAAACACCAGTCCACCGAAGAGGAGCAAGAATGCTGAAACACACCATCGCCGCCGCACTGGCGCTCGGCCTTGGCGCCGCACCGGCGCTCGCCGCCGATCCGGGCCCCACGGTGCAGAAGATCATGGACCGCGGCAGTCTCCTGTGCACCGGCCACAACGGCTCCTACCTCGGCTTCGCCGAAGTCGACGACAAGGGCGCCTGGTCGGGCTTCGACATCGAGTTCTGCAAGGCGCTCGCCACCGCGATCCTGGGTTCGCCCGATGCGCTCCAGATCATCCCGGTCTCGTTCGCGCAGCGCTTCCCGGCGCTCCAGTCGGGCGACGTCGACGTCATCATCAAGGTGACCGGCTGGACCATGAGCCGCGACACCGAGCTCGGCCTCCAGTTCTCGCGCCCCTACTTCATCGGGCCGACCAACATCCTCGTCCGCTCCGACATCGGCGCCAAGTCGACCGCCGACCTCGAAGGCGGCGTCTTCTGCATCAACGCCGGCAGCTCGATCGAGCGGATCGTCGCCGACTACATGGGCGCAAGGGGCATCAACTACGAAAGCCTCACCTTCGAGAAGCTCGAGGAGCTGCGCTCGGCCCTCTACAACGGCCGCTGCGATGCGCTGGCCGGCTTCGGCCCCTACCTCGCCGCGACCCGCTTCGGCGCGCCGAACCCCGACGACTTCGAGATCATGGACGAGGCGCTGGCGCTCGAGCCCGAGAGCCTCGCCGCACGCCAGGGCGACGACAACTTCATCGACGTCCTCAACTGGATGTCGAACTCGCTGCTCTTCGCCGAAGAGAACGGGATCACGCAGGCGAACGTCGACGAGATCCGCGCCAACCCGCCGTCGGCTTCCGTGGAGCGCTTCCTCGGCGTGACGCCGGGCTACGGCGAGCGCCTCGGCCTCGAGGACGACTGGGCCTACAAGGTCATCAAGGCCGTCGGCAACTACGGCGAGATCTACGAACGCACCGTCGGCGAGGGCTCCGTCTACAAGATGCCGCGCGGCAAGAACAAGCTGTGGAGCGACGGCGGGCTCCTCTACACGCTCGTGCTCGACTGATCGCATCTTGCGCGCACTGAAGAACCGCAAGGCGCGGGGGTGGCTCCTTCAGGGGGCCACCCTCGCCATCGCCATCGTCCTGGTGTCGACGTTCGTCCTCACCGCACGCGACAACCTCGTCAGCCAGGGCATCGCCACCGGGTTCGGCTTCCTCGACCGGTCGACCGGCTGGCCGATCAACTTCGCCCTGATCGACGTGTCGGACCGCTCGCCCTACTGGGAGATGCTGCTCGCAGGCTTCCTCAACACGCTTCTCGTCGGCATCCTCGGGATCGCGCTCGCCACCGTCATCGGCGTCATCGTCGGCCTCGCCCGCGTCTCCACCAACTTCATGCTGAACCTCATCGGCACGGTCTTCGTGGAGACCTTCCGCAACATCCCGCTGATCCTGCAGGTGATCTTCTGGTACGCGCTGCTGACGCACCTGCCGCGCCCGCGTGAGGCGTACGAGATCGCCGGCGCCATCTTCCTCACCAACCGCGGCCTGATCGTGCCCGCGTTCGACATGTCGAGCGCCGACGTCGCGCTGTTCTGCGCGGGCTTCGTCGCGCCTCGTCGTCGCCGGGGTCTTCGTCGGCCGGCGGATCGGCGGTCTCGCCGCGACCGCGCTGGTGATCGCGGCCACCGCCATCCTCTTCCTCGCGCTTCTCTTCACCGGCCGCACGCCGGATGCGCCTGTCTTCACGCTGCCCGAAATGCAAGGGCTGCGGTTCGCCGGCGGGTTCGACATCAAGCCGGAATTCTTCGCGCTCCTCGTCTCCATCGCCATCTTCGGCGGCGCCTATGTGGGCGAGATCGTCCGCGCCGGGTTCCTGTCGGTCGACAAGGGCCGGATCGAGGCGGCGCGGGCGCTCGGCCTCTCGGGCTGGCAGGTGAACCGCTTCGTGCGCATCCCGCTCGCCTTCCGCGCGATCCTCCCCGCGCTCTCCAACCAGTACATCTGGCTGATGAAGGCGACGACGCTCGGCATCGCCATCGGTTTCCCGGACTACTTCATGGTCGTCTCCACCTCCATCAACCAGTCGGGCCAGACGATGGAACTCCTGGCGCTCCTGATGGGCGGCTTCCTCGTCATCAACTACGCGATGGGGGCGAGCCTGAACCTCCTCAACAGCCGCATCGCGCTGAAGGGGCGGACCTGATGGCGGACGCGACGCTCTCCACCGCCACCATCGCCGCCGCCCCGCCGCCCGCCGAGGACGGGCCGGCGGCATGGGCGCGGCGGCGCCTGTTCGCCAACCCGTTCGACACGCTGGTGACGCTCGTCTTCGGCGCGCTCGTCGTCTGGCTGGCGGTCACGCTGATCGACTGGGCCTTCGTCGGCGCGATCTGGGACGCGGCCGACGCCGAGCTCTGCCGCGCCGCCGACGGCGCCTGCTGGGCGGTGATCGACGCGCGCGGCCGGCTCATCCTCTTCGGCCTCTACCCCTACGAGGAGCAGTGGCGCTCCGCGCTCGCCTGCATCGTCATCGTCGTCACCATGATCCTGTCGTGCGTGCCGGCGCTCTGGGGCATCCGCACGCTTCCCGTCATCTGGCTTGCAGGCTTCGGCATCTTCGTGGCGCTGATGTACGGCGGCTTCCTCGGCCTTCCCGTCGTCACCACCGAGCAGTGGGGCGGGCTGGCGCTGACGGTCTTCATCTTTGCGGCGGTGTTCGTGATCGGGATGCCGCTCGCCGTCGCGCTGGCGCTCGCCCGCCGCTCGAACCTGCCGGTGATCCGCGGCGTCGCGGCGGTCCTGATCGACACCGTTCGCTCGCTGCCGCTCCTCACCATCCTGTTCGCGGCCGCCGTGGTGGTGCCGTTCGTGGTGCCGGACTGGGCGGTGGGCGACAAGCTCGGCCGCGTGGTGGTCGCGTTCGCGCTGTTCTACGCCTGCTATCAGGCCGAGATCATCCGCTCCGGCCTCCAGTCGATCCCCTCGGGGCAGGATGAAGCCGCGGCGGCGCTCGGCATGTCCTACTACGAGCCGCGTGTTCGACATCCTCCTGCCGCAGGCGTTCCGCGCCTCGCTGCCGGCGACGATCAACCAGGTCGTCATCACCTTCAAGGAAACCTCCATCGTCACCATCATCGGCTTCTTCGAGGTGACGGCGTCGGCCTCCGCCGCGGTCGGCCGCGGGGAGTGGGGGGCGTACTACGTCGAGGTCTACGTGTTCGTGGCGCTGGTCTACTTCGTGTTCGTGTTCGGCCTGTCGCGCTACGGCGCCTACCTGGAGCGCCGCGCGCGGCTGACCGCCCATGGCTGAGCCCGCCATCGCCCTCCATCGCGTCTCCAAGCGCTTCGGCGACTTCGACGCCCTCACCGACGTCTCGCTCGAGGTCGCCGAAGGGGAGGTGCTCGTGATCTGCGGGCCTTCCGGCTCCGGCAAGTCGACGCTGATCCGCTGCATCAACGCGCTGGAGACGCACGACCGAGGGCGCATCACCGTCGAGGGCGTGACCCTGTCGGACGACGTCGACGCGATCCAGGCGATCCGCGCCGAGGTCGGCATGGTGTTCCAGTCGTTCAACCTCTTCCCGCACCTCACGGTACTGAAGAACTGCGCGCTCGCCCCGGTCCGCGTGCGCGGCAGGAGCTGGGCGGACGCCGAGGCGGCGGCGATGGCGCAGCTCGAGCGCATGCGCATCGCCGACCAGGCGGACAAGTTCCCCGACGAGCTCTCCGGCGGACAGCGCCAGCGCGTCGCCATCGCCCGAGCGCTGACGATGGCGCCCCGCATCATGCTGTTCGACGAGCCGACCTCCGCCCTCGACCCCGAAATGATCGGCGAGGTGCTCGACGCCATGCGCACCCTCGCCGAGGAGGGGATGACGATGATCTGCGTCACCCACGAGATGGGATTCGCTCGTCAGGTCGCCGACCGCGTCGTCTTCATGGCGAACGGCCGCATCGTCGAGACCGCGCCGCCGGAGGCGTTCTTCTCGAACCCGAGGGAAGCCGCGACGCGGGAGTTCCTGGAGAAGGTCCTCTAGCGTCGTTCGGGGCAGCAGGCGGCGGCAACGGGGAAAGCATCTCGCGTGACGCGCCCGGGGCCGCTATGAAGGCCGTTCGGATGAACCGGAACAAGAGACGACCCCAGGGAGGAACGACAATGGCACTCGCAAAGAGGCTGATCGCGGCTGCAACCGGTGCGGCCTTCGCCGCGCTCGGCGCCGGCGCGGCATTCGCGGCGGACGACATCAAGGTGGGCATCCTGCCCTTCGCATCGCACTCGCCCTCGATGATCGCCAACGCCAAGGGCTATTTCGGCGAACAGGATCTCGACGTCACCTTCGTGTCGTTCCAGGCGGCGCAGCCGATGGCCGTCGCCATCGCCTCCGGCGACATCGACTTCGGCATGACCGCGATCTCCGGCGGCCTCGTCAGCCTCGCCGACAAGGGCGCGGTCAAGGTCATCGGCGGCGCGCTGATGGAGACGGACGACGTCGAGGGCCAGAAGGTGCTCGCCTCCAAGAAGGCCTACGACGCGGGCCTCACCGACCCGTCCGCGCTGAAGGACAAGCGCTTCGGTGTCACCACCGCAGGCTCCTCGTTCCACTACATGGCGAGCAAGGTCGGCGAGGCCGAGGGCCTCAAGACCGGCGACTTCCGCATCGTGCCGCTCCAGAAGGTGCCGGCGGTGATCGCGTCGCTGAAGTCCGGCCAGATCGACGCGTGGTCGATCGTCCCCAACATCGCGAGCGCCATCTCTGCGGACGGCTCGGTGGTCGAGATCGGCAAGATCTCTGACTACATTCCGGGCTACCAGGTGACGACGGTGTTCACCTCGACCGACAACGTCGAGAACCACGAAGACCTCGTGAAGCGCTTCCTCGCCGGCCTCTCCAAGGGCATCGCCGACTACAACGCCGCCTTCGTCGACAAGACGATGAGCGACGAGGAGAGCGCGGAAATCGTGAAGATCGTCCACGAATACGTCTATTCCGACATGCCGCTCGACAAGGCCGACCCGCGCATCCGCGAGGGCGCCATGCGGATCAACGAGAACGCGGCGCTCAACGTCGCCAGCGTCGAAGACCAGCTCGAGTGGTTCAAGGCCGAGAAGCTGGTGCCGGCCGACGTCACGATCGATGACCTCGTCGACACCCGCTTCGTCGAGACCACCGACTGATGAAGCTGATCGCCGACGACATCACCCACCGCTATGGCGACACGGCGGTGCTCTCGGGCATCTCCTTCGCCATTGACGCGGGGGAGATCGTGGCCGTCGTCGGCCCCTCGGGTTGCGGCAAGTCCACGCTGCTGCGCTTCCTCGGCGGGCTCGAACGCCCGTCCGAGGGGCGGGTGCTCGCGGAGGGCGAGGCGCCCGCCAACTCGCTGAACCCCGTCACCTACGTCTTCCAGGACTTCGCGCTCCTCCCGTGGCGAACGGCCGAGGGCAACGTCTCGCTGGTTCTGGAAGACCACAAGATGACGCGCGGAGGAACGGCGCGCCATCGTCGCCGACGTTCTCGCCCGCACCAAGCTCACCGACTTCGCCGGCGCATGGCCGCGCCAGCTTTCGGGCGGGATGAAGCAGCGCGTCGCCATCGCCCGCGCCCTCTCGGTCCGCCCCGCGGTGATGCTGATGGACGAGCCGCTCTCCGCGCTCGACAGCCAGACCCGCGAACTCCTGATCGACGATCTCGTCGACCTCTGGTCCCGCGAGCGCTTCTCCGCCTGCTACGTCACGCACAATCTCTCCGAGGCCGTCCGCCTCGGCCACCGGATCATCGTCCTCTCCCGCCGGCCGGGCACCATCCGCGACATTGTCGAGATCGACATGCCGCTCGCCGAGCGCGCCGAGCGGGTCGCCGAACTCGCGCCCATCGAGCGGCGCCTGTGGAACCTCATGCGCGAGGAGGCCCGCGCCGCCGACCGGGAGCTTCTCGATGCTTGAGCGCACCGCCCCCACCGCCGAGGCGACGCGCCGCGAAGTCCCCTTCCGCGGCGGCGGTTTCCGCGCCCGTCCGATGGTCTACGCCGCGCCGCTCGTCTTCCTCGTCCTCCTCGGCATTTGGGAGCTCTGTTCGCGCAGCGGAATCATCAGCCCCATCGCGCTGCCCGCCCCATCCGAGGCGATCGGCGCGCTCGGCGACCTCATCGAGACAGGGATGCTGTGGCGGCACCTCGAGGCCAGCCTGTCGCGCCTCGCCATCGGATGGACCGCCGGCACCTTCGCCGGGGTGACGCTCGGTCTTCTCATCGGCCTCTTTTCAGTGGTGCGGGCCGGCGTCGCGCCGCTGGTCTCGGCGCTGTTCCCGATCCCCAAGATCGCGCTGCTGCCGCTCTTCATCATCTGGTTCGGCATCGGCGAGGGCTCGAAGGTGGCGACCATCCTGTTCGGCACCTTCTTCCCCACCGTCATCGCCACCTACAGCGGCGTCGACGGGGTGGACCGCACGCTGATCCGGATGGGCCAGTCGTTTGGCCTGTCCTGGACCTCGATCGTGCGCAAGATCATCCTGCCGGGCGCGCTGCCGGCGATCCTGTCGGGCGCGCGGATCTCGGCGTCCATCGCCATCATCCTCCTCGTCGCGGCGGAGATGATCGGCGCCGAGTACGGCATCGGCGCCTACATCCTGATGGCGGGCTCACTGTTCGCGCTCGACCAGCTGATCGCGGGCGTCGCGATGCTCTCGGTCATCGGCCTTTGCGTCAGCTGGCTGATCGGCCGGGCGGAGCGGAAGCTCCTCGCCTGGCGTACCTGACGGCGGCGCGGCGGCCTGTTGCGGGCGGGTGAGCGGCGGGACGGCTGCAGCGAGGAGGGGTTCCCCTCCTCGCGCTCCTCTCCGCCTCGCCGGCCGGCAGGTTTGCAAGGTGAAGAACCTTGCAAACCCGTCGGGCAGGCTGGGGCGGCCCCTGACGGCATCAAGCACCCGTCCTCGCCATGCTCGCCCCTCGCGGGGCTGCGCGTGGCTCCGGGCGGGTGCTTGACCCCGCCACGGGCCTTTGACGCTCGCTGAGGGAATGGGCCGCGTCAGACGTAGCGGTTGACGATGTTCTCCAGGATCTCCTGCCGGCCCGACACGGGCTTCGGCTCGAGTTCCTGCTCCAGCACCATCGCCTCGATGCTCTCGAGGTCGCTGTCGGCCATCGCCTTCGGCCCAGCCTTCGGTCCAGCCGGCGTACCGTTTGGCGCGGGCATCCTCCAGGACGCCGTCCTCCAGCATCCGTGACGCCGCCTTCAGGCCGCGCGCGCAGACATCCATCGCGCCGGCGTGGCGCTGCGATGAGGTCGACCGGGTCGAGCGACTGGCGGCGCAGCTTGGCGTCGAAGTTGGTGCCGCCGGTGTTGAAGCCGCCGCCCTTCAGGATCTCGTAGTAGGCGAGCGCGGTCTCCGGCACGTTGTTGGGGAACTGGTCGGTGTCCCAGCCGGACTGATAGTCGTTCCGGTTCATGTCGATGGAGCCGAAGATGCCGAGCGCGTTGGCGAGCGCCAGCTCGTGCTCGAACGAGTGGCCGGCGAGGATCGCGTGGCCCTGCTCGATGTTGAGCTTCACCTCGTTCTCCAGCCCGTGGCGCTGGAGGAAGCCGTACACCGTCGCGACATCGTAGTCGTACTGGTGCTTGGTCGGCTCCTGCGGCTTGGGCTCGATCAGGATCGTCCCCTTGAAGCCGATCTTGTGCTTGTAGTCGACGACCATCGACAGGAAGCGGCCGAGATTGTCGAGCTCGCGCGAGAGGTCGGTGTTGAGGAGGGTCTCGTAGCCCTCGCGCCCGCCCCACAGGACGTAGTTCTCGCCGCCGAGCCTGTGGGTGGCGTCCATGCAGTTCTTCACCGTCGCGGCGGCGTAGGCGAAGACGGCGGGGTCGGGGTTGGTGGCGGCGCCCGACATGTAGCGCCGGTGCGAGAAGAGGTTGGCCGTGCCCCACAGGAGCCGGACCTTGGCCTTCTCCATCTTGGCGGCGAAGACGTCGACGATCTCTTCGAGGTTCCGCGTCGTCTCGGCGAAGTTGGCGCCCTCGGGCCGCGCGTCGGCATCGTGGAAGCAGAAGTAGGGGACGCCGAGGATCTCGAACATGTCGAACGCGGCGTCGGCCTTCGCCTTCGCGCCGGCCATCGTGTCCTCGAACCACGGCCGCTCGAAGGTCTGCCCGCCGAACGGGTCGGTGCCCGGCCAGGCGAAGGAGTGCCAGTAGGCGACGGCGAAGCGCAGCTGGTCCTCCATGCGCTTGCCGCCGACCTTTTCGTCCGCGTCGTAGTGGCGGAAGGCCAGTTCGTCGCCGGCATCCGGCTTGAAGGAAAGCGGCTCGATGCCTTCGAAGAAGCGGCTCATGACAGGTCTTCCAGTGCGTTGTAGGTCGCCTTGTAGCGGTGGTGGGCGTCGGCGAAGGCTGCGGAGAGTTCGTTGGCCGGGGCGATGGTTTCCCGTATCGCAGGCGGTGTGACGATGCTTCTGTCGGCGCCGGCCGCCAGCGCGCCGAGGCGGGCCGCCCCGAACGCCGCGCCGAAATCACCGTCGGCCGGCACCTTCACGGGCACGCCGAGGACGGTGGCGATCAGCTCCAGCCAGTAGTGCGAGCGCGAGCCGCCGCCGACGGCGATCACCTCGTCGAGGTGGGTGCCGCAGGCGGACAGGGCCTCGGCGCAGTCCCGCAGCGCGAAGGCGACACCTTCCATCACGGCCCTTGCGCCGGCCTTGCGGTCGACCTCGTGGCCGAGGCCGATGAAGGACGCACGCGCGTCCGGCGCATTGTGGGGGGTGCGCTCGCCGCCCAGATAAGGGAGGAACATCGCGCGGCCGGGGGCCTGAAGTGCACCGAGACCTTCCGTCAGCGTCGCGGGGTCGGCGCCGGTGAGGTTGCCGTACCAGTTGAGCGCATCGGTGGCGGCGAGGATGACGCCCATGTGGTGCCACAGGTCAGGCAGCGCGTGGCAGAATGTGTGCGTGGCGCTCGACGGCATCGGGCTGAACGTGGCCGCCGGGGCGAACACCACGCCGGAGGTGCCGAGCGAGACGAAGGCGGAGCCGGGCGTCGGTGACGCCCATGCCGATGGCGGCCGCGGCATTGTCGCCGCCGCCGCCCGCCACCGGAATGCCGGCGGGAAGGCCGAACTCGCTGGCGATCTCGGCGCGCAGCGTGCCGGAGGTCGCGCTGCCCTCGACGAGGCGGGGCATGTGGTCGGTGGAAAGCTCGGATTCGGCGAGGAGCTCGGGCGACCAGGCGCGGGCGCCAACGTCGAGCCAAGCGGTGCCCGAGGCGTCGGACATCTCGGACACGGCTTCGCCGGTCAGCCAGAGGCGGAGATAGTCCTTCGGGCAGGAGGACCAGCGCGGTCTGTTTGAACAGGTCGGGCTCGTGCTTCGCGACCCAGACGAGCTTGGGCGCGGTGAAGCCGGCGAAGACGAGGCTGCCCGCCTTCTGCGCATAGCCGGAGATGGACGAGAGGTCGGCGGCCTCGTCGCCGGCGCGGGTGTCGTTCCACAGGATCGACGGGCGCAGGACGCGCGTGCGCCTTGTCGAGCAGCGTCGCGCCATGCATCTGGCCGGAGAGGCCGATGCCCTTCACGCCGTCCAGCGGCGTCTTGGCGCCGAGAGCGGCGAGGGCGGCCCTGGAGGCCTCGATCCAGTCGGCCGGGGCCTGCTCGGACCAGCCCGGATGCGGCCGGGAGACTGTGAGCGGCGCCGCCGCCTCGGCGACGATCGCCTGCGCTTCGTCGATCAAAAGTGCCTTGACGCTCGAGGTGCCAAGGTCGATCCCGAGGAACACGCTAGCGTTCCCTCAGGGGGTTCTTGCCCATGATGATCATTGAGAGAATGTCGTCCTCCGTCACGTCTTCCACCCGTTCTATGCCGACGAGCTTGCCGTTCTTCATAACAGCGACGCGGTCGCAAAGCGCCATCATTTCGCGCGTGTCGTGGCTGATGAGGAAGATGCCGAGGCCCTGCTTCTTCAATTCCTCCACCAGTTCGGCGACCATCTGGGTCTCGTGGACGCCGAGCGCCGCCGTCGGCTCGTCCATGATGAGGATCTTGGCGTTGAAGTAGACGGCGCGGGCAATGGCGACGGACTGGCGCTGCCCGCCCGACAGCGCCTTCACCGGCTCGGACAGGCGTTTGAAGTTGGGGTTGAGCCGCGCCATGATCTTGGCGGTCTCCGCCTCCATCCGCGCGTCGTCGACGAAGCCGAGCTTCGTCGTCAGCTCGCGGCCGAGGAAGAGGTTGGAGGCGGCGTCGAGGTTATCGGCGAGCGCCAGCGTCTGGTAGATGGTCTCGATGTTGTGCCGGCGCGCGTCGCGCGGGCTCTCGATGTTGACCTTCCTGCCCTCCACGAAGATCTCGCCCGAATCCGCCCGGTAGGCGCCGGAGAGGATCTTGATGAGGGTCGACTTGCCGGCGCCGTTGTGGCCGAGAAGGCCGACCACCTCGCCGGGGTAGAGGTCGACCGACACGCCGTCGACGGCATTCACGCCGCCGAAGGCGAGGCGGATGTTCTTCATCTCCACCAGTGGCGTCTCGCCCTTGCGGGAAGGCGCCGGGCGGGTGGTCGTTTCAGTCGCAGTCATCAGCTGACCCCCGAGCGGCGGCGGTAGATTATGTCGATCAGCACCGCGAGGACGAGGACGCTGCCGACGACGATGTTCTGGAACGGCGCGTCGACACCCACCATCGCCATGCCCGACTGGAGCGACTGCATGATGAGCGCGCCGAGGATCGCGCCGTAGATGGTGCCGATGCCGCCCGATAAGGCCGTGCCGCCGATGACGGCGGCGGCGATCACGCGCAGCTCGTCGAGCGTGCCGATGTCGTTGGTGTGGTAGCCGAGGCGGGCCGACGCGATTACCGCCGACAGCGCGCAAAGCGCCCCCATCAGGGCGAACACCTTCACCGTCAGAAGCCGCGTGTTGATGCCGGAGAGTTCGGCCGCGTCGGGATTTCCGCCAGTCGCGAAAATATAGCGGCCGAAGCGGGTGCGGCGGGCGAGGATCGTCATCACGATGGCGACGCCGATCAGCACCAGAACCGAGATCGGCAGGCCGTAGCCGAGGGTGAAGCCTTCGGGGATCTTGCCGTCCTCGAACATCCGGCGGACGCGGCCGACGGGCACCTCGTAGGCGTTGAGAACCGCGATGAAGCCGACGATGGCACCGGCCGCGATCACGCACATCACCGCCTCGGCCCACAGGGGCTTCACGGGAAAGTCGTGCTTGGTGCGCGCCCGTCGGGACTGGAGGAGCAGCAATATTGCGGCGATCGAGGCGACGGCGGCGAAGATCCACGAGAGGTCCGGCCCCAGCGTGCCGTTGATGCCGCCAAATTTCAGGAACGTCTCGTCAAGCGGGCCGATGGTCTGCCCGTCCGTCAGATACCAGGCGACGTTGCGCCAGACGAGAAGCCCGCCCAGCGTCACGATGAACGCCGGAATGCCGAGGTAGCCGACGAGCGTGCCCTGGAACGCGCCGATGGCGGTGCCGACGACCAGGCCGGCGAGGATCGCGATGATCCAGATGGCGGGGTGGCCGATGCCGAGGCCCAGCCATTCGGGCAGGATCATTGTCTGCATCATGCCCATGACGGCGGAGCAGGTGGCGAGCAGCGAGCCGACCGAAAGGTCGATGTGGCGGGTGACGATCACGAACACCATTCCGGTCGCCATGATGGCGACGGACACGGTCTGGATCGTGAGGTTGAAGACGTTGCGCGGGGTCAGGAAGCGCCCGTCGGTGATGAAGTCGAACACCAGGCAGAGGACCACGAAGGCGCCGATCATGCCGAGGAGGCGAGTGTCGATCTGAAGCTGCTTGAGAAGCGAGGTCCGCTGCGGCGCGGTCGCCTGCTGGGCGATGTCGGTCATGGGGCGTCCCGGTCAGGCTGATTGGGGAAAGGGCGGCGCGAACCCGTCGCGCCGCCCCCTGTCGTTCTGACGCTCAGGCGATCAGTTGCAGGGCGCGGGGCCGTTCTCGACGCCCTGGCACAGCGTCTCCTGGTCGATCCAGCCGGCGTCGACCACGACGTTGAGGTTGTCGGCGGTCACAGGGATCGGCTCCAGGAAGCGGGCGGAAAGCTCCGTGCCGGCCGGCGAGGTCCACTGCTCGGCGCCTTCGACGTCGGCGAGTGCGGTGCCGTTCGCCATCGCGACGGCGGCTTCAGCCGCGGCCTTGCCGAGTTCGCGCGAGTCCTTCCAGACCGAAACGGTCTGCGTGCCCTTGGCGATGCGGTTGAGGGCGGCATGGTCGCCGTCCTGGCCGGAGACGGGGATGCCGTCGAGGCCCTGCGCGGTCAGCGCCGCCACGGCGCCGCCGGCGGTGCCGTCGTTGGAAGCGACGACCGCGTCGACGTCGTTGTCCTGCGCGGTGAGGATCTGCTCCATGTTGCGCTGGGCGTTGGCGGGGAGCCAGCCGTCGGTATAGGCCTCGGCGACGATGTTCACCTTGCCGGCGTCGATCGCCTCCTGCAGGACTTCCTGCTGGCCGCCGCGCAGGAAGTCTGCGTTCGGATCGGTGGGCGAGCCCTTGATCATCACGTAGTTGCCTTCGGGCGCGGCTTCGAGCACGGCACGCGCCTGCATCCGGCCGACTTCGACGTTGTCGAAGGTGAGGTAGAAGGCGCGGGGGTCCTCGATCAAGCGGTCATAGCCGACCACGGGGATGCCTTCGTCGGCGGCGGCCTGCACGGCGGGGCCGATGGCCTGCGAGTCCTGCGCCAGAATGATGAGTGCATTCGCGCCCTGTGCGATCAGCGACTCGATGTCGGAGATCTGCTTGGACGACGAAGACTGGGCGTCGGCCGAGATATACTCTGCGCCTGCGGCTTCGAGCGCCTGTTTGATTGCAGCTTCGTCGGTCTTCCAGCGCTCTTCCTGGAAGTTGGACCACGAAACACCAACGGTCTGCGCAACGGCAGCCGTCGAGAAGCTCGCCACCACTGCGGCGGCCAACACTGTCTTCAGCATAGGGATCCTCCCGTCGCTCCAGTTTCTGGAGCGTTGCTCGTTTCTTGACGTGACCGTGACTCTGGCGCGATTAATTTCATCTGTCAAAATAAAATTGCATGGCAGGGTTGCGGCGCATACGCTCGGTCAAAACGACGGCTCCGGGAGGGGCGGGACGAGGCAGGCGTGAGCGAGACACTACCCCATCAGGCGGCCGAGGTCGCCGCAGGACCGATCGACGCGGCGCCGCTCGGGTGCGGGCCGCTGCTCGCGGTCCCCAGCGAAACGCGGCCGCTGCGGCAGCGCCTGCTGGAGCAGCTGCGCGCGTCCGGCCGGGCGAGCCGGGTCGATCTTTCGCGCGAACTCGGCATCTCACCGGCCTCCGTCACGGCGGTGGCGGGCGACCTCATCGCGCAGGGGCTCATCACCGAGCTGGAGACCGCGCGCGACGAGACGGCGCGGGGCCGGCCGCCGGTCTCGCTGGCCGTCGCCCCCGGCGCACATGCCGTCGCCGGCATGAAGCTGTCCGACGATCTCCACACCGCCGTGATCCTCGACTTCGCCGGCAACGTCCTGGGCGAAAGCACGCTCCCCGTATCCGTCCACCGCAAGAGCGGCGCCGAGGTGATGTGCGAGGTGGAAGCGCTGCTCGACCAGGCGCTCGCCATGGCCGGAATGCCGCGAAGCGCTCTCCACGGCATCGGCCTCGGGCTGCCCGGTACCGTCGCGCACGACAGGGGGCACGTCATGTGGTCACCGCTCCTCACCGACCACGACGTCGCGCTCGGCGGACAGCTCGCCGAGCGGCTCGGAATGCAGGTTGTGCTCGACAACGACGCCAACGTCCTCACGCTCGCCGAGCTGTGGTTCGGCGCGGGACGGCGGATGAGCGACTTCGTCCTCGTCACCATCGAGCACGGGCTCGGAATGGGTCTCGTCATGAACAACCGCCTGTTCCGCGGCGCCTCGGGCTTCGGGCTCGAACTCGGCCACACCAAGGTCTCGCTCGACGGGGCGCTCTGCCGCTGCGGTCAGCGCGGCTGCCTCGAGGCCTACGTCGCGGACTATGCGCTGGTGCGCGAGGCCCGCACCGCGCTCCACGGCGACCGCGACACCGCGATCAGCCCGCGCGCGCTCCTCGCCCACCTCTTCCACGAGGCGGAGAACGGCAACGTCGCCGCCCGCTCCATCTTCGCGCGTGCGGGGCGGCACCTTGCGATGGGGCTCGCCAACATCGTCCAGCTCTTCGACCCCTCGCTCATCATCCTCGCGGGCGGGCAGGTCCGCTTCGAGACGCTTTACGCCGCCGACGTGATCGCCGAGATGCGCGCCCTCACGCTCGACACCGGCCGCACCCCGCGCGTCGAGGTCAACGCATGGGGCGACATGGTTTGGGCGCGCGGGGCAGGGGCGATGGCACTCTCGGTGCTGACGGCGCAGCTCGTCGGCGAGGGCCGCGCGGCATGAGGCGCGCCGTCCTCGGCCTTGCGTTGGCGCTCGCCGCCGGAGCAGGCCGCCGCGGGGCCGGACGTGCCACGCTTCGTCGACGAGAGTGCGGCGCTCCCCGGCCCGCCGCACGTCTATGACGGCGGCTGGGAGCACTATGTCGGCGGCGGCGTCGCGGTGCTCGACTGTGACGGCGACAACCGGCTCGACCTTGCGGTGGCCGGCGGCACAAACCCAGCGCGCGTCTTCGTCAACCGCTCGGAGCCCGGCCGCTTCGCCTTCGAGGCGGGCGCGTCCCTGCCGGCGACCGACCGCGTCACCGGCCTCTGGCCCGTCGACATCGACAGCGACGGCATCCTCGACCTCGCCGTCACCCGCGTCGGCCCCAACGCGCTCCTGCGCGGGAAAGGCGACTGCACCTTCACCGACGCGTCGGCCGCATGGGGCTTCGAGCCGGGCGACGCGTGGAGCACGGCGTTCTCCGCCACCTTCGAGCCCGGCGCGGATTTCCCCACGCTCGCCATCGGCAACTACGTCGACCGCGACGACCCCGCCGGCCCGTTCGAGGCGTGCGACGACAACGCGTTTCACCGGCCGGACGGCGCGGGCTACGGCGCGCCGACGGTGCTCTCGCCCGGCTACTGCGCGCTCTCGATCCTGTTTTCCGACTATCGCCGCAGGGGCGTCGCGGACCTGCGCCTCTCCAACGACCGCCACTATTACGTCCGCGGCGGCACCGAGCAGATGCTGGAAATGCCCGCGGCGCGCTTCCTCACCCCGGACGACGGCTGGGACAGGCTGTCGATCTGGGGCATGGGCATCGCGAGCGAGGATTTCACCGGCGATGGCCTCCCCGAGGTGGTGCTCACCTCCATGGGCGACCAGCTGATGATGATCGCCGGGCCGGAGGGCTACGAGATGGCCCCGTTCGAGATCGGCACTTTCGCCCAGCGGCCCTTCTTCGGCGACGACGGCCGCCCCTCCACCGGCTGGCACGCCCAGTTCGCCGACGTGAACAACGACGGCCTGTCCGACCTCTTCATCGCCAAGGGCAATGTCGACCAGATGCCCACCAACGCCATCGCCGACCCCAACAACCTCCTCCTCCAGCGCGAAGACGGCCGCTTCGAGGAGGCGGCGGACCGGGCCGGGCATCGCCACCACCGCCCGGTCACGCGGCGCTGCCCTCGCCGACCTCGACCGCGACGGCGCGCTCGACCTCGTGGTGGTCAACCGCCGCGCGCCGCTGGAGCTTTACCGCAGCACCGGCGTCACCGGTCGCAGCGTTGCGGTCTCGCCGCGGCAGGACGGCACCAACCCGTTCGCGGTTGGCGCGTTCGTGGACGTGATGCGCGGCGGCCGGCCGATGAGCCGCGAGATCACCGTCGGCGGCGGCCATGGCGGCGGGATCGCGGGGCCTGTCCACATCGGCCTCGGATCGGCGGACAAGGTCGACGTGCGGGTGACGTGGCCGGACGGCACGGTCTCGCCGCTGGTGGCGCTGGACGCTGGCGCCGACGTGGTGCTGCGCCGCGACGGCGACGGGCTTGCAGTGGAGCCGCGGCCCTAGCGGTCCACCGGCAGCCCGCTCGGCACGCTCTCCGGCACGCCGAGGCGGCCTGCCAGCGCGGTGTCCCCGGTCAGGCTGTTAAGGAAAGCGACCAGCGCTGCCACCTCCTGCGGCGCAAGCGCTGTGTCCGGCCGCTCGATCGCGCCCAGCACCTTCGTCCGCTCGCCTTCGTCGTCCCGGATCGCGAAGTCGTCGATCCCGTCGAGCGCCGGAAGGACCGCGCGCGCGGGCCAGAGGGCGGCGCGCGGGGCGGCGTGGTCGGCGACGAAGGCGGCAAGGTCGTCATGCGCGCCAGCGTGGCCCCAGGGCCCGGTGATCGCCACGTTGCGCAGCGACGGGGTGCGGAAGCGGTAGGCGTCCTCCGCGTGGCCCGTCACCTCCATCCGCCCCTCGTCGCGGGAATGGCGCTCGAACCGCGCGCCCTTGCCGGGGCCGAGCTGCGGCGCGCCGGTGGCGTGGAAGCCATGGTCGGTGAGGAGCGGACCGCTGTGGCATTCGCTGCACCCGGCGCTGCCGTAGAACAGTTCGAGCCCCGCCAGCGCCTCGCCTTCCAGCGGCGTCTCGCCCGAAAGGTGGCGGTCGAACGGGCTGTCGTCGGAGCGCCATTCGAACTCCATGAACGCCGCGATGGCGTTGGACACGTCGGCAAAATTGATGGCGCGGCCCGCGGCGATCTCCGGGTCCAGCGCCGCGAACGCCTCGCGGTATGCCGGAATGCTCGACACGCGCCGCGCGATCAGCGCCCACGCGCCGTCGGGGCCGGTGAAGTCGCCCTTGCGCACGGCGACCGAAATCTCGTTCTCGCCGTAGTGGCCGGCCATCTCGTCGGGTGAGATCACCGGGAACATCGTCTGCGCGGCGAGGATGGTGTCGAACCCCGCCGGCATCTCGCTTTCGAGAGGGGTGCGGAGGCCCGACGGGCGCGTCTCGTCGACCTCGATCCGCCCATCGTGGAAGAGGCGGACATATTCGAGCGCGCCGAGATTGAAGAGCGGCTGCGCGTTGCGCGGCACCCTCTGCTCGGGAAGGTTCGCCGCATCCGCCACCCGTTCCGGCCCCAGCCCGATGCCGCCTTCGCCGAGCGAAAGCGCCAGCCCGTCGCCGGTGCCGAGGCGCGGGTGATGGCAGCTGGAGCAGGCGATGTTGCGGTTGCCCGAGATCGCCCTGTCGTAGAACAGGAGCCGCCCGAGTGCCGCCTCGTCAGGGTCCACCGGGCGGAAGTCCGCGTCGGTAAGCGGGCGCGGAAGATCGCTGCCCGGCCCGGCGGCCGCAGCGGAAACGAACCCGGCAAGGATGACGAGGGCAAGGCGCAACATGGCGCGACCATACCGCGCGAAGGAGGCCGGTCAACGGCGCCATCGCCGCGCCGGGATTTCGCGCAAGACGGTGGCTGGAGCGTTTCCAGTTCCAAGGTTAATCTATAATGACACCAGTTTAGATGTTTTCGATCTAAATATAACCGTCATTTATTGGAAGAAGTGCACATCCAATATTTGCAAGAATGACGATTCTGGCTTGATTTATTGGCGTCATCGTTCGATTGACCCTCCACGCTAAAAATCTGAACGGAGAGGTCTACAAATGTCCGGTGTCACAACGTTTCCGCGGTCCGGCGTCCTTCTGGGCGACCAGGGCGATTCCAGCGTGCCGGGGAGCGACAAGCTCTACCTCCTCACCGACCTCAACGGTGACGGCGACGCGGCGGACGCAGGCGAACGCATCGTCTTCTACGACGCCGACAACGCCGATGGCATCGCGAACCCCACCGGCAACATCCTCAACGTCCACCAGGCGTCCGACCTCTCGGTTTATTACGGCGACGGCGACACCGACGCGGTCTACCGCCTCGTCGACAACAACAGCGACGGCGACGCCAACGACGCAGGCGAATCCACCGTGTGGTTCTCCGAGGCCGACAACGCGGCAGGCTTCACGCTGCCGACGCCCAACGGCATCGCCGAAGGCGCGGACGGGGCGATCTACATCGTCAACGCAGGCGTCTCCTCCCGCCCGTCCGACGGGATCTACCGCACCGAGGACCTCAACGGCGACGGCGACGCCAACGACGCGGGCGAAGCCACGCTCTGGCTCGACCTCACCGAGCTGGTGCCGACATCCTCGCCCTACGACCTCTCCTTCATCGGCGACCGGGGCTACCTGATCGACCCGTCGGGCAGCGCCGAGGATTCCATCTACACCTTCCGCGACGAGGACGGCTCCGGCGCCATCGAGGCCGACGAGTTCTCCGTCTTCGCCACCAAGACCGAGACCGGCGCGCCGATCGATTTCACCGCCGCCGCCGACGGCGACTCGATGGTGGTGTGGGAGTGGCTCGACCGCGAGGAGGGCGTCTACAGTGTCGTCCGCCTCGAAGACCTCGACGGCTCGGGCAGCATCGACCAGCCCAACGAGACCGTGGAAATCTGGAACACCAATCAGCTCCCCGGCATCTTCGACACGCTGGCCGGCTTCTCCATCGCCGCAAGCGGTGACGGCCAGATCGCGCTGACCTCCAATGATTCCAACGCGTCCGGCGACAACGTCTACATCCTGACCGACCGCAACGGCGACGGCGACTACTTCGACGCCGGCGAGACCAACGTCCTCGCCTCCCGCGCGTTCGACGAGGACACGCTGCACCGCCCCCGCTCGGTTGAGTTCTATGACGGTGCGGTGCAGGCGAACAACGTGACGGCCAGCGCCGGCAACCACTTCTCGCTGTTCCTCGACACCGCCACCAACACCGTCTACGGCGCCGGCGAGAACCTCTACGGGCAGCTCGGCCAGGGCGTCGCGGGCTTCGACGTCGCGACCCCCGTCGCGCTCGAAATGCCTGAGGGCTTCGATGAGCAGATCGTCTCCATCTCGGCCGGGATGATCCACGGCTCGCTCCTCACCGAGAGCGGTGACGTCTACGTCTGGGGCTACGGCAACACCGGCCGCCTCGGCCTCGGCGATCAGGAAACGCGCCTTGAGGCCACCAAGCTGACCGGCGCGCTCGACGACGCCAATGTCGTCATCGTCGAGAACGGCAACGGCGTCTCGTTCGCCATCACCGACACCGGCAAGCTCTACGGCTGGGGCCAGAACACCAATGGCCAGCTCGGTCTCGGCGACGAGGACAACCGCCTCTCCCCCGTCGAGATCGACGTCGCCGGCCAGCGCGTGGTGTCGGTGTCGTCCGGCACGTCGCACACGCTGGTGCTGACCGAGGACGGCGCGGTCTACGGCTTCGGCGGCAACCGCGACGGCGAGGCGGCACCCGACGTCCTCGAAGGGCCAGGCGATCCGGTGAACGAGATCCTGACGCCTCACCTCATCGAAGGCCTGCCGTCCGACATCGTGGCGGTCACGGCGGATACGTCCACCTCCTTCGCGATCACGTCTGACGGGCGCGTCTTCGGCTGGGGCGAGAACGACTTCGGCCAGCTTTTCGTCGGCGAGGACAACGGCGACGGCACCTTCGTCCCGACCGACTCCAAGGTCCTCGTCCCACGCGAGCTCACCGAACTGCCTGACGATGTGGTCGACGTGAAGGCCGGCGCCCGCTGGGCCGTCGCGCTCACCGAGGACGGCGACGTCTACATGTGGGGCCCGAACGACGAAGGCCCCTCCGGCGGCCTCGACGGCGATCCCGCTGCCGAAACCGACGCGAGCTTCTATCCGGTCAAGATCGACGCACTCGACGGCATCGACGTCGTCGCCATCGCGACCGGCCCCAACAGCGTCCTCGCCACGGCAGCCGACGGCACGGTCTACTCGTTCGGCCTCAACGCCGACGGCCGCCTCGGCTTCGACTCGGACGCTGCCGCCGTGTTCGAGCCGACAGCGGTCGACTTCGACACCACCGACGACGCCCCCGCGCTTCTCACCGCGACCCCCGAGCTCAACGGGCGCGACGCGGCGGCCAACACCACAATCAGCCTCACCTACACGGAGGCGGTGTTCGCGGCGGAAGGCCGAATC
Organism: uncultured Alphaproteobacteria bacterium; assembly: GCA_963704595.1. Taxonomy (GTDB): domain Bacteria; phylum Pseudomonadota; class Alphaproteobacteria; order Rhizobiales; family Amorphaceae; genus Acuticoccus. The sequence goes on from OY969922.1 coordinate 1,233,962, forward strand.
CGCATCGTCAACCGTGACGACCCGTCCGACGTCATCGAAGTCGACGTGACCGACCGCAAGGCGGTCTCCATCGACGGTGCCACGGTCACCATCGAACCCGGCGCCAACTTTGCGCTCGGGGCCGCATACGCGGTCCAGATCGACGACGGCGCGTTCGTCGACGCCGACGGCCAGCCCGCGGACGGCATCGCCGACGGCGACCTCTCCACCTACCGCTTCCGCATCGGCGAGACGCCGGTGGATGAGAGCGTGCGCCTCTCTGCCGACGGAGAGGAAATCCTGCGCGGCGGCACGGGGGCTGACACGCTCCTCGGCGACGAGGCGGACAACGTCCTGCGCGGCGGCAACGGCGCCGACCGGCTCGTCGGCGGCGATGGTGACGACGTTCTCGTTGGAGGCGACAACAACGACCTTCTCAGCGGCGGGGACGGTGAGGACCGGCTCTACGGCGGAAACGGCAACGATGATCTCCGCGGCGGCAACGGCAATGACGACCTCCGCGGCGGCGCCGGAAACGACGACCTGCGCGGCGGGGCGGGGAACGACTTCCTCGCCGGCCAGGCGGGCGACGACCTCGTCTACGGCCAGTCGGGCAACGACGACATCCGCGGCGGTGCCGGAAGCGACACCCTCGCGGGGCAGGGCGGCAACGACAGCCTCTACGGCCAGGACGGTGACGATGTCGCCCACGGCGGCGCAGGCGACGACTTCGTCAACGGCGGGGCGGGCGACGACCGCCTGTTCGGCAACGCCGGCAACGACACCGTCATCGGCGGCCGAGGGCAACGACACGCTGGACGGGGGCAACGGCAATGACCTCCTCGTCGGCGGCGAGGGCGAGGACACGTTCGTGTTCGACGGCGCTTTCGGCAACGACACGGTCGAGGGCAACTTCGACGGCGAGGACCTCATCGTCTTCGACGACGCGGGCGTGGCGAGCTTCGACGCCCTTCAGGCGCTGATGGCGGAGGTTGACGGCAACGTCGAGATCACCCTCGGCGACCACACGCTGACGCTTGCGAACACGGATCTCGCCTCGCTCGACGCGCAGGACTTCATCTTCGCCTGATCGCGGCACGGCCTGAGAGAACGGAAAGGGCGGCACCGCGGTGCCGCCCTTTTTGCGTGCGCCGGTCAGTCGGGCACGGCGACGAGGCGGGCGACGGCGTCCTCGGTCGCCCCGAGGTGGCGGTCCATCTCCGCGCCGGCCTCCGCAAAATCGCGCGCCATCACCTTCGTCATCAGCCGCTCGTGCTCGGCGTTGAGATCGCGCACCAGCGCCGCCTCCTCGGTGTGCCGCAGCAGGCGCAGCATCCGGTAGCGCTCCGAATGGTCGGCGAGCGTGTGCCAGAAGCCCAGCAGCCATTCGGACGGGCAGGCCGCTACCAGCGCCAGATGGAACGCGCGGTGGTGCGCCTCCCATTGCGTCGCCGCGGCCCGGTCGTCCGGCGCCACCGGCAGCGGCGTCCGCGACAGGACGTGGAACGCGCGCAGGATCTCCGCCTCCCATTGCGCATCGCCGAGCCGCATCGCCTGTTCCAGGCACAGCCGCTCGATCGACCGGCGCGTCGCCGTCAGGTCGCGCAGTTCCTCGAGGCTGACGCTGCGCACCCGCGCGCCGCGGTGGCTCTCGGAGATGACGAGCCCCTCGCTGGTCAGCCGCATCAGCGCCTCGCGGATCGGGGTCAAGCCGAGCGCGTAGCGGCTGTTGAGGTCGGCCACCCGCAACCGCTCGTCCGGTTGGAGCGCACCTTGCAGGATCTCGCCGCGCAGGAGGTCGTACGCGCCGAGGGTCTGGGGTTTGTGAACGTCAGCCATGATCAATTCTATATTGACGTTTTGATTTTATAAAATCCATACTCAGTCACGAAACCGGAGAACGACGGCGCATGGAAGCCACAGCGGCCAACCCCTGGTCAATCGCAACCCTCGACACCCCGGCCGGGCCGACAGCCTGCCTCGAGGTGAACGAGCGCCTCTATGCCCTCGCCCCGAGCCTTCAGCGCGTCGGCGGTCCCGCCGTCTCCAGCGCGATGGCCCTGTTCGACGACTGGGCGGCGATGCTGCCGCTCCTCGACAAGGCTGCCGCCGCGGTCGACGACGCCGACATCGTGACCGGCGACCGCCTCGCGCCGCTCCTCTACCCCGGCAAGATCCTGTGCGCCGGCGCCAATTACTACGCGCACCTGCGCGAAATGGGCGTGACCGAGACCGAGAAGGACAAGCAGCGCCTGTTCTTCTTCTTCAAGCCCGCGCGCAACGCCGTGGTCGGCGAGGGCGAGACCGTCCACATGCCGCTCGACACGAAGGCGTTCGACTGGGAGGTCGAGCTCGCCGCCGTCATCGGCAAGCGCGCCCGCGCGGTATCGGTGGAGAACGCGCTCGACCATGTGGCGGCCTACACCGTCGCCATCGACCTCTCGGCGCGCGACCTCAACCGCGCGCCCGAAACCTTCTACAAGCTCGACTGGGTCGCCGGTAAGGCGCAGGAGACCTGCTGCCCGATGGGGCCGCGCCTCGTCCCCGCCCGCGTCTTCGCCGACCCGCAGGCCGTCCCCCTCAGCCTCGCCGTCAACGGCGAGGCGAAGCAGGACGACACCACCGCCGACATGATCTTCTCGATCGCCGAGCAGATCGCCACCGCCTCCCGCCTGATGACGCTCGACCCCGGCGACGTGATCCTCACCGGCACCCCCGCCGGCGTCGGCGTCCCGAAAGGCACCTTCCTCTCGGTCGGCGACACCGTCGCCGCGACGGTCGAAGGCATCGGCACCCTCTCGGTCAAGATCAAGCCGCCCCTCGAAGGCTGAACCTAAACCAACCCTCGCGCCACGCTGAACAAGGAACGGGACATGCTGAAGACGAACGACCGGCCGCGCCGGGCACGCCTTGCCATGAAATCGCTGGCTCTCGCCGCGGCTCTCGCCGCCGCGCCGGCCCTTGCCACCAGCGCCGAGGCGCAGGTCAAGCTGCGCATCTCCACCCCCGCCCCGCCGACCGACTTTCTCTCCCAGTCGATCGACGTGATGGCCGCGATCCTCGACAAGACCGCCCCCGGCGTGTTCGACGTGTCGGGCCATCCGGGCGGCACCCTCTTCAAGCAGGGCACCGAGATCCCCGCGATGCAGCGCGGCAACCTCGAGATGAACACCCTGCAGACGTTCGAGGTCGCCCAGTTCGCGGACGAGCTCTCCGCCTTCAACGCCGGCTACCTGTTCGACGACTACGACCACATGAAGCGCGTGTGGGCGAGCGGGATCGGCGACGACTACAAGGCCAAGGTGCTGGAGGAGATGGATGTGCGCATCCTCGCCGACTGCTACCTCGGCACGCGCCAGGTCTCGATCAACGAGGTCCGCAACGTGAAGACGCCCGAGGACATGAAGGGCCTCAAGCTCAGGATGCCGGGCTCGCCCGACTTCCTGATGCTCGGCAAGGGCCTCGGCGTCGACCCGACCCCGATGGCGATGTCGGAGGTCTATCTCGGCATGAAGGCCGGCACGGTCGACGGGCAGGACAACCCGCTCACCATCACCCGCGCCGCCAAGCTCGACGAGGTGACCAAGGAGGTCGTGATGACCGGCCACATGGTCCAGAACGTGTTCTATGCCATCGCCGAGCCGGTCTGGCAGAAGCTGGAGCCGGAGAACCAGGAAAAGCTGTCGGCCGCCGCCACCGCCGCCTGCGCCTGGAACGACACGATGCGCCTCGCCGACGAAGCCCGGCAGGAAGCCGCCTTCAAGGAAGCCGGCATCGTGATCTCCTACCCCGACGTCGACGCCTTCCGCGCCGGCATGTCCAAGCTCTACGACGACGAGGGCAAGACGGCGGAATGGCCGGCCGATCTCGTCTCCTCCATCCGCGAGATGCGCTGACGGCGGAGCGGGGGAGAGCGCGATGGGGCGGGGCCTCCAGCGGATCGCCGATCTCGTCGGTGCCGCCCTCTTTGCCGGGATCTTCCTCCTGTTCATCCTCCAGGTGGTCGCGCGCTACGTCTTCGCGTGGCCGCTCGGCTGGCCTGACGAACTCATCACCGTCCTCTTCGTGTGGGTGGTGTTCTGGGGTGCGGCGCTGATGGTGCCGCTCTCCGCCGAGATCACGTTCGACCTCGTCGCCAACGCGCTTCCCGGCCGCCTCGGCCGCATCGTCGGCGCCACCGCCTTCGCCGTTACGGGCGCCCTGTTCGTGGCGGCGCTACCGGTCGGCGTCGACTATCTCGTCTTCTCGCACCGGATGGAGACGCCGGTGCTCGAAATCCCGCTCAGCGTCGTCTACGCGCCGCTGCCGCTGTTCCTCGCCTGCGGCGCGGTGCAGCTCGCCCGCGGCGTCTGGCGCAAGGCGCGTGGCACGGGTGAGGCCGCATGAGCTTCGGGCTTATCGTCCTCCTCGCCTCGTTCGCGGTGCTGGCCGGCGTCGGCGTCCCGGTCGGCTTCGCGATGCTGGCGTCGGGCATTGCCTACCTCTTCGCCACCGCGCAGGACGTCGGCCTGCTCGTGGACCAGGTCGCGGGCCGCCTCCAGGCGAGCTACACGCTGATCGCGATCCCGATGTTCATCTTCGCCGCCAACCTCATGAACGGCTCGAAGATCACCGACCGGATCGTCGCCGTCGCGGCGTTCGCGCTCGGCCGGCTGCCGGGCGGCGTCGCCCACGCCAACGTCGCGAGCTCCGTCGTCTTCTCCGGCATGAGCGGCAGCGCGATCGCCGACGTCGCCGGCCCTGGCCGCGTGATGATGGCGCTGATGACGCGCGGCGGCCGCTACCCCGCAGGCTTCGCCGGCGCGGTAACGGCGGCGTCCGCCACCATCGGCCCGATCATTCCGCCCTCGATCCCGATCGTCCTCTACGCTGTCGTCTCCAACGCTTCGGTGGGCGCGCTCTTCCTCGGCGGCATCATCCCCGGCCTCCTGATGGCGGCGGCGATGATGCTCCTCATCGCCGTGGAGGCGAAGCGCCGCAAGTTCGCGCGGGAGGACCGCGTCTCGCTGGCCGACGGCCGCGCCGCCGTCGTCGACGCCGCCCTGCCGCTCCTGATGCCGGTCATCCTCCTCGGCGGCATCTATCTCGGCATCACCACCGCCACCGAGGCGGCCGCGCTCGCCGCGCTCTACGCGCTGTTCCTCGCGATGGCGGTCTACCGCACGCTCTCCTTCGGCGGTCTCGTCGAGACGCTGATCGTCACAGTGCGCGAGAGCGCGATGGTCGGGATTACGATCGCGGGCGCCTACATCATGGGCTACGCGATCACCAACGAGCGGCTGCCGACGGCGCTTGCGGAATGGCTGATCGCGATGGAGCTGTCGCCGCTGGCGCTGATGTTCGCCATCAGCGCGTTGTTCCTGGCGCTCGGCTGCTTCCTTGACGTGTCGATCATGCTCCTCGTCCTGGTGCCGCTCCTCATCCCGACGGTTGTGCTGTCGGGGATCGACCTAGTCCACTTCGGCATCGTCATCGTCGTCAACATCATGATCGGGCTCGTGACGCCGCCCTACGGCCTCATCCTCTTCGTCATCGCCTCGCTCGGCGAAACCTCGCTGAAGTCGCTGATCGGGGAGATCATGCCGTTCGTCGCCGTCCTCGTCGGCGTCCTCGTCCTCCTGATCCTGGTGCCCGACCTCGTCCTCTGGCTGCCGCGCACGCTCGGCGTCGGCTAGCGGACGGCCCGGCCCGCGATCTCGGCGAGGAGCGCCGGCCCGCCGAACCCGCCGGACTTGGTAAGGAGCGTGAACGCGCCCGCCGAGGACACCGGCACCCCCGGCACGGCCTCGCCCTCCAGCACGACGGCGTCGATGCCGAGCGCGGCGAGGATCGCGTTGGCCGTCTCCCCGCCGCACGCCAGCACCGTCGCAGGCCGTTCGGCCTCGATTTCAGCCGCAACCTCGGCCGCGAACCGCTCGCCGGCGCCGGGCCCCGATGGCGCCTCCGGCTGGCGCATAAGCCGGATGCCCGGCCCGAGCGCCCCGGAAAGGGTGGCGAGTTGCGCGATGGTGACGGGGTCTCGCGATCCGATCGCGAAAAGCATGGGCTCTGCGAAGGACGGGGTGCGCGGCGGGTCGGCGGTCATCGCGTCGGCGAGGGCGAGCGAGAGGCCAGCAGCACCCACCAGGAGCGCGTCGCCGGCATCCGCCACCATCGCCGCCAAGGCTGGCTGGTCGGCCGCGTCGCGGACCTCCACGGCGAGGCTCCCGAACATCGCGGCAACGGGGATGGGGCGGTCGACGCCAGCGCCAGTCACCGCGCCGTCCGCGACGAAGCGGCCGAGCAGCGGCACGGCGGGAGAGGCGAGGATGCGGGTGGCGCCGACTGCTGCGGCGAGCGCCCCTGTTTCGGCCGCGACGTGGCCCTTGAGGCGGGAGTCCACCTTCTTGAACACGCGGTGAGGGCGCAGCCCTGCCGCAGCGACCGCTGCCACCGCGTCCAGCGCCGCGGCGACCGGGCCCTCGCGCGATGCGGTGCTGACTGCGATCACGTCGGCGTCGGGGAGGGCGGCGAGGGCGCCGGGGTGGCGCGCGACGACGGTTGCGAGGCCCCGGGCGGCGAAGGGTGCCGCGCTGTCCAGCGCGCCGGTGAGGTCGTCCGCGACGATCAGGAGGCGCGGACGGTGCAATCTATTCGGTGGCGTAGCGGCGGTTGAACCGCACCGAGGAGATCAGCGAGAGCCCGATCATCCCGGCGCCGATCAGCCCGGTGATGACCTCCGGGACGTGCGTGATGCTCTGGAGGTACATGATCACCGAAAGGATCAGGATCGAGTAGAACGCGCCGTGCTCGAGGTAGCGGAACTGGCGCAGTGTCTGGCGCTGGACGAGCATGATCGTCATCGAGCGGACGTAGACGGCGCCGATGCCGAGGCCGATGGCGATGAGGAAGAGATTCTGCGTCAGCGCGAAGGCGCCGATCACGCCGTCGAAGCTGAACGAGGCGTCGAGCACCTCGAGGTAGAGGAACGCGCCGAGGCCGCCGACGCGGGCGGTGGTCTGCGCCGCCTGCTTGGCGTCGAGCACGTGGCCGAGCGTGTCGACGGCGTTGAAGACGACGAGGCCGAAGGCGGCGGCGAGGATGAAGTCGTAGGCCTTCGATTCAGGCAGCAGGATCGTGAAGAGGAGGATGGCGCACAGCACAACGCCGTAGGCCATGCCGCGGACGGAGGCGCAGCGGCGCAGGCGCGATTCCACCCGCTTCAGCCAGTCGACCTCCTTCTCCTCGTCGATGAAGTAGCAGAGCGCGACCATCATCAGGAACGTGCCGCCGAAGGCTGCAATGGAGACGTGGGCGTCGGAGATGATGCGGGCGTATTCGGCAGGCTCGGTGGCCGCGAGGCGGATCGCCTCGAACGGGCCGATCTTGGCTGCGATGGCGACGACCGCGAGCGGGAAGATGATGCGCATCCCGAACACGGCGATGAGGATGCCCCAGGTCAGGAAGCGGCGCTGCCAGACCTCGCTCATCTCCTTCAGCTTGTTGGCGTTGACGATCGCGTTGTCGAAGGAGAGCGAGATTTCCAGCACCGCGAGGACGCTGCCGACGAGGAGGAAGGAGAAGGCCCCGCTGAGATCCCCGGTGGTGTTGTAGCCGAGCCAGAAGGCGAGCACGAGGCCGAGCGCGGTCACGCACAGCGGGAAGGTGAGGTCACGCAGTGTCTGCCGCGTCATCTGAAAACTCCGTTATTTCCCCGCCAGATCGCGCAAAGGCGCGGCCTCGCGCGGCTCAAGCGGCACCCACGGTAGCGACGCGAACGGACTCCCGGTCGGCCCGGCGGGTGGCCTGAACATCAGGGTCGGGATCGAGGCTCGCGGCGAGGAGGGCCTGTGTGTAGGGGACGCGCGGGTTCTCGAAGATCTGCCGCACTGTCCCGGTCTCCACGATCTCGCCGTCCTTCATCACGATCACCCGGTCGGCGAAGTCGCGTACCACCGGTAGATCGTGTGCGATGAAGAGGAAAGCAATCCCCAATTCGCGCCGAAGTCGATCGAGCAACTTTATGACCTGGGCCTGAATGGAAACGTCGAGCGAGGAAACCGCCTCGTCGCAGACGATGAGTTCGGGCTCCATCGCCAGCGCTCGCGCGATCGCGATCCGCTGCCGCTGGCCGCCCGAGAACTGGTGCGGATAGCGGTCCATGTGCTCCGGCCCGAGACCGACCTGCACCAGAAGCTCCTCCACCCGCGCCCGCCATTTTGCCTTCGGGAGAATTTCGCGGTGGATGACGAACGCCTCGGAGATGATCTGGAAGACGTTCATGCGCGGGTTGAGCGACTGGGTGGGGTCCTGGAAGACCATCTGCATCGCGCGCCGCACGTCTTGCATCTCGCTGCGGGACTTCTCGAAGAGATTTTCGCCGTGCCACAGCGCGCGGCCGCCGGTCGGCTCCTCGAGCTGGAGGAGGGTGCGCGCCAGCGTCGACTTGCCCGACCCGCTCTCGCCGACGACCGCGACCGTTTCGCCCGCCGTCATCTGGAACGACACGCCCTTCAGCGCCTCGAACTTGCCGTAGGACTTCTTCATGTCCTCGACCACGAGGATCGGCGCCTTCGCCGCTTCGGGGTCGTGGAGTGCGCCGCGGCCCGGCACCGCGCCGACCAGCGCCTTGGTGTAGGGGTGCCTGGGCGTGTGGTAGATCTGGTGCGCCGTCCCGGTCTCCACCGCCTCGCCCTTCGACATGACGACGACGCGGTCCGCCACCTCCGCCACCACGCCGAGGTCGTGGGTGATGAGGAGGAGCCCCATCCCGGTCTCCGCCTGAAGCTCCTCCAGCAGCGCAAGCACCTCGGCCTGCACCGTCACGTCGAGCGCGGTGGTCGGCTCGTCGGCGATCAGGATGTCGGCCTTCAGCGCCAGCGCCATTGCGATCATGATCCGCTGCCGCTGGCCGCCGGAGAACTGGTGCGGGAATTTCTTCGTCGCGCCGGGTTCGGTGATGCCGACGCGGCGCAGGAGCTCCTTCGTACGGGCCTTCGCGTCCGAGCCCGAGACGCCGTGCGCCGTCATCATCTCCTCGATCTGCCAGCCGATGGGGTAGACCGGATTGAGGTAGCTGAACGGGTCCTGGAAGATCATCGCGATCCGCCGGCCGTTGATGAGGCGGCGCGCCTCGTCGTCCATCTTGAGAAGGTCCTTGCCGTCGAGCAGGATCTCGCCGCTGACGATCTCGGCCGGCGGGCAGTCGATGAGGTTCATGATCGCCGACGCGGAAACGGACTTGCCTGAGCCGCTTTCGCCCAGGATCGCGAGGGTCTCGCCGCGGTCGAGGTGCCAGCTCACGCCCTTCACGGCATCGACCGTGCGGCCTGCCGCATGGAAGCGGACGGAGAGGTTGCGCACCTCGAGGAGGTGGGACACGGGCTCAGCCATTGCGGCGACCCTCCAGGCGCCAGCGCTGCGTCGGGTCGAGCGCGATGCGGAGCCAGTTCGAGACGAGATTGAGCGAAAGCGTGGTGAGGATGATCGCAAGCCCCGGCCAGAACGCCAGCCACCACGCGTTGGTGAGGTAGGCGCGGCCCTGGCTCACCATCAGCCCCCAGGTGATCTCGGGCGGCTGGATGCCGATGCCGAGGAAGGAGAGGGCGGATTCGGCGAGCATCACGAACGCGAAGTCGAGCGTCGCGATGGTCATCAGCGTCGGCACGGTGACGGGGAGGAGATGGCGCAGGATGATCCGGCCCGAGGAGGCCCCCATCACCTTCGCCGCCTGCACGAACATCCGCTCCTTGATCTCCAGCACCTCCGCGCGGGTTGTGCGGAGGTAGATCGGGATGCGGGTGATCGCGAGAACGATGATGAGGTTCGCCACCGAAGGCGCCAGCGCATAGAGGACGACGACCGCCAGCAGCAGCGACGGGAACGACATGATGATGTCGGCCAGCCGCATGATGACCGACCCGGTGCGCTTGCCGGCATAGCCCGCGACGAGGCCGAGCGTGGTGCCGATCACCAGCGCGGCCGCGACGGCACCGGCGGCGATCATCATCGTGTTCTGCGCGGCGACGACGATGCGCGCCAAGAGCGGCCGGCCGAGCGCGTCGCCGCCGAGGATGAAGAGCCACCCCCGCTCCATCGAGAAGGGCGCGGCGTTGCGGGCGCGCAGGTTCTGCCCCGAGGCCGCGTCGCCGAGGAGGAGGGGGCCGAACAGGGCGCAGAGGACGACGATGAGGAGGAACAGCGCCGCGAAGAAGGCGAACTTGTCCCGCCACAGCATCCCGATTGTCCGCGCCACGGGGTTGCGGCGCGGGGCGACGACAGGGGTCTGTGCATCGAGCATGGCCATGGCGTCAGGTCCTGATGCGCGGATCGAGCGCGGCGTAGGCGAGGTCGATCAGGAAGTTCATCACGAAGATCGCGACGGCGGTGACGGTGATCGCTGCGATGATGACGTTGAAGTCCCGCTGGAGGATGGAATCGATCATCAGCTTGCCGACGCCGGGGAAGCCAAAGATCGTCTCCACCACCACCGCGCCGTTGAGGAGCGAGGCCGCCTGGTCGCCGATCACGGTGATGACCGGGAGGAGTGCGTTGCGCAGCGCGTGGACGAAGACGATCGCCTTGTTCTTAACGCCTTTCGCCCGCGCAGTCTTCACGTAGGGGGCGTTGAGCGCGGTGATCATCGACCCGCGGACCACCTGCACGATGAGCCCGAACGGCCGCAGGAAGAGGACAGCTACCGGCAGGACCCAGTGGAGCGGGGTGCCGGTGCCCGAGGTCGGCACCCAGCCGAGCACCACGGCGAACAGCACGATCGAGACGATCGCGATCCAGAAGTCCGGCGCGCTGGCGCCGATGAGGGAGAAGAAGGTCGCCAGCCGGTCGAACACGCCGCCGACGTTGAAGGCGGCGAGCGAGCCGATGAGGATCGCGCACAGCGTCACCAGCGTCATCGTGATGAAGGCGAGCTGGAGCGTCCAGGTGAACGCCTCCAGGACCACGTTCAGCGCAGGCTGCGCGCGGCGGATCGAGTTCGCCGAAGTCGAGCCGGATCACGTCGCCGAAATAGTTGAAGAACTGGATGAGGAGCGGATCGTTGAGGCCGTGCAGCTCGCGAAAGCGCTCGCGGCTTTCCAGCGACGCGTCGACCGGCAGGAACAGCGCCGTCGGATCGCCCGTGAGGCGCGACAGGAAGAACACCAGGACGATCAGTCCGACCAGGGAAATGGTGCTGGCGAACAGTCGCCGGGCCAGAAACGCGCCCATCATTCACCTCGCTCCAGAGCCGGGGGCTCACGCCGGACCGGCAAAAACGAAAAAGGCCCGCGCCGGAGAACCGGCGCGGGCCGCGGTGCGGTGTTACTTGAACTTGATCTGCGAGAGCTGCAGCTCGGAGTTGGTGCGGATCGTCGGCGTGAAGGCGATCTTGTCGCTGACGCGGCTGAACCCGACCATGTGGAAGAGCTGGATGTCGGAGATCAGGTCTTCGTGCAGGTACGCGAACAGCTCCGACCAGAGCGCCGCGCGCTCCTCGCCGGTCGCAGCCGTCGCCTTGGTGATCAGCTCGTCCACCTTCGGGTCGCTGATCGCCGACTGCAGGCCGTCCGTGTGGTACTTGAAGTACATCGAGAAGACCGGGTCGCCGTTGGCGTTGTCGTGCATCGCGGTGAAGAGCTGCGGCTTGCGGTCTTCCGCGAAGGGCTTGGAGTAGATGTCGATCCACTCGGCCACTTCGTACATCTGAAGGCTGACGTTGAAGCCGACCTCCTGGAGCATCGACTGGATGGCCTCCAGCGTCTCCAGCACGTTGCCGAAGTTGTTGGTCCGCCCGATCAGCTCGATCTCGGTGCTGAGGTCGACGCCGTCGGCCTTGGCTTCCTCGAGGAGTTCGCGCGCACGGTCGGGGTCGTAGGCGTAGGGCTTGAGGTCCGGGTTGGAGCCCAGCGTCGTCGGCACGTTGATCGCGCTGGCGAGCTCTGTGCCCTCCGGCATGATGGTGCCGAGGAACGCCTCGCGGTCGATGGCAAGGTTCAGCGCCTCACGGACGCGCTTGTCGTCGAGCGGCGAGTTGCCGAGGTCGATCCGGATGTAGACCGTCTCGGAGTTCGGGTAGGAGAAGTCCGTGTCCGGGTTGGTCGCGTCCTGTTCGTTGATGTTGGGCGCGATCTCGGCTTCGCCGGTCTCAACCATCGCGGCGCGCACGGCGCTGTCGTTGCGGAAGACGTACGTCGCCGTCTTCACCGCCGGCGCCTCGCCCCAGTAGTCGGGGTTGGCGGAGAGCTTGATGTTCTGGCCGCGGTTGTACTCGTCGAACGTGTACGGGCCGGTGCCGATCGGGGTGTCGACGTAGGCGTCCATCGGCGCATCGTCAGGCACCACGGTGAGGGTCGACATCAGGAGCGGCAGGATCGGCTGCGGCGGCGACACGGTGATGTCGATGGTGTGGTCGTCCACCACCTCCGTGGTGAATTCCATCCCGCCGAAGAACTTGGCGCCGATCTCGCAGACGAGAGCGTCGTTGTTGATCGTGCGCTCGATGGAGTGCTTCACGTCTTCCGCGGTGAAGTCGCTGCCGTCGGAGAACTTGACGCCCTCGCGCAGCTTGAAGCGCCAGGTGCCGTCGCCCTGGTCTTCCCAGCTTTCCGCAAGGCGCGGCTGCAGCCCTTCGCCGGGCACCAGCTCGGTCACGGTCTCGCCGATGTTCTGCAGGACGACGCGGCCGATGTTGGACTGCGACGACATGCACGGATCGACGAGCTCAAGCTCCTCGGACAGCACGATGGTGACGCTGTCGTCCTGCGCGTAGGCCGTGCCGGCGGTGAGCGCGAGTGCCGCGCCGACCGCGGTCATGGTCAGACTTCTCATTCCTCGGTTTCCTCCCTGTTGATCGTGGCGGCGTTTTTTGTGCCGCTTCTCGGTGTCGGCGGGCCCCCTACGGGAGAGTCCGCCAGTTCAACATCCGCCAATCGAACTGTGCCGTCCGGCGGAGTGCAAGCGATATTCGGCGCGCGGCTGCGCGAACTTCGGGCAACGAGCGCCGTCGTGACGAGGATCAGCCCCGCGCCGACCCAGGTTGTGAGCTGCACATCCTCGCCGAACAGGACGAAGGCGAGGAAGGCGACGAACGGCAGCCGCATGAAGTCGAACGGGGCGACGAAGCTCGCCGGCGCCATCGAGACGGCGAGCGTGATCAGCGTCATGTTGAGGGCGCCGAACGCGCCCTGGAGCGCCAGAAGCCCCAGCACCGGCCACGATGGCGTCGTCCAGACGAACAGCGCCGGGATGATCGCGAGCGGCACGGTGAGGATGAGGTTCCACGCCACCAGCGTGAACGCGCTCTCGTCCGCCGACATGCGCTTCAGGATGAGGACGATGGTCGCCTGCAGCAGCATCCCGATGACGGCGAGCCAGATCGCCGGCGGAATGCCGTGCGCCCCCGGATCGAGGATGATGACGACGCCGACGAAGCCGACCGGCAGCGCGAGCGCCCGCAGCGTGCCGACCTTTTCGCCCAGGATCAGCCAGGCCCCCAGCGTCACGAAGATCGGCACCGCGAATGCGATCGCCGTGACCTCCGCCAGGGGCGCATGCGCCAGCGCCGCGAAGAACGCGACCAGCGACAGGAGCTTCAGCCCCGCCCGCAGCGCATGGAGCGGTAGCCGCGTGGTCGCGAGCCGGTGCCGCCGCGCGATGATCCACGGCGCCACCACCAGAAGCCCGAACGCTGCCCGGAAGAAGCCGATCGCAAAGGGATGAACCTCGACCGCGACCACCCGCACGATTGCCGCGTCGACGGCGTTGAACGCTGCCGCCAGCGTCATCAGCGAAGCGGCGATCAGATGAGCATGGCCGGCGGTGGACTGCCCTGCGCGCCATGCCGTCACGCGAGGGCCTCCCGGTTGCGGGGATCAACATGGCGCAAAGCATGGTCATGGAGGCCAATATTTGTCAACGCAGAACCTTCTGCCGAGGCCGTATGAGGTTGAGGAGATTCCATAACACGCTGAGGAGACACGGTATATACAGATATATCAGGCATTTCGAGGCGCTGCATGGATTTTGGACAACTTGACAAGTTGTGGGCTGGGCGGAAGTCTGCGGGCGCCTTCGAGGAAAGACGCAGAACGATGTCGAACGACACCCGATCCTCTCCCGGAAACGCGCCGCCGTCACCCCGTGCCATCGCGGACGCCATGACGGGGACGCTCGCCCCCGTCTCCGACGCGCAAAGCCCGCTCGCCGCGGTGGAGGGTGCACTCGCCGCGCTCATCCCGTCGCCGCAGGTGCAGAACCACGCGCCGTTCCTCGCCAACCTGCCGAACGGCGACGTTCTCTGCCTGTGGTTCGCAGGCAGCCTCGAAGGCGCCAGCGATATCGCGGTCCACGGCGCCGTCCTCCCCCAGGGTGCCGACACGTTCGGCCCCGTCACTCGGATCACCGACGATCCGGAGCGCTCCGAGCAGAACCCGCTCCTCGTCGTCGGCCGCGGCGGCGCGCTCCACCTCATCCACACCGCGCAGCCTTCCGGCCATCAGGACCGCTGCGCGGTGCGCCACCGCCGCCTGACGGTGGACGGCAGCGCCATTACGGCAGGCGAGGCGCGGGACCTGCCGCTGCCGCGCGGCACCTTCGTGCGCAGCCCCGTCCACGTCCGGCCGGACGGGTCGTGGCTGATCCCGCTGTTCCGCTGCAATCCGGCGCCGGGCGAAGCGTGGACCGGCCGCTACGACACCGCCGCCGTCGGCATCAGCCGCGACGAGGGCGAGACCATCGACATCGTCGACGTGCCGCATTCGGTCGGCTGCGTCCACATGGCGATCGTGGAGAACGAGGGCGACCTCGCCGCCTTCTTCCGCCGCCGCCAGGCCGACACCGTCCACCGCAGCCGAAAGCCTCGACGGCGGCACCACATGGTCCGCCCCGACGGCGACCGACCTTCCCAACAACAACTCGTCGATTTCGGCGATCGCGCCTGTCCGACGGGCGCATCGCCATCGCCTCCAACCCCACCAACGCGGCCGAGCACTCCGCCCGCCGCGCCTCGCTCTACGACGAGCTCGGCGATGGCGACGGCGGCGAGGGCGAAGACCCAGCCGCCACGCGGCCGAAGGACGCCTGCACGCCCATCTGGGGCGTGCCGCGCGCGCCGCTCGCGGTCAGCATCTCGGTCGACGGCGGCCACACCTTTCCGCTCCGGCAGGTGGTGGACGATGGCCCCGGCACCTGCCTCACCAACAACTCCGACGGATGGCGCCAACCACGAATTGTCGTACCCCTCCCTCGTGGAACGGGCGGACGGCGGGCTCGATCTCGCCTACACCTTCCACCGCAGGGCCATAAAATTCACGCGCCTCCCGCCCGCGTTTACCGACGGCGGCGGATGGCGCAGCGGGGAGCGACGCATGACCGAGATCGTAGGCATCACGATGGGGGACCCCGCGGGCGTCGGCCCCGAGATCACCGTCAAGGCGCTGGCCGAAATGTCGGCGGAAGACCGCGCGCAACACGCGCGTCTTCGGCAACCGCGCCACGCTCGACGCCGCGCAGGCCGCCGCCGGCACCGGCGTCGACCTCGACGGCCTCGTCCACGACATCGCCGTCGAGGGCGGCCCGCTCCCCTTCGGCAAGATCTCCAGGGCGGCGGGCGACGCCTCGTTCCGCTTCATCGAGGCGGCCATCCGCGCCGCCGAGCGCGGCGACATCGCCTGCATCGTCACCGCGCCCATCAACAAGGGCGCGCTCAACGCCGCCGGCCACCACTATGACGGCCACACCGGCCTCCTGCGCGAACTCACCGGCGCGAAGTCCGCCTTCATGCTCCTGGCGTCCGAACGGCTGAAGGTGATCCACGTCTCCACCCACGTCTCGCTGAAGGACGCCATCGGCCGCGCGACGCCGGACCGCATCCTCGAGACGATCCGCGCCGGCAACGACCACCTCAAGCGGATCGGCATCGCGGCGCCGCGGATCGCCGTCGCCGGCATCAACCCGCACTGCGGCGAGGATGGCCTGTTCGGCCGCGAGGACGACGACCAGATCGCCCCCGCCGTCGCCGCCGCCCGCGCCGAGGGCATCGACGTCGAAGGCCCGATCTCGGCCGACACCGTCTTCCACCGCGCCTACCAGGGCGCGTTCGACCTCGTGGTCGCGCAGTATCACGACCAGGGACACATCCCCATCAAGCTCGTCGCGTTCGACACCGCGGTGAACGTCTCGGTCGGGCTCCCCATCGACCGCACCTCGGTCGACCACGGCACCGCGTTCGACATCGCCGGCACCGGCAAGGCGAACCACGGCAACATGATGTCGGCGCTCGCCTATGCGCGCCGCCTCGCGAAAGGCCCCAAGGCATGACCACCTCCATCGCCGGCGTCCACTGTGCCGCCGCAACGCCCCTCGCCGCCGACGGCTCGCCCGACGTCGCCCGCTTCGCCGACCACTGCAAGGCGCTGCTGGAGGAGGGCTGCCACGGCATCGCTCTCCTCGGCAGCACCGGCGAGGCGAACTCGTTCGGCCTCACCGAGCGGCAGGAGATCCTGGAAGGCGTCGTCGCGGCGGGGATCGACCCGGCGCGGCTCCTGCCCGGCACCGGCGTCGCCAACGCGCCGGACACGGTCGACGCTGACCCGCCACGCCGTCGGCGCAAGGCGTCGCCGCCGTCGTGATGCTGCCGCCGTTCTACTACAAGGGCGTCAGCGACGAGGGCGTCGATCCGCGCCTACGCCGAGATCATCGAGGCGGTCGGCGACAGCCGCCTGCGCGTCGTCCTCTACCACATCCCCCAGATGTCGGGCGTCGCCGATCAGCCCGGCCGTCATCGAGGCGCTTCTCAAGCGTTACCCGGACACCGTCGTCGGCATGAAGGACTCCGCCGGCGACGTCGACCGGATGCGCGAGATCATCGCGCGCCTTCCCGGGCTTCCAGCTCCTCGCCGGCGCCGACCCGCTGCTGCTGCCGGTCCTGCAGGCGGGCGGGGCAGGGTGCATCACCGCCACCTCGAACCTCGTCGCCGCCGAGCTTCGCACCGTGTTCGACAAATTTGCCGACGCCGATGCGGCGGGCGAGGTCGAGGCGGCGCAGAACCACATCGTCGCGATGCGCACCCTCAGCAACACCTACGTCCAGATCCCGACGATCAAGGCGATGGTCGCCCACCGCCGCGACGCGCCGGAATGGGCGCGGGTGCGCCCGCCGCTGATGCCGCTGACGGATGCCGAGCGCGCCGACGTTGAAGACAAGATGGCCGCCCTGGAGAACGCCCGATGAGCATGAGCCAACCGATCACCCTCCACCAGCCGCGCCGCGTCGAGATCGGCGCCGGCAAGGGCGCGATGATCGGCGAATGGGCGCGCGGGATCGACGGCCCCGTCCTCGTCATCTCTGGCCGCAGCACCGCGCGCCTCGCCGCCGACCTCGGCCTCGGCGACGCCGCGATCTTCGACGGCGTGCTCCCCGAACCCGAAATCGCCGTCCTCGACGCCGCGATCGCCAAGGCGCGCGAAGTGAAGCCCGCCGCCATCGTCGGCCTCGGCGGCGGCTCGCCGATGGACGTCGCGAAGCTCGTCGCCGTCCTGTGGGACAGCGACCAGACCATCCGCGACGTTGCCGGCAACGACCTCGTCCACCGCCGCAACACCGCGCTGGCACAGGTGCCGACCACCGCCGGCACCGGCTCGGAGGCCGGCATCCGCGCCCTCGTCACCGATCCCGAAACCCACGCCAAGATCGCGGTCGGCAGCCCGCACATGATCGCCGATCTCGCGGTCCTCGACCCCGAGCTCACGCACTCCGTCCCGTCCGCCATCACCGCGGCGACCGGCGTCGATGCGCTCGCCCACTGTGTCGAGGCCTTCACCAGCAAGAAGTCCCACGACCTCGTCGACGATTTCGCAAGGCGCGGCATGGCCCTCGTCGGCCGCTATCTCGCCCGCGCCGTGGCGGATGGCACCGACACCGAGGCCCGCGCCGGCATGATGCTGGCGAGCTACTACGGCGGCGTCTGCCTCGGCCCGGTCAACACCGCGGCCGGCCACGCGCTCGCCTATCCGCTCGGCACCCGGCTCGGCCTGCCGCACGGCCTCGCCAACGCCGTCATCTTTCCCGCACGTCCTCGCCTTCAACGAGCCGGTGCGTGCCGGAGAAGACCGCCGAGATCGCCGCCGCCCTCGGCCTCGCGCGGGACGGCGACGTGCTCGCCGGCGCCCGCGCATGGTGCGAGAATCTCGGCGTCGAGATGCGCATGTCCGCCCACGGCGCTAAGGCGGAAGACCTCCCCGAATGGGCGAAGGAAGCCCACGCCATCCGCCGCCTGATGGACAACAACCCGCGCGACATGACCGTCGACGACGTTCTTGCCATCTACCGCGCCGCGGGCTGAGGCCGGCCGGTCAGTCGATCGGCGCGGTGCTTCCCAGCGGGGCGGCACCGCGCTGGCTCTCGAACAGCCGCGAGCGGGAATGTTCGAGGTGCGCCCGCATCAGCGTCGCGGCGGTATCGGCATCGCCCTGCGCAATCGCCTCGAAGATCGCCTGATGCTCGGCGAACACGTGGCCGAGCCCGTCCGCCCGCGCCTTCAGTGAAAGGCCGTGGAGCTGCATCCCGACGGCGATGTGGCTCTCCAGCGAGGCCATCGCGGTGGCGTAGTAGGGGTTGGTCGACGCCCGCGCGATGGCGAGGTGGAACGCGAAGTCCGCATCCTCGCGGTGGCGGCTGGTGTGGGTCGCTTCGCGCATCAGGTTGAGCGCGCGCTCCACGTCCGCCAGCGCCGCGTCGGTGTGGGACAGAGCCGCCCGAGCGGCCGCGGCCGGCTCCACCGAGATGCGGAAATCGTAGCAGTCCGACAGGTCGGCTAGGTTCTCGAGCTCGCCGAACCCCAGCGGCTCGCGCACGCCAGTCGCCCGCACGAAGCTCCCCGCGCCCTGCCGCGAGTAGATCAGCCCCTTCTCGCGCAGGCGGCGCAGCGCGTCGCGGATCACCGGGCGCGAGACCTCGAACTCGGCGGCCAAGCGCGTGCTCGGGCGGCAACCTCTCGTCAGCGCCGTACGCGCCGGACTTGATGGCGCGCTGCAGGTGGCCGAACACCGTTTCGCCGAGGCGGCGGCGTGGCGCCCGCGCCTCCCTCTGGCTCTGATGTTCGGTCATGGTTGCTGCAAAACCCTCCGGGCGGGCGCCTGGCTGAAGCCGGGCGCTGCCGGTCGAATATGCCCAATCAGGTGCCTGCGAAGCAAGCAATCCGAGCGCGCCGGCACGCTGTAACCGCTGCCGCGCACCGGCTGCGTGCCCCGCGCAAAACTTACGCTGCATTGCACAATGAAACGGCATGCGCATTGTTGATGCGACGATGTATTGATGAGAGATGTTTTACGTGTAAACTATCTGCCGAACCCCGTTGAGCAGTCGTTCTCGCGGGCTGGCACATCGAAGACCGTAGAGAAGGGCTCCTCCATGCGAACCACCCTCAAGGCGCTGGCGCTTCTGGCCGCGACGGCGCTCACCGCTCCCGCCTTCGCGCAGGACGCCGACCCGCTGAAGATCGGCTTCATCGTCACCCTCAGCGGCCCCGCCGCCGTCCTCGGCGAACAGGCCCGCAACGGCTTCCTCCTCGCCGCGGAAGACTTCGGCGACAAGTTCGGCGGCGTGCCGACCGAGGTGATCGTTGTCGACGACGAGCAGAAGCCCGACGTCGCGGTCAACAAGGTGAAGGAGCTCCTGGAGCGCGACGAGGTCGACTTCGTCGTCGGCCCGATCTTCTCCAACATCCTCCAGGCGATCCAGCCGCCGGTCACCTCCGCAGGAAAATTCCTGATCAGCCCCAACGCCGGTACGTCCAACTTCGCGGGCGCTGACTGCAACCCCAACTTCTTCGTGTCGTCCTACCAGAACGACCAGGTGCACGAAGTCCTCGGCAAGTACGCGCAGGACCAAGGCTACACCAACGTCTTCCTGATGGCGCCGAACTACCAGGCCGGCAAGGATTCGCTGGCAGGCTTCAAGCACTCCTACACCGGCGGCGTCGCGGGTGAGGTCTTCACCACCCTCGGCCAGCTCGACTTCTCGGCGGAGCTCGCCCAGATCGCGGCCTTCCAGCCCGACGCCGTGTTCACCTTCATGCCCGGCGGCATGGGCGTGAACCTCGTCAAGCAGTACCGCCAGGCCGGGCTCGAGGGCATTCCCTTCCTCTCCGCCTTCACGGTCGACGAGAGCACGCTGCCCGCACAGCAGGACGCGGCGCTCGGCCTCTTCGGCGGCGCCAACTGGGCGCCCGACCTCGACGTGCCGAAGAACAAGGAATTCGTCGCCGCCTACGAGGAAAAGTACGGCGCCGTCCCCGGCACCTACGCAATGCAGGCCTACGACGCGGCGCAGATGATCAACGCCGCCGTCGCCTCCGTCGACGGTGATCTCTCCAACACCGACGGCATCCGCGATGGCCTCGAGGCCGCCGACTTCGACTCGCTCCGCGGCAACTTCAAGATCGGCACCAACCACTACCCGGTGCAGGACTTCTACCTGGTCAAGGCCATCAAGCGCGACGACGGCAAGTACCAGACCTCGATCGTCGAGAAGATCTTCGAGGACTACACCGACAACTACGTCGACCAGTGCGAGATGGAATAGCGGCCCGCCGCACCTGATCTGACAAAAACAGCGGCCGGACCCGGCACCGGGTCCGGCCATCGACCCGAATGAAGGACAACCGCCTTGAAGATGTTGCCGGGGATCACGCGCGCGGGCGACGGAGTGGACAGCATCAGCTGGAACATTCTCGGCCAGACCTACGTCCCCAAACAGGTCTCCGCGCAGTCGATGTCGTGGCACGCGACGCTGCCGCCAGGGCACCTTCGTGCCGCCCCACATCCACCCGACCCAGGACGAGTTCCTCTACATCCTCGAAGGCCGGTTCGACTTCCTCCTCGACGGCCGCGAGGATTTTGCAGAACCCGGCGACCTCGTCCGCCTGCCGATGGGCATCCCGCACGGCATCTTCAACAAGGGCGACCAGACTATCAAATGCCTGTTCTGGGTCGCCCCGACCGGCCGCCTGTTCGACCTCTTCTGGGCCCTTCACAACCTCGGCCCGAAGGCTGACCCTGCCGAGGTGGTGGCAACCTCGGCCAAGCACGAGGTCGACTTCCTGCCGCCGCCGGACGCGGAATGACCGGCGGGGAGCTCTCTCGATGCATGTGATCATCGCAGGCGCCGGCATCGGCGGCCTCACCACCGCCCTCATGCTGCACCAGCGCGGCATCCGGGCGACCATCTACGAGCACGCCACCGCGGTGCGCGAGGTCGGCGTCGGCATCAACACGCTGCCCCACGCCATCCGCGAGCTCGCGAGTCTCGGCCTCCTGCCCGGCGCTAGACGCCGTCGGCGTGCGCACGCGCGAGCTCTTCTACCTCAACAAGCAGGGCCAGGAGGTCTGGCGCGAGCTGCGCGGCCTCGATGCCGGGCACCCGGTGCCGCAATTCTCGATCCACCGCGGCCGCCTGCAGAAGCTGATCCACGACGCCGTGGTCGAGCGCCTCGGCGCGGACGCCGTCGTCACCGGCGCCTCCCTCGCAGGTTTCGTCCAGGACGAGGGCGGCGTCACCGCCCACTTCGTCGACAGCGGCAGGGGCGCCGGCAGCCGCACGGTGCGCGGCGATGTCCTGATCTGCGCCGACGGCATCCACTCCGCCGGCCGCCGCAAGTTCTACCCCGACGAGGGCGCCCCCCACTGGAACGGCGTCGCCATGTGGCGCGGCGCGACGGAGTGGCCGGTGTGGCGCGACGGCCAGTCGATGGCGATCGGCGGCGGGATGGGCGGCAAGTTCGTCCTCTACCCCATCGCCCCGGCGAAAGACGGCCGCCAGCTCACGAACTGGGTCGTCAACATCCGCGTCGCGCCCGACGGCTCGACGCCACCGTCGCGCGAGAGCTGGTCCCGCCCCGCCTACCGCGCCGACGTCCTGCCGCACTCCACCCGCTTCGCGGTGCCCGGCTGCGACGTCGCAGCCCTCGTCGCCGCCACCGAGCAGATCTTCGAATACCCGATGTGCGACCGCGACCCGCTGCCCCGCTGGACCTTCGGCCGCGTCACGCTGCTGGGCGACGCCGCTCACCCGATGTACCCCGTCGGCTCCAACGGCGCCTCGCAGGCGATCCTCGACGCCCGCGCCCTCGCCGATGCGCTGAGCTTCTCCGAACACCCCCGCCAGGCCCTCTACGTCTACGAGAAGGACCGCCTGCCGAAGACCGCCGAGATCGTCCACCTCAACCGCAAGGGCGGCCCCGAACGCGTCATCGACGAGGCGGAAAAACGCTCCCCCAAGGGCTTCGACGCAATCGACGAGGTCATGACCCGCGCCGAGCGCGAGGCCATCGTCGGCACATACGCCGGCAAGGCGGGCTTCTCGGTCGCCGGCCTCGCCGCGCGCCACGGCATGGCACGGGCGCGCTAGGGTGGGTGATTTGCAGGTGTGTGCCGGTGGAGCAGCGCTGCGGGGCGCCGTGCCTCGAAGCTCCCTCGGGTGGTCAATTCTCCCGCGGAGCGGGGCTCGCCTCAACCCACGCTTCGCTCTTCGGCGTTGACCCTCGCCCCGCTCCGCGGGGTTCTGAGGGCGTCGGCACGTCAAATCGCGCTGGCGCGATTTGACCTCAAGGAATCGGAAGTCCGGGCCACCGGACTTCCGCCGGAATGTCGCTTCAGGGAAGACACGCCTCCGGCGGGTCTTCCACCGGAATATGAGGGGGGAACGGCTGAGGCGCTGTGCCCGTCCACTTGGGGAGGGACCTTGCGATGATGAACCTGTTCCTCCTGCAGACGCTGAACGGGATCCAGTTCGGCATCCTGCTCTTCCTCGTCGCGGCCGGGCTCACGCTGATCTTCGGCACCATGGACCTCATCAACCTCGCCCACGGGGCGATGTACATGGTCGGCGCCTACGTCACCGCCACGGTGGCGGCCGTCTCCGGCAGCCCTGTGCTCGCCATCCTCGTCACGATCCCCGCGATGTTCGCCATCGGCATCGTGCTGGAGCTGGTGCTGTTCCGCTTCCTCTACGCCCGAAGTCACCTCGATCAGGTGCTCGCCACCTTCGGCCTCATCCTCGTCCTCACCGAGGGCGTGAAGATCATCTGGGGCGCGGCGCCGCTCTCCGTCCCGGTGCCGGAATTCCTGTCGGGCTCGATCCCGCTCATCGGCAACATGCGCTTTCCGGTCTACCGGCTCGCGATCATCGCGGCGGGGCTCCTCACCGCGCTGGGGCTCTACATCCTCGTCAACCACACGCGCGATCGGCATGCTCCTGCGCGCCGGCGCCACCGACGGCGCGATGGTCTCGGCCCTCGGCGTCAACATCCGCCGCATCTTCATGGTGGTCTTCGGCATCGGCGCGATGCTGGCAGGCTTTGCCGGCGCGATGGTGGCGCCGATCCTCTCGGTCGGGCCGGGCATGGGCGAGAGCATCCTCATCCTCACCTTCGTCGTCATCGTCATCGGCGGGGTCGGCTCTGTGCGCGGCGCGTTCGTCGCGGCAATCCTCGTCGGCTGCGTCGACACTCTCGGGCGCATGTTCGGGCCGATGATCCTGAAATCGGTGATGGACCCCGCCGCAGCGGGCCAGACGGGGCGCGTGCTCGCCCCGATGCTCATCTACATCCTGATGGCACTGGTGCTCGTCGTCCGCCCCGCCGGTCTCTTCGGCGCCAAGGGCAGCGCCTCGTGAGCGACCGGCCCCCCAAACTCCTCACCGGCTCGCGCCTCGCCGGGGTCGCGATCTTCGGCCTTTTCGCGCTGATGCCGGTGATCGCGACGGCGACGAACGACATGTTCCTTCTCGTCATCGTCAGCCGGATCATGATCTTCGCGCTCGCCGCCATCGCGCTCGACCTCATCCTCGGCTACGGCGCGATGGTCTCCTTCGGCCATGCCGCCTTCTTCGGCATCGGCGCCTACGCGGTGGCAATCCTCACCAAGAACGGCATCACCGACATAGTGGTGCAGACGCTGGCCGGCGCCGCCGCGGCAGCCCTCTTCGCCCTCGTCACCGGCGCGCTCTCGCTGCGCACCCGCGGCGTCTACTTCATCATGATCACGCTGGCGTTCGGGCAGATGGCGTTCTTCTTCGCGGTCTCGCTCTCGGCCTACGGCGGCGACGACGGCTTTTCGCTCGGCGGCCGCTCCAGCCTGCTGGGCACGTCGATCCTTGCCAACGACATAGCGTTCTTCTACCTCGTCCTCGTGGTGCTGGTGCTCGCCTACGTGCTCCTCCGCCGCATCGTCGCCTCCCGCTTCGGCCGCGTGCTGCGCGGCACCCGAGAGAACCCGGTGCGCATGGCCGCCATCGGCTTCTCCACCTACGGCTACCGCCTCACCGCCTACGTCATTTCCGGTGCGCTCACCTCGGTCGCCGGCGTGCTCCTCGCCAACCAGATCGAGTTCGTCGCCCCCGCCTTCATGACCTGGCACCGCTCCGGCGAGCTCATCGTCATGGTGGTGCTGGGCGGCATGGGAACGCTCATCGGCCCCGTCGCCGGCGCCACCATCTTCATCCTGCTTGAGGAGTGGCTCGCCGCCTTCTCCGAGCACTGGAAGCTCGGCTTCGGCATCATCCTCATCCTCTTCGTCCTGTTCGGCCGCGGCGGGATCGCGGGCCTTGCCCGCAAGCTTACGGGAGGGGCGAAGTCATGACCGGGCCGCTCCTCTCGGTTCAGCACCTCCGCAAGTCGTTCGGCTCGCTCGCCGTCACCGACGACCTGTCGCTCGAGGTCGCGCCCGGCGAGATCCACGCCATCATCGGCCCCAACGGCGCCGGCAAGACGACGCTGATCCACCAGCTCTCCGGCGGCCTGAAATCCGATTCCGGCAAGGTCTTCTTCGCGGGGGAGGACATCACCCACCTTTCGATGCCGCAGCGCGTCCACCGGGGCCTTGCCCGCTCGTTCCAGATCACCTCGATCCTCGCCGGCTTCACCGTGCTCGAGAACGTCGCGCTGGCGGTGCAGGCGCGCGCCGGCTCCAGCTTCCGCTTCTTCCGCCCCGCCGCGCGCGAAGCCGCCCTCAACGAGGCGGCGATGGAAGCGCTCGGCAAGGTCGGCCTCGCCGACCGCGCGGGCCGGATCGCGGGCGCGCTCTCCCACGGCGAGAAGCGCCAGCTCGAGATCGCCATCGCCTACGCCACCGGCGCGCGGATGCTGCTGCTGGACGAGCCGCTCGCCGGCACCGGCCACGAGGAGGGCGAGGTGCTGATCGACCTGATGCGCGCCCTCAAGGCGACCCACACCCTCGTCCTCATCGAGCACGACATGAGCGCCGTCTTCTCGCTCGCCGACACCCTCAGCGTTCTCGTCTACGGCCGCGTCATCGCGAGCGGTGCGCCGGCGACGGTCCGCGCGATGCCCGAGGTGCGCAGCGCCTATCTCGGCGAGGAGGCCGCCTGATGCTCCATGTCGAGGGCCTCGAGGCCGCCTACGGCGATTCGCGCATCCTGTTCGGCGTCGACCTCGACGTTGCGGCGGGCGAGGTGGTGACCCTGCTCGGCCGCAACGGCATGGGCAAGACCACCACCATCAACGCCATCTTCGGCCTCATCAAGCCGCGCGGCGGGCGCGTCGTCGTCGGCGGGGAGGATCTCGCCGGCCGTCCGTCCCACGTCATCGCCCAGAAGGGCCTCGGTCTCGTCCCCGAAGGCCGGCGCGTGTTCCCGACGCTGTCCGTGGAGGAAAACCTCCTCGCCACCCGCCGCGGCGACCCGGCGAAGTGGACTCTGGACGGCATCTACGCCCTCTTTCCCGCGCCTCAGGGAACGCCGCCGCAACCTCGGCAACCAGCTTTCCGGCGGCGAACAGCAGATGCTCGCGATCGGCCGCGCGCTGATGACCAACCCTCGCCTGATGGTGCTCGACGAGGCGACCGAAGGCCTCGCCCCGCTCATCCGCGAGGAAATCTGGCAGTGCCTCGAACGCCTCAAGGTCGACGGCGAGTCCATCCTCGTCATCGACAAGAACGTCGACGCGCTGGTGCGCTTCGCCGACCGGCACGTGGTGATGGAGAAGGGCCGGGTCGTCTGGCGCGGCACGTCGGACGAGCTGCGCGCCGCGCCCGACATCAAGGACCGCTTCCTCAACGTGTGAACTGCCCTAGGATTGTGGGGGAGGTCCGGCCCCCGGCCGGCACCGACCATGCCCTGCCCGAGGACCGCGATGACCGCCACCCTGTTGTCCGACGCCCTGCTCGCAGACGGCCGCGCCGTCGATGTCCGCATCGCGGACGGGAAGATCGCCGCCATCCGCTCCGCCGCCGCCTCGCCCTCGCTGGCGGACGGGGAGGCGCACATTCCCTGCGGCGGCCGCCTCCTCGCACCGAGCTTCTGCGACGGCCACATCCACCTCGACAAGACCTTCTCGGGCCTCCCCTACATGCGCTACCGCCCAGGCTCCACGGTTGAGGAGCGGATCGAGGCCGAGAAGGAAATCCGCCGCACGATGACCGTCCCGGTGTTCGAGCGCGGCGGCAATCTCCTGCGCAAGATCATCGGCTTCGGCACCGGCACCCTGCGCACCCACGTCGACATCGACACCGAGATCGGCCTCACCCACCTCCACGAGGTGCTGAAGCTGAAGGAGTCCTTCGCCCACGCCGTCGACATGCAGATCGTCGCCTTCCCCCAGAGCGGCATCCTGCGCGACCCCGGCGTCGCCGACCTTCTCGCCGCCGCGATGGAGGAGGGCGCCACCCACGTCGGCGGCCTCGACCCCGTCGGCATCGACGGCGACATGGACAGCCACCTCGGCACCGTCTTCGCCCTCGCCGAACGCCATGGCGCCGGCATCGACATCCACCTCCACGACGGCGGCGCCGCCGGCCTCGCGGAACTGCGCGACATTGCCCGCCGCACCCGCGGCACCGGGCTCAAGGGCCGCGTGGTGGTCAGCCACGCCTTCGCGCTCGGCGATGCGCACGACATCGGCCCGACGGTGCACGCTCTCGCGGAGGCCGGCGTCGCCATCCTCACCAACGGCCCCGGCAAGGCGCTGATGCCCCCCGTCGCCGCGCTCTGGCGGGAAGGCGTCCCCGTCCTCGCCGGGTCCGACAACATCCGCGACGCCTGGAGCCCCTACGGCAACGGCGACATGCTGAAGCGCGCCATGGTCATCGGCTACCGCCAGGGCATGAACGCCGACGACGAGCTCTCCCTCCTGTTCGAGACCATCACCCGCCACACCCCCGTCCACATGGGCTTCGGCGGCGGCGTCATCGAGGAAGGCGCCGACGCTGACCTCGTCCTCGTCGATGCCGTCGGCATCGAGGACGCCGTCGCCGACCATCCGGCCCGCGTCCTCGTCATGAAGCGCGGCCGGATCGTCGCCGAGAACGGCGCATACATCGAGGACTGAACCGGAACGCCGCTTGCATCGGCAAGCCTCCCGCCCCAACCCGGAAGCCCCTCATGGACCTTACCATCTGCGACGTGCGCCTCGCCGACACCCCCGGCGAGACGGTGGACATCGGCGTCACGGACGGGCGCATCGCCGCCATCGCCCCGAACCTTCCGCGCACCGGAGAGGTCATCGACGGCGAGGGCCGCCTCGCGGTCCCGGGCCTTTGCGAAAGCCACATCCACCTCGACAAGTCCTGCATCCTCGACCGCTGCACCATGGCCGGCGGCATCGAGGGTGCCATCGCCGAGGTCGGCCGCCTCAAGGCCGCCTTCACTGTCGAGGACGTCGCCGCCAGAGCCTCCCGCACGCTCGAAAAGGCCGTCCTCCAGGGCACGCAGAAGATGCGCACCCACGTCGAGGTCGATCCCGTCGTCGGCCTCCGCGGCTACGAGGGCGTCAAGGCCGCGGTTGCGGAATGGGCGTGGGCGATCGACGTCGAGGTCTGCGTCTTCCCGCAGGACGGGATGACCAACAACCCCGGCACCGAGGAGCTGATGGTCAAGGTCCTGGAGGACGGCGCCAGGGTCGTCGGCGCCACCCCCTACACCGACACCGACAGCCACGCCCAGATCGACCGCGTC
The DNA here is from genome assembly GCA_963704595.1 of uncultured Alphaproteobacteria bacterium. Classification (GTDB taxonomy): domain Bacteria; phylum Pseudomonadota; class Alphaproteobacteria; order Rhizobiales; family Amorphaceae; genus Acuticoccus. Next base: position 1,261,884 of record OY969922.1, read on the forward strand.
TTCGAGCTCGCCCGCCGCTTCGACGTCGACATCGACATGCACCTCGACTTCGGCACCGACACCCGAACAATCTCGACGTCGAGCACGTCGCCCGCCGCACCGAGGAATATGGCTGGGGCGGGCGCGTCGCGGTCGGCCACGTCACCCGCTTCACCGCGCTCTCGCGGCCGGCGCTGACCACGCTCTCCCGCGCGCCTGGCGGACGCCGGCGTCGCGGTCACCGTCGTGCCGTCGACCGACCTCTTCCTGATGCACCGCGGCGCGGAGGCGGTGGACCCGCCGCGCGGCGTCACCCCGGTCCACCTGATGGCGGCGGAGGGCGTGCGCTGCTCGCTCTCCACCAACAACGTCCTCAACCCGTTCACGCCCTACGGCGACTGCTCGCTCATCCGCATGGCGAACCTCTACGCCAACATCGCCCAGCTCGGCAGCCCGGACGCGCTCGCCGAATGCCTCGCGATGGTCTCCACCGAATCGGCCCGCCTGATGAACCTCGCAGGCTACGGCATCGCCCCCGGCAACCCCGCCGACCTCGTCCTCCTCGACGCGGCCACCCCCGGCATGGCCGTCGCCGAGCTCGCCGTCCCGATGCTGGGGCTGAAAGGCGGCCGCCGCACCTTCTCGCGCCAGCGCCCGGTCCTCCACCGCTAGGCGCGTGCCGTTACGGTGTCACGGCCGCCGTCGCGGCATCCGCGGCGAAGCGCAGCGCGAAGCACGCGGCCGACGCGGCTGAGGCGAGGGCGGCGCGGCGGTTGAGGATCGCGCTCCGGTTCATCGCCGTGACCATCCGGTTGATGTCGGCCACATCGAACACCTCGAACCGCGAAACCCGCCGGACTGTGCGCGCTCCCGCCTGATACCAGAACGCCGATGCGAAGATCGCGGTGATGATCGCTCCGAGATCGAGAGCGGTCAGGAGTGTCTCCATTGCAGTCCTTCCCGTTGGCTTAGAATGCGACCCTGCTCCCGGCCGCGCGCCGTTCCAAGAGGCCTCGCGCGTCGCCTCCGACGCCGTGCAGCGCACCGGGGCGCTGAAGCTGCGGCGGCAACGGGATGTATCGGGCGGGCGCGCGATTGTCTGCGCGGCCGGCGGTGACACAGGGTGGGTGGCGGCCGATGGGAGTGCGCGGCGGCGGGTCGGTCTCCGGTCTTGCCGGCCTGGATGCCGCCGATGGACGGATCGGCAAACATCGTCACCTTGCACGACATTTCGTATCCTGGAGTATTGGCGTGACGATGCTTTCAATGTAGCATTATATATGTTTAGAGTGTTGGTGTTTGAAGTTATATACGATTTTTCCTTTTTCATAAGCTTGAGCGACCGGCGACGGTGATCGCTCATCAGTATTGGACAATTTTGATGAAGATTTTTCCCGTCATCCTCGCAGGGGGCCGCGGCACCCGTCTGTGGCCGCTGTCGCGCGCGGACAAGCCGAAGCAGTTCCTGCCGATGCATGGCGAGCACAGCCTGTTCCAGCGCACGGTGCTGCGCCACATGGATCTCGACGTCGCGCCCGCGTGGATCGTCTGCGGCGAGCACGACCGCTTCCAGGTCGACGACGGGCTGAAGGCGATCGGCGTGGAGAACGCCACCGTGGTGCTGGAGCCGGTCGCGCGCAACACCGCGCCCGCCATCGCCGCCGTCGCGGCGCTCCTCGTGCGGCAGGACCCCGACGCCGTGATGCTGGTCCTCCCGTCCGACCACCTCATCACCACCGACAAGGCCTATTTCGACACGCTGGCGACCGCGGTGGAGCGGGCCAGGGGCGGCGAGATGGTCACCTTCGGCATCGTGCCGACCTACCCCGAGGGCGGCTACGGCTACATCAAGGCCGCAGCCGGCGACGCCCTGGTGCGCAAGGTCGAGCGCTTCGTCGAGAAGCCGCCTGTGGAAGAGGCCGCGCGGATGGTCGCCGACGGCAACTACTACTGGAACGCCGGCTTCTTCGCCTTCTCGGCCCGCGCCCTGCTCGACGAACTCACCCGGCTAGCTCCCGACGTTGCCGACGCCGCCGAGGCCGCTGCCGACGGGGTGGAGCGGACCGACAATCTCCTGCGCCTTCCCGCGGGCGCGTTCGGCGCCGCGCCAGACATTTCCATCGACTACGCCCTCTTCGAGCGGACCGACAAGGCGGCCGTCGCGCCGATCTCGTGCCGCTGGTCGGACGTCGGCTCTTGGCGCGCCTACTGGGACACGCTCGACAAGGACGGCGCCGGCAACGCCATCCGCGGCAACGGCACTGCGGTTGATTCGCACAACTCGCTCATCGTGTCCGACCAGGCCGACGTGATCGCCCTCGGCGTCAGCGATCTCGCCGTCGTCGCCACCACCGACGCCATCCTGATCTGCCCGCTCGACCGGGCGCAGGACGTGAAGGCCGTCGTCGCGCACCTCAAGAAGGCCGGCCGCAACGACCTCCTCGACGTCTCCCCGACGGTGAACCGCCCGTGGGGCGGCTACACCTCGATCATGAATGGCGAGCGCTTCCAGGTGAAGCACCTGTTCGTGTCGCCGGGGAAGCGGCTGTCGCTGCAGAAGCACCACCACCGCGCCGAGCACTGGGTGGTCGTCCGCGGCACGGCGGAGGTGACGGTCGACGGCGAGGTGCAGACGCTGTCGGAGAACCAGTCGACCTACATTCCGCTCGGCGCCGTCCACCGCCTCGCCAACCCGGGCCGCATCCGCCTCGAGGTGATCGAGGTCCAGACCGGCAGCTACCTCGGCGAGGACGATATCGAGCGCCTGCAGGACGAGTGGGGCCGCGCCTGAAACCATTGGCGGTTCCGGGCACTCGCCTGGCCCGCCGCGGTATCTTGCGGCTCACCGCCCACCTCTAACCTCCGGTCTCGGCAGGACCTTTCTACCCTTTCCGACGTGACGCCACCCGCGGCGACGCGGCGTGCAGTAAAGGCCCTGCCATCAAGGCAGAAAAACTGATCCAAGTTAAAGACAGAAATATCTTGCTGATTATTCTCGCGGCAATTGTTGTCTTTCGACAGTCGTTCAGGATTGCGGCACCCAGCCAATATTCTGCACGACATTTTCCAGGATTTTGATGTGCAAATTTTTTTCGAAGCTCTCAACCGTGTCGATCCCGTTGAACTCGCCGAGCAGATCGACCGAGATGGCATCGCGGTGATCGAGGATTTCGTCGACCGGTCGGCTCTGACCGAGGCGCAAGCCTTCATCCAGGAAACAGCCGAGGCCAACGGCAGACAGTACGTGTTCCTCCGCGGCAAGGAGGGGCTCGAGAAGACGTTCCTGGGACAACTGGCGGACGACTCGGCGCTCAATGCGCTGAGCGAGGCAGTCTGCGCGCACGCCCTGGGTCACCCCGCTGCCGACTGCACGGCACGGCAGACGCTGCGTATCCTCTGCGGCGAAACCGGGCGCGCGCAATCACTCATCTTCCACTACGATTCCTATGTGCTCACCGTGCTTATCCCAGTGACCATTCCTGAGAAGGGCACGGGCGACTTCATCATCGTCCCCAACACCCGCCCGCTGCGACGGTTCTACCTCGTCAACGTGCTCGACAAGTTGCGGACAGACCGCAAGGCCGCCCAGTCGGCCCGGCGCAGGCAGCTTGCTGCCGGCGCGTTCAAGCGCGTGCCGCTGAAGCCCGGCAACATGTACCTCTTCTGGGGCTACCGCTCACTGCACACCAACGATGCCTGTGAGGGCACGGACATTCGCTGCACGGCGGTCCTCCACTATGCAGACCCTCACGCGACGAGCGTCTTCAAGAAGCGCGCAGGCCGCGTGCAGCACTGAGGACCGCATCCTGCCGGGCGGCCGCGCGGTCCAGCTCGCGCTCGACCACCGCCGCAAACCGCTCTCGGAACACCTCGGCACGAAACGACCGGGCGTGTGCGGCGATCGCGTCGGGACCCAGGCGCGGCGGCTGCCGTCTGAATTCCTCCACCGCCGCCACGAGTGCGTCCACGGACTGTTCGCCGAAAAATCGGCCCGTCTGCCCGTCCACCACCGAATCCAGCGCCCCGCCGCGGCCATAGGCGATGACGGGGAGCCCGCATGCCATCGCCTCGAGCGGAACGATCCCGAAGTCTTCCAGCGCGGGGAAGATCAGCGCCTGTGAGGTCTGGTAGAGACGGGTGAGTTCGGCGGCGCTGACCCGGCCGGCGAAGGTCACGTTGGCGGGGGCGCGCCGGCGCAGGGCCGCCTCGTCGCTTCCCGTACCGGCCACCACCAGAGGCAGGCCGAGCCGCGCGAACGCGTCGACGGCAAGGTCGGCGCGCTTGTAGCCGACGAGTTCCGACACGAACAGGAACGCGCCCGACCGCGCCGCAGCTGGATCGACGCGAAACGCATTCACATCCACCGGCGGGTGAACCACCGCAGCCTCGCGGCCGTAGTACCGCCTGATCCGTTCGGCCACGAAGCTGGAGTTGGCGACGAATGCGTCGACCCGCGCCGCGCTCGTGACGTCCCACTGGCGCATCCGATGGGCGATCCGGCTGAATGCGGCGCGCTGCACCTTGCCGAGGCCGCTCTGATAGGACGGGTACTGGTCCCAGATGTAGCGCATCGGCGAGTGGCAGTAGCAAAGATGGAGGGAGCCCGGCGGGGGCACGATCCCTTTCGCGGGACCGGATTCGGACGAGATGATGAGGTCGTATCCGGTGAGGTCGAGCTCTTCCAGCGCGCGCGGCATGAGGGGCAGATACTTCGCGTAGTGGCGCCGCGCACCGGGCAGCCGGGCTATGAAGGTCTCGGTGATCGAGTGCTGCCTGATGGCAGGGCTGATCGCTTCGGGCACCGCCACGTGGGTGTAGATGTCGGCCTGCGGAAACAGGCTGAGGATCTCCTCGAGGACGCGCTCTCCCCCGCGCATGGTGACGAGCCAGTAGTGAACCACGGCAACCCGAAGGGTCTCTCGCCTTGGGAGGACGGGGCCCCGGACCCCGGGGGCGGCAGGAATGGTGCCCGCCAGGACGCTCTGGTTTGCCTCTTCAAGCACGGTGATACCCCCCGTAACCATCGGCCGGCTGCGTCTTGCGCCTGGCTTGGGTCAGCACGGCTCCGGTCATCGGCACGTCACTGCTGCGCAGGATCGCAAGCGCCGCCTTCGCCGCCTTCATCGACGTCTTGCCCGCCCGCACCAGCAACACGGCCGTGTCGGCAAGGCCGGCCGCGACCCGGGTTTCGGAGAAGGACGTGATCGGCGGCGTGTCGATCAGGACGATGTCGAACCGCGCGGTGAGTTCGTCGAGCAGCTGCTCGAACCGGATCGACGCGATCAGGTCCGCGCTGTGCGGGCTGCCTTTGCGGGGTGCGACGATCGAGATCCCGCTGTGGCGTTCCACCATGATCACGTCATCGAGCATGGCGCCGCCCTCCAGATAGTCGACCAGACAATCCCTCTTGCCGGAGCCGAGCCAGCGGGAGGGGAACACGATGTCGGAGATCGACGGCCGGTAGAGGTCACAGTCCACGATGACCGATGTCCGCCCGATGGCCTGGAATGCGCTGGCGAGCGCCACGGAGGTGGTGGACTTGCCGTCTCCCGGGTTGGCGGACGTCAGCAGCAGAACCTGCCCGCGCCCGTCAACGCTGGTTATGCGCAGCGACGCGCGAAGGCTGCGGATGGCGTCGGAATAGAGCGTCGGGGTCTGCGGCCAGGCATGGCGCGCGGCCCACCGGCGGCGCGACCCCGGCGTCGCGGGCAGTGAGCCAAATATCGTGATGCCGGTGCGCGCCTGCAGCTCCTGCGCGGTCCGCACCGGACGCCACACCAGCTCCACCACGAACATGATCGCCAGCCCGATGGCGAGGCCGAACACCGTCGCCGCGGCCATGATCAGCTTCTTGCGCGGATGCGACGGGGACGTCGGCGGCTCCGCCGTGGAAATCACGCGGGCGTCGGCGCGCTGGATCTCGGCCTGTTCCGAGGTTTCATTGTAACGCGCCAGGAAGTTTTCGTAGACCGAGCGCGTTGCGTCCGCGAAGCGGTCGAGCTGGCGAAGTTCGACGGAGGTCTTCGAAAGCTCCATCAGGCGGCGCTCCACCTCCTTCAGGCTGGCGCCAAGCTGTGCTTCGCGCGCCGTCTCGACTTCCACCTGGCTGCGCAGCCCCTCCATCGTCTTCTGGATCTCGACCTTTATGGAGCGATCGACGTCCGCGAGTTCGGCGGTGACTGCCACGACGTCGGGGTGGCTCTCTCCGAACCACTTGCGCAGTTCGGCATTCTTGCGCTGGAGCTCGCTGAGCTGCTGGTTGAGCGTCAGGATCAGGGGCGACGACAGTGCCGCGGAGGCGGCCTCAAGGCCGCCGCGCTCGACCAGTCGCTCGACCTGGGAAAGCCGGGCCTCGGCGACGACGCGGTCGCTGCTGGCACGCACCATCTCGCTGTTGATCTCGGCGAGCCGCTGCTGCGTGATCTCGACCCCGCCGCCATCGGCCGTCAGCGAAGTCTTGAACGCGACGACGTTCGCCTCGGCCTCTTCGACCTGCGTCTTCAGGCGGTCGATGCGTTCGCCCAGCCATACGTTCGCGCGCCGCGTCAGCGCGCGTTTCTCGTCGATCTGGCTCGCGATGTAGCGGTCCGCGACCGCGTTCGCGATCATGGCGGCAGTGTCCGGATCGGGTGATTTCATGCTCACATGGATCGCGTAGGAGATGCCGCCCTGTTCCACCGAGAGGCCGTTCTGGATCTTCTGCACGACGAGATTGCGCCCATCGTCCGCCGGGGTCGCCGCTGGCGCCGGTACGGCAAGGGCGGCCGCGGTCGCAATTTCCTCCGGAGTCGGGGCCGGCGTTTCGCTCTTCAGGCCTGAAAGCATCGCAACGATCCGGTCGGACCAGGCCGAGAGGGCCTTGCCGATGCCGCCGCCGCTGTCCTCCTTCGGCGGAGGGGCTGCGAACTGCGGATGGTCCATGAGGTCGAGCTCGTCCACCACCTCGCCGATCAGGACGTTCGAGCGCAGGATCGCGAGCTCGCCCGCGACGACCGAAGAGGTCAGGGACAGCTCAGAAACAACGCCGCGAACGTTCGTCACGTTGGGCTGGCGCGAGTCCAGAAGAAGGATGGAAGTCGCGGTGTAGACCGGCGTCACGCGCTTCAGTGCCAGCCACGCGCCGCCCATCGTCATCACCGTGCAGGCGAGGATGATGAGCTTGCGGCGCCAGATCACCTCCACGACACCGAGGATGTTGATCGTGCCCCCGCTGGCCGGCTCCGTGTCCAGCGGTGTCCCCATCGTTCGGACGGGTCTGAACTGGTTCATGTGCGGGCCTCCACGGCTGTGATCGAAGCATGCGGGAACCATGATGTTTCCCGGCGGTTGACATGCGACTTGCTTCGAGACCGTGTTTTCGTGCATGGCGAATGCAATCGGGTTATGCATGTGCCGCGTTCTTGAAGGAATGAGCGTTGTTTTTGTGCTCGAACAACAGCAATCGGCAAACGCATGCATTGGTCCTGCTTGAGCATTGATCCAATCGGCCGCCGTCTTGACGGTACGCAGCCGAAATGGAAGGAGCGCCGTTCATGGCGAAGGCTGTGGATTCCGCTGACGAGCGCTACCGAAGCCGGCGAACTGCCAGGAACTTCGGGATGATGTCGCAGGGGCGGACGATCCGCCTCGCCGTGCTGGTGATGTGCGCCGCGTTCTGGGTCGCGGTCGCGGCTTACGTCCTTCTCTAGACGCAGCAACGATTGTTCGTGCCGGGCCGCCATCACATCGGCCCGAGTTCGGTGTGGGGATCGATGATGCTCGTGCGGAACCGGTTCGTGTCCGCGGCGCGCACCGCGGCCTGATACGCCCGCTCCGCCAACGAATCGTAGGCGGCGCGATCGTCACGGAGCCAGCGCAATGCCTCGGCCGCGGCGTCGATGTCGGGCTCGGCCCATCGGCTCCCGGAGTAGATCCCCTGCGGGTCCTTCACCGGCACCAGCGCATAGGGCAGCAGCACGCTGTCGGCATTGCTCATGAAATCGAGATTTCCCGACCACCCGGTTGCTATGGCCGGAATGCCATGTCCCATCGCCTCCAGGATCGGCAGGCCGAACCCCTCCGCACGATGGGTGGAGACGAAGGCATCCGTGGACCGGTAGAGCGCGGCAAGCTCGGCTTCGTCGAGGTAGGAGCGGATGCAGTGTGCGTTGGGCATGCGCCCAAGGGTTTCGGCCAGGGCATCCGCGACGGGTCCGTGCCCTGTCAGCTTCACCACCAGCGCAGCGTCCTTGCAGTCGCCGAACGCGCGCGAGAACGCCTCGACCGCACCGTAGGGGTTCTTGCGGGCAAGGCTGGACCGCGCATCGGCCATCACCAGCACTGTGAAGGGGCCATCCCTCCGGGTGCGCGGCGTGTGAACGGGCAGCCGGTGCGGGACGACGCGCACCGGGATGCTGAAGAGGCTGGCAAGGCTGTGCGCTGAAAAGCGGCTCGGCGTCCAGATCTCGCTGACCAGCGCCTCGTTGGGGCGCCATTCCAGCGGGGGGTCGGGAAGCTCCCAGGCCCAGTAGGCCACCCGCCGCGCCCGCGAGACATGCGGCAGCGTCGCGCGCATCAGGCTCGCGGTCTGCGGGGCGCCACAGTGAAATATATAGCTGGTCGACAGGCGATGGGTCGTCCGGACCAGCGGGTTGCGCAGCGCGGCCGTGGCATCGACCATGGTGGCGTCCATCTGGCACGAGAGCAGGGCGGCGTGCTGCAGCCGCGCGCCTTGTGAAATGCCTGTGCCGCGCCCGTAGGCGGCCACCACGGCCGGCAGCGTGAAGTCCCGGTCCTCGGATGGCGGGCTGAGGTGCGGGCTCAGCGACATGCGAACCCCGGTCAGCATCGTGTTCGCGAGCTGCTGCTTCAGGGCGGGGCCGAAGCTGGCGGCGGTCAGGCGCTGGGTCCATGCGGTGTTGCGGGCGGGGGCGTGCGTCACAGATCGAGCGCTCTCTCCGGGCGGATACGCCCGGTCAGGAGGTCGCCCAGCGCAATGAAGTTGCCGCGCAGCCGGCCACGCCTGTCCACGTACCGTTCCGGCCGTGCAGACCTCAGGATGTTGGCGGACATGTTCCGCGCGATGCGGTTCAGTGCGTAGGCATAGGGATAGGCGCGCCCCTTTGAGGAGAGCGCGAGATGCACGGGGTTGGCGACCTGCGAATAACCGAGGCGGAGCCCCGATCCACGGCCAGTCTTGGTACCGAGATGGACGCCTCGCGCGTCCTCCAGTCGAACGATGGAGCCGTACGCGCCCAGCCTGCGCGTGAAGTCCACGTCTTCCTGCCACCCGTAGAGCGGCAACCGCTCGTTCACCCGGATGCGATGGGCGTGGACGAGGGACATGCGCACCGCCATGTTGCAGCCGTAGCCGCAAAAGGCCGGCTGACCCGACGGTGTCGCTGCCGTCGTTCCCGCGTCGGCCGCGAGGATTGCGCGGCCCTCGGCTGCGGTGATCCCCGGGCCGCCGATCCCGTCGGCGAGAACGGTCCCGGTTGCGACGGCAAGGCGAGGGCTTGCCGCGAACGCTTCGAGCGTCCGCGCCACGTAATCCGCGGCAATGAGGAAGTCGTCGTCGAGGAAGAGGACGATGTCGCAGTCATGCGCCGCGTCGAGGATCGCGTTTCGCTGCCGCGGAAGGCCGGGCGAGCTGAATAGGAGCCGTGTGCCGTCCCCCGGGAAAACCGCGCCCGCGACGTCAGCATCACCGGTGGCGCAGACGATCACCGCGTCGGGTGCGCGCGTCTGTCCGGCAATTTCCATCAGGGTTTGCTTCAGGATCGGCGCGCGACCGATGGTGGCGATGCCGATCGCAAGCCTTTGCGGGCGCGCTGCCGCCGTTTTCGGCGATGTCGCCATGATCGTGGGGCTGGCGTTCATCGGGCCGGAACCCCCATACTGGTCCGACCGCAGCGTGCTATCCGCGAAGGCTCGGACGAACCGACATGAACGCGACGCTTCCCGACACCGTCCCCCCCATCTCGATCAACGGCCGCTTCCTTGCCCAGCCCGTGACCGGGGTGCAGCGCTACGCCCTCGAGATCCTGCGTGCCGCTGGCGAACTGGCGGCGGAGGACAGGTGGCCACGATGCGAGGTTCTGGTGCCGCCGATGGCGACGCCGCCCGAGGGCGTTCCGTTCGCCGTGCGCACGGTCGGCCGCCGCACCGGGCACGCCTGGGAGCAGGCCGAGCTCGCCCCCGCCGCACGGGGCACGGTCCTTCTCAGCCTCGGCAACACCGCGCCGCTCAAGAGCCGGCGGCAGGTGGTGGTGATCCACGACGCCGGCGCGTTCGACACGCCGGCCTCGTACAGCCTCGCGTTCCGCTCCTGGTACAAGGCGCTGCATTGGGGTCTCGCCCGCACCCGCACCCGGATTGTGACCGTGTCGCGCTTTTCGCGCGACCGCCTGGCGGCGCGCCTCGGCGTTGCGGCGAACACCATCGGCGTGGTGCGCGAGGGCGCCGACCACATGGACCGTATCGTCCCGGAGCCTGAAATCCTCGCCCGTCACGGGCTCGAGCCGGGCCGCTTCGCCATCGCGGTCGGCAGCCGGGCCGAGCACAAGAACCTCAAGAGCCTCGCCAGCGCGTCGCGGCTGCTGAAGGCGAACGGGATGGTCCTCGCCATTGCCGGCTCGCTCGACCCCGCGGTTTTCCGTCCAGACGGTGATGCGACCGGCTTTCCGATCGTCGAGCTCGGGCGGGTCAGCGACGGCGAGCTGCGCGCGCTCTACGAGGCCGCGGCGTGCCTCCTGTTTCCCTCCCGCTACGAAGGCTTCGGCCTGCCCCCGGTCGAGGCGCTCGCCTGCGGCTGCCCGGTGATCGCGGCCGGCGGCAGCGCCGTCGAGGAGATCTGCGGCGCTGCGGCGCTGATCTATCCGGCCGGCGATCCCGCCGGTCCCGATCGGTGCCTCACGCGCCTCATCGACGACCCGGCGCTGGCCGCAGACCTGCGCGCGCGCGGCGCCGCGCTGGCGCAGACGCTCACCTGGCGGGAGGCTGCGCTCGACCTTGCCGCCGTGACGGCGGCAGTCCCCTGAGTTTGCCCGGCACGCCATCGATCAGCCCTGCGGCATGCGCACGGCAGCGGGCGCCTCGGTGATCTCCTGGCCGGCCACCCAGTGGATCGTCCCGGGGCCCTTCGTCAGCCGGCCCGTGGTCGTGCGCCAGTTCCAGCCGCGCAGGCCGCTCATGTGCACTTCGCTGCCGGCGGCGTTGAAGGCGAACAGCTCCTCGACGACCGGCTCGTGGGTGCCGTTGATCATGAAGAAGCCGCCGAAGAAATCGGTCCGACCGACGCCGTTATGAAACGGAACTTCCTTCGGCGGCAGGATCTCGACCCTGCAACTTACGAAGTCGACCTGGCCGTTGTTGTCCCACAGCACGCGGTTAGCATAGTTGAGGGAACACGCCACGAAGGTGAGTTCGAAGCCCGCGGTGTTGGAAATGTGGCAGTAGCAACTGAACAGCACGGACTGGTGGAACGAGATCTTCTCGCCCGCATCCTCCGCGCCGAAGGGGCAGTTGACGGCAAAGTTGCAGTCGTAGATCGAGCAGTGGTGGAAGTTGATGAGGTAGGCGCGGTCACGAAATTCCACGCCGTTCTCGAAATCGTGGATCGAACAGTCGCGAATCTGGGCACGGCTCGACATCGCGATCATCTCGGTCTGGAACTTCAGTCCGGTGACGTGGCGGACTTTGGGACGCGGTCCGAAGATCTCGAAACCCTCGAACATGTGAGGACCGTGGCCGTACTGCGGCCCCGCGCTGCCCTCGAAAAGTATCGCGCTGCTGCCTTCCGCCAGGTTGCGGAAGTTCAGCGCCACGCCGTCGCCGCGCATGCTCACCCGTGCCGGGTTCACCCTCAGCCCGCGGTTGAGGATGTACGCCTGGCCCCCGTTCGGCACATGGACGAGGCCGCTGGTGTTCTTCTCGGCCGTGTCGATGGCCGTCTGGATGGCGCACCAGTCGATCTCGTCGGTCAGATCGGTCGCGCACGGGTAGACCGCCTGCGCAGCCTTCAGCGTGCTGAACCGCTCCGAAAGAGGGTGGCTGCGGCCGTCGCCGAACGCGCCCTCCGGCAGGATGTGCGAGAAGCTGGCAGTTGTCGCGCTGTCAGGCTGCGCGCCGAGCGCGGGACCTGCCGCAAGGGCGGGCATCGCGGCGGCACCGCCAGCCGTTGCCACGATCATCGCGCGCCTGCTCAAACCGTTGTTTGGCGTCATGTTGGTCCTGTCGATCGTCTGTTCGGGTTGAGGGCTGTGGTGGAACGACTGGTCTCGCGCCGCGGCCTGCCCGGCCGCGCGATAGACGACCGTCTGACCGCGGCGGAAGCCGGGCACGGCCCAGCAGGCAGCTCGGAAAAGCGCCTGGCTGACGGCGTTGCCGCCACCGGTGAAATAGTTGCGGAATTCGTGGCGCACCGTCGTCAGGCCGACCTTGTCGCCGAGCGCGATCAGCTCGCCCCTGGTGTACTCGCGGAAATGGCCCGGATTGGTCGGGTTGAGCCGCAGCGCCTCGTAAGGGTTCGCCCCGGCCAGCGCCTTGACTCGCTTGTGCAGCGCCGCCGCGTTGGGCGTCTGGCAGATGAGGACGCCGGACTCCTTCAGCACGGTCTGCAGCATCAGGAGCACGAGCTCCGGCGCGGTGTGGATGTGCTCGATCACCTCCGCCATCACGATGAGGTCGAACGTGCGGTCGGTCGGGATCGGCGCGCGCGCCTGCGCATCGTTGAGGTTGTAGACGACATGCGGGATGTCGCCCCACCGATCGTCCGGCGCCAGCGGGAAGCCCAGCGTGGTCACGTCGGCGTAAGCGTTGCACAGCATCGTCGACAGGGTGCTGCGGCCGATGTCGAGGACGGCAGCGTCCGGGCTCGGAACGCAGGTTCTGGCAAGTTCGAGCAGGTACCTGAAGCGCGCGCCGTGATAGTCGTCGTAGCCTTCGCTGCCGGTGTACGAGGCCTCCTGCCGGGCGAGCGCGTCTGCAATGCGCATCGCATCGGCGCGGCTGCGCGTCGGCCGGGGGCGGAACTCGGGCGCCGTGGTTTCCATCGTTTGTGTCATGGTGCGAGGGTTCCGCGTTCAGACGAATGTGCGAGGACGTCTTCAAGGGGGACGATGGCGGCTGGCAGGGGCCCGATCTGGTCTTGCTGGCCGGAAGCGTTGCGCAGGTTCTTGTCGAGGAAGTCCCTGACCACCGTGTCGAGTGCCTCCCACCGCGCGGTGCGGTCGCGGTCGTCGGCCTTGCCGAGGGCGCTGAAGGCCGGCCGCACCAGACGGTCGCCAAGTTCGGTGTGGGCAACGTCCGGCATCACCAGAGCGAAGTGGCCGGGACGTTCCGCCATGGCCTCGACGCGCTGCATCTCGAGGCGCGTGAGGCGCGCTTCGTAGCGGATCCACTCGGTCGGGCTGTTCACCGCATCGGCAGGCATCAGCGCCGCGTCGCTGAACACGAAGAGGTACGGGACACTGACGCCCGCCGCCCCCGCGGCGCCGTAGGTGGACCCGTCCAGGTTGACCACCGCGGCGATCCTCTCGTCCGCATGCGCCAGTGCGACCGCCGTCCCGCCGCCGAACGACAGACCGATCGCCCCCACGCGGGTGAAGTCGATGGCCTCCGCAAAGGGGGCGGTGCGGGCAAGCTCGTCGATCACCAGGGTCGACGTCGCGGCGGCAAGTTCCGTGCGGCGGCCGGCACGTTGAAGCGATGCGTCGAGAGCCGCGTCGCCGCTGTAGTCCAGCGAGGATCGCACGGCCTGCTGGTCCGTCTCGCCCGGCGGAAGCGGGTGATGGGACGGATCGTCGAGCGCGGCGACGATGTAGCCGTGGCTGGCAAGGCTTGCCAGCATGAGGCTGTTGTCGGTCCGCGTGGAACCACCTGCGGCGTGGTAGACGACAAGCGTGCGCCTGGCGTCGGCCGGTGCGAGCGGCGCGTCCACAAGGGCCTGCGCGCGGGTCGGGTGGCGCAGCGCGGCAACCAGCGCCCGTGCGGTCTCGCCCGCGTCACCCTCAGCCGCCGCCGGGTACCACAGGTCGAACACGACCTCGCCGGCGGGCACCGCGACGCTCATCTCGGCAAAGCCAACCGTCTCAGGTCCGGCCGGATCCGGCACGGGCGTGCCGATGAAGAGGGCGCGGCGCAGATGCTCCTTCACGGCATCGCCCACGGCCGGCACGAAGGCCGCCGCCGCACCGGTGGCGAGCCCCATCACGAGGACCACCGCAAGGATATGCAGCGCACGGTTCAAGGCCTTTCACCCGGCGATGCCGGCGCACGGTCCAGTGCCACCAGTGCATCGGCGATCACGTCGGTCATGGCGGGCAGGCCGGGATGTTGCTCCTCGCTCGATCCGAACGGGCGCACCGGCACCACCTTGAAAGGTCCGGTCTCGACGTCCGACCAGCCGAGCGTCGGATCGAAGCCGCGGCCGGTGGGCGAGTCCGGCGTCAGCATCTGCAGGATCGGCAGGTTCGACGACGTTGGCGTGTAGACGTCCCGCGCGTCGAGCAGCGCGCGCAGGAAGCCTTCCTGCTCCGGTGTGCCGATCTTCGGCGGAATGGCCTTGACGAGGTGCAGCGCCCGCGCCGCCTTCCACATGCCGATCCGGTGGGTGATCGAGTAATTGGCGAGGAAGCGGGTGAAGCTCTTCTTGCCCGAAAGGACGAGCCTGAAGTTATCGCGCACGTTGGACAGGCGCACCTTCCAGCGCTGCCGCGGCGTGAGCCGGGCCGCATAGGCCGGATGCCACATGTTGACGGTGGCGAGGAGGAGCACCCGTTCGCCTGCCTCGCTCAGTTGCCGCGCGATCTCGGTGCACAGCACCCCGTGCACGCACTCGCCGAACAGGACGTAGGGGCCGCTCGGCGCCTCGCGGCGGATCAGTGCGGCGTAGCGCGCCGCGATCTCGGGGAACGACAGCCCTTCGAGGCCATGCGCATGGCCGGGCTCGAACATGCGCACCGCGAACAGGTGACGGTCGCCGGCCGATGTTCCGCAGAGCTTCTGGAGGATGCCGACGTTGTTGATCGCGACGGTGGTCACGCCGCGGCCGCGGGACAGCGGCACGATGCGCCAGTCGTCCTCGCCGGCGCGGATGCCCGCCTGCCGTCCGGTCTGCCGCGCGATCGCGCTCGCCATCGCCCGCAGCGTCGGGCACGTGTAGACCGCGGACAGGCTCGGCTTTACGTCAAACACGTCCTGGATTCGCGCAAGCATCTGGACCGACAGGAGCGAGTGGCCGCCAAGATCGAAAAAGTTCGACGCGGGTCCGACGTCCTCGACGCCCAGAATGTCGCGCCAGATGGCGGCGAGCACCGCCTCCACCTCGTTCACCGCGTCGTCGTCGGGCTGGCGTGGCTCGGGCGGCGCCTCGCGCACCGGAACCCTGAGCCGCGTGCGGGCGATCCGGCCCGCCGCGTCACGCGGCAGCGCGCGCAGGACCGACACGTCGTCGGGCCACGGATCGGATGGGTCCGGGCGGTGCGCCAGAAGGAGCTTCGGCAGCGTCTCCAGCGCCATCGTCGCCTGCGCGGAGGGCGTCACGAACCCGTGGACGTGGACTGCGCCATCCTCGCCGGTGACGACCAGCGCGGCGGCTTCCTCCACCAGCGGGTGCGTGCACAGCGCGGCCTCGATCGGGCCGATCGCCTCGCCAACCGCGTCGAGCCGGTTGGCGAAGGCCGCGGGCACCGGCATTTCCGCGACCGGCGCGGCCGCATTGTCGAAGGCGTGCGCGAAGGCGGCCTGCCAGGCTTCGATGAGGTCGAGTGCGGTCTCGTGGGCGAACAGGTCGGTGTTGTACTCCACCGTCATCCGCCACCCGGTCGGCCGGCCGACGAGCTGGAAGTTGAGGTCGTAGATCGCGCCCGGCGCATGGGACGGCGCGCTCGCCATGGCGAAGTCGCCATAATCGGCCGGCTGCATGAACGCGTTCTGCAGCATGTAGTTGATCGAGATGAGAGGCGTGCGGGACGGATCGCGCGGCGGATTGATGAGTTCCACCAGCCGGTTGAAGGGGGTGCTCTGGTGCGCCAGCGCCTCGCGCACCGTGACCGCGCTTGTGGCGAGGTGTGCGTGCAGCGCGCCATCCGGCACCGCGAAGCGCAGCACCACGTTGTTGATGAACACCCCGATGAGAGGTTCGAGGTCGACGTCGATCCGCCCGGCGACCTGGGTGCCGAACAGCACCTCGCTTTCGCCGGCGAGGCGGGCGAGCAGCGCGCTGAGGACGCCCGCGCCGTAGGCGAACGGAGACATGGAGAGTGCCTTCGCCTCCGCCGCCAGCCGCTCGCCGAAGGCGACCGGCAGGTCGGCCATCACCATGTCGCAGTTCTGCGTGCGCTGGGCGGGGCGGGGAAAGTCCGCCGGCAGCTCGAAGTAGGGCGCATCGGAGAGCTTGCGGGCCCAGTGGGCGAGCTCCGCCTCGAAGTCCGCGCTGGCGAAGTACTCGGCCTGCCACAGCGCATAGTCCGCGTACTGGAGCGGCAGCTCGGGGAGCGTGGCCCGGCGGCCGGCCATATGGGCCGCGGCGAAAGCGCCGACCTCGCGGCCGAGGACGCCGATGGACCAGCCGTCGAACGCGATCTGGTGGATGGTGGTGGAGAGGATCGCGCGGTCGTTGGCGACGCGGATGAGGACGGCGCGGATCAGCCCCGGCCGGGACAGGTCGAAGGGCTTGGCCGCGTCCTCGATCGAGATGGCGTCGACGCGCGCCTCATGGGCGTGCGCCGGGGTGGCCCGCAGGTCGATCTCGGCAAGCTGGAAGGGGGCACGAGCCATCACTTCCTGCATCGGCCGGCCATCCTGGCTGGCGAAGCGGGTGCGCAGGATCTCGTGGCGGGCGATCACCGCGCGGTACGCCTCGCGGATGGCTGCCGCGTCGATGCGCCCGGTGATCGTCCAGCGGATCGCGACGTTGAGCGCGCGGTTGCCGGGCTCGAGCTGGTCGAGGAACCAGCACCGTTCCTGCGTCGCGGAGCAGGGGAACCGCCCCAGCACCGCCGTTGCGGGCGCGTTGGTGATCGTCTGTCCGGTCATGACGGCACTCCCACGCGGCGCTGGCCACCCCGGAACGCCTTCAGCGAGGGCGGGGCAGAAGCCCGGGCCGCTCCGCTCGCCGAGTAGGCGGCGAGCTCGGTGATCGTGGGATGGGCCATCAGGTGGCGGGCCTCGAGGCCGAGGTCCTTGTCGATCATCCGCGCCGCGATCCGGAACACCGTCAGCGAGTCCGCGCCGAGGGTGAAGAGGTTGTCGGTGGTGCCGATCTCGTCCATGCCGAGAACCTCGCGCCACACCTCCAGCAGCGTCCGCTCGAGGTCGTTGCTGGGCGCGGCGGACGCGACCGGAGCGACTGCGCGCGGCGCAGGCGCCGGCAGGGCGTTGCGGTTCAGTTTGCCGTTGGCAGTGCGCGGCAGTTCGGGCAGCGCGACCCAGGCGGTGGGCACCATCGCCGTCGGCACCACCCTGGCGACCGCGCGGGCCACCTCGTCGAGCCGGAGATCGGCGCCCGGAGCGGCCACCAGGTAGCCGACGAGCTGGGCGGCGCCCGCCGCATTCACCTTCACCGCCGCGGCGGCGTGGGCAACGCCCGGCACGCTGCGCAGGGCTGCCTCCACCTCGCCAAGCTCGATGCGGAAGCCGCGCAGCTTGACCTGCGTGTCCCGGCGGCCGAGCAGCGCCACGGTGCCGTCGGCGAGCCGCCGCGCAACGTCGCCGGTGCGATAGAGCCGGCGCGGCGGCAGGCCGGGCAGGGCGATCTCGCGGAACGCAGCCTCGGTGAGGTCGGGCCGGGCATGGTAGCCGCGCGCCAGGCCGTCGCCGCTGATCCACAGTTCGCCGACGACGCCGACGGGCACGGGTGCGTCCGCCGCGTCGAGAACGTGGAGCCTGGTGTTGTCGATCGGGCGGCCGATGGTGATGGCGGCCGCGTCGGGCTCGACGCGCTCCAGCGAGGACCAGATGGTGGTCTCGGTGGGGCCGTACATGTTGAAGAGGGTACGGCCGGTCCGTGCCAGAGTGTGCGCGAGGTCGCGCGGCAGCGGCTCGCCGCCGCAGAGGATCGTGAGGCCGGGCTGCGGCTTGAGGCCAGCTTCCAGCAGCATTCCCCACAAGGTCGGCGTCGCCTGCATCACGGTCGGCGTCATCCGCTCGATCAGTGCCACGAGGCCAAAGCCGTCGAGGACGGCCTCCGTGTCGGCGATCACGACGCGGGCGCCCACGGTGAGCGGCAGGAAGAGCTCCAGCACCGCAATGTCGAAGGAGACGGTGGTGACCGCGACCACGGTGTCGTCTGCCGTCATCCCCGGTTCGCGGTCCATCGAGTTGAGGAAGTTCACCACCGCGCGATGGGGGACGTCGACGCCCTTGGGCGTGCCCGTCGAGCCGGAGGTGAAGATGACGTAGGCGGTATCCTCGGGGCCGGCCGGGTACGGCGCGCCGGTGCCAGTGGCTTCCGGGAGCGGCCTGTCGGCCCGGATCACGGGCATTTCCTCTCCGGCGACGCTCGCGAGCGCATCGTCGTCGGTGACGAGGCCGAGCGGGGCGGCGCCCTTGAGGACGGCGGCATTGCGCGCAACAGGGTGCCGCGGGTCGAGCGGCACATAGCCCCGGCCGGACTTCCAGACGGCGAGGAGCGTCACCAGCATGGTCAGCGAGCGTCCCACCGCGACTGCGACGAGGCCGGGCCCCTCGGGCAGGGTGGCGACGAGATGGCTGGCGAGCGCGTCCACCCGTTCGCCGAGCGCCCTGTAGGTCAGCGTCTCGTCCCGGTGGACGGCGGCGATGCGGTCGGGCGTCGCCTCGATCTGCCGTGCGATCAGGTCGAACACGCGCGCGGTGCGGTCGTAGTCCCGCTCCGTCGCGTTCGGTGCCTCGAGCGCTTCGAGCTCTGCCGCGCTCAGGAGCGGGAGGCGGGCGACGGGGGTTTCGGCGTCCTCGGCGATGGCGCCGAGCAGTGTGCGGTAGTGTCCGAGCCAACGGCGGATCGTCGCCTCGTCGTAGATCTCGCTGTTGTAGTCCACGTCGATGCGCAGGCCGGCGGCGCTCTCGCTGATGTTGAAGAAGGCGTCGAAGTTGGACCGCGCCTTGGGGTTGGGAGTGACGCTCGCCGTCAGGCCCTTGAACGCCAGTCCGTCGGCGATCCGCTCGAGGTTGAACTGGAGCTCGGTGAGCGGCAGACGGCCCGGCTGGCGGGGCGGGGCGAGCTTGCGCACCAGCGTGCCGTAGGTGACGTCCTGATGCTCGAAGGCGTTGAGGACGCGCGCCTGCGTGGCCTTGAGGTGCGTCGCCATGGAGGCCGACGCGTCGAACGGCGAACGGATCGGCAGGAAGTTGACGCAGTGGCCGACGAGGGCGGGGTCGTCCACCAGCGTCTGCCCGGCGGTGGGGCAGCCCAGCACCACGTCGTCGGCGCCGGAGAGACGGCCGACCATCACCTGCATCGCCGCGAACAGCGTGGTGAACAGGGTGGCCCCCTGGCGGGCGCCGGCGGTCTTGATCGCCTTGGTGAGCGCCTTATCCACGAAGTCGGTCGTCGTGGCGCCCGCGAAGGTGCGCGCGGCGGCGCGCGGCCGGTCCTGCGGCAGCTCCGGCAGGTCCGGCACGTCCGCGAATGTTTGGAGCCAGTGGGCTTCGTGCGGCGCGGTCGCCGCCTGGCCGCGGGTGGCCTGGTCGAGGGCGTAGCGGGCAAAGCCGCGCGCGGGGGGCAGGTCTGCCGGCGTGCCGTCGAGGCGCGCGGTATAGAGCGCCGCGAGCTCCTCAAGCACGATGTTCATCGACCAGCCGTCGCAGACGATGTGGTGTGCGGTGAGGACAAGGACGTGGTGCTGGGGCGCCAGCTTCACCAGCATGGCGCGCACCGGTGCGCCCCCGGTGAGATTGAACGCGGTGTCGGCGTCCTCCGCCATCAGGTCGGCGAGGGCAGCGGCCGGGTCTTCCTCGTCGCTGACGGTGAACTGAGCGGCGGTCAGGTCCGCGTCCTTTGCGATGGTGAACGTCTTGCCCGAGCGGGCGAATCGTAGGCGCAGCGCGTCGTGGCGCAGGGTGACGGCGGTGAGCGCGTCCTGCAGCGCGGCGATGTCGAGCGGCCCGGTGAAGTCGACCGAGACGGATTCGTTGAAGGCGCAGGACGCCTCGTCCCCCAGCTGCGCGGCGAGCCAGATCTCGGTCTGCGCCTCGGTGAGGGGGATCTCGTCAGGCAGCGCGGGCTCCGCCGGGATCGCCGTCTGCGGCACCGTGCCGGGCGCGGCGAAGATGCCGGCCGCCAGCATCTCGTCCACCGCTTCGGTGATGATCCGCGCGATGGCGACGAAGTCCGCCTCGGCGTGCGCCGTGGTGAGGTAGCAGGGGAACCCCTCCTGGATGTTGAGGCCCTTGAGGCGCAGGAGCGGATAGATCGCGCTGCCGAGCGGGTGCGCCGCGCCGAATTCGAGCACGAACCAGCTCGAATAGGTCTCGGCACGCAGCGTCAGCCCGCGGGCGGCGAAGGCGGCGTTGAGTTCCTCGGCGAGCGCCGCGGTGCGCACGGCGAGGTCATCGTGCAGCGCCTTGCCGTGCGTGGCTATGTGCTTCAGCACGGCGCGGACCGCAGCGAGCACCAGCGGATGGCGCACGAACGTCCCCGCGAAGAAGGTCGGCGAGACTTCGGGGACCGTGTCGTCGCCGTAGGACCAGGCGCCACCATCGAGCGCGTCCATGTAGCGGCTCGACCCGGCGAGGATGCCGACCGGCATGCCGCCGCCGAGGACCTTGCCGTAGGTGGCCATGTCGGCCTTGATCCCCCACACGCCCTGCATCCCGGCGGGGTGGACGCGGAAGCCGGTCACCACCTCGTCGAACACCAGTGCCCAGGGGCTGGCGTCGGCACGCTCGCGCAGGGCCCGGACGAATTCCACCGGCCGCAGTTCGGGGTGGCGGCTCTGCACCGGCTCGATGATGACGGCGGCGATGTCGTCCCGGTTTGCGTCGATCCAGTCGAGGCTCGCCGGATCGCCGTACTTGAGGACGGTCATGTTGCCGACCGCGCTGCGCGGGATGCCGGGCGCGATGGGCAGCGCCACCGGGTCGCCGCCACGCGAGCGGCCTCGCACCAGCACTTCGTCGAACTGGCCGTGATAGTCGTTGTCGAACACCACCACGCGCTCGCGTCCGGTCACGGCGCGGGCAACGCGCATGGCCGCCATCACCGCTTCGGACCCGGTGTTGCAGAACGTGACGCGGTCGTGCCCGGTCATCTCCGCGATCATCGCGGCGACTTCGCCGGCAAGCGGGCTCTGCGGGCCGATGGGGAACCCGTCCTCCATCTGGCGGCGGACGGCGTCGCACACGAATTCGGGCGAGTGGCCGAACGCGGTCTGGCCGTAGCCGTTGACGAGGTCGATCAGCTCGTTGCCGTCGGCGTCCCAGATCCGCGCGCCCTTGGCCCGGTGGGCAACGACGGGGAAGACCATCTCCTTCCAGTCGGCGCGGAAGCCGGCGGCCGCGCGCGGGTCGGCCAGCACGGGGCGGTACTTCGCCGCCAGCGCCTTGGAGGCGCCGAAGCGCTGGACGTAGCGTTCGGTGAGATCGGAGAGGAGCCTCGTCTGCGCCTCGGTCCGTTCGGTCGACTGCTTTTTCGAGATGTTGGCGAGCGCGAAGCGCGGGTTCGCCGGTGCGTCCTCTGGTGCAGCCGCTGCAGGCGCGGGGGCGGCCATTACCGCAGGCGCTGCCGCCTGCAAGGGCGCCGGGGCGGCGACTGCGACTGGCGCGCGGCCCAATGCGCCCAGTTGCTGGGCGAACAGGTTCTGCATGGCGATGACCTGCGCCTGCATGAGCTGCTCCAGCCCGGCCCCCGCAGCCATTGCCGGCATCGCGGGCGCGGCGACCACGGGCCCGGCCGGAGCCGTCGGCGCCTCGGCAATCAGGGGCTTCTGCGGCGCGGCGGACCCGGCAAACCGTGCGGCGACGTCCGCGGGAATCGCCTCCGTCACGTGCGCGGCGAGGGCCTCGACCGTGGGCAGGTTCCCGAGGAGCTGGCGGAACGTGACCGTCACCTTCAGTTCCCGCTCGAGACGCTGGGCGAACTGGCCGAGGAAGAGCGAGTCGAAGCCGAGCTCCAGAAAGGATGTCCGCGTGTGTTCGTCGGTGATGTCTTCGCCGGAGACGTCGGTGAGGATGGCGAGGAGGGCGCCTGTGATCGCGGCGGGAAGGTCGGTATCGCTGGAAGCGGTCATAATACGGTCCGTAGTCGCCGCCGACGAAAGATGCGTCATGGCGGGTGCGGCTTCTGAAATGGATGGCGCGGCGGCACGGTCGGACCGTGGCGGGGCGTCGATGAAATGGCGGGTCCGGACGAACGGATATGTCGGCAGCGAGGTGCGCCGGGCAGCGCGGTCCTGCGTGTCGAGCGGGATGGGGACGCCGGCGGCCCACAGGTCGCCGCGGGCGCGGGTGAAGGCGAGCGCGTCGTCCACGCTCTGGTCGGCGCCGGGCAACGAGGGCACGAGGCGCACCGCTCCGTCCTTGCCCAGGATCTGCCGTGCCATCGAGAGCAGCGTCTGGCCGGGTCCGATCTCCAGAAGGACGGGCGGAGCTTCCCCCGCCGCGACCGTCAGCGCGCCGGCAAAGTCCACGCACTGGCGGCAGTGGCGGGCGGCATAGTCCGCATTCCACGGCGCATCCGGACCGATCCATTGCGCGGTAACGGTCGAGACCAGCGGGATCTGCGGGTTCGCGAACGCCATCGATCCGGCCTCGGCGCGCATTGCCTCCACGATCCCGTCCATCATCGCGGAGTGGAACGCATGGGAGGTGTGGAGGCGCCTGGAGGCGATCCCCGCCTTCGCCAGCGCCGCTTCCATCGACCCGATCGCCTCGAACGGACCGGCGAGGGTGCACAGCTTCGGCGCGTTGATCGCCGCGATGTCGACACCGTCCCCGAGGAGCGGCGTCACCTCGCCGGCGCCGGCCCGCACCGACAGCATGGCGCCGGGTGCTGCGGTCTGCATCAGTTGCCCGCGCACCGCGACCAGCCGCAGCGCATCGTCGAAGGAGATGATGCCGGCAATGGCAGCGGCCGCGAATTCGCCGACGCTGTGCCCCACCATCGCCGCCGGAACGAGGCCGCGCGATTGCCACAGCCGCGCCAGTGCGTACTCGGTGAGGAAGAGCGCGGGCTGGGCGAGTGCGGTCTGGTTGAGGGCACCTGCCGCCTTGTCCCGGTTCGTGCACGGCTCGCACAGAAGCGTGCGCAGCCGGCTGCGCTGCCCGGATGGCAGAAGGTCGAGCCCGCGGTCGATCCAGGCCGCGTATTCGGGTTCGGCGGCGTAGAGGCTTGCGCCCATGCCGGGCACCTGGGCGCCCTGGCCGGGGAACAGGAACACGACTGGCGGCGTCGGGTCCGCAGCCTTGCGTGGTTGCACGGCAACGTCCCGGAGCGCCGCGATGGCTTGCGCGGCGGTGCGTGCAGGCGCGCTCCAGCGGTGCGCGAACGTGCGCCGCCCGCTCTGGAGCGTGAACGCGACATCGGCCAGCGGCAGTCCGGGGTTGGCCTGCAGATGGTCCGCGAGTTCCTGCCTCTGTCGCTCGACCTGCGCGGCGCTGGCAGCGGAGAGCGTCAGGAGCATCACGGCGTCGCCCACCCCGTCCTGTTCGTCAGGCGGTGCGATCGGCGGTTCCTCGACCAGCACGTGGACATTGGTGCCGCCGACGCCGAACGCGCTCACTCCGGCAAGGCGGCGGCGCCCGTCCTCCGGCCATCGCGTCAGGGAAGTCGGGATGGTGAAGGGCGAACCTTCCAGGACGAGGCCGGGGTTGGGCGAGGCGTAGTGCGCGAGCGGCGGGATGATGCCGTCGCGCACGCTGAGCGCCGCCTTGATGAGGCCGACGACGCCGGCAGCGGCGTCGAGGTGCCCAAGGTTGCCCTTGGCCGAGCCGAGGGCGCAGGTCCCGGCGGCGACGTCCGATCCGAACGCTTCGAGGAGGCCGTGAAACTCGATGGGGTCGCCCATCGGGGTCGCCGTGCCGTGACACTCGACGTAGCCGACGGCGGACGGATGCACCCCGGCGCTGGCATGAGCGAGGCGGATGGCCTCGGCCTGCCCGGCGGCGCTGGGCGCGGTGAAGGAGATCTTGTCCGACCCGTCGTTGTTGAGGCCCCAGCCGGTGACGACGGCGTAGATCTGGTCGCGGTCGGCAACCGCATCGGAGAGCCGCTTGAGCACCACCACGCCGGCGCCATGGCCGAAGACGGTGCCGTTGGCGGCGGCGTCGAACGGGCGGCACGTCCCATCGGGCGAGGCCATCCCGCCATCCTGCGCGAAGTAGCCCCGGTGCTGCGGGAAGGTGATCGATACGCCCCCTGCCAGCGCCACGTCGGTCACGCCGCTGGAGAGGCTCTCGCATGCCTGTGCGACCGCCGTGAGCGAGGTGGAGCACGCGGTGTGGACCGTGATCGCGGGACCGCGCAGGTCGAGCTTGTAGGCGACGCGGGTGGCGAGCGTGTCGGTCAGCGCGCCCATCAGGTGCGGGTACATGCCCACCTGATAGTTTGAGGTGAACGCTTCGGTGGTGGCCCGGTCGGCCAGCACGTGGTGAAGGAAGTAGGTGGACAGGCTGCATCCGGCCCAGACGCCGATCGCGCCGTCGGTACGGGCAGGGTCGCACCCGGCGTCTTCCAGCGCTTCCCAGCAGATCTCCAGGAACACGCGGGCCTGCGGGTCGGTGAGTTCGGCCTCGCGGGCGTACATTCCGAAGTGGCGGGCGTCGAAATCCTCGACGCCATCGAGCACCGCCTTGGCGCACACATAGTCCGGCCGGGCGCGTTCATCGGCGGTGAAGGCGTCGGCGGCCTCGTCCGGCCCGAACCGGGTGATCAGGTCGTCCCCGGTCTGGACGCGCCGCCAGAAGGTGGCGACGTCGGGCGCACCGGGGAGGCGGGCGGCCATGCCAACGATGGCAAAACCTTCCGGCGCCGACACCATGGGGGCGGCTGCGTCTTCGCGCACGCTCATCGTGTCCTCCTCACGGCGCGCAGCCGAACGGCTCTGTCCGCACCCGGCGGCGCGGCGGCGGTGGTTACTGCGGCGCCGGTGCTGCGCGGCGCCCGGGTGCCCGCCTCCAGCGCGGAGGCGAGCCGCGCGACGGTGGGATGCGCGAACAGCGTCACGATGGGGACGGCGCGGCCGAGATCGGTCCCGAGCATGGCCTGCAGCCGCGCCAGTTGCAGCGAGGTGCCGCCGACGTCGAAGAAGGTGTCGTGCGGCGAGAACCGCTGGTGGCCGAGGATGGCCTGCCAGTAGGACCCGATCCGCGCCTCGAGCCCGTTGTTCGGGTCCGGCGCAACGGGCGCCGGTGCGGCGCACGGCATCGGCGCGAGCTGCTCCAGCGCGCAGCGGTCGACCTTGCCGTTGGGAGACAGCGGCAGCGCGTCCAGCCACATGAAGCGCGTGGGCACGGCATAGTCCGGCAGGCGCCTTGCGAGTGCCTCGCGCAGTTCGCCGTCGGTCTGCCTCTCCCCCTCCGGCACAAGGCACCCGACGAGCTGCGGCTCGGTGCCGAGGTCCCTGCGCACGATGGCGGCGCCTTCGCGGACGCCGGAGAGGGCGCACAGCGCGGCATCGACTTCGCCGAGTTCAAGGCGGAAGCCGTGGAGCTTCACCTGGTGGTCGATCCGGCCGACGAAGTGGAGGACGCCGTCCTCACCCACCCGCACCCTGTCGCCTGTGCGGTAGACCCTCTGGGGCGTGCCGAAGACCGTGCTTCTGGCGAAGGCGTCGGCGTTTAGGTCGGGCCGGCCGACGTAGCCAAGGCCTACCCCGATCCCGCCGATCAGCAGCTCGCCGGACTGGCCGGCGGCAACCTGCGCGCCGTCCTCGTCGACCACGGCGAGGGTCACGTTGTTGATTGCCCGGCCGAGCGGCGGCGGGGTGTCCCCCTCGGGGGCACCGAACGCATGGGCGGCGCAGATGTCGGTGCACTCGGTCGGCCCGTAGGTGTTCAGCACCCTTGCCCTGCAGGTGGGGTGAGTGAGCCAGGGCAGGAGGCGCGCCGGCTGGATCGGCTCGCCGCCAAGCACCACCCAGCGCAGCGATGCGAGCAGCGACGGGTCGCGCGCCCCCGGCCCCTCGACGATCGGGTAGACGTTGCTGGGCGTGCCGTTGATCCAGGTGATGCCGTGCCGCGCGATGGTGGCCGCCAGCGCCTCCGGGTCGAACCTGTCGCCGTCGGGAAACACCAGCGTGCCGCCGACAAGAAGCGGCGCGAACAGGTTCTTCTGCGAGGCGTCGAACGTGGTCGCGCCGACGATGAGGACTTTGTCGCCCGGCGTGAGGTCGAGGCGGCCGATGTACCAGTCGATGAGGTTCGCGAAGCTGCGGTGCGCGACCGCCGCGCTCTTCGGCTCGCCCGTGGAGCCGGAGGTGTTGATCACGTAGGCGAGATCGCCGCCCGATCGCGGCAGGTCGAGCGGCTGAGCACGGGCACTCTGCACGTCCGCGCCGTCGACCATGAGGATCCGTGCGCCGGCCGGAACGGCGGCCGCGGTATCGGCATGGGCGATCACCACGGCCGCGCCGGTCCGCGCCAGGATCGCACCGTTGCGCTCCGGCGGGCTGCGCAGGTCCATCGGCATGTATCCGCCGCCGGCCTTCAGCGCGGCCAGTACCGCGACCATGAACGCCGCGCCCCGCGGCACGAACAGCGGCACCACCGCGCCCGGTTCCACGCCCGCCTGCACCAGAGTGCGGGCGAGACGGTTGGCCGCGATGTCCAGCTCGGAAAAGGTCAGCGCCGTGGGGCCGCCGATGACCGCAACCGAATGCGGCGTCTGCGCGACCCGCGCATCGATCACGTCGAGCAGGTGCTCGAAGGGCAGGGAGGTCGTCGGCCCGTGGCTCCACGAGAGCGTAGTGGCACCCGGCACGGCCGGGGAAGCGGGCTTTTCGGGCACCGGCATCGGCGCGCTGCCGTCTAGTATGCTCCTGTACGCCACAACAGCACCCCCACGGTTTTCCAGATGATCTTGAGGTCGAGCAGGAACGTCCTCTGCCGGACGTATTCGACGTCGAGCGCGACCCGCTGCGCGTAGCTCGTGTCGTTTCGCCCGCTCACCTGCCAGAGGCCGGTCAGTCCGGGCCGGACGGAGGTGTAGTGGTCCTGCGCGGAGGCGTCGTAATACTGGTCCAGTTCGTCGGCCATGACCGGACGCGGGCCGACGATGCTCATGTCTCCCTTGATGATGTTGATGAGCTGCGGCAGTTCATCGAGGCTGGACACGCGCATCAGACGGCCGAGAGGCAGCACGCGCGGGTCGTTCCTGAGCTTGCGGGTGGCCTCCCATTCCACCTTCGCCGCGGGGTGCAGCTTCAGGTGCTGTTGGAGGCAACGGTCCGAATCCTGCACCATGGTGCGGAATTTCAGGCAGTCGAAACGCACGCCGCCACGCCCGATCCGCGAATGACTGTAGAGGACCGGAGAGCCGCTGGTCGCCAACAGCGCGACGATGAACACCACCAGGAACGGCAGCAGAAAGACGATCAGCAAGATCGACGCGATGAGATCGAATGATCTCTTGAAAAACTGGCGATCTACGTCGTCGGAAAATGTATTTTCAGATCGTGCGCGATATACTTCGGTTAAAGGTTCCTGTGTATAATCGAGCGGGTTTTCGAGCGTGGTATGGTCAATCGACATGCAAAACCTTCTTCAAAAACTCGTAAAAAATATTCAAGTCTCGAGAGATGAGCCAATAGCGTCCCTGTTATTTGTCTATTTGTTCAATATATATTGCGACAAAATTGTGATTATTGATTCAGATTAGTTTTGGGGTCTTTTTTGGTCGAACCGGTCGTCTTTTCCGACTGTCGCAGCGCCTCCTTCGCGGCCCCGTTCCCCGGCGCTCCAAGGATCGCCGGCACTGGCCTGCGGTCGTGCTGCGGCGGTCCGGGAAACGGTGGCAAGCGCTGCGAGGAATACGAGCGGAAGGCCGGGGTCGGGGACCGTGGCGCTGGCAAGCATCGCGGAGAGCTGGGCGGCCGCGCCCGCACACGCGCCGGCATGGATCGCCTTGATCTCCGTCGGACATCCGGGTGCCACGGGCCGGAGGAAAGCCATCGCCAGGAAGATCAGGAACGCCAGCGCGCCCGGAACGCCGACACTCCCGAGGATCACGGACACGAGCCCGTTGGACCGCAGCGAGCCGACGCCTGCGCCAAGGCCGAACGTCTCGCGGAACGCGACCAGCCCGTAAGCCGCCCATGCGCCGCGCTCCAGACCGGATTCGCTGGTCACCTTGTCGAACAGGATCTCATTGATCAGCCGTTCCACCATGTCAGGCAACGGCGTCGCCACGACGACGAGACAGGCCAGCGCGACCGCGAGTGACACCGCCGCCGCCCCGGCGAGGCCGGTGGTTCTCGCAACCGGACGCAGCGCCGCCCGGGGCGCCTGGATTGCGATCACGATGCTAGCACCGGCAAGCGCGATGAACGCGCTGGCCGCCAGCGAAGCGAGTGCAAACGCGAGGCTGAGAAGCGCCAGAACGCCATGCAACTGCCGCCCCGACGTGACGAAGGCGGCCGCGAAGAAGCCGAACAGGATGGCAGTGAAGCCGCCGAAGGAGGATGGCTCCGGATACCCGCCGACGATCCGCGGCAGCCCCGCCGACACCTGCTCGTTGGCGAGCGAATAGGTCGCCGTGCGAACGACCGACAGGACCGGGTCGAGGCCGAGGAGGTCGAGCACCCCGAGGGCAGCGTTGATGAGCGCAACGATCACGAGCAGGCGTTCGCCGTAGAGCGCCCCCTTGCGCCGAAGCATCCCCCAAGCGGCCAGGAAAAAGGCAAAGCTGATGAGGATGTAGCCGGCCTGGGCGAGGTTCGAATTGCCGGGGCGGAGCGGCACCAGCGTGGAGCGGAAGAAGATGCTGATCTGCGCGCCCACCTCCCCGCGAGACAGCGAGAACACGGAGAATTCACCCTCGAACAGGCGCACCAGCAGGGTTGCGGAGATCAGCCCGTACGCGGCGTAGAGCGCGAGCGGGATGGCCTCCACCGGGATGTGCTGGTCCTCCCCGCGCATGAGGGCAACCGCCGCGGTCGCGGTGATGATGGCGATGGTCAGCGCGGCCACGAGCTGCGTGCCCATCAGCGAAAGTCCGCCCATCGCCGGCAGGGCCACGGCCGCCAGCATCCCGAACGGCAAGAGGCATATGGCAGTCGCCAGGGCGCGGTCGGTCTCGCGCACCACCATGATGGCCCACAGCGCGAAGATGACTGGCGTTATGGGAAAGACCTGCACCTCACTGGTCCTCGCTTCCGGACGGCGGGGCAGCCGCGAGGGCTGCGGAGGCGGTATCGACCGGCAGCGCCGGGTCCGCGGCGTCCACCAGCCCCGGCGTGTTCCGGCCCCGCTCGGGCCGTGTGACACGCACCGTCACGGCGTCGCCGGGCAGGAGCTCGGTGACGGCGCTGGCCCCCACGGTGGTCGACACGTCCCCCACCTTGCGGCGGATCGAGAATTCGATCGTGGCGGTCATCGCCCGGTCGGCATCGGCTTCGCTCCAGCTCGTCAGCAGGGCGAGGCGTTCCTCCAGCGACGCGTGGTCGGAGACGAGCTTGCTGATCGCGACCATGCGCTCCTGCAGCGCCATCAGCGTCTCGCTCCGGCGGCCCGAGCGGCTGCGCTCCAGTTCGCGTTCCAGCGTGTTGAGGTTGCGCCGCGAGCGGGACAGCTCGCTGTAGATCTGCAGCAACCCGCTGTGCGCAGCCGTCAGCGACTGTTCGCGCCGCGAAACCTCGTTCTGTGGCGTCAGCCCGCGGTTCTGCAGCGTCTTGGAACGCTCGACGTCGGCTTCGTAGTAGGCGATGCTTTCCTGCTGGTTGGTGACGAGGCCGTTGGTCAGCTCCACCTCGCCCTTGGCGGCCTCGATGGCGGCTTCGGCGAGTTCCACCTCCTTGCGGAAGGCTTTCGTCTCGACGTCGAGGATCTGGTTCTCGATCGGTGCCAGTTCGGCCATGACGGCGTTGTCGATGAACGGCCTGGCGGAGGCCGGAAGGTCGTCCTCGGTGATTTCCGTCCGGCCATCGAGTTCGGCCTTCAGGCGCCCCGCCCAGACCGCCTCGCGGGCGACGTTTGCCCCCACGGCCTCGAGTTCGCTGCGCAGGGACGATCGCATCAGGATGCGGTCCTCCTCGTTTCCGAGGAGCGTCGACGGCCCGCCGGCCAGACCCACCGCCTGCTCGACCGTGAGGAGTGGTCGGTAGGGGAACGAGCCCGGCGCGCGGACGTCGCCCAGCACGAAGACGGGACGGTAGTCCGCGATGGCAAGGCTTATCTGCGGGTCGACCAGCAGCTTGCGCTCGACGTAGGTGCGGATGATCGCGTCGCGTGCGTCGGAGAGGGGGAGGCCGGCGATTGCGACGCCACCGACGAGGGGGAGCTGCACCTGGCCGTCGTTGGCGATGACGAAGCGCCGGGGCTCCTCGTTGTCGTGCAGGAAGCCGAGTTCCACCACGTCGCCGACAGCCAGGCTGTAGCTGGCCTGCGCGCTTGCGGGGCGCCAGGGCAGCAACATCAGCGCAAGCACGGCGAAGAGGAGGAGGGCGCGCTGCCGGCAGATCATGGCGTCGACCCCTCGCGTTGGCGCAGGACATAGCCCCTGCTGACGCTCGGGCCGAGCTCGGGATGGGAGCGGATGCGGTGGGACAGCGTCGCGATCTCCCAGCTCTCCAGGATCGTGTAGCCGAGGGCGTCGAGTTCGGCTTCGAAGGCACCACGCGAGCGGATCTGGTAGGGCACGAATGCCGATCCGATGCGTTCGAGCGTGACCACGGTGGGCCCTTCGCGTGTGGCGACCTTGTTCAGGATGATGTGCCGTGGCCGTGCGCGGAGCGGCTCGATGAGCGCTTTCGGCCCACCGTCGAAATACTGGAAAAGGCCTGATGCGAGGAGGACGTCGGCCGGAGGCGCATCACGCAGCACGTCCGTGAAGGCAAGGCTTTCGCAAAGGCCGTCGGCGATCGAGCGCTGCCGGCCGGCGCGCACCACCGGTGCGGTGTCGTAGACCGTCCACCGGACGCGGCCACGCAGGGCAAGGTGGGGGTCGAACGCACGGAACTTGGTGCCCATGTGGCCACCGGCGTCCAGCACGTCGGCCATGTCCGGCAGCAATCTCTGGAGCCAGAACAGCACCGGATAATCCCACAGCCGCAACGCACACATTTCCTCGAAGTTGACGTCCACCACCGCTTCGTGGGCGTAGCCCTTCAGGGCCCATGCGGGCGCGTGGGCGGCGGCCGCCTCCGGCGTGTCGTAGGCCCCGAGGAAGGAGCCTCGCCGCGGCAGCAGACGAAAGCGCGCCCGGGCCGCCGCGATCTCGCAAGCGCGCGAAACCGGGCCGAGCGTCGCCCGAGCGAGGCTTCGCAGCGAGGGCGGGGCGACTGGAGCCAGCGCCTGTGGCGCCGCCGTGCGGGCCCCGCCGGGGTGTGCCGGCGCATTCATGGCGCGGTCACCGGCAGGGGCGGCGCGACAAGGCCGACGCCCCCACGCACCGCCTCAGGGCGGATGATCGCGATGATGGCGGCGTAGGCGAGCAGCGCCGCCCCGCACGCCAGCACGGCGCGGACGATAGCCGGCATGGCAAATTCCGCCAGCGCCGTCACGCTGGCGAGGGCGACCAGCACGCACACGGCGAGGGCCGGCAGCACGAACAGCGATCGTTTCGCCACGCTCAGCCAGTTCACGCCGCCGAACCGGCTTTGCAGGTAGATCGAGGTCACGAACGCCACCATGCACCCGAGGAGTTCGCCCACCGCGACGGCCGTTGCATCGAACTGGGCCATGATGAGGACGAGGATCACCGCCACCGCGCAGTTGAAGATCGAGACCGGCGGGGCGCGGCGCACTTCCCCGGTCAGCGACAGCACCACTTCCGTCGCCACGGCCGGGACCAGAAGAAGCCGGGCGAACGCCAGGATGCTGGCGATGGGAGCGGCCCCGCGCCACTGTTCGCCAAGGAGGAAGACGATGATGTCGGCGGCGAACAGGCCGACCAGCGCGAAAGCCGGAATGGCGAGGGCGATCATCAGCGGAAATGTCTGGTTGGCCGCTTCCGCGATTGCGGCCCGCACGGCCTGCGGGGTCGGTTCGGCGTCCTTTGCGACGGGGCGCAGGATCATCCAGCACATCATCCGCAGCGGTTCGCCGACGAGTTCGCCGAACGCACCGATCACGCGCTCCGCGGCGCGGTAGAGCCCCACGCTGGCGGTCCCGAGGAACAGGCCGATGATGATCGTCGCCGCGTAGAGCCGCAGCACCGCGAAGAGGCGCACGGCGAGGATGTTGCGATAGAACGTGCCCATCGCAGCGCCGAGCGCACGGTCGGGCAGGCGGCCCGGCAAAGTGCCGGTCATGACAAGGCAGGCACCGAAAACGGCGCACTGCTGAACGAGGCGGCCGTAGATCAGCGAAAGCAGGCCGTGTCCGAGAAAGAGCGCGGCCAGCGTGACCGCCAAGCCCAGAAACTCGCCGAGGCCCTGCACCACCGCAAGGCGCGCCACGCGCCGGTCGCGCACCATGATGCCGGCCTGCACGGAACTGACCGACGTCGGCACGATCCACACGGCGAAGAGGGCAATGAGAACGACCGTTTCCCGGCCAACGCCAAGCAGGTACGCCGCGACCGCCGCGCCGAGGGCGAGCGATCCGACCAGGACGCCGGCGATCAGCGAAATGGTCATCGCGGCCTCACCGGCGGCGGTTTCGTCCCGCGAACTGATGACGAATTCAGCCCAGCCCGCCTCCGCGATCCGCAGGAGCACGTAGGCGAGGGCGGATACGAGGGCGAACACGCCGAACTCGGCGGGTCCGAGATAGCGTGCCGCGGTGACCATGATGGCGAGCTGGGCGATCTGACCGCTTCCGCGCGCCACGGCCGTCAGCGCCCCCGCCCCGGCAAGATCGACATGCCGGGCGCGCGGCGTGCGGACCGCGGCCGCGGGGAGGTTGTCAGGGCCGCTCAAGCGCGTAGTCCGGCGCGCTCGGCAACGTTCCGCATCTCTGGCGGGATCGGTGCAGCGGCTGCGGCCTGTCGCTTGCCGAGCGCCGGGTCCGTACGGTTCAGCCAGCGCCACGCGCTTTCGATCATCGTGTGCGGATCGGATACGCGCGTCTTCCATCCCAGAATAGCATGAGCCGTTGTCGGATCAGCCACGAGGACCGGCGGGTCGCCGGCCCGCCGAGGGTTTTCCTTCACGAGGATGGGCCGCCCCGTGATGGCCGCGGCGCAGTCGATGATCTGGCGCACCGAGATACCGGTCCCGGTTCCGAGATTGATTGCCTCGAAGGCGCCGCCATTTCCCTCCAGCAGATGCCTGAGTGCGGCCACGTGGGCATCGGCGAGGTCGCTCACGTGCACGTAGTCTCGCACGCAGGTCCCGTCTGGGGTGGGATAGTCGGTTCCGAAGATGCGCACCGGGCGGGTCGGGTCCGCAGCCGCCATGAGGACGAGGGGGATCAGATGGGTCTCCGGGTCGTGGAGCTCGCCGGTGTTTCCATCTTCGTCTGCACCGGCTGCATTGAAGTATCGCAGCGCAATGGCGTTGAGCCCGTACGCACGGCAGGCGTCGGCGAAGATCTCTTCCACCATGTGCTTGGAGCGCCCGTACGGGCTGATGGGGTGGCATGGGCTCGTCTCGAGGACGGGCAACCGATCCGGAATCCCGTAGACCGCGCAGGTGCTGGAGAACACGAGGTTGCGCACGCCGAATTGCCGACACGCGTCGATCAGGACGAGGCTCCCGCCGACATTGTTGTTGTAGTAGACGTTCGGCGCCGAGGCAGACTCGCAGACAC
The DNA here is from genome assembly GCA_963704595.1 of uncultured Alphaproteobacteria bacterium. Taxonomy (GTDB): domain Bacteria; phylum Pseudomonadota; class Alphaproteobacteria; order Rhizobiales; family Amorphaceae; genus Acuticoccus. The sequence continues at coordinate 1,295,667 of OY969922.1, forward strand.
GTGATTTCGCCGCGAAGTGCAGGACCGCAATCGGCTTGTGGGCCTCGAAGACTTCATGCAATCGCCTGGCGTCGCCGATATCACCGAGCTCCAGCGGCCCCCACTGCGCGTTGAAGCGGTGCCCCGTGTCGAGATTGTCATAGATGACGGGGGTGTAGCCGGCTCGACGGAGAGCCTTGCAAGTGTGCGCGCCAATGTATCCCGCGCCCCCCGTCACCAGTACGGAATCGAGCATCGAACAACCTCATTCAAATGGAGAGGGTATTTATTAGTGTAATCAATTAAGATGAATGTTTCAGATATCCGATATCTATGAAATGAAATAAAGTATAAATTGCCAGTCATCGTTATTTTTGTTCGACGTAACTGGAGTATGTATTTATAGAATCATGAACAATAGGAAGAAGTACTGATGTAGATTAGTTTTTAGCGCGAATCTCGAATAAAATTTTTTCTACCATTTTGATTTAGAGCAATCTATTTGGGCACGCTTTGCTCGCGTGCGAACTCACGACATCGTGTGTCGCGTGGCCGGCGGGCGTGTGCCCGCCGTCGGCGTCAAGGCTGCATGCCGAGGTGGTTTCGCCACGAGCGGGCTTCTTCGATGCACCGGGATGGCGTGGGCGTGGCAGGCAGGGACCACGCGGTGCCACCGGATGTTTCGCCAGAGGCCTGATCCAGATACGTGCTGTCGAACTCCGCGAGCTTCATCAGGCCCGGCAGATCGAGGAACGTCACCGTTCCCTTCTGGAACGTCAGGAGGTGAAGCTCGCGCAGCTGGCGAAGACAGCGGTTGAGGTGAATTGCCGTCAGGCCGAGCTTGTCGGCGAGATGGTACTGGGTGAGCGGGCACTTGTACCCGGCGCTCGTTCCCTCGCCGACCAGTTGCAGTCGATAGCCGAGCTCCAGCAAATAATGGGCGGTGCGCGCCAGCGCCGTGCGGCGGCCGAGGTTGACGAGATGCTCCACCGCCACCGCCTCGTCGCGAGAGATCGCCCAGAGGAGTGCGCTGCCCAGGTGCGGGTCGTTCGTAAGCAGATTGACCAGTGTCGGTTTGGTTATTTCCAGAACTTCGACCTCGGTCACTGCCTCGAGGTAGTGATCCGACGTCCTGAGCATGAGGCTTCTAAGAGCCAGAAAGTCACCTGGAACCTGAAAATCGATGACCTGCCGCGTCCCGTCAGCCATCAACTTGTAGGCGCAAGCCCAACCGCGATCGAGAATGTAAGCCCGATCGGTCTTGTCGCCTTGTGAAATGAGGCTGGATCCAGCCGGAAACCTTTTCTTGGAGGAAAACAGGCCGCGCAGTGTCGAAACATCCGCGCCGCATAAACTGATGAATGCCCCTAATTTCTTCTCAAAACTCCTCGTCCAACGCTCATAAGAATAAACCCAAACGTTATATTAAGATGAAATATTAAATGTATGAATTGTGTTGCCGCACACTAACTTGTGTTAGTTTTTTAGAAATTAAGTGATTTTTATCACGTACGTATTTTAGTGCTGTGTAAATTACGTCAGTGAATGAAATTTTTGTCATGGGCGGCGTCGTGGCGAAGCCGCACCCCTAGAGTTACCGAACTTCACCTAAAACCCAAGGCTGTGCTTAGCAATCGGGCCAATGGATGCGCTCCGAACGAACGGAGTCCGCCGCCGATGCGACGACGATCAGCGTGCCTTTCCATCTGATGCGTCGTTTCGACACGGTAATCCAATGTTTATCATCAGTAGTGCGTTGACAGGTAAGAATAATTTACAATCTTAATCTATCTTTACGGAGCGGGTTGCGGTTGCCCAGGCCGTTGCACTTGCACCTGCGGACAACCGGACGGGCTCCAGGCTTCTCTGATTGAGTGCAATTCAATGGCCGACTATTTTATCGAATACATCTCTTATTTTGCTGAAACACAGTATATGAGCCGATCGAACGGATTGCCGAAAAGTATCGTCCACGCCGCCGGTCTGCGCCGGTGTTAGCGAGCAGGACCCCGGCAGTCGCCTCGACGAACGTTTCTCCGGCATCCCAGGGCGGCGCGACCCGGACCCGGCCGGGCCCGACCGGCCGGAGCGCGCCGTCGCGGGCCGACCGCCGCCACTATAATATGGTGCGCCCGGATCGGTCGCTCCGATCACCACGGGAGGGCGTCGGGCCTGCGATCACCGAGCCGGGTTGAGCCTGCGCCGGCGCATCTTACATCGTCAAACGAAATGGCAATTGTCCGCAGCAGCGGACGGTGCCATGGGGGAGGCGGAGCTGGCGCGGGTGCCGTTCTGTGCAAGGGATCGACATGGACTGGCTCGCCGTGGACTGGACCGCGCTCGTGCGCGAATTCGTCACCCTTCTCGTGGTGATCGACCCCGTCGGCACCATCCCCGTCTACCTCTACGCCGTGCGCTACGTGCCGCGGCGGCTGCACCGCCGCTTTGCAATCCGCGCCGTCGCCATCGCGACGCTGGTGCTTCTCGCCTTCCTCGTCGGCGGCCAGGTGGTGATCGAGACGCTGGGGCTGCGGCTGGGGTCGTTCCAGATCGCGGGCGGGATCATCCTGTTCCTGTTCGCGCTCACGATGATCTTTGGCGATTCAAAGCCCGCGCAGGAGATCGCCGAGGCCGAGCGCGACCACCTGTCGGGCGCCGTCTTCCCGCTCGCGATGCCCTCGATCGCCTCGCCCGGCGCGATGCTCGCGATCGTGATCCTGACCGACAACCACCGCTACTCCGTCGCCGAGCAGAGCGTCACCGCCGGCCTTCTGGTGCTGGTCCTGGTGCTGACGCTCGCGCTGCTCTTCGCGGCGAGTTTCATCCACCGCCTGATCGGCAACACGGGCGCCTCGATCATCTCGCGCGTGATGGGCATCGTCCTCGCCACCATCGCGGTGGACGCGGTGCTGAGCGGGTTCGACATGCTGGGGATTTTCGATGTGGCGCCACCGCCTTTAGTGCTGCTGCCTGCTTAGTTGAAAGGTAGTTCACAATTTGAACGACGCCCACAGGAAAATAACGGCAATGATTGCAAGAACTATCATCGCCGCCACCGACTTTCCGCCTGTGAAACTTTGACCTAAGGAAAAGATCCCTTCTGTTCCGGGAAAAATTATTCCGTTTAATTTCACACGAATATACGGTACCCCAACGGTCGCGATGCCGATTGCCGAAAGTCCAGCAGAGACGGCAACCGATCTCAACATGAACGCGGGAGACCATATCATTACAAATAGGGAAACTATCGCCGCTGAACATAATGCAAATGTATACTGTATTGTTTCACTTGCGCCGATGTAGTTAATCGTTATGTATGCAACAAAGCCTGCTGCAGCACCTGCGAGTAGGGCGATTAAAGTCCTTGGCCAAATTGCCATTGCCTGAGTACGGCCTGATCTTGGAATTCTCGCCTGAAGCATTTCGTCCTTGCGGATTTCAAGGCGCTTACGCACTTCCGGAAAGTCGTGCAGAATAGACCGGAATTCTGATCCGTTAATCTTCATGAAAGCTATGCCGCCTTCTAAAGCGGTTGCATCCGCCGAACGCGGTCGATGCATTGATGCGGCTAATTCTCCAACAACTTCAGGGGCGTTCCACTCGTGAAGTATCCCGCCTTTCCAAGATATTCGAACTCGGCCTGCAACTAGAAAGTAAACGTCTTCGTCATGCTCCCCTGTGTGAATGAAGGTTTTCTCACTATCGATCCGCCCGAAGCGTCCCTGTTTCATGATTCGGGTAACTGCGTCGGGGCTGTCCTCCAGAATTGGAACGCGTCGCAGAGCTGCCTCAATTCGCTCTTTGGCACTCTTCGTCTCGGGCGCTGCGACCGCGCTCGTAGATCTGGCGTTGCGGGCGAATATACGAGAAACATCCATATTATCAGCCCACGGTTCCGAGCGGGCAGCCCGACATTGTCCCGCAGCACGTTCGTCCTGCGAAGTTGCGCCAAAACTGGGCCTCCGCCTTATTTTGGGCGTCTAGCTCCAGTGCTAGATTCACTGCGAACTTATGATGGTTTCCACATGACGAAATCGCGCGAATATGGTGGTCTTCGGCTACGGCACATACGCAACGTCGTCGCTTAGTTAAAACTCGTAGTTCGTTGACGCTTACGGAATAGAAACGCTGGCCGTTGCGCAAGACTCGCAGAACGCGTTTGCGATGGCGCCCAAGTCTTGCCGTGACCGCCAGTCGTCCAGCGGCCAGGTCGTTCGCGATGGTCTCGCCGATTGCCGCGGCGGCGAGCTCCGCGCGATGTTGATTAAGAGCAGCCGCACCATGAGCTCGCTCGCGATTGTCAGGCCAAAATCCGCGTCGCGCCGCCCGACGCTGTTGCATTAGAAACTTTAGAACCGTTTCCCACCATGCATTCGCATCCTTCGCGTCCGTGATCGCAATATTATCCAGTGCCGTCCAGTAGAGGCAAAACGTACCGTCGGAATTAATATGCCGCATTGGGCAAAACGCGGGCAAATTGCAAGGTGTCAGTTCCCTGGCGGTCGCCGACCGGCCGGAAGTCTCGATGCGCAATAAGAAAGCCTTACTTGCTCCGTCCGCGTGACGAACTTTCAAATGAACTTTGAGTTCGTTGCTTCCCACGGCGATGATATCCGCTGCAACGTGTCCTGATTGCTCGGCCAGCAATTCAACCGCCGGCCGTCTATTTTCAGCCAGAGCGAGCATACGGTCGAACCGTTCGTGCCGCGGCGGCGGAGACGCCTACGGGGGCACTTAGAAAGGCCTCATCTTGCGCTGCCTTCGCTATCTCGTCCCCTTTATCAGCCATCGCGGAAACCGCCTCGTTGTAGTCAAGCCCAGTTGTTTGCCGCAGCGGCCCAAAAAGATCGCGGACAGCTTCGGTTCCTGCAGCATATGCAGCTGGACCAATAGCAGTCTGCTCCCCGCCGCAGCGGCGTTGTTCTGCCTCGGAGGACAACACCCCGCGGCTCACCGAGCAGCGAACTCGGCTACCGTGCAGCCCGAGCCGCGTGACTGTCATCGGCCCAAATTCAAACCCTATTGCAAGGCCTAAGTCTTCAATGCCAACATCGGCCTCCTGCAGCTTCGTGATTGCAAGCTCGAAGCTCGAACGAAGGCCTCCTGCGCAAAGCGTTGCCGTGCTGATGGTCTCCTCAGCGTCTGTAGTCCGCGATGTGCCCTCGCAAAGAAGTCCGTGAACGCAGTCGCCGATGAAACGGACGCGCCGACCATCGAATTCGCTCGACAGAACTCGAGCAAGCTCAGCGCGAATGACATGTAGCACGCGCACAACGTCCTCAGGTTTGTTATCGATGTTTCCATCAACGTAGGCGGTGAACCCCGACAGATCAGCGTATACGCTGACGGCGTCCTGTCGCCTAGAATTACCCGGTGTAAGCATAGCAATATCTAGGGTCCGAAGCGGTGGCGCGGCTCGAGTGAATGCGAAAGCACCGATCGGGTGCTTCTCTAGGTCCTCCTTCCAATCAGAGACAATCTCATCCTTCGTTACTTCCAGAGCGGCTTTCTCTTGGCATTGCTCTATCTCCGCTTTCGTCAGCGGTGTTGCTGCGGGATTAGTTACCTCTTTTAGGCCAATTGCCCAGCGCGCAGCGTTTGTCAGAAAAATTCCCTTTGCAGTGCCGCCTCCGCTCATCTTCGCAGCGTGGTTTGCAGGCCCGCCTAGGAATAGCGGTTCGCGATCGCCGCTCCGACCGTTATTCACGGCCAATGTTGTCCCAGTGCAGATCCCGACGCGCACTTTCGCGTTGGGAATGTACTCGTCCTCTTCTCCCGTCTCCCTCAGCACGTCAATTGCGAGTTGAGATATAGAGACTGCACGATGCACCCTCTTTGATTCGGCATCATCATCAGTGTTGTAAGGTTTTGTAACGAGCGCATGGAGCCGCTGATTGTGAAAGTCGACACGGCGAGCTTGTGTTCGCTGAAGGATTCGGTCTACAGCACGATAGTGAAGGTTCAAAAACCGGAGGGTTCTTTTGTGGCAAGTCTCTCCTTCGGTGTTTGTAACATGCAGCATTTCATCAATATTTTTAATATCGATGTAGATGTGCGCTCCATGTACCCTATACGCCTTGTGTGTAGGGATTTTATTTAGGGATAGCTCCCTGGTATACTCAACAACTTCAACGTCCCGTACGTCGGCAAGTTTAGAGTCGATGTGTTTGGAGGCTCGATTATAATTCCAGGTGCGTGCCATAACTCTCGCTCGAAAAGGGGTGCTATTGCCACGGCCCCGCAAAGTGATAAACGGCCGTTTATGGTCTGTTCTGCCACATGGGTGTATTTGTTTGGCACTTCAAGCTTTCGATGACGAGAACTTATCCCCGCCCCACCCCCTCATGCCACACTCCCCCCGTCGCCTGGCTCCAAGGGGAGGCGTGCCGGACCGTCCGCCACGAGAGACAGGGGCTTCGGTTGCCGTGAGGGGCGGGGGGTAACGGTCCCCGCGCCGCACGGTGGACCGGGTGAGGCTGCGTGTCGGTCCGGCAGACGCCGGGCCTCCCGAGAGGGCAGGGCGCGTCCAACATAAATCCGCCTCAGCGGGCGGAGGGACGAAAGCAAGGCGGGCAAGAAGGCGCCCGAGCCGAGGCCCCGTGCGCAGCAACCGGCAGTCGCCGGCCGGCGGAACGCCACCACCCGCGAAAAGCCGAAAGGATGGGACGCGGGTCGCGGCTCATTCTAAAACTTACAGCGAGCCGCACCCGCGTCCCGCCTTTCCCGAACCTTGCGCCGCCCCGCGCGAGGCCGCTGCCGCACGCGCAGAGCCCCGCGCGACGCCCGTCAGCCCGCGGCAACGCTCCAGTCCTGCGAGAAGCGGGCCGACATCACCGCCGCCGCCGCGCCGGACGCCTTCGCCCACTGCGCGTTGTGCCCGATCCCGGTCGGCACGGCGACGCCGCGGGCGGCGAACTCGGCCGCCACCATCGCCGCCAGCGCCTCCAGATGCGGTGCGGCGAGCGGGGCCACCAGCACGGTCTTCGGCACGTCGAGAAAGGCGAGGAGGCCGACCACCGCGCCGGTGATCTCACGGGTGACGTCGGCGCCCCATGCGGCGAGCACCGGGAGGGCAGCGTCCGGCAGCGTCTCGCCCATCCACAGGCCGTCGAGGCCGATCCCCGCCGCCGCCAGCCGCGCCTCGAGGTCGCTCATCCCCGAGAGGGCGACGAGGCGGTCGTCGAATCCCACCTGCGCCTGCCCGTTGAGGACCACCCGCGCCTGCGCCCCGGCGCCGATGTGGCAGTAGACGAACCGGTCGTCCCCGCCGCCGTAGAGGATCTGGCCGATCGCCGCGCTGGTCGCATCGTCGACGATGACGCAAGGGAGGCCCGTCGCGGCGGTGAGCCGGTTCTCGATGTCGCCGAGCCCCGCCTCCGGCACGAACCCCTCGCCGGACCCCTCCGGCCGCGGCCCGCCCGGCGCTTCCGGCATTGCCCCCCAGTGCGCCTTGTTGACGCCGAGCCCCAGCCCCAGGCAACGCGTGCGCACCATCGCCGGCGCCCCAGCCAGGACCTCCGCGGCCAGCGCGATCACCTGCGCCCCAAGCCCCTCGTCGTCCGCAATCGGCCGCCGCAACGTCCCGCGCAGATTGCCGCGAAAGTCGAGGACGCAAACATCGACCACCTTGACGCCGACATAGACGCCGAGCGCGAAAACCCCGTCCGGGTTGAGCGAGAACGGCGTCGTCGGCGGCCCGACCCTGCCGCGGCTCGATTCCTCCTCCGCCACCAGCCCGTCCTTCAGCAGCGCCCGGATCAGCACCGAGACCGTCTGCGCCGAAAGCCCGGTCCTCTGCCCGATCTCGAAGCGCGACAGCGTCTTCTCCCGGCGCAAGAGATCGAGGACCAGCCGCTCGTTGTGGCTGCGAACGCTCGTCTGGTTGAGCCCGCCCGCCCTGGCACGCGCCAGAAGCACCGGCGCAGGGGCAAAGCGCATGTCCGGCACGAGGCGTCAGCCGCCCGTGCGGTTCGCAGGGAGCGGCGCCCAGCCGATCAGCTCCACCTGCCGCGCCATCGCCTCACCCAGCTCGCGGTGCCCCGTGAGGTCGAGGTGAAACCCGTCCTCCGCATACCCGGTGACGGCACTCCCCGCGTCGAAGAAGTGCACCTCCAGCGCATCCGCAACCTTCTCGTACTCCGCCGCAAGCTCCAGCGACTTCTCATGCCCCCCGCGAAACACCGGCTCCCAGTCCCCGAGGTCCGCCCTGGTCGGCGGCGGCGAAACCAGAATGACCTCCGGCATCACGCCCAGCCGGTTCACCCCCAGCCCGCGAATGTCCTCGATCAGCACCCTGACCCCCATCGCAATCTCGCTCGCCGGCTTGTTGAACCGGATCTTGAGATCGTTGGTCCCCAGCATGAGGATCAGCGCATCGATCGGCCGGTGGCTAAGGAGACAGGGCGCCAGATACCGCCGCCCGTTGCGGATTTCCCCCTCGATCGGATCGTCGCTGACGGTGGTGCGCCCGGACAGCCCTTCCTCGATCACCATCCAGTCCGGCCCCAGGAGGCCGCGCATGATGCCGGGCCAGCGCTCGGTCGGCCCGAACCGCTCTGCGGGACGGTCCGCCGAGGTCTGCCCGAAGGTGTTGGAATCGCCGTAGCAGAGCACTGATCGCACCGTGTCGTCTCCATCGCGCCTGAGCCGTCCGGCCCGCAGGGGGCCTGCGAGAAATAGCAAGCAGGCGCACGACTTACAATAATCATTCTGCGTGAATAACTATTGACAGCTCGCCGAACCGCATGTTGGTTGTGCGCCTATACGCCGCCCAGAGGGGACGGATGCGCGCAACGACGCGGTAGACGGAGGAGACCCCATGCGACCCATCGACGGACTTTCCAAAAGTGTGAAGCGCGGCCTCGCGATCGGGGCGCTGGCGGTGGCGGCGGCGCTGCCGCAGGCGGCCGCGGCGCAGGACGACGGGCCGATCATCGTCGTCAGCGGCCCGCTGTCATGGCCGTTCTTCGCCGCGGTGAAGCAGGGCTTCGACGACGGCGCAGAGGCGTTCGGGATCGACTACCAGTACGTCGCCGTGACCGACACCGCGAACATGACGAGCGACTATCCGCGGCTTCTCCAGCAGGCGATCAGCCGCAATCCGAAGATGCTCCTCGTCGGCAACTTCTTCCCCGACGGGATGGACCCGCTCATCAAGGAAGCGACCGCCAAGGGCATCCCGGTGCTGACCCACAATTCGGGCCAGAACCTGTGGCAGGGCAACGGCTCGCTCGGTTTCGTCGGCGAGGACCCTTACCAGATGGGCTGGAAGGCCGGTGAGATCCAGGCCGAGGCCGGCGTCAAGCTCGGTCTCTGCTTCAACCAGGTTCCGGGCAACCCGACGGTCGAGGCGCGCTGCACCGGCTACGTCGACGCGATGGAGAAGGCCGGCGCAAAGACGATCTACCAGACCATCGGCACCGGTGATGCGACCAACCCGCAGGCGATGGCGCAGGCGATCTCCGGCACCCTCCGCGCTAATGCGGACATCGACGGCATCTACACCCTCAACGCTGTCCCCGCGATGAGCGCGCTGCGCGCCGTGGATGACAACGGCCGCGCCGGCGAGGTGATGATCGGCACGGCGGACCTCTCCAACGAGGTGCTGATGGCGATCAAGGACGGCAAGATCGCCTTCGCCATGGACCAGCAGCCCTACCTCCAGGGCTTCATGTCGATGCAGATCGCCGACCAGTACCTCAACTACGGCATGCACCCGATCGGCGCCGTCACCACCGGCCCGCTGGTGATCGACGAGAGCAACGTCGACAAGACGCTCGAGGTCAACAAGGCGCACCCCGGCATCCGCGGCGCATCCTGATCCGCCACCGACCGACGCCGGCGCGGCAACCCGCGCCGGCCCTTCCTCCGCGCGCCAGACGAAAGACCGCGATGACCGCCAACTTCCTCCGTCGGCCGGAAACCGGTGCCGTCGCCGCCTTCCTGCTGACGTATCTGTTCTTCGCCGTGTTCACCTACTCCAACGGCTTCGTCAGCTGGAACGGCACGGTGGGGTGGATGAACCTTGCCGCCGAGCTCGGCATCGTCGCGATCCCCGTCGCGCTCCTGATGATCGCGGGCGAGTTCGACCTTTCCATCGGGTCGACGGTCGGCATGGCCTCGATGATCCTCGCCATCGGGACGACGCACTTCGGGCTGCCGATCTGGCCAATGATCGTGCTCGGCGCTGGCGGCGGGCGTCGTGGTCGGTCTCGTCAACGGCATCGTCGTCGTCCGGACGGGGCTTCCCTCCTTCATCGTGACGCTCGCGACCAACTTCATCGTCATCGGCGGGACGATGGGGGTCTCGCGGCTCCTCACCAATGTCACCTCGATGTCGATCGCGACCAGCCCCTCCGCGCGGGCGATCTTCGCGGGGCGGTGGGAGCAGGCGAACGCCTCGATCCTGTGGTGGGTCGCGGCGGCGCTGATCGGGACGTGGGTGCTGGGGCGGACGGTGTTCGGCAACTGGATCTACGCCACCGGCGGAAACCTCACCGCGGCGCGCGGGGCGGGGGTGCCGGTGGAGCGGGTGAAGGTCGTGCTCTTCATGGCGACGGGGTTCTGCGCCGCGCTGGTCGGCATCATCCAGGGCATCCAGTGGAACTCCGGCAACGCCACCTACGGGATGGGCTACGTCTTCCAGGCGCCGATCGTGGTGGTGATCGGCGGGGTGCTGCTCGGCGGCGGCTACGGCACGGTGGGCGGCGTGGTGGTGGCGACGGCGCTGTTCGGCGTCATCTCTACCGGCATCTTCTACACCGGGTGGAGCACGGACTGGATCCAGCTCTTCCTCGGCGCGCTTCTCGGCGCCGCCGTCCTCGCCAACAGCTATGTGCGCAGGTTCGCAATGTCGGGAGGGCGGTGAGATGGCCGAACCCATTCTGGAGCTCGTCAACGTCTCCAAGCACTTCGGCGCGACCCGCGCGCTGACGGACGTGTCGGTCGCGCTGAAGCCCGGCGAGATCCACTGCCTGCTTGGGCGACAACGGCGCCGGCAAGTCGACGCTCATCAAGGTGATGTCGGGCTACCACGCGCCCTCGTCGGGGGAGATCCGCTTCGAGGGCCGGGGGCTGAAGTTTGCGAGCCCGCGCCATGCCCGCCAGCTCGGCATCGCAACGGTGCACCAGGATGTCGGCACCATTCCGCTGATGAGCGTCGGCCGAAACTTTTTCCTCGGCGCGGAGCCCACGAAGGGCCGCTGGCCGGTCCGGTGGCTCGACCGGGCGAAGGCCAACAGCATCGCGCTTTCCGAGATGCAGCGCTTCGGCATCACCCGCATCCGGGACGCCGAGCAGCTTGTCGGCACCATGTCGGGCGGGGAGCGGCAGGTGCTCGCCATTGGCCGCGCGATGTATTTCGGCGCCAAGGTGCTGATCCTCGACGAGCCGACCTCGGCGCTCGGCGTCAAGGAATTGGCGATCGTCCTCAAGATGATGAAGCAGGTCGCGGCGGACGGGATCGCGGTGATCTTCATCACCCACAACGCGCGCCATGCGATGGCGGTGGGCGACGCGTTCTCCGTCCTCATCCATGGCGCGGTGGCGGCGAGCTTCCGCCGCGGCGAGGTGAGCCGCGACGAGCTTCTTAACCTGATGGCGGGCGGCGAGGACATGGCCGCGCTCGAGGTCGACCTCGACGCGGTGGAGTAGGCCCGGCCGCCGCGGCGTCAGCGGCGCAGGAAGTTCGACACCGCGACGTCGATGAGCTGGTCGCCGCGGCCGTTGAGCACCGTCTTCAGCGCCCAGAGGCTGAAGCCTGCCACCTGCCTGGCCTCGATCTCCGGCGGCATCGAGAGCTCCTCGGTGTTGGTCACCACGTCGAGGAGGGCAGGGCCGTCGTGGGCGAGGATGTCCTTCACCGCGGCCTCGAGGTCGCCGGGGTCCTCGACCCGCACGCCGTGGATGCCTGCGGCGCGGGCAACGGCCGCGAAGTCCGGGTTCTCGAGGTGCGTGCCGGTCTCGATCAGCCCGGCGGCCTTCATCTCCATCGCCACGAAGCCGAGCGTCGCGTTGTTGAAGACGACGACCTTCACCGGCAGCTTGTGCTGCGAGAGGGTGAGGAAGTCGCCCATCATCATCGCGAAGCCGCCGTCGCCCGAAAGGCTCACCACCTGCCGGCCCGGAAACGCCGCCTGCGCGCCGATCGCCTGCGGCATGGCGTTCGCCATCGAGCCGTGGACGAGGGAGCCCATCATCCGGCGTTTGCCATTCATCTTCAGGTAGCGCGCGGCCCACACCGTCGGGGTGCCGACGTCGAACGTGAACACCGCGTCGTCCGACGGCGTGCTCGCTGACGAGGCGGGCGACGTGCTGCGGGTGGATCGGCTTGCGGCCGGCGGTGCCGTGGGCGAGCGCGTCCAGCCCCTCGCGGGCCTTCTTGTAGTCCGCGAGGCAGTTGTCGAGGTGGGCGCGGTCGCTCTTGGCGGTGAGCCTCGGCAGGAGGGCGCCGAGCGTCGCCTTCACGTCGCCGACGAGGGCGAGGTCGAGCCTCGTGCGGCGGCCGAGGTGCTCGGGCCGGATGTCGACCTGCGCGATCTTCGCCTTGGTGGGGTAGAACTGGCGGTAGGGAAAGTCGGTGCCCAGCATCAGGAGCGTGTCGCACTCCAGCATCGCGTGGTAGCCGGACGAGAAGCCGATCAGCCCGGTCATCCCGACGTCGTACGGGTTGTCGTACTCGATGTGCTCCTTGCCGCCCAGCGCGTGGACGATGGGGGCCTTCAGCGCCTCGGCGAGGGCGAGCACCTCGGCGTGCGCGCCGGCGCAGCCGCGGCCGCAGAGGAGCGTGGTGCGGCGGCTGCCGGACAGCATCTCGGCGAGCGCGTCGATCCGGTCCGCCGGCGGAGTGACGACGGGCTTTGCGATGTCGAGCCCCGCGCGGGCGGAGATCGCGGCGGAGTACTCCTTGAGCGCGACGTCGCCGGGGATCACCACGACGGCGACGCCACCCTTGCCCAGCGCCGCGCGGATGGCGGCTTCGAGCACGCCGGGGAGCTGCTCGGGGTGGGAGACGAGCTCGCAGTAGTGGCTGCATTCGCGGAAGAGCTGGTCGGGGTGGGTTTCCTGAAAGTAGCCGCGGCCGATTTCGGCGGACGGGATCTGCGCGGCGATGGCGAGCACCGGCACGCCTGAGCGGTGACAGTCGAACAGGCCGTTGATGAGGTGGAGGTTGCCGGGGCCGCAGCTTCCGGCGCAGACGGCGAGCTTGCCGGTGAGGTGCGCCTCGGCGCCAGCGGCGAAGGCGGCGGCCTCCTCGTGGCGGGTGTGGATCCAGTCGATCCCGCCGTGGGCGCGGAGCGAGTTGGTGATGCCGTTGAGGCTGTCGCCGACCACCCCGTAGATCCGCTCCACCCCGATCCCCGCCAGAACCTCGACGATGAGATCCGCTGCCTTGTGCGCCATCAGTACATTCCTCCGTGCATCGACCCTCAGAGTGGCACGGAACCGCACGAACTCAATTGTTCTTCCTGCGCTTTTGCCGCGTGCACGGGGCACGCGGCAAAGATCTTCGTCAACGGTGCCGCCGTCTGCCCGATCCTGAACGAATCGTCCTGACTGGGGCCAGAGCACGGCTCAGGCCAGGAAATCCTCGCCGAACAGTTCGCCCGACAGGATCGCGTCGTTGATCGTGTCGGCGTCTATCCCGTCGAATGTTGCGATGTAGCGGATGCCGTCGTCCGTATGTGCGCGCAGAAGCGCGTCGCCGGTGACGGCGTGGGCCTCGGCCTCGAGGAGATAGTCGTACTGCGCATCCACCTCGGGGGCGAAGAGGAAGAAGTCGTCCGCGAACTCCAGCTTGTCGAGGCCGAGGGTGAAGTTGCGGATCAGGTCGAGGCCGAAATCGCCGTTCTCGTAGCGGATCGTATCGCGCCCGCTCTGGCCGGAAATGTCGTCCGCGCCTTCGCCGCCGACGAGCGTGTCGTGGCCGCTGCCGCCGCGCAGGACGTCATCGCCGTCGCCGCCGCGCACCTCGTCGTTGTGTGCGCCGCCGTTGACGCTGTCCTCGCCGCCGTTGCCATCCAGCGTGTCGGAGCCGTCTTCGCCCAGAAGCGTGTCGTTGCCCTCGCCGCCGTAAGTCTCGTCGTCACCGGTGCCAAGCTCCACGAGATCGTTGCCGTTCATCGCCGACGCGAAATCGTCGCCGGATCCGGTCTCGATCACGTTGGCCCACCCGTCGGCAAGAACGAAATCGTCGCCGGACCCGGTGCGGATGTTCTCGACCCAATCGATCGTGTCGGTGCCGAAGGAACCGGCGAAGACATGCCCGTCGAGTAGGCCGGAAAGGTGGACCGCCACGGCTTCGTCATAGTTGAACACGGCGGTGTCGTTGCCGTTGCCGCCGTTGATGGAATTGTTGCCGGCGCCGGCTTCGATGAGGTCGTTGCCATCGCCGGCATAGATGGAATCGTCGCCCTGGCCGCCGACGAACGTGTCGTCGCCGTCCTGCCCGTGGAGCGCATCGTCTCCGTCCTGGCCGATGATAAGGTCCCGACCGCCTGCGCCGTAAATCGTATCGTCACCATCCTCTCCGCGCAGCGTATCGCGCCCTTCACCGCCCAGCAGCGTGTCGCTGCCGCTGCCGCCATGGATGCGGTCGTTCCCGTTGCCGCCGCTCAGCGAGTCGTCTTCGTTGCCACCGTAGATGCTGTCGTGGCCTCCTTCGCCGTAGAGGGAATCCTCGCCGCTGCCGCCCAGGATCGTATCGTCGTGGCCGCCGCCGAAGACGAAATCGTCCCCGTCGCCACCGTCGATGTCGTCCTCGCCGTTGTCGGCATAGACGGTGTCGTTGCCATCGAGACCGCGGAACACGTCGTCGCCGGTGGACCCGATGTAGTGGTCGGCGAAGTTGCTGCCGTCGATCTGCTCGACGTTTGCGAAAAAGTCCCAGCCGCCGCCGGTGGGGTCGTCACGGCGTACCGAAGACACGTGCTCGTTGATGAACAGGCCGACGTGGGAAAAGGCGTAGCTCAGGATGTCGTAGCCGCCGCCGCCGTTGATGGAATCATAACCCTGTCCCGACGGTTCGGAGGGACCGGTGGCGTAGATGATGTCGTTCCCGCCTTTCGCAACGATCGTGTCCTGCTCCGCAAGATCGTAAAGGATGTCGTCGCCGCTCGTTCCGTTGATGGTGCTCATGGCCTGGAGTTTCCTGGGTCCGCTGTCTGATGGCCTGCAGGTGGCACCGGCGGCCGAACCGCGGAACAGCGTTTGGTGCACGCGGCCCGTGCACGGATGAGGGCTCGCAGAACGTGTCGATCCCAGCGCCGCCGAGGATGGTGTCGTGGTGGCCGCCGCCGAATACTTCGTCGTCGCCGTCACCCGCGGACAGGCTGTCGTTGCGCGGCGGAACGCGCATCGGCGCACGCCTCCGGTGCGTCAATTCAGTCGGCCGTGCGCAGGATCAGGCGGAGACGGGCTGCCGGGGGTAGGCGCTGGCGATCATTACGGCTGCCATCGTATCGTACGCCGCGCGCCAGGCGGCATCTTCCTCGGGGGCAAATTCGTCGCCGAACACCGCGTTGAGCGTCTTCAGCAGCGCGTTGCCGACATGAGCGTAGTGTTCAGCCTTCACACCGTAGTCGACGTGGCGGCGGGCAAGGTCGGACACCATCGGTCCGAACACGTCGATGTCGTGGATCTGGCTGACGATGGCGCCGAGCGCCAGCATCGTCTTCTCGGTCTGGCCCACGATGTCCCTCCCGAAAAGCGGGCGTGTCTCGGGCGCAATCTCGAAGAGAGTATCGTAGAAAATGTCAGAAACTTCGACCTTGCGGCGGATGCATCGGCGCAGGCTGGCCCGCAGGATCTCGATCTCGGCGGAGGTCATCGACATCGGAGCACTCTCCGGAGTTTGTCAGTTGATGCAGCGATCCACACTATAAACCAGATGCTGCATATTTCGAGAAATTGCTCAGAAGGCATCTGGAAATACTGCACGCAGCCATCGAACGACAGCCTGGACGCGCGCAGAACCGATCGTGTCGGGATGAACGTGCAGATAAAGATCCTGCACGATCGTTTCGTCGGGGCCGGAGAGGCGGATCAGCTCGCGCCGGCTGTCGCCGAGGCAGACCGGAAGACGCGCGGTGAAGTTGGCCTCGCCCTCGCAGAGCGCGGCCAGTATGGCCGAGAGCGCGTTGACGACGAGGCGCGGCTGGCCGGCCCGCGCCGGGGCGCCGCCGGTGAGTGATACGTTGCCACTCAGCCCGCCAAGCAACGCCGTCCCGGCCGCCCGGCCGTTCCGCCGCCCGTAGACCGCGTGTTCTATGCCGCCGAGCTTGATGCCGAAGGCGCCCGCGCGCGGCGCCTGTTCGAACCAGAGGCCGACGCAAGGCTCGCCCGGCCAGACCTCGGGCCCGCGCTCGGCACCGAACAGGCGCAGCGTCAGGTTCGGGTTTTCGTCCGTCAGTGCCTTCAGGCCGACGGCGAGGAGACGATCGAGAACCCACTGGACGCCGTCGATCCGCACCGCACCGCTTGCGCCGCGGTCGCTCTCGCCCACCACCTCCGACAACTGGCCGACCCGGCTCTCCACCTCCACCGCAAGGTCGATCAACCGCTGGCCCGCCTCCGTCACCGCGACGCCTGCGCGGGTGCGCACGAACAGGGTGGCCCCGACCGCGGCTTCGAGCGCCGTGAGCCGCCGACCGACGGTGGACTGGTCAAGCCCCAGCGCGCGGCCGCCGCCCGACAGCGAGCCGTGGCGTGACAGAGCGAGCGCGATCTTCAGGTCATTCCAGTCGAGCGACACGAATACAGCTTATGCAATTCTGCAGGGTCACTGTGCATGCTTGCCTATTCAACAAGATCATTCAAGTGGCTACCCCTTCAGCGACGCCAATGTTGCACCGCACTGCGGCGACACTTCGCTTTACTGCTCGAATTGAGGTGGGTTGGCCGTGACGGACCAGGCGAGAATGGCGCGCAAGCGGAGCGAACCGGCGCGCTCGAAATGCACCGGCGGTGCACGGCCCACGCTCGCCTCCGCAATCCACGCGATGACGTGGGATGACCTTCGCGTGGCGCTCGCCGTCGGCCGGGCCGGATCGCTCGCACGGGCGTCCGAGGCGCTTTCGGTCGACCCCGCCACGGTCAGCCGGCGCATCAATGCGCTGGAGCAGGCGCTTGGGTCGATCCTGTTCACCCGCACCAAGGCCGGCATGGTGCCGACCGACGCCGGCGTGGCGATGCTCTCCCGCGCCGCGGAGATTGAGCACCGCACGTTCCTGCTGGAAGAGGAGGTCGCGGCGCTGGGCACCGCGTCAGGCGCCGTGCGCGTTGCGGGCCATGTGTGGACGATCGCGCAGGTCGCCGCGGTCGCCGCTCCGCTCCTGAAAGCAGCGCACCCTTGCATCTCGCTCCGCCTGATTGCCGCGCGCCCGCCCATTGACCTGCCGACCGGGATTCCGACGGTGTCCCTGTGGTTCGAGACGCCGCAGCGAGAGAACGAGTTCTGCATCACACTCGGCAATGCGCCCTATGCGGTCTACGCGCGCTCCGACATCTGCGCAGAGACGGCGCCGATGCTGTCCCATCGCAACGAGGACGGCCCGGCCCGGGCGCCCGATCGGTGGGAGAGCGGGCAGGACTGCGACGGCGCGAGCCCCCTGTCGGCCACCGACTCGATGATCCTGCGCGAAGCGGTCCGCGCGGGACTTGGCAAGGGGCTCCTGCCCATGTGCCTCGCCGCCGGTGACCCCACGCTCAGACGTATTGGCGGAGGGGGGCCGGAGCTTGTGCGGTCGCTGCAGCTCCACGTCCATCCGGACATCGTGCAGCTTACGCGAGTTCGGAACCTGATCGATATCCTCAGGGGCAACTTCGATCAGATATTCGGCGCCGACGTTGCGGAAAAGAGAACGTTACTTCCTGGAGTTTCAATCAAATCATACTGCGCGAGCGCAGATCACAAGGATCAGACCCGTCATGCTGTCAGAATCGCAAATTGATATACTCCGTCACAGCTTCAAGGCTGTTTCGAAGGAGCCGGAACTCTTCGCGGCGGCATTTTATGAGCGGTTGTTCCAGATCGCTCCACATACCCAGGGCATGTTCACGAACGACATGCACCGGCAGGGGCAGAAGATGGTGAGCACGCTCGGCGTGGTCGTCGCGAGGCTCCACGAGTTCGACACGCTGCTGCCGGTCATCACCGACCTTGCCCGCCGCCATGTCGCCTACGGCGTCAACGCCGCACACTATTCGCCGGTTGGCGAGGCCCTGCTGTTCGCGCTCCGCCGCCACTTCGGTGCCAACGAGGAGACCATCGAGGTCTGGACGCTGGCCTACACCGCAATCGCCAAGACCATGGTTTCCGCCGCCTATCAGGCCGCCCCCTCCGTGGAGCACCGCGCCGCCTGAACTGATCCGTCACGTGGATCGGCAACGGCCGGAAGGCACTGTTCAGGTCGTGGGAGCAAGGGCCGCCATGCGAACGGCGTGGGGCGGTGGTGCCGGCCCTCCTTGACGCACGGGCGCGGTTCTGTTCGCAGGCCTGTCAGGACGTCGGAGAGCCTAGAAGGCCGGGATCCAGGCCACGTCGTTGGGAAAGGGTGTGGTGGGCGTGCACGGGCTCGAACCGTGGACCCGCTGATTAAGAGTCAGCTGCTCTACCAACTGAGCTACACGCCCCTGAGTGGCGGGGGAATAAGCGGGATCGGCGCCCGCGTCAACCGCCTGGTGCCGCATAGCGGCAAATCAGATGCTCTGGCCGTCCGCTTTCTTCAGATAGCAGCCGCTGATCTGCCACGAACCGTCGTCCTGCAGGGCGAGGGTGTAGAGCGCGGTCCAGGCCTGACCGTCACTGTCGGTCAGCGCGACTTCCTGCGCGAAGTGGGTGGTGTCGATCTCCTTGCCGCGCAGGAACACCGGAGCGCCGGCATCGTAGACGGCGGGATAGCCGCGGCGGACCATGGTGATGAAGCGCTCGGCGCTCGGGAACATCTGCTTGATCTGCGGAGCGGCGAGGGCGTAGGCGGCCTCCGCATCGCCGGCGCGGAAGGCGGCGAGCTGGCGCGTGATGATCTCCTTCACCGCCGCGGGGTCGGCCGCGGCGGGGAGGGCCGTGGGAATAGCGGACGCGAGAAGAGACGCGGTGAACGCCAGCGCAACGAAAATTCGTTTCATGACAGGCTCCATCTCGGACGGGCCGGGAGAAGCAAGGCGAGGGCCACCCGGCGTTACAACCTCAAGGTAACGCAACGGGTGAGCCAGGCAACGGCCGCAGTGCCGCAGGCCGACGCTGCGGCCCGCCGGTCAGTTCATCAGCCTGGCGGCAAGCTCGCGCAGCTGCGGGCCGAGGTCTTCCCGGTCCAGACCGAACGCGACGTTGGCGCCGAGGAAGCCGATCTTGGAGCCGCAGTCGTAGGTCGTGCCCTTGAAGCGCAGGCCCTTGAAACCCTCGTTCTGCATGAGGCGCAGCATGGAGTCGGTGATCTGGATCTCGCCGCCGGCGCCCTTTTCCTGGTTCTCCAGCATCCCGAAGATCTTCGGCTGGAGAATGTAGCGGCCGGTGATGATGAGGTTGGAGGGCGCCGTGCCCTTCTTCGGCTTCTCGACCATGCCGGTCACGTCGAACACGTCGCCGGAGCCTTCGATCTCGACCACGCCGTACTGGTCGGTCTGGTCCTCCGGGACCTCCTCGACCGCGATCACGTTGGTGCCGTGTTCGTTGTAGACGTCCATCATCTGCGCCATGCACCCGCGCTCGGCCTTGATGATGACGTCCGGCAGGAGGAGGGCGAACGGCTCGTCGCCGACGAGATGGCGCGCGCACCAGACCGCATGGCCGAGGCCGAGCGGGGCCTGCTGGCGGGTGAACGACACGTTGCCTGCGGCTGGCAGCTCGGCGCGGATCTGTTCCAGCGGTCCGGTCTTGCCGCGCTTCTCGAGGGTGTCTTCCAGCTCGAAGGCGGTGTCGAAGTGGTCTTCGATCACGCCCTTGTTGCGGCCGGTGACGAAGATGAACTGCTCGATCCCGGCTTCCCGCGCCTCGTCCACCACGTACTGGAGGACGGGCCGGTCGACGACGGTGAGCATCTCTTTCGGCAGAGCCTTGGTGGCGGGAAGGAACCGTGTTCCGAGCCCCGCAACCGGGAGGACAGCCTTGCGCACAGGCTTCATGTGGCGCGTCTCCAACGTTTTTTCGCGCCGCGACGTAGGGCCGGACGCTATTGCTTGATCGAAAGAAGCCTGTAGCGGAAGACCCGTTCAAGGAGCAAGCCGAAAACGAGCGATCCGATCACCCAGCTGAAATAGTACTCAGGGTCAAAGAAGCCGCTGTTGTAGTCCGTGAAGTAGACGCTGCGGACGAACTCTGTCGAGTGAAGGATTGGATTGTAATAAAGGATCTTCTGTACGCTGAGCGGCATGGATTCAGCAGTGTAGAACATGCCCGACAAGATCGCGATCGGCATCGTCACCGTTGA
This sequence comes from uncultured Alphaproteobacteria bacterium, assembly GCA_963704595.1. Classification (GTDB taxonomy): domain Bacteria; phylum Pseudomonadota; class Alphaproteobacteria; order Rhizobiales; family Amorphaceae; genus Acuticoccus. The sequence goes on from OY969922.1 coordinate 1,316,072, forward strand.
ATAGATCACGCCCCAAAACTTGAACCACGTCTTGATCACTGCGTTCAGCGCAGCGAAGCCGATGGCGATGAACGAATTGCAGACCGGCGCCGCGAGGGCGAGCACGAGATTGTCCGGCCATGGCGCGCCGTAGACGACGGAGAAGAACACCGTCATTCCGAGAAACAGCGCGATCATCACGAGGGTGTTCGTGAAGACGCCGCTGAAGATGAGATCGATCGGCCGCAGGTGAGGCAGCCCGAGAGCCCTGCGCAGCTTCATGTAGCCCTGCTCGCCCGCACTCACCCCCTGCTTGAAGACGTTGATCGCGATGATGCCGGTCATGAAGAACAGCATCAGGTAGTCGCCCGCCTGCGGGACGCGCATTTTGATCGTGCTGAACACCAGCGTCATCATCAGGATCATCGCGAGCGGCTCGATCAGGCTCGAGAACACGCCGAGCGGGGACTCCCGCGTCTTGAGCTGGAGAAGCCGCGTCGAGAGCGTCCAGACGATGCGCGACTGGGCGATGAAAGTGCCGCCAAGAGGTGTCGAAGACGTGGTCGCCATACGGGTCTTTCGAACGGTCGAGCGTCAGACAGTCGACAGAAAGTCTGCCTCGAGTGGGTCACACACCGCGGGATAGCACGGATCGCGGTCAAGCCATGCCGCCCAGTCCTCGCGGAACCGGTCGGCCTCGACGGTGCGCTCCATGCGCCAGACCGGTCCGCCGCGGGCAAACGGGTCGTCCGTCTGCCGTGGGCCGATCGAGATGGACTCGTGATGAACGGCACGGGCCGTTCCGACGAGCACGGTACGCAGGCCGAGACGCCGGGCCCTCAGACACAGGTCGACGTCGTTATAGAGAACGGGATAGCGCTCCGCGCGAAATCCGCCAAGTGTTTCGAACAGCGCACGTGGCAGACCCATCAGTGCCCCGGTGACGGCAACCGTTTCGGTCACCTTGGCGCGGCGGCCGAGATGGCCAGCCTCACGGCCGGGGCCGAAGCGCTCCGTGTGGCGCACGCGCGATTCCCCTGCGAGCGTTATGCCGGCGTGCTGCACCCGCCCGTCCGGGTAGTGGAGGAGGGCGCCCGCCACGCCGACGGCGGGATCACGCAGCGAAGCCAGCATCGCGCGGAGCCATGAGGGATCGGCGAATTCTAGGTCGTTGTTGGCGAAGATCAGCACCTCGCCTGTGGACCGCGCCGCGCCATAATTGCTGAGTGCGGCGAAGTTGAAGGGCCTGTCGTCGCGCAAGACGGTTATGCCGCGTTTCTCGGCCTCCACCAGCGCCGAGAGCGCGGCGGCATCCGTGGTGCCATTGTCCACCAGCACGATTTCGAGCGCCGGATAATCGGTCGCGGCGATGGTTTCGAGGTAGCGGGCGAGATGCTGCGGCGCGTTGCGCGTCGCGGTGACGATGGAGACGGTGGGCGTCTCGGAGAGGGGCGGCAGGGCCGGCCGGTCCAGGTGCAGCGGGATTGGATCGGAAATGGCGGGGCCCTGCCGGCGCTGTCGCCTCCGGCGGCGTGCGGCCTCGCCGGCCGGACGCAGAATCGCCGCGGTGGCGCCATTGCGGGACGGGTCGCCCCCGACCAGCCGATCAACGCGGCGGCCCAGTGTCGTTCGCGCGATGGCAAAGCCGGTGTTGGCCAGCGACGCGGCGCGGCGTGAAGGCGAGATCCGCTCGATGGTGAACGAAGGGACGGTGACGGCGCCGCGCTCCTGCCGCGGCTGGAACACGAGTGTTCGCGCCGGCGCACCCAGCGCGATCTCTGCGCGGTAGCGCGTTCCGCCGCGCCGCCTGAAGCGGGCGAGGGGATGGGCGTTGGGCGCTGCGCCGTCGGCGAAGAGGACCGGTGCGACCCAGGCGATCCCGCCCTCGTCGGTCAGGAAATCGGCCTCGAACCGGGTGCGTCCGGCGGGGATGGGGGGATCGAACGAAAGGCGCATCGCGCCGCCTGCCGCAACCTCGATCCGCGCCCCGGCGATTTCGACGCCGTCGCACCTGTCGATGGCGATGCCGGTAGCCCAGCCCTCTGGCCGGGGCGGTAGGGGCGCCTTCCGTGGCGGGGTGAGGACCCGCGCTTCGGTGTGCGGAAGCCGGACGGGACCGATCTTCCAGTCGGGGAGGAGGCCGTCCCACCCGTCCGCTGGCGAAACGTCGAACCGCGCGATGCGGAGCCGGCCGGCGCCCTGCGGCATGAGCCGGGCCGACGCCAGCGGAACGTCCAGCGCAAACACTGCCTCGAGCGTCTCGCCGTTCGCAGACAGGGGCAGGGGGACAAAACCTGCCGCCGTCTCCAGTTCGAGCCGCACGCCGGGCGCTGCTGCATCGAACGGCCCCGCCGCGCCCCGTTCAACGGCGATTGCGATCCGGTGGGGGGCTGCGGAAAGGTCGAGGGGCACCGTCAGCCAGGCGGCACGCGGCGGGAAAACGAGGAAACCTCCGTCCGCGACAATCGCCGGGTCGGGCGCGGCGGTCTCGGGGAGCGCGCGGAGGGCTTCTGCCAGGGCCGGGGAGCGGTCAGTCAAAGATGGCGGGCAGGTCGGCGAGCCGCCCGAGGGCGAGATCCTTGTCGGAGAGGATGACGCTGGAATTGGGGACGCCCCAGTCGATTGCGATATCGGAATCGTCAAAACGGATTCCACCTTCGCTCGCCTTGTCGTAATGATTGTCGACCTTGTAGCACACCACGGTGTCGGGTTCGCGCGTCACGAATGCATGGGCGAAACCCCGCGGCACGAAGAGCTGTGCGCCGTTCTCGGCCGAGAGTTCGGCGCCGACCCATTTGCCGTATGTGGGCGAGCCGGATCGGATGTCTACGGCGAAATCGTGGATGCGACCCTGCGCGACGCGCACCAGTTTGGACTGAGCGTATGGCGGTGCCTGGAAATGCAGCCCCCGGATGGTCCCGACAGTGCGGGAAAGGCTTTGATTATCCTGGACAAATTCGACGTCCAATCCCCCTGCAGCAAGGGTCTTCCGGTTCCATGTCTCCTCGAACCAGCCCCGATCGTCACCGAACCGGCGTGGTTGAATCAGCAACACTTCCGAAATTTCGAGCGGCGTTATCGTCAACGGGCTTCCCCTGCAGGTTGGGTTTTTTTCACAGACGCGTGTATGACGCTTCTGCCCACTCGGTAAAGCAGGGTTGTTGCGTGTGAACCGTCCGCTGGTCCTTTTTGATTTGACGCGCCTTCTGAGCGCGACTGGCCGTGCTGCCCCAACGGGGATCGAGCGCGTAGAGTTCCATTACGCCAAGTGGTTGATCTCATTATCTGACATCGAGGTTAAGTTCGTCGCGACGCTTTCGTCGTCGATCCGCCTCGTCCCGGACGCTTCGGTCCATGCCTTCCTGATGCGCCAGTCGCAGACGTGGTCGGAGGGTGCGGAAGGCTTTTCCTCCCGCGTCGCGGTCGACAATATCGGCCGCTTCCTGTCCGGCCGCGCTGCGCCGCCGGCGCCGAAACTCGGGCACCTTTCGCCCGAGGAACGGCGCCTCCGCCGCAGCGCGCAGAAGGCACGGGTCGAAGGCTCCAATCCGATCACGTCCTGGGCGCAGCAGATGGCGGCGTCCTTCGCGCACGATCCGCTGCAGCCGGTGCTGCGCCGGGCGTCGAGCCGCCGCCAGCCGGTGATCTACCTGCGCGCATCCGGCGACAGGCTGGAGAACTCGGCCCCGTTCGAGAAGCTGAAGGCCGAAGGCGTGAAGATGGTCGTGATGACCTACGACACGATCCCGCTCGACTTTCCCGAGTTCGTCCGCCCCAAGGCGGCGCAGACCTGTGCCACCCGCGTCGGCAACATGGCGCGCCTCGCGGACGGGATCATCGCGATCTCGCACTACAGCGCGGGCCGCCTGGCGCCATACCTCCTGCCGTTCAACCCCAAGGTCACCGTCGCGCACCTCGGGACCGACGAGCCGTTGATGCCGAAGGGCTCTCCATCCTTCGCCGACCACCCGTATTTCCTGGTCGATCTCCACCATCGAGGCGCGCAAGAACCACATGCTGCTCCTCAACGTGTGGCGCCGGATGGTGGACGAGATGGGCTCCAAGACGCCCAAGCTCATCATCGCCGGCAAGCGCGGCTGGGAAGCGCAGACGCCGCTCGCCGTGCTCGACCGCGCCCGCGAGCTGCGCCGCCTACGTCTACGAGGCCGGCGCCGTTTCCGACCAGACGCTCGACCTTCTGCGCCGCAACGCCACCGCGCTCCTGATGCCTTCGTTCGTGGAGGGCTTCGGCCTGCCCGTCACCGAGGCGCTCGCGGTCCACACGCCGGTCATCGCATCCGACATTCCGGTCTTCCGCGAGATCGCGGGCGACGCCGCGGAACTCATCGACCCGCTCGACGGGCCGTCCTGGCGCACCGCGATCTGCGAGTACGCCGCGCAGAAGTCGCCGCGCCGGGCAGCCGCGCTCGCCAAGGCGCAGGCCTACGCGGCGCCGACCTGGGACGCGCACTTCGCCAAGGTCCGCGACTTCATCGACGAGATTGCGGCCGAAGCGCCGAGCACCTTCGCGCAGCGCGCGCGGCGTGCCCTCGGCACCGCCGCCATGGTGGGGCAACGCACCGCCCCTATCGCTCTGACACGACCCCACTGACGGGAGCCTACCCTTGACTGCCATTATCGACATCGTTGCCCGGGAAATTCTGGACAGCCGCGGCAACCCCACTGTCGAAGTCGACGTCCTGCTCGAGGACGGATCGCTCGGCCGGGCGGCCGTTCCCTCGGGCGCGTCCACCGGCGCCTACGAAGCCGTCGAGCGGCGTGACGGCGGCGACCGCTACGGCGGCAAGGGCGTCCGCGATGCCGTCGACGCCGTCAACGGCGAGCTGTTCGACGCGCTCTCCGGCCTCGACGCCGAGCGCCAGCGCCACATCGACGAGCTGATGATCTCGCTCGACGGCACCGACAACAAGGGCCGCCTCGGCGCCAACGCCATCCTCGGCGTCTCGCTGGCCGTCGCAAAGGCCGCGGCGATCTCGGCCGACCTGCCGCTCTACCGCTATGTCGGCGGCGTCAACGCGACGATCCTGCCGGTGCCGATGATGAACATCCTCAACGGCGGCGCCCACGCGGACAATCCGATCGACTTCCAGGAATTCATGGTGATGCCTGTCGGCTACGACAGCTTCGCCGAGGCGCTGCGCGCCGGCGCCGAGATCTTCCACGCGCTGAAGTCCAGGCTGAAGGCCGCCGGCCACAACACCAACGTCGGCGACGAGGGCGGCTTCGCGCCGAACCTTCCGTCGGCCCGCGCCGCGCTCGACTTCATCATGGAGGCGGGCAACGCGGCCGGCGTGAACATGGGCACGGACGTGATGATCGCGCTCGACTGCGCCGCGACGGAGTATCGTCGCGGACGGCCAGTACCGCCTCGAAGGCGAGCAGCGCACGCTCCAGCCCGCCAAGATGGTCGACTACCTTGCCGAACTCGTCGACGCCTACCCGATCCTCTCCATCGAGGACGGCATGGGCGAGGACGACTGGGACGGCTGGAAGATGCTGACCGACCGGATCGGCGACCGCTGCCAGCTCGTGGGCGACGACCTCTTCGTCACCAACTCGAAGCGCCTCGGCCAGGGCATCGACATGGGTGTCGGCAACGCGATCCTCGTCAAGGTCAACCAGATCGGCACGCTGACCGAGACTCTGGACGCCGTCGACATGGCGCACCGCGCCGGCTACCGCGCCGTGATGAGCCACCGCTCGGGCGAGACCGAGGACGTCACCATCGCCGACCTCGCCGTCGCCACCGGCTGCGGCCAGATCAAGACCGGCTCGCTCGCCCGGTCCGACCGGACGGCAAAATACAACCAGCTCCTGCGCATCGAGGAAGCCCTCGGCCCCAGCGCGCGCTACATTGCTCCGGGCTTGCCGCGCAAGCGCGGCTGAACGCACGCAGGAGTTGAATTCGCTACACACATGGTTGTGTAGCGCGCCCACCATCCCATCCGGTCCGCGCTGTGCCTTCGTTCACATCGCGGGCCTGATGACATGGATACCGTTCGGATCAGCGGAACGCGCACCGTCTTCGCCTATGACGTGCCGGGCTACGAGATCACCGCAAGCTCCACCCGTTACATCTTCGACAACTCGACCACGATCACGGCCGCCGCCTCGGCCGTCCGCGCGCTCGAGCACACCAGCAACACCTACGAAATCTACGGCTCGCTGACGTCGACCAACTACAGCGCGTTCGACGTCAGCGGCTCCGGCGGCAACGAGGTGAGCGTCAGGAGCGGCGCTCAGATCTCGTCCGCGTCCGTCTGCGTCTACATGGCGGGCGTTCGCAACGTCTTCAGCAACGCCGGCACGATCAGCTCGACGTTCGCTAACGCCCTGTCGTTCGTCGCCGGCGCCAACGAGATCATCAACACCGGCACCGTGATCGGGCGCACCAACGCGCTCTTCATGGGCGGAATGCTCAACAACGCCGTGAACCACGGCGTGATGGAAGGGGGCCTCGCGACCGTCTACATCAACGGCGACCAGAACAGCTTCGACAATCGCGGCACCATCCGCTCGACCGATGTCGGCATCCGCACCGTCGGCACGGACACGACGATCAACAATTTCGGCACGATCCACGGCACTTACGGCGCGGTCGAGACCAGCGGCGATGCCGGTTTCGACTTCGTCAACCGGGGCACACTCTCCACCTCCGCCGACGTGACGGTCACGCTCGAGACGCGCGCAGGCCTCTCCGGCCGCTTCGTCAACCACGGCGCCGTCAATGCCGCCTCCGCGTGGGCGGTGGCGGTCAAGGGCGCGGACGGCATGGAATACGTCTTCAACTCCGGCCGGATCACCGGCCAGGTTCAACTCGGCAGCGGCGACGACACGCTGCAGAATTCCGGCGCAGGGCTCGTCACCGCGCTCGTCCACCTCGGCGCCGGCAACGACGTCTTCGTCGGCGCCGACCATTCCGACTTCGTCGCAGGCGGCTTCGACAATGACCGGCTCTACGGCGGTGCGGCGCGGGACAGCCTCTACGGCGAAGCGGGCAACGACACCATCAGCGGGCAGGACGGACCCGATCACCTGATCGGCGGCAACGGCCACGATTCCATCACCGGCGGAACCGACAACGACCTCCTCCAGGGCAACGAGGGCAACGACATCCTCTACGGCGACGAGGGCAACGACGTGCTCGAAGGCTGGTCCGGCAGCGACCGGCTCTTCGGCGGCGCGGGCTTCGACCGCCTGGAGGGCCACGATGGCGCCGACCTGATCAACGGGCAGGACGACAACGACATCGTCGCCGGCGGCAGCGGCAACGACTATCTCCTCGGTGGCGGGGGGAACGACAAGCTCTACGGCGGCGACGGGGCCGACGCGATGTTCGGCAACCAGAACAACGACACCCTCCAGGGCGGCAACGGCAACGACACGATCAACGGCGGCATCGACAACGACTACCTGAACGGAGACGGCGACCAGGACCACCTGTACGGCTCGGCAGGCAACGACACGCTGGTCGGCGGAGACGACAACGACCGGCTCTACGGCGAGAACGACAACGACGTCCTGTGGCCGGGGTGGGGCAACGACATCGCCGACGGGGGTTACGGCAACGACACCGTGTTCGGGAGCGACGGCCACGACCTCGTCTCCGGCGGCCCTGGCAACGACCTCCTCTACGGCGGCAACCAGAACGACACGCTGCACGGCGGCGACGGCCTCAATTCGATCGCCGGCGGCAACGGCGACGATTACCTCTACGGCGGTTCCAACGCCGACCGGATGTGGGGCGAGGCCGATGAAGACGTCCTCCTCGGCCGCGGCGGCAACGACGTCCTCTACGGCCAGTGGGGCAACGACTCCCTCTACGGAGAGGACGGCTTCGACATCCTCCTCGGCGGCGTCGGCAACGACTTTCTGCGCGCGGGCTTCCTCAACGACACGCTCTATGGCGAGCACGGCAACGACCAGCTCTACGGCGACGCGGGCGCGGACTATCTCAACGGCGGAACGGGGAACGACTGGATCTGGGGCGGCTCGGGGAACGACTGGTTCGCGTTCGGTCGCGGCGCCGATGTCGACCGGATCTTCGACTTCGACAACCGGTTCGACACGATCGACCTGCGCACGCTCAACATCAGCCGCGGGCAGCTCGTCGCCGCCTACCAGCAGTCCGGGGCGACCGCCGTCTTCAATTTCGGCGGCGGCGACGTGCTGGTGGTCGATGGCGCGAACTACAATATGCTCGCCGCCGACATCATCCTCTGACGCCGGCTCAGCCCCAGACGGGGCGGAGGCGGTCGTAGAGCGCTGCGAAGGTGCCGGCCTCGATGGCGGCGCGCATGTCGGCCATCAGCCGCTGGTAGTAGGCGATGTTGTTCCAGGACAGGAGCGTTGCGGCGAGCGGCTCGCCGACCCGCACGAGGTGGTGGAGATAGCCGCGCGAGTAGTCCCGCGCCGCCGGGCAGTCGCTCGTCGGGTCCAGCGGGGCGTGATCGTCGGCGAAGCGCGCGTTCTTGAGGTTGAGCTTGCCCTCCGGCGTGTAGGCGACGCCGTGGCGGCCGGCACGGGTCGGCATCACGCAGTCGAACATGTCGATCCCGCGGGCGACCGAGCCGAGGAGGTCGCCGGGCGTGCCGACGCCCATGAGGTAGCGCGGCGCTGTCCGCCGGAAGGTGCGGCACGGTGTGGTCGAGCGTGCCGAACATCTCCGCCTGCGGCTCGCCGACCGCAAGGCCACCCACCGCGTAGCCGTCGAAGCCGATCTCGATGAGCCCTTCCGCCGAGCGGGCTCGTTCGGCCATGTCGGTCCCGCCCTGCACGATGCCGAACTGGAGCCGCGCGTCCGGCACGTTCTCGAGGAACGCGCGGCGGGCGCGGGCGGCCCAGTCGAGGCTCAGCGTGACGGAGCGGGCGACGGCCTCCGGCGTGGCCGGAAGGCGCACGCACTCGTCGAGCTGCATCTGGATGTCGGAGCCGAGCTTCAGCTGGATCGACACCGCCTCTTCGGGCGTCAGCCGGTGCATCGACCCGTCGACATGGCTCTTGAAGGTCACCCCGTCGTCGTCGATCTTCCGCAGCGCTGACAGGGACATCACCTGGAAGCCGCCTGAATCGGTAAGGATCGTGCCGTTCCAGCCCATGAAGCCGTGGAGGCCGCCGAAGGACGCGACGCGATCCGCACCCGGGCGCAGCATCAGGTGGTAGGTGTTGCCCAGCACCACCTCGGCGCCGGTCGCCGCGACGTCGCGCAGCTGCATCGCCTTGACGGTGCCCTGCGTGCCGACGGGCATGAAGGTCGGCGTCTCCACCGTGCCGTGGGGGGTGGTAACGCGGCCGCGCCGTGCGCCGCCGTCGGTGCCGAGAAGTTCGAAGCTCATCGGCGCCACAGGAGCGACGTGTCGCCGTAGGAGTAGAAGCGGTAGCCCTCGCCAAGGGCATGATCGTAGACGCGCCGCATGGCGGGATAACCGATGAAGGCCGCCACCAGCATCAGGAGCGTGGAGCGCGGCAGGTGGAAGTTGGTCATCAGCCCGTCCGCCACATGGAAGGTGTGCGGCGGGCGGATGAAGAGTGTGGTGTCGTCCGAGAACGGCCGGAGCGTGCCGCCGGCGGCGGCCGATTCCAGAAGCCGCAGCGCCGTGGTGCCGACGGCGACGATCCGCCCGCCCGCGGCCTTGGTGGCCTCGATCTCGGCGACGCTGTCCGCGCTGATCTCGCCCCACTCGGCGTGCATCTTGTGATCGTCCATGTTGTCGGCGCTGACCGGCAGGAAGGTGCCGGGGCCGACGTGGAGGGTGAGGCGCGTCATCGCGATCCCGCCTTCTGCGAGCGTCTCGATGCAGCTGCGGCGTGAAATGGAGGCCCGCGGTTGGGGCCGCGACGGAGCCGGGCGGGCGCGGCGTAGACGGTCTGGTAGTCCTCCGCGTCGCGTTCGTCGGCAGCGCGTCGGGCGGCGATGTAGGGCGGCAGCGGCATTCCGCCGGCGGTCAGCGGGTCGCCAGTGAAGGCGACGATCACGCTGGGGCCTTCGCGGCTCTCCACGACGCCCTCGACGGCGCCTCCGGGGGCAGGGAAGGACAGCCGGTCGCCGGGGCGCACGCGCTTGGCGGGCTTGGCGAAGGCATGCCAGCGGTCTTCGCCGCGGTCTTCGATGAGGGTGAGGGCGATGCCGGCGGTGCCGTCCTCGCGGATGCGGCTGCCGGAGAGCTGCGCCGGGATCACGCGGCTGTCGTTGACGACGAGCCGGTCACCGGGTCGCAGGAAAGTGGGGAGGTCGCGCACGGTGGCGTCCCGGATCGGGGCGTCGGGCGCGTGGACGAGCAGGCGCGCGCTGTCGCGCGGCACGGCGGGGCGCAGCGCGATCTGGTGGTCCGGCAGGTCGAAGTCGTAGTCGCTGAGACGGGCCCCCGGGGGGCCCGCCTCGTTCGCATCGTCGGTCACGTCAGCTGTCGGCAGCGATCCGCGCCTTGACGATCTTGTCCGGGTTCGCGACCGCACCGTTGTTCTGCATGGTGCCGGCGGCGAGGCCGTCGATGTTGTCCATGCCGTCGATCACGCGGCCGAAGACGGTGTACTGGCCGTCGAGGCTCGGCGTCTTGTCGAACATGATGAAGAACTGCGAGTTGGCGCTGTTGGGGTCCGACGTGCGGGCCATGGAGACGACGCCGCGCTCGTGCTTGGTGGCGTTGAACTCCTGCTTCAGGTCCGGAAGGTCAGAACCGCCGGCGCCGGTGCCGGTGGGGTCGCCGGTCTGGGCCATGAAGCCGGGGATGACGCGGTGGAAGACCACACCGTCATAGAAGCCGTCGCGGGCGAGCGACTTGATCCGCTCGACGTGGTTCGGCGCGACCTCGGGCATAAGCTCGATGGTGACGGGCCCGCTCTCGAGCTCGAGGATGAGCGTGTTCTCGGGGTCCTGTGCGGCGGCGTTGGCGCTGGCGCAGATCGCCATGGCGGCTGCTGCGAGCAAACGGTTGATCATCTTCATTTCGTCCTTTCGGGTCGAGGTTTCGAAGGAACAACGGGCTGAACCCCGGTGAGGTTCAGGACGCCGCCCTCTCGATGAGCATCTTCGCGACGTGCGGTGGCACGAAAGCGTCGACTTGACCACCCAGCTTCGCAATCTGACGCACCAGCGTCGCCGTGATGTGGCGCACGCCAGGTGAGGCGGGGACGAAAACCGTAGAGATTTTCGGGGCGAGCGCCCCGTTCATGCCAGCCATCTGCATTTCGTAGTCAAGGTCGGTCCCGTCGCGGAGGCCGCGGACGAGGATGCTGGCGCCCGCGTCTGCTGCCGCCTGGGTTGCGAGATTCTGGAACGAAACGACGGAGAGTGCATTTTCATCGTACGCAGCGTGCGCTTGAAGCGATTGTCTGATCATCGCCTCGCGCTCCTCGAACGAGAACATCGGGGTCTTGCCCGGATGGACGCCGATCCCGACCACGACGCGGTCCGCAAGGGTGAAGGCGCGGCTCAGAACATCAAGATGGCCGTTGGTCATCGGGTCGAACGAGCCGGGGTAGAAAGCAATTCGCATCGAGGTCTGCATCCTTCTTCGCAAGCAATCGGCGAAGCTGGACGACACCATACTCCGCGAATTCATCGGCAACTAGGGCGCTTTTCCTACGGATCCGCAAAAGTTAACGCCAGCCCCCTGAAATCGTTAACGCGCTGCGGAAAAACTTCCCTGTGAATTGTGGAACTCTTTTACGGCGAATTGGATTTCTATCACATCGGCAGTGTGGAAGCGCGCTGCCACTCTCCAAGGCGATCAAGACCAGATCGCCCCGGAAAGCGGCAGCAGACTTGGAACTTTCGCACAGCCATCGGCGCTTATGTGATGCGAATCACTACAGTTAGCCGAAGGCGCCGTTAACTGAATGTGTAACGCAGTATCAAACCGGAGCTTCCCATGACTTCCGACCGCCGCCTCCTGACGCCCATCACTGCAACCATCGTTGCCGGCGCTATCGTTGGCATCGCGACCCTCGGTGGCACCTTCGCCGGTGACCAGGCCGCGGCTGCGAAGGTTGATCGTTTCGCCATGGTGAGCGACGAACTCTGCGAAGGTCAGTCCTGGCCGAACCTGACGCCTGAGTGCCTGTCCTGGGCCGAAGGCGAAGCGTCGGGCCCGGTCCGCTTCGTCACGCTGGCCAACACCGATCGCGACGCTGGCGTCACCGATCTGGTCCGTGTCCGCGACATCGTGACCAACTAACCAAGTCAACAAAATTCGAGTTCGAGTGCAAGAATCGCTCAGCTGTTGTTCACAGAGTGTTGCGTAAACGTCGAAACGCACCATCTGTGGTAAGTGAACCTTAAGGAAGCGTCATGAAAACGTTCCGCATCAAAAGCTCTGTCGTTGCCACCGTGGCCGGTGGTGCCCTGGTGTTCGGTGCATTTGCCGCGAACTCCATGTCCCAGGCCCCGGCCGAAATCGGTGTGAAGGGCGACCGTCTCGCCATGACCACGCTGATCTCGTGCGAGGACACCTGCCTGCCGCAGACCGACCGCGTCGCGGCCGCATTTGACACGATTGCCGAGCACAACTCCGAAATGGGTGTGACGACGCTGACCCGCGTCCGAGCCGACTAAGCCGACCACACGGAGGCGGCTCCGGCCGCCTTGATACGAAAACAGCCCGCTTCGTGCGGGCTGTTTTCGTATCGGGGTCCCGCTGAGGACCGAATTGGCCGAGGGCCGCGCAGGCGAAGTGCCCGGCGCGGCCCTTTTCTTATTAGTCTTCGGCGTCGCCGGAGGCGTCATCGCCGCCAGCGTCCGGTGCGTCACCTTCGGCGGTGCCCTCGATGTTGCCTTCACCGTCCGGCGCGGCAACCTCTTCGGCTTCAGCCTCTTCCGTCACCCGCTCCACCGAAACGACGTTCTCGCCCTCGCCGGTGTTGAAGATCGTCACGCCCTGCGTTGCGCGGCCGGCGATGCGCACGCCGTCGACCGGCACGCGGATGAGCTGGCCGCCGTTGGTCACCAGCATGATCTGGTCCGTATCCTCGACCGGGAAGCTTGCCACCAGCGGGCCGTTGCGGTCGTTGACCACCATCGCCTGGATGCCCTTGCCGCCGCGCGAGGTGACCCGGTACTCGAACGAGGACGTCCGCTTGCCGTAGCCGTTCTGCGAAACGGTGAGGATCTGCTCTTCCGACGCGCTCATCGCGGCGTAGCGCTCCAGCTCGACGATGCCGTTCTCCTCTTCCGCACCCTCTTCCGGCGGCGCTTCGGTGTCACCGGCAACCGCGCGGCGCATCTTGAGGTAGGCCGCGCGCTCTTCCGAGTTGGTGGCGAAGTGGCGAAGGATGCTCATCGAGATCACCTGGTCGCCGTCCGCCAGCGAAATGCCGCGCACGCCGGTGGAGGTGCGGCCTGCGAAGACGCGCAGCGCCGTGATCGGGAAGCGGATCGCCTGGCCGAGCGCGGTGGTCAGAAGCACGTCCTGCTCCGGCGTCGCGATCTGCACGCCGAGGATGCCGTCACCCTCGTCGAGCTTCATCGCGATCTTGCCCGCGCGGTTCACGTTGGTGAAATCGCTGAGCTTGTTGCGGCGGACGTTGCCCTTCTCGGTGGCGAACAGGATGTCGTAGTCGCCCCAGCTCGCCTCGTCCTCCACCAGCGGCAGGATCGAGGTGATCCGCTCGCCTTCCTGCAGCGGCAGGATGTTGGACAGGAATTTTCCGCGAGACTGCGGGGCCGCCTGCGGCAGACGCCACACTTTCTCTTTGTAGACGATGCCGCGGGACGAGAAGAACAGCACCGGCGTGTGGGTGTTTGCCACGAACAGGCGCGTCACGAAGTCGGCGTCGCGGGTGGACATGCCGGCGCGGCCTTTGCCGCCGCGGCGCTGCGCCCGGTAGGTGTCGAGCGGCACGCGCTTGATGTAGCCGGCGTGCGACACGGTGACGACCATGTCCTCGCGGTTGATGAAGTCCTCGTCCTCGAGGTCCGGGCCGCCTTCCATGATCTCGGTGCGGCGCGGGGTCGCGAACTCGTCCTTCACCGCGGCAAGCTCGGCCTTGATGATCGACTGGACGCGGACGCGGCTGCTGAGGATATCGAGATAGTCGGCGATCTGGTCGGCGAGCTTCTGCAGTTCGTCGCCGATTTCGTCGCGGCCGAGGGCGGTGAGGCGCTGCAGGCGGAGGTCAAGGATCGCGCGGGCCTGCTCCTCGGACAGGCGGATCGAGCCGTCTTCCGAAAGGCGGTGGCGCGGATCGTCGATCAGCGAGATCAGCGGGCCCATATCGTGCGCCGGCCAGTCGCGCGCCATCAGCTGCTCGCGCGCGGTCGCGGGGTCGGGCGAGGTGCGGATGAGGCGGATCACCTCGTCGATGTTGGCGACGGCGACCGCGAGGCCGACCAACACGTGCGCCCGGTCACGCGCCTTGCCGAGGAGGAACTTGGTGCGGCGGGCGATGACCTCTTCGCGGAACGCGATGAAGGCGGAGAGGAAGTCCTTGAGGTTCAGCTGTTCTGGGCGGCCGCCGTTCAGCGCCACCATGTTGCAGCCGAACGAGGTCTGCAGCGGCGAGAAGCGGTAGAGCTGGTTGAGCACCACGTCGGCGTTGGCGTCGCGCTTCAGCTCGATGACGACGCGCATGCCGTCGCGGTCGCTCTCGTCGCGCAGGTCCGAGATGCCTTCGACGCGCTTCTCGCGCACGAGGTCGGCGATCTTCTCCACCATGGTGGCCTTGTTCACCTGGTAGGGAATCTCGTCGATGACGAGGGCCTCGCGGTCCTTCGCCATCGTCTCGATGCGCACCTTGCCGCGCATCAGCACCGAGCCACGGCCCATCTCGTAGGCCGAGCGGATGCCGGAGCGGCCGAGGATGATGCCGCCGGTGGGGAAGTCGGGCCCCGGCACGTGCTCCATCAGGTCGGCGGTGGTGAGGGCGGGATCGTCGATCAGCGCGGTGGTGGCGTCGATGATTTCGCCGAGATTGTGCGGCGGAATGTTGGTCGCCATGCCGACGGCGATGCCGCCCGCACCGTTGACCAGAAGGTTGGGGAAGCGCGCCGGGATGACCATCGGCTCGCGCTCGGAGCCGTCGTAGTTGTCCTGGAAATCGACGGTGTCCTTGTCGATGTCTTCCAGCAGCGAGCCGGCGACCTTTTCGAGCCGCACCTCGGTGTACCGCATCGCGGCGGGCGAATCGCCGTCGACCGAGCCGAAGTTGCCCTGGCCGTCCACCAGCGGCAGGCGCAGCGAGAAGGGCTGTGCCATGCGCACGAGGGCGTCGTAGATCGATTGGTCGCCATGGGGGTGATATTTACCCATGACGTCACCGACCACGCGGGACGACTTCTTGTACGGGCGGTTCCACTCGTAGCCGTTCTCGTACATCGTGTAGAGAATGCGCCGGTGGACGGGCTTCAGTCCGTCGCGCGCGTCGGGCAAGGCACGGCTGACGATGACGCTCATCGCGTAGCCGAGGAAGGATTTCTCCATCTCGGCCGTGATGGAGATGCCGGAAATGCCGTCGCCGCCGGGTGCGCCGCTGTCGTTTTCGTCGCTCACGAAGCTTTAGTCCTGCGATGGATCGGGAGACATTCTTGTCTAGGCGATTAAGCCGCCGGATGCTACCGCCGCGCCCCGATCATCCAGAGAAACCGGCTTAGCGGTTCTGTCGCCTCGCCACGAAACGCATCCGCACCTCCGCGTTGCGGCCGTAAAGCGGTCTCCCGGCGGTCACGCCGAACTTCGTGCGGTCGATGGTGCCGGTGAGCAGCGCCTGGATCCGGTTCGGATTGGCGTGCTTGATCTCGCCCGAAAACGATACCCGCTGCGTGATGCCCTTGATGGTGAGCGCGCCGTCGACCGTGATGTCGTCGCCCGACTGGCGGATGCGCTCGGCGCGGAAGGCGGCGCTCGGGTGGTTCTCGACGTCGAAGCCCTTGGGGCCGCGCATCTGGCGTGACGCCATCTGGTTCGGCGTGGAGAGGGCGCGGGTGTCCATGCTGGTCGCGACCTCGGTGACGGCCCCGTTGCTGACGACGAGGTGCCCCGAGAAGGGGACGGTGGCCCGCACCTTGCCGGTGGCGCCCGAAACGGTGATGTTCGCCGTCGATCGGTCCGGCACGATCTGGTAGACGCCTTGCGACAAGTTGACAGCTCCTGCGCCCGGCGACGCCAGGCAGATGAACGCGAGACACGCCGCAGCGGCGCGCGCTTTGAGTGATAGCATGACGTTCGACCTCTTCCATCCGGCGAGCGTGCCTTGTGGAAGTTTACGCCTGAACGCCTCCAAAACGAACGAGCATTGCCGAGGCGTCGTCCGATTGCTTGAACCGCGGGAATCTGGTGTTGCCGGCATCATCCGCCTCGGTGGCGCGGATCTGGCCGAGCGGACCTGAAAGGCCGGCGCGGGCCGCAGCCATCAGGCCGGCCTCGTCGAACAGATCGTAGTCGAGGAGGGCGGCGGCGTAGCCGTCGGTCATGAAGAGTGCGTCGGCGGGACCGCTGAGCGCGTGGCGGTGGATGCGCGCGCCTTCGCCGTCCCACGTCTCGGGCGCGAAGATCGGGAAGCCGCCGGGGGCGTTGGCCCCGGCGCGGCTCGCCCGCAGGTTGGCGAGGACGGCGGGCGTCCGCTCGAAGCTGCCGCACATGATGTTCGCGGCATTGGCCTTTTCTCCGGCGCGCCCTTCCGGCGTGCCGCCGTAGTGGGCGTGGCCCGCCGCGTCCGCGACGAGGAGGGCGCAGTCGCCGAGCTCGGCGATCTCGATGTGGTCGCCGTTGTCACGCGCCAGGATGAAGGCTGCGGCCGGGACCTCGTAGCGCTCCTGCGGCACGCGGATCCGCTCGGCCCGGAACCGCGCGGCGACGGCGGTGTTCGCTCGCTTCAGCAGCGCGTCCGGGGTCGGCGCGTCGGCATTCTCGGTGAAGGCTGTGTGGATCGCGGCGGTCAGCCAGGCGGCGTCGCTCGGGGCCTTGGTGAGCGGCGCGTCGGCAAGGCCGGTCGCGCCGTCGATGATCCAGGCGTAGGGGCCGGCGGTGCCGTAGCCGTCCTCGTTCGGCCGCTCCGGCCGGCCCGGAGCGGAGATCTGTTCGATGAGGTGCAGCACGGTGGCGTCAGAAGGGGATGTCGTCGTCGTAGGGTTCGTCGGCCTGGGCGGGGCGTCCGCCGCCTGAACCGCCGCGGTCGCCATAACCGCCGCCACCACCGCCGCCGCCGTAGTTGCTGACGCCGCCGGCGCCGCCGCTGGTGCCGCGCTCGAAGTCTCCGCCGCCGCTGCCGGGCCGGCTGTCGAGCATCTGGAGGACGCCGCCGAAGTTCTGCAGCACGACCTCGGTCGTGTAGCGCTTCTGGCCCTGCTGGTCTTCCCACTCGCGCGTCTGCAGCGAGCCCTCGATGTAGACCTTCGAGCCCTTCTTCACGTACTGCTCGATCACGCGGCAGAGCCCTTCCGAGAATACCACCACGCGGTGCCACTCGGTCTTCTCGCGCTTGTCGCCGGACGTGCGGTCACGCCAGCTCTCGGTGGTCGCGATGCGCAGGTTGGCGATGGGGCGGCCGTCCTGCGTGCGGCGGATCTCCGGGTCGGCTCCCAGGTTGCCGATCAAGATGACTTTGTTGACGCTGCCGGCCATGGCCTCTCCTCTCGTGTGCGGGCCACCTTAACAGGCGGGCCGCGCGCTCACACGTCTGTAACGCGGTTGCGCACGGTCCGCCCCCAAAAAGTTGGCCCGATCAGATATCGGCGGGGGGATTCCACGTCCTGGCGAACGCCGCGACGCGCCTGCCGAGATGTTCGGCGGTGGCGCGGTCGCTCTCCGGCGGGGCGACGTCCGCGCCCTGGTCGACGTTCGATTGCGCCATCGCGCCGATCGCGCTGCCGAGCCGGTTGAGGTTCTCCATCGAGCCTTCGGACGAGTTGTTGCCGGGCATCAGGCCGAGCGAGATCCACACCATCATGTGCTGCGCCGCGAGGCCCTGCATCTGCTGGAGGGTGGACTGCTTCTCGCCCGTCAGCGAGCCGGAGTTGGTGAACCCGGCGGCGAGCTTGTTCTTCCACTTGCCTTCCATCCAGCGCTTGGAGGTGGCGTCCTTGAATTCGGAGAAGCCGGCGGAGGCGGTGCCCATGTAGGTCGGCGCGCCGAAGATGATCGCTGTGGCGTCGTCCAGCGTCTGCCACGCCGCGTCGCCCATCTCCTGCGTGTTGATGAGGTGCGTCTCGACACCCTCAACGGACGCGGCGCCCCGGTGGACGCGCTCGGCCAGAACCTTGGTATGGCCGTAGCCGGAATGATAGACGATAGCGACCGATGGCATGATAATCCCTCTGCTCTGAAGCGGCCGAACGCCGCCCGTTCAGGGGATACGTGCCATTGCACGGGTCGCAGGCAAGGCGCCATGCTGCATTGCAGAAATGCACGGCCACGCGAAGGGCCGCGTCAGGCGCGCGAACCGCCGGCCGCAGGCTTCTTCTTCGGCGGCTTCTTCTTCTTGACCGTCTCGCCGCGGAAGTAGGGCATCAGGCCGAACCGCGTGAGCCACGGGGTTAGCGGATGCGGCTTCACGTCGTAGATCGCGAAGGGGGACTTCATCTCCAGAAGCCGTCCCGCCGGGGACTTCGTGAGGTCGAACGCATACTGCGCCGACTGGAGGATGACGCTCGCGAGGGATTCCAGCTCCGGCTCGGAAACGCTCGGCGGCTCGGTCGGCGTCACCTTCGGCTCCGGCAAGTCGATGCCGAATTCGCGTTTGAGGAAGGCGAGCTCGGGTTCGCCGGCTTCCCGCGCGATGTCGAGCGAGGCCTGCGGCAGCACGTATTTCGGCCCGCCCACGGCGTCGAACGCGCGGCCGACGGCGGTGGGGAGCTTCTCGCCCGAGATCGCCAGCGCGCGGTCCATCAGGTGGATGCCGAGGACGGACAGCGCCTCGTTGGTCTGCACCCGGGTCAGCTGCGGCGCGACCTCGCCGATGCCGAGGACGTCGAGCGCATCGTCGATCACGTCGCCATTCTTGAGGAGGCCCCGGTCGAACGGGCGGACGATCATGTTCTCGCGGCCGACCACATCCATCCACCGCTTCAGGAGCATCCTGAGCGGCACGATACCGGGCTTTTCCTCCGCGTCAGCAAGGCGCCCGCCCATCCGCACGCGCTGGTGCGCGGCCGACGACGCGAAGCCGACAGGGTGGCGGACGTAGACGAGCACCTTCAGCGTTTTCGCCAGCGGGCGCAGCATCTCGACGCACGCCTTCACCTCGTCCTCGGTGAGGCGCATGAAGGTCTCTGTGGATATCATCGCCTGCGGCAACGGCGTCGCCTTAAGCGCATCGACGAAGTTTTTGACCACACGGTGGTCGCCGGGCCCGGTCAGCGGCGCGTGGAACTTGCGCGCCATCGGGTGATGCGCAGGGTGGCCGTCCCAGAAATGCAGGCCGTGCCGGGCCAGAATGGCGGCGTTGTCACGCAGGGTGAACTGTAGGCTGGTCGTACCGGTCTTCTGGTGACCGATGTGCAGCGTCAATTGATCCATGGTGCCTCGCCACTCTTACGCATCGTCAGCCATTGACCCCGGCCTGGTGCGGGCACAGGTTTGTGGCTGATCAGATCTTTATTGATGGCCCATGCAACAGCGCAAGCGTGTCGTCCCCGAACGGCAACTCGTCGTTAAAGGGGCCAGAGAGCACAACCTTAAAAACGTCAGCGTGTCGCTTCCCCGCGACAGCCTGATCGTGTTCACCGGTTTGTCGGGCTCCGGCAAGTCCTCTCTGGCCTTCGACACCATCTATGCCGAGGGGCAGCGGCGCTACGTCGAGTGCCTCTCGGCCTACGCACGCCAGTTCCTCGAGATGATGCAGAAGCCGGACGTCGACCAGATCGACGGCCTGTCGCCTGCCATCTCCATCGAGCAGAAGACGACGTCGAAGAACCCGCGCTCCACCGTCGGCACCGTCACCGAGATCTACGACTACATGCGCCTCCTGTGGGCGCGCATCGGCGTGCCGCACTCGCCGGCGACGGGCCTGCCGATCGAGAGCCAGACCGTGTCGCAGATGGTCGACAAGGTGCTGGCGCTGCCGGAAAAGACGCGGCTCTACCTGCTGGCCCCCATCGTGCGCGGCCGCAAGGGCGAGTACCGCAAGGAGCTCGCCGAGCTGCAGAAGAAGGGGCTTCCAGCGCGTCAAGATCGACGGCACCTTCTACGAGATCGAGGAAGCCCCGGCGCTCGACAAGAAGTTCAAGCACGACATCGACGTCGTGGTCGACCGCGTGTCCACCCGGCCCGACCTCGCGACGCGCCTCGCCGACTCCATCGAGACGGCGCTGCGCCTCGCCGACGGCATCGCGATTGCCGAGTTCGCCGACGAGACGGACGGCAAGGAGCCGCGCCGCATGGTGTTCTCCGAAAAGTTCGCGTGCCCGGTCTCCGGCTTCACCATCGCCGAGATCGAGCCGCGGCTGTTCTCGTTCAACGCCCCGACCGGCGCCTGCCCGACCTGCGACGGCCTCGGCACGACGCTGCGCTTCGAGCCCGACCTCGTGGTGCCGGACGACACGCTGTCGCTGGCCGAAGGCGCGATCCTGCCCTGGGCGCAAGACCGGCAACACCAGCCCCTACTACACGCAGACGCTGGAGTCGCTGACCGCCCACTACGGCGCCGAGATGACGACGCCGTGGCAGGACCTGCCGGAGGAGGTGCAAGCGAGGTCATCCTCTACGGCTCCAAGCGCGAGAAGATCCAGTTCATCTATGACGACGGGCTGCGCGCCTACAACACGTCGAAGACGTTCGAGGGCGTCGATCACCAACATCGAGCGGCGCTGGAACGAGACCGAGTCGACGTGGGTGCGCGAGGAGCTGTCGCGCTTCCAGTCCGACGCGCCGTGCGAGGCGTGCAACGGCTACCGCCTCAAGCCCGAGGCGCTGGCGGTGAAGATCAACCGGCGCCCACATCGGCGAGATCACCGCGCTCTCCATCCGCGATGCCGCGCCCTGGTTCGAGGCACTGCCCGAGCACCTGACCGACAAGCAGAACGAGATCGGCCGCGCGATCCTGAAGGAAATCCAGCGAGCGGCTGCGGTTCCTGAACGACGTCGGGCTCGACTATCTCCAGCTCTCGCGCGGCAGCCGCACGCTGTCGGGCGGCGAGAGCCAGCGCATCCGGCTCGCCTCGCAGATCGGCTCCGGCCTGACCGGCGTCCTCTACGTGCTCGACGAGCCGTCCATCGGCCTCCACCAGCGCGACAACGCGCGCCTGATCGAGACGCTGAAGCGCCTGCGCGACCTCGGCAACACCGTCATCGTGGTCGAGCACGACGAGGACGCGATGCTCGCCGCCGACTACGTGCTCGACGTCGGCCCCGGCGCCGGCGTCCACGGCGGCGAGATCGTCGCCGAGGGCACGCCCGACGAGATCCTCGCCAACCCCAACTCGCTCACCGGGCAGTACCTGTCCGGCGTGCGCGAGATCCCGACGCCCGAGAAGCGCCGGCCGCGCAAGAAGGGCCGCGAGATCCGGGTGGTCAACGCCACCGGCAACAACCTCAACGGCGTCACCGCGGAGATCCCGCTCGGCCTCTTCACCGCCGTCACCGGCGTGTCCGGCTCGGGCAAGTCGACGCTCGTCATCGAGACGCTGTTCCGCGCCGTCAGCCGCAAGCTCAACAAGAACCGCGAGCAGCCGGCGCCGCACGACGAGATCACGGGGCTCGAACACCTCGACAAGATCATCGACATCGACCAGTCGCCCATCGGCCGCACGCCGCGCTCCAACCCCGCGACCTACACCGGCGCCTTCACGCCGATCCGCGACTGGTTCGCCGGACTGCCGGAATCGAAGGCGCGCGGCTACGGGCCGGGCCGGTTCTCCTTCAACGTCAAGGGCGGGCGCTGCGAGGCGTGCCAGGGCGACGGCGTCATCAAGATCGAGATGCACTTCCTGCCGGACGTCTACGTCGAGTGCGACGTGTGCAAGGGCAAGCGCTACAACCGCGAGACGCTGGAGATCGAGTTCAAGGGCAAGTCCATCTCCGACGTGCTCGACATGACGGTGGAGGAGGGGTGCGAGTTCTTCCAGGCCGTGCCCGCGGTGCGCGACAAGCTCGTCACGCTCAACCAGGTCGGCCTCGGCTATATCCGTATCGGCCAGCAGGCGACCACGCTGTCGGGCGGCGAGGCCCAGCGCATCAAGCTCGCCAAGGAGCTCTCCAAGCGCGCCACCGGCCGCACGCTCTACATCCTCGACGAGCCGACCACCGGCCTCCACTTCCACGACGTCGCCAAGCTGCTCGACGTGCTGCAGCAGCTCGTGATCCACAGGCAACACGGTGGTCGTGATCGAGCACAACCTCGAGGTCATCAAGACGGCGGACTGGGTCATCGACATCGGCCCCGAGGGCGGCGACGGCGGCGGCCAGGTCGTGGCCGCCGGCACGCCCGAGACAGGTCATGAAGGTCGCGAAAAGCTATACCGGCCAGTTCCTCGCCGAGCTTCTGGAGCGCCGCGGGCCGCGCAAGGTGGCGGCCGAGTAGCGGGCCGCTGCGGCGGCTCGCCCAAACCTTGCCTGGAGGTTAACGCCGTGCCTGCGCTCATTTCAGGGCAGCCATGATCTTGCCGGGGGTCACATCGGGCCGGCCATGCCTCATATGAGGTGCATCGCATATCGCACCGCACAATGAGGAATTGAAATGTTCGATCGTATCTCCCGCGCCTTCCACAACTGGCGCGTCACCGTTGAAACCACTGAAGAACTCTCGCGTCTGTCCGACGGTCAGCTCCGCGACATCGGCCTCACCCGTGAGCAGATCCCGGAAGTCGTTCGCGGCCGCAACATCGCCTAAAGATGATGACAAATCCTCCCAGGATTTTTCAAAGAAAGCCGGCCCCGCAAAGGCCGGCTTTCTGATTCCTGGGCTCCGGCATCATCTGCCGAGCTGACGTTCGATCTCCGCACGAGCCGGCATTGCCGCCGATGCGCCCTTCCGCGTGACAGCGATCCCCGCCGCGGCGCAGGCGAAGCGAACCGCCTCGAGAGGCGCAAGTCCCTCCGAGAGGGCCGCGGCCAGCGCGCCGTTGAAACAGTCCCCAGCCCCCGTCGTCTCCTCGATCGGCCCGGCCGTCACCGCCGGAACGAGCTCGGAAACCGTGCCGTCGTGATAGAGCGCACCCTGCTCGCCCAGCGTCACGATCACCGCGCCGGCACCGCGCTTCCGCAGATGCTCGGCGGCGGCCCTGGCCTCCTCCAGCGTTCCCGCCGGATGCCCGGTCAGCGCCGCGGCCTCGCCCTGGTTGGGGGTGACGTAGTCGCACAGCGCCAGCATCGCGTCGGACACCGCCGCGGCCGGGGCGGGGTTGAAGATGGTCGTGACCCCTGCGGCCCGCGCGATGGCGAGACCCCGCTCGGCAGCGTCGATCGGCTGCTCGAGCTGGGTGACGAACACGTCGGCGGCCTCGATCGCGGCCGCTGCGCCGTCGATGTCGGCGGGCGACAGAAATCCCGCCGCGCCGCTTGCCACGATGATCGCGTTGTCCCGCGTCTCGGTCGAGACGAAGATGAGCGCCGTTCCGGTGGGCCTGGCGTCGTCGCGGATGACCACCCCGGTGTCGATCCCGTCGGCCCGCCAGGTCGCGAGCGCGGTCTCGCCGAAGGTGTCCCTGCCGATGCGGGTGATCATCGTGACCGATGCGCCGGCGCGGGCGGCGGCGACGGCCTGGTTGGAGCCCTTGCCGCCGGGGCCGAGGCGGAAGGTTTCGCCCAGGATCGTCTCGCCCATGTCGGGCAGGCGGGCGGCCTCGAAGGTGAGGTCGGCGTTGAAGATGCCGAGAACGGCGACGCGGCCCATCTCAGCGTGCCCCGGCCGGCTGGCGTTCAGGCATCGGGCTGGATCACGTTCTTGGTGAGGAGGATGCAGCCGTAAAAGCGCCGCTCGCCGGTGGAGATGACGCAGTACGCCTTCTTGGCCTCCTCGTAGAAGGCGAAGCGCTCGATCCCGCGCATCTTGCCGACGTCCGGCTCGTGCCGGTCGATCAGCGCCTGCACCTCGGCCTGGATTGCCGGGATCTCGTCCGGCGCGCCCATCACCTCCATCCGCGCTGCCGCCTCGACCGGGAAGACGGAGAGGATCGCGTCGATCGCGTCCGGCACGGAGACGTTGGCGATCGAGACGAGCTCGCCGAGCCCGGTCTGGCGGGCGATGTGGTCGGCCGGGAAGTTGCCGTCGCACACGACGAGCGTGTCGCCGTGCCCCATGGAGCGGAGCGCGTAGAGAACGTCTGCGCCGAGGCGCGGGTCGAGACCCTTCAGCATGGTCGTTTCCTCTTGGGCCCGTTCGGTCCGGGCCGGTTGTGTCGCTGGCCGGGCATGACCCGGCCGGCCGAAAGAAGCACCGCCGCGGCGGCCGGGCAAGCCTCGCGCCGGAGCGTCAGCGCGTCGGCAGGCCGAGGGCGCGCAGCCGGTCAAGCGCACCCTGCAGGATGAGGGCGGCGGCGATCCTGTCGACCGCCTCCGCGCGGCGGGCGCGCGAGACGTCGGCGGCAATCATCGTGCGGGTCGCCTCCACGGTCGACCAGCGCTCGTCCCAGCCGACGATCGGGCGGCTGTCGAGCTTCGAAAGGTTGCGGGCGAACGCGCGGGTGGACTGGACCCGAGGCCCCGCCGAGCCGTCCATGTTGAAGGGGAGGCCGACAACGAAGGCCGTCACCTTGTAGCGCTCCGCCAGCGCGAGCAGCGCCTCGGCGTCCGCGCCGAAACGGGTGCGGCGGATGGTTTCGAGCGGCGAGGCGATGTGCCAGCCCGAATCGGCGACCGCGATGCCGATGGTCTTGCTGCCGAGGTCGAGCCCGAACAGGGGGCCCTGATGGTCCGCCAGCGCCTCGATCGGGGTGAACGGGTCGCTCACCGCGCTGGCGCGCCGAAGAGGTCGCGCGCATCGGCCCAGTGCGCGCCGGGGTGCCGCGCGACCAATCCCGCGAACTCGGTGACGAAGCCTTCGATGGCGTCGTCGTGGACGATGTGGTGCGTCAGGAGGCCGATGGGGCCGGACTGGGCGAACGCGGCGTCGATCATCCGGACCAGCGCCTCGCCGGGGGCGAGGCTGCGGTCGCCGCGCCAGGCGACGGGGTCGATATGGGTGTCGACGCGGCGGAGCGGGGCGTCCGCCTCGGTCTCGCCGAACTGCGAGACGCCGATGTAGCCGGCATCCGCCAGCGCCGGCGCGAGGTCGGGCCGCATCCTGTTCCACGGCGGCACGAGGACGGGGACGAACGCCTCGCCCGCAAGGCGGCGGCGGGCGAACGTCAGCGCCTCGACGATGGTCGCGACCGGGCGCCCGTCACCGAGTTCGGCGGACTTGCCGGTGCTCTGGTGGTTCTCGTGCGCGATGCCGTGCTGGAGGATCGCGATGTCCGCGTCGGCGGCGAAGGCGAGGAGCGCCGGCGTTGCGCGCGAGGGGATCGCGGCGAGGGCGAGGGGGGCGCCGGCGCGGTCCGCACAGTCGGCCAGCCGGTCGAGCCGCGGGCCGGGGAGGGCGGCGTCGTCGTCCCGCCACCAGAACAGGCGCGGGTGGTCGGTGCTCCGGTCGAGGAGCGCTTCGAGGTGCGCAAGCGGGGTCACAGTCCCTCCAGCAGGATTGCGGCGCTCTTGCGCGCGCCATTGAGATCCAGCCTCTGGCGGGGCGGGGGCGGCGCGTCAACTGCCCTCGCAATCGCCATCGACAACGTTTTGGGCGTCAGCTTCAGTTCCGGCAGGACGACGGCGAGACCGCGTTTGGCGAGCGCCATCGCCCTGTCGGTCTGCTCGGTCTCCTCGTGCGCCGCGAACGGGACGAAGACGGCGCGCGGCCCGGTCGCGAGAACGTCGAGCACGGTGTTGTAGCCGGCTTGGCTGACCGAGACGGCGGCACCTGCGAGAAGCTCGCGGAAGTCGGGCCGGTTGACCTCGATGATGGTGTTGCGGGCGGCGACCTCGCGCCAGTGGTCGGCAATCGGGGTGAGAGATGGCGGCACAAGGATGTGCCAGTTGCGCGTGAGGTTGCGCATGGCAAGGTCCACCGACGCGGAGAGGAGCCCGTGCCCCACCTGGCTGCCGCCGGCTGAAACCACGATGCCGCTGCGCTCCCGCCGGCGGGCCGGCCGCGCGCCGCCGTCGACGAACCCGGTGTAGCGGATACGGTCTTCCAGCTCGCCGGCGAGCGAGAAGCTCTCCCCCAGCGTCACGAATTGCGGATCGGCGTGGACGAGGACGATGTCGATCAGTTCGAGCGCGACGTCCGCCATCGCGCGTTCCTTCTCCGGCGGCTTGCGGACCAGGACGTCGCGGATGGAGGTGGCGGTGCGGCCGCCATAGGCGCGGACTGCATCGAGCGCGGGGAAGAGCTCCTCGGCGAAGCGGCGGCGTCCGAAGGGGAATGTCTCGACGAGGAAGACGTCGGGCCGGAGCCGCTCGATGGCGGCGAGCAGCGCGGCGGTGCGGTCCTCGGCGTGGAACTCGTAGGGCGTCCCGTCGACGGCCTCGATGAAGTGGAACGATGCGTCGGTCGCGAGCACCGGGGTGAGCTGGATGATTTCGAGGCCGGCAAGGTCGAGCGTCGCCGGCGGCTCGGCGCCGAGGACGAGGGTGACTTCGGCGCCCGCCTCCTGCACGGCGCGGGCGATCGCCGCGGCGCGCACGGTGTGCCCGGTGCCGAGAAGGTGCTGCACCCAGATGAGGACGCGCTTCATCGGCCAGCCCCGCCTTTCCGGGCCGCTGCGTGCGCGAACAGCGAGTCGAGCCGGGCAGCGCCGGCTTCAATGTCGTTCCGGCCGGCAAAGGCGCGTGCCGCTTCGCCCATCGCGGCTTTTCGCACGGGGTCGCGCAGGAGCGCCGAGATGGCATCGGCGAGCGCTGCGGCGTCTCCCGGCGGCACCAGAACGCCCCCGTCGGTCACGATGTCGACGACCCCGCGCGAGGCGCCGCCGACCACGGGAAGCCCGGCCGCCTGCGCCTCGAGGAAGACGAAGCCGAACGGCTCCTCGATCGCGGGCCAGACGAAGAGGTCCGCGCCCGCGAAGAGAGCGGCGAGGCCGGCCTCGTCCAGCCGGCCCGCGAAGGTGCGCGGCGGAAACATGGGTTCGAGCCGCGCCCGCGCAGGGCCGTCGCCCGCGACCACCAGCTCGGCGTCGGGCATGTCGGCAGCGACGCGGGCGAACGCACCCGCCAGAAGGGCGATGCTGTCGGCCTTGCGGCCCTCGCGCATCATCGCGGCCGACACGATCCGCTTGCCCCCAGGCGAGCCGGTGTGCGCGGCGGCGAAGGGGGCGGTGTCGACGAACGGGGGGAAGGGGACCAGCGCATCAGGGATCATTTGGGCCAGCGCCGGCCGGTCGCGGGCTGTGACCACGCCGATCGCATCGGCGGCGGTGAGTGCCGCTTCTGCCAGCGCGTACCCCCTGGCCCAGGGGCCGGCGGCCTGCCGGGGCGAGCGGCTCGCCTCGACGATGGCGTAGGGGACGCCGAGGCGGGCGGCGAGGGCCGGGCCGAGGAGGTCCGGCGCCTTGTGGTAGTTGTGGTACGTGAGGACGATCTCCGCGTCCGGCACCTTTTCGAGCGCGGCCGCCAATGCGCAGGAAGCGTCCGCCTCGATGGCGGCGAGGTCCTCCGGCGTGCGGCAGCGGGTGACGAAGTCGGACGCGAGCGTCGCCTCGTGCCCGCCGGCCGCGAGTGCCGCGAGGATCAGCCTTGCGAAGGTGCGGTCGCCGGAGGGCACCGCAGAGTGCGGCGGCTTCATCGGCGTCAGCAGCGCGACCTTCATGCCGCGCGGCCGACCGCCCCTGCGCGGCAGAGGCGGTCGCGCAGCGTCTGGAATCCTGAGGCGGGGAGGAAGTCCTTGCGCACGCGCTTCGCCCCGGCCTTGCCGAGCGCCAGCCGCCGGGCGGGGTCTGCCGCGAGCGCGGCGATCGCCTCCGCCAGCGCACCCGGCGAACGCTCCGGCACCAGAATGCCGGTCTCGGGTGTGACGATCTCGGGCACGGCGGAAACGGCGGTCGAGATCACCGGCAGCCCCATCGCCATCGCCTCCATGATGACGTTCGGGAGCCCGTCCCGGTCGCCGTTCTTCGCGATCCGGCTCGCGAGGACGAAGAGGTCCGCGTTCGCGTAGGTCTCGATCACCCTGTCGCGCGCCATCGAGCCGAGGAACGCGACGCGCTCGGCAAGGCCAAGCCGCTCCGCCAGCGCCTTGAGATCGGGCACAAGGGCGCCGCCGCCGATGTGGCTGAAGCGCCAGTCGAGGTCCGCCGGCAGCGCGGCGAGGGCGCGCAGCACGTCGTCGAGCCCCTTCTTTTCCACCGCACGGCAGACGCTGACGATCTCGAACGGCTTGCCCTCACGCCCCTTGCGGGACGGTGGCCCCGGAAAGCGCGCGACGTCGAGCCCGTGGTAGACGAGGTCGATCTTGGCCGGCTCGTCGGCGAGCGCGCGCAGGACGCGCGTGTTGTAGGCGGTGCAGGTGGCGCCCCAGGCGGCGTCGGCGATCTTCTCGCGCAGGTCCCATTCGGGCGTGGTGTAGATGTCTTTCGCGTGGGCGGAGAAGGCGTAGGGAAGGCCGCGCATCCGGGCGGCATAGCGCGCGACGGACGCCGGCGTATGCAGGTAGTGGACGTAGATCTGCGACACGTCGGCCGGGAGTTCGGCGGCGAGAACGGCGGCCTGGCCCCAGCGCCTGCGGCGGCTTGCGGACCGGTCGCGCGCGAAATCGGCCTCGTAGGCGGCCCTCGCGGCCTCGAAGCCGGGGAGGGCGGCGGCGGCCTTCAGGCCTGCGCGGACGCGGGCCGGGTCGTCCTTCAGATATTCCGGCAGGTAGAGGACGGGCGCCTTGATCTCGTGGTGAAGGTCGTGGAGAGCGCCGTCGGTCGGGTGGCGCAGCGAGACGATGAGGAGCTCGAAGCCCATCCGCTGCAGCCCGAGGATCTCCTGCGCGATGAAGGTCTCCGACAGGCGCGGATATCCCTTGACCACGACGGCGATGCGGCCGGCCTTTTGCGGTGCGGAGGCCATCAGCGGACGAGCGTCAGCGGCGGCTGCCTGGGCTGGCGCCCCTTGCGCAGGATGTCGCCGGTGCGCTGGTTGATGATGTCGAGCCCCGAAAGAAGGTCGCCGACGCCTGCGGCCGAGGGCGGTGCCCGCTCGGGCAGCTCGACCAGCGCCTTCAGCATGATGTCGACGTCGGGGTAGGCGTCGATCGGCAGCGAGGTGACGAGGCCGACGGCCTCCGCGTTGGCGGCGCGGATCGCCTGCTCGCGCCGGGGCACGACGCGCGGCACCAGCAGCGTCGGTTTGTCGAACGAAAGGATCTCGCAGAAGATGTTGTAGCCGCCCATGCCGACGATGGCGGTGGCGTCCGCCATCAGCCGCTCGATGGTGGGCGTGAAGCGGATGATGTGGACCATCCGGAGCGCTTCGGCGCGGGCCTTGAACTTGGCCTGTGCATCCGCCGGCATGAACGGCCCGAGGACGATCAGCGCCGGGAACAGCGGCTTCTCGTGTGCCTCGTAGGCGCGCAGCACCCAGTCGACCAGCTCCATCCCGTCGCCGCCGCCGCCGGGGGTGACGAGGATGTAGGGCTCGCCGTCGAAGGGAATCTCGTCGATCCCGGAATCCACCACCGGAATCTCGCGCCGGAGGTAACCGGTGTAGATCATCTTGTCCCGCACCTTCTGGGAGACGTTGATCCCCTTCAGCGGGTCGTGCACCTCTTCCTTCCCGTAGACCCAGATCTCGTCGTAGATTTCTTCCAGCGCGTGGACGGCATTCTTGCGCTCCCACTCGTCGGCGAGGCTGACGGGGTCGTCCATCACGTCGCGCAGGCCGAGGATGAGGCGCGTGCCCTGGCTGCGCAGGCGCTCCAGCGTCGGCTCCACCTCGCCGCGCAGCCCGAGCGGCTCCTTGTCGACGATGAAGATGTCCGGATCGAACACTTCGGCGGTGTGCTCGATGATCGAGGCGCGCAGCTGCAGCGTGTGCTCGATGTCGAGCTGGAGGGAGAGCGCCGAGTAGCCGCCGTTCCTGAGCTTTATGACGCCCGGTACGCGGACGAAATCGACCCGCGAGCGGAAATCGAAACTGCCGATGATGGGCGACCCCGACAGGATGATGACCGAGAGTTTGCTCATGTCCCCGACCATCGCGTGGGCGATGGCGCGGCAGCGCCGCAGATGCCCCAACCCGAAGGAATCGTGGGAATAGATGAGGATTCTTGGTTGTCCGTTGGGCATTAATTCACGCCTTCATCGGCAGACGACATCTTGAAAGCGCGCCACGGCGCGGCCGGGGTCCGGAAAAAGTCCGTTGGTGAACAGGGATTAGCTCAAATGGGCAGTTGCGACAATCTTCCGCTTTGATAACGTCCCCATCCAATGGATCGCTCACTTTTCAAATTCATCTGGCGGTACTCGAAGCGCCAACAAATCTTCATCATGTTGATGACGGTTTTGTCGTTCCCGATTCTGTATATGACTCTGGAACTGCCCAAGTGGATCGTCAACGATGCGATCTCGGGCGAGGATTTCCCCAAGCAGATCCTGTGGTTGCAGCTTGATCAGATTCCGTACCTGATCACGCTCTGCCTGATTTTTCTTGGGCTGGTCGTTCTAAACAACGTAATTAAATACGTCCTCAACATCTCGAAGGGTGTGGCCGGCGAGCGCATGCTGCGGCGGCTGCGCTACATGCTCTACCATTCGCTGCTGCGCTTCCGTCTGTCGCGCTTCCGCCGCGTGTCCGGCGGCGAGCTCATCCCGATGATCACCGCCGAGGTGGAAGACATCGGCGTCTTCATCGGCGAGGCGATCGCGACCCCGGCGTTCCAGGGCGGCACGCTCCTCGTCTATATCTTCTTCATCTTCGCGCAGGACCCGTTCCTCGGCGCAGCCGCGATCTCGCTCTACCCGATCCAGGGCTACATCATCCCGAAGCTGCAGCGCCGCGTCATCCTCCTGACGCGCGAGCGCATCAAGAACGTGCGGATGATCTCCGACCGGGTGAACGAGAGCGTGAACGCCGCAGCCGACATCCACGCCAACGATACCTCGCGCTTCCACCTCTCGGACCTCTCCGACCGGCTGTTCGTGAACTACCGGATCCGGCTCGAGATCTTCAAGCGCAAGTTCATGATCAAGTTCATCAACAACTTCATGAACCAGCTTCCGCCATTTTTCTTCTACTCCGTCGGCGGCGTGCTCGTCATCAACGGCAGCCTTTCCTTCGGCGCACTCGTCGCGGTGCTGGCGGCGTACAAGGACCTCGCCTCGCCGTGGAAGGAGCTTCTGGACTGGTACCAGACGCTCGCCAACGTCACCGTGAAGTACGAGACGGTGGTCGAGAACTTCGACGTCGAGGACGCAATGCCGCCGACCAAGCTCGGCCCCCTCGACGAGCCGCCGCCCGAGCTTCCCAACCGCGACCTCAAGCTGCGCAACGTGACGGCGACGTCCGGCGGCAGCCAGCCCGAGGTGGTGGACGTCTCGATGGAGATCGAAACAGGCTCCGTGATCGGCGTCTACGGGCGCGACGGCAGCGGCCGCAGCGAGCTCCTAATGACGCTCGCCGGCCTGATCGACCCTATTTCGGGCCGCGCCACCCTTGGCGAGCGGCGCATGGACGAGCTCCCCTATTCGGCGCTGTCGCACTACATCTCGTTCGTCTCGTCGGACCCGTTCGTCTTCAACGACACGCTGCGCGGCAACGTCGTTTACGGCCTGAAGACGCGGCCACAGGGCGACGGCACCGACGATTTCACCGACTTCCGCCGCGCCGAGAGCGAGCTCACCGGCAACTCCCTGCTAGACGTGACCGCGCCGTGGGAAGACCTTTCGCGCGCGGGCGTCGAGGGGCCGGACGAGCTCGACGCCCGCCTCGTCGAGCTCTTCCAGCTCGTCGGCCTCGACGGCGACCTGTTCCGCCTCGGCCTCGGCTCGCACGTGGAGCCCGGCGACCAGGCCAAGTTCGCCGATGCCATCCTCGAAGCCCGCGCCGTGATCATGAAGCGCGCCGAGGAAGACGCCGAGTGGGCGGACCTCATCGAGCTGTGGGAGTTCGACGAGTTCAACCATTCCGCCACCATCGGCGAGAACGTCATCTTCGGCGTTCCGGTGGATGCGGCCCGCCCGGTCTGGGAATGTGCTAACGACGAGGTGGTGCGCAAGGCGCTGGCCGAGGCCGGCATCCTCGACGACCTCACGACAATGGGGGCCGAGGTCGCCTCCACGATGATCGAGCTGTTCTCCGACACCGGCGCCGACGCTACGCTGATGGGCGACTACTCCTTCCTCGCGCCCGACGACGTGCCGGTCTTCGAGCTTCGTCTGCGGACGCTGAAGACCAAGGGCGTGAAGGGGCTCAGCACGCAGGACGTCTGCGCTTTCGTGGCGCTCGCGCTCCGGATCGTGCCCGGCCGCCACAGGATCGTCACCATCGACGACGACATGGCGAAGAAGATCGTCGGCGCCCGCCGTGTCCTCCACGACCGGCTCGCCGACCACCCCGGCTACAGCCTGTTCGACCAGTCCGCCTACGTGTCCGCGCTGTCGGTGGAGGAGAACCTCCTGTTCGGCAAGGCGCGGGTGGACCGCCGCGGCTCCCGCGACCGGATCGACGCGTTCCTGCGCCAGGTGGTGATGGACCTCGGGCTGAGGGCGCCGATCTCGCGCGCCGGGCTCAGCTTCAACGTCGGCGTTGCTGGCGGCCGGCTGTCCGCCAGCCAGCGGCGCAGGCTATGCCTGGTGCGCGCGCTGGTGAAGCGGCCGCAGGTCCTGATTTTCGACACCGTGACCGATGGCGACCGCGCGCTGCTCGAGCGTATTCTCCCTACCCTCAGGAAGGGAGAGGATACGCTGATCGTCGGCACCACCGATCCGCAGATCGCCAGCCTCCTCGATACTGTCGCCGTGATGCGAGAAGGTCGTTTGGTGGCGACGGGGGGATGGGATAGCGTGCAGCAGAAGGCCATCGACGGCGCACCCGAAGAGGCAAAAGAGAACGAGAACGCATGACGCTGGACAACGATACCGCGGCACTCCGCAAGATCCCGCTTTTCCGCGGGGTCGACGACCAGAAGCTTCGTCTTCTGGCTTTCATGTCCGAGCGCGCCCGTTTCGAGGCTGGGGAAAGCCTCATGACGGAAGGTGAGTTCGGCGACGTCGCCTACATCATCCTTTCCGGTGAGGCCGACGTCGTCATCAACTCGCCATCCGGCGACCAGCTCGTGGCAACAGTGGGCAAGAACGACTTCGTGGGAGAGATCGCCATCCTGATCGACGTGCCCCGCACCGCGACCGTTCGCGCCAAGACGACGCTGATGGCGCTCGCAATCCAGAAGGACCAGTTCTTCAAACTCCTCACCAACTTCCCCGACATGGCGGTGGAGGTCATGCGCGCGCTGGCCCACAGGCTGGAGCGCACCACACGCGAAGTCGGCCGCCTGCGCGCCGCGTTGCCGGACGGATAGGCGCGATCATGGCTGACCAGAATCATCCGACCGAGCCATACGGAGAGCCGGAGACGATTTCGGTCCGCTTCTGGGGCGTCCGAGGGTCCATCCCCGCGCCCGGGCCTGACACGCTGCGCTACGGCGGCGAGACAACCGCCATCGAAATCCGCATCGGCGGCCGCGTGGTGATGATCGACTGCGGATCCGGCGTGAGGCTTGCGGGCAAGGAACTCAGCCGCTCCGCCCCCACCCGGATGGACGTCCTCTTCACCCACACCCATCTCGACCACATCTGCGGCCTGCCGTTCTTCTGCGTCGCCTACGACCCGGCGATCGAAGTCAACCTGTGGGCCGGCCACATCCCGCCCGGCGGCACGCTGGAGGAAATCGTCGAGCGGCTGATGTCGCCGCCGATCTTCCCGGTCGCCACCTCGGCGCTCAACAACACCCACTTCCGGCACTTCACCGTCGGCGGCACCATCGACCTCGGCGACGGCCTCACGGTCCGCACCGTGCGCCTCAACCACCCCGGCAACGCGACCGGCTACCGGTTCGACTGGCACGGCTCCTCCCTCGCCATCATCACCGACCACGAGCACGGCAAGCCCGAGATCGACGGCCCCATCGCGGACTTCGTGCGGGACGCCACCGTGATGGTCTACGATTCCATGTACCGCGATGATGAATATCCGCGCTTCAAGGGCTGGGGCCACTCGACGCCGGGCGAGGCGCTGGCGATGGCGGAGCGCGCCAACGTCGGCCACACTGTCTTCTTCCACCACGACCCGACCCGGTCGGACGACCAGATCGACGCAATGGCTGTCGAACTGATCGCGGACCCCTCCCGCGCATCCTTCGCCCGCCAGGGCGACACGCTCGTCCTCAGGGATGGCGAGCTCACCCTTGCCGCTGAGCCCGCAAAACTCCACGCCTGACCTGCTCACCGGCGGCTTTTGGCGGGCTCCTTCGGGCGCGTCACCCCTTGCGGATGAAGAACTGCCAGCCCGATGCCTGCGGCATCCGGCCGACGAGCTCGTGGCCGTCCTCGTTGCAGAATGCGGGAATGTCGATCTCGGCGAGCGGATCGTCAGCGGTGACGCGCAGGACCGCGCCCGGCGCCAGCGCCTTCATCCGCTTGCGCGCCTTCAGCACCGGGAGCGGGCAGCGCTGCCCCGCAACGTCGAGCGCATCGTCGAACAGCATGGCGGCCTCCTTCGGTGCGTTCGCCCGCGGCGTCAGCCGACGAGCGGCCTGCAGCGCGCCTCCAGCCAGGCGCGCCCCGCGGCGTCGAGGTCGCCCACCAGCGCACCGTGGACGCGGGCGTGATAGCTGTCGAGCCATCCGATCTCCGCCGCCGTCAGAAGGTGCGGCGCGATGAGCCGCGTGTCGATGGGCACCAGCGTGAGTGTATCGAAGCTCAGCATCGCCTTGGTGCCGCCGGGCGGCACGGCTGGATCGCGCACCAGCACGAGGTTCTCGATCCGGATACCGAACGCGCCCGGATAGACGCCCGGTTCGTTGGACAGCACCATCCCGGGCTTCAGCGGCACGCGGCTGCGCTTCGAAATGCCCGCAGGTCCCTCGTGGACCGCCAGCGCCGCACCGACGCCGTGGCCGGTGCCGTGGGCATAGTCGAGCCCGGCATTCCAGAGCGCTGCGCGGGCGAGGGTGTCGAGCTCGGCCCCGCTCGCCCCTTCGGGGAAGCGCTGGCGGGCAATCGCGATATGGCCCTTCAGCACCAGCGTGAACGCAGTGCGGAACTCGTCTGACGGCGCGCCCGCCACCATCGTACGGGTGATGTCGGTCGTCCCGTCCTCGAACTGGCCGCCCGAATCGACCAGCACCGGATCACCCTCGGCCACCGTCCGATTGCTCGCCCGGTCAACCCGGTAGTGGACGATCGCGCCGTTCGGGCCGGCGCCCGAGATTGTATCGAACGAGATGTCGATGGCGCCGGCCTCGCGCCGGAACCCCTCCAGCGCCTCGACGATGTCGATCTCGGTGGCCCCGGCTGCATTCGCATCGAACCAGGCGAGGAAGCGCACCATCGCGACCCCGTCGCGCTGGTGCGCTGCGCGCATCCCCGCGATCTCGGCGGCGTTCTTCACCGCCTTCAGCGCCACGGACGGGTCCGCCCCGCCCTTCAGCGTGCCGCTTTCCTCGATCGCAGCCAGTGCCGCCTCGGACGCTGCGTTGAGGTCTGCGCCGACGGTGAGCCCGCGCGAAAGCTCGGTGAGTGCCGCCGGATAGCGCTCCTCGGGAACGATCACGGCAACGCCTTCGAGAGCCTTCACGCGGTCGGCGGGCACCTTGCCGGGGTCGACGAACACGCTTACCGGCCCGTCCTTCGGCACGAAGGCGCGCGACAGGACGAGCGGCGTGTGCGCGACGTCCGCGCCGCGCCAGTTGAGAAGCCAGCTCACCGCGTCGCTCTCCGCGATCAGCAGCGCATCGGTCTCCATCTTCGCACGGAGGTCGGCGAGCTTCTCGGCGGGAGTACGGCCGGCAAGCTCCGCCGGGTGCGCGCGAACGGCGCCCGCGACGCGGCGCGGCCGGTCCGCCCAGATCGCATCGACCGGGTGGGGCGACAGCGGCTTGCGGGTGAGCGTCGGCACCCATTCGTCGAGCCGCTTCAAGCCTGCGCGGGCGTGGAGGGAGGGGTCGAAGCCCAGCGTCAGGCCGGCCAGATGCTCGACCGCCCACGCCTTGGCGGCCTCCTCGGTAGTGACGATGGTGAACACGTCGCCCGGTGCCTGCGACGCTGCCTGGAGGGTGTATCGTCCGTCGGTCGCGAGCAGCGCCTTGTCCATGAGGATGATGGCGCGACCGGCAGAACCGGTAAACGCGGAGATAAAGGCGAGCCGCTCCTCGGCGGGAGGCAGGTATTCGCTGTTGTAGGCGTCTTCATGCGGGATGATGACGCCGTCGACGCCGAGATCGGCGAAGCAAGCGCGTAAGTCCGCGATTCTCTTACGGATTTCGGCGGGATCGGCGCGGGGCGAGTCGAATGTCTGAAATGGCATGGCGCCTACAAAAGCCCGCTCGGTGGGCAAGAGCAACAGAATTTTCGCACATATTGCACGCGCTTTGTTGCGTTGCACCATACGTCCGCCAGCCATGCACTGACGTTGGTTGTTGCACCCTCAGGATCTGCCACCTTGTTGTGCATGGACGACGTTGCAGAGGCCGACCGGCTGATGCTGCGCCGCACCCCCAACGCCGCACTCACGGAGCCAACCATGACCGTTTCGACCTATTCGCCCGCCCTGACCGGTACCGCACACGAGCAGAGCCTCCTGTCCCGCATCGGCACCCGCATCATCAACGCCCGCAAGGCCCAGGCCGACCGCGCCGTCGCAGCCTACCTCCTCAGCCTCGACGACGACACGCTCGACACCCTCGGCTACAGCCGCGAAGAGCTGAAGGCCCGCGACCCGAAGGGCTACCCCTTCCTCTAGTCGACCGGACCGGACTGGACGCGCGGCAACGCGTCGGCCCGCGGGGCAACCGCCCCGCCCGGCCGGCGGAAAATGATCGTGACCCAGTCCTCGATTACGACGCGTTCGGACACCACCAGCCCGCGCGCACGATAAGCTGCCTCCACCCGCCGCCTGTCGGACCGCCTGAGGCCCGATAGCACCAGGTTCCGCTTCGCCGCACCGGCGAGTTTCGTCGCCATTGCGATCAGCGGACGCGCCAGAATGTTGGCGAACACCGTGTCGGCGCGCCTGAACGGCCCCGCCGCGGTCTTGAGCTCGATCGGCGTCAGCGTCCGCGTCGCGCGCACGTTGCGTGCCGCCACCCTGACCGCCACCGGATCGATGTCTCCCGCCGAAATCGGCCCCGCGCCAAACCGCTCCGCCGCGATGGCGAGCACCCCCGTCCCCGTCCCCACGTCATGCACGCTGCCGAGCCCCCCCGGCCGCCGCGCCAGCCGTTCCAGCGCAATCAGGCATCCCTTGGTGGAGGCGTGATGCGCTGTCCCGAACGCGCGCCCGGCGTCGATCTCGATGTTCCAGCGCGAGGGCGGAAGCTTCGCCGAATCGTGGCTGCCATGGACGGTGAAGCGCCCCGCTACCACCGGATGAAGCTGGCGCTGGCTCTCTGCCACCCAGTCCCGCTCCGCCAAGGGATCGATCTCGAAGTCCGGCAGGTCCGGCACCATCTCGCGCGCGGTTTCCAGCCACAGGTCGGCCGCTTCCGGCGTGGTGTCGGTGAACAGGATGTCGAGCACCCACGGCCCGTCCTGGACGGCGCGATAGGCCGAGATGACGGGCTCGCCCTCGTCGGTCATCTCCTCCAGCACCGAGATCGCCCGCCGCGCTCGAGCCTCCACCGGATCCCCGGTCCCAAGATTGGTGAATGCACGAAAAACCATGGACGCTCCCAGCCGCGGCGCGGCCAAGGTGGCCGCGCTGTCCCGCGCACCGTTAGCCGAGGATGATCGTTCTTGCCAGCTTGCGGGCGAGCGCCGGGTTGCGGCTGGCGAGGCGCATGATGGTGACGCCGAAGGCGCGGCGGGCGCCGCTGCCGCCGAGCAGCGTCTTGCGGGCGCGCTCGCTGAGGCCGATGACGTGCGCGCCTGCCGCGTGGCGGGCC
Organism: uncultured Alphaproteobacteria bacterium; assembly: GCA_963704595.1. Lineage (GTDB taxonomy): Bacteria > Pseudomonadota > Alphaproteobacteria > Rhizobiales > Amorphaceae > Acuticoccus. The sequence continues at coordinate 1,354,049 of OY969922.1, forward strand.
GCGCTGTAGCCGTCGAGCGTGCCGTCCGACAGGGCCTCGGCCCAGTGGAAGGCGTCGTCGATGCCAAGGTTCATGCCGCGGCCGCCGACGGGGGAGTGGGTGTGCGCCGCATCGCCCGCCAGCGAGACGTGGCCCACCCGGTACTGCGGCACCTGCGTGATCCAGATGCGGAACTTGCCCTCGCGGCGCACCCGCGCGATCGCGAGGCCGGGGCCGAATGCGGCCAGCGCGTCGGCGGTGTTGGAGACAAGCCGCACCCGGCGTTCCTCCATCGGAATCATGAACACCGCATCGTGGCTGCCATTGAGGCGGATGGTGCTGACGGGCGGTACCGGATCGGCGACGTCGACATCGGCGATCGACCAGTCCTCAGGGAGCTCGAAGCCGGACGGCTCCAGCCCAAGCGCTCCGCGCACGGCACTCCTTGCGCCGTCTGCCCCCAGGACCTCGTGGAAGCGGCTGTCGTCCTCGCCCTCGATCGAGACGGTGACGCCGGTGTCGTCCTGCGTGAGGCCCTTGAACGCCTTGCCGTGCTCCACCGTGATGCCGCGTGCGGCCAGCGCCTCGCCGAGGATGGCCTCGGTCCTGTCCTGCGGCAGGCTGAGGAGGCGCACGTTGGGATCGGGGTCGCTGTCGAGACGCAAGTGCACGGCGCGGTGGCCGTCGCGGTAGATTTCCGCTTCCTCGATCGTTACCGCCTCCGCGCGGACGCGGTCGGCGACGCCGAGGTGCTGGAAGATCGCCATGGAGCCGGGCAGGAGGCCGACGGCGCGGGAGAGGTTGGAGGTGTTCGTCCGGGCCTCGATGACCCGAGCAGAAATGCCTCGCGCGGCAAGGCAGAGAGCGGCGGTGAGGCCTGTCGGCCCCGCGCCGACAATCAGGATATCAGACATGCCGGCCGTTCTCGAACCTCTCGATCAAATCGCCCCGTTCCATCGCAACGCTCCGACAGCTTCGCAGGCGGGTCAACTGGCGTGAACGATTATCGCGCGCGGCGCGCCCCCGCGCCGTTCAGCCCTCTGGCGCCTCGATGCCGCGCAGCATGTCGATGCCCTCGTAGCGGACCGGGTTGTCCGGGCAGAGGCTATCGGCGCATTCGGCGAGGGTGGAGACGCCGTTGCCGACGACGACCAGTGTGAAGAGGACGAGCGCGATCCGGGGGAGGACGCCGCCGCGGGGCAGCGCGATCGCGTCGAACTGGCGGGTGGAGAGGAGGAGGAGCGAAGTCACCACGATGGCGACGACGAAGATGATGAAGGCCCAGCTGTAGAGGTGGAGGCCGAGGATCGGGGGGCCATAGCCGCCCGTGCCGGGGACGATGTGGAGGAGGATCTGCCGCGCGGCGATGGCGGCGCCCGTGACGGCGCCGACGATGACGAGCCCGTAGTGCGCCGGGCGGATGCCGCAGATGAGGTTGAGCGCGAGGCCTGCGCCGGCGAGCGCGAAGCCTGCGCGCTGGAGGATGCACAGCGGGCAGGGCAGGTCCCCGTCCCAGAACTGGTCGACGAATGCGCCGACCAGCACCAGCGAGACTGCGATGAGGCCGAGGGCGTTCAGCGAGCGGGCGAAGGGAGGGGTCATCGTCGCCTCAGAAGTCGAGCGGGAGAACGTCGGTGGCGTGGAAGCTGAAGAGCACCAGCGTGCCGATCACCGAGGCGAGGGTGAGGGCGACGGCGGCCCGCGGCATGCGCAGCGCCGCGAGGAGGAGCGCCAGGGCGACGCCGAAGAATGGGAGGCTCATCATGGGTTGGTCGTTCCTGCCGAGCGGTGTGCGTTGGGTCGCCTGCAAGCATGGTGGCGCCAAGTCCGAGCCGGCGTAAAGCCCCGCGCCGGCAAGCGGGAAAGGCAGTGCCCTCGCGCGGCCGCGGGTGCGTGATCGCGGCAACGCGCGGGCACGAAAAAAGGCCGCGCCCGGAGGCACGGCCTTTGAAGGTCTCTGGCGCGGGGCCTGGCGCCCCGTCGCCATTTCCGGCCGGCGAACCGGCCGGAAAGCGTCGGGCGGGACTTAGAAGTCCATGCCGCCCATACCGCCCATGCCACCCATGCCGCCGCCGGCAGGCATGCCGCCTTCGTCCTTCTTCGGCTTCTCGGCGACCATGGCTTCGGTCGTGACGAGGAGCGAAGCGATCGAGGCTGCGTCCTGGAGGGCGTGGCGGGTGACCTTGGTCGGATCGATGATGCCGGCCTTGATCATGTCGCCATACTCTTCGGTCTGGGCGTTGAAGCCGAAGTCCGGAGAGGAGTTCTCGAGGATCTTGCCGACCACGATGGAGCCTTCGACGCCAGCGTTGTTGGCGATCTGGCGGATCGGGGACTCAAGGGCGCGCAGGACGATCTTGATGCCGGCCGCAACGTCCGGGTTGTCGGAAGTGACCTTCGCGACGGCTTCCTTGGCGCGCAGGAGCGCGACGCCGCCACCGGGGACGATGCCTTCTTCCACGGCCGCACGGGTCGCGTTGAGAGCGTCGTCGACGCGGTCCTTCTTTTCCTTCACTTCGACTTCGGTCGCACCGCCGACGCGGATCACCGCGACGCCGCCAGCGAGCTTCGCGAGACGCTCCTGGAGCTTTTCCTTGTCGTAGTCGGACGTGGTCTCTTCGATCTGCTGCTTGATCTGCGCAACGCGACCCTTGATGTCCTCGGCTTCACCGGCGCCGTCGACGATGGTGGTCTCGTCCTTGTTGATCGTGACCTTCTTGGCGCGGCCAAGCATCTCGATCGACACGGACTCAAGCTTGATGCCGATGTCTTCGGACACGACCTGGCCGGCGGTCAGGATCGCGATGTCCTGCAGCATGGCCTTGCGGCGATCGCCGAAGCCCGGTGCCTTGACGGCTGCGACCTTGAGGCCACCGCGGAGCTTGTTGACGACGAGCGTGGCCAGAGCCTCGCCTTCGACGTCCTCGGCGATGATGAGGAGCGGACGGCCCGACTGCACGACGGCCTCGAGGATCGGAAGCATCGCCTGAAGGTTGGAGAGCTTCTTCTCGAAGATGAGAATGTAGGGGTCTTCGAGCTCGACGAGCATCTTCTCGGCGTTGGTCACGAAGTACGGCGAGATGTAGCCGCGGTCGAACTGCATGCCTTCGACGACTTCGAGCTCGGTCTCGAGGCGACTTGGCCTCTTCGACGGTGATGACACCCTCGTTGCCGACCTTCTGCATCGCTTCGGCGATCATCGCGCCGACTTCCTTGTCGCCGTTGGCGGAGATGGTGCCGACCTGGCCGACTTCGTCGGACGTGGAGATGGTGCGCGAACGGGCGGTGAGGTCCTTGATGGCCGCGGCGACGGCGAGATCGATGCCGCGCTTCAGGTCCATCGGGTTCATGCCGGCGGCAACCGCCTTGGCGCCTTCGCGGACGATCGACTGGGCGAGAACGGTCGCGGTGGTGGTGCCGTCGCCGGCGAGGTCGTTGGTCTTGGAAGCGACCTCACGAACCATCTGCGCGCCCATGTTCTCGAACTTGTCTTCAAGCTCGATTTCCTTGGCGACGGTGACGCCGTCCTTCGTGATGCGCGGCGCGCCGAAGGACTTTTCGATGATGACGTTACGACCCTTGGGGCCGAGGGTCACCTTGACGGCGTTGGCGAGAATGTCGACGCCGCGCAGCATCTTGTCGCGCGCGTCGGTCGAGAATTTAACTTCTTTGGCTGCCATGTGATGTGGCTCCTAATATCGTGATGAGGTTCAGCGAAGCGAAGCGGGTCGGGTTACGCGGCAGCTGCCATCGAAGAACCCTCGACGATGCCCATGATGTCGCTCTCCTTCATGATGAGGAGATCTTCGCCATCGAGCTTCACCTCGGTGCCGGACCACTTGCCGAAGAGCACGCGGTCGCCAGCCTTGACGTCGAGCGGCTGGACCTTGCCCTGGTCGTCACGCGCGCCGGGGCCGACGGCGATGACTTCGCCTTCCTGCGGCTTTTCCTTGGCGGTGTCGGGAATGATGATCCCGCCTTTGGTCTTGGTATCGGATTCGATGCGGCGCACGACAACGCGGTCGTGCAGGGGACGGAAGTTCATGTCTGTCCTCAATCGTCTGAAATGTCAGATCTTTTGTGGCCATTTGGCCGGCTGTTGGCACTCGCTTTAGGTGAGTGCTAACGGTTGCCCCGGAGATAGTCGGATGCGGCAATCTTGTCAACGCCTGGTAGCTATCCTGCGGTGAAATTTTCGACCCCGGTGAGGCGCGGATTCTTGCGCTGGGGCTCGCCGGTCGTTGCGCCTTCGGGAGGGCGCCGGCGGGCCGGGGCGGCGCGGATCTGGAGCCCGATCGGCATGGGCGATTGCGCCCGCCTCCAATTAAGGTAGGTAAGCCGGATGCCGCCTTACACCCCCAAGGGGTCAGAAACCTTCCTTCCCGTCATCGCGATCATGCTGGGCGCAGCCTGTTTCGGCACGCTCCCGCTGTTCGCGCGCACGTTGACCGACTTCGCGATCGCGTCCCCCGCGATCGCGTTCTTCCGCTTCGCGCTGTCGGCGCTTGTGCTCTCGCCCTTCCTCGTCCTGCGCGGGCCGCTGCGGGGGGCGACGCTGTGGGGCCTTGCGGGCGGCGCGGTGATGGGGCTCGGATGGATCGGCTTCGTCGTCGCGCTGAAGTCGCTTTCGGTCGCCGAGACCGGCATCCTCTTCATGACCTTTCCGTTGTTCGCAATCGCGTTCGGGTTCCTGTTCGGCGAGCGGCCGGGCGTGCGCGGCCTCGTCGGTGCGGCGCTCATCATTCTGGCGGCGGTGATCGTGGCGCCCTCCGATGCGCTCGACCCATCCGGCGCGCTGGGTGCGGTGGCGGCGGCGCTGGTGGCGCCCGCGGCCTACGGGCTTCTCCTCAACATCATCGCGCGGCGCGTCCACACTCTGCCGGCGATCTCGGCGACCGGGTCCATCGCCATGGGCTCGGTGCTGGTGCTTGGCCCGATCGTGGCGACGCTCCCCATAGCCGAGGTGCTCCCGTCGGAGCCCGTCGCCTACCTCTGGCTCGCGGTGTTCTCGGCGATGACGGCGCTCATCCCGCAGCTCGTCTACGTGGTGTTCTCGCCGCGGATCGGCGCTGTGCGGACCGCGATGGCGGGCAGCGTCGAGCTGCCGACGATGTTTCTCGTCGGCGCGGTGGCGTTCGGCGAGCCGCTCGGCTGGACCCATTTGGTCGCAGGCGCGTTGATCCTCGGTGCCATCGCGCTGACCGCGCGGCCGAAGGCGAGCGCCGCACCCTGACCGGGCGCCCGCCGGGTGGCCGGGGCGGGGTGTTGTCGTGTAAGGGCGAAGTCGCCGGATCGACGCCGCCGCAGCGGGCGGCGCAAGGGAGACGAACATGCTGCGCCTCATCCTGGCTCTCTGCCTCTGCGCCTTCGTTCAGGCGGGAGCCCTTCCGGTCGCCGCGGCCGTCGACCCCCACGGCGCGGTGATGATGCGCTCGGGCCAAGAGCCGCGGCTCGCAACGGTGCGCCCGGCGGCGCAGATGCGCCCGGTCACGCTGGCGCAGCAGACCGGCGCGCCCGGCACCCGCTTCACCCCGCAGGCCGGCGAAGACGGCGCCGAGACCGGACCCGGCGATGCCGTCACCGCCACCTCGGCCGAGGGCCAGATGCGCTGGCTGCGGGTCAACGCCGCGCCTGTCACCGCCATCGGCTCCTTCTTCCTCGTCGCGATCCTCGTCTTCCTCCTCATCTTCCGCGTGGTGCGGGGGCGGGTGCGGATCGAGGCGGGGCGCAGCGGACGAAGCGTGCCGCGCTACAGCCTCGCGGAACGCACGGTCCACTGGCTGATGGCGGGCTCGTTCGCCGTCCTCGGCGTCACGGGGCTCTTCCTGTCGCTCGGGCGCGAGTTCCTGGTTCCGGCGCTCGACGAAGCGCTCTACGGCACACTCGTGCGGGCGGCTGAATGGCTCCACAAGGGCGTCTGGTGGGTGTTCGCACTGTCGCTGGTGGCGCTCTTCGTCCTCTTCGTGCGCCATGCCATCCCGCTTGCGCGCGATGTCCGGTGGTGGCGGCGGGGCGGCGCGCTCTACCGCAAGGGCGTTCAGCTCGACGCCGGCAAGTTCGACGGCGGCCAGAAGGTCGTCTTCTGGGCGACGGTTCTCCTCGGCGGCTTCGTCACCGCGACCGGCGTCGCAATGCTCTTCCCGTTCCGGGTCGACCTCTTCGCGGGCCTCGTCTGGCTTCTCAACGTCACGGGCATTCCGACCCTTCTCGGCGGCCCTCTGGACGCCGGCTTCTCGCCCCAGGAAGAGCTGCAGCTTGCCCAGCTCTGGCACGCGATCCTGTCGTTTGCGCTCATCGTCGTGGCGCTGGCGCACAGCTACATGCGCTCGCTCGGGATGGAAGGCGCGGCCGAAGCCATGTATTCGGGCACGGTGGACGAGAACTTCGCCCGCGAGCGCAGCAACCGCTGGGCGGAGAAGCAGACCGCCAGGGCCGACATCGAGCCCTCGCCGCCGCGCTGACCGCCGACGCGCGGGGCCCTGCGCCGGGGCAACGGAGGCCGGATGGAGGAGACCTGGCGCGGCGCCGCCGACGCATTCCGCCTCGTCGTCACACTCGATGCGGACCTTTTCGAGATCACCCTGCGCTCGCTCCAGGTGACGCTTGACGGCGGTGGTGATCGCCTCCGTGCTCGGCCATGCCGCTCGGCGCCTTCCTCGCAATCCGCCGCTTCCGCCACCGCCGCGCCTCCATCGCGCTCCTCAACGCGCTGATGGGGCTGCCGCCGGTGGTGGTCGGCCTGCTCGTCTACCTCCTCCTGTCGCGGGCAGGCCCGTTCGGCGTCTTCAACCTCCTCTTCACGCCGACGGCGATGATCGTCGCGCAGACCGTCATCATCACGCCGCTGATCGCCTCGATCGCGCACCAGGCGATCCGCGAGCTGTGGGCCGACTATCACGACCTCCTCATCTCGCTGAACGCCTCGATGCGCCAGCGGATCGCGACGCTCCTGTGGGACGGCCGGCGCGCACTGCTGACGGCGGCGCTGGCCGGCTTCGGCCGCGCCATCGGCGAGGTGGGGGCGGTGATGATCGTCGGCGGCAACATCGACCATCACACCCGCGTCCTCACCACCGCCATTGCGCTGGAAACCTCCAAGGGCAACTTCGCGCTGGCGCTGGGGCTCGGCTACGTGCTGATTGCGCTGGCGCTCTCGGTCAATTTCCTCGCGCACCTCCTGTCGCGCACCGAGCGGGGCGGCCGGTGGTGAGCCTCTTCCCCCTCCACCTCGAGGGCGCCACCGTGCGCCGCGGCGGGCGCGACCATCCTCGGCCCCGTCGACCTCACGCTCGGCGGGGAGGGGACCACCGCGGTGATCGGCCCGAACGGCGCCGGCAAGACGACGCTGCTGCGCCTCATCCACGGCCTGACCCGGCCGCAGGCGGGCGCGGTGCGCTGGGCGGTGCCGACGGCGGAGGCGCAGAAGCGGCAGGCGCTGGTGTTCCAGAGCCCGATCCTGCTGCGCCGTACGGTCGGCGCCAACATCGCCTATCCGCTCCGCCTCGCCGGCATGCGGCGGCGCGAGGCGGCTGGAGCGGCGGCGGCCAGTGGGCGGCACGGATCGGCCTCGGCGACCACATCGGGCGGCAGGCGACGGCACTTTCGGGCGGCGAGGCGCAGAAGCTGGCGCTCGCCCGCGCGCTGGTCGCCCGCCCCGAGCTCCTCCTCCTCGACGAGCCGACCGCGAGCCTCGACGGCCGGGCGACGCGCGAGATCGAGGCGATCATTGCGGAGGCCGTCGCGGGCGGCACCCGCGTCATCCTCGCCACCCACGACATGGGGCAGGCCGCCCGCCTTGCGGATACGGTCATCTTCCTTTTCCATGGCGCGGTGCACGAGACGGCGCCCGCCGCGGACTTCTTTGCCGGACCGCAGACCGCTGCCGCCGCCGCCTTCCTCAGAGGAGATATCGTCGAGTGATCCGAAGCCTGACTGCCGCATGTCTTTCCGCGCTCCTCCTCGTCGCAGGACCCGCGCACGCCGCTGACGAGATGCGGATGGCCGTCACCACCTCGTTCCAGAACTCGGGCCTTGCCGAGATCCTGCTCCCCGCCATCGCCGAGGATACCGGGATCGACGTGTCGCTCCTCGTGGTCGGAACCGGGCAGGCGATCCGGCTCGGGGAGGCGGGTGACGTCGACGCCGTCCTCGTCCATTCCCGCGCCGCCGAGGATGCCTTCGTGGCCGAGGGCTTCGCGCCCCACCGCCGCGAGATCATGTACAACGACTTCGTCATCGTGGGCCCTGCCGCCGACCCTGCCGGAATCGCAGGGGCGGACAGCGCCGCCGCCGCACTGACAGCGATCGCCGGGGCCGAAGCGCCCTTCGTCAGCCGCGGCGACGACAGCGGCACCCACCGGCGCGAGCTCGACCTGTGGGAGAGCGCCGGCACCGACCCCGACGGCGCGCCATGGTACCGCGCGGTCGGCGCAGGCATGGGCGCGACGCTGAATGCCGCCGCCGGCATGGACGGCTACGCCCTTACCGACCGCGCGACCTGGCTGAACTTCGCCAACAAGGCCGGCCTCGCGCTCCTCTACGAAGGCGATCCCGCACTCTTCAACCAGTACGCCTACCTGCCGGTCAGCAAGGAGCGCCACCCGCACGCGAAGGGCGAACTCGCAGAGCAGCTGGAAGATTGGCTGACATCCGAGAAGGCGCAGACGATGATCGGCGCCTACACGATCGCCGGCCAGCAGCTCTTCGTGCCCAACGCCACCCCGCTCGATGACTGAGTTCGCCATCGCGCCGGACCCTTCGGACCCGCGCCTGTCCCGTGCGGTGGCGGGCGTGGACCACACCGGCGCGGCGCAGACCGTAAATGTCGTCACGGAGCGGCCGCTGACGATCTTCCTCAACGGCCGCGAGATCGTCACCGCGATGACCATCGGCGACTACCCTGACTATCTGGCGCTCGGTTTCCTGAGGAACCAGGGAATGCTGCGGCCTGACGACGAGGTGACCGGGGTCGACTACGACCAGGAAATCGACACGGTTGTCGTCCGCACGGCGGTGGAGACCGATTTCGAGGAGAAGCTGTCGAAGAAGACGCGGACTTCCGGCTGCGCCGTCGGCACCGTCTTCGGCGACATGATGGAGGGGCTGGAGGGCGTCACCCTTCCGGCGACCGAGGTGCGGACTTCGGCGCTCTACGCGCTGTCGCGCAAGATCAACACGCGGCCGAGCCTCTACCTCGAGGCAGGGGCGATCCACGGCTCGGTGCTGTGCGAGGGCGACCGGCCGCTCGTCTACATGGAAGACGTCGGCCGCCACAACGCGGTGGACAAGATCGCGGGCTACATGTTCGCGAACGGCGTCCCCGCGGGCGACAAGACCCTCTACACGACAGGAAGGCTCACCTCCGAGATGGTCATCAAGACGGCGCTGATGGGGATTCCGGCGCTGGTGTCGCGCTCCGGGTTCACGGCCTGGGGCGTGGAACTCGCGCAGTCCGTCGGCCTCACCCTGATCGGCCGGCTGCGGGGCGAGCGCTTCCTCTGCGTCGCCGGCGCCGAGCGGCTGGTCCGGGACGCGGACGTGCGCGGTGCAGCGCGCGAGGACGCGCGCCACACCCGCAAGGGCGCCCGTGATGACTGACGGACCGGCGGTCATCCTCGCGGGCGGCCTCGCCCGGCGCATGGGCGGCGGGGACAAGGCGCTGCTGCAGCTCGCCGGCCGCCCGCTGCTGGCGCACGTCATTGACCGCCTCGCGCCGCAGGCCGGCCCGCTTGCGATCAACGCCAACGGCGATCCGGCGCGCTTCGCGGCATTCGGCCTCCCCGTTCTCGCCGATCCCGTCGCGGACTACCCCGGCCCCCTCGCAGGCGTTCTCGCGGGGCTCGAATGGGCAGCCTCGCTGGGGGCGGCGGACATCGTGACCGTCGCGGCGGACACCCCGTTCTTTCCGGCCGACCTCGCCGCACGCCTGCGCGCGGCAGCGGCCGAGGCCGGCGCCCCCATCGCGCTCGCCGCAACGCCCGACCCGGACCGCGGCATCGCCCGCCACCCCACCTTCGGCCTCTGGTCCACCGCGCTGCGGGCGGACCTCGCGGAGGCGCTCGCCGCCGGGACGCGCAAGATCGTGGCGTGGACGGACCGTCACGGCGCCGCCACCGCGCTGTTCGAGGGCCCTGGCGACCGGTTCTTCAACCTCAACACGCCCGAGGACCTGGCGCGCGCTGAAAACATGGAGGCCGGCCGGTGAACGTCTTCGGCGTGGTCGGCTGGAAGAACTCGGGCAAGACGGGGCTCGTCGAGCGCCTCGTCGCGTATTTCGCGGCGATGGGGCTCAAGGTGTCGACCGTCAAGCACGCTCACCACGAGTTCGACGTCGACCAGGATGGCACGGATTCGGCGCGCCACAGGGCCGCGGGGGCCGGCGAGGTGCTGGTCGCGTCCTCGCGACGCTGGGCGCTGATGCACGAACTCAGCGGCGGCCGCGAACCCTCGCTGCACGAGCTTCTCGCCCGCCTGTCGCCTGCGGACCTCGTCCTGGTCGAGGGGTTCAAGGCCGCGCGCCACCCGAAGATCGAGGCGTTCCGCGCGGCGGAAGCGCACCCGCTGATCGCCCCGACCGACCCCACGGTCCGTGCGCTGGCGTCGGACGTGTCGCTGCCGGACATCGACCGCCCGGTCTTCCGCCTCGACGATACCGAGGCGATCGCGGCCTTCATCGCGGCAGAGTGCGGCCTCGCCCTCGGCCAGCCCGCGGAACTCCCGTGAAGCCGCCGCCGCTCCGCAACGACTGCTTCGCCCTTCCAGCCGGCGTGGAATGGACGCCGGTTGACACCGCCTTCGCCCACCTCGCCGACAATCTCGTCCCCATCACCGAGACAATCTTGCTCGCCGTCACGGCGGCGGACGGGCACTATCTCGCCGAACCCGCCGTCTCGCTGCGTGCCAATCCGCCCTCCGCCAACAGCGCGGTGGACGGCTACGGCTTTGCCGCAGGGAGCGTGCCGGACGGAGACGTGGTGCTCCCCACCGTCGAGGGCCGCGCCGCGGCCGGCGTGCCGTTCGGCGGGACGGTGCCGGAGGGGGCGGCGATCCGCATCCTTACCGGCGCAGCGCTGCCGCCGGGCGTCGATACCGTGGTGCTGGAGGAGGACTGCACGGTTGCGAGCGGGCGGATCGCCTTTCGCGGGCCGCTGAAGCGCGGCGCCAACACCCGCCGCGCCGGCGAGGATTTCGGCGAGGGCACCACGCTCCTGTCGCGGGCCCATCGCCTCGCCCCGCAAGACCTCGCGCTTCTCGCGGCCGCCGGGCTCGGCGCGGTCACGGTCCACCGCAGGCTGCGCGTCGGCGTCCTCTCCACCGGCGACGAGCTTTGCGAGCCCGGGGCCGAGGCGGCGGTCCACCAGATCTACGATGCCAACCGCCCGATGCTCCTCGCGCTCCTCGCCCGCTGGGGGTTCGACGCGGTCGACCTCGGCCGCAAGCCGGACGACCCCGCCGCGATCCGCGCCGCGCTCGACGAGGGGGCGGCACGGACCGACGTCGTCCTCACATCGGGCGGCGCTTCGGCCGGCGACGAGGACCACATCTCGGCCATCCTGAAAGGGGCGGGGGCGATGGCGCTGTGGCGCATCGCGATCAAGCCCGGCCGGCCGCTGGCGCTCGGACTGTGGCAGGGCGTGCCCGTGTTCGGCCTCCCCGGCAATCCGGTGGCGGCGCTGGTCTGCGCGCTGGTATTCGCAGCACCCGCGCTCAGGCTTCTCGCGGGCGGCACGTGGCAGCTCCCTCGCGGCCTCCTGGTGCCGGCGGCGTTCACCAAGAACAAGAAGCCCGGCCGGCGCGAGTTCCTGCGCGCCCGCCTCAACGGCGACGGCCATGCCGAGGTGTTCGCCTCGGAAGGCTCGGGCCGCATCTCCGGCCTCTCGTGGGCGGAAGGCCTCGTCGAACTTCCCGACGAGGCGGTCGAGATCGCGCCCGGCACGCCGGTCCGCTTCATCCCCCACGGCGACTTCGCGCCCTAGTTGCCGGTCGCTTCGTCGGCAATCTCGTCGAAGATAACGTCGAGCCGGGAGGCGGCATCCTTGAGGGCCGCTCCGCCGGTCTCGGCGTACGGGGCGAAGACGACGGACGGGTATTTGTAGGCGAGCGTCGCCGTGCCGTCCGGCTCCTCCATCACCATGATGCGGATCGGCGCCTCGATCATCGCGGCGGGTGCGGCGCGGATGATCTCGACCGCGAAGTCGTTGCGGAAGACGCCGACGACGCGGTTGCCGGGGATCATCTCGCCGCGGCTCAGCGCCATCTCGGTCGGCCCCGCCTCGGTGACGATGCCGATCTCGTGCGCCTGCACGGCGGCCTTCAGGTCCGCGAGGAGGGTGGCGTAGTCCTTCTCGGTCTCGGTGACGCGCCAGCCGCTCGGCGCGCCGAGGATGCTTTCGGCATGGGACGCGGTGGCGGCGAGGCAGATGAGGGCAGCGGCAGCGATCGTGCGCATGGCGTCTCTCCCGGTTCTGTCGGGGTCAACGGTCATGCTGCGGCGGTCGGTTGCCGCCGCGGGTGTCACGATTGCGTGCGGAGGGGCTGCGCTGCGGGCGGGACGGACAGCGCCGGGTCCATGCCGATCCACTCGCGGATGCGCACGCCGACGATGCTGCCCACGAACGCGCAGGCGAACCAGCCCCAGCCGTGCAGGCTGCCGGATGCGATGCCGGACAGCAGCGCGCCGATGTTGCAGCCGAACGCGATCCGCGCGCCGTAGCCCATCAGGAGGCCGCCGATCACCGCCGTCGCGACGTCGCGGCCGGAGAGGTTGAACTTCGGCGCATAGCGGCCGGCGAGGCAGGCGGCGAGGCCCGCCCCCGCGATGAGGCCGAGGTTCATCACCGAAACGCCGTCGGAGAAGACCGACGCCTCGACCTGGTCCATCGCATAGCGCCAGTAGTCCCACTCGGCGACGGGGACGCCGACGAGGTTGGCGATCTGCGCTCCCCACAGCGTGAGGCCGGAGGTGATGCCCCACGGCCGCCCGAGGACGACCAGCGTCAGCACGCCGACGATCGTCAGCCCGACGATGCCCGCGGTGAGTGACCACGGGCCGGTGACCAGCGAACCCATCGGCGTGCCGCCGAGGAGGTTGCCGTGCCGCGCCTTTTCCGACCGCACGGTGAGAAGGCCGATCACGGCGAGGAGGGCGAGCGTCAGCACGATGCCGCCGAGGGGGCCGAACGGCGTCGCGGTGACGTCGACACGCCTGAAGCTTGGGGAGGGACTGCCAGAAGTCGAAGTCGTGCGTGGCGAGGAGGCCGCCCAGGATGAAGAAGGCGAGCGTGATGACCATCCGCGTCGACCCGCCGCCGACCGTGAAGAGCGTGCCCGAGCCGCACCCGCCGCCGAGCTGCATCCCGAGCCCGAACGCGAACGAGCCGACGATCACCGCGACGCCGAACGGGAAGACGAACCCGCCCGTCTGGACCCCGATCAGCCCGCCATAGTGGATGAGCGGGATCGCGAACACCGTGGTTGCGGCGACGAGCCAGAGCTGTGCGCGGAGGCCCCCGCCGCGCCGCTCGCGGATGAAGCGGCGCCAACCTGCGGTGAAGCCGAACGCGGCATGGTAGAGCGAGAAGCCGGCGAGGACGCCGACGAGCGCGCCCAGCGCCATCCGGCCGCCCGCGGTCACGAAGGTCGCGGCGACGATGGCCGCAACGATGAGGGCGGCGGCGACGGTTGCTCTCGGCTGCTTCAGCGTCATGGCGAAATCCTCGGCTCCTGCGGGCGCGGTGCTAGCACACCGGTAAGGTGCGCCGCGAGCGCCGCTTGCGCGTTCAACGGCATGTGACAATCGATCACGCGATCGTTCAGCCACCAGCCATCAACCCGCCTTAGATGTAGCTTTCAAGCAGGGTCACCACCCGTGCTGCGAACTCTCCTGGAGATGGCGCCCATGTCCGCACGATCTGATGCTCCGACGCCGGCCTCGCTGCGGGACTCCGCGGACGCGTGGCACGGCCTCGTCACGGCCGTGATGGGCCACTCGGCCGCCGTGCCCGATCGCCTCGCGGCGCTTGGCGATGTGGCGGGCCGCTCGCCCGCATTCCTGTCGGCGAAGGGGCTTCTCTTCCTCCTCCTGGGCCGCCGCGAACTTGCCGTCGAGGCCGGCAATCTTCTCGCCGCCGCGCGGGCCGGGCTCGGCGAGCATGGCAGCCTTGCGGACAGGCAGATGGTCGAGGCGCTGGCCGCCTTCGTCGCGGGCCGGCCCTCGCGCTCGGCGCAGATCTTCGACGAGATGCTGGAGGTCACCCCCGGCGACGGCTTCGCGATGAAGATGGCGCAGGCGATCCGCTTTCTCTACGGCGACACCGCCGGGATGCGCCGCTCGGCGGATGCCGCCATCAGCGGCTTCGCGGACGATCACCCCCACGCCGGCTACGCGCGCGGCTGCTACGCCTTCGCCTGCGAGGAAGCGGGCGATCTGGCGCTCGCCGAACGCGCCGGCATCCGCGCGCTGGAGCTCGCGCCGGACGACGCGTGGGCGCTCCACGCCGTCGCCCACGTCCACGAGATGCGCGGCCACCCGGACAAGGGACGGGACTGGCTGGCGCCCCGGCAGTCCGCGTTCGCCGGGTGCAGCAACTTCGCCCATCACGTCTGGTGGCACTCGGCCCTCTTCGAGCTCGAGCTCGGCAACATCGACCGCGTGCTCGACCTCTACGACACCGAAATCCGCCGCGAGCACACCGACGACTATCGCGACATCGCGAACGCCGTCTCGCTTCTGGCGCGGGTCGAGGCGGAGGGCATCGCGGTCGGCGCGCGGTGGGACGAGCTCGCCACCATCGCCGAGCGGCGCGTCGACGACGGCTGCATGGTGTTCGCCGACCTTCACTACCTGATGGCGCTTCTCGCCTCGGGCCGGCAGGACGCGGCGGACCGGCTGATCGAGCGGATGGCGGGCGCCGGCGACGGCACCGAGTTCGGCGCGGTCGCCGCCGGCGCAGGGGCCGCCGCGGGCGGCGGACTGGCCGCCATGCGCCGCGGAAAGCATGAGGATGCCCTCATTGGCCTCCGCACCGCGCGTGCACAAATGCAAACCATCGGCGGCAGCCACGCCCAGCGCGACGTGTTCGAGCGCCTCACCATCGACGCCGCGCTGAAGGCCGGCCGGACCGACGAGGCGCGCGCCATCATCAAGGACCGGGCGCAGAAACGCGGCGCATTCGACCGCTTCGCGCTCGAGCGCCTGGTGCGCTGCGGGCCGTCGACGGTCGAGGCACCGGCATCCACAGCCGCGGCGTTCTGAGGCTCGCCTCAGCGCATTCATCCTCTATAAGTCGCCCGGACGGCGCGCCCGGCGCGTGCCGTAACCCTTTTCATGGAGAGCAGTCGGACTGATGACCACCGCCAAAACGGCGCCCGCAACGGCGCCGACAAAGAAGCCGCGGGACCTCCGGCTCGATTTCTTCCGCGGCCTCGGCATGTACATCATCTTCGTGGCGCACATGCCGGAGAACTCGTGGAACTCTTGGATCCCGGCGCGGTTCGGTGCGTCGGATGCGACCGAGATCTTCGTGTTCTGCTCGGGGATGGCGTCGGCGATCGCGTTCGGCGCGGTGTTCCGCGACCGGTCGTGGTGGCTGGGCACCGCCCGTGCCGCGTTCCGCGTCTGGCAGGTCTACTGGGCGCACATCGCGCTGTTCTTCGTCACCGTCTCCATCCTCGTCGTCCTCGACGGGATCGAGGGATCGGGCACGTTCTATACCGAAAGGCTCTACGTGCGGCCCTTCTTCGAGGACACCGCGGGCCACCTCGTCGCGCTGATGACGCTCCACTACGTCCCGAACTACTTCGACATCCTGCCGATGTATCTCGTCCTCCTCGCGATGATGCCCGTTTTCGCCGGGATCGGCATGTGGAACCGCTGGGTGGCGTTCGCGCTGATGTTCGCGTCGTGGTTCGCCTGCCAGTTCGGCCTCTTGAGCCTCCCGGCCGAGATCCGGCCCGACGCGCAGCGCGAATGGTTCTTCAACCCGTTCGCCTGGCAGCTCGTCTTCTTCACCGGCTTCTCGCTGATGATGGGGTGGATCAAGGCGCCGCCGTTCCGCTGGTGGCTGGTCTGGCTCGCGATCGGCGTGCTGGTGTTCAACTTCTTCGTCGCGTCGCGCTGGAGCTGGCAGATCCATCAGGTGATCTACGATTTCCGCGATGCCACCTGGCAGAATCTCGACAAGACCGACCTCGGCCTCTACCGCTACACCCACTTCCTGGCGCTCGCCTATCTCGCCTACGTGGCGGCGGGTGAGGGCGGGCGGCGTCTCGCCGGGACGGGGCTGTGGGCAGCCTTCGTGCGCGTGGTGCGCAAGGTCGGCCAGCAGTCGCTCGCTGTGTTCCTGGCCTCGATGGTGCTGGCGCAGCTCTGCGGTGCGCTCCTCGATGTCACCGGCCGCAACGTCCTCACCGTCGCGCTCGTCAACCTCGGCGGCTTCGTGGTGCTGACGGGGATCGCCTACGGCACGGGCTGGTTCAAGTCGCAGCCGTGGCGGCGGACGCCGCAGCCGGTGGATGGCGTGCGCGCCGACCGGCGGCAGACCGAGGCGCTCGCCATGCAGCCCTCCGGCACCGGCGCTTGAAGGCGGCGGCCGGCCGGGGTACGGCCGGCTGACACCAAGGGAGACCAAGGCTTGCGCATTCTCATCACCAACGACGACGGCGCCCGCGCGGACGGCATCAAGCTGCTCGAGGAAATCGCCCGCTCGATCACCGACGACGTCTGGGTCGTCGCGCCGGAGTTCGACCAGTCCGGCGTCAGCCATTCGGTCAGCCTGCACGAGCCGCTGCGCGTCCACCGCGAGGACGAGAAGCGCTTCTTCGTCAACGGCACCCCGGCGGACTGCGTGGTCCTCGGCGTCGAGCATCTTCTCGACCGCAAGCCCGACCTCGTTCTCTCCGGCGTCAACCGGGGCGGCAACATGGCCAATTCGATCCCCTATTCGGGCACCGTCGGCGCCGCGATGACGGCGCTGATGGCCGGCATCCCCGCGATCGCGCTCAGCCAGTTCTTCCAGGGCGTCGACATCCACTGGGAGACCGCGCGCGCCTACGCCAAGCCGCTGATCGAGAAGCTCCTCGCCAACGACTGGCCGCGCCCCATCGTCCCCAACATCAACTTCCCGCACTGCGCGCCGGAAGATGTCGCGGCGGTGACGATCTGCGCCCCGGGGCACGGTCTGATCGACGGCGTCACCGTCGAGGAGCGCTACGACGTGCGCGGCCTCTCCTACTACTGGCTCCGCTTCCGCCGCGCGCAGGAGGCGATGATCGACCCCCGGTCGGACTATGCGCTCCTCCTCGAAAACCACATCACGGTCACCCCGCTGCGGCCCGACCGTCACGCCGATGCCGACTGGGAAACCTACGGCGAGGCGCTTGCCGAAAGCCTTGGCGGCACCCTGCGCGCGAAGGGCTGACGGCGCCTGGGCGTGGCGCTTTCGCCACGCTCTCCCCGGGCAGCGAAAAAACTCGAAAATTCGGGCGGTGCCCCTTGCATCCGGGGGCGAATTCTCTCATATCCGTCCTGCCCAATTTCGCACGTGCCTGTGGTCGCGTGCCGGTCACGCAAAGGGGACGGGGAAACCCAAACCGATGCGGGGCATGACCGGTCTTCCGGATTAAACCGGACCCTGCGGTGGATGTATCGGTGGCGAGGAGCCCCCTGCACAGCCAGCGCAGCGCGACTTGAAGCAACGACGTAGAGGGCTTTTTTGGTCTCTGCCGGCTGTCCACATGCCGGCGTCACTGAAGAGGCGACTACATCCTTGCCAGGCGTGCGAGTCTCGGGTCACCCCCAAAACTCAAAGCGCTAAGCATCACCGGCCGTCTTGCGAGGTTCGCCCCCCGCAACCGGCCAATCGCACCGCCGGGCTTCTGCCTGTGCGGACGTTGTGACGCGCTGTGTCCACCCGTGCTGCGGGGGACCTTCGGACGGACAACACCCAACCGCGCCTCCACAGCGCGGCGGTGAACGCCGGACGACGCCGTAACTTGAGCCTTGGGGTTACCGCGATGACCGATCGTATCAAGAATTTCCTCCGTGACGTCCGTCCGGAAGGCCCGTGCCTGGTGGTCGACCTCGAAGTGGTCCGCGACAACTTCGAGAAGTTCCAGCGCGCCATGCCCGACAGCCGCATCTTCTATGCGGTGAAGGCCAACCCGGCGCCCGAGATCCTCAAGCTCCTGGCCGACCTCGGCTCCAACTTCGACTGCGCGTCCGTGCAGGAGATCGACATGGCGCGCGCTGCCGGCGCCTCCGCCGACCGCATCTCCTTCGGCAACACCATCAAGAAAGAGCGTGACATCGCCGCCGCCTACCAGCGCGGGATCAACCTCTTCGCGGTGGATTGCGAGGCCGAGGTGGACAAGGTCGCCCGTCAGGCCCCCGGCGCCAAGGTGTTCTGCCGCATCCTGTGCGACGGTGAGGGTGCCGAGTGGGCGCTGTCGAAGAAGTTCGGCTGCGAGCCCACGATGGCTGTCGACGTCCTCGACCATGCGCACCGTTCGGGGCTGACCGCTTATGGCGTGTCCTTCCACGTCGGTTCGCAGCAGAAGAACCCGCGTGCATGGGACAGCGCACTGGCGTCGGCTGCGGAAATCTTCCGCACGCTCTTCGACCGCGGCATCGAGCTGAAGATGGTCAACCTCGGCGGCGGCTTCGCCACCAAGTACCTTGAAGAAATTCCGGGCGAGGGCGAGTACGGCAAGGCCATCGACGAGTCGATCCGTGCCCACTTCGGCAACCGCATCCCGGAGACCATCATCGAGCCCGGCCGCGGCATGGTCGGCAACGCGGGCGTGATCAAGTCGGAAGTCATCCTCATCTCGCAGAAGGCGAAGGATGACATCCGCTGGGTCTACCTCGACATCGGCAAGTTCAACGGTCTCGCCGAGACCATGGACGAGGCGATCCGCTACGCCATCGAGTCCGACCGCAATGGCGAAGCCGTCCCGTGCGTGCTCGCCGGCCCGACCTGCGACTCGGTCGACGTGATGTACGAGAAGACCCCGTACCCGCTGCCGATCAACCTCGAGATCGGTGACGAACTCCTGATCGCCGGCACGGGCGCCTACACCACCACCTACTCGGCGGTGGCGTTCAATGGCTTCCCGCCGCTCGCCTCCTACGTGATCTGACGGGGGCGCGCAGCCCAAACGAAAAAGCCCCGGTGCACGCTGCACCGGGGCTTTTGTATCCGGCGCCTGGCGAGAGGCTACCAGCGGATGCGAATGCTGGTGTTCCCGGTGCCGTGCTGCTGGACGAGGTCGTAGAGCGTTCGCGCGTTGCCCGGGGCAAGCCGCACACAGCCGTGCGAAGCGGTGCGGCCGAGATTCTTCACGTGATTGGTGCCGTGAATGGCGTAGCCGCCACGGAAGAAGATCGAGTGCGGCATCGGCGCGTTGTCGTATTTGCGGCTGAAGTATTTGCGGTACATGCGCGTCGGCCGGTAGCTGCCGGTGGGCGTGCCGTAACCCTTTCGGCCGGTTGAAACCGCCCATGTGTACGCAGGCTTGCCGCCGACGGAGACGTACATCTTCTGGGTGGACAGATCCACGGTCGCGCTGACCTTGGCGGCATTGGCATCGCCCGCGCTGATCGCGAGGCCGGCAACAGTCGCGACAACCATCGCAACAAGTGATTTCATGAAACGCATCAAGTCCTCCGTATCGATATCGGCGAGCCAGTGTCGCGGTCGAGTTTCGCGGTAGAGGCTCGCATATGGCAAAGGAATAAAGGTTAATCGCAAGAACTATACGCTTGGAGTGTTGCTCAAATGCGTCTCGATTGCCAGCGCCGCAAGTGGATCTGCGCAACGCACCGTTGAATTCGGCGCGCGGACGCGGTGAGCGCTCACGCGTTCGTGATCGGCCCGCCTGCCGGGGCAGCGCGGTTCAGCGGGTGCTGGCCACCGCGGCGTCGATCAGCGCCAGCGAATCCGGGCTGTCCCACATTGCCGCGCCGTGGAGCACGCCCGCCGCGCAGCCATCCGGCGCGATCAGGAGCGTCGTGGGCATTCCCATCGCGAGCCCGGCCTTCTTCAGCGAGTTGAAGAGGGTGAGTTCCGGCTCGCGGTGGTAGGCGAGGTTTTCTGCGCCGGTCTCGGCGAGGAACTCGGTCGGCCGGCCGGTCTCGTTGTGATCGATGGAGGTGGCGACCACGGCAAAGTCGTCCCCGCCGCGCGCGTCCTGCAGGGCGGCGAGGTGGGGCATCTCGACCCGGCAGGGCGCGCACCACGTCGCCCACATGTTGAAGAGGGTCGTCTTGCCCTTCAGCGCACCGAGGCGGGTGGCGTCCTCGCCGGTGCCGTCGAAGGGGAGGGCGGAGATATCGGACGGGGTGAGGGGCAGGAAGGCGGCCATTTCGCCCTTCGCGTACGGCTTCACGGCCTCGGCCATTTCGGCGGCGGCCCGGCATTGCGACGTGCGGCTGCCAAGACTAAAGATGTCCCCGCCCGCCGTGAACGCCACAGCAGCGGCAAAGACAACAACGCCAACAGCGGCTGCGCCACCAATGATCCAGATTCGCGCCGCCATGGCTGCACCTCTCGTAAATAAGGATACCCGACCATGAGCGGCAAAGACGCCCGGGCCGGAAACGCGCTCTGGGGTGGCCGCTTCGCGAGCGGCCCTGGCGCGATCATGGAAGAAATCAACGCCTCGATCGACGTGGACAAGCGCCTCGCCGACCAGGACATTGCCGGCTCGCTCGCCCACGTCGCGATGCTCGCCGCAACCGGCATCGTCACCAAAGCCGATGCCGAGGCCATTACAGGGGGCCTCCACAAGGTCAAGGCCGAGATCGACGCAGGGGACTTCCCCTTCTCCCGCGCGCTCGAAGACATTCACATGAACATCGAGTCGCGGCTGAAGGACCTGATCGGCGAGCCCGCCGGCCGGCTCCATACCGCCCGCTCGCGCAATGACCAGGTGGCGACCGACTTCAAGCTCTGGGTCCGCGACGCGCTCGACGCGCTGGACGCCGAACTTGCCGACCTGCAGGCCGCCTTCGTGGAGCGCGCCGCCGAGCACGCCGACACCGTGATGCCCGGCTTCACGCACCTGCAGTCCGCCCAGCCCGTCACCTTCGGCCACCACTGCCTCGCCTATGTGGAGATGCTGTCGCGGGACCGTGGCCGCCTGCGCGACGCCCGCCGCCGGATGAACGAATCGCCGCTGGGCGCCGCGGCCCTCGCCGGGACAGCCTTCCCGATCGACCGCGAGATGACCGCGGCCGCACTCGGCTTCGACGGCCCGATGCACAACTCGCTGGACGCCGTTTCCGCGCGCGACTTCGCGCTCGAGGCGCTGGCGGGAGCGGCGATCTGCGCCACCCACCTGTCGCGCTTTGCCGAGGAGCTGGTGATCTGGTGTTCGGCGCCGTTCGGCTTCGTGTCGCTGTCCGACGCGTACACCACCGGCTCGTCGATCATGCCGCAGAAGAAGAATCCGGATGCCGCCGAGCTGGTCCGCGCCAAGGTCGGCCGCATCGTCGGCGACCTCAACACGCTGCTGATCGTGATGAAGGGCGTCCCGCTCGCCTATTCCAAGGACCTGCAGGAAGACAAGCCGCCGGTGTTCGACGCCATGGCCGCGCTCTCACTGTGCGTCCGCGCCTCCGCCGGCATGGTCCGCGACCTCACGGTAAAGAAGGACGCCATGCGCGCGCTCGCCTCCAAGGGCCACACCACCGCAACCGACCTTGCCGACTGGCTGGTGCGCGAGGCGGGCCTGCCGTTCCGCGATGCGCACCACATCACCGGCGCCGCTGTGAAGGCCGCCGAGGGGCTGGGCAAGGAGATCGCCGACATGACCCTCGAGGAGCTGAAGGCCGTCGACCAGCGTATCGAAGCCTCCGCGCTCGACGTCCTCACGGTCGACCGCAGCGTCGCCTCGCGCATGAGCCTCGGCGGCACGGCGCCCGCGCGGGTGCGGGAAGAGGCGGCCCGCTGGAAGGCGCTGCTGGAGGCGACGGCGTGATCCGCGGCGTCATCATCGCGGCGCTGCTGGTGGCTGTGGCCGCACCGCTGTCGGGCTGCGGCCGTCGTGGTGCGCCCGAGCGGCCGCCCATCGTCGGTCCCACCGCGCCGGTCGATCCCGCGTTCCCGACCGGCCGCCAGGCGCCGGACCGCAAGTTCGTGCTCGACCCGATCCTCCAGTAATGCATCATTTCC
This sequence comes from uncultured Alphaproteobacteria bacterium, assembly GCA_963704595.1. GTDB lineage: Bacteria > Pseudomonadota > Alphaproteobacteria > Rhizobiales > Amorphaceae > Acuticoccus. Next base: position 1,376,200 of record OY969922.1, read on the forward strand.
ACGAGCGAGATGGCGTGCTCCACGCCGAGGACGTGCCGCTGTCCGCCATTGCCGAGGCGGTCGGGACGCCGTGCTACGTCTACAGCGCGGCGACCTTCGTGCGCCATGTGAAGGTGTTCACCGAGGCGCTGGAAGGCGCAGGCGTGCCGCACCTCGTCTGCTACGCGATGAAGGCCAACTCCAACCAGGCGGTGCTGTCGCTGGTGGGCTCGCTTGGCGCGGGCGTTGACGTCGTGTCCGGCGGCGAGCTGAAGCGCGCGATGGCGGCCGGTATCCCGGCAAGCCGGGTGGTGTTCTCGGGCGTCGGCAAGACCGACCGCGAGCTGTCCGACGCGCTCGACGCCGGCATCTACTGCTTTAACGTGGAGTCGGAGAGCGAGCTCGTCGCCCTTTCGGCCATCGCGGTGGCGAAGGGCGTCCGCGCGCCGGTCTCGTTGCGCGTGAACCCGGACGTCGTGCCCGGCACCCACGCCAAGATCTCGACAGGGCAGAAGGAAACGAAGTTCGGCATCCCTGTCAGCCGCGCCCGCGCCATCTACGCGGAGGCGGCGAAGCTGCCGGGCATCAGGGTTTCCGGTGTCGACATGCACATCGGCTCGCAGATCACCTCGCTCGCCCCGTTCGACAATGCGTTCACCGTGATGGGCGACCTTCTCGATGCGCTCCGCGCCGACGGCCACACGATCACCCATGTGGACCTCGGCGGCGGCCTCGGCGTGCCCTATGAGGACGCGCTGGCCGACCCGCCCCGGCCGGAAGACTATGCGGCGCTGGTGGCGCGGCATTCCAACCGCTTCGGCTGCACCGTGGTGGTAGAGCCCGGCCGCGTGATCGCCGCCAACGCCGGCATTCTGCTGACGCGCGTGATCCACCGCAAGGAAGCGGAATCGAAGACGTTCATCGTGGTCGACGCCGCCATGAACGACCTCATCCGCCCGACGCTTTACGACGCCTTCCACGAGATCAAGCCCGTGGTGGCGCGCGGCGGATCGGAGGTGGTGGATGTGGTCGGCCCCGTCTGCGAGACGGGAGACTATCTGGCGCTGGGGCGCACCATGCCGCGCACCGAGCGGGGCGATCTTGTGGCGATCATGAGCGCCGGCGCCTACGGGGCGGTGCAGTCGAGCACCTACAACACGCGCACGCTGGCGGCCGAGGTGATGGTGTCGGGCGACCGCTTCGAGGTGATCCGCCGGCCGATGCCGCCGGAAGACCAGATCGCGCTCGACCATGTGCCGGACTGGATCGGCGAGGCCGCCCTCCGCTGACTATTCGGCGGCCGCCTTGCCGATGCCGACCCGCGCCCGGTGCGGCGCGCAAAGGCACGCGACGCCGAGGATGATGCCGGAGACGGTGGCGATCATCCCGGCGGCGCTTACAGCATCCGTGCCGCCGAACCACAGCGGCCCGTAGCCGGCGAACACATAGCCCGCAACGGCAGCCACCACCGCGAAGAACACCGACCACAGCACCTGATGCTCCAGCCGGTTGGTCATCAGTCGCGCCGTCGCGGGCGGGCAGATGAACATCGCGATCACGATGATCGACCCCACCGCATCGAACGCCGCGACCGCCGCCACCGCCGAGACCACCACGAGGCCGATGGCGATGGCCGCCGTCGGCAGCCCGAGCGACTGGGCGTAGCCCTCGTCGAACGTCGAGATCTTCAGCGGGCGCCAGAACACCGCCGTCAGCACGATGACGAGGATGCAGGCGATCCCGATGCGCCAGAGTTCTTCCGGCACCGAGGCCAGCGCCACCGGGTCGAGGAGCGAACCCCAGCCGTCGGCGCGAAACCAGATCAGGCTTTCAAGGTTGCCCATCAGCGCGTGCTCGACGTCGAGGTGGACGCTGGAGGTGTCGGTCTGTTCCAGGAGCAGCACGCCGCCGGCGAACATCGAGGTGAAGACGACGCCCATGGCAGCGCCGGGCTCGATCTTGCCGAGGCGCTTCACCGTCTCGATCAGCACCACCGCGACGACGGCGGCCCCTGCAGCGCCCAGCAGCATCGGGATTGCCGAGAGGCTGGCGGTGATGAGGAAGGCGACGACGATGCCGGGCAGCACCACGTGGCTGATGGCGTCGCCGATCAGGGCCTGGCGGCGCAGGATGAGGAAGTTGCCGGGCAGCGCGCAGGCGACGGCGGAGAGGATGCCGATCAGGATCGGCGTCAGCGAGAATTGTACGAACTCGGCGCCCATCAGGCGGCTCCTCCGACGAGACGGGGCGGCCCGAGCCGCTGGTCGAACGTCGCAATCTCGTCGGGCGTGAAGACGGCCTCGATCGGTGTGAGGCCGTCGTAGCGTCCGGTGAGCGCAGTGTCCTTGTGGATCTCGCGGGCGACCTGCCAGCGGTGCTCGTCGTGTGCGGCCTTGGCGGCTTCCGCCCGGCCGCGTTCCGTGGCGACGCCGTCGGCACGGATGAGACCGCCGGCGCGCAGGACGCGCAGCGTGAACGGGTCGTGGATCGGCTCCGACCGCGCCAGCGACAGGAGGCCCTGCCGCCGGTGCACCCGGCGCTGGAAACGGTACTGCCGCAGCGTCGCGGCGACCACGCCGCGCACCGGCGCGAACAGGAGCGACAGCGCGAACAGCGAGGCGGCGGAGAGGACGATGATCGGCCCGGTGGGGAGCGCAGGCGCCGAGGCCGAGATCGCGGCGCCGACATAGCCGGAGAAGCCGCCGATGAGGCCCGCGATCCAGATCACCCGGCCGCTCCGGTCGGTCCAGAACCGCGCCGTGACCGGCGGGATGATGAGCATCGCGACGATCAGGATGAGACCGACGAGCTTGAGGCCGATGACGGTGACGGCCATGACGAGGCCCATGATCGCAAGATCGACGAGCCGGACGTTGACGCCGGATGCGGCGGCATATTCGGCGTCGAACGCCACCAGGGTCATCGGGCGGCGCAGGAGGAACGTGGCGAGGACCGCGACCGCGCCGCCGGCGGCGATCACCAGCGCGTCTTCCATCAGCATCCCGGCGGTGGAGCCGAGGAGGAAGCTTTCGAGCCCCGCCTGCCGCCCCGCCGACATCGTCTGGATGACGGTGAGGAGGACGATGCCGATGCCGAAGAAGACCGAGAGGACCGCGCCGATGGCGGCATCCTCGGAAAGCCGGGTGCGCGCAGCGATCCACTCCACCAGCAGGAGGCCCGGCAAGTGCGCTCAGCGTCGAGCCTGCGAGGAGGCCGAGGAGGTTGCGCCCGTCACCGCCCAGCACGACCATCGCGATGAAGGCGAGGCCGACGCCGGGGAGGGTGGAGTGGGCGAGCGCATCGGTGACGAGCGCCCGCTTGCGCAGGAACAGGAACGTGCCGGACGCTCCGGCGGCAAGCCCGAGCATTCCGGCGCCGATCGCCACCAGCGCGGCGTTGTAGCCGGCCTGCAGGGTGAGGGCGGCGACGAACTCGTTCATGCGACGTCGAGCTGTTCGATGTGCGCGCTGGCGAGGCGGCCGCCGTAGGTCGCCTGCAGGTTCTCGCTGGTGAAGGTGGTCGCGACCGGCCCTTCGGCGATGCGGTTCACGTTGATGAGGAAGACGTGGTCGAAGTAGGCGCGCACGGTCGCAAGGTCGTGATGGACGCAGACGACGGACTTCTGGTCGGCCTTCAGCGTCTTCAGGACGTCGATGATTGCGCGCTCGGTGGCGGCGTCGACGCCGGCGAACGGCTCGTCGAGGAGGTAGAGGTCGGCGCCCTGCGCCAGTGCACGGGCGAGGAAGACGCGCTGCTGCTGGCCGCCGGAGAGCTGGCCGATCTGCCGGTCGGCAAAGTCCGCCATGCCGACGCGGTCGAGGGCGCCGCGAGCGGCCTCCCGGTGGCGGCGGCCGACGCTGCGCAGGAGGCCGAGCTGGCGGTAGAGGCCCATGAGGACGACGTCGACCACGGTGGTCGGAAAGTCCCAGTCGACGCTGGCGCGCTGGGGCACGTAGGCGATCCGGCTGCGCGCGGCCTTGAGCGGCGCGCCGAACACGGTGACTTCGCCGGAAAGGCGCGGGACGACGCCGAGCGCGGCCTTCAGCAGCGTCGACTTGCCGGCGCCGTTGGGGCCGACGATCGCCGTCATCGCGTGCGGCTCGAACGTGGCATCGACGGAGAAGATCGCGGGCTTCTCGCCGTAGGAGACGGTGAGGCCGCGGATGGCGAGGGGGCTCTCGGCGATTGCGGCGGCGGGGACGGTCTCGCCCCGGTCGCTGGCGACGTTCATGGCGGGCCGCGTCATCACATCGCCTCCGACAGCTTGCCGTTCATGCCGGCGGCGGGCGCCTCGCCGCCCAGCGCGCGGGCGATGACGGTGGCGTTGTGGTCGATCATGCCGATGTAGGTGCCTTCGTAGGTGCCGGTCTCGCCCATCGCGTCGGAGAACAGCGTGCCGCCGATGGCGACCTCGTGGCCGCGCGATGCGGCGCCCTCGATCAGCGCACGGACGTTGCGGTCCGACACCGAGCTTTCGACGAACACCGCGGCGATCTCCTTCTCGACCAGGAGGTCGACGAGGTCCCGCACACGGCGCAGGCCCGCCTCGCTCTCGGTCGAGATGCCCTGAATGCCGACGACCTCGAAGCCGTAGGCGTGGCCGAAATAGTTGAACGCGTCATGCGCCGTGACGAGGACGCGGCGGTCCGTCCGGCACGGTGGCCAGAATGTCGGTGGTGTAGGCGACCAGCGCCTCGACCTCTGCGAGGTGTGCGTCGGCGTTGGCGCGGAAGGTGGCTTCGTCTTCCGGGCGCGTCGCGATCAGCGCGTCGCGCACCGCGGCGACCACGTGGGTCCACAGCGCAGGCACCATCCACACGTGCGGGTCGAACTTGTCGGCGTAGCTGTCGTGGGAGATGAGGAGGTCGCGCGGCATCGCCTCGGCGACGGCGACAACGTTGGCGTCGCGCTCGAGGTCGCGCATGAACTCTTCCATCTGGGCTTCCAGATAGAGGCCGTGCCAGAGGACAAGGTCGGCGCGGGCGAGCGCGACGATGTCGGACCGGGTCTGGCGGTAGGCGTGCGGGTCGACGCCGGGGCCCATCAGGGCGGTGACGTCGACGAGGTCGCCGCCGACCTGCCGCGCCGCGTCCGCGATCATGCCGGTGGTGGCGACGACGCTGATCCTGTCCGCCGCCACCGCCGGGCGTGCGGCGAACGGGACAGCGGCCAGCGCGCCGAGGATCGCGGCGGCGGCCGCCTGGCCGAGGAGGGTGCGTCGGGTAATCATCAGGGCTCTCTCACCGCGGGGCTGGGTTCGGCGAGGGGCCGGACCGCGGTCTTTCCATGCAAATGGTTTTGAGAGCCATTTGCAACAAGAGTTTGATGCTGCTTCGAGACACCGCACCCTGCGCGGTTTCGCCGGCCGCCCGAAAAAAATCCGAATCAGGTCCGAATTCGCTGTGCCGGAGCGTCGCGGATCCAATTTGTTTGCAATGTTTGCAGGGGGTTACGCGACCCGAAAAAAATCACGGTCTGGTTGGAACCATTCGGCGGCATCGCGCATTTCCATTCACACGCGGTGCGTCGTCCCCCGTCACGCCGTCGTATCCACCTTCGAAAGACTTGTTTCAGACCGCCCTCGTGGCGGTCTTTTTTTGCCCGCGTGCAGCAGGCTCGGATCAGGCGAGGATCCGGCGGACCACCGGCGGCAGGCTTTCGCGCCAGCCGGGGAGGGTGATGCCGTGGTCGGCCGCGAGGGCCGATCCGTCGAGGCGCGAGTTGGCGGGCCGTTTCGCCGGTGTCGGGTACTCGGACGTCGGGATGCCTTCGACCTCGGGGCTGAACGGGGCGAGGGCGAAGATCCCTTCCGCGAACCCGTGCCAGGAGGTCTCCTCCGCGCCGACCATGTGGTAGATGCGCGTGCCTTTGCCCCAGTGGTCGCGCCTGTTCGCCAGCGCCAGCATGCCGTCCGCGATGTCGAGCGCGGAGGTCGGGTTGCCGAACTGGTCGGCGACCACGCGCAGCCTGTCCCGCTCGGCGCCGACACGCAGCATCGTCTTCACGAAATTCGTGCCGAACGGCGAATAGACCCACGCCGTGCGCAGGATCAGCGCGTCGGCCCCCGAGGCGGCGATCGTTTCCTCTCCGGCAAGCTTGGTTCGCCCGTAGGCGCTCTGCGGGGCAACCCGGTCGTCCTCCCGGTAGGGGCGGTCGCCGGTACCGTCGAACACGTAGTCGGTCGAGAGGTGGATGAGCGGGACGCCGCGTTCGGCGCAGAGTGCGGCGAGCGCGCCGGGGCCGGTGGCGTTCAGCGCGAGTGCGGCGGCCTCGTCGGTCTCCGCGGCGTCGACTGCGGTGTAGGCCGCGGCGTTGAAGACGATGTCGGGCGCTGCGTCATCGAACGCTGCGGCGAGGCTGGCGGCATCGGCAAGGTCGACGTCGGGGCGGCCGCGCGCATCGACCTCAACGCCGGCGTGGGCGGCGCGTTCTGCGAGGGCCTGCGCGACCTGTCCGGTCCGCCCGATCACGAGTGCCTTCATCCGTCCATCACCTGTTTCCGGAGCTCCAGGCTCGCCGTCCGGGAAAATGCGCCGAGGCGCAAGGCCGTCAGCGCGCCGCGGCCTCCGAGACCTCGCGTTTGCCGGCTTCGCGTTGCTCTGCGATCACGGCGTGTGCCGCGTCGCGGGGGAAACCGAGGGTGACGAGGGTTTCCTCACCCATCTGGAGCGAGGCCTCGAAGGCTTCCATCACGACCTGATCGGCGCCGAGCGCGTAGAGCGCCCGGGCGTCCTCCGCGTCGCGGGCGCGGACCACCACGGGCGTCTCGATCCCCGCCCGTGCGCATCGCCTCGAGCACGGCGGCGTTGGCGGCCGGGTTGTCCATGGTGAGGATGACGGCGCGGGCCTTCCCGGCGCCTGCGTTCTTGAGGACGTCGGCCCGCCGCACGTCGCCAAAGTAGATCGACTTGCCGCTCCGCCGCGCCTTCGAGACCTCGTGCGGGTCGCGGTCGAGCGCGGTGTAGGGAATGCGCCGCTCGTCCATCAGGTGGCCGATCGCGCGGCCGATCCGGCCGAAGCCGGCGATGATGACGTGGCCTTCCTCGTTGGCGCGCGGTGAGGCTGGTGGGCGGCGTGCGCGGCGCACGGCGGGTCTCCAGCCAGATGGCGAGGTTCCGGATCGGTGCCGCGACGGCGGTGGTCAGCGCCATGGTGACGCCGGCGGCCACCACGAAGATGCGCGCCACTTCCGGTCTCGATCACCCCGAGCGGACATGGCGAGAGACAGGCCGACGAGCGAGAACTCGCCGATCTGCCCCAGCATGAGCGCGCTCTCCACCGCAACCGCCAGCGGCTGGCGGGCAAGAAGCGCGAGGACGAAGATGACGCCGGCCTTCACCGCGATGATGGTCGCGATCACCGCGAGCAGCGTCATCGGAGCGTCGATGATGACGCGCGGGTCGATGGTCATGCCGACGGAGAGGAAGAAGAGGCCGAGGAGGAGGCCCTTGAACGGCTCGATCTCCGCCTCGAGCTGGTGGCGGAATTCGGTGTCGGCGAACACCAGCCCGGCGAGGAACGCGCCGAGCGCCATCGAGAGCCCGGCGAGCTGGGTCGCGGCGGCCGTGCCGATGATGACGAGAAGAGCGGCTGCGGTGAACATGTCGCGGTCACGCCGGGCGCCGACGAAGCGGAACACCGGGCCGAGGACACGCCGTCCGGCGAGGAGGATGAGCGGGATCAGGATCGCGGCGGTGCCGACGGAGAAGAACAGGCTGCGCCAGAGCTCGGTCGCCTCGTTGGCGCCCAGCGCCCCGATCACGAGGAGCACCGGGACGACCGCAATGTCCTGCATGAGGAGGATCGCGAACATCACGCGGCCCGGACGGCGCGGCGAACCGGCCGGCACTGACGAGCAGCTGGACGACGATGGCGGTGGAGGAGAGCGCGAGCGAGGCGCCGACGGCGACCGAGGCTTCCGGCCCGAGCCCCGCGGCGCGGCCGAGAGCGGTGAGCGCGATGGCGGTGACCAGCACCTGCGCCCCGCCGAGGCCGAACACCAGCTTGCGCATCGCCCACAGCCGCGGGCCGGAAAGCTCGAGCCCGATCAGGAAGAGGAGGAAGACGACGCCGAGCTCTGCAATCTGCCCCACGCCCTCCTGCTCGGGGATCGCCAGCATGTCGAGCGGGATGCCGAAGACGCTGTCGGCGAGGGAGACGACGCCGAACGGGCCGACGATCATCCCCGCCACCAGATAGCCGAGGATCGGGTTGAGGCCGATCCGCTGGAGGACGGGCACGAAAATGCCCGCCGAAACCAGGAAGATCAGCGCTTCCTTGATGTATGGAATCCCGTGTGCGGCGGCTTCATGCTCCATCGGGAATCCTTAGCACGGCAGCGCCCTTCGCGGAATCGCAAGCCGAGCTATGGGGCCGAACCGTTAATCCGCGGTGAAGCCCCGGACGCCGGGTCAGCCCATGTCGGGCTCGGTCGCCTTGAAGCTCTCCAGCGCCGACACGTGGCTCCACCAGTCGCCGAGGCCGTGGATCGCCATCATCTCGTCGCCATGCGGGGTGAGGGCGATGTAGGCGATGATCGGGGCGAGGAAGTAGTCCGCCACCGAGTGCTCCGCGCCGGCAATGAAGGTGTCGGGCCCGCGCAGGCGCATCAGCTCGGAGATCACCGTGCGGCCTGTCGCGAGGTTGTGCCGGTGGGCCTCGTCGTCCTTGCCGCCGATGAAGTCGGGGAAGAGGTGGTAGGCGATGACGCCGAGCAGCGCGCCGTAGCCGTAGGAATCGATGATGCCGGTCGCCATGTCCATCCGCGCGCGATCCTTTGGCGCGGTGGGGATGACCGAGCGGCCGGGCAGGACGGTTTCCAGATACTGGCAGATCGCGGCGGTCTCGTAGAGGCGCAGCCCGTCATGGTCGAGCACGGGGACCTTGCCGAACGGGTTGCGCTCGCGGTGCTCCTCGCTCTTCGGCTCGCCTTCGAGGACGTTGAGCTGAACCTGCTCGTAGTCGTTCACGCCCTTCTCGAAGAGCACCATCTTCACGGTGCGCACGTAGGTGGAGTTGTCGAAGCCCCACAGTTTCATCCCAGCCATAAAAGGTCGAACCCGTTGTTGGCGCCGAAGCGCATGCCACGCGCCGTGTGTCACATTCATCACGTCGCGATCGGAAAAGGAACGGGCGGCGGCAAGGCACGTTCCAGCACGTCCCGCGATGGTCTAAGCCGGATCGCACCCGAGGCGACGCGGAGGCGTTTGTGGATCAGCTCACTCGGCCAAGGGAGCACTCCCGGCACGTGCCGCGGGCAATCCAGCAACTTCGGCCAACACTCTACATCTCGAGCTTTTTCGGCATCGCGTTCTCGCTGCTGATGCTTATCCCGGCGCTGCTCGACCTTGCGGACGGGCGGGAGACCTGGTCCGTCTTCGTCCTCTCCTCCGCAGGCGTTTTCTGCGTTTCCGTTCTCGGCATGATCGCCTTGAAGGAGCCGATGCCGGCCTTCACGCCCCGGTTCGGCTTCCTCCTCACCACGGTCCTCTGGTTGATTTGCGTCATCATCTCCTCCGTTCCGTTCTGGCTCTCCCCGCTCGGGATGAGCCCGGCCGGCGCCTTCTTCGAAGGGATGAGCGGGCTGACGACGACCGGCGCAACCGTCCTTTCCGAACTCGACCTGATGCCGCGCTCCTTCCTGCTGTGGCGCGCAATGCTGCACTGGGTCGGCGGGATCGGGATCATCGCTGTCGGCCTCTTCCTGTTTCCATTCCTCAGGATCGGCGGAATGCAGGTCTTCCGCACCGAATCGTCCGACCGGTCGGACAAGACGATGCCGCGTGTCGTCTCCGTCACGCGGGCGCTTTTCGGCGTCTACCTGTTCGCGAGTCTCGCCTGCGCGATCACCTACGCCGCGCTCGGCATGGACCTCTTCGACGCGATCTGCCACGCGATGGCGACGATCTCGACCGGCGGCTTCTCCACCCACGACCGCTCGTTCGGCTTCTTCCAGGACTCGCGGATCCTGTGGGCTGCGGTCTTCTTCATGTGCGTCGGCGCGCTGCCGTTCGTCCTCTACGTCGAGATGCTGGTGCGCGGGCGCTTCAACCTCTTCGGCGACTGGCAGGTCCGCACCTTCTTCGCGGGCATCATCATCATCGTGCTGACCCTGTCGCTGTGGCTGGAGCGCACCCGCAACATCGAATACGAGGACGCGCTGACGCAGGCCGCCTTCAACGTCGTCTCCGTCGTCACCACCACGGGCTTCGCGTCGGACGACTACGCGGTATGGGGTCCGTTCGCGTTCGGCGCGTTCTTCATCATCACCTTCATCGGCGGCTGCTCGGGGTCCACCACCGGCGGCATCAAGGTCTACCGGTTCATCATCACCTTCCAGGCGCTGCGGCGGGCCTTCACCCGGCTCGTCTACCCCAACGCCGTCCAGCCGCTGCGCTTCGGCGACAAGCGGATCGAGCAGGACGTGTTCGACAGCGTGGTGATCTACTTCGTCGCCTTCTTCCTCGTGTACGCGTTCACGATCCTCGCCCTGTCGCTCGCCGGTCAGGATTTCGTGACCGCGTTGACCGGGGCGCAGACAGCGCTCACAAACGTCGGGCCCGGGCTCGGCGAGACGATCGGCCCCGCCGGCAATTTCGCACCCCTTGGCGAATTCGAGCTCTGGCTCCTTTCGTTCATAATGCTATTGGGGCGCCTTGAGATCATGACGGTGCTGATCCTGTTCACGCCGGTGTTTTGGAGAGACTGATGGGAGATGGCGGACAGCGGCGCGACCACGCGCTCCAGACGAGGCTCATTCACGAGGGCGCGATGCGCTCGCAGTTCGGCGAGACGTGCGAGCCGCTGTTCCTGACGCAGGGCTTCGTCTACGCGAGCGCCGAGGAAGCCGAGGCCCGCTTCGCCGGCGAGTCCGACGGCTACGTGTACTCGCGCTACGGCAACCCCACGGTCGCGATGTTCGAGCAGCGGATGGCGGCGCTGGAAGGCGCCGAGGCCGCCCGCGCCACCGCGTCAGGCATGGCCGCCGTCACCGCGACGATGCTGGCGGCGCTCAAGGCGGGCGACCACGTCGTCGCGTCGGCCGCGCTCTTCGGCGGCTGCCGCTACGTGGTCGAGACCTTCCTGCCGCGCTTCGGCGTGGAATCCACGCTGGTCGACGGCACCGATCTGGTCGCCTTCGAGGCCGCCGTGAAGCCGAACACCCGCGTCTTCTTCATGGAAAGCCCGACCAACCCGACGCTGGCGCTGGTCGACCTCGAGGGCGTCGCGAAGATCCGCGACGCCAAGGCGCCGGACGCGCTGGTGGTGGTCGACAACGTGTTCGCCACACCGCTGTGGCAGCACCCGCTCGAACTCGGCGCCGACATCGTGGTCTACTCGGCGACCAAGCATATCGACGGGCAGGGCCGCTGCCTCGGCGGGGTGATCCTGTCGAACGAGGCGTGGATCAAGGACAACCTCGACATGATCCTGAAGCAGACCGGGCCGGCGCTGTCGCCGTTCAACGCCTGGACGCTGCTGAAGGCGCTAGAGACCCTGCCGCTGCGTGTGAAGGCGCAGACCGCGACCGCCGCCGCCGTCGCCGACGCACTGGCGACGCACCCCAACGTCGCGAAGGTGTTCTACCCGGGCCGCGACGACCACCCGCAGGCGGAACTCGCCCGCCGGCAGATGACGAAGGGCAGCACGCTCGTCGCCTTCGTGGTCGCAGGCGGCAAGGAGGGGGCGTTCGCTGCCGCCAACGCGCTGCGGCTCGTGAAGCTCTCCAACAATCTCGGCGATGCCAAGAGCCTGCTGACCCACCCCGCGACCACGACGCACAAGAACCTCTCGCCCGAGGCGAAGGTCGAGCTCGGCATCGAGCCCGGCCTCTTGCGCCTTTCGGTGGGCCTCGAGGAGGCGGAGGATCTCATCGCCGACCTCACCCAGGCGCTCGACCGGGTGAAGGCGCCGGCGCACCTCCGGTCGGCCTGAGGCCGCCAGTCAGCGGTCGAGCAGGATCCGGCCGTCGCGGCCGATGAGGTTCGGCGAATCGGGACGGATGTTCCGGTTCGTCCCGTAATTCTGGACGCTCGTGCGCGTATTGACGTTGTCGCCGAGCTGGAAGCTCTGGTTCGCGCCACGGCCGGGGACGAGGTCGTCGTCGTAGACGACGCCGTTCTGGTAGCTGAGCTTGGTGTCGCCGTAGCCGCTGCCGCTGTCGGACGGGGTCAGCGGGCTGAAGGCGGCGGCCGGGCCGGCGATGGCGGCGAGCGCGGCCACGACGAGGGCGGTCCGGATGATGGTCATGTGAAGTCTCCTGTCGAGGCGGGCGGCGCGAAAATGCCGACTCCAACTAATCAATCGTGCGCACAAGATCGTTCCGATAGGGTTATCGAAGCGCGTGCCGCCCCCTTGCAGCGCCGGGTCCCGCCTCCAGCTAGCGAGGGAGAACCCGTGCGCAACACCAGCGACCGACCACAGGACAGCGATCATGGACGTCGAACTCACCTGCTACCTCTCCGGCGAGATCCACAGCGACTGGCGCGACGAGCTCGAAGCCGCCGTCGACGAACTGGACCTCCCCGTGGACCTCACCGGCCCGGTGACCGACCATGCCGCCTCCGACGACTGCGGCGTGACGATCCTCGGCCCCGAGCAGAACGCGTTCTGGAAGGACCACAAGGGCGCCAAGCTGAACGCGATCCGCACCCGCACCCTCATCGGTGAGGCGGACCTCGTGGTGATCCGCTTCGGCGACAAGTACAAGCAGTGGAACGCCGCGTTCGACGCCGGCTACGCCGCCGCACAGGGCACCCCCTACATCGTGATGCACGGCCCCGAGCACGCCCATGCGCTTAAGGAAGTGGACGCCGCCGCCTTCGCCGTGTGCGAGACCGTCGAGCAGGTGGTCGCCATGCTGCGCTACATCTGCCGCGGCGAACTCGTCCGTCCGACCCCCTCCCTCTCCGTGGTCCGCTGACTTTCTGCTGCGGCGAATTTAGCACCGTCCGCAACGGGCGGGGACAACGGGGCGAAAAGGGGAGGCGGGCTGCCAGGGCAGGCTGTAGGGTCCTGCGATGACGAAGATTATTTCCGCCATCGTGATCTGTGCCATGGTCGCCCACATGATCCGCCCCTTCGGGCTTCCGGGACTGAAGAAGCGCGGTGACGTCTGGAAGCTCGCCCTGGCGGCCTTCGTGTTGATCGCGCTGGTGACGGCGATCCGGCCGGAATGACCCGGCCGGATCCGCTGCCCAGGGATGGGGCGGGGGGATCGCGTTGGACCGGCTTTCGGCATTTCCCGAACTGAAGAGCTTCGATGACGTTGCGGACGCGGCCTGTTTCGCGCCGCTTCCGGACGGCTGGGTGATCGGCGTCACCGACGTGGTCAGCTCCACCGAGGCGATTGCCGCCGGCCGCTACAAGACCGTGAACATGGCAGGCGCAGCCGCCATCTCCGGCCTCATGAACGCTCTTGAGACGCGGCGCTTTCCGTTCGTGTTCGGCGGGGACGGGTGTGCGTTCGCGTTGCCCGGTGCCGACCGCGATACCGCGGCCCGCGTCCTGTCCGACGTGGCGGCATGGGTGCGCGACGACCTCGGGCTCGACCTTCGCGTCGCGCTTCTCGGTGTCGACGAGATCCGCGCCACGGGGCGGGACGTTCGTGTGGCGCTCTACGCGCCGTCGCCGCATGTTTCGTACGCGATGATGGATGGCGGCGGCGTCGCCTGGGCCGAGGCGGAGATGAAGGCCGGGCGGATCGCGCTGCCTGCGGGGCCGGAGGGGGCGCGGCCTGACCTTTCGGGCCTGTCGTGCCGCTGGCTGCCGATCGAGGCGGAGCGGGGGGCGATGGTCTCGATCATCGTGCGGCCGGTGGGGGAGGCGGATGCGCCGTTCCGCCGGGCGGTCAGCGATCTCCTCGCGATGCTGGGGGCCGCGGCGCACCCGGTTCCGGCGAAGGGGCCTGAGCCTGCGCTGGTCTCGCCCGGAATGCGGCTGGAGGCGATGGCGGCGCCGGCCGACCGGCCGCTGTGGCGGCGGATCGCGGCGGTGTTCGCGCACAACGTTATGGGCTGGGCGCTGTTCCGCTCCAACGTGAAGGCCGGGTCGTTCGACCCCGGACCCTACCGCGCGATCGTGGCGACCAACGCGGACGCCCGCAAGTTCGGCGATGGCCTTCTCGTCACCGTGGACTGCGACGCGGCGCTGTCGGCCCGGATCTCCGCCTTTCTGGAGGCGGCGGCGGAGCGCGGCGTGCTGCGCTTCGGCCTTGTCAGCCAGGATGCGGCGCTGATGACCTGCATCGTGCCGTCCTACCAGGACCACGGCCACTTCCACTTCATCGACGGCGCTGGCGGGGGCTATGCGGCGGCCGCCCACGCGCTTGCGGTGCGCGAGCAGGAACGGCGACGAGGCGCTGGCGGGCTAGCGGGGCCGGCCGCGCTGTAGGGGCGCCGTGGCGTGCGAAGGGCGCGGGCCATCGGCCGCGCGCGCAGGGTGCGGGCGACGGTCGGGAACGGGGGGACGCGGGGCGGCCCTTGTAATATTTTAGATGGGCCGCACACCGCGTCCCGTCCGTTCGGCTTTTTCCGGGGGTTGGCGCGATGCCGGCCGGTTTCCCGGCTGCTGCTCCCTGGGCCTCGGCTCGGCGTCTTCGTGCCGTCCTTGCTTTCGTGCCACCGTCCGCTCCGACGGCGAGTTGCACGCGCCCATGGCCTCTCGGGTGGCCGTGCGGGTTGCCCCGTCCGGCGTTCACGAGCAGCACCACCCGGTCCACCATGGGGTCCGGCGTGCGTTACCCGCCGTCATCCATGGCAACCGAAATCCCCGGCTCTTGTGGCGGACGGTCCGGCACGCTCCCCTTGGAGCCAGGCGACGGGGGGAGTTTGGCATCCGCGGGCGAGGGCGGGGACAACTTTTCGCCCGCTCGCGTGTTGGCCCCGGAGAGGCTGTGTCTCGCACGGCCGCGAAACGGGGAGACTTGAGATGGCTGGAGCGGATGACACCCGCACCCGGAACAGCGATGGCGGCTTCTTCGAGCCGCACGGCACGACGATGCCCACCCGGAAGCGGCGCATGTTCGCCGCCTTCGAGATTGCCTACACGCTGGCGGATTTTTCCGCCGCCGGCGCGTTTGTGGCGGGCTCGATCCTGTTCTTCTACCAGGACCTTCAGACGGCCGGGACGTGGATGTTCCTGATCGGCTCCGTGCTGTTCGCGCTGAAGCCGACGCTGCGGCTGGTGAAGGAGCTGACGCTGGTCTCGCGCGGCGACGTGGAGCGGGTGGCGAAGCGGGCGGAGGGGTGACCCGCCCGGGCCGCCCGGCGGTCAGTCCGTCGGATTGACGGGCGGGTTCGGCGAGGACGGAGGCGAACATCCACGTGTAGCCGGACGGGCAGGTGACGGTGTAGGCGCGGTCGCCCCAGTAGCGGTCCGTCGGCTTTTCCTTGACGGTGACGCTGCGCTTTCGCGACAGGCCCGCATAGTGCGCGTCCACATCGTCGACGTAGATGTAGAAGGCCTGCGGCGCGTCGATGCCCATGGTGGCCGGCGACTTGCCGACGCCGTAGCCGGTTTCGTACTCTTCCGCCCCGCCCATGGCGATGGGCTTGCCGCCGTGGGTGATTTCAAGGTGCTCGGGCAGGCCGTCCTTTTCGGACCTGACGTCGACCTCGAAGCCGAACGCCTCACGGTAGGCTTTCAGGGTTTTTTCGTGGTTGGAGAGGGTGAGGTAGGGGGTGAGCCACGCGGCGTTGCGGGGCTTTGGCTTGAAGTCTGGCATGGGGCGGTCCTCGGTGGGTGCCGGGGGAAAACGCGTGCCGTGGGTAGTACGTTCGCCCAGACTTCGGAACGCATTTACAATGGGTCGTGGTGAAGTTCCTCCCACGGGCCAGCGATCGATCCTATACTACGATTTACCAAATCGGCGCGACAGTCGGCTCGACCGGAGGCGGGCGAGAAGGAGGTTCGCGGGGGCTAGCCGAGGAGGAATTTTCTTGAAGAAAGCGCGTCAGGATACGGCGTTGCGGAGTCGACGGTCACCGTGTTTGAATGAAGAATGCTGATGGTTTAGTCTAACGGCGCGCCTACAGTAACCACAGGAAGCGTTGCCCGATCCATAGGTTGGCGTGTCGCGCTTCTACAAGTGCGGAAATAGGCTCTGCATCTCGAGACAAAAAGAAGTTTATAACGGTAGTGCTGAGTTGGCGCTCGGAAGCTTGCGGTATGTGTAAACCGTAGAATGTTGAAAACAAACCTGATGCGAATTCGAACGAACGTAATGTAGCAGTTAGGCTAGATAGATAGATGGCGATCCTCACCAGAGATCCGAATGGTAGGTTAGTGTACCGTGTGAACAAGCATGCGGAGACTGTTGATCGGAGTTCAGAATACATTGTTGATCGGTATTTTTCGGTGGATGTGGAGACCGATGGGCCCATACCTGGGCCATACTCGATGCTAAGTTTCGGGATTGTCTATGCGGGTTCCTATGATGGTAAGAGGTTCCTGCAACCTCGGCATTACAAAAACGCGTTCTATAGAGAACTCAAGCCTATATCCGAGAATTTCGAGAAAGAGGCTCTATTGGTGAACGGTTTGGACCGTGATGCCCTAATGAAGCGTGGGTCAGATCCTGCCGTGGTAATGACGGAGTGTGCTGAATGGGTTCGAAACTCGGCAAATGGCGGTACACCTGTGGTCATTGCATTTCCAATAAGCTTTGACTGGACTTGGCTCTACTGGTATTTTGTTCGGTTTTCAGAAACAGGTTCGCCATTTAAGCACTCAAGTTGCTTTGATATAAAAACAGCAATCGCAGTCAAAACGGGCCGACCAATTTCGGCTTCCGGTAGAAAAAATTTACCGAAAAATCTTAAATCTCGCCATAGCCATACTCATCATGCTCTTGATGATGCGCGTGAACAGGCAGATATTTTCTCGAAGCTGTTCGAGAGAGAGAATAAAGATGACGCAGGCGGAGATCAGAAAAGAGTTTACGCTGAGAAAGCTCAACGAGCTCGAAGAGCGTTTAAGTGAAGTCCGTAGAAACTACGAAGATAAGATATGTATATATGCAACAGGTTCTTTTGGTCGGTTGGAAGCTAGCGCTTTCAGTGATTTAGATTTATTTTTAATGACCAGAGGTAGTGGAAATTATGATGAGAGAATTAGCGAGTTAGAACTTATATGTCTAAAAGCTGATCTAATCAGGGTAACTACAGCCGCAGACATCCCAGCGTTTGATGGGACGGGCGATATCTTACCCTGCATTCTGCGGAAGATTTTAAGTCAAAATTGGGAACAAGAGAGGATGATTACCACAATTACATGACCGCTAGGCTCCTTCTGTTACTGGAGAGTCGTCCACTGATAGGTTTGGAAATTTATAGAGAGTGCTTGTGTGGCGTGGTCAATCGTTATTGGCATGATTTCGAGAAGCATCCAGGCAGTTTTACACCAATATTCTTAGTAAATGATATTGCGCGATACTGGAGGACATTGTGTGTAAACTATGAAGTCATCAAAGAAGATAGAGGGATTGATCGAAATAAGCGTAGAGTCAAAAATTACAAGTTAAAAACAAGTCGTCTTGTTATGTGCTATTCGACAATACTTTGGCTATTGCATACATATGAACAAAAGGGTACAGTAACGCCAACGGAGTTTGCGAGGCTGTGCGAAAAATCTCCAAGGGAAAGGCTAAAAGAGATCCAGATTGGAAGAGGTGGCGAGACAGCGATGCTTTTAGATCGCCTTCTTGATGATTACGATTGCTTCTTGGCCATTACAAATAAGTCAACTGAAGAACTAATAGACCAATTTTCCGACGATAGCTTCTATGACGAGAGGCGAGAAGAGGCAACGAAGGTGGGAGATAATGTATTTAAGGTGATAAAATCTTTGAACGCAAGCAGTATATTCCACCGAATGCTAATAGTTTAACTATCCATCAACCTTCAAAGCCGCAATAAACGCCTCCTGCGGGATCTCCACCTTGCCGAACTGGCGCATCTTCTTCTTGCCCGCCTTCTGCTTGTCGAGCAGCTTGCGCTTGCGGGAGGCGTCGCCGCCGTAACACTTCGCCGTCACGTCCTTGCGCAGGGCGCGGATGGTTTCGCGGGCGATGATGCGGCCGCCGATGGCGGCCTGGATCGGGATGACGAACATGTGCTGGGGGATCAGCTCTTTCAGCTTTTCGCACATGGCGCGGCCGCGGCGCTCGGCCTGGCTGCGGTGGACCAGCATCGACAGGGCGTCGACAGGCTCGGCGTTGACCAGGATGTTCATCCGCACGAGGTCGCCCTCGCGATAGTCGGAAATCGCGTAGTCGAACGAGGCGTAGCCCTTCGAGATGGATTTCAGCCGGTCGTAGAAGTCGAACACCACCTCGTTGAGGGGGAGCTCGTAGGTGACCATGGGGCGGTTGCCCACATAGGAGAGCTCGGTCTGGATGCCGCGGCGCTCCTGGCACAGCTGCAGGATGGCGCCGAGATACTCGTCCGGCGTCATGATCGTCGCCTTGATCCAGGGCTCGGAGATGGACTCGATGTAGGTCGGGTCCGGCATGTCGACCGGGTTGTGCAGCTCGATCTCGCTGCCGTCCTGGAGGGCGAGCTTGTAGACCACCGACGGGGCGGTCGCGATCAGGTCGAGGTTGAACTCGCGCTCCAGCCGCTCCTGGATGATTTCAAGGTGCAGGAGGCCGAGGAAGCCGCAGCGGAAGCCGAAGCCGAGCGCCGCGCTGGTCTCCATCTCGAACGAGAAACTGGCGTCGTTGAGGCGGAGGCGCCCCATGGCGGCGCGCAGATCCTCGAACTCGTTGGCGTCGACCGGGAAGAGGCCGCAGAACACCACGGGGATGGCGGGGCGGAAGCCGGTCATCGCGTGGGCGGTGGGCTTCTTCTCGTCGGTGATGGTGTCGCCGACGGCGGTGTCGGCCACCTCCTTGATGCCGGCGATGAGGAAGCCGATCTCGCCGGGGCCGAGGCTCTCCACCTCCAGCATCTTTGGCGTGAAGACGCCGACCTTGTCGACCGGGTGGGCGGCGCCGGTCTGCATCATCTTGATCTTCTGGCCACGCTTGAGGTGGCCGTCGATCATCCGCACCAGGACGACGACGCCGAGGTAGGCGTCGTACCACAGTCGATCAGCATCGCCTTCAGCGGCGCGTCGGGGTTGCCGATGGGCGGGCGGGAGGCGCTTGACGATGGCTTCCAGCACGGCGGGGATGCCGAGGCCCGTTTTCGCGGAGATCTCGAGCGCCTCGGAGGCGTCGATGCCGATGATCTCCTCGATCTGGGCGCGGATGCGCTCGGGCTCGGCGGCGGGGAGGTCGACCTTGTTGAGGACGGGGATGATCTCGTGGTCGTTCTCGATGGCCTGGTAGACGTTGGCGAGCGTCTGCGCCTCGACGCCCTGTGAGGCGTCGACCACCAGCAGCGAGCCCTCGCAGGCGGCCAGCGAGCGGTTAACCTCGTAGGCGAAGTCGACGTGGCCGGGCGTGTCGATCAGGTTGAGCGTGTAGGTGATGCCGTCCTCTGCCGTGTAGAGAAGCCGCACAGTCTGCGCCTTGATCGTGATGCCGCGCTCGCGCTCGATGTCCATCGAGTCGAGCATCTGCTCCTTCATCTCGCGCTCTGTGGCGCCGCCGGTCAGCTGGATCAGCCGGTCGGCGAGCGTCGACTTGCCGTGGTCGATGTGCGCGACGATCGAGAAGTTGCGGACGTGGGTGATCGGGTGCGCATCGCCGGTGGCGGCGGCACTCGCGGGCGCCTTCGAGACCGGGGTCTCGGGCGAAATGGGGGCGATGTCATCCATGGTTCGCGTTGTAGCAGCGGCGGCCCGTTCCGGGAAGCGGGCGGGGTGCCGCTGCTGTCGGTTATGCGGCGCCTTCAGGCCGAGACGGCGCGGGCCGTGTCGGCGCGGCTGCGGCCGGCACCGGAGGCGAGCGCGAGGCCGAAGGTGAGGATGCCGACGCGGCCTGCGATCATGAGGAGGATGACGACGGATTTGCCGATCGGCGTGAGCTCGCCGGTGAGGCCGAGGCTGAGGCCGACGGTGCCGATGGCCGACATCGCCTCGAACAGGAGCCGTTCGAACGACTGCCCGGTTTCGCTGACGGTGAGGACGAGGACGGACCAGAACAGGAGGACGAAGTAGAACACGAAGGTCGCCATCGCGATCCGCAGGCGGTCGGGCGGGACGTGGCGGCCGAAGGAGACGACGGTGTCGTAGCCGCGGAGGACCGCGGAGACGAGGCCCCAGAGGGCGGCGAGGTTGGTGGTCTTGACGCCGCCGCCGGTGCCGGCGGGCGAGGCGCCGACCAGCATCATCGCGAGGAGGACGAGGATGGTGACGAGCGCCATGGAGGAGATCGGCACGGTGTCGAAGCCGACGGTGGTGGAGGCGGTCATCACCTGGAAGAAGGCCGCCATCAGCCGCTCGCCGAAGGGGAGCGCGGCGAGCGTGCCGTCGGCGAAGACGACGATGAGCGTGCCGCCTGCGATGAGGGCGGCCGTCATGCGCACGATGACGATGCTCATGCCGCCGAGGCGCCGTTCGCGGCCGGTGAGGGTGCGCGCGACGTCGTTGACGACCACGAAGCCCATGGCGCCGAGGAGGCTGAGCGCGGCGATGACGAGGTTGACCGGGACGGAGGCGCGGTAGGACTCGAGGCTGTCGGGGTTGAGGCTGAAGCCTGCGGTGCAGAAGGCGGAGACGGAGTGGAAGATGGCGCTCCAGAGCCGCTCGGCCGGCGGGATGTCGGTGAAGGCGAGGTAGAGGGCGGCGGCGCCGGCGACTTCGATGGTGAGCGTGAAGAGGACCACCGCCATGAGGAAGGATTTCAGCTCGATCTCGGGCGGGAGGTCGAACGCGGCGCGGACGGTGCCCTGCCGGCCGCGGCTGAGGCGGTGGCGGATCGCGACGACGAGGAACGAGCTCAGCGTCATGTAGCCGAGGCCGCCGAGCTGGATGAGGAGGAGGACCACGATCTCGCCGAAGCGGGTGTAGCTCGAGCCGGGGTCGACGGTGACGAGGCCCGTGGTGGAGACCGCCGAGGTGGCGGTGAAGAGGTTGTCGAGGAGGCCGACGGGCACGGTCTGCGCGGCGGGAAGGCTGAGGAGGACCACGCCGAGGAGGATGTAGGTGAGGTAGCCGGCGAGGAGGAGCCGTGCCTTGCCTAGCCGCTGAAGGCGATGCCGCAGGAGGTGGACGCGGCGCATGGCGGCGGGCCGGGTGGAAGAGGTCATGATTGCGAACTCCGGCGCTCGGATGAGCGCCGGCGGTAATAGGCCGCGGCGGCCCGCCGATCCACGCGCCGGGGGAAGGTCAGCCGTGCGCGAGGCGCAGGGCCGCGGTCAGGCGATGGCGGTGGTGAGGGCGGCGGGGATCGGGATGCGGTAGGGCGCGGCGGGCCCGGTGGCGCGGACTGCGGCGGCGACGGCTTCGCGGATGCGCGGGAGCCGGTCCGCCGGCTGGCGCTGGAGGTGCTCGCCGAGGCGGACCGTGCCGTTGCGGAAATAGTCGAACAGCAGGCCGGGGTCGTCGGCGTCGTAGAAGCTTTGGAGGGTGGTGATTGCGGCGTCGCGGAAGCCTGCGGCAGCGAGCGCCGGGTGGATCACGGCGGGGTCGGCGAAGGCGAAGTTGGGCGGGGCCGGCGGCATGACGACGGCGGGGTCGCCCTCCGCCGCGATGGCCTGCTGCATGGTGCGGATCGCGAAGGAGCGGTCCGGCCCCTGCCAGCAGGTGAAGGCGAGGCGGCCGCCGGGGGCGAGGACGCGGTGCGCCTCGGCGAGGACGGTGGCAGGGTTCGGCACATGGGGCATTCCGAGGCCGATGGTGACGGCGGTGAAGTGGCCATCGGGGAAGGGCAGCGCGGCAGCGTCCGCCGCGACGAGGGCTGCCGCGGGGGCCTTGGCGGCGCAGAGTGTCAGCATTACCGGCGAGAAGTCCGCCGCGGTGACGGATGCGCCGGCGGCCGCGAGCGCGGCGGCGACGATGCCGTGGCCGCAGCAAAGGTCGAGAACGCCGGCGCCAGGTCCGGCCTCTACAGCGGCGACGAGGTGGGGGACGTGCTGAAGGCTTGCCGCGGCGAAACCGTCCGCATAGGCGGTGGCGCGGGCGGGGTCGGCCCAGCCGGCGCGTTCCATCGCGGCGAAGTCGTCGAAGTCTGCCATGGCGCGGAGCCTATCATCGCGCGCTGGGGGGCGCGATAGCCGGGTTCGGCTTCGCGATCGGCAGCTGCGGCCGTCGGCGTTCTGCGCGTCCGCTTGCGGCCGGAACATGCCCCTGTGGGATTGCCGGGATCGCAAGCCCATCGCGCTAAAGCCCACGGCTTTGTGAGTATTGTATTGAAGCAATATTGCGCACCTACGTGCTATAATTGCTTTTAATGCATGTTTTAAGTAACAATTTTTCTATTCTGATTTGGTCGGGCGGCGGGTCCTTCCCCTCGCTGTCCTCTTCGTTTGCCTTATTGCAGCGGTGGCGCCGGGGAGGGCCGATCCTGCAGACTGGCAGCGCTCTCCCGAGGCCTGCCTTGCGGCTGCGCCCGGGGACGGCAAGTCGCGGGCGCTTCTGCGGGAGGCTGCCACACCTGCGCTGCGTCCGTTCCTCGGACTGGTGACGCCGGAGTTCCAGCGCTGGACCAGCGCGCACTTCGACGGTTACGCCCGCGCGTTTCTCGCCGAGACGGGCCGGATCGTCGACCGCGAGAACCGCGGGATCAGCCACAGCGAAGGGCAGGGATACGGCATGCTCCTCGCCGTCCAGGCCGACGACGGGCAAGCGTTCTCCCGCATCTGGCGCTTTACCAGAAAGAACCTCCGGCGACCCGACCACCTGTTCTCCTGGAAGTACGATCCGAGAGGCAACCCCGCGGTCGCCGATCTCAACAACGCGAGCGACGGCGACGTCCTCATCGCATCGGCGCTGGCTCTGGCGGCAATCCGCTGGGACCGGCCGGACTATCTGGCCGCCGCGATAGAGACGGCGCGGGACATCCGCACGTTGCTGCTGGTGGACTACCGCGGCTACACGCTGCTCCTTCCGGGCATCGAAGGGTTCGTGCGGCTTCCCGTCCCGCACAAGTTCGCCCGCCTCCTCGGCATTCCGGCGCTGCAAAGCCCGGTGATCAACCTCTCCTACTGGATCTTCCCGTTCTTGGAGCTTCTCGACACGATCGATCCGGACCCGCTCTGGGTGAAACTCGAGGCTTCGGGGCTGGAGCTCCTGTCACGCACGCCGGACCTGCCGACCGAGTGGAGCGTGGTTTCCGAGGCCGGAACGCTGGAGCCTGCGCCGGGCCGGCCCGCGGGGTTCGGCTACAACGCCGTGCGCATCCCGCTCTACCTCCAGATGGCCGGCTACAGGCTCCCAAATGTCGAGCGGCGGCTCCTCGCCGTGTGGGGGATGCCGGGGCCGGACCGTCCGTTCACGTTCGGCCACCGGAGCACCCTGCGGCGCGACTACATGAACCTCGCGGGGTTCCGGCTGGTCCACGGCCTCCTCGCCTGCCGGGCGACCGGAATGCCGGTCGCGCCCGAGCTGCTCTGGGCGCAGGTGGAGAGCTACTACGCGACGTCGATCTGGCTCCTCGCGATCAACGTCCTCTACACCTACGAGCCGCAGTGTTTTCCTCATGAAGCCGGGCCGTAGCCGCGTGGCATCGTCTGACTCAGCCGGTCATCGCCACGGGGCGGGCGGTGAAGTTGCGCCAGCTCGCCGTAGGCGCTGACGTCTTCTGCGGCGCTGGCAGCGATGCCTTCGCAGATGAAGCCCTTGGGGCTGGTGCCGTCGGCGAGGGTGGTGGTGCCGAGGCCGAGGGGGGCCGGGATGCCGGCGAGGAAGCTGCCGACCTCGGACAGGGGAAGCGTCCAGACCTCCACGGCGATCGCCGAACCGCCGTCCGCGACGCGGATGAGTCCGGGGCGCTGGGGCGGGCCGCCGGGCAGGGCGTAGAGGCGGTAGTCGGCGGTGGTGTCCACCGCGCGAAGGAAGCGGCCGCCGCGGGAGGTAAGCTGGTGGTTGAGCGCCATGCCGGACATGTGGGCGCCGCAGACAGCGATCTCGATTTCGCTCGCCGATGCGCCGCCGCTGAGGGGGGCGGCGGGCGGTAGCGGCAGGCCGGTGGCGCCGAGGGTGCGGCCGGGGTCCAGCGCCTCGATGGTGAGGCCGAGGCTGGCGAGCGTGCCGTCGCGGCCGTGGGCGGCGAGGAGCGTGACGGAGCCGGGGCGGCCGTCGCGGCGCGGCACGGTCGGGACGGCGAGACCGCACAGATCGAGGAGATTGACGAAGTTGGTGTAGGTGCCGAGGCGGCTGTTGGGGCCGATGGGGTCCGCCTCAAGGTCCGCCACCGAATAGAACGTGGGGATGGTGGGGACGCAGAGGAGGTCGACGGAGGCCAGCACGGGTTCGAGCGTGCGGCGGAGTTCGGCGAAGCGGTACTGGTCGCGGAACGCGTCGGTGGCGGTGAGGCCGAGCGCCTTCTCGATGACGGTGCGGGTGACGGGGTGGACCGCCTCCGGCTCTGTGGTGAGCATCGGCTCCACGGCGGCGTGGCGCTCGGCGACCCAGGCGCCTTCGTAGAGGAGTTTGGCCACCTCGTAGAAGGGCGTGAAGTCGATCTCGCGGATGGTGGCGCCGCCGGCTTCCAGCGCGGCGATCACAGCGCGGAAGTTGGCGTCCTGCGCCTCGTCGCCGTCGAACTCGATGCTGGCGCGGCTGGGGATGCCGATGGTCATCGCCGGGAGGGCCGCGAGCGCGGGGGCCGGGACGGGGCGGGACCACGGGTCGGCGGCGTCGTAGGCGGCGGCGACGCGGTAGACGGCGTGGGCGTCGGTCACTGTCAGAGCGAAGATCGAGATGGTGTCGACCGTGCGGCAGGCGGGGACGACGCCGGTCGCCGAGAGGGCGCCGAGCGACGGTTTGAGGCCGGCGATGTTGTTGAGCGCTGCCGGGACGCGGCCGGAGCCGGCCGTGTCGGTGCCGAGCGCGAACGGGACGATGCCGTGCGCAACCGCGACCGCCGAGCCCGAGGACGAACCGCCGGGGACGATGGCGGGGTCGATGGCGTTCTTCGGGACGGGGTAGGGCGTGCGGACACCGACAAGGCCGGTGGCGAACTGGTCGAGGTTGGTCTTGCCGATCACCAGCGCGCCGGCGGCCTTGAGGCGGGCGATGACGAAGGCGTCTTCGGTGGGCGTATAGGCGAAGGCGGGGCAGGCGGCGGTGGTCGGCATGCCCGCAACGTCGATGTTGTCCTTTACCGCGAAGGGGATGCCCCAGAGGGGGCGCGCCGGGTCGGGGGCGCCGAGGGCTTCGGCTTCTGCGAACAGTGCGGCCTTGTCGGCAAGGTGAAGGAAGATGCCCGGGTCGTTCACGGCCTCGATGCGGCGGAAGACTTCGGCGACGATCTCGGCGGGGCGGGTGCCGGCGGCGATGGCGGCCGAGAGGCCGGCCAGCGTGAACGGGGTGCTTGCGAGCGTCATGGCGGGTCAGGCGGCGAGGTTGCCGGCGGGCGGCTTGGGGGCGGCGGCCAGAAGCTGCCGGGTGTAGGCCTCGGCCGGGTGGTCCATCACGGTGGCGACGGGGCCTTCCTCGACCACGGCACCGTTTTGCATGACGACCACGCGGTCGCACAGGAGGCGCACGACCGTGAGGTCGTGACTGACGAAGAGATAGCTCATGGACAATCGGGCTCGAAGATCGGCGAGGAGGTTGAGGACGACGGCCTGGATCGACACGTCGAGCGCGGCGGTCGGCTCGTCGAGGATCAGGAACTGCGGCTCGACGGCGATGGCGCGGGCGATCCCGACGCGCGCCTTCTGGCCGCCGGAAAGCTGGTGCGGGAAGCGGTCGAGGAGGTGGCTGGGGGAGGCCGACGAGGTCGGCGAGTTCCTGCACCCGGTCTGCGCGGGCCTTGCCTGCCGAGGCCGCCGAGACGGCGCAGCGGCTCCTCGATGGCGCGGCCTGCGGGGTGGCGCGGGTTGAGGCTGTCCGTCGCGTCCTGGAACACCATCTGGATTTTTGCGCGGCGCGGGTCGCGGGCGAAGGCCTTGGCGGACGTGTCGGCGAGGTTCTCGCCGTCGAAGATGATGCGGCCGGACGTCGGGTCCATCAGGCGCACCACCATGGACGAGGTGGTGGACTTGCCGCAGCCGGATTCGCCGACGAGGCCGACGGTCTCGCCCTCGTGCACGGTGAACGAGACGCCGCGCACGGCGTGGACCGGGCCGGACTTGCCGTCGAAGGTCTTCACGAGGTTCTGCACCTGCAGCAGCGGCTTGGTGCCGGGCGTGTGCGGCGGGGCGGGGGTGCGCGCCTCGGCGGGGAGAAGGCTGCGGATGGTGGCGTCGCGCCGGGGCGTCGCGTCCACCAGGCGGCGGGTGTAGGCGTGCTCCGGCGCGCCGAAGATCTCTTGCGACGGGCCGGTCTCGACCACCTCGCCGTCCTTCATCACGGCGATGCGGTCGCAGTATTCGGCGGCGAGGCCGAGGTCGTGGGTGATGACGATGGCGCTCATGCCGCGGTCGCGGATGAGGCCGGCGACGAGGTCCATCACCGCCTTCTGGGTGGTGATATCGAGGCCGGTGGTGGGCTCGTCGGCGATGAGGAGGCGCGGGTCGCAGGCCAGCGCGATGGCGATGACGACGCGCTGGCACATGCCGCCCGACAGCTCGAACGGGTAGGCGTGGTAGCGGCTGGCGGCGTCGCGGATCTTGACCGCTTCCATCGCGGCGATCGCCTTGGCCTTCGCATTGTTGCGGCCGGCGCGGCCGTGGCGGACGCAGCACGTCCTCGATCTGGTGGCCGACCTTGCGGATCGGGTTGAGCGCCGACCGCGGGTTCTGGAAGATCATCGAGATTTCGCGGCCGCGGATGTCGGCCATCTGGCGCTCGGCGGCCTTGGTCAGGTCCATGCCGTCATAGGTGACGTCGCCGGCGCGGATGGTGCCGCCAGCGTCGAGGATGCGCATCAGCGCGTAGGCGGTGACGGACTTGCCGGAGCCGGATTCGCCGACGATGCCCAGCGTTTCGCCCTTGGCGAGGGTGAGGTCGATGCCGCGCACGGCGTCGACGTCGCCGCGGCGGGTGCGGAAGGAGACGGCGAGGTCGCGGATGGAGAGGAGGCCGGTCATGTGCGGCGCCTCGGGTCGACGATGTCGCGCAGGCCATCGCCCAGGAGGTTGAAGGTGAAGACCGCGAGCGACGAGCGCCATGCCGGGGAAGAAGGCGAGCCACCATTCGCCGGACACGATGAAGTTGGCGCCCTCGGCGACCATGATGCCCCACTCGGGCGTCGGCGGGCGGACGCCGAGGCCGATGAAGGAGAGGCCGGCGGCGTTGAGGATCGCCCAGCCGAGGTTGAGCGAGACCTGCACCATCATCGGCGGCAGCGCGTTGGGGAAGATGTGGAGCGCCAGCACGCGGATGTCGGAGTTGCCGGAGAGTTTTGCCGCCAGCGCGAAGCCGGCCTCGCGGCGGATGTTGACTTCGGCGCGCACCAGGCGGGCGTAGAACGGCATGTTGATGAGGGCGGTGGCGTAGACGATGTTCTCGATGGTGTTGCCGAGCGCTGCGACGATGCCCATGGCCAGCACGAAGAGCGGGAAGGCCATGATGGTGTCGAGGATGCGCGACAGGCCCGCATCCAGCCATCCGCCCCAGTAGCCCGCCGCCGCGCCGATGACGGAGCCGATGACGAAGGACAGCGCGACGGCGGCCACCGAGATCGTGAGGTCGAGCCGTGTCGCGATGATGACGCGGGACATCACGTCCCGGCCGAGAGCGTCGGTGCCGAACCAGTGGTCCCAGGTTGGCGGCTTCGAGCGCGCGGGCGGCGTTGGAGGCAAGCGGATCGTAGGGCGCGATCAGCGGGCCGAAGATGCCGACGAGAATGATGAACGCGAACAGGATGAAGGCGATCAGCGTGACCGGGTTGTCCTTCAGCACATAGGCGATGTGACCGAGGGTGGTCTGGCGGTGCGTGGCTGCGGCGGTGCTCATTGGTCGCCGAACCCGATGCGGGGGTCGATCGCGGTGTAGAGGATGTCGATCACCAGGTTGAGGGCCACGAACAGGAGCGCCATGGCCAGCACGAAGCCCTGCACGGCGGCATAGTCGGACGCGACGAGGGCCTCGACGGCGTAGGAGCCGATGCCGGGCCAGGCGAACACCTTCTCCACCAGCACGTTGGCGCCGAGCGTGAACGAGAACACCATGCCGAGCGTGGTGATCACCGGCAGAAGGGCGTTGCGCAGCGCGTAGCGGTAGAGCACCGTGGAGCGGTTGAGGCCGGCGGCGCGCGCGGTGCGGATGAAGTCCGACGACAGCGCCGAGAGCATGGCAGCGCGCGTCATCCGCGCGATCGGCGCCATGGTGAAGAGGGCGAGGGTGATTGCCGGCAGCGCGAGCTGCTTGAGGGCGGCGAGGAAGGTGTCCACGTCGCCGGCGAGGGCGCTGTCGATCAGGTAGAAGCCGGTCACGCGCTGCGGCTCGATGTACATGAAGTCGAGTCGGCCGAGCGGCGAGGGGGCCCAGCCGAGGAGGTAGTAGAAGATGTAGATGAGGAGGATGCCGGTGAAGAATGTCGGCATCGAGACGCCGGTGGTGACGAGGACGCGGCAGGCGTGGTCGACCCACGAGCCGGGTCGCGTCGCCGCGAGCACCCCGAGGGGCACCGCGACGAGGCAGGAGAGGAGGAGCGCGCAGAGCGTCAGCTCCAGCGAGGCGGGGAGACGCTGGGCGAGGTCCTCCGCGACCGACTGGCCGGTGGAGTGGGAGCGGCCGAGATCGCCGACGGCAAGGTCGCCGACGTAGTAGAAGAACTGCATGGGAAGCGGCTGGTCGAGGCCCATCTCCTTGCGAATCTGCGCGATCGACTCCTCGTCGGCCACGGCGCCGGCGAAGTAGACCGCTGGGTCGCCGGGGAGCGCGCGGGTCAGCACGAAGCTGATCACCACGACGCCGATCATCACAGGCACCGCCTGCAGGATCCGCATCAGGATGGGCCTCAGCCGCTTCATGATCAGTCGTTCTCGAGCGAGAGGGTGCGCGCGTCGAGCTGGCGGTGGAACCAGTAGGCATACCCGTCTGCGCCGTTGGAGGCGACGTTGAGGGCGGTCTGCCACAGCGGGATGCGCGGGATGTCCTCGAACGCGATCTCGATCATCCGCTCGATCTTCGGCGCCCATTCGGGGTCGTCGACGGGGAGGTGCAGCGTCTCGGATACCAGCGTTTCGATCTCGGGGTTGCTGTAGTTGGACGAGTTGAAGAGGACGCCGTCCTGGTAGGCCCAGAAGAAGTAGTAGTCCGGGTAGTTCAGCCAGCCGCCGAAGCCTTCAAGGTGGAGCGGCAGGCGCTTTTCCACCAGCGAGGCGGTGCGCCAGTTGGCGCCGGGGATCTTCTCCAGCGTGGCGTTGATGCCGATCTTCTTGAGGTTCTCGATGATGAGGAGGGCGGTGGGCTCCATCCAGTCGAGCTGGTTGAGGTCGATCGAGAACGGCACGTCGAAGCCGTCCGCGAAGCCGGATTTGGCGAGGTGCTCCTTCGCCTTGTCGAGGTCGGTGTAATAGGGCGAGGGCTGCGGCCAGGCGGTGCCTTCGACCTTTTCCGAACCCCACATCGGGACGCCACGGCCGTATGCGGCGGTCTGGAAGATTTCCTCGTAGGGGATCGCGTAGGCAACGGCCTTGCGCACGTCCGGATCCTTGAACGGATCGAAGTTGTAGTTGAGGCCGACGACGTTGATCGAGTTCTCGACCGGGGTCGAGTAGACGTCGATCCCGGCTTCCGCGAGCTCCTTGGCGTCCTTGTTGGGGATGTTGAAGGAGAGCTGGACGTCGCCGCGCTCGATGAGGGCGCGCCGGGTCGCCGGGCTCGGCACTTCGCGCAGGATGACGCGCTGCACGCCGGGGAGGTCGCCGTGCCACTCGTCGTTGCGGTCGTAGACGATCTGCTGGCCGGGGTCCCAGCGGCTGACGCTGAAGGCGCCCGAGCCGATGGTGTTCTTGTGGACGTACTCGAGCGCCCACGGGTCGTCGGCCGTGGCGTTTTCCTTGGCGACCTTGGAGTTGAGGATGAATGGGACCGGGACCGCGAGGTCCGGCAGGGAGAGCTTCGACGGGCGGTCGAGCGTGATGACGAAGGTCTTGTCATCGGGCGCTGCGAACTGGTCGGGCCGCTCGAAGCCGCCGGCCTGCATCTGCGAGGACGGGAAGCCGCCGACGGTGACGGCGCGGTCGAACGACCACTTCACGTCCTGCGCGGTAACGGGCGAGCCGTCCTGGAATTTTATCCCGTCCTTCATCGTGAAGGTGATGGTCTTGCCGTCCTCCGAGACCTCCCAGCTTTCCGCAAGGTCGGGCTCGATGACGGAGTAGTCGTACGACATCGAGCCGTCGTCGAGCTCCTTGAGGCCGAACTTCACCAGCCGGTCGTAGCAGTTGACGGCCACCTGGTAGGACGGGCGGTTGGTGCCGGTGCGGTGGATGTCGAGGCTGTTGATGGTCTCGCCGTGGACGCCGACGAGGACGTCGCCCGCGGCGTGGGCGGGCAGGATGCTGGCGAAGGGCAGGGCGGACGTGAGGCCGGCTGCTGCGCCTGCCTTCAGGACGGATCGTCTGGATATCATGAACGGTGCTCCTCGGACTGGCGTGGTCTGCCGGTAGGAGCACAGGCTTGGCGTTTTCGGGCGTTGAGTTCTACTGCTCATTTCGCAGTAAGGTGCTGCATAAAATGCAGCACTCATGGGTTGGGCGTTCGGCGGCCCGCGTGGCGCGGCTGGCGCCGGCGTTTCGGAGGGGCCGGGATGGCCGCGGTGCGCTGCGTTGCCGGGCCGTCAGTGCATCATGGGCGGGTCCTGTCGCGGTGGGGCGAGGAGGCCGGCGGGGCCGCGCGGCGGCGGGCACACGGTGTTGCTGTTGGCGGCGTTGATCGGAAAGGGCGGGGTGATGGCGCATGGAAGGCGCCTCCGCAGCGGATGCCTCGCGTGGATTTCCGAGACAGGGTCGAGCACCCATCGGTCGAACAGGGCGCCCTGGAAGACGGTTTCGTTGTGGGCCGCGGCTTCGACGAGGCGCGCCTGTTCGGCCGGGGTGAAGCCCGGCGTGCGCTCCATGAAGTCGAGGCAGGAGCGCCATGCACCATCGAAGCGGAGGGCTGGGTCCTCCTCCATGTCGTAGCTGTGGTCGACGAGGTCGTGGAGGACGTCGAAGCCGGTCTCCTCGAGGAGCGCGATGGTGCCCTGGTTGCCGAAGACCACGAACGGGGTGCCGGCGATCACCGCCTTCAGCGTCTTTTCGGTGAAGCGGCGCTGGTCGGGCAGGGCGACTTCCTTTTCGGTGACGATCTGGAGTTCGCTGTCGCGCAGTGCGTCGATCGGCATGAAGTTGCTGACGTTGCGCGGTGAGGTCTGCGGGTCGAGGTCGATCTGGTGGTTGCGGTTGATGGCGCAGAAGGCGGCGACCTGGTTCTGGTTGTCGCGCGACTGGTGGTGGAGGCTGACGAGCGAGAGTTCGGCGAGGAAGGCGGGGCTGCCGGGGAGCGAGCGGCGGAACTGGTCCTTGCGGAAGGAGAGGTAGCCGGGCTCGGAGCGCTGGAGGAGGCGGGCGGCGAGGAGCGCGCGCGTCGCCGTCGCCTCGAAGTTGGTGCAGATGTAGCGCTTGCGGCGCGGGCCTTCGGCATCGGCGGCGAAGCCGAAGCGGTAGGCGGTCTCCTCGCGGTGGACCCGGTTGCCGAAGAGCATGCGCCAGAACACTGGAATGAAGGCGTGGGCGTTGACGATCGACAGATCAGGCACACCGTCGGCAGCGGGCTCGGGGGGCGCGATGTTCTGGGTGAGGACGATGATGTTCTGCGACGGCATGCCGAAAAAGTCGGTGATGCGGCGGATGTTGCGGGTCCAGAAGGTGGGGCGGCCTTCGTGCGACCAGTCGAGCACGAGGAGGGCGCGGCCGCCGCGGAGCTGCTGCTTGAGCGGTTCGGACAGCGCGTCGAGGCGTTCGGGGAGCTCGACGCGGCGGCCTGAGCCTGACGCGAGGTCTCCGTAGCGGGTGTCGATCCGCATCCAGACCACGGGGAGCCGGGTGTTGCCGGCGTTGCGGGCCGGCCCTTCGGGCAGGAAGGTGAGCTTGGCGCCGGCGTAGGTCTCGAACGGTTTGCCGACGAAGAGTTCGTAAAGGGCGGCGAGCATGGGGGGCGGGCGGCGCAGGTCCCGCGCCTCGCAGTGGATGTCGAGGTCGGCGAGGGCGGCGAGCGCCGGGTGGTTCGACCGGAAGGCCACCATGTCGGCGACGATACTGCCCTCTCGCATCAGACGGCCTTTCGCTGCGCGGCGCGCCTTGCCGCTGTGGTTGACGGACGCCGCACTGGCCCGAAGGCTGGGAACGGCATTGCCAAGGTTAGGCGGCCGGACTTGCGCGTGGCTGGCTTGAGTGGCTGAGGGGCCGGTCAGGCGGGGGCGGCGGAGCGGCGCGCGCGGTCGAGCGCATCCGCGAAGGCTGCGGCGAAGGAGGCCCTGTCGTCCGGATTGAGGAAGGCGCCGACGACGATGACCGTGCCGTGCGAGCCGAGGTCGATCCGCGTGACGCCTTCTTCCTCGTGCCGCGTTACGGTGAGGCGAGCCCAGAAGGGGTTGAACCTGTGCTCGGTCACCGCGCCGCTCGCGGCGACCTTGCGCACCAGGACCTCGCTCTCGCTGACCGCGATCTCCTCGAACTGCCGGCCTGCACGGTAGCTGAGCTTGAAGCAGACGTAGACGAGGAGAACGTCCAGCACCGAGAAGATCGCGATCGGCCAGGCGCCGAGCGCCAGCGCCCGCAGGGCGCCGAAGCCCATTATGCCGATGATGCCTGCCATCATGACAAAAAAGCCGCGGCGGCTCAGCGATCGATGCGGGTAAAGCACAGCGTGAAAGGCGCCGGGCGACGTCTGGATCATGAACGGCATTATACCGCCCGTGACGGGGGATGCGAAGGATGTGATGTCGCAATTGAGAGCACGGCGCCGGGGGCCCAAGCCTCGCGCAAGCCGTTCGGCCTTCAATGGCCCCGGCGCGAGGCGTCCGGGTTGGCGGATCGTCTCGGCGCTGGTGAGCGCGGTGCTGGTGGTGCCCGTGGTCGCGGGGCTGGTGGGCGTCGTCGTGCCGGCGCTCGGCTATTTTCCGGCGCTCGGGGCGCACGAGGCGGGGCTCGATGTGCTGAAGGCGTTCGCGTCCGAGCCCGGCGTCTGGCGCTCGGTGGCGGTGAGCGCGCTGTCGGGCTTCGCGGCGACGGCCGCCGCGCTGGTGCTGACGGCGCTCATTCTGGCGGCGGCGTTCGCGACCCGTGCGCTCGGCGCTGCGGAGCGGCTTCTGGCGCCGATCCTTTCGGTGCCGCACGCGGCCGCGGCGCTCGGGTTCGTGTTCCTGTTCGCGCCGTCGGGCTTCCTCTTGCGGCTCGTCTCGCCGTGGGCGACGGGGCTGGAGGTCCCGCCGGACGTTGCGATCCTGCGCGACCCGTGGGGCTGGTCGCTGGCAGCGGCGCTGGTGGTGAAGGAGACACCGTTCCTGTTCCTGATGGCGCTGGCGGCGCTCCGTCAGGTGCGGGCGACGGAGCGGGCAGCGGTGGCGCGCACGCTTGGATACGGGCCGATGGCGGCGTTCCTCCACGCCGTCTGGCCGCTGGTCTACCGGCAGATCCGCCTGCCGGTTCTGGCGACGCTCGCCTTCGCGGTTTCGGTGGTCGACATGGCGCTGATCCTGGGGCCGACCCGGCCGGCGCCGCTCTCGGTGCGTATCGTCGGCTGGCTCCAGTCCACCGACCTTGCGGACTGGATGATCGGCAGCGCCGGCGCCTTCGTGATGGCGCTCCTGGTGGCGGCGCTGATCGGCGTTTGGCTCGTGGCGGAACGGGCGGCCGGGTGGGCAATGCGCGCGGCCGCCTTCTCCGGCGCGCGGCTCACCCGTGACGGTGCGCTGCGGGCGCTGGTGCTGGCGGCGGCGGGGCTCGGCGTCGCGGTGGTGTTCTGCGGGTTCGGCGGGCTGATGGTCCAGTCCGTCGCCGGGTACTGGCCGTTCCCCGAGACGTTGCCGGGGACGGTGACGCTGGGCGCATGGCAGGCACGGCTGCCGATGGCGGCTGGGACGCTGCGCGCGACGCTGCTCATCGCGCTCGGCGCCACCGCGATCGCGCTGCCGCTCGCCGTTCTCCTCCTCGAGGCGCACCGGCGGGGGGCGCGGGTGTGGTGGCTGATCTATGCGCCGCTGATCGCGCCGCAGGTGGCGTTCCTGTTCGGCCTGAACGTGCTCGCCATCGCAGCGGGCATCCGGCCGGGCGCGGTGGCGGTCACGCTGTGTCATGCGCTGTTCGCGCTGCCCTATGCGCTGATCGCGCTGTCCGGGCCGTGGGCCGCGCTCGACCCGCGCTATCGAGGCGGTGGCGGCGAGCGTCGGCGCCGGGCCGGTGCGGCGTTTCGTTGCGGTGCGGCTCCCGATGCTGTTTTCGCCGCTTTGCGTGGCTGCGGCCCTTTGCGTCGCGGTCAGCGTCGGGCTTTACCTGCCGACGCAACTGATCGGAGGCGGGCGCGTGGTGACGGTGACGACGGAGGCGGTGGCGGCCTCCAGCGGCGGAGACCGGCGGCTGATCGGCCTCTACGCCAGCCTTCAGCTCGTCCTGCCGTTCGCGGCGTTCGCGCTCGCCCGCGGCGCCCCGCATCTGGCGCGAGCCATCCGCCTCGCCGGCCGCCGCGGATGAGCCTCGACCTTCAGGACTATGCCGTCGCCGTCGCGGGGCGCACGCTGGCGCGGCTTTCGGTCAGCGTCGCGCCCGGCGAGGTGCTTTCGGTGATGGGGCCGTCGGGGGTCGGCAAGTCGTCGCTTTTGCTGGGGATTGCGGGGCTGCTCGCGCCGGGCTTCACCGTGGCGGGGTCGGTGCGACTCCATGGGGCGGATCTTCTCGGCCTGCCGCCGGAGCGGCGCGGCGTCGGGATGATGTTCCAGGATCCGCTCCTCTTCCCGCACATGTCGGTGCTCGGCAACGTGATGTTCGCCGTGCCGCGGCGCATCGGCGGCCGGGCTGCCCGGCGCGAGGCGGCGATGGCGGCGCTCGGCCGCGTGGCGATGGCCGATCTAGCCCGGCGCGACCCCGCGACACTTTCGGGCGGGCAGCACAGCCGCGTCGCGCTGGCGCGGACCCTCGCCGGATCGCCCTGTGCCCTTCTGCTCGACGAGCCGTTCTCGGCGCTCGACCAGGCGCTGCGCGCGGCGACCCGCGCCATCGTGTTCGACCTCGCGCGGCAGGACGGGCTGCCGGTGATTCTGGTCAGCCACGACCCCGAAGATGCCCGCGCCGCAAACGGGCCTGTCATCGATCTCGCTGGCGGGCTTGCAACAAACCCGATGAGCCTTGATATAGGGGGCGGGAGGTCGGCGTTGGACGGATCCTTCGCCAACCGGGTCAGGTCGGGAACGAAGCAGCCCTAACGAATTCGGTCCGGGTCAGTGTCCGGCCTCCTATCCGCGACCCCTTCGCTTTAAGTACAGGCGATGCGACCGCGCCGCCCATTCCAGAGAGCGGCACGGAGTTGAAATGGCCGACGCCACCCTTCCAGACCCCGCTCCCGCTGCCGAGGCCGGCGCCTACCGGGTGCTCGCCCGCAAGTACCGCCCCAGCCACTTCGGCGAGCTGATCGGCCAGGAGCCGATGGTGCGCACCCTGCGCAACGCGTTCGCGCACCAGCGCATCCCGCAGGCGTGGATGCTGACGGGGGTCCGCGGCGTCGGCAAGACCACCACCGCCCGCATTCTCGCCCGCGCGCTGAACTACGAGCGCGACGGCGAACCGCGCGAGCCGACGGTGGACTTCACCGAGCCGGGGCTGCACTGCCAGGCGATCATGGAAGGCCGGCACGTCGACGTCATCGAGATGGACGCCGCCAGCCACACCGGCATCAACGACATTCGCGAGATCACGGACGCGGCGCGCTACAAGCCCGTCTCGGCGCTCTATAAAGTCTACATCATCGACGAAGTGCACATGCTGTCGACGGCGGCCTTCAACGGCCTCCTGAAGACGCTCGAGGAGCCGCCTGCGCACGTCAAATTCATCTTCGCGACCACTGAGATCCGCAAGGTGCCGGTGACGGTGCTGTCGCGCTGCCAGCGGTTCGACCTCCGCCGCATCGAGGTCGGCGAGCTTTCCGCGCATCTCGCGAAGGTCGCGGGCGCTGAAGGGGTCAGCGTCGACGATGCCGCGCTGGCGATGATCGCGCGAGCCGCGGAGGGTTCGGTCCGCGATTCCCTCTCGCTGCTCGACCAGGCGATCGCGCACGGCGGCGGCAACGTCTCCGCCGAGGACCTGCGCGACATGCTGGGCCTTGCCGACCGGGCGCGCGTGGTCGACCTCTTCGAGCTCGTGATGAAGGGCGAGGCCGCCGGCGCGCTCGCCGAGCTCACCGCGCAGTACGAGGTCGGCGCCGACCCCGTCGTCGTCCTCACCGACCTTGCCGCCTTCGTCCATCAGGTGACGCGCCAGAAGGTGACCAACGCGCCGCCGGAGCCCGGCGAACCCGAGATCGTGCGCACACGCTCGGCCGAGTTCGCGGGGACGCTCGGCATGGCGGCACTGTCGCGCATGTGGCAGGCGCTGCTTGCCGGCATCGCCGAGGTGCAGGCTGCGCCCAAACCCATCATGGCCGCCGAGATGGTGCTGATCCGCCTGTGCTACATGGCGAGCCTCCCCGAGCCGGGCGACCTGCCGTTCGGCGATGCGCCGGGCGGGTCGCCCACGCGCGGTGCGGGCGGCGGCGGTGGCGGAAGCCGCACGGCCCATGCCCCGGCGCGCGCCGCCCCCGTGGCGTCGGCCGCCGCAGCGCCGGTTGCGCAGGCGCGCAGAATGCCGCCGCAGCCGCAGAGCTTTGCGGCGGTCGCGAGGCTGCTGGAAGGCAACGTCATGCTGCGCCGTCAGGTGGAGCGCGACATGCGGCTCGTGAGCTTCGAGCCCGGCCGGATCGAGGTGACGCTCCTGCCGGACGCGGAGCCGACCGTGGCGGGTGCGCTCGGCCAGAAGCTGACCGAGATCACCAAGCGGCGCTGGATCGTAACGGTCAGCGAGGGGAGCACGGCGCCGACGCTGCATGAGGCGTTCATCGCCGAGCAGGCGGCGCTGAAGGAAGACGCCAGAAACGATCCGCTGGTGCGCGCGCTCCTGGAGCGCTTCGCCGACGCCGAGATCACCGAAGTCAGAACGAACGAGGACGCGCCGGCCGAAACGGCCCAGCGCAGCGAGGGATAGCGATGGACATTCTGAAGATGATGGGCAAGGCGCGGGAGATCCAGTCCCGCATGGGCGAGCTTCAGGAGGAGATGAAGACCCTCGAAGCCACCGGCGAATCCGGCGCCGGCGCCGTCGTGGCCCGCGTCAACGGCCAGATGGCGCTCGTTTCGCTCAAGATCGACCCCGCGATGCTGAAGCCCGAAGAAGCCGAGATCGTCGAGGACCTCGTGATCGCCGCCTGCAACGACGCGCGCGAGAAGGTTTCCGCGCTGGTGCAGGAGCGCACCCAGGGCATGATGGGCGACATGGGCCTTCCGGCAGGCTTCAAGTTGCCGTTCGGCTGAGCCGGACGCGCCGATGGCCGTCGCCGGCCCCGAAATCGAGCGACTGATCACGCTGCTCGCCAAGCTGCCGGGGCTCGGGCCCCGGTCGGCCCGGCGGGCGGCGCTGCACATGGTCAAGAAGCGCGAGCTCCTTCTGGGGCCGCTCGCCGCCGCCATCACCGAGGTGGGGGAGCGGGTGAGCGTGTGCACCGTCTGCGGCAACGTCGACACGTCCAACCCC
This sequence comes from uncultured Alphaproteobacteria bacterium, assembly GCA_963704595.1. Classification (GTDB taxonomy): domain Bacteria; phylum Pseudomonadota; class Alphaproteobacteria; order Rhizobiales; family Amorphaceae; genus Acuticoccus. Next base: position 1,413,939 of record OY969922.1, read on the forward strand.
TGCACCGTCTGCCTCGACGCGTCGCGCGACCCGTCCGTCATCATCGTGGTGGAGGACGTCGCGGACCTCTGGGCGCTGGAGCGGGCCGCCGTGATGCGCGCGCGCTACCATGTGCTGGGCGGCACGATCTCCGCCATCGACGGCTACGGGCCTGAGGACATCGGCATCGGCAAGCTTGTGGAGCGGGCGGCGGACCCTGCCGTGCGCGAGGTGGTGCTCGCGATGAACGCCACGGTCGAGGGCCAGACCACCGCGCACTACATCATCGAGCGGCTGGAAGCGCTGGAGATCACGGTCTCGCGTCTTGCATCTGGCGTCCCCATCGGCGGCGAGCTCGATTATCTCGACGAGGGCACCCTCGCAGCGGCCATCAACCAGCGGCGTCCGTTCGGCTGATCCCTGCGCCGGACTGCCCGCTTGACCATACCCGCGGCATCGGGATTCATATGTTCCGGGTTCGTACCTTGCCGGAGCGGTAAACCGCGAATGCTCCGGCGGCGGGAGTGTGGCGCTTTATGCCGATGTTCTGTGCGTTCGACGTCGAGCCGATGGTGGACGGCCGCCAGTCGCCTGCCGCGATCAAGGTGCGGCGCGGCGTGGCGCGGCTGCTCCGCGAAATGGGGCACGGGGTGGTGCCCGAACTGATCCTGCCCAACGGCCGCCGTGCCGATCTCATCACGGTCGGCGCGGACGGCGAGATCTGGATCGTCGAGATCAAGTCCTGCCTCGCGGACTTCCGGGCCGACGGCAAGTGGCCGCAGTACAAGGCGTTCTGCGACCGTCTCTTCTTCGCCTCGATGCCCGAGGTCGGCGACATCTTCCCGCAAGGCGAGGGCCTCATCATGACCGACGGGTTCGAGGCCGAAGTGATCCGCCCCGGCCCCGTCACCCGTCTCGCGGCGCCGCAGCGGCGCGCGCTCACGCTGCGCATCGCGCAGACCGCCTCGCGCCGCCTGCACGAGATGGAAGACCCCAGCCCCCGCATCGCCGTCCCGAACTGACCTTTACGGAAAGCGCACCGTCGGGGGCATGGAGGAGAGGATCGACTCCACGTTGCCGCCGGTCTTGAGGCCGAAGATCGTGCCGCGGTCGTGGAGGAGGTTGAATTCCACGTAGCGACCGCGGCGGACCTGCTGTTCGATGCGGTCCGCCTCGGTCCACGGCTCGTGCATCGTGCGCCGCGCGATTGCGCTGTAGGCAGCCATGAAGGTGCGGCCGATGTCCTTCGTGAGGGCAAGGTCGGCGTCCCAGTCGCCGGAGGACTGATAGTCGTAGAAGACGCCGCCGATGCCGCGCATCTCTCCGCCACGGTGGGGGAGGGAGAAATACTCGTCGCACCATGCCTTGTCGGTCGCGTAGTCGCGCACGCCGTGGCGGGCGTAGCAGTCACGGAAGGCGTCGTGGAAGAGGACGGTGTCGGGGTAGTCCTGCCCGCGTCGGCGGTCGAGCATCGGCGTGAGGTCGGCGCCGCCGCCCAGCCAGTTGCGCGTCGTCACCACGTAGCGGGTGTTCATGTGGACAGTGGGCACGTGGGGGTTCCACGGGTGCGCGATCAGCGAGATGCCGGACGCCCAGAAGTTGGGGTCCTCCGCCGCGCCGGGGATCTGGCCGCGGAACTGCTCGGAGAAGGTGCCGTGGACCGTGGAGGTGTGGACGCCGGCCTTCTCGAACAGGCGGCCCTTGATCATGCCCATCGTGCCGCCGCCGCCGTCCGCGCCGTCATGGTTGGTGCGGGTCCAGGGGGAGCGCTGGAAGGTGCCGGGTCCGGTGCGCTTCGGGCTCGCCGGGAACCGGCGGGGCTTCGGCCTCCAGCTCCTCGAACAGGGCGTGGATCTGCCTCTGCAGGTCCTCGAACCACTGGCGTGCCTCGGTCTTCCGGGCTTGGAGCGTGTCCGCATCGGGCAGCGGGCCGCCTTTCGGGGCAGCGTTCGTCATGAAAGGCCTTTCGGGTTGAGTTGGGAGGTGGAGCTCAGCGCCTGCCAGAGGCCGATCGAGACGGCCACCGCAAGGTTGAGGGAACGGGCGCCGGCGGCAAGGGGAATGCGCACGCGCGCGTCGCAGGCTTCGTGCACGGCATCGGGCACGCCGGCCGATTCGCGGCCGAACAGGAGCGTGTCGCCGGGCACGAATGCAAATGTCTCGAGCGATCGGCTGCCGCGGGTGGTGAAAAGAACAATTCTGCCCGGTGTGGCCTTTTTGAACACATCGAAGCTTGTGTGGCGCTTGAGCCTCGCTGTTGCGGCATAGTCGAGTCCCGCCCGGCGCGTGGCACGGTCCGACAGGTCGAATGCGGCCGGCCCGACGATGTGCACCGCAGCATCGAAGCACACCGCAGTGCGCAGGATCGCTGCGGTGTTTTGTGGGATGTCGGGCTCGTAGAGGGCGATGTCCATGGCGGGTGGCGGTCTTCCGGTCAGGTTTGTCGCGCGGCGTTTCGCGGACCGTTCTGCGGCCGCTAGCTCCGCGATACTATGATTTGCGACAACGAGTCTGACCGATTGCGATCTGGACAGAGCGGTCAGGGCGTTGCAATTGGTGCTTGGAACCATTCGAGCGTGGGAGAGGTGCGTTGAGCACAGCTGACGAGACCGGGCCAGGAGACGAACATTCGAGGCGCGACTTCCTGTACATCGCGACCGGGGCCGTCGCCGCGGTGGGTGTCGCAGGGATTGCGTGGCCATTCATTGACCAGATGAACCCTGACGCCTCATCCGAGGCGATGGCGTCCATCGAGGTCGATGTGGCGAGCATCGGTGTCGGCGAGTCGATGACGGTGATGTGGCGCGGCAAGCCGGTGTTCATCCGGCGGCGGACCGACGAGGAGATCGAGGCGGCCAAGGCGGTCGACGTTTCCGAGCTGCCGGACCCCGAGGCGCGCAACCCGAACATCGGCGGCTCCGACGATGCGACGGCGACCGACGTGAACCGCTCGGCGCAGGGCAAGGAGCCCTGGCTGGTGATGATCGGCGTGTGCACCCACCTCGGCTGCATTCCGCTCGGCGAATCCGGCGACTTCGGCGGCTGGTTCTGCCCCTGCCACGGTTCGCACTACGACACGGCGGGGCGCGTCCGTAAGGGTCCGGCTCCCGAGAACCTCGCCATCCCGCCCTACGTTTTCGCCTCCGACACTTCGATCGTCGTCGGCTAACCGAATCTTCAGAGAGGACAATCATGGCCGGACACGGGACTTCGTCCTTCCAGCCGCAGAACAAGACGGTCCGCTGGATCGATTCGCGTCTGCCACTGTTTTCGCTTGCTCACGAGCAGGCGATCGCCTTCCCGACGCCGAAGAACCTCAACTACATGTGGACGTTCGGCGCGATCCTGATGTTCATGCTGGTCACCATGATCCTCACGGGCATCACGCTCGCGATGCATTATGCGGCCAACACGCAGCTCGCCTTCAACCAGGTCGAGCACATCATGCGGGACGTGAACTACGGCTGGCTTCTGCGCTACATCCACGCCGTCGGCGCGTCGATGTTCTTCTTCGCGGTCTACATGCACATCGCCCGCGGGCTCTACTACGGCTCCTACAAGGCGCCGCGTGAGATCCTGTGGATGCTCGGCGTCATCATCCTCATCCTGATGATGGCCACCGCGTTCATGGGCTACGTGCTGCCGTGGGGCCAGATGTCGGGCTGGGGCGCGACGGTGATCACCAACCTCTTCTCGGCGATCCCGCTTGTCGGTCCGGCGATCGTGGAATGGCTGTGGGGCGGCTTCGCGGTCGACAACCCGACGCTCAACCGCTTCTTCGCGCTGCACTATCTCCTGCCGTTCATGATCGCGGGCGTCGTGATCCTGCACGTGTGGGCGCTGCACATCTCGGGCAACAACAACCCGACCGGCGTTTCGGTGAAGTCGTCCAAGGACACGGTGTCGTTCCACCCGTACGTCACCATGAAGGACGTGTTCGCGCTCGTCTGCTTCATGCTCCTCTACGGCTACTTCGTGTTCTACGTGCCGAACTACCTCGGCCACCCGGACAACTACATCGAGTTCAACCCGCTGGCGACGCCGGCGCACATCGTGCCGGAATGGTATCTCCTGCCGTTCTACGCGATCCTGCGCGCCATCCCGTCGAAGCTCGGCGGCGTGATCGCGATGTTCTCGGCGCTCCTGGTGCTGTTCGTGGTGCCGTGGCTCGACACCTCGAAGGTCCGTTCGGCGCGCTACCGGCCGATGTTCAAGGTCGCGTTCTGGCTGTTCGTCGTCACCTGCGTCCTGTTGGGCTGGTTCGGCGCGCAAAGCGCTGATGGCTTCGTCTGGGGTACCGCGAATGACTGGTGGGCGTTCTCAAACGTGGGGGCGTCTCGTATCCTCACGCTCTACTATTTCGGGTTTTTCCTCATCCTGATGCCGGTGCTGGGGCTGATCGAGAAGCCGAAGCCGATGCCCAACTCGATATCCGAGTCCGTGCTGCACAAGGACGACGGGTTCCCGGACACCCAGTCGCAGAACTGGATCTGGGGGGGCAAGCGCAAGCGTGGCCGCAACCTGCCCCGTGTCAAAGCCGGTGCACCGGCCCAGCCCGGCAGCGCAAACGCAGCGCAGAAGGATTGATCGCAATGACGATGAAGAATTGCGGCGCCTTCCTGCGCCGCGCAGCCCTCGCAACCGGCCTCGTGGCGGCACTCTCGGTGCCGGCGCTGGCGGCCGGGGGTGAGGACGAGCACCACATCCGCAAGCAGGACTGGTCTTTCGCCGGGATCTTCGGCCAGTACGACACGGCGCAGCTCCAGCGCGGCCTCAAGGTCTACCGCGAGGCCTGCGGCATCTGCCACTCGATGCAGCTCGTCGCCTTCCGTTCGCTGACCGACGAGACCGGGCCCCACATGTCCGAGGAGGCGGCCAAGCAGATCGCCTCCGAGTACCAGGTGAGCGACATCAACAACGAGACGGGCCAGCCGTTCCAGCGTCCCGCGCTTCTGACCGACCACTTCCCGCCGCCGTTCCCCAACCGGATCGCGGCGGCCGCGGCCAACGGCGGCGCCTATCCGCCGGACTTCTCGCTTCTGGCGAAGGCACGGGCGGCCCACCGCGGCTTCCCGGGCTTCATCACCGACGCGTTTGCCAACTACGCGGAGAGCGGGCCGGACTACATCTACGCCCTGATGCACGGCTACGAGGAAGTGCCGGAAGGCGTCGATCCGGTGCCGGGCAAATACTACAACCCGGTGTTCCTGGCGGGTAACTGGATCGCGATGCCGCCGCCCCTGCGCGACGGGCAGATCTCCTACACCGACGGTTCGCCCGAGACCCTCGACCAGTATGCCGAGGATGTCGCCGCGTTCATGATGTGGGCGGCAGAGCCGAAGCTGGAACAGCGCAAGGCCATGGGCTTCAAGGTCATGATCTTCCTCGCCGTGCTGGCGCTGCTCCTCTACCTCACCAAGCGCAAGCTCTGGCGCAACATCGAGCACTGAGCGGCTCTCTCCAAAGCCCGGCCCCAGCGGCCGGGCTTTTCGTTTGCGCGGACCGCCTGGCCGGGCACCTTCCGCCGACCCGCCGACCCGCCGACCCGCCGACCCGCGGACTTTCCTGCGTGAAACGGGCGCAGCGCCTTCTGTGTGACGCGGCGCGCCTGTATGGAAAGATGATCGTTCAACACGAAGGGCGTTCCGATGCGAACCGGCCCAGCGGATCAGCCATCCGAGACCGCCGCCGAGGCCGCCGGCATGGCCGTTGCCGTGGCGCAGCGCCCGGCCGCGAGAGCTTCCGGAACCCTGACGCAGGGCGAGGCCGCGGCCTCCGCCAGAAATCCGTCTTCAGGCGTTAGCAGGAGCGCCGAGGCGGCGTCCGAACGCATCCCGCCGACTGCCCAGCCTGCCCAGTCCGGCCCCGACCATCCAGGCGCCGATGCGCCTTCCGCGGCAGGCACGCTTTTCCTGGTGGTCGGCCCGAGCGGGGTCGGCAAGGACACGCTGATCGACGCGGCGCGGGCCGAGATCGGCAACGACCCGGCGTTCGTGTTTGCCCGCCGGGTGGTGACGCGTCCCGCAGAGGCCGGCAGCGAGGATCACGAGGCGATGGACGAGGCGACGTTCGCGGCGGCGCGTAAGGCCGGCGCGTTCCTCGCCAGCTGGAGCGCCCACGGGCTGCACTACGGCATCCGTGCCGGGGTGCGCGAAGCGCTTCGCGACGGCCGCAACGTGGTGGTGAACGGCTCGCGCCGCGAGATTGCAGCGTTCGAGGACGCCTGGGCGCGGGTGGTGGTGCTCTCGATCACCGCGCCGCCGGAGATCGTCGCCGCACGGCTGAAGGCACGGGGGCGCGAGGACGCGTCGGCCGTCGCGGCGCGGCTGTCGCGGGCCGTGCCGGTGCGGGCGCGCGGGCCGGTGATCGAGATCGCCAACGACGCCGAGCCTGCCGTCGGTGCCGCGCGGTTCATCGCCGCCGTCCTGGGGGCTGCGCACCTGCCGCTCGCCGCACGGGCCGCGCCCGTCACGATGGGCCGCGAGGCGGTCTGCTTCATCGCGCGGGACAGTCTCGCGGTGCGGGCGGGGCAGCTCGGCGCGGCGGATCGGGTCGACGTGCGCGCCGGCGGCCGAAGCGTGCGTGCGCGTCTTGCCCTGTGCGACGACCGCGGCCCCGCCGGCCCGGGTGAGGCCGCGCTGACGGCGCCTGCGCTGGAGCGGCTCGGCCTCGCCGAGGGGGCGCCGGTCCTCGTGCAGCGGGCGCGTGCGGCGGGAAGCCGTGATCTCCTTCGCGCCAAGGTCGCGGGTGCGACGCTGACCACGGCGGAGATCGAGCGGGTCGCGCTCGATCTCGTCGAGGGCAACTACAGCGAGGGCGAGACTGCCGGATTTCTCGTCGCCTCTGCGAAAAACCTCACCACCGGCGAGGTGATCGCGCTGACGCGGGTGCGGGCGGCTCTCGGCAATGCGCTGAGGTGGGACCGGCCGCTGGTGGTGGACAAGCATTCGCTGGGCGGCGTGCCGGGAAGCCGCATCAGCATGATCGCCGTTCCGATCGCCGCGGCGCACGGGCTTCTGGTGCCGAAGACGTCTTCGCGCGCGATCACCTCGGCGGCCGGCACGGCGGACGTGATGGAATGCGCCGCGAGGGTCGATATGAGCCGCGCCGAAATGTGCGCGGCGGTGAATGCGGCGGGCGCGGCGATCGCGTGGAACGGACGGATCAGCCACAGCCCGCTCGACGACGTGATGAACGCGATCAACCGTCCGCTCGGCATCCGCTCGGCGCTTCTCGACGTTTCGTCGATCCTCTCCAAGAAGCTTCTCGCCGGGGCGACGCACGTGGTGATCGACATTCCGGCCGGCCGGGGCGCGAAGATCGCGAGCCGTGCGGAGGGTGAGGCGCTCGCGCGGCTGTTCGAGACGGTGGGGGCGGGCGTCGGCCTCACCGTGCGGGCGTTCGTCACCGACGGGGACAGGGTGATCGGCACCGCGGTCGGCCCCGCGCTGGAGCTGCTCGACGTGCGCGCCGTGCTGGAAGGGGCGCCAGCCGCCAGCGCCGCGCTGAGGGAGAAGGCGCTCGACTTTGCCGCCGCGATGCTGGCGTTCGACCCCGCCGTTGCGCCGGGGTCGGGACGGGGCAGGGCAGAGGCGCTGCTCGCGAGCGGCGCCGCGCTGGCGGCGTTCGAGCGGATCGTGGATGCGCAGGGGCGGCGGGAGCCGGCACAGCCGGGGCCTTTCCGCCGCACGGTCGCGGCAGGCCGCGGGGGCCGGGTCGTCGGCATCGACGGCAAGGCGCTCGGCGGTCTTGCGCGGACGGCCGGTGCGCCGGAGGACAAGGGCGCCGGGGTGCGCGTTCTGGCGCCGCTGGGCACCGAGGTCGCGGCAGGGGCGCCAGTGCTGGAGGTGGTCGCCAGCAATCAGGATGCGCTCGATTGGTGCGCGAGCTGCGATACCGAAGGGATCGTCGAAATCGGCTGAAGCGTTATCGGGGGAGCGGCGCCAGCGCGGCCTCGACCGTCTCGAAATGGGATGCCCACGACGGCGGCGGGGTGATGGCGGCGACCCGCGCGGCGTGGGCCGCATCGTCGTTTGCGAGCGTGAGGATGGCGCTGCGCCAGGCGGGGCCGTCGGTGGGGGCGCAGTAGACGGCGGCGGCGCCGCCGACCTCGCGGTGGACCGGAATGTCCGACGCGATCAACGGGAACGCCCATGAGGTGCGCCTCGACGATGGGGAGGCCGAAGCCTTCCGCGAAGGACGGGCGTGAGGAGCCCGCGTGCCCCTGCGAGAATGGCGGCCGCCTCGCGGTCGTTGACCGCGCCATGGACGGCGACGTGGTCACCGAGCGCCTCGCAGCGGTCGATCAGCTCGAGGGCGGTGCCGTCGTTGCCGCGCCGGCCGATGATCGCAAGCCGGGGCGCGACACCGTCCGCCACCATGTCGCGCCACACATGGAGCAGGAGCGCGAGGTTCTTGCGGCGGTTGATGCTGGAGAGATGGACGAAGGTGGGGCGCCCTGCGCGATCGGGCCGCGCCGCGGGTGGCGCGAGCGAGGGACCCAGATGCGCGACGGTGGTGCCGAACCTTGCCCCCGGCGCGACGGCGAGGAGCGCGTCGCGGGTGTCCGCCGAATTGGCGATGACGTGGTCGATGTGCGCGGCGACGGCGTCGACCCGGCGCCTGTGGAGGCGCGCCATCCGCGGGGTGTCGTATTCGGGATGCGACAGGGGAATGACGTCGTGGATCAGCGCCACCTTGGCGCCGGGGAGACGGGCGTAGTTCGCCGGCGTGTCGAGGCCGTCGTGGCTGACGTTGAGGTAGAGGCTCGGGCGGCCGTCCGGCGCGGGCGCGCGGGCGCCGGCGAGGAGGCGCCAGCGGGCGACGCGCTGCCGGGCGCGCTCGGTGGCGAATCGGACGAGGTTGCGGTCCTCGCGGCCGAAGCCCGGCGGCGCATCTTCGCCCCAGCGGTGGCCGAGGGTGGCGAGGAGGGTCGCGAACGCATCCGGCGGGACCACGAGGAGGCCGCCGCGACCGCGGGTGACCGGCACGCCCTCGAACAGGGTTTGCCGCGTCAGCCACTTTGCGTACTGAATGTCGACGCGGTCCACCCCGGTCGGGCCGCCGAACAGTTCGTAGCGCCGGACCAGCCGGCTGATGTCGAGATAGAGAATCGGGCGCGCCATGGCGCGGTGAAGTGCCGTCGCCACGGCACGGAAGTCAAGCAGAGAACAGAACCGGAGGGAGGGACGCCATGCGCAGGATCATTCTCATCGCCCTGATTGCTGCAGGTCTGGGGACCGCGACCGGCGCCGAGGCACGGCCCGACGCACGGCAGATGACCTGCCGCCAGATGCAGGAGCTCATCAATAGCGAAGGGCAGGTGGTCATCACGACAGGACCGCGCACCTACAAGATGTTCGTCTACGACGTGAGCTACTGCACGATCTACGATCAGGTGGTGCGGCCCTACCGCGTCACCACGCGGGACGGGCTCTGCACCGTGGTGGGCACCTGCGAGGCCGATCCGTTCGATGGCCCGTTCGGCTTTGGCCTGCGCGACTGATGCGCCTTGCCCCTCTTATTGTCGCGGCGGTGCTCTGCGTCGCTGCCGCGCCGCAGGGCCGTGCGGAGACCGCAGACCCTGCCATCGGCCGGCTCAACCACGCCGGCTTCTCGTCCCGCCGTCACTGCACCTTCGCCGCAATCTCCAAGGATACCGCGCTGACCGCGGCGCATTGCGTGGCGGGCATCGCGCCGGAGGAGCTGAAGCTCCTCTATGGCTATTCGCGGATGACGTGGGTGGCTGAGGGCACTGTGCGCGGCGTCGAGCCGCTCGGCGGCGATCTCGTCGCGCTCTGCCTCGATGCCGAACCGCCGGCGACGCTGGCGCTCGGTGCCCCGGCGGAGGCGGAGGATCTGATGACGATCGTCGGCTACGGGCAGCCGGGCGTGCACCTTCAGCAGCGCGCGGAATGCCACGTGCTTGCCGAGGTGGGCGGGATGGAGCTTTTGCTCGACTGTCCGTCGGCGCACGGCACCTCCGGGGCGCCGCTGCTGGCGGCGGACGGGACCGTGGCGGGCGTGATGTCGCGCACGGGACGCGGCTCGTCGATGGCGATCAGCGTGCCGCCGGAGGCTGCGACGGTGTGCCGGGCGCCCTGACGGGGGCGCAATCGGCCTGAAGGGGCGGCTCTGGCGCGGAAGGCGGCCATCAAGGGTTTTGTCCCGGCCGTTCCGGTGCTACCGACCGTCTTCCTGTCCGAACCGGCGTTTCACCCCATGCCCGAACTCTTCGTCGAAATCCTGAGCGAGGAAATCCCAGCGCGGATGCAGCGTCGCGCCGCTGGCGACTTCCGGAAGCTCGTCACCGACCACCTCGTCGAGGCGGGCCTCACCTACGAGGGCGCCTACGCCAGCGCTACCCCGCGCCGCCTGATCCTCTCCGTGCAGGGCATCCCCGCCCGCTCGGCCGAGAAGCACGAGGAGCGCAAGGGCCCGCGCGTCGGCGCGCCGGAGAAGGCGCTGGAAGGTTTCCTGCGGGCGGCCGGGCTGTCCTCGATCGAGGAAGCGGCGGTCGAGACCGACCCCAAGAAGGGCGACTTCTACGTTGCGCGCACGGTGGTGCCGGGGCGTGAGGCGATCAACGTCTGCGGCGAGGCCATCGGCGAGGCGATCCGCCGCTTCCCCTGGCCGGTGACGATGCGCTGGGGCGCAGGCTCGGCCGATCCCGGCGCGATGCGCTGGGTCCGTCCCGATGACGTCCATCGTCGCGACCTTCGGCGCCGAGAACGAGGACCCGGAAATCGTGCCGGTCGCCATCGAGGGCGTTCCGGTGGGGGACACCACGGTCGGCCACCGCTTCCATGCGCCGGATCCGATCCGGGTGCGCCGGCTCGACGATTACGCCCCCTCGCTGATGCGGGCGAAGGTGATCGTCGACATGGACCGGCGGCGCGACAACATTCTGGAAGCCGCCAAGAATGCCGTCTTCGCGCTGGGGCTGGAGCTGGTCGACGACCCCGGTCTGCTTGAAGAGGTCGCCGGGCTGGTGGAATGGCCGGTCGTGCTGGTTGGCCACTTCGACGAGGAGACGCTGAGCCTTCCCGAGGAGGTGATCCGTCTCACCATCCGCGTGAACCAGAAATATTTCGTCACCCGTGACGCCTCCACCGGGCAGCTTTCCAACGCCTTCGTACTCGCCGCCAACATCGAGGCGAGCGACGGCGGGGCGGCGATCATCGCCGGCAACGAGCGCGTCGTCCGCGCACGGCTCGCCGATGCGCGCTTCTTCTGGGAGCAGGACCTCAAGACCTCGCTGGAGGAGCATCTTGCAACGCTCGGCAACGTGACGTTCCACGACCGGCTCGGCAGCCAGCTCGATCGAGTCGACCGGATCGAGGCGCTGGCGAAGCTGATCGCACCGAAGGTGGGCGCAGACGTGGCGCTTGCCGGGCGCGCGGCGCGGCTCGCCAAGGCCGATCTCGCGACAGGGATGGTCGGCGAGTTCCCCGAGCTCCAGGGCTACATGGGTCGCCGGTATGCCACGGCGCAGGGCGAGGACGACGCGGTGGCGGCCGCCATCGAGGGGCACTACGCACCGGTGGGACCGTCGGACGCGGTGCCGGAAGGCAAGGTCGCGATCGCGGTGGCGCTCGCCGACAAGCTCGACCAGCTGATGTTTCTTTGGGCCGCCGGCGAGAAGCCGACGGGCTCGGGCGATGCGTTCGGGTTGCGGCGCGCGGCGCTAGGGATCATCCGCATCATCCTTGAGCACAAGCTGCGCCTGCCGCTGCGCGATGCGCACGGCGAGGGACTGATCCGCGACGCATGGGGCGTCCACGGCGGCAGCGAACTGGTGGAGAGCCTGCGCCCGCAGGAGCCGACGGACTCCAGCGCCGAGGACCGCCTCGCCCGCGCCCACCACTTTGGCGAGGGCGCCGACCAGCGCGCGTTCCTGGTGGACCGCTTCGTGGTGCAACAGCGCGACGCGGGCGTGCCGGCAGAGGTTGTCCGCGCCATCCTGCCGACGCTTGCCAGCATCGACCTGGTGGACATCACCAACCGGATCGCGGCGCTCGACCGCCTTCCTCGCCTCCGACGACGGGGCGACGCTGATGGCAGGCTACCGCCGCGCCACCAACATTTTGCGCGCCGAGGAGAAGAAGGACGGAGCGGCCTTCGAGGGCGCGGTCGACGACGCGGCGCTGGTGGAGGCGGAGGAGAAGGCGCTGGCGGCGGCGGTTGCCGAGGCTGCGGCCAGCGTTTCGGCAGCACTCTCGGGCGAGAACTACGAGGCGGCGATGGCGGCGCTTGCTAAGCTGCGCGCGCCGGTGGACGCCTTCTTCGAGGCGGTGCACGTCAACGCGGACGATCCGGCGCTCAGGGCGAACCGCCTTGCGCTACTGGCTGCCCTGCGTGACGTGACGCGACAGGTGGCGGACTTTTCGCAAATCTCCGGTTAGCATCGGCCAAAATTCTTCGACGAGGAGCGACCATGGCTCAGAACGAGCAGGCATACGACGTCATCATCATCGGCGCTGGGCCGGGCGGGTACGTTGCCGCCATCCGCGCCGCCCAGCTCGGGCTGAAGACCGCGGTGGTGGAGAACAAGCATCTGGGCGGCATCTGCCTCAACTGGGGCTGCATCCCCACCAAGGCGCTGCTCCGCTCGGCCGAAGTGTTCGACCACATGAACCACGCCAAGGAGTACGGCCTCTCCGCCAAGGAGGTTTCGTTCGATCTCTCCGCCGTGGTGAAGCGCTCGCGCGGGGTGTCGGCGCAGCTGAACGGCGGCGTCGGGATGCTCCTGAAGAAGAACAAGGTCGACGTGATCTGGGGTACGGCGCTGATCGAGGCGCCGGGCAAGATCAAGGTCGACGAGGCCAAGGACATGCCGAAGGGCGCCAAGGGCGGCGGCAGCTACGAGGCGAAGAACATCATCATCGCGACCGGCGCCCGGCCGCGCGTCCTGCCGGGCCTGGAGCCCGACAAGGAGCGGATCTGGACCTATTTCGAGGCGATGGTGCCGCAGGAGCTCCCCAAGCGGCTCCTGGTCGTCGGCTCCGGCGCCATCGGCATCGAGTTCGCGAGCTTCTTCAACTCGATGGGTTCGAAGGTCACCGTCGTCGAGGTTCTCGACCAGATCCTGCCGGTGGAAGACGCCGACATCGCCAGGATCGCCCGCAAGCAGCTTGAGAAGAAGGGCCTCGAGATCATCACCGGCGCCAAGGTCGCGGGGATCGAGAAGGGCAAGACGCTGAAGGCCACCATCGAGGTGAAGGGCAAGTCCGAGGTGCGTGAGTTCGACCGGGTGATCTCTGCGGTCGGCGTCGTCGGCAACATCGACGGGCTGGGGCTCGAAAAGCTCGGCGTGAAGACCGAGCGCGGCGTCATCGTCGCCGACGGGATGGGCCGCACCAGCGTCAAGGGCATCTACGCGATCGGCGACGTGGCGGGTCCGCCGATGCTGGCGCACAAGGCCGAGCACGAGGGCGTCATCTGCGTCGAGGGGATCGCCGGCAAGCACCCGCACGAGATGGACAAGGGCAAGATCCCCGGCTGCACCTACTGCCAGCCGCAGGTCGCCTCCGTCGGCCTCACCGAGGCGAAGGCGAAGGAAGCGGGCCACAAGGTGAAGGTCGGCAAGTTCCCGTTCATCGGCAACGGCAAGGCGATCGCGCTCGGCGAACCGGACGGTATGGTGAAGACCGTGTTCGACGCCGACACTGGCGAGCTTCTGGGTGCACACATGGTGGGCGCCGAAGTGACCGAGCTGATCCAGGGTTTCGTTGTGGCGATGAACCTCGAAACCACCGAGGAGGATCTGATGCACGCAGTCTTCCCGCACCCGACACTGTCGGAAATGATGCACGAATCGGTGCTCGACGCTTACGGGCGTGCGATCCACATCTGACCAGCCCGGCGCGCCTGGGTGAGGATCGGGAGAGGGGGCCTTCGGGCCCCCTTCTTCTTTTTTGCGAATGGGCCGGGAACATGACCGGCTCGGTAATGTTCAGAATCAGTACATTCGCTGCACGCTATTCAGCCAGCAATCTGAGAACGAGGATCGCATACGATGCGCCAAACGGCTAAATTGTTCGTGGTTGGCCTGACGACATTCGGATTGATGTCGCCGGCCATCAGTAAGGTGGCGGACAGTATCCCTGTCTCGTCCAGCACCAGCCTGACGCCGTACAGCCTCGGCTCGTCCGCGGTCGCCGGTGAAGGCGTGGTGCAGATCGCCCAGATCTCCGAGGAGGAGCGCGAGCGCCGCAGGCAGCAGCGCCAGCAACAGCGCCAGCAGGAGCGTCAGCAACAGCGGCAGAACAACCCGAACCCGCAGCAGCAGCAGCGGCAGCAGGAGCGCCAGCAGCAGCGGCAGCAGAACAACCCGAATCCGCAGCAGCAGCAGCGCCAGCAGGAGCGCCAGCAGCAGCGGCAGCAGGAGCGTCAGCAGCAGCGGCAGCAGGAACGCCAGCAGCAGCGTCAGCAGGAGCAGCGTCAGCAGCAGCGCCAGCAGCAGCAGCAGCAGGAACAGCGCCAGCAGCGGCAGCAGGAGCAGCGTCAGCAGGAACGCCAGCAGCAGCGTCAGCAGGAGCAGCGCCAGCAGAGGCAGCAGGAGCAGCGTCAGCAGGAGCGCCAGCAGCAGCGTCAGCAGGAGCAGCGCCAGCAGCGGCAGCAGGAGCAGCGTCAGCAGCAGCGCCAGACCGAGCAGCAGCAGAGGCGGCAGGAGCAGCGGGCCAACGACCCGAACCAGCAGCGCCTCAACGAGCAGCGTCTCGAGGAGCGTCGCCTGCAGCAGCGTCAGGAGCGGCAGCAGGAGCAGCGTCAGCAGCAGCGCCAGACCGAGCAGCAGCAGCGGCGTCAGGAGCAGCGGGCCAACGACCCGAACCAGCAGCGCCTGAACGAGCAGCGTCTCGAAGAGCGCCGTCTCCAGCAGCGGCAGGAACGCCAGCAGGAGCAGCGGCAGCAGGAGCGCCAGTCGCTTCGCGAACGCCGTCAGCAGGAGCAGCGCCAGGAGCAGCGGCAGGAAAACCGTCAGGAGCGCCGCCAGGAGCAGCGTCAGGAGCAGCGGCAGGAAAACCGTCAGGAGCGCCGCCAGGAGCAGCGTCAGGAACAGCGGCAGGAAAACCGCCAGGAGCGCCGGCAGGAACAGCGGCAGGAAAACCGTCAGGAGCAGCGTGCTCTGGAACGTCGCCGTGAAGTCCGCCAGGAGCGCCGTGCCGACCGGGTCCAGGAGGACCGCCGGGCGGAGCGTCGCGCCGAGCGTCTGCGCGAGCGTCGCCAGACCCTGCGCCAGGAAGTGCGCCGCGATCGCCGGCCGAACAACAACGTCGAGCGTGACCGCAACCGGCGGGACCGCGTGACCGAGTGGGAGCGTCTGCGTCGTCAGGAACTGCGTCAGGATCGGCGCGAATTCCGCCGCGACATGCGCTTCTTCGACCGCGCCCAGCGCATCGACCGTCGTGACCGGCAGATCTACTACTTCGACAACCGTTACGTCGTCGTGAACCCGTGGATCGACCGGTTCGGCTGGCGTGCCAACGCGATCGACCGCTACGAGCTGAACAACGGCTGGAACGAGACCGTCATCGTCCGTCCCAACGGCGTTCGGGTCGTGACCATCTCCGATGGCCGTGGCATTCCGATCCGTCGTTACCGCGAGGTGCCGGGTGCGGCTCCGATCACGCTGTTCAACAACCTGCCGACGTGGTGGGGCGAGGACACGGACGTCGTGATCGACGTTGCGGCACCGCAGGACCGCTATGTCGTCAACCAGTCGGGCGCAGATCCGGACGTGATCTACCAGGCGATCAACGCCGAGCCGGTGCAGGAGCTCGATCGCTCGTTCACCCTCAACCAGGTGCTCGCCAACGAGAACGTTCGCGACTACATGCCGAGCGTTGACGTCGACACGATCACCTTCGCCACGGCTTCGGCGGAAGTGGCAGACAGCCAGATCGACCAGCTCGAGACGATCGGCATCTCGATCGAAGAGGCGATCGCCACCAATCCGAACGAGGTCTTCCTCATCGAAGGCCACACGGACGCCGTCGGTGACGACCTCTACAACCTCGAGCTCAGCGACGAGCGTGCTTCCTCGGTGGCGACCGTTCTGACCGAGTACTTCGAGATCCCGCCGGAAAACCTGGTCACCCAGGGCTTCGGCGAGGCGTACCTGAAGGAAGACACCCAGGGTGCGAGCCAGGCCAACCGCCGCGTGACGGTTCGCCGGATCACCCCGCTCCTCTCGACCGACGACGAGATCGCCGGCTACGAGGACGACACGGGCGCCACCGCCCAGTAAGCGGAGCGCCCGCGCAGAAAACGAAAGGCCCGCCGGTTTCCGGCGGGCCTTTTTTCTTGTTCTCTCGCGTTGAGCGAGCTGTGCGACGGGGAAGAGGATGAGCCTCCGGCTGAGGGGCCGCTCAGGCGGGCACGGCTTCCAGCGGGTAGATTTCCTCGGTGACGTAGGGGCCGCCGCCGGTGGAGGCGCGCGAGGAGAGGAGCGCAAAGTCGTCCGCCTCGAATGGCGGGGCGGTGAAGCCGCCGCGGACCGTCAGCCAGTCAGCCACCTCGCGGGTGGTGGTGCCGCGCAGGCGCGCGATGGTGACGTGGGGGGTGAAGCGCCGCGCGTCGGCGGGGAGGCCGAGGCGCTGCATCATCCGCTCCTGCTCGGCCTGTAGCTCGGCAAGGGCGGCCGTTGGTTCCACGGCGGCGTAGACGGAGTGCGGCTTGCGGCCGCCGAAGGAGGCGAGGCCTGCGAGCCGGATGGTGAGGGGATCGCGCTGGATGCGGGAGAGCGTGTAGGCGACCTCGTCGGCCACGCGCTCGTCCACGTCGCCGATGAAGCGCAGCGTGATGTGGAAGTTGGCGGGGTCGATCCAGCGGGCGCCGCGCAGGCCGCCGCGCAGGAAGGTGAGCTGTGTTCGGACCGTCTCGGGGAGGGTGAGGGCGGTGAACAGTCTCGGCATGGAAGCCTCCCTTTTCAGCGGTCCGTGGAGGGAGTGTCCTGAGTTCGCGGTGTCGCTGGCAAGGGGGGCGCCCGCGAGGGCACGGATGAGCGCCTTGCTCCACGTCTCGAGCCGCTCCCGGTTCTTGCCGAAGTCGCCCTTGCCGTAGCGGGCGGCGGAGTAGAGGACGAAACGCGTGCCCGAGCCGTCGGGGATCGCCCTGGCGTAGACGTCGTCCGGAAAGCGGAAGACGGGCGAGCGCTGCACGGCGTGGTGGGTGCGGGCGGCGGGGTCGGCGTGGAGCACCTTGGTGCGCGGTGCGTCCGCGACGATGCGCTGCCACGCGGCGAAGACGTCGGCGGGCGCGTTCGAGAAGCGCAGCGCCGGGGCGTCTGCCTTGCTGGCGGTGTCGCCGGGGTCGGCGTAGAGGGCGGTGTTGGGGGTCGTGGGCCGCTTCAGGCCGGAGAGGTCGATCATCGCAGTCCGATCGGAGTTCATGTCCAGTCTGCGATGTGTGGTCCGGCGCCGGGCTGCCAAGGGGGCGGTTGGCTGGGACGGCGCTGGCGCATGGGTCACGTCGCCGAACATCCGGGCACGAAAAAGGGCGCGGGGGATTGCCCGCGCCCTCGGTCGATCTCGTGGTTCGGTTCGCTTAGTTGCGGTTGCCGAACAGCGACAGCAGCATGACGAACATGTTGATGAAGTTGAGGTACAGCGACAGCGCGCCCATGATCGCCTTGCGGCCGGCCACGGTGCCGTCGTCGCCGACGTAGTACATCTCCTTGATGCGCTGCGTGTCGTAGGCGGTGAGGCCGGCGAACACGAGGACACCGATCACCGAGATGGCGAACTGCAGGGCGGAGGATGCCACGAACAGGTTCACCAGCGAGGCGATGATGACGCCGATGAGGCCCATGAACAGGAACTGGCCCCAGCCGGACAGGTCCTTCTTGGTGGTGTAGCCGTAGAGCGACAGCGAACCGAAGGCGGCGGCGGTGATGAAGAACACGCGCACGATCGACTTGGAGGTGTAGACGAGGAAGATCGAAGACAGCGAGATGCCCATCAGGCCGGCGAAGACCCAGAAGGCGAGCTGCGCGGACTGGGTCGACATCTTGCCGATGCGGGCGGAGATGAAGAACACCATGCCGAGCGGGGCGAGCATGACGACCCACTTGAGCGCGCTGGTGTAGAGCATCACGCCGAATTCGGTGAGGTACATGCCGTTCGGCAGCTGAGCTGCGGCGCCGGCGGCGTTGTCGGCAACGGCGAACTGGACCATGGCGAGCGCGGCAACGCCGGTGATGGCGAGACCGATCGCCATGTAATTGTAGACGCGCAGCATGTAGCTGCGCAGGCCCTGATCGACGCCGGCATCGGCGCGCACAGCACCGCCCATGGGCCGAGCGTACGGATTACGATCTGTTGCCATTGATATTCCTATGGTTCGAGTGAGCCGGTGAGGTCTTCCCCAGAAGGCCGGCGGCGGACGCACCTCGTCCATTGAGTTGCAATATGGGGATTTCAAAACGGTCTAGCAAGCACTTGCGTGGGCGCGGTTGTGTCCATGAAAAACTTGTAAGCCCCGCAGGTGAACCGGGGATTTCGGGCCGTCACGCCTTCCCGCACGCAGGGCCCACCTCAGCCGGCGCGGGGCGCCGCGAGGATGATGGCGGCCCCCGCGACGCAGACCGCGCCGCCGAGAAGATCCCACCCGTCCGGCCGCTGGCCCTCCGCCACCCACAGCCACAGGAGCGAGGCGGCAATGTAGACGCCGCCATAGGCCGCATAGGCGCGGCCCGCGTGGTCGGCAGGGCTGAGCGCGAGGAGCCAGGCGAACGCCGCGAGCGAGGCGAGGCCCGGCAGCAGCCAAAGCGGGCTGTATCCGAGGCGGAGCCACGCCCAGAACGCGAAGCAGCCGGCAATCTCTGCCAGTGCTGCAGCGGCGTAGAGGGCAGCGGCGGGCACCGTTCAGTCCGGCGCGATGGCGTCGATGATCCGGCAGCCCGCGATCGTGCCGCCGCCGGAGCAGGATGCCGCTATGGCGCGAAGCTGGGCGGCCAGCGCCTGAAGCTCGGTGATCTTGGCCTCGACCTCCCGCAGGTGGACGGCCGTGAGGGCGTCGACCTCGGCACAGGGGCGCTCGGCATCGGACGACAGCGTCAGAAGGTCGCGCACCTGATCCAGCGAAAAGCCGAGCCTGCGGCAGCGACGGATGAACCGCAGGCGCGACAGCGCCGCCGAATTGTAAGTGCGATAGTTGCCCTCGCTGCGCGACGGCGGCGGCAGGAGGCCCGCCTTTTCGTAGTAGCGGATGGTGACCACCTTGGTGTCGGTGGCACGCGCGAGATCTCCGATCCGAATGTTGCCGTTCATGGTTGACCCTATAGCGGCTATAGACTGCATGTAGCGCGGATCGACCCCGGATGCGAGACCCGCCATGCCCTGCTGCGCCGACGACACCTCCTCCTCCAGCCTCGCCCCGGAGGGCCGTTACCGGCGCGTCCTGTGGGTGGTGCTTGGGATCAATGCGGCGATGTTCGTCGTCGAGATCGCGGCGGGCCTCGCGGCCGGATCGGCGGCACTCCAGGCCGATGCGCTGGACTTCTTCGCCGACGCCGCGAACTACGGGATCAGCCTCTTCGTGCTCGGCCTCGGCCTCACATGGCGGGCGCGGGCGGCGCTGGTGAAGGGCGCGTCGATGGGGCTGTTCGGCCTGTGGGTGACCGGCAGCGTCGTCTGGCATTCGCTGAACGGGACGGTGCCGGCGTGGGGCGCGATGGGGGCGGTCGGCGTCGCCGCGCTGATCGCCAACGCGCTTTGCCTCGTCCTCCTCTTTGCCTGGCGGGAGGGGGACTCCAACATGCGCTCGGTGTGGATCTGTTCGCGCAATGACGTGGTCGCCAACCTTGCGGTGCTGGCGGCGGCGTTCGGGGTGTTCGGCACCGGGACAGGCTGGCCCGACGTTGCGGTCGCGAGCGTGATGGCGGTGCTGGCGCTGCAGGGCGCGTGGGTGATCATCCGGCAGGCGGGCGGCGAGTTGCGCAGGCCGGAGACGGCGCCGCCCGCCCGGCCTGCCCGCGAAGCGGTATCACCCGCCCTGCCTACAGGAAGCCGAACATGAAGGCGCCCGTGCCGAGCGCGGTGTGGACGATGGTGACGCCCGCAAGGTTCTTGTGCCGAAGGTAGATCACGCCGAACAGGATGCCGCCGACGGTGGTGATGAAGACCGCGTGCAGACCGAAGTGCAGGTGGAACATGCCGAACAGCACCGACGAGAGCAGGACTGACTTGAGGCCCCGCTCATCGTCGAGGAAGCGCTGGTAGGAGCTCTGCAGGAAGCCGCGGGCGAGAAGCTCCTGCAGGAAGGCGTGGACGGCGTACGAGACGGTGACGGCGAACGGCATCGGCGTCGGCTCGCCGAGCGCCACGCCGAACTCGCCGAGAATGAACTTCGCCGCCGCCATGATGGCAATCAGCCCCGCCGAGATGACGACGCCTTCGACGGTCGAGCGTCTCAGCCCGCGCGTGGTCAGCCCCAGCTCGGAGACGGGCATCTTCATCCAGATCAGGACGACGAAGAGCGGCAGGAGGTAGATCGCGAGGTACTGCCAGCCGAAGCGGACGGAGTAGACGTCCACGTCGAACATCTGCCGCGCGATCAGGACGTTGGCGATGGTGCCGAAGCACATCGTGGTGATGGAGTAGAGGTAGAAGATGCCGAACTGCTCGCGCTCGCGCAGGCTTGTCACCTCGCGTTCCAGCGCCTCGACGTAACGGTCGTTGTGGCCGCGCATCCGCGCCACGATGGCGGCGCCGAGGGCGGCCTTGAGGTCGGAGAGGGCGCGGGCGCCGGCCTCGCTCGCGGCGAGCTCGGCGGCGCTGAGGCGCGACAGCGTGACGTCCGTGAGGGTGCGGACGGAGGCGGAGCGGGGCTGGCCGTCGAGGAACGCCATCTCGCCGACGATCTCGCCGGGGCCGAGTTCGGCGAGCTGGTGCTCGGCGCCGTCCGGCGAGGCACGGACCACGGCGACCCTGCCGCGCTCGATGCGGAACAGCTCGTCGGGTTTGCCGTGTTCCTCGACGATGGTGTGTCCGGCCGGAAGCGTCCGCCGCGTCTCGGCCGCGGCAACGGTCGCGCGGGAGGCGGCTGGGAGTTCGGCGAGGGCTAGGGTCATCGGTCGTTCGCGGTGATCTGCATCGCTTGTGCCTTAGCCCAGCTTCGTTGCGAATGGGTAATGTTTCCTGACGCAGCGCGGACGAGGGGCCGGGCACGAAAAAGGGGCGCCGCCGGGGCGCCCCTTTCGTCGTTCGTCCGGTTGCCGGGTCAGCTGGCCGGGTAGGACCCGGTGTCGACGCCGGCACGCTCGCCGAGGCCGGCGCCTGCGAGGTCACGCAGCACGTAGTGCAGGATGCCGCCGTTGTTGTAGTAGGCGAGCTCGTCGGCCGTATCGATCCGGCAGAGGAGCTCGATGGTCTTGGTCGAGCCATCCTCGTAGGTGATCTCGGCCTTGAGGGTCTGGCGCGGCTTCAGCTCGGCGAGGCCCTCGATGGTGACCTTCTCCTTGCCGGTGATGCCGAGGTTGTCCCACGTGTCGCCGCCGGTGAAGACGAGCGGCAGGACGCCCATGCCGACGAGGTTGGAGCGGTGGATGCGCTCGAAGCTCTCGGCGATGACGGCGCGCACGCCGAGGAGGCGCGTGCCCTTCGCCGCCCAGTCGCGCGAGGAGCCGGTGCCGTATTCCTTGCCGGCGAAGACGACCAGCTGCACGCCTTCCTTGGCGTAGCGCATGGCGGCGTCGTAGATCGGCATCTCCTCGCCGGACGGCTCGTGGTAGGTCACGCCGCCTTCGACACCCTTCACCATCTGGTTCTTGATGCGGATGTTGGCGAACGTGCCGCGCATCATGACTTCGTGGTTGCCGCGGCGGGCACCGTAGGAGTTGAAGTCACGCACGCCGACCTGGTGCTCGGAGAGGTATTCGCCCGCCGGGGAGGACGGCTTGATCGAACCGGCCGGGGAGATGTGGTCGGTGGTGATCGAGTCCTGGAAGAGGGCGAGGACGCGGGCGCCCTCGATGTCCTCGATGGCGTCGGGCGTCATCGTCATGCCCTCGAAGTACGGCGGGTTGCGCACGTAGGTCGACGACAGCGGCCAGTCGTAGGTGAGGCCGCCGGAGGTCTTCACGGCCTGCCACTTCTCGTCGCCCTTGAACACGTCGCCGTAGCGGGTGTCGAACATGTCGCGGGTGATGGCGGTGCGCAGGGTGTCGGCGACTTCCTTGGTGGAGGGCCAGATGTCCTTCAGGAAGACGTCGTTGCCGTCCTTGTCCTGGCCGAGCGGCTCGGTGGTGATGTCCTTGGTCATGGTGCCGAGGAGCGCGTAGGCGACCACGAGCGGCGGGGAGGCGAGGTAGTTCGCCCGCACGTCCGGGTTCACGCGGCCTTCGAAGTTGCGGTTGCCCGAGAGCACGGAGACCGCGACGAGGTCCTTCTCGTTGATGACCTTGGAGACCTTCTCCGGCAGCGGGCCGGAGTTGCCGATGCAGGTGGTGCAGCCGTAGCCGACGAGCTGGAAGCCGAGCGCGTCGAGGTCGGTGTCGAGGCCGGTCTTGGCGAGATAGTCGGTCACGATCTGGCTGCCGGGGGCGAGCGAGGTCTTCACCCAGGGCTTCGACGTCAGGCCCCTGGCGTGGGCGTTGCGGGCGAGAAGGCCTGCCGCGATCATCACCGAGGGGTTGGACGTGTTGGTGCAGCTCGTGATGGCGGCGATCACCACGTCGCCGTCGTCGAGCCGGTACTCCTCGCCCTCGACCTCGTGGCCGGGCATGGCGGACTGGTCGTGCTCGGCGCCTTCGGCCATGAAGCGGTCGTCGCCCTGGCTGGTGTTGGCGGGATCGGCGCCGGGGCTCCTTCGGCACCCGGCCGCCCTGATGCCCTTCACGGCCTCGGCGAAGGCGGGCGCGGCGTTGTCGAGCGCCACGCGGTCCTGCGGGCGCTTGGGGCCTGCGAGCGACGGCACGACGGTCGCAAGGTCGAGGCCGAGCGTGTCGGTGAAGACGGGGTCTTCGGTGGTGTCGTCGCGCCAGAAGCCGCACTGCTTGGCGTAGGCTTCCACGAGCCTGACCTGGTGCGCGTCGCGACCGGTCGCCTCGAGGTAGCGGATCGTGTCGGCGTCGATCGGGAAGAAGCCGCAGGTGGCGCCGTATTCGGGGGCCATGTTGGCGATGGTCGCGCAGTCTTCCACCGAGAGGGCGGAGAGGCCGGCGCCGTAGAACTCCACGAACTTGCCGACGACGCCCTTCTTGCGCAGCATCTCGGTGACGGTGAGCACGAGGTCGGTCGCGGTCGTGCCCTCGGGGAGCGTGCCCTCGAGCTTGAAGCCGATCACTTCGGGGATGAGCATGGAGATCGGCTGGCCGAGCATGGCCGCCTCAGCCTCGATGCCGCCGACGCCCCAGCCGAGGACGGCGAGCGCGTTGACCATGGTGGTGTGCGAATCGGTGCCGACGAGGGTGTCGGGGAAGGCGAAGGTCGCGCCGTCTTCTTCCTTGGTCCAGACGGACTGGGAGAGATATTCGAGGTTGACCTGGTGGCAGATGCCGGTGCCGGGCGGCACGACGCGGAAGTTGTCGAACGCGCCCTGGCCCCAGCGCAGGAAGGCGTAGCGCTCGCCGTTGCGCTCGTATTCGAGCTCGACGTTTTCCTTGAAGGCGCCGGTGCGGCCGAACACGTCGACCATGACGGAGTGGTCGATCACGAGGTCGACCGGGACCAGCGGGTTGATCTTCTTGGGGTCGGCGCCGAGTTGCTCGGTCGCGTCACGCATGGCGGCAAGGTCGACCACGGCGGGGACGCCGGTGAAGTCCTGCATCAGGACGCGGGCGGGGCGGTAGGCGATCTCACGGTCGGACCGCTTGTCCTTGACCCACTGGGACAGGGCCTTGATGTCGTCGGCGGTGACGGTCTTGCCGTCTTCGAAGCGCAGGAGGTTTTCGAGCAGGACCTTCAGCGACTTGGGCAGGCGAGAAACGCCTTCGAGGCCGTTGCGTTCGGCGGCATTCACGTCGAAGATGGCGTAACTCTTGCCGTCTACGGTGAGCTCGGTGCGGGATCGGAACGTGTCGAGCGAGCGGGGCAAGGCACCATCTCCTTCATTGGACGAGTTCGAGATTTTGCCGCTATCAACGCCTTCTTGGCGCGCCGATCAACCCGGTTCGGATCGAACGCGGTGAATTCATTCGGCAATGTGCGCCTTGAAGGGCGAGACGTGTCGGTGAAGCGAGGCGGGCGGCTTGTCCTGTCCTCGATCTCCTTCACTGTCGCGGCGGGTGACGCCCTTATTGTGGCTGGGCCGAACGGCGCGGGCAAGTCCACTCTGCTCAGGGCTGTCGCGGGGCTTTGCGCGCTGGAAGAGGGCTCGATCGCGCTGGAGGGCGCGGCGCTGCCGGCCGATGCGCACCTCGTCGGCCACCAGAACGCGCTGAAACCGCAGCAGACCGTGCTCGCCAACCTCGTCTTCTGGGCAACGTGGCAGGGCGGGCCTGAGGCGGCCGAGGAACGCGCCGAGGATGCGCTCGAGGCGGTCGGCCTCCTGCCGCTCGGCGAGACGCCGGCGCAGTTCCTGTCGCAGGGGCAGCGGCGGCGGCTGGCGCTGGCGCGGCTTCTCGCCACGCCGCGCCCGCTCTGGCTGCTCGACGAGCCTGTCGCCGGCCTCGATGCCGCCGCCCGCGGCAGGTTCGCCGAGGCGATGGCCGCGCACCGCGCGCAAGGCGGGCTGGTGATGGCCTCCACGCACGAGCCGCTGGGGCTTGAGGGCGCGCGGACACTGGAACTGTCCCAATGAGCCTCCTCGCGCTGTTCCGGCGCGACATGCGCCTTGCGTGGACGGCCGGCGGCGGCGGACCGGTGGGCGTCATCTTCTTTCTGGCGGTGACGGCGGTCGCCCCGTTCGCCGTTGGGCCGGACCTGCCGCTGCTGGCGCGGCTCGGCCCTGCGCTCCTCTGGATCGCGATCCTTCTCGCGCTGCTTCTGGGGCTGGAGCGGCTGTTTCAGGCCGACGAGGAGGACGGCACCCTCGACCAGCTCCGCCTTGCGGACGTGCCGCTCGGCCTCATCGTCCTCACCAAGGCGGCCGCGCACTGGAGCGCAGCGGCACTCCCCCTCATCGTCGCGACGCCGTTCGCCGCGATCCTCCTCAACATGTCGCCCGGCGCGCTTGTCGTGACGCTGGCGAGCTTCCTGATCGGGACGCCGGGGCTCGCACTCATCGGCGCGGTGGGGGCGGCGGTCGCGGTCTCGCTTCGGCGGGCGGGGGTCCTGATCGCGATCCTCGTCCTGCCGCTCTCGATCCCCTCGGTGATCTTCGGCGTTGCGGCGTGCGAGGCGTATGCGGCCGGCCGGGACCCGTCACCGCAGCTTGCGATGCTGGGGGCGATCACGCTCGTCTTCCTGGTGCTGGCGCCGATCGCGGCGGCGGCGGCGCTGAAGGAGATCGACTGAGCCGGTCCGGCCGCGCGGTTGAAGGTATGTGCTGTAGCACTTACGTTGGGATGAAAGCCGGCTCGCCTCGTGGGCCGGCGCGCAAGCAGCGGAGTGCAACATGATCCCCTATTCGGTGCTCGACCTTTCGCCGATCCCCGAAGGCGGGACCGCCGGCGATGCGCTCGCCAACTCGGTGGCCCTGGCCCGCCACACGGAAGCCGAGGGCTTCAACCGCTACTGGCTCGCCGAGCACCACAACATGCCCGGCATCGCGAGCGCCGCGACGTCCGTCGTGATCGGGCACATCGCTGCGCACACGCAGACGATCCGCGTCGGCTCCGGCGGCATCATGCTCCCCAACCATTCGCCGCTGATGGTCGCCGAACAGTTCGGCACCCTGGCGACGCTGTTTCCCGGCCGGATCGACCTCGGCCTCGGCCGTGCGCCGGGGACCGACATGAACACGGCCCGCGCGCTGCGCCGCTCGATGGACAACGCCGACAACTTCCCGCAGGACGTGACGGAGCTCCTCGGCTACCTCGAGCCCGCCGACCCGCGTGCGCGCGTGCTCGCGATCCCGGGCGTCGGCACCAAGGTGCCGGTGTGGATCCTCGGCTCCAGCACCTTTGGCGCGCAGCTCGCGGCGCTGCTGGGGCTGCCTTACGCCTTCGCATCGCACTTCGCGCCGGCCTCGCTGGAGGACGCGCTTGCGACCTACCGGCAGAATTTCCGGCCGTCGCCGTGGCGCGACACGCCGTACTTCATGCTCGCGGCCAACGTCTTCGGCGGCGAGACCGACGAGGAGGGGCGTTACCTGATGAGCTCGATGCAGCAGGCGTTCTCGAACCTGCGCACCGGGCAGCCGGGGCCGCTGCCGCGTCCTGTCGAGGACGTCGACGCCGTGATCGACCGGCGGATGCGCTCGGCGGTCAACGAGGCGCTCGCGGTCTCGGCGGTCGGCTCGCCGCAGACGGTGCAGAAGATGCTCGGCGTTCTCCTCGACCGCTACCAGCCGGACGAAATCATCATCACCGGCCAGATCCACGATCAGACGGCGCGGCAGCGCTCGTTCAGCATCGCCGCGGATGCGATGCGCGCTCTTGGGCAGAAGCGCGCCGCGGCTTAAAACTACTTGATGCGCGGGTAGGCGTAGGCGCCGGCCTTGCTCGTCCTGAGGCCGAGGCCTGCCAGCGCCTCGGCCATCTTGGTCGCCGCGACCACGCCGTCGATCACCGGAACGCCGGCCTCCTCGGTGAGCGCGGCGGCAAGGTCCGCCATGCCGGCGCAGCCGAGAATGACGGCCTCGGCGCCATCCTCCTGCACCGCCTTCAGCACTTCGGCGCGGACCTTTTCGGCTGCCGCATCTCCCTCATCCTCCAAAGCCAGCACCGGAATTTCCGCCGAGCGGACGCGGCGGCAGCGGCGGCCCATGCCGTAGTGGTCGGCAAGGTCCTCGATGATGGGGATCGCGCGGGGGAGGGTCGTCACCACCGAGAAGCGGGCGGAAAGGATCGAGGCGGTCATCATCGCCGCCTCGCAGATGCCGACGACGGGGCGGTCCGTCACCTCGCGGCAGGCGTTGAGGCCGGGATCGTCGAAGCAGGCGATGACAAAGGCGTCTGCGCCCGCGTCCGCCCCGCGCCTGATTTCGGCGAGCAGCGGCGGGACCGAGACCGCCTCGTCCGAAAACCCCTCGATGGAGGCCGGCGTGCCTGTGGGGTTGGTGGCGACGATCTCCGTGCCAGGCGCTGCGACCGAGCGCGCCGCGACGGCGATCTTCTCGGTCATCGAGGCGGTGGAGTTGGGATTGATGACGTGGATCTTCATGCCTTGCCTGCGTCCGAGCCGTGCCGCATCTGGCGCCGGCGGATGATGACGAACGCCGCGATGGTAATCCCGATGACGAGGAAGGACAGCCCGGTGGTGAGCGTCCCCAGCGCGTAGATCACCGGCGTCGTCGTGTTGGTCTGCATCGCCTGCAGCTCCAGCGGCAGCGTGTTGACCGCGCCGATCGCCTGCGAGGAGCGGGCGAGCTCGTCATAGGAGAGCGTGAAGCCGAAGAGGGCGATACCGATCAGCGATGGGAGGATGATGGGGATGACCACGTAGCGGACCGTCTGCCACGGGCTGGCGCCCTGGTCGCGCGCAGCCTCCTCGAACGAGCGGTCGAACCGGTTGAAGACGGCGAACATGATGAGGAGGCCGAACGGCAGCGTCCACGTGAGGTGCGCGCCGACGCCGGACGAGTACCAGTGCCGCTCGATCCCCGCGAGCTCGAACCCCGCGCCGATGCCGAGCGAGACCACCACCGACGGCATGATGAGGCTGGCGATCGCCACGTAGAGGAGCACGGTGCTGCCGATGAACCGGCGCCGGTAGGCGAGCCCCGCGATGAACGAGATCACCACGGTGCAGATCATCACGATCACGCCGAGGCCGAGCGAGCGGCGGAACGCGCCCCAGATGTCCCCGATCGACTGCGGCCCGAACAGCTCCTCGAACCAGTGCAGCGAAAGCCCGCGCATGGGGAAGGTGAGTCCGCCCTCCGGTCCCTGGAACGAGAGGATCACGATGGTGGCGATCGGGGCGTAGAGGAACAGGACGAAGAGGATGAAGATCGCCCACATCAGCGCCTTGTAGGGAGGGCCTTCGGTGCTTCTCATGGACGCCTTCCTTCGGCTTGGCGGCCGTAGGGGGCCGTGCCTTGAAGCTCCCTCCTTAGTCCAGTCTCCCGCGGAGCGGGGCGAGCCTCAAGGCACGCTTCGCTCTTCGGCCTTGACCCTCGCCCCGCTCCGCGGGTTGGGGGAGGGGTCGGCTCCGCCGGAATGTCGCTGCAGAAGGAAGACACGCCTCCGGCGGGTCTTCCACCGGAATGGAGAGGGGGAGCGCGGTGGGGTCGGAGGGTCGCCTGCACGTCAGAGCTCCTTGCGGATGTCGACGATGCGGATGAGCGCGATGATCATCAGGATCGTGATGCCGAGGAGGACGACGGCATTGGCCGCGGCCGGCGGGAACTGGAGATAGCTGAGCTCGGTCTGGATGCTCTTGCCGATGGACGGGATCTGCCCGCCGCCGAGCACCGAGACCGTGATGAAGTCCCCCATCACGATGGCGACCACGAAGATCGAGCCGATGGCGATGCCGGGCTTGGTCAGCGGCAGGACGACGTTCCAGAGGATCTGGAGGCTGGAGGCGCCCTGATCCTTGGCCGCTTCGATCAGAGATTTGTCGATCCGGGCCATGGAGTTGAAGATCGGGACGATCATGAACAGCGTGTAGAGGTGGACGTAGCCCAGGATCACCGCGAACTCGGAGAAGAGCAGCCACTCCTGCGGCTCGTCGACGATGCCGAGCGACATCAGCGCCTGGTTGATGAGGCCGTTGCGACCGAGGAACGGGATCCAGGAGATCATGCGGATCACGTTCGAGGTCCAGAACGGGATCGTGCAGATCAGGAAGCAGACGAGCTGCGTCGGCACGCTCTTGAGGTAGAACGCCAGGAAGTGCGCGATGGTGAAGCCGAGCACCAGCGTGATCGCCCAGGTGATGACGCAGAATTTGAAGGTGGCGGCGTAGGTCCGGTACGTGGTCGGCGAGGAGAAGACGTCCTCGTAGTTGAAGGTCACGAAGTCCGGGATGAGGATGTCGTAGGTCTGGTAGTCGAAGAACGAGACCACCGCCACGAGGCAGATCGGCAGGATGAAGAAGACCGCGAAGACCGCCGCCATCGGCAGCGCCTGGACGTAGGCGACGGCGCGGGAGGGAAGTGAACGGGCCATAGGATCCTGGCGCTGGTCTCTCGTGGATCGGGCCGCGCAGGATGCGCGGCCCGTTTCGTCGTCGCAACCGGCCCTTGATCAGGCGGCGATAAAGTCGTTCCAGCGGCGGACCATGTAGCGGTCCTCGTCCATCACCGCGTTCCAGCAGGCGACTGCGCCCATCCGCTCGATGAAGGAGCCGCCGTCGCGCACGTCGCCGACCGCGCCGAGTTCCTGCCCGGTGGGGGAGACGATCGGGGCTGTGGCCGCCTTGCCTTCCATCCAGTAGTTCCACTCGTTCTCGGTCATGTTCTCTTTCGCGGTATCGAGAACCGCGGTGTAGTAGCCCTGACGGTTGAGGAACGCGCCGACCCAGCCCGACAGATACCAGTTGATGAAGTCGTACGCCGCATCGCGCGTCTTGCCGTCGACGTGGGCCGGCACGGTGAGACCCGAGGCCCAGGCGCGGTAACCTTCCTTGAGCGGCTGGTAGACGCACGGGATGCCCTGCGCCTTCACGGCGGTGACGGCGGGCGACCACATCGACTGGATGACCACTTCGCCCGACGCCATCAGGTTGACGCTTTCGTTGAAGTCCTTCCAGAAGGCGCGGAACTGGCCGGCCTTCTTGGCTTCGGTCATGAGATCAATGGTCTTGTCGATCTCCTCCTTCGTCATGTTGCCCTTGTCGCCGTAGGTGATCTCGCCCATCGCCTCGGCGACCATCGCGGCATCCATGATGCCGATGGACGGCACGTTGATGATCGCCGACTTGCCCTTGAACTCGGGGTTCAGAAGCTCGGCCCAGCTTTCGATCGGGCGGCCGATGAGGTCGGGCCGGATGCCGAGCGTGTCGGCGTTGTAGACCGTCGGGATCGCCGTCATGAACTGGGTTTCGCCGCTCGCGAACGACTTGCCGCCCTGTTCCTCGAGGAAGCCGACCTCGTAGGGGTCGGTGCCCTGGTCGGTGGCCTTGCTGCCGTCCGGCATCTCGCCCTTGGTGAAGATCGGCACGATCTGGTCGTAATATTTGATCTTGGTCGTATCCATGCCGAGGATGGTGCCGGCGGGGATGATCTTCTTCAGCATCCAGTATTCGGCGTCGAGGAGGTCGAACGACGTCGGCTGCGTCACGGCGCGGCGGACGACGTCGTCCGACGTCAGTGTCGTGTACTCGATGGTGATGCCGAGATCTTCCTTCGCCTTCTGCGCAATCTCGTTGTAGGCGTTCACGCCGGTGCCGGCGAGGCGGAGCGTGACGCCTTCCTGCGCGTGGACCGCGGGCGCGAACAGCGCGGAGCCGGTGGTGGCGACGGTGCCCGCTGCGATGGCAGTGGTCTTGAGGAACGCGCGCCGGTCGAGGCCGGACTTGATGGGGTTCGTCATCATCTGCTCCTGTCTTGTGCTTTTGATTAATTGCTAGGCGGAAACGCCGGAAAGAAGGTGCCCTTCGGCCAATGGCCAGGTGAGGTGGGCAGCCTCGCCTTCCGAAAGCGGTGCGGCGTCGAACGTGGTGTCGGGCATCGTCACCAGCACCTGCTCGTCCGCGCCGGTGTCGACGCGGACCTCCACGAAGCTGCCCTGGTACTGGATCGACGCGATGGTGCCGGTGAGGGCGTTGGCCTCGCCCGCCTGACCCACGGGGTGGAGGGTGATGTGGTCGGCGCGGACCGCGATCGCGACGGGGTCGCCGGGGGCGGCGGCCTTCGCGGCGCGGGTCGCGGCGTGGCCGGCCTTGCCGAGGTCGGCGCGGATGACGCCGTCGTCGACGCCGGCCACGCGGCCTTCGAGGACGTTGTGGCCGCCGATGAAGCGGGCGACGAACGGCGTGCGCGGACGGGAGAAGACCTCGCGTGCGGTGCCGGCCTGCTCGATGCGGCCGTCGTTCATCACCACCACGAGGTCGGCGAGCGCCATCGCCTCCTCCTGGCTGTGGGTGACGTGGATGAATGTGATGCCGAAGTCCTGCTGGAGCCGCTTCAGCTCGCCCCGCATCTTGACGCGCAGGAACGGGTCGAGCGCGGAGAGCGGCTCGTCGAGGAGGAGGATCGAGGGCTCGGTGACGAGGGCGCGGGCGAGCGCGATGCGCTGCTGCTGGCCGCCGGAAAGCTGGGCGGGGCGGCGCGCGCCGTAGGGGGCCATCTGGACGAGGTCGAGGAGCGTGTCGGCCTTGGCTTCGCGGGTGGCCTTGTCGATGCCCTTCATCTTCAGCGAGAAGGCGACGTTCTCGCGGGTCGAGAGGTGCGGGAACAGGGCATAGTTCTGGAACATCATCGAGGTGTGGCGCTTGGCGGGCGCGACGTTGGAGATGTTCTGCGCGCCGAGGACGATGTCGCCGGAGGAAACGCTCTCGTGCCCCGCGATCATGCGCAGGGTGGAGGTCTTGCCGCAGCCGGACGGGCCGAGGAGGCACGCGTAGGTGCCGGCGGGGACCTTGAGGTTGATGGCGTCCACCGCGACGGTGTCGCCATAGCGTTTGGTGAGCGCGACGAGTTCGAGCGGTAGTGCGGAGGCGGGCATCGGCTGTCCAGAAGGCGTTGCAGTCGCGCGGTTCTGCAACCTGACAGCAAGCACCATGCCAGCCTGCCCGCGCCGGAAGCCCCATGGGAGCCGTGCGGACGGAACCGGTCAAGCCGTTTCTGCACGTTCCTTAGGCAGAAATTCGTCCAGTGGGGCCACGCCCTAGAAGAAGCTCGAGATGGCAGGGACGATCCAGATCGCGAACGCCACCGTGGCAAAGGCCGTGGCCGCCAGCGCGATCAGCGCCAGAACACCGTCGCGCACCAGGATCGACAGCGCGAAGAGGGTGATGATGAACGCGGTGGCGGTGGCCGTGAAGGGCAGGATCTCGAGCGGCGGCATCGTCGCGGCAAGGACCGCGCAGACGAGCGCCACCAGCGAGAATGTCACCCGGTTGATGAGGAAGCCCAGCCGGGGGCGGATCACCTTGTCGATCACGCGGGCGACGGGCTTTGCGGAGTCCATCGCGCGGTCGAGCTTTCGCCGCGAGACCTTCGCCCGCAGGATCCATTTCGGCAGCCAGACCGTGTGCATTCCCGACAGGAACTGCAGGCAGATCAGGATGATGATGATCGCCGCAGTGGTGGGCACGCCGGGGATGCCGCTGAGGGGCGTCACCACCAGGAGGCTCGGCGCCAGGAGGAGGGCGCCAAAGGAGCGGGTGCCGACGCGGTTGAGGATATCCTCGACCGAAACCTTTTCGCTCTCGCCGTTGCCGGCGTCGGCGATCACGTCCATCAGATCCTGCAGGCGCATTGGCTGCTGGGCGGTCCGGCTTGCCCCGTCGGCGCCGGAGGACGCGTCGTCCGGGCGATTCCGGGCCGGTGCTGACGTCTGCCGGGCCGAAGCCTCGGCGGCGGTGGAACGCGACGCAATGCTTGTCATGGATTAGAAACGCGCGTCGCGAGGGGGTGTTCCCGCATCACTGCAATGTGCGGAGGCCGACGGCGGCCGGGCTTTCGTCGTCGATGCCCGGCCGGGTCATGCGTGCGATCCGTCAGTCGCGCGGCGGTCGCGGCGTGCGCGGGCGGCCTGCACCGGCGCCGGGCCGCTTGTCGCCGCCAGGCCGGTTGCCCGAGCCGCTGCGCGGACCGTTGCCGCCGAAGGGCTTGCGGCCCTGCGGGGCGCCGTCGCGGCCGCCGCTCGGCTTGAAGGGCCTCGAACCACCGTCGCCGCTGCGCGCGGGGCGGTCGCCGCCGAAGCTCTTGCCACCGGACGGACGGTCGCCACTCTTGCCGCCGAAACCGGAAGGCCCACTGCGATCGCCGCCGAAGCTCTTGCCGCCGGACGGACGCGGTCCGCCCGAGCGGTCGCTGGCACCGCGGTTCGGGCGCGGGCCGTCGCCGCGGGGCCGGTCGCCGTGCGGGCGATCGCCGCCGCCGGGGCGGGGGCTGCCGGCGCGGTTGGCGCTGTCGGAGCGGGGGCCGGACTTCCACGGCTCGCCGCGGCTGGCGTCGTTGCCCTCCGGCCGCTTGGCGAACGGGCGGTCGCCGGCGGGCCGGGAATCGCGATCGCCGCGCGGCTTGAAGCTGCTGCGCTCGCCATCGGGACGCGGGCCGCGGTTGAAGCCGCCTTCGCGCTTCTGGAATCCACCGGGCTTGTCGCCATAGGAGCGGGCGGGGCGGTCGCCGTCGGGACGGGGGCCGCGGTTGAAACCGCCCTCGCGCTTGTCGCCGGAGCCACCTTCGCGCTTCTGGTAGCCGCCGGGCTTGTCGCCATAGGAGCGGGCGGGGCGATCGCCATCGGGGCGGGGGCCGCGGTTGAAGCCGCCCTCGCGTTTCTCGCCGGAACCGCCTTCGCGTTTCTGATAGCCGCCGGGCTTGTCGCCATATGAGCGGGCGGGGCGGTCACCGTCGGGGCGGGGGCCGCGGTTAAAGCCGCCCTCGCGCTTGTCGCCGAAGCCGCCTTCGCGCTTCTGGAAGCCGCCGGGCTTGTCGCCGTAGGGGCGGGCCGGGCGGTCGCCGTCGGGGCGGGGGCCGCGGTTGAAGCCGCCCTCGCGCTTTTCGCCGTAGCCGCCTTCGCGCTTCTGGTAGCCGCCGGGCTTGTCGCCGTAGCTGCGGGCGGGGCGGTCACCGTCGGGGCGGGGGCCGCGGTTGAAGCCGCCCTCGCGCTTGTCGCCGAAGCCGCCTTCGCGCTTCTGGAAGCCGCCGGGCTTGTCGCCGTAGGGGCGGGCGGGGCGGTCGCCGTCGGGGCGGGGGCCGCGGTTGAAGCCGCCCTCGCGCTTTTCGCCGTAGCCGCCTTCGCGCTTCTGGTAGCCGCCGGGCTTGTCGCCGTAGGGGCGGGCGGGGCGGTCGGAATCGGAACGGGGCGGACGGCTGAAGCCGCCTTCGCGGTTGCCGGTGAAGCCGCCTTCACGCTTCTCGCCGAAGCCGCCGTCGCGCTTCTGGAAGCCGCCGGGCTTGTCACCGTAAGGGCGGGCCGGGCGGTCGCCGCCCTCGCGCGGGCCACGGCTGAAGGAGGGGCGGTCGCCGGACGGGCGGTCGCCGAAGCTGCCGCGCCGGTCGCCCTGCGGGGGGCGGGACGGGCGGCCGCGGGGGTCTTCGCGGCGCACCGGCGAAGGCTTGGCGTGGGTGACTGAGGTGAGCGGGCTCTCGAAGTCGACGCTGGCCTCGGCGGCGAGGCGCGGGCCGAGCTGGTCCTTCAGGAGCCGCGTCGGGATTTCCTTCACCTCGCCGCGGGCGAGTTCGCCGAGCTGGAAGGGGCCGAACGAGATGCGGATGAGGCGCGTGACGGCAAGGCCGAGCGAGCCGAGCACGATCTTGATCTCGCGGTTCTTGCCTTCCTGCAGCGCAACCGTCAGCCACGAGTTGTCGCCCG
Source organism: uncultured Alphaproteobacteria bacterium (assembly GCA_963704595.1). Lineage (GTDB taxonomy): Bacteria > Pseudomonadota > Alphaproteobacteria > Rhizobiales > Amorphaceae > Acuticoccus. Next base: position 1,448,392 of record OY969922.1, read on the forward strand.
GCGCGGTCGACGGTGACTTCGACGGGGCCGTAGAGCACGCCGTCGATGGAGGTGCCTTCGCGCAGGGTGGCGAGCGCGTCCTGATCGACCGCGCCGTGGACGCGGACGCGGTACTTGCGCGTCCAGCCGGTGGCCGGAAGTTCGAGGACGCGGGCGAGGCCACCGTCGTTGGTGAGGATCAGGAGACCCTCGGTGTTGATGTCGAGCCGGCCGACGGTGACGACGCGCGGCAGGTTGCCGGGCAGCGCGTCGAAGATGGTGGCGCGGCCTTCGGGGTCGTGGTTGGTGGTGACGAGGCCCTTGGGCTTGTTGAAGAGCCAGGCGCGGGTCCGCAGCCGGCGCGGGATTTCCTTGCCGTCCACTTCGATCTTGTCGTCGTCGGTGACGATGGTGGCGGGCGTGTCGAGCTTGCGGCCGTTGAGGCGGACGCGGCCGTCCTCGATCAGCGCCTCGGACTCGCGGCGGGAGGCGACGCCGGCGCGCGCCATCACCTTGGCGATGCGCTCGCCCTCGGGGCGTTCTTCGCGCGGCTCGGCCTTCTTCGCCGCGGCATCGCGTTGCAGCGCAGGGGCGGAGGTGGGTTCGTCGTCGTCGTCGTCCCGGTCGTCTCTGTCTTCGTCTTCGTCTTCGTCTTCGTCGTCATCGTCCCGGTCGTCATCGTCCCGGTCGTCCGCGTCATCGTCGTCCTCGGCCGCCTCGGCCTCGGTCTCGTCGGTGCCGGGGGCGGGCTCCCAGGTCGCGTCGGGCGCGTCGTCGTCTTCAGGCGCTTCCGGCGCGCCGAGAGCGATCGCGGTTTCGCGGTCCGCCTCGTCGGCAGTCATGTCGTCCACAGGCTCGGGGGCGGCGGAGAGGATCACGGGTTCGTCGCTCGCGGCCGGCGCCTCTTCGGCGGCGTCTGCGGCATCAGGTGAATGCGCGGGGGGCTCGTGCGCCTCGGTGGGTGCGGATTCCGGCGCGGATGCGGCGGTCGCCTCATCATGCGGCTTGGCGCCGGGCGTGCCTTCTGGCTTTGTGCCGGTCGGCGGGGCGCCTTCTGGCGCGTCGGAATTGTTTCGGTCGGTCATCGGGGGCCTGGTGGTCAACACATTCATGGAGCGCGCGCTTGCCGAGGCAAGACTTGCTGCGGCGCACGGCGAGGTGCCGGTGGGCGCGGTGGTGGTCGCGGACGGCGAGGTTGTGGCGGCGGCCGGCAACCGGACGCTGACGTTGAACGACCCCACCGCACATGCAGAAATCCTCGCCCTGCGCGCTGCCGGCCGTGTGCTTGGCACGGCGCAACTCGTCGGATGCGATCTTCATGTTACGTTGGAGCCCTGCGCTATGTGCGCCGGCGCGATCGCGATGGCAAGGATAAGACGGTTATATTTCGGCGCGCCGGACGAAAAGGGCGGCGCGGTGGAAGCCGGTCCGCGCCTGTTCGGCCAGCCGACCATCCACCACCGCCCTGAAATCTATGGCGGGTTCTGCGAGCAGGAGTGCGCCGCCCTCCTGCGCGATTTCTTTGCGGCGCGGCGGGAGACCTGATGCGGATTGTAGGCGGAGAGCGGCGCGGGACGGCCATCGTCGCGCCAAAGGGCGACGCGACGCGCCCGACCACGGACCGGATGCGCGAGACGATCTTCAACATCCTCGCGCACCGCTACGGCGACAGGCTGGCGGATGGCCGCGTGCTGGACCTCTTCGCAGGGAGCGGCGCGATGGGGCTCGAGGCGCTGTCACGCGGCGCGGCGTTCGCGCTGTTCGTGGAGAACGCGACCGGCGCGCGCGGCGCGCTGCGCACCAACATCGACGCGTTGGGCGCGGCGGGCCGCACGCGAGTGTGGAAGCGCGACGCCACCCGGCTCGGCCCCGCCAACCTGCCGCCGTTCGGCCTCGTCTTCTGCGATCCGCCCTATGCGCAGGGGCTCGGCGAGGCGGCGCTCACGAGTGCGCTCGCAGGCGGGTGGATGACACCGGACGCCATCGCCGTGCTGGAGGAGAAGCGCGGCGCGATGCCTGACGCGATCCCCGGCCTCGAGAAGCTCGACGTGCGCGAAGTCGGCGACAGCGCGGTCGGCTTCTTCGCGCTGGCGACGGCCGGCAGCGAGGACTAGCCGAGGCCCGGCGAGCCGTTCGTCTCCAGGGGCAGGCGGTTGAACCTACGCGGCGCGACGTTCCAGGACCGCAGCGAGTTCTGTGGAATGTCTGCTGCCCCATTCGCACAGCTGGACGAGCGCCTCAGCGAGACTGACGCCGAAGGGCGTCAGCGAATACTCCACCCGCGGCGGAATCTCGGCGTAATCGCGGCGGGCGACGATCCCGTCCGCGATCATCTCCTTCAACTGCTGGGCGAGCACCTTGTCGCTGACCGTTCCGACCGCGCGGCGCAGTTCGCCGTAGCGCAGGGTGCCCCGGCTGAGGTGGTAGACGATCAGCGGCTTCCACTTCCCGCCCATCACGGTGAGGACGGCCTCGAGGCCGCATGTGAAGGGGTTCGCCATCCGCCCGTCTCCCGCGTTCTAGGGTACTTACCAAAAGGTACATACTGGAATTTTGGAAGCCAGGCCACCAGTTTGCGCCGACCAACGCAAACGAGGTCAGTCATGGGCAGACTCGAAGGTAAGATCGCCGTCATCACAGGCGGCAACAGCGGTATCGGACTTGCCACCGCGCGGCGCTTCGTGGCCGAGGGTGCGCACGTCTACATCACCGGCAGACGTCAGGAAGAGCTCGACAAGGCCGCCTCGGAAATCGGCGCCGGCGTCACCGCCGTGCAGGGCGACGTGGCGAACGCTGACGATCTCGACCGGCTGTTCGAAACGGTCCGCACCCGGCACGGCAGGGTCGATGTCCTGTTCGCCAACGCCGGGGTGGGTCAGCTCGAGCCGCTCGGAGGGATTACCGAAGCGTCGTTCGATCTGACGTTCGGCGTCAACGTGAAGGGGACTGTCTTTACCGTCCAGAAGGCGCTGCCGCTGATGCAGCCGGGGGCCTCGATCATTCTCACCGGGTCGACCACCGGCGTGATGGGAACGCCGGCCTTCAGCATCTACAGCGCCACCAAGGCGGCGATCCGCAATCTTGCACGAAGCTGGGCGCTGGACCTGAAAGGGACCGGTATCCGCGTCAACGTCCTGTCGCCGGGCGCGACGGATACACCGGGGCTGAAGGGCGTCGCGGACTTCGTCGGCGGTGACACGTTCTACGAGACCCTCATCGCACTGACCCCGTCCGGACGGATCGCCGACGCGTCGGAGGTCGCCGCGGTCGCCCTCTTCCTCGCGTCGGACGACAGCGCCGTGATGACCGGGAGCGAGGTCTTCGCCGACGGCGGCGCCGCGCAGGTCTGAGCGGGCAGAGCGGCTAGAGGGCGGGCCCGCCGGGCGAAAGTTCGATGGGCTCGCCGTGGGGCGTGCGGGCGGCGGCGCGGTGCCAGGCGGCGACCTCTTCGGCGAGAGCGCCCGGCGGGGCGAGCGGCGCGATGGCCCGCTCCAGCGCCGTAACGAAGGCGACGAAGTAGGCCGTGCCGTCGTCGGCCGGGGCGGGGTTTTCGCGAAGGGCCGCGCCGAGGAGGTCGGCGAATTCGCCGGCGTCGAGCCGGCCGGTCTCGACGAGATGCGCCTTTAGGGCGAATGCGGTCGCCTCCCAGGGGGCGGCGAAGGTGGGTTCGTCCGCCTCAGACGGCATCGAGATAGGGCTCGAAGAGGTCGAGGTGGACGTTGGCGGCGGTGGTGTCGGGGCCCCAGAGGTCGGCCGCCCTGAAAGCGACGTTGTAGAGCGGCTGCGGGTTCTCGCCCTCGTAGTGGGCGCTGGTGTCCGGGAAGACGTGGACGCCGTGGACGCGCACGATCCGCCCGGTCTTGCCGCGGCAGTAGCGCGGTGCGCGGGTGTGGTGCGCCGGGTTCATGGCCTTGACGCGCACAATTTCGCCGACCGCAAAGCGCGGTGCAGGGCCGGGGCGCTCGGAGGGGAAGCCCTTGTCCATCACGGGGCGGACCTCGCCGCCGTGGAGGACGCGGCGGGGCGGTGGGGCGGTGCCGTCCGCGATGCCCGCGTCGGCGACCATCGTCTCGAGGGCTGCGGTCCAGATCCCGTAATAGGGGAGGGTGTAGTACTGGGTCGCGGGCAGGCTCTCGCGCACGAAGCGGGAGCGGTCGAGCGACCAGAGGCCGGCCGGGCCCATCAGCACGGAGAGGGCGAGCGCAGCGCGCTCCCAGTCGGCGTGGAACACGGGCTCGTCCGGTTCGGGCACCACCGGGCCGAAGCCGTGCGCGCCGCCGAGGTCCTGCGCGCCGTTCATCGCACCGGCGCTTTCGGGTCGGGGAGGCCGGTTCCGATCATCGCATCGCGGCTGACGATGCGGGCGAGCGCATCCTCGTCCCAGCCTTCCGTGCCTTCGGGCTGCATCGGCACCACCAGGTAGCGAACCTCCGCGGTGGAGTCCCACACCGAGATCTCAGTCGCTTCCGGCAGCGTGACGCCGAAGTCGGCAAGGACGCCGCGCGGGTCGGCGACGGCCTTGGCCCGGTAGGGGGCGGACTTGTACCACACCGGCGGCAGCCCCAGCACCGACCATGGGTAGCAGGAGCACAGGGTGCAGACGACCATGTTGTGCGTCTCGGGCGTGTTGCGCAGCGCCACCATGTGCTCGCCGGCGCGGCCGCCGAAGCCGAGCTCGGCGATTGCCGTCGTCGCGTCCTCGAAGAGATGCTCGGCGTAGGCGGGGTCGGTCCATGCGCGGGCGACGACCTTTGCGCCGTTCTGGGGGCCGACCTCGTGCTCGTAGTAGGTGACGAGTTCGTCGATGGCGGCGGGGTCGACGTAGCCCTTCCCGGTCAGGAGCGACTGGAGGGCGCGGACCCTCGCTTCCATGTCCGACAGGTGGGAGTGGTCATGCCCGCCGCTCATGCCGCGCGCGCCATTCGGCGGGCGGCGTGGTCCGCGACCGCGGCGGCGAACGCGTCAAACACGGCGCGGGAGGGGCCGTCGGTCCGCACGAAATGCTCCGGGTGCCACTGGACGCCGAGCGCGAAGGCGGACGCGCCTTCGATCGAGATCGCCTCGATGGTGCCGTCTGCCGCCACGGCCTCGACGCGGGCGCGCTCGGCGAGCCGGTCGATCCCCTGGTGATGGACGGAGTTGACGCGCACCTTCTCGCCGAGGATCGGGCGCAGCAGGCCGCCAGCCTTGATCTCGATGTCGTGCCTCAGGCCGAACCAGGCGTCGACGTCGTCCTGCTGCGGCGAGCGGTGGTCGTCGCGGCCGGGGAGGGCGTGCACGCTGTGGTGGAGCGAGCCGCCGAACGCGACGTTCATCTCCTGGATGCCGCGGCAGATGCAGAAGAGCGGGATGCCGCGGGCGACCGCCTCGCGGATGAGGGGCAGCGTGGTGCGATCGCGCTCGCGGTCGAACGGTTTGGCCGCCTCGCTCTCCTCCTTGCCGTAGAGCGAGGGGTGGACGTTGGCGCGCGCGCCGGTGATCAGCACGCCGGCGCAGACGTCGAGCAGCGGGGCGGGGTCGATCGGCTCGGAGATGGTCGGCAGCTGGACCGGGAGGAGGCCGACCACCGCGAGGGCGTTGAGGTACGAATCCGGGCCGCCCGACCAGACGAGGCCGTTGCGCTCGAACCGGTCGCACGAAACCACCACCATCGGCGCCGCCATAACATCCCTCCGGCCGTTTACGCGCGGAAGATTACAGCCTCGGCGGGTCTGTTCAAGAGCCGGCGCCGCATCGGCACACTGCTCAAATTAAAAGCATATTTTGTTTCGAACTCTTCACTTGTCCGGCAAGTGATCGTCTGATTAAACCGGAAATGAATCCCGGACGCATACCGGAACAACGAACTCATAGGGAGAAGGTCATGGATCGCCGTTCATTTTTGAAGACATCGGCTTTCGGCGCGGCCGCAGTGGGTGCCACTGCTCTTGCGACGCCTGCCATTTCGCAGGGACGCCAGGAATGGAAGATGGTCACCACGTGGCCGAAGAACTTCCCCGGCCTCGGAACCGGCGCGCAGCGTTGCGCCGATCGCATCACCAAGATGACCGACGGCCGGATCACGGTTAAGCTCTTCGGCGCAGGCGAACTCGTCCCGGCCTTCGAAAGCTTCGACGCGGTCTCCAACGGCACCGCCGAGATGTATCACGGCGTCGACTACTACTGGCAGGGCAAGCACCCGGCGTTCAACTTCTTCGCGACAGTGCCGATGGGCCTGACGGCGCCGGAAATGAACGCGTGGCTGATCCATGGTGGCGGCCAGACGCTGTGGGACGAGCTGTCCGCCGGCTTCGGCGTTAAGCCGTTCCCGTGCGGCAACACCGGCGTCCAGATGGGCGGCTGGTTCCGCGAGCCGATCGAATCGCTGGAGGACCTGAAGGGCCTCAAGATGCGCATGCCGGGCCTCGGCGGCGAGGCGCTGCGCAAGCTCGGCGTCAACGTCATCGCGCTGCCGGGCGGCGAGATCTTCGCGGCGCTCCAGTCGGGCGCGATCGACGCGACCGAGTGGGTCGGCCCCTGGAACGACCTTGCGTTCGGCTTCTACCGGATCGCCAAGAACTACTACTACCCCGGCTTCCACGAGCCCGGCCCCACGCTGTCGGCCGGCGTCAACCTCGAGAAGTTCAACGCGCTGTCGGAGACCGACAAGGCGATCATCGAGAACGCCTGCCTCGCCGAGAACTCGTCCATGTACGCCGAGTTCGTGGCCAAGAACGGCCAGGCGCTGACGACACTCGTCAACCAGCACGGCGTGACGCTGCGCAAGTTCCCGGACGACGTGTTCCAGGGCTTCGCCGACGCGTCGGAAGAAGTGGTGGCGGCAGCGGCCAAGCACGACGACCTCGCCAAGCGCACCTACGACAGCTACCTCAAGGCCCGCAAGGAATATGCGGCCTGGACCGACATCTCGATCCAGGGCTACGCCAACGAGCGGACCCGCACGCTGAAGCTCGGCGAGCAGCAGTAAGCCGAACCAACGCAACCGGAGGCCGCGGCGGACCCTTGCCGCGGTCTCCGTTTTTTTCGTATTCCGCGCGGTGATTTCCCGCAGCCCAGGTGAGCGCGCCGATGAATTTCCTGGCCGACACGATCGACAACACCAACCGTTTCCTCGGCAAAGCTCGTGGCCTGGCTGGCGCTTATCATGGTGCTGGTGCAGTTCGGCGTGGTGGTCGCGCGCTACGTGTTCGGCGTCGGCGACCTGTGGGCGCAGGAATCGGTCGTCTACATGCACGCCGTCCTGTTCATGCTGGCCGCAGCCTACACCCTGTCCGATGACGGGCACGTGCGGGTCGACATCTTCTACCGGTCGGCGACCCCCCGGACCCGCGCTCTCGTCAACCTGCTGGGGTCGATCTTCCTCCTCATCCCCGTCGCGCTGATGATCACCTATTCGAGCTGGAACTACGTGGCGAGCTCCTGGCGCATCCAGGAAGGCTCGATCGAAACCTCGGGCATTCCGGGCGTCTATCTCCTGAAGACCGCGATCCCGATCTTTGGCATCCTCATCGCCGCGCAGGGCCTGGTGATGATCCTGCGCTCCATCCTTTACCTCACCGGCCGCGGCGAGCCGCCCGCCGTTCCAGAGCATTGACGAACACCGTATGGCGCATCTCGCGGAGATCCTCGATATCCTGATGTTCGCAGTGGCCATCGTGCTGTTGCTGACCGGATTTCCCGTCGCCTTCACGCTTGCGGGCACGGGGCTGCTGTTTGCCGTCCTCGGCCACACGCTCGGCGTGTTCGACTTCGCGTTCGTGAACGCGCTGCCCCAGCGCATCTTCGGCACCATGACGAACGAGGTGCTGATCGCGGTGCCCCTGTTCGTCTTCATGGGCGTGCTCCTGGAACGAAGTCGCGTCGCGGAGGAACTCCTCGAGACGATGGGCCAGCTCTTCGGCCCGATGCGCGGCGGCCTCGGCATCGCCGTCTGCATCGTCGGCGCGCTTCTGGCGGCCTCCACCGGCATCGTCGGCGCCACCGTCGTCACCATGGGGCTCCTGTCGCTTCCCACGATGCTGCGCTACGGCTACGCGCCTTCGCTGGCGGCGGGCACCATCGCCGCGTCGGGGACGCTGGGGCAGATCATTCCCCCGTCGATCGTCCTCGTCATCCTCGGCGACCAGATCTCCAACTCCTACCAGCAGGCGCAGCGCGTCCTGCAGGAACAGGCTTGGGCGGAGGGTGACTTCTCGTTCGTGCCCGGCCCGCCGGTCTCGGTCGGCGACCTCTTCGCAGGCGCGCTCATTCCGGGGCTGCTCCTGGTAGTGGCGTACATCATCTACATGGCGGTGATCGCGTTCTTCAGGCCGTCGCTCGCTCCGCCGGTTCCGCGCGACCCTGAGAACCCGGTCACTCTGTACCGGATCGTCCACGCCCTCGTGCCGCCGATCGTCCTCATTCTGGCCGTTCTCGGGTCGATCCTCGCCGGTGCCGCGACCCCCACCGAAGCCGCCGCCGTCGGCGGGGTCGGCGCGATCCTGCTCGCAGGCTACCGGCTCGACGAGTCGAAGCCGCTGTTCATCTACATCGCCACTGCGGCGCTCATCGCGGTGATTGCGTTGACGGTGATGATGGACCTGCGGATCTCGCGCACAGAGATTTCGCAGAACGACCAGATCGGGATCTATGTCGCCGCGGTGCTGGTCGCGCTCGTTGTCCTCGGGCTGGTGGTGTCGCTGATCCGCGTGGCAAGGGGCGGCGTCCTGACCGCAGTGGTCCAGTCCACCACGCAGATCACCTGCATGGTGTTCGTGATCCTGATCGGCGCGGCGCTGTTCAGCCTCGTCTTCCGCGGGCTCGGCGGCGAGGAGCTGGTGAAGGAGGCGCTGTCCGGCCTTCCGGGCGGGGCGCTCGGCGCGATCATCGCCGTGATGCTGATGATGTTCGTCCTGGGCTTCTTCCTCGACTTCCTCGAGATCGTGTTCGTCGTCGTGCCGCTGGTGGCGCCGTTCCTCCTGATGCTCGAAATGCCCGACGGGTCGACCATGAGCCCGGTGTGGCTCGGCATCATGATGGCGGTGAACCTGCAGACCTCGTTCCTGACGCCGCCCTTCGGCTTCGCCCTGTTCTACCTGCGCGGCGTCGCGCCGCCCGAGGTGAGGACGACCGCGATCTACCGCGGCATCATCCCGTTCGTGCTGATCCAGATCGGGATGCTGGTCGCCCTCTGGTATCTGCCGAGCCTTGCCACCTGGCTGCCGGTGCAGATCTACGGCAACTGACGCGCCGGCGGCTCACGCCGGCTCCCACTCCGCATCCACGGCCTCGCGATCCTCGCCGCGGGCAGCCGCCGAGCAGCGCGGGTCGCACCGCTCGCCTCGGGGCGCGGCTGGGCACGCCTCTGCCACCACGCAGCGCGGCGGGACAGGGGCTTTCGCTGCGGGGATGATCTCGTCGCGAATGAGAGCGCGGATTTCGCGCGGCGTCGGCTCAGGCTCACGCCTCACCCCGCCCGGTGCGACGGTGCCGGCCTCTTCCGCAGCGGCGGGTTCGGCGCGCCGCGTGCCGGTGACGATGTCGAGGAGCAGGCGCACGGCGTCGGCGTGAGCCGCTCTGCCTGCACCGTCGGGTGCGAGTTCTGCGTGAAAAGACATCCGGTCCCCCCTCACGCGCCCGCTTCATTGGCGAGCGCTTAAATTCAGGGTGCCGTTAAAGTTCCCTCACGACAATGAATGACAGCTTTAACGGAACTTGAGGTTCCGCGGCGATCAGTCGTCTGCGCCGGGTAGGGACGGAAGCCGGCGGGTGACCGGCGTCGACTGCACGATCGAGGTGTGCGTGCGGGCGTGCGGGCTCATCCGGTCGAGCAGGACTTCGAGGTGCTGCATGGAACGCACATGGGCCTTGGCGATGTAGCAGTCGTCGCCGGTGACCCTGTCGCACTCGACGATTTCGGGGCTGTCGCGCACGATGTCCGCGATGGTGTCGAAGGCGCCCGGAACGGGGCTGATCCGCAGGTAGGCGGAGATGGGAAGGCCGATGGCAGAGGGGGTGACCACGGCGCGGTAGGCGCGGATGACGTCGATCTCCTCGAGGCGCCTGATCCGGTCGCCGACGCTGGGGGCCGAAAGGCCGATCCGCCGCGCCAGTTCGGACGTTGCAATCCTCGCATCCGAGGCCAGTTCGCGCAGAATCCTCGCGTCCGTAGCGTCAAGGGTGATGGTGCCGTTTCGCAAGCGTCGTGCTGTCATCTTTTCCGCGCCCGGGCCTCTGCCCACTGCCTTCCTCGTGTTCAACACCTGCATCCTCGGCAAAGCTCACGGGATTGAGGTGGTCACCGATCCGAACGGCATGCTCTTGCCGCAACATGATTGCCGGCATCCAAGCCGGTCAGGCTTGGGAGCACCTTCGCTCGACCCATTATTCCCCGTCCCGTACACTCGTTGAGTGCGCGGCGTCATAATTAGACTGATTGTGTACACGTTTAATGTGCAGTGGCAATCATTAAGGCGTCAGTCAGTTCAGGAATTTGCACATATCAGTGTCCGGGGCTGGACAAATGTCCGGGGCGATGTCCAAAAATACCTTCAACTGGAGTGGCCTTTCGCCCGTGGGCCACTCCTTCATGCAAAACAGATGCGGGCGACAGGGAGCCACCCAAGATGAAGACGATTGCCAGCCTCGCCGTGCTCGCACTGGGCACAGCCGCGCTGTCCGGCACCGCCGTGGCGCAGGACAAGACGTACAAGATTCCGACCGTCGTGAAGATCTCAGGCATCCAGTGGTTCAACCGGATGGAAGAGGGCGTCGACGAGTTCGCTGAGGAGACCGGAAACAACGCCTACCAGGTCGGCCCGGCGAGCGCCGACGCGCAGCTTCAGGTCCAGCTGATCGAGGACATGATCGCACAGGGCGCCGACGCGATCACCGTCGTCCCGTTCTCGCCGGAAGCCGTCGAGCCGGTGCTGAAGCGCGCGATGGACGCCGGGCATCAAGGTCGTCACTCACGAGGCGTCCGACATCGAGAACGCCGAGTGGGACCTCGAGGCGTTCCGCAACTTCGACTTCGGCGGCACCATCATGCAGGGCCTCGCCGAGTGCATGGGCGAGGAGGGCGAGTACACCGTCTTCGTCGGCTCGCTGACCTCCAAGACCCACAACGAGTGGGTGGACGGCGCGATCGCCTACCAGAAAGAAAACTACCCCAACATGACGCTGGTGGGTGACAAGAACGAGACCTACGACGACCAGCAGCAGGCTTACCAGAAGGCCCAGGAAATCCTGCGCACATACCCCGACATCAAGGGGATGCAGGGTTCCGCGTCGACCGACGTCGCCGGCATCGGCCTCGCCATCGAGGAACGCGGCCTCGAGGATGACGTGTGCGTCTTCGGCCTGTCGCTCCCCTCCATCGCCGGCCAGTACATGGAGACCGGCGCGGTCGACGGCATCTACTTCTGGGATCCGAAGCTTGCCGGCAAGGCGATGAACAAGCTCGCCGTCATGCTCCTCAACGGCGAGGAAGTCGGCGACGGCATGGACCTCGGCATTCCGGGCTACGAGAAGCTGCAGCAGGACGGCAAGGTCCTCTACGGCGAAGCGTCCGTGAAGGTGACCAAGGAAAACATGGCGGACTACCCGCTCTGACAATCGCGGACGGGGTGCGGCGCGCGTCGCACCCCGTGACCGGAGCTGCCATGACCAACGATACGACGAGCGGCGAGAAAGTCGTCGAAATGCGCGGCGTCTCGAAGGCGTTCGCCGGCGTGAAGGCGCTGGAGAACGTCGATTTCGCGATCGCGCCGGGCGAGGTCGTCTGCCTTGCCGGCGAGAACGGGTCGGGCAAGTCGACCCTCATCAAGTCGCTCGCCGGGGCGCAGGATATCGACGCCGGCACCATCGCGTACGGCGGCACCGTGGAGCCGCGCCCGTCGCCCGCGAAGGCGGCCCGCGCCGGCATCCAGATCATCTATCAGGACTTCTCGCTGTTCGGGAACCTGTCGGTGGCGGAGAACATCGCGTTCAACCGCCGGCTGGCGCTCGGCCGGCGCTTCATGAACTGGGGCGAGGCGCGGCAGATCGCACGCGACGCGCTCAAGGAGCTCGGCGTCGACATCCCGCTCAACGTCGCCGCCGAAACGCTCCCCGTGGCGCAGAAGCAGCTCGTCGCCATCGCGCGCGCCATCGTCAATGACGCCAGGCTGATCGTGATGGACGAGCCGACCACCGCGCTCACCGAGAAGGAAGTGCGCCAGCTCCTGTCGATCATCCGCGGGCTGAAGGCAAAGGGGATCGCGATCCTCTTCGTCAGCCACAAGCTGGCCGAGGTGTTCGCCGTGTGCGAGCGGGTGATCGTCCTGCGCAACGGCAAGCTGGTCGCCGAAGGGCCGGTCGCCGAGTTCGACCTCGCCTCGCTGACCTACCACATGACCGGCCGCCGCCTGGCCGAGGAATCCACCGTCTCGACCGATTCGATCCGGCCCGAGGAGCGCCTCCGCGTCGAGGGGCTTTCGAGGGGGGCGGACTTCCAGGACATCTCGCTCACCCTCCACGCCGGCGAAGTGCTCGGCGTCGTCGGTCTGCTCGGCTCCGGCCGGACCGAGCTTGCGAAGGCCCTCTTCGGGATCGCGCCGGCGGCCAGCGGCCGGATCGAGGTGGACGGGCGCAAGGTCGTCATCCGCACCATCGCCGACGCCATCGGCCACGGCATCGGCTACGTGCCGGAAGACCGGCTGACCGAAGGCCTGTTCCTGTCCCAGAGCATCGGCCGCAACATCGCCGTCGGGAGCGTCGACCGGATCGCGAAGGGCGCGTTCATCGACGCCGCCGCCGTCAACGACGAGGGCGACCGCTGGGTGAAGAAGCTCGCCATCGCCACCCCCTCCGCGGCGCTGCCGGTGCAGAGCCTGTCCGGCGGCAACCAGCAGCGGGTGGTGCTCGCCCGCTGGCTCGCCACCAACCCGTCGATCCTCATCCTCAACGGGCCGACGGTCGGCGTCGACGTCGGCTCCAAGGCGGATATCCACGCCGCCATCGGCGAGCTTGCCCGCTCGGGCCTCGGCGTCATCGTCATCTCCGACGACATCCCCGAGGTCCTGACCGCCTGCCACCGCATCCTCGTCATGAAGGCTGGCCGCATCGTCGACGAGGTCGCCCGCGGCGAGATCGGCGAAGACGAACTCACCCACAAGCTCGCCGCATGAGGGCCATCCGTTGAAGTTCTGGACCCGCAACGAGACGCTGGTCGCGCCTGATCCTCGTCGCGTTCATCGCGCTGACGGCGATCGTCGAGCCCTCGTCCTTCACCGTCGGCACGTTCGCCGACCTCCTGCGCAACGGGCTCGTCCTCGGCATCTTCGCCATCGGCGTGCTGCTCGTCCTGATCTCGGGCGGGATCGACGTGTCGTTCACCGCGCTGTCGGCGTTCGCCATGTACGCCACCACCAAGGCGCTGATGGCGGCGGGCCTCACCGATTCGATGGTGCTCGCCTTCGTGCTGGCGGGCGGCATCGGCATCCTGCTCGGCTGCGTCAACGGCTTCTTCGTCGCGACGCTGAAGCTGCCGACGCTGATCGTGACGCTGGGCACGCTGTCGGTGTTCCGCGGCTTCGTCCTCACCTTCATCGGCAGCCAGCTGATCTCCAACGTGCCGGCCAGCATGAAGGACTTTTCCCGGTCGATGCTGGCGCGCGGCGATGCCTTCGACGGCTCGTTCTACCGCCTGCCGACGGCCATTCTGGTGCTGGTCGTCGCGGTGGTGGTGACGTGGTTCATCCTTTACCGCACCACGCTGGGGCGCTCGATCTTCGCCATCGGGGGCAGCAAGGAGGCGGCGAGCCGCATCGGCATCCCGGTCGTGAAGACGCAGTATTTCATCTACGCCTATGTGGGGATGCTGTCGGGGATCGCCGGCATCGTCCATGCATCGATGGCGCGCGTCGCCAACCCGTTCGACCTCGTGGGGCTGGAGCTTTCGGTGATCGCGGCGGTGGTGCTCGGCGGGGCCAGGCTATCGGGCGGCACAGGCACCATCTCGGGCACGCTGCTCGGCGTCGCGCTCATCGTCATCATCAACAACTCGCTGATCACGCTCGGCATTCCGTCCACGTGGCAGAATGTGGTGATCGGCGTCCTCATCCTGTTCGGGACGGGCATTCCGGCCTGGCAGGCCAAGCGGCAGGAGCGGCGGGCATGAGTTCGGGCGTCGGACGCGGCAGCGGCGAGGCGGAGCGCAAGCACCTCATCCGGCTCGCCATCATCGCGGTGGCGATCTTCACCGTCATGAGCCTCTTGCGGCCGGACCTCTTCTTCACCGCCGCCAACTTCCAGTCGATGGCGTTCCAGTTCCCCGAATACGGCATCCTGGCGCTCGCGGTGATGCTCGCCATGCTCACCGGCGGCATCGACCTTTCGATCATCGGCACCGCCAACCTCTCCGGCATCCTGGCCGCGCTCCTGATGGGTTGGCTCGTGCCCAACGCGCCGGGGGCGGGGCCGGAGGTGATCGGCGCCATCGCGCTCGCCGTCGCGCTGTCGCTGAGCGTCGGCGCGCTGTGCGGCGCGCTTGAACGGCGTCGCCATCGCCGGGCATCGGCATCCCGCGCGATCCTTGCGACACTCGGCACGGGGCTGATCTTCACCGGCATCGCCATCGTCATCACCGAGGGGCGGGCGGTGCTGAATTTCCCGGATGCGTTCGCCGTCATCGGCAACGGGCGGGTGGGGCCCGTGCCGGTGCCTGTGGTCATCTTCGCGGTGCTGGCGCTGGGGCTCGCGTTCGTGTTGTCGCGCACCAAGTTCGGGCTGCGCATCTACCTCATGGGCACCAACCCGCTGGCGGCGCGTTTTGCGGGCATCGACAACGCGTGGATCACCATGCGCACCTACATCGTGTGCGGGATGCTGTCGTCCTGCGCCGGCCTCGTCCTGATGAGCCGCGCCAACTCCGCCAAGGCGGACTATGGGACATCGTATCTCCTGCTGGCTGTGCTGATCGCGGTGCTGGGCGGCACCAACCCCTATGGCGGGTTCGGCCGGGTGCTCGGCATCGTGCTTGCGGTGTTCTCGCTCCAGTGCCTCTCCTCGGGCTTCAACATGCTGCAGTTCTCCAACTTCGCGAAGGAGCTGGTCTGGGGGCTGACGCTGCTTCTGGTGATGGGCCTCAGCGAAGTCTCCCTCAGCCGCCGCATCGGCACCAGGATCGCGGACTGACGCGCCGCGGCACCACAGAAGGACGATATCTTGGCAGACTTGAGCATGTTCGCGCTCGACGGGCGCACGGCGCTGATCACCGGCTCCTCGCAGGGAATCGGCGTCGCGCTCGCCGAGGGGCTCGCCCGGGCCGGCGCGAAGGTCATCCTCAACGGCCGTGACGCGGCAAAGCTCGAGAGCGCCGCTGCCCGGATCGCGCACGGCGACCCCGCCGACATGCTGGCGTTCGACGCGACCGACCACGCCGCCGTGCGCGAAGCGGTGGACGGCTACGAGGCCGAAAAGGGCCCGATCCACATCCTCATCAACAACGCGGGGATGCAGCACCGCGGGCCGCTGGAGGAGTTTCCCGCTGACGCGTTCGAGCGGCTGATGCGCACGAACGTGTCGTCGGTCTTCAATGTCGGGCAGGCGGTGGCGCGGCACATGATCGGCCGCGGTTCGGGCAAGATCGTCAACATCGCATCGGTGCAGAGCGCGCTGGCGCGGCCCGGGATCGCGCCCTACACGGCGTCCAAGGGCGCGGTCTCCAACCTCACCAAGGGGATGGCGACGGACTGGGCCAAGCACGGCCTCAACGTCAACGCCATCGCGCCGGGCTACTTCGACACGCCGCTCAACGCCGCGCTGGTGGCCGACGACGAGTTCACGGCGTGGCTTGCCAAGCGGACGCCGCAGGGGCGCTGGGGCAAGCTGCCCGAACTCGTCGGCGCTGCGGTGTTCCTGTCGTCGGACGCGGCGAGCTTCGTCAACGGCCACACCCTGTTCGTCGACGGCGGCATCACGTCCTCGCTCTGAGGCAATGAAAAAGGCCCGCGGTTGCGGGCCTTTTCCTGCGCTTGGCGGCGGTCAGACCGCCTGCTTGCTGCGCCATTCCTCCCAGGCGTCGAGCCCGTTGGCGAGGTGGCTCGGGAAAAGCTCCATCTCGAAGAGCTGGTGGCTCGCCGGGCCGTTGGCGTTGACCTTGGCGGCGCTCACCGCGCTGTCGAGGTCGGCGGCCTCATAGTCGCCCCGGCCGATGAGGACGAGCGCGATCAGCTCGGCCTGCTCGTCGACGTTGAGGCTGTCGATCATCGCCGCGGTCTCCGTGCGGAAGAGGCGAGGGGCGTTCTCGTCGGAGAGGTTCCCCTCGTCTTCCTTGCGCAGCGTGGTCGCCGGGTCGATCTCCATCTCGAGCTCGGGCATGTCGTCTTCCGCGTCGGGCATCGGGAACATCGCGGCGCGGCCCTTGGCGACGATCAGGCGCACGAGTTCGGGGTCGACGTTGAGCTCGCGCACGTCGTTGGTGTCGGTGCTGCTCATTTGCGGCCCTCTGCGTTGCTCTCGCGGTTGCCCTTGCCGAGCTCGGCCCTGGCGCGCGCATCCTTGTCCAGCATCTTCGCGCTCTCGACGGGGCCGGAATCGGCCTTCTGCTTCACGTCCGGCACCGCGTGGCGTTGGTTGTGGACGCTTTCCTGGTCGTCGCCCTGCAACTGGTTGTTGCCCATGATATCGTTCGCAAGGTCGCTCTGCGACAGGGGCTTGTTTTTCTCGGGCCGGTCATCAGGGTTGGCCATGGTGGTCTCCTTCTTGTTGCTCCACCAATTCGGGGCGGTCGGGTTGTGTTCCGCCGGCGCGCCGCGCCGCCGCGCGGTTGCTTGACGCGGCGGGCCTGAGGGCGTATCTGCCGGAGGAATTCGAGATCGCCCGTCAGCGCGTTGCGCCCACGGGCGCATTTTGCGTTGACTTGAAGCACCTGCAGCTCTGCCCGACGGCGGGACGATCGACCCTTCACCCAAGGACCGGCCCATGTTCGACAGCCTCTCAGACCGCCTCTCAGGCATTTTCGACAAGCTCACCAAGCGTGGCGCTCTGTCGGCGGCCGACGTGGATCTGGCGCTGCGCGAAGTCCGCCGGGCGCTGCTGGAGGCCGACGTCGCGCTCCCCGTGGTCCGCGACTTCGTCGAGCGGGTGAAGGAAAAGGCCGTCGGCGTCGAGGTGGTGAAGTCCGTCACCCCCGGCCAGATGGTCGTCAAGATCGTCCACGACGAGCTGATCGCGATGCTGGGCGAGACGGCGGTGCCGATCAACCTCAACGCGGCGCACCGGTGGCGATCATGATGGTCGGCCTGCAGGGCTCGGGCAAGACGACCACGTCCGCCAAGATCGGCCGCCGCCTCCAGAACTGCGCGACAAGAAGCGCGTCCTGATGGCCTCGCTCGACACGCGCCGCCCCGCCGCGCAGGAGCAGCTGCGCGTGCTCGGCGTCGAGAACGACATCGAGACGCTGAAGATCGTGCCCGGCCAGAGCCCGACGCAGATCGCGGAGCGTGCGATGACCGCCGCGCGCCTCGGCGGCTTCGACGTCGTCATCCTCGACACCGCCGGCCGGCTCCACATCGACGAGCCGCTGATGCACGAGATGGCGGACATCAAGCGCGCCACCAACCCGCACGAAATCCTGCTGGTGGTGGACTCGCTGACCGGCCAGGACGCCGTCAACGTCGCCAAGTCGTTCGATGAGCGCGTCGGCGTGACCGGCACCGTGCTCACCCGCGTCGACGGCGACGGGCGCGGTGGTGCGGCGCTTTCCATGCGCGCCGTCACCGGCAAGCCGATCAAGCTGATCGGCGTCGGCGAGAAGGCGGATGCGCTGGAGGAATTCCATCCGCAGCGGATCGCCGACCGCATCCTCGGCATGGGCGACATCGTTTCGCTGGTGGAGAAGGCGGCCGAGAACGTCGACGCGGAAAAGGCCGCGGCGATGGCCCAGAAGATGGCCAAGGGCGGCTTCGACCTCGACGACCTGAAGGACCAGCTCGGCCAGATGGAGAAGATGGGCGGCCTCGGCGGCCTGATGGGCATGATGCCCGGCATCGGCAAGGCGAAGAAGCAGATGGAGGCGGCCGGGATCGACGACCGCGTCATCAAGCGGCAGGTCGCGATCATCAATTCCATGACCCGGACCGAGCGCAAGAAGCCCGACCTTCTGAAGGCGAGCCGCAAGAAGCGGATCGCGGCCGGCTCCGGCACCAAGGTCGAGGAGGTCAACAAGCTCCTCAAGATGCACCGCCAGATGGCCGACGTCATGAAGATGATGGGCAAGAAGAAGGGCGGCCTGATGGGCGCGCTCGGCGGCATGATGGGCGGTATGGGTGGCGGCATGCCGCAGATGCCGGCCGGCGGAATGCCCGGCGGCGGCCAGATGCCGAAGATGGACCCGGCCGAGATGGAAAAGATGGCGCGCCAGATGGGCGGCGGCATGCCGGGCCTCGGCGGCGGGATGCCCGGTCTCGGCGGCCCCGGCGGTCTCCCCGGCCTCGGCGGCGGAATGCCCGGCCTCGGCGGTGGCCACGGCAAGGGCAAGCGCCAGAAGGCAAAGCGCAAGTGACAGCGGCACAGGCCATCTTCGCGAGCGATGACGACGCAGCGCGCCGCGCTGCGGCGGAGGCGTGCGCGCGCGGCCCGTTCATGATGCCGCAGTTCGTGCGCACCAAGCGGCTCACGATGTCGCTCCTCGCGCGTCACCACCTCGATGCCTTCTCCCGCCTCGTTTCCGATCCCGAGACCGGCCGCTTCCTCGGCGGGCAGACCGACAAGCACGGCGTGCTCGACCGGATGGCCCGCATGTCGGGCGCCTGGCGGATCTACGGCTTCGGCATCTACGCGCTGACCGACCTCGACGGGGTCTTCGTCGGCTATGCCGGCCTCTGGTTCCCTCACGACCGGCCGGAAATCGAGATCGCCTACGGCCTGATGCCCGAAGCGCGCGGCAAGGGCTTTGCTGCCGAGGCCGTGCGGGCGATCCGTGCGACGGCCGAGGCCTGCGGCGTCAACGCGCTGGTGAGCTACGTCGCGCCCGAAAACGTCGCCTCGCGCCATGTCGCCAAGGCCGCCGGCGCGGTGCGCGACGGCACGCTTCCCCACCCCGCCGGTCTTGCCGAGGTCTGGCGCTACCCGGTCGCCGAGCGTCCCGCGCCCGCCAACGACGACGGCGTCTTCGTCGATGCCAGCGTGATGCCGCTCAGGATCCGCACCCGCCGCCTGACGCTCTGCCCCTGGCAGCCCGACCACTTCGACCGCTTTGCGGCGCATCTCGCCGACGCGCAGACCACCCGCTTCCTCGCCGGGCCGCAGACCTATGGCGAGGCGTCGCGCGCCTTCTTCGCGCTCGCCGGCCAGTGGCACCTGCGCGGCTACGGCATGTACGCAGTGGAGGCGGACGGCCGGTTCGTCGGCATCGCCGGGCTCTACCATCCGCAGAATTCGCGCGAGCGGGAGCTCGTCTACTCGGTCACGTCCGACGCGCGCGGGCAGGGCTTCGCCGCCGAGGCCGCGAAGGCCGTGCGCGACGTCGCGGCCGCGCAGGGGCTCGACCGGCTCGTCAGCTACATCGACCCCGCCAACACGCGCTCGATCGCCATCGCCGAAAAGCTCGGCGCTGTGCATGAGGGCGACGTCAATTTCACCGGCCTCACCGACATGGTGTGGGCCTATCCCGTTCCGGGCGCCGGCAGCGATACGCCGGCCGTCATCAAGGAAACAGAACCGGCGTGAGACCGCCCGGCCACGGGTTCGCCCCGGCCGCCTGACTTCAGCATCCTCAAGGAGAAACAATGTCCACGAAAATTCGTCTCGCCCGCGGTGGCTCCAAGAAGCGTCCTTACTACCGCATCGTCGTCGCCGACGTCCGCGCCCCGCGTGACGGCCGCTTCATCGAGAAGGTCGGCAGCTACAACCCGATGCTCGCCAAGGACCACCCCGAGCGCGTGACGCTGATCGAAGAGCGCATCAAGCATTGGCTCGGCCTCGGCGCCCAGCCGACGGACCGCGTGCTGCGCTTCCTCGACCAGGCCGGCATCGCCAACCGCGCCGCCCGCAACAACCCCAACAAGGCCGAGCCCGGCAAGAAGGCGCAGGAGCGCGCTGCCGAACGCACCCAGCGTGACGCCGATGCCGCCGCGGCTGCGGCCGAAGGCGAAAACGCCGAGGCGTAAGCCATGGCAGGGGACCACGACCGCGCTGCCGGGGAGCCGATGGTGGTCATGGCGACCATCGGCGCCGCCCACGGCGTGCGCGGCGCGGTCAAGCTGACCGTCCATGCGGAGGACGCGGCGACGCTGAAGCGGTACAATCCGTTTCAGACCGCCGACGGGCGCACCTTCAAGGTCAGAAGCGTCAAGCCGATCGGCAAGTCGCTGGTGGCCGAGTTTGAAGGCGTGCCCGACCGCAACGCGGCCGAGCTCCTGCGCGGGATCGACCTCATCGTCCCGCGCAGGCGCCTGCCCCGGCCCGACGCCGAGGAGTTCTACCACGTCGACCTCATCGGCCTTCAGGCCGTGCTGGTGTCGGGCGAGGTGCTGGGCACCGTCCGCGCCGTCAACGATTTCGGCGCCGGCGACATTCTGGAGATCGTCGGCCCGCGCACCGTGATGGTGCCGTTCACGCAGGCCTGCGTGCCCGAGGTGGACATCGCCGCCGGCACGTTGACGGTCGACCCGATCCCCGGCCTGCTCGACGAGCCGGGCGACCCGCCGGCTGACGCCGACACCCAATGAGTTTCAGCGCCACCGTCCTCACTCTCTACCGCGACATGTTTCCCGGACCTCTCGGCCACGCTCTCGCCGGGCGGGCGCTCGGCGAGGGCCGCTGGTCGCTGGATGCCGTCGACATCCGCAGCTTTGCCACCGACAGGCACCGCACGGTCGACGGCACGCCCGCAGGCGGCGGCCCCGGCATGGTGATGCGCGCCGACGTGGTGGCCGCGGCCATCGACGGGGCAGGGGGCACCGGCCCGCGCCTCCTGATGAGCCCGCGCGGCAAACCGTTCGACCAGCAGATGGCGGTGGAGCTGGCCGAAGGGCCGGGCGTCACCATCGTCTGCGGGCGGTTCGAGGGGGTCGACCAGCGCGTGATCGACGCGCGCGGCCTCACCGAGATTTCGATCGGCGACTATGTGCTGGCGGGCGGCGAGGTCGCGGCGCTGGCGATACTCGACGCCGTCGTGCGGCTCTCTGCCCGGCGTGATGGGCAACGACCAGTCCGCCACCGAGGAGAGCTTTTCGGACGGGCTGCTCGAACATCCGCAGTACACCCGGCCCGCGCTGTTCGAGGGGCGCGAGATCCCGGCCGTCCTCACCAGCGGCGACCATGGCCGCGTCGCCGAGTGGCGCGCCGCCGAGCGCAAGGCGCTGACGGCGGAGCGCCGGCCGGACCTGCTGCGGTCCGCGCTAGCGGATGAACTGGTCCACGTAGTCCTCGCCGAGGCCGACCTCGATGTAGTGCTTGCGGCACATCTCGATCTTGGTGAAGACGTCCTCGTAGCCCATCGTGTTGCCGTAGGGGTCGACGTAGAGCATCACGCCGTTGACCTGGAAGTAGGTGATCATCTCCTCCACGTCGTCGGGCACCACGAGGGTGTGGGTTTCGCCCGGCGGCTCGAAGACGTAGCCGCCCTCGCGGGCCACCCAGTCGTGCTCGAGATAGTACCAGCTCCCCTTCAGCACCCAGCCGTGGACCGGCTGCGGGTGCCTGTGGCGGGACAGGACGCCGGATTTGCGCACGCGCAGAAGGTTCATCCAGTAGCCCTGCGAGCGGTTGAGGCAGAGCGGCCGGAAGGCGACGTTCTCGGCCTGCGGCACCCACACCCGCTCGTCCTCGGCGACGGCATCCGGGATGACGATCTCGGTCTGAGCATCCTTCGGGAAGGGGAGCTGGTAGGGCGTTCGCTTGTCTTTTTCTTCAGTCTCAACGGGCATTGAAGCCTCCTCACATCGCAGAATAGCCGCCGTCGACGGGATAGACGCACCCCGTCACGAACGACGCCTCGTCCGACAACAGCCAGGCGACCAGCGCGCCGACCTCGCCGGGCTTGCCCCAGCGGTGCATCGGCGTGCGGTTCACGATCGGGTCGTTGCGGGCAGGGTCGGCCCGCAGCGCCGTCGTCATCTCGGTCTCGATCCAGCCCGGCGCTACGGCGTTGACGCGCACCCCGTCCGCCGCCCAGCGCCCCGCGAGCGCCTTGGTGAGCTGCGCGACGCCGCCCTTGGACGCCGAGTAGGCCGGCACCAGCGGGCCGCCGAAATAGCTCAGCATCGAGGCGGTGTTGACGATCGCCCCGCCCGATTTCGCAAGGTGCGGATGCGCGGCGACGCAGGTGCGCATCGTGCCGGTGAGGTTGATGTCGATGACGGCCTCGAACGTGTCGATCTCGTATTCCTTTCCGCGGGCGAGGATGCCGGCGCAGTTGACGAGCCCGTCGACGGCGTCGAGGCCGGCGAAGAAGCGGTTGACGGCGTCGGTGTCGCGCACGTCGAGCACGGCGGTCGCCGCGTCCGGGTTCGCGGCGGCGTAGGCGTCCACCTCGTCCTGCGAGATGCCGGTCGCGGTGATCCGCCAGCCCTTCTGGCGCAGCATCTCCGCGACGCCCGCGCCGATGCCGCGCGTTCCACCGATGATCACGGCGCTCTTCATCTTTTCTTGCCTTCGGTCGTTTCTGTCGGGGCGCCGGGCCGGATCAGTCGGCGGTGTTGGACCACAGCACGGGGCCGCCGTCCTTTTCGTAGGCCATGCCGTTGGGGAAGGAAATCGCCTCCATCTGCAGGCCCCAGGGCGTGTAGAAATAGAGGATCGACTGCCCGGCGGCTGGGCCTTCGTTGACCGGCAGCGGGCCGAGGAGGGTGCGCAGCCCTTTCGCCTTCAGATACTCGGCCGCGGCGTCGATGTCATCGACGTAGAACGCGATGTGGTAGCCGCCGACGTCGCTGTTCTTCGGGAACGCCGTCGTCTGGTCGGGCGCGTCATAGTCGAACAGCTCGATGTTGGAGCCGTTGCCGCAGCGGATCAGCGTGATCTCGTTGATGACGGCGCGCGCGTCGACGTTGAGGAGATCCTGCATGAAGGTCCCCTCGTCGTCGCGGAAGGGGCCGAAGCTCGTCGCCTTCTCGCAGCCGAGCACGTCGGTGAAGAATGTCGTCGCCTCGGCAAGGTCGGGCACGGTGAGGCCGATGTGGTTCACCCCGCGCATGCCGGGGAGGGTCTCGCCTGCGGCGGGCAGGGCGAGCAACGCGAATGCACCAACGAGGATAGTCCGGAAGCATCCCATCGAAGTGGTCCTTCTTGGCGAGAGCGATCGCGCCGTGATGCGTGTTCACCGGGGGATAAAGCCGCCTCGTATCCATCCGCCGGGGATGGAAATTCGCTGCGCAATCCTGGCCGTATGCTGACGCGTGTGGGCGACGCAAGCATGGTTGCGCCGCCCCGATCTTATTTCAAGCCTCAAATATCGGGGTGCGCCGGTGGGCCTCACGCGTGGTCGGCCGCCAAGGGCCGCGTCAGGGTGTCAGACCTTGTTCGAGGCTTGGCAAAACCCAATATGGGGATGAGCGGAGGATGCCGGTTCGGGTCCGCCGCCACGGTCGCTTGCATCAAGGATCGCTTTGGAATGAGCCGTATTACACAGCTGTCGAGCCCGCTGCTCTTGGGCTTCGAGGAGATCGAGAGGGTTCTCGATCGCGTGACGAAGAGCGGGAGCGATGGCTACCCGCCCTACAACATCGAGCGCATCGCCGGCGCAGACGGGGATCAGCTTCGCATCACCCTGGCGGTGGCCGGCTTCAGCCGCGACCAGCTTTCCGTGACCGTCGAGGACAATCAGCTCGTCATCCGCGGGCAGCAGAGCGTCGAGCCCGAGGAGGGCCGGCACTTCCTGCACCGCGGGATTGCGGCGCGGCAGTTCCAGCGCGCATTCGTGCTCGCCGAGGGGATCGAGATCCTGACGGCGTCCCTGTCCGACGGTCTGCTTTCGATCGACCTCGTCCGGCCGGAGCCGGAACGGACGGTCCGCACGATCGAAATTGCAGCTGACCGATAAAAATCGACCGACTGGCAGCGTCATTGCACTGTGCCTGCTTGCCGAAAGCTTCGCTGAAGCTCGTCAAGCCGCCGTACAGCTTGGTGACAATAGAGTGTATCGGGCGCGAGAGGAGCCGTGGGGTTCCGCAGCGCCGCGTAAGGAGTGAGTGGGATGATCGAGAGCGGTAAGGTGTCGGGGCGCACGTCCGCCCCTCTCATAAGCGAGCACCAGCTTGCGGTGCTGGGCGAAGGGCACGTGGCATACGTGCGCCAGCTCCGCTCCGAAGATGTGCACGACGTGTTTCCCGAAGCGCCTGAGATGGCGCCGGGGCAGCTCGTCTGGGCGCTCCTGTCGGCCGCCGGCACGCCGATCGTGCTGGCCGACACGCCCCAGGCGATCCTCGAGAACGCGATGGAAAACAACCTCGTGACCGTCAGCGTCCACTGACCTCACGGGATGATGCCCGCTGACGGGCTGCGGCATTCGCCTGGCGGTTCGGCTCAGTAGTCGAACCGGCGGGTGCCGCTGCCGAGCGGGTTGGGCGTCGCCGTGCGATGCGTCCAGAAATAGGCGGCCACCACGAGGCTGGCGGCCGCCAGTACGACCGACAGCGCGGTGTCGACGTCCATCGCCGCCGGCGCATCGATCAGGAACGCGATTTCGGCCGCCTCGACCAGGGAAACCACGAGCAGCGTGCAGGCTCCGAACACCCGCGCTGCCACGCTGCCCCGGTGGGTGATGAAGCCGACGGCCGATGCCGTTGCGAAAAGGCCGGCCATCAGCGCGGCCGTGGTGCCATCGGCGCCCGGCAGGGCCTCCTGCGGCATCAGGATCACGAGCACCGCGAGGATCGCGTAGCGCACCCCCAGGAGGACGAACAGAAGCGACGAGAGCCCGACGTCGAGCGCGCGGCTCCTGGTGATCGGGCGGCGGCGGCGCACCATGAAGATGATGCCGACGATCAGCGTCACCGTGAGGAGCGCTCCGGCGTCAACCTGCGCATAAAGGTACGCCAGTGTTGCCATCGTCGTCCGCTCTCCATTGTCCGGGCCTCGCCGAGGCCGAGTTGCTTCTTGTGGTAAGTGTCGCTCAACACGGATGAAGGCAACCGTGAAATCGCCGCGAGCGTCGACACGCTGCGGCATTACGCGCTGGCGTGTCCTCCTCCACCATTTGGCATCTCGGCACTGTGTTGGCTAGGCTGGCGGCAACCACGTTCCAGCCGGGCCAATGTCCCATGAAAAATCGTTCAACCCTGATAATTGCCGGTGCTGCCCTGGCGCTTGCCGGTGCGGTGGCGCCGCAGGCCGCCCGTGCCGCGTGCCCCGTGGAGGAGCCGATCATGTTCGGCGGCCTCGACTACGGGTCGGCCGCGTTCCACACCGCGATGGCCCGCACGATCCTCGAGAAGGGCTACGACTGCAGTACGGACGTGATCCCCGGCACCACGCTCATCCTCAACCAGGGCATGGCACGCGGCGACGTCGACATCCTGATGGAGATCTGGACCGCCAACACCGCCCAGGCCTTCCTGGACGCAGAGGCCGAAGGCAAGGTCATGCGCCTGGGCGCCACGTTCCCGGACGCGGTGGAGGGCTGGTACGTGCCACGCTACGTGGTGGAGGGCGAGAACGCGCCTGCGCCGGGCCTCAAGTCCATCACCGACCTTGCGAACTACAAGGAACTGTTCACCGACCCCGAGGAGCCGGACAAGGGCCGCTTCTACAACTGCGTGATCGGCTGGCAGTGCGAGGTGGTCAACTCCAAGAAGCTTGCCGCCTACGGTCTCGACGAAGACTTCACCAACGTCCGCCCTGGTGCTGGCGCGGCGCTCGAGGCCGCGGTCGAGGGCGCGTACCTGCGTGAAAAGCCGGTCGCTGTTCTACCACTGGGCGCCGACCTGGCTGATCGGCAAGTACGATTTCATCAAGCTGGACGAGCCGCCGTTCGACCAGGCGACCTGGGACGCGATGATGGCGGCAGACAAGCCCACCGCCGCGACCGCGTACCCTGAGACGCGGGTGGTGATCGGCGCAAACGTGGAATTCGTCGGGGAATCGGACGTGATCAAGGCGTTCCTCGACGCCTATTCCACCACCAGCGCGCAGACGAGCCAGGCGCTTGCCTACATGCGCGACAACGACGCTTCGCCCGAGGATGCCGCCCTCGACTTCATGCGCAACAACAAGGACGTCTGGTCCGCGTGGGTGCCCGATGATGTCGCCCAGAAGATTTCCGAGGCGCTCTAGTCAAACCCCGCACCATGGAGCCGGCGCTGCGTCTAGATTATGATTTTTTGCGCAGCGTTGGCCGTTTTGAATGTAGTTTTATCTGCAGATTGAATTCGTGAATACATGGCGGCCAGAAATATTGGCCGCCATTGCGGGAAGTCTGGCCGCCGCCGCGCGGCGTCTCACCGGATCCCCGGCGTGTTGTGGTTTACTTTGAGATTCACGGCGCTATAAATTGAGCCAGCCGAACGAAATTGACTGACCTGTCGCTGGCCGCGTCGCCGGCGGCGCAACGCATGGTTCATGTGCTTCGGTCGTGGCAGGCCGCACCGGTCCGCCACGTTGCGGTCCGGGCCCCCCGCATCGGAAGGGCCCGCGCAATCCGGAGCGCTGACGATGAAACAAGGAGACTACGTTTGAAACGACTTATGCTCGCGGCCACGCTCGCAGCTGCCCCCCTCGTCGCCGCTTCCGCGGCGCAGGCCCAGGCCGATTGCGCGGGCCTCGATCGTCCCGTCGTCCTCGCCGGCCTCGACTGGGACTCCAACTCGTTCCACAACGGCGTGGCGGGCTTCATTCTCGAAAACGGTTATGGCTGCGATATCGAAGCCATTCCGGGCTCCACCATCCCGCTGCTGAACGGCATGATCCGCGGTGACATCGACATCACCATGGAAATGTGGATCCCCAACGTGAAGGAAGCGTGGGAAAAGGCCGTCGCCGACGGCACCGTCGAAAAGGTGGGCGTGTCCTACCCCGACGCCGTGCAGGCCTGGTTCGTGCCGAAGTATCTCGTCGAGGGTGACGATGCGCCGGCGCCGGACCTCAAGGCCGTGTCCGACCTGCCGAAGTACAAGGAGCTGTTCGAAGACCCCGAGGAGCCCGGCAAGGGCCGCTTCTACAACTGCATCCTCGGCTGGGGCTGTGAGCAGTTCAACACCAAGAAGCTGAAGGCCTACGGCCTCCTCGAGGACTACACCAACTTCCGCCCCGGCACCGGCGGCGCGCTGTCCGGCGCCATCGAGTCCGCGATCCTGCGCGAGAAGCCGATCGTGTTCTACTACTGGGGTCCGACGTGGGTGCTCGGCAAGGTCGGCGACCAGATCGTCCAGCTCGAGGAGCCTGCGCACGACGAGGCCATCTGGGAGACGCTCGCCAACACCCCCGAGGGTGAGATCGACGACAGCTTCGAGGCGACCGCCTATCCGCTGGTCGAGGTGAGCATCGCCACCAACAGCGAATTTGCCGCCGAAGCCGGCCCGATCGTCGAGTTCCTCGGCAACTACGGCCTCGACGCTGCGACCGTCTCCAAGGCGCTGGCCTACATGCAGGACGAGACGGCCTCGGCTGACGAAGCCGGCGAATGGTGGCTCGCCAACAACGTCGACGTCTGGAAGGAATGGGTGCCGGCCGAGGTCGCCGAGCGCGTCCAGTCCGCTCTCTCGTCGAGCTGACGCACGCGCCTGTAACGCGCAACTGAATGACCGCGGCGGTGTTCCTCAGGAATGCCGCCGCATTTTTATAGGACGGGACGAGGGAACACCCGATGGACGAACAGCCGCCTTCATTCTTCGACAGGATCACCGACAACTTCCAGGAGTGGCTGTTCTTCGACGGCGCTGTCGGCGATGCGATCCGCAAGTCGACCAACGAGTTCGTGCGCTTCCTCGTCATCAACTACGGTGACGGGTTCGAGGCGTTCTCGAACTTCCTCCTCCAGGCGCTGGTCTGGCTGGAGCGGCTGCTGGACGACGACGCCCGTCCTCATCATCCTCGCCTTCGTCGGCCTCCTCGCCTACGCCGCCTCGCGCCGCGTGCTCCTGTCCGTCGGCATGATGGTGGCGCTCTGGTTCGTCGGCACTCTCGGCCTGTGGGACAAGGCGATGCAGACCATCGCCATCATGATCGTGGCGGTGCTGATGTCGGTCTTCATCGGCATTCCGGTCGGCGTCCTTACCGCAAAGTCCAACCGGGCGCGGTCGATCATCAACCCGATCCTCGACCTGATGCAGACCATCCCGAGCTTCGTCTACCTCATCCCGGCGGTGATGCTGTTCGGCCTCGGCAAGATCCCGGCGATCCTCGCCACGGTCATCTACGCGACGCCGCCGCTCATCCGCCTCACCGACCTCGGCATCCGCTACGTCGACGCGCGAGGTGGTGGAGGCCTCGCGCGCATTCGGCGCCAACCGCTGGCAGATGCTGGCGGGCGTCCAGATCCCGCTGGCGCTTCCCTCCATCATGCAGGGCATCAACCAGACCATGATGATGGCGCTCGCCATGGTGGTGATCGCCTCGATGATCGGCGCCCGCGGCGTCGGCGAGACCGTCCTCCTCGGCCTCCAGCGCAACGACGCGGGGCAGGGCCTCATCGGCGGCATTGCCATCGTCGTGCTTGCCATCATCTTCGACCGGATCAGTCAGGCGGCGGGGCAGCGCGCCCAGAAGCATCGCCAGGTCGCGCATTAAGGAAACGTCTGACATGTCCCTCATCGAAGTTCAGAACGTCACCAAGATCTTCGGCCCCAGGCCGAAGCAGGCGCTGGAGCGGTATCGCGCGGGTCTCTCCAAGGAGGAGCTCCTCGCCGAGACCGGCCACACGCTCGGCCTCGCCGATGTCAGCCTCAGCATCAACAAGGGCGAGATCTTCGTCGTCATGGGCCTTTCGGGCTCCGGCAAGTCCACGCTCATCCGCCACTTCAACCGGCTGATCGAGCCGACCGACGGGCAGATCCTCGTCAACGGCGACGACGTGCTTGAAGCTATCGACCAGCGGCCTGCAGGAGTTCCGGCGCACCACCATGAGCATGGTGTTCCAGCGCTTTGGCCTGATGCCGCACCGCACCGTCCTGCAGAACGTCGCCTACGGGCTCGCCGTGCGGGGCATCTCGAAGAAGGCGCGCCAGGAGCAGGCGATGCGCTGGGTCGAGACCGTCGGCCTCGCCGGCTACGAGCACCAGTACCCGACGCAGCTGTCCGGCGGGATGCAGCAGCGCGTCGGCCTTGCCCGTGCGCTCGCGACCGACGCCGAGATCCTGCTGATGGACGAGGCATTCTCCGCGCTCGACCCGCTGATCCGCAGCCAGATGCAGGACCAGCTGATCGAGCTCCAGGCCGAGCTCGGCAAGACCATCGTCTTCATCACCCACGACCTCGACGAGGCGCTCAGGATCGGCGACCAGATCGCGATCCTGAAGGACGGCAAGCTCAGCCAGGTCGGCAAGCCCGCCGAAATCCTCCTCCACCCGGCGGACGACTACGTCGCCTCGTTCGTGCGCGACGTGAACCGCGCCCGCGTCCTCACCGTCGAAACCGTGATGAAGCCGCCGATCGCGCGCCTCACCAGCGGCAACCTGGAGCGGGCGCTTGCCGAAATGCGCCGGGTCGGTTCGCCGTTCGGCTACGTGGAAGACAGCGACGGCTACCGCGGCATCGCCCGGCAGGACCGCGTGGAGGAGGCGATCAGCGCCAAGGGCGAGGGCGACCTCTACAGTGTCACCGAGACAGGCCCGACGCTGACCGCCGACGACGCGCTCGAATCCGCGCTCCCCACGGCGCTGGACACCGACTATCCGCTGCCCGTGGTGGACGAAAGCGGCGCGTTGATGGGCGTCGTGTCCAGCCGGGAGATGTCGAGCGTGCTGTCGCCGCCGAAGGCAGAGCCCGCCGCCAACGAGGACACGCCGGCGCCCGCGGCGGCCCCGGCCGCCACCGCCGGATGGCAAGCCGCCCAAGGTCGCCGCCGGCTGATCCCGCCGCGGCGAACGCGGCGCCGGCGGCTTCCCCCGGCGCCGCAAATCGGCAATTCTCTGCCGCGGCGCCTGTGGCTGCGCCGCGACAGACGAGCCAGCATGATCCGCCTAGCCGACTTTGCCTCCTACGACGACGCGCGCGCCAACTTTCGCTGGCCCGTGCCGTCGGCCTACAACATCGCCGAAGAGTGCTGCGACCGCTGGGCAAGGCTCGACCCCGACCGGCCCGCGCTGATCCTCGCCGACGATACCGGCGCCCCGCGCCCGCTCACCTACGGCGCGCTCCAGGCCGAGGCCAACCGCTGCGCCAACGCGCTCGCCGCCCTCGGCGTCAGGCGCGGCACCGCGGTCGCGATCCACCTCGGGCAGACGCTGGAAACCGTCGCGGTCCACCTCGCGGTCTACAAGCTCGGCGCGATCGCGGTGCCGCTCGCGGCCGTCTTCGGCCCCGAGGCGATCGCCTTCCGGATGGAAACCTCGGGCGCCACGCTCCTCGTCACGGGCGAAGCCGGCAACCGGATGCCGGACCTCGAGGCGGCGATCCTTCCGGTCCGCGGCCCCGGCCGGAACCTGCGCGATCTGATGGCGGCGGCGTCCAGCGAGGCGGAGACGGCCGCCACCGGTCCCGACGATCCGGCGATGATGATCTTCACCTCGGGCACCACGGGCCAGCCGAAGGGCGCGCTCCACGGCCACCGCGTTCTGCTCGGCCACATCCCCGGCGTGCAGATGCACCACGACCTGATGCCACATGCCGGCGACAGGCTGTGGACCCCGGCGGACTGGGCGTGGGCCGGCGGCCTTCTCAACGTCCTCCTGCCCGGCCTTGCGATGGGGGTCGCCGTGGTGGCGCAGCGCCAGCCGAGGTTCGACCCGGACGAGGCGCTGGACTGGGCGCGGATCGCGGGCGTTCGCAACGCCTTCATCCCGCCGACGGCGCTGCAGGATGATGCGCGACACCCGGCCCCGGGTCGATTTCCGCTCTGTCGGCTCGGGCGGCGAGCAGCTCGGCGCGGCAACCTTCGAGTGGGGCCGGCAGCGCCTCGGCCTCACCATCAACGAGTTCTACGGGCAGACCGAGGCCAACCTCGTTCTCTCCAGCTGCGCCGCATGGGGGATCGCGACCCCCGGCGTGATCGGTCGCCCGGTGCCGGGCCACGAGGTCGCGGTGATCGACGACGACGGCGCGCCGGTGCCGGACGGCGAGCAGGGCACCATCGCCGTGCGCGCGCCGGACCCGGTGATGTTCCTCGGCTACCACCGCGCGCCGGAGGCGACCGCGGAGAAGTTCGCCGGCCCCTGGATGACCACCGGCGACCAGGGCGTCGCGGGGCCGGACGGCGTCCGCTTCGTCGGCCGCGACGACGACGTGATCTCCTCGTCGGGCTACAGGATCGGCCCCGGCGAGATCGAGAGCTGCCTCGCGGGCCATCCCGCCGTCGCGCTTTCGGCGGTCGTCGGCAAGCCCGATGCGGTGCGCGGCGAGGTGGTCGCGGCGTTCGTCAAGCTGGCGCCCGGCCATCCGGCGGACGACGCGCTGAAGGCGGACATCCAGGCCTTCGTGCGCGAGCGGCTGTCCGCGCACGAATATCCGCGCTTCATCGAGTTCGTGGACGAGGTGCCGCTGACGTCCACCGGCAAGGTGATCCGCCGCGTCTTCCGCTGACCGGCGTCAGCCGATGAAGGCGAGGATCGCGCGCGCCGTCTCGGCCGGCGCCTCGCGCTGGGGAAAGTGGCCGACGCCCGGCAGGACGACGCGCTCGTAGCGCCCGGCGAACATCGCCTCCCGCCCTTCGGATGTCGCGGGCCCGTTGGCCGGGTCGCCATCGCCATGGATGACGAGGGTCGGCACGCGGATGGTGGGGTCTTCCGCCTGTGCCGCGCGCAGCCCGTCATAATGCGGGTCGGGCGTCGCGAAGCCCCACCGCACGCGGTAGCTGTGGAGGACGATCGTCGCCCAGTCCGGGTTCTGGAAGGCGCGGGCGGCCTCCATGAAGGCGGCCTCGTCGTGCGGCACGCCGGGCATCCAGATCTGCCACAGGTAGCGGGTGAGGTTCTCGCGGTCCTCGCGGACCAGTGCGTCGCCGCGCGGCGTCGCCATCAGCCAGTGGTACCAGTAGTTCTGGAGCTGGGGGAGCGACATCGGCTGGTCGGGTGCATTGGTGCCCCAGCCGACGGACATCGCGATGGCGTGGCTGAAGAGGTCCGGCCGGGCATGGGCGGCGACGTAGACCGCGCGGGCGCCCCAGTCGTGCCCCACGGCGATCGCCGGGGCGAGGCCCATCGCCTCGACGAGGTCGATCAGATCCTGCCCAAGCCCTTCGAGGTCACCCGCACGGGGCGTTTCCCCGGACAGGAAGCGGGTTTCGCCGAAGCCGCGCAGGGCGGGGCAGAGTGTCTGGTAGCCGGCGGCGTGGAGGTGTGGGAGGACGGCATTCCAGCAGGCGGGCGCGTCGGGCCAGCCGTGGAGGAGGAGGATGGGCCGCCCATCCTCCGGTCCAGCGCGCTCGACCGAAATGGCGAGGCGCGGGGTGCGGACGACCTCGCTCAATGCGCGGTCGGCCGGTTCTTCTTCTTGCCGTTGCGGTCGCGGTTGGACGACATCGCGACCTCGCCGAACGACTGGGAATCCTCCAGATCCTCGGCTTCGGCAGCCGCCTCAGCGGCAGCCTCCATCTCCTCGGTGAACTCGTCGGTCAGCCCGGCCGCGCTTTCGGTGGAGACCGCGATGGTCTCCAGGGCAGTCGCCGCCGTGTCGGACGCGATCTCGACGGCGTCAGCCGCCGGCGCGGTTTCGTCCGTCGTCTCGGCGTCGTCGCGAGCCGCCTCGACCGGAGCGAGCGTCTCGCTGCCGGGCGTGACGGCGCCGGTCTCGACCGCCTCGGGCATCGCGACCTGATCGTTCGCGGCCGCCTCGGGGGCAGGCTCGGCAGGCGCTTCGACGGCCTCGTCCCACTTCGCGGCGAACTCGGTGATGCGCGGCGCGATCTCGCGGCGGAAGCGCGAGCCGTTGAAGACGCCGTAGTGGCCGACGCCTTCCTGCTCGTAGTGCTGGTGGCGCTCGGCCGGAAGGTTCGGCGTCAGCGTGTGCGCGGCCTGCGTCTGGCCGAGGCCGGAGATGTCGTCGTTCTCGCCCTCGACCGTGAAGATCGGCGTGCGGGTGATCTTCGACGGGTCCACCGGCTCGCCGCGCAGCGTCATCTCGCCCTTGGGGAGCGACTGCTTGAGGAACACGGTGTCGACGGTCTGGAGATAGAACTCGGCGGTGAGGTCCATCACCGAGAGGTATTCGTCGTAGAATTCGCGGTGCTTGTCGGCGCTGTCGCCGTCACCCTTCACCAGATCGTCGAAATAGTCGTAGTGGGCGGAGAGGTGACGGTCGAGGTTCATGGTCATGAACCCGGTGAGCTGCAGGAAGCCGGGGTAGACCTTGCGCATCACGCCGGGGTGCGGGAAGGGCACGGTCATCACCACGTTGCGCTCGAACCACTCGAGGTCGTGCTTGGCGGCGTACTCGTTCACCTCGGTGGGGTTCTCGCGGGTGTCGATCGGGCCGCCCATCAGCGTGATGGACTTCGGCAGCGCGGAGTCGCCACGCGCTTCCATCAGCGCGGTCGCGGCGAACACCGGCACCGCCGGCTGGCACACCGCCACCATGTGAAGGTCGCCCTTCATGAACTGCGTGATGTCGATGATGTAGTCGACATAGTCGTCGAGGTCGAAGGTGCCCGCGGCCAGCGGCACCATGCGGGCATCCACCCAGTCGGTGATATAGACGTCGTTGGTCTGCAGGAGGGCAGCGACGGTGCCACGCAGCAGCGAGGAATAGTGTCCCGACATCGGCGCAACGATCACGATGGACGGCTGCTTGGGTGCGCCGACCGGACGCATACGCTTGAAGTGCAGGAGATTGCAGAAGGGGCGCGACCAGACCACCTCCTCGACAACCCGGACCTCATGGCCATCAACCTCAACACTGTCGATGCCGAAATCGGGCTTGCCGTAGCGGCGCGTCATCCGCTCGAACACGTCACCGGCGGCGGCGATCTGCCGGCCCCACTCGGTGTGCGTCAGCGGATTGAGCGGATTCTTGTAATAAAGTCGGACAGCGTCGTTCAGCGCACGCGCAGGGCTGAGGAAAGCGTGGTTCCATTCGTAGAACTGGTAGTACATGAGACCTCTGGCGTGGCGCGTGGGAGTAGATTCTCGGTGTGCTGCAGCGCAACATATTGCGCTCCCAGGTGGCAAAGGCAAGTGCGCAACGTTTCCAATTCTAGGTTGCGAACGTCGAATACCGGCATCTGCAAACGTTCAGGTCGTGGGATAACGTGACGATGCCACTGAGCCAGACTCACCTTCTTCAGCTCGAAACCAGGGTCGTGCGCGTGCGCACGCTCCTGTTCCTGCGCTGGGTCGCGATCCTCGGCCAGCTCGGCGCAATCCTGTTCGTCTCGTTCGTCCTTGGCTTCGACCTGCCGACCGCGCCGTGCCTCGGCCTCGTCGCGTTGTCGGCATGGTCTAACGTGTTCCTGCGCGTAAAGTTCGCGGACGATCGGCGAATGCCGGAGGAATGGACGAACGGCGTGATGACGTTCGACATCCTCCAGCTCGGCGCGCAGCTGATGCTGACCGGCGGGCTCACCAACCCGTTCGCATTCCTCATCATCGCGCCGGTGATGGTTTCAGCCACCACGCTGTCGGCCAACCGCACGATGACGCTTGTGGGCCATCGTCTTCCTGGTCGCGACGCTGCTTGCCGTCGTCTACATGCCGCTGCCGTGGTTTGCGGGGGAGGCGTTCAACCCGCCGTTCCTGTTCGTCGGCGGCGTGTGGCTGGCGCTGGTGTGCAGTCTCACTTTCATGGGCTTCTACGCCTACAGGGTGGCCGAGGAGCGGCGCCAGCTCGTCAACGCGCTGACCGCGACCGAACTCGTCCTCAACCGCGAGCAGAACCTCCAGGCGCTGGACGGCCTCGCCGCCGCCGCCGCGCACGAACTCGGCACCCCGCTCGCCACCATCTCGGTCGTCACCCGCGAGCTGGAGCGCGAGCTAGAACCCGATTCCCCGATCGCGGACGACATCCGCCTGTTGCGCACCCAGTCGGAGCGGTGCCGGTCAATCCTCGGCAAGCTCAAGAACCTGCGTGAGGACGGCGAGAGCCCGCTCGTCAGCCACAGCGTCCACGCGCTTCTGGAGGAGGTGGTCGAGCCGCACCGCGACAAGGGCATCACCGTCAGGCTCGACGTTCTGGGCACCGGTGACGACGACCAGCCCGTGATCTTCCGCAACCCGGCGATCCACTACGGCCTCGGCAACCTCGTCGAGAATGCCGTCGAGTTCGCGCGCACCACGGTCTCGGTCACCGCCGACTGGAACCACGACGCGCTCCAGGTTGTTATCGCAGACGACGGGCCGGGTTTCGCGGAGGATGTCCTGCAGCGCATCGGCGACCCGTTCGTCAGCCGCCGCCGCAGCCCCGACGGGGCAGGCGGCCTCGGGCTTGGCATCTTCATCGCGAAGACG
The DNA here is from genome assembly GCA_963704595.1 of uncultured Alphaproteobacteria bacterium. Classification (GTDB taxonomy): domain Bacteria; phylum Pseudomonadota; class Alphaproteobacteria; order Rhizobiales; family Amorphaceae; genus Acuticoccus. Next base: position 1,483,863 of record OY969922.1, read on the forward strand.
CTGCTCGAGCGCACCGGCGCCACCGTCGTCTTCGAGAACGACGAGGGTGCCATCTCCAGCGTGACCTGGCCCCGTTCCGCCCTCGCGCGCGAACGTTGATTGTGCACGACCAAAGATTACAAGTTGGACAGGCTGCGGGAAGCTGGAGGCTGCCTCCCTATATCAATTCTGAACAGAATATGAGGGGGCACCATGATGAGTATCGCAGAACAGGCCCAGCCGTCCGAACCGATGGCCATGGGCTCCGGCCGCCTGCTGATCGTTGATGACGATGCCGCCTTCGGCCAGCGTCTCGCGCGGGCGATGGAAAAGCGCGGGTTCGAGACCGAAGTCGCCGACAGCGCGGCCTCCGCGGCTATCGAGGTGGACCGCAATCCGCCCGACTTCGCCGTGGTCGACATGCGCCTCGGTGACGGCAACGGCCTCGAGGTCGTGGAACGGCTGCGCAAGCGCAAGCCCGAAGCCCGTGCGATCATCCTCACCGGCTACGGCAACATCGCGACCGCGGTGACGGCAGTGAAGATCGGCGCGGTCGACTACCTCGCCAAGCCGGCCGACGCGGACGACGTGTTCGCCGCGCTAACCCGCACCTCCGACGATCCGCCCGCGCCGCCGGAAAACCCGATGTCCGCCGACCGGGTCCGCTGGGAGCACATCCAGCGCGTCTACGAGATGTGCGACCGCAACGTGTCGGAGACCGCACGGCGCCTCAACATGCACCGCCGGACGCTCCAGCGCATCCTCGCCAAGCGCGCCCCGCGCTGATCCTTCGCGGGTTGTACTGATACAAGCCGGGTCGGCCCTTCGTGGCCGGCCCGGCTTTTTAGTGCGCGCTACGCCCCTTTCCATCCCGCCCGCGTCATCGCACCGTCACCCGCCCCGCCGATGACGGGGGCGGAGGATTGCGGATGGACGGAAGACAGGAGAGCGGAACGGCGCGCGAGGTGTTTCTCGCCTTCCTGCCGCTCGGCTTCACGGCATTCGGCGGGCCGGTGGCGCACCTCGGCTTCTTCCGCACCGTCTTCGTCGAGCGGCGGCGCTGGCTGTCCGATGCCGCCTACGCCGATCTCGTCGCCCTCTGCCAGTTCCTGCCGGGCCCGGCATCGAGCCAGGTCGGCATGGCGCTGGGCCTCAGGCGTGCCGGGCTTCCCGGCATGGCGTGCGCGTGGCTCGCCTTCACGCTGCCGTCGGCCATCGCCCTCGCGGCCTTCGGGCTCTTTCTCACAGGCCGCGGCGTCGGCCTCGAGGACGCTGGGTGGATCGCCGGGCTGAAGGCGGCCGCGGTGGCGGTGGTCGCCAACGCGCTCCTCGGCATGGCCGCCTCACTTGCCGCGACGCCGGCGCGCGCAACCATCGCCGCCGCAGCCGCGATCGCAATCCTCCTCGCCCCCATGACGGCGCTCGCGCAGCTGGCCGCCATCTCCGCCGGGGCAGTCGCGGGCCTTGCCCTGTGCGAAACCGCGCCACCTGCTGCGGCGGACGGCGCCGGCCGCACGGTGGGCCGCGGGGTCGGCATCGCCGCGCTTGTCCTCTTCGCGCTGCTCCTCGCGGCGCTGCCGCTCCTGCCAGCGCTGGGGGCAGGGGCCGACCTCTTCGCCCGCGTGGCGCGCGCAGGCGCCCTGGTGTTCGGCGGCGGCCACGTCGTCCTGCCGCTGCTGGAGGGCGAGGTCGGCGCGATGGTGGGCGAGGGCGCCTTCCTCGCAGGCTACGGCGCGGCGCAGGCGGTGCCTGGGCCGCTCTTCACCTTTGCCGCCTATCTGGGCGCCGTTGCCTCTCCTTTCGGCGGCGTTGCGGGCGCTGTCGTCGCGCTGGTCGCGATCTTCCTGCCCGGCGCCCTCCTGGTGGTGGGCGTGATGCCCTTCTGGGAGGCGCTGCGCGCCAACGCACTCGCGCGCGGGGCGCTGGCGGGCGTCAACGCCGCGGTGGTCGGCCTGCTGGCGGCGGCCTTCTACGACCCTGTGTTCCTGCGCGGGGTGCCGGACGCGTCCGCACTGGCGCTGGCGATCGCCGCCTTCTGCGCGCTCAGGATCTGGGCAGCGCCGCCGTGGGCGGTGGTGCTCGCCGCAGCCCTCGCGGGCTTCGTGTTCCTGTAGCCATACGACGCGAAAAAGCACTCGAAACCCGCCCATCAGCGGGCTTCGGCCTAAAAAGATGTAACTATCACCATCGGCATTACGACCATTGGCACGAACGTTGCTGCCAAAATCCAGCAATGGGCCGTGGCCGGGGCAATCCGCTTCCCGCGCTGCGGTCGTTCACACGGACTCAAGACCCGTGCCAACGGAAGGGAGCCACATGTCTTCGATCGCAATCGCCAAAGCCGCACGCCGCGCCGCTCTCGGCGCACTCCTCGCAGCCACCAGCCTCACCCCCGCCCTCGCGCAGGACGAGGACGGCGTCCTCAAGATCGGCGCCCCGCTCGCGCTCACCGGCGGCCTCGCCGACGAGGGCAAGAAGCAGGAGGACGTCTGGAACCTGTGGCTCGAGAAGATCAACGCCGCAGGCGGCGTCGAGGTCGGCGGCGAGACGCTGCCCGTCGAGTTCGTGGAGTATGACTACCAGACCGAGGGCAACCGCGCCGGCCAGCTCGCCGAACGCCTCATCACCGAGGACAACGTCGACGTCCTGATGGCGCCGTTCGGCTCGGGCCACACCAAGATCATCGCCGCCGTCGCCGAGCGCTACCAGGTGCCGCTGATCGCCTGCGTCGCGTCCTCCACCTCGGTCTACGACCAGGGCTTCCAGTACCTCTTCGGCACGCTCGCCCCCAACACCGGCATGACCGAATCGATGGTCGCCTACTTCAACGAGAAGATGCCGGACGTGAAGAAGCTCGCCGTGCTCGGCCGCGACGACGTCTTCCCCAAGTCGATGGCTGAAGCGATCGCCGCGTCTGCCGAGGCGGCCGGCATGGACGTCGTCTACAACGAGCTCTACGCCGTTGGCACGCTCGACCACGCCACCGCGATCTCCGCGATCAAGGCCGCAGAGCCCGACTGGATCTACATGACCGGCTACACGCAGGACCTGATCCTGGGCCGCAAGCAGATGCAGGACCTCGGCGTCACCGCGCCGATCATCACCATGGTGACGGGCCCCGCCTACAAGGAGTTCACCGAAGGCCTCGGCGAGCTCGCCGACGGCGTGACGAGCTCCACCTGGTGGCACCACGCGACCGCCTACGAGGACGCCACCGGCGTGTGGCCGACCACGGCAAGCTTCTACGAGGACTTCACCGCGAAGTTCGATAGCGACCCGGACTACGTCCACGCCTCCTGCGCGGCAGCGGCCGACGTTCTCGTCAACGCCGTCAAGGAAGCCGGCTCGACCGACAAGCAGGCCGTGCGTGACGCGCTCGCCGCCACCGACATGCTGACCTTCTACGGCCCGATCGACTTCGGCGACAACGGCATGAACCAGGGCCGCGAGATGCCGATCATCCAGGTGCAGGGCGAGGCCATCAAGGTTCTCTACCCCGAGAGCATCGCCGACGCCGACCTCCAGCCCGTCGAGTAAATCCTAGCACCGGGGCGCGCCGACGGTGCGCCCCGACCCCTCAATGGAGGCCGCCATGCCGCATTTCCCGTCCATGCCCGAAGACGCGCTCGTCAAGGACATCTACCCCTTCAAGCCCGCCCTTTTCCGCGACTGGTGCAAGGTCGAGGAGGCGATCATGCGCGGCCCCTCCGCCTTCTCGCCCGGCGAGCGCGAGATGATGGGCGCCTACTGCTCCCGCCTCAACGACTGCACCTACTGCTACTCCTCGCACTCCGAGACGGCGATCCTCTTCGGCATCGACCCGCCGGTGTTCGAGGCGCTGATGGAGGGGATCGACACCGCCCCCATCGACGAGAATTTGAAGCCCGTCTTCCGCTACCTCAAGGTGCTCACGCTGGAGCCCTACAAGATCACCCAGACGCTCGCGAACGCCGTGTTCGACGCCGGCTGGAGCGAGGCAGCGCTGCAGGAGGCGATCCTCGTCTGCTGCTGCTACGCCTTCATGAACCGCCTCGTCGACGGTCATGGCCTGCCGTCCGACCCCACCCTCTTCAAGGCGCGCGCCAAGCGGCACTTCGAGGAGGGCTACGTCGCCCAGTACGCCACCGAAACGTCGGACTGATCCACCCCATGGACATTGCCCAGATCGTCGTCAACGGCGTCGTCCTCGGCGCGCTCTACGCCTGCATCGCAATCGGCTTCTCGCTGGTATGGGGCGTACTCAACGTCATCAACATGCTGCACGGCAGCTTCATCATCCTCGGCGGCTACCTCACCTGGTTCGCCTACCAGCACCTCGGCGTGAACCCGATCATCGTGCTGCCGTTCGTGGCGCTCGCGCTCTACGGCCTCGGCTTCGCGATCCAGTACATCTTCATCAACAAGGTCGTGACGCAGCCGGTCCTCACCACGCTGACGCTGACCTTCGGCCTCGACATGATCCTCTACAACCTGATGACGGTGACCTTCACCGCCACCCCGCGCCGCGTCACGCTCGACCTCGGCACGGTGGACCTCTTCGGCATCTTCATCCCGGCCGACCGCATCCTCGGCATGGCGCTGGCGCTCCTCCTCACCGGCCTCCTCTACGTCGTGATGCGCGGCTCCAAGATCGGCCGCGCCATCGTCGCCGTCCGCATGGACCGGCAGGCGGCCGCCCTCATGGGCATCCGCGTCAACCGCATCTACGCGATCACCTTCGGCATCGGCGCGCTGATGGCAGGGGCGGCGGGCGCCGTCTTCGCGATGGTCTTCCCCGTCACCACCAACCTCACCGGCGCGTTCCTCGGCAAGGCGTTCGTGGTGTGCGTGATCGGCGGCCTCGGCAGCGTGCCGGGTGCGCTGGTCGGCGGCATGGCGCTCGGCCTCATCGAGAGTTTTGCGGGCTACTTCTTCGGGCCGCAGCACGCCATCACGCTCGGCTTCGTGGTGATGCTGGTCCTCCTCCTCGTCCGTCCCACCGGCCTCGTCGGCGTGAAGGGGTACGAATGATGCCGGGTTCGCTGAAATACGTCATCTTCGCCGCCTGGGTCGCGCTTCTCCTCGCGTCCCCCTTCATCGGCGGCAACTACGTGGTGCGCATCGCGATTTCCATCGCGATGTTCTCCGCGCTCGCCCTGTCGTGGAACTTCATCGGCGGCTTCACCGGCTACCCGTCGTTCGCGACAGCGGCCTTCTACGGCCTCGGCTGCTACGCGGGCGCGCTGGTGCAGCGGGCCGGGATGCCCGCCGCCGTGGCTTGGGTGTTCGCGGGGCTGTTCGTGGCGCTGTTCGCGCTGGCGCTGGGGGCGATCATCCTGCGCCTCAAGGGGCACTACTTCGCCATCGGCTCCATCGCCATCGTGGAGGTGACGCGGCTCGTCGTCTCCTCATGGGGCAGCCTCACGGGCGGCGGCAACGGTCTCAACGTGCCGCTCCTCCAGGGCGGCCCGCAGTACGTCTCGATGCTCGTCCTCTTCGTGATGGTCGGCGTGATGCTCCTCGCCTTCGCCGCCACCGTGACTGCGTCGACCGCGGCAGGCTCGGCTTTGGCCTTCGCTGCATCAACCAGAACGAGGATGCGGCGGACATGGTCGGCATCGACGTCACCCGCTACAAGATCGCAGCCTTCGGCCTCTCGGCTCTCTTCTGCGGCATCGTCGGCGCGGTCTACGCCTCGTGGGTCGGCTACATCGACCCGACGGATTCGTTCTCGATCCTCCTCACGGTCAAGGTTCCGGTCATCGCGATGCTGGGCGGTGCGGGCACGGTCCTCGGCCCCGTTCTGGGCGCAGGGGTGTTCGTGATCCTGGAGGAGTATTTCTGGGCGAACTTCCTCGACTGGAACCGCGCCATCCTCGGCGGGATCATCGTGTTCCTGATCTTCTTCCTGCCCGGCGGCATCCTCCGGCTCAACTACCGGACGACGCTGAAGCGCCTCTCCGGCAGCCGGAACATCGCACCGAAGGAGACGCGGGCATGAGCATCCTCACCCTCGACCACGTCTCCAAGTCGTTCGGCGGCATCCAGGCGACCAACGACGTCTCGTTCTCGCTGGAGGAGGGCGAGATCGTCGGCCTCATCGGCCCGAACGGGGCGGGGAAGACGACGCTCGTCAACCTCATCACCGGCGTCCACAAGGCCTCCGCCGGCACGATCCGCTTCGCCGGCGAGGACGTGACGCGCCAGCACCCGTTCCAGGCGGCGCGGCGCGGGCTCGCCCGCACGTTCCAGATCGTGCAGCCGTTCCCTGAGATGACGGTGGTGGAGAACGTTGCCGCCGGTGCCCTGTTCGGCGGCGGTGCGGAGTCCAAGCGCGCGGCGATGGACCTTGCGCGTGCCGAGCTCGAGTTCGTCGGCCTCGGCCATGTCAGCCGACGAGCCCGCCTCGGCGCTGACGCTCCCCAACCGCAAGCGGCTGGAACTCGCAAAGAGCTTGGCGATGAAGCCCAAGGTGCTCCTCCTCGACGAGGTGAACGCCGGCCTCAACGCCGCCGAGATCGACGGCGCGCTCGACCTGATCCGCGCCATCGCGGGGCGGGGCGTCACGATCCTCCTCATCGAACACCTGATGAAGGTGGTCCTCTCCATCTCCCAGCGCATTCTGGTGCTGCACCACGGCGAGCTGATCGCCTCCGGCGCGCCGAAGGCGGTGGTGGAAGACCCCGCGGTGATCGAAGCCTATCTCGGCGCCAAGTTCGCCGCCCGTTACAGAATAGAGGCCTGAGATGTCGCTGCTCGAAATCAAGAATCTCGAGGCGGGCTACGGCGACGTGCAGGTGCTGTGGGACGTCTCGCTCAGCGTGAAGCGCGGCGAAATCGCCTGCATCGTCGGCTCCAACGGCGCCGGCAAGACGACGCTCCTGCGCACCATCTCTGGCCTCATCGCCCCGCGGGGCGGCTCGATCAGCTTCGATGGCGAGGAGATCGGCGGCAAGGCACCGGACCATGTGCTCGGCCGCGGCATCGCCCACGTCCCGGAGGGGCGGCGCCTCTTCAAGGGCCTTTCGGTGCGCGACAACCTGATGCTCGGCGCCTACCTGCGGTCCGATCAGGACGGCATCGCGAAGGATATGGAGCACGTCATGGACGTCTTCCCGATCCTGCGCGAACGCCAGCACCAGGACGCCAGCACCCTGTCGGGCGGCGAGCAGCAGATGTGCGCCATCGGCCGCGGCATCCTTTCCCGCCCCGCGCTCCTCATGATCGACGAGCTGTCGCTCGGCCTCGCGCCGCGGCTGGTCGACCGGCTCGGTGAGGCGCTTATCGAGATCAACAAGACGGGTCTCACCATCCTCCTCGTCGAGCAGGACGTGATGACCGCCTTCGAGATCGCGAGAGAGGCGTTCGTGATCGAGACGGGCCGCACCACCATGTCCGGCACCACGGCGGAGCTCGGCGACGACCCGAAGATCCGCGAAGCCTACATGGGGCTGTGATCGAGGCTGCCGGGGACCGGCGTCCAGCCGCCCTCCACGCGGGTGAAGAGGGGCGAGGCGAACGCGCTCCTCACCCGGTCCGGGAGGGCGGGGTCGACCGCGCCGAGCGCGTCGCGCCACGCCGTCCCCTGCCGCATCGCGACGACAATGCGCTCCGGTGCGCAGCCGAGCTTGCCGAGGAGGTGGAGCACGGAGACCATCGTGCCGCCGGTGGAGATCGCGTCGTCGACCAGCACGACGCGCTTGCCTTCCAGCCGCGGCAGCGCGTTGGGGTCGATGAAGACGCGCTTGCCGGCGCCGGGCGTGGTGATCGAGCGGACCGGCTCGGAAAGCGCGTCGTCGTACCAGAACTTGCGCGAGTAGCCGAGCGGCACGTAGTTGGTGTGGCCGAGGCGGCGAGCCATCTCCGGCGCGAAGACGAGGCCCAGCGTCGGCATCCCGACCACAACGTCGGCACCCTCGGCAAGGTCCGCCATCAGGTCGGACAGCGCCGAGACGACGCGGAACGAGGCATGGTTGGCGATCAGCGAGGCGACCGCGCGCGTCTCGTCCGGCAGCTGGCGCAGCGGCAGGACGAGGATGCGCCCGTCGGTCAGCCGCGCCGGGTAGCCGTACTGGAACGGCGGTTCGGCCTTGCCGGCCGGGTCGTCGGCGGGGAGGATCTGTTGCCAGAAATCGATGGTGGGGCGGGTGAAATGACCTGTCATGGGCGGCCGTGACGGCTCCTCAATGGAAGGAAGTGGCGACTCTTGAGGCGTTCGGGTCCGGCAATCTCGCCGATGTGGTCGTCGGACGCGAGCTTGTCGTGCTAGTGCGCCGCCAGTCGGGCGTGTCCGCCTACCAGGGCCTCTGCCCGCACGAGTACGCCCGCCTCTCCGCCGGCCGCTACGAGACGGACGAGGAGGGCGAGTGGCTGACCTGCTCGCGCCATCTCGCCCGCTTCCGCCTCGAGGACGGGGTGTGCCCGCGCGGCTGGCGCCTGCCGCCGCTGAAGCGATACGCCGTGCGCCTCGAGGGCGATGCCGTGCTGCTCGAAGATCCGCTCACCCCGCTCTAGGGCCAGAACGCGACGCCGCGGCCGATGAGGCCGCGCGTGCCGGTCTCCTCCACCATGCCGAGCATGATGCCGAGTGCCTCGCGCGGGCGCGTGAGGTCGAGCCCCAGCGCCACGTCGTCCGGGAAGGCGGGGTGCGGGCCGATATAGGCGGCATGGGCGGTCGGCGTGAGGAAGCGCGCGTCGACATCGGGGAGCATGACGCGAAGGTCGGGCGCGAAGCGGAGCGCCGCGGCGCCGAAGCCGAGCGCGTCGATCACGGCGCTGTCGCCGATTGCGGGGAGGGGCAGGGTGCCCTCGGCGTGCGGACCTTCGGGGCGCTTGGCGGGGGCCGTCTGCCAGCCGCCGCCCTTGGCAAGCTTCCAGCCGATCTCGCGCCCGTTGCCGCCGCAGGCCACCACCATCTCGCTGCCCGGCATGCCGTCGCCGGCGGCGAGCATAAGCGCCGAGGCCGCCATCACCACGTTGAGCGCGAACTGCCCTGCCGCATCCAGATAAGCCGTCGCGTCCGACGAGACGCCGGAGAAGTGCTTGCGAACGAGGGCCTGCATCGCGGCGACATTGCCGTGGAGATCGTCGCCGCTGCCGAGCGCCTCCGCCATCAGCGGAAGGAGCGCCACCGGCGCCTTGAGGGCGCCGGCAAGGTCGGCGCCGATCCCGTCCGTCAGGCTGCGCACCAGCGCGAGGCCGTCGGCGCTGGCGGTGCCGAAGCGCAGGGCAATGGCGGGCGGGCCGTCGTTGAGGGGGGAGACCTTCGCGGGCGCCTTGCCGGCGGCGTCGGTCACCTCGACTGCGAACATCGAGGGGCCGGCGACGAAGGCGAGCGGCGTGACGATCCCGAAATCCTGCGCCGGGGCGAGGCTGACGGCGCCGGACGCAATGGCGTCCCATCCGGCATCGCTCCAGCCCTCGTGCGCCACCGCGGCGGCGGCGGCGTTGCGCACCGGCGCCGGCACGTCGCCCAGCGCGGCGAATGGCGGGCCGGCGTGGAAGAGGGTGTTCGGCGGCAGGCCCGGCACCAGATCGCGCAAGGGGGCGATGCGGGAGAGCTGCGGCTCCGCCTCGCAGAGCCGGGCGTGGGAGGAGAGGGTCGCGGCGCTCGTCATGCACTCCGTCCGAACAGGCGCGCGAGGATCACGCGCAGGAAGGAGAGGCCGCTCGCCGCGCGTGGCGGCGGGGCCTCGGCGGTCTCGCCGCGCGCTCTGGCGGCGAGCGCATCCGCCGTATCGGCGAGGATGCTGTCGGCCAGCGCCTCCACCAGTGCGGGGCGGCTGAACTGGGCGAGCGGCCCCTTTACCAGATAGCGCATGTCGAGGTCGAGCCGTGTGGCCTCGCCGTCCGGTCGGGCGGCGAAGGAGAGCTCGCCGGAGAGCCGCGTGCCGCTCAGCGGATCGCGGCCCCGGCCGACCACCTTGCCGGTGTGGCTGGCGGCATCGGCCGAGAACAGCCCCGTGCCGCGGAAGGTCGCCGTCACCGGCCCGAGCGCCACCTTGTAGGCGCCCGCGAAGGGCTCGCCGTCGCCAGCCGCACCCTCGGGCGGCGTGCCGAGCGTCGCGCCCGGAATGCAGGCGGCGATGGCGTCGAGATCGGTCAGCACCGCCCAGACCTTGTCGAGCGGGGCATCCACGGTGAGCGTTCGGGAGAGCTCGGTGCCGCCGGTGACGGGCTCGAACGCGTCGCCGGCTTCGGCGGGCGCCGAGGCCTTTTCGGCCACGGGCGACGTGGTGGCGAGCGCGGGCCTGGCGCGGCGCTGGCGCGGCAGCGGCTGGACGGCGGCGGGTGGCGCGCCCTCGGCCAGCACGGCCTCGATCGCGGCGACGATGCCGGCGTAGCCGGTACAGCGGCAGAGGTTGCCCGAGAGCTCGCGCCGGATGGTGGCGGTGTCGGCGTCCGGCAGGCGGCGCACGATGTCGTAGGCGGTGACCAGCATTCCGGGCGTGCAGTAGCCGCACTGGAGCGCGTGGTGGGCGGAGAATGACTGGCGCAGCCGCGCCATGAGGGCATCGTCCTCGAACCCCTCGATGGTGGTGACGGCGGCGCCCTCGCAGGCGGCGGCCAGCGTGATGCAGGAGCGGACAGGGCGCCCGTCGACGAAGATCGTGCAGGCGCCGCAGACGCCCTGCTCGCAGCCGACGTGGGTGCCGGTCTGGTGGCAGGTCTCGCGCACGAAGTCGGCAAGGTTGGTGCGCGGCTCGGCGGCCTCGGCGACCGCAGCGCCGTTGAGGGAGAGGGCAAGTTTCATCAGCGGTCCAGCCTGGCGAGCGCGCGGGTGAGGGCGGTGACGTGGAGCGTGCGCACCTTGAGGTTCGGGACGGTCGCGGCGACGGCGTCCTCGGGCGAAAGGGTGCCGTCGATCAGCGCGTCGACGTCTGCGATGAGGCGGGGCGCCGTGCCGAGCGCGCCAAGGGCCGCGCGGCGTCGGCCGCTCGCCGGATCGTCGAGCACGACGGCGCTCGCCTTGGCGAATTCGCCCACCTGCCGCGTGTACTTGTCGTAGCCGAAACGGGCGCCTTCGCCGGGCCGCGGGATCTCCACCGCGACGATGAGCTCGCCCGGCGCCAGCGCGGTGGTGAACGGGCCGGTGAGGAAGTCCTCCACGGGGAGCGTGCGGGCCCCCGCCGGCCCGTCGATGTGGATGACCGCGCAGAGGCCGGTGGTGACGATGGCCCAGTCCGCCGCGGGGTCGGCATGGGCGAGGCTGCCGCCGATGGTGCCGCGGTTGCGCACCGCGCGGTGGGCGATGTTGCCGGCGGCGGCGCGCATCCAGCCCGGCGTCGGGTCGGCGACCTCGCCGTCCTCGATCTCGGCGTGGGTGATTGCAGCGCCGATCAGCACCGAGGTCGCCGTCTCGCGAACCTCGCGCAGCGCCGGCAGGTCGGCGATGTCGACCAGCGCGGCGGGGCGGACGAGCCGCAGATTCATCATCGGCCCGAGCGACTGGGTGCCGGCGGCAGGCTTCACGCCCTCGCCGGCGAGCGCGGCCTTGGCGGCCGCGAGGTCCTCGGCGCCGCCATAGTCGAAGCGTGCGGGCTTCATGCGGCGGCCTTCGGGCGGGCGTCGGCGATGGCCTCCAGCACGCGCTCCGGCGTCAGCGGCACGGACGCCACCTCGGCGCCGATCCCGCGCAGCGCGTCGTTGACGGCGTTGGCGATGGCGGCGGGCGAGCCGATGGCCCCGCTCTCGCCGATCCCCTTCTGGCCGTAGCGCGACAGGGGCGAGGGCGTCTCCATGTGGAGGATGCGGATCGGCGGTACGTCGGCGGCGACCGGGAGGTGGTAGTCTGCCAGCGTCGAGGCGAGCGGCTGGCCGGACGCGTCGTAGTTCATCTCCTCGAAGAGGGCCGTGCCGATCCCCTGCACCGCGCCGCCATAGCACCTGACCGTCCACGATCATCGGGTTGATCATGGTGCCGGCGTCCTCGACGATCACGTAGTCGTCGAGACGGATGTCGCCGGTGTCGAGGTCAACCGTCGTGGTGACGGCGTGGCAGGCGTAGGAGAAGGTGCCGGTGTCCTTCACCGTCTTGTAGCCTTCGGTGACCTCGAGGCCGCGGGGGTCGACGTCGGGCGGGAGGAGCTGCGGCGCGCGGTAGAAGGTGCGCGCGATTTCCTCCAGCGAGACTTCGGCGTTCCCGGCGCGGGCGACGCCGTCCGGAAACGGTCACGTCCGCCGGGTCGGCCTGCAACAGGTGCGCGCCGATGGCGGCAACCCGGTCGCGCAGCGCGGCGCAGGCGGTGGCGACGGCGCCGCCCGCCATCACGGCGCAGCGCGAGCCCCACGTGCCGGTGGAGTAGGGCGTCATCGCCGTGTCGCCGTGGACGAGGCGGACCCGCTCGGGCTCGACGCCGAGCTCCTGCCATGCGATCTGCGACAGCGTCGTCTCCAGCCCCTGGCCGTGGCTGTGGACGCCGACGCGCAGCTCCAGCCCGCCGTCGGGCGTGAAGCGGGCGGTGGCCTGCTCGAAGCCCGGCACCATCGGGATGCCCCAGCCGTGGTAGACCGAGGTGCCGTGCGCGCCCTGCTCGCAGAACACCGCAAGGCCGACGCCGGTGCGGGTGCGGCCGGTCTCGGCCTTCTGGCGGGCGCGGAGCGCGGGGAGGTCGATGGCCTCCACCGCGCGCTTGAGCGCCTCGGGGTAATCGCCGCTGTCGAAGAACTTGTTGGTGATGTTGGTGAAGGGCATTTCGTCCGCCCGCACGAGGTTGCGGGCGCGGATCGCCTCCTGGCTCAGCCCCAGCTCGCGGGCGAGCGCGTCCAGCGTCAGCTCCATGGCAAAGCAGACGCCGGTGCGCGCCACGCCGCGGAACGGCAGGATCGGCGGCTTGTTGGTGGCGACCGAGTAGGTGCGGCAGCGGTAGTGCCGCATCTTGTAGGGTCCGGGGAGGATGCTCCCCACCTGCGCGGCTTCGAGGCAGGCCGAGAACGGGTAGCTCGAATAGGCGCCCGAATCGACGATTGCCTCGCATTCGAGGCTGAGGAGCTCGCCGTCGGCAGCCGCGGTGGCGGTGATCTCGTAGTGGTGCTCGCGGCAGTTGGCGCCGGCGATCAGGTGCTCGCGCCGGTCCTCCAGCCAGCGGATCGGCCGGCCGAGCTTCATCGCGAGGTAGGCGGCACAGACCTCCTCGGGCAGGAGGATGCCCTTGTAGCCGAAGCCGCCGCCGACGTCGGGCGCGATGACGCGGATGCGCTCGTGCGGCAGGCCGAGGCATTCGGACAGGCCGCTGCGCACAATGTGCGGCATCTGCGTCGCCGAGATGAGGGTCAGGATCTCGAGGTTGCGGTCGTAGTGGGCGAGGCAGCCGCGACCCTCGATCGGGGCCATGCACTGGCGCGCCGTCCGGTAGGTGCGCGTGACGGTGACGCTGCCTTCGGGCGCTTCCGGCCGGTCGCCGGTGTCGACGACGGATTCCAGGAACGCGTTCTCCTCCCAGCCCTCGTGGAGGAGGGGCGCGGACGCGTCGCGGGCGCGCGTCATCTCGTGGACGGCGGGGAGTTCCTCGAAGTCGATGTCGATCTCTTCGGCGAGGTCCTCCGCCTCGGCGCGGGTCGGCGCGAGGCAGGCCGCCACCGTCTCGCCGACGTGGCGCACCTTATCGAACGCGAGGATCGGCTGCACCGAGGAGCGGAAGCCGGGCAGGCCGGAATCGGCGCGGATGCCCGATGACGCCCTCGAGGTCGGCGGCCACGAAGGCGAGGCCGTCCGGCTTGGTGATGCCGCGGATGCGGCCGTGCGCCAGCGGGCTGCGGACGAACGCCATCTCCAGCATGTCCGGCATCCGCATGTCGCCGATGTAGCGGCCTTGCCCGCGAAGGAAGCGGTCGTCTTCCTTGCGCAGGAGCGAGGCGCCGACGCCGCGGCCGGCGTGGGGCTTCATCGTCACGCCGCGATGGCGTCCGGCACGAGCGGGCTGTCGACGTCGAAGCGCTCGCCGTCCTTGAGGCACAGCACCGGACGGACGAGCCGGTCGCTGACGACCTCCTCGCCGGTGTTGTCCATCAGCTTGAACTTGCCCTCGTCGATCCGGATGATGCTGATGTCGGCGACGCGGCCCTTCTCGAGGGACCCGATCTCGTCCGACATGCCGATGAGCTCGGCGGGGTTCTTCGTCACCATCGCGATTACCGTCTCCAGCGGAACGCCGAGGTAGAGGAGCTCCGTCATCGCGACCGTGAGGTTGAACGGAGCGACGCCGAAGAAGGGGTTCTCGGCGCGGGTGCCGTCGTCGTTCGTCTCGGGGACCTTCACGTTGTAGCCATGCATGTCGGCGCCGAGGGTGTAGGGGACGATGCCGGCGTCCAGCACCTTGCGGGCAACCTTGAAGGAGAAGTGCGAGCCGTGGCCGACGTCGGTGCGGACGCCCTTCTGGTTGACCGCCTCCAGCATGATCGGGTGGATCTCGCCGGCCTCGGAGACGAAGCCGCCGGGGTGGCGGGTGAACGGGTGGGCCATCACGTCGCCGGCGTCCATGATCGGCACCAGCTCGCGGATGAGCTCGTCGGCGTCGGGGATCTCGGCGCTGTCGGCCGTCGGCCAGAGCTGGCCGAGGTGGATGTAGAGCGGCACGCCGACCTCGTTGGCGATCTTCTTGCCGATCTTGATGACGTCCATGCCCCAGCGGGACTGGCCGCCGATCTCGGCGTGCGCCTTGATGCCGCGGACGATGTCGAGGTTTTCCTTGGCGACGCGGATGGTGTGCTCCGCGTTGACGCCGACGGGGCCGTAAAGGTCAGGGTAGAGGTGCCCTTCGAGGCCGCCGACGAGGTAGGCGGAGATGAAGCAGAGGACGCGCGTCTTGGCGGGCTCGCTGACGTAGTGGCGGAAGCCGCCGATGGTCATGCAGCTCGGGCCGCCCTGGTCGATGATGGTGGTGACGGCCGAGCGCACGCCCACCATGTCCGCATCGAGCCCGAACTTGCCGGTGACGTACTGGTAGACGTGGGCATGGGTGTCGATCATCCCGGGGAGGACGATCTGGCCCGTCGCGTCGATGGTTTCCTTCGCCTCGACCCCCGAGAGGTCGGGCGCGATGTCGGCGATCCGGCCGTCCTTGACGGCGACGTCGAAGCGGCCGTTGCGGCCGGCGGCCGGGTCGATCAGCGTTCCGCCGCGGATCAGAGTGTCAACCTGCACGCCATGCTCCTTCGTGTGCTTGCCGCGCCGTGTGCGCCGACGGCGCCGTCGCGGCATTTCCGCAAATGGTCGTAATGCGGATAGTGATATATACTCATAATAGTTTGAAGCGTGTGACGACGGCCTGTCAAGGCTGCCGCGGCGCTTGCCGAACGCCCTCCGGCTCGCGCATAGAGAGGGCTGCCGAGACGATGCAAGGAGCGGGCCGATGGACGCCGCCGTGATGAGAAACGAGCCGACCGAGCCCTGGCGCGGAAGCGCGCTGCAGGAGCGGCCGGGCTTTCTCATCCGCCGCCTGCACCAGATCCACACGGCGATCTTCGCCCGCGAGATCGGCACCCATTCGCTGACGCCGATCATGTACTCGGTGCTCTCCGCCTTGTCGCAGATCGGCCCGTCCGACCAGACCACGCTTGCCGCGGCGGTCGAGATCGACAAGACCAACATGGCCGACGTGCTGGAGCGCCTGCGCAAGCGCGGACTGGTGCGCCGCCGCACCTCCACCCGCGACCGCCGCGTGCGGATGGCGACGTTGACCGACGAGGGCCGCGCGATGCTGGAAACGGTCGACGCCGCCGCCGAGCGCGCTCACCACGCGACGCTGGACGGCCTCGGAGAGGAGGAGCGCGCGCTGTTCCTCTCGCTGATGAAGCGGATCGTTGCGCACAATGCGCCAGCCGAGGCGCCGCGCGAGAACGCGGCCTGAACTTCGCCTCGCATTCCGGCGCAGCCGGGTCTAGAACGGCGCCCGGCTTGCGCGCGCGTCCGCGATTACGAGGGAGGCCCAGATGACCGGTAGCTGTCTGTGCGGTTCGGTTCACGTCACGATCGAAGCGAAACCCGAGTTCATCCACGACTGCAACTGCAACCTGTGCCGGAAATCCGGCGGCGCCTGGGCCTATTACCCCACCGGAATGGTGGCGGTTGCCGGCGAGACCGTGAAATTCCTGCGGACCGACAAGGCAAACGCCGCGGCCGAGGTCCACTCGTGCACAAAGTGCGGATCGACGACGCACTGGTCGTTCTCCGACGAGTTCATGACGGCAAATGCCGGCGTCGACCTGATGGGGGTCAACATGCGGATCTTCGATCCGCAGGCGCTGACCGGCGTCGAGGTCCGCTATCCCGACGGCGCGGCATGGGCCGGGGCGGGACCGTTCGAATACCGGCGCGAGGCGATGACCATCCGCGAAAGCTGGCCCTGGTGATCCACCGCCGCACGGCAATGGCGCGGGGCTGACGGGCGCGGCGCATGGTCAGCCCGTGCGCAGGATCTTCGCCATCGCCTTGCCGCGCGCCAGTTCGTCGACCAGCTTGTCGAGGTAGCGGATCTCCCGCATCGTCGGCTCCTCGATCTCTTCCACCCGCACGCGGCAGATGACGCCCTTGATCGCCGCCCGCGACGGGTTGGGTCTGGGCGCGGCGGCGAAGAACGTCTCGAAGTCGGTCTTGTCGTCGAGCCGGCCCTGGAGTTCATCCTGGCTGTAGCCGGTCAGCCAGCGGATGATTTCGTCCACTTCCTCTTTGGTCCGCCCCTTCTTCTCCGCCTTGGCGACGTAGTGCGGATAGACGGACGCGACGCTCGTCGTGAAGATCCTGTGTCCTGCCACGATCCCTCCAGGCCCCGGCGGTTGATCGGAGGCAGCGTGCCACAAAAAAGGACGCCGTGGTCAACGCGGCGCCCTTGTTCGTTGCGGTGGGGCTGAAGCCTACTCGGCGGCCTGCTGGCGGCGAGCCGCGTTGATCGCGTGCCAGAGGACGTTCGGGGTGGCGGGCATGTTGATGTCCGACACACCGACATTGCGCCACATGGCGTCGACCACCGCGTTCATGATCGCGGGGCAAGAGCCGATGGAGCCGGCCTCGCCCGCGCCCTTGATGCCCATCGTGTTGTGCTTGGACGGGATGTTGCGCGTCTCGAAGTGGAGCGAGGGCACGTCGTCGGCACGGGCGACGCAGTAGTCGAGCAGGGAGGCGGTGATGAGCTGGCCGTCCTCGTCATAGACGGTGTTTTCCAGAAGCGCCTGGCCGATGCCCTGCACCACGCCGCCGTGGACCTGGCCGGCGAGGAGGTTGGGGTTCACGGTCACGCCGAAGTCGTCGACGATGGTGTAGCGCAGCACCTCGGTGATGCCGGTGGCGGGGTCGATCTCCACCTCGGCGATGTGCGTGCCGTTGGGGAAGGTCGGCTCTGCGTGGGCGACTTCGCCGGCCCCGGAGGTGCCGGGGGCCTTAGCGGCGAGCTCGGCGAAGCTCACCGCCTTGTCGGTGCCGGCAACGCGGATGGAGCCTGCGTCGAACTCGAGGTCGGCGGCCGAGGCTTCGAGGTGGTCGCTCGCAAGGTCCTTGAGCTTCTTGGAGAGCTCGTCGGTCGCGGCCGCCACGGAGGGCATGCCGAGCGGGATCGAGCGGGAGCCGCCCGTGCCGCCGCCGGTCTTCACGATGTCGGTGTCGCCCTGGATCATGTCGACTTCGGCAATGTCGATGCCGAGCTTGTCGGCGATCACCTGCGCGTAGGCCGTGGCGTGGCCCTGGCCGTTGGACTGGGTGCCGATGAGGAGCGTGAACTTGCCGTCGTCCTTCAGGATGACTTCGGCCTTCTCCGAGCCCGGGAAGGCGCACGCCTCGATGTAGGTCGCAACGCCGATGCCGCGATATTTGCCGCGGGCGGCGCTTTCCTCGTCGCGGGTGCGGAAGGTGTCGTATTCCGCGACTTCGAGCGCACGGGTCATGTGTCCGTTGAAGTCGCCGGTGTCGTAGGTGCGGCCGGCGGCAGTCTCGAACGGCATCTGCTCGGGCTTGATGAAGTTGCGGCGGCGCAGCTCCAGCCGGTCGATGCCGGTGACGCGGGCGGCTTCATCCACGAGGCGCTCGATGGTGTAGGCGGCTTCAGGGCGGCCGGCGCCGCGGTAGGCGTCCACCGGCACGGTGTTGGTGAAGACGCCCTTGATTGCGACGTACATCACGGGAATCGCGTAGACGCCGGGCGCCATGGTGGTGCCGACCCACGGAATGAACGGGCCGAACTGGGCAAGGTAGCCGCCCATGTTGGCCTTGAGGTCGACGCGGAGCGCGGTGAACACGCCGTTCTCGTCCATCGCCACTTCAGCGGTGGTGACGTTGTCGCGCCCCTGGCTGTCGCACATGAAGGATTCCGAACGCCCGCAGACCCATTTGACCGGGCGGCCGAGGTCCTTCGCGGCCTTCATCACCATCGGATATTCGTTGTAGACGAAGATCTTGGTGCCGAAGCCGCCGCCGACGTCGGGCGTCACCACGTGGATGTTCTCTTCCTTCTCCTGAAGGATTTCGGCCAGGACGTCGATCATGCCGTGACCGCCCTGGGTGCCGGCGGTGAGCCGGTAGCGGCCGTTCTCGTACTGCGCGAGGCAGGTGCGGGTCTCCATGTAGTTGGCGACGACGCGGTTGTTGACGAGCTCGACCTTGGCGGTCTTCGCGGCCTTGGCGAAGGCGGCTTCCGTCGCGTCCTTGTCGCCCTGTGCGTAGAGGAAGGCGAGGTTGGAGCCGTGGTCGGGCCACACCAGCGGGGCGCCGTCTTCCAGCGCCTCGGCGGTGCCGGAGACTGCCGGCTCGCCGTCCCAGTCGATGTCGATCATCTCGGCGGCGTCGTTCGCCTGCGCGAGGGTTTCGGCGACAATCATCGCGACCGGCACGCCGACGTGGTGGACGCGGCCGTTGGCTAGCGCGGGGCGGGGCGGCACGTTGGTGGCCGAACCGTCGGCCTGCTCCAGCGCGGCGCGGCAGGGGAGCGGCTTCATGCCGGAAAGGTCGTCGTGGGTGAAGACGGCGTGGACGCCGGGGGCGGCCTTTGCGGCGGCGGTGTCGTTGATCTTGAACGTGCCGGCGGCGATGGGGGAGCGCAGGAACACGGCGACGAGGCAACCCTCGGGCTGGAAGTCGTCGCTGTACTTGCCGTGGCCGGTGATGAATTTCTTGTCCTCGACGCGGAGGGCGCGGGCCCCCACGCCGAACTTGGCCATGGTCATATCGTTCATTCAGGCGTCCCCCGGGGTCGTTATCTCGATTGCCTCTGACTTAGCGCGCGCGGCGCCGAGACGCCAGCGTGTGCCGTACCACTCGTTCGCGCAAGTTGAAGCACCGCGGCGCGTTGCGCAGGCTTCAGAAGCTCTTGAGGTGGGCAAGGATGTTGGCCGTCGACGCGTCGAGCGCCGCATCCGCCTCGCCCTTGACCGCCGGCAGCAGAACGCCGGCGAGCTCCTTGCCGAGCTCCACGCCCCACTGGTCGAACGAGTTGATGTTCCAGATGATGCCTTCGACGAACACCTTGAGCTCGTAGAAGGCGAGGAGCTTGCCGAGCGTATGGGGGTCGAGCGTGCGGTAGGCGATGGTGTTGGACGGCCGGTTGCCGGGGAAGACGCGGTGCGGCGCCAGCCGGTCGGCCTCCTCGGCGCTCATCCCCTTGCCCTCGAGCTGGGCGCGCGCCTCGTCCAGCGTGCGGCCGCGCATCAGCGCCTGGCTCTGCGCCAGCGCGTTGGCGACGAGCTTGGCGTGGTGGTCGCTGACCTTTTCGTGCGGGACGGCGGCGATCAGGATGTCGCAAGGCACCGGGTCGGTGCCCTGGTGGAGGAGCTGGTAGAAGGCGTGTTGGCCGTTGGTGCCGGGTTCGCCGAACACCACGGGCCCCGTCGGCCCGTCCACCGGTGCGCCGTCGCGGGTCACGCGCTTGCCGTTCGATTCCATGTCCACCTGCTGGAGGTGGGCGGCAAACTCGATCAGCCGCTGGTCGTAGGGCAGCACCGCGTGGGCGGAGTAGTTGAAGAAGGTGCGGTACCAGTCGCCGAGCATCCCCATCACGACGGGGAGGTTTTCGGCGAGCGGTTTTTCGCGGAAGTGGGTGTCTGCCGCGGCGCCGCCTGCGAGGAAGGCGCGAAAATTTTCCGAGCCGATGGCGATGGCGACCGAGAGGCCGATGGCGGACCAGACCGAGTAGCGCCCGCCGACCCAGTCCCAGAAGCCGAACATCCGCTCCTCGCCGATCCCGAACGCTGCGACCTTGTCGGCGGCGGTGGAAATCGCCGCGAAGTGGTCCGCCACCGCGGCCTCGCCGGGGCCGGCGACGATCCAGGCACGCGCGGTGGCGGCGTTGGTCATCGTCTCCTGCGTGGTGAAGGTTTTCGACGCGACCAGGACGAGGGTGCGCGCGGGGTCGAGGCCAGCCAGCGTGTCGGAAATGTCGGCGCCGTCGACGTTGGCGACGAAGTGCACGCGCGGGCCGTCGCCGCGGTAGGGGGTGAGCGCCCGCACCGCCATCCGCGGCCCGAGGTCCGACCCGCCAATGCCGATGTTGACGACGTCGGTGAACCGGCCGCCGTCCGCCGCCGCGATGGCGCCGGAGCGCACGCCGTCGGCGAAGGCGAGGAAGGCCTCGCGCACCTCCGCCACATCGTCGCTGACGTCCTTGCCGTCGACGAAGAACGGGCCTGCGCTGCGCAGCGCCGCGTGGAGGACGGCGCGGCCTTCGGTGAGGTTGATCGGCGCACCGCCGTACATCGCCGCGCGCCAGTCCTCGAGGTCGGCGGCCTCCGCGCGGGCGAGGAGGAGGCGCATCGTCTCCTCGGTGATGATGTTTTTCGAGTAGTCGAGCAGCAGGTCGCCGTCGAGCAGCGTGAAGCGGGCGGCGCGGCCGGGATCGTCCTCGAAGGCCTGGCGCAGATGAAAGTCCCGCAGCGTTTCGCGGTGGGTCACGAGTGCGGCGGCGGCTTCTGCGCGGTCCATGGTGGTTTCCTCAGGTCGCCGTTGAATACCGGCTGTTTGCATCTTGGAGATTGGCCCAGAACTGGTGGACGCTGGATTCCCAGGAGAACTGTTCGGCATACGCGCGGCATTTGTCACGCGGGATGTCGAGCGCTTCGAGGCAGGCCTGCCTCAGGTCCCACGACAGGGCACCCGTGCCCGAATCGCCGATTACGTCGATCGGGCCCATGATCGGAAAGGCGGCGACCGGAACGCCGCACGCCAGGGCCTCCATCTGGACGAGCCCCCACGTGTCGGTGAGGCTGGGGAAGACGAAGACGTCCGCGGCGGTGTAGTGCGCGGTCAGCTCGCGTCCCGTCTTGGCGCCGACGAACACGACGTCCTTGTATTTGGCCTTCAGCGCGCCGAGCGCCGGGCCTTCGCCGACGACGACCTTGGTCCCCGGCAGGTCGAGCCCCAGGAAGGCCTCCATGTTCTTCTCCACCGACACGCGGCCGACGCAGAGGAAGATCGGGCGCGGAAGGTCGGTGAAGGCAGGCGGCACGTCAGGCGTGAAGAGGTCGGTGTCGACGCCGCGCACCCAGCGTACGAGGCGCTTGAAGCCCCACGAGGACAGCTCCTTGCCGAGCGTATCGTTGGAGATCATGCAGCCGACGCCGCCGTTGTGGAAATTGCGCACGAACGCATAGGTCCACGCCAGCGGCACGGGCATCCGGGCGCGGACATATTCGGGAAAGCGGGTGTGGTAGCTGGTGGTGTAGTTGATGTGGTTCCGTCGGCACCACGTCCGCGCCATCATGCCGAGCGGGCCTTCGGTGGCGATGTGGACATAGTCCGGCTTCGCATCGCTGATCGCGCGGTGGATCGTGCTCGGCCGCGCCATGGTGAGGCGGATCTCGCGGTAGGTCGGCAGCGGGACCGTGTTGTACGGCTCCGGCGTGATCATCGCGACGTTGATGCCGAGCTTGGTCAGCTCCTCGCGCGTCTTGTCGAGAGTGCGGACGACACCGTTGACCTGGGGGTGCCAGGCGTCGGTCACGAGGGCGAGCGTTGTCATCGGATCGGGCGTCTTGCGCTCATCAGGCCGCGCGGACGTTGGACGGCGCAAGTTCCAGCACGCTCTCGCTGCGGCGCAGCTTGGTCCACTTGATGAGGATGAGCTCGCCCTTTTCGTTCTCCGCCACGGCGGAGCAGCTCTCCACCCAGTCGCCGGTGTTGATATACTCGACGCCCAGCATGTCGCGGATCACGGGGTGGTGGATGTGGCCGCAGACCACGCCGTCGGCGCCGCGGCGTTTCGCCTCGCTGGCGAGCGCGGTCTCGAACTGGCCGATGAAGGAGACGGCGTTCTTGACCTTCAGCTTCGCCCAGGCCGACAGCGACCAGTAGGTGAGGCCGAGGCGGCGGCGGAAGAGGTTGACCCAGGTGTTGGCGGCGAGCGTCGTCACGTACGCCCAGTCGCCGAGGAAGGCGAGCCAGCGCGCGTGACGGACCACCACGTCGAACTGGTCGCCGTGGATAACGAGGAGCTTCTTGCCGGACGCGGTCTCGTGGATGATCGAATCGGTGACCTCGACGCCGCCGAAGTGGGTGCCCAGATATTCGCGCAAAAATTCGTCGTGGTTGCCGGGGAGGTAGACGATCCGGGCGCCCTTGCGGCCCTTGCGCAGGATCTTCTGGACCACGTCGTTGTGCGACTGCGGCCAGTACCAGTTCTTCTTCAGGCGCCATCCGTCGATGATGTCGCCGACGAGGAAGATTGTATCGGCCTCGTGGTATCGCAGGAAGTCGAGCAGCAGCTCCGCCTGGCAACCGCGGCTGCCGAGGTGGATGTCCGAGATGAAGAGGGTGCGATACTTGCGGACTTCGCCGCCGCCTGTTTGGGATCTCGCCATGCCTCTTCCGCCCATGTCATTGTCGGCAGGGTTCGCGCTAACACACCCTACTGCTTGTTCAAACGGGTAGGAAGCGTTGTCGCCTTCTATGTGCCATGCGAGGCCACTGGATTGGGGAGAACGCGCAACGCTTGCCCCAGGAACCGGCCTACCGAAGGAAAATCAGCTTGAAGCGGCGTGTCCTCCTCCATATCGGCCTCGAAAAGGCGGCGAGCACCTCTCTCCAGGGTGCGCTGGTCGATTCGCGGGCGGCGCTGGCGGCCCATGGCGTGGCGTTCCCCGCCATCGGCGGCGGCGGCGCGAAGGACCAGCGCGACCTGCGGCTCGGCCTCGAAGGCAATGCCGAGGCCCGCGCCCGCGCCGTGGCGGCGTTGCGGGAGGTCGCGGCCGGGGAGGCGGACACGCTGCTGCTGGCCGGCGAGACGTTCTACCGCATCGGCGTCGCCCCGATTCGCGCCGTTCTTTCGGACAGCGGCTGGGGCGACATCCCCATCGAGGCGTTCGCGGTGATTCGCGATGCGCCGGGCTGGCTCAACTCGCGCTATGCGTTCGGCGCGATCCAGTTCCGCCACCGCGAGGGGTTCGCGGCCTACGCGAGGAAGGCGGTCGAGCGCGGCGACGTCGACTGGTACGGCCAGTTCGCGCCCTGGATGGATGCCGCCGGGATTGCCTTCCACGCAGTGCCGCTGGCGGACCGGCGCGACCCGCGCTCGGTGGTGGTGCGGGCGCTGGAGGCGATGGGCCTCGGCTTCGTGCCCGAGGGGCCGCGCCGCAACGAGGCGGTGGACCCGCGCACGGCCGAGGCTGGCCGCCGCCTCGCGGCATACCGGCTCGCGAAGGGCGGGGACCCCGCGGTGCGGCCGGCGCGGCGGGTGATGCTGGAAAGCGCGGCACGGGAAAAGTTCGACGGCCGCTTCCAGGGCCTCGACGCTGCCATTACCGAGGCGATCGAGAGCAGGCGTGCGCGAAAGCCAGGACCGCTTCGCCCGAGCCGCCTGGGGCACCGACTGGGCCGAGGTCTACGCCGCTTCGGCGCCCGGGCCGACGGTGAGCAACGAGTGGCGGTGCGGCCCGCGTCCGGCGGAGGAGCGCGCCGCCATTGACCGTGTGGTACGCGATGTGGTGGACGCGCGCGGACTGAAGAAGCCATGGTGGGCGTTCCGCTAGAGTATCGCGGACGGCAAGGGGGACGGGGTGTTCAAGACGCTGCTGATCGCAAACCGCGGTGAAATCGCGGTTCGCATCATGAAGACGGCGAAGCGGCTCGGGATCGAGACCGTCGCGGTCTATTCGGAGGCCGACAGGGGCGCGATGCACACCCGCGTCGCCGACCGTGCGGTGCTGATCGGCCCCGCCGACGCCGCTCGCTCCTACCTCGACAAGGACCGCATCCTCCTCGCCGCAAAGGAGGCCGGCGCCGACGCGATCCACCCCGGCTACGGCTTCCTGTCCGAGAACGCCGAGTTCGCCGAGGCGTGCGCGGCGGCGCGGGTGACCTTCGTCGGCCCGCCGGGCAAGGCGATCGCCGCGATGGGCTCCAAGGCCGAGGCGAAGACGCTGATGGAGCGCGCCGGCGTTCCGGTCGTGCGCGGCTATCACGGCGAGATGCAGTCGGCCGAGTTCCTGAAGCGCAAGGCCTACGAGGTCGGCTATCCGGTTCTCATCAAGGCGATCGCGGGCGGCGGCGGCAAGGGGATGCGCCGCGTCGACAAGGCGATCGACTTCGACGAGGCGCTGAGCGAGGCCCGGCGCGAGGCCAAGAACGCGTTCGGCGACGACCGGGTGCTGGTCGAGCGCTACATCAACCACCCCCGCCATATCGAGATCCAGGTGTTCGCCGACAGCCGCGGCCGCACCGTCTCGCTCCACGAGCGGGACTGCTCGGTCCAGCGCCGGCACCAGAAGGTGATGGAGGAGAGCCCCGCGCCGGGAATGACGCCGGAGCTGCGCGCCGCCATGGGCCGCGCCGCGGTTAAGGCGGCCGAGGCGGTCGGCTACATCGGTGCCGGTACGGTGGAGTTCATCGTCGAGGGCGGCGGTGAGCTGCGCGAGGACGGCTTCTTCTTCATGGAGATGAACACCCGCCTACAGGTCGAGCACCCGGTGACGGAGATGGTGACGGGGTTCGACCTCGTCGAGTGGCAGCTGCGCGTCGCCGCCGGCGAGCCTCTGCCGCACGGCGAGCCGCGGCCGCCGCGGGGCCATGCCGTCGAGGTTCGCCTCTACGCCGAGGACCCGGATAACGGCTTCCTGCCGTCCACCGGCCGGCTCGCCGCGCTGTCCTTCCCGGGCGGGGTGCGCGTCGACACCGGCGTCGAGACCGGCGATGTGGTCAACCCGTTCTACGATCCGATGATCGCCAAGATGATTGCCCATGCCGAAACGCGCGACGAGGCCTTTGCCGCGATGGCCGACGCGCTGGACAAGACCGTTGCGATCGGCCCGCGCACCAACCTTCCGTTTCTCGCCAAGCTCGTGACGCACCCGGAGGTGCTGGCGGCGACCCACGACACCGGCTTCGTCGGCCGTGCGCTGGACGACCTCACCGGCGGCACGGTGAGCGCCGAGGCGGTGGCGGACGCGGCGGCCTCGCTCGTCGCCTCCGCCGAGGTGCCGCGGCCGGCGGTGGCGCCGGGCGGCTGGGAGAACCCCTGGCAGGCTCGCGACGGCTACCGGCTCACAGGCGATGCCGCGACGGACGTCTCGCTGCTGGTGGACGGCGAGCCGCGGTTCGCACGGCTCGACAGCGGGCCTGAGGGGCAGACCGTGAGCATCGACGGCGTGGTCGGGAGGCCGGGCGGTCCGCGCGTGATCTACGCCGACGGCGATGCGTTCGCCGTGGAGGCGGGCCGTGCTGTGCGCGTCTCTCTGGTGGAGCAGCTCGCGCGGGAGATCGCGCCGGATGCGTCGGGCGGTGCGCTGGCGCCGATGCACGGGCGGATCGTCGCCGTCTACGTCCGGCCGGGGATGACGGTTTCGGCGGGCGACAAGCTCTTCGCCATCGAGGCGATGAAGATGGAGCACACCGTCCGCGCGGTCGCCGAAGGAGTCGTGCTCGAGGTGCGCGCCGACGCTGGCGACCAGGTGCCCGAGCGCGCCGAGGTGATCGTGATCGGTCCGCCGGGCTCCACGCTCGCCGAGCCCGAGCCGGAGCCCCACCCGCTTGAGCTCCCCGCGGAAGAGGGAATGGACGCCGCCGACGAGGCGATCGCCGAAACCGGCTCGCAGCCGGACGAGGGCGCGGCGCAGGACGACGCCGAAGGCACCGCGCCGGAGAGCGAACCGGACGCAGGCACCGAGACCGCGCCGCCGGCCGAGGACGACACGCTCCACGGCGATGGCGGGCACGACACCGTGGAGCCCAGCCACCGCGAATATTGAGGTCAGCCGCCCGCGGTTTCCCTCTCCGCCGCAGCGGCCGCTGCGGCGCGGGCGGCGCCGGCCTCGCGCAGGGCCTTGACGCCTTCGGGCTCTGCGGCGGCCTCCTCGGAGGGAAGCGTGAGAACGGCGAGCCGCTCGGCGTACATCGCCACGATCGCCGAAAGCTCCGGCACGCGCGCCGCCTCCAGCGCGGCAAGGGCGGTCGCCATCTGCGTGAGGTCGCCTTCGCGGTAGGCGCGGGTGAGGCTGTCGAGTGCAGGCTCTGCGTTGAGGATTCCTGCCGCGACCGGGTGGTTCGGCCCGCCGACCAGCGCGAAGATCTCGATCGCGATCTCCTTGCCCTTCACCTTGATCCGGTCGAGCGCGAGGCAGTGGTACCCGGCCACCATCAGGTCGACCGCGGTGTCCGGGCCCACGAGGATGGGGACGCCGTAGGTCTTGGTCTGGCCTTCCAGGCGCGAGGCGATGTTCACCGCGTCGCCGATCACCGAATAGTCGAACCGCTGGCTGGAGCCGAGGTTGCCGACGCAGCACTCGCCGGTGTTGAGGCCGATCCCGATGGCGACGGGCTTGTAGATGCCGGCGTGCTCGGCGTTGAAGCGGTCGAGCGCGCGCATCATGTCGAGCGCGGCCTCGGCGGCGTGAGGGGCATGGGCCGGATCGTCGAGCGGGGCGTTCCAGAACGCCATGATCGCGTCGCCCATGTATTTGTCGACCGTGCCGCGGTGGGAAAGGATGACGTTGGTGAGCGGCGTCAGGAACGCGTTGATGAAGGCGGTGAGCGCCTGCGCGTCCATCCCCTCCGAAATGGTGGTGAAGCCGCGGATGTCGGTGAAGAGGAGCGTCATCGTCTTGGTTTCGCCGCCGAGGGTCAGGCGGTCGTGGTTGGTGGCGATGTCCTCCACCAGGTCGGCGGCGACGTAGCGGCCGAACGCCGAACGGACCCAGCGCTTCTCCGAGCCCTCGCGGATCGCGACCCAGCTCGTGGTCGCGAGAAGCGCGATCGCCCCGCCGATGACGGGGAAGGACGGGTCGACGAGAAGCCGCTCGCCCCAGAAGAGGTAGTAGCTGGCAAGCACCACCGCGCCGAGGAGGATGACGCCGAACGCGAGGTTGCGCGCCGGTGAAAGCACAGCCGCCGCCACCGCGAAGAGGACCGCGAGCGCCACGAACACGAGGATCTCCAGCCCCAGCGACCAGTCGGGCCGTTCGAGGCTGGTGCCGAACACCATGTGGTCGATGAGCTGGGCGTGGAGCTCCACCCCCGGCACGGCCTCCTCCAGCGGTGTCGCCTGAATGTCGAGGAGGCCGGGGGCGGTGGCGCCGATCAGGACGATGCGGCCCGCGATCTCCTCGGGATCGACGGTGCCGTCGAGCACCGTGTAGGCCGGGATCATCCGCGCCTCGTTGCTGCGGGAGAAGTGGAGGCGCACCGCGCCGTCGGCGGTGCTGGCGACGTCGACGCCGCCGATCCGCACGGCGTTGATCCCGGTCTTGGCGCCGAACGCGCTCTGCCCCGACGCGTTGGAGGCGCGCACGACGATCGTGCTCGCCCCTTGCGCGACGCGGAGCGTCTCCGCCGCGAGGCCGGGCACGAGCGTCCCCCCGCCGCTCTGGAAGAGGAGCGGGATCTGGCGGACGATCCGGTCCCGGTCGGGCAGCCAGTTGAGCGCGGCAAGGCCGGTGGCGGCGGCGCTGAGTTCAGGCAGGGGCAGGGTGGCGCTGGCGAAGGCGGGGAGGAAGGCGCGCGGATCGTCGCCGGCGGAGGCGAAGCCCGCCTTGGCGACGACGATGGCGTCCTCGTCGTCCCGGTTCGCCTTGTCGAGCGAAACGCCGAGGACGGAGGGCGATGCGCCGAGCGCTTCCGCCAGCAGCGCGTCGTTCTGCGGCGCGCCTTCGAGCGCGGCGAGGAGGGCGGTCCGCTTTTCGCCTTCGGGCATCATCGCGGCGATGTTCTCGGGCGACATCCGGTCCGGCTCGGCGAGGATCATGTCGAGGCCGATGGCGGCGGCGCCCATCGCGGTCAGCCTGTCGATGATCTCGGCGAGCATCGCACGCGGCCACGGCCACTGGCCGAGGACTGCGAGGGACTCCTCGTCGATGGTGACGATGCGGACGGGGGAGGCGGGATCGTAAGGCCGGGGGTCGAGCCGCTGGTACTCGTCGAACACGAGGTTGCGCAGGGCGCCGATGGCGATGCCGTCGTTTATGCGAACCGTGAGGCCGGCGAAGAGGAGCGCGAGCGTTATCAGCGTCAGCGGGACGGCACGGGAGAGCCGGCGCCGCCAGCGCCCGCGCTGGGGCCTCTTCGGCGTTGCGCTGCGGTCGAGCATCGAGGGTCTCCGGCGCGGGCGTCGGGGGCGCCGCGGGCGATGGTGGCGCCAGCCGCCTTCCGTGTCCATACGGCGGTGCGGCAATGTGGTCGCCTAGCAACAGGCGGCGGGGAATCGTCGGGGCGCCTCGCATCAAGGTTGCACTCAGGCAAAGGCGCGTCTCTTATCCGGGCGTACCTCCGGCTTTGTGAATTGGCGACCCTCGATGCGAGCGACCGCCCTGCGCCAATGCGTTCTCATCGTCTGCCTGCTGGCGGGATGCGCCGGGTTCGTGCCCGCTGCCAGCGCGCAGAACGAGGCCGCCGCCGCGAGTGCCACCGCCGCCGTCGAGGCAAGGCGCGAGACCCTCTTCGCCGCCATGCTGGACGACCCGTCCAATCTCGACATCGCATTCGAATACGCGACGCTTTCCGCGCAGGTCGGCGACTACGAGGCCGCCATCGGCACGCTCGAGCGGATGCTGATCTACGCGCCCAACCTCCCACGCATCCAGCTCGAGCTCGGCGTCCTCTACTACCGGATCGGCGCGACCGAGATGGCGAAGAGCTACCTCGAAGCCGCCGAGGTGAGTTCCGCCCCGCCCGAGGTTCGCGAGCGCGTCTCGACCTTCCTCGCCGAGGTCGACAAGAGCGACCGGCGCTTCCTCGTCTCGGGGTCCGCCTATGCCGGCGTGCGCTACCAGAGCAACGCCACCGCGGCGCCGGGCGAAGACATCATCTCCGTCAACGGCATCCCGATCCGGCTCGACCAGAACGCCCGCGCGCAGGCCGACGGCAACCTCTTCGGCCTCGCCGACATCCACATGACGTACGACCTCAAGAACCAGTACGACCTGATCGAGGCAAACCTCGTCACCTACGGCAGCGTGTTTTTCGACATCGAGCGGCTCAACCTCGGCCTCGTGGAGGCGCAGCTCGGCCCGAGCTTCGGCTTCGGCCGCTTCGGCTTCGACCAGACGCGCCTCGGCGTCTACGGCATCGCCGGCGCCACCGGGCTCGACCAGGCGCTCTACACCACCACCCTCGGTGCGGGCGCTGCCCTGCGCACGGCCTTCACCGACAGCGTGCTGTTCGAGACGCGCAACGAGTTCCGCGCCGCCAACTACAACGACTCCCCGGCATACCCGACGGTGCGGCTCCAGACCGGCGAGGAGTACAGCTCCCTCAACACGCTGACCGCCAGCATCTCGCCGCAGTTCCTGATCCAGACCGTGGCGAGCGGGCGCCGGGTGAGCGCGCGGACCGGCTACAAGAGCTACGGCGAGCTCGGCGGTTCGCTGCGCGGCACGTACTTCTTCTACCTGCCCGAGGCGGGGCCGCTCGCGGGCGATCTGCCGTGGAACGTCTCTCTCTCGGCGGGCGGCCTCATCCGCCGGTTCGACGATCCCGACGTTCTCATCAACGCCGCCAGCGCGGAGCGGGACGAGGCGGCCTGGGTCGAGGCCGGCATCTCGGCGCCGCTCCAGCAGGGATTTTCCGCATTCCTGACCGCGCAGTACACGCGCCAGTGGTCCAACTACGCCACCCGCGACTACGACAACGCGGTCTTCACCGTCGGCCTGTCGAGGAGATTCTGAGCCATGGGCAAGCGCATCCTCCGGGCCGCCGCGGTCCTCGCTCTCTCGCTTTCAACCGGCACGGCGCTGGCGCAGGCCCGCGTCGGCGTGACCGCCGCCGTCAACCCGCAGTCCGACTTCGACCGGATCGGCGGCGTCCGCACCGTCGTCATCGGCGACGACGTCCTCTACGAGGACCGGATCGTCACCGGCGACGGCGGGCTGGTGCAGGTCCTGTTCGTCGACGGCTCCAACTTCACGGTCGGCCCGTCCGCCCGGGTGGTGATCGACGAGTTCGTTTACAACCCGTCGACCGGCTCCGGCTCGCTGGTGGCCGAGGTGACGAGCGGTGCGCTGCGGTTCGTCGGCGGCAAGCTCTCCAAGCAGGGCGGGCAGGTCCGCTTCCGCACCCCCGGCGGCACCCTCGGCGTGCGCGGCGGCATCACCAACATCGACCTTTCGCCCGCCTGCCTGCCCGACGGGTCGTGCCCCAGCGCCACCGCCTCGCTGGTGTTCGGCGACGAGCTGGTACTGACGCTGCCGGGTGGCGGCGACCGCCGGGTCGACACGCCAGGCTACTCCTTCGCGTTCTTCGGCACCGGCGCCGCTACGCGCGTCGAGGTTCTCCCCACTTCGCGGCTCGACCTTTCGACGCTGCAGCAGCGCCTTGCGGGCACGCCCGGCCGCAGCGGCGGCAGCCGGAACGTTCCGACCGACGAGGATGTCGCCTCGAGCGGCGTTCCGGCCATCAACTCGGTGCTGGCGCCGGTCGCGGTGCTCCCGCGGCCGCGGCCCGCCATCACGTCCCGCTATTCGCCGGACAGCGCGTCGCCCGGCGTCGCGACCACGACGCAGCTCGTCAACCTCACCGTCATGCAGCCTGCCGACAGCGACGCGATCACCGACGACGTCGTCTCCGAACTGCCGCCCCGTCCGCCGCGGCCGCCCCGCCCGCCCGAGCCGCCGAAGCCGCCGACGGTGGACAACCGCATCGCCGCGCTGGTGACGCCGCGGCGCTACGAGACGACGGACGGCACGGTCCTGCGCGACCCCGGCAAGGTCGGCATCGTCACCTCGCTCGACCTCGCGCCCTTCGGTGCCTCGCTGATCGAAAACGCCGACGGCCGCGTCGTCGCGCTCCAGATCGGGGCGGACCGCCTGCCGTTCCCGGCCGAGGAGGGCGAGAGCCGGATCAGGAGCTTCCAGTCGAAGACCCTCGGCTACACCGTGGAAGGCACCGTCTACCGCGGCGCGGACAACTTCGCGCTCTATTACCTCCAGGAGGCCGGCGGGGCGGACAAGGCCGAGGACGTCGCCTATTTCCTGACCGGCGAGGCGACCGCGCCGGAAGTGCTCCTGACCGCCGGCGGCGACGCGCTCACCGTCCGCCGCTATGCGCTGACCGACGACTACCAGAAGCGCGCCCGCGGCATCCGCTCCGAGCTCCACCTCCTCAACCCGCTGGTCGCGCGCGAATTCGGCAGCGCCCTCGCAAACGCGGCGGAGACCAAGGTGCACGTCGTCCAGAACGCGGACGATCCCAACCTTGCCGGCACGCTCTATGGCGGGCTCCTGATCGAGGGGCAGGGCGCGGCGCAGCGCTCTGCCGTCAACGTCGACACGGGCTACGTGACCACCAACGGGACTGGCGGGCTCGTCGTCGTCGGCCACCGGCGCGGCTCCTACCGCACGGACGCCGAACTTGCCGCCAGCGTTCTCGCCGGCGCGACGGGGTCGCGGCCCACCGGCACCAAGAGCGGCGGCACGGTGTTCGGCGCCAACGGCGAGAACTTCGTCTACACGTCCGGCGAGAGCGTCCGCCCGCTAGACGAGGGCGACGAGCGCCTGTTCGTCGACCGGCAGCAGGCCCGCGGCCCGCTGTCGCCATCCGAGCTGCGCAGCATGACGACACAGGTCGCGACGCTCGAGGACACCGTCGCCACCGGCAGCCTCACCCGCTCCACCCATTCGATCACCGGCTACGCCGCCGGGATGATCGAGCCCAACGGCCGCGACGCCATCGCCTTCCGCTCCACCGAGGCCGGCGACTTCCGGATCGACTTCAACGCGCCGGGGAGCACGCTCGGCGGCGTGATCCGGGTCGACGACATCGACGACCAGGACCCCGTGGTGCGCAGCTTCAACCTCGCGTTCGGCACCGACATCTTCGGCGGCGCCTCCTCGCGCGGGCGCGGCACGTACGTGGACGACGACACGTTCGCAGCCGTCGCCACCGGCCCGACCAACGAGCCCGGCAGCCCCCAGACCACGATGACCACGGATGAGGGCGCCACCATCCGCCACGAGAGGACGACGCCGGGCACCTACATGATCTCCTCCGATGCGGTGCACCAGCCGCAGCTCTTCGCGGGTGCCGGCGTCACCCCGTGCGAATGCAGGTTCATGGAATGGGGCTGGTGGGGGACGTCGACCGAGTTCGAGGGCGATGGGCTCGCCGGACCGCGGAGCGACTATGCGCACCTCGGCACCTGGGTCGCGGGCGACATCACCCCGGCGGCCGAGCTCCCGACGACGGGGACGGGCAGCTACGCCGGCCATGCGGTCGGCACCGTGGTGGCGGCGCAGCCCGGCGGCGGCAACGCGCGCTACGTCGCGGCCGGCCAGCTCCGCGTCGACTACGACTTCGGCAGCCGCTCGGGCGACCTTTCCATCAACCGGTTCGACGGCAAGAGTTTTGGCGGCCGGATCGCCGGCGGCGTCGCGCAGGACGGCGTCGGCAACCGCTTCCGCGGCAACCTCTCCGGCTCGGGGCTGACGGGCTCGGCCGACGGCGCCTTCGCGCGCGGGCCGCAGGGGAACGCGCAGGGCGTTCTCGGCGCATTCAACGTGCGCGGCAGCGGCTACCGCGCCACCGGCAACTTCCTGGGCGAGCGGCGCTAGACGCGCCGCCTGCCGTCGCAGCGCTGCAAGCTCCGGCACAGCCGCGGGCCCGAATGCCTTGATTTGCGGCACCGGCTCGTTGAAGTGTTATGCGCCTGTTATGAAACGGAGTTTAAACATGCGCTCAACTGCCCTTGCGGTATTTGCCCTCATCGGCTTCACGCCGGCTGCGCTGGGCTGCACCGCGGTCAACATTCATGCGGCCGACGGTTCGGTCGTTGCAGCCCGGTCGATGGAGTGGGCGCTCGACATGGAGTGGACGGCCGTCACGGTCCCCGTCGGCACAAAGTACGAGATGACCGCGCCGGACGGGCTCGACCTCGATCCGGTCGCGATGGAGACCAAGCACGCAATCTTCGGGATCGACACCGCGCTCGTGCCCGAGACCGTCCTGATCGACGGGATGAACGACGCCGGGCTCACCTTCAGTGCCAACTTCCTGCCCAACTTCACCGAATACCAGACCGTCGAGAAGGGTGACGAAGGCTACGTTTCCCTGTTCGATTTCGGCGTCTGGACGCTGGGCGAATTCGCCACCGTGGCGGAGCTCGAGGCCGAGCTCCCGAACGTGAAGGTCTGGTACAGCGGCGAGAAGATCGGCGGTGTCCTGCCGGACATCCACTTCATCTTCACCGACAAGACGGGCGCATCGATCATCGTCGAGTTCGTGGACGGCGAGCAGCAGATCCACAAGAACGTCGCGCGGGTGCTCACCAACGCGCCGACGTACGACTGGCACCTCAACAACCTGCGCAACTATCTCGACCTGACGCCCGAAGGCCGCGGCGCGGTCGAGATCGGCGCGGAGAACGTCACCGCACTCGGTCAGGGCGGCGGGCTGCGCGGCGTCCCGGCCGACTACACGCCCCCCTCGCGCTTCGTGAAGGTGGCCTACCTCGCGCACTTCGCCTACGAGCCGAAGGACGTGACAGAGGCGCTCGCGCTGGGCGATCACATCCTCAACACCGTCGACATCCCGCGCGGCGTCGTCCGCTCGCAGGAAGGCGGCCAGGAGGTCGCGGACTACACGCAGTGGGTGGTGATCAAGGATCTGGAGGGCGGCACGCTGACGATCGCGGACTACGCGCACCGCGACAACGCGCTGACCATCGACCTCAACGCCCTCTTCAAGTCGGGCGAAGAGGTGAACATGCTGGTCACCGATTTGCCCTATCCGGGCGGCGAGGCCGTTTCTTCGCTGAAGTGAGTGCCGGAGGCCGCGTCTTCGGACGCGGCCTTCTTTTCCTCCGCCCGGCTAGCGGGTCGGGACGGGGACTTCGCCGCGGTAGTCATAGAAACCGCGGCCGGCCTTGCGGCCGAGCCAGCCAGCCTCGACGTACTTCACCAGAAGCGGGCAGGGGCGGTACTTGGAGTCCGCCAGCCCGTCGTGCAGCACCTGCATGATGGAAAGGCATGTATCGAGGCCGATGAAGTCGGCGAGCTGCAGCGGGCCCATCTTGTGGTTGGCGCCGAGCCGCATCGCGGTGTCGATTGCCTCCACCGTGCCGACGCCCTCGTAGAGGACGTAGATCGCCTCGTTGATCATCGGCAGCAGGATGCGGTTGACGATGAAGGCCGGGAAATCCTCGGCGACGGCGGTGACCTTGCCGAGCCGGTCGATGAACGCCTTGGCGAGGTTGAACGTGTCGTCCGCCGTGGCGATGCCGCGCACCAGTTCGACGAACTCCATCACCGGAACCGGGTTCATGAAGTGGATGCCGATGAACCGCTCTGGCCGGTCGGTCGCCGCAGCGAGGCGGGTGATCGACAGCGAGGACGTGTTGGTCGCGAGGAGGGCTTCCGGCTTCAGGAGCGGGCAGACCTGCGCGTAGATCTTCTTCTTGACCTGCTCGTTCTCGGTCGCGGCCTCGATCACGAGGTCCATCTCGGAGAGGTCGTCGAGGTTGACGGCAGGGCCGATCCGCTCGACGGCGGCCTTGCGTTCCTCGTCGTTGATCCGGCCGGAGGCGACCTGGCGGGACATGTTGCCGGTGATGGTTGCGAGACCGGACTGGATGCGGTCGCGCGAAATGTCGTGCAGGGCCACCCGGTAGCCGCCGAGCGCGGCGACATGGGCGATGCCGTTGCCCATCTGCCCGGCGCCGATGACGCCCACGCTCTTGATTTCGTTCATCCTGTCCGCCGTTACCCGCCTGCCATACTTGTCGTCGATGAAACCAGCCTTGCCCGGCGCGTCAAGCCGGTTCGTCCGCCGCGGGTTGGGATCGCGGCGGATCTCCCTCACGACGTGGCTTTCTTCAGCGCTTGCGTGAGTTCGGGGATGACGGTGAAGAGGTCACCGACGAGGCCGTAGTCCGCTACCTGGAAAATCGGAGCCTCCTCGTCCTTGTTGATCGCGACGATCACCTTGGAGTCCTTCATGCCGGCCAGATGCTGAATGGCCCCTGAAATTCCGCACGCGACGTAGAGGTCGGGCGCGACGACCTTGCCGGTCTGGCCGACCTGCCAGTCATTGGGGGCGTAGCCGGCGTCGACCGCGGCGCGGGAGGCGCCGATGGCGGCACCCAGCGCGTCGGCGAGCGGCTCGATCACTTCGCGGAACTTCTCTTCCGAGCCGAGCGCGCGGCCGCCGGAGACGATCCGCGACGCGCTGGCGAGCTCGGGACGGTCGCTTGTGGCGACTTCCTCGCCGACGAAGCTCGACAGGCCCTTGTCGGCCGCAGCGTCGACGGCGCGGATCTCCGCCGAACCGCCGGTCTGCGGCCGCCGGGAAGGAGGCGGTGCGGATCGTCAGCACCTTCTTGGCGTCGGTGGCGCGCACGGTCTGGATCGCGTTGCCGGCGTAGATCGGGCGCTTGAAGGTGTCCGCGCTCTCGACGGCCATCACGTCGGAGACCTGCATCACGTCGAGGAGGGCTGCGATGCGGGGGGCGACGTTCTTGCCGAAGGTGGTGGAGGCGAGGACGATGGCGTCGTAGTCGCCCGCGAGCGAGACGACGAGGTCGGCGACCGGCTCGGCAAGGCCGTGGGCGACGGCGTCGCCGTTCGCCGTCAGCACGGCCTCGACGCCGGTGAGGGTGGCCGCTTCCTTCGCGGCGCCGTCGATGTCGCCGCCTGCCACGAGGACGTGGACCGGCGCGCCAAGGGCGTTGGCGGCGGAGAGTGCCTTGTGCGTGGCGTCACTGAGCGCGCCGCTGGCATGGTCGGCGATGAGTAGCGTCGTCAACAGGGCCTCCTGGTCGGGATCATTTCAAGTCTCGTGTTCGGTCCCGGGCGGTGTCGGGCCGTGCCTGCTTTGGTCGTCGTGCTCAGCTCTCGCAGAGGGCGAACCCCGCCTCAAGGGACGCTCCGCTCTTCGCCCTTGACCTGGCGTCCGCCCTGCGCGGTCCGGATGGTGTCGGCTCCGCCGGAATGTGGCATTCAGAGAAGACACGCCTCCGGCGGGTCTTCCACCGGAATTGTAGGGTCGCGGCGCCGGACGGGCAGGGGCCCCGCGCCGCGATTTGTCGTTCCGTCAGATGACGGCGGCTTCGTTCTTCAGCTTGTCGACCAGCTCGTCCACCGAGCCGACCGTGACGCCGGCCTGGCGCGCACCGGGCTCCTCGGTCTTCAGGACCTCGAGGCGGCGCTTCGGCTCGACGCCGTAGTCGGCAGGGGTCTTCTCGGCGAGCGGCTTCTTCTTGGCCTTCATGATGTTGGGGAGCGAGGCGTAGCGCGGCTCGTTGAGGCGAAGGTCCGTCGTCACGATGGCGGGGAGCTTCAGCTTCACGGTCTGCGCGCCGCCATCGATCTCGCGGGTGACGCTGGCGCTTTCGCCCTCGATCACGACCTTGGAGGCGAACGTGCCCTGGCCCCAGCCGAGCAGCGCCGCCAGCATCTGACCGGTCTGGTTGCAGTCGTCGTCGATCGCCTGCTTGCCGAGGATGACGAGGCCGGGCTGTTCCTCCTCGACGACGCCCTTCAGGATCTTCGCAACGTCGAGCGGCTCGGGCGCCTCGTCCATCTCCACGAGGATTGCGCGGTCGGCACCCATGGCAAGGGCGGTGCGCAGCGTTTCGCCGGATTTCTTCGGGCCGACGGAGACGGCGATCACTTCGGTGGCGGTGCCGGCTTCGCGCAGGCGCAGCGCCTCCTCGACGGCGATCTCGTCGAACGGGTTCATGCTCATCTTGACGTTGGCGAGGTCGACGCCGCTGCCGTCCGGCTTCACGCGGATCTTGACGTTGTAGTCAACCACGCGTTTGACGGGGACGAGGATTTTCATGGCGTTGGAAGGCTCTCTGATCGTTGCGGGGCGACGCTATCGGCACCCGATTTTGCTGTCAAACAAGGCGGTGCCCGTTCACATGGCGCGGCTTTGGCCGGGCACCCACAGGACGTCGTCGGCGCCGTTGCGGTTGGCGACGCGGGCGGCCACGAACAGGAAGTCCGACAGGCGGTTGGCGTAGCGCACCGCGGCCTCGCCGACGGTCTCCTTCGTGGCGAGCTCCACGATCATCCGCTCGGCGCGGCGAGAGACGGTGCGCGCGAGGTGCAGATGCGCCGATAGCGCCGTGCCGCCGGGCAGGACGAAGGATTTCAGCGGCGAGAGGGCGGCGTTGAGCTCGTCGATCTCGCGCTCCAGCCGGTCGACCTGGCCAGGCACGATCCGCAGCGGCTCGTAGGAGAGCTCCTTGCCCTCGGGGGTCGCAAGGTCGGCGCCGAGGTCGAAGAGGTCGTTCTGGATGCGGGCGAGCATGGCGTCGAGCCGCGCCTCGGGGCCGGCGAGGCGCGCGCAGCCGATGACGGCGTTGGTCTCGTCGACGGTGCCGTAGGCGGAGACCCGGAGGTCGAACTTGTCGCGCCGTTCGCCGGTGCCGAGGCCGGTGGTGCCGTCGTCCCCGGTCCGGGTGTAGATCTTGTTCAGCGTGACCATGGATAATCCGTCAGCGAGTGGTGAAGTAGAGGGCCGTCATCGCAATCACGATGGTGACGAACTGCAGGATGACGCGCATCCGCATCAGCGACTGGCTGCGGTTGGGCGAGCCGTTCCGCGCCATGTTCCAGAGGCCCATGATGAGGACGACTGCGACCGCGAGGGCCGCGACGACGGTGATGAAGGTGACGAACGAGGACATGGCTTTTCCTTGGCCGGTTTTGGCTCGGGCGTAAACTGATCAAATGCGCTGGGCGAGGTGGTGTGCGGCTTGCGACCGGTTCACAGCGCCTCGCCGCGCATCAGGCGGGGGATCTCCCCCTCGATGCCGGCGGCTTCGTGGATGAACAGGGATTTCAGCTTTTCGCGCCGGTCGACGAGGCCGAGGCCGATGGAGCGCACGGCGCGCATGAGGTCCGACTTGCGGGAGAAGAGGGCGTTGAGCTGGTCGGTGACGATCAGCATCTGTGCCGCGTCGGCGCGGCGCCAGCGGGCGTAGCGGGGGAGGGCGAGCGACAGGTCCTCGCCCTGCCGGTCGGCGTCGACCAGGGTTTCCGAAAGTGCCGCAGCGTCGCGCAGGCCAAGGTTCAGGCCCTGGCCGGCGAGCGGGTGGATGCCGTGCGCCGCGTCACCCGCCAGCACCAGCCGCCCTGCCGCGTAGTCGCGCGCGAGGTGGGCCGAGAGCGGGTGCATCATCAGCGGCGGCTCGACGGTGAGGCGGCCGAGCGACAGGCCGAACACGCGCTCGATCTCCAGCGCCGCGATGTCGGGGTCCATCTCCACGAGGTTCTTCGCGAACTGCGGGCGCTCGGTCCACACGATCGACGAGCGGTTGCCTGTGAGGGGCAGCATCGCGAACGGGCCGTTGGGGAGGAAGTGCTGGGTCGCACGGCCGTAGTGCGGGTCCTCGTGGGCGACGGTGCCGACGATGCCGCACTGGTCGTAGCGCTTCTCGACCACGCCGATGCCGGCGATTGCGCGGAGGCGCGAGTTGCGCCCGTCCGACGCGACCAGAACGTCGCCGGTGACGGTGCCGCCGTTGTCGAGCTCCACGGTGATCGAGCTCTCGTCCTCGTCGTAGAACCTGGCGCTGGCGGCGATTTCCTCGATGGCGAGCTCGGCGCAGCGGGCGGTGAGCGCGTCGTGCAGCGCCGCGTTGGGGATCATGTGCGCGAAGGGGGCGCCGCGTTCGCCCTCGAAGGAGAGCGCTTCGGGGCGGATGAGGTCGTCGGCGCGCGAATCGGTGATCACCATGTCGTCGATCGCCTGCGCGTCGGCGGCGAGCTGCGGCCAGACGCCGATGCGGGAGAACAGGCGCCGGCCGGCGGCGGCGACAGCACTCGCCCGCTCGTCGCGCCCCGGCGGGGGGCCTGCGAGCAGCGTCACCCCGAGGTGGGACTGGGAGGCGAGCGCCACCGCGATGGTTCGTCCCACGAGCCCGCCGCCCGCCACGATCACCCGTCCCACCATCGTTCTCCCCGAATGCCTCGACGCCTCTGCGGAAAGACATTGCGCCTTTGCCGCGTGACGGCAACCGTGGCAGCGTCGCACCGCCACACAATGAAAGACGAGCTGCCATGCGCCCCGCCGTTGCCGAGCTTCTGCAAGACCCTCGATCTGGAACCGCTGGAGGTGAACCTCTTCCGGGGCGAAAGCCCGCAGGTCGGCTGGCAGCGCGTGTTCGGCGGGCAGGTGATCGGGCAGGCGCTCGTCGCAGCGACGCGGACCGTCGACGAGGAGCGCAGGCCCCATTCCCTGCACGGCTATTTCATGCGGCCGGGCGATCCGTCGGTGCCCATCATCTACCAGGTGACGCGGCTGCGCGACGGGCGTTCGTTCGCGACGCGGCTCGTGGTCGGGATCCAGCACGGCGAGGCGATCTTCTCGATGAGCGTCTCCTACCATCTGCCGGAGGACGGGCTGGAGCACATGGTGGAGATGCCGGACGTGCCGGGGCCGGACGAACTCCCCGACGAGGCGGAACTGCGCGAGACATTTCTGCGCGAGGCGCCGGAGGCGATGGCGAAGTACTTCCAGCGCGAACGGCCGATCGAGATGCGCCCGCTGGAGCTCAGGCA
Source organism: uncultured Alphaproteobacteria bacterium (assembly GCA_963704595.1). Taxonomy (GTDB): domain Bacteria; phylum Pseudomonadota; class Alphaproteobacteria; order Rhizobiales; family Amorphaceae; genus Acuticoccus. Next base: position 1,523,718 of record OY969922.1, read on the forward strand.
CTACACCACCAACGACAAGCTGCCGCCGCGCCAGTTCATCTGGGTGCGCGCGACGGACAGGCTGCCGGACGATCCGCAGATCCATCAGGCCGTGCTCGCCTACCTGTCGGACATGACTCTGTTCGACACCGCGCTCTTCGTGCACGGCCTCTCGGTCTTCAACCGCCAGATGCAGGTGGCGAGCCTCGACCATGCGATGTGGTTCCACCGCCCGTTCCGCGCCGACGAGTGGCTCCTCTACGCGCAGGACAGCCCGTCGTCCGGCGGTGCGCGCGGCTTCACCCGCGGGCTGATCTACGCGCAGGACGGGCGCCTCGTCGCGTCCACCGCGCAGGAAGGGCTGATGCGCAAGCGCACGCGCTGACCCGCCGGCCGCGGGCCGCCGGGGCAGGCGTGGCGCTGTCCCGTGCGAGCGCAGGCGTACCGGCATAACGGCTTTGGCAAAGCAACCATGAGTGGAATCGGCACCGGCGCGTTTATGCTGTGCCGACGGGAAGGTGCCGTGTCGCCGGTGCAGGCCCAGCGGCATTCCGTCCCTGCGCCCGCCGCCATGGAGCCCAAGCGATGCCAACTCCGATCGACCCGCTCTACACGTCACAGTGGTATCTTTCCCGCCTCGGCAACATCGAGCGGATCTGGGACGAGTACAGCGGTCGCGGCGTCCATGTCGGCGTCTACGACGACGGCATCGACATCGCCCACCAGGACCTCGACGGCAATTACGATGCGTCCCGCCATGTCGTGATCTCCGGCAGCGCGGTGGGGCCGCTGCCGGTTGACGGTGCGCACGGCACGTCGGTCGCCGGCATCATCGCCGCCGAGTGGAACGGGACCGGCACGGTCGGCGTGGCCTGGGGCTCCTCCCTCACGGGCGTCAACATCTTCGGCGGCGCTGCTGCGACGGTGTCCGGCTTCGAGACCGCGCTCGAACAGCTCGGCAGGTTCGACGTCACCAACCACAGCTGGGGCTACGACGATCCGTTCGCCCTTGGCGCGTTCGTCGCGCAGGAGGCCGCGCTGTTCGAGGCCGCGCTGGTGACGGGGCGCGGCGGCCTCGGCACCATCTGCGTCAAGGCGGCCGGAAACAGCAACGACAACGCCAACGGCGAGCAGATCGAGGCCTCCCGCGCCACGATCTCGGTGGGCGCCTACGACGATGGCGGCGGCGCGTCGTACTACTCCAACTACGGCGCCAACCTTCTCGTCTCGGCCCCCTCCAACGGCGGCATCCGCGGGCAGGTCACCACAGACCTGTCGGGCTCCGCCGGTTATGCTGCGGGCGACTACGAGAGCGACTTCGGCGGAACGTCGGGCGCATCGCCGGTGGTCGCGGGCGTCGTCGCGCTGATGCTGGAGGCCAACGACCGGCTCGGCTGGCGCGACGTGCAGACCATCCTCTCGCTCTCGGCGCACGAGGTGGGGAGCGGCGTCGGCAACGCGCGGGGCGCGGAGGAGAACCACGACTGGTTCTACAACGGCGCGACCGACTGGAACGGCGGCGGCCGGCACTTCTCCGAGGACTACGGCTTCGGCTCGATCAACGCCTACAACGCGGTGCGCATGGCCGAGGCGTGGTCGCTCGTCGGCCAGTCGCAGACGAGCGCCAACGAGGACAGTCTGACGGTGCGAACGGCAGCCCCGGTCGCCGTTGCGGACCTCGCGACCACCACGGTCGCCATCGCTGCGCCGGGCGGGGCCTTCGAGGTCGAGTACGTCTCGGTGACGCTCGACATCACCCACAGCTACATGACCGACCTCACCATCGACCTCATCTCCCCGGACGGCACGGAGGTCCGCCTCTACAACCGCGAAGGCACGTCGAACATTGCGACCGGCGGGCTGACATGGACGTTCGGCGCCAACGCCTTCCGCGGCGAGGACGTCGCCGGCGACTGGACGCTGCGCTTCAACGACCGGTTCGCGGCCGACAGCGGCGTCCTGCGCTCCGCCGAGATCGAGTTCTTCGGCAGGAGCGGCGCCAACCATTATCTCGACCGGGACGTCTTCCACTTCACCGATGCATTTTCCGAATGCGTCGCCGAGGATGCAGGGCGCGCCTTCGTCCACGGCTACGGCGGGTTCGACGCTGCGAACCTTGCCGCAATCGCCTCGGATACCATCATCAACCTCGACACCGGGGCGGCGCGGATCGACGGCGTGGCGGCGACGCTGCGCAGCATCGAGTGGGTGGTGACCGGCGACGGCAACGACGTCCTCACGGGCTCGCACGGCGCCAACCGCCTGTTCGGCATGCGCGGCGACGACCGGATCGACGCGCTGAACGGCGACGACTTCCTGAGCGGCGGTGCCGGCAACGACACGCTGACAGGCGGCAGCGGGATCGACCGGCTCTATGGCGGCGCGGACGACGACCGGCTCGACGGCGGCCTGGGACGCGATGTTCTCGCCGGCCAGGTCGGCAACGACTTCATCTACGGCGGCCACCACAACGACACGATCTACGGCGGCGGCGGCGACGACCGGCTCATCGGCGCGCTGGACGACGACCACCTCTATGGGGATCACGGCCGCGACACCGTGGAGGGGGGCGACGGTGCCGACATCCTGCGCGGCGGCAGCAGCGACGACAAATGCTACGGCAACACCGGGAACGACTTCCTCGCCGGCGACGACGGCAAGGATACGCTGATCGGCGGCAGCGAGAACGACACGCTGATCGGCGGTCTCGGCGAGGACTGGCTGGTCGGTCAGGAGGGGCACGACGTCCTGCGCGGCGGCGGCCAGTCCGACCGCCTCGTCGGCCTCGACGGCAACGACCTCCTGGAAGGCGGGCACGGCGCCGACGTCCTCACCGGCGGCTACGGCGCTGACCGTTTCGTGTTCGGCGCCGACACCTTCCGCGACGTCATCACCGACTGGGAGGACGGCATCGACGTGCTCGACTACCGCTCCAACTTCCGCGTGAGCGCGATGGACGACCTCATCGTGAACATCCGCGGCGCCGACACCATGGTATTCGACCGCGCGGCCACCCGCGACTATGTGCTGATCCAGGACTCCGCCGGGGAGATCGACGCGGGCGACTTCCTGTTCTGAGCCTCAGGCGGTGCGGGTGACCTTGGCGAGGTGCGGCGGCGCCTCGGGGTCGAGCCCGCGCGCCACTGCCACCGCATGGACGAGGCGGTAGAACGACTGCACGCCGGACAGCGCGTCGAGCGCCGGCGCCCCGGTGCTCCCGAGCGTAACCGTGGTGCCGGGGAGGGCGGCGCTGGAGAAGACGAGAAGGTCCGCGCCGATGGAGGCGAGGCGGCCGAGCGCATCGCGCGCATTGTCGAGCCCGGCATCCTCCGGCACGAAGCCGACCACCGGAAAGCCCTTGCCGACCAGCGCGAGCGGCCCGTGCATCACTTCGGCGAGCGAGAACGGTTCGGCGTGGACCGCGGCCACCTCCTTGAACTTGAGTGCAGCTTCCGACGCGATGGCGAGCCCCGGCCCGCGGCCGACGCAGAAGATGTGTTCGGCTTTCGCGAGGTTGGCGGCGATGCCCTCCGGAACCTCGGGCGCAGCGCCCAGCGCCGCGGGGAGGCGATCGAGGGCGCGGCGAAGGCCCTCGTCGCCCGTCAGCGCCGCGACGACGGCGGCGAGTGCGGCGGCCGACGCGATGAAGCTCTTGGTGGCGGCGACGCTGCGCTCTGGACCTGCCCCGAGGTCGAGAACGAGGTCGGCCTGACGTCCGATGGGGCTTTCGGGCGCGTTGACCACGGCGAGGGTGAAGGCGCCACCCTTCCGGGCGGCGGCCTGCAGCGCGATGAGATCCGGGCTCTGCCCCGACTGCGAGACGGTGACGTGGAGCGCGCCCGCGAGGCGCAGCGGCCGCCCGTAGACCGACGCGACCGACGGGCCGATCGACGCCACCGGCACGCCCGCTCCGATCTCCATCATGTACTTGAAAAAGCTCGCCGCCTGATCCGACGAGCCGCGCGCTGCCGTGGTGATCACGGGCGGAAGGTCGGGGAACCGCCGGGCGAGCGCCGCAAGGGTCGCCTTCTCGCGGTCGAGCAGTGCAGCCACGACCGCGCCCGCCTCCGCCGCTTCCGCCAGCATTCCGGGTTTTCCATCGGATTCGGTCACGCAGTCCTCACTTCGTTAATTCGACCATTTTTCGGACTTTCGGTATCATCGTCAATGCTCATGTCCCTTGATCTGCGCATATGCAGGCTTGACGTTATCGTCGATCTGGTGCCTTAGTTCTATATTGGAACAAATGGAGCGTCCGCTTGAACCAGCTGCGCCGTGCCGATTGCGAGATCCTCGCGCTCGTCGATGCCGTGCCGCAGCCGGTGCCGGTCACCTGGTCGTTCCCCGAAGCGCCTGAAGACGCCTGGCAGGGCCTCGCCTGCGACGGGCTGGACGGCGGCATGTTCCACCCCAACCTCGGCGCATTCCTGGTGAAGACGCCGGCCGCCACAATCCTTTGCGACGCAGGGATCGGCCCCGGCCCCAACCAGTATCTCGGCGGCCTCCGCGGCGAACTCCTCGAAAAACTTGGCGACGCCGGTATCGCGCCCGGTGCGATCGACGCCGTCGTCCTCACCCACCTCCACATGGACCACATTGGCTGGCTGTGGCGCGATGGCGGGCCGACGTTCCCGACCGCGCGCGTCTTCGTGCCCGCGCCCGACCTTGCCGCCTTCACCGCCGATACGCCGGGCATCGGCCCGCACCACCGCGAGGCGTTCGCGGCCACCGTCCAGCCGCTGCTCGATGCGGGGCGGATCACTGAACTTCCCGCAGGCGCCGAGATCATGCCGGGGGTGCGCTACCTCGCGACGCCGGGGCACACGCCGGGCCACCAGTCGATCGCGTTCGGCACCGGCGCGGACACCCTCGTGGTGGCGGGCGACATCTGCCACGCGCCGGCGCAGGTGGAACGGCCCGACTGGTCGCACCGCGCCGACTTCGACGCAGGCCTCGGCCGGCAGACCCGGCACGCATTCCTCCGCCGTGCAGCGGCAGGGGGATGGACCGTTGCCTGCGGCCATTTCCGCGACGGGCTGCAGTTCGGCACGGTCGTCCCCGCGGGAGACGGCTTCCGCTGGCAGGTGGCAAGGGACTGAACACGAGGATTCGGCGCCGGCAGCCGTGACGGCGCCGGCCATTATTCGGAAACGACCACTGGAGAACTGGCAATGAGCTTGAAGACCAAACTGGCCGCAGCGGTGATGGGCGCCGCACTCATGTCCTCCCCCGCCTTCGCGGTGGAGATCGAATACTGGCAGTATTATTTCGAGGGCCGTGTCAACGCGATCGACCAGCTCATCGAGAAGTTCGAGGCCGAAAACCCCGACATCACCGTCAAGCACACGCACTTCCCCTATGCGCAGTACCGCACCAAGGTCGCGGCGGCCGTGCTCGCCGGCGAGGGGCCGGACGTCGTGCAGCTCTACTACGGCTGGCTGCCGGACTTCCTCGACGCGGGGCTCCTCGAGCCGATCCCGGCGGGCGTGATCGACCCCGCCACGGTGGACGCCGAGTTCTACCCGATCGTCCAGAAGATGAAGGTCGACGGCGAATATTACGGCATCCCGACCGCCGTCCGCTCGCTGGCGATGTTCTACAACAAGGACCTCTTCGAGAAGGCCGGGCTCGACCCCGAGAGCCCGCCCGCGACCTACGAGGAACTCGTGACCGCGGCGACCTCGATCGCCGAGCGTGACGCGGCGGGCAACCTCCTCGTCGCCGGCATCACCGCGACCCCGGTCGCGCAGGACGCCCACCTCTGGCGCGAGGTCTACATCCGCCAGCACGGCGGCACGCCGTACTCCGACGATGGCCGGACGGTGACCTACAACACCGCCCGAAGGCGTCGCTGCGCTGAAGAACTACACCGACATGTTCATGGAGAACAAAGCCACCGACTACGGCTTCATGAACGAATCGCAGGCCTCGTTCGCGGCCCAGCGCGCCGGCATCCTGATCGACGGCTCGTTCCGCATCGGCGCCGTGCAGGAGATGGAAGGCCTCAACTGGGGCGTCGCGCCGCTCCCGACCCAGAACGGCGTCAGCTCCAACTACGCCTCCTACTGGGTCAACGGCATCGCCCGCGGCACCGAGGGCGAGGCGCTGGAGGCTTCGGCGAAGTTCATCGACTTCATCTCCAGCCCCGAGGCGATGCAGCTCTGGCTCGAGGTCGTCGGCGAGCTTCCCGCCCGTCCCGAGGTCGCCGAGACCGAGGAGAACCTCGCCGATCCGGTCTACGGCCCGTTCCTGAAGGGGCTCGAGGGCGCGCAGACGACCGAGTTCGTCAACGAATCCGAGCAGCGCCAGATCTGGCTCGACATGATCGACCGGATCAACATCGCCGGCGTCTCGGTGGAGGACTCGCTCGAGCAGGCCGCCGCCGCAGAGCAGAAGCTCCTCGACGACTACTACGCCGGCAAGTGACGGCACCGGCCCGGCGGCACCCCGCCGGGCCACACGACGGGGAGATGACATGCGCCTGACAGAAAACATGACCGTCAACCAGAAGCAGGCGCTCACCGCCTGGATCTTCCTGGCGGTGCCTGTCGTCTTCTTCGTGGTGGTGCGGTTCTGGCCCACCGCCCAGTCCGCCTACATCTCGCTGACCGAGTGGAAGTTCTTCGGCGCCTCCACCTTCATCGGCTTCGAAAACTACGTGAAGATGTTTGAGGATCCGGTGTTCTGGACCGTCTTCCGCAACACGTTCGAGTATCTCGCCATCGGCCTGCCGGTGAGCCTCGTGATATCGTTCACCGTCGCCTACTTCCTCGACAAGGTGCGCTTCGGCCACGGTTTCATCCGCGCGCTGTACTTCGTCCCGTACCTCACGACCGCCGTCGCGATGGCATGGGTCTGGCGCTGGTTCTACGAGCCGTTCCCCATCGGCCTCTTCAACGACGTTCTCCTCTCGCTCGGACTGCCGCAGCAGCCGTTCCTGCGCTCGATGGAGCAGTCGCTCCCGTCGGTGCTGGCGCCGGCGGTCTGGGCGGGGCTCGGCTTCCAGGTCATCATCTTCCTCGCGGGCCTGCGTGCGATCCCCGACACCTACTACGAGGCGGCGCGGATCGACGGCGTGGGGCCGTGGACGATCCTGTGGTCGATCACGCTGCCGCTCCTGCGCCCGACGCTCCTCTTCCTCATCGTCATCTCGTCGATCGGCTTCCTCAGGATCTTCGACCAGGTCTTCAACATGACGGTGGACGGGCAGGGCGGGCCGCTGAACGCCACGCGGCCCCTCGTGCTCAACATCTACAACTCCGCGTTCGTGAACTACGACATGGGCTATGCGACCGCGCAGACGATGGTGCTGTTCGTCGTCCTCCTCGTCATCACGGTCATCCAGCTCCGTCTCCTGAGGTCGAAATGAGCGTGCGCGCCAACGTCCGCCCCGGCCGAATCCTCGTCTGGACGCTCCTCTTCCTCGGCGGCGTCCTGATGGTGATGCCGTTCTTCTTCATGATCTCGACGTCGCTGAAGACGCCGGACCAGGTCTATGACCTGCGCTTCATCCCCGCCCGGCCGACCCTCGGCAATTACCAGGAGCTGTTGCAGGACGCGCGGTTCAAGGACTGGTTCCTCAACTCGCTCATCACCTCCACGCTGGTGACGGCCTCGGTCCTCTTCTTCGACAGCCTCGTCGGCTACACCCTCGCCAAGTTCCGCTTCCGCGGGCGCGGCTTCGTCTTCGTCGCGATCCTGTCGACGCTGATGATCCCGACCGAGATGCTGGTGATCCCCTGGTACGTCATGAGTGCGGCGCTCGGCTGGACCGACACGCTGTGGGGCATCATGTTCCCCGGCCTCATCACCGGTTTCGGCGTCTTCCTGATGCGCCAGTTCTTCGGCACCGTGCCGGACGAGCTGATCGACGCCGCGCGGATCGACGGACTGTCGGAATTCCGCATCTGGTGGGAGATCGCGCTGCCGCTGGTGGCGCCAGCGCTCTCCGCGCTCGCCATCTTCACGTTCCTCGGCAACTGGACCGCGTTCCTGTGGCCGCTGATCGTGACGTCGGATTCCCACCTCTTCACCGTGCCGGTCGGCCTCTCGTCCTTCGCCAGCGAGAACCTCACCCGCTGGGAAATGGTGATGACCGGCGCCGCGGTCTCCACCATCCCGACGCTGATCGTCTTCATCGTCTTCCAGAAATACATCATCCGGGGCGTCGTCCTCTCCGGACTGAAAGGCTGACATGACCCTGCGCCCGGCCGACGCCGACACCACCACCTTCCCGGACCCGGTCTACGCCCGCACCGTCCTCGCGCCGATCTACGAGAACGCCAAGGGCGTGTTCGGCGAGCCGCTGATGCGCATCAACCGCGCGCACTGCGTGATGCTGGCCGAGACCCGCGTGCTGCCCCACGCCGAGGCGGCGCGGATCGCACAGGCTCTGCGCGGGATCGAGGCATCCGACATCCTCGCCCCGTCCGACTACACCGGCGAGCACGAGGACCTCTTCTTCGAGGTCGAAGCCGCGCTGAAGGCCGCTCTCGGGGCCGAACTCGGGGGCAAGCTCCACACCGCCCGGAGCCGCAACGACCTCGACCACACCGTCTTCCGCATCCGCCTCAAGAGCGTGATCGACGCCTTCCTCGCCAAGGCCCGCGCCAGCGCCCACGCGATGCTGGACGCCGCGACGGCCGGCAAGGCGGAGATCATCGTCGCCTACACCCACGGCCAGCCCGCGCAGCCCAGCACCTACGGGCATTATCTGTCCGGCGCGCTGGAAACGCTGCTGCAGGGACATCGAGCGGCTGGAGGCGGCGCGCGCCGTCGTCGACCTCTCGCCGATGGGCGCCGCCGCCATCACCACGACGGGCTTCCCGATCGACCGCGCGCGGATGGCGGATCTCCTCGGCTTCGCCGCGCCGACGCGCAATTCCTACGCCTCCATCGCCGGCGTCGACTACGTGACGGCCACCTACTCGGCGATCTCGCTGATGATGCTGCACCTCGGCCGGCTGGTGCAGGACTTCCAGTACTGGACGGCGTTCGAGGTGGGGCAGCTCTACGTCGCCAACAGCCTCGTGCAGATCTCCTCGATCATGCCGCAGAAGCGCAATCCGGTGCCGATCGAGCACATGCGCCATCTCGCCTCGACCGCGTCGGGGCAGGCCGACACGATGGTGCGGACCATGCACAACACGCCGTTCACCGACATGAACGACAGCGAGAGCGTGGCGCAGGCCGCGGGCCTCATCGCGTTCGAGACCGCCGGCCGGGTGGTCGACCTCCTCGCGGCCGTGCTCGGCGCCGCCCGCGTGGAACCCGCCAACGTGCGGCGGAACATCGACCGCTCGTGCATCACCATCACGGAGCTTGCCGACACGCTGGTGCGCGAGGAGGGGCTCTCCTTCCGCGATTCCCACGAGATCGCGGCGGCGGTCTCGCGCGCCGTGGTCGCGCGCGACGGTGTGCTGAGCGGCGCCTTCGCGGCGTTCGCGGCCGCCTTCGAGGATCACACTGGCCGCGCGCCGGGGCTCGATGCGGCGGCCTTCCGCGGTGCGGTGTCGCCCGAGCATTTCGTGGCGGTGCGCGAGCGGTTCGGCGGCCCCGGCCCGAGGGCGATGGACGAGGCGCTCGGCCATTACGGCCGCGAGCTTGCCGCGATGGATGCCGCGGCGGCAGCGCGCGTGACCCGGGAAAAGGAGGCCGCGGCCCGGCTCGGCGAGGCGTTCGACGCGCTCGCCGGCACGGCGGCGGGGGAGTAGCTCGATGGCCAGCGTCACCATCAAGAACCTCACCAAGCGCTTCGGCGACGTCGAGGTGCTCCACGGCATCGACCTCGACATCGCGCACGGCGAGTTCATCGTCCTCGTCGGCCCGTCCGGCTGCGGCAAGTCCACAACGCTCCGGATGCTGGCGGGCCTCGAGGAGGTCTCCGGCGGCGAGATCCGCATCGGCGACAAGGTGGTCAACAACCTCGAGCCGAAGGCGCGGGACATCGCGATGGTGTTCCAGAACTACGCCATCTACCCGCACATGTCGGTGGAGAAGAACATCGGCTTCGGGCTCCGCACGTCGAAGCTGCCGCGGGCCGAGAAGGCCAAGCGCATCCGCGAGACGGCCGAGCTTCTGGAGTTGACGCCGCTTCTTGACCGCCGCCCCTCGCAGCTCTCCGGCGGCCAGCGCCAGCGCGTCGCCATCGGCCGCGCGATGGTGCGCGACCCGGCCGTCTTCCTGTTCGACGAGCCGCTCTCCAACCTCGACGCGCAGCTTCGCGCCCAGATGCGCCTGGAAGTGAAGCGGCTCCACCAGCGCCTCGGCTCGACGATCGTCTTCGTCACCCACGATCAGGTCGAGGCGATGACGCTGGCGGACCGGATCGCGATCATGCGTGACGGGCGGATCGAGCAGCTCGGCACGCCCGACGAGCTCTACCGGTCGCCGGTCAACACCTTTGTGGCGCAGTTCGTCGGCAGCCCGTCGATGAACCTACTGCCGGGCACGCTCGCCGCCGACGGCACGGTCCGGCTCGACGGCATCGACGGGTTCGCGGCGCCATGGTCCGGCAACGCCGGGGCGCGGGACGTGACGGTCGGGCTCAGGCCGGACGAACTGCGCGTCGGCGCGCCGGACGGCGGGCACACGATCACCGGCACGGTGGAGATCGTGGAGCGGCTGGGGCACGACGCGCTGGTCTACCTCAGTGTCGGGGGCAGGACGCTGATCGCCAAGGCCGAGGCGCAGCCGGGGCTGGCGGCGGGTGCGGACGTCACCGTGTCGGCACCGGCCAGCGCCCTTTACCTATTCGACCGCGAGACCGGACAGGCCCTGCCTGCCGGCTGACGCCGCGCGTCCCGGCACCGCCGACAGGAATTTGAAGAACAGAATGGACAGGCAACTCATCCCGTTCGCGTCGCACTCCCACAGCCGCCGTGCGTCGCTGCGCACGGTGCTGCGCGAGGTCGTGCGGGCGGGGGCCATCTCGCGCGCCGAGCTTGCCCGCCGCACCGGCCTTTCCAAGCAGACGATGTCGGAGATCGTGCGCGACCTTCTGGAAGAGGACTGGGTGCGCGAGGTCGGCCAGCAGCGCGGCAACGTCGGCCGCAGCGCGACCAATTACGAGCTCAACCGCAACCGCGCCTATGTCTGGGGCGGCGACCTCGGCGGCACCAGCCTGCGCCTCGCCGTCTCCGACCTCACCGGCCACATCGTGGCCGAAACGACCGTGCCGACAGCACCCGGCGGCGGGCACGATGTCATCGACCAGATCGCCTCGATCGTGCGCGACCTTGCCCGCGAGGGCGGGATCGACCTCTCGAAGGTTGCCTGCGGCGCGCTCGGCGTGCCGGGCTCCTACGACCGCCAGCGCCGCCGCCTCAGCCTCGTCACCAATATCGCGGGGCTCGACGCCTTCGACCTCGAGGATGCGCTCGGCGAGGCGATGGGGATGACGGTGTTCGTAGAGAACGACGTGACTCTCGCCGCGACGGGCGAACTCCACCGCGGCAACAAGCGGCTCACCGGCACGTTCGCGTTCCTCGCGATGGGGACGGGCGTCGGCCTCGGCATCGTCTCTGACGGACAGATCGTGCGCGGTGCGCGCGGCGGGGCGGGCGAGATCGCCTGGCTGCCGCTCGGCGGCGACCCGTTCGACAGCCGCAATTTCCGCGCAGGCACGCTGGAGAATGCGATTTCCAGCGCCGCGATCGTCGCCCGCTACACCGCGCTCGGCGGCGAGGCCGGCACCGTGCGCGACATCTTCGATCGCTACGGCGAGGGCGAGGACGCCGCACGGCGGACGCTGGAGGAGACGGCGCGGCTGCTGGCGATGGCGATCGTCGCGATCCACGCCATACTCGACCCCGAGGTGGTGGTGTTCGGCGGCAGCATCGGCACGCGGCCCGAGCTCTTGTCCCTCGTGCGCGAACAGCTTGCCGGCTGCATGGAAACGCCGCTTTCCATCGAGGCGAGCCATCTCGGGGGAACGGCGGGGCAGCACGGCGCCATCGCCATGGCGATCAACCATTTCCAGGAAACGCTGTTCGAGGATGCCGCCGTCAGCGCCGCCCGGTTCGAGGAGAACCGCGAGCGCTGACCGCGCCTGCGGACGAAGCCGGCGCGAGCGGGACGGCCGCGGCCCTGAGATACATTCCGACGGCAGGACGGGTGTATCTCTCCTCCGGTCCTGTATCCTGCCGGCGGTCTGGAGGCGGGCGGAGGCTGAGATGCGGATAGGCGTGATCGGGTGTGGGACGATAGCGAGCGCTGCGGTCCGCGGCATCGCGGATGACGGGCATCAGATTACCGTCTCGGAACGGAGCACGGCCCATGCCGCGGCTCTCGCGGAGGCATACGAGAACGTCTCGATAGCCGGCAATCAGGGTGTGGTCGACGCGAGCGACGTGCTGTTGCTCGGGCTGATGGCCGAAGCCGCGCCGGAAGTCCTGCGGCCTCTTCGATTCCGTGCAGATCAAAGGGTCATCACGTTCATGGCGGGTGCCACACTGGAGGAAGCAGGCGCACTGGTGCTTCCTGCCCGCGCCGTTGCGATAATGATGCCATTCCCAGGGATCGCGCAGGGCGGGTCGCCGATCATGATGCTGGGCGACGCCGAACTGGTGGAGGCGATCTTCGGCCGCCGCAATCGCGTTTTCCGGCTGCAAACCAACGAGGAACTGGCGGCCTACCTGTGCGCGCAGGCCGTCCTGTCGCCGGTCGCTCTGATGGTAAGAGATGCCGCGGGCTGGCTTGGAAATGAGGTTTCGGACAAGGCGCAGGGCGAGGCGTTTCTGAGGATGCTCGTCGCATCGAGCCTCGCGGACCTTGAAATCAGGCGCCCTGATCGAAGCGCTGAACACGCCGGGAGGCTACAATCAGCGCCTCCGGCTGCACATGGAAGCGAGGGGCATCAGCGAAGACATAAGGGATGGTCTCGACAAGCTGAGATGAACGGGGCGCTGCGAGGCTGCTGCCTAACGTACCGGCTCGGCCTCGTCTGCATCCGGCGCGAACGCTCGGGACGGCACGCTGGCCGGATCGACCCCGAGGCGGCGCAGAAGTTCCTCGCGCACCGTGTCCTGTCCTGCGCGCCTTGCCTCAAGCGCGGAAATCTCCGCATCGAGGGCCTCGACCGTCCCGGAAATGCCCGACGCATTGCCCGCTGCGGCGGTGGTGCCTTCGGGGGAGAGGCTGCTGCGCTCGCCGGGCGGCGCCGGCGGCGGCAGGGGTGGCAGGTCGTCCGCGGCGCCTGCGCCCGGCGCATCTTCGCCGCTTTCGTCGATGAGGTCGGCGATCCCGTCCTGGTCGTTGTCCGCAGCCGGTGCCGCCTCGCCCTCGGGTGCCGCGTCTTCGGCCGGGGTGTCGCCGGGGAGGGCGGGCGAGACCGCGTTGGCCTCGGCCTCCAGCTCGGCGTTCTGCGCCTCGACCGCTTCCACCTGCCGCTCCAGCGCCTTGAGGCTGAGCCATGCGGAGAGGGCGGAGACGTCAACTGTCCGCTCGGGGTCCGCGAGCGGGCCGGAGAAGCGCAGGGCTACGGCGACGGGCGTCTCGTCCGGTGCCTGCAGCGCCATCGACCACTCGCTCTGGAGCATCGAGGCGGCAAGGTCGATCTTCGCCGAGGCGATCGCCTGCATCTCGCCGTCCGAAAGGGTGATGTCCCGGATGGTGACGGTGCCGCCAGTCAGCGTGAGCGGCACGTCGAGCGACGGGATCGCGATGCTGCCGGCGGCAAGGTGCTCTGCGAAGGCGTCCGCCACCTCGGCCTCGGGCAGCGGCTCGCCGCCTTCGGGAAGGGCGGAAAGAAGCGGGAACGGCGCGCGGTTGAGGGCGGCGAGCGTCGCGTCGCGCACGTGAAGCGAGCCTTCGCCGGCGAGTGAGCCGACGATGCCCGCGGCGGTGTAGCCCGACCCCGAGGCCTCGGCCGTCAGCGACAGGGTGCCGGTGGCGACGGGCGCCCCGTCTGCCGTCCAGACGAGGGGGCCGAGCGCGGCATCGTCGAGTGCCAGCGAGAGCGATACGTCGGCCGCGGCGCCGCGGCGCGCGATCTCGAGCTGGCCGGCGGCTGTGCCTTCCCCGAACCGTCCCCGCGCGTTGCGGATCGAGAGCCCCGTTCCGTCGGCGGCGAAGGCGAACGCCGCGTCGGTGAGCGTCTCGCTGCCGAGGTGGAGGGTGTCCGCCGTCACGTCGAGCGCGATGTCCGCGGCAGGAAGGAGCGGCGCGGCGAGCGCCGCGGTCGCCCATTCGCCGTCATCGCCTTTGGCGAGCGCGCTGCCGAGGGCGAGGCCCGCGATCGCGCCGAGGCTCGCTTCGCTGACGGAGACGCTGCCGGCGATGGAGGCGGGCTCGGCGGAGAAGTTCGCGATCACGTCGCCGGACACGTCGACGCCGCCGACGGTGCCCTTGATGCCGTCCACCGCGATGCCGGCGTCCGACGGGGCGAGCGTCGCCGCAAGGTCGATCGGGCCGGCCGCCGGAAGCTCGGTGCCAAGCGCGGTTGCGAGCGTTTCGAGTTCGTCGGCGGTGACGGCGAGACGGCCGGTGGGGGAGAGGAGGTCGCCGGCGGCGAACGCGCCGTCGAACACCGCCTTCGCGGCGAGCCCCTCGAACGCCACGCGGCCTGCGAGCGATGCGTCGGCATTCTCCGTGAGGTCGACGGCGAGGCTGGCGGGACCGGCGGTCTCTGCGGCGGCGAAACCGAGCTGGCGCAGGAGCGCAGCGCCGTTCTCGCTCCGTGCGTCGATGGTGAGGGCGGAGGGGGCGAGGGTCCAGTCGACGCCCGGTACGGGGGACAGCGCCTTCAGCGTCAGCGCCGTGTCGCCGAGCGTGCCGTCGACGCCGAGGGAGAGGTCCGCGCCGTTCTCGCCGGGGCTGCCGGTCAGCGCGATGTCGAGCGCGGCGGGGGCGAGTGCGTTGATCCTTGCGGCGATGGCGGCCGCGCGTGGGTTGCCGGGGGCGAACGCCCGGATCGCGGCGGCAAGCTTCACGCCTTCCTCGACGTCGAGCGAACCCTCGATGACGCCGACGGGATCGCCGCCGAGGCCCTGGATCTCGCCGCGGGCGAAGAGCCGCGCACCGGCGAGGTCTTCGGCGGAGATGGCGTCGATGGTGAGCGTTCCGTCGCGGTACGACCCGTCGACGCTGAGGGCGGCGCCCTCGACGCCGCCGAGGGAGACCTGAGCGACCGAAAGGTCGAGCAAGATCTCCGGCACCGTGCCGAGGCCCGCGCCGGCGGCGGAAAGGACGGCGCCGGCGTCAGCGACGTCGGCGATGTCGAGGCGCGGGGCGGTCATCGCGATGTCGAGGACGGGGGTATCGCCGCCCTTGTAGCTCGCCCGCCCCGTCGCGCTGGAGCTTCCGATCCTGAGCGAGAGGCGCTGTGCGTCGAAGCTGTCCGCGGTGGCGCGCACGTCGGCTTCGAACAGGACCGGGTCCATCGGGCCACGGGCGAAGCCTGTGCCGGTCCACCACCGTGCCAGAAGTGCAGGCTGCGAGGCGGAAACGTTGACGGTGCCCTCGAACGCCTCGGTGAGCCTGCCGGCAACGTCCACCGTCGTGTCGCCGGGGAAGACGGCCTCCGCGTGGTTGAGGGCGATCGTCTCGGCGCCGACGGCAGCTTCGGCCGAAACGTCGCGGATGACGGAGCCGCCGGCGAGGACGGTGTTGACGGCAAGCTCGATGTCGAGCGGCAGGCCGAGGGACTGGTGGGCGCCGAGTGCGCGGCCGACCGGGGCGAAATACTCCGCGAGGAGCGGCAGGATCTCGTCCGGCGCGGGGGTGCCGACGGGGTCGCCACTGGCGCGGGGCGGGGCGAGGGAACGGGCCAGCCGGTCGAGGTCGATCTGGCGGCCTTCGAGCGCGACGGCGACGGGGTCGTTCTCGATGAGCGAGTAGGTGGCGTTGGCCGCAAGCTCGAGCGACTGCTCTGGGGCGCCGTAGCGCACTGTCGCGGCCTGGAGCTGCACGTCGCGCGCGTTGGCGCTAAGGGTGCCGCGGACGGACCAGGGGATCGAGGCCGAGGATTTCGAGCGTGATCTGCCCGCGCAGCGAGGGCCGCGCCGGGCGGGGCACCAGAGCGCCCTCGAAGCTCAGCGCAAGCTTGCTGTTCTCGGGGTTGACCCGGACCGACAGCGGCATCGTGCCGGCATCCATCGTGCCGCCGCCGATCCGCACGTCCTGGCGCACGCCGCCGATGACGGCGGACCCCGCCGCGGCGTAGGGGCCGCGCAGGGTGCGCGCCTCGCCCGTCATGTCGATGCCGGTGATCCGGGTGGAGCGGCCGGTGCGCAGGTCCATGAGGTTCACCGCGCCGCCTGCGACCGAGATCTCCTCGACCGTGATGTGATCCATGTCGAAGAAGGAGGTGAAACGGCTGTCGACCGTGAGGTCGGGGAGGGCGAGCGCGCCCGTCCGGTCGAGGCTGACGGTGGCGACCGGGTTTTCGAGCTTGAGGCCGAGGACGCGGAACTCGCGGCTGAGGAGAGGCGCGAGGTCGACGTCGAGGACGACTGCGTCGGCGCGGATGAGCGGATCGGCCTCGCTGCCGATCCGCACGTCCGTCAGGCGAACGCGCGGGGTTGGCAGGATGCGGAAGTCCGCCTCGCCGTCGATGGTGACCTCGGTGCCGAGGAAGCGCGAGGCGTTGGCCTCGATGGTGTCGCGGTAGGCGGTCCAGTCCACCAGCACGGGTCCGACCAGCGCTGCGAACAGCGCCAGAACCAGCGCAGTGCCGATCGTGATGACGATCCAGTTCACGAAGAGCCCTCGTTTGCGGTCAGGACAGGATCTTTCCAGGGTTGAGGATGTTGCCCGGATCGAGCGTCGCTTTTATGGCGGCCATCACGTCGACCGCCGCATCGCCGAGTTCGCGCCTGAGATACTTGCGCTTGCCCTGGCCGATGCCGTGCTCTCCGGTGCAGGTGCCGTCCATGGCGAGCGCGCGTTCGGCAAGCCTCTCGAGGAACAGGGTGGCCTTGGCGCGATCGTCCGCGCTGTCGTTGTCGAGCAGCAGCGAGCGTGTGGAAGTTGCCGTCGCCGACATGGCCGACGATGGGGGCGATGAGGCCGAGTTCGCCAAGGTCCGCCTGCGTTTGCGCGACGCATTCGGCAAGGCGCGAGATGGGGACGCACACGTCGGTCGACAGGGCCGCGCATCCGGGGCGGAGGGCGATCGCGGCCCAGTAGGCGTCGTGCCGCGCCTGCCACAGCCGGTTTCGGTCCTCGGCCTTTGTCGAGAAGGTGAACGGCCCGCCGCCGAGATCTTCCGCAATGGCCGCGACCATCTCGGACTGCTCTGTCACGCCGGACTGCGAGCCGTGAAATTCGAGGAACAGCGTCGGCTGCTCGGGGAGTTCGAGCCTGGAGTAGGCGTTGACAGCGCGGATCTGGAGCGCGTCGAGAAGCTCGATCCGCGCGACCGGAATGCCGCTCTGGATGGTGAGGATCGTGGCGTTGCAGGCGGCCTCGACGCTCGGGAAGGGGCAGACGGCGGCGGAAATCGCCTCCGGGATGCCGTGGAGCTTCAGCGTGATCTTCGTGATGAGGCCGAGCGTTCCCTCCGAGCCGATGAGGAGGCGGGTGAGGTCGTACCCGGCGGAGGTCTTCTTGGCGCGGGAGGCGGTCTTCAGCACGCGGCCGTCGGCCATCACGGCTTCGAGCGCGATGACGTTGTCGCGCATGGTGCCGTAGCGCACGGCGTTGGTGCCGGACGCGCGGGTCGCGCACATGCCGCCGAGCGAAGCATCCGCGCCGGGGTCGATCGGGAAGAACAGGCCCCGGTCGCGCAGATATTCGTTGAGCTGCTTGCGGGTGACGCCGGGCTCCACGGTGCAGGTGAGGTCCTCGTCCTGCACATCGAGGATGCGGTTCATCTGCGAGAAATCCACGGAGACGCCGCCGGATGGTGCGTTGACGTGCCCCTCGAGCGAGGTGCCGACCCCGAACGGGATCACCGGCACGCCGTGGGTCGCGGCAGACCTCGAGCACATCCTCGACGTCCTGCCGGGTGTCGACGAAGACCACGGCGTCCGGCGGCTCGTTGGCGAGCCAGGAGGTGGTGTGGGCGTGCTGCTGGCGGATCGCCTCGCCCGTCTGGCAGCGCGGGCCGAAGCGCTGCTTCAGCACCGGGACCGCGGTCGCGATCCCTTCCTCGTTGCGCTCGATCCGGCGAAGCGGCACGGCCATGCTCTTGTGTTCCCATTGTATGTTAGGCTTACGCGCAATCTAGACGATGTTGCCGGCAAGCTGAAGGTCACGCTCATGGTGCATTGTCGCGTCACCTGAGCGGGATGGGAGTTGATCGAGATGGAGCGCCGAACGGACGAGACCCTGGTCTGGTCGTCGCCATTCGACATCGCCCTCGACTGGCTGGACGCCAACGGCCACCTCAACATGGCCTACTACCACGTCATGTTCGATCGCACGGTCGATATCGCGCTCGAGGAGCTGGAATTCGGCGTCGCCTACCGTGAGGCGCACAACGCCAGCATCTTCAACGTCGAGACCCACGTCCTCTACCGGCAGGAGGTGCGCGGCGACGACCGGGTGCGCGTCAGCGTCCAGGTCCTGGGACGTGACGAGAAGCGCATCCACATCTTCCAGACCATGTGGCGCCTCGCGGACAACGAGCTCGTCGCCTCGTCGGAAAGCCTTTTCCTCCACGTCGACCTCGCCACCCGGCGAGTCGCCGCGATGCCGCCCGCCGTCTGCGCCGCGCTCGACCTGATGATCGAACGCCACGCCGCCGCGGGAATGCCCCAGAGCGCCGGCCGCCGCATCGCACCGCTGGCGCCCGCGCAGGTGCGCTGATGGAGGAGAGCAGACCGACGCACGGCCCGCCGCCCCCGGACGAAGCCCCCGACGACGCTGCGGCGAGCGCGGCGGAACAACGCGTCGCCGAGGAAGACGCCGCAGAGGACGCGCGGGCCGAGGCGTTCGACGATATCCTCGCCGCACCGCCGCGGCGCACATTCCGCCGCAGCATCGCCGAGCAGGTCAGCGGCAAGTTCACCCGCGGCGCTCTGTGGTGCCGGCAGACCTACGCGCGCTCGGCCGGCAACGTCGCCGAGTTCGTTTCCTCGCGCGACCCGGCGCTGTGGCTCCTCGCGGTCATCGTCGGCACCGCCGTCGGCGGCGCGGCGGTGCTGTTCCGCGTCGGGATCGACTGCGGTGCAGTGGCTCTGGCTCGGCATCACGTCGGAGCGGATCATTGCGGCGGTGGAGGCGCAGCCCTGGTGGGTGGTGATGGGCGCGCCCGTGGCCGGCGGTCTCGTGGTGGGGCTTCTCAACCAGTTCGTGCTGCCGGGGCGGCGGCCGCATGGCGTGGCGGACGTGATCGAGGCGTCGGCCCGGGGCGGGCTCGGCCTCCAGCTGCGCACCGGTCTCGCCTCGGCCGCCGCCACCATCATCTCGCTGGGCGCGGGCGCGAGCGCGGGCCGCGAGGGGCCGGTGATCCACCTCGGCGCGACCCTTGCGACGGGCCTCACCACTGCGATCCGCCTGCCGCCGATGGCGGGCCGCGTCATCCTCGCGTGCGGGGTCGCGAGCGCCATCTCGGCTTCGTTCAACGCGCCGATCGCCGGCGTCCTCTTCGCGCACGAGGTGGTCCTGCGCCACTACGCGATGCGCGCGTTCGTGCCCATCGTGATCGCCTCGGTCGCGGGCACCCTCGCGGGCCGCTACTTCATCGGCGACGTCGCGGCGTTCGAGATCCCCGCCTACACCATCGGCTCCTACTGGGAGATGCCGGCGTTCGCGATCCTCGGGGCGGTGGCGGCGGCGGTCGCCATCACCTTCCAGTTCGCGCTCATCATCTTCGACCAGTCGGCCCGCGCCGTCATGATGCCGACGTGGGTGCGCCCGGTGCTGGGCGGCCTCATCGTAGGGTTCATCGGCCTCCACGTGCCCGCAGATCCTGGGCGTCGGCTACGAGGCGACCGATACCGCGCTCCACGGCGGCTTCGCCTTCAACACCATGCTTCTCCTCATCGCGGCGAAGATCCTCGCCACCGCGATCACGCTCGCCTCCCGCTTCGGCGGCGGCATCTTCTCGCCGGCGCTCTATCTCGGCGCGATGACGGGGGGCATGTTCGGCATCGTCGCCGGCAATTTCTTCCCCGACCTTGCGAGCGACCAGGGGCTCTACGCCATTCTCGGCATGGGGGCGGTCGCGTCCGCGCTGCTCGGCGCGCCGATCTCCACCACCATGATCGTGTTCGAGCTGACGGGCGGTTACGCGCTGTCGATCGCGCTCCTCCTCACCGTCTCGATCGCGACGGCGCTGCACCTTGCCGTTCACGGCCGCTCGTTCTTCCACTACCAGCTCGAAACCCGCGGCGTGGTGCTCGCCGAAGGCCCGCACCGCTACTTCCTGAAGACGGTGAACGTATCCACCTTCATGGCCCCGATCGACGAGGATGCCGACCTTGCCGACCCCGACGATGCGCGCACGGTCAACGTCAACGACTCCCTCGAGACGGCGCTGCGCATCTTCAACGAGACCGGCGCCGACGTGCTTGCGGTGATCGACCCGCGCAACGCCAACCGCGTGGTGGGGTCGGTGAGCCACGTGCAGGCGCTGCGCACGTACAACCGCCGCCTGGAGGAAACCAGCGAGGAAGCGCACCAGTAGCGCATGCCGGTTTCCGCTCGACAGTCCGTTCGCCTTATGGCACGCTCCGGTTGAGTGCCCAGAGGCAATCCCGATGGATTTCAGAACTGTAAACCCGCTGGCGTTCGAAGCTGGCAGCAGCGACCGGCCTGCCCGCAAGGCGGCCGAAGAGCGCCGGGATGCGGGGGATGAAGGCCGGTCTCCGGTCGCGGAAATCGACAGCGAGCTCCAGGCTGCGATCGAATACAAGATCGCCTTGTCCGGGGCGGACGGCGCCGAGGTGGTTCTCGACTATCTCAATCAGGCATTGCGCCGCTGCAATCGCCGCTGACGCGGCGGCAGTCGCGGTCGCCGGGTCGGTAGCGAGAGACCTGCCGAGTGTCGGAGGCAAAGGTCCAACGCGCTCTTTCCGGCCGATCCTCCCGTCAGGCTTCCATTCAAGGGGAGGCGCGCACGCCTCACCAGCGATGTTTCGCTGGATGCGAGCCGGCAGCGCGCGGTTCTCCCGGTGCGATGCCGAATCGCCGCGATGCCTTGCTCCGCCGAACTGCCGCTGGACCGGGGCGGCGTCAGATGAAGCCTTCGCCTCGCATGGAGAGGTAAGCGTTGCCGGCGATAATGATGTGGTCGTGGACCGAGACGTCGACTGCCGCGGTGGCGCGGATGATCTGCTCGGTCATCGTGATGTCGGCGCGGGACGGGGTGGGGTCGCCCGAGGGGTGATTGTGGACGAGGACGATGGCGGTCGCGCCGTGGGTGAGGGCGCGGGCGATCACCTCGCGCGGATAGACCGGCGTGTGGTCGACGGTGCCGACGCCGGCACACTCGCTGGCGAGAAACTTGTTGCGCTTGTCGAGGAAGAGGACGTGGAATTCCTCCCGGTCGGCGCTCTTCAGCTTGGTGCGGTAATAGTCTGCGACGGCGGCGGTGGAGGAAAGGCTCGGCCGCTGCCGGAGGTCTGCGAGGGCGAAGCGCTCGGCCGCGGCGCGGACGATCCGCATGTCCGAGACGACGCGCTCGCCCACCCCGTCGATCTCGGTGAGCCTCGCGGCCGGTGCTGCGAGGGCTTCCGCGAACGAGCCGAACCGGGCGAGCATTGCCTTCGCGATCGGCTTGGTGTCCCGCCGCGGGATGGCACGGAAGAGGACGAGCTCCAGAAGCTCGTAATCCGCCAGCGTCTCGCCCCGGTCGAACCGCGCGCGCAGCCGGTTGCGATGCCCCTCCACCATGTCCGCTGACCGGGTCGTCGCCGCCCGTCTGCCCTTGCGCTGCCCCGGGGCGGGCGCGTCGCCGAACAGCCCCACGCCAGAGACTTCCGCCGGTGCCGCGGCTGCCGCCTCTCCGATGCGTTCGCCCTCGCCGCGGGCAGCCGTGCCTCTGCGGTCCGCAGCCATCCCCGGACGGTTATCCTGCACCGCTTTCGCCGGAAGGTTGTTCGCAGCGGAGGCAACGTCCGGGCCTTCCTCAACGGATGGCGGCGCCGGGTTGTGGTTTGGCGCGTCGAGGCCGCTCGGGCGCTTCGCGGAAGTGGCTTCGTTGCGCCCGGCGATGCCCTCCGACGTCGGCGGGCCGCTCCGCTCGGTCGCGGCCGCACCGGGTGCCTGTCGCACCACGGGGGATGTCTGCGCTGCGCTCCCTGTCGGGAGGCTCGTCCGTGCGAACAGTCCCGGCAACTCACCAGTGTCGGTCCGGTCCCTCAGCCGGCGTTCCGGCGCGACCACCGAACTCGGCGGCCTGTCCGCAGTCGTCCGACCGTCGGCTACGTTGGTGGAGGGCGTATTGGCCGTTCCGGACGACAATGAGCCGTCGGTAGTCTCTCTGCCGCTAGCGCTGGGCGGTGTATGGCCCGGGCCTCGCTTCCCGGCGGAGACGGGTTTTGCGCCCACCTGCTGCCTGGGCGTCGCGGAATCGGAGCGCGCGGAGTTCGGGGCGGCCACGACCGCTTCGAGCGGGTGCTCGCGGCCGGGCGCGGGCACGGTGCGGCGCTCCGCGGCGGCGGCGTGAAGCGCTCTGAGGATCCCCGAAGTGTCCGACATCGCCTACCCATCCCGACAGGGTACGCTTAAACTAAGCCAGACGATTAATCAATTAGAAGTAGTTGCGACGGGAAGAGCGCTGGCGCCGACCCCGCCGGTCAGGTCGCCGCGAGGGCGGCGTTGAGCCGCTCGGACGCGGTAAAAATCTCGCAGCCGGTGTCGGTCACGCCGATGGTGTGCTCGTACTGGGCCGACAGGGAGCGGTCGCGGGTGACTGCGGTCCAGCCGTCGGACAGCACCTTCACGTGGGGGCGGCCAAGGTTCACCATCGGCTCGATGGTGAAGATCATGCCCTTCTGCAGGCGGACCCCGTCGCCGGGGCGGCCGTAGTGGAGGATGTTCGGCATGTCGTGGAACAGGCGGCCGACGCCGTGGCCGCAGAACTCGCGCACCACGGAGCAGCGCTCGCTCTCGACATAGTCCTGGATCGCGGCGCCGATGTCGCCGGTGGT
The DNA here is from genome assembly GCA_963704595.1 of uncultured Alphaproteobacteria bacterium. Lineage (GTDB taxonomy): Bacteria > Pseudomonadota > Alphaproteobacteria > Rhizobiales > Amorphaceae > Acuticoccus. The sequence continues at coordinate 1,546,736 of OY969922.1, forward strand.
GTTGCCGGGCTTCACCGCCTCGATTCCGATCTGGAGCGCCTTCAGCGTCACCTTGAGGAGCCGGTCGGCGGCGCGGCGGACCTGGCCGACGCGGTACATGCGCGAGGAATCCCCGTGCCAGCCGTCGCGGATGAAAGTGACGTCGACGTTGAGGATGTCGCCCTCGCGCAGCGCCTTCGCGGCTGGAATGCCGTGGCAGACCACGTGGTTGATGGAGGTGCAGGTCGAGTGGCGGAAGCCGCGGTAGTAGAGCGTCGCCGGCAGGACGTCGTGCCGGGCGGCGAAGTCCATGACGAATTCGTCGATCGCCTGGGTGGTCATGCCCGGCACGATCATGTCTTCCAGAGCATCGAGGCACTGTGCGGCGAGCGCACCCGCCTTGTGCATCGCTTCGAAGGCCGCCTCGTTGTAGAGACGCACCTGACCTGTATTGCGAGCGGGCGCCAGATCCGCGTCGACGAATTCCACCATGTCACCATGCCGTCTGTTGAGAGCCATTATGTCGTCGTTTCGGGACGCGATGGCAACCCACCGGCGGCGGTTCAGGCGGCAGCCATGCCCATCGGCTCAAGGATCGGGACGGCCTCGGCGTAGCCGATCCCCTCGGGCGCGACCCGGCACTTCAGCGCCACCATCGTGACGCCGGCCGCGACGGCGCGGTCGAACGCTGCCCCGTAGGCCGGGTCGATCTCGCGGGCGAGGCGGAAGGACTTCACGTCGCCGCGCTGGATGAGGAAGACCATCATCGCGCGGTTGCCTGCGGCCACCTCGGCGGCGAGCGCGTCGAGGTGCTTGGCGCCGCGCGCGGTGACGCAGTCGGGGAAGGAGGCCTCGCCGGGCCGGTCGACGAGGTGGACGTTCTTGATCTCCACGAAGAGCGGCGGCGCGCCGGGCTCGGAGATGAGGAGGTCGATCCGCTCCGCCTTGCCGTATTTCACCTCGGGGCGGACGTCGCCGACGAGCGGGAACGGCGCGTGCCGCGCGCGGGCGAGGGCGGCCCCGATCCGGTTGGGGTTCTGCGTGTTGACGCCGACCCACACGCCGTCCGCCTCCACCGCTTCGAGGGTGTGGGCGTACTTGCGCTTGGCGTTGTCCGACACGGAGAGGAGGACGCGGGCGCCCGGGTTGACGAGGCCCGTCATCGCGCCGGTGTTGGGAACGTGCGCGGTGACGTGGCTGCCGTCGGCGAGCGCCACGTCGAGCATGAAGCGCTTGCGCCGCTCGATCCAGGTTGCTTCGACGAGGGCCGGGAAGGGCAGGATGATCATGGCCGGAAGGGTGCCGCCCCGGCGGGTGCCGCGCAAGGCGGGGTGCGGCGGCGGCGTGACGTGCGCTTCAGCGTTCCACAGGTTCCACGAGGAGCGTTGAGGCCTCGATGCCGACGACGCGGACCTTGGTGCCCGCGGGCTGGTCGGCGCCAGCGACGCGCCATGTGCTGTCGGCGAAGAGGGCCCGGCCCGTGCCGTTGACGATAGGGTCCGCGAGGGCGAGCTCGCGGCCGATCATCGCGGCCGGGCCGCGGTTGACGGTTTCGGCCCTGCTCCCCGCACCCATGGTGACGAGCCTCGCCGCCACCACCGTGACGGTCGCGACCGCGAGGAAGCACACCATCTGCCACACCCACCCCAGCGGATGGACGACGTCGACGAGCCCGGTCGCGGTGGCGGCGACGCCGAACCAGATGAGGTTGACGCCGGGCAGCATCACCTCTGCAATCAGGAACAGCGCGCCGACGATGAACCAGGCGTACGGGCCGAGGCCCTGGAGGAGCGCGACGATTGCCACCATCAGCGCTCCCCGGGCTCGCCAGAAAGGCGCGCGCCCAGCGCCTCGTTGTGGGTCGTCAGCCGGCGGATGCGCTCGATCCGGGTCTCCCCGGCGGGGGCAGACGGGGTCGGCGCCTCGCTCTCCGGCTGAGGGCCGGCCGGCTCGGGCGGGCGCGCGTTCCGCGCGATTACAGCTTCGACCGCGCGCTCGATCTCGCGCGCCGTCGGTCGCGGGCCGCCGGACTGCGGGGCGGGACCGGCAGGTCCGGGGCCGCCGGAGAAGGCATCGCGCGCGATCTCGGCGATGCCTGCGAGCGAGCCCAGCGTCGCGGCGGTTTCGATCGGCAGGATGAGCGTGCGCTGGTTGGGGGCGGCGGCGATGTCTCGCAGCGCGCTCACGTATTTCTCGGCGACGAAGTAGTTGATCGCCTGGATCGAGCCGTCCTGGATTGCGCCGGAGACGACCTCGGTGGCCCGGGCTTCGGCCTCGGCGGTCCGCTCGCGGCCTTCGGCGTCGCGGAAGGCGGCCTCGCGGCGGCCCTCCGCGGCGAGGATGAGGGACTGCTTCTCGCCCTCCGCGCGGGCGACGGCGGCGGCCCGCTCGCCCTCGGCCTCGAGGATGATGGCGCGCTTCTCGCGCTCGGCCTTCATCTGGCGGGTCATCGCGGCGGTGGTCTCGGGCGGCGGGTTGATGTCCTTGATCTCGATGCGGGTGATCTTCACGCCCCACGGATCGACGGCGCTGTCGACCACGCGCAGGACCCGCTGGTTGATCTCGTCGCGGTTGGAGAGGAGCTCGTCGAGGTCCATCGAGCCCATGACCGAGCGGATGTTGGTCATCGTGAGGTTGAGGATGGCGTTGTCGAGGTCGGTCACCTCGTAGGCGGCGCGCGCCGCGTCGAGCACCTGGAAGAAGGTGACGCCGTTCGCCGTCACCGTCGCGTTGTCGCGGGTGATGACCTCCTGGCTCGGCACGTCGAGGAGTTGCTCGCGCATGTTGATGCGGTCGCCGACGCGCTCGACGAACGGCGTGAGGATGTTGAGGCCGGGCTTCAGGGTGCGGGTGTACCGGCCGAACCGCTCGACCGTGTAGTGCATCCCCTGCGGCACGGTCTTCACCGCGGCGACGATCACCACGAAGACGAGGACCGCGGCTGCGATCAGGTAGAGATTGACGCCGAGGTCGAAGGGAATCATGCGCGGCCCCGCTGGAAGCATTCGTCACCTAGATGGTGACGGCGTCGCCCGATGGCAACGAACGGGCCAGAGGGCCGGAGCGGGGCGGCAAACGAAAGAGCCCGGACAGCGGGGCTGTCCGGGCTCTTGGTCTGGTGCCGGTCGCGGAAGAAGGCCGGGGCCCTCGTCGGCTCAGGAGGGCTGCTGCTCGGCGGTGTTGTCGCCGGTGTCCTCGGGGCTCGGCGTCATCAGGTCTTCGACCGACGCTTCGCCAGCGGGGGTCTCTGCTGCGGCTTCGGCGGGCGCCTCGTCCAGCGCGGGCTCGACGGGAGCCTCTTCGCTCTCGCCGAGGTCGTAGCCGCTGTCGCCCTGGGAGCGGAGCAGGCCGTCGAGCGCGGCGCGGGAGATCAGGTCGCAGTAGAGCGTGATCGCGCGTGCGGCGTCGTCGTTACCCGGGATCGGATAGGTGATGCCGTCGGGGTCGCAGTTGGTGTCGAGGATCGCGACCACGGGGATGCCGAGGCGGCGCGCTTCCTGCACCGCGATGGTCTCGCGGTTGGTGTCGATCACGAACACGATGTCCGGCGTGCCACCCATCGACTTGATGCCGCCGAGGTTGCGGTCGAGCTTCTCGCGCTCACGGTCTAGCGTGAGGCGCTCCTTCTTGGTGAAGCCGCCGGCCTGGCCCTGGCCGTCCATCAGCTCCTCGAGCGAGTTGAGGCGCTTGATCGAGTGGGAGATGGTCTTCCAGTTGGTGAGCATGCCGCCGAGCCAGCGCGCGTTGACGTAGTACTGCGCGCATTCGGTGGCGGACTGTGCGACGGCGTCCTGCGCCTGGCGCTTGGTGCCGACCATGAGGAGGCGGCCGCCCTTGGCGACGGTGTCGGAAACCGCCTTCAGCGCCTGGTGCAGCAGCGGAACGGTCTGCGCGAGGTCGATGATGTGGACGTTGTTGCGGGCGCCGAAGATGTATTCGTCCATCTTCGGGTTCCAGCGGTGCGTCTGGTGGCCGAAGTGCACGCCAGCTTCGAGGAGCTGACGCATCGTGAAGTCGGGTACTGCCATTTTAAAGTCTCATCCGGTTGAACCGCCGCGAGCGCTGCCAGGATGGCACCGGAAGTCCGTGCTCGCGTGAGGGATTGCGCGGGACATACTTGAGGCTGCACGGGAAGGCAAGAGAGCTGGCGCACGCGGTGGCGCAGAACGGCCTTGTGGCCTGCGCAAACGGCCGCAGCCAGCGCCCATGAACCTGTCGCCTCTTGCGGTGGCGCGCGCGCGATGCAAATCGCAGGGGCGGGGCGGCGCCCCGGCGGCCAGAAGGAGCGCACCTTGGAAGATCTCGACACTTTGTTTTCGCGGAACAAGGCCTGGGCGGACCGGATCAAATCGAGCGACCCGGAATATTTCGAGCGCCTCGCCCTGCAGCAGGCGCCCGAATATCTCTGGATCGGCTGTTCCGACAGCCGCGTTCCGGCCAACCAGCTGATGGACCTGCCGCCGGGCGAGGTCTTCGTCCACCGCAACATCGCCAACGTGGTCTCGCCGTCGGACCTCAACTTCCTCTCGGTGCTGCAGTTCGCCGTCGAGGTGCTGCAGGTGACGACGGTAATCGTCTGCGGGCACTACGGCTGCGGCGGCGTGCAGGCGTCGATGTCGGACAAGGACCACGGCCTGATCGACAACTGGCTCAACCACATCCGCCTCGTGCACCGTCTCCATCGCGACGAGGTCGACGGGATCAACGACGACACGAAGCGTGCCGACCGGCTGTGCGAGCTCAACGTCATCGAGCAGGTCAGGAACGTCACCTCCACCACCATCGTGCGCAACGCGTGGGCGCGCGGGCAGGAGCTGAACATCTACGGGCTCGTCTACAACCTGCGTGACGGCGCGCTGCAGCACCTCGTGACCGCGGACCCGTCGGCGGGTCTGGAGGGAACCGGCCGCCCGCCCGCTCCGATCGATGACGCTGCGGGGTAGCGGTTCTCGAAAAGGGCGACTATATACCGCCTTCGAGATGCGTTGTTTGCCGCACGGGCCGTTGTGCTTCGTGCGGCAAGAGTTCATGCGCAAGGTCTCGACAAGGGGTCGCGCCTCCGTCAAGAGAGGTGCCGGCCGTTGCCACAAAAACACGCACAATCAGGACACTTTATACCATGACGATCACCGCGCAGCAGGTGAAGGCGCTCCGCGAGAAAACCGGCGTCGGCATGATGGATTGCAAGACCGCGCTGAACGAAACCGGTGGCGATATGGAAGCCGCGGTTGACTGGCTGCGCAAGAAAGGTCTGTCGAAAGCCGCGAAGAAGGCGGATCGCGTTGCAGCCGAAGGCCTCATTGGCGCCGCCTCCGAGGGCACGAAGGCCGTGCTCGTCGAGGTCAACTCCGAGACCGACTTCGTCGCCCGCAACGACCGGTTCCAGGCTCTCGTCAGCAAGATCGCCAACGAGGCGCTCGCAGCCGGTGGCGACATCGACACGCTGAAGGGCCAGGCGTTCCCCGGCACCGGCCGCACCGTCGGCGAGGAAGTGACCGAAGCGGTCGCGACCATCGGCGAGAACATGGCGCTGCGCCGCACGGCGATGCTGGAAGTGACCGAAGGCGTCGTCGCGACCTACCTCCACAACGCGGTGGCGGACGGTCTCGGCAAGCTCGGCGTTCTGGTCGCGATGGAATCGACCGGCGACAAGACCAAGCTCGAGGAGCTCGGCCGCAAGATCGCGATGCACGTCGCGGCGGTGAACCCGCTGGCGCTCGACGTCGACGCGATCCCGGCCGAGGCCGCCGAGCGCGAGCGCGCCGTCTACGCCGACCAGGCCCGTGCCTCCGGCAAGCCCGACAGCATCATCGACAAGATGGTCGAGGGCCGGATGCGCAAGTTCTACGAGGAAGTCGTGCTCCTGAAGCAGGCCTTCGTCGTGAACCCGGACCAGACCGTGGCCGACGCCGTGAAGGAAGCCGAGGCTTCCGTCGGCGCACCGATCGCGGTGAAGGGCTTCGTCCGCTTCGCCCTCGGCGAGGGGATCGAGCGCGAACAGTCCGACTTCGCCGCCGAAGTCGCCGCGGCCGCTGGCCACTGAGCGCCGTGCCGACAAAACTCAAGCCGGCGTCCGAGTGGCGCCGGCTTCTCATCAAGGTGTCCGGCGAGGCGCTGATGGGCGACGGCGCCCACGGCATCTCCCAGCAGACGCTTCAGCGCATCTCCTCGGAGATCGTGGAGGTCGTCCGGTCCGGCTGTGAAGTCGGCCTCGTCATCGGCGGCGGCAACTTCCTGCGCGGCGCCAACCAGATGCTGACGGCCGTCGACCGGGTTGCCGGCGACCAGATGGGCATGCTCGCGACCGTGATGAACGCGGTCGCCGTCGCCGCCCAGCTTCGCGCGCTCGGCACCGAGGCCGTCGTCCTGTCCGCCATCGACGTTCCGGTAATCTGCGACCGCTTCACCCACCGCGGTGCGCTGAAGCACATGGCGGAAGGGCGCGTGGTGCTCTTTGCCGCCGGCACCGGCCATCCCTTCTTCACCACCGACACGGCCGCCTCCCTGCGCGCCGTCGAGATGGGCTGCGATGCGCTGCTGAAGGGCACCAACGTCGACGGCGTCTACACCGCCGACCCCAAGAGCGACCCCACCGCCACCCGCTACGAGACGGTGACGCACCAGGAAGCGCTGGAGAAGAATCTTGGCGTGATGGATGCGGCCGCGATCGCGCTCGCCCGCGACAACGGGCTGCCGATCGTGGTGTTCTCGATCAAGGACGAGGGCGCGCTGCCGCGGGTTGCGCGCGGCGAGGGCGTCTCCACCATCGTCTGCGACTGATCGGACGGCCCTTCGTGCAACATGGCGTTGCCGAAGGGCCTTCCCACTTGATACCAAGCGCTTCGCCCATCGTCGGGCGGACATAAAAACGTGACTGAGGAGAGCCGAGATGAGCGTCGACCTTGATGACCTGGCACGGCGAATGGACGGCGTGATCCAGGGCTTTAAGACCGAGCTGTCCGGTCTGCGCACCGGCCGCGCCAGCGCCTCGATGCTGGAGCCCGTGACCGTGGAGGCCTACGGCACCACCATGCCGCTGTCGCAGGTGGCGACCGTTTCGGTGCCCGAGGCGCGCCTCATCAACGTTCAGGTCTGGGACCGTTCCATGGCGCAGGCCGTGGAAAAGGCGATCCGCGAGTCCAGCCTCGGCCTCAACCCCGTGGTCGAGGGCACCGTGATGCGCATCCCGATCCCCGAGCTCAACGCCGAGCGCCGCGCCGAGCTCGTGAAGGTCGCCCACAAATATTCCGAGCAGGCCAAGATCTCGATCCGTCACGTTCGCCGCGACGGCATGGAAGACATCAAGAAGTCGGAGAAGGACGGCGTCAGCAAGGACGACATGCGCGTCCAGTCCGACCGCGTCCAGAAACTGACGGACGACAAAGTCTCCGAGATTGATGCTATCCTTGCGACGAAAGAGCAAGAAATCACACAGATCTGAAAGCGTGAGCCACATCCCCGCCGGTCCGCCGCCTGCGCCTTCGCCGCCGCTGACGACCAGCGGGGTGCCCCGGCACGTCGCCATCATCATGGATGGCAACGGGCGCTGGGCCGGGCGGCGTGGGCTTCCGCGCACGTTCGGGCACCGCAAGGGCGTGGAGTCGGTCCGGCGGATCGTCCGCCACGCCGGCAACCGCGGCATCGGCGTTCTCACCCTCTATGCCTTCTCCCGCGAGAACTGGAAACGGCCGAAAGCCGAAGTCAGTGAACTGATGGGCCTCCTCCAGCGCTATATCCGCAGCGACCTCGATGAACTGGTCGCGCAGGGGGTGCGGGTGCAGGTCATCGGTGGACGGAACGATCTCGACAAGTCGCTGCTCGACATGATCGAGAATGCGGAGGCGCGGACGGCGGCGAACGATCGGATGCACCTCGTTCTCGCGTTCAACTATGGCGGGCGGGACGAGATCGTCCGCGCCGCCCGGCGCGCCGCCGAAGCCGTGGCGCGCGGCGAGCTTGCCGTCGAAGCGCTGGACGAAGGCGCCTTCGCCGGCTTCCTCGACACCGGCGCGCTCCCCGATCCCGACCTCGTGATCCGCACGAGCGGCGAGCAGCGGATCTCGAACTTCCTCCTTTGGCAGTCCGCCTACGCCGAGTACGCCTTCCCGTGCGCCCTCTGGCCGGACTTCGACGAGGCGATGTTCGACGAGGCACTGCGCGATTTCGCCAGCCGCGAGCGGCGCTTCGGCACCGTGCCGACGATCACCGCCGTGTCGACGTGAGCCGGATCGACCGTTTCTCGCGCCTGAGGGCCGGGCGGGACCGGGCCGTGGTTCCGAAGAAGCCGCCGCAGCGGATCCGCGCGCGCGTCAGGGCGCTGCGCGAGCGCTTCCTCTTCAACCGCGAGATGCGCCTCAGGCTGATGTCGGCCGCGGTGCTGATCCCCATCGTCATCGGCACGGCCTACATGGGCGGCCTCTGGTTCCTGGCGCTGTCGCTCGCGATCGGCGCGGCCGTCCTTTACGAGTGGCTGCACATGGTGGGCGCCGGCAAGATGATGACCGTGCGCATCGTCGGCTGGGTCGCGCTCGTCGGCATCGGCGTCCTCGCGCAGGAAATGCCGCTTCCGGTGGCGCTCGCCGGCGTTGCCATCGCGGCGGGCATCTCCGCTGCCGCCGGGGCACTGCAGAAATCGCCGGTGTCGCTGCGCTGGGTCGCGGCGGGCACCGTTTACGCCGGGCTCGCGGTCGTCTCGCTGGTGGCGCTGCGCAAGGGCGCCGACGGGTTCGGCGCGGTGATCTTCGTCTTCCTCATCGCCTGGGCGAGCGACACGATGGCCTTCTTCGTCGGCCGCAAGGTCGGCGGCCCGAAGCTGTGGCCGAGCGTATCGCCCAGCAAGACATGGTCGGGCGCGATCGGCGGCTTCGTCGCGGCGATGCTGTTCGCCGCCCTCGTCGGCAACTTGCTGGACGTGCGTTTCGCGGCCGGAACGCTGCTCGCCGCGGGCCTCGTGGCGATTGCGGCACAGCTCGGCGACCTCCTCGAATCGGCGGCCAAGCGGCGCTTCTCGATCAAGGACGCCGGCACGCTCATCCCCGGCCATGGCGGTGTGATGGACAGGGTCGACGGGCTGATGGCGGCCGCCCTCGTCAGCGTCCTCCTCGGCGCCGCGATGGCGGCCTTCACCGCCGCCAGCACGCCCGCGACCGGGCTCCTCACCCTGATGGGCACCGGATGACACGCGTCGTCCTCCTCGGTGCCACGGGCTCCGTCGGCACCTCGGCGCTCGCGGCGATCGAGGCCGGCGGGTTCGAACTCGTCGGCGTCGCGGCCAACTGCAATGTCGACGAGCTGTGCGCCATCGCCGAGCGTCACCGGCCGCAGCTGACGGTCGCGGCGGACCCCACCTGCGGCAAGGCGCTCACGGCCCGGCTCGCCCCGCTCGGCCTCGCGACCGCCGCCGGCGCCGACGCCATGGTCGCGCTCGCTGCGATGGACGCCGACCGCGTGATCGTCGCGATCCCCGGCTTCGCGGCGCTCCGCCCCGCGCTCGCCGCGATCGACGCCGGCCGCATCGTCTGCCTCGCCAACAAGGAAGTGCTCGTCGCGGCGGGGGAGGTCGCGATGGCCCGCGTCCGCGCGTCCGGCGCCACCGTCCTCCCTGTGGATTCCGAGCATAACGCGATCTTCCAGGTCTTCGAGCGCGTGGCGCTCGGCGCGATCACGCAGATCGTCCTCACGGCGTCCGGCGGCCCGTTCCGTCAGGCCACGCTGGAGTTCATGCGCGCCGCAGGTCCCCGCCAGGCGCTCAAGCACCCCAACTGGTCGATGGGGGCGAAGATCTCCATCGATTCCGCGACGATGATGAACAAGGGCCTCGAGGTGATCGAGGCGCACCATCTCTTCCCCGTCGGCCCGGACCGGATCGGGGTGGTCGTCCACCCGCAGTCGATCGTCCACGGCATGGTGCATTACGCCGACGGCTCCTGCCTGGCGCACCTGTCCAACCCGTCGATGGTGACGCCGATCGCTCATTGTCTCCATTATCCCGACCGCGGGCCGGCGCCGGTCCAGCCGCTCGATCTGGTGGCGCTCGGCCGGCTCACCTTCGAGGCGCCGGACGAGATCCGCTTCCCCGCCCTGCGGCTCGCCAACGCAGCGCTGCGCGCTGGCACCGCCTCGACCAATGCGCTAAACGCCGCCAACGAGGTCGCCGTCGCGTCTTTCCTCGCCGAGGAGATCGGGTTTCTGGACATTGCCGCCATCGTCGAGGAGACGCTGGACGCCATGGCCGGGACCGGCGTGGCGGCGGACAGCGTCGATGCGGTCGAGGCGATCGACGGAGAGGCGCGACGAATTGCGCGGGAGAAGATCCCGGCAATGGCGACGCGCTAGGCTCACATCAAGGCACGGCCGCCCGGGCGGCTATACACAGCGCGATGGCAACGCGCGCCGATGAACGAATCAGTCAGTATCGACGGCGCGTGTAATTGGAAGGTAATTCGATGGACTATATTCTGTCCCTGGGCTCGAACTTCGCCAGCTATGCGCTGCCGTTCCTGTTCGTGCTCGGCCTCATCATCTTTGTCCACGAGATGGGGCACTTCCTCGTCGCACGCTGGTGCGGGGTCGCGGTCGATGCCTTCTCGATCGGCTTCGGGCCCGAGCTGTTCGGCTGGAACGACCGCTACAACACCCGCTGGAAGCTGTCGCTCGTCCCGCTCGGCGGCTACGTGAAGTTTGCCGGGGACGAGAACGCCGCCAGCGTTCCGGACCACGCCGCCCTCGAGCGGATGACGGAGCGGGAGCGCAAGACGAGCTTCTTCCTGAAGCCGCTCTGGCAGCGCGCGGCCATCGTCGCCGCGGGGCCGATCGCCAACTTCATTCTCGCGATCGTGATCTTCGCGGTCTATTTCTCGATCCACGGCCGTCCGATGGCGGACGCGATGGTCTCCTCCGTCCAGCCCGACAGCCCGGCCGCGGCCGCAGGCTTCGAGCCCGGCGACGTGATCGTCGCGATCGACGGCGACGCGGTTTCAAGCTTCTCCGTGGTCCAGCGGATCGTCGCCAGCGCGGCAGGCGAGACGCTGACCTTCACGGTCCGCCGTGACGGCGAATCGGTCGACCTCGTCGCGACGCCGGAAATGCGCGAGCTGACCGACCCGTTCGGCAACCCCTACGCGCAGGGTGTGCTCGGCGTGCAACGGGACGTCGGCGCCGAGGGGATCCCGCGCGAGAAGCTCGGCCCCTTCCAGGCGGTGGCCGCCGGGGTGGACGAAACATTCTACATCACCAAGCGGACTGCGGAGGTTGTGGGCGGGATCATCACCGGTACGCAGTCGGCAAGTCAGCTCGGCGGGCCGCTCCGTGTCGCGCAGGTTTCGGGCGAGGTGGCGTCGATTTCGTTCGCCGCGCTGTTCAGTCTGGCCGCGATGCTGTCGGTTTCGATCGGTCTCATTAACCTCCTGCCGGTCCCGATGCTCGACGGCGGACATCTCCTCTTCTACGCGATCGAGGCTCTGCGCGGGCGTCCCTTGTCCGAGCGGGCGCAGGACGTCGGATTCCGCATCGGGCTCGGCCTGGTCTTGCTGTTAATGGGTTTCGCGACATTCAACGACATCGTTCACCTTACCTCGTAGGGAGCGTGGCATCGGCGCAACGGTAGGCCTGCAAACAGGCCTCGGACGGGTCCCATCGCCTTGTTCTCACGGCCGGAGGCGAGCATAGCTTGGGGCAGAACCGCACCTGTGGCGGTTGGAAGTAAAGCGAGGCTATGTCCCGATCATGTTGTTCCGTCCGGGTCCAATGATGCGAACCACCTTCAGAGCGATGGCCATGGCCCTCGTGTTCATGGGGGTTGCTGTCGCGCTCGCCGCACCGTCCTTCGCCGCCGTGGCGAGCCGGATCGCAGTGGAAGGCAACACGCGTGTCGACGACGATACCGTCCGCGCCTACCTCACCATCCGCCCCGGCGCCTCCTACGGGGCAGGGGCGATCGACGACAGCATCCAGTCCCTCTACGAGACGGGCCTGTTCGAGGACGTGACCATCACGTCTTCCGGCAGCACGCTGGTCGTTCGGGTGGTGGAGAACCCGGTCATCAGCCGCGTGTCGTTCGAGGGCAACAGCCGCATCTCCGACGAGCTTCTCGAAGCCTCCACGCAGAGCCGGGCCCGCGCGATCTTCAACCGTGCCACCGTCCAGGCCGACGTGCAGCGCATCCTCGAGGCCTACCGCAGCCGGGGCAGCTACCTCGCCAGCGTCGAGCCGAAGACGATCGACCGCGGCGAGAACCGCGTCGACCTGGTGTTCGACATCACCGAAGGCGTGAAGACGACGGTCGGCCGGATCTCCTTCATCGGCAACCGCGCCTTCTCCGACTCCCGTCTGCGGGACCTCATCAAGACGAAGGAAAGCGGCCTTCTCGGCTTCATCCGCTCGTCCGACACGTACGACCCCCAGCGGCTCCTCTCCGACCAGGACGCCCTGCGCCGCTTCTACTTCAACCGCGGCTTCGCCGACTTCCGCATCATCGCGGCAACGGCGGACTACGACCGCGAGCGCAACCAGTTCTTCATCACCTTCACCCTCGACGAGGGCGAGCGCTACGAGTTCGGTGACGTGCGCGTCGAGACGACGCTCGCCGACATCGACCCCGAGCAGCTTCGCCGCCGCGTCGCGACCCGTCCGGGCCGTCGCTACTCCGCCGAGGAGATCGAGGAATCGCTGGAGACGCTGACCCTCGAGGCCAACCGCGACGGCTACCCCTTCGCCGAAGTGGTCCCGGCCGGCGAGCGCAACTTCGAAGCCGGCACCATCGACGTCGTCTACCGTGTCGACCAGGGCGTGCAGGCCTACATCGAGCGGATCGAGATCGTCGGCAACACGACCACCCGCGACTACGTGATCCGCCGCGAGTTCGACCTGTCCGAGGGCGATGCGTTCAACCGCATCCTGCTCGACCGTGCCGAGCGCCGGCTGAACAACCTCGGCTTCTTCGAGAGCGTCCAGATCACCACCTCGCAGGGCTCCTCGCCCGACCGTGTGATCGTGACCGTGCTCGTCGAAGAGAAGTCGACCGGCAAGGTGACCTTCGGTGTCGGTTACTCGACCCAGTCCGGCGTCGTGGGTGACGTGTCGGTGGAAGAGGCCAACTTCCTCGGCCGCGGCCAGTACGTGAAGGCCGGCATCGGCGGCGGCACCAAGAGCCAGACCGCGGAGTTCTCCTTCACCGAGCCGTTCCTGTTCGGTCGCCGTCTTGCCGGTGGGTTCGACATCTACCACCTGCGCTACGACTCGACCGACAGCCAGCCCTACGACACGGTCACCACCGGTGGCACGCTCCGCCTGACGGTGCCGCTGACCGAGGACATCTCGACGCAGTTCTTCTACAAGATCTTCAACCGGGATGTTGACGTCGACAACGGCTGCAACAAGCGCAACCCGACCCTTTCGCTGGCGGTCTGTGACAGCGAGGGCTCGCGCCTGACCTCGATGATCGGCAACTCGCTGGTCTACAACACGCTCGACAACCAGCTGCAGCCCCGCGAAGGCATCTACGCCAACTGGACCAACGAAGTGGCCGGTCTCGGCGGCGACGCACGGTTCTACCGCACCGAGGCGAAGGCCCGGTACTACCAGGAGATCGTCCCCGCGTTCGGCGTGGTCGGGCTGCTCTCCGTCAGCGGCGGCGCCATGCAGGCCTTCGACGACAACCTGCAGGTCCAGGACCAGTTCTTCCTGGGCGGCTCGACGCTCCGCGGCTTCGAGAGCGCCGGTATCGGCCCGCGTGACCGGGTCACCGGTGAGGCACTCGGCGGTCGCTACTACGTGTCGGCCACTGCCGAAGCGACCTTCCCGATCCCGTTCCTGCCGCCGGAAATCGGCCTGAACGGTGCCGTGTTCGCCGACGCCGGTTCGCTCTGGGGCGTCGATCCGGACATCGTGTCCCGCAACGGCGGCTCGTCCACGGTGGTGTCGAACGACTTCGACCTGCGTGCCTCCGGTGGTGTCGGCGTCCTGTGGAACTCGCCCTTCGGCCCGATCCGCGCCGACTTCGCGGTGCCCTTCATCGAGCAGGAAGTGGACCGCACCCAGGTGTTCCGTCTCTCCGGCGGCACCCAGTTCTGATCCCAGCCAATATCGGGTAATCAGGGACGCGCCCCCCGGGGCGCGTCCCTTTCCTTTTGAACGAACGGGTACGGTTTCGATGACGAGCGGCTTCTTCCCCCCCGCAGAGCCTCAGACCCTCGGCACCATCGCCGACGCCGTCGGCGCCAAGGTCGACCCCGCGGTGCGCGAGCGGATCATGTCCGACCTCAAGGGCCTCGCCGAAGCCGGCCCCGAGCACGTGTCGTTCCTGCGTGACGGCAAGGCCCGCAAGGCGGCCCGCGAGAGCCGCGCCGGCGCCATCTTCTGCGACGCGCGCTTCGCCGGCGAACTCGCCGAGGGCACCGTCGCGCTGATCACCCCTCACGCCGCCAACGCATTCGGCCTCGCCGCCGGCCTCTTCCACCCCTCGGCGATGCGCCCGCGTCCGCTCACCGCCCGCTCCGGCGGCGAGATCGCGCCCACCGCGATCATCGAGGACCCGGACCTTCTGGAGGCCAACGTCATCGTCGAGCCGTTCGCGGTGGTCTCGCGCGGCGTCCAGATCGGCCGTGGCAGCGTGATCGGCGCCAACGTCGTGATCGGGCCGGGCTGCACCATCGGCCGCAACACGGTGATCGGCGCCAACACCACCATCCAGTGCGCCCACATCGGCGACCGCGTCATCATCCACCCCGGCTGCCGGATCGGGCAGGACGGCTTCGGCCTCGCCCGCACGCCGAACGGCTACGTGAAGATCCCGCAGACCCGCGCCGTGGTGATCCAGGACGACGTCGAGCTCGGCGCCAACGTCACCATCGACCGCGGCTCCCACCGCGATACGGTGATCGGCAAGGGCTGCAAACTCGATAACCAGGTCCAGATCGGCCACAACGTGGTGATGGGCGTCCACTGCGTCATCGCAGGTTGCACCGGCATTGCCGGATCGGTCACCATGGGCGATTATGTGACGCTCGGCGGCCACGTCGGGCTGCGCGACGGGCTCACCCTGGGTGACGGCTGTTCCGTCGCCGGTAAATCCGCCGTGGGTGAAGACATTCCTGCCGGAGCGCAGTATGCAGGGGCACCCGCCACCGACGCGCGCCGGTTCGTTGCCGAGCGGATGGCCATCGCGCGGTTGATCAGAGGCTCCGGCGCTTCAAAAAGCTGACCGGCGGCCCTAGAGTGGCACAAAGAGCAACACGGGACGAAGTTGGATCAGATGGACGGAGGGGACGGACGCGCCGGTATGAGTAAGACGATTAAATCGGCGACGATCCGCGACATTCTGCGTTATCTGCCGCACCGCTACCCGTTCCTGATGATCGACCGGGTCATCGAGATCGACCGCGACAACTTCGGCATCGGCGTCAAGAACGTCTCCATCAACGAGCCGCAGTTCCAGGGCCATTTCCCCGCACGAGCCGGTGATGCCGGGCGTTCTACTCATCGAGGGCATGGCGCAGACCGCTGGCGTCCTGTGCGTCATCAGCCAGGAGCAGGACACCTCGCCCTCGCTCGTCTATTTCATGACCATCGACAAGGCGAAGTTCCGCAAGCCCGTCGTCCCGGGCGACGTGGTGCACTACCGCATGACCAAGGAGCGGCAGCGCGGCAACGTGTGGCGCTTCCACGGCGAGGCCGTGGTCGACGGGCAGACCGTGGCGCAGGCCGACGTCAGCGCCATGATCGTGCGCGACTGATTTGACCATACATCCCTCGGCCTTCGTGGCACCGGGCGCAACGCTCGGTGAAGGCGTCACCATCGGACCCAACGCGGTCGTCGAGGAGAACGTGGTGCTGGCGGACGGCGTCGTCCTGGGCCCCAACGTCGTCGTCAGCGGCAGGACGCGGATCGGCGAGGGCACCGTGCTCCACGCCGGCGTCGTCGTCGGCGGCCCGCCCCAGGACCTCAGCTACCGCGGCGAGGACGTCAGCGTCGAGATCGGCGCGCGCAACGTCCTGCGCGAGCACGTCACCGTCCACGCCGGCACCGCGCGCGGCAGGACGCGCACGGTGATCGGCGACGACTGCTACCTCATGGTCGGCGTCCACGTCGGGCATGACTGCGTCGTCGGCGACCACGTGATCCTGTCCAACAACACGCTGCTCGCGGGCCACTGCCACCTCGGCGACTATGTGCTGATCGGCGGCGGGGCGGCCATCGTCCAGCGCGTCCGGATCGGCGCGCACGCGTTCATCTCCGGCCTCTCCGGCGTCACCAAGGACGTCGTGCCGTTCGCCTACGTCATCGGCCATCGCGGCCGGCTCGACAGCCTCAACCTCGTCGGCCTCAAGCGGCGCGGTTTTTCGCGCGAGGCGATCAGGACGCTTCTCGCCGCGTACGACATGCTGTTCGTCGGCGATGCGCTGTTCCGCGAGCGGGTGGAGAAGCTGCGGACCGAGATGGGGCATGAGCCGCTGGTGCAGACGATCCTCGAGTTCATCGAGGCGGGGCGCAACCGGCCGCTCCTCCAGCCGCTGCCGAAGGACCCGGCCGCTGCGGCCGAGATCGACCTTCTCGAAGCCGGTGTCTGACGAACCCCTCGGGTCGACCCGGCCGCTGGCCATCATCGCCGGGGCGGGCGCGCTGCCTTGGGAGGCGGCTCGTGCGGTCTCGCGGCGGCGCCCGGTCGTGGTGTTCGCCATCGACGGCGAGGCCGACGCCGCGCCGGACGGGATCGAATGCCACCGGCTCGGCTACGGCGAGATCGGCCGCCTGCGCAAGATGATGCTCGAGCGCGGCACGATGGACCTCCTCTTCCTCGGCGCGATCCGCAAGCGGCCCGACTACAGCCGCATCCTCGGCGACTTCGAGACGCTGAAGCTGGTCCCGAAGATCCTGCGCGCGGTGGTCGGCGGCGACGACACCATCGTTCGCAACGTCCTTGCTCTCTTCGAATCGGAAGGCTTCCGCATCGTCGCGGTTGCCGATGCGGCGCCGGAGCTTCTGGCGCCCGCCGGCGTCCTCGGCCGCCACGCCCCCGGCGACGCTCACCTCGCCGACATCCGCCTCGGCTCGGCGTTCCTCGATGCGACGGCCTCGTTCGACGTCGGCCAGGCCGTGGTGGTCGCGGACATGCGCGTGATCGCCGTCGAGGGCGCGGAGGGGACGGACGCGATGATCGAGCGGTGCGCGGCGCTTCGCACGGCGCGCAGGTTCCGCGCGAAGAAGGGCGCGGGCGTTCTCGTCAAGCGCGCCAAGCGGGGGCAGGACATGCGGGCCGACGTGCCGGTGGTCGGCGCGGGCACGCTGACGCGGGTGCTCGACGCCGGCTTCGGCGGCATTGCGATCGAGGCGGGCCGCACCATTCTCGCCGAGCGGGACGCGATGCTGCGCCTTGCCGACAGGAAGGGCGCGTTCGTGATCGCGCTGAGCGGCGCGGAACCAACGCGTTGAACGCCGCTCAGGATCGCGATCTTCGCCGGCGAGGTCTCTGGCGACCAGCTCGCCGGGGCGCTGATGGCAGCGATGAACCGGCGGCGGACCGTGGCCTGGCGCGGCGTCGGCGGCGACACGATGCTGGGGGAGGGCCTCGCGCCGGTCTTTCCGATGGACGCGATCGAGGTGAACGGCTTCGACGCCATTGTGCGCCAGCTTCCCGCGCTGCTGCGCCGGATTCGCGAGGCGGCGGACACGGTGATCGCGGATCCGCCGGACGTTCTCGTCATCGTCGATGCGCCGGAGTTCACCCACCGGGTGGCGAAGCGGGTCCGGCGCGCGCTGCCCGGACCTTCCGATCGTCGATTTCGTCAGCCCCACGGTCTGGGCGTGGCGGCCGGGCCGCGCGAAGGCGATGCGCGCCTATGTCGACCTCGTGCTGGCGCTGTTCCCGTTCGAGCCTGCGGTCCACGCCCGGCTCGGCGGGCCGCCCTGCGTCTATGTCGGCCATCCGCTGTTCGAGGCATGGCAGCGGGCGGCGCCGCCTGAGGGCGAGGCGCTGCTGGTGCTGCCGGGGAGCCGGCGGGGCGAGATCGAGCGGCTGATGCCGGTGTTCGGCCCTGCCGCCGCCGAGGCCGCGGGCGGGCGCGAAATCCTGCTTCTCGCCGTGCCGCACCAGCGGGCGCGGATCGAGGCACTGGCGGGGGAATGGCCGGTTGCGCCGCGCATCATCTCGGGGCCGGGGGCCAAGGAGGAGGCGTTTGCCGGCGCGCGGGCCGCGCTCGCGGCATCCGGCACGGTGACGCTGGAGCTTGCGGCGGCGCGGGTGCCGATGGCGGTCGCCTACCGGCTCGACGGGATCGGCAGGGTCATCAAGGCGCTGCATCCGGTCCTGCCGATCGTGAAGGCGCCGTCGATGGTGCTCGCCAACATCGTCATCGGCCGCAACGAGATCCCGGCCTTCCTCGACGACGAGGGGACGCCGGAGGCGCTCGCCGCCGCCGTCCGTCCGCTGCTCGAGGACGACGCCGCCCGCGCCGCCCAGCAGGCGACGTTCGACGCCTTCCATGCGGCGATGGCGGTGGAAGGCTCGCCCGGCGAGAAGGCCGCGGAGGCGGTGCTCGCCCTTCTGGAACGGCGCGGCGCGCCGGCCTAGTCCCGCTCCACCTCGGAGGGGACCTGCCAGGGCAGGACCGGGCCGTCCGGCCGCTCGAACCGCACCCGCCATCCGTCCGCCCCCTCCCATGCCGCCAGCGAGCCGTGCCGCGTGAGCGTGCGCCGGTCGATGCCGAGCGGCGCTGCGCATCCCGTGAGCCGGTCGCGCGAGATGACGACCATCGCCCGCCCGCAGTCCTCCACCGCTGCGAGCGGGGAGAGGGGCAGCGCCACCGTGCCTGCCGCGAGGGGGAGGGTGCACCCCTTCGGGTCGCACCGGTCCACGGTGGCGGCCTTGGGCGCGCGCGGGTCGCCATCGGCGCGCAGCATCATTTCGCCGGCGAAGCCCGACGTCTTCGGCGCGAGGGCGAGGCGGCCGTCCGGTCCGCGCACGGCAATGCTCTTGCCGTCGTCGGCCACCAGCAGCGTCGGCGCGCTGTCCTGTGCGGTCACGACGAGGCCGGCCGCGATAGCGGCGGTGCCGAGAAGGCGCCATGGCGCGGTGAGGACGGCGAGCCAGAGGAGCCCGCCGATCATCAGGACGGCCGCCGAAGCCGGCATCGCACCGACAACGCCACCGTCGCCCGTCCACCGCGCGACGGTTGCGGCGATCGCCGCGATGGCGTCGAGCGTATGGCCCATCACCACCAGGGGCAGGTGTTCGAGGCCGAGCGGCATGAGGGCGAGGGTGAGGACGCCTGCCGGCATCGCGATCAGGCTGAGGAGGGGCATTGCCGCAAGGTTGGCGACGAGCCCCAGCGGCGCGAGGCGGTGGAAGTGGTAGACGCCGGCAGGCAGCGTCGCGAAGCCTGCGATGAGCGACGTCGCGGCGAGGCCCAGCATGAACGCAAGCACCGGCTGCGACCACACGCGGCTGCGGCGGATCCGGCGCGTCCGCCACCACTCGTACGCGCCGACCAGCGCCACCACGGCGGTGAACGACATCTGGAAGCCGGGCTCCAGCGTGCTGATCGGGTCGACCGCGATGAGGAGCGCCGCCGCGAGTGCCACCGCCCGCATGGTGAGCGCCGGCCTGTCCGCGATAACGGCGAGGAGCGCGAGGCAGAGCATCACGTAGGCGCGCACGGTCGGCACCGCGCCGCCCGAGAGCGCGAGGTAGACGGTCCCGGCGCAGAGCCCCGCGACGGCGGCCCACTTGCGGATCGGGTAGCGCAGCGCGAGGCGCGGGATCAGCGCGAGCCCCAGCCGCACCGCCGCGAACACCGAGCCCGCCACCAGCGCCATGTGGAGGCCGGAAATCGCGAGGATGTGGCCGAGGCCGGATGCCCTCAGCGCCTCCGTCATCGCGTCGTCCATGTAGCCGCGCTCGCCGACCAGCAGCGCCACCGCGAAGGCAGCGCCGGGGACCTCCGCCGCCATGATCCGCTCGGCGATGGTTTTTCGCGCGGCCGCGATGCGGTTGGCGATCCCGGCACCCGGCGGGGCGATGATCTCCGGCGGGCCGTAGGTGAAGCCGGTCGCGCCGATCCCGTCGAAATAAAGCCGCCGCGCGGGGTCGTAGCCGCCGGGAATGGCGGGGCCGGGGATCGGGAAGAGCCGGGCGCCGCCGCGGACCGTCATCCCCACTTCGAGCGGTCCGCCGCCGCGCACGACCAGCCGCACCGCCGCCGGGCGCGGTTCGGGGAGGTTCGTTTCTGTCAGCGTCACGACGATGCGCTGGCGGTTCGGCATCCGGTCGACGGCGCGGACGACGCCGGTGATGTCGGCGCTCATGGTGCGCGTGAGCATCGGCGCGCCGACCCGCGCGTTCTGGATCGCGAGCGAGGCCGCGCCCGCGGCGACGGCGGCAAGGGTCAGCGCGAGCGGGGCGAGTGGCGCCGTCGCGGCGAAGCGGCCTGCCGCGAGGCGGATCGCGAAGAGGCCCACGGCGGCGGCCGCGAGCGGGACGGGCGCCAGCGGGAGGTGCCCGGAGACGCACAGCCACACCCCGGCGACGGCGAGGGCGGGGAGGAGAAGCGGGAAGCGCCCGTGATCGACCTCGCGCCCGATGGCGGTGCGCAGCGCCCGCAGCGGCGCGATGCTTCGAGGTCGGGAGACGACCAGTGACAAGGCAACTTCCTTTTTCACAGCCTGCCGGGTCGACGGGGTGGCCGGGCCTCGGCTAGACGATGGGTTTGCCGCGTCCAACACTAGCGTGTATCAAATGGAAACTAAACCCAAGGTCGTAACGCGGTTCGCGCCGTCGCCCACCGGCTACCTTCACATCGGCGGAGCGCGCACCGCGCTCTTCAACTGGCTGTACGCGCGCCACCATGGCGGCGAGATGGCGCTTCGCATCGAGGACACCGACAGGGCCCGCTCGACGCCCGAGGCGATCGACGCGATCCTCGATGGCCTGCGCTGGCTCGGCATCGAGGGCGACGCCGACCCGCTCTACCAGTCCGCCCGCGCCGATCGGCACCGCGAGGTGGCGGAAAGCCTGCTCGCCTCCGGCAACGCCTACCGCTGCTACACCTCCGCCGAGGAACTCCAGCAGATGCGCGAGACGGCCGCCGCCGAGGGCCGCCCGCCGCGCTACGACGGCCGCTGGCGCGACCGCGACCCCTCAGAGGCTCCGGCCGGCGTCGACCCGGTGATCCGCCTGAAAGCCCCGATCGAGGGCGAGACCGTGATCGACGACGGCGTGCAGGGCACGGTGCGCTTCGCCAACAAGGACCTCGACGACCTCGTCATCCTGCGCTCGGACGGTTCGCCCACCTACATGCTCGCCGTGGTGGTGGACGACCACGACATGGGCGTCACCCACATCATCCGCGGCGACGACCACCTCACCAACGCGGCGCGGCAGACGCTGATCTTCAAGGCGCTCGGCTGGGACGTGCCGAAGATGGCGCACATCCCGCTGATCCACGGGCCGGACGGGGCGAAGCTCTCCAAGCGGCACGGCGCGCTCGGTGTCGATGCCTACCGCGCGATGGGCTACCTGCCGGAGGCGCTGCGCAACTATCTCGTCCGCCTCGGCTGGTCCCACGGGGACGACGAGTTCTTCACCACCGAGGAGATGATCGCGTTGTTCGGCCTCGACGCGGTCGGCCGCTCACCCGCGCGGTTCGACTTCGTGAAGCTGGAAAACATGAACGGGCAATACATGCGCGGCGCGTCGCCTGAGCGGCTGCGCGAGGCGCTGGAGCCGGTGATCGACGCGCAGGCGGACGGGGCCGAGGTGCGCGCAGCGCTCGCCGCCGGGGCCGAGGCGCCGCTCCAGATGCTGATTCCCGGCCTTGCCGAGCGCGCCAAGACGCTCGTCGAGCTTCTGGACAATGCCCGCTTCCTGTTCGCCCCGCGCCCTCTGGCGATGGACGAGAAGGCGCAGAAGCTGTTGTCGGACGAGGGCAAGGCGCATCTGGCGGCGCTCCACCCGCGCTTTGCCGCGCTGCCGGAGTGGACCGTTGAGAGCACCGAGGCTGCCGTTCGCGCCTATGCCGAGAAGGCGGACGCCAAGCTCGGCAAGGTGGCGCAGCCGCTGCGAGCGGCGCTGACGGGCACCACGACCTCGCCCGGGATCTTCGACGTTCTGGCGGCGCTCGGCCGTGACGAGGCGCTCGCCAGGATCGCCGATCAGGCGGCCTGAACTGCGGCGTGCGGGGGCAGCTCCGCGCGCAGCCGCGGGGCGACGACGGCGAAGAGCACGGACATCGCGAGGCAGTAGGCGCTCATGAACAGCGCCTGCTGCGGGAAGGTCACGCCCGCGTCGATGATGTAGCCGGTGATGCCGGGGCCGATGGCGGTCGAGGCCACCATCGCGGCGCTGAGGATCGCCTTCACGCTGCCGATGGAGCGGGTGCCGTAGAGCGTCGGCCACAGCGCGCCCATCATGGTGACGGCGATGCCCTGGCTCATGGCGATCCCCATGAGAACGATGAACCAGATCCACACCCCGCCGGGCAGCGCCAGAGCGGCAATGCCGACGCCGAGCGGCAGCACCATGAAGGGGAGCATCCGCGTCGGCCCGATCCTGTCGATGACCGAGCCCGCGGTCAGCGAGCTGACGACGGAGGTCGCGGCATAAATTGGAAAGGCGAGGGCCATCACGCGGATGTCGAAGCCGTGGACGGCGGCGATGTGGACCTGGTGGAACATCGCGCAGGTGCCGATGAAGGGGGCCGCGAGAACGCCCGGCAGCAGCGCGTAGAACGACCAGTGGCGCAGGACCTCGCCGCGGGTCCAGTGCCGCCCGCCCATGCCGACGGCGCTGTCGCCGCCACCCTCGTTCTGCGGCGTGCGGCCCTGCCTGAGGAGGATGAACGCCGCAGGAAGCACCACGAACGCGATAAAGGCAGCCGCAAACCCCCATACGGTCCGCCAGTCGCCGACGGACTGGATCTGTACGGCCACGAACGGGAAGATCGCCTCTCCGAGCGGGAAGCCGAGGACGGTGATGGCCACCGCCCGCGCGCGGTTGGCGGCGAACCACCGCGCCATCGCGGTCATCGACAGGAGCCCCATCATCCCCTGGCCGCAGAAGCGGAGGCCATAGATGGCAAGGCCGAGGACGATGACGGAATTGGCGTTCATCATCAGGAGGGCGGCGATGGCGTAGATCGCGAAGACGACCATCGCGAGGCGGACGAGGGCGACCGTGTCGGCGAAGCGGCCGATCAGGATCAGAGTGGCGGCCGACATGATGGTGGCGACGGTGTAGATGCCGCCCCATTCGCCGTTCGAGAGGCCGAATTCGGCGCGAATTCCACCGGCCGACAGGGCGATGAAATAGGTCTGCCCGAACGAGGAGGCGAAGTTGAGGAGGAGCCCGGTCCCGAGCCACCACGCATTTTGACGGTAGAAATTGGCTGCCATTTCAGCACCCTTACAGGCCCCGAGGCTGCCGCGAAACTGTCATGCATGCATGGCGACCATGCCGCAGAGGCTTGAAGGGGGGGTCCCCATCCAGTAAGCGCATTATCGAACTTTCTGAATGCGGCATGAGTTTGGCGTCACGTTGGGTCCGGCTGATGCCGCGACCCAGCCCAGAATCGCCATCAGACCAGAACGGAGCCGATGATGACCAATGATATCAACGCGCACTTTGCCATCGGAGCCGATTCGGTCGACTACGACGTCGTGCATGGCTCGGAAGGGCCGAGCGTCATCAACATCGGGTCCTTTTACAAGGACACCGGGATGTTCACGTACGATCCCGGCTTCACCTCCACCGCGTCCTGCGAATCCAAGATCACCTACATCGACGGTGACAAGGGCATTCTCCTGTACCGCGGATACCCCATCGAGCAGCTCGCCGAACAGGGCGATTTCCTCGAAACCTGCTATCTCCTGCTCTACGGCGAACTGCCGACCTTCCAGCAGAAGCAGGACTTCGTGAGCCGTGTGACCTACCACACGATGATCCACGAGCAGATGAACCGCTTCTACGCCGGCTTCCGCCGCGACGCGCACCCGATGGCCATCATGGTCGGCTGCGTCGGCGCCCTGTCCGCGTTCTATCACGACTCGACCGACATCCATGATCCCAATCAGCGGATGATCGCCTCCGTCCGCATGATCGCCAAGATGCCGACCATTGCGGCATGGGCCTACAAGTACTCGATCGGCCAGCCGTTCGTGTACCCGCGCAACGACCTCGACTTCTCGGCCAACTTCCTGCGCATGTGCTTCTCGGTGCCGTGCGAGGACTACGAGGCGAACCCCGTTCTCGCCCGCGCGATGGACCGGATCTTCATCCTCCACGCCGACCACGAGCAGAACGCTTCGACCTCCACTGTCCGGCTCGCCGGTTCCTCGGGCGCCAACCCGTTCGCCTGCATCGCGGCGGGCATTGCCTGCCTCTGGGGCCCGGCCCACGGCGGCGCCAACGAGGCGGCGCTCAAGATGCTGGAAGAGATCGGCACCGTGGACAAGATCCCGGAGTTCCTCGACAAGGCAAAGGACAAGAACGACCCGTTCCGCCTGATGGGCTTCGGCCACCGCGTCTACAAGAACTACGACCCGCGCGCCAAGATCATGCAGAAGACCTGCCACGAAGTCCTGGCGGAACTCGGCATGAAGGACGATCCGCTGCTCGAAGTCGCGATGGAGCTGGAGCGGATCGCGCTGTCGGACGAGTACTTCATCGAGAAGAAGCTCTATCCGAACATCGACTTCTATTCGGGCATCACGCTGCGCGCGCTCGGCTTCCCGACCGACATGTTCACCGTCCTCTTCGCGCTCGCCCGCACCGTCGGCTGGATCGCGCAGTGGAAGGAAATGGTCGAGGACCCCGAACCAGAAGATCGGCCGCCCGCGCCAGCTCTACACCGGCGCCAAGCAGCGCGATTACACCCCGATCGCCCAGCGCAACAGCTGAGGCGCGCGGCTTCGGCCGCCCCCCGCAACGGTGGAAGGCCGTCACCCTCGCGGGTGGCGGCCTTTTTCGTGTCTGCGCCCGGAGGGCGGGTTCCGCGGCGTTCGCGAAAGGGCTTGCGATCGCGGTTGCGGCGCATACGCTCGCTCCCAACGGTCGAAAAGTGCCGGTGGGAGAACGCCATGCTTGGGCTGATGATGGACCGCCCGCTGAGGATCATCGACATCCTGGCGTATGCGGCGGACAATTTCCGCGACGGCGAGATCGTGTCGGCGAACCTCGATGGCACGCTGTCCCGCCTGCGCTATGGCGATGCGCTTGGCCGGGTCGCGCGCCTCGCCAATGCGCTCGGTGCAATGGGGATCGGCCCCGGCGACAGGGTCGCGACGCTCGCCTTCAACAGCGCCCGCCACTTCGAGCTCTACTACGCGATCTCCGGGATAGGCGCGGTCTGCCACACCATCAACCCGCGCCTCCCGCTGGACGAGATCGCCTACATGCTCGGCCACGCGCAGGACCGCGCCGTGTTCGCCGACCCCGCGCTGGTGCCCTTGGCGGCGAGCGCCGTCGCCGCGTCGGGTGGGGCCGTGCCGATCGTCGCGCTCGCCGGCGCGGCCGAAACGCCGGACGGCGCTGCGGCCTACGAGGATCTCGTCGCCGGCGAGCCCGCCACGTTCGACTGGCCGCTGATGCCCGAGAACACCGCGGCCGGCCTCTGCTACACCTCCGGCACCACGGGCCGGCCGAAGGGTGCGCTCTACTCCCACCGCTCGACCGTTCTCCACGCGCTCAGCCTGTCGAATGCGCTGCGGGATTCGCTGCGCGAGGGACGCAAGATCCTCCCCGCCGTCCCGCTCTTCCACGTCAACGCCTGGGGGCTGCCGTACGCTGCGCCGCTCACCGGCGCATCGCTGGTGATGCCGGGGCCTGCGCTCGACGGCGAGAGCCTCTTCCGGCTGATGGACCGGGAGGGCGTCTACTCGGCCTGGGGCGTCCCCACCATCTTCCTCGGCCTTCTTGCCGAGATCGACCGGCAGGGCCGGCTCCCGGCGGGGCTGGGCGACGTGATGGTCGGCGGTTCTGCGGCGCCCGCGGCGATGATCGCGCGTTTCGACGAGATGGGCGTCAACGTCTGCCATGCCTGGGGGATGACCGAGATGAGCCCCGTCGGCACGCAGGCCAACCAGCGGCCGCCGCGCACCGCTGCCGAGCGGGCGGCGCAGCTTGCGCGCAAGGCGAAGCAGGGCCGCCGCCTCTTCGGCGTCGAGCTCAGGATCGTCGACGAGGCGGGCCGCGCGCTGCCCCACGACGGCACCACCGTCGGCGCGCTCTACACCCGTGGCAACACCGTGGTGAGCGGCTACTACGAGGCCGAGCCCGGCAGCGCCGAGATCGACGCCGAGGGGTGGTTCGGCACCGGCGACATCGCCTCCATCGACGAGGACGGCTTCCTCGCCATCGCCGACCGGACCAAGGACATGATCAAGTCCGGTGGGGAGTGGATCTCCTCCATCGACATCGAGAACGCAGCGATGGCCCACCCCGGCATCAAGGTCTGCGCCGTGATCGCCGTGCCGCACCCCAAGTGGGACGAGCGGCCGCTCCTCGTGGTGGTCCCCCATGGCGATCCGCCGGAAAAGGCCGAGCTCCTTGCGCTCCTGGCACAGACCTTCGCGAAGTGGCAGCTTCCGGACGACGTGGTGTTCGTGGAAGCACTGCCGCTGACGGCAACCGGCAAGGTCTCCAAGCGCACGCTGAGGCAGAATTTCGCCGGACATATCCTGCCCGACATGGAGACAGTGTAGCCGATGCCGGCGGACCTTTTCGACCTGACGGGCAAGACCGCGCTCGTCACCGGCGGCGCGACGGGTGTCGGCGCGATGGCCGCCGCCGGACTGGTGCGCGGCGGCGCCCGCGTCCTCATCGCGAGCCGCAAGGCGGACGCGTGCGAGGACGCCGCGCGCCGTCTCACTACCGACGGTCCCGGCACCGCGGAGGGGTTCGGTGGTGACGTGTCCACCGCCGAGGGCGTCGCGGCACTCGCCGCCGAGGTGAAGGCGCGCGCGCCAAAACTCGACATTCTCGTCAACAATGCGGGGCGGAGCTGGGGCGCGCCCCTCGGCGACTTCCCGTTCGACGCCTGGGACAAGGTCATGTCGCTCAACGTCGCCGGCCTCTTCTCGCTGACGCAGGCGCTCCTCCCCGCGCTGGAGGCTGCGGCGCGGGACGACGACCCCGCGCGCGTCGTCAACATCGGCTCGGTGATGGGCGAGGTCCCGCTCGGGGATGGCGCCTACAGCTATTCGGCTTCCAAGGCCGCCGTGCATCACCTCACGCGGATCCTCGCCAAGGAACTCGCGGCGCGGCGGATCACCGTCAACGCGCTCGCGCCGGGGCCTTTCGTGTCGAAGATGACGGCGTTCGCGACCGCCGACGAGGCGGCGCGGGAACGGGTCGGCAGCCAGGTGCCGCTCGGCCGCGTCGGCGCGCCGGACGATATCGCTGCGGCGCTCCTCTACCTGTGCGGCCGGGGCGGATCGCTACGTCACCGGGGCGATCCTTCCAGTGTCCGGCGGGATCAACGTGGAGACCGGGCCGCCGATCTTCGGGGAGGCCGGGCATTGATCGCCGACCTTGCGGTGGGCACGCGCCGCGTGTCCCGCTGGTTCGTGGTGGACGCGGCCCGGATCGCGGCTTTCGCCGAGGTGACGGAGGACCGGCAGTGGATCCACGTCGACCCCGTACGGGCGGCGGCATCGCCCTTCGGCAGGCAGGTGGCGCACGGGTTCCTGACGCTCTCGCTGCTCTCGGCGATGGCGTATGACGCGCTCGGCTTCGGCGGCGACGAGGGCTTCAGCATCAACTACGGGTTCGACCGGGTGCGCTTCGTGTCGCCGGTGCCGGTGGATGCGCGCATTCGCGGCGTGTTCGTCCTCGCCGAGCGCATTCCGGGGCCGGGCGAGGTGACGCTCGCCTTCGACGTGACGATGGAACGCGAGGGCGGCGAGCGCCCCGCGCTGGTGGCGCGCTGGCTGAACCGCCACCGCCTCGAGACGGAGGCGGCGTGATGCGTGAGGCGGTGATCGTGGCAACGGCGCGCACGCCGATCGGCATCCCCGACGAGAGGCTCAACGTCAGCGGCGGGGCGATCGCCATCGGCCACCCCTACGGCATGTCGGGTGCGCGGATGGTGGGCCACGCGCTGCTGGAGGGGCGGCGGCGGGGCGCCCGCTGGGCGGTGGTCACGATGTGCGTCGGCGGCGGGATGGGCGCGGCCGGTCTCTTCGAGGTCCTCTGATGGGCCGCCTGCCGGCACCGCTTCAGGGCCTCCGCATTCCGGCGGTAGCGGCGCCGCTCTTCATCGTGTCGGTGCCGCGGCTGGTGATCGCCGAGTGCCGGGCGGGGATCGTCGGCTCGTTTCCGGCGCTCAATGCACGCGAGGCCGACGGCGAGCCGCCGATGCTGGAGCGCTGGCTCGCCGAGATCACCGAGGCGCTCGACCGGCACAACCAGGCCAATCCGGATCGCCCGGCCGCGCCCTTCGCGGTCAACCAGATCGTCCACCGCACCAACACGCGGCTGATGCGCGACATCGAGATCTGCGAGCGGTGGAAGGTGCCGATCTGGATCACCTCCCTCGGCGCGCGGACCGAGGTGAACGACGCCGCCCACGCCTGCGGCGGGATCGCGCTGCACGACGTCATCAGCAACACCTTTGCGAAGAAGGCGATCGACAAGGGCGCTGACGGGCTGATCGCAGTCGCAGCCGGGGCGGGCGGGCACGCGGGGCCGCAGAGCCCGTTCGCGCTGGTGGGCGAGATCCGCGAGTGGTTCGACGGGCCGCTGCTTCTGTCCGGCGCCATCGCCTCGGGCAGCGCGCTCCTCGCGGCCGAGGTGATGGGCGCCGACCTCGGCTATATCGGCTCGCCCTTCGTGGCGACCGCGGAGGCCAACGCGGACGAAGCCTACAAGGCGATGATCGTGGACGGCGGCGCGGAGGACATCGTGACCTCGGCGAGCTTCACCGGCGTGTCAGGCAACTATCTGCGCGGCTCGATCGTCCGCGCGGGGCTCGATCCGGCCAATCTCGCGGCGCCGTCCGGCGCGGTCGACTTCGAGGGCGGGACGGCGACGGCGAAGGCCTGGCGCGACATCTGGGGCTCGGGGCAGGGGATCGGCGCGGTCAAGGCCGTCGAGCCGGTTGAGGCGCTGGTCGCACGGCTCGAGCGGGAGTATCGCGCGGCAGCGACTGCAACGTCGCGCCGCCTCGCCGCGCGGGGACTGGCGTGAACGATGCGCAGACCCTCGACCTCGATGCGGTGGCCGCCTGGTTCGAGGCCGCCGTGCCGGGCCTGTCCGGGCCGCTGACGGCGGAGAAGTTCGCGGACGGGCAGTCCAACCCCACCTTCGCGCTGACCGCGCCGGGGCGGCGGCTGGTGCTGCGGCGCAAGCCTCCGGGCACGCTCCTGAAGTCCGCCCACGCCGTCGAGCGGGAGTATCGCGTGCAGAAGGCGCTGGCCGGGCGCGGCGTGCCGGTGCCGCGGATGCTGGCGCTGTGCGAGGACGAGAGCGTCATCGGCACGGCCTTCTACGTGATGGAGCATGTCGACGGCGTCACCCATGACGATCCGCGCCTGCCCGGCCTCGAACCGGCCCAGCGCGGCGCCATCGGCCGCGAGATGGCGCGGGTGCTGGCGGCGATCCACGGCGTGGACGTCGCCGCCGCCGGCCTTTCCGATTACGGCAGGCCCGGCAACTACTACGCCCGGCAGATCGAGCGTTGGACCCGCCAGTACCGCGAGAGCCAGACCGGGCGGATCGCCGGCGATGGAGGCGCTGATCGGCCTGGCTCCCCGCCAACACGCCGCCGGACGACGGCCGCGCCAGCCTCGTCCATGGCGACTACCGGCTCGACAATCTGATGTTCGAGCGCGGTGGCACGCGGTGCGTCGCCGTGCTCGACTGGGAGCTTTCGACCATCGGCCACCCGTTCGCCGACCTTGCCGCGCTCCTCATGCAGTGGCGCCTGCCGCCCGGGACGGCAGGGGCGGGGGCTTGCCGGGGTCGACCGGGATGCGGCGGGGCTCCTTTCCGACGAGGCTTTCGTCGCCGCCTACTGCACGGCGGCCGGGATCGACGAGCCGCCCGATCTCGGCTTTCACATCGCGTTCTGCTTCTTCCGGATGGCGGCGATCCTCGAAGGGGTGAAGAAGCGCGGGCTGGATGGCAACGCATCCAATCCCGGGCGGGCGGCCGAGCTCGGCGCCGCCGTGCCGCTTTATGCGCAGGGCGGGGCGGAAGCGGCGGGGATCGCCTGAGCGGTGCAGGTGGTCAGAACAGGAAGTCGGACGCGGCGAATGCGTCGGCGGCGACGCCCTTCACGATGATGCTGCCCTCGCCGGTGACGATCTCGGCGCTCTCCACGCCTTCGAACGTTCCGGCGACGATGAGGAGCGTGTCGAAGCTGGTGCCGATGTCGGTGAGGTCGATCCGGTCGATCCCGCGCTCGAAGTCCATGATCCGGTCGGTCGGGCCGTGCGAGCGCAGGAAGACGAACGTGTCGGCGCCGAAGCCGCCGGTGAGGATGTCGTCGCCGGTGATCCCGCCGTCCAGCGTGTCGTTGCCGGCGCCGCCGCGAAGGTCGTCGCTGTCGGTGCCGCCGAGGAGGAGGTCGTTGCCGTTGCCGCCGTCCAGCGTGTCGCTCTGGCGGCCACCGTCGAGGGTGTCGTTGTCGTTGCCGCCGTAGAGGACGTCGTAGCCGGCGTCGCCGGTCATGAGGTCGTCGTTGGCGTCGCCGTAGAGGGTGTCGTCGGCATTGCCGCCGGTCAGCGTGTCGAAGCCCCACTCGCCGCGCAGGATGTCGGAGCCCGGGCCGCCGTCGAGCAGGTCGTCGCCGGAATTGCCGTTGATCGAATCCTCGTTGCGGCCGCCGATCATGGTGTCGTCGTCGCCGTAGCCGAACATCGTGTCGTCGCCGTTGCCGCCGATCATCCTGTCGTCGCCGGCCTCGCCGAACAGGATGTCCCGGCTTTCGCCGCCGATCAGCGTGTCGTTGCCGGTGCCGCCATAGATCTTGTCGAGCCCGGCGCCGCCGTCGATCCGGTCGTTGCCGCTGAAGCCTTCCGCAATGTCGGCGTCGTCGCCGAGGTCGATCACGTCGTCGCCACCGTAGCCGCGCACGTTGTCCCGGCCTGCGCCGCCGTACACCGTGTCGCCGAGCGGGCCGCCGAAGACCCGGTCGGCCCCGTCGCCGCAGTCGATGAGGTTGAGGCCGTCACCGCCGTTGATGGCGTCGTTGCCGTCCTCGCCGTAGAGGCTGTCGTCGCCGTCCGCGCCCTCGATGATGTCGCCGCCCGCGCCGCCGCAGACCGAATCGTCACCGTCGTTGCCGAAAAGGAAGTCGGTCGCGTCCTCACCGCAGATGGTGTCGTCGCCGCCGCCGCCGAAGATGCTGTCGACGGAGGCGCCGCCCATCAGGAGGTCCGCCGAGCCGACGGTGCCGCTCAGGAGGTCGCCGTAGAGGGTGTCCTTGCCTTCGCCGCCGTAGATGGTGTCGGAGCCGAGGCCGCCCTCGATGGAATCGTGGCGCAACCCGCCGTCGAGGAAGTCGTTCCCGGCATCGCCGTAGATGACGTCGCGGCCCTCCGCGCCGTAGACCACGTCGTCACCGGTGTAGCCGAAGATCGTGTCGGCGCCGCCGGCACCGTCGAGCGTGTCGTCGCCATCGTCCCCGGCGATATATTCGGAGATATCGCTACCCACGAAGATCGCCACCGCGTTGCCTCCCAAGATCGGTTAAACAACCTTAAGGCAACTAATGCAAAAGTTGCAAGTTTAAAAACTGCAATCTTTGGGCGAAATTCACCTCAGTTATTGAGACTCTGGAAGGTCCGCCCGTCCGCCGCGAGTGTGCGCAGGAGCTCCGGCACCTGCCAGTAGTGCCGGTCTTCCTCGGCATAGGCCTCGATGCGGCGGACGAGTTCGGCGGCGCCGATGGTGTCGGCGAGGAACATCGGCCCGCCGCGGAAGCGGGGAAAACCGTAGCCGAACAGGAGCACCGCATCGACGTCGACCGGCCGCAGCGCCGTGCCGTCCTCCACCACGCGGGTCGCCTCGGCAATCATGGCGGTGACGTAGCGCTGCACGATCTCATCGGCGGAGAAGTTGCGCGGGGTGATGTCGGCCCTCTGCGCGCTCGGCGTCGATGATGGCGAGCGCGTCCGGGTTTTCCGGCCGCCCCTCCACGTCGTCGCCGTAGAGGTAGAAGCCGCGGCCGGTCTTGCGGCCGAACTGGCCCGCCTCGCACAGCCGGTCCGCGATCTCGACGTAGCGCTCCTCCGGCGGCCGGGTGGGGGCGAGGCGCTTGCGCGAGGCCCAGCGCGATGTCGAGCCCGGCAAGGTCGAACACCGCGTGCGGGCCCATCGCGAAGCCGAAGTCCTCGAGCGCGCGGTCGACCTCGGCGGGGGAGGCGCCGTCCATGACGAGATATTCGGCCGCCTTGCGGTAGTGCGACAGGATGCGGTTACCGATGAAGCCGTCACACACGCCGGCGCGCACGGCGACCTTGCCGAGCCGCTTGGCGACCGCGAAGCCGGTGGCGACGACGTCAGCCGCGGTCTTGTCCGCCACCACCACCTCGAGGAGGCGCATGACGTGGGCGGGCGAGAAGAAGTGGAGGCCGATCACGTCCGCCGGGCGGCCGGTGACGGCGGCGATGGCGTCGACGTCGAGGTAGGAGGTGTTGGTGGCGAGGATCGCGCCGGGCTTCGCGACCCGGTCGAGCCGGGTGAAGAGGTCCTTCTTGACGTCCATGTCCTCGAACGCCGCCTCGATCACGAGGTCTGCGTCCGCGAGGGCATCGACGCTGGTGGCGCCACTGAACGCGCCGGCCTCGATCTCCGCGTGACGCGCTGCCGTGAGCTTGCCGCGCTGCCTGGCGCCGGCGAGGTTCTTCGCAACCGTCCCCTGGCCGCGCTTCAGCGCCTCTTCGTCTCGCTCCACCATCGTGACGGTGTAGCCGGCGAGGAGGAAGGCGGTGGCGATACCCGAACCCATCGTGCCGCCACCGATGATGCCGACGGTCGACACCTCGCGCGGCGTGGCGTCGGCCTCCGGGATCTTGGAAACGGCGCGCTCGGCGAAGAACGCGTGGACGAGGGCGGCGCGCTGCGGGCTCTCGATGCAGGCCTCGAAGAGCTGGCGCTCGTAGCGCCAGACCGTCCGCGATCGGCATCCTGGCCGCGGCCTCGACGGCTTCGACGCACTTGAACGGGGCGAAGAGGTGCGGCTGCTTCTTCTCGAGCTCGGCCGTCTTTTCGTCGAGCGCGGTCTCGTCGTGCGCGACGTCGAGTTCGCCGGTGCGGCGGCGGGGGAGGGTGCCGGCGAGGATGTCCTCGGCAGCCTTCATGGCGGCCTCCCGCGCAGTGCCTTCGCCGATGGCGTCGACGAGGCCGATGGCCTTCGCGGCCTCGGCGTCGAGCCGCTTGCCGCTGGTGATGAGGTCGAGCGCGGCCTTGATGCCGGTGAGACGCGGCGCGCGCTGGGTGCCGCCGGCGCCGGGAATGAGGCCGAGCGTCACCTCGGGGAAGCCGACCTGCGTCCCCGGCAGAGCGACGCGTGCATGGGCGCCGAGCGCGATCTCGAGCCCGCCGCCGAGCGTCGTCCCGTGGATCAGCGCCACCACGGGTTTGGAGCACGCCTCGATGTGCGAGCAGACGGCGGTGAGGCCGGGCGCCAGCGGCGGCTTGCCGAATTCCTTGATGTCGGCCCCGGCGACGAAGGTGCGGCCGACGCCGTAGAGCGCGATCGCCTCGACCGATCCGTCGGCGGCGAGTTCGTCGATGGCGGCGACGATCCCGGCGCGGACGGCGTGGGAGGCGGCGTTGACCGGCGGATTGTCGATGGCGACGAGGCCGATCCTGCCTGCGCGTTCGGTGGTGACGGGGGTCTCGCTCATGGCGATGTCTCTCGTTCGTGTTGTCCGGCGAGGCCGTGCGGCGGCCTCGTAAGGGCGGCGCGGGGCCTCAGCCCCAGAGTTCGCGCGCGGGCGGATGGAGGATGGCGCCGTCGTAG
Organism: uncultured Alphaproteobacteria bacterium; assembly: GCA_963704595.1. Classification (GTDB taxonomy): domain Bacteria; phylum Pseudomonadota; class Alphaproteobacteria; order Rhizobiales; family Amorphaceae; genus Acuticoccus. Next base: position 1,580,672 of record OY969922.1, read on the forward strand.
TGGAGCGCCTGCTCGCGGTCCTGAGCAAGGAGGAGCGGGCCGTCGAGGTCGACGAAATCGACGTTCTGGGCGGCGAGGATGGCGGGGGCCATGGCGAGCGAGGTGCCCAGCATGCAGCCGAGCATGACCTTGAGGTCGGCGGCGCGGGCGGCCTCCACCATCTTCAGCGCCTCGGTGAGGCCGCCGGCCTTGTTGAGCTTCACGTTGACCGCGTCGTAGCGCGCCCTTCAGCTTCTCGATGCCTTCCGAGGTGTGGGCGCTCTCGTCAGCGCAGACCGGCACGGGGTGCGAGATGGTGGCGAGCACCCCGTCGCGCACCGCCGGAAGCGGCTGCTCGACGAGCGCGACGCCGGCGGCCGCGCAGGCCGACATGTTGCGCAGGAGGTTGGAATCGCCCCAGCCCTCGTTGGCGTCCACCACCAGCAGGGCGTCGGGCACGGCTGCGCGGACGGCGCGGATGCGGTCGTCGTCGCCGAGGCTGAGGCCGAGCTTGATCTTGAGGAACTGGTGGCCGCACGCAGCGGCGGCCTCCGCCATCGCGTCCGGCTCGCCGAGCGAGATGGTGTAGGCGGTGGTGACGGGCGAAAGCGAGATCCCGAAGCGCTCCGCGACGGACTGGCCGGAGAGTTTGGCCTCGAAGTCGAGCAGCGCACAGTCGAGCGCGCAGCGGGCAGCGCCCGCCGGCATCCGTGTCTGGAGCTCCTCGGAGGAGAGGCCGTGGGCGACCGCGTCCGCCATCGCCTCGAGGTCGGCGACCACGCCCTCGACGCTTTCCCGGTAGCGCGGGTAGGGGACGCACTCGCCCCGGCCGCGCAGGTCGCCGTGGGTGATTTCGGCGACGACGACCTTCGCCTCGGTGCGGGACTCGCGGGAGATGCGGAACGACCCGCGGATCGGGAAGGTCTCGGCTCGAACGGTAAGCTTTCTCAAGAATGGAACTCCGTCTTGATGCGCTTGACGATGGGGTCCACGCCGAAGCGGACCGGGTCGGTGGCGGGGAGATCGTGCGCGGCGGCCGTGGCTTCCAGCGTCTCCAGCGCGTCGGTTTCGGCGAGCGCTGCGGTGTTGATCGCGATGCCGACGGGGCGGATCGCGGGGTTGGTGAGCTTGCCCATCGCGACCGTCGCCTCGATCACCTCGGCGATGGAGGGGAGCTTGTGGGCAACGCCGCGCATGTTGGTGCGCGTCGGCTCGTGGCAGACGACGAATGCGTCCGGCTGCGCGCCGTGGAGGAGGCCGAGCGACACGCCGGCGAAGGACGGGTGGAACAGCGAGCCCTGGCCCTCGACCAGCTGCCAGGTGGTCGGGCTCGGTCGCCGGCGACAGCCACTCGGCGGCGCCGGAGATGAAGTCCGCCACCACAGCGTCGATGGCGACGCCGCGGCCGGAGATGAAGACGCCCGTCTGGCCGGTGGCGCAGAAGTTGGCGTCGAGACCCGCTTCGCGCATTCCGGCTTCCAGCGCCAGCGCGGTGTATTTCTTGCCGACCGAGCAGTCGGTGCCGACGGTGAGGAGCCTGAGGCCCGGCCGCTTGGTGCCCTTGCCGGTCTCGAAGGTCTGCGCGCTTCGGCGCACGTCGAGCAGGCGGCGGCCGTGCTTTTCGGCAGCTGCCGCGATGCGCGGCACGTCGCCGAGGCGCTGGTGGAGGCCGGCTGCGACGTCCATCCCGTTGGCGAGCGCGTCCTCGATGGAGGAGATCCAGTGCTCGGGGAGCTTGCCGCCGGCATTGACGACGCCGACGATCAGCGTCTTCGCACCGGCCTCGGCGCCCGCCTTCGCGTCCATCTCGGGGAGCTTCGCGTCGGCCTTGCAGCCCGGAAGGCGCCACTGGCCGACGCACCAGTCGCGCCGCCAGTCGACGATGCCGAGGCCGGTCTTTGCGGCGAGCGCGTCGGGCACGTCACCCAGAAAGAGGAGGTAGGGGCGGGAAATTTCCATGGGCGAGGCGTCCACGCTGTGAGGTTTTTGCAGCACTGTTCACGCGGTGTTCGGAAGTGTCTGCCAGATTGAATAACAGGGACCGACAAGATCGAGCCGCGCGTGTATTTGTAATGGCATAACCGACGCGGGGCGCATCCGCCAGAACCGGTTGGTTGCGCTGCACAAAGGGAGATTGGCGCCGCGGCCGTTCCAGAGCGGTGCGGGCCGACCCCGAAACGACAGGGATCTCAATGGATGCACGCGTTCCAGCAGCGATGCCGACCGTCGACGCCGAACGGCGCGACGATGGTCTGGTGCTGTCGTTCGCCGGGCCGTGGACCATCAACACCGCCGAGGTGGCCGAGCATCTCCCCAGGGATGGAACGTTCGGCGACGCGGTCAACCTGACCTTCGATCTCGCCGGCGTCACGGACATCAATTCGGCCGGCGCCTGGCTGATCCATCGCCTCCGGGCGCGGCTCGAGTTCTCCGGCCGCCGTGTCGAGATCGAGAACGCCGACCATTCGCTCACCTACCTCCTGCGCGAGATCGAGACGAGCGCGGGCGATCCGCTGCCGCGGGTCCGCCGGCCCTATGCCGTCATCCGTGCGCTGACTGCGATCGGCGCGACCGTCGCGGAAGCCGGCAAGGATCTGGTGGCGATGCTGTCGATCCTCGGCGTGTTCGGGCTGCGCCTCGTCACCGCGTGCACCCATTTCCGCCGCCTGCGCTTCACGTCGATCCTCGCCAACTTCGACCAGACGTGCCGCGGTGCCGTGCCCATCGTGATGCTGATGAGCTTCCTCATCGGCCTCATCATCGCCCAGCAGGGCGGCCTCTACCTGCGCACCTTCGGCGCCGACCTCTTCGTCGTCGACCTCGTCGGGCGTCCTTATCCTGCGCGAGATGGGCGTGATCCTCGCCGCCATCCTGGTCGCCGGCCGCTCCGGCTCCGCCTTCACAGCCGAAATCGGCTCGATGCGGATGCAGGAGGAGGTCGACGCGCTCCACGTGATCGGGCTCGACCCGGTCGAGGTGCTCGTCGTGCCGCGGATGATGGCGCTCATCATCGCGCTGCCGCTCCTCACCTTCCTGTCCGACCTTGCGGCCCTCGTCGGGGCGGCGCTCATCTCCTGGGCCTATCTCGGCATCACGCCGGACCTCTTCCTCCAGCGCCTCAACGAGGCGGTGACGCCGGTGGAGTTTTACATCGGCATCGCCAAGGCGCCGTTCATGGCGCTCATCATCGGCCTCGTCGCGTGCAGCGAGGGGCTGAAGGTGGGCGGCAGCGCCGAAAGCCTCGGCCGCCACACCACGAGCTCGGTGGTGAAGTCGATCTTCCTCGTCATCGTCGTGGACGGCGTGTTCGCAGTGTTCTTCGGAGCCATCGGCATATGAGCGCGGCTGAAGACATGGAGAGGGCCGGCCCCGCCGCCGCGGCGGAAAAGGCGCCTGAGAACATCATCGAGGTGCGCGACTGCTCGGTCGGCTTCGGCGATTTCCTCGTCTTCAAGGGGCTCGAGCTCGACGTGCGGCGCGGCGAGATCCTCGGCTTCGTCGGCGGGTCGGGCACCGGCAAGTCGGTCCTGATGCGCACCATCCTGGGGCTCGTGCCGAAGCGTGTCGGCACCATCCGCATCTTCGGTCAGGACGTCGACGGGATGGACGCAGGCGCGCGCCAGCTCGTGGAGCGGCGCTGCGGCGTCCTGTTCCAGATGGGCGCGCTGTTCTCCTCGCTCACGGTGCGGGAGAACATCCAGGTGCCGATGCGCGAATATCACAAGATGAGCCAGAAGCTGATGGACGAGCTGGCGCTCCTCAAGCTCGACATCGTGGGCCTTCCGCGCACGGCGGCGGACAAGTTCCCGTCCGAGCTGTCGGGCGGCATGGTCAAGCGCGCCGGTCTTGCGCGCGCGCTCGCCATCGACCCGGAGCTTCTCTTCGTCGACGAGCCGACCTCGGGCCTCGACCCGATCGGTGCGGCAAAGTTCGACGAGCTGATCGCCCAGCTCCGCGATACGCTCGGCCTCACCGTCTATATGGTGACGCACGACCTCGACAGCCTCCACACCGTCTGCGACCGCGTGGCGGTGCTTGCGGAGAAGCGCGTCGTCGTGACCGGACCCGTCGCCGAGCTCGTCGACTACGATCACCCTTGGGTGAAGGAATATTTCAGGGGGGAGCGCGGCCGGCGCTTCATTCCCGGAGCGTGAGCGTCTCGCTCGCTTTGTCTCGGTTCAGTCGGCGCTCTCGGATGCCGCAAGGAAGCTAGGTCAGTACGATGGAAACGCGTGCCAACTATGTCGCCATCGGAGTGTTCGTGGTCGTGGTGTTCGCCGCGATCATGGGGTCGCTCTACTGGCTCTACAGCGCCGGAAAGTCCGGGGCGACGCAGAGCGTGCGGATCATCTTCCCCGAGCCGACGACGGGCCTTTCGGCCGGCGGCGCGGTGCTGTTCAACGGCATCCGCGTCGGCGAGGTGGTCAACCTCAGCTTCTCCAACGAGGGCGGCGACGACGTCGTCGCGCTGATCCGCGTCAACCCGACGGCGCCGATCAAGGTAGACACCGTCGCCAAGCTCGGATTCCAGGGGCTGACAGGCGTCGCCTACATCTCGCTGACCGGCGGCTCGGGCAAGAGCCTGCTCGCTGCGGCCGAGGACGGCAAGGTGCCGACGATCCGCGCCGAAACCTCCGCCTTCACCAACGTGCTGGATTCGGCGCAGGACGTCCTGAAGAAGGTCAACGACACCCTTGGCGAGGTGAACAGCTTCCTCGCCGCCAACCGCGGCCAGCTCGACACGGTCGTCAACAACGTCAACGACCTCACCGGCACGCTGAACGCCGCCGCGCCCCAGGTCTCCGGCCTCATCACCGACATCGCGTCCGCCGGCCGCCAGATCGCCGAGGCCGCGCCCAAGTTCACCGCGATGGTGGAGAAAGCCGATTCGCTGATCGGCGCCATCGAGCCGCAGCGGGTCGAGAGCATCGTCACCAACGTGGAAAGCTTCTCGGGCGCATTGCCGGACATCGGCAACGAGGCTCGCACCGTGGTCGGCAACGTCAACGGCCTCATCACCCGGCTCGACGATACCGCCGGCACGCTCGGCGAGGCCGTCCAGTCCGTTTCCGGCGTGATGAACTCGCTCGACCAGGACGCCATCGGCGCGATCGTCGCCAACGTGCGCACCGCGACCGGCGCCATCGCCGACAAGGCGAGCGCCCTCGGCACCACGCTCGAGAACGCCGCCGTCATCTCGGCGGACGTGCGCACCGTCTCCAACACCATCGCCGCCCGCCAGGGCGAGATAGGCACGGCGCTCGACGGCGTCGGCGGCCTCATCGGCGACGCGCGCAGCGCGGTCCAGGCCGCGGCACCCGCAATCGAGCAGTTCGGCACGGCGCTTTCCGCGGTGACGCCGGAGCGGGTCGAGACGATCGTCTCCAGCGTCGAGACCGTCACGTCCAGCGTCGCCGCCGAAATGCCGGCGATCGGCACCTTCATCAGCTCGGCGACGGAGGCCGCGTCCGGCCTCGAGCAGGTTGCGAAGCTCATTCAGTCGCGCGACGAGGACATCACCGCCTCGCTCACCGACGCGCGCGCGCTTCTGGCGAACCTGCGCCAGGGGTCCGAACAGGTTCCGGCGATCATGCAGTCGGTCTCGACCAGCGTGACCAAGGCCGGCGACGTCATCGGCGCGATCGATACCGCAGCACTCAACGGCACGCTGCAGAACGCCAACACCATTTCGGGCGCCCTTTCGGCAGAGGCGCCCAACGTGGGGCCGCTGATCGCGCGCGTCAGCAACGCCGCCGGCAGCATCGACACGCTGGCGACCGGCCTTGCGACCGACCTGCCGCAGATCAAGGGCATCATCAGCGATGCCGGCGGAGCGGCACAGTCCGCCCGCGCGTTCGCAGAGAAGCTGCCGGCCCTCGCCGACACGCTGCAGCCCGGCGTGGAGAACGTGTCCGCCGTGATGGCCGCGATCGACCCCGCCGCGGTCGACGCACTCGTCAAGAACGCGTCGTCGTTCGCCGAGGGGCTCGCGGCCCAGCGTGAGCCGATCTCGACGCTGATTGCCCGCGTCACCACCATAGCCGACACGCTTGCCAGTGAGGCCGGCGCGATCGCCGACACGATCCGCAGCGCCAAGGCAGCCTCCGCCAGCGCCGCGCTCGCCATGAAGCAGGCCGAGACGATTGCGTCCGACGCCGGACCTGCGCTGCGCCAGCTCGCAGCCGCCGCCGCGGTGGTGACCCCGGCGCGGGTGGACGACATCGTGAGCCGCGTCCAGCTCGTCGTCACCGGTCTTTCGCAGCAGGAGCCGGCGATCACCGCCATCATCGGCGACGTGCGAGCGACGGCCGAGTCCGCGAAGACCGTCTCCGCCGCACTCGCCGAGGAAGCGCCGAAGCTGCGCGCGATGATCGACGACGCGACCACCACCGCCCGCAACGTTCGCGAGGCCTCGGCGGACCTTCCGTCGATCGTCGCTTCCGTGGAGCCGGGGGTGCGCAAGGTCGGCGCTGCGATGGATGCGCTCGACCCCGACGCAGATCGCGGCGATCCAGCGCGATGCGGCGTCCTTCGCCGCGGAGCTCGCCGCACAGCGCGAGGCCATCGGTGCGCTCCTGACCAGCGCCTCCGGCGCCGCGACGCGGATCGAGGCGGTCGCCAGCGCCATCGCGCAGCGCACGCCGCAGATCGGCGCGATCCTCGACCGCACCGAGAGCGCGGTGGATTCGGCGAGCACCTTCGCAGCCTCGCTGCCGGGGATCACCGAATCGCTCCAGCCCGGGATCGACAACGTCTCGGCGGTGCTGTCGTCCATCGACCCGAGCGCCATCGAGGGCATCGTGACCAGCGCCTCGACGTTTGCGCAGACGCTGGCAGGCGAGAGCACGAAGATCACCGCGATCCTCACCGACGCGCAGAACGCGGCGCGCGATGCGAGCACCATCCTTTCCGGCGTTTCGCCTAAGGTGCCGCAGATCACCGCGGCGATCGACAGCGTGACGTCGGCAGCAAGCTCCGCGCAGGCGTTCGCAGGCTCTCTGCCGGGCCTTGCGACCAAGCTCGAGCCAGGGATCGAGAACATCGCCACCGTGCTGTCGTCGATCGACGCCGCCGAAGTGGAGGGGATGGTCTCCGACGTGCGCCAGCTCACCACGATGCTGGCGGCGCAGGCGCCCCGGATCGACCGGATCATCACCTCCGCCGATACCGCGGCGGCCGATGCTGCGGTGATCTCGGCGCGGGTGCGCGGCGAACTCGACGGCATCTCGCGCGGCCTCGCCAGCGCCGAGGCGGCGCTTGCCGATGCGCGCACCTTCGCCGCCGAACTTCCGGCGATGGCCGAGAGCCTGAAGCCCGGCGTCGAGAATGTCGGCACGGTGCTGTCGTCGATCGACCCGGCCGCGATCACCGCGATCATCGACAGCGTGCGCGGCGTCGCCGCCACGCTGGAGTCCTCGCGCGGTGACATCGAGACCGTCCTCAACACCGCGGGGAACGCCGCCCGTCAGGTCGAGAGCGTGACGAGCGCGGTTTCGGCCAAACTCGAGACGATCAATACCGCGATCGACAATGCCGGCGTGTTCGCCCGCAGCCTCGGCTCGGTCGGGCCGCAGATCGACACCATCGTCGAGAAGGCCGGCAATGCGGTGGACGCGGTGCGCGCCACGGTGGTCGCCATCAACACCGAGGCGATCAACTCCGTGGTCGAGAACGTCGACCGTGTCGCAACCGCGATCGGCTCGAGGGCCGGCGAGATCGGCGCCGCCATCGACAATGTGTCGGGCGCAGCCAAGGGGCTGTCGGAAGGTCTCGGCACGATCGGTGGCGACGACGGCACGCTCAAGCAGATCCTCGATCAGGCGAAGCGGATCGGCACCAACCTCGAGGCGGCTTCCAACCAGGTCACCGCGGTGGTGAGCCGCGCGGGCACGCTCCTCAACGGTCCGGTGCAGGGGCTGGTCACCGACGTGTCGAGCGCCGCCAGCAACGTGAGCGAAGTGGCTGCAGCATTTGCGTCACGCGCGGACGGAATCGCAGGGGGCCTGTCGCGGTTCAGCCAGGGCGGGCTTGACGATCTACGTGCTCTGCTCACACAAGGACGTAGTACTTTGTCAGCGATTGAGACAGCAGTGTCGAGTTTTGACCGTAATCCGAGCCGTGTGATCTTTGGCGGCTCCGACGGCCCGCAGTACAAGCCGCAACGTCGATGATCGCTCTGACCCGAATCCTTGCCATTGTCTTAATCGGCACGCTGGCCGCCTGCAGCGGCGGCGGCAATCAGGTCCAGGCGATCTACACGCTCAACGCGCTCGGCGAAGTGCCGGCCGCGGGCGGCACCTCGGCGCAGCTTCTGGTGCCGGAGCCGCGGGCGCTGGAATCGCTGTCGACATCGAAGATACCGGTGAAGCCGACCGCGTCGACGCTGTCCTACTACCCGGCGGTGGCGCTGGAAGACGCGGCACCCAGGGTGATCCAGCGCGTCCTGCTCGACTCGTTCCAGAACACAGGGCGCGTGAAGGCCGTCGGCCTGCCGGGGCAGAGCCTCCTCATCAACTACCAGGTCGTGACGGAAGTGCGCGCGTTCCAGGCGGAGACCTACGGCGTCGACAGCGCGCGGGTCGAGCTCAGCGCCAAGATCCTGAATGACAGCAACGGCCAGGTTGTCGCGGACCGGATCTTCACCAGCGTGGTGCCGATCTCCGGCGACGGGCCGGACGCTGCTGCCGAGGGCCTAAACCGCGCCACCCAGGCGATGGCGGCCGACATGGTGGCCTGGACGCTCAGCGTCATCTGAAGGGTATCGGGCGCCTCAGGCGCCTCTGACGGGTATTGGGGCGCATCAGGCGCCCCAGGTGCGTTCCAGCACACCGATCCAGTTTTCATGGCAGAGCTTGGCGATCAGCGCCTCGCCGTAGCCGCGGTCGATCATTGCCTGCCGCAGCCGCGGCAGGTTCTCGACGCCCGCGATGTCGGCCGGCACGACGGCGCCGTCATAGTCCGAGCCGAAGCCGACGCCGTCCTCGCCCAGCCGCTCGATCAGGTAGTCCGCGTGGTCGAGCACGCGCGACAGCGGCACGTCGGGCGTCATCCGCCCGTCCTCGCGCAGGAACGCCGCGGCGAAGTTGATTCCGACCAGCCCGCCCGATTCGGCGATCGCGGCGAGCTGTCTGTCGGTGAGGTTGCGCGTCGTCTCGCACAGCGCGTGCGCGTTGGAGTGGCTTGCGACGAGCGGCGCCTTCGAAATCCGCGCAACGTCCCAGAAGCCGGCCTCGGTGAGGTGCGAGAGGTCGACCACGATGCGCCGCTCGTTGCAGCGCTCGATGAGGCGGATGCCGGCTGGCGTCAGGCCGGGGCCGGTGTCGGGCGAGGAGGGGAAGCGGAACGGGACGCCGTGGCCGAACCGGTTGGGGCGCGACCAGACGGGGCCGAGCGAGCGCAGGCCGGCCGCATAGAGCACGTCGAGCGTATCGAGGTTCTCGTCGATCGCCTCGGCGCCCTCCATGTGGAGGACGGCGGCCATGATCCCGTCCGCCATCGCGGCGCGGATGTCGGTGGCGGTGCGGCAGATCCTGAGGTGGCCGGCGCGTTCGAGGTCGATGAGGATCGCGATCTGCGCCAGCGCGACGGGGAGGGCGTCGGTGCGTGGCACCTCGTCGGGCAGCGGCACGTCGAACCGCGAGGAGGCCATGGCGCCGAAGTCGACGCCCTTCATCAGCGCGGAGGGGATCCACACCGCGAACAGGCCACCCGCGAAGCCGCCGGCGTTCGCCCGCGCAACGTCGATCGCGGCGCCGGGATTGTGGGCGAAGGCCTTGCGGTCACCATCGGTGAAGAGCTTGGCGAGCTGGTCGTTGTGACCGTCGAAGATGAGCGGCGTTGCGGAGGCGGTGGTCATCGCGGTGAGATCAGGCGACTGCTTCGAGGTGCGGATAGACCTTGAGGAGGGTCGGGATGCGCGAGGAGCCGAACCCGTCCGACAGCCAGCGGCAGAGGCGGTAGACGAAGCCGCCGGTCCGTTCGGCATCGCCCGCGCCGGGCACGCTCGCGAGGTGCAGGAACTTGCGGCCTTCTTCGGTCAGCATCTCCGGCGGGGTGCTGAAGAGGCCGTCGCACAGGATCGCCTTGGTAAGGCCCATCCCGGCGTTGGTTGCGAGCCAGCGAACCCGGTCCTCCCGCGTCCTCGCGCTCTCGAAGTGGTCTTCGGGGCGGGGGGTCATCAGCTCGTTGATGGCGTCGGCCACCACGGTGCGCTGCGCGACGCGAGACAGGCCCTTGAGGTCGGACGGTTCGATCGACTGGCCGGTGACGAAGTAGAGTGGGGCGAGGTTCTTGGACCACATCAGCCGGCCCTCGTTCTCGTCCGGCAGGCCCCAGTTGAAGCGGGCGGGGGTGATCGGAATGTCGTTTTCGAGCGCAAGGTCGAGGAACGGGGCGCCGATGCTGCGCATCTCCTGCCCCTCGTGCCGGTCGGTCTCGCCGTGGACGCAGACGCAGGCGAACGAGTGGACCTCCTCGTTCAGCCGGCGGCCGATGGCGCGGGCGACGCCGACCACGTCGCGCGGCTCCTGCTGGTTGACCATGCGCTGGCGCACGGTGGTCGCCACGGTGCGCTCCGGCCCGTCCGGGTAGGTGTAGAGGGCGCGGTTGATCTGGCTGGAATCGAGGTCGTAGTGCGCGTCCCACGTCACGATGTCGCAAAGCTGCTGGCTGAGGCCGGCCATCATTGCGGCGAAATACCCCACGTCGCTCGCCACCTGATGGTTGGACGCGAACAGGCGGGGACCTGCGGCAAGCGCCGCGCGGACCTCGCAGCCGACCATGAAGTCCCGCAGCATGGCGCGCACGAGGTCGCGGCGGAGATCCTCCGTGGGGCAGACCCAGCGGCAGGCGGCTTCAATGGCGTCGGCCCCGTAGACACCCGGCGCCACGAGCTTGCCTTCGGTGTGCAGCGGGGTCTGACCGTCGGAAACGGCGGTGTTGGTCTGACGCATCGCGCCGGCTACTCCTGTGGGTCACAGGGACAGCCTGCGACGATCAAGGCGCCACAGTCGCACGGTCAAACGCCAAAGAAAACGGCCCCGGACGGTCCAGCGACATACGATTGTAATGTGGCAACGGTCCGGCAACGGCCGGACCGCTCTCGGGAGGCCTTAAACGGCGAGGTAGTCTTCGCGCAACTTCTTGTCCTCGAGGACGTCCTGCGCGCTGCCGGTGTAGACGATCTCGCCCATGTCCATGATGATCGCACGGTCGGCGAGATGCAGCGCCGCGATGGCGTTCTGCTCCACCATTATGGTGGTGATTCCCATCTCCTTCACTTCGCGCACGATCTTCTCGATCTCCTGCACGATCACCGGCGCGAGACCCTCGTAGGGCTCGTCGAGCAGGAGGAGCTTGATCTCGCGGCAGAGGGCGCGCGCGACGGCCAGCATCTGCTGCTCGCCGCCCGACATGGTCACCGCTTCCTGCCGGCGCCGCTCGGCAAGGCGGGGGAAATGGTCGTAGACGCGCTCGATCTCCCAACCCTTCGGCTCGGTGATCTGCGCGAGCTTGAGGTTCTCCTCCACCGTCAGCCCGGCGATGATCCGGCGGTCCTCAGGCACGAGCTGGACGCCGGCGGCGGCCGCCTCGAACGCGCGCATCTTCGTGAGATCTTGCCCGGCGAGGCGGATGGTGCCCTGCTTGAGCTGCGGGGAATCGGTGCGCGCGATGGTGCGCAGCGTGGAGGTCTTGCCGGCGCCGTTTCGGCCCAGCAGCGCCAGCACCTCGCCCTCGCGCACGGTGAACGAGACGCCCTGCACGATGTAGCTCTCGCCGTAGTAGGCGTGGACATTCTCGCAGGAGAAGTAGGCGTCCGCCGCCGATTGCGGCTCGCGCGGTGCGTCTTTGACGACGGCGTCCATCAGTGAGCTCCTCCGAGATAGGCTTCCTGCACCTTGGGGTTGGCGCGCACCTCGTCGGGCGTGCCCTCCGCAATGATCTTGCCCTGCGCCAGTACCGACACCTTGTCGGCCAGCGAGAACACAACGTGCATGTCGTGCTCGATGATGACCTTGGTCATCCCGCGCGCCTTGATGCGCTTGCAGAAGGTCGATGGTGCGGTTGGTGTCGAGCCGGCTCATGCCGGCGGTCGGCTCGTCGAGGAGCAGGAGCTTCGGTTTCTGGACGAGGCACATGGCAAGCTCCAGCCGCCGCTTGTCGCCGCGGGAGAGGGCGCTGGCGTCCTCGTGCCGCTTGTCGGCGAGGCCGAGGTCGGCCAGCGTTTCCTCCGCGGCGTTGCGGATGTCCCGGTCCGAATCGAGGCTGGAGAAGATGTTCATCCGCAGCGGGCCGTCGCGCTTGGAGAAGGCCGGGGCCATCACGTTCTGCAGGACGGTGAGGTCGGCGAAGATCTCCGGCGTCTGGAACACGCGGGCGATGCCGAGCTGGTTGATCTGGTAGGGCGTCTTGCCGGTGATCACGTCACCGTCGAACACGACGGCGCCGCGGTCGGGCGCAAGGCGGCCGACGCACACGTTGAGGAGGGTGGACTTGCCGGCGCCGTTCGGCCCGATGATCGCGTGGGTCTTGCCCTCCTCGATCTCGAGGTCGATGTCGGTCAGCGCCTTGAGGCCTGCGAACGACTTCTGCACGTCGGCGACGTGGAGTACGCGGTTGGCGACCATCGCTCAGCCCTCCTTCTTGGTGCGGAAGATCCGGCCGATGCGGCGGAAGCCCTCGATCAGCCCGCCCGGCAGGAAGCACACAACGAGCACGAACATGATGCCGAGCGTCAGGCTCCAGCCCTCGCCCACGAACGGCGAGATGACGTCGACCACGTAGGTGCGCGCGCCTTCGGGGATGAACGAGAAGATGCCCATCAGCGTGGTGTCGCCGAGCGAGGAGAAGATGTTCTCGAAGTACTTGATGAGAACCGCGCCGAGCACCGGGCCGATGAGCGTGCCGGCACCGCCGAGGATGGTCATCAGGACGACTTCGCCCGATGCCGTCCACTGCATCCGCTCCGCGCCCGCCAGGGGGTCGACCATGGCGAGGAGGCCGCCCGCGAGCCCGGCGAACATGCCCGAGATCACGAACGCGATCAGGGTGTAGGGCCGGGTGTTGAAGCCGACGTAGTTCATCCGGACCTGGTTGGACTTGATGCCGCGCAGCATCATTCCGAATGGTGAGCGGCTGATCCGAAGCGCGACGATGAAGGCGATGATGAGGAAGATCGCGCAGGCGTAGAAGCCGGCCATTCCCGTCATCGTGATGCCGAAGAATTCGGCCCGCGGGACCGCTACGTCAGTCGGACCGAAGGCGGCGTCGAGGTAGCGCGGATCGGTGCGCAGGACGCGTAGCCCGGTCTCGCCGTTGGTGATCGGCGTCAGCACCGAATAGGCCATGTTGTAGCACATCTGCGCGAACGCCAGCGTCAGGATCGAGAAGTAGATCCCCGAGCGGCGCAGCGAGACGAAGCCGATGGCGAGCGCCAGGATGCCCGACATGGTGACCGCCATGATCAGCGCCGGCACGATGTTGACCGAGAACAGCTTGAACGACCAGACCGCCGCGTAGGACCCGACGCCGAGGAAGGCTGCGTGCCCGAACGAGAGGTAGCCGGTTAGCCCGAACAGGATGTTGAAGCCGATCGCGAAGATTCCGTAGATCGCGAAACGCTGCATCAGGTCCGGGTAGGCGGCGCCGAAGGGCTGCAGCCAGATCGGCATGGTGATCACCGCCGCCGCGAACAGGACGGTCATCAGGAGGTCGCGCCGCATGGGCCAGAGCGGCTCCATTTCGGGCGCGCGGGGCGGCAGCGTGGAGGTCTTCTCCGTGCTGTCCCGGTGGTGGGCCGAGTGCCCGGCGGTGGTGTCTTCGGTCATTGGCTTGTTGGGTGTGGTGTCCATGGGATCAGGCCTCCATCACGCCTTTGCGGCCGAGCAGGCCTCGGGGCCGGGCGAGCAGGACGACCACCGCGACGAGGTAGATGATGATCTGGTCGATGCCCGGGATGATGTCCTTCACCTCGTTGAGCGAAGCGAACGACTGCAGGATGCCGAGGAGGAAGCCGGCCGCGACCGCCCCCGGCAGCGAACCCATGCCGCCGACGACGACGACCACGAAGGAGAGGACGAGGAAGTCCATGCCCATGTGGTAGTTCGGCGGAACGATGGGTGTGTAGAGCGCGCCCGCGACGCCGGCGGCGACGGCCGCGATGCCGAACACGATGGTGAAGCGGCGCTGGATGTTGATGCCGAGGAGCTGGACCGTCTCGCGGTCGGCCATCCCGGCGCGCACCACCATGCCGTAGGTGGTGAGGTTGAGGAACGCGAACACCGCGCCGATGATGACGGCGGCGGACGCGAGATAGATGAGCCGCCACCACGGGTAGGAGAGGTTGCCCGACAGCCCGAACCACGCGCCGATGTCGGCCGAGCCCTGGACGATCTCGGGCGCCTGGATCGGGATCGGGTTGGCGCCGAAGAACGCCTTGATGAGCTCCTGCGCGACGATCGCGATGCCGAAGGTGACGAGGATCTGCTCGGCGTGGGAGCGCTTGTAGAAGAAGCGGATCAGCCCGCGCTCGAAGATCACACCCACAAGGAGCATGAACGGAATGGTGACGAGGACGGAGAGCGGCACCACCCAGTCGATGATCGTGGCGCCGGTGTCGCCGAACCATGTGACGAGGTAGGGGACTTCCTTGTAGGCCTCGAAGAAGGTGATGGATTCGTCGCGCACCCGCGTCGACATCGTCAGCGCCGCCTGCAGCGAGACCGCGCAGAAGGCGCCCAGCATGAACAGCGCGCCGTGGGCGAAGTTCACCACGCCGAGGGTGCCGAAGGTTAGCGTCAGGCCGAGGGCGATCAGCGCGTAGGCACCGCCTTTGTCGAGCCCGTTCAGGACCTGCAGGATTAGACCGTCCATCGAACCTCTCTCATGTCGCACATGGTCAAGCACCGCGGCAGGGGTGGCCGCGGTGCCCGAAACGAAAGTTGTCTAGGTGGCCGGCCGGACCGGCCGAAGCGGGCGCCTGCGCCGATGCGCGGGGGGCGCCCCGATTGGCGCCGCGGATGCCGCGGTGCCGCTTCGATGGATCAGGCCGCGCAGCCTGCCACTTCGTACGGGCCAAGCTCGCCGCCGAAGATCGAGGGATCGTAGTCGGTCTGCTCGCGGCTGACGGTCTTGTAGATCGGCAGAAGGTCGAATTCCGACGTGGCGTTCGGGTTGCCCTGAACGACGTAGCACTCCTTCATGCACTGGTGGTCGGCGCCGCGGTAGAGCGTCGGACCATTGCCCATGCCGTCGAACTCGAAGTCTTCCAGCGCCTTGATGACCTCGGGCGGATAGAAGGTCCCGGCGCGGTTGACCGCGTCCGCATAGAGGAGGGTCTGCACGTAGCAGGTGTGGGCAGCCTGCGAGGGCGGACGGCCATACTCCTGCCCGAACGACTTGGCGAACGCCTTGGTGCCTTCGTCTTCCAGCATCCACGACCAGTTGGAGGTGCCGAAGATGCCGGAGACCGCAGAGCCGGCGCCCTGCGCCATCAGCTCGGAGAACAGCGGCACGACGACCTCGAACTGCTTTCCGTTGACCTGCTTGTCGCGCATTCCGAACTGCACAGCCTGGGTCAGCGAGTTGACCATGTCGCCACCGTAGTGGTTCAGGATCAGGACGTCGGCGCCGGAGTTCAGCACCGGGGTGAGGTACTGCGAGAAGTCGCCCGCGCCGAGCGGGGTGCGCACGGTCTCGACCGTTTCCCAGCCCTGTGCCTCGGTGGCGTTCTTGATCGATTCTTCCTGCGTCCAGCCCCAGGTGTAGTCGGCGGTGAGGTGGTAGGCGCGGCGGTCCTTGCCGTAGGCGTCGGCGATGACCGAGCCCAGCGCCTGGCCGGACTGGTAGGCGTTGAAGAAGTGGCGGAAGCCGTAGCGCCGCTTGTCCTTGCCGGTGGTGTCGTTGGAGTGGGTGAGGCCCGCCATGAAGACGATGCCCATTTCCTGGCAGAGCGACTGCACGGCCACCGCGACGCCGGAGGACGAGCCGCCGGTGATGATGATGGCGCCGTCCTTCTCGATCATCCGCTTGGCGGAGGCGCGGGCGGCGTCCGACTTGGTCTGCGTGTCGCCGGTCACGAACGCGACCTTCTTGCCCAGGATGCCGTCACCCTTCAGCGTGGTGGGCTGCATGGTGTTCATCATGCCGCCGTCGCCCTCGCCGTTGAGGTGCTTCACGGCAAGCTCGTAGGCGCGCAGCTCGTCCTTGCCTTCTTCGGCGTAGGGGCCGGTCTGGGGCACGTTGAAGCCGAGGGTGACGGTGTCGCCGGTCGGCATGTTGCAGAACTTGTCCTGCGCCCAGGCGTTGCGGACGAAGAATGTCGGCGTCGACAGCGCCGCACCCGCGAGTGCGGTCGTCTTCAGAAATCCGCGGCGTGATGGACGAATAATCCGATCCATATCGTTCCTCCCAAGTGGCGCGGAGTTCATTTGCCGACTCCGCTCATCAATTGCGGTGTAAATCAGGCGTTGTCGTGTGAACAAGGCGGCACATCGCGCTTGTCACACTCTTGTAAAGTTGCGTCCGGGAGTGCTGTATAGTTTGTAAAGACGATAACGGGGCGCCGGCTACAGAACTGGCGCCGGGGGAGACAGGGGTTTGGGTTCATTCCAGCGCGTCCCGATGGGCGACCGCATCAAGACGCAGCGGCGCACGCGTGGGTTGACACAACGTGAGCTTGCGGATGCGGTCGGCGTTTCGGCGGCCTATCTCAGCCTGATCGAGAGCGACAAGCGGCAGATCGGCGGCAAGCTCCTGCGCCAGATCGCCGACGAGCTCGGCGTCACCACCGAGACCTTCACCGCACTCAGCGACGACCGCCTCGCCGCCGACCTCGACGAGGTGTCCCGCACCCTCGGCGAACAGGTCGAGCCGAATGCCGCGTCGCTCGTCGCGTTCTCGCCGGACTGGGCGCGGATCATCCTCCAGCTCAACGAACGCGTCCTGTCCGCGGAGGCGCATTCGGACCGGATCGCCGACCGGTTCTGGCGCGACCCGCAGTCGATCTCGTTCGCGCACGACATCCTGAGCCGGATCACCTCGATCCGTTCCGCCGCTGAGATCCTTGCCGATCTCGCCGACGCCGGCGACGAGACACGCGTCCGCTTCACCCGCACGGTCGTCGGCGAGAGCGAGCGGCTCACCACCGTCGCCCGGCAGATGATCGAGGCGCTCCAGGCCGGCGCCGGCGAGGACGCCGCGGGCGCCGACGTGCGCGAAGTCGACGGCTTCCTGCAGGACCGCGACTATTACTTCCAGGACCTCGAAGATGCCGTGGCGAGGCTCCCGCGGCCTGCCAGCGAGCCGCCGACGAGCCGCTTCCGCACCGCCTGCGCGCTGGTCGAGCGCGAGATCGGCGAGATTGTCGACGCAGTGCTCGACGTGCGCGCCTTCCGCACCGAAGGCGCCGTCGTCCGGGCGCGCGGCGCGCTGGTCCGCTACGCCGCCGGTGCGCTCATCATGCCCTACGACGCCTTCCACGAGGAGGCGATCCGCCACCGCTACGACATCGACATCCTGTGCGACCGCTTCGGCGTCAGCTTCGAGCAGGCGGGGCACAGGCTCGCCTCGCTGCGGCGGCCGGGGCGGGAGGGCATCCCGTTCGCTTTCCTGCGCGTGGATCCGGCGGGCACCATCTCCAAGCGCCTCTCCAGCCAGGCGCTGCGGCTGCCGCTGTTCGGCGCGTGCCCGCTGTGGTGCGCGTTCGGCGCATTCGGCGAGAGCGGCCGCACGCTGACCCAGCTTGCCGACATGGAGGGCGAGCGCTTCCTCCTCATCGCCCGCGCCACCGACAAGACACGCCAGCACCACGCCCAGCCCGCCGCCCGCTTCTCGGTGATGCTGGGCGCGCCGGCCGCGCGCCTTGCCGAGATCGTCTACGGCGACAAGTTTCCCGCGGGTCTCCCCAGCGTCGTCACCGCGGCGGGGTACGAGTGCCGCTCGTGCTCGCGCATCACCTGCGCCCAGCGCGCCCACGGCGGGGCCGGACTGTGAGCCGCGAACCCGTCCGCGCGCTGATCGTGGAGGACGAGCCGGCGATCGCCGAGGCGCTGGCCTTCCTGTGCGAGCGGGAGGGGATCATCTCGCGCGTCATCAGCAACGGCGCGGCAGCGCTTCCGCTCCTTGCCGAGTACGACGTCCTGATCCTCGACATCATGCTCCCCGGCGCCTCGGGTTTCGAGGTCGCGCAGGCGGCGCGGGGCGCCAGCCCCGCACCGAAGATCTGCGTGCTGACGGCCAAGGGGCAGGCCGCCGACCGGGCGCGGATGACGGCCATCGGCGTCGATGCGTTCGTCACCAAGCCGTTCTCCAACCGTGCGCTGATGGACACGATCAGGTCCCTCATCGCGCCGGCCTGACCATGGAGGCGCCGACACCGCCCCCGGCGCCGCCGGCGCAGCCGGCACGCCGCCGTCGCCGCGGCGCCAGGCCCGGGCCGGAGCGCGCGCGGCCCTGTCGGCCGCGGGGCCCCTCTTCTTCCTGCCGCCCGCGCTCGCCGTGGCCGACCGGGACTGGTCGCTGTTCGGCGTCCCGGCGCTGGTGATCTACGTCTTCTCCGTCTGGCTCGTCGGCATCATCCTCATCGCGCTGACGGCAGGCCGGCAGGACCGCCGCTGATGCTGCCGTCCAGCCTCGTCCTCCTCGTCGGCGGGTTCTACGTCGCGCTCCTCTTCGTGATCGCGTTCGCCGTGGACCGGCTGACCGCGAGCGGGCGCTCGCGCGCGATGTTCTCCGGCGTGATCTACACGCTGTCGCTGGCGGTCTACTGCACGTCGTGGACGTTCTACGGGGCGGTCGGGACGGCGGTGCGCGGCGGCCTGGAGTTCGTCACCATCTACACCGGGCCGACGCTCCTCCTGATGGCGTGGTGGCTGCTCCTCAGGAAGATGGTGCGCGTCGCCAAGACCCAGCGGATCACCTCCATCGCGGACTTCGTCTCGGCCCGTTACGGCAAGAGCCGCACGGTCGCGGTGCTTGTCACCGGGGTCGCGGTCGCCTCGGTCACCCCCTACATCGCGCTCCAGCTTCTGGCGGTCAGCCGGTCGTTCGCGGCGCTGGTGGGGGAGAGCGTCGCCGACACGGCGTTCTGGACGGCGGCGGCGATGGCCTTCTTCGTCATCATCTTCGGCGCCCGACGCCTCAACGCCGACGAGAGCCAGCCCGGCATCGTCGCCGCGATCGCGTTCGAGAGCATCGTGAAGCTCACCGCACTCCTCGCGGTCGCCGTCTTCGCGATGACGATGATCGGCGGCGACCCTGTGGACGGCGCAGCCTTCACCGACTGGCACGATGCGCTCGCCGAAGTCGGCGCACTTCCTGAGGATGGCGGCGTGCGGTGGCTCATCCTCACCACGCTGTCGGCGGCGGCGATGGTCTGCCTGCCGCGCCAGTTCCAGGTCGGCGTCCTCGAGAACCGGGACGAGAACCACATCGCGCTCGCAAGCTGGCTCTTCCCGTTCTACCTGTTCCTCACCGCCATCGCGGTGCTCCCCATCGCCGTCGCGGGGCTGACGCGGCTCCCGGTCACGGCCGAGCCCGACCTTTTCGTCCTCACCCTGCCGCTTGCAGGCGGCGCCAGCCATCTTGCGCTGTTCGCCTTCATCGGCGGCCTGTCGGCTGCGACCTCGATGGTGATCGTCGCCTCGCTGGCGCTTGCGGTGATGATCTCCAACCACGTCGTCGCGCCGCTGATCCTGAGGAAGGGCGAAAGCGGCGCGGCGAGCCTGTCGGCCTCCGTGCTCCTCACCCGGCGGATCGCCATCGCGGGGGTTCTCGCGCTCGGCTACGTCTATTCGCGCACTGCGGCGGGCGGGGTGGGGCTCGCCTCAATCGGCCTCATCGCGTTCGCCGGGGTCGCCCAGTTCGCGCCCGCACTCCTCGGCGGCCTCTTCTGGCGGGACGCGACGCGGGCCGGCGCCATCTGCGGCCTCGGCGCCGGCGCGTTCGCCTGGCTCGTCACGCTGCTCATCCCGAGCTTCGGCGCGGGCGAGGTCGTCCTCGATGCGATCCGCACCGTGCTCCTGCCCGGCGACATGGTTGCCGGGCCGGGGGCGGTGGACCCGCTGGTCTTCGGTGTCGTCGTGTCGCTGGGGCTGAACACGCTACTCTACGTCACCGTCTCGCTCGCCACCGGAAGCTCGCCGATGGAGCGCATCCAGGCGACGCTGTTCGTCGATGCGCTGTCCCGCGGCGGGCCGGAGCCGATGCTGCGCCGCTCCGCCAACCGGCGCGATCTCCTCCACCTCACCCAGCGCATCCTGGGGCCCGCCGAGGCGCACAAGTTGTTCGCCGGCGGTGGCGAGGACGCGGTGGACAGCGCCTTCGTCGCTCGCGTGGAGCGCGAGATCGCATTCGCCGTCGGCGCCGCGTCCGCCCATACGCTGGTGACGCGCGTTGCGACGGGCGAGCCGCTCACCGTGGACGCCGCGATCTCGCTTCTCGGCGAAACGCAGGACGCGATCCGCATCGCGCGCGACCTCGGCGTCCGCTCGGTGGAACTCGAACGAACGGCGGAGGAGCTGCGCGCCGCCAACGCCGCGCTGACGAGCCTCCTCGCCGAGAAGGACGATTTCCTGAGCCGCGTCAGCCACGAGATGCGCACGCCGCTGACCGCGGTGCGCGCATTCGCCGACCTCCTGCGCGACGGCGGGCTCGACGAGGCGCGCGCCGACCGCTTCCTCGCCATCATCGCCTCCGAATCGGAGCGTCTCACCCGTCTTCTCGACGACATTCTCGACCTGTCGCGCCTGGAGGCCGGCCGCGCGCCGATCAACTTCGAGAGGCTGGACGCCCGGCGCCACCTGAAGCAGGCGGCTGCCGCGATGGAGGGCTTTGCGGCGCGCCACGGCGTCACCATCGATGTCGACGCCGCTGCCCCGCTCTGGGTCCGCGCCGACGCCGACCGGCTGACGCAGGTGCTCGAAAACCTCGTCTCCAACGCCGTCAAGTTCCACGGCACGTCGGACCGGATCGCCATCAGCGGGCGCGAGGAGGGCGGCAGCGCCGTGCTGCGGGTGATCGACAACGGCCCCGGCGTCGGCGCGGACGTGCGCTCCGCGCCTCTTCACCAAGTTCAGCGGCACCGCCGGCGGAGAACAACCCGTCGGGGGCGGGGCTCGGCCTTGCCATCGCCCACGAGATCACTGCAGCACTGGGCGGCGAGCTGGTGCTGGAGCGGACCGGGCCGGAGGGCTCGGTGTTCGCCGTGCGCCTGCCCCTCGCGGCGATGGTTGCCGACGCCTAGGCGGGCGGGAAGAGGCTGAGGATCGCGTCCGCCACGTCCTCTCCCGGCTGGCACAGCACGTCGGGGCCGAGGTCGGCGAGCGGCACGTCGGAGTAGCCGTAGGAAAGGCCGACCATCGGGATCTTCGCGGCGCGCGCGGTCTCGAAGTCGATCCGGCTGTCACCGACGAAGACGGTGTTGGCCGGATCGCCGCCGGCGAGCGCGATCGTCTCGAGGAGGTGGCGCGGGTCGGGCTTGGAGTGGGGGAAGGTGTCGCCGCCCGTCAGCACGACGAACTGGTCGAGCATCCCGAGCTCGGTGAGGAGCTGGCGCGCCATGTCCTCGCGCTTGTTGGTGCAGACGGCGAGGGTGACGCCTGCCGCCGTCAGCTTCGGCAGTGCCGCCAGGATCTCGGGGAAGGCGCGGCTGAGGCGGGTGAGGCGGGTCACGTAGTGTTCGAGATAGGCCGCGTGGATCTCGTCCATGGTGGCGTCGTCCACGACGATGCCGTGCTCGGCCATCGCGGAGGCCACCATCACGCGCGCCCCCACGCCGATGTGATCGCGGATGATCTCGCCCGGCACCGGCGCGAGACCGCGCTGCTCCAGCACCACATTGGTGGTGTCTACGAGGTCGGGCGCGGTGTCGACGAGGGTTCCGTCGAGGTCGAAAACGGCGAGACGAGGCATGGCGGCGGGTTCTTTGGCTGGGCGAAAGGGAAGGCGCACCCTTAGCGGAGAGGCGATCGGGCCGCCACCTCTTGCCTTGTGCGCGCCGAGTTGCTTGAAGCCTTGGAGACGATCAACTCCAGACGCGACAGGGATCTTGTCCGATGCGTATTGCTGCCCTCGCCGCCATCCTCGCCGTCGCGCTCGCGTCGGTGCCTGCTGCCGCGCAGAACGCTGCGCCTGCCGCGCCCGCCGCCACGCCGGCCGACGAGGATTTCACCCCCTCCCACCTCGCCGCAGCCCGCAGGCTGATCGACGCCGTGAAGGGCGACATCAACTTCGACGAAATCCTGCCGGGGGTCGCCGCGCAGACCCGCGACATCTTCACCCGCACCAACCCCGCGCTGACCCGCGAGATCGAGGAGACCACCACGGAGGTCGCCATCGAGATGGTGCAGCGCCGCGTCGAACTGTCGAAGACGCTGGCGCTCATCTGGGCGCGCCGCTTCTCCGAGCAGGAGCTGACCGAACTCGCCGCGTTCTTCGAGAGCCCGCTCGGCAAGAAGTACATCGAGACGTTCCCGGTCATCGGGATGCTCTCCATCGGCGCTTCCAACGAGTGGGAGCAGACCCTCGCCGCCGACATGGTGGCACAGGTCCGCGAGCGCCTGCGCGCCGACGGGCACGCCCTTTAAGCCGGCCCTCGCCAAGCACCACCGCCCGGAGCGTTTCGATGAGTGATACCCGCTACGACTACGACCTCTTCGTCATCGGTGCGGGCTCGGGCGGGGTGCGCGCGGCCCGCATCGCGGCGGGCTACGGGGCGAAGGTCGCCATCGCGGAGGAGCACCGCGTCGGCGGCACCTGCGTCATCCGCGGCTGCGTGCCGAAGAAGCTGATGGTCTACGCCTCGCAGTTCTCCGAGGCGTTCGAGGATGCGGCCGGCTTCGGCTGGTCGCGTCCCGAGGCCTCGTTCGACTGGCAGACGCTGAGCGCCAACAAGGACACCGAGATCGACCGGCTGAACGGCATCTACATCCGCAACCTCGAGAAGGCGGGCGTGGAGATCGTGATGAGCCGTGCGACGGTCGAGGGGCCGCACGAGATCAGGCTGTCGGCGAGCGAGAAGGTGGTCACGGCCCGCGTCATCCTGATTGCGACCGGCGGCAGCCCGTGGCTCGACATGACGCTCCCGGGGATCGAGCACATCATCACCTCCAACGAGGTGTTCTACCTCGACGAGCAGCCGAAGCGGATCGCGATCGCCGGTGGCGGCTACATTGCCGTCGAGTTCGCGGGCATCTTCAACGGCCTCGGGACGGAGACGACGCTGGTCTACCGCGGCGCCGAGATCCTGCGCAATTTCGACGACGAGGTGCGCACCGCGCTGCGCGAGGCGATGGAGGCCCGCGGCGTCCGCTTCGTCCTCAACGACATCTTCACGAACATCGAGAAGGGCGCGGACGGCCTCACCGCGACGCTGAAGAGCGGCGGCACGCTGAAGGCGGACCAGATCCTGTTCGCCACCGGCCGCGAACCCGCGACGGACGCCCTCGGCCTCGAGAAGGCGGGCGTTGAACTGGGCCTGCGCGGCGCAATCAAGGTCGACAGCGAGAGCCGTACCAACGTGCCGTCGATCTACGCCGTCGGCGACGTGACGGACCGGGTGAACCTCACCCCCGTCGCCATCCGCGAGGGCCACGCCTTCGCCGACGCGGTGTTCGGCGGCAAGCCGACCCATGTCGACCACACGCTGATTCCGACCGCGGTGTTCTCGCAGCCGGAGATCGGCACGGTCGGCCTCACCGAGCAGGAGGCGACGGAGACGTTCGACTGCGTCGACGTCTATTCGGCGAGTTTCCGGCCGATGCTCTACACGCTCTCCGGCCGGCAGGAGAAGATGCTGATGAAGGTGCTGGTGGACGCTGAAACCGACCGCGTTCTCGGCGTCCACGTTCTGGGCCACGGCGCCGGGGAACTCTCGCAGGTTCTCGGCATCGCGCTCAAGATGCGCGCCACCAAGGCCGACTTCGACGCCACGATGGCGGTTCACCCGACGGCGGCGGAAGAACTCGTCACCATGCGCACGCCGACCCGGACCCTGCGGCGGAAGGCAGCGTGACGTTCAAGGTCTTCGGCTACGGCTCGCTGGTCAATCGCGGCACCCTGCCGCCCTACGTTCATGCCGAGCGGCGGACGGTGAAGGGCTGGCGGAGGGCGTGGCGCAAGCGCTCTCCGGGGCTCGGCGTGGTGGGGGCCTGCTCGCTCTCGGTGGTCGAGGCGCCCGACGAGGAGATCGACGGCCTCGTCGTCACCTTCGAGGACGGGATGTTGGAGACCATCACCGCCCGCGAGCACAACTACGATCCGCTGCGGCTCGCCGATGACCCCGACGTCATCATCTTCCGCGCCAAGGCCGAGGTGGACGACTACGGCGACCACGAGCACCCGATCCTGCTCTCCTACCTAGACGCGACCGCGCAGGGATTCCTGCGCGAATTCGGTGAGGAGGGCCTCGATCGCTTCATCGCGACGACTGACGGATGGCACGTTCCGATCGTCGACGACCGGGCCCAACCCCGCTACGCGCGTGCCCAACAACTCAGCAGCGCCGAAGAAAAGCGCATCAATCAATTGCTGCGAAGTGTTGACGCAACGCCGGTCCGCGCCCAAGAGAAACGATCCGCCTGAACTGTCGCATGATCGCGCGGGTCGGCAGGATATTCTCACAGATCACTTAGACCGCGCTGAGGTGCGATCGAGACTGGATAGAACGCGATGACCAAATCGGCATGGAGTCCTTCGAGCTGGCGTCAGAAACCGGCACAGCAGCTGCCAGAGTATCCGGACCAGGATGCGCTGAAAGCCATGGAAGCCACCCTTGCGACCTATCCGCCGCTGGTTTTTGCGGGCGAGGCACGGGCGCTCAAGGCTGAACTGGCGCGGGTCGGCGCCGGCAACGGTTTCCTCCTCCAGGGCGGTGACTGTGCGGAGGCGTTTGCCGAGCACCACCCCGACGGCATCCGCGATTTCTTCCGCGTCTTCCTCCAGATGGCCGCCGTGCTGACGTTCGCCGCCGCCTCGCCGGTGACCAAGGTCGGCCGCATCGCGGGCCAGTTCGCCAAGCCGCGCTCCTCGGCCATGGAAAAGCAGGGCGATCTCGCGCTGCCGTCCTACAAGGGCGACATCATCAACGACATGGCGTTCACCGAGGAGAGCCGGGTCCCCGATCCGCGCCGGATGGAGATGGCGTTCCGCCAGTCCGCGGCAACGCTCAACCTCCTGCGCGCCTTCGCGTCCGGCGGCTATGCCAACCTCGACAACGTGCACCAGTGGATGCTGGGATTTGTGGAGGACAGCCCGCAGGGCCATCGATACCGTAGCCTGGCCGACCGGATCTCCGAGACCCTCGCCTTCATGCGCGCCTGCGGCATCGACCCGTCGACCACGCCTCAGCTTCGCTCGACCGACCTCTTCACCAGCCACGAGGCGCTGCTTCTGGGCTACGAGGAGGCGTTCACCCGCGTCGATTCAACGTCGGGCGACCACTACTGCACGTCCGGCCACATGGTCTGGATCGGCGACCGCACGCGGCAGCCGGACCATGCGCACGTGGAGTGGGCGCGCGGAATCAAGAACCCGATCGGCCTGAAATGCGGCCCGTCGCTGACGCCGGACGGCCTGATCGAGCTTCTCGACATTCTCAACCCCGCCAACGAGGCGGGCCGGATGACGCTGATCTGCCGCTTCGGCGCCGACAAGGTGATCGACCACCTGCCGGGCCTCGTCCGCGCGGTGGAGCGGGAAGGGCGCAAGGTCGTCTGGTCGTGCGATCCGATGCACGGCAACACCGTGTCGGTTTCCGGCTACAAGACGCGGCCGTTCGACCGCATCCTGAAGGAGGTCCAGTCCTTCTTCGCGGTGCATCGCGCGGAAGGCACGCACGCCGGCGGCATCCACATCGAGATGACCGGCAAGAACGTGACCGAATGCACCGGCGGCGCCCGGCCGGTGACGGCCGACACCCTGTCGGACCGCTACCACACCCAGTGTGACCCGCGCCTCAACGCGGAGCAGGCCATCGAGCTCGCTTTCCTGATCGCCGAAAACCTGCAGGCGGAAAAGCGGGACCGCGGCGCACGGGTCGCCGCGTAACAAGTGTCCGGCCGCAGCCTCAGGCGCTGCGGCCGGGCCTCACATCGTCGTTGGCGGCGATGGCGTTGACCCGCTGCGGCGGGCGATGCCCCATCCGGAGCTCGACGGCCTGGTCGACGAGGTGGAGGATGCGCGCCAGCTTGAACTCCACTGCGTTGGGGCGGCCGTACTCGGAAGCGGGGGTGCCGGCGGAGAACTTGTTCTCGGTGGTCATCTCGGGTCTTCCTTCTGGTTGAGGCTCCGGTCGGGCCGGGGCTCTGATCGCCTGCAGGCGCCGTTGCCTGCCGCTCGTGGAAAGAACGGCTTCGCCCCGCCTCCCGTTCTGGCGCCAACGGGGAGGGTGAGGGGCTTTTCCCGGTATGATGTTTAGCCTTTCGGATAGGGCTGCTAGACATGTGCGCCGCGGTGCGCCCGCACCGGCACCGTCAGACCCGGTACGTTGAAGGCCCCATGCGCAACCGCTTCACCATCTCGATCCAGCAGCTCAACCCCGTGATGGGGGATATCGCCGGCAACCGCGCCAAGGCCGTCCGCGCGGTGAGGGCGGCGGGCGACGTCGACCTCGTCGCATTCTCCGAGCTCTTCATCACCGGCTACCCGCCGGAAGACCTCATCCTGAAGCGCGCGTTCGTTTCGGCTGCGATGGCCGCCGTCCACGAGCTCGCCGCCGTCTGCGCCGACGGGCCGGCGATCGCCATCGGCACGCCGTGGCAGGAAGGACGGCAAGCGCACCAACGCCTATGCGGTGCTGAAGGGCGGCAAGGTGATCGCCGTCCGCCACAAGGTCCACCTGCCGAACTACGACGTGTTCGACGAGAAGCGCGTGTTCGATGCGGGCGAGATGCCGGGCCCTGTCGACATCGACGGCGTGCGCGTCGGCTTCCCGATCTGCGAGGACATCTGGGAAGACGACGTGTGCGAGTGCCTCGCCGAGACGGGCGCCGAGATCCTCGTCGTCCCCAACGGCTCGCCCTACACGCGCACCAAGCAGGACCGGCGGATGCAGGTCGCCGTCGCCCGCGTGGTGGAGAGCGAGCTTCCCATGGTCTACGTCAACCAGGTCGGCGGGCAGGACGAGCTGGTGTTCGACGGCGCGTCGTTCGTCCTGGGGGCCGACCGGTCGCTGAAGATGCAGCTTCCCGCCTTCGTCGAGGCCGTCGACACGGTGACGTTCGAGCGCGAGGCGGGCGGCTTTGTGCCCGCGCGCGGCACGATGGCGAGGCTTCCGGGGCTCGACGAGGCGGAGTGGGCCGCCACGATGCTCGGTCTGCGCGACTATGTCGGCAAGAACGGCTTCCCAGGCGTGGTGCTCGGCCTCTCCGGCGGCATCGATTCGGCCATCTGCGCGGCCATCGCCGTCGATGCACTGGGGCCCGACAAGGTCCACTGCATCATGATGCCGTACCGCTACACCTCGTCGGACAGCCTGTCCGACGCGGCGGACGTCGCCGAGCGGCTCGGCGTGCGCTACGACACCGTCGCCATCGCTCCGGCGGTGGAGGGGATGAGCGAGCAGCTGGCGCCGCTCTTCGAGGGCCGTGAGCCGGACCTGACCGAGGAGAACATCCAGAGCCGCATCCGCGGTGCGACGCTGATGGCCGTCTCCAACAAGTTCGGCGCGATGGTGGTCACCACCGGCAACAAGTCCGAGGTGTCGGTCGGCTACGCGACGCTCTATGGCGACATGAACGGCGGCTACAACCCGATCAAGGACCTCTACAAGACGGAGGTGTTCCGCCTCTGCCGCTGGCGCAACGGCGCGAAGCCGGAAGGTGCGCTGGGGCCGGACGGGGTGGTGATCCCCGAGCGGATCATCGACAAGCCGCCGACCGCAGAACTGCGCGAGAACCAGCGCGACGACGACTCGCTGCCGCCCTACGACGTGCTCGACGCCATCCTGCGCCGCCTGATCGAGGACGAGGCGAGCCTGGCGGAGATCGTCGCCGAGGGGCACGACGAGACGGTGGTGCGGCGGGTGGACCATCTCCTCCACATCGCCGAGTACAAGCGCCGGCAGGCCGCGCCGGGCGTGAAGATCTCGCAGAAAAATTTCGGGCGCGATCGGCGCTATCCGATCACCAACCGCTACCGGGACAAATAATGGCCGAAATCGTACGCTTCGCACCGTCGCCGACGGGCGAGCTCCATATCGGCAACGTGCGCACCGCGCTCTACAACTGGTTCGCCGCGCAAAACGGCGGCACATTCGTCCTGCGCTACGACGATACCGACACCGCGCGTTCCGAGCAGCGCTTCGCCGACCAGATCGCCGCCGACCTCGCATGGCTCGGCATCGTGCCGGACACGGTGGTGCGTCAGTCCGACCGGCTCTCGCTCTACGATGCCGCGGCCGACGCGCTGCGGGAGGCGGACCTCCTCTACGCCTGCTACGAGACGCCGGACGAGCTGGAGCGCAAGCGCGTGCGCCAGCGGGTCCGGGGCCTGCCGCCGATCTACGACCGTTCCGCCCTCGCCCTCACCGCCGAAGAGAAGGCCGCGCTGGAAGCGGAAGGCCGCACCCCGCACTGGCGCTTCAAGCTGCCGCGCGACCCTTGCACCTTCGCCGACCGCTGCCGGGGGCACCTCACGGTGAACCTCGAGGCGCTGTCCGACCCGGTGCTGATCCGCGAGGACGGCAGCTACCTCTACACGCTGACGTCCGTCGTGGACGATGCCGAAATGGGCGTGACGCTGGTTATCCGCGGCGAGGACCACGTCACCAACACCGGCGTGCAGGTCGCGCTGTTCGAGGCGCTTGAAGCGGAGGTGCCGGCGTTCGCGCACCACAACCTCCTCACCCGCAGCGACGGCGAGCCGCTCTCCAAGCGCGACAACCCGCTGTCGATCCGCGCGCTGGCCGCTGCGGGCTACGAGCCGATGGCGGTCGCCTCGCTGGCGGCGCTGACCGGCACGTCCCACTCGGTGGCACCTGGACGGGACCTTGCCGCGCTCGCGCGAACCGTGAAGCTCGACGACGTGTCGCGCGGTCCGGCGACGTTCGACCCAATGGAGCTCGACCGTCTCAACGCGGTCATCGTCCATTCGCTGCCGGCCGCCGCGATCGCGCCGGAGCTAGGGCGCCATGGTCTCCGTGGTGACGAGGCGGCGGCGTTCTGGGAGACAGTGCGCGGCAATCTCATCTTCCGCCGCGAACTCGGCCAGTGGGCCGAGCGGCTCGCCGAGGCGCCCGACGCGGTGATGCTCGGCGCCCAGCCGCTCGACGACGAGGAGCGCACCGTCGTCTCTGCGGCGCGCGATGCGTTGCCCTCCGAGCCGTGGGACGACACGACGTTCGCCACCTGGACGACGACCGTGCGCGCCGAGACGGGCGCGAAGGGGCGGGCGCTCTTCATGCCGCTCCGGCGTGTGCTGACCGGAACCGGGAGCGGGCCGGAGCTCGGCCCGTGGCTCAGGCTCCTTGGCCGGGAGCGTACGCTGGCGCGGCTCGAGGCGGCGCTCGGCTGACAGCCTGCCGAACACCGCACACGAAAAAGGCGCCCGAGGGCGCCTTTTTTTGGTTCAGCCGTCGACCCCGGCTGGCGCGATCATCGCGGCGGTGTCGGGCGGCGGCGTGGCCTTGCCGGCCCGCGGCGCTGTGGGCTTGACGTGCTCGGGGGCGGGGACGGCCTCGGCGGCGGGGACCGCAGCGGCTGCCGGCGGCTCGGCGGCCGGGGTTGCGGCTGCCGGTGCAGGCTTGCGGTTGAGCGGCGTGACGGTGATCGTCGTGATGACGCCGGTGCTCTCGACCTCGCGGCGGTCGGACTTGCGGGCGGCGAACTCGGCGACCGTTTCGGAGAAGAACTGCGGGCCTACAGGGCGCGCGGACTTGTCGTACGGGTCGAACGACACCGAGGGGCCTTCCGGCTGCTGGGCCGCGCCAACCGGCGCGCTGCCGACCGGAACCGGCGTCGATGTCTGCTGCACGATGCGCGACCGGGCTTCCTTCGCGCCATAGGCGGTGCGCGAGATCGGGAGCGGCTCTCCGGTCTCGTCGTAGACCGCCTGGAGGCGGGTCCAGCGCGTCTGGTCCTTGGTCGCGTCGGTCATGGTGGTGTCGTCGGCGGACGGGCTGGCGGTGGCGGCGCTGGCGACGGCCGTGCCGGGGACACCGGCATCACCGCGCGCGATCCGCGTGCCGTTGGAGCAGCCGCAAGACGGCGACAGCGACTTGCGATAGTCGAACGCGGTCGGGAGGTTGACGTAGGCCTCGCCGGTCATCGCCGAGCGCATGCGCTCAACCGGCTCTCCGCTGTACTGGACGTAGAGCGACACGTCCGACCCCGGGCAGCGGCCGACGCACATCGCCATCTCGTCATAGTAGTTGTCGCTGTGGGAGCGGCTGTTGATGGGGAAGTAGAAGCCGTCGCACAGCCGCACGCACATCGTGCGGGAGCTGCCTTCGCGCGAGCTGCCTTTCACGCGGCCCGAGCCGCCGGTCGCGAGGGAGCGGGTGGCCTCCTTGCTGGAGCTGGAACCGCCGCTCTTCTTGCTCTCGGTGCCGGCGCTGCGCTTCACGTCGAGGTTGACGCGCTCGACGTTGCGGCTCTTGCTGCTGCGCGAGCGCTCCTCCTGGATGACCACTGCGGGCTCGTTGCGGCCGCCGAAGATGTTGCTGAAGATGTTGCGGCCGCTCTTGGCCGAACGGTTCACGCCGCCGGTCTCGGAGCGCGTCTCGGCCCGCGCCTGGCGGGTGCCGCAGTTGTCGCGGATCTGCTGCATGATCCGGCCGACCTTGTTGCGGTCGACCGAGCCGCGACGCGCGGCGCGCAGCTGCGCCTCGATCCGGCCGCATGCGGGGTTGCCACGGCCGAAGCGGATGCCGCCGCAGCCGGCGGACTGCGCCTGCCGCGTCAGCGCGGCGACGGCCGCGCGATCGGGCTGACCGGACTTCGCGCTCGCCAGTTCGGCGCGCAACGCGCCGCACGACTGCGCAGCGGCGCCTGCCGAAAATATGAGCACGAAAAGGAAGGCTAGAACCGCACGCATTACTTCATTCCCCGCGACGCCGCGTCCAGAGGGTTCAACTTACAGCTACGCACGGTGGGTCCATGCATCAATGCCGTGGAGGGACTTTTGAGGCGTCTGTGTTAACGCGGGCGCACTCTCGCGGGGCTTGCGGCGCGGCGCTAGTGCGCTGCGGACACAATACCCACGTAGGCTGCGGCACGGACGAGGTCGGCGACGAACCGTTCATATTCCTCCTCCCTTCTGGAGGCGTCCGGCAGGCGCAGGAGGTAGGACGGATGGACCGTGATGAAGCCGTGGCCGCCGTCCGCCCAGACCACCGGCGCCCCCCGCTCCTTGCCGATCGTCACCAGGCGCCCGGCGAGGGAACGGGCCGCATTTGCTCCCAGGGCAACCGTCAGGCGCGGCTTCACAAGACGCCGCTCATGATCGAGCCAGAACCGGCAGTGTTCGATTTCGCGCGCGTTCGGAGTCTTGTGGATTCGTCGTTTGCCGCGCGGCTCAAACTTAAAATGCTTCACGGCGTTTGTAACGAAAGTTGAACTTCTGTCGATGCCGGCATCGCCGAGCGCTTTGTCGAAGAGTTGACCTGCCGGTCCTACAAAGGGCTTGCCGGCGAGATCTTCGCGGTCGCCCGGTTGTTCACCCACGAACATCAGCGGAGCGCCGATTGATCCTGCGCCGGGCACCACCTGCGTGGCGTCGACATGGAGCGGGCAGCGGGTGCAGTGCCGCTCCGCCGCGGCGAGCGATTCAAGGGAAGAAAATCCGTCCATCTCGATCTCCCGGGTCGCGGCCTCCCGCTCCCGGGAGACGCGTGTGGACTTCGCCGGCATCCGAGCAGGGGCAGCGAGCATCCCGTCCGTGCGCTTCACGGCGGCGTGGATGAGGGGCTCGATCAGCTCCGCCTCGGGCAGGTTCTTCCAGTACCGCTTCGGCATCTCCGACTGCATGGCCTTCACCTTCAGGCGGGCCGGATTGAAGATCGCGCCGTAGTAGGTGCGCCACAGATCCTCACTGATGTCGCCGTCCGGGGCGATGTCCTTCGAGGCGCCGTCGCCTAGCGTCAAGGTTGCGGTGTCCCAGTGCGCGCTGCGGTGCGGGGTGAGGATCGACCAACGCATTTCGGGGAAGCGGCGGACGAAGAAACCTGCCGTGATATCGAGCGTGTGGTGCTCGGGTTCGAACCAGGCGACGTAGCGCTCGGTCCCGTCGGGGTCGCGGGTTTCGCGGAAGCGGACGAACGCCTTCATCTTGTGTGCGCAGCGGCGGACGTTCTTGGCCATGGTCTCCGCGGCGGCGACGTCGGGGTCGCTGGCGACACGCATGAGGGTGCGGTCGTGCTGAAGCCGGGCGAGCAGAGTGTGGAGGAGGGCGAACCGCTCCGGCTTGCGGTGGCAGACGGCGAACGAGGCGAGGTGGACGAACCCCTCGTTGGCGCGGGGGAGGGACGCGGGGTCCGGCGGCGGCAGGTCGGCAAGGCTGCGCCCGGCGGCGAAGAGCCCGGCCGGCGCTTCGCCCCACACGACGTCACGCGGCGCGACGCCGGCGGCGACGAGGAGCCGCACCGCGGCGCGCCACCCGTCGAAGTCGGCCGGATGGTCGAGCGGGACGTGGATCGTGCCGTCCGCCGTCATGCCGCGAAGAGGTCGAGCTGCCGCGCAGGCTTGAGGAAGCGTTGGCGAAGGTCGATCGCATCGGTGAGCCGCGACGGGTGCCAGCCTTCGAGCGCGATGAAGGGCATCGCCTTGCGCGCGGTCGAGGAGAGGCGCGAGAGGTCCTCGGCGCGCAGCCGCCGGTAGGGCCGGGTGCGCAGGATGGCGTTGACCGCCTTCACGCCGAGGCCGGGGACGCGCAGCAGCATCTCGCGCGGTGCACGATTGACGTCGACCGGGAAGTCGCCGCGGTGGGCGAGCGCCCAGGCAAGCTTGGGGTCGATGTCGAGGTCGAGCATTCCGTCCGGCGCGGCGGCGGCGATGTCCGCCACCTCGAAGCCGTAGAAGCGCGTCAGCCAGTCGGCCTGGTAGAGGCGGTGCTCGCGGGCGAGCGGCGGGGCGAGCAGCGGCAGCGCGCTCGATGCGTCGGGGATCGGGCTGAAGGCGGAGTAGTAGACCCGCTTCAGCTTGTAGGAGGTGTAGAGCGTGCGGCTGGTCGACAGGATCGCGATGTCGTGCGAACCGTCCGCGCCGACGATCATCTGCGTCGACTGGCCGGCGGGGGCGAAGCGCCTGCGCCGCTTGGTCTGCCGCGTCGGCTCGGCCGCGTCCTCGATGCCGGTGCGAAGGGCGGCCATGGACGACTTGATGGTCGTCACGTTCTTTTCCGGCGCGAAGGATTTAAGGCTCTTCTCGGTCGGCAGCTCGATGTTGATCGACAGGCGGTCGGCGTAGCGGGCAGCTTCGTCGATGAGCTCAGGCGAGGCGTCCGGGATGGTCTTGAGGTGGATGTAGCCCTTGAAGCCGTGCTCCTTGCGCAGGAGCTTCGCGACGCGGACGAGCTGCTCCATCGTGTGATCGGACGACCGGACGATTCCGGACGAAAGAAACAGCCCCTCGATGTAGTTGCGCTTGTAGAACGAGATCGTGAGGTCGGCGACCTCCTCGGGGGTGAATGCCTCCCGCTCGACCGCGCTCGAGACGCGGTTCACGCAGTACGCGCAGTCGAAGATGCAGGCATTGGTGAGGAGGATCTTGAGGAGCGAGATGCAGCGGCCGTCGGGCGCATAGGCGTGGCATATGCCGCTGCCTTCGGTCGACCCGATTCCGCCGGACGCCTTGGCGTTGCGCTTCTGCGTGCCGGACGAGGAGCAGGACGCGTCGTACTTCGCAGCGTCGGCTAGGATGCCGAGTTTCTGCTGGATCGTCCGCGCCTTCGCCACCCTAATTCCGCCCCGCCGTTCATTGTTTGTTCGGAAGATTTAGCACGGCAGGATCGCGCGCAAAGGGGTTTGGCGGAGTCATTCTGTCGCAGGGTTGCGGCGCGGCCACACGTTGCGAGGACTTGATGAACCGTGCACGAAACCGCAACGGCGGCTTTGCAAATGTTTCCGTGCCATGCAAGTTGCGCTGGAAATTGTGCCTAATGGGGGCGGGTATGCTGATAACGCGTTGCTTAACGACTGCGCTAATGTCTACGGCACTTTGCGGGACTGCGATGAGTGCCACGGTGGTGGTGGGCAAGCCGGACTGGCCGTCCGCACAGGTCACCGCCTACATCATCGCCGACGTTCTGAAGGACAGGCTCGGCGTCGACGCAAAGCTGCGCCCGATCGGAACCGTGCAGCTCATCGGCGCGATCGACCGCGGCGAGGTGGACATCCACCCCGAGGTCTGGCTCCCCAACTCCGCCGAGATCGTCGACGAGTACGTCAACGTCAAGAAGAGCCTGCGGCTGAGCCCGCTCGGCGTCACCGCCAGCCAGCACATCTGCACCACCCGCGAGACGGCCGAGGCCACCGGCATCAAGTCGCTCGCCGATCTCACGAAGCCCGAGATCGCCGAGAAGTTCGACACCGATGCGGACGGCAAGGGCGAGGTCTGGATCGGCGCCAACACGTGGGCGTCGACCAGGGTCGAGCGGGTCCGTGCGCGCTCCTACGGCTACGACGAGACGATGATGCTCCTCACCATGCCGGAGGATCAGGCGCTGGCGGCAGTCGACGCAGCCGTCGCGACCGGTTCGCCCGTCGTCTTCTACTGCTATGCCCCGCACTACCTGTTCGCGCTGCACGACATCGTGACCCTCGACGAGCCCGAGTACGACCCGGCGGCATGGAAAATTTCCGCGCCGGAACAGGACGTTGCGTGGCTCGACAACTCAAAGGCGCCGACTGCGTGGGAACCGTCTCACTATCATATCGGTTATGCTTCTGCGCTCGCCAATGACAATCCCGCAGTGGTCTCCTTCCTCGAAAAGGTAGAGATCACGCCGAAGGATGCCGAGGCGATGAGCTACGCAGTGCATGTCGAGGGTCGCAGCCCCGAAGAAATCGCGGCGACGTGGATTGAAGAAAACCGCGCGCGCATCGAGGAGTGGATTAAATGACGATGCTACGCAAGATTCTGGCGGCTTGCCTTGCTCTTGGCATGACTGTGACCGCGGCTTCGGCGGCGACCGAGATCTACAACCCGCGCAGCAAGAGCTGGATGAAGTACGATCCGAAGCTTGCGATGCAGTACTACCAGATGAAGGGTGGCGTGCCGGAAGACTTCCAGCGCCAGGTCGTCACGTTCCGCACCGCCGAGAAGCCCGGCACCATCGTCATCGACAGCAACCGGCACTTCCTCTACTTCGTCCTGCCCGACTTCAAGGCGATCCGCTACGGCATCGGCGTCGGCCGCGAAGGCTTCGGCTGGGCCGGCATCGTCCAGGTCGGCCGCAAGGTCGAATGGCCGACGTGGACTCCGCCCGCCGAAATGGTTGCGCGCGACCCGAAAGCCGCCAAGTACGCCGGCGGGATGCCCGGCGGCCCCGACAACCCCCTCGGCGCCCGCGCGATGTACCTGTTCGAGGGCAATCAGGACACAATCTACCGGATTCATGGCACCACGGAGCCGTGGTCCATCGGTCTCGATATTTCCTCCGGCTGCATTCGGATGAACAATGACGACGTGATCGACCTCTACTCGCGAGTCGAGGTCGGCGCCAAGGTGATTGTTCTGATGCAGGGCGCGGCGCTCTACCGGGGCGTCTGAGGAGATTGCAATGAATTTGACGAATGGATTGCGGCTCGGTGCGATACTGGCGGCCGGGCTGATGATCGCCGGCTGCTCGAGCAGCGGCGAACAGGCGCCCACAACGCAGACCGTGCGGGCGACGATCGTGACGGCGCCGGCTGACCTCCAGCTCCTGTGCGCCTCGGAAGCGGCAAACCGGTTCGGCCTCGAGCCGACCGCGGTGTTCGCAACCAGCTCGGCGCAGCTCGAGGCCGCGCGCTACCAGGTCGAGCTTACCACCGGCACCGGCAGCGCCACCTGCGTCGTCGAGGAGAGCGGCACGATCGTGTCGCTCGTCCAGGTCTGACGATGATTTGAATGCCCGCCTGCAACGGCGACTGCATTAATCGGAAACGCCGTGGCCCTCCGGGCCGCGGCGTTTTCTTTTGCCCGCCCTGGGGCGGCGGCTCGGGCGCAAGCCCCGTGGTGGCTTGTGCGGATAACGTCTCCGGCAGAAAACCGCCAAGGCGCCGATGCTCAAGTCCCTCAACGACGCTCTTGTGGGGTCGAACCCGCAACCGCAGTTCGACGCGCTCGCACAGAGCGCGAGGGAGTTTCTCGGCGTCTACGCGGTGGTCATCGTCGACGCCGACGTGGCGGGGATGCCGGTCCGCGCCCTGTGCGACCGTGCCGAGGGGATCGACCACCGCATCCTCGATCTTGCCCGCAAGGTCCCGCTGACGGACCTCGAGAGCGATGATGGCCCGCAGGCGCTGGTTCCGCGCGAGATTGCGGCGCCGGAACCCTACGGGCGGGTGCTCGCGGTGCGCCTTCGCCTCGCGCGCAGCGCATTCCACTGCCTCATCTTCATGCGCCGCGGCACGCTGGGAAGGGCGATGGCGCGCAACTTCGTCCACATGGCTGAACGGCGCCTTGCCGAAGTCGCCCTCATGCGCCGCTACCGCGAGGACCTGAAGCGCTACGTCGAGATGTTCAACCAGCTCGAACGGACCGCGCGGATCGGCCTGTGGGACCTCGATTTTCCAACCCGCGAGGTCAGGGTCTCCGAGCAGGTGCAGCGCATCCTCGAGCTTGGTCACCGCACCTTGATCCCGCTCGACGAGGTGCTCGCATTCGCCAGCCGCGAGAGTCGGCGCCATGTCCTGCGCGCTGCCGTCGCCGCCATGAAGGACGGCGACACCCACACCGTCACCGTTCCGATCGTGACGGCGGAGGGCCACAACCGCGCGGTCCAGTTCGGCGTCCGCCTCCAGCGCCGACCGGACGGGTCGGCGAGTCTTGCCGGCGTCCTCCAGGACGTGACGGAGCAGCACCAGGCGACCGAGCGGCTCTGGTGGATCGCCAACCACGACACGCTGACCGAACTCCCCAACCGCGCCCTCTTCAGCGACCGTCTGGCCAAGGCGCTGGAGCGGCGCGCGCGGTCGGGCCGCCTCGTCGCGCTCCTCTTCGTCGACGTCGACAAGTTCAAGGCGATCAACGATACGCTCGGCCATGCCGCCGGCGACGCGCTGCTCCAGCAGGTCGGCGCGACGCTGCGGGGAAGCGTACGCGCCTACGACACGGTCGCGCGCATCGGCGGCGACGAGTTCGCGGTCCTGCTCGACGATGTGCACGACCGTACCGCGCTGGATTCCGTCCTAGGCCGCCTCGCCAACGCGCTCGAATTCCGCTTCGCGTACGAGGGCCATACGGTCACCATCGCTCTCAGCGCCGGCGCCGCTATCGCGCCCGACCATGGCGGCTGCGAGGAGGCCCTATCCACGGCGGCCGACCTTGCGCTCTACCGCGCCAAGGCCGTCGAGGGCGGGCGCATCTCGCTGTTCGAGAAGGCGTTCCGCCACGCCGCCGCACTTCGCTCCAAGCTGATGGACGACGCGCGGGCCGCCCTCGCGAGCGGCCGGATCGTGCCTTACTACCAGCCGCAGTTCGACCTTCAGCGCGGCACCATCACCGGCGTCGAGGCGCTCGCCCGCTGGATTGACGAGAGCGGGGAGCGTGCGCCGGACAGCTTTGCCGAGGCAATGAGCGACGACGAGGTCGGCAGCCAGATCAGCCGCTGCATCATCGACAAGGCACTGACCGACATCGCGCTCGTCAACCGGGGGCTCAGCGAGAAGCTCTCCCTCAGTCTCAACGTCTCGGCGAGCCAGCTCCTCAAGTCCGACATCCTGAAACGCCTCTACGCCCGCCGCCGGCAGACGCCGGACGCCGGCACGGTCATCCTCGAGGTCGCGGAGGAGGCGATGCTGGACGACCCGGAGGGGCGCCTCACTGCGCTGATGCGCGAGGCCGCCTCGATGGGCATCTCCTTCGCGCTCGACGATTTCGGCGCGGGCTACGCGAGCCTCGTCCACCTCACCAGCCTGCCGATCACCGAGCTCAAGGTCGACCGCCGCTTCGTCGAGGGCGTCGAGCGGGACCAACATAAAGCGAAGGTGATCGAGGCGATCATCGCGATCGCAGGTTCGCTGGGGCTGACGGCCGTGATCGAGGGCGTGGAGTGCAAGGCGCAGGCGGATGCGGTGGCGGCGCTGGGAGCGCGCCACGTCCAGGGCTTCCACTACGCACGGCCGCTGACGTTCGACGCGCTGGTGCGCACCCTGCGGCATCCGCCGTTGGTGCGCTCCAACGTCGCCTGAAGGGCGGCGGCCTGCGTCAGTCACTCGGGACGTTGTCGAGCAGCCAGTCGATCGAGGTCGGGATCGTCTTGTCCGCGCGGTGGCTGTCCTGCGGCAGCTTCACCGCGATCAGGCCGCCATAATCGACGTCGCGCAGACGGGAGAGAACGTCCGGGATCGACACGTCGCCCTCGCCGAGCGGAAGGTGCCTGTGGACGCCGTTCTCCATCCCGGAGACCGAAACCGCGCCGAGGACCGCGGAGAACTCCTTCACCGCCTGATGGGGCGAACGGTCGCCCGCCGCCACCACGTGGCCGACGTCGAGCGCAAGGCGAAGCGGCGGCGCCTCGGTCATCTGCTTGACGGTGTCGCGCACCAGTTTGAAGTCGTCGAGCTTGCCGACCATGTGGCCGGGCTCCGGCTCGAGCGCGAGGGTGACGTTCTTCGCCGCGGCGGCCTCGGAGAGCTGGGACAGCCCGTCCAGCATCCAGGTCGCGGCGTCGGACTGGTTGACGGCACGCTTGGGGCGCCCGGTCGTGAAGATCAGCGCCTCGCCCTCGCAGATCTCGCAGATGCGGATCGCGCGCTTGAGGAGTTCGAGCCGCCGGGCGCGGCCCTCGGCGGAGGCGCTGAGGAGGCTCGGCTCCAGCCTGTCGCGCGGGTCGAGCAGGAAGCGGCCGCCGGTGTCGATCGAGACCGCGAGGTCGTTGGCGGCAAGGCTCTTCTTCAGCGCTTCGGCGTCCGCCTCGTAGGTGTCCGACATCGGGTTCATGTGGTGAACGTCGAGCGTGACGACGACGCCCTGGTAGCCGGCTTCGGAGATCATCTCCAGCGCATCGGGCAGCGCATGGTTAGAGCAGCCGATGGTGTTGTAAGCAAAGCGGAGCATCGAACGAGCCTATTGGGCGATCTGGGGCAGGGCGGTTTGGAACGGCCGCGCGCCGGGGAGGGGATGGCGCCCGCACGGGGCATTCGATGCGCTGGACACACGGAGCGGGTTCACAGTCGGCACTGGAAATCCATTCGTTGCGAACGCGGCACCCGCGGCGACACCGTTCGCCAGAAATCAAGACTTACGCATCTTGTCAAAGACAATATCGTATGGATGTGCCGGCGAAAACCCGCGCGGTGCGTGTTGTTCTGGACGAGTTCGTCCCCGAATTGAAGGAACTTAGCCCCCGCTGCCCTGTTGAAGTGGCAACGGAGGCACACATGGCACCAACGAGAGACACCGGCGAAGACGCCGTCGGACGATACGCGGAAGGGCCGACGGAGATCCCGCTCGCCGGCTGGAAAGCGATCCTCAAGCGCACGTACACGCAGATCACGGAGGACAACGTCACCCTGATCGCGGGCGGGGCGACCTTCTTCCTGCTCCTTGCCGTGTTCCCCGCGATGGCAGCGTTCGTCGCGCTCTACGGCCTCTTCTTCGACACTGCCGACATTGCCCAGCAGATCGACACGGTGCGGGGCGTCGTGCCCGCCGCCGGCATCGAGCTGATCGAGGGCGAGCTCTCCCGTCTCGTGTCTCAGCCGGCGAGCACGCTCGGGATCGGCTTCGCGATCAGCATTCTGCTCTCGCTCTGGAGCGCCAACGCCGGGATGAAGACGCTGTTCACCGCCATGAACATCGCCTACGGCGAGCACGAGAAGCGCGGCTTCATCAAGCTCACTCTGCTCAGCCTGTGCTTCACGATTCTGGCGCTGATCGGCGTCGCGGTGCTCTTCCTCGTCATCGGCGGCGTTCCGGCGCTGATCGAGCGGCTGCCGATCCCGAGCGGGACGGAGACGCTGATCCTTCTCGTGCGCTGGCCGCTGCTTCTTCTCTTCGTGGTGATCGGCCTCAGCGTCCTTTACCGCTACGGGCCGTCACGCCAGCCGGCGCGGCTGCGCTGGGTCGGCTGGGGCACGACGCTGACGGCTGTGCTGTGGCTGGTCGCGTCGGCGGCGTTCGCCTTCTACCTGTCGCGGTTCGCGGACTACAACGCCACCTACGGCTCGCTCGGGGCAGTCGTCGGCTTCATGATGTGGCTCTACGTGTCGCTGATCGTCGTCCTCCTCGGCGCGGAGCTGAACTCGGAGATCGAGCATCAGGTCGCGACCGACACGACGACGGGCCCCTACAAGCCGATGGGCCAGCGCGGGGCGCGGATGGCCGACGAGCTGCCGGACGGCGCCTGACCGGAGTCGGCCTGGCTGGCACTCGCCCCATCCGGTGGCTGCCAGCCTGCGTCACTCTAGGCTGTTGCTGTTGCAGAGAAAATTCGTTTGCTGGCTTGCAACCTGCATCGACTGTGGCACACTTTGGTGGTCACGAGTTGAAGGCATGGAGACAGGCCTATGGCGAGCGGACTTCAGAAGCAACTCATGGGCTTCAGCCTCACGACGGCTGAAATCCTTTACCATCTTCCAGACCATCCCTCCCTTCTCCAAAGTTACGTCTGGCAGGAATACGACCAGGCACCGGAATTTCCGACCCTGCGGCGCTTCCTCGATTTCTGGAGGAAGGAAATCGAAGGCCCGTTGCACTCGGTCAACGTGATCTACCAGAAGCTGATCACGCCCGGTGAGGTCCGTCTCGTCAGCCTCGAACGCTTCCATTGATGCAGCGCCGGTCGGCGGGGGCGCGGTGGGCGCACCCGCCAGCCAGCACGTCATAGCGTCCCGTCGCGGGGGCCGGAACCAGGCCGCCGGGCGGAAGAATCGACCGGATCTGGCGGCCAAACCGTGTCTCAGGGTGGCAGCGAGGCATGACGCGCCGTATATGCGGGCAGGACGTGGCGCGCATTCACCGCCGCGCATGACTTTTTTTCGGGCGAGAAGCGAAGGCCTGCCATGACCCCCCTGTACAAAGAACACCCCACAATGTTCGCGGACGAGCCGGGCAAGTTCATCCTTGCCTGCCTGCTCATCCCGTTCGTCGTCGGCATCGTGTGGCTGGCGTGGTGGTACATCACCAACCGCTCGACCATCGTCACCGTGGACGAGGAGCGCGTCACCGTGCGGCGCGGGATCTTCAGCAAGGAGAACATCGAGGTCGAGATGACGTCGATCCGAACCGTGCGGGTCGATCAGACGTTTGTGGACCGGATCTTCAACTGCGGGATCCTGAAAGTGTACACGGCGGGCGATAACCCCGATATCGTCCAGGGCGGACTGCCCGACCCGGTGCGCCTGCGCACCGCCATGCGCCAGGCTCGCGACTAGCCGTCACTTCGCCCGCCAAACAAGAAAGCTGCCCCGATGAACGACGCACCCACCGTCAAGCCGCGCTACCAGGAGCATCCGCGCATGTTCGCCGATGAGCCGGGCCGCTTCATCCTCGCGATCCTCCTGATCCCCGTCGTGGTCGGCATCGTCTGGCTGGTGATCTGGTGGATCAAGACCCGCTGCACCCTCGTCACCGTGGGCGACGAGCGCGTCCTCCTCTCCCGCGGCATCTTCGCGAAGGAGCGGCTCGAGATCGAGCTTGAATCCATCCGCACGGTGCAGATCGACCAGACCTTCGTCGACCGGATCTTCAACTGCGGCATCCTCAAGATCTACACCGCGGGCGACAGGCCGGAACTCCTCCAGAAGGGCCTGCCCGACCCCGAGCGTCTGCGCAGCGCGCTGCGAACCTGAGCGAAATGAGCGACATGAACGAACCCGGACGCCGCCAGAGCAGGCTCGACGTCTTCATTGCCCGCATGTCGGCCCAGAAGGCCTTCCTCGAGGACGTCGCGACGCGGATCGCGGGCGTCGACGGGCCGGTCCTCGAGCTCGGCCTCGGCAACGGCCGCACGTTCGACCACCTGCGCGAGATCCTGCCGGACCGCGAGATCTTCGTGTTCGACCGGTCGGTGACGGCGCATCCGGCGTCCATCCCGGACGGCGACCACATGGTGATCGGCGAGATCCGCGACACGCTGGCGTTCTGTGGCCCGCGGGTGAAGAACCCCGCGGCGCTCGTCCACTGCGACCTTGGCACCGGCGACCCGACGGCGGACCTTGCCAAGGCGCACTGGCTCGCCCCGCTGATCACCGAGCGCACGGCGCCGGGCGGCTACGTCGCCACCGGCATCGCGCTCGACCTGCCGGAGTTCGACGCGCTGCCCCGCTCGGCCGACGCCGAGCTCGGCCGCTACTGGCTCTACCAGAAGCGCCGCTGACCAAAGGTCCGGCATGAGCCGTCTCGACAGTTTCCTGCGGCGCCTGTGCGCCCAGCGCACGCTGATCGAGGCGGCGGCGGCGCGGGTGCGGCCGCTGGACGGCCCGATCGTCGAGCTCGGCATCGGCAACGGGCGCACGTTCGACCACCTCGCGGCACTCTTCCCGGACCGCAAGATCTTCGCATTCGACGAGTATTTCCATTCCGCCGTCGGCGTCCTGCCGGCGGCGGAATGCATGGTTTCGGGCGATATCCGCGACACCCTGGCGTTTGCCGGGCCGCGGCTTGGCGCCCCGGCCGCGATGGTCCACAACGACCTCGGCGCCGGCGATCCGTCGCAGCATGCGGCGATCGCGTCGTGGCTCGCGCCTGCGATCGAGCGGATCGCGCGGCCCGATGCCATCGTGATCACGAGCTTTCTGCTCCCGTTCACCCGCAGCGTGACACTTCCGTTGCCGGACGGGGTGAAGCCGGGGCGCTATTTTCTGATGCAGCTTGTGCCGCCGCAGGAGAACGCCGAGATTTGACGGGGCATGGGCCACGTGGCATTCGCCGCGCGTGTCACAGCACCGTGGACGCGAGGGGATGATTTTGGCTTCCAGAGCCTTTTTCCGCTGCCGGGCTTGCGGCGAACCGGTCGTGGCCGGGGCCTACAAGTGCCCGGTCTGCGGCGTGGACTTTCCGGCCGGGACACCGGGCGCCCCCAAGGCGCCGCCGGGACCGGACGATATCGTCACCCCCGGCGATCTCGACTTTACCGAAGCGCTGCGCGAGGCGACCGGCGGCCGCGTCCCCGTGCCGCCCGAGCCCGAGCCGGAACCCGATCCGGACGAGGCGATGGATTTCGTCGCCGACGAGCCGGACGACGCGCCGGTCGACGTGGACGTGGACGACGATCGCGATACGCTCGACATCGCGCCCGGCGTCTCCCGCGGCACCGCCCCGCCGGTGGAACTGCACGAGCATGGCGGCAAGCCGTCCGAGGATGCCGTACTCAACGTGCGGCCGCGCGAGGAGGGGCGTGCGGCGCCCGGCAGCACGGGCAGCGCGCTCGCGGTGCGGCCGGTCCGCACCGACGGCACGGTGGTCGCCCAGCCCGCGGAGAGCAAGAAGGGCAAGGCGCTGACCGGTGAAACGCCGCGGCGCCGCGCCCGCAGCCGCAGCCTTGCAGGGACGCTCCTCGTGGCGCTGATCCTGATCGGCGGCGTCGCGTTCGGTGCGTGGTGGGTCGGCGAGAAGGTCGGCGTGCCCGTCGTCGGCGGGATCGGCCAGCCGGAAGAGATCACCGCCGTCGCCGCCGACGGCTGGGTGAGCATCCCGTCAGCCGACCGCGCGTTCGTGGTGAATGCGGACGGCCCGTTCCGGATGCGGATCGACGGCGAGGTCTATGCCCTCAACGGCAGCCGGCCTGTGAGGGTGCCGCAGGGCGTCGATGCGGCGCTCAAGG
The DNA here is from genome assembly GCA_963704595.1 of uncultured Alphaproteobacteria bacterium. Taxonomy (GTDB): domain Bacteria; phylum Pseudomonadota; class Alphaproteobacteria; order Rhizobiales; family Amorphaceae; genus Acuticoccus. Next base: position 1,624,553 of record OY969922.1, read on the forward strand.
TGCCGCGGGGCGAGGTGACCGCCGTCGCCCGCGCCGTCGCCCCCTGAGGCGAGACGCCGGCGCGGCGGTCTGACCGCCGCGCTATTGGTTGTCGAGGCAGAACGCCGAGGTTTCGCCGGGCTCGCAGACGGGGAGCATCTCGCTGCGGTCGATTGCGGCGTCGAGCCGCTCCTGAAGCGCGTCGGGCGAGATCGGCAGCGCGAACCGCTCGTCGGTGGCGAACTCGTCGATCGCTGCCGAGACCGTCTCCTCGTCGACGTCGGTTTCTGCGGTGATGTAGTCGAGATCGCGCAGCGCCCCCACCACGTCCGCATTCTCCGACCAGAGCGGCCCGGTGGGCGCGCTTTCCTCGCCCACGACCCGTGCAGGGCCGCCGACGCTCGCGACCTCGCGCGGTGCGGCGGGCGTCACCTCGCGCGGCGCTTCGGCGTTCGCTGCCGGTTCGGGCACTGGTTCAGGCTCCGGCGCAGGTTCAGGCTCGGCGGCGATCTCGGGCTCTTCCGCCGGCAGAGGCTCGGGCTCGTCGGCGGGCAGCGGGTCGAGGTCGACCGGGGTCGAGGTCTGCGGCAGTCCTGCGATCAGGGTGTCGCCCTGATTTCCGGAGGGCGCTTCGGCCCGCGGTGCCGGCCGGGGGACGGGCGCGGGGCCATCGGCCACGATCGGGCCGCCATCGTCGGGCTGCGCGTCGGGCGCGAAGGCTTCTTCGGGGAAGGCCGGATTGTCGGACGGGTAGATCGGCTCGTCCGGCTGCCGGCTCTCGACAACCACCTGGCCGGACCGGGCACCGGTGCTTTCGAGCACCAGCTCCGGCTCGACGATCTCCCAGACCTGGCTGCCGCCGCGCTTGCAGCGGAACCCGTCGACCGCGGAGGTGCCGTTGCTGCCGGCAAGGTCGATCCGGTAGCCGCGGCACGGGGCGCCGCCCTGCTGGCGGACGATCTCGTAGGGCCGGACGGACACGATCCGGCCGCTCGGCAGGTCGAAGCTCGCCGTCTGGTTGGTCGGCGCATAGTCGAGGATGGTGCTGATCCGCGCCTCGATCGCCCGCCGCTCGGCAGGGCTCACCGGCAGCGAACTCTGATAGCTCTGGGCCCCCGCCGCACCGGCGGTGAGAACGAGCGCGGCAAGCGTCAACGGCACACGCATGGCAACCTCCGCGTCATGATGGGGCGCGGTCGAAGCCGCGCCCGGACTGATGCCAGCCCTCTTACGCGGCCTTCGGCTTCTTGGCGAGGGCGGAGAGCTCGCGCGGCAGATACGCGCCGGCGCCCTTGCTGCCAACCAGCGTCCCGCCGTCCACCATCACCTTGCCGCGCAGGAGAATGGTGGTCGGCCATGCCTCCACGGTGCGGCCTTCGTAGGGCGAGTAGTCGGACCCGTCGTGGAGGTCGGCGTGGGCGATGGTGCGGCCCGCGCTGCGGTCCCAGATCGCAAGGTCGGCGTCGGAGCCGACGGCGATCGTGCCCTTCTTGGGGTAGAGGCCGTAGGTCTTGGCGTGGTTGGTCGAGGTCATCGCCACGAAGTCGTTGATGGAGATGCGGTCCTTCAGCACCCCTTCGGTGAAGAGGATTGGGAGGCGGCATTCGACGCCCGGGATGCCGTTCGGGATGTGGCGGAAGTCCTCGCGGCCCTTCGGGTTCAGCTTGCCGTGGTCGTCCTCGTAGCGGAACGGGCAGTGGTCGGACGAGAAGAGGTTGAAGACGCCGCGCTCGAGGCCGCTCCAGATCTTCTTCTGCTCCGCCTCGTCCCGCGGCGGCGGGGAGCAGACGAACTTGGCGCCCTCCCAGTCCATCCCCTCGAGGTCGGCCGCCGTCAGCGTGATGTACTGCGTGCAGGTCTCGCCGATGACGTTGCGGCCGCGCGAGCGGGCCCGCTCGATCTCCTCCATCGCCGCCCCGTTGGAGACGTGGACGATGACGAGCGGCACATCCACCACCTCGGCGAGCGAGATTGCGCGGTGGGTGGCTTCGCGCTCGGCCACCACCGGCCGCGTGTAGGCGTGGGAGACGGGCTCGAGCCGGCTTTCGGCGGCGAACTTGTCGCAAAGGAAGCGGATCGCGTCCTCGTTCTCGCAGTGGACCATCATCAGCGCGCCGGTCTCGCGTGCGACGTCCATGGTGGCGAGGATCTCGGCGTCGTTGAGGCGCAGGTTCTCGTAGGTCATGAAGACCTTGAACGAGGTGTAGCCGTCCGCCACCGCCGCCGGCAGCTCCTGGCCGAGAAGCTGGGGCGAGGGGTCGGAGATGATGAGGTGGAACGACACGTCCGTGTAGCACTCGCCCTCGGCCTTGGCGTGGTAGTCGGTCAGCGCGGCGCGCAGGCTCCCGCCCTTCTCCTGCATGCAGAACGGCAGGATCGTGGTGTTGCCGCCGTGGAGCGCGGAGAGGGTGCCGGAGGCGAAGTCGTCCGCCATCTCGATGCCGTCGCCGGAGGGCTGCGCGATGTGGACGTGGCTGTCGATTCCGCCGGGCAGGACGTCCTTGCCGGTGGCGTCGATCACCGTCGTGGCGCCTTCGAGGCCCCGGCCGATGGCGGTGATCACGCCGTCCTTGATGCCGATGTCGGCGACGTAGGTGTCGGCGGCGGTCGAGATGGTGCCGTTGGCGACGATGGTATCGAACATTTCTGGTTCCTAGTAGCCGCGGTTGCGGTCGACGACGTTCTCGAGCGGTTGCCCCGCCTCGAAGGCCTGCATCTGCCGCGCCACATAGCGCGAAACGGAGCGCGGGTCGCTCACCGCGGAGTTGTGCGGCGTGATGATGAGGTTCGGCGCGGTCCAGAGCGGGCTGTCGGCCGGCAGCGGCTCGGTCTGGAACACGTCGAGGCTCGCGCCCTTGAGGACGTTCTCGTTGAGCGCGGCGAGGATGTCGTCCTCGTTCTGCAGCCCGCCGCGGCCGGCGTTGATGAGGATCGGCCCGCCGAGCGCGCCATCCTTGGCAAGGCCCGCGATGAGGTCGGCATTGATGATGCCGCGGGTCGCGTCGGTCAGCGGCAGGAGGACGACCAGAATGTCGGTGTTGGCGAGGAACTTCGGCAGGGCGTCGGCGCCGACGTAGAGCGTGATGTCGGCGTCCTTGCCGGTGCGTGACCAGGCCTGGGTCTCGAAGCCGAGCTGGACGATCACCCGGGCGCAGTGCTGGGCGAGGACGCCGTAGCCGAGGAAGCCGACGCGGACCTCGCTGGCGATGGGCTGCTCGCGCTCGCGCCACTGGTGGGCGCGCTGCTGGGCAAGATAGGTGAGGGTGCCCCTGTGATGGGCGAGCACCTGCAGCGTCACCCATTCGGCCATCCGGTCGGCAAGGTTCTCGTCGACGAGGCGCACCAGCGGCACGTCCGGCAGGTCGGGGTCGGAGAGGACCGCATCGACGCCGGCGCCGAGGTTGAAGACGACCTCGAGGTTGGGGAGGCTCTGGCAGCAGGCCCTCCGGCGGCTTCCAGGTCAGCGCGTAGCGGATTTCGGCGGGGTCGTAGTCATCGACGCTGTGGAGGACGAAGCGGCGATCGGGGGCCGCGGCGCGCAGTTCGCGCAGCCACAGCTTCGAGTTCCAGTTGGCGGTGGTGAGGAGCGCTGTCATCCGGACCCGGTGCGTATGAGGGAACCGGAGCGTAAGGCACGCGGCGCGGCGTTGACAACGTTGACCGGCCGCGATCTGCCCCATATCAGCACCGATCATGGCCAAGCTCGACATTCTCATTCTGCCCGACCCGGTTCTGCGCAAGGTCGCGGCCCCCGTCACCAGCGTGGACGACCGCGTGCGCAAGCTCGCGGACGACATGCTCGAAACGATGTACGACGCGCCCGGCATCGGCCTCGCGGCGCCGCAGATCGGCGTTCTGGAGCGCGTCATCGTGTGTGACGTGGCGACCGACGAGGAGGCCGAGCCGGCGCCGATGGTCCTCATCAACCCCGAGATCGAATGGTCCTCCGAGGACACCAAGGTCTACGAGGAAGGCTGCCTGTCGATCCCCGAATACGTGGAGGAGGTGACGCGGCCGGCCTCGATCCGCGTCGCCTACCTCGACAGGGACGGCGCGGCGCAGACGGTCGAGGCGGACGGGCTTCTCGCGGTCTGCCTCCAGCACGAGATCGACCACCTCAACGGCGTCCTCTTCATCGACCACCTGTCGCGGCTGAAGCGCGAGCGGGTGACGAAGAAGTTCGCCAAGGCGGCGCGCCTTTCATGATGCGCATCGTCTTCATGGGAACGCCCGACTTCGCGGTGCCGACCCTCATGGAAATCGCCGGGCAGGGGCACGACATCGCCGCCGTCTACACCCAGCCGCCGCGCCCCGCCGGGCGGGGCATGGGCGACCGGCCGAGCGCCGTCCACGAGGCCGCCGACGCGCTGGCGCTCGACGTCCACCATCCGGTGTCGCTGAAGGGCAGGGCGGACGAGATCGAAGCCTACGGGGCGGACGTTCTGGTGGTGGTCGCCTACGGGCTGATCCTGCCGCAGGCGGTGCTCGATGCCGCGGAATACGGCGCCTACAACCTCCACGCCTCGCTGCTGCCACGCTGGCGGGGGGCGGCGCCGATCGCGCGCGCCATCATGGCGGGGGACGCGGAGACCGGCGTCGGCGTCATGAAGATGGAAGCGGGGCTCGACACCGGGCCGGTCGCGATGGAGGAGCGCATCCCGATCGGCCCGCTCGACACCGCCGGCGAGCTGACGACGCGCCTTTCCCGCCTCGGTGCCGACCTGATGGTCCGTGCGCTCGGCGGGCTGGAGCGTGGTGCGCTCGGCCTCACGCCGCAGGCGGAGGAGGGCGTGGAGTACGCCCGCAAGATCGACAAGGCCGAGGCGGGGATCGACTTCTCGCAATCCGCCGACGCTGTGCGCGCGCACATCAACGGCCTCAGCCCGTGGCCGGGCGCCCATGCCGCGATAGAGATCGGCGGCAAGGCGGAGCGGCTGAAGGTGTTGCTCGCGGACACCGCGGACGGGGAGGGTGCGCCCGGCGAAATCCTCGACGACGCGCTCACCGTTGCTTGCGGGACGGGTGCGGTAAAACTCCTGCGCGTGCAGCGGGCGGGGAAGGGTGCGGTCAGCGCGGGGGACTTCCTGCGCGGCGCACGGGTCGGGCCCGGCGACAGGTTCCTTCCCAAGCCGGCGGGCTGAGCGGGTGCCGCGCTACAAGCTCGTCATCGAGTATGACGGCGCGCCTTTCTGCGGCTGGCAGCGGCAGGCCAACGGCGTCACGGTGCAGGAGACGCTGGAGACGGCGGCCGAGAAATTCTGCGGCGCGCCGACGCGGGTCGCCGGGGCGGGGCGGACCGACACCGGCGTCCACGCCATGGGGCAGGTCGCCCACGTCGACTTCGAGAAGGACTGGCCGGCGGAGACCGTCGCCAACGCGCTCAACGCGCTGATGCGGCCGGCGCCCGTCGCGGTGCTCGCCTCGGAGCGGGTGGACGAAGAGTTCGACGCCCGCCACAGCGCGCGTGCAAGGCACTACCGCTACACTATCGTCAACCGCCGTGCTCCCCTGGCGCTCGAGAAGCAGGCGTGGCAGGTCGCCGTTCGGCTCGATGCCGACGCGATGGCGGCGGGTGCGAAGCATCTTCTCGGCCGGCACGACTTCACCACCTTCCGCGCCTCCCAGTGCCAGGCCCTGAGCCCGGTGCGGACGCTGGACCGGCTCACCGTCACCCGCTCCGGCGAACGGATCGAGGTGGAGGCCTCGGCGCGGTCTTTCCTTCACAATCAGGTTCGGTCCATGGTGGGGACGCTGGTCGAGGTCGGTTCGGGCCGCTGGGCGCCCGACGATGTCGCCGCGGCGCTGGCGGCGCAGCGGCGTTCGGCGTGCGGTCCCGTGGCGCCCTCGGCGGGCCTCTTCCTCATGCAAGTGGACTACGAATGACCATCGACGTGACACTCGGGATCATCGGCGGTTCCGGCCTCTACGACCTGCCCGGCCTCACAGGCGAGTGGCAGGCGGTGGCAAGCCCGTGGGGTGAGCCGTCCGACCATGTGCTGATCGGGGCGATCGGCGACACGAAGGTCGTCTTCATGCCGCGCCACGGCCGGGGTCACAGGCTGAGCCCGACGGGGATCGACTACCGCGCCAACATCGACGTGATGAAGCGCTGCGGCGTGACCGACCTCGTCTCGCTGTCCGCCGTAGGCTCGCTGCGCGAGGACCTCGACCCCGGCACCTTCGTCATCGTCGACCAGTTCATCGACCGGACCTTCGCGCGCGAGAAATCCTTCTTCGGCAACGGCTGCGTGGCGCACGTCTCGATGGCCTATCCGGTGAGCCCGCAGCTCGGCGACCGGGTCGAGGCCGCGGCCAGGACCACCGGGGCGAAGTACCACCGCGGCGGCACCTACATCGCGATGGAGGGGCCGCAGTTCTCCTCGCTCGCCGAATCGGAGCTCTACCGCTCGTGGGGCGCGGCGGTGATCGGCATGACCAACATGCCGGAGGCCAAGCTCGCCCGCGAGGCGGAGATCGCCTACGCCACCGTCGCGATGGTGACGGACTTCGACAGCTGGCACGCCGACCACGGCGAGGTCGACATCGCCTCGATCATCAGGACCATGCACGCCAACGGCGACCATGCCCGCGCGCTGGTGGCCGAGCTCGCCCGCACCATGCCCGCGCAGCGCGACGAATGCCCCGGCGGCGCCGATACCGCGCTGGAGCACGCCATCATCACCCAGCCGGACGCGCGCGACCCGGCCCTTCTCGCCCGTCTCGACGCCGTCGCGGGCCGTGTCCTCAAACGCTGAAGCTGAATGACCGATCTCAAGCAACTCGTCCGTGCGATCCCCGACTATCCCAAGCCCGGCATCATCTTCCGCGACGTGACCACGCTCTTTGCCGACCCCGACGGCCTGCGCGGCATCGTCGAGCGGATGACGCGCGCCGTATCATGACGCCGACATCGATCTCGTCGCGGGCATCGACGCGCGCGGCTTCATCCTCGGCGGCGCGATGGCGCTCGCGCTCGGCAAGGGCTTCGTGCCGATCCGCAAGAAGGGCAAGCTCCCCGCCAAGGTCTACCGGCAGGAATATTCGCTGGAATACGGCGTCGACGAGGTGGAGATCCACGTCGATGCGCTCGACGAGGGCGCGCGGGTGCTTCTGGTCGACGACCTCATCGCGACCGGCGGCACGGCGGTCGCGGGCGTGAAGCTGATCGAGCGGGCCGGCGGCTCGGTGCCGCACGCGGCGTTTGCGATCGACCTGCCGGACCTCGGCGGCGCGGCCAGGCTGCGCGAACGCGGTGTCTCGGTGTTCACCGCGATGGATTTCGAGGGCGACTGACGCTTCTGTTGACACGGCGCGGCGCCGGCGCGAGCGTCGCCACACAGGTTTATCGGAGAGCCCCATGATCCCAGGCGAAGTGATTGCCGCCGAAGGCGAGATCGAGCTGAACGCCGGCGCCCCGGTGACCGAGATCGCCGTCGCCAACACGGGCGACCGGCCGATCCAGGTGGGCTCGCACTACCATTTCTACGAGACCAACGGCGCGCTGCGGTTCGACCGCGAGGCGGCCCGCGGCCTCCGGCTCGACATTCCGTCAGGCTCGGCCACGCGCTTCGAGCCGGGGCAGGAGCGGACCGTGCGGCTCGTGCCGCTCTCCGGCGCGCGCATCGTCCACGGCTTCAACGGCAAGGTGGCCGGCCCGCTCGACTGACCGAGCGCGACCGGCACGTCGCTTGCTCTCTGCGTTGTCCGCGCTGCCATCATGGCGGCGCGCTAGCTGAGGAGGCTCGACATGTGCGGTCAATGCGTAATCGATAGCGTGCGCAGCAGGATGCTGTCGCGGCGGACCCTTCTGACCGGCGGGACGGCGGCCGCCGCTGCGGCGACCGCGGGCGTCCTGATCGCGCCGCAGCCGGTGCGCGCACAGACGTCGGGCGGCACGCTCGCCGACCTCACGCACACCCTCTCGGGAGACTTCCCGACGTTCGACGGCATCCCCGGCTTCGCGATGGACCAGAAGTTCAACTTTGCCGACAACGGCTACAACCTCTTCGAGCTCACCATCAACGAGCACACCGGCACCCACATGGACGCGCCGATGCACTTCTCGGCGGACGGCATGTCGGTGGACGAGATCCCGGTCGGCGACCTGATGGCGCCGATCGCCAAGATCGACATCGCCGCAAAGGCCGCCGAGAACCCCGACGCGCAGGTGACGCCGGACGACATCGAGGCATGGATCTCCGCCAACGGCGACCTGCCCGAGCGCTTCATCGCCGCGATGTATTCGGGCTGGGGCGAGAAGACGGAGACGCCCGAGTTCCGCAATGCGGACGGCAGCGGCACGATGCACTTCCCCGGCTTCCACGTCGAGGCGGCCGAGATGCTGAAGGGCACCGGCTGCATCGGCATCGCGGTCGACACCCTCTCGCTCGACCACGGCATGTCGCCCGACTTCGCGACGCATTACTCGTGGCTTCCCACCGGCCGCTGGGGCCTCGAATGCGTCGCCAATCTCGCCGAGCTGCCCGCAACCGGCGCCACGATGATCGTCGGCGCGCCGAAGAACCGTGGCGGTACCGGCGGCCCGAGCCGTGTGTTCGCGCTCGTCTGATCGTACTGAGTATAGAATAAAATGGGCCGGGCAAATAATGCTGCCCGGCCCACAATATGCACTCGAAGTATGCTGAAATGTACGCAGTTACTCAGTCAATATCATGCGAATTGTATTAAGTGCCTGGGGCGTAAATTGAAATGTTTGCTCCCCCCTGCACCAACCTGAGATTTGTTGCCTGCCCGTAATGTTCAAGCAGGCCCCTGCCGCAGATGATCCAAACTGTGACGCAGAACACAAATTTCAAAAACTCTCGTTCGTTTAGCAACTTTATGCCAATTTCGGGCCGGTTCGGACGGAGACCTGACGGGCCCCGCGGTTGACGCGGTGGGCCGGGTGCCGCGTGCGGCGGATCAGAAGATATCGCCGTAGTCGTAGGTTTCGATCGGCTGGTTGCCGACGTAGACGCTGATTTCCTCGACGTTCTCGATGTCGATGTTGAACTGCGTCAGTTGGGCCGAGCCGTTGTCCGCGTAGTCGGCCAGTTCCTGCGACAGCTGGCTGAAGTCGAGGTCGGCGAGGCTGTCGACGCGGATGATCAGGGTGTCGCTGCCGGTGCCGCCGTCGAACCTGGTGTTGGCGTGCGCGGCGGTGGTGAAATCGAAGTCGAAGGTGTCGTCGCCTGCGCCGCCGTCGAACACGCCACCGGCTGCGGTCTGCATGGTGTCATTGCCGGCGCCCATGTCGACGCTGTTGACGTAGGCGGAGGCGCGGAAGATGTCGTTCCCGCCGCCGAGGTCCACCGTGTTGCCGCCGTCGTTCAGCTGGACATTGTCGATGCCGTCTTCGGTGGTGACGGTGTTGACGTATCCGTCGGCGAAGAGCTGGTTGTCGCCATCGCCGAGGTCGACCGTGCCGGCGCCGTTGCTCAGCGTCACGTTGTCGGTGCCCGTGCCGCCGATGATGGTCTGGACGTAGCCGCCGTTCGCGCGGGCGCCGGGGTGAGTGCGCGCAGCCATGGCATGGCAATTGCGAGCACGGGGGCGATTGCGAGCCGCCCGCGATCCCGCCACAATGCCGCCCAAGCAAAGCCCCGGAGAATCCCCGCCATGCCCGCCCGCATCTCTCGCGCCGACTATGCGGCCATGTTCGGCCCCACGGTGGGCGACAAGGTCCGCCTCGGCGACACCGAGCTCTTCATCGAGGTGGAGAAGGACCACACCACCTACGGCGAGGAGGTGAAGTTCGGCGGCGGGAAGGTAATCCGCGACGGCATGGGGCAGAGCCAGGCGACGCGCGAGCAGGGCGCGGTCGACACCGTCATCACCAACGCGCTGATCCTCGACTGGTGGGGCGTGGTGAAGGCTGACGTCGGCCTCAAGGACGGCCGGATCGTCAAGATCGGCAAGGCCGGCAACCCGGACACGCAGCCCGGCGTCGACATCATCGTCGGCCCCGGCACCGAGGCGATCGCGGGGGAGGGCAAGATCCTCACCGCAGGCGCCATCGACAGCCACATCCACTTCATCTGCCCGCAGCAGATCGACGAGGCGCTGGCCTCCGGCGTCACCACCATGATCGGCGGCGGCACGGGCCCGGCGACCGGCACCAACGCTACCACCTGCACCCCCGGCCCGTGGCACCTCGCGCGAATGATCCAGGCCGCCGACGCGTTCCCGATGAACCTCGGCTTCGCGGGCAAGGGCAACGCCTCGCTCCCCGGCGCGCTCACCGAGCAGGTGAGGGGCGGCGCGATGGCGCTGAAGCTCCACGAGGACTGGGGGACGACGCCCGCCGCGATCGACTGCTGCCTGACGGTGGCGGACGAGATGGACATTCAGGTGATGATCCACACCGACACGCTGAACGAGATCGGGCTTCGTCGAGGACACCATCGCCGCCTTCAAGGGCCGCACCATCCACGCCTTCCACACCGAGGGCGCCGGTGGCGGCCACGCGCCGGACATCATCAAGGTCGCGGGGCTTCCCAACGTCATCCCGTCGTCCACCAACCCGACCCGGCCCTACACGGTGAACACCATCGAGGAGCACCTCGACATGCTGATGGTCTGCCATCACCTGTCGAAGTCGATCCCGGAGGACATCGCGTTCGCCGAAAGCCGCATCCGCAAGGAGACCATCGCGGCGGAGGACATCCTCCACGACATGGGCGCCTTCTCGATCATCGCGTCGGACAGCCAGGCGATGGGCCGCGTCGGCGAGGTCATCACCCGCACCTTCCAGACGGCGCACAAGATGAAGGTCCAGCGCGGCCGCCTTGCGGAGGAAACCGGCGAGAACGACAATTTTCGCGCCCGCCGCTACATTGCCAAAGTCACCATCAACCCCGCGATCGCGCAGGGCATCTCCAGGCACGTGGGGTCGATCGAGGAGGGCAAGCGGGCCGATCTCGTCCTGTGGTCGCCGGCCTTCTTCGGCGTGAAGCCGGACATGGTGCTGATCGGCGGCACCATCGCGATGGCGCAGATGGGCGACCCCAACGCCTCGATCCCCACGCCGCAGCCGGTCTACATGCGCCCGCAGTTCGGGGCGTTCGGCGCCTCGCTCACCGCCTCGTCGGTGACGTTCGTCTCCCGCGCCGCGGAAGGGGTGGACTACGGCACCCGCAAGGCGACGGTGGCGGTCGAAGGGCTGCCGCGGCATCGGCAAGAAGGACATGAAGCTCAACGACGCTCTGCCGGAGATCGAGGTCGACCCCGAGACCTACCGCGTCACCGCCGACGGCGAGCATCTCACCTGCGAGCCCGCGGCCGAACTCCCGCTCGCCCAGCGCTACTTCCTCTACTAGGAGCCGCACGATGGCCGACCGTCTCAACCCGCCGGAACTCTACGACGCGCTCACCTACGGCTTCTCCCATGCCGCGGTTTCCGGCGCGGGGCGGACGATCCACTGCGCCGGGCAGGTGGCCTGGGACAGGGACTGCAACGTCGTCGGCGTAGGCGACCTTGCGGCGCAGACCCGGCAGGCGGCGGCCAACCTCAAGGCGGTGCTGGCGGCGGCGGGGGCGGGACCGGCCGACATCGTGCGCATCCGCACCTACGTGGTCGACCATTCGCCGGACAAGCTCGGTGTCATCGGCGGCGAGATGGCGGCCTTCTGGGGCGATGTCACCCCGTCGCCCAACACCCTCATCGGCGTCGCGGCGCTCGCCCTGCCGGACTTCATGATCGAGATCGAGGCGACCGCCGTGGTGCCGGACGCAGGCTGACCCGCCGGCCGCCGTCATCCGCCTTTCGTCCGAAGCGTGATCCCGATCACCACTTGCACGCATCCTGTCCCTTGCAGGCAGGCCGGTGCGGCCCGACATGAACCGGTGTTGAGACGGTTAACGGGCCGCGCAGTCTGCAAGGCGCAAATATTTGAGGCGCACTCCAGAGTATAGCTTGCGCGGTCCACTTTATTTCAGTCGCGGCTTCAGGTCGCTGTTATTTAGTGGATTGGAAACATGCTCAAGCGGATATTGTCACTCATGACGCTGTCGCTGGTGGCAGTGGCTCCCATGGCGGCGGAGGCCGCATTCGAGAAGAAGGTGGCGCTGGTCGTGGGCAACGCCGCCTACGAGAACGCCCCGGCGCTCGCCAACCCGGTCACCGACGCCAGGGCCATGGCCGCCGCGTTCGAGCGGCTCGGCTTCGAGACCGTCACAGGCTACGACCTCGACAAGGACGAGCTCGAGGCCACCATCCGGCGCTTCTCCCGCGCCGCCCGCACCGCCGACCTCACCGCATTCTTCTACGCCGGCCACGGCGTCGCGTTCGACAACCGCAATTTCCTGGTCCCGGTCGACGCGAAGTTCTCCGATGCCACGGCGCTCGACTTCGAGGCGGTTTCGACGGATTTCGTCATCAAGCAGATGCGCTACGGCAACGGGGTGAGCCTCGTCTTCCTCGATGCCTGCCGCGACAACCCGCTGGCCGGCACGCTGTCCCGCTCGCTGGGCGAAGCGACCCGCTCGGCGCTGAGCCGAGGCCTCACGGTGATGGACGTCAAGAACGCGGGGAAGGGGCTCGCGATCGCGTTCGCCACCAGCCCCGGCGAGGTCGCCTATGACGGTGCGGACAAGCACTCGCCCTTCGCCGAAGCCCTCCTCAACAACATCGAGACCGAGGGCAAGGACATCACCGAGGTGATGTCGCGCGTCACCGGCGAGGTGCTCGCCTCTACCGACGAGCGGCAGCGTCCCTGGCTGAACGCCTCGCTGACCGGCCCCGTGGTGCTGAAGCCGGTGCCGACCCTCCACCTCGGCGGCCCGGTTGCGGAAAGCGCGGTGCCGGCGGCGACCGGCACGATCGAGATCGAGAAGTCGCTGTTCCAGTTCGCGCAGGAGACGGGCAGCCTCGCGTCCTACAACGCCTACCTCACCGCTTTCCCGGAAGGTGTCTTCGCCGGCATCGCCCGGAAGGAGGTCGCGGCGCGCTCCGAAGGAGATGAGGCCAGCGCCATCGAGGTCGCGTCGCTGACGATGCCCGGCAGCGCGGTCGGGACCGACGCCGCTCCCTCCGAGATCGACGCGGCGCCAGCCGAGATCGACGGCGAAGCGGTGGAGGCTGCGCTCGGGCTGAACCGCAACGAGCGGCGCGAGATCCAGGTCCGCCTTAACCTTGCCGATGCCGACGTGGGCGGGGCGGACGGCCTGTTCGGCCCGCGCACCCGCTCCGGCATCGCGGCCTTCCAGGAAACGCTGGGGGGTGCTGCCACCGGCTACCTCAACGCGGCGCAGGTCGCCGCGCTGAACGAGACGACCGACAGCGCCTATGCGGACTATCTGGAGGAGCAGGCTGCCGCCCGCGCCCGCCGCGCCGAAGCCGCCGCCCGCGCAAGACAGAAGGCGAGCGAGACCCGCTCGGTGAAGAAGACCGCCAGCAAGGCCGCACCACGCAAGACCGCGCAGCGCAAGGCGGCGCCTCGCAAGACCGCATCGCGGAAGGCCACGAGGGCCGCGCCCCGCCGCCAGGTCGTCACCCGCCCGGCGCCGGTCCGCGAGCGGCACGTGGTGGAGTACGTCGAGCCGGCGCCGCAATATCGCAGGCCCCGCCAGCACAACCCCGCCGCAGCCGCGTTCGTCGGCGGCGTGGTCGGCGGGCTGATCGTCGGCGCCTACGGCCGCTAGCCCGGCGCGCCAATCGGAGGAAGGCCGGTGCAGTTGCGCCGGCCTTTTTCGTTTCGCGTGCGGCGGGCGAATAGGGGGGCGAATTGCGAGACTGCGGGTGACGCAGCCGGCCCGGTCCGTGCTAACGGGAAGAAAAGAGACGGGGTTGAGGGACGCCACCAATGAACACGTATGATTTCACCGGCCGCGTCGCGGTCGTCACCGGCGGCGCGCAGGGCATCGGCGGTGCGGTCGCCGACCGGCTCTCCGCAGGCGGCGCCAAGGTGGCGATCTGGGACGTCGACCTTGCCCTCGCAACGGAGAAGGCAGGCAGCCTCGACACCGCCCACCCGGTCAGGGTCGACATTTCCGACTTCGCCGCCGTGGAAGCCGCCCATGCCGAGACCGTCGAGGCGCTCGGCGAGGTCGACATCCTCGTCAACTCGGCAGGCGTCGCAGGGATGAACGCCACGGTGGCGGACTACCCGGTCGAGGAATTCCACCGCATCTGCGCGATCAACCTTCTCGGCACCTTCCACGTCAACAAGGTGGTGGTGGCCGGAATGCGCGAGCGCGACTACGGGCGGATCGTCAACATCGCCTCGATCGCGGGCAAGGAAGGCAACCCCAACGCGTCCGCCTACTCGGCGTCGAAGGCGGGGGTGATCGGCTTTACCAAGAGCCTCGGCAAGGAGCTCGCCGCGCAGAACATCGCGGTGAACTGCGTGACGCCGGCTGCCGCCCGGACGCGCATCTTCGACCAGATGAAGCAGGAGTTCATCGACTACATGCTGTCGAAGATCCCGCGCGGCCGGTTCCTGGAGGTGGAGGAGGCGGCCAACATGATCGTCTGGCTCGCCAGCCAGGAAAACTCGTTCACCACGGCAGGCGTGTTCGACCTGTCGGGCGGCCGCGCCACCTACTGAGGCGCGGCGGGACCCGGGTTACGGGCGGACGTGGATCGCCGTGTTTTCCGCGCCGACCGTGACCACGAGGTCGAAGAATTTTTCGGCGTCCGCCGGGTGGAGGCGGATGCAGCCGTGGGAGGCCGGGCGGCCGAGGCTGCCGGTGTCGTAGCTGCCGTGGATGGCATAGCCCGCGTCGTAGAACACGGCGTTGGGCATCGGGGCGCCGTCATACTGCTTGGAGTAATAGTCCCGGTACATCCGCTGCGGGCGGAAGGTGCCGGGCGGCGTGCGGTAGCCGGCGCGCCCGGTGGACACCTTCCATTCGGCCAGCGCCTCGCCCTTGTAGATGACGGTCAGCCTCTGATTCGCGAGGTCTACGTCCGCGACGAGCGTCTTTGCCACGGCGCTACCGGCGCCGAAGCTGGCTAGAACCATAATAATCGCAACCAAAACGCGGGTCATGCTAAAGCCTCCATCGCAGCGGTCCGACCGCCGCAGCGCCCTCTCGCGCCACGACTATCGCGAGAAGGTTCACGATTCGCTACAGCACCGCTGTCGCAGTGGCGATCGCGGGCCCCGACCTTTCAGGAGACGCCAATGCTGTTGTTGATACTCGGGCTCGTGGTCTTCCTCGGCCTGCACTCGTTCCAGATCGTGCGGCCGGTGCGCGCCGCCGTCGCCGGCGCCATCGGCGAGACCGGCTACAAGATCGTCTACAGCATCGGCTCGCTGGTCGGCCTCATCATGATCGCCGAGGGCTACAAGGCGTGGAAGTACGTCGACGGCGCGCCGATCCTCTACAACCCGCCGCCGGCGCTTGCGCACATCGCGCTCCTCCTGATGGCGCTCGCCTTCGTCGCGCTGCCGGCCGCCTACCTCAAGGGCTACATCCGCAAGGCGCTGAAGCACCCGATGCTGGTCGCGGTGAAGCTGTGGGCGACGGCGCACCTCCTCGCCAACGGCGACGCGGCCTCGGTGGTCCTCTTCGGCGCGTTCCTCGCCTGGGCGGTGGTGGACCGGATCTCGGTCAAGAAGCGCGAGCGGGCGGGGCTTGCCGCACCCACGGCCTTCACACCGCACGTCTCGGCGGATATTGCGGCGGTTGCGATCGGGCTTATCGTTTACGCATTGTTTGTGTGGAAGGTCCATTTATGGCTAATAGGCGTTTCGCCGATCGCGATGTAACGGTCCGCCCACGCTTTGCGGCGTGGGTCTGTCCCGCACGCGGCGGGTGTTGAACGAGTAGCCGGTGGGTCAATGAGCGATATCTTTAAGGAAGTTGAAGACGATCTCCGCAGGGAGCGTCTCAAGACCCTGTGGGACCGTTACGGCATCTTCGTGCTGGGGGCCGCGGTTCTCATCGTGATCGTCACGGCCGGCTGGCGCGGCTACGAGGCCTGGGAAACCAGGCGCGACCGCGCCGCGGGTGACACCTACATCAGCGTTCTGAACGAGGTCGAGGGCGTCAGCACCGCGGGCTCCGGCGAAACGCTCCTTGCGTACGCAGCCGACGCGCCGGGCGGATACGGCATCCTTGCCGAGTTCCGCGCCGCCACGGCCTTCGCCGACGCGGGCGACGGTCCCCGCGCTTCCGAGGTCCTTTCCGGCATCGCGAACGACGGCGACACCCCTGCCATCTACCGCGATCTCGCGCGCATCCGGCAGGGGCAGATCCTGCTCGACGCCGGCGACGTTCAGGGCGCGATCGACGCGGTCACCGGCCTCGCCGAAGATGCCGGCAACCCGTTCTACGCGTCCGCCCAGGAACTGATGGGCCTTGCGGCCTACGCGGCGGACGATCTTGCCGGCGCACGGCGCTGGTTCACGGCGGTGACCGAAGAGGTCGGCACCCCGCCGGGTGTCGCGGCCCGCGCGCGCTTCATGCTCGCGCTGATCACCCAGTCGGCGCCGCAGGCGGCTGCCGAAGGCAACACGGCCGGGGAGGCCAACTGATGCGCACGATTCCCGCGATCCTCGCGCTCACCCTGCTCGGCGGCTGCGGCGCGATCTCCGACCTCAACCCGTTCGGCGCCAAGGACGAGCGCCTGATGGGCGAGCGCACCAGTGTGTTCTCGACCAACGCGCCCACCGTGGAAGGCACCCGCTCGGCATCCGTCGCCCCGGCGGTCGCCAACGCTGACTGGCCGCAGCCGGGTGGCAACGCGCAGAACGCGCCCGGCCACCTCGCCTTCAACGGCGGCGGCGCGCGGGCCTGGAAGGCGCAGGTCGGCGGCTCGACGCTGTCCGGCATGGCGATGGTCCGGGCAGAGGCGCGGATCTCCGCCCGCCCGGTGGTCGCAGGCGACCGCGTCTACGTCTATTCGCCCGACGGGACCGTCACCGCGCTGTCCGCCTCCTCCGGTGGCCGCGTGTGGCGCCAGTCCCTCCGCCCCGAGAAGGAGAGCGAGCCGGCTCCCGGCGGCGGCGTGACCGTCGACGGCGGGCGCGTGTTCGTCGCGACCGGCTACGGCGAGGCCGCGGCGCTCTCGGCGCAGAACGGCGAGATCATCTGGCGGCGCGACCTCGACACCCCCGCCCGCAGCGCCCCCACCGCGGGCGCCGGCAAGGTGTTCGTCGTCAGCCAGAAGAACCAGGTCTTCGCGATCAACCAGGCCGACGGCGCGGAAGCCTTCTCCTACGACGGCATTCCCGAGCAGCAGGGTCTCGTCGCCGCCTCCTCGCCCGCAGTCTCCGGCGACAAGGTTGTCATCCCCTATTCGTCCGGTGAGGTGATGGCGTTCTCGGTCTCCTCCGGCGAACCCGTCTGGCAGGAGTTCGTGACGCGCTCCATGCGCACGCTCGCCGTCTCCGGCATGACCGACGTGTCGGGCAGCCCGGTGATCGACGGCGGCATCGTCTACGCCACGGGCGTCGCGGGCCGGACCATCGCGGTCTCGCTGGCCGACGGCTCGAAGAAGTGGGAGCGCAACATCGGCTCCGCCTTCACCCCGGTCGTCTCGGGCGACGCGGTGTTCCTCGTCGATCTCGCGGACCGGATGGTCGCGCTCGACCGCTCCAGCGGCGAGACGCTCTGGATGACGCAGCTTCCCAAGCCCAAGAAGCGGCAGGACTCCACCTACGCCGGTCCGCTGCTTGCGGGCGGCGGCCTCTGGGCGATCTCCAACGATGGCCGCCTGGCGCAGGTCAACCCTGCATCCGGCGCGCTGGTTTCGGATCGCACTATCGGCTCATCGGCGTATACTGCGCCGATCGTGGCAAACGGACAGATGTTCATCGTCTCCGACACCGGCGAAATCACGGCGCTCCGCTAGGGCGAGCGCCGCCAGGAGCGAAACATGAAAGTCGCGATTGCGGGACGGGCCAATGTCGGCAAGTCCACGCTGTTCAACAGGCTCGCTGGCAAGCGCCTCGCCATCGTCGACGACACGCCGGGCGTCACGCGCGACCGGCGTGAGGCCGACGCGCGCCTGCACGACCTCACCTTCACCATCACCGATACCGCAGGCTTCGAGGGCGCCGACATCGGCACGCTCGAAGGCCGGATGTGGGCGCAGATGTCCCGCGCGCTCGACGATGCGGACATCTACCTCTTCGTGGTCGACGCCAGAGCCGGCGTGACCCCGCTCGACGAGCAACTCGCCGCCGACGTGCGCCGCCGCGGCAAGCCCGTCGTTCTGATCGCCAACAAGGCGGAAGGGCGCGGTGGCGGCCTCCTCAGCCTCGACGCCTACAGCCTCGGCCTCGGCGACCCGGTCGCGTTCTCCGCCGAGCATGGCGAGGGCATGGCCGACCTGCGCGATGCGCTGGCCGAGGCGTTCGAGACCGTGGAGGAGCACGCAGCAGCTTCCGGGACCGGCGACGAGGAAGAGGACGACGAGGCCGAGTTCGATCCGACGAAGCCGATCTCGCTCGCCTTCATCGGCCGCCCGAACGTCGGCAAGTCGACGATGCTGAACCGGGTGATCGGCGAGGAGCGGATGCTGACGGGGCCGGAAGCCGGCCTCACGCGCGATTCCATCGCGGTGGAGTTCACCTCCCGCGGCCGCAAGTTCAAGCTCGTCGACACCGCGGGCCTGCGCCGCCGCTCGAAGGTGACGAACACGCTGGAGCGGGCCTCCACGGCGGACACGATCCGCTCGCTGAAGTTCGCCGAGGTCGTGGTGGTGGTGGTCGACGCCATGCACCCGTTCGACAAGCAGGACCTCCAGATCATCGACCTTGCCATCCGCGAGGGCCGAGCGGTGGTGGTCGCCATGAACAAGTGGGACCTGGTGGAGGACACCGACGCCCACATCCGCGCCGCGCGCGAGGAGATCACCCGCCTGATCCCGCAGGCGGCGGGCATCCGCGTCGTGCCGGTCTCGGCGCTGTCGGGCCGCGGCATCGACAAGCTGCTGACGACCGTTGTCGAGACCGTCGAGAAATGGTCCGCGCGCATTTCCACCGGGCGGCTCAACCGCTGGCTGGAGGGCGCGCTGGAGCGCCATACGCCGCCGGCCGTCGGCGGCCGCCGCATCAAGATCCGCTACGTCACGCAGGCGAAGGCCCGCCCGCCGACGTTCGTCGCCTTCTGCTCGCGGCCGGACGATCTGCCCGCCGCCTACCAGCGCTATCTGGTGAACAGCCTCCGGGAAAAGTTCGACCTGCCGGGCGTCCCGATCCGCCTCCTCCTGCGCAAGGGCGACAACCCCTACTCGGACTAGAAAAAAAGCCGGGCCGCATCAGCGTCCCGGCTTTTTCATTGTTTCGGCGGTCGTCCGGCTCAGTCGAGGCTGGGGGACGACGTCGGCAGGCACTGGCGCACGATGCCGGGTGCGGCGTCGGCCGGCATCGGCAGGGTTGCCGGGTCCTCGCCGGGGACGGCGCGGGCGCGGAGCTGGGTGCGGACCGCACCGGGCTCGACGAGGCCGACCCGGATCGCGGTCTGCTCGGTTTCCAGCGCGTAGGTCTTCGCCATTGCCTCCAGCGCCACCTTGGAGACGGCGTAGGGGCCGTGGAAGGGGCGCAGCGTCCGCGCGTCGCCTGCGGTGAGGAAGATGCACGCGGGCGGCGTCGGAGCGGCGCAGGACCGGGTCCAGCGTGCGCACCAGCCGCCAGTTGGCCGAAACGTTGACGTCCATCGCCTCGGCCCAGTCCTTCGCCTTGACGTGGGCGAGCGGCGAGATCGGCCCCAGCACCCCGGCGTTGCCGACGAGGATGTCGAGCTTGCCCCAGCGCTTGTAGATCGAGGCGCCGAGCTGGTCGACGCCCGGCCCGTCGGTGACGTTGAGCGGCACGAGGGTGGCGCCGGGGCCGCCGTTGGCGCGGATCTCGTCGTCGAGCTCTTCCAGCCCCTTCACGGTGCGGGCGACGGCGATGACCTGCGCGCCACACGAGCCGAGAAGCGATGCGACGGCGTAGCCGATGCCGCGGCTCGCGCCCGTCACCACGGCCAGCCGGCCCGCCAGACTGGCGCGTTCGGCGTCAGTCAGCGGGCTGTTGTCGATCGGCTGGCTCAATGGCTGGGTTCCAGGAAGGAGAGCTGCGGGGCGGGTTTCACCGTCGCCCGGTCGGTCAGCGCGGTGGGGTACTCGCCGGTGAAGCAGGCGTCGCAATATTGCGGCCTGTCGGGTTCGCGGCGCTGCTCGCCGGCGGCACGGTAGAGGCCGTCGATGGAGATGAACGCCAGGCTGTCCACGCGGATGTATCGCGCCAGCTCCTCGACGGTTCATGCGCGAGGCGATCAGCTTGGATTTCTCCGGCGTGTTGACGCCGTAGAAGCAGGAATCGCTCGTCGGCGGCGAGGCGATGCGCATGTGCACTTCGGTGGCGCCGGCCTCGCGCACCATCTGCACGATCTTGAGCGAGGTGGTGCCGCGCACGATGGAGTCGTCCACCAGTACGACGCGCTTGCCGGCGATGACGGCGCGGTTGGCGTTGTGCTTCAGCTTCACGCCCATGTGGCGGATCTGGTCGGTCGGCTCGATGAAGGTGCGGCCGACATAGTGGTTGCGGATGATGCCGAGGTCGAACGGCAGCGCCGAGCCTTCGGCGTAGCCGATGGCGGCCGGCGTGCCGGAGTCGGGCACCGGGATCACCACGTCCGCCGGGGCAGGGGCCTCGCGCGCCAGCTCCGCGCCGATGCGCTTCCTGCACGTCGTAGACTTCGAGGCCGCCGACGGCGCTGTCGGGGCGGGCGAAGTAGACGTACTCGAACAGGCAGAAGCGGGACGCCGTGTCCGGGAACGGGCGCAGCGATTCGATGCCGCTCTCGGTGATGATGACCATCTCGCCGGGCTCGACGTCGCGCACGTAGCGGGCGCCGATGATGTCGAGCGCGCAGGTCTCGGACGTGAGGATGAACGAGCCCTCGAAGTCGCCGATGACGAGCGGGCGGATGCCGAGCGCATCGCGGCAGCCGATCAGCATGGACTTGGTGAGCGCGACCAGCGCAAACGCGCCTTCCAGCCGCCGCACCGCATCCACGAACCGCTCGATCATCGAGGACTTGGTCGACGTGGCGAGGAGGTGGAGGATGCACTTCGGTGTCCGAGGTGGACTGGAAGATCGAGCCGGTCTCGCGCAGCGAGGCCTTCAGCTTGCGGGCGTTGGTGATGTTGCCGTTGTGCGCCACCGCGAAGCCGCCGACCGCGGTTTCGGCGAACAGCGGCTGCACGTTGTGGAGCGCAGGCTCGCCGGTGGTCGAGTACCGGTTGTGGCCGATGGCGCAGTCGCCCTTCAGGCGCTGCATCACGTCCGGGCTGGTGAAGTTGTCGCTGACGAGCCCCATGTGGCGCTCGGCGTGGAATGTGCCGCCGTTGCAGGAGACGATACCGGCCGCCTCCTGTCCGCGGTGCTGGAGGGCGTGGAGCCCCAGCGCGGTCAGCGCCGCAGCGCCGCCGTTGCGATAGACGCCGAAGACGCCGCATTCATCGTGAAAGCGGTCGTCGTCGCGAATGTCGTAGAGCCGCGTGGTGCTCAGTTCTGGCCTCCAACGGTGGGGGTGTCGGCCGGTTCGGCCGGGGTCGGCTCGATGACGGTGGAGTCTTCGGTGGTCGCGCCGTCGATGAGCTGGTCGAGACCGTCCTGGTTCTGGTTGTTGAGGCCGGTGTCGGGCTCGGCGGCGTCTTCGATCGCCTCGCCGGTGTCCTGCACGGCCTCGCCGGCACCCTCGAAGGCGCCGCGGATGGCGGACTCGGGATCGTCGGGGATCGCTGCGAGGAGCTTGTCACCGAGTTCGGAAAGCTCGGGGTAGGTGGCGGCGGTGGTGACCCAGGCCGGGCGGTTCTCGGCGTCGACCAGCCAGTTGAAGAAGATCACCGCGACGACGACGAGGAGGACGCCGCGGGCCGCGCCGAACAGGAAGCCGAGCAGCCGGTCGATGGCGCCGACGGGCGAGTCCATCACGAAGTCGGAGATCTTCATGGTGATGAGGCTGACGACGATGAGCGAGACCAGGAAGATGGCCGCTGCCGACACACCGATCGCGATCTCGGTCTTGTCGATGTACTGGCTGACGTAGGGGAGGAGCTGTTCGTAGAACAGGTATGCCAGGACGGCCGCCGCGACCCAGGCCGCGATGGACAGCACTTCGCGGACGAAGCCGCGGAACATGGCAAGGATCGCCGAAATCAGCACGACGGCGATAACAACGCCGTCCAGGATCGCGATATTCATCAATCGTCTCCAGAGGGGGGTTTGGACCGCTCGTCGGCAAACCCGTTTGGTGCGATGCGGTGGACCAAATCGGCCAGTAATGCAACCTCGCTGACGCGTGCCCCACCGCCTTCCGCGCCTGCCTGCGGGGGCACGATGGCGCCGGTGAAGCCAAGCTTGGCCGCCTCCTTCAGCCGCCCGGCGGAATGCGGCACCGCCCGCACCCGCCCCGAAAGGCTGACCTCGCCGAAATAGACGAGATCGCCCGGCAACGCGACACCTGCGCGCGAAGAGATGAGCGCCGCGGCCACGGCGAGATCCGCCGCAGGCTCGGCGATGCGCATCCCGCCCGCAACCGCGAGGTAGATATCGTGGCTGGAAAGGACAAGACCGCAGCGCGCTTCCAGCACCGCGAGCACCATGGAAAGACGCGCCGAGTCCCAGCCGATCACGGCGCGCCGCGGCGTGCCGAGGCGCGACGGGGCGACGAGCGCCTGCACTTCCACCAGCAGCGGCCGGGTGCCCTCCATGCCCGCGAACACCGCGGCGCCGGGGGACGAAACGTCCCGTTCGCCGAGGAAAAGTTCGGACGGGTTGACCACTTCGGCAAGGCCGCCGCCGGTCATCTCGAAGACGCCGAGCTCGTCGGTGGGCCCGAAACGGTTCTTCACGCCGCGCAGGAGGCGGAAGGCGTGGGAGGGGTCGCCGTCGAAGGTGAGCACCGCGTCGACCATGTGCTCGACCACGCGCGGGCCGGCGAGCTGCCCGTCCTTGGTGACGTGGCCGACGAGGATCACCACGGCCCCCGACAGTTTTGCATAGCGGATAAGCGCCTGCGCGGACGCTCGCACCTGCGTGACGGTCCCGGGCGCCGCCTCGGCGATGGAGGTGTGGAGGGTCTGGATGGAATCGATCACCACCAGCGCGGGGGCGGGGCCGGCCGAAAGCGTCTCGAGAATGGTCTCGACGCTGGTTTCGGCGGCGAGGGACACGGGCGCGGTGTCGGCGCCGAGACGGCGGGCGCGCAGCTGCACCTGAGCGGTCGCCTCCTCGCCGGTGACGTAGACCACGTGGTGGCCGGCGCGGGAGAGGGCGGCGGCGGTCTGGAGGAGGAGGGTGGACTTGCCGATGCCGGGGTCGCCGCCGATCAGCACGGCGGAGCCCGGCACGAGGCCGCCGCCGGTCACCCGGTCGAACTCGCCGATGCCGGAGAGGATGCGCGGGGCCTCGTCGATCGGCTCGTCGAGCCGAGAGAGCGACAGGCGTTTCCCCTTGGTGCGGGAGGCCTTGCCGGTCGCCTTGGTCATGATGTCTTCGGCGGAGGCTTCCTCGACGAGGGTGTTCCACGCCCCGCAGCCCTCGCACTTGCCCTGCCAGCGCGAATGGACCGCGCCGCACTCCTGGCAGACGAACTGGCTCTGGCGCTTGGCCATCAGGTCTTGCTCCGGCGTGGGTGGGTCATAGCGGGCCGTGGATGCGTTCGGCGCGGCGGGAGAGGCCGGTGAGGAGCTCGTAGCCGATGGTGCCGGCGTGGCGCGCCACGTCCTCCAGCGGCACGGCGGGGCCGATGAGTTCGACGAGGTCGCCCCGGCGTGCGCCGAGGCCGGTCACGTCGACCGCGATGAGGTCCATCGAGACGCGGCCGAGGAGGCGGGTGGGCTTTCCGCCAAACGCTGCCGGTGCGCCCGCTGAAAGGTCACTGCCGCCAGCTGCGCGCAGGTAGCCGTCGGCATATCCGCAGGACACGATGGCGATCTCGGAGCGGCGGGTGAGCGTCTGCGCGGCGCCGTAGCCGACGGTCTCGCCGGCCTCGGCGGTGCGGACCTGGATGATCCGCGCTTCGAGCCGCACCGTCGGCTCCAGGGCGGCGATGCCCTCCACCGGGGCGCCGCCGTAGAGCGCGATGCCGGGGCGGGTGAGGTCGTAGTGCGCATCGGGGCGCGTCAGGACCGCGGCGGAGTTGGCGAAGGAGGCGGCAACGGCCGGGTAGGCGCGGCGCACCGTGGCGAAGGCGGCGGACTGGGCCTCGTTCAGCGAGTGGTCCGGCGTGTCGGCGCAGGCGAAGTGGCTGGCGATCAGCGACGGCTCGGGAATGCTGCCGGCCCGCTCCAGAGCGTCGCGCACGGAAAGGCCGAGCCGGTTCATGCCGGTGTCGACGTTGAGGGCGTAGGGGAGGTCGTCCGGCCAGTCCGCCAGCGCGTCCGGCGAGGAGATGAAGGGGCGCAGCGCGTGGCGGCGGGCAAGGTCCGGGCTGCCGAAGATGCCGTTGAGGACGTAGATGACGGCGTCCGGCACCGCGGCGCGCAGCGCGATCGCCTCGGCTTCCAGCGCCACGAAGAAGGTGTCGCAACCGGCCTTGGCGAGCGCGGCGCCGATGGTCTCGGCGCCGTGGCCGTAGGCGTTCGCCTTCACCACCGCGCCGCAGCGGGCGGCGGAAAGGCGGCGAGGTGGCGCCAGTTGCGCACCACGGCGGCGGGGTCGATGGTCAGCCGCGCGCCGGCCGCCGGCTCGGGGCCGGCGGATGCCGCGGAAAGGGGGGCGCGTTCAGCCATGACCCTCAGGTCGGGCTTCGGCGCCGCCGGGGCAAGTGGGCGGACGGGCGCGTCACCCCAATCAGTTGGGGATGGAGTCGTCGAGCGCGAGGTCGGAGAAGCGCGTGACCTCCGCCTCGAACTGGAGCTTGACCGTGCCGGTCGGCCCGTGGCGCTGCTTGGTGACGATCACCTCCGCGATGCCGTGGACCGCCTCCATCTTGGCCTCCCACTCGAAGAACTCGGGCGTCCCCTCCGCGGGCTTCCTCGACTGGAGGTAATATTCCTCGCGGTAGACGAACATCACCACGTCGGCGTCCTGCTCGATCGAGCCCGATTCGCGAAGGTCGGAGAGCTGGGGCCGCTTGTCGTCGCGCTGCTCGACCTGACGGGAGAGCTGGGAGAGCGCGATGATCGGGACTTCGAGCTCCTTGGCGAGCGCCTTGAGGCCGGTGGTGATCTCGGTGACCTCGTTGACGCGGCTGTCGGACGCGCGCTTGCCGGAGCCGGAGAGGAGCTGGAGGTAGTCGACGATCAGGACGTCGAGCCCCTTCTGGCGCTTGAGGCGGCGGGCGCGGGCGGCGAGCTGGCCGATGGTGATGCCGCCGGTCTGGTCGATGTAGAAGGGCACGGTCTGCATCGTCTTGGCCGCTTCCACCAGGTCGTGGAACTGGCTCTCGGAGATCGAGCCGCGGCGGATGTGGCTCGACGAGATGCCCGCCTGCTCGGCGAGGATACGGGTGGCGAGCTGCTCGGCCGACATTTCGAGGCTGAAGAAGCCGACGATGCCGCCGTCCACCGGCCGCCCGTTGTTGTCCCGCGCCGGCCGGTAGTTCTTGGCGATGGCGTAGCCGATGTTGGTGACGAGCGAGGTCTTGCCCATGGCGGGGCGGCCGGCGAGGATCACGAGGTCGGAGCGCTGCATCCCGCCCATCAGGCGGTCGAGGTCGGACAGGCCCGGTCGCGATGCCGGAGAGGCCGCCGGCGCGGTCATGCGCGGCCGCCGCCATGTCGACCGCGGCCCGCAGCGCGTCGTTGAAGCCGATGAAGCCCTGGTCGAAGCGGCCGGTCTCGGCGAGCTCGTAGAGGCGGCGCTCGACGCCTTCGATCTGGGTGCGCGGGGTGAGCTCGGGCGGCGCGTCGAACGCCTCGTTGACCATGTCCTCGCCGATGGAGATCAGCGCGCGGCGGAGCGACAGGTCGAACAGCGTGCGGCCGTAGTCCTCGGCGTTGATGATGGTGGTGGCGTTGGCGGCGAGGCGGGCGAGGTACTCGGTGACCGAGAGGTCGGCCATCCGCTCCTCGGGCGGAGAAGAACGTCTTCACCGTGAGCGGGGTGGCGATCTTGCCGGCGCGGATCAGCTTCTCGGCGGTCTCGTAGATCCGCCGGTGCGGCTCGACGAAGAAGTGCTCCACCTTGAGGAAATCGCTGACCCGGTAGAACGCCTCGTTGTTGACCAGGATCGCGCCGAGAAGCTGCTGCTCGATTTCCTGGTTCTGCGGCGCCGTGCGGATCATCTGCAGCGCGTTGTGATCGAGCGGTTGATTCATGGGGCCTCACGAGGTTGGGCCCCCTTGATAGGTCGGGATCGGTTACGAGTTCGTTTTGTGATCGCATCCCCTCGTTATCCAGAGGGGATAGGTGGATAGATCGCTGTGAAAGATTTTTTAGGCGCCCGTTTCGCGGCCGTGTGATTCTTTTTCGGTTTCCGCCTTGCGCCGAAGCTCGTTTTGCTTCTCCTCGCGTTCCCGCTCGCGGTCGGCGGTGAGGGCGGTCGCGATCAGCCCCGTCGGCACCGCGATGACGCCGAGCGCAAGGATGAGAATTACCCCGGTGAAGATCCGGCCGCCCGCGGTGATCGGGTAGACGTCGCCATAGCCGACCGTGGTGAAGGTGACGACCGCCCACCAGAGCGCATGCGGGATGGAGGCGAAGGCCTTCGGCTGCGCCTCGTTCTCGAAGAGGTAGACCACCGTCGCGCACAGATAGAGGATGATGCCCGCCATCAGCGCGAACACCGCAAGTTCGGCCGCAACGGCGCGGATCGAGCGCGCCAGGCGATTGAAGGCGCTGACATAGCGCATCATCTTCAGCAGGCTGAGGACGCGCAGGACGCGCACAGCCCGCATGGCCCGCAGGTCGAACCCGCCCATCAGCACGCTGGGCGCGATGGCGAGCACATCAATCATTCCGTAGAAACTGAAGATGTAACGGAGCCGCCGCGGCGCCGCGTAGACGCGCAGCACGTACTCGGTGGCGAACACCGTGACGATGACGAGCTCCTCGTAGAAGAAATAGGTTCTCAACCCGGCCGGAAGGTCGGGCAGCGTCTCGATCGCGACGGAAAAGACCGAGAGGAGGATCAGCCCCTGGATCGCGAAGGCGACCGACCGGCCGAACGTCCTGTCCTCACCGTCGAGGATTGCCTGGAGCCTGCGCCGCCGCGCGCTGACCACCGGCGCCGGGCTCAGCCGCGTGCTCCGCCGAGACGCGCGATCACGAGGTCGCCCTCCACGGGCACCCCTTCCTCGTAGCGGACCGTGATGGGGGCAACGCCCAGAAGGCCGAAGCCGGCCGCGGTCAAGGTGGCTTCGATGTAGTCCCGCCCGTGAGCGAAGCGCTGGGTTTCGGTGACGCGCCATCCGCTCTCGCACCGCTCGGACGAAGCGATCAATAGGCCGCCCGGGGTGATCGCGTTGGCGCCTGCGGCCGCGGCGCAGAAGGGCGCGAGATCGCCCAGATACGGCCACACGTCGGTCGCGACGATGAGGTCGAACGGCGCCTCGTCCCACTCGGCCATGAAATCGACCGCATCGGCGACGTAGAGGTCGCCGTAGACTTCGCGCTCGTCCGCGAGGCCGAGCATCTCTTCGGCGAGGTCTACGCCGGTGATGTCAGGCGCGATGTCGGCGAAGGCGAGGCCGGCGAGGCCCGTGCCGCAACCGAGGTCGAGCATCCTGAACGGGCCGGTGCCGTGGGGGTCCACCATGGCGCGGGCGAGGCGCGGCACGTCATAGCCGAGCCGGTCGACCAGCGTTTCGTCGAAGGTCTCGGCGTGCTGGCCGAAGAGGGTGGCGACGTAGGCGGCCGGGGCGCGCTGGGGTGTCGCGAGGCCGAAGGCGGCGAGCCGCATCGCGACGCCGCAGTGGTCGTCCGGGTCGATGGCGAGGCATTCGCGGAAGAGGGCGGCCGCGTTGTCGCGGTCGCCGGCATCCTCGAAGGCGCGGGCCCTGGCGTAGAGGTCGCCGAGCGCGTCGGGGTCGAACGGTGCGGGAGGCGTCACCTGCGCTGCGCGACCAGCGAGGGGCCCTGCATCTCGTGGCTTTCGCGGGCGGCGAGTGCGTGCTCGGTCTCGGAGATGTACTCCCGCGTCAGCGGGACCGCGTCCTGCCGTCTTGGCGAGCTGGATCTGGAACACCATCATGTCTCCCGAGCGGAACGAGGCCTCCGAGGCCGCGAGATAGAACTCCCACATCCGGTAGAAGCGCTCGTCGCGCAACGCAACGACCTTCTCGCGATTGGCGGCGAACCGTTCGCCCCACGCCTTCAGCGTATCGGCATAGTGAAGGCGCAGGATCTCGATGTCGGTGACGTAGAGGCCGACGCTCTCGATGATCGGCAGCACCTCCGACAGCGACGGGATGTAGCCGCCCGGGAAGATGTGCTTGTCGATGAACGGGGCGGTGTAGCCCGGCGGTCCGAAGCGGCCGATGGAGTGGAGCAGCATCACGCCGTCGTCGGTCATCAGCCGTTTCGACGCCTCGAAATACTGGCGAAAGTAGCCGACGCCGACGTGCTCGAACATGCCGACCGAGACGATCCGGTCGAACCGCTCGTTGACGTCGCGGTAGTCCTGCAGGCGGAACTCGACGTTGTGGATGCCCTCGGCGCGCTTGCGGGCGCGGGCCAGCTGCTCGTCGGACAGGGTGATGCCGGTGACGTCGGCGCCGGTGTTCTTGGCGAGGTAGAGGCCCATGCCGCCCCAGCCGCAGCCGATGTCGAGGACGCGCTGGCCCGGCTTCAGCAGCATCTTGGCCGCGATGTGGCGCTTCTTGGCGAGCTGCGCCTCTTCCAGCGTGCTGTCGGAATTGGGGAAGTAGCCGCAGGAATACTGCCAGTCCTCGTCGAGGAAGAGCTCGTAGATCTCGTTGCCGACGTCGTAGTGGTGGTGGACGTTGCGGCGTGCGGCACGGGCGTGGTTGCGCTGGCGGATGCGGCGCATGCCCTGGTGGAACATCTGGCGCCAGCGCGGGACGGTCTCGGTGTCCATGTTCTCGAAGATCATGGTCATCAGGCCGGCGAGGGAGCCTTCCTTCAGCCACCAGCGCCCGTCCATGTAGAGTTCGCCGAAGCGCAGCTCGGGGTTGCATCAGGATTTCGCGCGCGACGGCGGCATCGTTGAAGACGAGAACGTAGCGCTCGCCCTTGCCGTCGCCGAAGGCACGGGAAGTGCCGTTGGCGTCCTCGATCACCATGTTGCCATGCTTCACGAGGCGCTTGAGGAAGTGATCGAATATTGTCGCCATGGTTCGTCGCGCCTTTCCTGCGAGAAAACTCAAGATTTTCAAAGCAGGCTGTCAAGCCCTTCGAATGCATGGGCAATTGCAAAGGCTATGCACAACGAAAGAAGCCGGCGCTGGGGGCGCCGGCTTCGGGATCGGGTCCGGACCGCCACCTAGCGGCGGCAGCGGGATCAGACGTCGGGCTGCTCGCCCTGACCGGGGATGGAAGCGGTCGCCTCTTCCTCGGCCTCGTCGCGGGGCTCGTTGTAGTCCTCGTCGTCGTCGTCCTCGTCGGCGAGTAGACTTCGGGGCGAGAACGTCCTCGCCGGCGAACTGGCGCTCGGCCTCGTCCTTGGTGCGGGCGACGTTGATCGTGACGGGCACGACCACCTCGGGGTGGAGGACCAGCATGATCTCGTGCAGGCCGATGGTCTTGATCGGGCCCTTCATGTCGACCTGGCGGCGCTCGACGCGGAAACCGTCGGCCGAGAGGACGTCGGCGATGTCGCGGGTGGACACCGAACCGTAGAGCTGGCCGGTCTGGCCCGCCTGGCGGATGGCGACGAAGGTCTTGCCGGCGACGCGCTTGGAGAGGGCTTCGGCCATCTGGCGGCGCTCGGCGTTACGCTCTTCGAGCTCGACCTTCTGCGCTTCGAACTTGGCGCGGTTCTCGCGGTTGGAGCGGAGCGCCTTGCCCTGCGGCAGGAGGAAATTGCGGCCGAACCCGTCGCGGACACGGACGACTTCGCCCATTTCGCCGAGCTTGGGGACGCGCTCGAGAAGAATGACTTCCATGGTGTTGTCTCTTTTATCTGTCCCGCCGCCGTGGCGGGCGGTTAGGGCCTGCTGCCCAGATGATCTGTCCCGCCTGTCGGCGGTTAGGGGCAGGGGGGCCCCAGATGGCGGCCGGGCGCGGGCGCCCGGCCTGACGTCTTATTTGATGACGTAGGGGATGAGGCCGAGGAAGCGCGCGCGCTTGATGGCCTTGGACAGCTCGCGCTGCTTCTTCGCCGAGACGGCGGTGATGCGCGAGGGGACGATCTTGCCGCGCTCGGAGATGTAGCGCTGCAGGAGCTTGACGTCCTTGTAGTCGATCGCCGGGGCGTTCGGGCCGGAGAACGGGCACGTCTTCCGGCGGCGGAAGAACGGGCGACGGGTCGGCAGCTGAGCAATATCAACCATTAGGAGAACTCCCTTTCGCGGCGTTCGGGACGCGGGCCATCACGGTCGCGGTCGGGGCGGTCGCCACGGGGGCCGTCGCCACGGTCACGGTCGCCACGGGGCGGGCCGTCGTCACGCTCGCCGCGTTCGCGCCGCCGGCGGTCGTCGCGGTCGCGCTTCTGCTTCATGACGGACGGGCCGTCTTCGTGCTCTTCGACCTTCACGGTCAGCGTGCGCAGCACGTCTTCGTTGAGGCGCATCTGGCGCTCCATCTCCTGGACGGCAGGAGCCGGTGCGTCGATGTCCATCAGCGCGAAGTGCGCCTTGCGGTTCTTGTTGATGCGGTATGCGAGGGTCTTGAGACCCCAGTTCTCGACCTTGCCGACCGAGCCGCCATTTTCCGTCAGGACGGCGGTGTACTGTTCGATGAGTTCATCGACAGCCGTGTCCGGACACGTCCTGCCGGATCAGGAAAACACATTCGTATAGGGCCATGCCCACCTCTTTCTGTGGCGCGCCACCGTGGCGCTCTTCCCGTCGGCGCAAAGCCTCGTCGAAGCCTCGAGAGGCGTCCGACCTTCGCGAGCAGGGACACCGGTGGGCGGCAATCGAATGCCTCGTGCGCTCCCTTTCGGGCACGCGCACGCCACCGTTCAGCCCCTGGCCAACGTGGAAGAGGTGCACATAGGAGGCGTCCTGCCGCAAAATCAAGCGGAAACTGGTGAGCCCTGTCACTTTCCCGGCGCAACGGACTTGACGGGTCGGACGCACGGGTGGTCTTTGCCGGTTCCCGTACACACCTATATGTGGACGACGAGCGACCCCGAGAGCCATGACAATCGCGTTTACCTTCCCCGGACAAGGCAGCCAGACCGTAGGCATGGGCCGTGCCCTGCACGACGCCTATCCCGTCGCGCGCGCCGTCTTCGCCGAAGTCGACGCCGCGCTCGGCGAAGAGCTGTCGAAGATCATCTTCGAAGGCCCGGAAGAGACGCTGCAGCTCACCGCCAACGCACAGCCGGCGCTGATGGCCGTCAGCCTCGCCGCGATGCGCGCGCTCGAGAGCGAAGGCGTGAAGATCACCGACGCTGCGCTGGTCGCGGGCCATTCGCTCGGCGAATATTCGGCGCTCGCCGCCGCCGGTGCGCTTGTCGCTGGCCGATGCCGCGCGGCTCCTGCGCCTCCGCGGCGAGGCGATGCAGGCCGCCGTGCCGGCCGGCGAAGGCGCCATGGCGGCGCTCCTCGGCCTCGAACTCGACGACGCCGAGCGAAGTCGCCGCGCTCGCCGCCGGCGGGGACGTCTGCGAGGTCGCCAACGACAATGCGCCGGGGCAGGTGGTGATCTCCGGCAGCCGCGCTGCCGTGGAGCGCGCCATCGAGATCGCGCGCAGCCGCGGCGCCAAGCGCGCGATCCTGCTCCCGGTCAGCGCACCGTTCCACTGCTCGCTGATGGGTCCCGCCGCCGAGAAGATGGCCGAGGCGCTGGCCGAGGCCGATCTCAAGGCGCCCAGTGTGCCGGTTCTCGCCAACATTTCCGTCACGCAGCTGTCCGATCCTGCGGCGATCCGCGATAGCCTCGTCGCGCAGGTCACCGGCCGCGTGCGCTGGCGCGAGAGCGTGGCGGCGATGGCCGAGGCGGGCGTGACCGAGCTTGTGGAGATCGGCGCCGGCAAGGTGCTTTCGGGCCTTGCCAGGCGCATCGACAAGAGCCTCACCGCCACCGCCGTCAACACCCCTGAAGACGTGGCGAGCTTCGCTTCAAAGAGAGCCGAATAAATGTTCGACCTGACCGGCAAGACCGCACTCGTGACCGGCGCCACGGGCGGCATCGGCGGTGCCATTGCCGCCGCGCTGAAGGCGCAGGGCGCCAACGTGATCGTCACCGGCTCCACCATGGAGCGCGCCACCAAGGCGGCCGAGGCCATCGGCGCGACGCCTCTGGCTGCCGACCTGTCGGACCGCGCCGCGGTCGACGCGCTCGCCAAGGACGCGACTGCCGCGGGGCCTGTCGACATTCTGGTCAACTGCGCCGGCGTCACCCGCGACGGGCTGATGATGCGCATGAAGGACGAGGACTTCGACAAGGTGCTCGAGGTAAACCTCACCGCGGGCTTCCGCCTCACCCGCGCGCTGATGACGGGGATGATGAAGCGGCGCTGGGGCCGCATCGTCAACGTCGGTTCGGTGATCGGTTTCTCCGGCAATGCCGGGCAGACCAACTATGCTGCGGCCAAGGCGGGCCTCGTCGGCCTTACCAAGTCGATCGCGCGCGAAGTGGCGAGCCGCGGCATCACCGCGAATGTGGTCGCCCCCGGCTACATCGCCACGCCGATGACCGACGTGCTGCCGGAAAACCTGCGCGAATCGATCCTGACCGCGATCCCGCAGGGGTCCATCGGGACCCCGGAGGACATCGCGAATGCGGTCGTCTATCTCGCCAGCACCGAGGCCCGCTACGTGACCGGACAGACACTTCACGTCAACGGCGGCATGGCCATGGGCTTTTAGAAGTGCAGCAACCGGCGAACAGAACTTTCCAAATGCAGAAGTCTTGTGATACCGGCCTTTCGACGAGGGCGTACCGGCGCGGCCGTGCCCACTAACTCCCATTCGCCGCGACCGGCCACGTGGACCTCCACGCGTCCGCGGCCCAACCAAGGCGGCAAGCCTGAAGGATGTTCCCATGAGTGATACCGCAGAGCGCGTTAAGAAGATCGTTGTCGAGCATCTCGGCGTCGAGCAGGAGAAGGTCACCGAGCAGGCGTCGTTCATCGACGACCTCGGCGCCGACTCGCTTGACACCGTCGAGCTCGTGATGGCCTTCGAAGAGGAATTCGGCGTGGAGATCCCCGACGACGCGGCAGAGACCATTCTGACCGTCGGCGACGCCATCAAGTTCCTCGACAAGAACGCCACGTCGTAAGACGGAAGCGTTTCCGCAAAGAACCGACCTTTCTGTTTGGAGTAAGATGGTGCGTCGCGTCGTTGTGACCGGTCTCGGGACAGTCAATCCGCTTGGCAGCGGGGCGGATGCGTCGTGGCGTGCGATCCTTGAAGGTCGTTCGGGCGCGAAGGCCGTCACCCGCTGCAAGGTGGATGACCTGCCTTCGCGTATTGCCTGCCAGGTGCCCAAGGGGAACGAGGAAAACCCGTTCGATCCCGATGGCACGATGGACCCCAAGGACCAGCGCAAGTTCGATGAGTTCATCGTGTTTGCCGCCGGCGCCGCCGACGAGGCGATCGCCGATTCGGGCTGGAAGCCGACGGAGCAGGAAGACCTCGACCGGACCGGTGTTCTCATCGGCTCCGGCATCGGCGGCCTGATCTCGATCGAGCGTTCGGCCAAGGCCCTGGAAGAGAAGGGTCCGCGCCGCGTGTCGCCCTTCTTCATTCCGGGTGCGCTCATCAACATGGCGTCCGGCCTCGTGTCGATCCGGCACGGGTTCCGCGGCCCCAACACGTCCGTCGTGACGGCCTGCTCGACCGGCTCGCACGCCATCGGCGACGCGGCCCGGCTGATCATGCTCGACGATGCCGACGTGATGGTCGCCGGCGGTGCGGAAGCCTCCGTCGGCCGTCTGGCGCTGGCGGGCTTTGCCTCCTGCCGCGCGCTGTCGACCCACTTCAACGACACGCCGGAGAAGGCCTCGCGGCCCTACGACCGCGACCGCGACGGGTTCGTCATCGGCGAGGGCGCCGGCATCGTCGTTCTCGAGGAGTACGAGCACGCCAAGGCCCGCGGCGCGACGATCTACGGCGAGATCATCGGCTACGGCCTGTCCGGCGACGCCTACCACATCACCGCGCCGTCCAGCGACGGCAACGGCGCCTTCCGCTGCATGTCGGCGGCGCTGAAGCGCGCGGGCGTCGATCCGTCCGACATCGACTACGTCAACGCCCACGGCACCTCGACGCCGCTCGGCGACGAGATCGAGCTCAACGCGGTCCACCGGATCATGAACGGCAACGGCAAGGGGCTCACGATGAGCTCGACCAAGTCGGCCACCGGGCACCTTCTGGGCGCGGCCGGCGCGGTGGAGGCGATCTTCTCGCTCCTCGCGATCCGCGACAATGTCGCG
Source organism: uncultured Alphaproteobacteria bacterium (assembly GCA_963704595.1). Classification (GTDB taxonomy): domain Bacteria; phylum Pseudomonadota; class Alphaproteobacteria; order Rhizobiales; family Amorphaceae; genus Acuticoccus. The sequence continues at coordinate 1,658,930 of OY969922.1, forward strand.
CCGCCGACGATCAACCTGGACGATCCGTCCGTCGAGACCGATATCGACCTCGTGCCGCACGAAGCCAAGCAGAAGCCGATCAACACGGTCCTGTCCAACTCGTTCGGTTTCGGCGGTACCAACGCCTCACTCGTTTTCCGGCGCGTCTGAGGGCAGACGCGTCCAGTCCTGAGGATCGACCATGCGGCAACGCCGTCGCGGCAGCAAAGATTCACCGCCCCTCGGCACTCCGCCCAAGGTCGGCGAAGAGAGCCGGGCGGCACCCGCACGCCGCCGGCCGGAGCCGCTCGTCACCAGCACCGACGCGCGTGCCAAGGCGAAGGCTTCGATGAAGGTCCAGAACTCCCGCCATCGGTCGGAGAAGGCGCGGCACCCCGTCGTGTTTCTCCTCAACTTCGTGCTGTTCATCCTCGTCCTGGGGCTGATCGCGGGGATTGCCGCCGTCGTCATCGGCCGCGACATGTACGTCGCGCAGGGCCCGCTCACGGGTGACGTGCAGCTCGACATTCCCCGCGGCGCGTCCGTCCAGTCGATCGCCGCAGGGCTCGAGGGGCAGGACATCATCTCCAACCAGTACGTCTTCCTGGCGGCCGCCTACACGACCGGCGCCACCAAGATGATGAAGGCGGGCGAGTACGAGATCCCTGCCGGTGCATCCATGGCGGACGTTCTTGCCAAGATCGTCTCCGGTGACGTGGTGAGGCACCAGATCACCATCGCCGAGGGCCTCACCTCGGCGCAGGTGGTCAAGCGCCTCAACGAGAACGAGATCCTGGTCGGCACCATCCGTTCGATCCCGCCCGAGGGCTCGCTCCTGCCCGAAACCTACGCGATCACCCGCGGCATGAACCGCGAGCGGGTGCTCGAGATGATGGCCGACGCGCATGACCGCGTGCTTGCCGAAGCGTGGGCGAACCGCGACCCGGACATTCCGCTGGAATCGCCCGAGGATCTCGTGACGCTGGCATCCATCGTCGAGAAGGAAACCGGCGTTGCGTCCGAGCGGCCGGAGGTCGCCGGTGTGTTCGTCAACCGCCTCAACCAGCGGATGCGGCTCCAGTCCGACCCGACCATCCTCTACGGCCTTTATGGCGGCGAGGCCTGGGAAGCGGGGCGCACGCTGACCAAGTCCGACCTCAACCGCCCGAACTCCTACAACACCTACCAGATTGCGGCGCTGCCGCCCGGGCCGATCACCAACCCCGGCCGGGAAGCGATGATGGCGGTCGCAAACCCGGCCGAGACCGACGCGCTCTACTTCGTCGCAGACGGTTCGGGCGGTCACGCCTTCGCGACCACCTACGAGGCGCACCAGGCGAACGTCGCCAGGTGGCGCGAGATCGAGCGGAGCCGCGGGCAAAATACAGCGACCACCGAGTAGGATGGCCGCCGTCCAGTCCATGACGGGGTTTGCGAGCCGCGAGGGCGAGATCGACGGCCTCGCCTTCCAGATCGACGCGCGCTCGGTGAACAACCGCGCGCTCGACGTTCGGCTGAGGGTCCCGCAGGGCTTCGAGCGGCAGGAGGCGGAACTGCGCAAGGCCGTCTCGGCGACCTTCCGGCGCGGCTCGATCAACGTCACCGTCAGCGTCCGCCGGGCTGAGGTCGCGACCCGGTACACCGTCAACCACGGCCAGCTCATGGCCTACGTCGATGCGATCGCGGCGCTGGCCGATAGCGGCTCCGTCGCGGCGCCCCGCGCAGACGGGCTGCTCGCCCTCCGCGGCGTGATCGAGGCGGCCGAGGGCGACGAGACTGTCGCCGTCCCCGACATGATGGACGAGGCGCGCGCGGTTCTGGCGGCGCTGGAGGCGGATCGGCTGGAGGAGGGGGCGCGGATCGTGCCCGTCCTCCTCGAGCAGCTCGACGCGATGGACCGGCTGCGCGCTGCGATCGACGCGCACCCCGAGCGCTCGCTTCCCGCCATCCGTGCCCGGATCGAGCGGCAGATCGACGAGATGCTGTCGTCCGCCAAGCCGCTATCGGACGAGCGGCTGCACCAGGAGGCGGCGTTGCTCGCCACCCGCGCCGACGTGCGCGAGGAGCTCGACCGCCTGTCGGCCCACATCGCCGCGGCGCGTGCGCTGCTCGCCGAGGGCGGCGCGGTCGGCCGCAAGCTCGACTTCCTCTCGCAGGAACTCAACCGCGAGACCAACACGATCTGCGCGAAGGCGCCGCACCATGCCATCACCGCGCTCGGCCTCGAGCTGAAGGCGGTGGTGGAACAGTTGCGAGAGCAGGTGCAGAACCTCGAATGAATGCGATCCGACGACGCGGTGTGCTGGTTGTGCTGTCCTCGCCATCGGGTGCGGGCAAGAGCACCCTTTCGCGCCTCCTGCTGGAGCAGGACGACGGCCTCTCCCTCTCGGTCTCGGTGACGACGCGCAAGCGCCGCCCCAGCGAGGTCCAGGGCATCCACTACGACTTCGTCAGCAACGCCGACTTCGAGCGGATGCGCGAGCGCGGCGAACTCCTCGAGTGGGCCGAGGTTCACGGCAACAAATACGGCACGCCGCGCGATCCGGTCGAGCAGGCGCTGTGCGAGGGGCGTGACGTCCTGTTCGACATCGACTGGCAGGGCGCCGACCAGATGCGCGCCGCGATGGCCGAGGACCTCGTCTCGATCTTCATCCTGCCGCCGTCCGGCGCGGAGCTGCAGAGCCGCCTCGTGCGCCGGGCCGAGGACGATGAGGCGACGATCCGCCGCCGCCTCGACAACGCGCGTGAGGAACTCGACCCACTACCGCGACTACGACTACGTGGTGGTGAACGAGGATCTGGAGACGGCGCTTGCCGGGGTCACCGCCGTGCTGGAGGCCGAGCGGCTGCGTCGCCGCCGCCTGACGGACCTCGATACGTTCGTCGCCGGAATTTCAGACGCGCTCTGACCGCGCGTCGACCAGCCGCGCCAGTGCGACGAAGTCTTCCACCGACACCCGTTCGGCCCGCTCGTTCGCCGGAATGCCGGCCGCTTCGAGCAGCGCCTCCGCCTCGCCGAGACTCTTGAGGCTGGAGCGCAGCATCTTGCGGCGCTGGCCGAACGCGGCAGCGGTGACCTTCTCGAGAACCTTCACCGGCACGTCGCCGGCATCCGGCTTCGGGTCGAAGCGGACGACGCTCGACCACACCTTGGGCGGCGGCACGAATGCGGCGGGCGACACGTCGAACAGGGTGGTGGCGAAGGCGCGAGCGCCGGTGAGCACAGCGAGACGGCCGTAGGCGTCGGCCCCCGTGTCCGCGACGATGCGGTCAGCGACCTCGCGCTGGACCATCACGGTGGCGGACGACCACCATGCCGGCCACGGCCCGGTCAGCCAGCCCGCGATCAGCGGCGTCGCGACGTTGTAGGGGAGGTTGGCGCAGATGGCGGCGCCCTGCGGGGCAAGCATCGTCCAGTCGGCGGCGAGCGCGTCGTCGATGACGAGGGTCAGGGCGCCGTCCGCGGCCTCCACCAGCGGGGCGAGCGCCTCGGCCGCACGCCTGTCCTTCTCCACCGCGATGACGGTCGCGCCTGCGCGCAGGAGGGAGCGGGTGAGGCCGCCGGGGCCGGGGCCGATCTCCACCACGGTCTGGCCCGACAGGGGCGCGTCAGGGTCGGCACCGGGCGCTCGGGCGGACGCTGCGATCTTGTCGGTGAGGTTGCGGTCGAGGATGAAGTGCTGGCCGAGGGACTTTTTGGCGGTGAAGCCGGTCGCGGCCAGAACCTCGCGCAGCGGCGGCAGCGCGTCGATCCGCGAGCGCCGCGCGGCCAGCGAGGGATCGGGCACCGGCGCTCCTAGCGAATTTCGATCACGGCATCGCGGCGGAGCTGGCGCAGGTACTGCTTGGAGAACGCCTCGCCGCGCTCGGCCGTCATGTCAGGCTCGAGCTTCTTCATCGCGGCGTTCGTCGACTTCACCACGGTCTTGTTGCAGACAGCGAACATCACCATGCCACGCGGCTGGGGGATCGGCTCGGTCAGCTTGCCGACCGGGGTCGCGGCGAGGATTTCCTGGATGGCCGGCGGAAAGTCGACGTCGGACCGCGCGCCGAAATCCCTCACGACGACGTTGCGGGTCTTCTTGGCGACCTCGATGCCCTCGCGGCAGGAGTTGAAGCGCGTGCGCAGTTCGTTGGCGCGCGCGGTTGCATCCCGGAGGCGCTGGTCGGACGGGTCGTCGGGCAGCGCGATGGTGACCTGCATCAGCTCGTAGCGGTTGGAATCGATGGCTTTTTCCGCGGTCTCGTCCTTGAGGAGAGCGGCGACGAGGTCCTGCTCGCTGACGGTCGCCAGCGCCTTGAAGCGGGCGCGCACGAGGCGGTTGAAGCCCACCTGCGCGCGGATGCGGTCCTGCAGCGTCCCGATGGAGACGCCGGACTGGTTGAACGCCGCGTTGAGCTGGGCGGGGCTGATCTTCGCCCGCGAGGCGATGTCGGCGATCGCGGCGTCGACTTCCGAATCCGACACCTTCAGCCGGGACTGCTCGACCGCCTTGTTCTGGATCGCCTCGTTGATGAGCTCGTCGAGCGCGGCCTGGCTGCTCGCCGGCTGACCGGTAAGCTGCAGGAGTTTCTGGCGCTGGGCGACGGCGTAGCTCGTGATCGGGCTGCCGTTGACCACCGCCACGATCTTGGTCTGCGCGGACGCGGGCGTTGCCGCCGGAACGAGGATCGAGAGAAGCATCAGGAGGACGAGGCCGATACGCACCATGACAACCGCCTTGCTTGGAGCCATTGCCGGCTCGGGAATCAGAACAGAGCGTGCCGAATTGCTTAAAATTCGCACGGCCTGTCCGCTTTAGCGTCGCTGGAGGTCAGTTATCAAGGCCCGGCGAGACTGAGGTGTCTCCTATCGTCCTGAGGCCGATCCTCAGAAACACCGTTCTGTCGACGGGATCGGTGGCAAGGCCGCCGCGGTCTTCGGCATAGGCGAGGGAGACCGAGAGGGCGTCGTCGTCGTAGGCGATGCCGGCGCCGTTGCGGATGATGTCGTTGTCCTGAAGGTCGTAGCGGACCATGCCGAAGACGCGCAGCCGGTCGAACACGCGCAGCGAGGCGGAGCTGTGGATCTCCTCGCGCGGGTCGACGTAGCCGAGGTCGGGCTGGCTGTTGAGGAAGGCGTAGACGACGCGGGTGGCGAGAGGGCCGGTCTGCGTCGCGGCGGCGAGCTCGGCGCGCTCGATCGAGAGGGTCTCGTCGTCGAGCCGTGCGTTGGCCGAGAGGGTGAAGCCGCGCGCTGTGTTGAGCGTCACGTCGGCGACGAAGTCCGACACGTCCTTGTTGAGGCCGGACTCGCCGGTGGAGTCGAGGATGTCCGGCACTTCGAACGAGTTGCGCCCTGCGAGGTGGTAGGACTGGCCGACGGTGGTCGACAGGAAGCCGCCCGCGTAGGTCTGCAGAGTGTAGCGGACGCCGACGTTGGCGCGCACGCCGCCCTCGATCCGGTCGTAGCCGGAGAACTTGCTGGGGCCGAAGAGGGTGGTGTCGTCGAACACAACGCTCTGCGCATCGTCGTTGGGAAGGTGGCCGATGCTGCCCTCGTTGGGGCTCGCGATCAGCTCGGCGACGGGCTCGATGGTCTGCGTACCCCAGGTCGACGAGATCAGCCACGGGTAGCTGTAGTTGACGCCGACCCACGGCATGGCGCGCAGGCGGAACTCGTCGTCCGAAAGCTCGGTGACGTTGGGGTCGCGGTTGTTGACGTAGAAGAGGTCGGCCCGGGCGCCCGCGAACGGGGTGATGACTTGGCCGAACGGCGCGATGATCTTCTTGCGCCAGCCGACTTCGGCGCTCTGGCGGGCGTACGAGCCCTCCACGCCGCGGAAGCGGGGGACGAGCACGCCGTTCTCGTAGGCACCGAACGCGTCGGTCTCCTGCCGGCTCAGCGCCGTGGCGTTGAAGCCGTAGGAGAGTTCGCCGCCGAGCACCGCGCCGTCGTAGACGCCCTCATAGTCGATCACCGGATGGACGTAGGCCTGCTTGCCTTGGAGGCGCTCGCCGACCCCGGTGAAGGGCGCCGGCGGGTTGAGGACGCGGGTCGACACGTAGTCGTCCTGCAGGATGCGGAAGGCCCACAGCCGTGCCTCGAACGAGTTCCGCTTGCCGAGGCCCTTGAGGTAGAGCGTGGTCGGCTCGGTCAGGTTGTCGCTGGTGCTGAAGTCGTAGTCGTTCAGGAAGCGGCGGTCGGTGGTGAGGGTCGATTCCCAGCCGTACTGCCAGCGCGGGTTGAGGTAGAAGTTGCCCTCGGTGGTGATCGAGCCGCGGAAGGTGCGGTCGCCGCTGGTGCCGTCGAACGCCTCCGGCGAGAGCTGGTAGATCCCGGCGGCGGAAACGCGGAACGCGCCGGTCGCGGTCGCCTGCCGGTAGGTGATGTCGCCGAGGACGCCCTGGCGCGACAGGCCGGTGACGCCGTAGGTGAGATCCTTGGAGGGCCCCAGCGTCTGGAAGTAGGAGCCGCGCACGCCCATGCCGAGGCGGTTGTTGTAGACCGCGGTCGGGAGCAGGAAGCCGGATTTGCGGCGGACCGAAGGGTCCGGGATGCTGAAGGTTGGCAGCGGGCCGATGTCGGCGCCGAAGATCTCGAACGAGGGGTTCTCGAACGTGAGGCTGCGGTCCGCCTCGTTGGCGACGATGCGGCGCGCCTTGATCGCCCAGGTGGGCGGCGCATCCGGCCGGCGGCGGCAGGAATAGCAGGCCGTGTAGCCCGCTTCCTCGAACACCGTGACCTCGGCGTTGACGCGCTCGGCGCGGTTTGCGGCGAGGCGGGTGCGGTAGATCGTGTCGGCGCGCAGGCCGGTGACGAAGCCGTCGCGGAAATCGTCGGAAAGTTCGATCTCCTTGGCGATGATGACGTTGCCGCCGGGTTCTTCGAGGCGCGCGCCACGGCGGGCGATCAGCCGGTTCGCGCGCCGGTCGTAGGTCACCTCGCTCGCGAACAGCTGGTAGCCCTGGTAGGCGATGAAGACGCCGCCGACGGCGGTCGCGCTGCCGCTTCGGGTGTCATAGAGGAGCTCGTCCGCCTCGAGGAGGAGCTTGGCGTCGCGGTTGCCCTCGCCGATTTCGGGGATGAGCTGGGCGTGCGCCGTCAGCGGCAGGCTGGCTGTGATGCCGAGCGCTGCGACGGAGGCGAGGAGGAGCCTGGAAAGGCGGCGGACCACTAGCCGTCCTCCGTGTGGAGGAGGGTGGTGGCGCCGATCAGCGTCGCGGCGAGGCCGGGGAGCCATGCCGCGTAGACGGGGCCGACGGCGCCCGCCTCGCCAAGGTCCGACGCGACCGCCGAGGCGATGTAGAGGACGAAGCCCGCGATGACGCCGCCGGTGACCGCGCGCGCCATCCCGCCGAGGCGCACGAGGCGGAGCGACACCGAGGCCGCGATCAGAACCATTGCCGCGAGAAGGAGCGGGCGGGCGAGGAGCACCTGCTGCTGGAGCGAGTAGCGGTGGGTGGGAAGGCCGGCGCGGCGTGCGAGCTCGACCGCGTTGGGGAGCTGCCAGAACGAGATCGCGTCGGGCCGCGCGACGGCCTCGCGCACCTCGACCGGGGTGAGCTTGGTCTCGACCTTGGTGGAGGTGAGGTCGGACCGCGCGCCGTTCCGGTCGTAGCTGGTGACGCGGTAGAGCGTCCACTCGCCGTTGCCGAGGGTTGCGGTGTCGGCCTCGATGCGGCCGGCGAAACGGTTCTGAAGATCGAACAGATGAACTTCCACGCGGTAGAGGGTGAGGCCGTCCGCGCTGGCGGCTGAGGCGTGCATGATCGAGCCCCCCGAGGGGCCCTCCTGGCGGAACCAGACGGAGCGGGTGCCGCCAGTCAGCATCTGTGTCTCCTTGCCGAGCACCCGTGCGCTCAGGACTTCCGAGCGTTCGCGTGCCGCGGCCGAGAGCGGATTGTAAAGGGTGGTCGCGGCGACGCCAAGGAGGAGAACGACGAGAACGCCCGGCATGATGAACTGCCAGACCGAGACCCCCGCAGCCCGCATCACTGCAAGCTCCAGCCGCCGGTTGAGCGCGAGGAACGCCGCGATCGCGCCGAAGAGCACGGCGAACGGCAGGAACTCCTCCGTCAGCGAGGGTGTCTTGTAGAGCGAGGCGAGGACGGCGTCTGCGGCGGAGAAGCTCTCGCGGTCGACCGAGCGGCGGATCAGCTCCACGGCGTCTGCGAGGAAGATGATCGCGCTGCCGAGGAGGAAGAAGCCGACGATCCAGCGCAGGAAGGTGAGGGCGAGGTAGCGCGACAGCGTCGCGCCGGGGACGAGGCGCATCATGCGTGCGACCCCTGCGGCCTGGCCCACAGCGCGGCGAGCTTGCGGGCGACGTAGTCCCACACCCGCTCGTGCAGCGTCAGCGAGCGGTCGGTCGCGATGATGAAGAGCGCGATCGCCGCAGCCACTGCCAGCACGACGAACACCATGGGCGCCAGGATCGGCATGCCGTCGGCGGCGAGAAGCGTGCCGTAGGTGGCGGAGCGGACCGCGGCGACGCCGAGGCCGGCGGCGATGATGCCCGCCATCCGGCTCTGCCGGTGCATCCGCGGATCGCCGACGAACAGGAACACGATGAGGGCGTAGACGAAGGGGGCGAGCGGCTGGGCCAGCCGGTCGAGGAGCTCGGTGCGGAAGCGGGCCTCGCGCTCGGCGCGGTAGCCGTCGTCGGGGTCGGGCGAGAGGAGCTCGAACAGCGTCCGCTCGGACGGGCGCAGCGACGCCGTCACCGGGCCTGCTGAGAGATCGGTGAGGTCGAACGCGTAGGCGTCGAACGCGACGACGGAGAGCTCGTTCTCGGGCCGCTCGAGGCGCTGGAGGCTGCCGTTCGTCATCACCAGCAGCGTATTGTCCTCCGCCTCCACCACGCGGCCGGTCTCGGCAAGGTAGGTCAGCGAGACGTCGGCGGCGCGGCTGTCCGACAGGAGGAGGCCTTCGAGCGAGCCGTCGGCGCGACGGTCGCGGATATGGACTGTGAGCCCGTCCTCGATCTCGATGAAGCGGCCGGGCTGGACGATGGAGGTCACCACGTCGGCGCGCACGTCGGTCAGCATCACGCGGGCCTTCGCGAGACCGGCGGGCGCCACGTAGACGACGCCGGCAGCGATCAGCAGCGCGCAGGCTCCGGCGGCGACCAGTGCCGGCGCGAGAAGGCGGAACCGGCCTGCGCCCGAGGCGCCCATCACCACGAGTTCGCTGTCGCGGTTCATCGCGTCGTAGACGGCGACCATCGCGATCACGAAGGCGATCGGCGCGAGGAGGGTGGCGAGGTAGGGGACGGCGAGCATCGTCAGCTCAAAGAAGACGGCGAACGTCTGCCCCTTCGACGTGACGAGGTCGAGCCGCTGGAGGGCCTGGGTCGACCAGATGATGAGCGTCAGCACCAGCAGGCAGGCTGGGAACAGCGTCAAGATCCGCCGACACATATACCAATTAAGCAGCGGCATGGACCTCTCGCCACAACGGGGAGGGCGCCGCACCGTGGATGCAGCACCCCTCGCTATGGACTACACCAACGCTTGTCAGGGTTGAAGAATCGCTTCCAGTTTGGGTGAACGATTCCTTTCCGAGGCGTTGCCGGCGTGTCCTCAAGGACGCACCGATAGAGAGTTGTCCCCATCCGCCAAAGGGGATAGGTCCGAACGACGCCGTGAAAGGACCCTCCATGCCTCAGCTTCCCGTCATCAACTTCGCCGCCGAAACCATGCCGGGCGGTGGTAGCCTCGTCGTCTTCGCCGCCGAGAACATGGTGCTCGGTGACGCCGCAAAGCGCGTCGACACCGCCTCCGAAGGGTTGGTGAAGGCCGCTGCCGAGGCGCAGGGGTTCAAGGGCAAGCGCTTCGCGACGATGCTGATCCCGATGCCGCGCGGCCTGCAGGCGACGGCGCTCCTCGTCGTCGGCCTCGGCGACCCGCAGAAGATGACCGAGGCCGACTGGTCGAAGCTCGGCGGCACCGTCGTCGGCGCGCTCCCGTCCGGCCCCAACTCCGACGTCGCGGTCTTCGCCGAGACGCCGTCCGGCCCGCTCAGCGCCGAGGATGCCGCCGAAGTCGCCCTCGGGATGACGCTGCGCACCTACAGCTTCGACACCTACAAGAGCCGCAAGTCCGACGATCCCGTGCCGCCGGCGCGCAAGATCACCATCAGCTCCGCGGATGCTGGCGCGGCCTCGAAACGGTGGGAGAGCGTGTCGGCCATCGGCGCCGGCGTGATCCTGGCACGCGAACTCGTGAACGAGCCGCCGAACGTCCTCGGCCCGGTGGAGTTTGCGCAGAAGGCCGAGGAACTGCGTGACCTCGGCGTGAAGGTCACCATCCTCGAGCCCGCGGAGCTCGAGCGGCTCGAGATGCGTGCGCTCCTCGGCGTCGCGCAGGGCTCCGAGCGCCCCGCGCGCGTCGCCATCATGGAGTGGATGCACGGGCCCACCGAGGTGAAGCCCGTCGCGCTGGTCGGCAAGGGCGTGGTGTTCGACACCGGCGGCATCTCGATCAAGCCGGCCGCCGGCATGGAAGACATGAAGGGCGACATGGGCGGCGCGGCTGCCGTGATCGGCACCATGCACGCGCTCGCCGCGCGCAAGGCGAAGGTCAACGCCGTCGGCGTGATCGGCCTCGTCGAGAACATGCCGGACGGCAAGGCGCAGCGCCCGGGCGACATCGTGAAGTCGAAGTCCGGGCAGACGATCGAGATCATCAACACCGACGCCGAAGGCCGTCTGGTGCTGGCCGACCTCCTCACCCACACGATCGAGACCTACGATCCCACGGTGGTGATCGACCTCGCGACGCTGACCGGCGCGATCATCGTCGCGCTCGGCCACTTCAACGCGGGCATGTACACCGACGACGACACCGTCGCGGCGCAGCTCTCCGACGCGGGCAAGGCGACCGGCGACCTCGTGTGGCGGATGCCGCTGTCGAAGGACTATGACGGCCTCATCGATTCCAAGTTCGCCGACATGAAGAACACCGGCGGGCGCTGGGGCGGTTCGATCACCGCCGCGCAGTTCCTCAAGCGCTTCGCCAAGGACTCCACCTGGGTCCACCTCGACATTGCCGGCACCGGCTTCGGCGCCCCGGCCAACGAGATCAGCCGCACCTTCGCCTCCGGGTTCGGGGTGCGCCTTCTCGACCGCTTCATCGCCGACTTCCACGAAGACGGCGCCGACAAGACCCCCCGCGGCCCCGCAGCGTGAGCACAGGCATGAAACTCTATACGGCAGGCGCGTCCCCCTTCGGGCGGACGGTCGAACTCGTCGCCTACGAACTCGGTCTCCACGACGACATCGAGATCATCCAGACCAAGGTCGCCCCGGCGAGCCCCAACAAGGATTTCCAGGCGACGGCGCCGCTGAGGAAGATCCCGGCGCTGGTGACCGAGGATGGCACCGTCCTCGGCGAGTCCGGCCTCATCACCCAGTACCTCGCGGCGCGCGTCGGCGACACGCACCTCTACGCGCAGAACTCGCCCGACCACTGGCAGGTGATGTCGGACTACATGCTCGCCAAGGGCATGGCCGACTGCGCCGTCGCCTGCCGCTACGAACTCGCGGTTCGGCCCGAGGAGAAGCGCTGGCAGCCGTGGGTCGACGACCAGCTCGACAAGATCGACGCTGGTCTCGCCCATTTCGCCAAGCAGCCGCCGGCGAGTGACGGGCGCCTGACCATCGCCGCGATCGCGCTCGGTGCGGTTCTCGGCTACCTCGACTTCCGCTTCGGCGACATCGTCGACTGGCGCGGCAAGTACCCTGCGCTCCAGGAGTGGACCGTGCCGCTGTTCGCACGCCCCTCGTTCGAGGCCACCAAGCCGGCCTGACGGCCGGCCCCGCCTTACCGTGAGGTCTTGCGGCGCCGTTTCGGCGGCGGCGCGTCCTCGGCGGGCCGGACGCTGGCGCGTTCTCTCAGCGTGAACGGCAGCACCACGCGCGTCGGCGGGGCGGCCGGGTCCGCGAGCCGGCGCATCAGGAGCGCCGCTGCCTGCCGCCCCACGTCCTCGCGCGACAGGAACAGCGAGGTGAGGGCGGGCTGCCAGAGACTTGCCTCGGCAATGTCGTCGAACCCGACGACTGAGAAGTCCGTGCCCGCTTCCTTCCCCGCCCGCCGCAGACCCAGCATCACGCCGAACGCGATCACGTCGTTGAAGCAGACCGCCGCCGCGAGCGACGGGTCGTTCGCCATCAGGCGGCCGATCGCCTTAAGGCCGAAGTCGCGCGTCGCCGGCCCCTCCACGATCAGCGACGGGTCCACCGGCAGTCCGGCCTCCTCCAGCGCGCTGAGATAGCCGGCGAGGCGGGCATGTCCCGTCGCGACGCGGCGGTTGACGCCGATCATCGCGATCCGCGTGTGCCCAAGGCCGATGAGGTGCGCCGTCGCCGCCCGCATCCCGTCGAGGTTCGCACCGCCCACATAGTCGACGTCGACGCCCGGCATGTCGCGCGAGAAGACGACGAGGGGCAGGCGGCTCGCGTGGAGTTCGCGCACCGTATCGGGGTCGGTCCCTGCGGCGGGGCACAGCATGATCCCGTCGACGTTGTATTCCCGGAACGTCTCGATGAACTCGGCCTGCCGCGCGGGCTCTTCCTGAGAGTTGCCGAAGAGGACGACGCGCCCGCTCCGGGTCATCTCCTCCTGCACCGCGGCGACGATCTCGGCGAAGTACGGGTTCGTCAGGTCGTTGATGATGATGCCGACGGTGTGGGTGGAGGCGGTCCTGAGGCTGGCCGCGCCGCGGTTGTAGACGTAGCCGAGCTCGCGCGCGGCGGCCTCGATCCTGTCGCGCGTGCGCTTGGGGATCGATGGGTGCTGCCTCAGTGCGAGCGAGACCGTCGCGCGGGACAGGCCGACCTTCTGCGCGATCTCGATCAGCCTTGCCTTGCGGGGCGGTGTCCCTGCTTTCGGCTCGTCCGCCATCTGGTGTTTCGTCATGCTCCCTGCCGCTGCCGCCGGCCGCGTGTCCAGCGTGTCGCGCAACCGGCGGCGGGGCAAGGCGTCTCCCCGCCGATCCGCTCAGGCGGCGCTCTTGTCCCCGGTCCGGCTCGTGAGAAGCAGCGTCTCGCCGTCCTGCACTGTGTTTCCGTGCTGGTTCTTCACGTCGAAGAACAGCGTCACGATGCCCCTGTCCTCCCGCTTGGTGGTGCGCATCGCCTTGACGGTGACGCGGACCGAGATCCGGTCGTCGATCAGGATCGCGCCGCGGAACGCCCAGTTCCAGCCGAGCGAGGCGATGCCGAGGATGCGAACCGGCGAGCGGTTCTTGAGGCCGTCCGCCATCGCGAGTCCGAGGAGTCCGTGCGCGATCCGGCCCGGAAAGCCGTGCGCCTGCGCGAATTCGTCGTCGACATGGACGTCGAAGTGATCGCCGGAGATGCCGGCGAAGGCGGTGACGTGCGCGTCGGTGACCTTGATGCCGCCGGTGTCGAAATAGTCGCCGACCGCGAGGTCGTCGTAGGCGTACATGCCGGGTTCGAGCCGGCGGATGTGCTGGAGTGTCATCAGAGCCTCGCGATGTGCAGGCCGCCGTCGACGTGGAGGACGTCGCCGGTGGAGAAGGAGAGCTGGCCGCTGGCGAGAAGCGCGGCGGCGCGGCCGACTTCCGCGGGTTCGCCCCAGCGGTTGACGGGGGTGAAGTCGCCGCGGGCGTAGAGCCCGTCGTATTTTTCCTTGGCGACGGCGGTCATCGAGGTGCGGATGACGCCGGGGCGGATCTCGTAGGCGCCTATCCCGGCTTCGGCGAGGCGGACGGCGTAGAGCTTGGTCATCATCGAGAGCGCGGACTTGGAGAGGCAGTATTCCGCCCGGTCAGGCCCGGCGATGAACGCGTTGGCTGACGAGACGGTGATGATGGAGCGGCTGATCCGGTCGGCCGAGCCACCCTCGGCGACCATCCGGCGCGCGACCGCCTGCGTGAGGAAAAACGGGCCTCGCAGGTTGATCGCGATCAGCCGGTCGAAACTCTCCGGCGTCACGTCCAGCATGTCGCCGCGGACCTTGACCGAGACGCCGGCGTTGTTGACGAGGCAGTCAATCGGCCCGAACGCCGCCGTACGGTCGAGCAGCGCCTCGTGTCCCTCGACGTCCGCCACGTCGCCTGCGAGTGGCATCGCCTCCCGCCCGCGTTCGCGGACGCCGGCGATGGTCTCCGCCAGGGCATCCTCGGCAAGGTCGTTGGCGATGACGTCGAAGCCGGCATCGGCGAGGGCGAAGGCGATGCCCTGGCCGATGCCGCGCGCCGCGCCCGTCACGAGCGCGATCCTCTTCGTTGCGGTCATCTCAGGCCTCCGCGAGCAGGCTGCGCGCGATGATCATGCGCTGGATCTGGTTGGTGCCCTCGTAGATCTGGGTGATCTTGGCGTCGCGGTAGAGCCGCTCGACTTCTGCGCCGCGGATATAGCCGATGCCTCCGTGGATCTGGACCGCATTGGCGCTGTGCTCGACCGCCGCGTCGCCGGCGAAGCACTTCGCCATCGAGCATTCCTTCGTGGCCCGCTGACCCGAATCCATCTTCTGCGCGGCGTCGCGGACCATCAGGCGCGCGGCGTGGGTCGCCTTGGCGATGTCGGCGAGCATCCACTGGACGCCCTGGAAGTCGGAGATCGGCGCGCCGAACTGGCGGCGGGTCTTGGCGTAGTCGACGGAGGCATCGAGGCCCGCCTGCAGGATGCCGACGGCGAGCGAGGCGATCCCGATCCGGCCCTTGTCGAGGACGCTCATCATCATGTGGAAGCCGCGGCCCTCGGTGCCGAGGAGGGCTTCCGGCGGGAGCTCCACCCCGTCGAAGGTCAGGGCGCCGACCTGGCTCGCCCGCTGGCCCATCTTGTGTTCCTTGGGCCCTGCGGTGTAGCCGGCGCGGTCCCGGTCGACGAGGAAGATGCTCATCCCGCGCTTGCCGGCGGCAGGGTCGGTCCGCGCAAGGACGACCGCGAAGTCGGCGACCGGCGCGTTGTGGATCCAGATCTTGTCGCCGGTGAGCCGCCAGCCGCTCTCGGTCCGCGTCGCCGTGGTGCGGATGCCCGAAACGTCGGAGCCTGCTTCGGACTCGGTGATTGCGTAGGCGCCGCGCCGCTCGAAGCGCAGGAGCGGCGTCAGATATTCGGCCTGCTGGCCCGGCGTGCCATGTTCGGTGAGGAGGCTGCCCAGAAGCTCGGCGAGCCCGCACTGGTCCGCCACCGACGCATAGCCTCGAGACAATTCCTCCATCACGATTGCGTAGGTTTCGCAGTCGGCTCCGGCGCCGCCCAGCGTGTCCGGCACGGTGATGCCGAAGAGGCCGAGCTCGCCCATCTGCCTGTAGAGCGCCTCTGGGTATTCCTCGCTCTCGTCGAGTGCGCCGGCCAGCGGGCGCACTTCCTCGTCGACGAATTCGCGCACCATCCGCGCGATCATCTCGCGCCGCTCGGCCATGTCCTCGGCCGGTGTCGCAGCCTCACCCATCCGCTTCCCCTGTTTTTATGCATCGGTTCCCGCCGCGGGGGCTTGCGCAGCCTCCGGCGTCGTCTCATACTCCGCTACTAGATCGATCCAGTAGATCGAGATCAAGCGATAAAAACGAAACAGGGAGAAAACGATGCTTTCGATGAAATCCCGCGCGGCCGTCTGCGCTGCGCTCCTCACGTTCGCCTCGCCGGCACTGGCGCTCGAACTCACCGCGGCGCACGTGAACCCGCCCGGCGAGCCGTCGAACATGGCGTTCGCGGAGCTTTCCAAGCGCCTCGCCGAGGGTGAGACGGGCCTCACGCTCACCGTCTTCCCGCAGGGCCAGGTCGGCGGCGAGAAGGACGCGATCGAGCAGGCCCAGCTCGGCGCCATCACCATGACCACGGTGTCGAGCTCCAACGTATCGAGCTTCGCGCCCAGCATCGGCGTGTTCGACATCCCGTTCCTGTTCCGCGATGCCACCGAGCACCCCCGCGCGGTTGCCGAGGGCGAGATCGGGCAGGGCATCGCCGAGAAGGTCCTCGCCGAATCCGGCCTCGAGATCCTCGGCTGGTGGAGCGCCGGTCAGCGCCACATCTTCACCCGCGAGACCGACGTTTCGACGCCTGCCGACATGGGAGGCCTCAAGACCCGCGTGATCGGCAGCCCGGTCTACATCGACACCTTCAACGCGCTGGGTGCGCAGGCGACACCGATGCCCTACGGCGAGGTCTATACCGCGCTCGCCACCGGCACGATCGACGCGGCCGAGAACGACAGCTCAGGCTACCGCAACATGGGCTTCTGGGAGCAGGCACCGCACCTTTCGCTGACGGGCCACTTCTTCCTGTTCAAGCCGGTCGTCGCCAACAAGCAGATGATGGACAGCCTGTCGGAAGAGCAGCGCGCCGAGTTCGACCGCATCTTCTCCGAAGTCACCGACTACCAGTGGGACCTCTTCGCCAACAACCTCCAGGAAAACCTCGACTTCCTGAAGAGCAAGGGCGTCACCGTGACCGAGCCTGACCGCGAGACGTTCCGCGAAGCGGTCCAGCCCGTGGTCGACAAGTACACCGAGCAGTACGGCGCGGAACTCGTCCAGAAGATCCGCGACACGAAGTAGTCCTGCAGCGCGGGCCGCGGCGATCGCGCCGCGGCCCGTTCGTTCGGCCGCGCACGCGGATCGCCCCCGGCGCCGGGGGCCGGCATTCCTGTTGATGGCGGCGTGCCCTCCGACCCGGGCCGGCCAGCCGGAGAGTTTCAAATGAGCGACACACTGCTGCGCATCGAGCGAGCGGTCACGTCCGTCGAGAGGCTGGTGATTTTCCTCGCCTTCCTCGGCCTCGTCGTGACGCTGTTCATGCAGGTCGTCTTCCGCTTCGTCATCCAGAGCCCGCTCGACTTCACCGAGGAGCTCTCGCGCATCCTCATCATCTGGCTGGTCTTCGTCAGCGCCGCCAACGCGGTGACGCTCGCCGAGCACTTCGTGGTCGATTTCGTGGTGAACTTCTTTCCAAGGCGCCTGTTCAACGTCCTCGCCTACGCCATCGACGCGATCTGCCTCGCCTTCATGGTGGTCGCCGCGTTCATCAGCTACCGCACGGCGTTCGGCGGCTCGGGCCAGGTCATGCCCGCGCTTCAGGTCTCGATCATCGTGCAGACGCTGGCGATGCCGGTCGGCTTCACGCTGATGGCGTTCCACGCGGTCATCCTCCTCCTTGCCCGCAGGCATATCGGCGACCCGAGCCCGCTCGTCGCCGTTGAAACCGCCAGCCGCGAGGGAGCACGCTGATGCTGATCTCGCTGATCCTCCTCCTGATCCTCGTCCTGATCCTCCTGCGCGCGCCGATCTTCGTTGCGCTCGGCGCGCCGGCGTTCCTGTGGCTCTACCTCAAGGGCGTCCCGCTCGGCCTCGCGCCGCAGCGGATGATCGGCACGATCGACAACTCGATCCTCCTCGCGGTGCCGATGTTCCTCCTCGCCGGCCGCCTCATGAATCTCTGCGGTGCGACGGAGCGGATCTTCAACTTCGCGCAGGCGCTTGTCGGCCATATCCGCGGCGGCCTCGGCTACGTCTCGGTGATGGCGAGCATCATCTTCTCGGCAATGTCGGGCTCGGCGGCAGCGGACGCGGTCGGCGTCGGCACCATCACCGTGAAGGCGATGCGCCAGCGCGGCTACGACCCCGAATTCGCGGCCGCGATCACGCTGGCGTCCTCCACCTTGGCGCCGATCGTCCCGCCGTCGATCATCATGATCGTCTACGGCGCCGCGGCGAACGTCTCGATCGGCCGTCTCTTCATCGCCGGCCTCTTCCCGGGCTTCGTCATCGCCTCGTGCCTCTTCATCGCCGTCGGCGTGCTGAGCTGGAAGCGCGGCTATCCCAAAGGCGAGGCGTTCTCGCTGCGCAACGTCCTCGTCGCGCTGAAGGACGCGATCCTCGTCCTCCTCACGCCGGTCCTCATCATCGGCGGCATCTTCTCCGGCGTCTTCACGCCGACCGAGGCGGGCGTCGTCGCGGTGGTCTACGTGATCCTGATCGGCCTCATCTACGGCACGCTCCGCTTCCGCGACTTCTACAACGAGGTCGTGATGGCGGGCACCGCGGTCGGCGTCCTGATGCTCGTCATCAGCGTCTCGGGCCTCGACGGCTGGATGTTCGCCCGCGAGCAGCTGCCGATGCTGATGGCAGAGGGCGTCACCAGCATCTCGACCGACCCCGCCGTGGTCACGTTCCTGATCCTCGGTCTCGTCCTCTTCCTCGGCATGTTCATGGACGCGACGCCCATCATCCTGATGGTGGTCCCGTTCGTGGTGCCGCTGACGCAGATCGTCGGCATCGACCCGGTGCATCTCGGCGTGATGTTCTGCATCATGTGCGTCATCGGCCTCATCACGCCGCCCGTGGGGATCGCGCTCTACGGCGTCGCGATGGTGTCGCGCCTGCCGATCGAACGGGTCTTCTGGGCGACGCTGCCCTTCTTCATTACGCTGCTTCTCGCCATTGTAGCGCTCGTCTTCATGCCCGGCGCCATCCAGTGGCTGCCGAACCTCATTCTCGGATAATCACGATGCAGACCAAGGTGATGACCCCCGAAGCCATTGCGGCGGAGATCGAGGACGGCGCGACGATCGCCGTCACCGGTTCGGGCGGCGGCATGCTGGAGGCGGACACGATCTATGCCGCCCTCGAAAAGCGCTTCCTCGAGACCGGGCACCCGAACAACCTCACGCTGATCCACGCGCTGGGCTTCGGAGACCGCAAGACGCTGGGCACCAACCGCTTCGCCCACGAGGGGATGGTGAAGCGCGTCATCGGCGGGCACTGGACCTGGTCGAGGCCGATGCAGGCGCTGGCGAAGGAGAACAGGATCGAGGCCTACTCGCTGCCGAGCGGCGTCATCAGCCTGCTCCTGCGCGAGAGCGGTGCCGGCCGGCCGGGCCTCATTACCAGGACCGGGCTCGGCACCTTCGTCGACCCCGTCAACGGCGGCGGCCGGGTCAACACCGCGGCGGTGGACGACATCGTCGAGCGCGTCGAGTTCGATGGCGAGCCGTACCTGCGCTACAAGCCGCTGAAGATCGACGTCGCGATCATCAAGGGCACCTTCGCCGACACCGCCGGCAACATCTCGATGGTGGACGAGCCGGCGGACCTCGATTCGTTCGCCGTCGCGCTCGCCGGGCACAACTGCGGCGGCCGCGTCTACGTCCAGGTGCGCGACCGGGTGCGGCCCGGCTCCTTGCGCCCGCGCGAGGTCTCGCTCCCCGGCATCCTGGTCGACGCCATCACCGTCTGCCCCAACCAGGACCAGACCTACCACGGCGGCTACGACCCGGCGCTCTCGGGCCGCGTGCGCACCATGCTGGTGCCGGAGCAGACCGACGCCGCTGGCGGGCCGAAGCGGGTCATTGCGCTGCGCGGCGCGATGGAGCTTGCACCGGGTGCCTGCGTCAACTTCGGGTTCGGCGCCTCGGCGGGCGTCGCCGAGATCATCAGCGAGCGCGATGCGTTCGACGACTACTGGACGACCATCGAGCAGGGCATCCACGGCGGCTCGATGCTGACCGGCGACATGTTCGGCATGGCGGCGAACCCGGTCGCGATCCTCCCGGCGTCCAACCAGTTCGACTTCTACCATGGCGGCGGGCTCGACACGGCGTTCCTCGGCATTGCCGAGGTGGACGCCACCGGCAACGTCAACGTCAGCCACATCGGCGGCCAGATTGTCGGCCCCGGCGGCTTCATCGACATCACGCAGAACGCCAAGAAGGTCGTCTTCTGCGGCACGTTCGACGCCAAGGGCTCGAAGGTCACGATCGACCATGGCGAGATCAGGATCGAGCGGAACGGCGACATCCAGAAGTTCGTGAAGTCGGTCGCGGCGATCACCTTCTCCAGCGAGGAGGCGCTGCGGCGCGGGCAGGAGGTGCTCTACATCACCGAGCGGGCCGTGTTCCGCCTCGGCCCGGACGGGGTGGAACTCGTCGAGGTCGCGCCCGGCGTCGACATCGAGCGCGATATTCTGGGCCGGATGGAGTTCTCGCCCGTCGTGCGCGACGTGAAGCCGATGGCGGAGGCCCTGTTCCGCAAATGAGCGAATGCCTTGAAATCACCGACCGGGGCCCCGTCCGACAGCTCGCGATGACCGGCGTGCCGAGCCGCGGCAACCCGCTTTCGGTGGAGCTGATCGCGGCGCTGCACGAGGCGGTGCTCGCCGCCGAAGACGACCCGGCGATCCGCGTCATGGTTCTCACCGGCACGGAGCGCTTCTTCTCCGTCGGCGCGGACCTGCGCGACGTCGACAAGCTCACCGCGACCGAGGCGGTGCTCGCCAACTGGCTCGACGAGTTCGACCGGATCGCCCGCTCGGCCAAGCCCATCGTGGCGGCGGTGCGAGGCCATGCCGTCGGCGGCGGCTTCGAGCTTGCGCTCACCTGCGACATGATCGTGGCGGCGGAGGACGCGAAGATGTCGCTCCCCGAAACCGGGATCGGCGTCATTCCGGGGCAGGGCGGCACGCAGCGCATCCTGCAGCGCGCCGGCCAGGCCATCGCGGCGGACCTCGTCCTCACCGGCCGCATCCTCACCGGCACAGAGGCGCGCGAACTCGGCATCGTCGCCCGCACAGCGCCG
Source organism: uncultured Alphaproteobacteria bacterium (assembly GCA_963704595.1). Taxonomy (GTDB): domain Bacteria; phylum Pseudomonadota; class Alphaproteobacteria; order Rhizobiales; family Amorphaceae; genus Acuticoccus. The sequence continues at coordinate 1,679,433 of OY969922.1, forward strand.
GCAACGGATGTTCTGGCGCTGGCGCACGAGGTGGCGGACGCCATCGCGGCGCGCAGCGAGCCCGCCGTCCGTTTCGCCCGCGAGATCCTTCGAGAGGCGAGCGAGGGGCACCTCAGGCAAACGCTGCGGATGGAGCGCCTGTTCGCCTCCCTCATCCTCGACACTGACGAGCGCCGCCAGCGGGTCGGCGATTTCCTGAAGAAGAGACCCCGATGACGAGCGCCACACCGCAGGACGGCGGACTTCCCCTTCCCATCGCAGGCGACACGCGCGTCTACACGATCATCGGCGACCCAATCGGCCAGGTCGGCTCGCCGCGTGTCTTCAACACGCTTTTCCGCGAGAAGGGCGTGCGCGCCGTGCTGGTGCCGCTCCATGTGGCTCCGGCGGACCTCGAGGCGGCGATGCGCGGTTTCAGGACGTTCCGGAACGTCGACGGCGTTGTCGTCACCGTGCCGCACAAGATGGCGGCGGCGGCGTTCTGCGACCGGCTGGGCGACGCGGGCGCGCGGATCGGCGCGGTCAACGCCATCCGCCGCGAGCCCGACGGCAGCTACTTCGGCGACAATTTCGACGGCAAGGGCTGCATCATCGGCCTCGAACGCGCAGGCCACAGCGTCGCCGGCAAGCGCACGCTGATCGTCGGCGCAGGCGGGGCGGGCGCAGCGGTCGCTCACGCGTTCGCGGACGCGGGCGCGACGCCGATCACGATCTTCGACGTCGACGCCGCGCGGGCCGACGTGCTGGCGCAGAGCGTGGCGAAAGGCCGGCCCCGCGTGGTCGCGCAGACCGGCGCGCCTGACCCGACCGGCTACGAGGTGGTGGTGAACTGCACCCCGATCGGCATGAAGCCCGGCGACCCGTACCCGGTCGACCCGGAGAAGCTCTCTCCCGCGACGCTGGTGGTGGACGTCATCCTGAAGCCGCGCATCTCGCCGCTGCTGGAGGCAGCCGCGGCCAAGGGCTGCAAGACCCAGCCTGGCCACATGATGCTGGAGGGGCAGGCCGAAGCCGTCGCCCGCTTCTTCAACGTGATGGACTGACGCGCGGCAGCCGGAGACGCGTCGGCGCTTGACTCCGGCGCCCGTCCGGCAAACCTCTGCGCATTCGATCCGGCCGGCCCATTGTGGGACGGTGGCCGGGAAAACGGCAGGGAGGGCGCAGCGTGGCGGAGCGGACCGAGGTGATGTTCTACCACCTCGAGCATCAGTCGCTGGAGGACGTTCTCCCGGTCCTCCTGGAGAAGACGCTCGCCCGCGGCTGGAAGGCCGTCGTCGAAGTGCCGGACGCTGCCCGCCTCGAAGCGCTGGACCGGCACCTCTGGGTCTTCCGCGAGGACAGCTTCCTGCCCCACGCCAGCGAGCCCGAGGATTCCGGCGAGCGCCAGCCCGTCTGGCTGACCACCGGGCGCACCAACCCAAACGGCGCGAGCGTGCGCTTCCTCGCAGGCGGCGCAGAGCCTGCCGACGTCGGCGAGTACGACCGGGTGATCCTCCTCTTCTCGTCGGACGACGAGGAGGCGATCGCGCGGGCGCGGCAGCACTGGAAGCCGCTCAAGGCGGCGGGGCACGACTGCACCTACTGGCAGCAGACGGTTTCGGGCGGCTGGACCAAGAAGGCCTGAGCCGCCGGGCGCCGGGCCGTCAGGCCCAGAGGCGGCGGGGGGAGGGCTCGCGCATCGGAGCGGCTTCACCCTCGGCGCGGGCGGCCTGCGCTTCCTCGGTCTTCACCCGCGCCGCCTCGCGAAGCCGGGCGGAACGGCTCTGGGGCTCCGGCGGAAGGGCGGCGGCGATGCAAGCCGTGGTCGCCTCGGCCTTCTCCCGTGCCTTCTCGAAGCGGCTGAGCGGCCGCGCCTCAAGCCGCGCGATCCGCGCCTCGAGGGCCTGGATGGTCAGCTGCAGCGCCTCGATGATCTGCGCGTCATGGGTGCTGCGGTCCTGCCGGACGGGCGCGGCCTGCACGGGCGCACGGGCCGGCCCTTCGGCGATCCCGGGCTCCGCGCGCACGTTTTCGATATAGGTCGGCGCGCGGCGCGCGGGCACGGGTTCGGCCTGCGGCGCCCGCTCGTAGTAGGGGCGCGGCCGCTCCGGCGCGGGGGCCGGTCGGCCGGAGAGCGGCTCGGCCTCGAACCGCTGCGGCCTGCCGGCCCACTCGCGCGGCTGCGGCGCCGGGGCATGGCGCGGCGGCAGTGCGGGTGCGACCTGGCGCGGCGCCCCGTAGGACGGCTCGGGCGGCCGGGTGCGGTAGCGCCGCTCCTCGATGGCGCGGGCAAGCTCGTGAAAATCGCCGTAGGTCGCGGGATCGCCGGCCCGCTGGGCGTAGCGCGGCGTGGCATAGGCCGGGCGCGGCGGGGCCGCGCGGTATTCGGCGGCGCTCAGGCGCTCCTCCACATAGGTCTGCCGCCAGGGCGCGGTGCGCGGTTCGGGCCGCACGTCGCGGTGGGGCTCGTGGCGGGGGGCGGTGGTCCATGCCTCGGGTTCACCCATCAGCGCTGCACCGTTATAGTTGCGGTCATACGGTCTGTTCAGCATGCGCTTCCCCATCTGAGAGCGACTTCCATGGCTGGACCAGCAACGAATCAAATCTGAGCGTTTCCAGCGCTTTGAGGATTGGACAGTTCCCCGGCGTTTAACGCAAAGCCTCAGCAGCCTTTTGCACAGTCTGGGCACGCGGAACTTGCGACAAACGGGGAGAACCGCGGGCGGGACCTTCAAATCCTGCGCCGGATGCGGGATCTCATCGGGCGGTGAAGCAACGCCGGATCGGCGCCGGGAGACTTGATGGAGCGGCAATCGCGCTACAGGCAGATCGTCTGCGGGGTCGACGAGGCGGGACGCGGGCCGTGGGCCGGCCCGGTCGTCGTCGCCGCGGTGATCCTCGACCGCACGCGGCCCATCGAGGGACTGGACGACTCCAAGAAGCTCAGCGCCGCCCGCCGCGAAGCCCTTTTCGCCGAGATCATGGCGTCCGCCTGGGTCTCGACCGCCGTCGTCGGCGCCAAGCGGATCGAGACGATGAACATCCGCGGCGCGTCCCTCTACGGAATGTCCCGCGCCATCGACGGCCTCGCGCTCCGGCCGACCATGGCGCTGATCGACGGCAACGCCCTCCCGCCCGACTGCCCGGTGAAGGCGCGGGCGCTGGTGGGCGGCGACGCGCGCTCGGCCTCCATCGCGGCAGCGTCCATCATCGCCAAGGTGACGCGCGACCGGCTGATGGTCCGCCTCGCGCGCTCCTGCCCGGGCTATGGCTTCGAGTGCCACAAGGGCTATGGGACCGAACAGCACCGCGATGCGCTGAGCCGGCTCGGCCCCTCGATCCACCACCGCCGCACCTTCGCCCCGATCCGCGCGCTGCTCGAAGCCAGCCTCGCCGCCGCCGAGTAGCTCAGAAGAGCTCCAGCTGCGCCCTCTCGCGCCGCGGCGGCTCGAAGAGGTCCGTCCGCAGCCGCAGCGAGCCGATGTTGAGGTTGTGGCGCTTCGCGGCCAGCGTCATGCGCGCGGCGATGGCGTCGGCGAACGGGCCTTCGCCGCGCTGGCGGTGGCCCCAGCGCGAATCGTAGTCCTTGCCGCCGCGCATCGCCTGCATCACCGACATCACGCGCCGCGCCCGGTCCGGGAAGTGGCGTGCGAGCCAGTCGCGCATGATGTCGCTCACCTCGTGCGGCAGCCGCAGCATCACGAAGTTGACGTGGCTCGCCCCGGCCTCCGCGACGGCGGCGACGATGTCCTCGATCTCGTGGTCGTTGATCGCCGGCACGATGGGGGCGATCAGCGCCGTCACCGGCACGCCTGCCGCCTTCAGCGCGGCGATTGCCGCGATCCGCTTCTTCGGCGTCGGCGCGCGCGGCTCCATCAGGCGCGACAGGCGCGGGTCGAGCGAGGTGACGGAGAGGCCGACCTTGGCGAGTCCCTCGGCGGCCATCGGCCCCAGAATGTCGAGATCGCGCAGCACGAGATCGGACTTGGTGACGATCCCGACGGGATGCTTCAGCCGCGCCAGCACCTCGAGGATCTCGCGGGTGATCCGCCGCTCCCGCTCGATCGGCTGGTAGGGGTCCGTGTTGGTGCCGATGGCGATGGAGCGGGGCTTGTAGGAGGGGGCGGAGAGCTCGCGCTCCAGAAGTGCGGCGGCGCCGGGCTTCGCGAACAGCCGCGTCTCGAAGTCGAGCCCCGGCGAGAGGCCGAGATAGGCGTGGGTCGGCCGCGCGAAACAGTAGACGCACCCGTGCTCGCAGCCCCGGTAGGCGTTGATCGACCGGTCGAACCCGATGTCGGGCGAGTTGTTGCGCGTGATGATCGTCCGCGCCGCTTCCTCGGTGACGCAGGTGCGCGCCGGCGGCAGCTCCGCGTCGGGGTCGACGCCCCAGCCGTCGTCGACCTTGCCGCGCGTTGTCGGCTCGAACCGGCCGTCCGGGTTGATGCCCGCGCCGCGCCCCGGCTTCTGCGTTCGTGATATGTTCAGGCTTACAGCCATGCTCGGTCTCCTGCCGCCGGTGAGATTACGCGGCGGAGCGGCAGGCTTCAATCACGTTTTGTTCTATTTGCGGCCTACCGCTCTGCGAGCCGCGGCATGATCTCGACGAAGTTGCAGGGCCGGAAGCGGAAGTCGAACTGCTGGACGAAGACGCCATCCCATGCGTCCCGGCAGGCGCCCGGCGAGCCCGGCAGGACGAACACGAACGTCGTTTCGATCAGCCCGGCCGTCGCCCGCGACTGCATTGTCGAGGTACCGATCTTGTCGAACGACAGCGCGTGGAAGACGGCGGCGAACCCCTCCATCCGCTTGGTGAAGAGGGGCTCCAGCGTCTCCGGCGTCACGTCCCGTCCCGTGAACCCCGTGCCGCCCGTGGTGATGACGACGTCGGTCCCCGGATCGTCGACGCCTTCCATCACGGCGGCGCGAATTGCGGCGGGCTCGTCCGGCACGATGGTGCGGCCGGCGAGCACATGCCCCGCGCCCGCGATCCGCTCAACCAGCGTGTCGCCGGACTTGTCGGTCTCGGGTGTGCGGGTGTCGGAGACGGTGACGACGCGGAAATTGACCGGGTGAAAGGGGCGGCTCTCGTCGATTTTCGGCATTGGACCGGTTCCACCTTGTTGCTCTCGGGCGGCTCCGCCCATACTCCAGAGTGGCACGAGGACCGCTATGACCGACCAGCCCACCGCACTCGACCTTGCCGCGCTCGCCTATCACAGCCGGGAACCCGCCGGAAAGCTCGAGATCAAGGCCACCAAGCCTCTCGCGACGCAGCGCGACCTCTCGCTCGCCTATTCCCCCGGCGTCGCCGCTCCGTGTCTCGAGATCGCCCGCGACCCTCTGACCGCGCTCGACTATACGGCGCGCGGCAATGTGGTCGCCGTCATCACCAACGGCACGGCGGTGCTGGGGCTCGGCGCCATCGGCCCGCTCGCGGCCAAGCCGGTGATGGAGGGCAAGGCCGTCCTCTTCAAGAAGTTCGCCAACATCGACGGCATCGACATCGAGGTCGACGAGACCAACATCGAGAAGTTCTGCGACATCGTCGCCGCGCTCGAACCTTCCTTCGGCGGCATCAACCTCGAGGACATCCGCGGGCCGGACTGCTTCGCCATCGAGGAAGCGCTGAAGGCGCGCATGGCGATCCCGGTCTTCCACGACGACCAGCACGGCACGGCGATCATCGTTTCCGCCGCGATCCTCAACGGCCTCAGGATCTCCGGCAAGAACCTCGAGGACATGCGGATCGTGACGGCCGGCGCGGGCGCCGCGGCGCTCTCCTGCCTCAACCTCCTCCTGTCGCTGGGCGCCAAGCTCGAGAACATCATCGTCACGGACATCGACGGCGTGGTCCACGAGGGCCGCAACGAGAGCATGGACCCGTGGAAGGCGAAGTTCGCGCGGCAGACCGAGCTGCGGACGCTGCGCGAGGCGATGGTCGGCGCCGACATCTTCCTCGGCCTCTCCGCCGCCGGGATCGTGAAGCCCGAGATGGTCAAGGACATGGCCGAGCGGCCGATGGTCCTGGCGCTTGCCAACCCGACGCCCGAAATCATGCCCGACCTGGTGAAGGCGATCCGCCCGGACGCACTGATCTGCACCGGCCGGTCGGATTTCCCCAACCAGGTCAACAACGTCATCTGCTTCCCGTATCTCTTCCGCGGCGCGCTCGATGCCGGCGCGACGGCGATCAACGAGGAGATGAAGCTCGCGGCGGTGGAGGCCATCGCCTCCCTGGCGCGCGAGCGGCCGACCGAGGAGGTGGCGCGCGCCTACGGCGGCCTCGTTTCCACCTTCGGGCCGGACTATCTCATCCCCGCCCCGTTCGATCCGCGGCTGATCCTCAGGATCGCGCCCGCGGTCGCGAAGGCCGCCGCGGATACCGGCGTCGCCCAGCGCCCGATCGAGGACATGGTCGCCTACAGCGAGCGGCTCGCACGCTTCGTGTTCCGCTCCGGCTCGATCATGAAGCCGCTGCTTGCCTCGGCCGCCGCCGCCAGCACCAACCGCATCGTCTTCGCCGAAGGGGAGGACGAGCGCGTCCTGCGCGCGGCCGAGATCGTGCTGGAGGAGGGCCTCGGCAAGCCGATCCTCATCGGCCGACGCCGCGTGATGGAGGCCCGCGCCGAACGCGCCGGCCTCACCCGCGTCCCCCACGATGCCGAGCAGATCGACCCGGAGGACGACCCCCGCTACCGCGAGTATGTCGACGAGTATTTCGCACTCGTCGGTCGCAAGGGTGTCACCCCCAACGCCGCCCGCACCGTGGTGCGCACCAACACCACCGTCATCGGGGCGCTCGCCGTCCTCCGCGGCGAGGCCGACGCGCTGATCTGCGGCGCCGAAGGCTCCTACAAGTCGCACGTCAAGGCGATCGCGCAGGTGATCGGCGTGGAGGAGGGGGTCAGCAACCTCGCCGCCCTCTCGCTGCTGTTGTCCGACCGCGAAACGCTCTTCCTTGTCGACACGATGGTGAGCGACCACCCGAGCCCCAAGCAGATCGCCGAGATGACGCTGCTCGCGGCCGAGAAGGTGCGCGCGTTCGGCATCACGCCACGCGTCGCGCTGCTGTCGGCCTCGCACTTCGGCTCGCGCGACGTGGCGTCGGCCGTGCAGATGCGTGAGGCGCTGGCGATCCTCAACAAGGTCGCGCCGGACCTCGAGGTCGACGGCGAGATGAACGGCGAGGATGCGCTGATCGAGAGCGTGCGCGAACGGGCGATGCCGGACAGCCCGCTCACCGGCAGCGCCAACCTCCTCGTCTTCCCCAACATCGATTCCGCACACATCGCGATGACGCTGCTGCAGGGCGTGACCGACGCGCTCCACGTCGGCCCGATCCTCCTCGGCACCCGCCTGTCGGCCCACATCACGACGCAATCGACCACCGCCCGCGGCATTTTGAACCTCACGGCGATCGCGATCGCCGACGCGGCCTCCCGCAAGGGGGCGGCAACGAGAAGCTAGCCGCCTGACGCGCCTTGCCTTTTTCGGGACGGCAAGGCGCGCCTGCGGCGGATGGGCGCCAACGGTCGCCTTCGGACCGACTTTTTGGTAAACCGATCTAAACCATTTTGCAGCATCAAGTCCGTTTGACGGAAGTTTGGAGTTGCGCAGCGATGTTCGCCCGATCGACGATGTTTCGCCTCATGGGGATGACCGCCCTTGCCGCCGTGACGCTGGGTGCGGGGACGCTTCTCCCCGTCCGCCCGGCAGCCGCCGACGCTTTTTCCAACTGCGTCGCCGGCAAATGGTCCGCCGCGCGCAAGGCCGGTGTCACCCGTGCCACCTTCGACGCGGCCACCCGTAACCTGCGCCCTGACGAGACGACGCTGAAATTCGCCAACAAACAGGCCGAATTCGTCAAGCCGATCTGGGAATATCTGGACAGCGCGGTCAGCGACAAGCGCGTCTCCACCGGCCGCGAGATGATGCGCACGCATGGCGCTACGCTCAAGGCGGTCGGCCAGCGCTACCAGGTCGACCCCGAGATCGTGCTGGCGATCTGGGGCATGGAGACGAGCTACGGCTCGTTTATGGGCGACCACAACGCCGTCCAGGCCGCCGCGACGCTCGCCTGCATGGGCGGCCGCCGCGAGGCTTTCTGGACCGACCAGTTCGCCGCCGCGCTCAAGATCGCGCAGGACGGCCATGTGCCGCTCAACGAGATGAATTCCTCCTGGGGCGCCGCGATGGGCCACACCCAGTTCATCCCGACGAGCTGGCAGGCCTACGCCGCCGACTTCGACGGCGACGGCAAGCGCGACATCTGGCGCTCGATCCCCGACGCGTTCGCCTCCACCGCCAACTACCTGAAGAAGGCCGGATGGAATTACCAGGAAACCTGGGGCTACGAGGTGGTGATCCCGTCGAACTTCGACCACTCGAAGGCGGACGGGAAGAAGAAGCGGTCCCTTCGCGAATGGTCGAGCCTCGGCATCAAGCGCACCACCGGGCGCGACTGGCCGCGGCCGACCGATCAGGCCTATCTCTACTATCCCGCGGGTGCCAACGGCCCGGCCTTCCTGATGCTGCCGAACTTCGACGTCATCAAGCGCTACAACAATGCTGACGCCTATGCGCTCGGCGTCGGGCATCTCGCCGACCGGATCGTGGGGGGCGGCGACTTCACGCAGAGCTGGCCGCGCAACGAGCGCCCGCTGACGCGCGAGGAAGTGCGCGAGATGCAGTCGATCCTGACGCGTCGCGGCTTCCCGACCGGCGGGATCGACGGCAGCGTCGGCCCGAACACCCGCGAGGCGATCCGCGCCTACCAGAAGCGCGCCGGCGCGATCCCCGACGGGTTCGCCTCCAACCAGTTCCTGTCGGACCTGCGCCGCCAGTAGTCAGCCGCGCCTTTCGGCCTCCACCGCGTTCGCGAAGGCGCGGGCGAGGCCGAGGGTTAGGCCGTCGGCCGGGGCGTCCACCGCATCCGGCCGGAAGCGCCGGTGGAAGGCGCGCACCAGCGCCTCCGCCTCCGCCCCGTCTTCCGGCACCTTGTACCCGCAGGCCGCCATCGCCGCGAACAGCGCGGCGTCGGAAAAGTCCGCCGCGGCGCGCGCCTCGACCGGCGGCAGCGCCAGCCCCCTTGCGGCGAGACGCGCCCACGGAAAACGCTCGCCGGGGTCGATCTTGCGCAGCGGTGCGATGTCCGAATGGGCGACGACGTTGCGCTTCGCGATCCCCCAGCGGCCGAGAATGCCGCGCAGCAGATCCTCCAGCGCCGCCATCTGCGCATCTGCGAACTCCGGCGCATCCGGCCGGTGGCCGGGGCTGTCGAGCTCGATCCCGATGCTGCGGCCGTTGACGTTTGCCGTCCCGTCCCAGAACGAGACGCCGGCGTGCCAGGCCCTGTCCTCTTCCCGCACCATCTGCGTGACCGCACCTTCGGCGGTGATGAGGTAGTGCGCGCTCACCCGGCTTTCCGGGTTGCACAGCCACGCCTCGGCGGCGGCGACGTCCGCCATGTCGGTGTAGTGCAGCACGACCATGTCGGGCGGGGCGGGCCGGGCGTCGAAGTTGGGGGAGGGACGGAAGCGCGGCGCCGTCATTGCGCGTGGCGTTCGATCGCCTCGAATGCGGCGTTGATGACCGCGAGCCGGTCGTTGGCGATCTTCACGAACTCGGGCGGGACGCCGCGGGCCATCAGCATGTCGGGGTGATGCTCGCGCACGAGCTGGCGGTATTTCACGCGAATGTCGGAGAGCGGCATGTCACGCGGGACGCCGAGCAGCGCGTAGGGGTCGCCGTCCGGGCTGAGGTGGCGCGACCTGACGCGGTTCACGCGCACCGTGTCGAGCTCGAAGATCTCCGCGACGCGGTTGAGGAAGGCGTCCTCCGACTCGTGGAGCACCCCGTCGGCGGCGGCGATGGTGAAGAGGATGTCGAGGATATCCTCCCGCACGGCCTCGTCGTCCGGGAAGAGGTGCGCGATCTTCTGGGCGTAGGCCTCGAACCCGGCGACGTCCTGCTGGGCAAGGTCGAACAGGCGGCGGATCGGCTTCTCGGCGTCGGGCGGCACGTCGAACACGCTCCAGAACGTCGTCGCCTCGGACATGGTCACCACGCCGTCCGCGCGGGCCATCTTGGCCGCAAGCGCGACCACCGCCATAGAGAACGCGGCCTCGCGGGCGTGGGGGCCCGTGCCGACGGCACCGCGCAGCCGGTCGAACGCCTCCGCGCCGGCGGCACCCATCGACTGCACGGCCTTTGCGAAGAAGTCCCAGGCGGCCACTACCGCCCCCGCGCGGGCCTGACCCCGCGTTTGCGCGGCCGCGGCGGCGGTGTGATGCGGGTGCGTTCGCGCGGCGGCGATGCCGGCGGGCCGGGCGGCTCGGGGTCCAGCGCGACGGCCGCGCCGTCCGCATCCGCGGTCCCGGGCGCCTCGATCTTGCCGTCCTCATCCTCGCCGGCGGCTTCTTCGGTCCGCGCTCGGGGTTTGCGGCTGGCATCCATCTGTTCGCGCAGGCTGTCGAAGCGGCCCGCCACGGCTTCCTCGCCGATCGGGGTCTCCGGAGCATCGTCCTGCGGCTCCGCCTCCGGCGCGGCCTGCACGGCGGGCTGCGGGTCGATCGCCGCCACCGTCGCAGGCGCCTCCACGGGCTCTGCCGGCGCCGCAGGAGCGGCAGCATCGGGCATGGGCGGCCGCTGCGGTGCCCCCCCGCCACTGGTGCCGACCACGAATTTCAGCCCCCGCCCGGCTGCGCGCCGAGGCTTGGCCGCCCGCTTGCCCGCCTTGCCGGGGGCGGGGGCGTTGGCTGTGACGAAGCTGTCGAACGCGGCGAAGAACAGCGCCCGCAGCGCATCCCGCTCGTAGAGGAGCTGGTGCCGGGCGCCGCGCATCAGGACGAGCCCGCCGCCCTTCACCCTGCGCGCGAAACTGTCGATGGCGACGGGCGAGACGACGCGGTCGCCGCCGCAGGCCACGAACAGGGTCGGCACCGCCAGAAGCGTGTCGGCCATCCGCCGTGCCTGCCGCATGGCGCTGAAGGTCGCGCTCAGCCAGCCGAACGTCGGCGGGCCGATTGTGAGGTCGGGGTTTTCCGCCGCCAGCGTGCAGAAGTGGGCGTAACGCGCCGGGTCACTGGTGATGAGATTGCCAGGAAATCTCTCCATCGTCGGCAGCCCGCGCGGACGGGTAATGAGCGAGCGCGCCATGCCGAGACGGGCGCCGATGTGCGACACCGCTGCGGCGAGGCCGGGCGACACCGGCAGCCGTGCGATTTTGAAGAGCGGCGCCACCGCGACCACGCGGTCGATCTCGCGGGCGAGCTGCGGGATCGCGAGCGTCGCGACGAGGCCGCCCATGGAGTGCGCGAGGAGGGTGTAGGGGCGCGGCAGACCGATCTGCGCCGCGTAGCGCACCACGGCTGCGAGGTCCTCGACGTAGTGGCGGTAGCTGTCGATGTGGCCGCCGGTGCGCACACGCCGCGCCGACCCGCCCTGGCCGCGGAAGTCGAACGCGATCACCGCGAAGCCGCGGTCGGTGAGGTCGGCGACCGTCTCGCCGTACATCTCGATGAATTCGCCCCGGCCCTGGACGATGATGACGGTGCCCGGCCCGTCCGCCGCACCCTGCCAGTGGGCAACCCGCAGCTTCGCCCCGGCATGGAGCGTCCCGATGGTGCCGCCGAGGTCCGTGGAGCCCCAATCCGCTCGCGTCACGCCCACTCCACGCCCTGTTCCGAGATGAAATTCTGCCCTTGAACGCCGGGCAGACCACTCCCAAATCCTGGGTCGCGGTCGCCCATAGCGGGGCCGCGAACCGAACCATGGCACTGGCCACAGAACGGCAGTGCCCAACCGTTGCTTCTCATGGAGGACGACTATGCGTCAATTCGATCTCACCCCCCTTTATCGCTCCACCGTCGGTTTCGACCGTCTGTTCTCGCTTCTCGACAACCAGGCCGGCGTCAACCAGACGCAGTCCTACCCGCCGTACAACATCGAGCGGGTTGCCGATGACGAGTACCGCATCACCATGGCAGTCGCCGGCTTCAAGGAAGACGAGCTGACCGTCGAGGTGAAGGAGAACACCCTCAACGTCACCGGCGCCAAGGCCGAGACGGACGAAAACAACGAGAACATGCTGTACCGCGGCATCGCCGCACGGGCGTTCGAGCGCCGCTTCCAGCTTGCCGACCACGTCTTCGTGACGGGCGCCTCGCTGGACCACGGCCTGCTCCACGTCACCCTGAAGCGGGAAGTGCCGGAGGCCATGAAGCCCCGCACCATCCAGATCCAGGGCGGCTCCAAGGCGATCGACGCCAAGGCCGCGTAACACAGCAGCACAAGGTTTGCCGGCAGGCTCGTTCTTGCGTTCCCGGCAACCTTCTCCCCCGGTGACCCGCTGAAGCGGGTCGCCGATCAGAGCGGCTCGTCCTCAGCGACGGGCCGCTTTCATTTCTGCCGCAGGGGCGCTAGCAAATCCGTTCGGCGCGCGGCGCCGCAACAGAAACGTTCATCCGAAAGGCGTGCCATGAGTGTCGTCGTCGCCATTCCGGCGCGCTACCAGTCCGTCCGCTACCCCGGCAAGCCGCTGGTCGCCCTGAAGGGCGCCACCGGAAAGTCCCGCTCGCTGGTCGAGCGCACTTATCTTGCCGCCATCGAGGCCAAGGGGATCGACCGCGTGATCGTCGCGACCGACGATTCGCGCATCGCCGCCCACGCCAACCAGTTCGGTGCCGAGGTGATGATGACCTCGCCCAACTGCCGCAACGGCACCGAGCGCTGCGCCGAGGTCCTGTCCCGCATCACGCCGACACCGGACCTCATGATCAACGTCCAGGGCGATGCCCCGCTGACCCCGCCCGACTTCGTCGAGGCGCTGGTCTCCGGCATCGGCTCGCACGACGTCGCAACCCCGGTCCTGCGGTGCGACATGCAGATCCTCAGCCGTTTCCGCGCCGACCGCCGCAACGGCCGCGTCGGCGGCACGCTCGCCGTCATGGACCGCGACAACCGCGCCCTCTACTTCTCCAAGGAGCTGATCCCCTACGCCGACGCCATCGAGAGCGAGGCGGCGGCGCGGACTGTGTTCCACCATGTCGGCCTCTACGCCTACACGCCGAAGGCGCTGTCGGAATATTTGTCATGGGAGCCCGGCGTTCTCGAGTTGCGCGAGGGCCTGGAGCAGCTGCGCTTCCTCGAGAACGGGGCGTCGATCGCCTGCGTCGAGGTGGAGGCGAAGGGACGTCCGTTCTGGGAGCTCAACAACCCGGTCGACGTGGAGCGGATCGAGCAGGCCCTGATGGGCGCCGGCATCGCCTGAGCCGCCGGCGCTCTCCGGTTCAGCCGGCGAGTGCCTTTGCCAGTGCGTCGATCTCGCCGTCGTCGGTGCGGAAGCTTGCGACGAAGCGGCGAAGCTCCCAGCCATCGTGCGGCGCGTCTGGCAGGTAGGCCGTGCGGAAGCCGAACGGCGCGCACACGATCCCTGCCGCATCGAGCCGGGCGAGCGCGTCCGGCGAGACGAACGCGAAAACCTCGTTCGACTGCGTCGGGAGCACCAGCGACGCAGCGCCGCTCGCCTCCAGCGTCGCCGCGACCTTTGCCGCCGCGGCGTTGGCGTGGCCGGCGAGGTCCATGACGTGATTGTCCTCGAGCAGCGCCACGAACTGGGCGCCCGCGAAGCGGTTCTTGGAGAAGAGCTGCGCCGCCTGCTTGTGGCGGTAGAGCGCCTCCTCCCGCATTGCGGGGTCGAACAGAACCACGGCTTCCGCCGCCCAGCCGCCGGTCTTGGTGAAGCCGAGCGACATCACGTCGACGCCGGCGCGCCAGGTGAGGTCCGCAGGCGACGCGCCGGTGTGGGCGAGCGCATTGGCGAACCGCGCCCCGTCCATGTGGAGCGCGCAGTCGCGCCCGTGGGCGAGGGCGGCGAGCTCCGCAATGTCCTGCAGGGCGTAGCACTGGCCCATCTCGTTGACGTTGGTGATCGAGACCACCGCCGGCCGCCCGTAGTGGACGACGCCCGGCGTATACTGCGAAAGTCGCTTCGCGACGCCTTCCGTCGTGACGCGTCCGTTCGGGCCGTCCACCACGTCGAGCTGCGTGCCGGGGGCGAAGAGGAGCGGGGCGCCGGCCTCGTCACGGGCAAGGTGCGCGTCGGTGTGGCAGATGACGGCGCCGCCGGGCTTCGAGTAGAGCGCCAGCGCCAGCGAGTTGGCGGCCGTGCCGGTTGAGACGAAGACCACCGCGACGTCACGCTCGAACCAGCGGCTGAGGAGGTCGCACGCCCGGCCTGTCCACACGTCGTTGCCGTAGGCGGGGGCCTGGCCGTCGTTGGCCTCGGCCAGCGTTGCCATCACCCGGTCGGAAGCGCCGGCCCAGTTGTCGGACCCGAAGCTCATCGTACGCCCCGCATCCGGCCGAACAGCGCGTCGAGCGAAATTGGCCCGGCGCCCTTCAGCGTGAGGCAGACGAGGAGGAAAACCCAGAGCGAGCGCTGGTCGGCGATCACCGAGCCCGACTCGGCCGAGAACCATGAGCCGATGGTCGCGGCATCCGCGCCGTGCTGGGTGATGTCGGTCCACGTCATCACGGCGATGAAGGCGATCATGCCCAGCGAGGCGAGGCGAGTGAACAGGCCGAAGACGATCAGCGCCGGCAGGATGAACTCGGCGTAGGTGCCGAGGTGGACGATGATGTGCTCGATGACGCCGAGTTGCGACGGATCGAAGGAGACGGCCTCCATCTCCTTTGGCAGGATCTGGGCGTAGGCGCCGGGCGAGAGGTTGATGATCCCCGCGACCCCGTCGCCAAGCTTGGTCATCGCGCTGTTCCAGAAATAGATGAGGAGGACGCCGGCGAAGACGAGTCGGCCCATCGTGCCGATCAGCCAGTCCTCCAGAAATCGCTGAAGTTTCAGGAAAAATGCGTTGTGCAGTCTCACGACCATGGGAACCTTGATCCGCTTGTCTGGAAAGGGCGTTCAGCCCGTTGGAACGATGCGCTTCTGAAACGCGCCGGCGGACCACAGTTGCGCCAGCGCGGCGGCAAGGTCGAGTCCCGCAACCTCGGCCGCCATGCCGAGCGGCACGCCGTCCAGCAGCTTTTGCGTGAACGCGGCGGTCTCGAATGTAAGCGGCGAGACGAGGACGTTGAGCGCCGGACGGGTGACCAGCGCCGCCGCGGCGGGCGTTTCGGCTTCGGGCGGCGTCTGGTTTGCCTGGAAGGCGGGGAGGCCTCCTTCCGGGGTGGGGACGAGTGCCGTCGCCGGATGGGGCGAGAGCGTCACCGTCATCAGCGCCTCGGGGGAAAGGCCGGCGAGCGCCTCGCCGGTCAGCGGCTCGGCGTCGGCGGCATGGTGGGCGGTGACGCGGGCGAACTCGATCCGCGCCACCTCCGGCACGAAGGCGTAGTCGCCGAGGCCGGGGAGCGTCGCCAGAAAGTCGGCGAAGGTGGCGCCGTAGCGGAAGAGGAGCGGCGAGGCCGGGCGCTCGGCGGCGGCGTAGTCGATCGCGGCGGCGTCGAAGAACCTGTCGCCCATCAGCCGCCGGGTTGCCGGAAAGGTCGCCCGCAAGGCGTCGCGCAGCGATGCGGCGATGTTGTTGCGATAGACGGCGAGCCGGTCCGGCGCAGGGCGGCCTCTCCCGTCGGTGATCCCCGCCGGCGCCTGCCGCCCTACGAGCGCTGCGAGAAATGCGTCTTCGGGAGAGCGCTGCAAGGTTCAGCCGCTGGCGGCTTGGGCAGGCGCACGGGCACGAGCTGCGACCGGGGCGGCATGATCAGCGAGGATGTCGTCGGCGCGGGCGACTTCCGCCGCCAGCGTCTCGAACGGGGGCACGGCGGTGTCCCACTCGACGAGGGTGGGGATCGGGCGGTGGGCCCGGTCGAGCACCTTGCGGTAGAGCGACCAGACAAGCGGCGCGACCGGGCGGTCGTGCGTGTCGATCAGGAGGGGCGCGCCTGCGGCGTCGGTGTCCTCAAGGTGGCCGGCGAGGTGGATCTCACCGACCGCCTCCAGCGGGAATGCCGCGATATAGTCCTCCGCGGTGAAGCCGAGATTGGTCGCCGAGACGAAGACGTTGTTGACGTCGAGGATCAGGCCGCAGCCGGTGCGCTGCACCACCGCGCGGATGAAGGCAATCTCGTCCATGGTCGACGCATCGAACGCCAGATAGCTCGACGGGTTCTCGAGGAGGATCGTGCGGCCGAGCGTCTCCTGCACCTCGTCGAGGTGGTCTGCGACGCGGGTGAGCGTCTCTTCGGTGTAGGGGAGGGGCAGGAGGTCGTTGTAGTAGGCGCCGCCGTGGGTGGACCAGGCGAGATGCTCCGAAACGAGGCCGGGCTCATAGCGCCGCTCGACGGCGGCGAGGCGGGCAAGGTGCGTCCTGTCGAGCGGGCCTTCCGCGCCGATGGAGAGGCCGACGCCGTGGAGCGACACAGGCAAGCGGTCGCGGACGGCGGTGAGGAGGTGATGCGGCGCCCCGCCGTCGCCCATGAAGTTCTCGGCGTGGATCTCGACGAAGCCGAGCCGGTCGGGCGCATCGAGGATGGCGCCGGCGTGGGCGAGCTTGAAGCCGGCGCCCGCGCGCGCCGGGATCGCTGCCGGGGTGGCAAACCCGGTCACGGCCGCCACGCGGGGATATTCGCCGCGGCGGCCGGGGTCCGCATCAGGCGGACGGTACGTCGCGGGTGAGCGGCGTCAGCGAGCCTTCGCGGGCCTTGCCGTCTGCCATTGCGGGCAGCTTGTACTTGGCTTCGGTGGCGGTGGACGAATAGTCCTTGCAGGTGCCTTCGGGGACGAGGGTCCAGGCGTTGCCCTGGTAGTCGCTGGTGGCGGTGCCGGCGCAGGTGGTGCCGGGGCCTGCCGCGCAGTCGTTCTCACCGGCGAGCGAGATGCCGTAGCACTTCTCGTTGGCGGCGTGGGCGGGGGCCGTGGCGGCAAGGGTGCCCGCCGCGGCGACTGCGGCTGCGATGGCAGCCATGGAAATGGGATTCCTCATTGGATTTTCTGCTCCGTTCGACCCGGCGTAGGCGCCTCCCACGGTGGTAACCGCACTGGAGCCGACGGACGAATAACAAGTCCGTGCCGGGATTGTGAGCAAACTGGAGCGGTCGAGGCAAGCCCTGCGCGAGGCGGGGGATGGCCTCGCGCAAGTTTCAGTCGAGTTCCGGCGTCACGCCATGTGGTTGAGATAGTCTCGGAAGGCGTGGTGGACGATCTCGGTGCGGGAGAGGCCGCGGCGCTCGAGTTCGGCTTCGCTGAGGGCGAACAGGCGCTCGGCTTCGCGGCCGGCCCGCACGGCGCCGCCGATTTCGGAAAACAGCCCGTCGAACGTGCGATGGAGGGCGCGGCCCTCGAATTGATGCGGTGCAGCAAATGCGCGTGTGACCATGACTTTTCCCCTGACTCACGTAGCAACTCGGCCGTTTCTGGCGGCCATCCGTGACACCAAGATGTCGCCCGCGATTGTGCGCTGCAATGCCGTCTCCTGCATTGCAGCCTGACGGACCGCGCATGACGAGGGGCGGGCGCGCAACCGCTGTAGTTGAAGTCCCACGGAAATCAGGGTTTTGCCTGCCGATCGGCATGGGCAGACGTCACGCGAGGCCGACCGCGGCACCCTTCAGGGGAACGGCTGCGGCCCTGCCTGGGCAGAGCGCAGTTCAGGAATGCATGGCCGAGCGGGACTGCGCGGTCTGATGCGGAGCGCGGCCAGCGGCGCTGAGGAGGGCGAGCCCGTCCGTCGTGACGCGGACCATGGCGACGCCGTCGCGGGAGCGTTCGCGGCGGACGAGGCCCCGGTCCATCGCCGTCTCCCAGACCGGGAGGCGGCGGCCGGTGCCGCGCCATGCGTCCATCACGTCGGTATAGGCGCGGGGGCCGTGCGCCACCCATTCCACGAGGTCGAGAACGAGGGGCTCGGATCCGTTCATCACGCGGGCTCCACGGAAAGTGACCTGAAGTCCTTAGCACAATCTTCGATTGGAAGCTAAGGGCCGCGCTTGCGCGACCCTTGATTTCGATGGCGGAGCGTTGTGCAACCGCTCTGGTCGCGGGATCAGTCGTAGAGGACGGCTGCGATTTCGGGGTCGTCCATGTTGGACTTGTCGTACCAGTAGAAACCGGTGTCGATCGCGGAGGGGACGTCCTTGCCGTTGATCGCGTCCACGGCGGCCTTCACCGTCTCGTAGCCGATGCCGACCGGGTTCTGCGTGATCGCGCCGGCCATGACGCCATCGCGGATCGCCTGCTTCTGCGCAGAGCCCGAATCGTAACCGATGATGACCACGCCGTCCTTGCTCATCTCGGTCACGCCGTTGACGACGCCGATGGCCGAACCCTCGTTGGCGCCGAAGATGCCCTTGAGGTCAGGATTGCCCTGGAGGATCGCCTTGGTGATCTCGGTCGACTTCAGCTGGTCGCCCGCGCCGTACTGGACCGTCACCACCTCGATGTTGGGGTGCGCTTCCTTCATGCGGTTGGTGAAGCCGTCGACGCGGTCGATGCCGGTGCGGCTCGTCTGGTCGTGCGCGACGACCGCGACCTGGCCGTCGTCGCCGATGAGCTCGGCCATCTTGTCGGCGGCGAGCGCGGCGGCGGCCACGTTGTCGGTCGACGCGGTGGTGATCGGAATGTCGCTGTCGACGCCGCTGTCGAACGCGATCACGGGAATGCCGGCGTCCTGCGCCTGCCGCAGCAGCGGGATCGCGGCCTGGCTGTCGAGCGCAGCGAAGCCGACGGCCTGCGGATTGTTGGCGAGGGCGGCGGCCAGCATGTCGATCTGGCGGTCGACCATCGTCTCGTTGTCAGGACCCTCGAACGTGACGTTGACGTTGAATTCCTCGGCCGCCTTGTCGGCGCCCTGCTTAACGGCCTGCCAGAACTGGTGCTGGAAGCCTTTCGAGATCAGCGGGATGAACGGCTTGTCCTGGGCCATCGCCGGTGCGGACAGCAGCGCTGCCCCGACCGCGGCGAAAACGATTTTCTTCAGCATCTTGGGTCTCTCTCCCTGTTGTATGTCCGCAGGCTCTGAGGAGGCCTGCGTTGGTGGTTGGGTTCAGGCCGACTTGCGGCGGCGCACCTGGTCCGCATAGACGGCGAGAATGATGATCGCGCCGGTCACCACGGTCTGCCACTCCTGCGCGACCGACATGATGCGCAGCCCGTTGGTGAGGACGGCCATGATGAGCGCGCCGATGACGGTGCCGAGGATCGTGCCCCGCCCGCCCGACAGCGAGGTGCCGCCGATGACCACGGCCGCGATCGCTTCGAGCTCGTAGCCGAGGCCGAGCGCCGGCTGCGCCGAATTGAGGCGCGACGCGATGAGGAGCCCAGCGATGCCGACGATGGCGCCGGCGGTGGCGTAGATCGCGATCTTCCAGGCATCGACGTTGACGCCGGAGAGCCGCACCGCCTCCTCGTTGGAGCCCAGCGCGAAGGTGTAGCGGCCGAGGATCGTGCGCTCGAGCACGTAGGCGGTGCCGACGGCGACGAGGAAGAAGATCAGCACCCCGTTGGGGATCGGCGCGGCGGGGAAGATCTCGCCGATCAGCGAGCCGCGGGCGATGAGGTCGAACCCCGGCGTGTCGTTGAAGTAGATCGGCCGCGTGCCGGAGATGACGAGGGCGAGGCCCTTCAGGATGAGCATCATCCCGAGCGTCGCTATGAACGGTGGGATCTTCATCTTGGCGACGAACGTGCCCGAGCAGAGGCCGCAGAACGCGCCGACCGCGATGGAGGTGACGACGCCAAGCGCCAGCGGCATCCCCCAGTAGGTGAGGACGACGCCGGTCAGCACCGCGCAGAAGGTCATCATCGTGCCGACCGAAAGATCGATCCCGCCGGTGATGATGACGAGCGTTACCGCCACTGCCAGCACTCCGTTGACGCTGGTCGCCTGCAGGATGGCGAGGATGTTCGGCATCTGCATGAAGTTCGGCGAGGCGAGCGAGAAGATGACGAGGAGCGCGACGAGGCTCGCGAACGCCAGAAGCTTCTGGTAGGCGCCGCCCGCGGCGAGGCGGGCGGCGATGCCCGGGCGGGGGGCTTCGGTGGTCGTCATGCCGGTTCCTTGTGAGCGGGCTCTGGGGTCTCGTCATCGGGCGCCATCGCGGCTTCGCGGAGGGTGGCGAGGTGCATGATGTCTTCCTGCGTGGTCTCGCCGCCGCCGGGGAGGATGCCGGTGAGGCGGCCCTCGCACATCACCGCGATCCGGTGCGAGAGGCGCATGATCTCCGGCAGGTCGGACGAAATGACGATGATCGCGCGGCTCTGCCGGGCAAGCTCGTTGAGGAGGCGGTAGATCTCGGACTTGGCGCCGACGTCGATGCCGCGGGTCGGCTCGTCGAAGATCAGGATCTCGCTGTCGCGCAGGAGCCACTTGGCGATGACGACCTTCTGCTGGTTGCCGCCGGAGAGGAAGCGCACCTCCTGCCGGTCCGACGGGGTGCGGATCGACAGCGTCTCGATGAAGCGCTCGGCGGCCTCGCGCATTCCGCGCTCGTCGAGCCCGCCGAGGGTACCGGTGAACCGGTCCATCGAGGCCATGGCGACGTTGGCGCGCACGGTCATCGGCGTCGCGAGGCCGAAGTGCTTGCGGTCCTCCGAGAGGTAGCCGATCCCGGCGGCCACGGCGTCCGCAGGGCTCGCGATCTCGACCTCCGTGCCGTCGACGAGAATGGTGCCGGAATCGCGCGGGTCGGCACCGAAGATGGCACGGGCGACCTCGGTCCGCCCGGCGCCCATCAGCCCCGCGAAGCCGAGGATCTCGCCCTTCTTCACGCTGAAGCTGACGTTTCGGATGGCGTTGCCGCGCGAAAGGTTGCGCACCTCGAGCGCGACGGTGGCATCGCGCAGGTCGGGCACGGTCACCTTCTCATCGGTGAGCGTGCGGCCGACCATCATGGTGATGATCTCCGACACCGGCGTGTCGGCGGCATTCACCGTGCCGACGGTCTCGCCGTCGCGCATCACGGTGACGCGGTCGGCGATCCGCTTCAGCTCGTCCATCTTGTGGCTGATGTAGATGATGCCGACGCCTTCGGCCTTCAGCCTGCGGATGATGACGAAGAGCTCGTCCACCTCCCGGTCGTTCAGCGCCGCGGTCGGCTCGTCCATGATGAGGACGCGCGAGCGGAACGACAGCGCCTTCGCGATCTCCACCATCTGCTGCTTGGCGATCGTCAGCGTGCCGACCACCACGCGCGGATCGAGCGCAAGGTTCATCGACTTGAAGATCTCGGCCGCGTTGCGGTTGAGCGCGGCCTCGTCGAGCCGGCCGAAGCTGCGGCGCGGCTCGCGGCCGATGAAGATGTTCTGCGCGGCCGTCAGATCGTTCATCAGGGCGAGTTCCTGATGGATGATGCAGATGCCGGCGTCCTGTGCCTCGCGCGGGCTCGTGATCGTCGCGGGCTTGCCGTCGACCAGCATCGTGCCGCCATCGCGCTGGTAGATGCCCGAGACGATCTTCATCAGCGTCGACTTGCCGGCGCCGTTCTCGCCCATCAGCGCGTGAACTTCGCCGGGCTTCAGCGTGAAGGAGGCGTTGCCGAGGGCAATCACTCCGGGAAAGCGCTTGGTGATGCCTTCCAGCTCGATGAGTGGGGTCAGTGTCGGCCTCCGGGTTTCCTCCGTCGGCGGCCCGCCTTCTGTGGACGGTGCCGCGATGCTTCGCGAGGGAAACATGGCGCCTGCAAGCGGTCAATCGTCCGATTAAACCAGACCGGACGCGTCAGCCGGCATGGACGGTGACCGTCTCGCCGATCTCGTTCAGGATGCCGCGGAGGGTGTCGTAGTCCTCGTGGCGCACGCGGGCCCAGGCGTTCGCCATGTAGCCGGCGGCGACGGGCTGGGTCGGCGTGCCGGGGTCGGGGAAATGGTGGCCGACGATGTTGCCGCCGTACTTGTCCCAGATCCGGTCGGCGCCGCTGTAGCCGGTGATCCGGCCGTCCCGCTCCGGGCGGAGCGCGATGATGCCGCAGGCGTAGCGGCGGGAGGGGGCCGTTTCGGTGCGGCCGTGGCAGACCGCCATCGCCCACTCGCGGTAGAGGTCGAACTCGTTGCCGGCGCAGTAGCTGTCCCACTGGCCGACGCCGGGCGGCCGGCAGCCGATCTCGGAGAAGCGCAGCCCCTTGGGGCCGAAGAACCACTCCATGTGCGTGGCGGCCGTCCAGATGCCGAGCGCCTCGATCACGCGCCGGCCCATCTCCTTCACCTCGCCGTAGGCCTCGGCGTTCATCCGGTTGGTGGCGACGATCTGCGGCGAGATCCAGCGCGTGCGCATCGCCTCGAGCACGTTGGGGTAATAGTGGCTGATGAAGTCGTGGCGTGACGCGGCCTTCCACGCAGAGCGTGTCGTAGAAGCCCTCGTGCCCTTCCACGAACTCCTCGATGGCGGCGGGCGCGCCGTCGAGCGAGACCGCTTTCGCGCACGACCCGCGCCAGCTCCTCGGTGTCGCCTGCGCGGAAGGTGCCGGCCGCGCCCGCTGCGGCGCGCGGCTTGACGATGACGGGGAAGCCGAATGCGCCGGCAAAATCGAACGCCTCCGCGGCGGACGAGATGCCGGCCGAGGCCGCCGTCGGCACGCCCGCTGCGCGCAGAACGTCCTTCATCACCACCTTGTCGCGGCAGAGATACGCGGTGCGGGAGGTGATGCCCGGAATGCCGGTGCGCTCGCGCACATGGGCGACGGGGAGGGTGTGCGCCTCGATCACGGTTTCCAGCCGGTCGACCCAGAACTGATCCTGCGCCTTGCGCACAGCCCATTCCAGCGCGCCCTCGTCGGTGACGGAGCCGATCTGCTGGTAGCTCGCGAGGCGCTGGCGGGTTTCATCGTCCAGCCACTCGTAGGGCTTCTCGCCGATGCCGTGGACGGTGGCGCCGACGCTGTGCAGCGCGCGGACGAATTCGCGCTGGTTGCGGGGAAAGGCCGGCTCGATGAAGAGGACATTCATGGGATCAGGCCATCTCGTTGAGGTACTTGGGAAGCATCTCGCGCCATGTCGGCCAGTCGTGCTCGTAGTTGGGGCCCCAGTTGTCGACCCTGTTGGGGACGCGCTTGCGGCCGAGGATCCCGGCGAGGCGCCAGGCCTCGTCCGGGCTCTCCCACCGTCCCTCGCCGAACGCGAGGAGGATGAAGCGGCGCTGGAGCATGGCGAGGAGGTCGCCGCTCATCCCTTCGGCGAAGAGGAGCGGGGAGGAGAGGTAGAAGTCGCCATTTCCCTTGAAGCGAAGCAGCGGCTCGAGATCGTAGCTGCCGCTCATGCCGATGGCGGCGCGGAACAGCCACGGATAGCGGCAGGTGACGGCGACCGCCTTGAAGGCGCCGATCGAGGCACCTGCGGCAATGACTTCGATGTCGTCGCTCCTGCAGTCAGTGCGGATGGCGGGGACGACCTCGTGGGCGACGAACTCCTCGAAGCCGTTGAGGAGCCAGCAGCGGTACTCGACCGAGCCCCATTTGGCGGCAAGCGCACGGCCGGCGACGGAATCCACCGAGTAGACCTTGATCCGCCCCGCCTCGATCAGCGGCCACAGCGCGTCGATCATCCCCATCCGCTCGGCCTCCTCCGCATCGCCGCCGGCGGTGGGAAAGAGGAGGACCGGTGTGCCGAAACGGCCCCAGCGGACGAGGGTTGCCGTCTCTCCGATCCGGTCCGAATGCCAGCTAGAAGCCGTCTTGATCGCCATGGCGCCCTTCCTGCTCGCGCCACGTCTGAACGCGCTGGAAGAACATCTCGGTGAACTCCTCCACCTCGTGCGGCGGGAACAGGGCGCGCACCTTCTGGTGGACAGCGTCGCGCATGGTCGCGGAGCCGAAGAAGTCGTAGGCGAGCTCGTCGAGGTGGCCGAGGTGGGTGCGGCAGAAGTCGCGGAAGCGCTCGGTCTCGAACCGCTCGTGCGCGATCTTCGCGTATTCCTCCAGCCGCTCGGTGAGCGGCAGGTCGCGTGCGGCCACGGCGAAGAAGGGCTCCCAGTCCAGCGTCTTCCTCATCTTCTTGTCGGTGGCGGCGGCGAAGATCGACCAGCGAAGGTTCGCCTTGATCAGCCACGGGAAGTGGTAGTGGAGGCTCGTCACCTGGCTGTCCGGGCAGGCGTTGGCAAAGTCGATCGGGTGCCAGATCGCCGTCGCGCAGCAGCGCCTCGCAGGAGTTGAAGTCCCATCCGAAGAAGGCGTTGATGGTGAGGGTGGTGTTCTCCAGCATCCGCTCGTCTTCGGCGGAAAGGAAGCCGGTCTCCATGCGGTAGCGGTCGTGGAGGGGAGCGGTGGGGTCGTAGTTGACCTTGCGCGTCTGCGGCCCGAGGCCGACGCAGCGCACGAACCGCTCGAACGGCAGGACGGCGGCCTGGAGGTTCATCACCTCGGTGCCGCTGGCGTCGTAGTCGCGCTGGAACTCCCACGCGTTGTCGATCTTGGAGACGCCCTTCCACCCGCCGCCGTGGTAGGGCTTCATGAAGAACGGGTAGCCGATCTTGTCGCCGATCTCCTCCAGCGAGAACATCCGCGCGTACTGGCGCAGCGTCGCCTCGAGATCGTCCGCCTTGTCGTACGCTTTCGGCGGCAGGAGCCATGTATCGGGGATGGGAAGGCCGAGGCGCATCATCGCGCAGTACGAGGTGTGCTTCTCGTTCGACTGGAGCGACCACGGGTTGTTGTAGACGTAGAGGTCGTTGAGGACGATGGCCTTCTTGATCCACTCGCGGCTCATCGAATACCAGTGGGTGAGCCGGTCGATCACCACGTCGTACTTCACCGGCTGGCGCAGGTTGAACGGCTCGATTGTGACGCGCTCGACGTTGAAGTCGAGACGCTGGCCGTCGAGCGACATGCCGTCGAGCTTCAGACCTTCGAACAGGCTCTCGTAGCAGATGGGCCAGCAGATATCGGCGCCGAGCGAAAGGCCGATGTTGACGTTGCGATCTGCCATGGTCTCTCCCCTGCAACGCTTACCCGCAAGGGAGCGCCTAGTTTATCGGGGAGTATCTGACCGGTTTAGCGTCCACATCAAGCCGTCGCGCAGTTGATCGCGCCAGTTGTGCCAGTGATGGCCGTCCCATGCACTCTCTGAACTGCACGTCCACACCCTGCTCGCGCAGGAAGCCCGCAAGTTTCCGGTTCTCGTCGGCAAGACCTTCGAGTTCGCCGGTGGAGACGAACGCACGCGCGCCGGCGAGCCTTGGCGCCCGCCGTAGCACCGCGACGAGCTTTGCGATCCGCGCGAAAACCGGATGGTCGCGCGATTGCAGCGTCTTCTGGTCGAGGATGAACGAGCCGGACTGGAGAATGAGGCCGCCGAACACGCCGGGGAAGCGGAACGCCGTGGAGAGCGAGGCGACGGCCCCGAGGCTCGCGCCGAGCAGGACGCGGTCGGCAGGATCCTCCGCGACCTTGAGCCGGGCCTCAAGCGCAGGCAGCATCTCCTGCACGATGTAGCGCGCATGGCGGCGCCCGCGCGGATACTCGCCGATCCGGTCGCCAGTCTGCACCAGCGCCGCTACGACGGGCGGAATGTCTCCGGCGGCGATGAGGTTGTCGAGCGCGACGGAGAGGCTGGCGTAGGTCACGAAATCGTCGCCGTCGTGGATGACGACGAGCGGGTAGGGTGCCTCGGCGTCGTATCCCGGCGGCAGGTAGAACCGCTCGTGGCGCGTCTCGCCGAACGTCTCGCTCCAGACCTCGAACGGCTCGATGCTGCCCTCTGGGGCGCCGCGGTCCTCGGTCCAGGCGGGGCGGCGGTAGCCATGGGTTGCGCAGACGGAGTTCTCGCCGAAGGGGTCGGCGGCGCGGTCGGGGTTCTGGTGGTCGTTCTGCCACTCCTCGTGGTCGCCGTAGCGCACCGCGAGCTTGTACTCGAACCGGCCGCCGTCCTCGACGGGAAGGGCGAGGAGCCACAGGTCCGTGTCCGGACACGCGGCGGAAGGCGGCGCGGTCGATCCCGGCATTGATCCAGCGGACGAGCTCGACCCCGTCGGCATGGCCGCGCCACGCGAACAGCGCGCTGCCGGGCTCGATCAGCGGGAAGGTGTGGCGGCCGAGGAAGTGGTCGACCGCCTCCGGGGTCGGCTGCTGATCCACGCAGCGCCGCGGCTGCCGGGTGCAGGCGCGGGCCTGATGCGCTGCGGTCCATGGTCCTCGAACGGCCTTTCCGGTTGGCACTGCCCATCTAGCGGCCGTTGCCTGCCCGGGACTGAGCGACCGCACATAGGGTGCTGTTCGCTTGTGCACAATGCGACGCCATCGCCTCAGCCATGCAGCGTCTCCTAGGGGAACACCGGCGCGTCGACCGCGACGGACTGCTCCACCAGCCAGTCGACGACCTTCACCTGCGCGTCGCGCTCGGTCTCGCCGGCCTCCAGCGCCGTGTTGAAGACCTTGAGCTGGTGGTCGGCGCTGGTGCCGCGGGCGACGATGGCCCTGGCGTTCTCCACCTCGGCGCGGCAGCCCATCGCGTCCGCGCTGTCCCCCAGCACCTCGATCATCTCTTCCACCAGATCCGCAAACGGCACTTTCTTGCGGATGCCGAAGTCGCCCAGCTCCGCCTCGATGCCGTAGCGCTGGGCGCGCCACTTGTTCTCCTGCACCAGAAGGCGGCGGTACTGGCGCCAGCGCTGGTTGTTCTTGCGAAGGTGCAGCAGGAACGCGAGCGTCGCCTGGTAGAGCGCGGCGATGGTGAGGCCGTCCTCGACGTAGGTGCAGATGTCGCAGACGCGGAGTTCCAGCGTCGGGTGGTTGCTGGAGGGGCGGATGTCCCACCAGATCTTCGACGGGTCGGTGACCATGCCGGTGGCGGCGAGATCGTCGGTGAGCTCGGTCCAGTCGCTCCAGCTCTCGAAGGTTTCCGGCAGGCCCGAGCGGGGCAGGTCGCCGATGATGATCGGGCGGAACGCCTTCAGCCCCGTGTCGTGCCCCTCCCAGAAGGGCGAGGAGGTGGAAAGCGCCAGAAGGTGCGGCATGAAGTAGGTGACCTGGCCCATCAGGTCGACACGCATGTTCTTGTCCTCGATCCCGGCGTGGACGTGCATCCCGCAGATCGACATGCGGCGCGCCAGCGTCCGGTGCTCGGCGCCGATGATCCGGTAGCGCTCCATGTCCACCGGCTCCTGCTCGTGCCAGTGCGACCAGGGGTGGGTGGAGGCGGCGATCATCCGCATCCCGTGGTCCCTGGCGGCTTCCGCGACGGCAAGGCGCATGGCGACCAGCTCGGCGCGCGCATCGGCGACCGTGTGGCAGACGCCTGTGCCGATCTCCACCTGGCTCTGCAGAAACTCGTGCGTCACCTTGTTGCCGAGGACTTCCTTGCACCGCGCCATGAAACCCTTGGGCGGCCGGGAGGCCAGCGCACGCGTTTCGGGGTCGATCAGAAGATATTCTTCTTCGATGCCGATCGTGATCTTCTCACCCATCGCGGCCATTGCGGCACCTTCCCCTTGCGGTCATAGGTGCATCCAAGCGGGCGTCGGAGATTTTCGCAAGAATTGTCGATCGGCGCGGGAAAGAAATCCCGCCGCATTTCAGGGCATGTCAGGACTGTTACGGCTGTCAGCAGACTGGCAGTTGTCCCGGACCCGCCATCATGGTCTGTCGGCCGCCGAAGCCGCAGGAGAAGCAACCACCATGGCACTCACCTTCTACACCAACCCCCAATCACGCGGCCGCACGGCGCGGTGGATGCTGGAGGAGCTCGCCGTCCC
The DNA here is from genome assembly GCA_963704595.1 of uncultured Alphaproteobacteria bacterium. Lineage (GTDB taxonomy): Bacteria > Pseudomonadota > Alphaproteobacteria > Rhizobiales > Amorphaceae > Acuticoccus. The sequence goes on from OY969922.1 coordinate 1,707,047, forward strand.
CTACGACACGGTGCTGCTCGGCTACGGCGAACCGATGAAGAGCGCGGACTATCTCGCCATCAACCCCATGGGAAAGGTGCCGGCAATCGTCCACGACGGCACGGTTGTCACCGAAGTCGCCGCGATCTGCGCCTACCTCGCCGATGCGTTTCCCAAGGCCGGGCTTGCCGCCACCGGGGCCGACCGCGGCGCGTACTACCGCTGGCTGTTCTTCGCGGCCGGCCCGCTGGAGGCCGCGGTGACGGCGCGGGCGCTCGGCCTCGAGGCGCCGGCGGAGCGGGCGCAGATGGTGGGCTACGGCAGCTACGATCTCACGGTCAGCGCGCTGGAGACCGCCGTTGCGGGAAGGGACTACATCGCCGGCGACAAGTTCACCGCGGCGGACCTCTACGTCGGGTCAAACATTGCGTTCGGCACCATGTTCGGCACGTTGCCGAAGCTCCCGGCGTTCGAGGCCTACACGGGCCGGCTGATGCAGCGCGAGGCCTTCCAGCGCGCATCGGCGCTCGACGATGCGGCCGCCGCCGCGCAGCCGTCGGGCTGACGCCGCGCCATGGAGTGGACCCGCCAGCTCGACAATTATTGCGAACGCCTCGACCCGACCTTCTGGGCCGAGCCGCTCAACGCGATCACCAACGCCGCCTTCATCGTCGCCGCGATCGTTTCGCTGGTGGTTGCCCGGCGCCTCGGCAGGCTCGACTGGCCGGTGGCGTTGCTGGCGGCAATCATCGCCATCGTCGGCACCGGGTCGTTCCTGTTCCACACGTTCGCCACCGTCTGGGCGGTGATGGCGGACGTGATCCCGATCCAGCTCTTCATCCTGTTCTACTTCGCGCTCGCGATGCGCCGCTTCGCCGGCCTCCCCTGGTGGGGCGCGCTTCTGGCCACGGCCGTCTTCATGGCGATCTCGTTCGTCGGCGGCAGCCTGTTCGGCCGCGTCTTCGGCGACGCGCTGAACGGCTCCGAGGGCTACCTCACGCCGCTCCTCGCCCTCATCGTGGTCGGCCTCTGGCTGCGGTCCCGCGGGCGGGCCGAGGCGGGCGGCGCGCTGGTCGCCGGCGGCCTTCTCTTCGCCGTCTCGCTCACCTTCCGGACCATCGACGCCGGTGTGTGCCCCTCCTTCGCGGCGGGCACACACTTCCTGTGGCACATCCTCAACGGCGTGCTTCTGGGCTACCTCACCATCGCGATGGCGCGGTTCGGCCGCGTGGCCGGCTAGTTCTTCACCGCGGCGAGGGCGATGGCGAGGAAGTCGTCCGCCTTGAGGCTGGCGCCGCCGATGAGGGCGCCGCCGACCTCCGGCACCGCGAGGAGCTCGGCGGCGTTGGCGGGCTTCACCGAGCCGCCGTAGAGGATCGGGATCGGCTTACCGGGGAAGCGCGCGTCGAGCGTCTTGCGGATCGCGGCATGCATCGCGCCGACGTCTTCGGCGGAGGCCGTCCGGCCGGTGCCGATCGCCCAGACGGGCTCGTAGGCGACGACGAGCTTGTCGGCGTCGAGGCTTTCGGGGAGCGAACCCTCGAGCTGCGCCTTCACCACCTGTTCGGCGTTGCCCGCGTCGCGGTCGGACTCGGTCTCGCCGACGCAGACGATGGCGCGCAGGCCCGCCCGCTGCGCGGCCTGCGCCTTGGCGGCGACCAGCGCGTCGTCCTCGTGATGGTCCGCGCGGCGCTCGGAGTGGCCGACGATCACCGTGGTGGCACCGCAGGCGGCCAGCATCTCGGCGGCGATGTCGCCGGTGTGGGCGCCGCTCGCCTCGGGGTGGCAGTCCTGGCCGCCGATTTCGAGAGGCGACACGGTGGCGCGCTCGGCGAGTTTCCCGATCAGGACGGCGGGCGGGCACACGACGAGCGTGACGCCGTTGTGTGCGACTTCAGGGGCTCTGGCGATCATCTTGCCGAACTCGCCGAGCGCGTTCGGGTCGCCATTCATTTTCCAGTTTCCAGCGATCAGCATCGAAGGCCCTTTGCAATTATCGTCCCGCTCGGGCAGGGAAGTGGGGGAGCCGCGGGTCGCGGGGTCGCGCTTGCGGCTCGGTTGGCCCGAACTTATCATCGTATACGCTGCACAACAGCAGCGATCACAACAGCAAGAACGCACTTCTCATTATGCTGAACGCACTGAGGCGCGGCGCGAAGACCATCTTCGCCAAAATCCTGATCGGCCTTCTGGTCCTGTCCTTCGCCGTCTGGGGCATCGCGGATTTCGTCAACCAGATCGACCCGACCGAGGTTGCCCGGGCGGGCGACACGCCCGTCGCGGCTGCGGAATACGCGCGCCGCTACGAGCGTGCGATGAACGCCATGGCGCAGCAGACCGGGCAGGGGCTCACCCCGCAACAGGCACAGGCGTTCGGCCTGCCGAACCAGGTGCTCTCGCAGCTCGTGACCGAGGCGCTGCAGGTTGACGCGGCCCGCGAGCTGGGTGTGGATATCGGCGACGAGGCGCTCGCGGAGCGGATCCGGACCGACGAGGTCTTCGCCGACCAGAGCGGCCAGTTCAGCCGTGCACGGTTCGACCAGCTCCTCGGCAGCAACCGCTACCGGGAGGACGAGTATCTCGAGATCGAGCGCGCCGCGGCCGCGCAGGACATCCTGATCAGCTCGCTGGTCGGTGGCCTCAAGGTGCCCGAACCCTACCTTCAGGCCTACAACCGCTACCAGAACCAGACCCGCACGGTGAGCTACTTCACGCTGACCGACGACGCTCTCGGCCCGATCGAGGACCCCACCGAGGACGATCTCCGCGCCTACTACGAGGCCAACAAGGCGAACTTCCGCGCCCCCGAGTTCCGCGGCATCTCCACCGTGACGCTTTCGCCCGAGGCGCTCGCCGAGCCCGCCGCCGTCAGCGCCGACGCCGTGCAGCGCATCTACGATGCGTCCGGCGCCTACGGCGAGGCTGAAAAGCGCGCCGTCCAGCAGATCATCCTCGACGACGAGGAACTGGCGCAGAAGGCCGCCGACGCGCTGAACGGCGGCGCTGCGTTCGAGGCGATCCTGAAGGAGCTCGGCCGCAACTTCGACGCGGTCAACCTCGGCACGGTGGCGCGCAGCGAACTCGTCGACCCCGCCGTCGCGGAAGCTGCGTTCACGCTGGAGCGCAAGGGCGCTGCCGTGGTCGACGGCCGCTTCGGCCCGACGCTGGTGCGCGTGTCCGAGATCGAGCCCGCCGGCAAGACGCCGCTCGAAGAGGTCGAGGCCGACATCCGCGCCGAACTCGCGCTGGACGAGGCGCGCGAGCAGGTTCGCGGGCTCTACAACAACATCGAGGACGCGGTCGCAGGCGGCGCGCGTGTCGCCGAGATCGCCGAGCGCTTCACGCTGCCGGCCCGCACCATCGAGGCGGTTGACCTTGACGGCGAGACGCCGGACGGCTCGCGTCCCGACCCGCGCCCGGCGCCCGAAGTGCTGGCCGCGGCGTTCGACGCCGAGGTTGAGGACGACGCCGTGCCGGTTTCGGTGGGCGACGCCTACACCTGGGTCCAGGTCGACACCGTCACCCCCGCTGCCGACCGCCCGTTCGAGGATGTCGAGGGCGACGTCCTGGTGGCGTGGACAGCAGCGGAAAAGGTCTCGCGGCTGTCCGACCTCGCCGCAGAGGCGCTGGCCGCGGTGGAAGGCGGCACGCCCGTCGAGGAGGTTGCCGCCAAGTATGGCGTGACCGCCGAAACCACGGAGCCCATGTCCCGCGGGGCGCCGCAGGCCTCGATGCCGCAGCAGGCGATCGCGGCGGCGTTCGAGGGACCGGTGGGCCACACGGCATCGGTGATCGCCGAGGACGGCAGCCACGTGATCCTCAAGGTGACCGACGTGTCCGAGCCCGCCTTCTTCGCCGACGCGGCCGACCTCTCGGACGTCCGCAACACGCTGAACGACGGCATCGCGGAAGGGCTGATCTTCGAGCTCGTCAACGCGCGCCAGGCCGAAGTCGGCGCGACGGTCAACCAGCCGGTGCTCAACCAGATCATCGGGCTGGAGACCGGGTCGTGACGGGCGCGGTCCGCCGCCGGGAGAGGGCCGATGGCTGATCTCAAGGGGCTGATCGCCAAGGCCGCCAGCGGCGAGACGCTGAGCCGCGCCGAAGCCAGCGCCGCCTTCAACGTCCTGATGTCGGGCGAGGCGACGCCGGCGCAGATCGGCGGCCTCCTGATGGCAATGCGGGTCCGCGGCGAGACCGTCGACGAGATCGCCGGCGCCGTCGAGGTGATGCGCGCCAAGATGACGAGGGTCAGCGCCCCGGAAGCCGCGATCGACATCGTCGGCACCGGCGGCGACGCTTCGGGCAGCTACAACGTCTCCACCTGCGCGGCCTTCATCGTGGCGGGCGCCGGCGTTCCGGTCGCCAAGCACGGCAACCGCGCGCTGTCCTCCCGCTCCGGCGCGGCTGACGTTCTGTCCGCGCTCGGCGTGCGGATCGACCTCTCGCCCATCGGGATCGCCGCCTGCATCGAGAAGGCGGGCATCGGCTTCATGTTCGCGCCCGCCCACCATGCGGCGATGAAGCACGTCGGCCCCGCGCGCGTCGAGCTCGGCACCCGCACGGTCTTCAACCTCCTCGGGCCGCTCTCCAATCCGGCCGGCGTCCGCCGCCAGCTCGTCGGCGTCTTCTCGCGCGACTGGGTGCGCCCGCTCGCCGAGGTGCTGAACACGCTGGGCACCGAGCGCGCCATCGTCGTCCACGGCAGCGACGGACTCGACGAGATGACCACCACCGGCGAGACCTACGTCGCCTCCGTCGAGAACGGCGAAGTGACCGAATACACCGTCGATCCGGGCACTCTCGGCCTGGCGCGTGCGGAACCTGCCGACCTCGTCGGCGGCGACGCCGCGCACAACGCGGACGCTCTCCGCGCCGTCCTCGGCGGCGCCTCCGGCCCGTACCGGGACATCGCCGCCCTCAACGCAGGCGCCGCGCTCCACGTCGCCGGTGCCGTCGAGACGCTGGAGGAGGGCCTCGCGCTCGCCTTCAAGAGCCTCGACGAAGGGCTCGCACTGACCCGCCTCAACGCGCTGGTCAACGTCTCCGAAGCGGTCGCCCCCTGATGGACGGCGGCGCCGACATCCTCGCCCGAATCGAGGTCTACAAGCGGCAGGAGATCGCCGCCGCCCGGCTGATCGAGGACGGGGCCGACTGGCGCGCCCGCGCCGAGGCGATGCCGCCCGCGCGCGACTTCGCAGGCGCGCTCCGTGCGAAGATCGACGGCCGGCCAGCCCGCGCTGATCGCGGAGATCAAGAAGGCGAGCCCGTCGAAGGGCCTCATCCGCGCCGACTTCGACCCGCCCGCGCTCGCCCGTGCCTACGCCGACGGCGGCGCCGCCTGCCTCTCCGTCCTCACCGACGCCCCGTCCTTCCAGGGCGCACCGGAGTTCCTGACCGCCGCCCGCGAAGCCGTCACGCTGCCTGCGCTGCGCAAGGACTTCATGTACGTTCCGGAGCAGGTGTTCCAGGCGCGCGTGTGGGGGGCAGACGCGATCCTCGTCATCATGACCGCGGTCGACGATGCGGTCGCCGCAGGGCTCGTCGACACCGCCAACGCCTTCGGCATGGCGGCGCTCCTCGAGGTGCACGACGAGCGCGACCTCGAGCGTGCGCTCCGCCTGCCGTCCGCGCTCATCGGCATCAACAACCGCGACCTCAGGACCTTCCGCACCGACCTCGCCGTCACCGAGCGCCTCGCGCTCGATGGTGCCGCAGGACCGGATCGTGATCGCCGAATCCGGCATCGCCACGAACGCCGACGTCGCGCGCCTCCAGCGCTCCGGCGTCAACGCCTTCCTCGTCGGCGAAAGCCTGATGCGGCATGACGACGTGACCAGCGCCACCCGCGCGCTGCTGGGCGGCGGTCTCACCCATCTCGCGGCGGACGGCTCGGCCCACATGGTCGACGTCGGCGCCAAGGCCGACACCGAGCGTGCCGCTGTCGCGGAAGGCGTCGTCACCATGGCGCCCGAAACGCTCGCCGCCATCGAGGCCGGCAACATCAAGAAGGGCGACGTCCTCTCCGTCGCGCGGATCGCGGGCATCATGGCCGCCAAGCGCACGCCGGACATCATCCCGCTCTGCCACCCGATCGCGCTCACCGGCGTCACCGTCGACCTCTCGCTCGACAGCGCGCTGCCGGGGGTGCGGATCGTCGCCCGCGCCGCGACCACCGGCAAGACCGGCGTCGAGATGGAGGCGCTCACCGCGTGCACCGCCGCTGCGCTGACGGTCTACGATATGGCCAAGGCCCTCGACCGGGGCATGGTGATCGGCCCTGTCCGCCTCCTCGAAAAGGCGGGCGGACGCTCCGGTCACTGGCGCGCCCCATGATCGACGTCGACGAGGCGCGCGCGCAGGCTGTTCGCCGCCGCGCGCCTGATGGAAGCCGAGACCGTGCCGCTCGCCGCCGCTTCCGGCCGCGTCCTCGCCGAACCAGTCGTCGCCCTTCGCAACCAGCCCCCGTTCGCCGCCTCCGCCATGGACGGTTACGCCGTGCGCAGCGCCGACCTCGCCGCGCCACTCACCGTGATCGGCGAGGCGGCCGCCGGCGGTCGCTTCGCCCGCCCGCTCGGCGAGGGCGAGGCGGTTCGCATCTTCACCGGCGCCCCCGTCCCGGACGGCGCCGACGCGGTCCTAATCCAGGAAGACGTCAGCCGCGACGGCGACACCATCACCACCACCGAGCGTCTCGCGCCCGGCGCCAACATCCGCCCCGCCGCGCTCGATTTCTCGCAGGGCGACACGCTGCTCCCCGCGGGCCTCCGCCTCGCGCCGCGTCACGTGGCGCTTGCCGGGGCAGGGGGGCACGGCAGCGTCACCGTCCGCCGCCGCCCGCGCGTCGCGTTCCTCGCCACCGGCGACGAGCTGGTCGCCCCCGGCGCGCCGCTCGAGCCCGACAGCATCGTCGCCTCTACCACCCCCGCGCTCGGCGCGATGGTGGAGGCCGCCGGCGGTATCGCGATCGACCTCGGCATCGCGCCCGACGATCAGGCCGAAATCGCCCGCCGCGCCAGGGCCGGCCTCGACGACGCCGACATCCTCGTCACCCTCGGCGGCGCGTCGGTCGGCGACCACGACCTCGTCCGCCCTGCGCTGGGCGACCTCGGCATCACGCTCGACTTCTGGAAGGTCGCCGTCCGGCCGGGCAAGCCGCTGATGTTCGCGGCCGATCCGCTGGTCCTCGGCCTTCCCGGCAACCCCGTCTCCGGCGTCGTCTGCACGATCCTGTTCCTCGTCCCTCTGGTCGAGGCGATGCTCGGGATCGCCGCGCCGGGCCCGGTCCTGCGCGACGGCGATCCTCGCTGGCCCGCTGCCGCAGAACGGCCCCCGGCGGGACCATGTGCGCGCCCGGCGCACCGCCGCCGGTTTTTCCGCATTCGAGCGGCAGGATTCGTCCATGCTCGCTGTACTCGGCGGGGCGGACGCGCTTATTGTCCGTCAGCCGCACGCGCCAGCGGCGATCGCGGGCGAACCATGCGTGTACATCGACCTGTGAGTGCTGTTCTTTTCTGACCTTCGCGGTCGAACGAACAAAGAAGGTTGTAGAACACACGACGAACGTGTATAAAGTGTTCATGGAATCGGTCGAAACGATTCGCTAACTCATATGCGCGCACCGTGTGCGCCGGCCAGTTCGGTTGGGCAAATGCTGACGAAAAAGCAGTACGATCTCCTCATGTTCATCCACGGGCGGATGACGGAGTCCGGAGTGCCCCCGTCGTTCGAGGAAATGAAGGACGCCCTCGACCTCAAGTCCAAGTCCGGCATCCACCGGCTGATCACGGCGCTGGAGGAGCGCGGCTTCATCCGCCGCCTGCCCAACCGCGCCCGTGCCCTCGAGGTGCTGCGCCTGCCGGACTCGATCCAGCCGCCCGCCCGCAAGACCGGCTTCTCCCCCTCGGTGATCGAAGGCTCGAACCGCCCTGCCGAGCGGGTCAACTTCAACCGTCCGCCGCTGCGCCCCGTCCAGCCCGCCGTCGAGGTCGTCGACGTGCCGATGATGGGCCGCATCGCCGCCGGCGTCCCGATCGAGGCGATCCAGCAGAAGATCCCACGCCGTGCACCTCCCGGCTGACATGCTCGGCCCGGGCGAGCACTTCGCCCTCGAGGTCCGCGGCGATTCGATGATCGACGCCGGCATCAACGACGGTGACACGGTGGTCGTCCGCCGGACCGACCGTGCCGAGACCGGCGAGATCGTCGTCGCCCTGGTCGACGAGGAGGAGGCGACGCTCAAGCGCCTGCGCAAGCGCGGCAACACCATCGCCCTCGAAGCCGCCAACCCCCAGTACGAGACCCGCATCTTCGGCTCCGACCGCGTCCGCATCCAGGGCAAGCTCGTCGCCCTCCTGCGCCAGTACTGAGGGAAGGGCGCCCTGCTCAGCGGGGCGCCGCCGGGGGCCGTTGGCGAGGTGACGAGAAACGGCGCCAGTAGCGTCTCCTTGGCGCGGCGTCTGCGGCCAACTTCCTCACCGGACTCGAAACTGCGACAACCTCGAAGGCAGGACTTGTTTGAGGGATGGGCTTGCGCGTATTGATCTCCGCGCACCGGTTACGCTGCGGTACTCTACTCAACGCGCGTCCAGCCTGCCTGCCTCGATGCACGAGGCTATGGCTCCGAAAAGGCGCCCTTCAACGGTCGACGAGGTTCTGGTTATTGCCGCCGGCGAAATAGACGACCTTTGCCAACCCGCGAAGCGCCGGTTTCGCGCCATCCGGCTCGACCGAAAAAATAGCTCCGATCGCGGACGTTACCACCTTGCTGTTCCGTTCAAGCCCGACTAGGTTTCGCGCCGCGGGAGAGGTGCCGGAGCGGTCGAACGGGGCGGTCTCGAAAACCGTTGTGCGAGCAATCGTACCCAGGGTTCGAATCCCTGTCTCTCCGCCACTGAAGCACCAGACCAGACGCAACGCCGCTTTCCATGCAGCATCCAGAATGGCGCCGGGTCCTCGGCGTGCGACTTGGTGGCATCGTAACGCCGGGCATTCCCCTCCGTTCGAGTCGTTCAGTGCTTTCGGCAGCGCTCGTGAGGGCACGTGATCCTTCAGATAGCGGCGAGATCGAGAACGATCGAACTCCCAGACACTTGAACCTGGCGTTATCGACGCGGAACGGGCATCCGCTGGTCCGCTCCAGGAAGTGGCGACTTTGATCATCCGGCGCGCGATCTATGCAGGGCGTCTGGTGTCCGAGGCGAGGGAGGTCGCGCCGGTGTGTTGCCGGTAAACCAGCATGGCATGTTGATGTTGTGTAAGCCCGATACCCAACGTCCGCGCCGCAACGCCGTCGGTACTATGTTCGCGGCCACACCGCTCACTTCGCCCCCAAACCCGCCCCGGCGCGCTCTCCGCAAGAGAGCCCGAAAACGCTGGCTTGATGGCATGTGAATTGCTTTTATGCCTCGTATGAACACGCAGGGAATCCGCATGCGCAAGACCGCTCTACTCGCCTCCGCTCTCGTTGCCTTCGCCGCTCCGGCGTTCGGCCAGGAGGTGACGATCCGCCTTCACTCCTTCTCCTCGCCCACCGCGCTCGACCACACCATGCACCTCGACCGGTGGGCCGAAGCCGTGGAAGCGGACTCGGACGGCCGCATCGACGTGCAGGTGTTCCCCGCCATGCAGCTCGGCGGTGCGCCCGCTGACCTCGTGCAGCAGCTGGAAGACGGCGTCGTCGACATGATCTGGACCGTGTCGGGCTTCACGCCGGGCCGCTTCACCGGCACGCAGGGGATGGAACTGCCGTTCATGCACACCGGCAAGTCGGCGACCATGAGCCCCGCCGCCATGGAGTTCATCGAGACGAACCTCGCCAAGGAAATGGAAGGCATCAAGGTGATCTCGGTCCATGCGACCGACGGTGCGCTGTTCCACACCAACGGCTGCATCCGCACCATGGAGGACCTCGAAGGCAAGCAGATCCGCGTGTCCGGCAAGTATATCGGCGAGGCGGTGAAGGCGCTCGGCGGCACGCCGGTCGGCATCGCGCTGCCGGGCGTCTACGAGGCGACCGCGCGCGGCCAGGTGGACGGGATGCTCCTCAACTGGGCGATCACCAAGCCCTACAAGTTCACCGAGGTGACCGACTGCCACACCGAGCCCTCGCTCTACCAGACCATGCTGATGACGCTGATGAGCCAGGCCTCCTACGATGCGATGCCCGACGACCTCAAGGCCGTGATCGACGCCAACTCCGGCATCGAATACGCCAGGAAGATGGGCGAGATCTGGGACGGCGAGACCGCGCCTGCACGCGAGATCGCGGTCGAGACCGGCAACGAGATCGTCACCCTCTCGCCCGAGGAGCTCGCCAAGTGGAAGGAGACGGTGAAGCCCGTCTACCAGATGTGGGCCGACGAGATGACCTCGCGCGGCTACGACGGCGACGCGCTCCTCGCCTCGCTCCTCGAGATCACCGCCAAGTACGGCCGCGAGTAGCACCGTGCGGCGCGCGCTCAGGGCCGTTGCTGAAGCCTTTGCGCTTCTTGGTGGCCTGATCGTTTGCGTCGCCATCATCGTGACGGTGGTCGCGGTGGTGGCGGCGAAGGCCGGCAGCCCCATCCTCGGCCACAACGAGATCGTGGAGCTGATGGTCGGCGTCGCGATCGCGTTGTTCCTGCCCTGGTGCCAGATCCAGGGCGCCAATGTGGTCGTGGACTTCTTCACCGCGCGCCTTCCCGCCGGTGCGCTGCGCGCGCTCGATGCCGTCATGGCGGCAGCGTTCGCCGTCGTGGTCGCGGTGCTTGCGTGGCGGCTGATGGTCGGCGGCATCGACGCCTACGGGCGCGGCCGCACGTCGATGTTCCTCCTGCTTCCGCAGTGGTGGGGCTATGCGCCCGCGGCCGTCGCCATGGTGGTATGGTCTCTGGTCTGCATTGCCACCGCCGTCGAGGCCGCTCTCGGCCTCTCCACCCGTACCGCCCACCAAGTCGCCAGCGACGAGATCTAGGGCCGCGAGATCCAATGAGTTCGTTCGATATCGGCGTGGCGATGTTCGCCGGCGCCATGGTCCTCATCATGCTCAGGATGCCGGTGGGGGTCGCGATGCTGCTCGCCGGCGGGCTCGGCTATGCCGCGCTCGTGGGCTGGTGGCCGATGCTGAACACGCTGAAGTCGCTGACCTTCAGCCGGTTTTCGAGCTACACGCTCTCCGTCATCCCGTTCTTCCTCCTGATGGGCGAGCTTGCCACCAAGGGGGGCATGTCGGCGGCACTCTTCAACGCGGCGCGCGCCTTCGTCGGGCACAAGCGGGGCGGGCTGGGGGTTGCGACCATCCTCGGCTGCGCGGCGTTCGGCGCGATCTGCGGCTCGTCCATCGCCACCGCCGCAACCATGACGAAGGTCGCCGAGCCCGAAATGCGCGCCAACGGCTATTCGGGCGCGCTGATGACAGGGACGCTCGCGGCAGGGGGAACGCTCGGCATCCTGATCCCGCCGTCGGTGATCCTCGTCATCTACGCGATCTACACCGAGCAATCGATCGGGGCGCTGTTCTTCGCCGCCGCCATTCCGGGCCTCCTCGCCGCCTTCGGCTACATCGTCGTCATCTGGGTCTACAGCCTGGTCGCGCCCGGCGCGGCGCCGCGTGCACCGCGCGTCGGCTGGGCGGAGCGGATGCGGCGCGCCCGCTCGGTATGGCCGTCGGTTGGCGTCTTCCTGCTGGTGGTATGCGGCATCAACTTCGGCTGGTTCTCGCCCACCGAAGGTGCGGCGGTCGGCGCGGCGGCAGTCGGCGTGATCGCCGTGGCCTCCGGCGGCCTCTCGTTCCGCGACTTCCTCGATGCCCTGCGCTCCACGGCCGAGATCACCGCGATGGTGTTTCTCATCCTCCTCGGCGCCGAGCTCTTCTCCGCGGCGCTCGCGCTTTCGCAGATGCCGCAGGAGCTGTCGCGCCAGGTCGCGGGGCTGCCCCTGTCGCCGACCGCGGTGGTGACGATCATCGTCCTCATCTACCTCGTCCTCGGCTGCGCGATGGAATCGCTCGCGATGGTCCTCCTGACGCTCCCCGTCTTCGTGCCGGTGATGCTGCAGCTCGACCTCGGAATGGACCCGACGCAGACGCTGGTCTGGTTCGGCATCCTGGTGCTGGTGGCGGTGGAGGTGGGGATGATCTCGCCGCCGTTCGGGCTCAACCTCTTCGTCATCAACGGGCTCGCGCCGCAGGTGCCGCTCGGGCAGACGTACAGGGGCGTCGCCGGTTTCTGCCTGTCGGACGCCGTGCGGCTTGCCCTTCTCATCGCCTTCCCCGGCATCAGCCTCTGGCTCCCAGGACTTTGGTAGACATGGACCACCTCGCCCGGCTCGAAGCCGAAGTACGCCGAGACCTCGAGCGGATCGCCCATCCCCGCGACCCGTGGCTCGCACCCATGACCGCGCCGGACGGTTCGAAGGCGCTCGACGTTCTCATCGTCGGCGCGGGGCAGGGCGGCATCGCCGCGGCGTTCGGGTTGATGCGCGCGAAGGTGGACAACGTCCTCGTCATCGACAAGGAGCCGAAAGGCCGCGAGGGGCCCTGGCGCACCTACGCGCGGATGCCGACCCTGCGCAGCCCCAAGAACTATACCGGCCCCGATCTCGACGTTCCGAGCCTGACCTACGAGGCGTGGCATACGGCAAGGTTCGGCGCTGCGTCGTGGGAAGCGCTCGACCTCATCGGCAAGCTCGAATGGGCCGATTATCTCGACTGGGTGCGCAAGGTGACGGGCGCGAACGTCGAGAACGAAGTGGAGCTTCTCGCGATCGACGGGGCGGGGCCGCTCCTGCGGGCCACGGTGCGCGACAGGGATGGCGGGCGAAGCATCCATGCGCGCCGGATCATCCTCGCGACAGGGCAGGAGAGCGCCGGCGCATGGTCGCTGCCTCCGGAGGTCGCGGCGCTGCCAGCGCACCTGCGGGCCCATACCTGCGAGGACATCGACTTCGCCGCGCTTGCAGGAAAGACGGTGTTCGTGCTGGGCGCAGGCGCGTCCGCCTTCGACAATGCAGCGACTGCGCTCGAGGCCGGCGCGACGGTGCACCTCTTCACCCGCCGCGACGACATCCAGGTGATCCAGCCCTACCGCGCGATCACCTACGCAGGCTTCATCCGCCACCTCGCCGACCTCGACGATGGGTGGCGCTGGCGGATCATGCGCCACGTCCTCTCGCTCCGCGAAGGTTTCCCGCAGCACACCTACGACCGCTGCGCCCGGCACGATGCCTTCACCCTCAACGTCGGCGCGCCGTGGCTGAACGTGACAGCCGACGGCGAGCGGGTGACGGTCGAGACCCCGCGCGGCCCGATGATGGCGGACTTCGTCATCGGCGGAACGGGAGTCGAGATGGACTTTGCCGGCCGGCCGGAGCTCGCGCCGTTCGCCCACAACATCGCGAGCTGGGCTGACCGGTACACGCCGCCGCCGGAAGAGGCCGACCCGCGCCTCGCCGCCTTCCCCTACCTCGGCGGCGACTATGCCTTCGTCGAGAAGGTCCCCGGCGAGACGCCATGGATCTCTCGCATCCACCTCTTCGGGATCGCCTCGACCATGAGCTTCGGCCCCTCCGGCTCATCCATCAATGCGATGACCACGGCCGTGCCGCATCTCGTCCGGGGCGTGACGCGCAGTCTCTTCCGCGAGGATGCCCCGGACCGTTACGCAGACCTCCTCGCCTACGACGTGCCGCAGGCCGTCGTCCCGGACGCCCACCTTGTGAGGCACCGCCCGCGCAACGGGTAGGGGCCCGGCGATCAGCCGAAGATGTCGCCTGCGCCGGGGGCTTCGAGCTCGAAGCTCGCGCGGTCGTGCGGACTGTTCGCCCGGCTCCTTTCTTCGACCCCGGTGTAGAACATCTCCTCCACGAGGTCGGTGACGTACAGGCCGTCGATGCGCAGCCTGTCGCCGTCCCCGAGGTTGAGCAGCACGAAGCCGTCGCGTTGACGCGCCGCGGCCATGATGTCGTCGAAGTCGTCCACGTCCCGGTGGTTGCTGAAGTCGATCCGGTCGCCTTCGGCAAGATCGAAGTCGAAGATCCGGTCGACGCCCGAGCCGGGCTGGCCGTCTTCCGCCGTCAAAACGAAGATGTCGGCGCCGCCGTCGCCGTTCAGCCTGTCGTTGCCGCCGTCGCCGGAGATCCGCTCGTTGCCGGACCCGCCGCGGATCCGGTCGGCGCCGAAATCGCCCGAGAGGTGGTCGTCGCCCGAATGGCCGTCGATGGTGTCGTTGCCGAAGCCGCCCTCTACCGTGTCCGAGCCGGACCCTGCGGCGACCCTGTCGGCGTCATGGCCGGCGAAGACGAGGTCGTGGCCGGAGCCGGCGTCGAGCGTGTCCCTGCCGAACTCGCCGTAGACCATGTCGTCGCCCGACCCGCCTTCGATCAGGTCGTTCCCGGACCCGCCCTTGACCATATCGTTGCCACCGAACGACTTCAGGACGTTGTTGTTGCCGTCGCCGACCATCGAGTCGAGAAAACTGGTGCCCTCGATGTTCTCGATGCCCGAGAAGACGTCGACCACGGTACCGTCGTACGACTTCGCCGTACCGTCGGCGATCTTCAGCAACACGCCGTGGTGGAGATCGGCCCAGCTCGCGGTGTCGTTACCCGCTTCGCCCTTGAGGGTGTCATGGCCGGCGCCCCCTTGCAGGAAATCGTCGCCGGTATCGCCGCGCAGCACGTCGTCGCCGCTGCCGCCGTAGAGGTCGTCATCGTCGGTGCCTGCCGAGAGGTAGTCGTTGCCGCCTTCGCCGATGAGGGTGTCGTTGCCGCCGCGGCCGAAGAGGTTGTTGTCCACGCCGTTGCCGCGCAGCCAGTCACCGAAGTTGGCGCCTTCCAGAGCCTCGATCGAGAAGAACTGTGCCGTGCCGAATTTGCTGTCGATGGTCGCCCAGCCGGTCATGAGATCGGCGGTCACGCTATCCTGCGCATAGCTGAACGAGGCGCGGTCGAAGCCGTCGCCGCCCGAGAGTGTGTCGTTGCCACGGAATGAATGGAGGATGTCGTCGCCGTCGAGGCCGAAGATCCAGTCGTCTCCGTAGGTGCCGCGAATATTGTCGGCTTCATTGGTGCCGGGAATGGTGGTTGCCACAATGTGTCTCCTTGAAAAATCGGTGCCGGCGCGGCGGCTCTTCCGTCGCTCCGGCTGCGCCCTGTCGATGTGCCGACGCCCCGAGAGATGGCGGTTTCGGGCGGGGAGGGTCAGACGACTTGAGGTAAACCGCGGCGGGATCGGGAAATCGTGAGCGCTGCCGAACGGTCTGGTGCATCCGCGGGCGGCGGTGCGCGCTCGAAGCGGCCTGAACTTGACCTGCGGTACAGTTTGCGAGGGGGTGAAGGCCGCTTGACGGCGATGGCGCCATGTCCCCCCGCCGATTGCGCGCGGCAGGCACGCGCAAGGCGCATGTATCCAAGCCGGCGGTGGTGGTCTAAACCGGCCCCCGTCAGGGTGCGGGGCGGAAAAGCGTCAACCATTCGGCGTTAGGGTCGCCGCCGCTTGCCCGAGACAGGTCGAAAAGGCCGCATCGGGACCTGCCTTGCGGGGGCGTGGCGGCCGCACCGGACCGGAGTGTTATGAAGGACAGTTTCGCGGCGCTTCTCGGCCTTGCCGCCTACGCCATCTTCTCGACCCACGACGTGATCGTGAAGGGCCTCGGCGCGACGTATTCGCCGATCCAGATCGTGTTCTTCAGCGCGCTCCTCGGCTTCCCGGTCATCACGTTCTACCTGATCGGCGACCCGACGCCGCGGCGCCTGCGCCCGGTTCACCCCTGGTGGGTTGCGCTGCGCAGCGTCAGCGGGACGATTTCGGCGATCTGCGCCTTCTATGCCTTCGCGGTTCTGCCGCTGTCGGAGGCCTATTCCTTCATCTTCGCGACGCCGCTCCTCATCACCCTTCTCGCGGTGCCTCTGCTTGGCGAGAAGATCCGCTTGAGGCGCGGGCTTGCGATCCTCGTCGGCCTCGCCGGCGTCCTCATCGTCCTGCGGCCCGGCGTCAGCGCGATCAGCGCGGGCCATATCGCAGCGCTCGGCGCAGCGTTCGCCGCCGCGCTCAACGCCGTCATCGTCCGCCGCATCAGCAACGACGAGCACGTGGTGGTGATGGTCCTCTATCCGATGATCACCAACCTCCTCATCACCGCCGTCGCGCTCCCCTTCGTCTACGTCGACGTCAAGCTCCACGACCTCGCGCTGTTCGGCCTCACCTCGTTCCTGGTTCTGTGCGGGATGACCCTGGTGGTCTCGGCCTACTCGCGCGGGTCGGCGATCGTGGTGGCGCCGATGCAGTACTCGCAGATGATCTGGGGCATCCTCTACGGCGCGCTCCTCTTCGGCGAGTGGCCCGCGTGGCAGACCTATCTCGGCGTCGCGGTCATCGTCGCGTCCGGCATCTACATCCTGAAGCGCGAGGCGACCCACGACGTCTCGCGCAACACACCGGTGCTGTCGACGAAGACGCGGATGGGCCACGCCTTCGCGCTGCGCGTAAGCTCGCTGCTGCGGCTGCGGCAGGACAGGAAGTCCACGCCGAACAAGCCCGGCGCTGACGGCGACACGCCGGGCTAGCCGGCGGCGCCGAAGGCGCTCAGCGCCCCGTGCGGGCGGCGGTCCAGATCGTGTGGCGGGCGCCGCGCCTGGTGCGGCCCGCGCGGATGGTGGCGGTGCGAACGTCGAACCCCGCGTGCGACAGGCGCGCCCCGAACGCTGCGTCCGGCGCGGCCGACCAGATGGCGAGGACGCCGCCGGGAGTGAGCGCGCGCCGCGCCACCGCCAGCCCCGCCGCGCCATAGAGGACATCGTTGCCCGGCCTGGTGAGGCCGTTCGGCCCGTTGTCGACGTCGAGCAGGATCGCATCGTAGGGGGTCTTTGCGCCGGCGATCGCTTCGGCGACGTCCACGGTCAGGATCTGGGTGCCGGGGTCGGCGAGGCAGGTGCCGAAGACGGGGGCCATCTCGGCGCCCGCCCAGGCGGCGAGCTCGGGCACGATCTCGGCGACGACGAGCCGGGCACCCGCCGGCGCGACCGCCTGCGCCGCACGCAGCGTGAAGCCCATGCCGAGGCCGCCGATCAGGATCCGGGGGGCAGGGCGGTCCCCGAGGCGCTCCAGCGCGAGGGTGGCGAGCGCTTCCTCCGAGCCGCCGAGCCGGCTGTTCATCAGCTCGTTGCCGTCTTCCAGCCGGATCGAGAACTCGTCACCGCGGCGGAAGAGGCGCAGCGTGCCGCCTCCCGGCGCGTTCGCGGTTCCCAGAACGATCCACGGCAGCATCTGTCACCCCCAACCCGGTCGGAGCTCGTGGCGTAGCCGATCGGGCGGCGCGGGTGAAGCCGCCCGTCAGCGGGCGAGCCAGCCGCCGTCGACGACGAGCGTGTGGCCGTTGACGTAGGCCGCCGCCGGGGAGGCGAGGTAGACCGCAGCGCCCGCGATCTCGTGCGGCTCGGCGAACCGCCCCGCCGGGATCCGCTCCAGCAACTGGCGGGTGCGGTCCGGATCGTCCCGCAGCGCCTTCGTGTTGGCGGTGATAGTGTAGCCCGGCGCGATGGCGTTCACCGTGACGCCTTCCTTCGCCCACTCGTTGGCGAGCGATTTCGTGAGCCCGGCGACGGCGTGCTTTGCCGTCGCGTATCCCGGCACGCGCAGCCCACCCTGGAAGGAGAGGACGGACGCGACGTTGACGATCCGCCCCGAACCGCGGGCGCACATCGCCCGTCCGGCGGCCTGCGACAGATACCAGACCGCGTCGAGGTTGGTCGCCATCACGGCGCGCCAGTCCGCCTCCGCGTGGTCCACCGCATCGCCGCGGCGGATGATTCCCGCGTTGTTGACGAGGATGTCGACCGGCCCGAACGCCTCCGCCACCTCGTCCATCAGCCGCGCGGCGGCTCCGGCATCTAGCGCGCCCATGTCGGCCTTGAAGGCGCCGGCTCGCCGCCCGCCGGCCTCGATCGCGCGCACGGTGTCATCGCCCGGCGAGACGTGGACGGTGATGGCGACGTCCGCACCTGCGTCCGCCAGCGCAATAGCGATCGCGGCGCCGATCCCGGTCGCGCCGCCGGTCACCAGCGCGCGTTTACCTTCGAGCGAGAAGGGGCCGCTCACCTCGCCGTCCCCCGCGGGACGATCAGGCTGGCGCCGGCGACAGGATTGATGATCGGCATGGTCGCTCCCGGCTTCTGGTCTGCCCAGCTTGCGCGGCCGCGTGGGTTTGGCAACCCGGCCTGGCCAGGGAAAAGGCCGCGCGGGGGGACCCGCGCGGCCTTCGATTGATGCGTCGGATGGAGAGCCTACTCCTTGCCGCCCCAGGCTTCGGGGTAGTTTTCCATCTCCTCGCAGCCGCACATGGCGTAGTGCAGCGGCGGCATCGCGGGGTTCACCATCTCGTCGAGCGTCTCGGCGGTGATGGCGGGCTGCGGCAGCACCCACTCGGGGCCGGGGACCGGCTTGCCCTCGATCACGTTGGCTGCCGCGATCACCGCGGTGCGCCACTGGAAGGTCGGGTAGGTGGGGGCGATGGCGGTGAGGTCCATGTCCTGCCACTTGCGCAGGAAGTCCTGCTGGTCCTCGCCGACGAAGACCGGCACGTCGTAGCCGCCGTCCTCGAACGCCTCGATGGCCGCGACCGCCGTGGCACCCGCGTCCATCCACACGGCGTCGATGGTGCCGCGCATGAGATAGTCTTCAACGATCGACTTGGTCTTGGCGTTGTCACCGTCGGTGAACTCGGCGCCGACGATGTTCATGCCCGCCTCGTCGAGGATGCGCCGGCCCGCCGAGTAGCGGTGCTCCAGCACGTCGACGCCCGGCAGGATCCGCAGCATCAGGACGTTGGCGCCTTCGTCGACATTGTCGACGATGAACTCGGCGCCCTGGATGCCGAAGCCGTAGCCGCCGACGGGATGGACGAATGTCACCGGGCACTCGGTGTTCACGCCGCGGTCGAAGACGATGACCGGGAGCTGCGCGCACGCCTTCTCCACCGCGGGGGTGAGGGCGGCGGTGGTGTTGGGCGACACGATCATCACGTCGCATTCGCCGCCGGCGAGGAGGTCGTCGATGTCGGCGATCTGCTTGTCGTCCGAGCCTTCGGCGTCGACGTGGATGAAGTTGCCGATCGAGTCGTGCTCCTTCACCTCCTCGGTCATGTTGGTGTAGCCGACCACGCGCCACGGGTTGTTCACGCCCGCGTTGGAGAAGCAGACGGTGGCGGGGGCCTCGACGCCGAGGTCGGCAGTCTCGACCATCGAGTCGCCGATATGCTGGAGCCAGGGCTGGCCCTCGGGGCCCATCGGCTCGGCCTGAAGCTGCTCGCGCTGCTTTGCGAACTCCTCGGGGTCGTCGAAGCTCTGTGCGGATGCCGCGCCGGCGAGGCCGACGGCGAGCACGGTCGCCATGATGGCAGTCAGTCTCATTTGATCCCTCCCGTTATTGGGCCGGCGGGGCGGATGCCGCGCCGGTCAGGTGCCCGTTCGTTTTCTCCGGTGCATGGCGATCGCGACGGCCGCGATCAGGATGAGGCCCTGCACCACCTGTCGCACGGGCTGCGGCAGGCCGAGGAAGTTGAGAAGCGTGAATATCGCGGTGAGCGCGAGCGCCCCGCCGACCGCGGCCGGCACCGAGCCGCGACCGCCCAGGAGCGCCGCGCCGCCGAGAACGGCCGCGGTGATCGCCTGCAGCTCGTAGCCCTGGCCGACGTCGGTCGACACCCCGGCGAAACCGCCCAGAAGAATGCCCGCGATGGCTCCGGAGAGGCCTGAAATCATGAACGCGATGATCCGGGTGAGGTTGACGCGCACACCCGCAAGGCGCGCGGCGACCGGGTTGTCGCCGATGGCGTGCAGCATCCGCCCGTAGTGGGTGCGGTGCATGAGGAGCGTGAGGAGGACCGCGACGACGAGGAAGACGATGACGGCGATGGGGAGGAACCGGATGCCCGGAAGGTCGCGGATCATCTCGCGGCCGAAGTAGCGGAACGTATCGGGCAGGTAGCCGCGGGGGGCGCCGCCGGACCACAGCAGCGCGAGGCCGTTGAGGGTGATCATCATCCCGAGCGTCGCGATCAGCGACGGCACCTTGAGGAAGCAGACGATGAGGCCGTTGAGACAGCCGACGGCGAGGCCGAGCGCCAGCATCAGCGGGATAACCCACGTGGTGGCGGAGGGGTCGTTGTCGGTCAGCATCGAGGAGCCGACGACGACGAGGGTGATGAGCGAGCCGACCGAGAGGTCGAACCCGCCCGAGACGATGACGTAGACCTGCCCTGCCGCGAGGATCGCGAGCGGCGCGGCGCGCTTGAGGAAGTTCATGTACCCCGTCGGCTCGACGAAGCCGGGGTTGTTGAGGACGATGGCGACGATCAGCGCCGCGAGAAGGAACCAGACCGGGCTGATCTCCGGCAGCCTGCGGCGGGCGGGGAGGGCGCGCTCGCTCATGCCGCGATCCTCCGCGTGCGGATCGCGTAGAAGGCGACGGCGCCGACGATGATGATGCCGCGCAGCACCTGCTTGGCGAAGCTGTCGACCCCGGCGAGATTGAAGATGCTGTCGATCAGCGAGAAGATCAGCATTCCAGCCATCGTCCCCCAGATCCCGCCGCGCCCGCCGGCGAGGACCGTGCCGCCGATGACGACGACGGCGATGCTCTCGAGGTCATAGACGCCGTCGGAGCCGATCCACGGTGCGCCGGAGCGCAGGCGGCTCGCGAGATAGAGTCCCGCGATGGCGGCCGAGACGGAGCAGACGACGTGGGCGGCGACCTTCACGCGGCCGGTCTTGATGCCGGCGAAACGCGCCGCCTCCTCGTTGCCGCCGACGGCGTAGATATCGGACCCGAACTTGGTGAAGCGCAGGACCACGAAGGCGAGGACCGCGAGGAGGCCGAGGAAGATGAGGCTGATCGGCACGATCCCGATGGTGCCGTAGGCGAACACCTGGAACGCCTCAGGCACCGAGCCCGCGAAGTTGGAGACGAACGCCGACAGGCAGCCCTGGATGACGAGGCTCATCCCGAGCGTCGCGATCAGCGGGTTGACGTTGAGGCCGACGATGACGAGCCCGTTGGCGAGGCCGACGACGGCGCCGAGCGCCAGCGCCGCCGCGACGGCCGGGAGGATCATCGCGGGTTCGCCCCCCATCACGACGGAGGCGAGCACCGCCGTCGCCGAGATGAGGCTCGCCACCGACAGGTCGATGGACGCGACGAGGATCGCGAAGGTCTGCCCGATGGCGGTGATGCCGAGCGCGATCGAGCGGCCGAGGATCGCGACGAGGTTGTTCGAGCGTGAGGTACTGCGTCTGCTCGGTCGCGACGGCGATTGCGACGTAGGCTGCCGCTGCGAGGGCGAGGAGGATGACCGGCGCCCACCGCTCGAAGCGGAATTTCGGTCCGGCGGGCGGACTGTCCGTCACGGCGCTCATGCGGCGGCCTCGTGGTCGTGCCCGGTGGCGGCGTGCATGATTTCGGTCTCTTCCGCGCCGTGGGGGAACTCGCCGACGATGCGGCCCGCCTGCATGACGACGATCCGGTCCGCGGCGCCGATCACTTCGGGAAGGTCCGACGAGATCATCAGGATCGCGGCGCCCTCGCGGGCAAGGTCGCGCATCAGGTGGTAGATGCCGGCCTTGGCGTTGACGTCGATGCCGCGGGTCGGCTCGATGAAGATGAGGAGCTTCGGCTTCATGGCGAGCCAGCGGGCGACGATCGCCTTCTGCTGGTTGCCGCCCGACAGCGCCTGGATGCTCTGCCCGTAGGAGGCGGCGCGCACCTCCATCCGGTCGAGCAGGCCGTCCATGGTGGCCGTGTCGCCGCGGGCGGTGCTGCCGTAGCGGCCGAAGACGGGGTCGAGCGCGCGGGCCGTCAGCATCGCGTTGTCGCGGACCGACTGCATCAGGACGAGGCCCTCGCCCTTGCGGTCGCCGGGGAGGAGGCCGACGCCGGCGGCGATGGCCTCGCGCGGGCCGTGGAAGGCCGCGGGCTTGCCGAGAAGTTCGACGGTGCCGCGGGTGAACGGCTCCTCGCCGAAGAGGGCGAGTGCCAGCGCCACGCGGCCTGCGCCCTGGATGCCGGCGAGGCCCACGATCTCGCCGGCGCGCACCGTGAGGTCGATGCCTGAAAGCCTGTCGTTGCCCGCGCCCTTCACCACAAGAACGGCCTCGCCGATCTCCTCGGGCGTCGCGGGCGGGGCGTAGAAGTCGGCGATGTCGCGGCCGACCATCGCGCGGACGATCTCGCCGGGCTCCGGCACCGCGTCGAAATTGGCCGCGACCTCGCCGTCCTTCAGGACGGTGACGCGGTCGGCGAGGCGGGTGATCTCGCGCATCCGGTGCGAGATGTAGATGACCGCCGTACCGCGCTCGCGCAGCTGGTCGATGGTCTCGAACAGCGCCTCGCACTCGGCCTCGTCGAGCGCGGCGGTCGGCTCGTCCATCACGACGACCTTGGCGCCGGTGGAGACGGCCTTGGCGATCTCGACCATCTGCTGCATCGCGACGGAGAGGTCGCCGACCTTGGCGTCGGGGTCGACCCGTGCCGCAGCGCCGAAGATGTCGAGGACGCGGCGGGTCTCCTCGCGCATCCTGGCGCCGTCGATCAAGCCGAAGCGGCCGCGCGGCTCGCGGCCGAGGAAGAGGTTCTGCGCCACGGTCCGCTCCGGCAGCAGCGAGAACTCCTGGTAGATGACGGCAATGCCCGCCTCCAGCGATTCCACCGGGTGCCCGAACCGGACCGGCTTGCCGGACAGCAGGATCTCGCCCTTGTCGGCGAGGAGAACGCCGGAGAGGACCTTGATGAGGGTCGACTTGCCGGCGCCGTTCTCGCCGACCAGCGCCTGCACCTCGCCCGCATTGACGTCGAAGCTGACGTCGGAGAGGGCACGCACGCCGGGGAAGGTCTTGGTGATCCCCTTCATGGCGATGACGGGGTCGCTCATGCCGCGTCCCACGTCCTGCGGATGAAGTCGTGGCTTTCGGCGAACAGCGTCTCGAAGTCGGGGAAGAGGGGCCGCCAGACGCGGGTGGCTGCGGCAAGCTCCGGCAGCCCTGCGCCGAACGCCTCGACCACCACCCAGCCGTCGTAGCCGGTCGCCTTCAGCGCCCGGAAGGCGGCGGCGAAGTCGACATGGCCGCGGCCCGGAATCCCGCGATCGTTCTCCGAGACGTGGAAGACGCCGATGTGCGGCGCTATCGTCTCGATAGCGGCGGTCTGGCTCTGCTCCTCGATGTTCATGTGGAATGTGTCGGGCATGATGCCGAACGCGGCGTGGTCGACGGCCTCGGCGTAGTCGCGCGCCTGCGCCATCGTGTTGAGGAAGTAGGTCTCGAACCGGTTGAGCGGCTCCAGCGCGAGGCGGTGGCCGTTCCGCTCGGCGCGCTCGGCCATGGCGCGGTGCGCCTCGGCGCCGCGGGCGATCTCGTCCGCCGTCGGCCCGTTGCCGGTGAAGTGGCCTATGGGGGCGTGGAACGGGCCGCCGATGCATTCGGCTCCCAGCGCCTCCGCGCAGTCCTGGATCCAGGAGAGGTGCGCGAGGCCGCGGGCACGCACCTCGGGGTCGGCGTCGAGCGGATTGGCCGACGGGTCGGGGACGATGGAGGTCTGCGTGCGGGAAAGATCGAGCGCATCGAGATGGTGGCCAAGGCGGGCGTAGTCGTCCGGGCTGCCGGCGAGGACGGGGATCTCGACGCCGTCGTAGCCGAGCGCCTTGATGCGCTCGATCATGGGAAGGTGCGTTTCGCCGATTTCGCCGGCGAGGCAGAGGAGGTTGATCGACAGCCTCACAGCCCGGCTCCCGCGGTGCGGACGGGCAGGGAGGAAGGCGCGATCCGGCGGGGAGAGCTACGCACCACGTGCGTCCGCCGACTTGGTGGTGCCATGCGGCCGGGGCGATGGGCGCGCGCTCGGGGCGGCACGCGGGGCGCCTTTCCTCGTCTCCATCATTCCTCCCGTGGATGCCCCGCTCTGGCGGCGGAGCTTGATCCAGCGTCTAGAAAGGCGGAGCGATCTCCGCAACTTCCGGTGGGAATAACATCAGAGCCGGGAAGGGACTTCAAGGCCGGTGATCGACGGGATCAGACTGTCGGGCACACCGACCCGATGGCCCCGCCGACGGCCGCCCCACGCCGAGGTTGCCGGCGTGGGGCGGCCGCGAGGATCAGTGCGAGATCATCCACGGGCGGGCGGCAGGGAACGACTTGGAGCCGTCCGGCCGGTGGAGGGTCTTGCGGCTCGTCTTGGTGCCGGACGAGCAGCAGGAGCAGCCCGGCCCGTGCGTGCTTGCCCGCTTGGGGCTGTCCGCCGACCGCTCGTTGACGCCGTGGGCGTGCCGGGTGGCGCCGTCGAGCGATCCCAGCTGCGGCGCCGTCAGGATCGCGCGGGGCGCCGGGGCGTCGCAGGCCGGGCAGGGTACGGGCTCGGCCGAGGCGCTCATCGGGCGCGTGGTCTGGAACGGGCCGTGCGCGGCACAGAGGTAGTCGTACGTCGGCATCGTCAGAGGTCCGGTGCGAGGGGTACGTCGATGGAACCGTCGAGGTGAACCGTCGGCCCGTCCTTGCCCGGCATCATGTCGAACTCGAAGATGTCGGTCGGCAGCCACAGCGTCGCGCAGGCGTTCGGGATGTCGACGACGCCGGAGATGTGCCCCTGCACCGGTGCGGTGCCGAGGATCGCGTAGGCCTGCGCGCCGGTGTAGCCGAACTTCTTCAGGTACTCGATCGCGTTGAGGCAGGCCTGGCGGTACGCGATGTGAACATCGAGGTAGTGCTGCTTGCCGCCCTCGTCGACGGAGATCCCCTCGAAGATGAGGTAGTCGTCGTACTTCGGCTTGATCGGGGAGGGGCGGAAGATCGGGTTCTTGATGCCGTACTTCGCCATCCCGCCCTTGATGAGGTCGACCTTGATATGCAGCCAGCCCGCCATCTCGATCGCGCCGCAGAAAGTGATCTCGCCATCGCCCTGGCTGAAGTGGAGGTCGCCCATCGAGAGCCCCGCCCCCTCGACGTAGACGGGGAAGTAGATCTTGGACCCGCGCGACAGATCCTTGATGTCGCAGTTGCCGCCGTGTTCGCGCGGGGGGACGGTGCGGGCGCCGCTGGCGGCGGCCTTGTCGCGCGCCTCGCCGGAGAGCTTGCCCATGTGGGCGGAGGGGCCGCCGTCCGGCAGGGTTGCGAGCGCAGGCACCCGGTCGGGGTCGGTGTCGAACAGCGCCTTCTCGCGCGTGTTCCACATCTCGAGCATCTTGTGGTCGGGCAGGCAGCCGATGAGGCCAGGGTGGATGAGGCCGGCATAGCGCACGCCCGGCACGTGGCGGGACTTGGTGAACATCCCCTCGAAGTCCCAGATCGACTTCTGCGCCTCTGGGAAATGCTCGGTCAGGAAGCCGCCGCCGTTCTTCTTGGAGAAGAAGCCGTTAAAACCCCAGTTCATTGCGTCGAATGCGCCGATGTCGAGGATGTCGACCACAAGGAGGTCGCCGGGTTCGGCGCCCTTGACGCCGATGGGGCCGGACAGGAAGTGGACCTGGCTGAGGTCGACGTCGCGCACGTCGGCGGCATCGTCGTTGTTCTTGATCTGGTTGCCGGTCCAGTCATAGGTCTCGACGCGGAAGTCGGCGCCCGGCTCCACCCAGTCGGCCATCGGAATGTCCGGGTGCCACCGGTTGTGGATCTTCTCGTTGGTGTAGGGGCTCTCGGACAGATCGATCTTGATCAGCGTATCGGGCATCTGAGTTTACCTTCTCGTTCGGGTCGGTGGGCACGGGCCGCCGTCCACGGGCGGCCGGTTGGGGGATCAGACGGAGAGGAAGCGGGCGACCTTCGCCTCGTCGATGCTCGTCGCGCAGGCTCTCGTGCGCGATCCGGCCGTTCTCGATGACGAGGACGCGGTCGGCGACATCCAGCGCAAACGACAGCACCTGCTCGGAGACGACGACGGAAAGGCCCCGCTCGTCGCGGATCTGCTTCAGCGTCTTCGCCATGTCGCGGATGATGGAGGGCTGGATGCCCTCGGTCGGCTCGTCGAGCAGCAGCACCCTGGGTTCGGCGGCGAGCGCGCGGGCAATGGCGAGCTGCTGCTGCTGGCCGCCGGAGAGGTTGCCGCCCCGCCGCCTGCGCATCTCGAGGAGGACGGGGAAGAGGTCGTAGATCGAGCCTGGCACGGATTTGTTGCCGGTGACGGTGAGGCCGGTCTCGATGTTTTCCTCAACGGTCATGGTGGAGAAGATCTGCCGGCCCTGCGGCACGTAGCCGATCCCGGCCGCAACCCGGCGGTGGCTCTTGAGGCCGGTGACGTCCGCGCCGCCGACCGAGACGGTGCCGGATTTCGACGGGATGATCCCCATCAGCGACTTCATCAGCGTCGTCTTGCCCATGCCGTTGCGGCCCATGATGGCGACGATCTCGCCGGGCGCGACATCGAGGTCGATGCCGTGGATCACCTCGCTCTCGCCATAGGCGACGTGGAGGTCGGAGACGGAGAGGGCGCGGCTGCCGGCAACGGCGAGCGGCGGGGCAGCGGCGGTGGTGGCGCGCAACAGGTTCTGCAACATGATCAGTGCCCCAGGTAGACTTCGATGACCTTCGGATCGTTCTTCACCGTCTCCATCGAGCCCTCGGCGAGGATCTTGCCCTGGTGCAGGACGGTGACCTTGTGGGCGATGTCCTCGACGAACCCCATGTCGTGCTCGATGACGATCACCGAGCGGTTCTCGATGATCTTCTTGAGGAGTTCGGCGGTCTTCTGCCGTTCGGCGACGGACATGCCGGCGACCGGCTCGTCCAGCATCAGGAGCTCGGGCTCCTGGATCAGCAGCATTCCGATCTCCAGCCACTGCTTCTGGCCGTGGCTGAGGGTGGCGGCCTTCTGGCGGAGATGACCCTCGAGGAAGATCATCTCGGCGACTTCCTCCACCCGCGAGACGACATCCGTCCCACGCTTGAAGAAGAGCGAGCCGAACACGCCGTGCCCCTTGGGGTAGGAGATCTCGAGGTTCTCGAAGACGGTGAGGTCCTCGTAGATCGAGGGGTTCTGGAACTTGCGGCCGACGCCGGCGTGGACGATCTGGTCCTCGCGCATGTGGGTCAGCTCGCGGCCCTTGAACTTGACCGAGCCGGTGGTTGCGCGGGTCTTGCCGCAGAGGAGGTCGAGGACGGTGGTCTTCCCGGCGCCGTTGGGGCCGATGATGACGCGGAGCTCGTTCTTGTCGACGTAGAAGGTGAGGTCGTTGACCGCCTTGAACCCGTCGAACGAGACGGTGAGGTGCTCCACGGACAGGAGATAGTCGTTGTTGGTGTACTGGAGGGGGGTGGCTTGCGCGTTCATCGGGCTCACTCCGCGGGGTTGGGTTGCGGGGCGGCGCCGGCCGGAAGGCTCTCCGTGCGGCGCCGGCCGAGGGCACGGCGGACCGGGCCTTCCACGTACTCGGTCCACAGGCCCGCCAGGCCGGACGGGAAGGCGAGCACCACGCCGATGAAGAGGGCGCCCATGGCGAAGAGCCACAGCTCCGGGAAGCTTTCGGAGAAGCTCGTCTTCGCCCAGTTGACGAGGAGCGTCCCGTAGACGGCGCCGAAGATGGAGTAGCGGCCGCCGACCGCGCAGAAGATCACCATCTCGATCGAGGGCACGATGCCGACGAAGGACGGCGACATGAAGCCGACCTGGAGGGTGAACATCGCCCCGCCGATGCCCGCGAACGCGCAGCCGAGGCAGAAGATGAAGATCTTGAAGTTGGCGACGTCGTAGCCGGAGAAGCGGACCCGGTCCTCACGGTCGCGGATCGCGATGAGGAGGCGGCCGAGCTTCGACCGGCGGACGAAGTGGGCGATGAACAGGCAGGCGAACAGGAGCCCGCCGTTGATGAAGTAGAGCGTCACCTTGGCGCTGTCGGAGCGGATGTCCCATCCCAGCAGGGTGCGAAGGTCGGTGATGCCGTTGACGCCGCCGGTGTAGCCCTGCTGGCCGATGATGAGGATCGTCAGGATCGCAGCGATCGCCTGGGTGATGATGGCGAAGTAGACGCCGCCCACCCGCCGCCGGAACATCGCGACGCCGATGATGAAGGAGAGCGCGACCGGCACCACGATCACCGCGATCAGCGCCACCGGCAGATAGTGGAACGGCTGCCACCACCACGGGATCTCGGTGATCTGGTTCCAGTCCATGAAGTCGGGGATGCCGGGGGTGGACTGGATCGCGGTGTTCTCGGGGGAGGAGGCCTCGAGCTTCAGGAACATCGCCATGCAATAGCCGCCGAGGCCGAAGAAGACGCCCTGGCCGAGCGACAGGATGCCCCCCGCGCCCCAGCACAGGACAAGGCCGAGCGCGACGAAGGCGTAGGTCAGGTACTTGCCGAAGAGGTTGAGGCGGAAGACGTCGAGCACCGAGGGCAGGACGACGAAGATGATGGCGGCGAGGACGATGAAGCCGACCAGCTCCATCGGGGTGAAGTAGCGCTTGGCGAGGCGATCCATGGCGGGTTCAGCTCCGGATCTTGAGGCTGAAGAGGCCCTGGGGGCGCAGCATCAGGATGCCGACGACCGTCAGGAGGGTGAGGACCTTCGCCATCGAGCCGGAGAGGAAGAACTCCATGATCGACTGCGCCTGGCTGATGGAGAAGGCCGAGGCGATGGTGCCGAAGAGGCTTGCCGTTCCGCCGAACACGACCACCAGGAAGGTGTCGACGATGTAGAGCTGGCCGGCGGAGGGCCCGGTCGACCCGATCATGGTGAAGGCGGCACCTGCGACGCCGGCGATGCCGCAGCCGATACCGAAGGTCATCCGGTCGACCTTCTCGGTGTCGATGCCGACGGCGCCGGCCATCTGGCGGTTGAACATCACCGCGCGCACCTTCTTGCCCCAGCCGGAGCGCAGCATGAGGACGCCGACGCCGATGGCGATTGCGAGCGCCAGCGCCATGACGAAGAGACCGTTGATGGGGATCTCGATCATGTCCGTCAGTGGCAGCGAGCCCATCATCCAGTCCGGCAGGCTGACGCCCGACCTCGCGCGCGCCGAAGACGGTGCGGTAGGTCTGCTGGAGGATCAGCGACAGGCCCCATGTGGCGAGCAGCGTGTCGAGCGGTCGTCTGTAGAGGTGGCGGATGATGAGCCATTCGACCGCCATGCCGAGCGCACCGGCGGCGAAGAAGGCGAGGATCATCGCGACGAAAAAGTAGATGCCGAAGAGGGCGGGCAGATATTCGCTGAAAAGGCCGGAGCAGAGATAGGTGACGTAGGCGCCGAGGATCATGAATTCGCCGTGCGCCATGTTGATGACGCCCATCTGGCCGAAGATGATCGCAAGGCCGAGCGCCATCAGGACGAGGACGGAAAACAGGATCAGGCCGGCGAACCCCTGCATGGCAAAGATCGCGACGAGCTCATTGGAAGAATAGCCTTCGAACATGACCGTTACGCCCCTGGCGGTTGGCGAAGAGGGCACCGCAGCGCGTGCGGCGGCGTGGCACGAAGCGCGGACGGCGCGCGGTGCGCCGTCCGGCTCTGGTCAGGCGGCAGGGCCGCCGAGGCTTATTGGTAGCCTTCGGGGAAGGGGTCCGGCTCGACGAGGTCGTCGGTCTCGTAGACGACCTCGTACTGGCCGTTCGCGAGCGCGTGGCCGACGCGGGTCTTGGACCAGAGGTGATGGTTCTCGTGGATCCGCACGTAGCCTTCGGGCGCCTTGTCGAACTCGATGCCGGGGGAGGCCTCGCGCACCTTGTCGACGTCGAACGAGCCGGCCTTCTCGACCGCTGCCTTCCACAGCCACGGGCCGAGGTAGGCGGCCTGCGTCACGTCGCCGATCACCATGTCCTCGCCCCACATTTCCTTGAAGGCGGCGACGAATTCCTGGTTGTTCTCGTTCGGCAGGCACTGGAAGTACTTCATGCAGGCGTAGGCGCCCTCGATGTTCTCGCCGCCGATGCCGCGGATCTCGTCCTCGGTGACCGAGATGGTGAGGAGGAGGGGCGCCTCCTCGGTCATGTCGATGCCGGCCGCCTTCAGCTGCTTGTAGAAGGCGACGTTCGAGCCGCCGACGACGATGGCGTAGATCACGTCGGGCTTGCGAAGGCGGATCTTGTTGATGACCGAGTTGAACTGGGTGTGGCCGAGCGGGTAGTAATCCTCGCCGACCACCTTGGCGCCATCGAGGAACTTCTCGATGTGCGCCCGCGCGATCTTGTTGGACGTGCGCGGCCAGATGTAGTCCGACCCCAGGAGGTAGAAGGTCTTGGCACCCTTCTCGCGGCTGACCCAGTCGAGACCCGCGATGATCTGCTGGGTGGCTTCCTGGCCGGTGTAGATGACGTTGGGGCTCTCCTCGAGTCCTTCATAGAAGGTCGGGTAGTAGAGGAAGCCGTTATACTGCTCGAACACCGGCAGCACCGCT
Source organism: uncultured Alphaproteobacteria bacterium (assembly GCA_963704595.1). Lineage (GTDB taxonomy): Bacteria > Pseudomonadota > Alphaproteobacteria > Rhizobiales > Amorphaceae > Acuticoccus. Next base: position 1,737,370 of record OY969922.1, read on the forward strand.
TTCCGCGATGCCGACGTCCAGCAGCCCATCACCGAGGCCACCTTGTCGTTGACGAGGAGCTTGCGCGCCTTCTCGGCGAAGGTCGGCCAGTCGGACGCGCCGTCTTCCTGGATGAACTCGATCTTGCGGCCGAGGATGCCGCCCTGCGCGTTGATCTGCTCGATGGCGAGCTTTTCGGCCTGGACCGAGCCCGTTTCCGAGATCGCCATGGTGCCGGTGACGGAGTGCAGGATGCCGATGGTCACCGTGTCGTCGGTGACGGCGAGGCCGGTGGTGTTCACCTCCGCGGTGGGAAAGTCCTGCGCGCGCAGTGCCTTCGGCATGAAGAGTGCAGCGGACAGCGCCGCCGTGCCCATCATCATGTTGCGGCGGCTGAGCGGCATGAAGGGCCGCTTCGTCTTGTCTTGTTCGCTCATCGTGCTCCTCGCATCGTGTTCGGTTGGCGAAACAGGGGCGCGGGGCGCGCCGCCGATGTGAAGGAGCATCGCTGAGCGTGTTGCGTCGCAACAATGGGTGGTCCTACCCATGGCGCTAGGTATTTCTGGGGGGCATTCTGGCAAAAGCGGGCCGGCGCTCTGGCGGACTTTGTGCCGATATGCGCGCCGGGTTCGCGGCGACCGAATTATGTTGCGTTGCAAGATCCCTCAGCAGCGCTCGCAACACTGGGAGGCGTCCGGTTGGGCCAGATGACGCGGGTTCACACGATCACGCGCCGCCGACGGACCTACAACCAGTGGGTGGCGAACGAGACGCTGGAGGACTTCGCGCTGCGCTTCACCGCGCGGCGGGCCCGGCGCTGGTCGCCCATGCGGGTCGCCAACACGGCGCTGGGCTCGATCTCCTTCCTGGCGCTCGAAGCCATCGGCGCAGCGCTCACCATCTCCTACGGCTTCGACAATGCCGTCGCCGCGATGATGATCGTCGGCGCACTCCTCTTCCTGACCGCGCTGCCAATTTCCTACCATGCCGCCAAGTCGGGCGTGGACATCGATCTTCTCACCCGCGGCGCAGGTTTCGGCTACATCGGGTCGACCATCACGTCGCTGATCTACGCATCGTTCACGTTCATCTTCTTCGCGCTCGAGGCGGCGATCCTGTCGCTGGCCCTGGAGTACTGCTTCGGCGTGCCGCTCTTCATCGGCTACCTCCTCAATGCGCTGGTGGTGATCCCGCTGGTGACGCACGGCTTCACCAAGATCTCGTTCTTCCAGAAATGGACGCAGGCGGTCTGGATCGTCCTCCAGGTCGCGCCGTTCGTCTGCGTCGCGCTGTTCGGCGACTTCTCGCTGCGCGAATGGGCGGCCTACACGCCGGAGGGCGACAAGGGCGGGCTCGACCTTTTGATGCTGGGCGCGGCCTCGGGCGTGGTGTTCTCGCTGATCGCGCAGATCGGCGAGCAGGTGGACTTCCTGCGCTTCCTGCCCGAGCCGAAGACCGCGCGGGAGCGGCGCCGCTGGTGGGCGGCGCTCATCGCCGCCGGCCCCGGCTGGTCGGTGCTCGGCGTCGCCAAGATGCTGGCCGGCTCCTACCTCGCGGTGCTGGCACTCTCCGCCGGCGCGTCCGCCGTCGATGCCGCGGACCCGACGCACATGTATCTGGCGGCGTTCCAGACCGCGATCGCCGACCCGCGCGTCGCCGTCGTCATCGTCGGCGTCTTCGTGGTGGTCTCGCAGCTGAAGATCAACGTCACCAACGCCTACGCGGGTTCGATCGCGTGGTCGAACTTCTTCTCCCGCCTCACCCATGCGCATCCGGGGCGGGTGGTTTGGCTCGTCTTCAACGTTCTCATCGCGCTGGCGCTGATGCAGCTCGGCGTGTTCGCAGCGCTCGAGGCGACGCTCACGCATCTACGCCACCGTCGCGGTGGCCTGGGTCGGCGCCATCGTGGCGGACCTCACCGTCAACAAGCCGCTCGGCCTCAGCCCCAAGGGGATCGAGTTCCGCAGAGGGCACCTTTACGACATCAACCCCGTCGGCTTCGGCGCAATGGTCGGCTCCGTCGCCGTCGGCTTCGCGGCACACGCCGGTCTCTTCGGCGTCACCGCGGCTGCGTTCGCGACGCCCATCGCGTTCGTCATCGCCTTCGCGCTCGCCCCTCTCATCGCTGCGGCCACCCGCGGGCGCTACTACATCGCAAGGCCCGCCGAGCCTGCGGGTACCGGCGAGGCCGAATGCACCGTCTGCGGTAACCATTTCGAGACCGACGACATCCTGCACTGCCCCTTCTATGCAGGGATGATCTGCTCACTCTGCTGCTCGCTGGAAGCCCGCTGTGCCGACGCCTGCCGCCCCGACGCGCCGCTGCGCGAGCAGGCCCGGCACTTCATCGACGTCATCTTCCCCGCCCGGGTCGGCGAACTCCTGAAGACGCGCTACGCCGCGTTCGCCGCGCTGATGACGCTGGCGGCCGTGCTGATGGGCATCCCGCTGCGCTATGTCGCCATCGTCGCCAACGATCCGGACGCGGTGACCACCCCGGTGCAGGCGGTGTGGCTCTCCTTCGCCGTGCTGGTGTTCGTCGCAGGCGTCGCGATCTGGCTCTTCGTGCTGGCACAGGAGGCATCCCGCACCGCGATGCGCGAGAGCGACGAGCAGGCCCAGCTCCTGATGCGCGAGATCCGCGCCCACAAGCGCACCGACGCGCAGCTCAGGCAGGCTCGGCAGGAGGCGGATGCCGCCAACGTCGCCAAGAGCCGCTACGTCGTCGGCATCACCCACGAACTGCGCACGCCGCTCAACGCCATCCTCGGCTACGCCCAGCTGCTGGAGGCGGACCCGGACCTGCCGCCGCGCCGGCACGAGGCGGTGTCGGTGATCCGCCGCAGCGGCGAGCACCTGTCCGGCCTCATCGAGGGGCTGCTGGACATCTCCAAGATCGAGGCGGGGCGGCTCGAGATCCATTCGGGCACCGTCAACCTGCCGGACTTCCTCAACCAGCTCGTCGCCGTCTTCAGGATGCAGGCCGACGACAAGGGGCTCGCCTTCACCTACCTGGAGGAGGACAAGGTGCCCGACTGGGTGCGCTGCGACGAGCGCCGCCTGCGCCAGATCCTGATGAACCTCCTCACCAACGCCATCCGCTACACCGAGAAGGGGGAGGTGACGTTCCGCGTCGGCTACCGCAGCGAGGTGGCGCACTTCACCGTCTCCGACACCGGCGTCGGCATCGACCCGGCGGAGGTGCCGCGGATCTACATGCCGTTCGCGCGGCTGAAGCGGCCGGGCGGGCCTGTGGTGCCTGGCACGGGGCTCGGCCTCACCATCACCAAGCTCCTCACCGAGGTGCAGGGCGGCGAGATCAAGGTGGCGTCCGTGCCCGGTGAGGGCAGCAGCTTCTCCGTCCGCCTGATGCTGCCGCGCGTCCACCGCACGACGTCCGTGCCGGTGACGGACACGCGCGTCGTCAGCGGCTACGGCGGCCCGCGGCGGACGCTGATGCTGGTGGAGGACGAGCCGGACCACAGCGGCCTCATGGCCGATCTCCTGCGCCCAATCGGTTTCGCCCTCTACATCGCAGGCACCGCCGAGGCCGCACTCGAACTTCTGAAGGAGGTCGAGCCCGACCTCTTCCTGCTCGACGTGCGCCTTCCCGGCATGAGCGGCTGGGACCTTGCCGAGAAACTGCGCGCCGGCGGCTGCGACTCGCCGATCGTGATGGTCTCCGCCCATGCTGCCGACCGGCTGGCGCGCGAGGAGCGGGCGGGCCTCGCCGACGAGTTCATCTCCAAGCCGATCAACATCGACGATCTTCTCGTCCGCCTCGAACGCCAGCTCGGCCTCACCTACACGCTGGCCCGCCCCGGCAACGCGCCGGCGCCAAGGCGCGGCCAGCTGGTGCCACTCGCGCGGGCGCACATCGAGGAGCTGCGCCACTTTGCCGAGATCGGCTGGCCGCGCGGCCTGTCGCGGGCACTGGCGCGGATGGAGGCGGACGATCCGGGCCTTTCCGGCACAGTCGCGCACCTGCGCGGGATCGTCGCCACGTTCGACATGCAGCGCCTCGGCACGATCCTCGACGAGATGGAGAAGACCGATGAGGCCTGAGGACACCGGCAGCCTCGTCCTGGTGGTCGACGACGCGCCGGACACTCTGGCCATGCTGATCGACACGCTGGAGGAGGCCGGCCTCACCGTCCTCGTCGCCCGCGACGGCGAGAGCGCCCTGGCGCTCGCCCGCCGCGTCGAGCCCGACGCGATCCTCCTCGATGCGGTGATGCCGGGGATGGACGGGTTCGAGACCTGCCGCCGCCTGAAGGCAGGCCCCGACGCCACCGCCGCGCCGGTGATTTTCATGACCGGCCTCTCGGGCACCGAGCACATCGTGGCGGGCCTCGCGGCCGGCGGCGTCGACTACATCACCAAGCCTGTGGACGTGGACGAGTTGATCGCCCGCGTCGGCGTCCACGTCTCCAATGCGCGGGTAGTGCGGGAGGCGCGCTCCGCGCTGGACGCGGTGGGCCAGCCGCTGATCGCCCTGTCGCGCAGCGGAGCGGTGACGTGGACCGCCGCCAACGCGGCAGCGCTTGCGGCGCCCGTTCTGGGGCAGAAAGGCCGCCAGTCCGTCGTCACCGATCCGTCGCTCCTCGCCTTCATCGACGAGGTGGTGCACACGGCGGTCTCCGCCGCGGGGCCATGGCGCGCCGCGAACGGGCGGCTGACGATGACCTATATCGGCCGCACCACGTCGGGCGACGTGCTGTTGCGGCTCGCGCCGGGGCTGGTTGCGGAGGAGGCGCGGCTGACGGAGCGGTTCGGCCTCACCCAGCGCGAGGCGGAAGTGCTCAACTGGATCGTGAAGGGCAAGTCCAACCGCGACATCGCCGAGATCCTGACGCTGAACCCCGGCACCGTGAACAAGCATCTGGAAAAGATCCTGTCCAAGCTCGGCGTCGAGAACCGCACGGCGGCGGCGGTTTCGGCCGTTCGCGCGCTGGGCGCCTGAGGCGGCGCCCAGCGCTGTAACGGTCAGGCGATGAGGTGCTCGATCCGGATCGGGAAGCGGCGGGTGCGGATGCCCGTCGCGTGCCACACCGCGTTGGCGATGGCGCCCACCGTGCCCGTCACGCCGATCTCGCCGACGCCCTTGATGCCGAGCGGGTTCACATGCGGGTCGTCCTCGTGCACCAGCAGCGCTTCGACGGAGGGGCAGTCGGCGTTGACCGGCACGTGGTAGCCGGCAAGGTCGGCGTTCATCGGGCGGCCGGTGCGGGGGTCATGGTAGCCCTCCTCGTGGAGGGCGAAGCCGATGCCCCAGATCATCCCGCCGGTGAGCTGGCTCTGCGCCAGCCTCGGGTTGATGATCCGCCCCGCCGCGAACGCCCCGACGAGGCGGGTGACGAGAATCTGGCACAGATCCGGGTCGACCTTCACCTCGGCGAAGACCGCGCCGTGGGTGAACATCGCGTACTCGGCCGCCGCCGCCTGATCGCGTGCGCCGCTGCCGTTGCCCTCGATCGTCGCAAGGCCGGCCCTTGCCATGATGTCGGCGTAGGCCTCGCTGCGGCTTTCGTCGTCGGCGCGGTAGAGGCGGCCGCCGCGGCCGACCACGCCCGCGTTGCCTGCGCCGAAGAGGGGCGAGGCCTCGTCGGCGGTGGCGATGTCGGCGAGCTGGCGCACCGCGTCGCTGCCTGCGGCGAAGATCGCGTTGCCGGCGGTGGCGGTGTGGCCCGAGCCGCCCGCGATCCCGGCGTCCGGCAGGGCGGAGGAGCCCGAGCGGAACTCCAGCGCGCTGCCGTCGATGCCGAGGCCGTCGGCGGCAATCTGGCCGAGCGAGGTCAGCGCGCCCTGGCCCATCTCGGACGCGGAGGTTTCGAGGAGCGCGGTTCCGTCGGCGCGGAGCGTCGCGCGGGCCTCGGCAGCGAACATCGGGCAGGGGAACATCGCGGTCCCAATGCCCCAGCCGACCAGCATCCCGTCATCGCTCTTCATCTGGCGCGGGGCGAGCGGCCGCCCGGCCCAGCCGAACCGCGCGGCGCCTTCCTCGTAGCACTCCCGCAGCGCCTTGGAGGAGAACGGCTTGCCGCTGGCGGGGTCCGTCTCGGCGTAGTTGGCGAGGCGGAAGGCGAGCGGGTCCATTCCTGCGGCCTCCGCCGCCTCGTCCATCGCGCATTCGAGGGCCGCCGAGCCGCTGGCCTCGCCGGGCGCGCGCATCGGCCCCGGCGTGCCGGTGTCGATCCGCACGCCGGTGTGGTGCATCGCCATCGCCGGGGTCGCATAGATGTTGTGCGAGGCGTTGGAGGCGGGCTCGACGAAGTCGTCGAACCGGCTCGTGGACGCCTCGGTGTCGTGCGACAGCGCGGTGAGGTGGCCATCCCCGTCCATGCCGAGGCGCAGCGCCTGCCGGGTGGCGCCGCGGTGGCCGACGGGGCCGAACATCTGGTCCCGCCGCAACGTCAGCTTCACCGGCCGGCCGACCATCTTCGCGGCCACGATGGCGAGGATCGACGGGCCGACCAGGATCGCCTTGGAGCCGAAGCCGCCGCCGATGAACGGGCTGCGGACCAGGATGTCTTCCGCCGGAATGCCGAAGTAGGCGGCAAAGTCGGCCCGTGCGAAACCAACGGCCTGGTTGGGCATGTCGACGGTCAGCCTGTCGCCCTCCCACGCGGCGACGATCGCGTGCGGCTCCATCGCGTTGTGGTACTGGAACGGCGTCTCGATGACCGCCTCGATCGTTTTAGCGGCACTGGCGAGCCCGGCCGCGACATCGCCCTTCACCAGCGTCGCCGGGGCGCCCGGGCCGACATATTCCGGCGCAAACTGCGTGCCGTCGTCGAGGGTGACGTGCGGTGTCTCCACCTCATATTGCGGGGCGAGGAGGCGGGCGCCTTCGGTGGCGGCCTCCAGCGTCTCGGCGACCACCACGGCGATCGGCTGGCCGACATAGCGCACCGTGTCATCCTGCAGGACCTCGATGCGGAAGTTTAGCCGGTGCATCTTGTTCGCCGGATCGTGCGCGAGCGGCGGACGGTTGGCGGGCGTGATGACCTCGACGACGCCGGGGTGCGCCTTCGCGGCCGCGACATCGAGGGACGTCACCCGGCCGCGGGCGATGCTCGCCGTCGCGTAGGTGGCGACGAGGAGCCCGTCCGGGCGGTTGTCGGCGGCGTAGGTGGCGGCACCCGTCACCTTCAGCGGACCGTCATGCCGCGTCTGCGGCTGGCCGGCGCTGGAGCCGAGGCGAACGTGGCGCGTGGGGAATTCCAGCGTCTCAACCATGGGCATTCCCTTTTTCGGCAGGGGTGAAGACTGAGCCGGGAAGGGCCGGCATGGTGGCCGGTGTTCCGGCAGCGGCCATCGCCAGCGCGCGGGCGGTGGTGCGGATCGCAAGTTCGATCTTGTAGGCGTTGTCGCCGGACGGCCTGGCGCCTTCGAGCGCAGCCTCGGCGGCGCGGCGGAAGTTCGCCTCCGTCGGCTCGGCGCCGGCGAGGAGCGCCTCGGCCTCCCGCGCGCGCCACGGCTTCGCGGCGACCCCGCCGAGCGCGATCCGCGCTCCGGCGATCCGGCCGCCGTCCATCGACAGGGCGGCCGCGGCCGACACCAGCGCGAACGCGTAGGACGTCCGCTCGCGGACCTTGAGGTAGCGTGCGTTGGCGGCGAACGCCCTGGCGGACGCGGGGATGCGCACGGCGGTGATGATCTCGCCTGCGCCAAGCGCCGTCCGGTCCGACGGATCGCCTCCGGGGAGGTTGTGGAACGCCTCGGCAGCAATCTCGCGCGCGCCGTTCGGTCCCTCGATCTCGACGACCGCGTCGAGTGCGACCAGCGGCACCGCGAAGTCCGACGGGTTGGTGGCGATGCAGGCGTCCGACCAGCCGAGGATGGCGTGGCCGCGCGTGTCGCCGCCCTTCGCGTCGCAGCCTGCGCCGTTATGGCGGCAGTTGCAGGCGCTGTGCGGGTCGTAGAAGTAGGCGCAGCGGGTGTGCTGCATCAGGTTGCCGCCGACGGTGGCGGCATTGCGCAGCTGCGGCGACGCACCCGAGAGGAGCGCCTCGGCGACTGCGGGCGCGCCCTCGCGGAGCGATGCATCCCGCGCCAGCGCGGCGTTGGTGACGAGGGCGCCGATGCGGATGTCGCCGCCGGGCAGCGTCTCGATCGCGCCGAGTTCGGGAAGGTGCGTGATGTCGACGATGCGGGCGGGCTGGGTGACGCCGGCCTTCATCAGGTCGAGGAGGTTGGTGCCGCCGGCGAGGTAGGCGGCGCCGGGGCCGGACGCTGCCGCGACGGCCTCGGAGACCGACGACGGGCGGACATAGTCGAACACGTTCATGCGCGGTCTCCGCCAGCCATGCGGCGCTGCGCGTCGCGCACCGCTTCGGTGATGCCGGGGTAGGCGGCGCAGCGGCAGAGATTGCCGCTCATCCCCTCGCGGATGCGGGCCGGGTCGTCGCCCGCCTCTCCCTCGGCGATGAGGCCGACGGCGCTCATCACCTGGCCGGGCGTGCAGTAGCCGCACTGGAAGCCGTCGTGCTCGACGAACGCGGCCTGCACCGGGTGCAGTGCGCCGTCCGCGGCAAGGCCTTCGATGGTGGTGATTTCGGCGCCGTCGGCGCTAAGGGCGAGGGTGAGGCAGCTGTTCACGCGGCGGCCGTCGACGAGGACGGTGCAGGCGCCGCACTGGCCCCGGTCGCAGCCCTTCTTGGTGCCGGTGAGGCCGATCCGCTCACGCAGGACGTCGAGAAGGGTCGGGCGGGGATCTTCGAGATGGACCTCGTGGAGGTGGCCGTTTACGGTCAGACGCAGGGAATGGGTCACATGGTCCCTCCATGGTAAAGCGTCGTCTGCGGGCGATTTTGTAATCGTGGTGGCGGGCAGGTCGCACCGTGGGACGGTGCAGGAGCTGGCCTGCCGCGTTATATACGGAGGGTGCCTCCGCTTTCAAGCTGGAGTTATTCTTTTTCGTGTCGGAATCCGTCCAGAAGCCGCCAAAGCGCAAGCCGCGCGCCGATTCCGTGCGCAATCGCGAGCGTCTGCTGGAAGCCGCGCGCGCGATCTTCGCCGCCGGCGGGCCGGAAGCGAGCCTCGAGGCCGTGGCGCGCAAGGCCGGCGTCGGAATCGGCACGCTCTACCGTCATTTCCCGACGCGGGAGGCGTTGTTTCAGGACGTCTACCGGCGCGAAGCGGACGAGCTTGCCGAACTCGCCGCGCGACTTGTGAAGGACGAGCCTCCGCTCGATGCGCTGCGGACGTGGCTGAAGGCCTCGGTGCGGATGGTGGCGACCAAGAAGGGGATGATCACGGCGCTCAGCCCGGCGTTCGACTGCGGCTTCACCCAGATCCAGGATACCGCCGCGCTGAACCTCAACTCGCTCACGATGCTGATGGAGCGGGCGCAGGCGGCGGGCGCCATCCGGGGCGACGTGCCGCCGGAAGAGGTCTTCGGCGCGCTGTTCGGCCTCTGCCACGCGATCGAGCAGCCCGGCCGCTTGCCGGGGGTCCTGCGCCTGATCGACGTCTTCGTCGACGGGCTCGCCACCGCTCCGGCGACCTAGGCGGCGCGTGAAAAACAATTGCAAAAACCGCGTGATGGTTGTTGCGTCGAGAAGCTGATTTTGCGGCAGATCGAGGGACGACGATGACGAAAGCGCTGGACGGCGGCATCACGCCGGAGGGGGAAGGGTTCGAGGGCGTATCCTGGAACATCCTCGGCCAGATCTATTTCCCGAAGGCGGACTGCGAAAGCACGTTCGCGTTCGAGGCCAACTCCGAGCCCGGCCAGTTCGTCCCCGTCCACATCCACCACACGCAGGACGAGTTCATTCTTGTGCAGGAAGGCCAGCTCGAGCTGAAGCTCGGCGGCGAGTGGTCGACCGCGAAGGCCGGCGACCTGGTGCGGATGCCGAAGGGCGTGCCCCACGGCTACTTCAACAAGTCCGACGTGCCGGCCCGCGCGCTTTTCTGGGTCTCCCCCGCCGGCCAGCTCAAGGACCTCTTCGTCGCCCTCGACGAGCTGACCGACGTGGTCGAAGTGGTCCGTCTCTCCGCGCAGCACGACGTGGAATTCCTCCCCGCCGAAGCCAACGAGTAAGCGTCAGCCGGCGAGGTTGAAGAAGGCCTTCGCCGTGCCGGACGTGACGGTGGCGCGCTCCGCTGCCGTCAGCCCCGCGGCGTCCAGCGTGCCGACGGGGTCGGTATCGCCCATGTCGAACGGATAGTCGCTCCCCAGCATCACCCGGTCGGCGCCCATGAAGGCGACGAGCCTTGCGGTGTCGTCGGGCCGGAACACGCAGGTGTCGACCACGAGGCGCTTGAGGTAGTGCGACGGCGGCTCGGGCGAGAGCGCGCGCACCTCGGGCCGCACCTTCCAGGTGTGGTCGAACCGGCCGATGTAGGACGGTGCGAAGCCGCCGCCGTGCGGGATGTACACCTTCAGCGACGGAAAGCGCTCGAACACGCCGCCGAAGACGAGGTGGTTGAACGCGATCAGCTCCTCCAGCGGCTGCGCCACCGAATTGACCATGAAGAAGGGCGAAAGACGCTCGCCGTGCGAGAAGCCGAGCGGATGGATCATCAGCCCCGCGCCGGCGCTCTGGAGCGCGTCGTAGACCGGATCGAGCGCCCGGTCGGAAAGTTCGCGCGTGTCGGCGCGCGTGTCGATCTGGAAGGCGCGCAGGCCCGCCTTCACGCCCCATGAGATCTCCGCGACGGATGCCTCGGGGTCGGTGAGCGGCAGCGTGCCGATCCCCGCGAACCTTTCCGGCGCCTTCGCGACCATGGCCAGAACGTGCTCGTTCTGCGCGCGGCTCACCTCGGCGAGGAGCCCGGTGTCGGCCCAGTAGTGCTGCTGGCCGGGGGCGGGGGCGACGACCTGAAAGTCGACGCCCATCGCCGCCATCTCGCCAAGCCGCCGCTCGACGTTGTTGAACTTGTCGGCGAGCTCCGGGAACTGCGCCTTGTCGGCCGCCTTGCTCTCGGCCGACATGTCGCGCTGGTAGGGGATGCTGTCCGGTCCGATGTGGTCCGCCACCATCTGGTTGACGGCGGGGCACAGGGTGTGAGTGTGCGCGTCGATGATCACGCGAAGGTCCAGTTCTGCTCGATCTTCGTGCCGGCCCGCGTGAGGATCACGGACATCGGGCAGCGCTCCTCAAGTTCGTCGCGGAAGCCGGGGAGGTCGGCCTCGGCCATGTCGGTCGCGGCGCGGATGTCGAGGACCACGCGGGGGAAGGGGACCGGCACGTCGGCCTCCCGGTCGATGCCGCGATGGTCGAGATAGCCCACGCACGACATGCCCTTGAAGGTCAGGGACACGCCGCGCTCGTGCGCGATCCGCGCGGCGATGACGTGGGTGCAGCTCATCAGCGCGGCGAGCATGGTTTCGAGCGGGGTGGGGCCGACGTCGGTGCCGTGGCGGTAGGGCGGCTCGTCCACCACCAGCGAGTGGCCGCGCACCTTCACTTCCGTGAGGCTCATGGTCGGGCAGTGCGCCTCGAGTTTCACCTCGATCAGCGCCTTCTTGCGGACTTCTACCATCACGAATTTCCCTTGCCGGCGAGGCCGAGCGCCATGATCTCGTCGGTGGTCATCACCCAGCCGAACGCCGTTCTGATGACCGCAAGCGCTGCGTCGTGCAGCGCCGGGTCGTCCATGGTGTCGACGCAGTCGCTGGCGACGATCACTGCATAGTCGAGGACGTTGGCGGCGGTCGTGGTCGCCATCACGCACGAGTTGGTGTTCACGCCGGTGATGATGACGGTGTTGATGCCGTGCGACCGCAAATGAAAGTCGAGGTCGGTGGCGCGAAAACAGTCGTAGCGCTTCTTGGTGTCGACGATGCGGTCGGCGGGATCCAGCAATTGCGGCATCACGGTGCAACCGGGCATACCATCGAGATTGTGCTTCAGCACGTTTTTCCGCGTTGCGGCGGGGTCTTCGGCGCGGGTGCGCCAGAACGGGTTGGCGGCGATCTCGGTGGCGTCGCGGTAGCGGGTGACGATGTGGATCACCGGGATGCCGGCGCTGCGGCACCAGTCCATCAGCCGTTTGTTGGCGGCAATCACGCGCTCCGCCGCCTCCGGCGTGACGGGCATGGTGGCGACCTCGGGGTCGAGGTGGCCGCGGTGGCAGTCAATCGCGACCAGCGCTGCGCGGGGCATGTCGACGCCGAGATTCATGTCAGCGGCGCCCATGAGGTTTTCAGGAGCGCGCGCTGGTCGATGCCGAAGCGGTCGGCGAGCCAGTCGGCGAGGATTTCCTGCCCCAGCGTCGGGTTGTCGTGCTGGCAGTGCTCGGCGCCGGTCTCCTCGGGCGCGACAATGCGCAGTGTCGCGTCAACGCCTTCGGCGATTGCGGCCTCGTAGGTTTGTGTGGCGGCCTTCACCGTGAGGACGTCATGCCCGCCGTGGAGGACGAGGAAGGGGCAGGCCATGTTGCCGATGTGGCCTTCCAAGGTGAAGGCTTTCGCGGTTTCCAGTGCCTCGGCCATGGTTTTGCCGCCCATCACCCAGCGGATGTGCATGGCAAGGCCGAAGCTGTCGTCCTTGTCGCCCCACATCTCGTGGACCGACCAGATCGCGCCATGGGCGATGACGGCGGCGAGTCTCTTCTCGTAGCAGCCAGCGCGGGCGGCGTAGTAGCCGCCCATGGAGGAGCCGCAGCAGGCAATCCGGTTGGGGTCGACGTCGTCGCGGGTCAGCAGCCAGTCGATGCAAGCGCCAACGGGGACTTCGGTGTCGGCGCGGGCGGTGAGGCCGTGGCGGCGGAGAGTGCCGCCCTGTCCGGGGAGGTCCACCATCAGCACCGAGATGCCGCGCTGCAGGGCACCGTGCGCCTGCATGAACCACATCTCGTCTTTAATGGAGTCGAGCCCGCCGAAGCAGATCAGCACCGGCATCCTGTCGCCGGGGAAGGGGGCGCGGACGAAGTAGCCGCAGATCGGCTTGCCGTCCTCGTAGGGGATGTCGACCACTTCGCCGGGCGGGTTGAGGTGGCGCAGGAAGCCTTGGCTGGAGGCCTCCATCTTCTCGAAGGTGGGGAGGCGGCGCGGGTCGTCGGGCTCGAGGTGGAACTCGGCCTGCCGGTAGTGTTCTACCGCGCGCCTGTAGGCGTTGATTGCGGTCTGGATGTGCCCTGCGGCCTCGGCCTCGGTGGCGCGCGCAAAATTGTTGTCCGCCACCGTCATGTACTCGCGGTGCCAGCTTTCCTTGTCGCCGGGGATCATCCGGGAGGCGGCGAGGAAGTGCTCGGAGACCGCGCCGCCGCCCTCCTGCGTTTCGCCGAGACCCCGGCGGAACTGGTAGGACAGCCACGGAAATTCCGGCCAGTGGTGCCAGCCCATCGGCTCGTAGTGCGGCGACAGGTCGTCGGGCGCCGCGTCGATCATGTTCTCGGTGGTTTCGGCCATGGTTCAGGCTGCGTCCTGGCGGGTGGTCTGGAACCAGTCGTGGATCTGCTCGCCGGTCCAGAACTCGACGCCCTCGTGGCCCGCCATCCGCTCGAAGATTTCTTCAAAATACTTGATGCGGTGGGGGACGCCGGAAATGTACGGGTGGACGGCGACGGACAGGAACTTCGCCCGGTCGGCGCCCTCCATGTAGAGACGGTCGAACTGGTCCATCACGCGGCGGGCGAAGTGCTCGCTCTCGTGGTGCTGGACGAGCATCATCGGGATGTCGTTGAGCTCCACCGTGTAGGGGAGGGTGATGAGCTCGCCGTTGTCAGTGCGCATCACGGTCGGCTCGTCGTCGAACACGAAGTCGCCGCAGTATTTGACGCCGTGCTTGGTGAGAAGTTCGGGGGTCTCATAGGTCTGCGTCAGGCCCGGGCCGAGCCAGCCGATGGGGCGCTTGCCGGTGAATTTCTCGCAGGTTTCGAGCGACTTGATGATGGTCGCTTCCTGATCGTCCAGCTTGTGCGTCGGCATCTGGACGAACGAGTGGCCCATGAACTCCCACCCGGCATCGCGGGCGGCGGCGGCGACCTGGGGGTACTCGTCGCAGACGCCGGCGTTGATGGAGAGGGTGGGCGTGATGCCGAGCCGGTCGAGCGCGGCCTTGAGGCGCCAGAAGCCGACGCGCATTCCGTACTCGTGCCAGGCCCAGTTGGGGATGTCCGGCGTCAGCACCTGCCCGGTCGGGGCGGGCAGGATCTGGCGCGCCATCGGCCGCTCGATCTCCCAGACCTCGAGGTTGACGATGGGCCACACCACGAGGCGGACGCCGTCCGGCAGCTTGAGGGGCGGGCGATCGACGATCGGGCTGAAGTCGATCCGCTGGCGCGGCGTCGTCTGGGTCATTCTTGTCGTGGCTCCGTGCTCTGGTCCGCCCGGCCAGCGCCGACGGCTGGGGAGGGCGGCGACGAAAGTCTTGCTGGCGGACTTGCGCCGCCGGATATGTCTGGCACGCTGATCGCATGGCGGACGGCATCCACCGCCGCCAGCGCATCCGCGCCTGCTTGACTGATAATCAAGCTGCCTTTCTCATTTGTAAAGTCACTTTGGTGGGCTCCGGAGGAATCGGATGGACGATGGCGCAACGGGCGGCGCAGCGGTGGAGGAGCGGGATGAAGTCGGCGTCGGCCTCCGGCTGAGGGAAATGCGCCGCGCGGCGCACCTGCGCCTGAAGGACGTGGCGGCGCTGGCGCACTGCTCGGAATCGATGCTGTCCAAGATCGAGAACGGCAACGTCAGCCCCTCGATCAACACCCTGCACCGGATCACCCGCGCGCTCGGCACCTCGATCGGCGACCTTTTCGCGACGCCCGACACCGGCGCCCCGTTCGTGTTGCGGCAGGGGCGGCGGCCCACCCTCGTCAGCCATCCGCTGCGGCATGGCGACGGGATCGTGCTCGAAAGCCTTACCCCGTTCGAGATCGCGGGCATCCTGCAGGCACAGCTTCACATCGTGGCACCTGGCGGGGCGTCCGACGGCCTCATCAGCCACGAGGGCGAGGAAATGGGCTACGTCCTCGGCGGCTCGCTGGAGCTCACCGTCGACGATCACCGCGCGGTTCTGGGGCCCGGCGACTCGTTCTTCTTTTCATCCAAGCGCCCACACGGCTACCGCAACGTCGGCGACACCGAGGTGCGCGTGGTCTGGGTGAATTCGCCGCCGACTTACTGAAAGAAGGCCGTCGGCGGACTTTCTTATGAGGAAAGTCTGCTTGACTAGTGGCACGTCATTTGCAGGATTGGTGCAACGGCCAGCGGCTGCTGAGGCATCCGCCAAGGCCACCAGACCCCGGTCCCAGAAGGATGGCAGCTATGAAAATCGCCCTCAATGTGACGACAGCACT
This sequence comes from uncultured Alphaproteobacteria bacterium, assembly GCA_963704595.1. Lineage (GTDB taxonomy): Bacteria > Pseudomonadota > Alphaproteobacteria > Rhizobiales > Amorphaceae > Acuticoccus. The sequence goes on from OY969922.1 coordinate 1,752,601, forward strand.
CGGCCTTGCCCTCGCGGCCGGCGCGACATTCGCCCCGGAGGCGAATGCACAACAAGTGCTCAAGATTGCCCATATCCTGCCCGCAGGCGACCCGCGCGACCTCGGCGCCCGTAAGCTGGAAGAGCTGATCGAGGCCAACGACACCTGCGATCTCGACGTGCAGGTCTACCCGTCCGGCCAGCTCGGCATGTTCAACGACATCAACGAGGGCGTGCAGTTCGGCTCGATCGAGATGAGCGTGATGCCGGCGTCCTACATCGTCGGCACCGAGCCGCTGTTCGGCGTGTTCGACCTGCCGTTCTTCTGGCCGGCGGACGCCGACAAGCTCTACGAGGTCCAGCACGGCCCGGCGATGGAGAAGCTCGGCGAGACGATGGGCAACCACAACATGGTCCTCCTCGACGTCTGGCGCACCGGCTACAAGCAGTGGACCGCCAACCGTCCGCTGAAGACGCTGGACGACTACAACGGCCTCGTCGCCCGCGTGATGCCGTCCCCCGTCCTCGCCGAGCAGCAGAAGGCGCTGGGCCTCACCCCCGTCACCATGCCGTTCCCCGAGACCTACTCCGCGCTCCAGTCAGGCGCGATCGACGCGCAGGAGAACCCGAACCCGACATCCTGGAACATGAAGTTCCACGAGGTTCAGAGCCACCTCACCAAGACCAACCACGGCACGCTCGACCAGGTCATCCTCGTCAACAAGCCGTTCTGGGAAGGCCTCAGCGAGGAGTGCCGCACCGCCATCGATGAGGCGATGCCGGCCGCCAACAAGCTCACCTTCGACGAGACGATGAAGCAGGAAGATCAGGCGATGGCCGACTTCGAGGCGGCCGGCATGACCGTCGTCGAGCTGACCGAGGAAGAGCGCAACGCCCTGCGTGACGCGATCCTGCCCACCGTGCGCAAGTTCTACGTCGAGACCACCGGCGGCCAGGGCGAGGAGATCGTCGGCGCATTCGAAGCTGAAATGGACGAGTGACCGGCCGGCCGAGGACCAAGCCCGTGCAGTTCTTCATGACCGTCGTGCGGACCACTCTGGGTTCGATCGACCGGATTGTCTCGGTGGCGGCGGGCATTGCCCTCCTCATCGTCACCTTCACGATCTTCCTGAACGCCACGGGCCGGTACACCCTCGGCGCGACCTTCCTGGGCGGTGAGGAACTCGCAAGACTCCTCACCGTCTGGATCACCTTCGTGGCCGCCTACACCATGCTGCGCGAGGACGGCCACGTCTCGATCGACCTCCTCGTCCGCGTCGTGCCGATCCCCGTCCAGCGCACGCTGCGGGGCATCGCCGCCTTCATCGGCACGATCACGATGGGCTATCTCGCCTGGCGCGCCTACGAGCTCTCCGCTTTCTCCTTCGGCACCGGCCAGAGGGGCACGACGCTGCCCGTCCCGCGCGGCCTCTTCTTCCTGCCCGTCTTCATCGGCTCCGTCCTGATGACGGTCGCCTTCCTCGAAAAACTGGTGCGCGCCATCACCAACACCCTGCCGCCGCTGCCCGCCCTCGCCGAAATCGACGAGACGCCCCCGCCCGAGGAAGTGTTCGCCGCCCCCGGGGAGCGCGGTTGATGCCCGTCTCCCTGCTCCTCGGCTCGTCAATCTTCATCCTCGTCATCGGCGCGCCGATCTTCCTTGCGATCCTCGCCTCCACCTTCGGCACGTTCGAGCTGTTCGCGCCCGACGGGATGCCGCGGATGGTGCTGCCGCAGCGGATGGTCGACGGCGTCAACAAGTTCTCGCTGCTAGCTATCCCGCTCTTCATCTTCGCCGCAGACATCATCGCCCGCGGCCAGATCGGCTCGCGCCTCGTCGCGATGGTGGAGAGCTTCTGCGGGCACCTGCGCGGCGGTCTCGCCATCGCCACCATCCTCGCCTGCGCCATCTTCGGCGCCATGTCCGGCATCGGCCCGGCGGCTGTCGTCTCGATCGGCCCCATCGTGTTTCCGGCGCTGATCCGGCAGGGCTATTCGCGCGGCTTCGCGGTCGGTCTGATCGTCACGGCGTCGACGCTCGCGATGCTGATCCCGCCGTCGGTGGCGATGATCCTCTATGCGCTGCAGACCAACACCTCCATCGGCGCGGTCTTCCTGTCCGGCCTCGGCTCGGGTTTCGTCTTCACGATCGTCCTCTGCCTCTACGCTTACGTCTACGCGCGGCGGCACGACATCGCGACGGACCGCAAGGCCACCTGGGCCGAGCGGATGGCGAAGACCAAGCAGGCAGCGTTCGCGCTCGGCCTGCCGGTCATCATCCTCGGCGGCATCTACGGCGGCGCGTTCACGCCGACGGAAGCCGCCGCGTTCGCCTGCGTCTACGCGATGTTCGTGGAGGTGCTGATCTACCGCAAGCTGACGGTGCCAGAACTCTTCCGCATCTCCTCGTCGTCGGCGGGCACGATCTCGATCATCCTGATCCTCGTCGCCGCCGGAACGGTGCTCACCTACTTCCTCACCCTGTCGCAGATCCCGCAGCAGGTGACGGCAAGCCTCGCGGGTTCCTCGGAGACCGCGATCCTCCTCATCATCAACTTTTTGTTCCTGATCGCGGGAATGTTCGCCGACCCCAACTCGCTCATCATCGTCCTCACGCCGCTGATGTACCAGGCCGCGCTCGGCGCCGGCATCGACCCCGTGCATCTCGGCGCGGTGATCGTCGCCAACGTCGCGCTCGGGATGGTGACGCCGCCGTTCGGCCTCAACCTCTTCATCGGCATCACCACCTTCCGCGTCTCCTATCTCGAGGTGGTGAAGGCGGTGATCCCGTTCATCGGGCTGATGCTGATCGTGCTGGCACTCATCACCTACATCCCGGCGATCTCGATGTTCCTGCCCGGACTGATGGGGTAGGGGGATGCAGCCGCTCTTCCTGGCCCTGGGGCTCGGCGTCGGTGCCGTCATGGCGATCTACCTGCCGCTCGTCGGCACCATGGGGCGGGCGCTCGGCTCGCCGGTGCTGGCGACCGTGCCCTTCTTCATCGTCGGCCTCGGCACGGCGCTGATCGTGACGGTGCTGACCGGGCAGGCGGGTGATCTCTCGCGCATCCGCAATCTGCCGTTCTGGCTGCCGCTGGCCGGGATCGGCGCCTTCATCATGATCGTCGGCTCGGCGCACCTCATTCCGCGGATCGGCGCCTCGCTGTTCTTCGTGGTGGTGGTGGCGGGCCAGCTTCTGGTGGGGGCGGCCGTCGCGCACTACGGGCTCCTCGGCTCGGCCACCGTCCCGCTCACCCTGCAGAAACTCGCCGGCCTCCTTCTGGTGGTCGCGGGAGCCTTCCTCGCCGTCCGCTAAGGAGTTTCACCGATGCTGCCCCACGAGCGCCTTGCCTATTCGCCGATCACCGAGCGGGCCTCGCTCGCCTTGCCGGACGGCAAGCGGATGGTGGTGTGGATCATCATCAACATCGAGGAGTGGGACTCGACGCAGACGATGCCGCGGACGGTTCTGACGCCGCCCGCCGGCGGCTCGCCGACGCCGGACATCCCCAACTGGGCCTGGCACGAATACGGCAACCGCGTCGGCTTCTGGCGCCTCCTCAAGATGTTCGACGCGCTGTCGCTGCCCGCCGTCCTCGCCATCAACGGGACCGCGGTCGAGAGCTACCGCCCGATCACCGACGCCGCGCTCGAACGCGGCTGGGAGTTCATGGGCCACGGCTTCACCCAGAAGAACATGCAGAAGGTCGACGACGAGGCGGCCGACATCGCGAAGACCACCGAGGCGATCCTCAAGGCGACCGGCAAGCGCCCGCGTGGCTGGCTCGGCCCCGGCCTCACCGAAACCTGGGAGACGCCCGACCGCCTCGTGGAGGCCGGCTACGAGTATGTCTGCGACTGGGTGCTCGACGACCAGCCCGTGGAGCTCGCCACCCGCGCGGGGCCGATCCACAACATCCCCTACACGCAGGAATGCAACGACGTCGCGATGATGCTGATCCAGCACCACCCCGCGGGCGAGTACTTCCAGCGCGCCAGCGACCAGTTCGACCAGCTCTACGAGGACAGCGCCGATGGCGGCGCCCGCGTGATGGCGCTGGTGCTCCACCCCTACATCGTCGGCGTCCCGCACCGCGCACCGTATGTGCGCAAGATCCTCGAGAAGATTGCGGCGAAGGATGACGTGGCCGTGTGGTCGGGCAGCCAGATCCTCGATTGGTACAAGGGCGCCGCGAAGTAGCGGCCTAGAGGAATTTCGCCTTGTCGAGCGCGTCGCGGACGCGCTCGACGTGGGCCTTCATGGCGGAGCGGGCGCGGCGGCGGCCGCGGGCGGTGAGGGCGGCGAGGATCGCCTCGTGGTCCTCGATCCAGGAGAGGCGCAGGAGCGGGCTGCGGATGTGGGCCTGCAGCGCCTGCCACATCGGGCCGCTCATCTCCGTCCACACCTCCTCGATCATCGACTGGAGCGGGCCGTTGTGCGCGGCGGCGGCGATGGTGGAGTGGAAGATCCGGTCGCCCCGCTCGCTGTCGGCAGCAAGCCGGTGTTCTTCGCGCATCACTTCGATCGCCTCCGCGACAGCCGCGATCTCGGCCGCGCTGGCGCGCGTTGCGGCGAGCGCGGCAAGCTCCGGCTCGATCACGAGCCGCGCCTCCAGAAGCTCGGACGGGCCGTGCTGGTCGGCGCGCAGGACGCGCGCCTTAGTCTGGGGCGCTTCGGTCGCAAGCACGAACACGCCCGACCCGACGCGGATCGAGACGAGCCCGGCAATTTCCATGGCGAGCAGCGCCTCGCGAACGCAGGTTCGCGAGACGGCGTACTCGCCGGCAAGCGCCCGCTCGGTGGGCAGGCGATCACCGATCCCGAACTCTCCGGCCGCGATCCGCCGCTCGAGGTCGCTCGCGACCTGGCGGTAGACGCGCACCGGCGCGACGGCGCGCGCACCGGAGAGGGCGGGCGCGTCAGTCACGGCTGAAGAAGGGGGCGGGGTCGACGAGCGGCACTTCGGTCCCGGGTTGGTCGCGGTGGGGGGCTAGGGCGTCCCGGTCGAATGCAACGCCGATGCCGGGTTCGTCGGTCAGCATGATGCGGCCGGCCTCGATCTTCATCGGGTTGAGGACGATCCCTTGGTCGGCAAAGCTGCCGCCGTCGATATTCTCCACAGGGTAACAGCCGGGAATGGCGGCGGCAACGATCGCCGAGGCCTCCAGCGCGCCGTGCGGGGCGATGTTGAGGTTGGCGCTCATCCCGAGATGCGCGAGCTTCAGCCACTCGCTGATGCCGCCGACCTTGAGCGCGTTGGGCTGGAGGTAGTGGACCGCGCCGGTCGCGACGTAGCGCCAGAATTCGTGCCGGGTCGACAGCGTCTCGCCGAGCGCGAGGGGGACGGGCGAGACCGCCGCGAGGCGCGCGTGGTTCTCCGGGTCGTCCGCCACCAGCGGCTCCTCCATCCACACAGGGTCGAACCGCGCGAAGGCGCTGACACGGGCGAGCGCCTCGCCAGGCTTGTAGCGCTGGTTGGCGTCCAGCATCAGCGGCCGCTTGCCGATGACCTCGCGCACCGCTGCGACGCGCGACAGATCCTCCTCTTGGTCCGCGCGGCCGACCTTGATCTTGAAATGGCGGTTGCCTGCCTCGAGGAACTCGCGTGTCTGCTCGACCAGCGCCGCCTCGCTGAGGTGGAGGTTCACGCCGCTGGCGTAGATCTCGAGGCTGTCCGCCGCGCCGCCGATCAGCTTGCGGACCGGGAGCCCGGAGAGCTTGCCGCGCAGGTCCCACAGCGCGAGGTCGAAGCCCGCGACGGCCAGCGCGCCGATCCCGCCCGCGCCCGGCTGGTGGCTGCGCTTCCACAGGGCGGACCACAACGCCTCGTGCTCGTAGGCGTCGCGCTCGATCAGCATCGGTGCAAGGTACGTCCGCGCCAGCGCCTCCACCGCCGCGCCGCCGGTTCCCATGGTCGAGGTCCAGCCGGTGCCGGTCGTGCCGTTGTCGAGCGTGATCTCCACCAGGATGTGCTCGTGGTGGGTGATCGCGTGGACGGCGGACACCCACGGCTTGGCGAGCGGCACGCGGTAGAGCGCGACGTCGACGGCGGCGATGCGTGTTCTGGTGGCCGTTTGCGGCACGTTCTTCTCCCAAGGATCGTTCGAGGACCGGACGGCGGCCGATGCCGCGATTGGTCCAGTGGTCCAACCAATATCTTGACAGCATCGACGCGTTGACTGCAAGCTCCGCCTCAATCCGCCGGCACTGGCGGCACGCAATTGGGAGAGACGCGATGACCACCAACCCGAAATGGGCACTGAACCGCCGCAGCCTGATGACCGGTGCTGCCGCGAGCGCCGTGCTGCTTGCGACGCCTCTGGTGGCGCGCGCCCAGTCGAAGACGCTGCGGGCGGCCCACATCGAGTCCACCGACAGCGCGACCCACAAGGGCTACGAGGACTTCGCAGCCCGTGTCGCCGAGGCGACCGGCGGTTCGGTCGAGGTCAAGATCTTCCCCGCCGGCCAGCTCGGCAACCTCCGCGACCTCTACGAGGGCATCAAGCTCGGCTCCGTCGACATCACCTCTTCGGGCCCGGACTACACGTCCAACATCGCCCCCATCATGGTGACGGCGGCGCTCTACTATTCCTACCGCGACGAGGCCCACGCCGACGCGCTGCTGGAAGGCGAGTTCTCCGAGCGCCTGTCCGAGGCGCTCGCCAAAGAGGCGCAGATGCGCATCCTGGCGTGGGGCGAGCTCGGCTGGCGCTCCGTCTTCAACACGGTCCGCCCGATCAACGCCGCGGCCGACTTCGAGGGCCTCAAGCTGCGCGTGCCGGAAGCCAAGCTCCACCTCCTGCCGATGCGTGCGCTCGGCGCCGCGCCGACGCCGATCCCGTACTCCGACGTCTACACCTCGATGCAGACTGGCGTCGTCGACGGTGCGGAGGGGACGCCTGCCGCGGTCGTCCAGCAGAAGTTCAACGAGGTCTCTGACTACTATTCGCTGACCCGCCACCTCTATAACCCGATCCACCTCGTCATCGGCAGCCGGGCGTTCGACGGGCTCGACGCCTCGCAGCAGGAAGCGGTCAAGGCAGCGGCCGTGGAAGCTTTCCGCGCCCAGCGCACCACCGCCCGGGCCGACAACGAGAAGGCGCTGCAGGCGCTGAAGGACGGCGGCCTCGCGGTGAACGACGTCGACACCGCACCGCTGCGCGAGATCGTCCGCCCGACGTGGGACGAGCTGACCGCCGACCTCGGTCCCGAGGGCCAGGAACTCGTCAAGATGCTCCAGTCCTGAGCGGACGCACCTTCTGAGGCGCCGGGGCGACGCGTTCGCCCCCGGCGTCTCTCATTCCAACGCCGAAATAGGCCGAGGCCCGGCGTGCCGCGGGCAGGCCACCGGGAACTCTCGCCATGAACGTCTTCGAGCGTCTGCTGGGCTGGCTGATCACGGCCGTGTTCATCTTCTTCGTCCTCATCACGTTCGGCCAGGTCGTGATGCGTTACCTGTTCGCCAACTCGCTCGGCTGGATCGACGAAGCCTCGCGCTACGGCTTCATCTGGATGGTGTTCCTCGCCGCCGCGATCGCGGCACGGCACGGCACCCACATGGCAATCACCCTCCTCGAGGAGGTGGTCGGGCAGACCGGCCGCAAGGCGCTCCTCGTCGTCGCTGATCTCGGCCTCGTCGCCTTCGCCGCGCTCGTCGGCATCGGCGGCTGGCAGCTGATGCAGCTCAACTGGACGTCCCTCTCGCCGGCGACGGGCATCCCGATCGCCTGGGTCCAGCTCATCCTCCCCGTGTTCGGTGCGCTGACGGCGCTGTTCGCGCTCGACCATCTCGTCCGCGTCCTCAGGGGTACGGCAGGGGCCCCGCACGCCGAAACCGCCGAAAGCGCCTCCTGACATGCTGGCTCCGCTCCTCGTCTCGTTCGCGATCCTTCTCGTCCTGCGCGTCCCCGTCGCGGCGGCGATGGGCCTTTCCGGCGCGTTCGCGCTTCTGACGTCGGACATGGCGATCCCGCTCGCGGTGGTGCCGCAGCGGATCTTCGTCCTCCTCGATTCCACCTCGCTCCTCGCGATCCCCTTCTTCATCCTCGCCGGCTCGATCATGGAGCAGGGCGGGATGGCGCGGCGGATGATCGCCTTCGCGCAGACGATGGTCGGCCACTGGCGCGGCGGCCTCGCGCAGGTCGACGTCCTCGCCAGCACCATCTTCTCATCGCTGACCGGCTCCAGCGCCGCCAGCGCATCGGCGACGGGTTCGGTGATGATCCCGGCGATGAAGCGCGCCGGCTACCCCGCCGGCTACGCCGCGGCGCTCGAAGCCTCCAGCGCCGCGATCGGGCCGATCATTCCGCCGTCGATCATCATGGTGATCTACGGTTCGCTCGCCGGCGTCTCGGTCGGCGCCCTGTTCCTCTCCGGCATCGTGCCGGGGTTGATGATCACCATCGGGCTCTTCGCGGTGAACGCGATCCAGGCGCGCCGCAAGGGATGGGGTGGCGAGCCGCGAGCGCCGTTCAGCGAGCGCATCCGGGCGGCGCGGCTTGCGATCGCGGCGCTGATCGCCCCGCTCATCATCATCGGCGGCATCCTCGGCGGCGTCTTCACGCCGACGGAGGCGGGCGCCGTCGCGGTGGTCTATGCCGCGCTCATCAGCCTCTTCGTCTACCGCGAGATGGGATTCAAGCGGCTGATGGCGAGCGTCTTCGACGCCGCGCTCACTACCGGCATCATCGGCCTCATCATCGCCTCGGCGGGGATCTTCGGCTGGGTGCTGGCGCTGGAGCAGGTGCCGCAGATGGTCGTCGCCTGGGTGCAGGGCGTCACCACCAGCCCGACGATCGCGATCATCCTCGTCGTCGGCGTGGTCCTCGTCATCGGCTGCGTGGTGGACGTGACGGCGGCGGTCATCATCCTGGTCCCGGTGTTCGCACCGCTCGGCGCGAGCTTCGGGTTCGACCCGGTGCACTTCGGCATCATCATGTGCCTGGCGCTGGTCTACGGCAACGTGACGCCGCCTGTGGGGCTGCTCCTCTTCCTCACCGCAGGCATCGCCAAGTGCTCGGTAGGCGAGGTGATGCGCTACCAGATCCCGTTCTACACGGTGCTCTCGCTGGTGCTCGCCGCCACCGTCGCGCTGCCGGGGCTCATCCTCTTCATCGCGCGGCTCTAGGCGGCCTTCGCGTCCGCCCGCAGCGCGTCGGCGATGCGGGCTGCCGCCTCGGTACCGGTCGCGACCGCGGCGTCCATGCAGGGGAACTCCATATAGTCACCCGCGAGGTGGATAGGCCCGGCGGGTCGGGTCAGCGCGTCCTGCAGCGCGGCCCGGCCGACGAAGCCGTAGGGCGCACCCTGCGGCCACCGCTGCACCACCGTCTCGCGCACGATGCCCTTTGCCTGCGGATAGAGCCGCTCGAGGTCGGCGAGCATCGGGCCGATGATCTCCTGGTCGGAGAGCGCCATCATTGCCGCCGCCTTGGGGCCGCCGCGGAACAGCATCAGGCTGCCGCCCGGTTTGCGCTCACCGTGGGTGCGGGTGGTGCTCGCCATGTTGAACATCACGCCGAAGGCGAGGCCAGGCGTCGCGATGGCATACTTGTCGTCCCACGGCATCGGCCCGCTCTCGCCGGTCAGCACCGCGACGGAGAGGAACGCGCCGTAGCGGATCGCCTTCAGCGCCGCCGTCGTCTCCGCCGGAATTCCCTCGGCAATCTCCGCCGCGACGTTGGCGGGCGCCGCGATCAGCGCTTGCCGCGCGTGGATCGTGCGCAGCGTTCCGCCCTGCCGGTACGTGACGACGACGCCGCTGCCCTCCGCGCGCACGCGCTCCACCGGGGCGGAGAGGCGCACGTCGGCAAGGTCGGCCGCGATCGCCTGCGGCAGCTGCGCCGATCCGCCCGGAAGGTTGCGGGCGAAGGAGTAGGGGCTCCAGACCTGCGCGAACGAGGTCATCCCGTAGCCCGCCGCCATGGTGCCGGGGTCGGCGGCGGTGCGCTCGGTGATGGTGGCGAGCATGTCGACCACGGTCGGCGTCAGCCGGCCGGCGTACTCGCTCAGCGTTTCGGTGTTGTCGAACGCGAGCTGGCGGGCGCGATAAGCCTCGACCGGCTCGCCGGGCCGCCGCGCCTGCGTCTGCCGCAACCGGGCGACGCCGGCGCGCAGGCGAAGGCCGAGCTTCGCGAATGAGATGCGGTCGGCCAGCGAGAGGCGGAGGCGGAGCGGGAACGTTTCTGCCGGACCGCCGGCCACCACCTTGCCCCGGGTTGCGACGCCGAAGCGGTGCCCCGGAATGTCGGCGAGCGGCAGGCCCATCGCCTTCGCGAGGCCGCCCGCGGGGGTCTCGTCGCTGCCGAAGAGGTGGGCGCCGAAGTTGAGCCAGTAGTCGCCCCGCGGCTCGGACCGGACGCGGCCGCCGACCCGGTCCGATGCCTCCAGCACGACCACGCGGTGCCCCGAAAGCGCACGCGCGGCACTGAGCCCCGCAAGACCCGCGCCGACCACAACCACGTCCGCCTCGTCACGCTCGTTCGTCTCGCTCAAGGCGTCCCCACTGTGCTGCCGGCCCGCGCCCCGGGCGCCGTGCAGACTGGTGCCGCAACCGCATCTACCGCGCAAGGCTGCGCTCATCCGCCCGGTGGTTGCCATGGCAACCGACCCCGCGCATGGTGCCGCAAACGCGGACCTTCCGATGCCAGCCAACGACCCGTTCTCACACCACCCCGAGCTTCGGGACAAGATCAGAGACCCGGCGGAATCGTTCTTCCGCAAGTTCGACGTTGCGGCTGTCTTCGCGGGGAAGCCTGAGCTGCGCTGGGTGGTTGACCTCCTCCACACCGACGCGGTGCGCGAGGCCTCCCGCGTGCAGATGCTTGCCGAGCATGGCCCCGGCGACCTCTGGGTCTTCGGCTACGGCTCGCTGATGTGGGACCCCGGCTTCCACTTCGCGGAGGTGCGGCGCGCCACGGTGACCGGCTATGCCCGCCGCTTCGTCCTGAGGGATACCTGGGGCGGCAGGGGCACCAGGGAGGAGCCCGGCCTGATGGCGGCGCTCGACCATGGCGATTCATGCGAAGGCATTGCGTTCAGGATTGCGGCGCAGGTCATCGACGCCGAGACCGAGAGCCTGTGGCGGCGCGAGATGGTCGGCCCGGGCTACATTCCGACGTTCGTTTCCACCTCGATCGACGGCAGCCCCGAACAGGCGCTGACCTTCGTTGCCGACCATACGGCCGATCAGATCAACCCCGACCTCACGCGCGCCGAGCAGGTTCACCACATCGCCCACGGCGCGGGCTTCCTCGGCACCAGCCGGGAGTATCTCGTCAACATCGTGCGCCAGTTCGCGGCGCTCGGGATCGACGATGCGGAGTGTACCGCGCTCTTGGCGGCGGTCGACGCGCTCACGCCTCAGCGCTGAGCGCGGCACGGGAAAAGCCGGCGGATGCCCGGGGGAGGAACGGGCATCCGCCGGCCCGGCGCGTGGCGGCAGGCTGTTCGCCGCCGCCGGCCGAACCTTACTGCGCGGTGATGGTGGTCATCACCAGCTTGCCGTCCGGCTTGATCGGGCCGTCTTCCGTGGCGCCGAGGGTGTACTCGAACACGCCGGGCTTCATGCCGCCGTCCTCGCTGTGAACCATCAGCATCAGCATGTCGCCGGGCTCGACCGGCTCGGTCAGGATCGCCGCGACATCCTCGGTGGTGCCTTCACGGATCGGGGCATGGCCGACCACGGGGCCGGGCTTCATGTCCGCATCGGTGCGGTGGATGACGAGCCAGCCGTTGGCGGGCGCGGAAACCGCCGCGGCGCTGACGATGCCGTTGGCGACGGACTGATCGTCCGCCTGCACCATCGGGCCCATCGGCGACTGCGCGAACGAAAGGCTGCTGATGCCGACCAGCGCAACTGCGGTGAGGATCATCTTCATGTCGTCGAACTCCTGTCCAGTTTCTGATGCAGCCGCACACGGGTGCGCGGGCTTGCTGGAAGGAGATACGGGGCAGGTCGCGGGATGGATTGCGCGCGACCGAAAAAAATTCTGGGCCGGCCGTCAGATCTCGTGGGCGAGGGGCGTGCCTGTGTAGGCGCTCTGCCAAGAGACGAGCTGGCCGAAGCCGGAGAGCGTCGCGTAGGCCGTGCGCCTGTCCGGGCCGCCGAAGCACACGTTGGTGGTGACGGGGTCGCCGGTCATGATCTGCTCGATGAGCCGCCCGTCAGGCGCGACGACGCTGATCGCGCCCGTCGTCAGCGTCGCGACGTGGATGTTGCCGTCCGTATCGACGGCGAGGCTGTCGAGCCGCTGGTGCCCGCCGAGGCCGCAGACGAGCCGCCCGCCGTGGGGCGCCATGTCTGAGTGGCGCGGCGCGACGCCGGGCGCCGTGAGGTCGAAGGCCCAGAGCCGGCCGCTCTCGGTCTCCGCGACGTAGACCGTCGCCCCGTCCGGCGACAGGCCGACGCCGTTCGCCATCAGCAGCGGGTAGGCGACCTCGACGATGCGCGAGCCGTCAGCCATCGCGTAGTAGAGCCCGCCGTTCATCCGGAAGCGGGGGTAGAGCTTGCCGAAGTCGGTGAAATAGAAGCCGCCGTGAGTGTCGAACACGATGTCGTTGGGGCCGACGAGGAGGTGGTCGCCGCAGCGGGTGTAGAGGACCTCGCGCCGGCCGGTCGCGGGGTCGATGCGGTCGATCGAGCCGCCGGCATAGCCGTGCGGGACGCCGGGCTTCACCCGGTTGATGCCGTCGGTCTCCTGGAACTGGAAGCCGCCGTTGTTGCACAGGTACAGCGCACCGTCCGGCCCCGCTGCGAGGCCGTTCGGCCCGCCGCCGGTCTCGCACACGATGCTGACCGTGCCGTCGGCGGCGACGCGGGTGATGGTGCCGCGCTCGATCTCGACGAGGACGACGGAGCCGTCGGCGCAGGCGACGGGGCCTTCGGGGAAGCGCAGCCCTTCGGCGAGGATCTTGTGTTCGGGCACGGGCGGGTCTCCGGAAGGGGTCAGATCCAGCCGCCGTCGACGACGAAGATCTGGCTGGTCAGCATCCGCGCATCGTCGGACGCGAGGAAGGTCGCCATGTGCGCGCAGTCCTCCGGCATCACGGAGCCTCGGAGGCACTGCATCTCCTTGATCTTGGCGCGCGCCGCGTCGTCGACCCAGTGGGTGAGCTGGCGCTCGGTCATCACCCAGCCGGGGATGATGCAGTTGACGCGAATGTTGTCCGGCCCGAGGTCGCGCGCCAGCGAGCGCGTCAGACCCTCGATCGCCGCCTTCGCCATCGCGTAGAGCGGCAAGCCGCCGAACCCTGCGTGCCAGGTGATCGACCCGGTGTTGATGATGACGCCGCCGCCGCTCGCCGCCATCCCCGGCGCCACCGCCTGCGAGGCGAACACGAGATGCTTGAGGTTCACCGCGATCCGGTCGTCGAAATAGGCCTCGTCGACGTCCGCCAGCTTGTGCCGGGTGTCGTTGGCGGCGTTGTTGACGAGGACGTCGATCGGTCCCTGTGCGTCGGCGGTCGCCTCGATCGCCTTGCGGAGGGCCGCGATGTCGGTGAGGTCGACCTCGCGGAAGACGGGCGTCGTGCCGGTTGCGGCGCTCACCCGCTCGACCAGCGCCTCGGAGGCGGCAAGGTCGATGTCGACGAAGGTGACCTTCGCGCCCTGTGCGCAGAACGCCGCGACGTGCGCGGCGCCGATGCCCGAGCCGCCGCCGGTGATGAGAACGCTCTTGCCCGTGAGGCTCGGATGGACGGAGTTCTGGCGCATGGGCGGTCCTTCGGGGAAGCGGGGCGGCGCGGGGGCGCCGCCCGTGCGGTCAGCGTGCGCGGGAGCGGTTCTGGAGCTGCCCGTCGACGATCACGCCGAGCAGGATGACGGCGCCCATGACGGCGAAGTTCAGAGAGCTCGGGATGCCCAGCATGTTGACGAGGTTCTGCAGCACCTGGAGGAGCACGACGCCGAGACAGATGCCGAGGATCGAACCCTCGCCGCCGCGCAGCGAGCAGCCGCCCAGCACCGCCGCCGCGATGGCGTAGAGCTCGTAGAAGTTGCCGTGCGCCGAGGGCGAGACGGACTGCGTGTAGAACACGAAGAACACCGTCGAGATGCCGGCGAGGATGCCGGAGATCGCATAGGTCGCGATGATGACGGCCTTGGTCGGGATGCCGGAGAAGCGCGCCGCCTCCTCGTTCTTGCCGACGGCATAGATGTACCGCCCCAGCACCGACTTGTGCAGAAGGACGGCCATGATCAGCGCGACGATCAGGAAGAAGATGAACGTGTGCGGGATGCCGTAGGTCCGCCCCGAGGTCAGCCACTCCAGCACGTCGTAGCCGCCAGCGTAGCCGAAGCCCTCGGTCGCGTCGTTGGTGTAGTAGCGCGCGGCGCCCCGGTAGATGAGGAGGCCGCAGAGCGTGACCACGAATGGTTGGAGGTTGAGCTTTGAGATCAGCACCCCGTGGATCGACCCCAGCACCATCCCGAGGAAGACGACGATGATGAAGACCGCAGGCCAGGGGAGGCCGTAGTTCACCAGAAGGTCGAGGAAGATCACGCCGAGCAGCGCAAGCATCGAGCCGACCGAAAGGTCGATGCCGCCGGTGACGATCACCACGCCGAGACCGAGCGCCAGGAGGCCGAACAGGCCGATCTGGTTGGCGAGGTTGATGAGGTTGATGGTGGAGATGAACTGCGGGTTGATGAGCGCCGTGACTGTTCCGGTCACCAGGATCAGAATGAACAGTCCTATTTCTTTTCTAAGCATTCTCGGGCGCTCTTTTCTCTATCGTTCCGCCGACGGCGAGGAGCATGACGTTGTGTTCGGTGAAGTCCTGGCGCTCGATGAGGCCGCTGATCCGGCCCTCGTGCATCACCGCGATCCTGTCGCTGACGCCGATGACCTCCTCCATGTCGCTGGAGATCATCAGGATGGCGACGCCGCTGTCGGCAAGCGCGCGCATGATCGCGTAGATCTCGCTCTTGGCGCCGACGTCGATGCCGCGGGTCGGCTCGTCGAAGATGACCGCGTTGGGCCGCATCGAGAGCCACTTGCCCAAGACCACCTTTTGCTGGTTGCCGCCCGAGAGGTTGACGGCATGGGTGGCGGTGGTGGGCGTCTTGATCGAGAGGGCGGCGACCTGCTTGTCCGCCGCCTGCCGCTCGGCCTTTCGGTCGGGGAGGCCGTGCTTCGAGTAGGCGCCGAGGTCGGCCAGCGTGATGTTCTGGTCGATCGGAAGGTCGAGGAGGAGGCCGGCGCGCTTGCGGTCCTCCGGAGCGAGGTAGATGCCCTTCGCGATGGCGTCGCTCGCGTATTTCGACACGACGGGCTCGCCGTCGAGCAGGACCTGGCCGGAAACCGCGGGCTCGACGCCGAAGATCGCGTGCGCAAGCTCGGTTCGGCCGGAGCCGATCAGCCCGGCGAGGCCGACGATCTCGCCCCGGCGGAACGAGAACGACACTTCCTTGCCCGGGTGCGCGGTGGTGACGATCCTGTCGACGACGACGCCGGAATCGCGCGGCTCGGTCTTGGGCGGAATGTAGACCGACTTGAGGTCGCGCCCGATCATCAGGCGGATCATCGCATCGTGGGTGATCCCGGCGCCGGTGAGTTCGCCGACGCGCTTGCCGTCGCGCAGCGCGACGACGCGGTCGGCCGAGGTCTTCACCTCGTCGAGCCGGTGGGAAATGTAGATGATGCTGACGCCGGTCTTGCGCAGCTCGTCCATCACCTCGAGGAGCCGGTCGGTCTCCTTCAGTGTGAGGCTCGACGTTGGCTCGTCCATGATGATGACGCGCGCATCAAGCGACAGCGCCTTGGCGATCTCGACCATCTGGCACTGCGCGATGGAGAGGCCGGCGAGCGGGTCGGACGGGCGCACGTCGAGGCCGAGGCGTTCGAGCAGCGGCGCGACGCGGGCGTTGAGGCGGCGCGTGTCGATCAGCTTCAGCGGCCCGCCGAAGCGCGGTTCGCGCCCGATATAGACGTTGGCGGCGACGCTGAGATTGTCGAAGAGGTTGAGTTCCTGATGGACGAAGGCAATGCCCGCCGCCGTCGCCGCAGGCACGGTCAGCCGGTCGTGCGAGACGCCGTCGATGACGATGGTGCCGGCGGAGGGCGCGACGACCCCGCCGAGGATCTTCATCAGCGTGGACTTGCCCGCGCCGTTCTCCCCGATAAGGCCGAGGATCTCGCCCTTGCGGAGGGAAACGCTGACATCGTCGAGGGCGGTGACGCCCGGGTAGGTTTTGGTGACCGAGCGCAGCTCGATGATGGGTTCAGCCATATCCCGATCCTTTAGAAACCCGCCGGAACGGGAGCGTTCCGGCGGGTTCTTCGCGGTTTGGTCCAGCGTGGCGTGGGATCAGTTGCCGAGGATGGCGCGGACTTCTTCGATGAACGCCTCGACGTTCGACGAATCGATGATCTTCGTCGGGACGATGTCGAGCTTGTTCTCCGGGACGACCGACTTGTCGCCGTCGAGGTAGGCGGCCATCTTCATGATCGACTGGTAGCCGAACTCGTAGGGCTGCTGGACGACGGTGCCGAGGATGTCACCGGCGGCGATGCCGCGCAGGGTCTGCTGGTCCTCGTCGAAGCCGACGATCTTGACTTGGCCTTCCTTACCGGCCGCCTTCACCGCGTTGTAGATCTGCGGCGTGTTGTAGGCCCAGAGGCCGACGAGAAGGTCGATGTCCGGGTACTTCGACAGGGTGTCCTCGGCGTTGGCCTTCGCCTTGGTCTGGTCGCCGCCGTCGGTGCGGATGTCGATGATCTCGATGTCCGTGCCTTCGATGGCTTCCTTGATGCCCTGCGAACGCTCACGCGCGTTTGCGGCGTCCATGGTGCCGACGAAGAGCATCGCGGTGCCGCCTTCCGGCAGCGCCTTCTTCATCAGCTCGCCCGCCTGACGGCCGGCAGCCACGTTGTCGGTGCCGATGTACATCACGCGGTCGGAGTTCGGCGCGTCGGCGTCATGGGTGAAGAGGACGGCCTTCGAGGCGACCTCGTTGAGGATCGCGGTCGAATCGTCCGGGTTCACCGGGGAGATCGCAACGCCGTCGATGCCCTTGGCAAGGAGATCCTCGAGGATCTTCTTCTGTGCGGCAGCGGACATTTCGCCCGGGATGTAGAACTCGACGTTGACGTTCTCGAGCTCGGACGCGGCCTTCTCGGTGCCGACGCGGGCGAACTTCCAGAAGTCGGCCGGGACGTTGACGACGAACGCGAGGTTCTTGGCGTCCTGCGCGTAGGTCGGGACGCCGGCGCCTGCGGTGAGCGCGACGGCAGCGACGCCGGCCACCAGCAGGGTGCGGCGGCTGATGGCGCGCAGTGCGGATTTGGCACGGTTCTTCGGCGTGGAATTCATTCGGTCTTTCCTCCGTTTAGCGCACTCGTTGATGCGCGTCTTATTGTTCTGGCCTGGATAACAGACTGCAGTTTGCGTCGTGTCTGCCTTGGGGCAGGGACGATGGCGCCTGGGTCGTCAACTCCTCGATCATTGTCGCAGACAAACCGACAGGGTCGGCGTGACGCATTGGTGCCGCGAGCAAATCTGCAGCGTCGCGCGTGACGCTACATCGCCTGACCGCGGCCCTCAAGCGTTACCGGCCTATTGTCAGACGCAATATCACATCGGGAGAAAGTATCGGGAGCGCAAAGGCCCTCCGCGTCGTTTCCCGCGGAGGGCGGCAGGCTCAGTAGCCGCGCTTTGCGTCGATCGTCTCCGGCGTGGCGCCGGTCTCGAAGTAGCGGGCGAGATTGTCCGCGACGATGCGGCTTGCGCTGTCCATGTCGGTTATCGCGGCAACGTGGGGCATGACGGTGATGGCGGGGTGGTCCCACATCGCGTCGTCGGCCGGCAGCGGCTCCAAGTCGAAGACGTCGAGCACGGCGTGGCCGATGCGGCCTTCGTCCAGTGCCGCGACCAGGGCCGCGCGGTCGATGATCGGCCCCCGCGCGACGTTGATGATGCCGGTGCCCGGACGGCAGTTGGCGAGCATCCCGGCGTTCAGCATGCCGCGCGTCGCGTCCGTCAGCGGCAGGAGGACGACGATGATGTCGGCGCTCGCCATCACCTGCGGCAGGGTTTCGGCACCGCTGTAGGCGGTGACGCCCGGAACCTCGCGCGGCGACCGGGACCAGCCGGTGACGGTAAAGCCCGCCGCGGTGAGGACGCCCGCCGCCGCACGGCCGAGTTCGCCGAGGCCGAGGATGGCGACGGTGCGGTCCGCGGCGCGCGGATGATCGAGCGCGCGCCAGACGTGGTCCCGCTGCTGGGCGAGATATTCCGGCACGCGGCGGTGGAGGTAGAGCGTGTGGGCGAGAACGCCCTCGGCCATCGTGTCGGCGAGCACGGGGTCGACGAGACGCGCGATGCGCAGGTCGTCCGGCAGCCGGCCGATCAGCTTGTCGACGCCGGCCCAGACGCTGTGCACCCATTCGAGCCCGGTGAAGCGCGCGAGCGCCTCGGGGTTGGGGTTGCCGACGATCGCGACGCGGACGGCGGCGGCGTCAGCGTCCGGAACGTCCTCGGGTGCGACGACGCGGTGGCCGGGGAGCGCCGCGCCGAGCTTCTCGCGCCACAGCGCCGCCCGCTCGGGCGAGCCTGTGGTGATGAAGGGGATCAGCGTGCTCACGCGGCCCACACGGCATCTTCGTGGGCAAAGCCCTTGATCTCGATCGGGTTGCCGGCGGGATCGTGGAAGAACATCGTCCACTGCTCGCCGGGCTCGCCCTCGAAGCGCACCGTCGGCGGGATCACGAACTTCACGCCGGCGTCGGTCAGGCGCTCGGACACCTCCTTCCACATCGCGAGCGGAAGGACGGCTCCGAGGTGCGGCATCGGCACCATGTGGTTGCCAACCTTGCCGGTGGCTTCGGCCTCGACCGGGTCGCCGCGGTGGAGCGAGATCTGGTGGCCGAAGAAGCTGAAATCGACCCAGCTTTCGGTGCTGCGGCCCTGCTTGCAGCCGAGGAGTTCGCCGTAGAAGTGGGTCGCGGCCTCGAGGTCGTCGACATGGTAGGCGAGGTGGAACAGCGGCTGGAACGTCATCAGTGTCTTTCGGGGAGGGGGGTGGTGTGAAGGTGGCGGCGGTCCGTCACCATTTGACGATGGTCTTCTCGGCGAGGCGCATCAGCTGCTCGGCGGCGAGGAGCACGAAGATGAACAGCATCAGCCAGGCGAGCAGCGAGACGATGTTGTAGATGTCGTAGCTCGTCTTCACCTGCCAGCCGATGCCGCCCGGAAAGCCGAAGATTTCCGACAGGAACGCGACTTTCCACGACAGCGTGAACCCGATCCGGCCCGCGGCGAGCAGCGGCGGGATCAGGAAGGGTAAGTAGACGTCCCTTACCCGCTGGGCGAGCGTCGCCTTGTAGGAGCGCGCCATCCCGGTCAGCTCGTCGTCGAAGTCGGACATCGCATCGCGGATGTAGGTGCCGACGACGGGAAGGATCACGAGGCCGATCAGGACGATGACCGTGAGGTTGGTGCGGCCCAGCGAGATCAGGAACAGGAAGATCAGGATCAGCGTCGGCGTGAAGATGGTGATCTGGAGGAGCCAGCGGGTCAGCTCGTCGAACGTGCGCGAGAGGTTCGCCGCGATGCCGTAGGCGGTGCCGAGCACGATGCCGAGGAGGAAGCCCGCCACGGTCCGGCCGAGGGTGGCGAGGAGCGGCGGGAACGCCTCGCCGCTGCCGATGAGGCCGGCGAGCGCCTCGAACACCGCCGCCGGCGAGGGCAGCGCGCGGCTGTCGACGATGCCGGACGCCACCCACCAGATGGCGACGATGAGAAGGAGCGAGGAGATCTGCGCCGCGTAGGCGGTGATGCGGGTCATGGCGGTCAGAAGCTGATGCCGGCGCGCTCGGCGAACGCGTGGCGGAGTTCTTTTTCGAGGTCGATCACCGCGTCGTCCTCCATCCGGCGCGGGAAGGGGAGGTCCACCTTGCGGCGGAGGCAAATGGAGGACGGCGCCGGCGTCAGCATCACGATGTCGGTGGCGAGCTGAGCGGCCTCGGAAATGTCGTGCGTGACGAAGACGATGGTGCGGCGCTTCTCCTCGCTCTCCCACAGCTTGATGAGGAGGCGGCGCATCTCGGCGGCGGTGATCTCGTCGAGGTGCGAGAACGGCTCGTCCATGAGCAGGATTTCAGGCTCGTTGACCCAGGCACGGACGATGGCCGCGCGCTGGCGCATCCCGCCCGACACCTGATGCGGGTACTGGTGCATCGAGTCCCGCAGGCCCACGGCCGTAAAATATTTCTCGATCAGCTCGGGCCACTTCGCCTTGGGCTGGACGCCGAGACCGCGCAGGCCGAATTCGGCGTTCTGCGCCAGCGTCTTCCAGCGCAGGAGCCGCGGGCCCTGGAAGACGTACGCCATCTGGCGTGACAGCTCGGGCTTGTTCCTGAGGTCCTGGCCGTCGATCACGATGCCCTTGGCGGCGGTCGGCTCGAGCAGGCCGTTGATGATGTTGAGGAGGGTGGACTTGCCGCAGCCGGACGGGCCGAGGAGGACGGTGAACGAGCCTTCCTCGATGGCAAGGTTGAACTTCTCGTAGATCACCTTCGCGCCATCCGCGCCGGGGAACGAGAGGTCGATGTCCTCAAGGGATACTTTGGGGGTCATTCACCAGAACCTTGGATTTCGGCGTACGGGAGATCAGGCGGCGGATTCGCGGCGGATGCGGCGCTGGAGCGGGCCGAACACCAGGTGGTCGATCGCCATGCCGGCGGCCATCAGGATGATCCCCCAGGCGACGATCGGCGCCATGTAGAGGGTGTCCGACCAGTAGGCGACGAGGATGCCGATGCCGTTGGGCAGGCCGATCACCTCGGCGATCAGGACGATGCGGATGCCGAGCGCGAACGAGACGCGCGCATTGGCGACCATGTAGGGCGCGATGCACGGCAGGAAGAAGTGCGTGAGCCGCTGCCAGCGCCCGATCTTGTAGCTGTCGCACATCTCGATGAGGTCGGCAGGGACGGCGCGCACGCCCTCCGCGGTGCCGAGGAAGACCGGCGCGGAGAGGAGCAGCACCAGGGCCGAGATCGGGACGATGTTGTCGATCCCGAACAGCACCAGGAAGATGAACACCCACACCACCGACGGCACCGCCATCGCGATCCAGACGGGGTTGGCGAAGAAGTCGAACACCAGCCGCTTCCGCCCGGCGAGGACGCCGAGCATCGTGCCGATGAAGAAGGCGATGCCCCACGAGACGAGAAGGCGGAAGAAGGTTGCCGCCGCGTGGGTGTAGGGCTCGCCGAGCGGACCTTCGTTGGAGAAGATCCGCACGATCTCCTCCGCCACGGCGAGCGGCGGAGGATAGAGACGGGCCTGGACGAGGACGAAGTTGGTGACGAACCACCAGATCCCGATGAACAGCACGACGGGCGCGGCATTCAAGAACAGGCGGCGGGATCTGGACATGGGCTTCATCATCGTCTCCGGCGTGCCTTACTGGGCTGCGGGCAGCGTGCCGGGGGCGAGGAACGCGGCGTCCTCAGCAGGCAGCGTTTCCAGGAACTTGCCCTCTTCCAGCAGCGTGTAGATCGCGTCGATCCACTCCGGCGTGTAGGCCTCTGAGGTGAGGTACCACTTGCCTTCCTTGATGAGGCTGAGGACCGTCTCGGCGGTCTCGGGGCCTGCGAGCCAGCCGGCATCGCGCGCAAGGTCGGCATACTCGCCGCCGTCCTGGAAGGCTTCCGGGTTCTCGCCGATCCACTTCACGGCGTCGTCGAGGCCCTTCACGATCTTCGCGGCGGTCTCGGGGTTCTCTTCAAGCCACGTCGCGGTCGCGACGGCGCCGTTGATGACCATCGGCTGGCCTGCGTTCTCCTGCATCGCCTCGGTGAACGAGAAGATGGTCTTGAACTGCGGAAGCGAGCGGGCAGCGGCCGAGGAGCCGGAGAAGAGGAGCGCGGCGTCGACCTGCTCGCGCTCGACGAGGGCGAGGAGTGCGCCGGAGGAGGCGGTCACCACCTCGAACACCGTGGTGGGGTCGTCGACGCCGTAGTAGGCGCGGGCGAAGGCGCGGAAGCTTGCCCAGGTGCCGGTGCCAAAGCCCGGAATGCCGAGGCGCTTGCCCTTGAGGCTCATCACGTCGGGGTATTCGCCGGCCTCGTCGGCGCGGACGACGATGCCGTTGTACATGTTCTGCGCGCCGGCGGTGGAGAAGTAGCGGAAGTCCGACCCTTCGGAGACGAACTCGACCGTCTCGATCGGGGACATCCACGCAACGTCGGTGTCGCCGGCGATGAGGAGCGCCTGCACCTGGTCGTAGCCGACCTTGGAGACGTCGACGTCGAGGTCGCCGAAGAAGCCGCGGGCGTCGGCGATGAAGGCGGGGATCGCGCTCGCCTCGACCGTCATCGAGACGGTGTTGTCCTGCGCGGCGGCGGGGAGGGCGAGCGCGGCGAACGCGCCGCTCAGCGTGGCGGTGAGTGCGGTGGAAAGCTTCATGGGCAGATTCCTCTCGGCGGGAAAAAGGTGGGAAGCGAACGTCTCGTGGCCGGGTGTGTCCCGGCGTGCGTCAGGTGCCGACGCGCAGCGGCGCGGTCATCTTGCGCAGGGCGGCCAGCACCGAAAGCGCGGTGATGCGGCCGGTCTTCGGGTTGTCGCTGGGGATGTTCTCGATCGCCATGGAGAAGCTGGCGCTGTCGGAATCCACCTCGATCTGGTGCGTGTTGCGCGTGAGCGCAGGGTCGGCCCAGATCTCGATGGTGGTCCGGTCCGGCCCGATCCCTGCGAGCGCCAGCGCGGCGCCAACGTTGAGGTTCGCCGGAAAGCCCTTGGCCGCCTCGCGCGCGGAGCCCGAAAACACCTTCACGGGGCCGGTGGCGGTCGACAGGTCAATGTCGTTCTCGACCAGATAGGGCGCGCCGACGAGGCCCTTCACGGGCTTGCGGGTGGTCATCTTGATCGAGTGGATCGTGCCTTCCGCGGCGGCGGTGACCGCGTCGAGCGCAAGGAGCGCGCCGGAGGGGGCGATGATCTGGCCGCCCTTGGCGCCGGCAAGCTCGATGAGGTCGCCGTTGGTGAGCAGCGCGCCGATGGAGAGGACAACGGCCTTCTTGCCGTTCTCGACGA
The DNA here is from genome assembly GCA_963704595.1 of uncultured Alphaproteobacteria bacterium. Classification (GTDB taxonomy): domain Bacteria; phylum Pseudomonadota; class Alphaproteobacteria; order Rhizobiales; family Amorphaceae; genus Acuticoccus. The sequence goes on from OY969922.1 coordinate 1,775,620, forward strand.
ACGGGCGGACGATCTCGCTGAAGAGGGCCGCAGGCGCGCACTCGACCACGATGTCCGCGTATGGCTCGAGGTCGCCGATTGCGACGACCGGCACGTCGGCAGCACCCACGCCTGCGAGGCGTTCCTTCGCGGCTTCGACGTTGCGCGCAGAGACAGCGGCGATCTCGAAGCCCGGCAGGCTGCCCGACTGGACCGCCTCGACCACCGACAGGCCGATGGCGCCAAGGCCTGCGACCGCGAGGCGGATGTTCTTGGGTGCGGTGTTTGCGTCTGCTGGCGGCAAGGGAAACGGCCTCTTGGTGATCGAAACGGATTGCCGGCCGAGCGGATTGCGCAAACGCGGGGTCCGGTTACCGGTGGCGCAGGTCGCGCCTCACCAGGAGGGTAGGTGGCATTTTACTGAGCCGACAAGTCATTAATCGGCAGTTACGTATGAGTTTTAGTCAACCATAAGCCCGCCTAGAACTTGGGCATGAGTGCCGCTTATTTCAGCGTAACCCTAGGTCTCTCGGCCGTGTCGTAGGATGCGGCCTGGCCCGCGATCCATTCCCTAAACGCCTTTATCATCGGGAATTCCCACTGGTGTTCGCGGCCGAGGAGGTAGTAGCTGCCGGCGCTGCGGACGGTCTGCGGGATCGCGGGGACGAGGCGGCCGGAGGCGAGGTCCTCCTCCACCAGCACGCGCGGCACCACCGCGATGCCGTCGCCGCGCCGGGCCGCCGCGATCACCATGAAGTAGTGCCCGAACTTCGGCTCCTCCGGCACGATCGTGATGTCGACGCCAACGGCGTTGAAGTAGTCCTGCCAGGCGTTGCCGCGGGTGGCGTTGTGGATCAGCGGATAGGCGAGAAGATCCTGCGGGCCGGCGGGTGCGGTGATGGCGAAGAAGTCCGGCGCGGCCACCGGGATGAGCTCGTCCACCATCAGCCGCTCCGCCTTCAGGCTGTCGCTGTCCTCGATCATCTTGAGGTCGATGCGCGGGGCGTTGGCATCGTCGGACGCGTCGATCCGGCCGACGCGGATCGCAAGGTCGACCTCGTCGCGCGAGAAGTCGACCGCGCCGATTGAGGTCGCGAGATGCACCTCGATGGTCGGGTTGCGGGTCGAGAAATCCTCCAGCCGGGGCATCAGCCAGCTCATGGCGAAGGTGGGCAGAGCCGACACGGTGAGGACGCCGCTCGCCTTGCGCTTTTCCACCCGCGCGACGCTGCGCTCCAGCTCGTCGAGCGCGCGGCGCACGCCGGGGTAGAGGACGGCGCCGTCGGCCGTCAGCTCGATCCGGCGGACGTGGCGGGCGAACAGCGGCACGCCGATCTCGCTCTCCAGCGCCTTGATCTGGCGCGAGACCGCCCCTTGCGTGACGCTGAGCTCCTCCGCGGCGGCCGAGAAGCTGAGCTTGCGCGCCGCAGCCTCGAAGACCCTGAGGGCGTTGAGTGAGGGCAGTCTGCGGCGCATTGCGGTCCTTCCGGCGGCACCCGGCCCTGATAGGCTACCGGGCCGACGCCGTCACGCCGGCCGCTCAGGCGCTTTCGCGGTAGGCGAGGGCCGCCTCGCCGGGCGTTGCCGCCTCGCCCACGATCTCGAGAAGCACGTCCTTCAGGAGCGCGGCGTTGGGCGGCAGCGAGCGGACCGTCGGCGTCACGAAATAGTAGGGCTCGCTGCGGGCGCCGAGCTTGACCGGGAGATGGGTGACGAGGCCGCAGTCGCCGAAATAGTCCGCCGCGTTGCGCGACAGGAGGCCGACCGCGCCGTGGACCTGGTCGAGCAGGGTCACGAGCGCGAACGCCGAAGTCGTCTCGATCACGTGCGGCGGGAACTGCAAGCCGGCGTCCTGGAATTCGCGCTCGGCATAGCGGCGCATCGGCATGTTGGCCGCGCAGACCACCCAGGTGCAGTCCGCCACCTCGGCAATCTCGAGCCCGCGCCGGCCGCGCAGCGGGTGCCCCGGCCCGGCGACCACCACCAGCTCCTCCTCGTGGATCGGCGTCGTGTCGTAGGCGAAGGGGCGATGGCTGACGCTGGTCCGGCAGATCGCGACGTCGATCCGCCCGTCGTCGAGAAGGTGGAGGAGTTCGTCGCTGGTGCCCTCCATGATCTGCACCGAGACCGCGGGCTGGCGCGCCAGCAGCCGCCCGACCGCCAGCGACGTCAGCGGCACCGCGCCCATGATCGTGCCGATCCCGAGCCGCCCGCCATGCCCGCTGAGGAGGCCGGACATCTCCTCGCGCAGGTTCGCAAGGTCGCTGGAGATGAGCCGCGCGTAGCGGATAACGCAGTGGCCGTACTCGTTGGGCTCGATGCCGCGGTTGGTCCGCACGAACAGCTTCTCGCCGATCGCCATCTCGATTTCCTGCAGCGCCTTGGTGGCGCCGGGCTGGCTGAGGGCGACTTCCTCGCCCGCCTTCAGCAGCGAGCGATGGTCGTCGATCGCGACCAGCAGGCGGAAATGGCGGAGCCGCAGCCGCGAGACCATGGAGTTGAGTGAAGGCAGCACAGGTATAACTGACTTTCATACCGGTATCGACAACGCTCATTATGCATGCCTTCCGGCAGGGGCCTAAAGTCTCCCAAAAATAAGAGGCCCACCGCCGCAGGCGGCGGAGCAGACACGCGCGGCCGGTCCGGCTGCGCGGCGGGATCGGAATATCAGGGGAGGTTTGCGCGTTGTCGGTCGTCTGGAAAGCCGTGTTCAAGGTGCTGGAGGTGCTGCTCGTCGCAGGCCTCGTCCTGATGAGCGGTCTCGTGCTTCTCAACGTCATCCTGCGCTACGGCTTCAACTCCAACATCCCGTTCTCGGTCGAGGTCTCGCGCCTCGTATTCGTCTGGATCACCTTCATCGGCGCCGTCATCGCGCTGAAGGACAATGAGCACCTGTCCGTCGACGCCCTCGTCCGCCGCCTGCCGCGCCTCCTGCGCATCGCCTGCTTCTGGGTCAGCCACGCGCTGATGCTCTACTGCTGCTGGCTGATCTTCGAGGGGAGCCGCATCCAGGTCGCGGTCAACTGGACCAACTTCGCCCCGATCTCGGGCATCTCGATGGGCTGGCTCTACGCCGCCGGCATGTTCGCCTCCGTCTTCTTCGCCCTCATCCTTCTCGGCAGCCTGGTGCGCTCGATCCGCCACCCGGCCGCCACCAACGACGGCGGGACGGCCGCGCAATGACCGCTGCGATCTTCATCGGCTCCCTCCTGGGAGCCATATCCATCGGGATGCCGATCGCCTTCGCGCTGATGGTGTGCGCCGTCGCGCTGATGATGGCGCTCGGCGGCGTCAACGCGCAGATCATGGCGCAGAAGATCGTCGACGGCGCCGACAGCTACCCGCTGATGGCGGTCCCCTTCTTCCTCCTCGCCGGCGAGCTGATGAACGCCGGCGGCCTGTCGCGCCGGATCGTCGCCGCCGCCATGGCGCTCTTCGGCCACCTGCGCGGCGGGCTCGGCTACGTCGTCATCGGCACCGGGCTGCTGCTCGCCTCCATGTCTGGCTCGGCCATCGCCGACACCGCGACGCTCGCCGTCATGCTCCTGCCCCTGATGCGCGAGGGCGGCTACAACGTCGCCCGCTCGTGCGGCCTGATGGCGGCGACCGGCATCATCGCGCCGATCATCCCGCCCTCGGTTGGCTTCATCCTCCTCGGCGTCACCGCCAACCTCTCCATCACCAAGCTCTTCATGGCCGGGATCGTGCCGGGGCTTCTGATGGCGCTCAGCCTCGCCATCGCGTGGTGGATCGTTTCCCGTCGGGACGACGTGGCGGTGTCCGAGAAGAAGTCCGCCCGCGAGGTCTGGATCGCGCTGCGCGGGGCGGGGTGGGCGTTCGTCATGCCCGTGATCATCATCGGCGGGCTGAAGTTCGGCGTCTTCACCCCCACCGAGGCCGGCATCATCGCCGCGACCTATGCGCTCCTCATCAGCCTCTTCGTCTACCGCGAGCTGACTCCCGCCGCCCTTTACGCCGCACTCCTCAGCGCGGCGAAGACGTCGGCCGTCATCATGCTTCTCGTCGCGGCCTCGATGGTCTCGGCCTGGCTGATCGCCATCGGCAACGTGCCGCGGCAGGTCATCAACCTCCTCGAGCCGCTGGCCTACTCGCAGACGCTCCTGATGTTCGCCATCGTCGTCGCGATCCTCCTCATCGGGATGGTGCTCGACTTCACGCCTGCGATCCTCATCCTCATTCCGGTGATGATGCCGGTGGTGAAGTCGGCCGGGATCGACCCGACCTATTTCGGCGTCGTCTTCGTGATGGCGACCGCCATCGGGATGATCACGCCGCCCGTCGGCGCCGTCCTCAACGCCGTCAGTGGCGTCGCGAAGGTGCCGATCGAGCAGGCGGCCCGCGGTCTTGTGCCGTTCCTGATCGCGGAGATCGCGATCCTGCTCCTCCTCGTCCTGTTCCCCGCGCTGGTGACGGGCCCGGCCCACTTCCTGACGGGCAGGTTCTGACGGGAGAAGGCGCCTGAGTTTTCCAACTGCCGCGACCGGGCCGGAAGGTCCGCGCAGCGGCCAACCGATCGCCGCCAGAGGGCACACGCGCCGTGGCGGCGGCATGACAGGGAGAAGATCGAGATGAAATTCCAATCGAGGCTCGCAACAGCCGCGGGGGCGCTCGCGCTCGGTGCCGCCGTGACCATCGGTGCGACCGACGCCAGCGCACAGGCGCGGCTCGGCTACGTGCCCATCGAGAGCCACCCGGTCGGCCAGGCCGTGCAGCGTTTTGCCGAACTCGTCGACGAGAAATCGGGCGGCGAACTCACCATCGAGACCTATCCGGGCGGCGCGCTCGGCAACGAGCCGCAGATGCAGTCCTCGCTCGGCGGCGGCTTCCTCGAGCTGATGGTCGGGCCGACGTCCAACCTCGTCGGCGCGGTGCCCGAATTCGGCCTGTTCGACCTGCCGTTCTTCTTCGCGGACTTCGATGCGGTGGACAAGGTGATGGACGGCCGCGTCGGCGACGAGCTGTTCGCAAAGCTTGAAGGCATCGGCATCGTCGGCCTCGCCTACTGGGACAACGGCTTCCGCCACATGACCAACGCCGAGCGGCCGATCAACACGGTCGAGGATATCAAAGGCCTCAAGATCCGCGTGATCCCGAACCCGCTTTTCATCGACACTTTCCAGGCGCTGGGTGCTAACCCCGTGCCGCTGCCGTACCCCGAGCTCTACAACGCGCTGGAAAGCGGTGCGGTGAGCGCGCAGGAGACCCCCGTCGGCCTCACCTATTCGGACAAGTTCTACGAGGTGACGAAGTACCTCACATTGACCGGGCACGTGTACAGCCCCTACGTCCTCCTCGCCTCAAAGACCTGGTTCGACGGCCTGTCGGACGAGGAGAAGGCGATCGTGAAGGAAGCGGCTGCCGAGACCGAAGCCTACCAGCGCGGCCTGTCGCGTGATGCGGCCGACAACATCGCCCAGAACCTCCTCACCGCCGAAGGGATGGAAGTGACGACCCTGCCGGAGGCAGAGCAGGCAAAGCTGCGCGAGGCGGTCGCTCCGGTGATCGAGCGCTTCTCCGACCAGATCGGCGCCGAGCTCATCGCCGAGGCGCGCGAAGACATGGGCGTCAACTAGGTCTATCCACCAGGGTGGCGGGGGCGCATCGGGCGTCCCCGCCACGATCGAGCCGAAGACACGAACCGAGGAAAGCCGGCATGGCGCTCATTACCTATCTCACCAAGATCCAGTTCGAGGTGGGGGCGCGCAGCCTCCTCGCCGACGAGTTGAAGGCGCTCGGCTGCACCGCCCCGCTCATCGTGGCCGACAAGGGCATCGTCGCGGCGGGCCTGGTGGCGGAGGTCCTGAAGGCTGGCGGTCTCAGCGCCGACACGCCGGTCTACGACGGCACGCCGGAAAACCCGACCGAAGCCGCCGTTCACGAGGCGCTCGAGGTCTACCGCGCTCATAACTGCGACGGGATCGTCGGCCTCGGCGGCGGCTCCCCGCTCGACCTTGCCAAGGCCGTCTCGCTGATGGCGACCCACGAGGGCCCGCTCGCGGACTACGCGGTGATTCTGGGCGGCCTCGGCAAGATCCGCAAGGACAAGCCGCCGGTGGTGGCGATCCCGACCACGGCCGGCACCGGCAGCGAGGTCGGCCGCGCCGCGCTCCTAACGCTGGAAGACGGCCGCAAGCTCGGCTTCATCTCCCCCTACATGATCCCCGACGTCGCGATCTGCGACCCCGAGCTGACGCTCGGCCTGCCGGCCGGCCTCACCGCCGCGACTGGCATGGACGCGCTCACTCACTGCATCGAGACGTATCTCAGCCCGCGCTACAACCCGCCGGCGGAAGCGATCGCGCTCGACGGCCTGCGCCGTGTCGCGCAGAACATCCGCGAGGCGACCCGCAACGGCAGCGATATCGACGCGCGCACCGAGATGATGATGGGCGCGCTCCAGGGCGGCATGACCTTCCAGAAGGGGCTCGGCGCCGTCCACTCGTTGTCGCACCCGCTGGGCGGCCTCAAGAGCCTTCGCCTCCACCACGGCACCCTCAACGCCGTTCTGCTGCCCGCCGTCCTGGCGTTCAACGCCGAAGGGGCGGACGAGGCGGCCAACGCCAAGTACGTGGCGCTCGCATCGATCCTCGGCGCGCCGCGGCCGGCGGACCTGCCGGAGACCATCGAGGCGCTCAACCGCGACCTCGGAATGCCGGCGAGCCTTTCGGAAATGGGCGTGCCGCAGGACGTGTTCGCCGGCGTCGCCGAGAACGCCGTGCTCGACCACTCGACCGCAACCAATGCGCGGCCGATCAAGCGCGACGACTTCGTGGCGATCCTCGAAAAGTCGCTCTGAGGCGAGGAAGGCTCAGGCGGGGAGGGTGATCCCGAGCCGCTCGAGCCGCGTCGCTGATCCGAGGTTGAGCGGGCGCTCAGGCACCTTGCCGGCCGCCAGCGCCCGCACCTGCTCGACCGTTTCCATCGCCTGATGCTCCACCGCGGCCGGCGTCAGCCCGGCCGAATGCGGGGTTGCGATCACGTCGGCCCGCCGCGCCAGCGCCGGGTTCGGCTGCTGGTCCGCTACCCGGCCGACGTCCATCGCGGCGCCCGCGATCGTGCCGGCGTCGAGCGCTGCAATCAGTGCGTCCTCGTCGACGAGTTCGCCGCGCGAGAGATTGATGAACTGCGCGTGTGGCTGCATCCGCGCGAACGCCTCGGCGTTCATCAGGTCGCGCGTCTCGCGGATGGAGACGGCAAGGCAGACCACGAAGTCCGACCGGGCGAGCAGCGCTTCGAGCGACACGTTCTCGCACGGGGCCTCGGCGTCCCGGTGCGGGTCGTTGACGAGGACGTGCATCCCGATGGCGGCGGTGATAGCGGCGAGCTGCCGTCCGATCTCGCCGTAGCCGACGATGCCGACGGTCGAGCCGCGGAGCTGCCGGCCCATTGTCGCCTGTGGCGTCCGCCCGGCCCGGAAATCGCCCACGCTTCGCGATATGCCGCGCGACAGATCGATCATGTAGCCGAGTGCCATCTCCGCGACCGAGACGCCGAACCCCGGCGTCGCCCGCGTGACGAGGACGCCGTGCCGGCTCGCGGCCTCGATGTCGATGGTGGAAACGTCCACAGCGCAGCGCATGAACGCGGCAAGGTCCGGCGCCGCGGCGAAGGTCTCCCCCGTCCCCGGTGTCATCCTGTCCGCGACGATCACCTCGCAGCCCGCTGCGGCCCGCGCGAGCGCCGCGCCGCTGAGAACCTCCCCGGTCTCGTTGAAGGTGACGTCCGCGATCTCGCGCAGAGCCGCCACCGCCCGCGAGCCATAGTAGTTTTCGAGCATGTACGGGGTGTGGGGGAGGAAAACTCTCATTGGTCGCTCGTACTTCCGTGGCGTTTCGGGGGCGTCGCCCCGTCTTACAGCCCTGCGGCCCTGCGGCCAAACCCGCCCCCTGCGCAACGCGCGGGACAAGTTGCCGAATTTCGGCGGAGCGGGCACCTTTCGCGCCGCGGCCCGGTCGCCGATGATGAGGGCCTGAACCGCCACTTCGAGGGAGCCACCGATGAAACTCACCCTGGCCGCAGTCGCCGCCGTCGCACTCGCGGCGCTCGGCGCGCCCGACGCCGAGGCGCAGAAGCTCGACGAGACCCCCCGGGTCGCGCTGATCTCCGCGTTCGAGCCCGAATGGGGCGTCCACCACGAGAAGCTGACCGAGACGGCCGAGTTCAACCGCGCCGGCGTCCGTTTCGTCACCGGGCGCCTCGCCGGCCGGGACGTGGTGCTGTTCCTCTCCGGCATCAGCATGGTGAACGCCGCGATGACCACTCAGATGGCGATCGACAGCTTCAACATCGAGGCGATTGTCTTTTCGGGCATCGCCGGCGGCGTCGACCCCGAGCTCAACATCGGCGACGTGGTCGTCGCCGAGAAATGGGGCCCGTATCTCGACATGGTCATCGCGCGCGAGACCGCAGACGGCTACGAGGTGCCGCCTTTCTACGGAAAACCGTTCGCGAACTTCGGAATGATCTTTCCGCAGGGTGTGGAAGTGCGCCGGGAAGGGGCGGCGCCCGAGGAGGTCTTCTGGTTCGAGGCCGATGCAGGCCTGCTCGAGACCGCGCGCAAGGCCGCCGAAGGCCTGACGCTCGACGATTGCGGCGGGGAGGGCGCCTGCCTCTCCGCACCGCCCAAAATCGTGGTGGGCGGCAACGGCGTCTCCGGCACGGCGTTCGTCGACAACGCCGAGTTTCGCAAATACGTGTCCGACACGTTCGACGCCAAGGTCCTCGACATGGAATTGGCCGCGGTGGCGCAGGTGAGCTACGCCAACGGCCTGCCCTTCATCGCATTCCGCTCCCTGTCGGACCTTGCGGGCGGCAGCGACGCGGCCAACGAGATGGAGGTCTTCATGGCGCTGGCCGCGAAGAATTCCGCCGCGGTCGTCGAGGCTTTCCTTAAACGGTCGGCGGCCGAGTAGCGGCGGGCGGCCGCACGGATGGTGAGCGCGGCGTCGATTGCCTTGCCAATTGCCCCGATTTCACGCAGAAGGCGCCCTCTGGGACAATTCTAAGGACGAGGCCGCGCGCGGAAGGCGCGTGCGCGGCAGGGGACGCACGATGGGTAAAGTCACGGGCTTTCTGGAAATCGACCGGCAGGAGCTGAAGTATCAGCCGGCCAGCGACCGGGTTCGCCACTTCAAGGAATTCACGCTGCCGCTGTCCCGCCCGGAAGTGGAGCGTCAGGCCGCCCGCTGCATGGATTGCGGCATTCCGTTCTGCCAGAGCGACACCGGCTGCCCGGTCGACAACCAGATCCCAGACTGGAACGACCTCGTCTACGCAGGCGACTGGAAGCGCGCGTCCGACAACCTGCATTCGACCAACAATTTCCCCGAATTCACCGGCCGCATCTGCCCGGCGCCGTGCGAGGAGGCCTGCGTTCTCAACATCGAGAACAGCCCGGTCGCGATCAAGGCGATCGAGCAGGCGATCGCCGACCGTGCGTGGGAAGAAGGCTGGATCAAGCCGCAGCCGCCGCAGACGATGACGGGCAAGACCGTCGGCATCGTCGGCGCGGGCTCGGCCGGCATGGCGGCAGCGCAGCAGCTTGCCCGCGTCGGCCACGAGGTTCACGTCTACGAGCGCTACCAGCGCGCCGGCGGCCTGCTGACCTACGGCATCCCCGACTTCAAGATGGAGAAGGGCGGCGTCGAGCGGCGCGTCCAGCAGATGGAAGCCGAGGGGGTGGTCTTCCACTTCGGCGAGGACGTCCACGCCGATCGCCTGCGCGAACTCGTCGAGGAGCACGACGCGGTGCTCCTCACCACCGGCGCCGAGCGGCCGCGCGATCCGGGCCTTCCGGGCGCCGACCTCGAAGGCGTCCACTACGCGATGCCGTTCCTCGTCCAGCAGAACCGCCGCGTCGCGCGCGAGACCTTCCCCGACACGCCGATCGTGGCGGCGGGCAAGCACGTCGTCGTGATCGGCGGCGGCGACACTGCGTCCGACTGCATCGGCACGTCGATCCGCCAGGGGGCGCTCGCGGTCACCCAGATGGACATCCGCCCGATGCCGCCGATCCGCGAGAACAAGGACATCGTGTGGCCCTACTGGCCGACGAAGTTCCGCACCTCGTCGAGCCAGGCCGAGGGCGCGGACCGCGAGTTCGCCGCGGCGACGCTGGAGATCATCGGCAAGAAGGGGCGCGTGTCGCACGTGCGCTGCGCCCGCGTCGATGCCCAGCGCAAGCCGATCCCCGGCACCGAGTTCGACATCCGCGCCGACCTCGTTCTCTTCGCCATCGGCTTTGCCGGGCCGAAGGAAGAGACCTACGTGACGGCGTACGAGTTCGAGCGCGACCGCCGCACGAACATTTTTGCAAACACCGAGGACTATCGCACCAGCGTCCCGAAGGTGTATGCCGCTGGAGACGTCCGCCGCGGACAGAGCCTCGTCGTGTGGGCCATCCGCGAGGGGCGCCAGGCCGCGCGGGCGATCGACCTCGACCTCATGGGAGAAACGACGCTGCCGCGCTAAGACGCCGGGCGGTCCTGTCCGGCCTTCAGCTCAAGGACGGCACATGCTTCGCTTCATTCCGGTCGCAATCACCCTGTCGGCCGGGACAGCGGGGGCGTTGCTTTTCCACTATCTCGGGCTGCCGGCGGCCTTCCTCACCGGCAGCGCGGTCGCCGTCACCATCGTCGTCGCGCTGCGCATCCGCACCGACCTGCCGCGGGGCCTGCGCGAGCCGACCCTTTCGGTCCTCGGCGTGATGATGGGCTCGGGCGTGAAGCCCGACACCCTCGGCGCGCTCGCCGAACTTCCCGTCGCCATCATCGGCCTCGTCGTCGCGATCTCCGGCGCCACCGCCGCAAGCTACTACGTCCTGCGCAAGCTCGGCGGCTGGGACCCCCTCACGGCGCTCTGCGGCTCGATCCCCGGCGCGTTGCAGGTGACGCTCGCGACAGCGGTCGAACTCGGCGCGCGGGTGGACCGTGTGGTGATGTCGCAGGCGCTGCGCCTCTTCATCCTCGTCGCGATCATCCCGCTGGTGTTCGGCCGATCCGACGGCACGTCGTCGATGCAGGCGTTCGAGACGCCGGGCGCCACCGCGTTCGACGTGGGGCTCAGCCTTCTCCTCGCCTTCGTCTGCCTGATGATCTCGCGCTGCTTCAAGTTTCCGAGCGGGCCGGTGGTGATCCCGCTGTGCGCCTCGGCGATCCTGTCGGGCGCCGGAGTCCTCACCGTTTCCGTGCCCGAGGTCCTCGCCGCCGCCACATTCATCGTCCTCGGCGCATCGGTGGCGCAGCGGTTCGACGCGACCAAGGGCAGCGACATCTGGAACACCGTCTGGCTCTCGCTGGTCGCCTTCGCGGCGGCGTTCGCGGTGTGCATGAGCGTCGCCGCGGCGTTCTCGACGATGATGGGCGAGCCGCTCGGCGCAGTCTTCCTCGCCTATGCACCCGGCGGGGTGGACGCGATGATTGCGCTTTCCTTCCTCCTCGGTTTTGATGTGGCGTTCGTGGCGGTCCTCCACATCCTCCGCCTCATCATGCTTTCCATCGCGGGCCCCCTCATCGCCATCCAGATGAAGAAGCGCAGCGAAGCGGCACTTCTTCGCCGCGCGGGTGTTGCCGACTGAGGCACAGGCAGCTCTGCCATGCACGTTTCCGCTACGTGAGCGCGCCGACCGGCCCTAGTTACGAGACATATCCGATGCAAAAAGTGCTAGTACACCCATATGACTGAGAACACGGACGCCCAACCATTTGCTCTATCGATGGGGGAGTTCGTCACCCTCACGGCCTTCATGATGGCGATCACGGCGCTGTCCGTGGACGTCATGTTGCCGGTGCTGCCGAGCATCGTCGAGGCGTTCGCGCTCGGCGATCCCAACCAGCAGCAGTACATGGTGACGGTGTATCTCGGCGCGTTCGCGATCGGGCACATCTTCGTCGGCCCGTTGTCCGACCGGCTGGGCCGCAAGCCTGCGCTGCTCGGCGGCCTGCTGATCTACATCGTCGGTTCCGCGATGGCGATCTTCGCCGACAGCTACACGACGCTTCTCGTCGCCCGTGCGGTGCAGGGCCTCGGCGCTGCCGGCCCGCGCGTCGTCGCGGTCGCCATCGTGCGTGACCGCTTCGTCGGCCGCGCGATGAGCCAGGTGATGAGCTTCGTGATGACGGTCTTCATCATCCTGCCGGTGATCGCACCCACCATCGGCGCCAGCATCGGCGCGCTCGGAACGTGGCGCCACGTCTTCGTCGTGCTCCTCCTATTCGCCGCCGGAACCTTCGTGTGGACCCTCATGCGGATGCCGGAGACCAACCCGCGCACCGGACCGCTCGCACGCAAGCCGGTGTCGATCCGGGTCGCCCTCGCCACCATCTGCAGCAACGGGCAGACCGTCGGCTACATGCTGGCGCTCGGCTTCATCTTCGGCTGCCTGATGACCTACATCTCCAGCACCCAGCAGCTCTTCGCCGACATCTACGGCATCGTCGACTGGTTCCCGCTGGTGTTCGCGTCGGTGGCCGGGATGATGATCGTCTCGTCCTTCACCAACAACCGGCTGGTGCGCACCATGGGGATGCGGCGTCTTTCCCACGGCGCGATCCTCGCCCTGATGGCGACGTCGGCCCTGATGTGGGTGGGGGTCGAGATCTTCGGCTCGCCGCACCTCGCGGTCCTGATGGTCTTCCTCTCGCTGGCGTTCTTTTTGATCGGGCTGGTGCTGCCGAACTTCAACGCGCTGGCGATGGAGCCGCTCGGCGCCATCGCGGGCACCGGCTCGTCCTTCGTCGGCTTCGTGATGACGGGGATGGGCGCGATCCTCGGCGGCATCATAGGTCAGCTCTACGACGGGACGGTGTACCCGCTGCTCGGCGGTTTCTTCCTCTACTCGGCGATGGTTGTGGTCATCATCTACTTCGCGGAAGGGCGGAAGCTGATGCAGCCGGCGGCAACCCACCCCGCCGAGTAATTCGGCGTTTCAATTTTAAGGTGTGTTGTTCTGCGTGAGATGTGCTAGCTTCATGACGTCTCAATGACGGAGGTACACATGTCCGCAGAAATGCGAATGGTTTCGTTGGAGAAGAAGCACGCTGCCCTGGAGAGCCAACTTCAGGCGATTTCAACCCAGCCATCGGCCGATCCGCTGATGGCCGCGGCCCTCAAGCGGGAGAAGCTCCGCCTGAAGGACGAGCTTGAGCGGCTCCGAAATTAAGTTGCATTCCTAAGAGACTGGTGCCTTTGGCAATTTAGATTAAAATCTAACTAAGGTTGCGAGGCGCGAGGGCGGTAAATCAGCCCCTTGCGCCTCCCCGACGAGAGTGGCTGCGCCGGATGATCCATCGTCCCGCGCAGTGCACACGTCTCGATTTTCCCAAGCATACCGCAATTCGCCACCGGACCCGTGCGTCCATTTTTGCGCCGCGCCAGACCCGCCGCGCTCCAGCGATTTCGCGGTCCGCTCGCTTCCCCGTCAAATTTCGTCGAGCGCGGTACCCGCGCCGCCTTTCGCCCGCTGCGAAGGCCGCGACACAGGCGCGCAGGGCGGCGTCCGGCACACTTTGCGCGCCGGTGCGGGAGGTGGCATCGTGAACTCCTGAGAAGCGCCGCAGAAGCGCGGAACGGGAGGCGAGGCGATGGCAGGCGAGTATGCCGCGACAATGGACGCATGGCGGCGCGATCCGGCGAAGTTCTGGCTGCATGCCGCACGCGCGATCGATTGGACAACCCCTCCCACCTGCGCCTTCGACGAGTCGGCCGGCGTCTATGGTCGCTGGTTCCCCGATGCGCGTGGCAACACCGCCTACAACACCGTCGACAGGCACCTTGCGGCCCGGGCGGAGCAGCCCGCCATCATCCACGACAGCGCCTTCTCCGGCACGGCCACCGTCTGGACCTACGCCGACCTTCACCGGAAGGTGAACGCCTTCGCCGCCGTCCTCACCGACCATGGGGTGAAGAAGGGCGACCGCGTCATCGTCTACATGCCGATGATCCCCGAAACCGTGGCGGCAATGCTCGCCTGCGCGCGCATCGGCGCGATCCACTCCGTCGTGTTCGGCGGCTTCGCGGCAAAGGAGCTCGCGTCAAGGCTGAAGGACGCCGCGCCCACGATCATCCTCGCCGCATCGTGCGGCCTCGAGCCCGGCCGCACCGTCGCCTACGAGCCGCTGATCTCCGAGGCGCGGCGCATCGCAGGCCTCGAGATTCCGGCGCTCTACCTCCAGCGCCCTGAGCATCCCGCCGCCATCGCGGACGGCGACCACGACCTCGGCCCCCTCCTGAAGGCGGCGGAGGGGAGGGAGATCCCCTGCGCCGACCTTGCGGCGACCGACCCGCTCTACATCCTCTACACCTCGGGCACGACCGGCCAGCCCAAGGGCGTGGTGCGCGACAGTGGCGGCCACATGGTCGCGCTCGCCTGGTCGATGGCCAACATCTACGGCGTCAGGCCCGGCGAGGTGTACTGGGCGGCGTCCGACGTCGGCTGGGTGGTGGGCCATTCCTACATCGTCTACGCGCCGCTCCTCGTCGGCGCGACGACCGTGCTCTACGAGGGCAAGCCCGTCGGCACGCCGGACGCCGGCGCCTTCTGGCGCGTCTGCGCCGATCACAAGGTGGTGACGCTGTTCACCGCCCCGACAGCGATCCGCGCCATCAAGAAGGAAGACCCCGAAGGCCTCCGCCCGGCGGACTACGACCTCTCCGCCTTCCGCGCCCTCTTCCTCGCCGGCGAGCGGGCCGACCCCGCCACCATCGCCTGGGCGGAGCGGGCGCTCGGCGTTCCCGTGATCGATCACTGGTGGCAGACTGAAACCGGGTGGACCATCGTCGGCAACCCGCTCGGCCTCGAGCCGCTGGTCGTCAAGCACGGCTCCCCCACCTGCCCGATGCCGGGCTACGAGATCACCATCCTCGACGACGAGGGCACCCCGGTTGCGCCCGGAACGCTCGGCAACGTGGCGATCCGGATGCCGCTCCCGCCGTCCTGCCTGCCGACGCTGTGGAACGCCGACGATCGCTTCCGCGCCGCCTACCTCACGCGCTTCCCCGGCTACTACGACACGTCCGACGCGGGACTGGTGGACGAGGAGGGCTACGTGTTCATCATGGCGCGCACGGACGACGTCATCAACGTCGCCGGCCACCGGCTCTCCACCGGGGTGATGGAGGACGTCCTCACCTCCCACGCCGCCGTGGTCGAGTGCGCCGTCGTCGGCGTGGACGACCCGATCAAGGGGCAGGTGCCGGTCGGCTTCGTGGTCCTGCGGAGCGGTGTGGATTTCTCCGGCCTGGAGGCCGAGCTTGTGGCCAAAGTGCGCCACGAGGTCGGTCCCGTGGCGGCTTTCAAGCACGTCATCCCCGTCCCGCGCTTGCCCAAGACGCGTTCCGGCAAGACGTTGCGCGCGACGATCAAGAAGATCGCCGACGGAGAGGATTTCCGGATGCCTGCAACGATCGACGACCCCAAGGCGCTTGACGACATCGCCGCCGCCCTGAAGCACCAGGCCGCCGGCCTGACCGGTGTGAAGGCGTGAAGGGGCTCGAGGACCGCGTCGCCATCGTGACCGGAGCGGCACGCGGCATCGGCCGCGCCGTCGCCGAGCGGCTCTACGAGGAGGGGATGTGCGTCGTCCTCGCCGACGTGGACGGTGACGCCGCCGAAGCCGCGGCACAATCCATCGGCCCGGAGGACCGCGTGCGCGGTCTCGAATGCGACGTCGCCGAGAAGCTCGACGTGCGCAACCTCCTCGCCGCGACGCTCAACGCCTTCGGCGACGTCCACGTCCTCGTCAACAACGCCGGCATCGTCGGCGGCGGGGATTTCCTCGAGCTGACCGAGGACGACTTCGACCGCGTCCTGCGGGTCAACCTCAAGGGCGCGTTCCTGCTCTCGCAGGCGGTCGCAAGGCACATGGTGGAGCGGGTGAAGGAGGGCGAGAAGCCGGGCGCCATCGTCAACATGAGCTCGATCAACGCGGTGTTCGCGCTGCCGACGCAGGTGCCTTACTCGCTGTCCAAGGCCGGCATGTCGCAGCTCACCCGCGTCTGCGCCCTCTCGCTTGCACCCCACGGGATCCGCGTCAACGCCGTCGGCCCCGGCTCCATCGACACCGCGATGCTGGAAGCCGTGAACCGCGATCCTGCGGCAAAGCGGATGGTCCTGTCGCGCACCCCCATGGGCCGCGTCGGCCAGCCGTCCGAGATCGCCTCGATCGTCGCCTTCCTCGCCTCCGACGAGGCAAGCTACATGACCGGCCAGACCGTCTACGCCGACGGCGGCCGCCTGCCGCTCAACTACGTCGTGCCCGCAAAGTAGCGGCACGACGCCTGCGGGCCGCTCTCGCGGCACAAGAGACCATCGCCTATATTGGCGGCCGGGGGCGATCGGCCCCGGACAGTCAGCGGGAGCAGATCATGACGGCAGCAATGGTGGGTTGGGCGCATACGCCTTTCGGCAAGCTCGCCGACGAGACCGTCGAGACGCTGATCACCCGCGTCACGACCGATGCGATGGCCGATGCCGGCATTGGCCCGGACGAGGTGGACGAGATCGTCCTCGGCCACTTCAACGGCGGCTTCTCCCCGCAGGAATTCACCGCCGCGCTGGTCCTCCAGGCCGACGACAGGCTGCGCTTCAAGCCTGCGACGCGGGTCGAGAACGCCTGCGCCACGGGGTCGGGCGCGATCCACCAGGGCATCAAGTCGATCCGCGCCGGAACCGCGCGCTTCGTGCTGGTGGTGGGCGTCGAGCAGATGACGAAGACGCCGGGCCCGCAGATCGGCGAGAACCTCCTCAAGGCCTCGTACCTGCCCGAGGACGGCGACATCCCGGCGGGCTTCGCCGGCGTCTTCGGCAAGATCGCCGGCATGTACTTCCAGCGCCACGGCGACCAGTCCGACGCGCTGGCCGCCATTGCCGCCAAGAACCACCGCAACGGCGTGAAGAACCCCTTCGCGCAGATGCGCAAGGACCTCGGCTACGACTTCTGCCGCGCCGAGAGCGAGAAGAACCCCTACGTCGCCGGCCCGCTCAAGCGGACCGACTGCTCGCTGGTCTCCGACGGTGCCGCCGCCGTCGTTCTCACCGACCTCGGCACCGCGATGCGGATGAACAAGGCCGTCGCCTTCCGGGGCGCCGCCCACGTTCAGGATTTTCTGCCGATGTCGAAGCGCGACATCGTCCGCTTCGAGGGCTGCGCCGAGGCGTGGAAGCGCGCGCTCGCCAGCGCAGGCGTTTCGCTCGGCGATCTCTCCTTCGTCGAAACGCACGACTGCTTCACCATCGCCGAGCTCATCGAATACGAGGCAATGGGGCTGACGCCGGAAGGCGAGGGTGCCCGCGCCATCATGGAAGGCTGGACCGAGCCTGACGGCAAGCTCCCCGTCAACGTCTCCGGAGGCCTCAAGGCCAAGGGCCACCCCATCGGCGCGACCGGCGTCTCGATGCACGTCGTCAGCGCCATGCAGCTCGCCGGTGAGGCAGGCGACATGCAGCTCGCATCCCCTCAGCTCGGCGGCATCTTCAACATGGGCGGCGCCGCCGTCGCCAACTACGTGTCGATCCTCCAGCCGCTGCGCTGAGGGGTCGGCCGACGGTTCAGCCACGCCGCCTGCCGGGCCGATCCACCGCTTCCACGAGTTTTCCGAGGATCGCCATCACGCTGGTCTCGAAATCGTCGAGCACGACAGGCTCACTGTCCGGCGCGACATCCCTGGAGATGCAGATCCCTTCGCCGCGGGTCACGAACCGGTTCACGAAGTCGACGTCGCGCGCAAAGCGCTGGCTGAGGATGTCGAACGCCGTCTGATCGATCCGGTTGCTTGTCGGTTTCTCGAGCTCCAGCAGCGCATTGCTGGTGAAGGTCGCAAGCCGCCGGGCCTTGTCGGGCGGGTAGGTGGCGTTCATTACCCGCAGAAGCTCCAGCTCCTTGGCTGTAAGCGACCTGTTGACCGTCGTCCGTTCCTGCGGGACGAAGGTCGCCTTCAGAATGTCCCGAAAGAAGAGTTCAGCCAGCTTATCCTTCTCGACCTCATAGTTGTAGATGCTGAGGTCGCTGCGCGAAAAAGCCTCCTTCTGCGCGCGGATCTCCTGTCGATAAGGAAGCGTCCATTTTCCCAGGAACTGGTAGAAATCGAACGTGTATCCTGACCTCTTCACTCCCTGCGAGTAGCTGGAGATCGCTGCGCTGCCGACATCACGCACCAGATAGATAATCCGCGGCCTGTATCCGTGCCTATCGATGGTTTCTTTGATTTTGCCGGCGCGGGCGGTGTCGGAAAAATTTATGAACTCCGAGGAGTAGAGGATGTCGGCACCATCAGCGTCGGCGAGGAGCTGGTCGAACTGTTCAGGGAAAGCGTTCTTGTCCGCGATCCTGTGCGGCAGATCCGGGCTGAGATAGTTCGCCATCTCGATCCCGTTGCCAGACGTAACTCGGCCCTCGCGCGCAGCTTCGTGATGGGCGTTTTTCGGGTAGATGACCCCTGACGCGCGCAGCTCCGCCTCGTAGCGTGCGAACAGAACCTGAAGGAACGAGGTCCCGGTCTTTCCGGCCCCGCAGTGAATAAAGACTGTTGGCATTCCTTGGAGGGCCCGATCCTGTGCGATGGCCGTTCGCGATGTCGGCGCCGTGGATGGTAGCGGCAGGCTTCGCGCGGCCGCAAGCCGGAAGTACTCTCGCAGCGAAACGCGATACCCATCCGGAAGGCTTGGAACCGGGGTGCGAGGGCCTATTTGATGCAGGGAACCAGTCAGCGGCGGTTCATTGCCGTCGTCCTATGTTTTGCAATTGTCAGTGAGTTGACGACCGGATCAGCTCGAAGGCTGCCTCGCGCGCCATCCGGCCGAGCGCGGCGGGAGACCGATCGACCGACCCTGCGCCGGATCCGGCGTGCCACCTGTGGTGAAAGACTATGATGACGCGACCGCACGCCCTTGTGGCGCTGACCCGCTTCGGTCTTGGCCCGCGCCCGGGCGAGATCCGCATGATCGGCAACGACCCGGTCGGGTACGTGCGCCAGCAGCTTGAGGATCCCGGCTCCGCACTCCTGACCAACCCGGCGCTGCTCGACCGCGACACGATCCGCGAAAAGTATATTTCCGTGCGCACCGCTTTCCGCGAGGCGCGGGTTGCGCTGCGGGACGGCGCGACCGAGGAAGAGAATGCCGCGGAAGCTGCTGCCCAGGATGGAAACAGGGAGCTGCGCCGAAGCGTCGTTGAAGCGGAACTCGATTCCCGCTTCGACCACGCCGTCAAGACGGATGCCGCGTTCCTTGAGCGGCTCGTCATGTTCTGGTCCAACCATTTCACCGTCGAGGCCGGAGGCAGCTATCAGACCCGCATCACGGTCGGCAACTTCGAGCGCGAGGCGATCCGCCCCCACGTTCTCGGCCGGTTCGAGGACATGGTGGCCGCCGCGACCACGCATCCCGCGATGCTGGTCTACCTCGACACTGTGCGCTCCGTGGGCCCGAACAGTCCTCGGGGACGCCGGAGCGACGTGACGTCCGCAAACGAAAATCTGGCGCGCGAGCTGATGGAGCTCCACACGCTCGGCGCAGGCGGTGGCTATACGCAGGACGACGTCGTCGAGCTCGCCAAGGCGATGACTGGCTGGTTCGGCGGGTTCCACCCGTCCGGCAACGGGCTCATCTACGAGAAGCGGGTGCATGAGCCGGGCTTCCGCACCGTCCTCGGCAAGACCTATCCGGCGAACGGGCAGCGCCAGCTCCTCGAGATCCTGCCCGATCTCGCCCGCCATCCGTCCACCGCGAAGCACATCGCCGGCAAGTTCGCCCGCCACTTCGTGGCCGACGGCGTGCCGGACAGCCTCGTCGACCATCTCGCCGCGACCTTCACCGAGACCGGCGGCGACCTTCGCGCGATGACGCTTGCGCTGATCGAATCCGACGTTGCGTGGGACGGCGATCCGATGAAGACGGTGCCGCCCTACGACTTCATGGTTTCGGTATCGCGGGCGACGGGGGCGGACGTGCCGTTCAACTTCGTTCGCCGCAGCGCGCGGGACCTTGCGCAGGAGGTCTGGTCACCGCCGTCGCCGGCAGGCTGGCCCGACGAGGACACCGCCTTCCTGGGCGGTGACGCGCTCCTGGAGCGGGTGGACTACGCGCAGCAGGTCGCGCGGCGGTTCTCCAAGGCGGGCCGCGCGGACATCCTTGCGACCGAACTGTTCGGCGATGCGCTGGACCCGTTCATCAAAGAAGCAGTCGACCGGGCCGAGGATCAGGAGCAGGGGCTGGTGCTCCTCCTCATGAGCCCGCCCTTTCACCGGAGGTGAGTAGTCACATGTTCGATCATCCTTCACGGCGCGGATTCCTGGGCGGTGTTGCGGCATTCTCGGCATGGGCTTCGATCCCCCGGGTCGCCATGGCCGCCGGCGGCCGCGACCCGCGGTTCATGACCATCGTCCTGCGCGGGGCGATGGACGGCCTCGGCTGCGTCGCTCCGATCGGCGACCCGGCCTACGATGAGTTGCGCGATGACGACGCGATGCCGATCTCGGGCGAGAAGTCGGGCCTCCTCCTCAACGACTTCTTCATGCTCAACCGCAATCTGCCGACTGTCGCCGAGCTCTACACCAAGGGTGAGGCGCTGATCGTCCACGCGGTTCACACGCCATACCGCGAGCGCTCCCACTTCGAGGGGCAGGACGTTCTGGAAAACGGCACGACGTCGGAAAGCCACCATTCCGACGGCTGGCTCGGCCGTGCGCTCGCGCAGATGCCGGTGGATTCCGGCATCCGGCGGGGCGGCGGGTTCGCGGCAGCCTCGGCGACGCCGCTTCTTCTCCGAGGCGCCTCCAACATCGTGACCTGGTTGCCGGCCGGCCTGCCGACCGCGTCGGACGATACGCGCCTGCGGCTGATTTCCCTCTACGAGCACACCGACCCAGCGCTCGCCGAAGCGATGAGCCGCGGCCTGGCGCTGGAAAACATCGCCGGCACCGAGATGGAAATCACCGCCTCCATCGACGCCGGGATGAACTCGATGGGGATGGAGAACCCCGGCGCAGCGCGGCAGGAGCTGGCGGCGGCCACGGCGGCGGCGCGGGCGATGGCCGCGGACGACGGCGCCCGCATCGGCTTCCTCGATCTCAGCGGCTTCGACACCCACCGCGCGCAGACGCTGATCAACGGCCGCCTTGGCCGCAGCCTGACGCGGCTCGACAACGTGATCCGCGCGCTCCACCAGGGCCTCGGCCCGGTCTGGAACGACACGGTGATCGCGATCGTCACCGAGTTCGGCCGCACGGTCCGCTTCAACGGCTCCAACGGCACGGACCACGGCAGCGGCACGGTCGCGATGCTCCTCGGCGGCGCCGTCTCCGGCGGCAAGGTGGTGGCGGACTGGCCGGGCCTTCGCCCGCAGGACCTCTTCGAGGGCCGCGACCTGATGCCCACGACCGACCTTCGTGCCGTGATGAAGGGCGTCCTGCGCGACCATCTCGGCGTCGATCAGGCGGCGCTCGGCACCACGGTGTTCCCCGACACGCAGGGCCTGAGGCCGATCGACAACCTCATCGGCTGAACGGCCGACGTCAGAAACTGAAAAGCCCGGCCGATCGGCCGGGCTTTTCTGCGTCTTGGGCTTCGGTCAGCGTCCGTCGGGGGTCCGCATCCCGCTCCATTTGTCGCGCACCGCGGCGTAGTGCTGGCGGGGGTCGTAGGGCACCACGTCGAGGCCGAACATGCCGATGCTGAGATCGCCGGTTGCGCTGAGGACGGCGAACCCGGCCGCGTCGCGCTGGCGGATCGCTTCGACCATCGTGAGCTGCGCGCGGATGAGATCGCGCTGCGCATCGAGCACGTCGAGCGTCGTGCGCTGGCCGACGCGCAGTTCTTCGAGCACACCGTTGAGTGCGCGCTGGGCGGCCCGGACCGAGCTTTCCGCCGCCGTGATCGTGTCGCGCGAGGTCGTGTAGGTCGCCCATGCGGTGACGAGGTCCGACCGGGTCTCGTCGCGCGCGAGGTCCACCGCGATCCGGGCGCTGCCGAGATTTTCCTTCGCCTGCCGCACCTGCGCCGAAACGCGGCCGCCCTGGTAGATCGGCACCTGGAGGACGAGGCGGACCTGCGCGCTCTCGTTGCGGTCCGCCGAATCGACGTCGATGTCGGTGCGCACCTGGCCGTCGACGCTGAGGCTCGGCAGCGCCTGGCCCTCGAGCTGCTTGACGCCGAACGTGGCGGCGTCCGCCTCGTGGATCGCGAGGTGGATCGCGGGGTTGTTGTCCTGCGCGCGGGCGAGGGCGGCGCCCAGCGTCGCGGGAAGAAGGCCGGTGACGCTGACGTCGTCCTTCAGCTGTTCCGGGTCGAGACCGGTCAGCTCGCGGAACCTTGCCGCGGCGGACGTCGCGTTGCTGATCTCTTCGGACAGGAGCGCGAGGGTTTCCGCGAGGCGCGCTTCGGCCTGGTCGATGTCGGTGCGGGTGCCCTCGCCGAATTCGAGGCGCGAGCGGGCCGCGCTCACCTGCTCGTCGAGGAAGTTCACCTCCTGCTCGCGCAGCCGCACCCCTTCACGGCCGCGCCGCACGTCGGTGAAGGCGACCGCCACGCGCAGGAGGATCTCCTGCTCGGTGGCGCGGAGGCGCTGCCGCTCGGCCATCACGGTTGCTTCAGCCTCGCGGGTCGCGTTCCGGGTCTGGAAGCCCTGGAACAGCGGCTGGTTGACGCGCAGGGCAAGGCTCGTCGGCGTCGACCGGTCGGTGACGTTGGCCGAATCGAACGCCGCCGTCTGCACGTTGACCGCACGGGTCGATTCGATGCCCGCATCGACGCTCGCCGTGACGGTCGGCCGGTTGCCGGACTTCGCCAGCGCGATGCCTTCGTCCGCGGCGCGAAGGTTGGCACGGGCCCGGTTGATCGACGAGTTGTTCTCGTACGCCGCCTCGAACGCCTGCCGGAGCGACCGCGTGCCTTCGACCTGGGGCTCCTCCCGCATCGGCCGCACGGTGATTTCCGGCATCGGTGCGGCCTCCTGCTGGCGGCGCATCGCGGGCGTCACCACCGGCGCTGCCGATTCCATGTAGCCGGTGCTGGGGCTTTGGAGGAACATCGCCGCATCCGCACTGCGCAGATCGACGCCATTGTTCGAAGACATCGCCATGAGCTGCGCTTGCGACAAAGGCTGCTCCTGCACGGTGGGCGAACACGCCCCCGCGATAAGCGGAAGAAGAAGAATCATACTGCGACGCATGGCACCGTCCTTTGAGACGGGTCCGATGCTCGGAGATTCGCGGTTAACGCCTTGCTAAGGAAGCGCGATAAAGTGCCGGAACCCGACACATTTATGGTTGCTGGAACCGTTCAACTTCTAACGAACCCCTCGCTCGCCCGCAGGAGCTCGGCGGTGTAGGCGTCAGCCACCACGTGGTCGGCGAGGGCGGCGCGGTCGAGCCGCTCGACCTCGCGGCCGTGCTGCATCACCATCAGCCGTTCACACATGTGGTCGATCACCGCAAGGTCGTGGCTTACCATGATGAATGTGAGGTTGCGCTCTTTCCTGAGCCGCGTCAGCAGGTTGAGGACTTCCGCCTGGACCGACGCGTCGAGTGCGGAGGTCGGCTCGTCGAGGAGCATGATCTCGGGCTCCAGGATCAGCGCGCGGGCGACGGCGACGCGCTGGCGCTGCCCGCCGGAGAGCTGGTGCGGGTAGCGGTAGCGGAACGAGGCGTCGAGGCCGACGTCCGTCAGCGCCTCGCCGACCCGGCGGCCCTCGTCGCCGATGCCGTGGATGCGGAGCGGCTCGGACAGCACGCGGTCGACGGTGTGGCGCGGGTGGAGCGAGGCGTAGGGGTCCTGGAAGACCATCTGCACCGTCTTCACGAAGTTCGCGTCGCGCCGGCCGGTCACGTCGCGTCCGTCGATGCGGATCTTTCCGCGGGTGACGGGGGCGAGGCCGCAGATGGCACGCAGGACGGTGGACTTGCCCGAGCCCGATTCGCCCACGATGCCGAAGGATGCGTTGGGCGCCACGTCGAACGAGACGCCCTTGACCGCGCGGACCGTCTGCCGGCCGGCGCCGAAGGTGACGACGAGGTCTTCCACCTCGATCTTCATGCCGCGTCCATCCACGAGGCGTCGCGCTTCAGCGTCGGCAGGGTCTCGCGCCGGTCGCCGATCCGGGGGAGGCAGTCCACCAGCCCCTGCGTGTAGGGGTGCTTGGCGTTCGCGAGGTCCTTGGCGGCGATCTCCTCCACGATCTGCCCGGCGTACATCACCAGCACGCGGTCGCAGAAGGTGGCGACCAGCTCGAGGTCGTGGCTGACGAAGATGAGCCCCATCCCGCGCGAGGTG
The DNA here is from genome assembly GCA_963704595.1 of uncultured Alphaproteobacteria bacterium. Lineage (GTDB taxonomy): Bacteria > Pseudomonadota > Alphaproteobacteria > Rhizobiales > Amorphaceae > Acuticoccus. The sequence continues at coordinate 1,799,882 of OY969922.1, forward strand.
ACGAGGCGGTCCATGATGCGCAGGACCTCGAGCTGGACGGTGACGTCGAGCGCGGAGGTGGGCTCGTCGGCGATCAGGAGGTCGGGGTCGGGGATCAGCATCATCGCGATCATCACGCGCTGGCCCATGCCGCCGGAGAGTTCGTGCGGGTAGGCGCCCATCACGCGTTCGGGATCGCGGATCTGCACGGCCTCCAGCGTCTCGATGGCGCGGCGCTTCGCGGTCCGGCCGCCGCCTGCGCCGTGGACCTTCATCACCTCGGTGATCTGGCGGCCGATCTTCATCACGGGGTTCAGCGAATATTTCGGGTCCTGCATCACCATCGCGATGCGCTGGCCGCGGATCGCCCGCATCCTGCGCTCCGACAGGGTGAGGAGGTCCATCCCGTCGAATTCCATCCGCTTCGCCGTGACCCGTCCGGGCGGGCGGATGAGGCGCAGGATCGAGCGGCCCGTCATCGTCTTGCCGGAGCCCGATTCGCCGACGATGCCGAGCCGCTCGCGGCCGACGGAGAAGGAGACACCGCGCACCGCCTCCACCACGCGGGTGGGGGTGTGGAAGGAGACGCGCAGGTCCTCGACGGTGAGGAGGTTGCTCATTTGCCGGAACTCCGCGGGTCGAGAACGTCGCGCAGCCCGTCGCCGAGGAGGTTGAAGCCGAGGCTGACGATGAAGATGGCGAGGCCCGGCATGGTGGCGACCCACCACTGGTCGAGCAGGAACTTGCGGCCCGAGGCGATCATCAGCCCCCATTCGGGGAGCGGCGGCTGGGCGCCAAGGCCGAGGAAGCCGAGGCCCGCGGCGGTGAGGATGATGCCCGCCATGTCGAGCGTGACGCGGATGATCACCGAGGAGGTGCACATCGGCATGATGTGGCCGAAGATGATCCGCCCCGGCCCCGCGCCCTGCAGGCGGATCGCGGCGATGTAGTCGGACTGGCGCACGGTGAGCGTTTCGGCGCGCGCCACCCGCGCATAGGGCGGCCATGCGGTGAGCGCGATCGCTAGCACCGCGTTGCCGATGCCGGGCCCCAGCGCCGCCACGAACGCCAGAGCGAGGATGAGGCGGGGGAAGGCGAGGAAGATGTCGGTGAGGCGCATCAGCACCGTGTCGACCCAGCCGCCGAAATAGCCCGCCGCCGTGCCGATGATGAGGCCGAACACCGGCGCCGTCACCGCCACCAGCGCCACGATGTAGAGCGTGATGCGCGAGCCGTAGACGATGCGGCTCCAGATGTCGCGGCCGAGCTCGTCCGTGCCCAGCCAGTGGCCGGGGGAGAGCGGCGGCAGCAGCCGGTCGGCGAGGTTCTGCGCGACGGGATCGTAGGTGGCGAGCAGCGGAGCGGCAGCTGCCATGAAGAGGAGCGCGAGGATGATCGCGAGGCCAACCATCGCCAGCGTGTTGCGCGACAGGGCGCGCCAGCGGATCCAGGCCTGCACCGCCTGCGCGTGGCGGCGGGAGCCCGGCGTGTCGGTGGTGAGCCAGGCGCGAAGGCCGGGGCGGGCGGAGAGGCTCATTTGCGGGCCCTCGGGTCTGCGTACTTGTACAGCCAGTCGGAAAAGAGGTTGAGGGCGATGAAGGTCGCGCCGACGACGACCGTGCCGCCGAGCACGGCATTCATGTCCGCGTTGAAGAGGGCGTTGGTGATGTAGAGGCCGATGCCCGGCCACGCGAACACGGTCTCCGTCAGCACCGAGCCTTCCAGCAGCGCAGCGTAGGAGAGGGCGATCACGGTGATCAGCGGCACAAGCACGTTGCCGAGGGCGTGGACCCAGACGACGCGCCACTCGGGCGCGCCCTTCACGCGGGCGGTGGTGACGTATTCCTGGGAGAGCTGCTCCAGCATGAAGGAGCGCGTCATCCGGCTGATGTAGGCGAGCGAATAGTAGCCCAGCACCGCCGCGGGCAGGATGATGTGGCTGACGGCGTTCCAGAAGATGTCCCACGCGCCGGCCATGGCGCTGTCGATCAGGATCGAGCCGGTGACGGCCTCCATGTCGAACTCCATCATCATCTCGTAGGTGGCGTCGAGCCGGCCGGGGCCGCCGACCCAGCCGAGAATGCCGTAGAAGACGAGGAGGCCGATGAGGCCGAGCCAGAAGACCGGCATCGAGTAGCCGAGGAGGCCGACGAAGCGGATAACCTGGTCCGGCCAGCGGCCCTGGTTGACCGCACCGATGACGCCCGCGGGGATGCCGAAGATGACGCCGAGGAAGGTCGCGATGGTGGCAAGCTCGAGCGTCGCGGGGAAGACGCGGCCGATGTCGACGATCACGGGGTTGGAGGTCATCAGCGACTTGCCGAAGTCGCCGTGGAGGACGTCCCACACGTAGAGGCCGAACTGGACGTAGAGCGGTTCGTTGAGGCCGAGCGCCTCGCGCGCGTTCGCCACCTGCTGTGCCGTCGCCCGCTCGCCGACGATGGAGAGCGCCGGGTCGATCGGGATCACCCGGCCGATCAGGAAGGTGATGAGGAGGAGGCCGAGGAAGGTGAACGCCAGCGCCAGCGCGGATTTCGCTATTCCGGTGGCAAAGCCCGGCAGGCGGAAGCCGCCGGAGGGGGCGTCGTCGAACTCGGCGTCGCGTTCCTTGCGCGCGCCGGCCGCTCGGTCGGGGTCGATGGTGTCGGCTTCGGCCATGCGCGCCTCTCAGGCAGATGCCCCGCCGCCGCGTGTGGCGGCGGGGCAGGGTCCGTTATTTCGTGACGGGCCAGTAGAAGGCGTTGTGGACGGAGCCGCCGGCGGAGAAGCCCTCGACGCCCTTGCGCGAAGCGACCTGCTCGATCCGCTGGAACATCGGGATGAACGGCGATTCGGTCTGATGGATCGTCTGGATCTCCTCGTACATCGCCTTGCGCTTGGCGGTGTCGAGCTCCAGCACCGCGGCTTCCGTCATCGGCGTTTCCTTGGTCGCCGGATAGGCGTTGCGCCAGGCGAGGACGCCGGTGAGCTGCGCGTCGACCGAGTTGTCCGGGTTCCGGGCGAACGTGTCGGCGTTGGTGTTGGGGTCCGAGTAGTCCGGCCCCCAGATGCCGAGATAGAGGTCATGGTTGCGGGCGCGATACTCGCTCAGGATCTCGGCGCCGGTTCCGGTGCGCAGCTCCGCCTTGATGCCGGCCTGACCCAGCGTGTTCTGGTAGTTCTGCGCCATTTCCAGCCGGTCCTGGTCATTGCGGACGAAGATCTTGACCGAGATCTCGCCGACGTCGGCCTCTTCCAGCAGCGCCTTGGCCTTCTCCACGTCGAACGAGTAGGGCGTGTTGTCGAGCGCACCGAGGAAGCCCTTGGGCAGGAACGCCTGGTGGACCATGTACTGGCCCTTGAGGAAGGTGCTCGCCATCCCGTCATAGTCGGCAAGGTACTTGAACGCCTCGATGACCTTCGGGTTGTCGAGCGGCGGGTGCGACTGGTTGAGGGAGACGTAGAGGATCTGGCCGCGCGGTTCGTCGACGACGGTGATGTCCGGGTTGCCGGACACACCCTCGATGTCGACAGGGGTCAGCTTGCGGGCGATGTCGACGTCGCCGCGCTCAAGCAGCAGGCGCTGCGTGGCGGGCTCGGGCACGTGGCGGACGAACACACGCTTCATCGCCGGGGCGCCGCGCCAGTAGTCCTCGTTGGCCTCCAGGATGTAGCTCTCGTTGGGCTTGAAGGTGCGCAGCGAGTAGGCACCGCCGCCGGCAGCGTTGGTCTTCAGCCACTCGTAGCCGAAGTCGCCGTCGGCCTCGTGCTCCATCGCGACCGCCTTGTCGACGACGGAGGCGACCACCGCGGTGAGCGCGCTGTAGAAGAAGGAGGGGGCGAAGGGCTTCGCGACCTTGATGGTGAGTTCCAGCGGCCCGGTCGCCTGCACCATCTGGTCCACGTTGTCGGCGGTGAAGCCGAACTGGGTGAGGATGAAGGAGGGCGTCTTGTCGAGCTTGATCGCGCGCTGGATCGAGAACGCGGCGTCCTCGGCGGTCACGTCGTTGCCGGAGTGGAATTTCAGGCCTTCGCGGATCTTGAAGGTGTAGGTCATCCCGTCATCGGAAAGCTCCCAGCTTTCCGCGACGCCGGGGACCACTTCGCTGAGGTCGGCGGGGTCCATCTCGACCAGTGTGTCGTAGACGTTGTTCAGCATGTCGTTGCCGGAGAACTCGAAGCTCTCGGCCGGGTCGATCGAGACGATGTCGTCGATCTTGTCGGCGATCACCAGCGTGTCGGGCGGCGTCTCGGCGAACGCGGCGGGCGCGAACGCCAGAGAAATGGCTGCCGTTGCCGCTATCGCCCATGGACGGAATGGTTTCATGAAAAGGCTCCTCGATGTTTACGCCGGTCGCGTCAGCCGCACCGGTGCGTTGCAGGGTGCGTGCCGGGCAGTGGAGATTCCCGACCGGAGCCTATCGAAGCGCCGGAAACTGTCAAAGGGCGCTTTCCGGCCGAAAAATACTGACGCTTATCGCAAGATTTTGTGAAGTGACTTGGATTAATGCAACGCGTTGCTGTTCTGCGCGGGCAGGGTGGGCGGACGAAGTGCGCGAGGCGCTCTCGTCCGCCATGGCAGTCACTCCGCCGGAAGGTTGGCGAGGTACCAGGAGAGTTCGGCAAGGTCGCTCTCGGGCATGTCCTGCACGACTTCCACCATCGCGGCGCGGTCGCCGATCCGCCGCTCGTGCTTGAAGTCGAGCAGCGCCTTGAGGAGGTAATCCTCGCGCTGGTTGCGCAGCGGCGGCATCTGGTGCCCGCCGCGGTAGTCGGCGCCGTGGCAGCTGTTGCAGCGGTTCGCCTCCGAAATCGTCTCTGCCGCCGCCATCCGGTCGGGGTCCGCGGCGGTGTCGGACGCGGGCGGGTCGGGCAGGCCAGAAACCCAGGCGGACGCGGCGCGCAGGTCATTGTCCGACATGCCGTCCATCATCGCCTGCATCACCGCATTCTTCCGGTTCCCGGAGCGGAAGGCGACGAGCTGCAGGAGCGCATAATAATCGTCGATGCCGCCGAGCGAGGGCACCTCGGGCGTCGGCGAGACGCCGTTTTCGCCATGGCAGGCGATGCACTGGCCCTGCCGTTCGTGGAAAAGGTCCTGCGCGGCGGCGGGCGCCGCGAAGGTGACTGCGAGAGCGAGGAGGGCGGCAAGCCGCCGCCCCCCCGCCGAGAGACGCCTATTCGCCATAGGAAATCCGGTAGACCGCGCCGTTCCAGTCGTCGGACACCAGGAGCGAGCCGTCCGGCATCATCTCCACGTCGACCGGCCGGCCGATATACTCGTTGTTCTCGATGAGGCCGGTCATGAACGGCTGGATCTCGGTGACGTCGCCGTTGTCGTCGAGATGCGCGACCACGACGTCGCCGCCGATCTTCTCGGAGCGGTTCCACGGGCCGTGGCGGGCGATGAAGATCTGGCCCTTGTAGTCATCCGGGAACATGTCGCCGGTGTAGAAGCGCATGCCGAGCGGGGCGGTGTGCGGGCCGAGCAGCGCCACCGGATCGGTGAAGTCGTCGCACGAGTAGCCCCAGCCGAACTCGGGGTCGGTGAAGGTGCCGTTGTGGCAGAACGGGAAGCCGAAATGCTGGCTGCCGATGTCGGTCATCCGGTTGAGCTCGTCCTCCGGCAGGTCCTCGCTCAGCCAGTCGCGCTGGTTGTCGGTGAAGTAGAGGTCGCCGGTGTCGGGGTGGAAGTCGAAGCCGACCGTATTGCGCATCCCGCGCAGGACCGCCGTGGCGTCCGTCCCGTCGAGGTTCATGGCGCGGACCTCGCCGAAGCCTTCCTCCAGCGCGCAGATGTTGCAGGGCGCGGAGTTGGAAACGTAGAGCTTCTCGTCCGGGCTCACCGCCAGGAAGCGCCAGCCGTGCGGGCGCGGATCGCCGAGGTCGGTGTAGATCTCTTCGAGCTCCGGCGGGCTGTCGAGGTTGTTCTCGATGTCGGCGGCCTTGGAGATCCGCTTGTGCTCGGCGATGTAGAGGTCGCCGTCATGCAGGGCGAGGCCGTTCGGCCAGTCGAGGCCCTGGTAGATCATCTTGGGCTCGCCGCCCTCGGGGATCGCCCAGACGTTGTTGCCCTGCCAGTTGCCGACGAACACCGTCCCGGCGTCCGACACGCGCAGGGTGCGCGCATTGTTGATGCCGCTGGCGAACACCTCGACCTTGAAGCCGTCCGGCACCTGGATCTTGCCGATCGGCAGGTCTGCCTCGGCGGTGGTGAGGGGCGGCGGGGTCGCCGGGGCGAGGCGCTGGGCGCCGGGGGTTTCGGGGCGGCCTTCGAGCGGGCCGTCGGCCGGCTTCACCTCGGCGGGTGCCTCGGGCGCGGCCGGATCAGCCTGCGCCCATGCGGATCCGCCCGCCATGATGGTCAGCGGTGCGCCGACGATTGCAGCGAGAATGAGCTTGTTCACGCATAACCTCCCAGATCTGACCGGAAATTCTTGCCTCCGGCCTTGTTGTTAAAGGCGGAGCTTAGGCAATTCATGCGCCCTGTCTCCAAGGCCCATAGTGAACGACTTGCAACGTTCGACAAGCGGCTTTTCGAATGTCGCGCCATTCGCCACGTCCCGCGGCCCGTCCGGCGCGCTGGATGGCGGCCTGCGGGGCGTCCCGCGCGGGCCTTCCACGCCGTGCAACTATGCTCTACCGATGCTTGGGGGAGCCGGTTCAATTGCCTCCCCGCAAAGGGTTTCTTCGCCAGGGATGGTTGCTAGGGTGGCGTCATGAGGTTCCGGGACAGACTGCGCCACGACGAGGCGAACGGCGCGCACTACGACGGCGACATCCGCTACATGATGATCCGCCCCGACGCGCTGATGGGCATCTTCGCCCGCCTCGACCCCGCCGCCCGCGAAACCGCGATGGCGGCGCTGCGCGATTCCATCGTCGAGCGCGGCGGCCAGTCCGCCGCCACTTATGTTTCCGCTGACGGGATCGACAGGCTGCTCGGCGTGATCGAGGCGACCGCGGCGGATCTCGGCTGGGGCCGCTGGCACTTCGAGCGCGACGGAGAGGGCTACGCGCTCACCGTCGAGAACAGCCCGTTCGGCACCGCCGCGCCGTTCGAGGGGCCGGCCTGCCACGCCATCGTCGGCATGGCGGGCATCGTCGGCACCATGGTTCTCGGCCGTCCCGCCACTGCGACGGAAACCCGGTGCGTCGCATCCGGGGCGCCGTCGTGCCACTTCACCGTGGCGCCGACGCAGCCGTGAGCGAAGCCATCGACACCCGCGCGCTCCGCCACGCCCTCGGACAGTTCGCGACCGGCGTCACCATCGTCACCTGCCGCGCGGCCGACGGCACCCCCGTCGGGATGACCGCCAACTCGTTCGCATCGGTCTCGCTGGACCCGCCGCTGGTGCTGTGGTCGGTCGACCGCAACGCGCGCTCCTTCGCCCACTTCGCCGAGGCCGAGGCCTTCGCGTTCACGATCCTCGCGCAGGATCAGGTGGACCTATCCAACCGCTTCGCGCGGCCCGGCGCCGACAAGTTCGCCGAGACCGCGTGCGAGGACGGGCTCGGCGGCGTTCCGCTGATCGAGGGCGCGGCAGGCCACTTCGAGTGCACGCGCGAGGCGGCGTTCGACGGCGGCGACCATCTCATCATCGTCGGACGCGTCCGCCGCTTCGCGCGCTACGACCGGCCGTGCCTCGTGTTTGCGCAGGGGCGCTACGGCGCGATCGCGGCTCATCCCGGCCCTGCGCCGGAGGAGGGCGGCGACGTCGCCGCGCGCCATCCCTACGACGACTTCCTCGTTCCGCTCCTCTTCCGCGCCTACAATCACCTGTTCGCGGCGTTCTCGGGCGCGCTCGCGGAGCGCGAGGCGACGGGCGGCGAAATGCGGATGCTCGCGATCCTGTCCGAGGGGCCGTGCGCGGAGGACAACCTCCTCACCCGCACCATGCTCTCGCAGTCGAGCTTCTCGGAGGCCCGCCAGAGCCTCCTCGCAACCGGCTACGTGGCCCCTGCGGCGAACGGGCTCGAGATCACCGAGGCCGGTCGCGCACGCCTCATCGAGCTTCTCCACCAGGCGGCAGCGCGGGAGCAGAGCGCAACCGAGGCGCTGGACGCTGCCGAAGTCGCGCAGCTGAAGTCACTCCTGCGCAAACTCGTCCGCCACCACGAGGCGGACTGACGTCAGCCGGCCTTCCGGCGCGACCGCCCAGGCTTCGCTGCCGCCGCCGTCCCGTCCCTGAACGCCGCGAGATCTTCGGCCGTGCGCGCCTCGAACGCCGCAACGTCGATGGTGGCGACGGAGAGGGCATAGCCTTCGCCGATCCGCGCGGCGGCCGCGGCGGCACTCATCGCGAAGATTCCGCACGGCGTCTTCGCCTTCCGGCACGCGGCGAGGATGGTTGCGCACGCCGCGCCGTGCTCGGGGCTTCCCGGCGCGACGCCCAGCGATAGCGCGAGGTCGCCGGTGCCGATGAACACCATGTCGACGCCCGATGCCGCGATCGCGTCCGCCGCCTCCAGCCCCTTCGCGGTCTCGATCATCACGCCGGCGACCACCGCGCCGTTGGCGGTCGACGAATAGGCGCCGAAGTCGGCGAGCGGGCGCACGCCGCCGCCGGAGCGGTGGCCCGCCGGCGGATAGCGGCAGGCCGAGACCACGGCAGCCGCCGCCTCGGCGCTTTCAACCAGCGGCACGAGAACACCCTCGGCGCCCGCGTCGAGCGCCTCGCCGATGCTGGCGGACGTGTCGTCGCGCGTGCGGATCAGCACCGGCGCGTCGCTCGCCGTGATCGCGGCTTCAAGCGTCAGCCGGTCGAACAGGCCGTGCTGCATGTCGATCACCACGGCGTCCATGCCGTGCCGCCCGGCGACCTCGATCAGCACCGTGCTTCCCAGCGTGAACCAGGCGACGCCGAGCGGTCCGCCCGCCTTCAGCGCCTTTTTCAGCCGTGCCTTCTTCGGGTCGAGAATGCTCATCGGAGGCCTGCGTCCTTCAGGAGCGGCAGCACCTTCTGACAGAAGTGCGGCAGCTCGTCGGTGTAGTTGAGGAAGGTGAGCGCCGCGCCGCGGTAGCCTTCCGCGGCGATGCGCGCGATGTCGGCGGCGATCATCTCGGGCGTGCCGACAAGAGGGTAGGTGCCCGCACCGCCGGCGAAGCGCTGGGCGTAGCGGGTGTAGGCGTCCTCGTCGTGGCTGCGGGAGAACTGCTTCTTGCCCGCCATGTGGTTGGCCACCGCGTCGTGGTCCGCCTCATGAAGCGCGAAACGGTCGTAGGCGGCCTGCGCCTCGTCCGCGCTGTCCCGGCAGACGACGTGGCAGGCGGTGTAGATGCCGACCGTCCGCCCCGCCGCCTCGGCGCGCTCCGTGATGTCGGCGACGTGCTTGGCCCCGTCCGCGATGTCGCTGAAGGTGGAGAACAGCATGTCGCAGTGGCGGGCGGCGAAGTCGCGCCCCGGCGGGCCGAAGGCGGCGTTCATCGTCATCGGCCGGGGCGACTGGATGCTCGCCGGCCGGCTCACCACGCCCTTCAGCTTGTAGTATTCGCCGTCGTAGTCGAACGGCTCGTTCGCCGCGTAGGCGCGCTCGATGATCTCGATCCACTCGGCCGCGCGGTCGTAGCCCTTCTCGTCCGGCGTCGCGCCGAACATCGCGAACTCCGCCGGGTTCCAGCCGCAGACGATGTTGAGGCCCGCCCGGCCGCCGGACACATGGTCCACCGTCGCCAGCGCCTTGGCGGCGTAGACCGGGTGCACCAGCGGGACGTGGACGGTAGAGAACACCGCGAGCCGCTCGGTCACCGCCGCGATGGCGGCGGCCCAGGTGAAGGTCTCGAACGAGTGCTCGCGCGCCTTGGTGGTGCCGCCGAAACCTTGCCAGCGGGCAATGGGGAGGAAGAAGTCGAGCCCGCCGCGGTCGGCGATCTGCGCGGCGGCGACGTTGTCGGCCCACGAGGCGCGCCAGCGCTCCGGCACGGTGGTGATCGCAAGCCCCCCGTCGGCATTGGCGGCGAACACGCCGAGCTTGAAGCCTTCGGGGTCGGCGAGCGGGTTGGTCGACTGGTCTGCCACGGGGATCATCCGGATTGTCGGGAGGCTATCTTCGCGCCTTGCGCATTGAACTTAAAGGACCGGCGGCCGGGATCGGGGCAGCCGGGGCCGGCGCGCACAGGAAAAGCGCCTCAACTCCGCGCCAGCACCGCGGCGAGCTTCTCGCCCATCTCGCCGGAGGCGGCGAGGCCGGCGGCGGTGCCCTCCCTGTCCGGCGCGCTTTTGTGCTGGTTCACCTTCCACGCGCCTTCGAGCCGCTCCACCGTCATCCGCAGGCCGACGATCCCGCGCGTCAGCGCGCCGATGAACTCCGCCGGCGCATCGGACACCGCCCACGGCGCCTCGCGCCGGCTCTCGTTCTGCGCCGTCAGCGCCTCGAGGTGGGCGGCGAGCCAGTCGCCGTCCTCAACCGCCGCAAGGCGCCCGTGCGCGTGGACGGTGACGTAGGTCCACGTCGGCACCACCTTCCCGTGCTCCTTCTTGGACGGATAGAACGACGGCGAGACGTACGCCTGCGGCCCCTGGAAGATCGCGACGCTGGGGGCATCCGCCGCGGCGCGCCAGTGCGGGTTGGCGCGGGCGACGTGCGATTCGAGGACGACCGTGCCGTCCGCCCCGGTGCGCACCACCGCAGGCGCGTGCGTCACCTCGATCCCGGCCGCCGTCGGCGTCACGAAGGCGGCGAGCTGGATCTCGGCCATCGCGGCGGTCAGGATTTCGGGACGGGTCTCGTCGAACTGGGCGGGGCGATACATGGCGGCCTCGGCGGCGGTGCGGTTGATGCCCGCTTCTAGCACGGGGTGTTGACGCCGTGCGCGCCCGGGTGTGGAAACGGGCAGCCCACAGGATTGCCCGACCATGGATAACCCCGCCCTCAACGCCAGCGCACCCGCCGCAGACGGCATGCGCCAGCTCATCCGCGACCTCGAGACCGACAACATCGCCGACCTCGCCACCAAGGCGAACAGGCTCGGCGACGTGATCCGCCTCTGGTACGGCGAGGGCGACGTCACGACGCCCGACTTCATCAAGAACGCCGCCGCAGACGCGCTCAAGGCCGGCCGCACCTTCTACGAGCCCGACATGCGCGGCGCAGCCGACCTCCGCGCCGCGCTCTCGGCCTACCAGACCAAGCTCCACGGCGTGGAAATCTCCGAAGACCGCAGCGCGGTGCAGCCGGGCGGGATGCAGGCGCTCCACCTTGCCATGATGCTCGTGTGCGACCCCGGCCAGAACGTCGTCACCGTCGAGCCGCAGTGGCCCAACATCCGCCACGTGGTCACGCTCGCCGGCGGCACCCCGCGCCCGGTCCCGCTCGACCTCGAGGCTGCGCGGCCGAAGCTCGACCTCGACCGCCTGTTCGACGCCTGCGACGAGAACACTGCCGCGATCTGCTTCTCGTCCCCCGCCAACCCGACCGGTTGGACCTGCTCGCGCGACGAATTCCGCGCCATCCTCGAGTTCGCCCGCCCGCGCGGGCATCTGGATCATCTCCGACGAGGTCTACAACCGGCTGTGGTTCGGCAACGAGATGGGCGCCCCGTCGATCCTCCAGGTCGCCGAGCCCGAGGACCGCGTCCTCACCGTCAACTCCTTCTCCAAGGCGTGGGCGATGACGGGCTGGCGCGTCGGCTGGCTGGTCCACCCCGAATCGGTCCGCCCCAAGCTCTCGGCCGTCACCCAGTACGTGAACTCCGGCACAGCGCCTTTCATCCAGGCCGCCGCCGCGACCGCGCTCAACGAGGGCGAACCGCTGGTGGCGGAAATCCAGCGCCGCTGCCGTGACGGCGTCGACGCGGCCTACGCCGCCTTCAGGGGCCTCGACGCCATCCACCTGCCGGAAAAACCGCTCGGCGGCATGTACGCGTTCTTCCGCCTCAAGGGCGAGGACGACAGCCGCGCCGCCTGCACGCGCATCCTCGAAGCCGCGCAGGTCGGCCTCGCGCCGGGCTTCATGTTCGGCGCCTCCGGCAAGGCGTGGCTGCGCATGTGCGTCTGCCGCGACACGAAGGTGGTGGAGGAGGCGGCCGGCCGGATCGCGCAAGCCCTTAAGTGAGTACGGTCACCTTCCGCGAGGCGCGCGAGGCCGATCTCCCCGCGATCGTCGCGCTGCTCGCCGACGACGAGTACGGCGCGGAGAGAGAGACCGTGGGCGACCCGCCGGCCGCCGGCTACGTCGCCGCATTCCGCGCGATCGAAGCCAACCCGCACGACCGGGTCATCGTCGGTGAGCGGGACGGGACGGTCATCGCCTCCGCCCAGCTCACCTATCTTTCCGGTCTCGGCCGGGAGGGCCGCCGCCGCGCGCAGGTCGAAGACGTGCGCGTTGCCTCATCATGCCGCGGCGAGGGCATCGGCGAGGCACTGATCGCTGACCTGTGCGCGCGGGCCCGCGCCGCCGGTTGCGCCTGGATCCAGCTCACCAGCAACCTGCGCCGCACCCGCGCGCGGCGGTTCTACGAGCGCCTCGGATTCGAGCAGAGCCACGCCGGATTCAAGTACACGCTGTAGGCCGGAAGTGCTCAGAAGCGCGTGTAGAGCTTTGAGCTTGGCTCGCAGTACTTCGGTACGTGCCATTTATAAAAGATAATTCTACCGGAGCTTGGCGTAATATTGCAGTTGCCGCACGTCGTCGGAACTCTGCAATTTTGACGGTTCTTCAACTCATCTGTTAGAAAAAAGTGGTGCTTCAAAACCAGCCATTGCCGGTACACATTTTGCTGAGGTACAATTTGATTTCCTTCAGTGATCCCGGCTGCAGCGAAAGAAGGCTGGGCAGAACGTACACCCCGCTCAAGGCGTGAGATCGACCTGAGCGCTCGATGGACAAGTTTAAATGATCGGTTCACTGACGTCTGAGTACGAAACGCACCGAGATCTTATTTTCGATCTCGGTATGCACACCGCGCTCGACACCAAGTTCTACCTCGACAAGGGCTTCCGCGTCGTCGCCGTGGAAGCCAACCCCAGAATGGTCGAATCGGCACGGGAGCAGGTTCGCAAGCGAGATCGCGGACGGCCGGCTGCAGATCGTCGACCGCGCACTGTGGTCTGACAGCGAGACCGAAGTCTCGTTCTACGTCAACGAAACGAAGGACGACTGGAGCAGCGTACTCGAGGTCAATGCCAACCGGGAGGGCAGTGGCGTCACGGAGATCACCGTGAAGACGCTGCACCTCCGCCAGCTCTTCGAAGAACATGGCGTGCCCTACTACATCAAGTGCGACCTCGAGGGCGCTGACGAAGTATTCGTCGACCAGCTTCTCGAAACCCGGGTGATGCCCAAATTCCTGTCCGTGGAGTCTTCCGGCATTCAGGGGCTGTCCGGTCTCGCTAAGATGTACACGCTCGGCTACGACCGGATGCAGATCGTCAACCAGACCCTGAACCACTTCACGGTCGTCCCTGAGCCCGCGCGGGAGGGCAAGCATGTCACCGCGAAGTTCAGCGGCCACATGAGCGGCCTGTTCGGCCGCGAACTCCGGCCGAACCGGTGGCGGAAATTCCATGAAGCCGTTGCCAATTTCACGGATTATCTGAGCCTGAAAGCGCGTGACGACGACCTGGCGCTCGGCTGGACCGACATTCACTTCACCCGCTCCGAAACGCTCGAAGCCCCGGCGGATTGATGCACCGGTCCGGGCGCGCACTGCCGAAGCGACGGCCGTGCAACCCTCAGGTTCCGAACGACCGCGCGCTGCGGCCAAGTGCAAGCGCCGGCAGGAACTTGTATGAAACACCGCTCCCACGCGGCAGAACAGGGAAACGCCGGTGCCTGACTTTCCGATTCTCGACACCCACCTCCACCTCATCGCCCCGGACCGGCTGAGCTACCCCTGGCTCGCGGGCGCGCCGAAGATCAACAGGCCCTTCGGCCTCGCCGACTTCGACGCCGCGACCGGCACCGTCGACGTCGGCGCCATGGTGTTCCTCGAGGTCGACGTCGACCCAGCGCACGCGCTCGACGAGGCGCGCTACGTCACCGAGCAGGCGGCCGCCGACCCGCGCATCAAGGCTATGGTGCCGTTCGCCCCGCTGGAGAAGGGCGCGGCCGTCGCCGAACACCTCGCGGCACTCGCCGAATTTCCGCTGACGCGCGGCGTCCGCCGGCTTCTCCAGGGCGAAGCCGACCCCGAATACTGCCTGCAGCCGGAATTTCTAGAGGGGGTGCGGGCGCTGGAGGCGCACGACTTCTCGTTCGACATCTGCGTGACCTACCGCCAGATGGCGAGCACGGCGAAGCTCGCCCGCGCCTGCCCGAACGTGAAGATGGTGCTCGACCACATCGGCAAGCCCGCCATCGCGGACGGCGTGATGGAGCCGTGGGCGAGCCAGATCCGCGAGCTCGCCGCAGAGCCCAACACATGGCTGAAGCTATCCGGCGTCGCCACCGAGGCCGACCATGACGCGTGGACCCGCGAACAGCTGAAGCCCTACATCGTCACCGCGGTGGAGGCGTTCGGGATCGACCGGACGATGTTCGGCGGCGACTGGCCGGTCTCCACCCACGCGATCCAGTACCCCGAGTGGGTCGAGATCGTGGAATGGGCGCTGGAGCTGACGCCGGACGAGACCATGCGCCTCTTCCGCGGGACCGGCGAGGAATTCTACCGCCTCTGACGCGGCCTCAGCGCCAGGGTACGGTGCCCGGCGGCAGGCGGCGGCCGAAGCGGTCGAGGAGGGTCATCAGGCACACCGTCGCGATCACCGTGACCGCGGACATTGCGGCGGCGAGCGTGGTGTAGCCGCCGTCCTCGTAGTTGAAGATGGTGGTCCCGATGGTCTCGTTTCCCGCCGACCAGAGGAGCGCCGAGACGGTGATCTCGTTGTACGCCGTCAGGAAGACGAGGATCGCGCCTGATGCCGCGGCAGGCGCCACCAGCGGCGCGAAGATCCGCCACAGTCGCCGGAGATATCCGGCGCCCGCGACCCGTGCCGCATCGTCGAGCAGCGGGTCGAGCTGCGCGAACGCGGCGGACACGGGCTTCAGCGCGATGGAGAGGAACGCCGTCACGTAGGCGAGGCCGATGATGAAGAGGGTGTTGTAGATCGACACCCCCAGCCCCGGGATCGGCTTGATGAAGGCGAGGATGAACGCGATCGAGAGGACGATCCCCGGCGTCGCGTAGGTGATGTCGCCGAGCGTCTCCATCAGCCGCCCGGTGAGGCGGCCGGCCCGGCGCCCCCGCGTCGCGGCATGGCCGACGGCGATTGCAACGCTCGCCAGCGCCAGCGCCGCAAGGCCCGCCGCGAGCGAGGAATTGAGGAAGGCGCGCACCGTCACCTCCTGCCGCACCAGCACTTCGGCGAAATTGTCGAACGTGAAGGTCTCGAGGTTGAGCGGCAGGCCGTAGGTGCGCACAAGCGCGGTGGAGAAGAGCGCCGCCAGCGGCAGCACCACCACCGCCGCGATGAAGCCCCAGAGGAGAAGCTCCACCCAAGGCCGCGCCTTGCCGAGGCGGATCGCGAGCGGGGGCCGCGGCGGGCCGATCAGCGCGGCGCGCCCGAACCGCTGGAGCACGTAGATGACCCCGACCGCGACCACCGCGAGCGCCGCCATCAGCATCGCGATCACCGCGACGTTGGTGAGCATCCCTGTGCCGAAGCTCGCCATCCGCTGCCAGATCAGGACGGGAAGCGTGGTGTACCGCCCCGGAATGCCGAGGAGCGCCGGAATGCCGAAATTGCCGAGCGCAGAGACGAACGCCAGCGCAAGACCTGCGAGGAGCGCCGGAACGAGGAGCGGCAGCACGATGCGCGCCAGCACCCTGAGCGGCGAGGCGCCGGCGATCCGCGCGGCATCGACGAGTTCGCGCGGCTGCGCCCGGAGTGCGGCGCGGACGATCAGGAACACCAGAGGGCTGTGCTGGATCGAGAGGAGGAGGATCACGCCGCCGCGCGAATAGAGCGGGTTGGTGGAGCCGAGTTCGGGCGCCATCCCGAGCGTGCGCAGGAGCGGGCTCGATGGCCCGGTCGCCTGGATCCATGAGATCGCGGTGACGTGCGGCGGGATCATCATCGGGAGGAGGATGAGGAAGATGAGCGGGCCCTTGGCGCGCACGTCGGTAAGGCCGATCACGAGCGCGAGGACGGTGCCCGTCAGCGTCGCGAGGAGGGCCGACGAGATTCCGCTGTCGAGGCTGTTGAGGAGCGCCCGGCGGACGGCGCGGCTGTCCAGCGCCTCGGCCAGAGGCCCGAGGTCGATGATGCCGCCGGGGGCGAGGCCCACTGCGAACAGCTTGCCGAGCGGCAGGACGAACAGCAGTGCCGCCAGAATGAGAAGGGCGGCGAGGACAAGGCCCTCGCCGCCCGGTTTGCGAAAACGTTCGATGTCAGCCGCCGAAAAGGTCCTGGAACTTCAGCTTGTTCGCCTGGTCGTCGGCGAGCGCCTTGGCCGGGTCGAACGCCATCAGCTTGATCTCCGAGCGTGCCGGGAAGCCCTCGGGCGGCGTCACGTCAGGGTGCGCGGGCAGGTAGCCCTGGCTGACCGCGAGCTCCTGGCCTTCCTCGGAGAGGAGGAAGTCGACGAACGCCTTGGCGGCTTCCGGGTTCTTGGCCGTGGAGAGGATCGCGACCGGCTCGGTGACGTAGGAGACGCCTTCCTCGGGGAACACGAAGTCCACCGGCGCGCCTTCCGCCTTGCTGCGGATGGCGAGGAAGTCGACCAGGAAGCCGTAGAGCTTCTCGCCGCCGGCGACTGCCTTGTAGACGCCGCCGTTGCCGCCTTCTGCGAGCGTGCCCTGGTCGGCGAGGCCTTCATAATAGTCCCAGCCGAGGGCGGGGTCGCTGGTGAGCGTGACCATCGTGATCGTCGCGGCGCCGGAGGTGAGCGGCGAGGGGATCGCGATCTTCTCCTCGGCTTCGGGCTTCAGGAGGTCCTGGTAGGACGCAGGCTTCATCTCGGCGCCGGTGTTGTAGACGATGCCGGTGGTGATGAGCTTGGTGGAGAAATACGCCCCGTCCGGGTCCATCAGCTGCGGGTCGTAGGCCGAGACGTCGGCCTCGGGGTAGGCCATCAGCCGGTCGGCCTGCTTGAGGCCTTCCATGGTCACGGTGTCGGCGATCAGGAGGACGTCGGCCTGCGGTGCGCCGGCGGTGAATTCCGATTCCAGCTTCGCCATCACCTTGGTGGTGCCGTCGCGGAAGAACTCGACGTTGACGTCCGGGTACGCCTTCTCGAAGGCGTCGACGGTGGCCTGCGCGTCGGCGTTCGGCTGGCTGGTATAGAGCAGCAGCGAGCCGGAGGGCTCGGCAACGGCGGCAGTCGCGGCAAGGCTCGCCGCGGCGACGAATAGGATGCGCTTCACAGTCAGCTCCTCAACTCTCGGGTTTCCCCCGTCCTGCCGGTAGCGTGTGACACGGCGATGACAAAGCGGCCAGCCCCGCCTCAGTCCCCCAGCCGAAGCCGGTGCAGCATGTACCACTGGTCGAGGTTGGCGCGGATGACAGGGTCGTAGAGCGCGTCGAGCGCGGCGCCAGTCGCCTCGGCGCCGAGCGCCGCAGCGTCCATCACGGGGTGGTAGGCAAGGCGCATGCGCGTGCCGCCCTCACGAAGAAGTGTGGTGGGGAGGATGACGGCGCCGCGGCTCTCCGCGCTTCTGACCGCGAAGCTCACGTTGCACCTGTTCGGGAACGGCCGGCCGAACTGCGGGAACTTGATCGCCTTCTCCGACACCTCGTCCACCGCGAGGGGCACCACGTTGCCCGGCGTCTCCAGTATGCGCAGGAGGGTGCGCGCAAGCGTTGGCCCCGGCGGCAGAAGGCGCGCGCCGATCCGGGCCCGCGTGGCGTTGACGATCCGGTTCTCGTAGCGGCTCGGCTGCGGCTGGTAGGGGCCGAGCCAGCGGTCGCCGAATGCCTCGTTCGCGGTGTGGGCGAAGATCTCCCACGCGGCGGTATGGGCGAACAGCATGATGATCGGCCGCCCGCTCGCCTTGGCCTCCGCAAGGTGTGCCTCGCCTTCGCGCACCAGGTTCGGCGAACGGGCGAGGCGGGCGAGCTGCCCGTATTCGGCCATCGCGCGGGCGGTGTTGCGGAACCAGCGCGACACCACCTCGGCGCAGGCCTCGGGGCCGAGGTCCGGCCTCAGCCGCGCGACGGTGCGCTCCATGCGCGCGGGCATCGGCCCGCGCCGGTAGCGTGCCTCGACCGCGGGCGCGATGGCCCGCGCCGCAAACCCCGAGCTCCACGCCGGCGGCAGCGCACGAAAGGCGTGGTGGCTGCCGACCTGCGCCGCCCCCAGCGCCCGCTCCGAGACATGATGTCGCCGCGCCAACCGGCCCGCCTCGCCGCGCCGTGCAACGTGGCGCAGCGGCGGCGCCGGGCGTTCGGGGGCCTTCGTTTCGGCCCATGGGATGTCGGCCGGCATCAGCGGCCGGCGCGGCGGCGCCGGTGCAGGCCGCCAGCGCACCCTCATCGGCAGCGTCTGTCCCGGCCTGAGGGTCAGCCGGCAGTCCACCGCCACCTCGTGCCCGTCCGCGATCCTCAGCTCGAAGCTCTGAAGCAGCGTCGCGAGGCACAGCACCGATTCCGTCATCGCGAACGTCAGCCCCGGACAGACCCGCGGGCCGCTCGCGAACGGAATGTAGGAATACTTGTCCGTGACCGGCGCGTGCGCCTTCTCGAACCGCTCCGGCACGAAATGGTCGGGCAGGGACCACACGTCACGGTTCCTGTGAAGGAGCCATGGCGCCACCAGAAGGGTGGAGCCCTTCGGCACGATCATCCCGTTGAGCGTGCCCTCTGCCAGCGCCTCGCGGCCGAGGAGGGGGACCGGCGGATAGAGCCGCAGCGTCTCCTCGACCACGGCGCGCGTGTAGCCGAGCTTCGGCACGTCGCCGAGGTCGGGCACCCGGCCGCCCAGCACCGCCTCGAATTCGGCAAGGAGCCGACCCTGCACCCGCCGCGACTTGGACACCAGATAAAGCGCCCAGGCGAGCGTGTTCGCGGTCGTCTCGTGCCCGGCCATGAAGATGACGATCGCCTCGTTGCGGATCGCCTCGCGGGACAGCGGCTGCCCGTCCCGCCCGCGCGCCTCGAAGAGCTGGCGGATCATCGGCGAGGCCTCGCCGTCGCCGGCGCCCGCCTCCAGCGCGTCGATCACCTCGTCGAGGACTGCGTGCAGGCGGTCCCGCGCCCGCCGCGCCCTGCGGCCGAGCGGACGCGGCACGCGGTCCGACACGCCGAACAGGCTGGGGAGGTTCACCGGGTCGATATGGCGCTGGTATTCGGCAAAGCTCGACACGATGGCGTTGGTGAACGCCCGCCCGAGCTTCTTGCCGAAGATGGTGCGCGAGATGATCTCGGCGGTGAGCTCCCCCATCTCGGTGAGGATGTCGATGGTGGCGTTGTCACCGGCCGCGTGCCAGTGCGCGCACCATTCGAGCACGGTGTCGCGCATGATCGGCGCGAACGCCGCGATGTGCCGGCCGTGGACGATGGGGGAGACGATCGACCGCCGCTCGCGCCAGGTCTCCCGGTCGCTGACGAAGAGCCCGTCGCCGAGGAGGGGTTCCAGCGCGTGCCTCTGCTGGGCCGTCTTGCGCTGGAACGCCTCGTGCTGCGCCGTCAGCGTCTCGCGGACCCCGTCCGGATTGTTGCAGACGAAAAACTCGGTCGCGAACAGCCGCCCGCGGATCTGGCGGGAGCCATAGTCCCTGTCGGTGAAGGCGGCGAGGACGTTGCCGCGAAGCGCGGCGAGCCGCCTGTAGGCAGGGGCATCCGGCGGCAGCCGCCCGGGCATCGGTGGGACGAAGCTGTCGTCTAGCTTCAAGGCGCGGATCATCTCGTCGGTCATGCGCATCGAAGCTTCGGAGAACCTTTTCCTTACTCCTTAAAGGCAAGGAGGATATTAATCTTTTCTATCTGAATCGATTATGCGGCATATGCCTTCAAGTGCAAGCTTTTGGCTTGGAGTTGACGGCGCGGTGCCCAGCGCGTAGATCGACCGCTGACGCCGACAGTGCGTCATCACCCGCACCCGCGGGCCGCGCGGACGCTGACCGCGGCGGCCCTGTCAGTGCTCCGGCATTTCCGCCGGCCCGAACGCCTGTTCGTGCCTGTGCGCCGGGGTCACAAAGGAGGGGCGTCTTTGCCGAATTGCCGGCATTCTTAAGCGCATGGGGACAGGCCCCTCGCGCGATCCAGAAGACGTGACATGACCAAGCGCCATAGCCAGAAGTACAAGATCGACCGCCGGATGGGCGAGAACATCTGGGGTCGTCCCAAGAGCCCGATCAACAAGCGGGAATACGGCCCCGGCCAGCACGGCCAGCGCCGCAAGGGCAAGATGAGCGACTTCGGCCTGCAGCTCCGCGCCAAGCAGAAGCTGAAGGGCTACTACGGCTCCATCTCCGAGAAGCAGTTCCGCGCCGTCTACGACGAAGCCGTCCGCCGCCGGGGCGACACCTCCGAGAACCTCATCGGCCTGCTCGAAAGCCGTCTCGACGCCATCGTCTATCGCGCCAAGTTCGTGCCGACGGTGTTCGCCGCCCGCCAGTTCGTGTCCCACGGGCACGTGATGGTGAACGGCAAGCGCGTCAACATCCCGAGCTACCGCTGCAAGCCGGGCGACGTTGTCGAGATCCGCGAGAAGTCCAAGAACATGCTCGCCGTGCTGGAATCGATCGGCCTCGCCGAGCGTGACACGCCCGACTACCTCGACATCGACCACACCAAGATGACCGCCGGCTTCGTCCGCATGCCGTCGCTGGGCGACGTGCCGTACCCCGGGACGATGGAACCCAACCTCGTCATCGAGTTCTACTCCCGCTAAACGCCTCCGCGCGGCACTGCCGCCGAATGCAGAGCCGCCCGCAGCCACCGCTGCGGGCGGCTTTTTCGTGCGCCGGTCTCTGCAGCCGTTGCTGCACACCATCGCGGCCGGACATTGCACGGGGCTGCCGGCGGCCATAAAGTTTGGGGTGAGGGCGCGTGTGCGCCCGGATCGGAACCGCGAGAGGGTGGTGCGATGATCCCCGAATGGATCACGGGCGCAGCGCTGGCGGCCTCGTTGCTGGGCCTCTACAATCTCGGCCAGTACCTGCAGTTCGCGCTGCAGTTCTGACGTAGCCCGCGGCGCCTTTTTGCCCACAGGGAAATTCGGACCGCCGCGAAGTGCCGTCGCGCGCCCGCCGGCTCGCCAGACGAGGCTCCGGGAACCCTTCGCGCGATCCCGCTGTTCCCGCGCTGTCGGCATTGCACCGATGCGGGTTGACCCCGTGGCCGCACTGGCGCACCCGTCTGCGGCATCCGCTGCCGGGGACACGTTCTCCGGCGGGCGATTGCGGCCCGTGGCAGGAAGGCGGCCCCCGCGCGAAGGGGCGATATCCGGGCGGACGAAGTGTTGGGGTTGAGCGTCATGTCGACAGCATCGCAGTTCAGCGCGACCAGGCTGGCAGCGGCGAGTATCGCCGTCGGCATCCTCGTGCTCGGCATCAAGTTCCTGGCATGGGGCCTCACCGGTAGCGTCGCGTTGTTTTCCGATGCGCTGGAGAGCGTCGTCAACGTCGGCGCGGCGTGCGCGGCGCTCTACGCCATCCACCTCAGCCAGCAGCCCGCCGACGAGAACCACCCCTACGGCCACCACAAGGTGGAGTACCTCTCCGCGGTGCTGGAGGGGGCGCTCATCGTCATCGCCGCGTTCCTCATCCTGCGCGAGGCGATCGGCGGGCTGATGAACCCGCAATTGATGGACGCGCCCTGGCTTGGCCTGGCCGTCAACGCGCTCGCCGGCGCGGTCAACGCCGGCTGGGCGCTGGTCCTCATCCGCTACGGCCGGCGCCACCGCTCTCCGGCGCTCACGGCCGACGGCAAGCACCTCGCCGCGGACACCGTCACCACCATTGGCGTCCTCTTCGGGCTGACGCTCTCCGTCCTCACCGGCTGGGCGATCCTCGACCCGCTGCTTGCCGCCGCGGTCGCGTGCAACGTCATCTGGTCGGGCTGGGGCCTCATCCGCGAATCCGTCGGCGGGCTGATGGACGCCGCCCCGCCGCAGGACGAGCTGGAGCGCATCCGCGCCGCCATCGCCGGCAGCGCGCACGGCGCGATCGAGGCGCACGACCTCAGGGCCCGCCACGCCGGCCGCCGCACCTTCGTCGACTTCCACCTCGTGGTGCCCGAGGACATGAACGTCGCCGACGCCCACGTCATCTGCGACAGGATCGAGCGTGCGGTGCGCAAGACGGTCGGCGAGGCGCTGATCTCGATCCACGTCGAGCCGGAGCACAAGTCGAAGCACCACGGCGAGCTCGCCTCCGACCCCGCCGCGATCCTGATCGAGGGCCACGAGGCGCTGCGCACCTACCACTGAGACAGCGCAGACGCGGCCTTCCGTCTTGCACCGCGGCGCAACGTCCACGATAAGCCAGAGGGTGCGGCCGAGCGCGCCCGCCGCGACGGCGCGGAACCGCCGCCGCCAGCCAGACGAGGAGCCTTCGATGAACGAGCACGTGCGCGACGCCGCCGCCGAAACCGCCGCACCCGCCGCCTTCGGCGCGCGCCAGGCCGCGCCCGAGCAGTACATCAAGGGCGCGCTCCACGACTGGGAGATCGTAATCGGCATGGAGATCCATGCGCAGGTCCAGTCCAAAGCAAAGCTGTTCTCCGGCGCCTCGACCGAATTCGGCGGCGAGCCGAACGACCATGTCAGCCTCGTCGACGCCGCGATGCCGGGGATGCTGCCGGTCATCAACCGCAAATGCGTCGAACAGGCGGTGCGCACCGGGCTCGGCCTGCCGCGCGCAGATCAACAAGGTCTCCCGCTTCGACCGGAAGAACTACTTCTACCCGGACCTGCCGCAGGGCTACCAGATCTCGCAGTTCGCCGAGCCCATCGTCGGCGAGGGCGAGGTGATCGTCGACATGCTGTCCGGCGAGCGGATCATCGTCGGCATCGAGCGGCTGCACCTCGAACAGGACGCTGGCAAGTCCGTCCACGACATGCATCCGGGCAAGAGCTACGTCGACCTCAACCGCTCCGGCGTCGCGCTGATGGAGATCGTCTCCAAGCCCGACATCCGCTCGTCCGACGAGGCGAAGGCCTACCTCACCAAGATGCGCACGATCCTGCGCTATCTCGGCACGTCCGACGCCGACATGGAGAAGGGGAACCTTCGCGCCGACATCAACGTCTCGGTCCGCAAGCCGGGCGGGCCGCTCGGCACGCGCTGCGAGATCAAGAACGTCAACTCCATCCGCTTCGCGGGGCAGGCGATCGAGTACGAGGCGCGCCGCCAGATCGCGATCCTGGAAGACGGCGGCAGCATCGACCAGGAGACCCGCCTCTACGACGCCAAGACCGGCGAGACGCGCTCCATGCGCTCCAAGGAGGAGGCGCACGACTACCGCTACTTCCCCGACCCCGACCTCCTGCCGCTGGTACTCGACGACGCCGAGATCGAGGCGATCCGCGCCTCGCTCCCCGAGTTGCCCGACGAGAAGCGCGCCCGCTACGTCGACACCCTCGGCCTCTCCCCCTACGACGCCTCGGTTCTGGTGTCGGATTCGGACTCCTCGTTCTTCTTCGAGGACGTTGCGAAGGGCCGTGACGCCAAGGTGGCGGCCAACTGGGTGATCAACGAGCTGTTCGGCCGCCTCAACAAGGAGGGCCTCGCCATCGACGAGAGCCCGGTGAGCGCCGCCCAGATCGGTGGCATCATCGACCTCATCGCCGAGGGCGTCATCTCCGGCAAGATCGCCAAGGACGTGTTCGAGATCGTCTGGACCGAAGGCGGCGACCCGGCCGAGATCGTCGAGTCCCGCGGCATGAAGCAGGTCACCGACACCGGCGCCATCGAGACGGCGGTCGCCGAAGTGATCGCCGCCAACCCCGAAAAGGCCGAGCAGGCCAAGCTGAAGCCCAACCTCGCCGGCTGGTTCGTCGGCCAGGTCATGAAGGCCACCGGCGGCAAGGCCAACCCGCAGGCCGTTCAGGAGATCGTACGGGCCAGCTCGGGGTGGAGTAGGGCGGCCAACAAGGCGCTCAAGGCGGGCAGGGCCGCCTCGGTCCCGTGAACGGACTTAGGGGCCGCGTTTGGGGCTGAGGGGCCTGCAGGGAACGAAGCCGCCATCCTGAGCCGGTCCGCCCGCAGTCTCCTAGAGCTTGCGGCGAAGGAATGATGGCCGGGCGACGTCGAAAGCAGCCAGCGCGGCGGCCGCGACGACGAGGGCGCAAAGCACCGCCTTGGAGACCGTCCCCATCGTCCCCTCGATGAGAAGGGCGTGGATGACGCTGCCGGCGACGATCACCACCGCGAACGCCATGTGCCAGACCCGCCAGACCGCAGGGCGCAGGCGGAGCCGCCGCCGCAGCGCCGCGAGGAGCGCGGCGGCGAGTACCGCCCACATCGCGATGACGCCCCAGACGGAAAACGGCGTCGGCGAGCGGAAGAGCAGCGCATCCACGACGTCCGGCGGACTGGTCAGCCACAAACCAGCGACGTGGACCAGTACCGCCGCCACCAGCGCCACGCCGACCCACGCATGGATGCGCCGGCCGAGGCGCGCACCCAGGCCGGGGAGGTGGCCGCCGGCAAGGAGCGGCTGCAGGAGGAGGAGCCCCATGCCGACGACGCCCGCCAATCCGGCCGCGATGTAGACGGGACTGCGCCATTCAAGCAGCGGGCTCGTCGCCGCCACCAAGAGAGAGATGGCGAGGGCAGCCGCGAGTGCGCCCCAGATCAGGACCGTGCGCGCGGTGGCCACGAGGTCAGGCGGGCTCCAGGACGAAGTCGGCGGTGAGGCTGGTTTCTCGCGCGCTCCGCATCACGGGGCGGAGGAACACGGTCTGGAAGCCGTTGTCGTCATAGTCGGGATCGTAGGCGAGGTGGCCGTGCGGCTGGCCGAACGCCGGCACGATCTGCGGCATCTCCATTCGGTACACGCCGTTCGCGTCGCTCAGCGTCGCGCCGTGGCTGCGCTCGTCGCGCTCGTGGCCCTCGGTTGTGTGCGCCCAGATCTGGATCCGGACGCCTTCGAGCGGGCGGCCGTCGCCCGCGCGGCGCACGGTGCCGGTCATGAGGAACCCGCCGCCGCCGATGCGTTCCACAAGCGGGGCTCCGGGCCGATAGTTGTTTGAACCGCCGCGCATCGTCGGTGTGGGCGCGAGGCCGGCGGCGCGCGCGGGTGCGAAAGCGCCGAGGCCGCCGCTCGCCAGCACGGCTCCGGCCGTGGCGGCGCCGGCCATCAGAAGGCTGCGGCGAGTCGTAAGGGGTGATGCGGTCATCCCGGTTTCTCCTCTGGGCCGTCTGCCGAGCGCCGAAGCCGCGTTTGCCCCTCCGGCGGTGAACGAATTTCGACCGAACGGGGCGCGAAGTCCGCGCGCCAGAAACATCGTGCCGCAGGAGGAACGGTGCAAGGCGGCGCGCGCACTGGTCGCGGCGGACACCGGGAGGCGGGCGCGCCTTCGGCGGAGCGGTCTGATGACCGGTGAGCGAGCGAAGAGGCGATTGGCAGCCCGGAGCACGGGCGTACCCGGTGCCGTGTTCAGTCCCCGGCGACGATCCTGAAAACCGCCCCATCACCGGTGAGGGTGACCTCCCGCAGAAAATCCACCCGCTCCCCGTCCCAGTGGTAGGCGAAGTGGCGGGCCTGCTTCGGCACCGCCATCACGTCGGGCCAGAAGGCGGCGAAGCATTCGCCGCCGGGGTTGCGGACGCTGGGGTAGACGATGCCGTCGGCGAAGGCTTCGCGCACCGCACGGGCGAACGCCTGCGGGGCCGCGTAGTCGGACACGTCGTCGCCCAGCAGTGCGGCGAAGCCTTCGCCGCGGACGTCGGCGAGGGTGGCGTCGATCCGGCCGACGAGCTCGCGCCAGTCGCCGAGCCAGCCGGGCGCCTCGGCCGTCGCGCGGGCGAAGCGCGCGGCGTGGAACACTTTTTCCGCGACGGCGGTCTCGAAGTCCTTCGCGGCGTAGTAGGCGCCGAAGGTGCCGTCGTGGAAGCGGCCCGGATAGTCCGGCGAGGCGTGGACGAAGGGCGCCATCACCAGCGACGCGCCGGGGCCGGAGACGCGCCGCGCGACGGGCACCTTGTCGAGGTCGCCCATGGTGTCGGCGAGGCGCGGGTTGGTCGCCATCTCGGCGCGCTTGAGGTGCTCCCAGTCCGCCGGGTCGGCGATGTCCTCGAACACCTCGATGGGGGGAAAGCGCGAGGCGATCAGGCGGACCGAGCGCCCCCAGCGAATCCGCGAGAAGGGTGCGGCGAGCGGCCCTTCCGTCACCACGAACCGCGCGCGGCGTCGAGGTAGCGGCGCACGCGCATGATGTCGGTGAGTTCGCCGCCCAGCATCACGGCGAGGGCGGAGCGGCCGCCGAACGCCTCGTTGGGGCGCCCGATCCACTGGTAGCCGCGTGCCGGCTCGCGGAACAGGAGCCGCAGCGCCTTGTGGATGCCCATGAGGTTGGACATGCGCGCCGCCCCGTCCTTGGAGACGCGGCCGTACTGCCCCTGCCGCCAGCGCTGGAAGGTGCGCGACGAGATGCCGAGGATGGTCGCCGCCTCGGCGTCGGTCAGCTCCCAGCGGGCGAAGAGCTGGATCACCGCCCGCTGCACCGCCTCGATCTCCGCGGCCGCGGGGGGCGCACCCGCCCGGTCACCCGCCGGCTCGACCTCTTCCAGAAACATCGGATCTCTCCAGGACAACTGTCGCTAATATGGATATTTAGCGACATTTGTCAACGGCCTTGCGGTTGCGGCGGAGAAAGTCGCCCATTGTCATCGAACTGCAAAACGCCTGACATGGAAAAACTCCAAAGCGGCACGCATCAGCAACGCGAGAGCTTGTCCCATGTCCGCCATCACCCGCAGGCGCTTCCTCAGCCACACAGCCGTTTCAGGCCTTACGCTCGCCGTCGGCGGCCTTGCAATGCCGGCGCTCGTCCGTGCCCAGAGCCGGCCGACGTTCACCCACGGCGTCCAGTCCGGCGATGTCTCCGCCAACTCCGGCATGGTCTGGGTCCGCGCCGACCGCCCGTCCACCATCGAGTTCGAGTGGGCGACCACCGAGAGCTTCGCGGACGCTGAGCGCCTCCACGCGCTGACGGCGACCCCCGGCAGCGACTTTGCGGTGAAGCGCCTCCTCACCGGTCTCCCCGCAGACCAGGACATCTACTGGCGCGCCGTCGCCCGTGACCTCACCGACCTCAAGGCC
Source organism: uncultured Alphaproteobacteria bacterium (assembly GCA_963704595.1). Lineage (GTDB taxonomy): Bacteria > Pseudomonadota > Alphaproteobacteria > Rhizobiales > Amorphaceae > Acuticoccus. The sequence goes on from OY969922.1 coordinate 1,826,989, forward strand.
GCGTCCGAGCCCGCCGTCGGCCACTTCCGCACCGCACCCGCCTCGCGCCGCAGCGTCAAGTTCGTCTGGTCCGGCGACACCGTGGGGCAGGGCTGGGGTATCGACGAGAGCCGCGGCGGCATGAAGACCTACGCCGCGATGGCCGCCCGCGAGCCGGACTTCTTCATCCACTCCGGCGACACGATCTACGCCGACGGCCCGCTCAAGGAGACCGTCGACCTCGCAGACGGCACGGTGTGGACCAACATCGTCACGCCCGAAAAGTCGAAGGTCGCCGAGACGCTCGACGAGTATCGCGGCCAGTGGAAGTACAACCTCCTCGACGCCAACCTGCGCGACTTCAACGCGAAGGTCCCGACCTTCTTCCAGTGGGACGACCACGAGGTCACCAACAACTGGTCGCTGTCGAAGGACCTCGGCGCCGACGACCGCTACAGCGAGAAGTCGATCTCGCTGCTCGCCTCCCGCGCGGCGCAGGCCTTCCACGAGATGACGCCGATCAGCTACCAGCCCGAGGAGCCGGGCCGCGTCTACCGCACGGTTCACTACGGCCCGCACGTCGACGTCTTCTTCCTCGACCTGCGCTCCTACCGCGGCCCCAACGGCCCGGCGATGGAAACCGAGGTGACGGCGGAATCGCAGATCCTCGGCGCCCGCCAGCTCGCCTGGCTGAAGCGCGCGCTGTCGAACTCCGACGCGACGTGGAAAATCATCGCCTGCGACATGCCGATCGGCGTGATCGTGTGGGACGACTGGAAGAACTCCGCCGGCGCCGAGGCCGTCTCGCAGGGTGAGGACGGCGCACCGAAGGGCCGCGAGCTCGAATTCGCCGAGCTCCTCTCCTTCATCAAGCACGCCGCGATCGACAACGTCGTCTGGCTGACGGCCGACGTCCACTACACCGCAGCGCACCACTATTCGCCCGACCGGGCCGCCTTCCAGGACTTCGAGCCCTTCTGGGAATTCGTCTCCGGCCCGATCCACGCCGGCACCTTCGGCCCCAACGGCCTCGACATGACCTTCGGCCCCGAGGTCCGCTACGTGAAGGCCCCCAGCGAAGCGCAGGGACAGAACCTGTCGCCGGTCGAGGGCTTCCAGTTCTTCGGCGAGGTCGAGATCGAGGGCGACACCGGCATCATGACCGTCCGCCTCCTCGACAGCGACGGCACCGAACTCCACACCGAGACGCTGGAGCCCGTCCGCCGCGGCTGACGTTTCGGGGCGCGGCGTTGCGCCGCGTCCCGTCCTCTACTCCGGGACCAGGCTGCGGCCCGTCCACCCGGCGTCCAGCAGCGCACCCGACGCCAGCCGGGCATGGCGCCCCGCGCTGCCCGGTCTGCAAAGGTCCGCACCAGCAAGGTTGCGCAAAACTCAGTCGAGGGCCCGCAAGGCCCGGTCGGCGGATTGTACGCAACACTGGAAGCGACTGGCAGCGATGTAACCGAACCCGAAGACGAGACATTCGAGATCCAAGCGTGGCGACGGCTGCCACTGCGACAGGGACGGTACGGGGGCGGAGCGTCCGCTCACCACGCCTCCGCCGCTGTGCAGGCGTTCCCGCACCCAATGCCTGCTGCCGATCAACGACCCGCTTGCCGGACTGCCGACCGTCCCGACCCAAACGTGCCCCAGGGAGAGCCCCGATGCTGAGCCGCCGCAAAGTCGACCCGAGCCTCGAAGCTCTGAACAGGAGCTACGCGGTCATCAGTTTCAAGCCGACGGGAGAGATCCTCTCGGCGAACGAGAATTTCCTGAAGCTGATGGGCTACACGGCGGACGAGCTGAAGGGGAAGGATCACCGCATCTTCGTCGCGCCGGCGGAGGCTGCAGGCGCGTCCTACGCCGAGTTCTGGCGCAAGCTCGCGAGCGGCCAGCCGTTCGTCGACCGGTTTCGACGGATGGCAAAGGGCGGCCGCGAGGTCTGGATCGAGGCGAGCTACAACCCCGTCCTCGGCCGGGACGGTGCGGTCGATCACGTCGTCAAGTTCGCGACAGACGTCACCGAAAGGCACAACCACGAGGCCGAGGCCAATGCGAGCCTTGCCGCGATCGACCGTTCGATGGCGGTCATCGAGTTCGAGACGGACGGGACCATCCTCACCGCGAACGAGAACTTCCTGAAGACGCTGGGCTACACGCTGAGCGAAGTGAAGGGAAAGCATCACAGCATCTTCGTGACGCCGGAATACGCGAAGAGCCGCGAATATCGCGAGTTCTGGGACACGCTGCGCAGTGGCCGCTTCCTCTCCGGCAAGTTCATGCGCGTTTGCAAGGACGGCAGCAACGCGTGGATCGAGGCGTCCTACAATCCGATCCTCAACGCCGACGGCAAGCCGATCCGCGTCGTGAAGTTCGCGACCGACGTGACCGCGGTCAAACGAGCGACCGACGAGGCGGACGCCAAGCTCGCCGCCATCGGCAAAGCGCAGGCCGTGATCGAGTTCGACACGGACGGCAAGATCATCACCGCGAACGACAACTTCCTGAACGCGCTCGGCTACCGTCTGGATGAAATCGTTGGCCGCCACCATTCCATGTTTGTCGAGGCTGAGGAGAAGGAGGGCGCCGACTACGCCGAATTCTGGCGTCGCCTCAACGCGGGCCAGTTCCAGGCGCGTGTCTTCAAGCGCATCCGCAAGGACGGCGCACCGGTCTGGATCCAGGCATCCTACAACCCGATCGTCGGGTCCGACGGAAAGCCGTACAAGGTCGTGAAGTTCGCGACCGACATGACCCGCCTGATGGAGACCATCGGCCTTGCCGAGGAGACCAGCGCCAGCGTGGAAAGCGTCGCCGCCGCGGTCGAACAGCTCTCCGCCTCGGTGGTCGAGATCTCCAGCAACATGTCGCAGACGACGAGCGCGGCGCAGGGCATCATGAGCCTGACGCGCACCTCCAACGAAAGCGCCGAGCGGCTTCTGGAATCGATGGCCTCCATGCAGGGCATCGTCGACATCATCGACGACATCGCCAAGCAGGTGAGCCTCCTCTCCCTCAACGCCACCATCGAGGCGGCGCGCGCGGGGGAAAGCGGCAAGGGGTTCGCCGTGGTTGCCTCCGAGGTGAAGGGTCTCGCCTCGCAGACCACCGCCGCCACCAGCCGCATCTTCGGCGAGATCAACAACCTGCAGGCGGTCGCGCAGTCTGTCGCCGATGGCGTGCGCCGGGTGATGAGCTCCGCCGACACCGTGGACAGCTTCGTCACCGCCACCGCCAGCGCGATCGAGGAGCAGAGCGTCGTCACCCAGGACATTTCCGACAACACGGCGCGCTCGGCCTCGTCCGTGCGGGAAATCGCCGACCGGATCCGCGGACTCTCGGCGGCCGCCTGATCCTGCCGCTCAGTCGTCCTGGTACATCGACATCTCGATGCCGTGATGCCAGATCGCGCACTCGCACAGCATCTGCATCGCCTGCCCGTCCGCAAACCCGGTGACGGTGTCGGGCGGCGCTGACACCAGCGCTGCGACCCGGTCCCGGTCGAGCAGCGTGCCGAGTTCGCTGTCCGCCATCGCGCCCGGCAGGTAGGCTTCCAGAAAGCGCTGCCGGAAGAACACGTTGCGGTGCCGTGGCGCGACTGCGCTGACGTCGTATGGCGCGATGTTGGGGTCGATCTGCGGCACGAACGGGACGGCCTCGCTCGGCGGCGGTGCCGGAAGCTTACCCTTCGGCCGGCCCCCCGGCGCCAGCGGTGGCGAGGCAGCCGTCACCGGCTCCTTGCGCAACTGCCGCATCCGCTCCGGATCGGAAAACAGGCTCGCGTCCCAGGCGGTGTTGGCGAGCGGGACACCAAGGGTTGCGTCGCCACCGATGGCATCGATCATGTCGAAGTTGACCTTGCCGACGACGCGCTCCTTGGGCTCGAGGCAGAGCGCCGCGTCCTGCAGGGCCATGTCGTACAGAAGGTCGGGGTAGTTGCGGTTGTAGGCCCGCTGCCGCGAAATCATCCCGAAATGGGAGCGGAGCCGCCCCTCGTTATAGTAGTGGACCGGCACGTCCCGCGGCGCCACGCCGGCGGTCCGGTAGCGCTCCACCCCCGCCGCCATGAGCCCGCTCACCCAGTCCGCCCCGGCGGGTGAGAAATAGCCCAGAAGCCCGATCCGCCGGACCTGGCCGAGATAGTTGTCGCGAAGGGACTGGTAGGTCTCCGCCGGTCCGCCGCTCAGGAAGCGCTTGCCGTCCGGCGAGGCGCCGGCGATCTCGCCATAACCGCCGTGGATGTTCGCGACGTCCGGGTGCGGCGGCGAGATGGTGGTGCCGAGCTTGGCGCCCGCGCCCATCGCCGCGAAGGTCTCGAAGCGCATCCGCTCGAAGACGCTCATCTGCCGCGAGTCCGCCGGAATGCCGGCAACGCGCGCCAGCCCGTAGGTCTCGGCGAACCAGTCCGCCACCGCCCCGTCGGGGTGCGGCTGGTCGAACAGGGTGCGATAGGTCCACCCCTCCGGCGGCCCCGCCGCTGCGATCGCGGCGACCACCATGCGGCTGTCCATCCCGCCGGTGATGTCGAAATAGACGTGGCCGTCGCGGAAAGCCTCGCGCAGCGTCGTCACCCGGCCTTGCAACCTGGCAGCGGCGCCCGCGATGATGTCCGGGTAGGCCGTGCGGGCCGGCGCGGTCCGCCGCGGCGCGGTGACGGACCGGAGGCGGCGCCCGCCGCGGACGCTCTCGCCGGGCGCCACCAGCGAGATCCCCTCGAACGCGCAACCCGCCTCGTAGGCCGAACCCAGCGCAAAGTCCGCAAGGAAGGGCAGGAGCGAACGCGCGACGGTGACCCCGGCCGCCGCCAGCGCCGCGCGGACGAAGTAGATGTTGTTCGAGACCGCGAACGTGCCGCCGTCTTCCGCGCGGAAGCACGGATAGGCGCTCAGCGGGTCGGACAGCACCTCGAAGCGCTGATTCTCGCGGTCCACGGTCACCAGCGTGAAGGCGCCGGTGACCGAGGCCGGATCATGCCGCGCCGCCCGCCGCAGCATCGCAACCGAGCGAGGCGTGAGGTTGCGGAAGTTGGAGATGTAGCGGTCGCCGACGAAGGCCGAGCCGCCGAGGGCGGACACCCGAGCCTCGTTCGCAACCACCTCGCCGAGCACGAACAGGGTGAAATGCTGGCACTGGAAGGACTGGATCACGGCGTCGTCGCGCGTGCGCACCTTGCGCATCGCGGCGAGGAGGCCGGGATGTTCGGACCGATCGACACTTGTGAGGAGGAATTCCATCGGGTCGCGTCATTCCGGCGGGCGGGGCCTGAGTTTCCTGCCCGCTTGCCCGCAACGGCGGCCGGCCTCGATCCCGCGGATCACGGCCGGGACGATCCGGCACGCGGTTCACAGGGCGGACCGCTGGAAACCGGCATCGTTGTGCTGAAACTTCGCCGCGCACGCAAGTGGTTGGCGCCGCTGATGCCGGCGCGCTCCACCGCAACTGCAAACGCCGCCGGGTCGCGGCTTGGCGATTGCGCGAGGCTTGTCGGCCGGGTGGATGAATGCGATGTCTGGACGGCATCCTGACGGGAACCGGCTCCGGCACCGTGCCGGTCTGCCAGGGCCGGCCGACAGCCAGGCAGCCGACGCCCCGCCCAAGCAGAGCCCGCAATGACCGTTCCAGCGTCACCGTCCAGCGTTCCCGGCAGCCCGGCCGCGCCTCTCGTCCCGACCGCCGCGGCACCACCTGCGCCCGGCACCGCCGCCCAGCGCACCGCCTTCGGGGTGCTCCTCGCGCTCAGCCTCTGCCACCTCCTCAACGACACGATCCAGTCGCTGCTGCCGGCGATCTACCCGCTGCTGCAGGCCAATCTCGCGCTGACCTATACCGAGATCGGCATCATCCACTTCGCCTTCCAGCTGACCGCTTCGCTGCTCCAGCCCGCCGTCGGCCTCTACACCGACAAGCGGCCGCTGTTCCGCCTGTCGGTGGCGGGGATGGGGATGAGCCTCGTCGGCCTCGTGGTGCTGGCGCAGGCGGGCACGCTCGCACTCCTCGTGGTGGCGGCGATGTGCGTCGGCCTCGGCTCGGCGGTGTTCCACCCGGACTCCTCGCGGATCGCGCGGGCGGCCTCGGGCGGGCGCTACGGCTTCAGCCAGTCGGTCTTCCAGGTCGGCGGCAACGCGGGCACCGCGATCGGCCCGCTTCTCGCGGCTTTCATCGTCCTGCCGCTGGGGCAGGGGAGCATCGTGTGGTTCAGCACCCTCGCGCTCCTCGCGATGATCGTCCTGTGGCAGGTGGGCTCGTGGGCGAAGGCGAAGCACCTCGCCGCCGGCAGGCCGAAGCATCTCACGCCGCCGCCGGTCAGCCGCAGGGCGATGGTCATCCTCGGCATTCTCGGCGCGCTGACCTTCTCCAAGTTCATCTACATCACCAGCCTGACGAGCTTCTACACCTTCTACCTGATCGAGAACTTCGGCGTGTCGGTGCAGAGCTCGCAGCTCCTGCTCTTCGTCTTCCTCGCCGCGGCCGCCATCGGCACCTTCGCGGGCGGGCCGATCGGCGACCGCTACGGCCGGCGCGCGGTCATCATCGTGTCGATCCTCGGCGTCCTGCCGTTCACGCTGATCCTGCCGCACGTGAACCTCTTCTGGACGGCGACGCTCAGCTTCGTGATCGGCCTCGTCAACGCCTCCGCGTTCTCGGCGATCCTCGTCTATGCGCAGAGCGTCATGCCGGGGCGGGTCGGCATGGTGTCGGGGCTGTTCTTCGGCTTCGCGTTCGGGATCGCGGGCGTCGGCGCGGCGGCGCTCGGCATCCTCGCCGATGCCAAGGGCCTGCGCTTCGTGTTCGAGGTGTGCGCGTTGCTGCCGCTGATCGGCATCCTCGCCTTCTTCCTGCCGCCGGAGCGGGTCGAGGACTGAGAGGCGGGTCGCCGTCAGGCCGTTCCGGGTCCACCCGAAACGGCCGCCAGCGTGCGGTCCGCAATCCCGGGCTCGGTCGACGGCGCGCCGGCGAGCGCCCGCCGCAGCGCCTCCGCGCTCTTCACCGGGTGAACGTCGATGCTGGAGCTGCGGCCGCGCACGGTGATCTGCTCGACGTCGAACCCGCCCATGTCGACCTTTGCGATATTCGCGGCGGCGCCCGAGACCACCAGCGGCACGCCGAAATCCTTGGTCGCGCTCTCGAGCCGGCTTGCGATGTTCACCGTATCGCCGAGCGCGGTCAGCCCCTCGGCCGCGCGCCCGGTGCCGACGCGCCCCAAGAATCGCCGGCCCGGCGTGGATGCCGACGCCGATCCGCAGCGTCTCGCCGAGCTGCGCGTGGAGCTGCGCGTTCAGCGTCTCGATCTCCTCGATCATCTCCGCGGCGCTCGTCAGCGCCTGCCGCGCGCCGGTGTCGGCCGAGGTCGTCACGCCATAGAGCGCCATCACCGCATCGCCGATGAACTTGTCGACGATCCCGCCGTTGCGGAACACGATCCGGCTCATGAGCTGGAGATATTCGTTGAGGATGAACATCACGTCGAACGCCAGCCGCCGCTCCGAGAGCGCGGTGAAGCCGCGCAGGTCCACGAAGAGGATCGCGATCGGCTGCTCGACGCCCCAGCGGTAGCTGTCGGTGGAGACGGCGGTGTTGCCGTTGCCGTCCCGCGCGGGGAAGAGCGGGTGCACGGTGAGGCTTGAGCGCGGGCGGAGCTGGCAGGCGAGCCGCACGTCCGGCGTCGCGCGGATCCGGTCCAGCACCGTGCGTTCGGCGGCGTTGGGCGGGGGGAGGCTCGAAAGCCCCTTGTCGATCCGCGTGCGGCAGGTGGAGCAGCGCGCCCGCCCGCCGCAAACGGAGGTGTGCGGAATGCCGTGCTGGTGGCTGATCTCCAGCAGCGTCTGCCCGGGCTTGCCGTACACCGTGCGCTGCCCGGGGTAGGTGACCGCAACCCGCCCGCGCGAGAACAGCCCGAAAGTGCCCGCAAGCCCGATGAGAAGGGTGATGGCGATGACGGCGAGGATGATCCGCCGCCCGATGTGGATGATCGGGTCGGACCAGGCGATCGCCTCGGCGGTGAGCTCCGCGGTGCCCTGTCCGGTGAGCGCGATCCGCCGCGCGCCCTCGATCCAGCCGAGGCTCGCCAGCACCGGGATCGTCACCGCCAGGGTCAGAAGGAGCGGCATCGCGCGCCCGTACCAGGGCTTGAGGCGCAGCCAGTAGCGCAGCCCGATCATCGCGTGGATCCACACGATGAAGAGGAGCGCCGTCTGCCAGGTGAGGAGCCCCGGCCAGAAAAGGTCGAGCACCGCGAAGTACGAGCTCGAGATGCCGAAGAAGTCGTGAATGCCGCGCGTGCCGACCACATGGTCGATCAGCATCACGGGAATCGCGAGGCCGAGGGCGAGCTGCAGCGCTTCCGCGATCGGGATGCGCCACGTCCGCCGCCGCGCCGTCTTCCAGAGCGCGAGCGCCGCATGGACCGCGAGCGCGCCGTAGAGGAGCACGGTGCCGACATCGGTCCGCCAGATCAGCCTGCGGACGTGGCCGACCGCTTCCATCAGCTCGACGCTGTAGAGGCCGAGCGCGTGGTTGAGGTAGTGCGTGAGCACGAAGGCGAACAGCACCAGCCCCGACCCGAGCCGCAGGCGCTGCACCCATGACCCCTTCGCCGCGCTACGGTCCGGCGCCAGAACTGTTTCCGTCAAACTCGATCTCCAAGAGACTCGGGCACATCCGTGCCCACCGGCCGTGGCCCCGCCATCCGACAACCGAAGCGGCACGGACGCAAGCGCGCCACATGCCGCGCAGCGTGCGACCAATCACGATCGCGGGACCGGGACGAGAGCCGCGCCGGAATGGCTGCCCTGTGCGGCAGGCGCCATCGCCGCCTAGAATGCGCACCGCAGCGGCCCCGTCCGCCGCGCCTCCCTGCCGACGCGAGACCCCGATGGCCAGCCCACCCCAGACCACTTTCGAGCCCCTGCCGCTCCCCGACCGCGCGACCCTCACCGATGCCGAGGCCGCTGCCGAGGCGTCCGCATTCCTCGCGCGGATGAAGACGCGCCACACCGTGCGCCATTATTCGGACCGCCCGGTCGCCCGCCAGATCATCGCGGACTGCGTGGCGGCGGCGGGCCGGGCCCCGAGCGGCGCCAACCAGCAGCCTTGGCACTTCGCCGCCATCGCCGCGCCGCAGCTCAAGGCCGAGATCCGTCGCGCGGCAGAGGCGGAGGAGGCCGCCTTCTACGAGGGCGGGGCGGGCGACGCATGGCTGAAGGCGCTGGAGCCCATCGGCACAGGCCCGTTCAAGCCGCATCTCGAGATCGCGCCCTGGCTCATCGTCGTCTTCGCCCAGCGCTGGGGCATCGACGAGACCGGCGCCCGCCACAAGCACTACTACGTGCCCGAAAGCGTCGGCATCGCGACCGGCGTCCTCCTCACCGCCATCCACCACGCCGGCCTGGTGACGCTGACCCACACCCCCAATCCCATGGGCTTCCTCAACGACCTCCTCGGCCGCCCGCCGCAGGAAAAGCCGGTGATGATCATCGCCGTCGGCCACCCGGCGGACGATGCCACCGTGCCGAAGGCCGCCAAGTGGAAGAAGCCGCTCGCCGACATCCTCAGCATCCACGAATGAGCCGCGGCGCAGCGAACGTCTGCAAGGCGCCAAAAACTTAGCCAGGTCTGAAAGTATCAGTTGACGTCTTCCGGGCCGCTCGATACTTTCCCTTATGGCTAAGTGTTCACCCGATCTCGACAGAGCTTTCTCCGCCCTCGCGGACCCGAAGCGGCGGGCCATTGTCAGCCGTCTGTGCGACGGGCCGCAGTCGGTGAGTGCACTTTCCGAACCGTTCGAGCTGGCGCTGCCATCTCTCCTCAAGCACGTGCGGGTGCTGGAGGAGAGCGGGTTGGTCAGCTCGGAGAAGGTCGGCCGGGTCCGCACCTGCAGGGTCGAACCCGCCGCCTTGCAAGCAACCCAGGCATGGCTGCGCCAGCACATTGCAGCGTGGGAGCACCGCCTCGACCGCATGGAAGATCACATCGAACAGATGAAGAGGGGAACCGAAGCATGAGCGAATCCGAGGCGAGCGAGTTCCCCTGGAAAGACTGGCCGGTCGACCGCGAGGTCGTCCTGACCCGCCTGATCGACGCGCCCCGCGCCATGGTCTACGCGGCGTGGGCCGACCCCGACCAGATCCAGAAATGGTTCGGGCCGGAAGGCTTCGACATCGAGAGCGCGGAGATCGACATCAGCCCGGGCGGCGTCTGGCGGTTCGACATGGTCGCCCCCGACGGCGTCCGTTACACCAACAGGATGGTGTTCCTTCGCCTCGAGGCAGCGTCGCTCATCGAGGTCGAGCACGGCGCCGACCAGAACGACGACCCCGGCAGGTTCCGGATGCGCATCACCTTCGACGAACAGGGCGACGGCAAGACGGTCCTGACGCTGCGCCAGATGCACCCGTCGAAGGCCCGCCGCGACGAGGTGATCGCATTCGGCGCCGTCGAGTATGGCGGTCAGACGCTTGCCAAGCTCGCGCGCCATGTGGCGGCGCTGGCTGGCGTCCTCGCTGGCTCGGCCGGATAGTTATTCTCCCTCGCTGAACACCCCGTCCAGCCAGTCGTAGACGACGGCGTTGGCGAGCGGCAGGTTGCCGAGCTGGCAGTGCATGTCGGCGCCTTCGGCTTCGGTGAACACGCGCGACGTCACCCGGCCGGAGAGGGCGTCGGTGAAGGCTGTGTGCTGGCGCAGCGCCGCGCGGCCCTCGCCGTCGCCCACCATGGCGAGCACAGGGCAGGCGATGTCGGAAAGGCTTTCCGCCTTGTAGGCGTCCAGCGCGGCGAGCCAGCCGAAGTAGCTCGTCACCCCGAACCGTCGGCACGCCGCCTTGAAGCTCAGCTTCACCGAGACGGGCATCAACTCGTCCGGCACCTCGTCGACGTCGGACAGCGGCAGGTCCTCGTCCGCCCCGGCCTCGGTGAACGCAGTCATGTAGGCCTTGAGGTCGATGATGGGCGAATTGGCGATCAGCGCGCGGATCCGCCGCTCGCTCTGCGCGGCCCGCACCGCGAAATAGCCGCCGAAGCTGATGCCGTAGAGCGCGAGCCGGGCCATGTCGATCTCCGGCCGCCCGGCCGCAAAGTCGAGCATTGCGGCGACGGGCACCTCGTAGTCGGGCCGGAAGTGAAGGTCCGGGTTGGTGCGCAGCGTGCCGACCTGACCCGGCCCCTGCGCGATCAGCACGGTGTAGCCGCGCGCCACGGCATCGACGCCGGTGTGGAAGAAGAGCTCCTCCGCCGTGCCGTCGAACCCGGTCAGCACCAGCACGGTCCTGTTGGGGCCGGAAACGCCGGGCGGTACCATGAGATAGCCCGGCAGCGCGGCACCCTCGAACGGGATCGCGACAGGCTCGACGCGGTAGCCGATGTGCGGCGCCGCTTTCTGGAACGCTGCCGCGCTGGCCGCCCCGTAGCGCGCCGCGTCCGCCCCGAACGGGTCGCAGAAATACTCGGCCGACCGCAGATAGCTCGCGGCGCGCAGGAACCCGTCGCGCGCCGTGGCGGTGTGGCCGGAGGCGAGCGCATCGTCCGACGCGGCGTCGAGCCGTTCGCCAAACGGGCCGAATGCGGCGGGCCACGCGGTCGGGTCGTCGCCCGGAATCGCCGCCCGCGCTGCCATGATCTCGCCCGGCGTGCCGCCGCCATAGTAGGCGACGCCCAGCATCCGCATCAGCTGGAAGTCCATCTCGTCCGACGCGAAACCCCTGATCCGCGTCCGCGTGCGTTCCACCCCGGCCATCCGCGCAACTCCCTGAATTTGCGGCAGGAACTTGATCACATCGGGCGCGCACGAAAAAGCCCCCGCCGGCGGACCGGCGAGGGCTGATTTCGTCAGAAGAGGGAAGGGGTCAGGCGGCCTGCGCCACCGCCCCGCCATGGCCGACGCGCTCGAACACCAGCCGCTCGGCCGTCGGCGTCGCGCGCACCGTGTCGCCGTCCATGATCTCGCCGCCGAGGATCTTCTCGGCGAGCGGGTCCTGGATCTCCTTCTGGATCACCCGCTTCAGCGGCCGCGCCCCGTAGACCGGGTCGTAGCCGCGGCCGGCGAGCCAGTCGCGCGCATCGTCCGACAGCGTGAGCGTGATCTTCCGGTCCGCCAGCAGCTGCCTGAGGCGGCCCATCTGGATGTCGACGATCGCGCCCATCTGCGCCCGCTTGAGGCGGGAGAACAGGACGATCTCGTCGAGACGGTTGAGGAACTCCGGCCGGAACGTGGCGCGCAGCATCTCCATCACCTGCGGGCGCACCGCGTCCACATCGTCATGCTCGCCCTGCGAGGCCAGGAACTCGGCGCCGGTGTTGGACGTCATGATGATGAGCGTGTTGCGGAAGTCGACCGTGCGGCCCTGTCCGTCCGTCAGCCGCCCGTCGTCGAGCACCTGCAGGAGGACGTTGAACACGTCCGGATGCGCCTTCTCGATCTCGTCGAACAGGACGACCTGGTAGGGCCGGCGGCGGACAGCCTCGGTCAGCGCGCCGCCTTCCTCGTAGCCGACGTAGCCCGGAGGGGCACCGATCAGCCGCGAGACGGCATGCTTCTCCATGTACTCCGACATGTCGATCCGGCACATCGCCGTGTCGTCGTCGAACAGGAACGAGGCGAGCGCCTTCGTCAGCTCCGTCTTGCCGACGCCCGTCGGGCCGAGGAACATGAACGAGCCGATCGGCCGGTTCGGGTCCTGCAGCCCGGCACGCGCCCGCCGCACCGCCGCCGACACGGCATGCACCGCCTCGGCCTGGCCGACGACGCGCTTCTCCAGCGCCTCTTCCATGCGCAGGAGCTTGTCGCGCTCGCCCTCCAGCATCTTGTCGACCGGAATGCCCGTCCAGCGGGACACCACCTGCGCGATGTGGTTGGCGGTGACCGCCTCCTCCATCATGCCGGTCTTGTCCTCGGCGGCTTCCGCCTCGGCAACGCGGCTCTCCAGCTTCGGGATCACGCCGTAGGCGAGCTCGCCCGCACGGCCGAGGTCGCCCGACCGCTGGGCCGCGGCAAGCTCGCCGCGCGCCTGGTCGAGGTCGGCCTTCAGCGTCTGCGCCCCGGCGAGCTTGTCCTTCTCGGCGCGCCAGCGCTGGGTCAGCGCAGCCGACTGCTCCTCGAGGTCGGTGAGCTCGCGCTGAAGCTTCTCCAGCCGGTCGCGGGAGGGGGCGTCGTCCTCCTTCTTCAGCGCCTCGCGCTCGATCTGGAGCTGCATGATGCGGCGGTCGAGCTCGTCCAGCTCCTCGGGCTTGCAATCCACCTGCATGCGCAGGCGGGCGGCGGCCTCGTCGACGAGGTCGATGGCCTTGTCGGGCAGGAAGCGGTCGGCGATGTAGCGGCTCGAAAGCTGTGCGGCGGACACGATGGCGCTGTCCGTCACGCGAACGCCATGGTGCAGCTCGTACTTCTCCTTCAGGCCGCGCAGGATGGAGATGGTGTCCTCCACGCTCGGCTCGTCGACGAACACCGGCTGGAACCGGCGGGCGAGCGCGGCGTCCTTCTCGACGTACTTGCGGTACTCGTCGAGCGTGGTCGCGCCGACGCAGTGGAGTTCGCCGCGGGCGAGCGCAGGCTTCAGGAGGTTGGACGCGTCCATCGCCCCGTCGGACTTGCCGGCGCCGACGAGGGTATGCACCTCGTCGATGAAGAGGATGACGTTGCCGGCCGTCTTCGTCTCCGAAAGCACGGCCTTCAGCCGCTCCTCGAACTCTCCGCGATACTTCGCGCCGGCGATCAGCGAGCCCATGTCGAGCGACAGGAGCTGCTGGCCCTTGAGGCTCTCCGGCACGTCGCCGTTGACGATCCGCTGCGCCAGCCCCTCGGCGATGGCGGTCTTGCCGACGCCGGGCTCGCCGATCAGGATCGGGTTGTTCTTGGTGCGGCGCGACAGGACCTGGATGGTGCGACGGATCTCCTCGTCGCGGCCGATGACCGGGTCGAGCTTCTGCGCCTTCGCATCCTCGGTGAGGTCGCGGGTGTACTTCTTCAGGCTGTCGAAGTTGCCTTCCGCGCTCGGCCGAGTCGGCGGTGCGGCCCTTGCGGATGTCGGCAATGGCGGCTTCCAGCGCCTGCGGGGTGAGGCCGGCGTCCTTAAGAATCTTCTGGCTCTGGCCGGGCTCGATGGCGAGCGCCATCAGCAGGCGCTCCAGCGTAACGAAGGAGTCGCCAGCCTTCTCGGCGAGCTTTTCGGCCTGTGTGAAGACCTTGACCACGCCCGGCGTGAGATGGAGCTGGCCGGCCCCGGAGCCCTCGACCTTCGGCATCTTCTTGATGGCGAGTTCGACGGCGCGCTGGGCGGCCTTCGGGTCGGCGCCGGCGCGGGTCATCAGGCCCGCCGCCATCCCCTCGTTGTCGTAGAGGAGGGCGTAGAGAATGTGCTCGGGGGTGAACTGCTGGTGGCTCTCGCCGATGGCGTGAGTCTGCGCGGCCTGGATGACCCCGCGCGTACGGTCGGAGAATTTTTCGATGTTCAAGGAGAACCTCCACGTGCCCGGCGCCCCACGTGTGGCAGCGACGGATTGTGACGGACCACGGCGCCGATCAGGGCCGCCGCGAGCACCCCTGATGGCGGTGCCTCTCGTTAGATAATGTGCGGCGGGGCGGGTTGAAGGGGTTCTGCGGGCTGCTAGACGAATTCGCGAGCGACACCAGACTTCGCGGGCCGAGTGGATCGTCTTTGCCCAGAGAAGCTCCAGCTGCCCCGAAGGAACCTCACCGATAGGGCACCATTGTTCCGTAAGCAGGCAAGGTGAGGGGGCGCGAAATGATCCCAAGGAAAAACGTGCATTGGTGGCGCTCCTGGAGCGCGGCCCTGGTCGGCGTCCTCGTGACAATCGCCCTGGTCGCATCGGCCCTGCCTCTCGTCGAAACCAATGCCTGGTGGGTGCGCTACGCTGATTTCCCGCGCCTGCAGCTCACCATCGTGCTCATTGTGCTGCTCCCGGTCTTCATCGCGCTCCGCGGCCGTGCCGGCGCGCTCGGGTGGATCGTCTCCACCTTCGTCATGGTCGCCGTCTTTTATCATGCGTCGAAGCTTCAGCCCTACAGTCCGCTGACCGCGCAAGTCGCAGCCGGGGTCGAGGCGTGCGCCCCGGCGAGCACCGTCACGGTCATGGTCGCCAACGTGAAGGAGCGGAACGAGAGCGCGGCGCGGTTCCTGGAGCTGGTCGACAAGGCCGATCCCGACGTCCTCCTCGTCCTCGAGACCGACCCCTGGTGGGACCGGCATCTTGCACCTTTAGGAGACCGCTACCCGGATCGCGAGCAGTTCATCCCCGAGGGCCATGGCGATTTCGGGATGCATCTCTTCTCGAAACTGAAACTTGTCTCGCCGCAATTCACGTTCCTGTTTGACGCCTATTCGCCGACGATCGTCACCGGCCTCATGTTGCGCAACGGGGAGACGGTGGAATTCATCGGCCTCCACCCGCATCCCCCAATGGCGCCGTCCCTGCCGACCACGCTGCGCGACGCGCACATCCTGAGCGCGGCGATGGAGGCCCGGTCCCATGACGCCCCCACCATCCTTGCCGGCGATTTCAACGCCGTGCCCTGGGAGCCGGTGATCCGCCGCGCCGCCCGCATCGGCGGGCTCCTCGATCCGCGGATCGGGCGCGGCTTCTACCCGACGTTCGACGCCAACAGCGCCATCATCTCGTGGCCGCTCGACCAGGTCCTCTATCAGGACGGCTTTGGCCTCCTAGGGTTCGACACGCTGCCCGAATTCGGGTCGGATCATCTCCCGGTCATGGCGCGCCTCTGCCACGCGCCAGCCGCACCGCTCCAGCAACGAGCGCCTGACCTGTGGGCCGATGATCTATCCGAAGCGCAGAAGTCGATCGAGGCGGCCCGGGCGCTCCATCCCGAATCTCTCCGGTGAGCTACGCACGGTCCGACGGGCCCGGCGTTCCGAAAATCAGGAACCATGCTTGGTATTCCCCGTTGACTCCGTGAAGACGTAAAAAGGAGCTTACATGCGTTATCTTACAGCCACTGCAGCCGCGCTGATCTTTGCTGCGACTCCGGCGCTGTCTCAGCAGGTAGCACCGACCACGACCACCGCAGCGACATCCGAAATGGATTATGCGTCGCTGATCCGCACCCGCGACATCACCGGCGGCGCGATCTACACCACGAATGAAGCCTATGATGAAGGCTCCTGGGGCCGTGACGGCGACACGACCTGGGGCTGGTCCGAGTACGACGCAGTCGGCGCCGACTGGAATCAGATCGGCGAGATCGAGGACATCATCCTCGACAAGTCCGGCCAGATGGTCGGCGTTGTTGCCGAAGTCGGCGGCTTCCTCGACATCGGCGACAAGCACGTGATGCTCAAGGTGAGCGACGTTGATCTTGTCCCGGTCGACGACCAGACCTACAGCCTCATCACTCGCTACAACGAGGAGCAGCTCGAGGAGCTCCCGAGCGTCGACGAAGGCTTCTGGGACTGATCGGCACCTTCTGACTGCTGATAGTTCGGTCGTACCTCGATCGAGCGCTGATCGAGAGGCCCGTCCCGGGGAACCGGGGCGGGCCTTTTCCGTATCAATAGCGCCATGAGGCTCAGGATAAATCTGAAGCCGGGGCGCATTTGCCTTCGAGCGAAACGCGCCCCCGCAGTCTCCCGCGGGGGCGCAAAGCATCAGACCACAGTGAGCTTCACTTCGACATTCCCACGCGTCGCGTTGGAATACGGGCAGATCTCGTGCGCCGCGGCGACCAGCTTCTCGGCGGCGTCGCGGTCGACGCCGGGGAGGTTGATCTCCAGCGCGACGTCGATGCCGAAGCCGCCCTCGGAGCGCGGGCCGATGCCCACGTCACCCTTGACGCTGGCGTCCGCGGGAACCTTGGCGTGGCCGCCCTTGGCGGCAATCGCCTTCATCGCGCCGAGGAAGCAGGCCGAATAGCCGGCCGCGAACAGGGCTTCCGGGTTGGTGCCGTCACCGCCGGCGCCGCCCATTTCCTTCGGCGTGGAGAGTTTTACGTCGATCACGCCGTCGGCGGTCTTGGTGTGGCCCTCGCGGCCTCCGGTCGAGGTTGCGGTGGTGCGGTAGATCACATCGGTGGGCATGAAGCCTCCTTCGGTTCGCAATTGAACCGCGGGTGCCTCAGCACGCCGCGGCCGGACCGCCCGGTGAGGCGGCCCCTTCGACACCGGAATATAGGGGAGAGCTTCGGGATTGCGCCCGTCCGGCGCAATCTATCTTCATTCCGGCGCCACAATCGGGCAGGGGGCGGGCCTTTCGCCCCCCGTCCGGCGCGGCCCTCGGGCGCGACCTCAGGGGAAGAGGCGCCGCACGCTCCACTCGCCGTCGTCCGCCTCGCGCGTGTAGGCGAAGCGGTCGTGCAGGCGGTACTGCCCGTCCTTCCAGAACTCCATCGTGACGGGCGTCAGGCGGAAGCCCGACCAGTGCGGCGGGCGCGGCACGTCCTCGCCGTAGGCCGCCTCCCGCTCGGCAACGCGGCGCTCGATCTCGGCGCGGTCCGGCACCGGGCGCGACTGGTCGGACGCCCAGGCGCCGATCCGGCTGCCGCGGGCACGGGAGGCGAAGTAGGTATCAGCCTCGGCCGCCGTCACCGGCGCGACCTTGCCGCGCACCCGCACCTGCCGCCTCAGGCTCTTCCAGTGGAACAGCAGCGCCGCCTGCGGATTGACCGAGAGTTCGGCCCCCTTGACGCTTTCGAGGTTGGTATAGAACACGAAGCCCGTGGCATCGTGGCCCTTCAGCAGCACCATGCGCACATTGGGCAGGCCACTTGCATCGGCAGTTGCCAGCGCCATGGCATTTGCGTCATTGGGCTCTGAGGCGGCAGCTTCCTCGAGCCATGCGGAAAACACGGCGAACGGGTCCGGGGCTTGCCCCGATTTCAAAGTGGCGTCGTCTAGGGTCGCGTTCATGGTCGGCTCACACTACATAGTGGTGTTGTTGCAATAATTTGGGTTGGATGCCGCACGGGTCGCGCCGCACGAAGGGCGCCCGGCGGTCACGAGAATGGAACCGGATGGCGCGCGATCCTTATACCGTACTGGGCGTCTCGAAATCAGCGACGGACGCTGAGATCAAGTCTGCATATCGTCGGCTGGCCAAGCGGTACCACCCGGACACGAACGCGGACGACCCCAAAGCGCAGGAACGCTTCTCCGAAGTCAATGCCGCGCACGAGATCCTGGAAGACAAGGACAAGCGCCGGCAGTTCGACCGTGGCGAGATCGACGCCTCGGGCCAGCCGCGCTACCAGAGCGCGGGCTTCGGCGGCGGGGCCGGCGGCGGCGCGCCGGGCGGCGACCCGTTCGCGGGCTTCGGCGGTTTCGGCCGCGGGGCCGGGGCAGGGGCCGGCGGCGGCCGCTCCTACCGCTTCTCCACCGATGGCGGCGGCCCGAGCGGCGTCGACGAGATCCTGCGCGAGTTCATGGGCGGCGGCGCCCGCCGCGAGGCGCCGGGGTTCGGCGCGGGCGGGGCCGGCGCAGGCTCACACCGCGGCGAGGACCTCGAGGTCGTCGTCACCGTCACACTGGAAGACCTTGCGAGCCAGGAGAAGCTGCGCGTCTCGCTCCCCACGGGCCGCACGGTCGACGTGCGTCTTCCCGCGGGCGCGGAGCCCGACCAGCAGATCCGCCTGCGCGGTCTCGGCAACGAGAGCCCGCTCGGCGGCCAGCCCGGCGACGCGATCCTCACCCTGCGCATCGCCTCGCACCCGATGTTCACGCGCGACGGCTCGAACCTGAAGCTCGACCTCCCCATCACGCTGTACGACGCGGTGCTCGGCGCCAAGGTCCGCGCGCCGACGCTGAACGGCTCCGTCAACGTCACAGTCCCCAAGGGCTCCTCGGGCGGCAAGACGCTGCGCCTGCGTGGCCTTGGCCTGCCGTCGAAGACCGGCGCCAAGGGCGATCTCCTCGTCACCCTCCAGATCGACCTGCCGCACGACCTCCCGAAGGACTTCGTCGCCCTCATGGAGCGCTGGCGCGAGGACGAGCCCTACCAGCCCCGCAGCGCCGGCTAGATCATCAGCGCCGGGTAGAGCGAGGCGACCAGCAGCGCCGCCATGGTGAAGTTGAACACCCTGAGGCGGCGCGGGCTCGACAGCCAGCGCCGCAGCACCGTCCCCATCAGCGTCCACACGATGTTGGCGGGGATCCCGAAGCCGCAGAACAGCACCGCCACCAGCATCACCTGCGCCAGCGAATGGTCCGGCGCGTAAAGCGTGATCGCCGTCATCCCGAAGGCCCAGCCCTTGGGGTTCACCCACTGGAACGCCGCCGCCTGGAGGAAGGTCACCGGCCGCCCCTCCGCATCGCCCGCCTCGGGCGGCGCCGCCCGCGCGATCTTCCACGCGAGGTAGAGGAGGTAGGCCACCGACACGACCTTCAGCACCGTGAAGAGCACCGGCACCGCGTCGAACACCACCATCAGCCCGACGCCGGCGAGCGTGATCATCAACGCGAACCCGGACGCGATGCCGAGAATGTGCGGCACCGTCCGGCGGAGGCCGAAGTTGGCGCCGGATGCCATCACCATGATGTTGTTCGGGCCGGGGCTGAACGTGCCGACCAGCGCGAACGACACGAACGCCACAAGGACGGAAGTCTCCACCGTCGTCTCCCTGAAGTGTGGCTGTCGCGGACGGCAGGCTGAAAACGAAAACGGCCGCCCTCAGGCAGCCGGATTGTCGTGAGCACGAGAACGGGCCGCCCTGTCAGTGAGGGAGCCGCCAACCTCGTACGTGGATGAGAAGCATCGTCATGCAGCGTTTGTAGGCCCGGCGCCGGCCGCCTTGCAAGCCTCGTTCAGGCCGCGAGCAACGTCCCGATCAGCCACAGCGCATGGGCCTCCAGCCGGGCGGCTGAGATCGCGCTCCGCCCCACCGGCTGCGGGATATGGACGAACATCGCGTTGGGGTTGCCCGACAGCGCCGCGGCATAGGACGCGTTGCAGATGTAGCCGCCCGGCGAATGGCTGAGCACCACCGGAAAGCCCGCGCGCCGCGCCAGCGCCACCAGCCCCCCGACCGGCAGCGCCGACCGGCGCGACATCGCCGGCGCCGCCTCGGGCAGCCGCCCCGCCGCATCCTTGCGCGCCGAGGCGACGGGGTGTGCTACGCGCTCGTAGCGGATGCGGTGCGTCCCGCCCGCAACGCCGAACATCAGCACGGTGTCCGCCTCCGCCGCGCTCTCGCGGAACGGCGCGCAGGCCGCCCACTCGGTGTCGATCAGCCGGGCCTCCACGCCCGCGAGCCGCTGCGCGCCGACCGCCCGCACCAGCGTGGACGCCGGGTTGTCCGGCATCCCCGGAAAGGGGCCGAAGCCCGTCACCAGCAGTCGGGCGCGTTTCGTCACGGCAGCCTCCCCAGCACGTCGGCGGCGGCAGCGCTCGGCGCCATCGTCCCGTCCGCGACGGCAGCCTCCAGCGCCTTCACCGCGTCGCCGGCATGGCGGGCAAGATAGTGCCTCAGCCCGTCCGCCACCATGTCGCGCATCCAGATCACGCCCTGCGCCCGGCGCTTAGCCGCCAGCGCCCCGCTCGCCTCGAGCCCCTCACGGTGCGCCGCGATGGTGCGCCACAGCGCGTCCAGCCCGTCGCCGGTCGCAGCCGAAAGGGTCAGCACCGCCGGCGGCGCTTCGGCGGCGAGGATCTTGACCGCGCTCAGGAGTTCGGCCGCCGCCTGCCGCGCCGCGTCCCGCGCCGTCCCGTCGGCCTTGTTGACGGCGATGATGTCGGCTCGCTCTATCAGCCCCTTCTTGATGCCCTGCAACTCGTCGCCGGCGCCGGGAAGCATCAGCGCCACGAACGTGTCCACCATCTCCGCGACCGCCACCTCGGACTGGCCGACCCCCACGGTCTCGACGATCACGACGGAGTACCCCGCCGCCTCCACAAGCAGCAGCGCCTCGCGCGTGCGCGCGGTGACGCCGCCGAGCGAGCCGGCGGAGGGGGAGGGGCGGATGAAGGCGTCGGGGCTCGCGGCGAGGCGCGCCATCCGCGTCTTGTCGCCGAGGATCGCGCCGCCGGTGCGGGTGGAGGAGGGGTCGATGGCGAGGACGGCGACCTTGTGGCCGGCCTCGATCAGCATCATCCCGAGCGCATCGATGAGCGTCGACTTGCCGACGCCGGGGACGCCCGTGATGCCGATCCGGATCGCGCCGCCGGTCAGCGGCATCAGCTCCTGGACGAGGGCGCTGGCGTCGGCGCGGTGCTCGGCCCGCGCCGATTCCACGAGCGTGATCGCGCGGGCGAGGCCCGCGCGCTGGCCGCTCTTCACGGCCTCGGCGAGAGGGCTCAGCCCTGTGCGCGCCACACGATGCGTTGCAGCTCGGCCCGCTCGAGGTCCTCGGAGGAGGCGAGCGTGTCGAACGGCCCGTCATATTGCGGGATCGAGAACACCAGCGTCACGTGGCTGGCGTTGCGCGCCTTGCAGACCGCCATGCCGCGCCACAGGTTCGTGCCGTTGCGGCAGTCCCCGCGGCGGACGCCGGCCTGCGCCATCGACATGCCGATCCGCTCGCCGTTCGGCCCCTTGAGGTGCTGCGACACGCCGTGGATCTCGGCGACGGTGCCGCCGCTCTTGAAGAACTGCACCGCCTGAATCTCGTTGATGAAGGCGGCATGGGTCCAGGCGGTGGTGTCTTCCTTGGCCGTCTGGATGGATCGAATGTCGACGCCGGGGGCGACGCCCGCGAGCGCTTCTTCGTTGTAGGGCGTCCCGGAACGAACCGTTCCGGCGCCGTCGTCCGTGATCACGAGCCATGTGTCGGACGAGACCCGCGCCTCCGAGAGAGGCTCGGCGGGTGGGCCGGCGACACAGCCGGAGACGAGAAGGGTGAGGCAGAGAATGATGCGCTTCATGGCGCATCCTGCCTACCAGCGGCCGCTTGCCCTGTCATTGCGCGCCTCTCGGCAGGGCCAACGTGGGATCAATATCCTCGATCAAATTGTCGGGATCGGCGCGCCACCCCCCGCGCCGGCCGCCTTTACGCCTTCTGCGCATGAAGCTCGGCCGGGCCGAAGGCGTGCGGCAGGAGTTCGGCAAGGGTGGTCACGAGCGCAGGTGCGCCGGGGTCGCGCCGCTCGACGCGGACGCTGCACTCCGGCCCCGCAAACTCGGCAAGCACCTGCCGGCAGCGGCCGCAGGGGGCGGCGAGGGCACCATCGTCCGGCGCATCGGCATTCCAGCCGACGACGGCCACGGCCCGGAAGCCGCCCTTGCCGGCGAGCGTCGCCGCCATCGCGGCGTTGGTCTCTGCGCACAGGCTGAGGCCGTAGGACGCGTTCTCCACGTTGGCGGCGGTGAAGACCGTCGCCATCCGCCGTCAGGATCGCTGCGCCCACATGGAAGCGCGAGTAGGGGATGTAGGCTCGCTTCGCCGCCTCGCGTGCTTCGGCGGCAAGGGCGATCATCTCGGCTTCACTCGGCGGCGGCACGGCCGTCTCCCTCGTGGCGGGTTGCCAGGATGGCGAGAAGGTTCTCCGCCGCCTCCGCGATCACGGTGCCGGGCGGGAAGATCGCCGCCGCACCCATCTCCTTCAGCTCGGCAATGTCGCCCGGCGGGATCACGCCGCCGATGGCGATCAGGATGTCGTCGCGCCCCTCGCTCGCCAGCGCCTCGCGCAGCGTCGGCAGCAGGGTTAGGTGCGAGCCTGCCAGCGAGGAGACGCCGACGATGTGAACGTCGTTGTCCACCGCCTGCCGCGCGCATTCCTCCGGCGTCGCGAACAGGGGGCCGATGTCGACGTCGAAGCCGAGGTCGGCAAAGGCGGACGCGATCACCTTCTGCCCGCGGTCGTGCCCGTCCTGGCCCATCTTGGCGACCAGGATGCGCGGCCGCCGCCCTTCCGCGTCGGCAAACGCGTCGGCCGTCTTCCGCACCGCCTCGATCCGCTCGCCCATCGCGCCGGCCTCCCGCTTGTAGACGCCCGTGATCGCCTTGATCTGCGCGGTATGGCGGCCGAATGCGGCCTCCATCGCGTCGCTCATCTCGCCCACGGTCGCGCGTGCCCGCGCCGCCTCGATGCAGAGGGCGAGGAGGTTGCCGTCCCCCTTCGCGCCCTCGGTCAGCGCGGCGAGCGCGGCCTGTGCCGCGTCCTCGTCGCGCTCTTCGCGCAGGCGCTTCAGCTTCTCGCCCTGCTGCCGCCGGACGTCCGCGTTGTCGACCTTGAGGACGTCGAGCGGCTCTTCCTCGGCGAGCTTGTAGCGGTTGACGCCCACCACGGTCTGCTCGCCGGAATCGATCCGCGCCTGCGCCTTCGCGGCGGCTTCCTCGATCCTGAGCTTGGGCGTCCCGGCCTCGATCGCCTTCGCCATCCCGCCCATCGCCTCGACTTCCTCGATGTGCGCGCGCGCCCGTGCGGCGAGGTCGGCGGTCAGCCGCTCCACCGCGGGCGCGCCGCCCCAGGGGTCGATGAAGCGCGTGGTGCCGCTCTCTTCGGCGAGCACCAGCTGCGTGTTGCGGGCGATGCGGGCGGAAAAGTCGGTCGGGAGCGCCAGCGCCTCGTCGAGCGCGTTGGTGTGGAGGCTCTGCGTGCCGCCCTGCGTCGCCGCCATCGCCTCGATCATCGTGCGGGCGACGTTGTTGTAGACGTCCTGCGCGGTCAGCGACCAGCCGGAGGTCTGGCAGTGCGCCCGCAGCGAGAGCGAGCGCGGGTCGTTGGGCGCGAACTCCTTGGCGATCAGCTCGGCCCACAGGAGCCGTCCGGCACGCAGCTTGGCGATCTCCATGAAGTAGTGCATCCCCACCGCCCAGAAGAACGACAGGCGCGGCGCGAACTCGTCCACCGTAAGCCCCGCCGCGATCCCCGCGCGCACGTATTCGAGCCCGTTGGCCAGCGTGTAGGCGAGCTCCAGGTCCGCCGTCGCCCCGGCTTCCTGCATGTGGTAGCCGGAAATCGAGATCGAGTTGTACTTCGGCATGTGCTTGGCCGTGTAGGCGATGATGTCCGACACGATCCGCATCGAGTGCTGCGGCGGATAGATGAACGTGTTGCGGACCATGAACTCCTTCAGGATGTCGTTCTGGATGGTGCCCTTGAGGTCCTTCTGCGCGACGCCCTGTTCCTCCGCGGCGACGACGTAGAGCGCCAGCACCGGCAGCACGGCGCCGTTCATCGTCATCGAGACGGTCATCTCGCCGAGCGGAATGCCGCTGAACAGCGTCTCCATGTCGAGGATGGAATCGATTGCGACGCCGGCCATGCCGACGTCGCCGGCGACGCGCGGATGGTCACTGTCGTAGCCCCGGTGGGTGGCGAGATCGAACGCCACCGACAGCCCCTTCTGCCCCGCCGCGAGGTTGCGCCGGTAGAAGGCGTTGCTCTCCTCCGCGGTCGAGAACCCGGCATACTGACGGATGGTCCACGGCTTCTGGACGTACATCGTCGGGTATGGCCCGCGCAGGAAGGGCGGCGCGCCGGGGATGGTCGAAAGGTCGAGCCCGTCCGCGTTGGCCTGCGGGCGGACGGCGACGCCCTCGGGGCTCTGCCACGGCGCGTTGTCGGCGGGGGCTTTCGCGGCGAGGGACTGGTAGGCGAGGGCGGAAAAGTCCGGCAGCATCGTCAGTGTCCCGTTCCGGTGTCGGCTTCATGCGCTTGTGCGGCGCGGACCGGCGTCACCGCGCCCTTCTCCGTCTCCGGGGCGGTGAAGGCGAGCGCAGCGCCGTCGCCCGCACGCTTCACAAGGTCGGCAAGGCTCCGGCCATCGACGCTCTCGCCGTCCGGCAGCGCGGGCGGGGCGGGCCGTGCAACCGCCACTGGCTTCGACGGCGGATGCTTCGTCACGCCGATGATCGTCCGCTCACGCGCCGCGCTGGTCGCCGCCATCCGCGCGAACGTGCCGTCACGGAGCCACGCAGGATCGCCGGCGCCGTTCGCCTGGAACAGGCGCCAGGCGGCTTCGGCGATGGTGTCGGTCAGCGTCTCGATGGTGCCGGACCCTGCGCCGGGGTCGGCGAGGCGCGCGACGTGCGCCTCCTCCAGCATCAGGTTCTGGATGTTGCGCGCCATCCGCGCCGCAAACGGCGAGCCCGTCCCGTCGAACGGCAGCACCTCGATCGCATCCGCCCCGCCGAGCGCCGCCGCCATCGCCCCGATGGTGAGGCGCAGGAGGTTGGTGTGCGGATCGGTCCGCGACAGCATCCGCGCCGTGGTCGTCGCGGTGACGTGGAGGGTCGCCTCAACCCCGCACGCGTCGGCGATCATCGCATGGAGCCGCCGCATCGCGCGCAGCTTCGCCATGGTCGCGAACTGGTCGGCATCCGCGCCAAGCGCCACCGAGATCCGCGGCAGCGCCCGCTCCGGGCCGATCCCCTTCTCGTCCAGCTCGCCAGCATCGCGACCATCGCCGTCAGCGCAAACGCGAGCTCGTGCGCCGGCGTCGCGCCCGCCTCGGCCGCGATCCGCCCGTCGGCCCGCAGCGCCGTGCCTGCTATCTCCCGCTCCTCGAACAGCTTCACTGCCTCGGCCAGCGGCGCCGCCACCGGCGCCGCCGGCGAACGCCGAGGCGCCCACCGGGTCGAGCCCGCCGTGGAGCGCGAGCGGCATGGTCCCGCGCTCCTCGCAGAGCGGCGAGGACCAGCGCCAGCGCCGCCGGCCCGTTGGCCCCGGCCTCGATGGCGAGCGGAACGAGATCGAGCCGCACGCCGCCGAGCAGCGGCATCGAGCGCGTCGACGGAATTTGCGGTGAGGCCGCGCCCGGCGGCCCCCGGCGCACCGGCGAAGACCAGCGCAAGGCCGCTGGCGCCGGTCTCCAGCGCGGTCAGCGCATCGCAGTCCGCCCCGTCGACCCGCTGCACAGCGGTCCAGCCGCCGGTCTCGGCGCGGCCGGCGTAGACCGGCGGGGCAGGCATGGCGAGCGGGGGGATCAGCCCCTCGGACGCCGGTAAAGCCGATCTCGGGGGTCAGGAGGCTCTCGAACGGAGCACCCTTCAGGGCCTTCTCCGCAATCGTGCGCCAGTTGTCATAGGCGCCAGTGTCAGCCATAGCCGGTCCTCCCGGCCGAAGTATGATGGATGGCGGGCGGAACGCAACTCAAGGAGTTTTCCATGAACGTCGACAGCATCCTGGCGCACGTGGACGCCAATCTGGACGAAAGCCTCGACCGTCTGTTCGCGCTCCTGCGCATCCCGTCCATCTCGACCGATCCCGCCTACAAGGCCGAGTGCCGCCGCGCCGCCGAGTGGCTGGTGGGCGACCTCGCCAGCCTCGGCTTCGACGCCGAAACCCGCGACACCGAAGGCCACCCCGTGGTCCTCGCCAAGGCCGACGGCCCCGCCGGCAAGCCCCGCGTCCTCCTCTACGGCCACTACGACGTCCAGCCCGTCGACCCGCTGGAGCTGTGGCAGGAAGACCCGTTCGCGCCGCGCATCGTCACCCGCCCCGACGGCAGCAAGATGATCGTCGCCAGAGGCGCCTGCGACGACAAGGGCCAGCTGATGTCGATGGTCGAGGCTCTCCGCGCCATCAAGGCCGTCGAGGGCGAGCTCCCGGTCTCCGTCACCGTCCTCTTCGAGGGCGAGGAGGAATCCGGCTCCCCCTCGCTCCCCGCATTCTTCGCCAAGTCCTCCGCCGAGCTCAAGGCCGACGCCGCCTTCGTCTGCGACACCGGCATGTGGGACGCGAAGACGCCCGCCATCGCCATGAGCCTGCGCGGCCTCGTCGCCCACGACATCATCGTCCGCGCCGCCAACCGCGACCTCCATTCCGGCCAGTTCGGCGGCCCCGCCCGCAACCCCAACCACGTGCTCGCAAAGATCCTCGCCGACCTCCACGACGAGGACGGCAGCGTCACCATCCCCGGCTTCTACGAAGGCGTCACCGAGCCGAGCGACGCGCAGAAGGCCAACTGGGACTCGCTGGGCCTGACGGCGGAGGGCTTCCTCGGCCCCATCGGCCTCTCCGAGCCCGCCGGCGAGAAGGGCCGCACCATCCTCGAGCAGGTCTGGTCGCGCCCGACCTGCGAGGTCAACGGCATGTCCGGCGGCTACACCGGCGCCGGCTTCAAGACCGTCATCCCCGGCGAAGCGCGCGCCAAGGTCTCCTTCCGCCTCGTCGGCGACCAGGACGCGGTGAAGCTGCGCGCCGCCTTCAAGGAGTTCGTGAAGGCCCGCATCCCGGCGGACTGCTCGGTCGAGTTCATCGACCATGGCGCAGGCCCCGCCTTCCGCGTTTCCGAGACCTGGTCGATGCTGCAGAAGGGCGCCGCAGCGCTGGAGGAGGAGTGGGGCCGGCCCGACGGCGATGGTCGGCATGGGCGGCTCGATCCCCATCGTCCACGATTTCAAGCACGAGCTCGGCATGGACACGCTGATGATCGGCTTCGCGCTGGAGGACGACAACGTCCACTCGCCCAACGAGAAGTACGAGCTCACGTCCTTCCACAAGGGCATCCGCTCCTGGGTGCGCGTTTTCGCCTCGCTTTAAGGCATTTCATCCGCCGTTCACCTTGGTTTTGCCTACATTCGGCGCAAATGTCCTGAGGTTCGAAACCTCGGGACTGGCGTGGAGTGCAGAGTGAAACGCGTGGCAGGTGAGCGGTTTGACTGATGGTCCGGGGTCCGCTCCGCCCCTCGACATGCTGGACATCGTTGCCGGCGGCGAAGGCTCAGTCTCGGCCGCGGACGCCTACCGGCAGGCCCGCGACAACGACGCCCGCAAATACCCGGACGGGAGCGACAGGCGCCACCGGCGCGGGATGCTCCTGCCCGCGCTCAGTCCGTCCTTCCAGCTCGCGCCCGGCTCCACGGTCCTCACCATCGGCTCCTGCTTCGTGCGCAACGCGGAAGCCCCGCTGGTCGCCGCCGGGTTCGACGTGCCGGCGACCGGGATCGACGCCAGCCGCGATGGCTTCACCGGCCGCCCCAACCGCATCCTCAACCAGGACAACCCCGGCACGATGATGCAGGCGATCGCCGACGCGCTGCGCCCGGCGGCGATGACCGGCGGCATCTACCCCACCGGCGACGACGGCCGCGTCGCCGACCTCGCGATCGCGAGCGGCCACGTCCCGGTCTCGCCGGAACGGGCGGTGGAGCGCAGGCGCGAGATCCATTCGTTCTACCGCAGCACCCTCGCGCGGGCGGAGACCGTCTTCATCACCCTCGGCCTCACCGAGCTCTGGGTCGACATGGAGACCGGCGTCTATCTCAACGATGCGCCGCGCCCCCGCGTGCTGAAGCGGATGGGAAAAGACCGCTTCCGCTTCCTCACGCTCACCCCGGACCAGTGCCACAGGCTGCTGACGCGGATGCTCGACGACATGGCGCGGATCGGCCCGCAGAAGCGCGTTCTCCTCACCGTGTCGCCGGTCCCGTTCGGCTCCACCTTCTCCAACGAGGATGCCGTGGTCGCCAACGAGCGCGGCAAGGCGACGCTGCTCCTCACCGCGAACCGGCTGGCGCGTGAGCGGCCGGAGGTGGATTATTTCCCCAGCTACGAAATGGTCCGCTCACTCGGCACCCGAGCCTTCGAGCGCGACAACGTCCACGTCCGCGACAATGTCGTGAACGCCGTCATTGCGGAAATGCTCGCCGCCTACGTCCAGGCCGGCGCGACCGCCACGGGCGACGAACGGTCCGCGGCCGGCCCGGACGGCACGCCGCTCCGCTCGCTCGCAAGCCGCCTGCCGCGCCTCGGCGCCATGCGCCGCAGCGTCTCGCACGGCCACTGAGCCCCCACCCGGCGCCCACGCCCCGTTCACCGGATTTTGAAATCCGGCCGGAATAGGCCACGATCGGGGCTCCGGCGCTGAGGAACCGTGCGCCGCCGTATGAACAGCCATCCGATCCGGTCGCCGTGGCACCGCCATGGCGGAACGGAATTTGCAGCAAGGTTGACGCATTCGGCCGGCGCGTCCACTGGCGCTACCGATCACTGACGCAGCGGCGCCGTCCGGCCGGTCGGCGCCCACTCCCGAAGTTTCCAAGGAGAAGCACCATCATGAACAGGACACTCATCGCGGCTGCCGTCGCCGCCGCCACCACGCTCGGCGCAGGCACCGCTGCATTCGCGCAGGACAACTATCCCGACCGGCCGGTCGAATTCATCGTGCCCTGGTCGCCCGGCGGCGGCAGCGACACCCTGATGCGCATCATCTCCAACAATGTCGAGCCCTTCCTCGGCGAGCCGATGCCCATCATCAACATGCCCGGCGTCTCCGGCACAGTCGGCCTCAAGGCCGCCTCCGAGCGTGACCCGGACGGCTACACCATCGCGCAGATCCACGAAGGCCTTCTGGTCGCCAACGCCACCGACATGACGCCCCTCAACTGGGACAGCTTCGAGCCGGTCGCCCTGATGACCGCCTCGCCGCAGTACCTCGTCGTCAACGGCAGCAGCGACTGGGAGACCTTCGAGGAGTTCGCCGAGTACGCCAAGGCCAACCCCGGCGCCATCAAGGTCGGCGTCACTCTCGGCGGCGTGCCGCACCTCCATGCCGCGATGATCGAGGACGCCATCGGCGCCGAATTCTCCTATGTCGGCTACGAAGGCACGGGCGAGCGCATCCGCGCCCTCGTCGGCGGCAACCTCGATGCTGCGATCGGCGACATCGCGTCCGCCAAGCAGTTCGTCGACAACGGTGACCTGCGCTTCCTCGCCGTCGGCACCCCGGCGCCGACCAAGGCCGCGCCCGACGTGCCGACCCTCCAGTCCCTCGGCTACGACATCGAGCTCGCCGTCACCCGCGGCATCGTCCTTCCCAAGGGCACGCCGGAGGAGACGCGCGCCGTCCTCGAAGCCGC
Source organism: uncultured Alphaproteobacteria bacterium (assembly GCA_963704595.1). Taxonomy (GTDB): domain Bacteria; phylum Pseudomonadota; class Alphaproteobacteria; order Rhizobiales; family Amorphaceae; genus Acuticoccus. The sequence goes on from OY969922.1 coordinate 1,856,664, forward strand.
CCTCGAGAAGCTGGCTGCGGACCCCGACTACGTCCAGCAGCTCGCCAACGCCGGCGCCGACAACGATTTCCGCGGCCACGAGGCGTACACCAAGTACCTGTCGACGCTCGACTCCGCGATCGAGCGGCTGTCCGACAAGCTGGGCGGCTGATGAGCCGGCCGACCGACACGGCGGGCGGCAACCCCGCCGCAACGGGGGGCGCTCCGGCGCCCTCCGCAACGGTGGACGCGCCTGCCAGCAACGAGGCGCGCGCCGCGGAGCTCGCCAAGCTCGTCTCCTACGTCGTCTTCCTGGTTGCGGCGGGCGTCTTCTACTACGTCTCGCTGGCGCTGCCGGATTCGCGCTGGGAGCCGCTCGGCGCTGGCTCGTTCCCGCGGCTCGTCATGGGCTTCCTCGCGGTCCTCTCCGTCGCCGCCATCATCGGATCGGTGCGACAGGCTCGCCCGGATCGGGATGCCCGACGGGCTCGCCGCCATCTCGCGCGACGTCTTCGTCGAGCACCGCCTCGTCACCAGCGTGTTCATCGCCTTCGGGGTCTATCTGGCGGCGATCCGCCCGCTCGGCTTCGCGATCTCGACGTTCCTGTTCCTGATCGTCGCACAGCTCATCATCATGCGGCGGACATGGAAGTCGGCGGCAATCGCGTTCGCCGTCGCAATCGTCTTCTCGTTCGGCCTCAGCCTTCTGTTCGCGAAGGTCTTCATGGTCTTCCTGCCCCGCGGCATCCTCGGCGGGCTTCTCGGATGAGGCACGCAGCCTGATGGATTCCTTCCTTCTCGGCCTCTCGCAGGTCATGGCGTTCGACACGCTCCTCTACATGGCTCTGGGCTCCGTCGCCGGCATCATCGCCGCGGCGATCCCGGGCTTCACCGTCACCATGGCGATCGTGCTGACGCTGCCGCTCACCTTCGCCATGCCGCCGCTCCAGGGCATCGCGGTGATGCTGTCGGTCTACGTCGGCGGCTACACCGGCGGGCTGATCTCGGCGGCGCTTCTCGGCATCCCCGGCACCCCGTCCTCCGTCGCCACCACGTTCGACGCGTTCCCCATGGCGCGCGGCGGCCAGCCGGGCAGGGCACTCTCGCTCGGCGTCTGGGCGTCCTTCTTCGGCACGGTCATCTCCACCATCGTCCTCGTCATCGCGGCGCCGCCGCTCGCCGCCGTCGCGGTCAAGCTCGGGCCGTGGGAGTATTTCTCCCTCATCGTCTTCGCGCTCACCATCGTGGCGAGCCTCGTCGGCGCCTCGCTCCTGCGCGGGCTGATCGCGGGCGCCATCGGCCTTGCCATCGCCACCATCGGTCCAGACCCGATGATGGGCCGCCCGCGCTTCACCTTCGGCGTCGAGATGCTGGCGCCGGGCCTTCCCTTCCTCGTCGTCCTCATCGGCATCTTCGCCATCAGCCAGCTGATGAGCGAGCTCGAGAAGCCTGAGGCGGTCCGCGACCAGGGCTCGCTGATCCCCAAGAAGATCGAGTTCCACACCTTCGCCGTGATGCGCGAGGTGCTGGCGCGCCCGGTCAACCTCATCCGCTCGTCGCTGCTGGGGGTCTTCGTCGGCGCGGTGCCGGGGGCAGGGGGCTCCATCGCCAACCTCCTCACCTACGACCAGGCCAAGCGCGCCTCCAAGACGCCGGAGAAGTTCGGCACCGGCATCGCCGACGGCGTGGTCGCCTCAGAGGCCGGCAACTCGGCGACGTCGGGCGGCGGCCTCATCCCCCTCATCGCGCTCGGCATTCCGGGCTCCGCGGTGGATGCGATCCTGATGGCCTCCCTCATGGTCCACGGCATCTCGGTCGGCCCGCGCCTCTTCATGGAAAACGCCGACCTCGTCTACGGCATGTTCATCGCAATGGCGGTGTCGAGCATCCTGATGCTTGTCATCTGCATCTTCACGATGCGCTACTTCCTGCGCGTGACGGAGATCCCGAAGTCGGTCATCGTCCCGGTCGTCACCGTCTGCTGCGTCGTCGGCGCCTTCGCGCTCAACAACCGCATCACCGACGTCTACCTCCTCGGCTTCGTCGGCCTCCTCGGCTACGTGATGAAGCGGCTCGACTATCCGCTGGCGCCTCTGGTGCTCGGCGTGATCCTCGGCCCCATCGCCGAGACCAACCTCCGCCGCGCCCTGATGAGCGACGCCGACTGGACGGTGTTCCTGACCCGGCCGATCTCCGCAGCGCTCCTCGCCGCCGCGGTCCTCTCGGTCGCCTGGAGCGTCCGCAGCCACCTCAAGAGCCGCCGCGCCGCGCTCGCGGCGGCCTCCGCCGGCTGACGGCTGCCCGGACCGCCGGCATCGCCGGCGGTCCGAAGGCCGGGAGGGCGCGGATTTGAAACAATCGTGCCGAACGCGTAGGTTTGAACGGGCGTTCACCCCGCGCGCCATAGAAACGGGTTTCCGACAATGCGGTCACTTCTCGCGATTCTTCTCGTCGCCCTCTCCACACCGGCGCTGGCGGACCCCACATGCGTGGTGACCGACCGCCTCGGCTACAGCGTGCCCGTGCACATCGAGCCGGACGCAGCGGTCAAGACCGTGCTCTACCCCGGCACCGTGGTGGAGCTCTTCACCATCGCGAACGGCTACCGCGGCGGTGGCTGGGCGCTTCTGCGCGACCCGGTCGACATCGCCAATTTCTACGGCTGGGTCGATTGGCGCGCCGTCCAGTGCCGCTAAGGCTCGACGGCGGCGGAAAGACCCGGTAAACACGCGCCATCCGCGTGGGCTGGACGACATCCCGGCTCATCGCGCTTCTCTGGAAATCAAGGAGACACCGATGTCGATCACGTCAGAGCGCACGCTCGAGCTCATCAAGGAATACGGCACGAAGGAGGGCGACACCGGCTCCCCCGAAGTGCAGATCGCGCTCCTCACCGAGCGGATCATCAACCTCACCGAACACTTCAAGACCCACGCGAAGGACAACCACTCCCGCCGCGGTCTCCTGAAGCTGGTGTCCCAGCGCCGTCACCTTCTCGACTACGTGAAGGGCAAGGACGAAGAGCGCTACCAGTCCCTCATCAAGCGCCTCGGTCTCCGGCGCTAGGACCATCGCGAGGCCGCCGCAACAGGCGGCCTCGTTCGTAAGAAGGGGAGGCGTCGCGACACCCGCGGCGCCTTCCGCATTGCAAGAAGAAGGCAAAGGCCTTCGCCCCGGCCGTATCGACGGCCTGCGGCCCCCGAGGAGGGGCAGGATTGCCAGCCGCTGCAGCCGACCGCCAGCCGCTCGTTGTCTTGCCCGCCCGTGCGCCGCACCACGTATGCACGAAAGGCAGACAAACATGTTCGACTACCAGACCGAATCCATCGAATGGGGTGGCCGCACCCTGAAGTTCGAAACCGGCAAGGTGGCCCGCCAGGCCGACGGCGCCGTGATGGTGACCTACGGCGAGAGCACCGTGCTCTGCACCGTGGTCTCCGAGAAGCAGCCCAAGCCCGGGTTCGACTTCTTCCCCCTCACGGTCAACTACCAGGAAAAGGCGTTCGCCGCCGGCAAGATCCCGGGTGGCTTCTTCAAGCGTGAAGGCCGCCCCTCCGAGCACGAGACGCTCACCTCGCGCCTGATCGACCGCCCGATCCGCCCGCTCTTCGCCGAAGGCTACAAGAACGACACGCAGATCGTCATCACGACGCTCGCGCACGACCTTGAAAACCAGCCCGACATCGTGGCGCTGGTCGCGGCCTCCGCAGCGCTCACCCTCTCCGGCGTTCCCTTCATGGGCCCGATCGGCGGCGCCCGCGTCGGCTACATCGACGGTGAGTACGTCCTCAACCCGACGCTCGACCAGATGGAAGACACCGCGCTCGACCTCATCGTCGCCGGCACGGGCGACGCGGTCCTGATGGTGGAATCGGAAGCCAAGGAACTCCCCGAGGACGTCATGCTCGGCGCCGTCATGTTCGGCCACCGCGAGTTCCAGCCCGTCATCGACGCGATCATCCGCCTCGCCGAGAAGGCCGCCAAGGAGCCGCGCGAGCACAACGCGCCGGACCACAGCGCCCTCGCCGCGAAGATGAAGGAGATGGCGAGCGCCGATCTCTCCGCCGCCTACGGCATCCGCCAGAAGACCGAGCGCAAGAACGCCATCGACGCCGTCAAGGCGAAGGTGATGGAAGCCATGCTCCCCGCCGAAGGCGAGGAAGGCCCGACCAAGCAGGTCCTGAACGACCTCTTCAAGAAGACCGAAGCCGCCATCGTCCGCGGCCAGATCATCAACGACAAGTCCCGCATCGACGGCCGTGACCTCGAGACCGTGCGCCAGATCGAGTGCGAGGTCGGCATCCTGCCGCGCGCCCACGGCTCCGCGCTCTTCACCCGCGGCGAGACGCAGGCCCTCGTGGTCGCGACGCTCGGCACCGGTGACGACGAGCAGTTCATGGACCTCCTCGAAGGCACCGTGAAGCAGCAGTTCATGCTGCACTACAACTTCCCGCCCTACTCGGTGGGCGAGACCGGCCGCATGGGCTCCCCCGGCCGCCGCGAGATCGGCCACGGCAAGCTCGCCTGGCGCGCCATCCACCCGATGCTCCCCGCCCACCACGACTTCCCGTACACCACCCGCGTGGTCTCCGAGATCACCGAGTCCAACGGTTCGTCCTCCATGGCCTCCGTCTGCGGCGGTTCGCTGGCGCTGATGGATGCGGGCGTGCCCCTCAAGGCGCCGGTCGCGGGCATCGCCATGGGTCTCATCAAGGAAGGCGACAAGTTCGCGGTCCTGTCCGACATCCTCGGCGATGAAGACCACCTCGGCGACATGGACTTCAAGGTCGCCGGTTCCGCCAACGGCGTGACGTCCCTCCAGATGGACATCAAGATCGACGGCATCACCGAGGAGATCATGAAGGTCGCGCTCGACCAGGCCAAGGGCGGCCGCCTCCACATCCTCGGCGAGATGGCGAAGGCGATCGACTCGGCCCGCACCGAGCTCGGCGAATACGCCCCCCGCATCGAGGTGATCCAGATCCCGGTCGACAAGATCCGCGAAGTGATCGGTTCGGGCGGCAAGGTGATCCGCGAGATCGTGGAAAAGACCGGCGCCAAGATCAACATCGAGGACGACGGCACGGTGAAGATCGCGTCTTCGGAATCGAAGGCGATCACGGCGGCGCTCAACTGGATCAAGGGCATCACGGCCGAGCCGGAAGTGGGCCAGATCTACGAGGGCACGGTCGTGAAGGTCGTCGACTTCGGCGCCTTCGTGAACTTCTTCGGCCCCCGCGACGGCCTCGTCCACATCTCCCAGATGACGCAGGGCCGCCCCGAAAAGGCCGCCGACGTGGTCAAGGACGGCCAGAAGGTCTGGGTCAAGCTGATGGGCTTCGACGAGCGCGGCAAGGTGCGGCTCTCGATGAAGGTCGTCGACCAGGCCACTGGTGAGGAGATCAAGGCCGACGCGGCCTGATCTTTTCTACTGAGTTAGTTTGGGGCTATGGGCCGGCGTGGGGGAACCTGCGCCGGCTTTTTTTGTTGCGGGGTCACCGAGATTGCTTATGGAGGTTCAGTGTATCAATTTCAGGCTAATTGCGGAGAATGGCGATAGGGATAGACATAAATTGTAAATGTAAGACAACGTTGCGAGGATGCCGATGTGGTTCAGTGAAAGCCGTATAGGAAAATAGATGGGGCAATTTCCGATAAGAAAATTTGTCGCTACGAAAGTGTTTGGTGAGCGAAAATACGAAATTGAATTTCGGGGGGGGCAGCCGGTTTCCATAGTCGTCGGTCCGAATGGAACCGGGAAGAGTACACTGTTAAGTCTTTACTATTTATCGATAACAAAGCAGTGGGGGAGACTTTCGGAATACGACTTTGAAAGCCTACATATATTCCCGGCCGTGGGAAACGGGATTCGTATTGATGCGTCAGATATAATACGCTCGAGTGAGCAGTTATTCCTTCCGCCGAGTCTGAGACGCTATTATCAAAAGGTACTTTCAAGCGGAACGATGTCGCAACTGACGTTGAACAGTTCTTCGACCATACTTCGTAGATTGAGCCGAGAAATAAATGTTCCTGAGGTTGCGCTCAGGGATTTACGTGATCTCATTGCTCATGAGCCTACGCTATTTCACCCAAATTTAGAGATAATAGAATCATCAATCGATAGCCTAGAAATCGGACACGTCATGTACCTCCCGACATTCAGGCGGATTGAAAAAGATATTAACATAAACGTAAAGATTGACGACACCGTAAAGCGACGACCGGAAAAAAACGACTATACCGAGTTGGTGAAATCCGGCATGCAAGACGTTACGGATATGATGCGTCGATATATCAGTGATTTAAACGCACAAAGTCGAAGTAGAGTAACCAATGCTTTCCAGGAATTCATTAGCGACATGGTTCGCGGTAAAATTTCTGAGTATTCATTGGCAAATATCAAAAAATACGACTCTGTCGCGTTGCAGGCATTTATAATGTCGTTGCAGGATGAGCTATTCACTAATAGCGATAAAGAGCGACTTGTTCAGTTTGTTGAAAAAGAACAATTAAGAAAGCAGGGAAAGCCGAAGAAAGACGATCAGTACATGGGGTACTTCGTCAATAAGATGTTGGAGATTTTTACTGAAATGCAGGAGTTGGAATCTCCTATTCGCAATTTCATAGGTATAGTCGATGGTTACCTTGGGAAAAATAAGGAAATTTACCAAGATGCATCGGAGGTTGCCGTTGTGAATGTTAACTCTAAAAGCATTCTTCCCTTAGAGGCGCTTTCGTCAGGAGAAAAGCAAATAATTTCTCTCTTTAGCTATCTTCTTCTATCTGAAGTGAAGTCGTTTATTGTTTTGATTGATGAGCCAGAATTATCGCTATCAGTACCGTGGCAGCGATCATTCATACCCGATATAATGAAAACCGGTCGCTGTTCCCAGTTGTTCTCAGTTACTCATAGTCCCTTCATATTCGATAATAATTATTTCGATGATGTAGTCGATATAGATTCGCTGTATAATAATGACTGAGAATTATAAAGATGTTCTTGTTCGCGCAAAAATTGAAGCACCTTCCGCAATTATTCAGTATTTTCAATCCGAAACATCGGGCGATACAGTTATTTCCTTCGTCGAAGGAGATGACGATCGAACTTTTTATGTAAAATTTATAGAAGACCTCGCAAATAGTGATGATATACTATTTATTAATTGCGGAAATAAAGAGGGAGTAATTCGAGCATACAGCCAGTATATAAGCTTATCTGAAAAGAAGGCGGGTCTATGTACCCTGTTTATTTGTGATAAGGACTATGATGACTATATTGGCGCGGTGATTCCGGGCGGAATTTTTAGAACGGATTACTATAGTATAGAAAACTACATGTATAATGAACAATTTGTAGGGAAGGCCCTGATGCAGTTCTGTGGGGTTAGCCGCGCAAGAGATCGGGAGCGGATTATATCCGATCTGTTCCGAACAATAGATAGTTACGTCGACACTGTTTCTGCTATTTTAGCTTCGCTAATTGTTGAGAGGAAGGTATCGTCCGCGTTTGACGCTGATGGCAACTCAATAATGAAGTTTTTAGCATGGGATGACGTGGAGAGTCGACTTAAACGTGTAGATGTGTTGGATATTATGAAGATTATGGGAGTTCCAGAGAATTTACTCAGTGATGTCATTAATACAACGAATAGCATAGAGAGCGAAGATATATTAGTGTGGTTTAGGGGGAAGTATCTTCTTCAGTTTATTCGAAGTGTAATTGATCATCACTTTGATAATGATGTGATGGCTAATCTTAAAAGTGTAATGTCGCGAAAAGGTCTTGCTTTAGTTGCAAGCTACAGTCCAGAGTTACTTTATAACTTCCAAGATTATATAGATATTAGGAAGCTGCAGAAGTGATATCGGCATTCTGCTGTCGTAATATTTTGCACAGAATCTGAGATCGCCATTACCTCCTATTCGCGCGCAACCAGAATTACCCCTCATCCCCATCCGGCCCGATCCGCTCCATCGCCATCCCCGCCGTCAGGCCGTGCACCATCGTCGAGAGCAGGATGACGAACGCCACCAGCGCCCAGAGCTGCGGCTCGTTCACGAACTCGATGTGGCTCTGCGCGTAGGCGAGGTAGTAGACCGAGCCCACCCCGCGCACGCCGTAGATCGCGACCACCGCGCGGTTGCGCCCGTGAAGGTTCGTGCCGGCGAGCGAGACCCAGCCCGCCGCCGGCCGCACCACGAAGATGAGCAGCACCCCGATCACCACGTGAACCACCGTCAGGTCCTGGAACAGGATCGGAATGGCCGCCCCCAGCCCGACGAGGATGATCGCGGTGATGGCGTGCTCGATCGCCTCGGTAAAATCGTGCAGGCGGCGGTGGAAGTCGTGCCCGCGTTCGATCCGGCGCAAGCGTCAGCCCCATCACGAACACGGCGATGAAGCCGTAACCCTCGGCAAGCTCCGTCCCCCCGTAGCAGAGGAGGACGCCGGCCAGCGCGACAATCCCGGACACCGTGTCGGCAAGCGGCGCATTCCTCGGCACGATGAACAGCACCTGCCCGAGCAGCCACCCGAACCCCGCGCCGAGAAGCGAGCCGACGCCGATCCGGTAGATGACGTCACGCCCCAGCCACTCGAGGCCCCATGCGCCGGGGTCGAACCCCTGCGCCGCGACGATGAGGCCGAGATAGACGAACGGGAAGGCGAGCCCGTCGTTGAGCCCCGCCTCGGCGGTCAGCGTGAAGCGGACCCTGTGTTCGCCGCCCTCCAGCGGCGGGCCGACCTGCACGTCGCCGGCCAGCACCGGGTCGGTCGGCGACAGGACGGCGCCCAGCAGGATCGCGCCCGCGATGGTGAGCCCCGCCATGTAGTGCCCGAGGAGCGCCACCGCGAGAATGGTGAGCGGCATCGCGACGACGAGAAGCATGATCGTCGGCCGCCAGCGCGACAGGCTGCGGATGTTGTCGATCTTGATCCCGGTGCCGAACAGCGCCGCAATTACGGCGATCTCGCTGACGAGCTCCCAGATCTTCGGGCTCTCGCGCGGATCGAGCGCGTCCGGCATCCCGGGCACGAACGAGAAGATGACCGCCGCCATCACGATGAGAAGGCCGGATGCGGCAGGTTCGCGCGAGGATGCGAAACGCGGCAGCCAGTAGGCGAGGATGACGATGCCGCCCACCGCCGCGATCAGCACGTGGTAGGGGTCGAGCCCGAAAAAGCTGTCACTCACGAGGCATGGTCCAAGGCGCTCTCCAATCGGTCGGTGTTCCGGCACGGCGTCCGCCCGCGCGGACCCACATTCATGGCAGAGACGGCCCCATCTGGCATTAACCCTGCCTGAAACCGCGCTGCCGCCGGAAAACTTATCCCCGCCCGGCAGCCTCCATGCCACTCTCCCTCCGTCGCCTGGCTCAACGGGAGGCGTGCCGGACCGTCCGCCACGAGAGCCAGGGGCTTCGGTTGCTGCAAGGGGCGGGGGGTAACGGACCCCGGCCTTGCGGTGGACCGGGTGTGCGGCCCGTGTCCGTGCCCAAGGCACGGCACCCGAGGGGCCCAGGCGCGTCCATTATCCGCCGGAGCGGGCGGAGGGCGAAAGCAAGGCGGGCATCAAGGCGCCCAGCCGAGGCCTGGGGCGTCGCAGCCGGGAAACCGGCCGTGCCGGACAGGCACAACACCCGTGAAAAAGCCGAAAGGATGGGACGCGGTGGCGGCTCATACTATTATTTCAAAGGGTCGCCCCCGCGTCCCGCCTTTCCCAAGCCCTCGGCCGCACCGGCGGCGCGAGGCCGAACGCCGTGCCCGGCCGCCAGCGGCCCCGCGAAAGGAGACCGATGGACCCCGTCACCCGAACCCTTCGCCTCGTCCCCGGCGACACCATCCCCAACAGCCCGCTCCCCGCGTTTCTCATGCCGGGCGCGCTCACCGACACGGACCCCGCCGCGGTCAAGCGCCTGTTCGCTCGGAACGGATGGGGCGGGGCGTGGCAGTACACGGTCTTCCCGTTCCACCACTTCCACCCCAACGCGCACGAGGTTCTGGCGGTGGTCTCGGGCGCTGCGGGCATCATGCTGGGCGGCCCCGTCGGGCGAACTCGTCCGCGTCGAGGCGGGAGATGTGATGGTCCTCCCCGCCGGCACCGGCCATTGCCGTGTCGAGGCGAGCCCGTCCTTCTCCGTCTGCGGCGCCTATCCCGCCGGCCAGGAAGACTACGAGACCCTTCGCGAGGCCCCCGTCACCAATGCCGTCCGGCAGCGGATCGCATCGGTCCCGCTCCCGGAGGCCGACCCCGTGTTCGGGGAGGGCGGCCCCGCCGTCACGCTCTGGCGCGAAGGCGGGGCCGCCTGAGGGCTCAGCCCTCGCGGAAGGTGACGTTGGCCGCTTCCAGCAGCGGCTCGATCAGAAAGTCGAGCACAGAGCGGTCGCGCGTCTTGATGAAGACCTCCGCCGGCATCCCGGGCGTCAGGCTCACATTCTCGCCGAGCCGGGCGATCTCCTCGTCGCTGAGGACGACGCGGACGGAGAAATAGTCCATCCGGGTCGCCTCGTCGCGGGTGGAGTCGGCCGAGATTGTCTGGACCGTCGCGGTGAGCCGCGGCGTCTCGCGCGTGGAGAGGCCGGAGAACATCACGTGCGCCTCCTGCCCGGTGGAGATCTCGTCGACATTGATCGGCGAAACCTGCGCCTCGACGATCAGCTCGTCCGAATCCGGCACGATCTTCATGATCGTCGCCCCCGGCGCGATCACCCCGCCCACGGTCGACACCGCCAGCTCGTGCACCAGCCCGGCCACAGGCGCCACCACCTCGACACGGGACAGCTCGTCGTCCGCCGCAACCGTCCGCTCCGTCAGCGTCGCGATTTCGGTCTGCAGCCGCTCGATGTCGTCGAGCACGGTCTGCTGGAATTCCTTCTCCACCTGCAGCTTCTGCACCCTGATTTCGGACATGCGCCCCCGCGCCGTCGCGATCCGCGAGGTGAGGTCGCCTTCCTCACCCTCGAGCCGCACGCCCTCCCGCTCCCGCGCCACAACCCGGGACCGGGGCACGAGGTCCCGCTGCTCGAGCTGGCGCAGGTCGGCGAGCTCGTCGTTCACCAGCGTGATCTCGCGCTTCTTGGCCTCGCGCTGTGCCTCCAGCCCGATGATCTGCTCCTCGAGCTGGGCGAGCTGCTCGTCGAGCTGCGTCGTCTGCCCGGCCTGGGTGGCACGGCGGGCGGCAAAGATCCCGCGCTGGCTCGACAGGATCTCGGCAACTACGGGGTCGTCCTCGGCGCGCTTCTCGAGCGTGTCGCGGAATTTCACCGTCTCGGCATGGTCGCGCTCGGCGGACAGGCGGTCCATCCGGGCGCGGTAGGCGATGAGCTGGCCGCTCACCACGTCGCGGGCGGCACGGGTCTGCGTGTCGTCGAGGAGGACGAGGAGTTGCCCGGCTTCCACCCGGTCGCCGTCCTCCACCAGGATCTCGCGGACGATCCCGCCCTCCCGGTGCTGGATCTCCTTCACGCGGGAGCCGACCGCCACCTTGCCCGGCGCGACAACGGCGCCGGAGATGTTCGCCATCGCCGCCCAGCCGCCGAAGCCCAGCACGAGGACGAGCATCGCGATGAAGCCCATCCGGATGTAGTGCTCCATGGACTGCGCGAAGATCGGGCCGTCCGGATCGTTGGCGGGGGCGCTCATTCGGCGGCCGCCGGCTTGCCGACCACGCGCATGTCGTTCCGGGGGCGGGTGACGCGGGCCATGATTTCCTCACGCGGGCCGAAGTCTCGGACGCGGCCGCCGTCCATCATCAGGAGGAGGTCGACGTTGGCGACGGCGGACGGGCGGTGCGCGACGATCACCGCGACGCCGCCGCGGCTGCGAACCGCGGCAATGGCGGTGGCGAGCGCCTTGTCGCCCTCGGCGTCGAGGTTGGAGTTGGGTTCGTCGAGCACGACGAGGAAGGGCCGGCCGTAGAGGGCGCGGGCGAGGGCGACGCGCTGGCGCTGGCCGCCGGAGAGGGCGGCGCCGCCTTCGCCGATCGGCGTGTTGTAGCCGTCCGCCAGGTCGAGGATGAGTTCGTGTACGCCGGCGGCCTTGGCGGCCTCGACGACTTCCTCGGGCGTGAAGTCCGGGTCGAAGCGGGCGATGTTGTCAGCGACGGTGCCCTGGAAGAGCTCGACGTCCTGCGGCAGGTAGCCGATGTGGCGTCCGAGTTCCTCGGGCCGGAACTGGTCGATCGGGGCACCGTCCAGGGTGACCGCGCCGCGGGCGATCGGCCAGACGCCGACGATGGCGCGCGCCAGCGTGGACTTGCCGGACCCCGAGCGGCCGATGATGCCGACGGCCTGGCCGGCAGGCACCTTGAACGCGACGTCGACGATGATCGGCGTGCGGCCGCCCGGCGCCACCACGCTGACGCTCTGCGCGGCGAGGCCCTGGGTCGGCACCGGCAGCGCCATCTTCTCGGCGTCATCGGTTGCCGAGAGCGTGGCGTTGAGGCGGCGGAAGGCCTGCTTGGACGACAGGAACTGGCGCCAGTTGGAGACCGCGGCCTCGATCGGCTGCAGCGCGCGGCTCATGATGATGGAGGACGCGATCATCGAGCCCGGCGAGATGATCTGCTCGACGGCGAGGTAGGCGCCGAGGCCGAGCACGGCGGACTGCAGGAAGAGGCGGAACACCTTGGTCGCCACCGAGGACGTCGAGATGATCTCGGCGGCGCGCGCGTTGGAGCGCAGGAAGTTGCGGTTGAGCCCCTGCCAGACCGAGCCGATGCCGTTCAGCATGCCCATGCCGCGCACCACCTCGGCGTTGCGGCGGGAGGATTCGGCAAACATCGAGCGCTTGTTCGCAAGTTCGCCGGACTCGGCGACCGCCTTGCGGGCCGCACGGTCGGTGATGATCGCTATTGCGACGAGAATGACGGCGCCGGCGGTGGCGAGGATCCCAAGATAGGGGTGCACCATGTAGACGACCGCGAGGTAGAGCGGCATCCACGGCATGTCGAAGAGGGCGGTGATGCCCGGCGAGGCGAAGAACTGGCGCAGCTGGTCGACGTCGCGGATCGGCTGGAGCTGTGCGCCCTGGGGGCCGAGCTTCATCGGCGCGTCGACGTAGGCGGAGAAGGCGGTCGCGCCCATGCCGTCGTCGAACTTGTGGCCGACGCGGATGAGGATGCGCTGCCGGATGAGGTCCATCACCGCCATGAAGGCGTAGAGCGCGAGGACGATGACCGAGAGGGCGATCAGGGTGGGGATGCTGCCGGAGGACAGCACCCGATCGTAGATCTGGAGCATGTAGATCGGGCCCGTCAGCATCAGGACGTTGATGACGAACGAAAACACCCCGATGGCGATCAGCGCGCCGCGGGCGTTCTTCATGATCTTTCGCGTTATTGGAACCGTCGCCACGATGCGCGCACTCGTTGTGAAATCGGTGAAAGCCTAAGCGGCCTCACTCGTAACACTTTAACCGCGCGCAGACTACTCTCAGACTTGCAGAAGGATCCTCGAACGTCCCACCGGCGGATCGAGCGGAACGCCAAGTTCCGCGGCCTTTTCGAGACGCGGCGGCGGCGACACGAACCAGCCGCTCGATCCGAGCCCGGTTGCGACGCGTCGGACGATTTCGTCCGCACCGGCCTCGATCCCGACGGGGTCGTAGAAGCTGCCCTTGAGCTGGGTGGCGCGGGCGAGGGCGCGCACGAAGGTGTCGACGAACTCCATGTCGGGCGCGGCCGGGGCGGCGAAGAAATCGTCGAGCGTCTGCTGTGCAGTGAGGCCGGGAAGATCGTAGACCGCCGCGCCCATGGTCTTGGTCGGCTTGCCGGCGCGCAGCGAGGTGAGGCCGACCGTCGAGTTGACGATCACGACGCCCTCGCAGGCTTCAAGCATGGTCGCCAGCGAGCCTGCGGACAGGAGCCTGATCCGCCCGGTCAGCCCGTACTTGCGCTTGGCGTCCTTCATGATCTGCCGCCAGTTCTGGAGGCCGTTGTCCAGCGGGTGGATCTTGATCATCAGGAGCGTGTCGGCCGGCGCACTGCGCGCGAACGACGAGAACACGTCGTCCACCAGCTTCGCCAGGCCCACGTAAGGCGAGTTGTGGCGGATCTGGTAGTCTTCCTGGAGCTGCATCGGGAACAGGAAGAAGGGGCGCTTCTCATCGAGCACGCGGGCGAGCTGCTTGGGCGCACGCTTTCTGGCGTTGCGGCGCCGGATCAGCTGCGGCAGCCACGAGAGATATTCCTTGAGCGGGTGATTGTCCCGGTCGCGCTCGTAGTGCGGGTAGCGCAGCGCCGCGGCGAGGCCGAACAGCGTGTAGCTGACGTCGTAATACGCTTCCTGGGCGAAGGAGTGGCTGTAGAGGATGCTGTCGTCGACCTTCGGCGCGCCGTCGGCAATCGCCTCGATGTGGGCGCGGTCGGTCGGAAAGCGCGAGAACGCGCCCATTCCGCCGGGCTCCAGCGTCAGCCAGTCGGGCCGCAGGTAGCCGTTCTCGACCGCGTAGGGCGTCGCGCCCATCTCGCTGGCGACCTTCTCGGCGACGCGGTGGTAGGGCAGGCGGTCAGCGAAATAGAGGACGTCGGTGATCGCATGGCGGCGCATCACGCGGCGCAGGAACGGCGCGAACTCGTTGATCCTGCCGGTGAAGGGGATGCCTTCGCCGGCGCGCAGGCCGTCGCCGGCGTGCAGCTTCACCTGCGTGACAGGGATGCCGGCGCTGCGGAACTGGCGGGCGAGTACACCGAAGAAGGGCGAAGGCGGCCCTTGCAGCAGGAGGACACGACGCGAATCAGGCGCTTTCATTGCGCACTCTCTCGACCTCGATGCTGACGTTCGTACCCATCTTCAACGCCCCTCAGACACACTTTGCAACCCCGGCGCAACCGTCACGCCCTGCCGCCCCGCGCCCGTGTTCAGCCGCCCGAATCGGCTGCGAAGACCCACTGTCCGCCGCGTCAGGTTACCAACAGGTTCCGGGTAAGCTCCGCGGCCGCCAGCGCCGGAAAACGGCGAACAGGGCAAGCATTGCGACGGGTCCGGAGCGCGCCGCGACTTGGTTGTCCGGGCCATCGTGCTCGGCCCGTCGTCAGTTCCGCAATAAAAAACCTTGTTCAGTATCCGAACGTCTCGAAGTCTTTTGCGTAAATCAACTCGACTTTTTTTGCAATTTCCGGTGTCGCAAATTCGTCGCGCCGGGTCCGTGCGTTGGTAATTGCGGGGGAGATGTTGGTGGTGAAATCGAGCGTCGGGACGAGTTTGGGGTAGAGGCGCTCGAAGAGGGCGGGGAGGTCGCTGGCGAGCGCCTCGAAGCGGAGCACCATGTCGTAGCGCACGTGCTCGAACGCTGCCTCGTGATAGATCGGGCGCCAGTGCGGGTTCATCGCCAGCGCGTCCTGCGTTGCGATGAAGTCGACGAAGGCGGGGAAGGTGACGTCCTCGGCACGGTCGACGCCGAGCCCCTCGCGCACGGCGAGGCTCGCCACCGATGTCTCGTCACTGACCCTGTCGAGATAGCACGAAAGAAGCCGGTCGAGCGGGTGCCGAACGACCACGAAGCGGAAGAAGTGCCCGGTGTAGAGCGCGGCTTCGAGCGCGGTGTTGGGGAGCTGGTAGGGGAGCAGGAGCGGCCCGTACATCGGGTCGTGTACCTTCTTGTAGTCGAACTCGGCGGCGGGGCGGATGAGACCGATCCCGCGCACCTCGGCGTCGCACAGGAGCGCCTTGATGCTGGTGTTGGCAACCTTCGAGACCGGGCAGTAGACGTAGTGCCGGCGCAGCGAAATCATGAACAGGCGGTTGGCCTGCTGCACCGTGTGATGGTCGAGGAGGGCGCCGTAGCGCTGCTTCGCCGCGTCTGCCGCCGTCATGGGTATCTCCGGCATGGATTGATCCTCGCAAAGATCCCGGCCGGCGGCCTCTTCAGGCGGCGCCGTCCGTGACCTGGCGCACCAGCCGGGCCCAGCCCTGGAATTCGGAGAGGATCGGCTCCAGCTCCGGGTACCTGTCCATGAGCGTGGCGAGGCGGAAGCGCAGCTTGGGCTGTGCCGCGATCACCTCGGCATAATGGTAGTGCGCGAAGTACGGCGCGACCTCGCCAAGGCTGGCAAGATGGCAAGGGAAGTTGAACGCGTCGCCCAGCGCGTCAGCCTTCCAGCCGAGTTCGGCGAAGGCGACGGGGAGGGCAACCTGGTCGAGCCAGGGGCGCTTGTTGACGATGCGGTCGTCGGCGTCGATCTGCCGGGCGACCCGCGTCCAGGTCTGCGCGAACCTGTCGCCGTCCGACACCATGATGAAGCCGGCGTTGTAGTAGGGCCGCATCATCAGTCCGGAGACCGTGGCCTTCAGCGTCTTCTTCGGCACGTCCCGCTCGAAGCTCGTCCAGACCCGCGCCCAGCTTCCGCCGCCGTTGGAGAAGGTGTCGACGTCCGCCGGCTTGGCGGCAGCGTCTCCGGTCAGCCGGTAGTGCCACGAGAACGGCGACATCAGCATCATGTCGGTGTCGAGGAAGAGGGCGCGGCCTTCGATGCCGGCGAGGGCGGCGATCTTGTTGCCGTGCGGATAATCCTCGTCGATCTCGTTGCGGCAGGGCATCAGCGTGACGCCGAGGCGCTGGAGGAACGCGACGAGATCCTCGCCCGGCGCGGTCCAGCGTGCCTCGGGCTCCATCACACGGCAGACGATCTTGCGCGGCAGGTAGGCGTCGTGAAGGCTGGCGGCGAGGAGCGCGGCCTGCGGCTCCAGCGGGCCTCCGTGCGCGACGAAGACGATTGTCGGGCATTCGGCCGCGATTCTATCGAACATTGGTCGCTCCGGTCTTCAGCATCTCCACCAGAGGCTCCGCCTGCCGCGCCGGGTCGACGTAGCGCTCCCAGAACTGCCGCGTGTTCTGGCGCGCACGGGCGACTTCGGCCGGGTCGTCCTTCAGGCGCGTGAGGAGGGCGCGCAGGTCGGCGAGGGAGAACGCGTCGAGCGTCCATCCGGCGCCGGTCTCGGCGACGAGGCGGCCGATCTCGGTGAACGACATGGTGATCAGCGGGCAGCCGCATGCGATCGCGGAGACGGCGCGGGTCGAGTACGAGACGCGCCGCTCGTCGTTCGGCTCGAAGATGTCGAGCGCGACGTGGCAGGCCCCGTTCAGCGCCTGGTAGCTCTCGAACGAGGCGACCGTGTGGGGGATGAGGCGGGGCGTGCGGGAGCGGATGCGTCCGCTGCGCGACAGGCTGCGGAAGTGGAGGTGCTGGCCGATCCCGATGGTGTGGATCTCGATTTCGATCTCGTCGGCGAGCCGTTCGAGATCGGCGATGGTGATCCCGGTCGTCCACGTCTGGTGGAAGCCGCCGAAGAAGACGCGCAGCGGCCCTTCCGCCGGCGTCTTGCCCGTCCACGGGATCGACAGGCGCACGGCCGGGATCGGCGCCGTCACCGTGCGGCCCGCCTCGCCCGCAAGGAAGCGCGCTGCGTATTCGGCCTGGACCGCGCCGTTGGCGATGACCATGTCGACGCCCGCCAGAAGCTTCAGCTTCTCGGCCTTCTTGGAGACGATCTCGGCCGGCGTGAATATGAGTGCGTGCTCGACCATGGTCGCGGAGAAGAAGTCGTAGACGACGGTGATGTCGCCGGTCTTCGTGAAGTCGCGCGCGACGTTCCAGTTGGGGAAGATGACCGTGCCGTAGTCGGCGTTGAGGCGGGACGAGTAGGCATCGTCCGGCAGGATGCGCCAGTGGCCGGGGATGCTGACGCGGCGGGTGCCCCAGCGCTCCAGCTGGTGCTGGATCGGCCGTGCGGTGGCGACGATGTCGGCCTCGAAACCCGCGGCGGTCAGCCCGGCATGGAGGCCGCTCGCACGCAGGGCATGGGCGCTGCTTGGCGCGCGCGAGCCCGGCACCATGGCGTTGGAGCAGATCGCGATGCGGTCCTTCACGCGGTGCCCTCCAGCTCGAGGACGACCCGCTGCGGCACCGCGTCGAACGGCTTGTGCGCGATGGTGGCGAAGCTGCGCACCTCGCATTCGCGCGACAGGGCGCGCCCCAGAAGCCGCGTGGCCCGGCCGAATGCGGCACCATCTCGTCTGGCGCCGAGGTCCGGCATGTCGGTGATCGCGATGATGGTGCAGCGCTGCGCGGCGAGGCCGGCAAGCGGCGCCAGCGTCTCGGCGAGTTCGTCCTGACCGGCATCCATCGAGACGCCGGTGAGGAGGATCACGTCGGCTTCGCGCCGGAGGTCGTCCGCGCCGGTGAGGGCGGTGATGCTGCGGTAGGCGCGGGCCGGAAAACTCGTCCGCGAGGGGCTCTCCTCGGGCGCCATGTCGTCGAGCCCCAGATAGCGGTGGTGCGGGCTGACGGCGAGCGAGAGCGCTGCGTCGGCGCAGCGGTAGTGCGCGACCCGCAGCGCCTGCCCGGTCGCCCCGCGCGAGCCCGCGATCCGCGCAAGGCGCGCGACGATGTCGTGCTTCAGCGGCAGGAAGCGCCATTTTTCCGCAAGGCTTCGGCTGATGCGCTGCGGTTCCGCCGCGCCGCCGGGCCCGTCGAGCGCAACCGGCGCGAAGGCGTCGCCGGACATCGCCTCGAATGCGGCGGCGACGAGAGCCCTGGCGGTGACATCGGTGGTGACGAGGTCGACGAGGCTGGCGCCTGCGGCGGGCGCCTCGGCGCGCACCAGCCGGTCGACCGGGGTGAGGGCGGCAAGCGCGGCCTCGCGGCTCGCGGCGTCGAACGTGTCGACCGCGGCGAGGAAGGGGAGCGCGGTCAGCGCCTCGGCGGCGAGGTTGCTGCGCGCGGTCATCTGGGTGCGCAGGCCGGTGAGGTTGAGGAGGACGGCGCACGCGGCCGTCTCGATCGCGGCGCGGTCGGCTGCCGGGTCGGCTGGGCGCATGTCGCCCGGACCATGGGCGAGTGCGACGGTTTCGCCGTCGATCACCAGCACCGGGCCGGCGGAATTGCGCTCGTCGGAACCCATCCGGACCGCCCGCTCAGCGTTCGTCGATGCGCAGCGCGCGCAGTTCGGCGGTAAAGTCGTCGATGACCTGCTGCTGCGCGCCGAGCTTTTCCTCCAGGTCGTCGACGAGCGCCTTCAGACGGGCGATCTCGGCTTCGGCCGCTGCAATCTCGGCCCGCTGCGACGCATTCTCGTACCGCAGGATCTGGTACAGCCCCGGCAGTTCGCTCTCCGGCGGGAGGACTTCGAAGATCTGCTTACGCATCGACTGCCTTCGTTCGCTGTTCGGTTCCGGCTTTCGCTCACCCATCGGGTCGGCTCAGCCTGTCTTCAAATGCACGTTCGACCGCGCGGATCTCTTCGAGGAGAGATGGGTCGTGGATGATCTCGTTCGGACCGTCGCGGCTGACGCTGTGGCCGTCGTAGACGTCGAACGGCATCACGTCGGCGAGGGTATAGCCCCAGTCGCGCCGGATCTCGGTGACGATGTCGCGGTTGTCCAGAATGTCCCTCAGCGCGATGATCTTGAGGCGGCCGCCGAAGCCTTCGAGGAAGCGGAGAACCCTGCGGGAATACTGGATGTACATGGTCGCCGCGACATCGTCGGCGGTGAAGAATGCGCCGTTGACGGCCGGGGCGATCCGCATCGCCATGTCCGCCGCCGCGCGCTTCTTGAGGGAGTGCACGCATTCAACGCACGGCCGGTAGATGTAGAGAAGCGAGAGCTCGGGGAACACCGAGTGCCATTCGGGCAGGAAGAGGCAGAGTCGCGGGTCCTTGAAGCCCCACGCCGCGTGGACCGACTTGCGCGAACCGTACTGCATCATGAAGCGCCAGTCCTTCGGGGTGAGGATCGGCGGAAAGTCGCTCGCGGCCTGCCAGCTCTGGCCGCTCTGGTTGAGCAGTGAGTCGTGGAAGCTGATGATGTCGACATCCTCGAAGTGCCCGTAGGGGTTGGACTTCTTGGCGCCGAGGAGCTTGTCGCCGATGTGGAGGCCGGCCTCGGCGAGGATGTTGGCAGTCATCGAGGTGCCGCTGCGGTGGAAGCCGCCGATGAGGAGCGGCGCGCTGTAGCGGGGCGTTCCGCGGTCGCCGAGGATACGGCGCCTGCGGGGCGGCGTGTGCGGGACCGCGGGAACCGCCTGCACCCGTGTCTCGCGCGTTGGCGCGCCGATCCGCCCTTCGTGAAAGCCCGTCCGCACGAAGTGGCGCACGCGTTCGGCGCGGCTCTTCTGCGCAACGTCCGGGTAGAGGCGGGCGTAGTAGGCGTGGTCGAAGTCGTCCGGCTCCTCGGTCGCGAGGTAGCCGGGCGTCGCGACGTACTGTTCGAGCGGGGTGAGCTGGTCGCGGATCGGCGCGCGCCGCTGGCCGTACTCGGCCTCGATCGCGGCGTTCGGGTGGCGGCCTTCCTCGGCACCGAACTTCAGATAATGCGTCAGCGGCTCCGACCCGCGCTGGCGGATCGCGCTGTAGCGCCTGAGGTACCATTCCGGATCGAACGCGGGGACAGGCCGCGCGCCGGTGCGCCAGCCGACCGTGAGGTAGTGGCACAGCGGCTCGCTGTCGGAGGCCGCAACGTCGGGGTTGTGGCAGAGATACCAGACCGGCTTGAAGAGGACGTGCGGCTCCAGCCCCTCCCGCCATCCGCTTTCGAGGTAGTGCAGCAGCGGGTTCTCCCCGGAGGCGGGGCCGACGCCGTAGAGCCGCTCGTAGCGGTAGTTGTCGAACAGGACGTGCGGCCGCCGGCCTTCGCGCCACCCCGAGGTCAGATAGTGGGTGAGGGGGTCGACGTCCGCGTCCCGCACGTCCTGGTTGATCTCGAGATACCATTCCGGATCGAACAGCGGGTGCGGCTGGCGCTGCTCCTTCCAGCCGAAGGTGGCATAGTGGACCCGCGGGTCGGCCCCTGTGGACGCAACGTCGGTGTTGGTGGCGAGGTAGAAGGAATTGTCGAACAGCGGCGCGATCGCTGCCGTCGAGATGGCATCGCCGCCACTCTCGGCGGCTCGTTTCGGCTTGCGGAGAAGGCGGGCAAGACTCACGCGTTCGATGTTCCATGTCCTCTGCGCGGTGCGTTCGATCGCGCAACGCATTTGCAACCTTTAGAGGCCTGAAATCGGGGCCGCAACCTTTGAGCACCCGAATTCTCAGGCCTTTCTGCGCGCAGCGCTCTCGCAGAAGACCATCTTGTTGTTGAACCTGGTTGGCAGCGCCGATCCGCCGATCTCGCTTTGTGACAGCGTCTCGGACCGGTGCTCTCCGACCCGGAGCGTATAGCCATGGTCGGACAGAAGCTCGAAGACCATCTTGGGCGTCGCGCCGAAATCGGTCATGCGCTGGTGGAGCTCGATGGCGATCGTGGGGCCGGTCTTCAGGATTTCCTGCATTCCGCGCAGAACGTTGAGCTCGAAGCCCTCGACGTCGATCTTGATGACGGTCGGCGCAAGCTTGGCGAAATAGTCGTCGATGCGAATCACGGGCACGGTGATGCCCTCGCCGTCGGTGTGGTCGCCGATCCCGGTGGCGGGGCGCCCTGCGGCCGGCATCGTCACCAGCGCCGGCGCGTCGCCCGCGGCGGCACAGATCGCATTGACGTTGATGTACCCGTTCAGCCCGGCGTTGGTGCGGATGATGGGGATCATCCGCTCCTGCGCCTCGACCGAGTAGACCGTCCGGGCGATCCCCGCCGCCACCATCGAGAAATATCCAAGGTTGGCCCCGATATCGAGGAACACGCTGTCCGCGTTAAGGGCGCCGAGGATGAACTGCGTCGCGACCGGCTCGTGCAGCCGGCCGTCGTCGTAGCGCGGGGTGAAGAAGCGTTGCGTGCCGGGGGTCGGCATCGTGAAGCGGATCGGCCTGCCGTCCACGGTCATGGTGAAGACCGGCGCGTCGGCCGGCTCCCGCCGCCCCGGCGGCCGCTTCTTCTCGGCGGCCTTCGGCGCCACCGGCTTCATGAATTTCAGCAGGTTCATTATCCCTCGGCCATTTTTCTGTCCCGCGGCGGCCGGAGCCGGCCGTCCGCGGGAGGCGGTCGATGGATGACTGTGTTCCTGAAACTGAAGGCGAAGGCCAGAGATTTTCGCAATTAGTAAGATCGATCTTGAAGCGCGCCCGGCAACCGATTAACGCATCGGGCCGGAGGTGCCGCTATGTTTGACAAAGAAAAACTCAGAAGCCGTCAGTGGTTCAACGATCCGTCCGATCCGTCGGCTACGGCACTGTATCTGGAGCGTTATCTCAACTACGGGATCACCCGTGAGGAGCTGCAGTCCGGCAAGCCGATCATCGGCATCGCGCAGACCGGGTCCGACCTGTCGCCCTGCAACCGGCCGCACGTGGAACTCGCCAAGCGCATCCGCGAAGGCATCCGTGAAGCCGGCGGCATCGCCATCGAATTCCCGACGCACCCCATCCAGGAAACCGGCAAGCGCCCCACCGCCGCGCTCGACCGCAACCTTGCCTACCTGTCGCTGGTGGAAATCCTGCAGGGCTATCCGCTCGACGGCGTCGTCCTCACCATCGGCTGCGACAAGACCATGCCGGCCTGCCTGATGGCCGCCGCAACCGTCGACATTCCGGCAATCGCCTTCTCCGGCGGGCCGATGCTGAACGGCTGGTACAAGGGCAAGCGCACCGGCGCCGGCACCATCGTGTGGGAAGCCCGCCGCCTCCTCGCTGGCGGCGAGATCGACTACGAGGGCTTCCTCGACCTCGTCGCCTCCGGCTCCCCGTCGCCTGGCTACTGCAACACCATGGGCACGGCGACCACCATGAACTCGCTCGCCGAGGCGCTCGGCATGAGCCTGCCGGGTTCGGCCGCAATCCCCGCGCCCCACAAGGAGCGCGCCGCCTGCGCCTACCGCACCGGCCTTCGCATCGTCGACATGGTGAAGGAGGACATGAAGCCGTCCGACATCCTCACCCGTGAGGCGTTCGAGAACGCGATCATCATCAACTCGGCGATCGGCGGCTCCACCAACGCGCCGATCCACATCAACGCCATCGCCTCCCTCATCGGCGTCGAGCTCTCCATCGACGACTGGGAGAAGCACGGCCTCGAGATCCCGCTGCTGGTGAACCTCCAGCCGGCCGGCGCGTATCTGGGCGAAGACTACCACCACGCCGGCGGCGTCCCCGCGGTGGCGGCCGAGCTGATGAAGCACGGCAAGCTGCACGAAAACGCCATGACCGTGAACGGCAAGACGATGGGCGACAACTGCCGCGATGCCGAGATCCTCGACACCGACGTGATCCGCACCTTCGAGACCGCGCTGAAGAAGACCGCCGGCTTCAAGGTGATGCGCGGCAACCTGTTCGAATCCTCGGTGATGAAGCTGTCGGTCATCAGCCCGCACTTCCGCGAGCGCTACCTCTCCAACCCCGACGATCCGGACGCCTTCGAAGGCCGCGCCATCGTGTTCGACGGGCCGGAGGACTACCACCACCGGATCGACGATCCCTCGCTCGACATCGATGACAGCTGCATCCTGTTCATGCGCGGCACCGGGCCGATCGGCTATCCCGGCGGCGCCGAGGTGGTGAACATGCGTGCGCCCGACTACCTCATCAAGAAGGGCGTGATGGAACTGCCCTGCGTCGGCGACGGGCGCCAGTCCGGCACGTCGGGCACGCCTGCGATCCTCAACGCCGCGCCGGAAGCGGCGGCCGGCGGCAACCTCGCGCTGCTGAAGACCGGCGACCGGGTCCGCATGGACATCGGCAAGGGCCGGGCCGACATCCTCATCTCCGACGAGGAGATGGCGGAGCGGCGCAGGGCTCTCGAGGCCGAGGGCGGCTACAAGTACCCCGAGAGCCAGACGCCGTGGCAGGAGATCCAGCGCGGCTGCGTCGACCAGTTCGACAAGGGCATGGTTCTGAAGCAGGCCGTAAAATACAAGAAGACCGCGCGCTCCTTCGTGCCGCGCCACAGCCACTGATGCTGATCGGCGTAGATTGGGGAACGTCGCGGCTTCGCGCCTACCTGATCGACGATGGAGGCAAGGCGGTGGACACCATCACCGCCGACAAGGGCCTCCTGCGCGTTCCCGCAGGAGGCTTCGAGGCGGTGCTGGCCGAGACCATCGCGCCGTGGCGTGACGCGGCGCCCGGCGCACCGATCCTGATGTCGGGCATGGTCGGCAGCCGCCAGGGCTGGGAGGAAGTGCCCTACGCCGGCCTTCCCGCCACGCTCGACGACCTTGCCGCGGGCACGCTGACGGTCGACGCGCCGTCGCTGGGTGACGACGTCGCGATCGTCCCCGGCGTCGCGGCGGCGCAGGCGTCGGACTGGGCGGACGTCATGCGCGGGGAGGAGACCGAGATCTTCGGCGTCCTCGCCGCGCGAGGCGAGGCCTCCGCAACCTTCGTTCTCCCCGGCAGCCACTCCAAGTGGGTGACCGTGGAGAAAGGCGCCATCACCGGCTTCCGCACCTACATGACGGGCGAGCTCTTCGAGGCGCTGTCCAAGCACACCATCCTCGCCAGGATGATGGACCGTGACGGCGGCGATCCGCGTGCCTTCCGCCGCGGCCTCGAGGCTGCCAGCGAGCTTGGCGCACCGGGCGAACTCATCCAGCGCTTCTTCAACATCCGCGCCGAAACGCTGTTCGGCCGCCTTGCACCGGAGGATGGCGCCGGCTTCCTGTCCGGCCTGCTCATCGGCACCGAGATCGCAACCGCTGCCCACGGGCTGACGAAGGTGGTGGTGGTCGGCGCGGCGGGGCTCGCCGAGCGCTACGCCGATGCGCTTACCGCGTTCGGCATCGAGGCGGAGCGCGCCGAGGCCAGTGCAGCCGCACTCGGCCTCAGCGCGATCGCCCGGCGCAGGGTGCGCGTGCGCTGAAGGCCCGCGCCCCGTCCGATCTCGCGCGTTGACGGGGCCCGCGCTTTGCGCGAGACCGCTCATCATATCGAGGAGACCGCACGATGACGCTTGACGATGCCATTGCCAAACTGCCGCTGATCGCGGTGCTGCGCGGCATCACGCCGGAAGAGGCGGAGCCCGTGGGCGAGGCCCTGCTCGGCGCCGGCTTCACGGTGATGGAAGTGCCGCTGAACTCGCCGCGGCCCTACCGCTCGATCCGCATCCAGGCCGAGAACTTCGGCAGCGACGCCATCGTCGGCGCAGGCACAGTCCTCCACGCCGAGCAGGTCTCGCGCGTTGCCGACTCGGGCGGCAGGATCGTCGTCTCCCCCAATCTCAACGAGGAAGTCGTCCGCGCCACCAAGCGGCTCGGCCTCATCTCGATCCCGGGCGTCTTCACCCCGTCCGAAGCCTTCCGCGCGCTGGATGCAGGCGCTGATGGCCTCAAGCTCTTCCCCGGCGACGGCATGTCGCCTGCGGTGGTGAAGGCGATGCGTGCGGTGCTGCCCGAAGGGCACGCGCCTCTTCGTGACCGGCGGCGTCAGCCTCGGCAACATCGGCGAGTGGATGAAGGGCGGCGTCGACGGCCTCGGCATCGGCTCCGCGCTCTACAAGCCCGGCAAGAGCGTCGGCGACATCACAAGCGATGCCGCCGCCTTCTGCGAGGCCACAGTCAGCGCCCGCGCCGCACAGTGAGCGACGCCGCCATGGATATCGTCGCCCTTGGCGAGCCTCTGATCGAGTTCAACCACATCGAGGGCGCGAACTGGCTGCAGGGCCATGGCGGCGATACCTCCAACGTCGCCATCGCCGCCGCGCGCCAGGGTGCCAGGACGGCGATGATCGCCGCCATCGGTGCCGACGAGTTCGGCGACAGCCTGATGGCGCTGTGGGCGGACGAGGGCGTCTCCTCCGCCCACGTCAGCCGCGACCCGGTCGCGCCGACCGGCCTCTACTTCGTCCACCACGACGCGACCGGCCACCGCTTCTCGTACCTGCGCAAGGGGTCGGCCGCGAGCCGGATGCGCCCGGCCGACCTGCCGCTCGACGCGATCCGCTCGGCGAAGATCCTGCACCTTTCCGGCATCAGCATGGCGATCTCCGAATCGGCGTGCGATGCCTGCTTTGCTGCCATGAAGGTTGCGCGCGAGGCGGGCGTCACCGTCTCCATCGACACCAACCTGCGCACCCTGCTGTGGCCGGTGGACCGCGCCCGCGCGATCATCCACGAGGCGATGCGGATGGCCGACATCGCGCTTCCCGGCATGGACGACGCGCGGCTCCTGTGCGGCCTCGAGGACCCGCGCGAGATCATCGCGTTCTACGGCAGCCTCGGGCCGCGGATCGTCGCGCTGACACTGGGCGGCGAGGGTGCGCTCATCGGCGAGGGCGACGTGGTCCACGAGATCGCACCGCGACCGGCGAAGCTCGTCGACGCCAGCGGTGCGGGCGACTGTTTCGACGGTGCGTTCCTCGCACGCCTCTCGGCGGGCGACGGCGTGCCGGATGCGGCCACCTACGCGACCGCCGCGGCCTCGCTGTCGGTGGAAGGTTATGGGGCGATCGCGCCGATCCCCACGGCGGACAGGGTGCGCCAGGCTCTCGCCGGCTGACCCTCCAGAGGAGTTACGGGCGATGGATGCACGGGTGAACAGGCCGAACGACCTCGACGCGTTCTGGATGCCGTACACGGCGAACCGCGCCTTCAAGGCCGCGCCCCGGATGTGCGTGTCCGCCAAGGACATGCACTACACAACCGACGACGGCCGCCGGATCCTAGACGGCAGCGCAGCGCTCTGGTGCGTCAACGCCGGCCACTCCCGCCCGCGCATCGTCGAGGCCGTGCAGAAGCAGGTCGCAACGCTCGACTTCGCCCCGTCCTTCCAGTTCGGCCACCCGCAGGCCTTCACGCTCGCCTCGCGCCTCGCCGGGATGTTCCCCGAGGGCCTCGACCATGTGTTCTACGCCAATTCCGGCTCCGAGGCCGTCGACAGCGCGCTCAAGATCGCGCTCGCCTACCACCGCGCCCGTGGCGAGGGCGGACGAATCCGCCTGATCGGCCGCGAGCGGGGTTACCACGGCTCCGGCTTCGGCGGCACCGCGGTCGGTGGCATCGTGAAGAACCGCATCCAGTTCGGTGCAGGCGTCCAGCCAGTCGACCACATGCGCCACACCCACCTGCCGGAAAACGCGTTCAGCCGCGGCTGCCCCGCCCACGGCGCCGAGCTTGCCGACGATCTGGAGCGGATGGTCGCCCTCCACGACGCGTCGAGCATCGCGGCCGTGATCGTGGAGCCGATGGCGGGCTCCACGGGCGTCCTCATGCCCCCGGTCGGCTACCTCAAGCGCCTGCGCGAGATCTGCGACCGCCACGGCATCCTCCTCATCTTCGACGAGGTCATCACCGCGTTCGGCCGCCTCGGCACCGCCTCGGCGTCCGACTATTTCGGCGTCAAGCCGGACCTCATCACCGTCGCCAAGGGCCTGACCAATGCCACCGTCCCGATGGGCGCCGTCATCGCGTCGTCGAAGATCTACGACGCGGTGCTGGCCGGCGCCGACGCGCCGATCGAGTTCTTCCACGGCTACACCTATCGCGGCCATCCGCTCGCCTGCGCGGCGGCGCTCGCCACCCTCGACACCTACGAGGAGGAGGGTCTGTTCGCCCGCGCGGCTGCCCTCGCGCCGCTCTGGGAAGAGCGCGTGCACTCGCTGCGCGACCGGCGCCACATCGTCGACATCCGCAATCTCGGGTCTCGTCGCGCGCCTTCGAGATGGCGCCGCGCGCCGGGTGCGCCCGGCGCCCGCGGGCTGGAGGCGGTGGCGCGCGCGTTCGAGGCGGGGCTGATGATCCGCGTCACGGGCGACATCATCGCCCTGTCGCCGCCTCTGATCGTGTCGGAAGACCAGATCGACGAGATGGTGGGCATCGTCGGCGATGTGATCGACGCGCTTGAGTAGACGGCGCTCCGCGCCGGCTTCTCACTTGTCGGGCGAGGGATTTCCTCCCTCGCGCTCCCTCCCGTTCGCCACGTGGCAGGGGTCAGATCAGACGGGCGCTTCGCGACCGCCTGTTCTGACACCCTGCTTGGAGCGTGGGTCGGCCCGCAGCGGCGTCAAGGCCCCGTCCTCGCCATGCTCGCCTCGCGGCTGCGCGTGGCTCCGGGCGGGGCCTTGACCCCGCCGCGGGCCTTGTTGGTGGGCGCTAGAGCAGGTTGCGGCCGGCGAGGTTCTTCATCAGGGCCCTCGTGCCGAACGTCCACGGGGCGGCCTTGGTG
This sequence comes from uncultured Alphaproteobacteria bacterium, assembly GCA_963704595.1. GTDB lineage: Bacteria > Pseudomonadota > Alphaproteobacteria > Rhizobiales > Amorphaceae > Acuticoccus. Next base: position 1,884,670 of record OY969922.1, read on the forward strand.
GAGAGGGTGACGCGGTTGATGAGCGCGCCGAGCGCCGGCGTCTCGATCTTCACGAGGTCGCCCTCGTGGTGAGTGAAGCCCTTGCCCTCGCCGTCGCGGTCCTTGGTCGGCGCGAACATCGTGCCGCAATAAAGGACGAGGCCGTCCGGGTACTGGTGGTGCGCGCCGATGGTGGCGGCGACCAGCTTGTCCGGCGAGCGGCTGATCTCTGACATGGAGGAGCGGCCCTCGAGCGTGAAGCCGTCGAGACCCTCGACCGTCATCGCAAGGTCCGCGGTCGCGACGTCGTCAGGCGTGAACGTGCCGTCGTAGAGGCGGATGAAGGGGCCGAGCGAAGCGGACGCGTTGTTGTCCTTCGCCTTGCCGAGGAGGAGCGCAGAGCGCCCCTCGACGTCGCGCAGGTTGACGTCGTTGCCGAGCGTGGCGCCGACGATCGTGCCGTCGGAGCGGACGACGAGGACGATCTCGGGCTCGGGGTTGTTCCAGGTCGACACCGGATGGATGCCGACATTGGAGCCGTGGCCGACCGCCGACATCGGCTGGCTCTTGGTGAAGATCTCAGCGTCGGGGCCGATGCCGACCTCCAGATACTGCGACCAGACGCCCTTTTCCTGAAGCACCGCCTTCAGCGCCATCGCCTCGTCGGAGCCCGGCGTAAGCTGCGAGAGGTCGGCGCCGATCACGTCGACGATCTCCGTGCGCAGCGCCGCGGCACGGCTCATGTCGCCGCGCGCCTGCTCCTCGATGACGCGCTCGAGGAGGCTCGTCACGAAGGTGACGCCGGACGCCTTGATCGCCTGGAGGTCGACCGGGGCGAGCGGGAAGGGCTTTTCGGCGTCGCGGGCATCCTCGTCGGCGTTGGCGAGGAGGTCGTCGATGCTGGCGAACGTCTCGCCGGGGGCGCTGGCGGCGATGTCGGCCGGGGCGGTCGCCTCGGTGAGGTCGCGCATCGTGGGGAATTCGCGGCTCGTGATGTCGACCACGTCGCCGCCGCGCACGGCGACGACCGCCGGACCGATGCCGGGGCGCCAGACGCGCCCGACGAGCGCGCCTTCTGTTGTGGGGAGGGCTTTGGTCATGTCCATGGGGAAGCTCCGGCGGATCGTTGGTCGCTGCGGTTTTGAAGGGGTGAGGGAAGGCTCAGCCGAGCCGGTCCTCGATGGCGGGGTCGAGACGGCGCGAGAGGCGAAGGTCGCCGAGGCCGGCGTCGACGGCGGCCTGCGCCGTCCCGGCAACGGCCGCTGCAAGGGGCGAGACCCTGCCGTCGATCGCCTCGGCGAGCGCCGCGTAGTAGCGCGCGTCCTTGGCGCTGTTGGCCATGGAGAAGGCGTGGCCGTCGTAGTCGCCCTCGAGCGCGGGCGGGACGATCTTCTCCAGCGTCCCCGAGCGGGCGGCGCCGCGCGACATGATGGCGTAGAGCTGGCGCCAGTCGATCCCGGCGTGGCGGGCGGTGGTGTAGGCCTCGGTGTAGAGGAGCGCCATGCCCTGCGTGACGTAGTTGTTGATGAGCTTGGCGGTGTGGCCGCTGCCGGCGGTGCCGAAATATTCCACGTGCGCCGACCACAGGGCGACGATCTCGCGGGCGCGCGCCTCGAACGGGGCGTCGGCGCCCAGAAGCGTCGCGAGCTTGGCGGCCGCGGCCTCGGCAGGGCCGCCGGCGACGGGGGCGTCCGCGAACCCGATGCCGCGCGCGGCATAGGCGTCGGCGAGGCGGCGGGTGACGACGGGGTCGGACGTCGACGTGTCGATGATGAGGTGGCCTTCGCGCAAGGAAGGCTCCAGCCGGGAAAGGACGCTCTCGACCGCGGGCGCGTCGCTGACGCAGAGCGCGATGACGTCCGCCGCGGCGGCAAGGGCGGGAAGGTCCGCCGCTTCCTCGGCGCCTGCCGCGACGAGGCGGTCGACACCGGCGCGGTTGCGGTTCGCCGTCACGATCAGCCTGTGGCCCTTGGCGAGTGCCGAGGCGGCCATGCCCTCTCCCATCAGGCCGGCGCCCACGAAGCCGATTGCGGTCATCACGTTTCTCCCTTTTTCACCTTGTTAGCAGGCTGTGGCGGGTTTTGCGCCAGTGCCACACGCCTTGTCCCGTGGCGCGTGGTACGCTTCGCACACGGCAAAAGAGCTATCGAAGATTGCATTGTGCCGGTCGGACGAGCGGGCGGGCGGAGTGCGGCTGCGGCCGCCGCCGTCCTCCATCTTGCTGGATTTCTTGTCTTTTTCGGAATGTGTCCGCGGCGGGCAGCGGCGGTTGTGGCCGGTGTCCGGGCGCAGGCTTGTGGAGCGGCAAGTCCGGGGCGAAATCCGACGGGCTGCGGAGCGGGACGGCCGGAACGAAGGCAGGGTTTGCCGGTTCCATCTTCAGGTTGTGGAAGCGCGCTGAGCGGGCGCCGGAGACAGTGTCATGAGTTTGGTTTTCGACGATCGCAAGCGCGCTTTCCCGGCCGGCCGGATGGGGTTCGATACCGCCGCAATTCTGGGCGGCGTGCACCACCGCGCCGCCGCCGCCGTCCGGCAGTGGCGCGCCGCCCACTACAAGCCGGAGTGCCACTACATGCGGGGGCCGGGGCCCGCCTGCCAGCGCAAGGCCGACGCGCTGGCGCGGGCGCGAAGCGACCTCTGAGGCCCCGCGCGCCGTTCGGTCAGAAGCCGACGGCGTTGCCGTCCTTGCGGTGATCCGAGCCACCGACGTAGCCGTCCGCGGTCTTCATGATGAGCTGCGCGCCGCCGAAGCCGAACGCGTTGTCCGGCGCCTCGCGGGTGATCTCGTGCCCCTTCGCCTCCAGCGCCTCGATGGTGGCGGCCGGCACGTCCCATTCAAGCGCGACGCCGCGGCCGGAGGTGAAGCGCCAGCGCGGCGCATCGCTCGCCGCCTGCGGCGACTGGCCGAAGATCGCAGTGCGCACCAGCATCTGGAGGTGTCCCTGCGCCTGCATCGGGCCGCCCATCACGCCGTAGCTCATCCACGGCGCGCCGTCCTTCATCGCGAAGGCGGGGATGATGGTGTGGAACGGGCGCTTGTTCGGGCCGACGACGTTGGGGTGGCCGGGCGTCTTCACGAAGCCGAAGCCGCGGTTCTGCATGTGGATGCCGGTGCCGGGGACCACCACGCCGGAGCCGAAGCCCGAGTAGTTCGACTGGATGTAGGAGATCATCCGCCCCGAGGCGTCCGCCGCGGTGAGGTAGACCGTGCCGCCGTGCTTGGGCGCGCCGGCGCCGGGCTCGCCCGCGCGGTCCGGGTCGATGAGGGCCGCTCGGGCCTTGCAGTAGTCGGGGTCGAGGAGGGCGTCGGGCCGTACGGTCATGGTCGCGGGATCGGAGACGAAGGCGCGCGCGTCGGCGAGGCCGAGCTTCATCGCCTCGATCATCAGGTGCATGCCCTCGGGGCTGTCGGGGTGATGCGCCTCGATGTCGAGGTGCTCGAGGATGCCGATGGCGATCAGTGCCGCGATGCCCTGGCCGTTGGGCGGGATCTCGTGGAGCGTGGTGCCGCGCAGCGTGTTGGAGATGGTGCCGCACCAGTCGGCGGTGTGGTTCGCCATGTCGTCGGCGGTCAGCACGGCGCCGTTGGCCTTGGCGGCGGCCTCGATGGCCTGCGCGAGCTCCCCCGATAGAACGCCTCGCCCTTGGTGCTCGCGATCAGCTCCAGCGAGCGGGCCAGCGCCTCGTTGCGGTAGAGCTCGCCGGCGCGGGGCGCGCGGCCATCCGGCATGAAGTTGTCGGCGAAGCCGGGCTGGCCGGAGAGGACCTGCGCGCCGGCTTCCCAGAGCGCGGCGATGGTCGGCGACACCGCGAAGCCGTCGCGCGCGTAGCCGATGGCGGGGCCGAACAGCGTCTCGAACGGGAGGCTGCCGAACTTGTCCGACAGGGCGACCCAGGCGGAGACGGCGCCCGGCACCGTGACGCTCTCCCAGCCGCGCTGGGGCATCCCGCCGTCGCCTGCGAAGCGCTCGGGCGTCCAACCGGCTGGGGAGCGGCCGGAGGCGTTGAGACCGTGGAGTTCCGTACCGTCCCACAGGATCGCGAAGGCGTCGCTGCCGAGGCCGTTGCCGGTGGGCTCCACCACGGTGAGGGTGATGGCGGCGGCGAGCACGGCGTCGATGGCGTTGCCGCCCTCTGCCAGCATCCTGAGGCCAGCGGAGGCGGCGAGCGGCTGCGACGCGGCGACCATGTTGCGCGCGAGGACCGGAACCCGGCGGACGGCGTAGGGAGTGTCGAAATTCATGGGGTTACCGGGCTTTCGGCTGGTTATTCGGCGAGGAGGGCAAGGCCCGCTTCGAGGAGGCGGACCGAGGCTCCGGGAGTCTTATAGGCGACGTGCGGCGTCAGCGTCACGTTCGGTGCGGCAAGTAGTGGATCGTCCGGGCCGAGGGGCTCCTCGGCGAACACGTCGAGCGCGGCGTGGCCGAGGTGGCCCGATCGGAGCGCTGAGATCAGTGCCGCCTCGTCCACCAGCGCCCCGCGCGCGGTGTTGACGAGGATCGCGCCGGGCTTCATCCGCGCCAGCGCCTCCGCGCCGATGAGCCCGGTCGTCTCCGGTGTCAGCGCCAGGTGGAGGGAGACGATGTCCGCCGCCCCGAGGAGTTCGTCGAGCGGGACGAAGGTCGCGGGGAGGCCGGAAGGTGGCGTCCGTGCGGAGGCGATCACCTCGAGCCCAAGGGCTGCGGCGAGGCGGATGACCTCTGCGCCGATGCCGCCCGCGCCGATGACGCCGAGGGTGGCGCCTTCAAGGTCCATCCCGAGCTGCGGCACCCACTCGCCGCGGCGCAGCGCTGCGTCCTGCGGCGCGATCTGGCGGGCGGCGGCGAAGATCAGCGCCAGCGTGTGCTCGGCGACGCTGCGATCGCCGTAGCCCTTCACCGTGCGGACCTCGATGCCGTGGGCCTCCGCCGCGGCAAGGTCGATGTAGCTCGCAGCGCCTGTGCCGAGGAAGACGATGCGCTCCAGCGCCGGGAGCGCGGCGAGCAGGGCCGCGTCCATCATGGTGTGGCCGTTGAGGACGCGGGTCGCGTCGCCGATGACGGCGGGCAGCGCATCCGGCGCGGGGTCGCCTTCGTGGATGCGGAGGTCCGGCACGGCGGACAGCCGCTCCGGCGTCAGGAGCGCGTGCATCGAGGGGCCGCAGTCGATGTAGACGGGCGCGCTCACCGCCCTGCCGTGCCGCTGGCGCGGCGCGGATCGGCGCCGCCCTCGAGCCCGCCGTCCTCGCGCGTTTCGACGGCGCAGAACGTCCCGGCGAGGTAGGTCCAGTCCTCCCAGACCTCGACCCTGTGGCCGAGCGAGGAGAGTTCGGCGCGCACTGCCTCGGGGACGCGCCCCTCGACCTTCACGAGCCCCGGATAGCTCTCGTGCGGCGAGAAGCTCGACGGGAAGCTGTAGCTTGCGACGCGCGGCGCCTCGATCGCCTCCGGAAGCTCCATGCCGTAGACGAAGCGGTTCAGCATCACCTGCGCCATCGCCTGGATCTGGACGTCGCCGCCCGGCGTGCCGAAGGGCATCACGCGCCCCTCCGGGCCGATCCAGATGGCGGGGTTGGGCGTCAGGCGCGGCCGCTTGCCGGGCGCGACGCCGCTCGGGTGCGCCGGGTCCGGCCAGCTTGCCGAGCCGCGGGAGGAGGGAACCAGCCCCGTCCCCGGCACCACGGGGCTGTTGTAGGAGACGTCCGACGGGGTCGCCGAAAACGCGAGCCCGTCCGCGTCGACGACGGCGATGTAGGAGGTGTCGCCGTGGGTTGCGCCGCCGGTGCCTTCGCCTGCGACACCCGGCCGGCCGACGCCGGGGGGCGGCATGTCCGGCGCCGCGCGGCCAGGATCGAACGCCTCGAGCCGCTCGCGCGTATATTCCGCCGACAAGAGCTTCTCGACCGGTACGTCGACGAAGTTGGGGTCGCCGAGGACGGCCTCGCGGTCGGCGAAAGCGAGCTTCACGCACTCGACGACGCGGTGGAAATAGGCGGCGCTGCCCTGCTCCACGCCATCCCAGTCGAGCCCGTCCAGAAGCTGGAGGACCTCGCCGAGGAACGGGCCCTGGCAGTATGCGCCCGAGCACAGCACCGTGCCGCCGGCGAACTTTGCCTCCGGCGGCGTGCCGACCTCGACGCGGTAGTCCGCGAGATCCTTCGCCGAGAGGAGCCCGCCCTCCGCCTCGTGGAAGCGGACGATGGCCTTCGCGATGTCTCCCTCGTAGAAGGCGGCGCGGGCGGCGGCGAGGCCCGCGGCACGGTCGCCCGTCGCGGCGCTCTCGCAGTCGGCCATGTACTGGAGGCTGTTCGCGAGGTCGGTCTGCACGAACTTCTCGCCGGTGGCGGGCGGGCGGCCACCGGGGAGGAAGATCGCCGCGTTCTGCGGCCACCTTTCGTAATCGGCGACGTGGGCGGCGATCACCTTGTGCTTCAGCCAGTGCATCGCGAACCCATCGCGCGCGAGGGCGATGGCGGGGGCCGCCACTTCAGCAAAGGTCATCGTGCCGAAGCAGGCGAGCGCCTCGATCCACGCCGCGGGCGCCGCCGGGATGACCGTGCGCAGGATGCCCATCGGTATTCTGCCGCCATGCTCGCGCATGAAGAGGTCGGGGTCGAGGGCGGCGGGCCAGCCGCCGAGGCCGTCGATGGTGGTCGCCTTGCCGTCCGGTTCGCGCACCATGATCGGCGCGACTCCCGCGATGTTGACGAGATCGCCCTGGACGACGCCGAGAACCAGCCCGCCCGCGACCCCGGCGTCCGCCGCATTGCCGCCGGCCTCGAGAATGTCGTCGGCGGCTCGGGCGGCGAGGGCGTGGCCGGCCGACACCATGTGGTGATGGCCGATGGCGCGGTATCCCTTGGGCATGTCGGTCCTTTCGTGGATCAGGCGGTGGCGGCGGCGCGCGGGGCGGCGAGGAACTGGCGGCCGATCACGACGGCGAAGAGGGCAAGGCCGATGGCGGTCGTCCACCACGAATGGTGGAAGAGGCCGAACGCCGCCGGCAGCAGCGCGACGCGCTCGATGAGGTGGAGCCGCCGCCTGAACGTCCCCTCGAGGGCGACGTTGATGGAGACCAGCGCCACACCTGCGAGCACCGCGGTGAGAAGCTGGAGCCAGAACGGTGCGCCGAGGCCGAGAAGCTCCGGCCGCGCGATGAACAGGAACGGCAGCAGGAAGCCCGGCAGGCCGAGCCGGACGGCGGTGAACGACGTCTTCATGAACGGCGCCTCGGCGATGTTGGCCGCGACGAGGCAGCCGACCGCGACGGGCGGCGTGATCGCCGACATATTGGCGAGGTAGAAGACGAAGAGGTGCGCCGCCAGCACCGGCACGCCGAGGTCGATCAGCGCCGGTGCGCCGAGGAGGGCGACGAGGATGTAGGCCGCCGACGTCGGCATCCCGACGCCGAAGACGAGGCAGGTGAACGCCGCGATGAAGACCAGCGGCCACAGGCTCTCGCCGGCGAGGTCGAGCATCATGTATGAGAGCTTCTGCGCAAGGCCGGTGGCGGACAGCATCTCCACCATCACCGAGATGACGGCGACGACGACGGCGACCTGCGCGCCCGAGTGCGCGCCGCGCGCAAGACCGCCGAGGATCGGCGCGCCCATGGATTTCACCATCGCGACGGGGGTGCGCCAGCCGAGGACGACGCGCTTCACGATCTCGAGGCCGAGGGTAATCTCGACCGCGTAGAGCGCGGCGGTGTTGGCGGGGCTGCCCGTGAGGAGGAGCCAGATGAGGACGCCGACGGCAATGATCGGGTGGCCGTGCATCAGGAAGGCACGGCGCATCGAAACGTCCATCAGCGGCAGGCCCGCGACCTGCCGTGCCTCGTGCGTGGCGCCGAGGTTCAGCTTAACCGCCTGGATGTGCACGGCGAACATCAGGTAGCCGTAGTAGATGATCGCCGGCAGGGTCGCCGCCGCGATGATCTCGACGTACGGGATGCCGGTGATGCCGACGATGAGGAAGGCGGCAAGGCCCATCTTGGGCGGCGTGATCTGCCCGCCCGCCGACGCCACCGCCTCGACGGCGCCGGCAAAGTGCGGCTTGAAGCCGAAGCGCTTCATCATGGGGATCGTGAAGGCGCCGGTGGAGGCGACGTTCGCCATCGTGCTGCCCGAGATCATGCCCATGAAGCCCGAGCCGATGACGGCGGCCTGCGCGGGCCCGGCGCGGGAGTTGCCGGAGAGGGCGAACGAGATCTTCATCAGGAGGTCGAGCCCGCCGGTCGACTTCAGGAGCCCCGCGAACAGCATGTAGATGAAGATGGTCGACGCGGAGACGGCGGTAAGGCCGCCGAGGAGACCGCGGAAATAGGGGATCGACGTGTAGCCGAGCAGGCGTTCGAGGTTGAAGCCGTTGTGGTAGAGGAGGTCGCCCGGCAGCAGGAAGCCGAAGTAGCCGTAGAGGAGCCCCGCGACGGCGATGCCGGGGATGATGAGCCCCCATTCGCGCGCCGCGACGTAGAGCGAGAGCGCGAGGAGGAGCCCCGCGACGATGAGGTCCGGCGTGTTGGGGAAGAAGGCGCGGTCGTCCACCAGCGCCTGATACTGGTCGATCATGTAGAAGAACGGCACCAGCGCGACGATCGCCAGCAGCGCGAGGAGGCGTCTTGGCCAGCGCCGTTCCGGCGGCGTCGCGACGATCAGCCCGAGCAGCGACAGGATGATCGCCAGCGTCAGGTGCATCGACTTGAACAGCCCGGACGGGAAGTGGAACGTCGCGATCTGGTACATGTGGAGCACCGCCATCCCGACGCCGACGACGCCGAAGACAGCGGCGGCGGGCCCCGGCGCCTTGTCGGTGAAGAGACGCGAGAATCGAGTGAGCGCAGACGGCATCGGCGATGCTCCATGGCGGCCGGCCGGCGCGCCTCGGCGCCCGACCGGCCCTTGGGATTGGGGATGGCCCTCGGTGAGGTCAGGCCCGGGAACGGCCGGCGGAGACGCCGGCCGTCAGATCAGCTCGCGATGGTGAGATCGTCGCGCCAGATGCCCTTTTCCTTGAAGTACTGTGCCGCGCCCGCGTTCACCGGCGCGTTCTTGATCATGTACTTGACCGCGAATTCGGCATCGATGCTTTCGAGCTCCATCGACACCTTGCGCACCGCCTCGGCGTTGTCGAACACCGCCTTCGTCACTTCGTAGCCCAACTCGTCGGTCACCTTCGGCGCGGTGCCGAGGAGGCCGATGGTGGCGGTGCAGGGCGTCTTCTCGCTGACGCCTTCCCACAGCGACGGGTCCGCCTCGTAGCGCGAGATGCCGGGGTTGGTCTCGTTGGCGTAGGCGATGGCGTCCTCGGGCCAGCCGATGCCGCGCACGTCGACCGAGGCCATCAGCTCGAGGAGGAGGGGGGAGGGGCGGCCGCCTGCGAGGAGCGCCGGAACGCAGTCGAGCGAGCCGGCACGGAAGGCGTCGTAGACCTCGCGCCAGGAGCCGAAGTTCCAGTTGATCTCGTCCTTGTTGCCGAGGAACTCGGTCATCATCTCCCACGTCCGGCGGGTCGACCCGCCGGCGGTGGAGGGGCTGACGCGCTTGCCGCCGAGGTCGCGCGCGGTCTCGATGTCGCTGTCGGCGCGCACCATCGGGACGGTCGCCCACGCGGTGTAGGCGAAGGACTGCTCCACCTCGATCGGCTGCTTGAAGCGGCCGCGGCCGGCCATCGCGTCCGCATAGTCGTTGGAGGCGGTCTGGCCGAAGTCGATCATCCCCTGGCCGATGAGCTGGAGATTCTCCGCGCCGCCCGAGGTGGACATCGAGGAGGTGCGCAGGTCGCTGTACTTGTTCACGATCGCGGAGATCGTCTCGATGATGACGTAGCCCGTGGAGCCGAGGCTCGCGGAGCCGAAGAGGACGGGCGCCTGCGCGAACGCGCGCGAAACGCCGGAGGCCGCGATCGGCACGGCGGCGCCTGCGGCGAGGAGCTGGCGGCGGTTGATGGTTGCGGACATGACGTGTCTCCCTGTTGTAGATTCAACGGTGCGGCACGATCTCGTGAAATTCCACGCGCGTTTTTTCATGCCGATGAAATTTTATGCCTCGTTTTTTGGTAGAGGCCGTGTATGCACGAGTCAAGAATACAAGGGGGATGCCAATGCAGGAACGGAACGCAGACGCCGGTGCGGATCCCTACGATCTGCGCGTCGGCCAGCGCATCCGCTCCCGGCGCAAGGCACGGCGGATGACGCTGGACGAGGTGGCCGGCGCCAGCGGCGTCTCCACCGCGCAGCTCTCGATGATCGAGCGCGGCCTCGCCTCGCCGTCGGTGAAGGGCCTGCGCGAAATCTGCCGCACGCTCGACATTTCGGTCGCCTGGCTGTTCGAGGAGGAGGGGCTAGACGACGAGCCCGAGCAGGGCATCATCGTGCGCCGCCACCGCCGCAAGCGCTTCGACCTTGCGAAGAAGAAGATGCACAAGGAACTCCTGACGCCGGACCTCGACGGCAAGCTCCAGTTCCTGTGGATCGAGATGCAGCCGGGCGGCTCGTCTGGCCCCGACCCCTATTTCCACGAGGGCGAGGAGACCGGCCTCGTCCTCGCCGGCCGGATGGTCCTGGTGGTCGACGACCACGTCTTCACGCTGGAGGAGGGCGACAGCTTCCGCTTCGAAAGCCAGCGCCCGCACCGGTTCGAGAACGCCGGCGACACGCCCTGCCGCGTCCTGTGGGTCTGCACACCGCCCTTCTACTGAGCCCGGGAGTACCGCTGATGATTGCCGAAATGATGCGTCCCACCATGCCCCCGTCGCTGTGGATGGACACGGTGCGGGAGACCTTCGCGGCACCCGAGCTGACCGCGGACCGGGACGTCGACGTCGCCATCGTCGGCGCCGGGTTCACCGGGCTCAGCACCGCGCTTCATCTGGCGAGAGGCGGAGCGCGGGTGGTGGCGATCGACGCCGGGGAGCCCGGCTGGGGCGCGTCGGGCCGCAACGGCGGGCAGGTGATCGCAGGGCTGAAGGACGACCCCGCCGCGCTGGAGGCGCGTTTCGGCAAGGCCGCCGGCGGGTTGATGGCCGAGACCTCGGGCGCCGCCCCCGCGCTGGTGTTTTCCCTCATTGACGAGTTCGGGATCGACTGCGACGTCCAGCGCGCCGGGTGGATCCAGCCCGCGCACTGCGACAGCGCGCTCGCCACCGTCCGCCGCCGCTGCGGCGAGTGGGCCGCCCGCGGCGCCCCCGCCCGGATGCTGGACGCCGCCGAGGTCGCCACGCTGATCGGCAGCCGCCCCGGCGCCTACCGCGGCGGCTGGCTCGACGAACGCGGCGGCGCCGTCCAGCCGCTCGCCTACGCTCGCGGCCTCGCCCGCGCCGCGGCAGGCGCCGGCGCCGAAATCTGCAGCCGCGCCCGCGCCACCGCGCTGACGAAGGAGGGCAACCGCTGGCGCCTCGATCTCGCCAGCGGCGTCACCATCCGCGCCGACCAGATCGTCCTCGCCACCAACGGCTACACCGACGGCCTGTGGCCCGGCCTCAGGCAGACCGTCGTGCCGGTCTACTCGTTCCAGACCGCCTCGCAGCCGCTCTCCCACAACGCGCGCGCCGCGATCTTCCCGAACGACCACGTCGCCTCCGACACCCGCCGCCTCCTCTGGTATTTCCGCCTCAGCCGCGAAGGCCGGCTGGTGATGGGCGGCCGCGGCCCCTACCGCGAGGCCCCCGGCGAAGTCGCGGCGCGCCGTGCGCTGAAAAATCTCGAAACACTTTTCCCCGAGGCGGGACCTCTGGAGCCCGCCTTCTCGTGGGCCGGCCGCGTCGCGATGACGAAGGACCATTTCCCCCACCTCCACCGTCTCGCCGACGGCGTCTGGGCCGGCCTCGGCTTCAACGGCCGCGGCGTCGCGATGGGCACCATGATGGGCCGCTGCCTCGCCGAGGCCGTGCGCGGCGAGACCCCGGGTCTCCCGGTCACCGAGCCCGAGCGCTTCACCTTCCACGCCCTCGGCCGCTGGGGCGTCGCCGCCTACGCCGCCCTCTACCGCCGCCGCGACGCCCGCGAAACCGCCGACCCCGCGCTCTAGGCGTTTGCGAGGGCGGCCGCCAGCGCGGGGAGCGTGGCGGCGGTGTAGTCGCAGTCCGGGTCCGGGGCGAGGTCGGTGGTCTGGGTGGGGCCGTGCTCTGTGGGGCGGGGGATGAAGGCGGTGCGGAAGCCGAGGGCGCGGGCGGCGTCGAGGTCGCTGTTGTGGGCGGCGACCATTGCGATCTCTTCCGGCGGGAGCATCAGGAGTTCGGCGGCGCGGCGGTAGCTTTCGGGCTGGGGCTTGTAGTGGCCGGTTGTCTCGGCGCCCATGATCGCGTCCCACCGCCAGCCGTTGTAGCGAGCAAGGTCGACCATCAGGCGGACGTTGCCGTTGGAGTGGGGCGCGAGGAGGAAGCGCTGGCCGAGCATCGCAAGGCCCTCGCCGACGTCGGCCCAGGCGTCGAGCCTGTGCCAGAAGAGGGTCATCGTCGCGCGCTCGTCCTCGCTGGCGGTAAGGCCGAAATCGTCAAGCGTCGCGTCGAGGCTCTCGCGGTGGAGGGTGTCGAGGGGGGCGAACGGACGCTGCCCGCTGCGCACGGCTTCCATCGAGGGCTGGTAGCGGCCGCGCCAGGCATCGGCGAAGGCGCCGCCCTCGTCGGTGAACGGCGCGATCTGCCGTGCGACGGACGAGCGCCAGTCCACCAGCGTCCCGAAGACGTCGAACAGCAGGGCCTTGATCATCGGTCGCTCCCCGGGGCGTGCGCCAGCGCCGGCACGAGGGTGCGCCGGGCCTCAAGTGGGGAGCATCGCCCCGCGCGGCGCCGGGTTCAAGCCGCGCGGGAGAAGTGGTCAGCTGGTCGGGTAGGCCTTTGCGCTGCTCCAGCCGCAGCCGAAGTCTGAGCTCATCCCGCTTGCCTTGGTGGCGGCAGGTGCGCTCGCGGGCGTCGTGGCGCTGCCGCCCTCGGCGGGGGCGGGCAGGGCGGTGACGACAGGCTTCTGGACGGGCTGTCCGGCCGACTGCGCGAATGCGGGGGAGGCGACCAGCGCGGGCGCGGCGAGTAGAGCGGCAGAGAGAACGGCTTGACGGATCATCACGTGTCTCCTTGGGCTTGCATCCAGAGGTTAGGGCGACGCGCGGCCCGCTGGCAAGGCGAACCGCGACGCGGATTGACGCATCCCGCGCGTTTTGCGGTTTCTAGGATGGCATACCCAACCGGCGCAAAAATCGCCGTCGATCAACTTGTGTAACAAGCGCCGGGAACCCCTCGTCGAACAGCCTTCCTTACGCCAATTATCCCAGTGCGACGCGATTAACGCGCCGTGGTTCGCGGAACACATTCCGCGTTTAGGACCAGCACAATGGCCACCAAGCAGCAGAAGCCCAGCACCCCGTCCAAACCCGCGCCGCAGGGCAAGAAAGAACAGAAGAAGCACTCCTGATCACACGAGCCTGTGCGACGCTGAACAGCGCCGAGGCTCGCTTCTGATCGAGGAGATTTCAGCGCCGGCCAGTGGTGTGCCACTGGCCGGCGTTTTCGCGTCCGGCGCATGGGCGTTCAGCGTTTGCAGGACGGCACGAAACCAATTAGATCACCGGGCACAGATCTTGCGACGGGCGGTCCAGTTTGATCGCACGGCGGCGAAAAGGACCTCGAATGCCCGACAATACTTCGGCACCGGCAGAGGCACCGCACCTGGCCGAAGCCTCCCGCGAACGCGGCATCCGCGACATCATCGTCTACCCGAAGACGCGCAAGCTCGTCCTGATCTGGGTTTCGTTCAACATCGTGATCGTGACCCTCGCGGTCCGGGCCGCTGACGGCGTCGCGCTGCCGCTGATCGGCATCGTCGCCGGGCTCCTGATCTACAGCGTGGTCGAGTACCTCTCGCACCGCTTCCTCTACCACGACGTGCCGAAGAGCCGGATCCTGCGCTTCCTCACCGCCGATGTCGCGAAGGCGCACCTGAAGCACCACAAGGAGCCCGCGAAGTACGGCGGCGCGATCAACGGCAACCAGCTTCCCGTCGTAGGTCTCGCGACCATCCTGGCGCTCATGGCGCTGGTTGCTCCGCTCCCGCTTTCGGCGACACTCTTCGCGCTGTCGTCCGGCACGCTCTCCTACATGGCGCAGGAGCTCGTCCACTTCGGCTGCCACCAGCTCCCCATGCGCGGGCGCTTCCTGTCGGCGATGAAGCGGCACCACATGCTCCACCACTACCGCGACGATACCGCCAACTTCGGCATCCTGTGGTCGGTTTGGGACGTCTGGCTCGGCACCCAGTTCGATCGCAAGGCCGGCGGCCGGGGCTGAGCGAAGCGCCGCAATCCTGCCGATAGCTGAGGAAAACGGTGCGCCGATTCGCCACCGGCGACCGTCGTCCCTGTTGCGCGGGCCCATAGCGCGCTACATGAGGGCGGATCACCGGAACAAATGATGGCCAACAAAGACCTCTTCGAATCCGGCGCGCCCGACAGCCGGCCCGCAACGCCCCCCAAAGCCACGACCGCAAAGCCGCAGGCGCCAGCCGCGGCGGCTGACGATGGCGCGGACATGCCCGATCCTACGCTGACGCCTGCGCAGGCGAAGAAGGCCGCGGCCGCGCGCGACGCCGGGGAGGCGGGCTACACCGCCGCCGACATCGAAGTCCTCGAAGGGCTGGAGCCTGTCCGCCGCCGGCCGGGCATGTACATCGGCGGCACCGACAGCCGCGCGCTGCACCACCTGTTCGCCGAAGTCCTCGACAACTGCATGGACGAGGCGGTCGCCGGCCACGCGACCTTCATCGAGGTGAAGCTGACGCCGGAGTACCTGTGCGTCACCGACAACGGCCGCGGCATCCCGGTCGATCCGCACCCCCGCTTTCCGGACAAGTCAGCGCTCGAAGTCATCATGACGACGCTGCACGCGGGCGGTAAGTTCGACTCCAAGGCCTACGAGGCGTCGGGCGGCCTTCATGGCGTCGGCATCTCGGTGGTGAACGCGCTGTCGGAGGATCTGATCGTCGAGGTCGTGCGCAACCGCACCCTCTACCGCCAGCGCTTTTCGCGCGGTCTCGCGCAGGGCGGGCTCGAGAAGGTCGGCGGCGCGCCCAACCGGCGCGGCACCACGGTGATGTTCCGGCCGGACCCGCAGATCTTCAAGGAGCTGAAGTTCGACCCCAAGCGCCTGTTCGCGCAGACGCGGGCGAAGGCGTACCTCTTCGCCAACGTCGAGCTGCGCTGGAAGGCCGATCCGTCGCTCCTCACCGGCGACAACGCGCCCCCCGCGGAGGCGACGTTCCGCTTCCCCGGCGGCCTTGCCGACTATCTGGAGGGCGAACTCGCCAACGGGCCGAAGATCCACGACGCGATCTTCGCCGGACGGTCGGGCGAGCCCGGCCGCAAGGGCTCGGTGGAGTGGGCCGTCGGCTTCGTGCCGGTGGACGAGTTCTCCCGCTCCTACTGCAACACTATCCCGACGCCCGAGGGCGGCACCCACGAGGCTGGCCTTCGCTCTGCGCTCCTCAAGGGCTTCAAGTCCCACGGCGAGCGGGTCAATGCGAAGAAGATCGCGCAGGTCACCGGCGACGACGTGATGGCCGTTGCGGCCTCGGTCCTCTCCGTCTTCGTGCGCGAGCCGGAATTCGTCGGCCAGACCAAGGACAAGCTCTCCACCACAGCGGCGACCAGGCAGGTCGAGAACGCGGTGCGCGAGGCGTTCGAGGAATGGCTCGCCGCCGACTCGGCCCGTGCCGCGACGGTGATGGAAGCCGTCGTCGACAAGTCCGACGAGCGCCTCCGCCGCCGCGCCGAGAAGGACGTCGCGCGCCGCACCGCCACCCGCCGCACGCGCCTTCCGGGCAAGCTGTCTGACTGCACGCAGTCGAAGGCGGACGGCACGGAGATCTTCATCGTCGAGGGCGATTCGGCAGGCGGGTCGGCCAAGCAGGCGCGCGCCCGCGCCACGCAGGCGGTGCTGCCGCTGCGGGGCAAGATCCTCAACGTCGCGAACGCCGGGCGGGACAAGGTGTCCTCCAACCAGCAGCTCGCGGACCTGACGCTGGCGCTCGGCTGCGGCTCGCGCAAGGACTTCGACCTTGCCAAGCTCCGCTACGAGCGCGTCATCATCATGACCGACGCCGACGTCGACGGCGCGCACATCGCCTCGCTCCTCATCACCTTCTTCTATCGCGAGATGCCGGCGCTGATCGACGACGGGCACCTCTTCCTCGCCGTGCCGCCGCTCTACAAGCTGACGCAGGGCACCAAGACGCTGTACGCGCGCGATGACCGCCATCGCGAAGAGCTGATGAAGACCGAGTTCAACGCCGAGCGGAAGATGGAAGTCGGCCGCTTCAAGGGCCTCGGCGAGATGATGCCGGCGCAGCTTAAGGAAACGACGATGGACCCGAAGTCGCGCACCCTGCTCAAGGTCGCGATCCGCTCGGCGGCCGATGCCACCAGCGATTCCATCGATAGGCTGATGGGCAACAAGCCGGAGGCGCGCTTCGCCTTCATCCAGGAGAACGCCGAGTTCGCCTCGGCCGACGCGCTCGACATCTAAGCGCGTCGCCGCCGCTCAGGCGACGGTGACGTCCACCGGAACCCCGAGCGCGACGACCTCGGTGTCTTGCGCGGCGCCGCGCCACATCGCCATCAGGAACTGGCCGCCGGCGTCGAGCGCGGTGAGGCCGGCGTGCCAGACACCGGCGCCGTAGACGACCGACTGCCCGGGCGCCGACGCGAACGCGGTCAGCGTCGTCTCGTCGGGTCTGCCGTCCGCACCCGCCTTCGCCACCAGCACCAGCGCCGTCGCGTCCGCCACCGGCAGGAACGCCTGTTCGGAGTGGGGGTGGCGCTCCAGCTGCGTGATGCCGAGCGCACGGCCGGTCGGCTCGAGGTCGAACCAGGACAGCACCATCACCGCCTCGGCTTCCGAGCGTGCAAGGCCGGTCGCGATGTCGTGCCGGACGGCGCGCCCCTCGTTGACGCGCGCCGGCGCCGCCAGCGCGACCACGCGGCCGAACGGGGCGAACGCTTCACCCGAGAGCGGGGCGGTGACGAGCGCGCGGGGGGAGGCCATGAGGGCGGCTGTGTCGGGAGCTGAAGGCATTGCGGTCCGTGATGAAATCGGGATGAAAAGCTGAAGTGCGACTGCGGACTAGCCGGTCTGGCCAGTGCCGTGTCAGATGGGTGTCTGAAACAGGGGGCGGGGAGGGGTGACGTCGTGCTGAAGCGGATGCAGCAACCGGTTCCGATCCGGACCGCCGAGCGCATCCAGGCGCTGATCGGCGAGAGCGGCCTCGGCGTCGGCGATGCACTGCCCGGCCAGCGCCAGCTTGCGGCGACGCTCGGCGTCTCCCGCCCGTCGCTGCGCGAGGCGCTGTCGATCCTGGAAACGCTGGGCGTCATCCGCGTCGAGGCGGGCCGTGCCGCGTTCGTGGCCGACGGCAACGCCGGTGCGGCGTCGCCTTGGCGCTACGGCGAATTCTACAATCTGCGCGACGTCTACCAGACCCGCGTCGTCATCGAGGGGATGGCGGCGGGGCTCACGGCGCTGGCGGTCCACGGCGAGGTGATCGCCGAGTTCACCGCCATCTGCGACGCGATGGATGCCGCCGCCGCAAGCCGCGACCCCGTCGCGCTCGCCGATGCCGATGCCCGCTTCCACGACCTCACCCTGTCGCTCTGCGGCAACGCCCTGTTCCAGAAGATCTACCGTGACACCCGCGAGGTGTTCGTGGAGAGCCAGCGCGTGCCGATGGTGGAGCGGACCCGTCTCATCGAGACCGCCGCCGAGCACCGGGCGGTGCTCGATGCCTTCCGCGCCCGCGACATGGATGGCGCGAGGGCGGCTATGGAAAGCCACATCCGCAACGCCGCCGCGCGCGCAGGGCTTTCCGTCTAGGCCGGTCACGCGGCGTCACGCACTGCGGCGAGCGCCCGGACTGCGCCGTCGAACAGGAGGTTGACGTCGTTGGTGGCAATCACCAGCGAGGCGCCGAGAGCGGTGCCGTAGGGACCGACCAGCGCGGGCGGCAGGCCGATCACCGCATAATCCTTGCCCGCGCGGATCGCGGCGGCTGCGATGGCGGCGAACGCGTCCGCCACCTCGGGGTGTTCGAGATTGCCGAGGTGGCCGAGCGAATTGGCAAGATCGTTGGCGCCGACCATCAGCATGTCGATGCCAGGCACGGCGGCGATGGCGTCAACATCTGCGACACCCTCAGCGCTCTCGATCATCGCGACCACTGTGAGCGCCGCTTCCGAGTCCGTCACGAGCGTGCGCGGCGGCGTGGGGCGGAAGGCGTGGAGCGCGAGGGGGCTCGGGATCGAGCGGCGGCCGACGGGGGCGAAGCGCACGGCGTCCGCGATCGCGCGGGCCTGCGCGGCGGTGTCGACGTGCGGCACCACGATGCCGGCCGCGCCGCAGTCCACCAGCCGGGCCAGGCCCTCCGGGCCGTTGCCGCCGGCGCGCACCCACACCGGGAAGCCGGCAAGGCCGCCGGCAATGCACATCTGCGCGACGTCGCCGACGCCGATGGAGGTGTGCTCTGTGTCGGCCAAGAGCAGGTCGAACCCTGCGCCGCGGGCGATGGCGACGATCTCGACCGTGCGCATCACCGATGCGGCAAGGCCGACGCGCAAGGTCACAGAGGCACCTTGAAGAGACGGGCCGGGGTCTCGCTCACCATGATGCGCACGGCATCGCGCGGTGCGCCGCAGCCGATGAGGAGCATCAGGAGTTCGCGCAGCGCCTCCACCGGCGGGGCGAGGGTGACTGACCCCGAATCGCTCGACAGTACCACCTTCTCGGGCGGGACCGTCTTGAGCACGTCGACCACGCGGCGCACGTCGGCGCGCGCGAACTGGTGCGGTTCCGCGTCGATCATGGTTTGCGGCACGTCGGTCGCGTGGCTGAGGACGAAGAAGGAATATTCCAGCGTGCAGCCGGTGGCCGAGACCGCCAGCGCCTCCTCGCGGGTGAGGTAGGCGGCCGGGCAGAGCATCCGCGTGCAGCCGCGCGTTGCGGCAGCTTCTGCGACCGCCACGGCCTCGGGGCCGGAGAGGTGGCCGAGGTTGAAGACGACGTCGGCCGCGATGCAGAGGTCGATGATTTCTGGGAGGGGATCGGGCAGCGGGCCGGTGGTCGGCACCGAGAGGCAGCTCTCGATGTAGGCCGGGCTGCGGTTTTCGGAGCGCGCCACGAAGGCGGTGTGGTGGCAGGGGAGCGACACGAAGCGTGCGCCGCCGTCGCCATAGCCCATGCCGAGCGCGGTGGTCACGGCGCGGGGCGACAGGCCGCCGGCGTAGGGCTCCAGGATGATGCCGCCGAAGACGTCCACGCCGAGGTGGGCAAGTTCGCGTCGGGCGAGCGCTGCCAGACCGGATGTGTTGGCAAACACGTCCATCAGGCCGATGCCGCGCTGGCCTGCGGCGGCGGCGGCCCGCACCGCGTCGAACACGGTGAGGGTCCGCTGGTTGATGTGGGGGCAGGCGTGGACGTGGCTGTCCACCGAGCCCCGGATCAGCTCCATCCCCGGCGGACCGGGGATGGGGGGCGTGGCAAATGAGGGGCCGTCTGTCTGGTCGGGTGTCATGACCCCTCCTGTCGGATTACTGGCTGAGCGTCTCGAACAGCGCCTTCTGGCTGTCGGTCTCGAGGAACTCATCGTAGAGGGGCTTCGCCTTCTCGCGGAAGTCGGCGAGCGAGGGGCGGGTGATGGTCACGCCCTTGCCTTCGAGCTCGGTCAGAAGCGGCTCTTCCTGCTCGACGACGTACTTGCGCTGCCAGATGGCGGACTCCTGGCCGGCCTCGAGGAGGGCGGTCTGCACGTCTTCCGGCAGCTCGTTGAACTTGGCCTCGTTCATGAAGATCTGCGCGGTGAGGTTCAGCCAGCCGACGAGCGCGAAGTCGCTCGCGACCTCGTAGAACTTCTGCGCGTTGTAGTCCGACGTTGCACCCTCGGCGCCGTCGACCACGCCCGACTGCAGCGCGCCGTAAAGCTCGGCGTAGGCGAGCGGGGTCGGGTTGGCGCCGAACGCGCGCCAGGTGGACACGTGCATCGGCACCTGCATGGTGCGCAGCTTGAGGCCTTCGACGTCGGCGAAGCTCTCGATCGGCTTCTTCGTCATCATGTGGCGGATGCCGGAGGAGTAGGTGCCGATCAGCTCGAAGCCTGCGTCTTCGGCGGCGGCCTTGATGGCTTCCTTGGCGGCCGGCTTCTCCACCGCGTCGCTCATCGCCATGATGTTCTCGAACATGAAGGGCATGTCGAGGACCCGCACGTCGCTGACGTAGTTGGAGAAGACCGAGTTGGAGGTCATCGCCATGTCGACGGTGCCGAGGAGCACGCCCTCGACGAGCTGTGCCTCGTCACCGATCTGGCCGTTGGGGAAGATTTCGATGGTGGCCTTGCCGCCCGTCTTCTCTTCGAGAAGGTCGCGCAGCTTCTGGATACCCATGTCCTGGATGCTGCCGGTGACGTTGGTGTGGCCGGCCTTGATGACGATGTCCTGGGCGGATGCGCCGGACACGCCGAGCGCAAGGCCCGTCGCGACGAGGGTGGAGAACGCGATGTGTTTCATGAGTTTCTCGCTGGTTGCACGGGGGACGGAGAGGGGACGCGTCACGGGAAGAAGACGCGGGGAAGGGCGAGGACGACGGCCGGCACGTAGGAGACCAGCGCGAGGACCACGATCATCGGGATGAGGGGCATCCAGATCCGGCTGGACACCTGTTCGACCGAGCGGCCGGACACCATGGCGGCGACGTAGAGGCAGATGCCGTAGGGCGGGGTGATGACGCCGATGGAAAGGTTCAGCGTCGCCATCACGCCGAACTGCACGGGGTCGATGCCGTAGCTCACCGCGATCGGCATCAGCACCGGCAGGATGATCAGGATCGCCGAGATGCTTTCCATGAACATGCCGACGACGAGGAGGAGGAGGTTGACGATGAGGAGGAAGATCACCGGGTCGCTGGTGACGGAGCGCAGCCACTCGTCGAGCACCTGCGTCGCGCCGAGGCTTGCGATGATCCACGAGAAGATGCTGGCAGTGGCGACGATCATCAGGACCGCGGCGGAGACCGAGACCGACTGCAGGATGAGGGGCGGTATGTCCCTGAGGCCGATCTCGCGGTAGACGACCAGCGAGACGAACAGCGTGACGATGACCGCGACGCACGCGGCTTCCGTCGCGGTGAAGATGCCGCCAACGATGCCGCCGACGATGATGAACGGCAGCGTCAGCGCCGGAAGGGCGTCGACGAAGGCGCGGCCGAGGCGGGCGCGCGAGAACGGCTCGGAGTCGCGGTAGGCCGCACCGCCGCGCCGGGCGAAGATGTAGGCGGTGATGCCGAGCGCCAGCGCGATGAGGAGGCCCGGAACGATGCCGCCGAGGAACATCGCGCCGATGGAGATGTTGGAGGTGATCGCCACCACCACCATGATGATCGACGGCGGGATGATTGGCGCCAGCGCTCCTGACGCGGCGATGATCGCGGCCGCCATGTCGATGTCGTAGCCGCGTTTTTTCATCTCAGGCGACAGGATCGAGCCGACCGCCGCCGTGTCCGCCGAGCCGGAGCCCGATATCGCCGCAAGGCCGGTGCCGGTGACGATTGCGACCAGGAACAGGCTGCCGGTGATCCACCCCACCAGGGCCGCCGCAAGGTCGACGAAGCGCCGCGCGATGCCGCCCGCCGCCATGACCACGCCGGCCGCGACGAAGAACGGGATCGCCATCAGCGGGAACGAGTTGATCCCGCCATAAAGGCGCTGGGCGACGATGACGAGCGGCGTGTCGGTCATCATCACGATGGTGAGGAGGGCCGCGACCCCTAGCGCGAAGACGATGGGGAGGCCGGAGAAGATGAGGAGGACGAAGCCCCCGAACGCGAGGCTCATTCGCCGATCTCCACGGGCGAGAGGCGCTTGGACGGGTCAATCAGCGTCGGCAGCGTGGCGAGCGCGAATTCCAGCAGGAAGTAGCTCATGCCGACGGGGAGCGCGGCGTAGGGGATCGCGAGCGGCAGGCGCAGCGCCGGCGACTTCACCACCATGCCGATGGAAATCATGCTGAAGCTGCCGACGATGACGACGATGAGAAGCCAGGCGCCGAGGAGGAACGCCGTCCCCTGTGCGATCCGCTGGATCGCGGGCGGGCAGCGGGAGACCAGGATGTCGATGCCGACGTGCTGGCGGTTGCGCATCGCGATGCCGGCGCCGAGCAGGACGAGCCAGATCTGCGCGAAGGTGGCGGTCTCCTCGGTCCACGCGATGGAGAAATTGAAGACGTACCGGCCCAGGATCTGGGCAGCGATGGCGACCGTCATGTAGGAAAAGAGGAGGATCGCGACGAGGTCGACCAGCCGGCGCAGCACCGTGAGCAGGAAGCGGCCTGCGGTCACGATGGGCGAGCGGGACACAGGCGGTTGCGGCGTCGCGGTGGTCTCTGTGTTCATTCAGGCGCTCGATGTTGGCGCCGGGTGGCCAAGTGGCTTTACCGGCCTGACCAGTTTATTCACCCGCCTTTTTTGCAAGCAAGTCTTAAATCTGTGCGCCGATGCCCAGCGTGTGGGCGGCGCTGTTAACCAATGGCGACTTCTGCGCCGCTCCGCGCACAAAAAAGCCGCACCCGCCGGGGTCGGCGGATGCGGCTGTGGTCGTCGGCCTCAGGCCCTACGGTCAGCTCGGCTGCTGCTCTGCGGTGGCGTCTGCGGGCTCGGCGTCGTCTGCGCGGCGCGGAGTGCGGGGACGCCGCGTCGCCGAGCGGGTGCGGCGCTTGGGCTTGGGCGCCTCGGCCTCGTCGCCGGCTTCGGCGGTGATCGCCTGCGGCTCGGCGTCGCTGTCCTGCTCGTCGTGGCGGTCGTCGGCACGGACCTGTTCGCGCGGTCCCGAGCGGCGGCGGCTCGACTGGGCGCGCGGTGCTTCTTCCTCGCGGGAATCGGACTGGTCGTCGTCACCGTCGTCGTCGTCGCTGGAATGGCCGTTGCTGTTGCCGTTCCCGTTGCCATTGAAGCGCAGCGCGCGGCGGACGCCCTCGTCGTCGTCTTCCATGCCGTCGAAGCCGTTGATGTTCGGCTGCTCGTTGCCGCGGTAGGGCTGGCGGTCGTCGAAGCGGTTGCGTTCGCCCGACTCGCGCGGTTGTTCGCGCGGCTGCTGCTGATTGCTCTGCTCGTAGGCCGACGCGACGATCCGGTAGTAGTGCTCGGCGTGCTGCAGGTAGTTTTCAGCCTGGACCCGGTCGCCAGACGACTGGGCGTCCCGCGCGAGCTGGGCGTATTTGTCCGCCACCTGCAACGCGCTGCCCCGGATCTTCACATCCGGTCCGTTGGATTCATAGGAGCGAGAGAGCGGATTGCTGTTCTTGCTCCGGTTGCGACCACGCGGACGCTTGTTCGAACTGTTGGGTCTCATTGGCTCTCTCGTCCGGGACACACGATTCGGCGACCGGAACATGTCTTGAGGGCGGACGTCTTAATCGATTCCTTAAAAACCGGATGTTTCTGACGCCGCGCTGTTGCGTTTTGCCAGGGCTCCCACCCGGTGCAGCGGTGCATTGCCATGCAATGCTCCGAAACTTCGGCCTGTGCGGTCTGGCGGTCCGGATCCCGGAACACGCCGCGCCCGCGGCCATTTCACGGCGCATCGACACGGATGGTGCCGGTCGAGGGCGGAGTGTCGAAAGAGGACCACCCTGTTTCCGCACTACCGAAGCAGCACGCCGATCCGAGAACTCCTGCAGGGACTGCCGGGAAACATTCCCGCGGCCCGGCCCGTGAGGGCCGTTCATCGCCTGCTGGCGTCTAAGATTACGTTGTCCCGCTATGGGACCAGATTCTGTTAGCCCTACCGGAGGACTGGCACGCGAGGGGTCAAGCTGCAGTGGCGCGACCCTCGGCCAACGCTGGGACGTTAGCGGTTCCTCGGTTCCTTTCCAAGACTTAATTGCGACCTCTTCCGCAACTTTTCGCCTCCGGAGGCAATCAGGTGCGCGGTACGCCAAGCGCCACGGCCCGCTTGCGGCCGGACAAGTCGTCAGCACTCGCCACGTGGATGAGGCCCTGACGATGTGCTTCATCAACCACGGAATCGTGGGCGCGCGGATCGATCTCGACGATCAGCCGCCCGCCTTTTCTCAGCATCGACGCGGCTTGACGAAACACTGTGCGATAACAGTCCAGTCCGTCACACCCGCCGTCGAGCGCAAGGCGTGGATCGTAGTCTCTCACGGTTGCATCGAGCTGTTCGATCTCCGCCGTCGCGATGTAGGGCGGGTTCGAAACCACGAGATCGAACCGCTGCGCCAGCGCGGCGCCGAAGTCGCCCTGCACGAAGAGGGTGCGGTCGGCCAGGTTGTGGCGCTCGGCATTGCGCGCCGCCTCGCGCAGCGCAGGCTCCGACACGTCGACGCCGACGCCGCGCGCGTCGAGCCGCTCGGACAGGATCGCAAGGAGGATCGCCCCGGTGCCGACGCCGAGGTCGGCGATCAGCGCGGGCGGGGCCATGTCGGCAAGGGCCGTCAGCGCGAGCTCCACGACCGTCTCGGTCTCGGGCCGCGGCTCCAGCGTATGGGCGCTGACCCGAAGGTCGAGCGACCAGAACGCCCGCCGACCCAGGATGCGGCCGATCGACTGGCCGGCGAGCCGCGCCTTCGCCTTCTCGTGAAGCTCACGCGCCAGTTCGCCGGAGATCTTCCGCCGCGGATTGGCGATGAGCTGCGCCGTCGAGACCCCCAGCGTCTCCGTGACGAGGAGGCGCGCGTCGAGGTCGGGCGTCGGCAGCCCCGCCTCGCGGAAGGCGTTCTTGACGCCGGTATAGAGCGTCTGCAGCTCGGTGTCGTGACCGCCTTCCTCAAGCATCGGCGTCTGCGAGGAGGCGGGTCTGGTGATCTGTTGCGAGTGCATCGATTACTTCATCTAGGCCGGGACCGGAAAGAATTTCATCGAGTTTGTAAAGCGTCAGGTTGATGCGGTGGTCGGACACGCGGCCCTGCGGAAAGTTATAGGTCCGAATTCGCTCGGACCTGTCGCCGGAGCCGACCTGGGTCTTGCGGTCGGCGGCGCGGGCGTCGTCCAGCGTCTGCCGGTGGAGGTCGTAGAGCCGGGCGCGCAGGACTTCCATCGCGCGGGCACGGTTCTGGTGCTGCGACTTTTCCGACGATGTCACCACGATCCCCGTCGGCAGGTGGGTGATGCGGACCGCCGAATCAGTGGTGTTGACGTGCTGTCCGCCGGCGCCGGACGCGCGCATCGTGTCGATCCGGATGTCGCTCGCCGGAATGTCGATGTCGACCTCCTCGGCTTCCGGCAGCACCGCGACCGTCGCCGCGGAGGTGTGGATGCGGCCCTGGCTTTCTGTCGCCGGCACGCGCTGGACGCGGTGGACGCCCGATTCGTACTTCAGCCGCGCGAACACGCCGTCGCCGCGGATCGCGGCGATCACTTCCTTGTAGCCGCCCGACTCGCCCTCGGAGAGGCTCATCACCTCGACCTTCCAGCGGTGCTCGGCGGCGAGCTTCTCGTACATGCGGAAGAGGTCGCCGGCGAAGAGGGCGGCCTCATCGCCGCCGGTGCCCGCCCGCACTTCGAGGATCGCCGACTTGCCGTCCGCCTTGTCCTTGGGGAGGAGCGCGAGGCGGATGTCGTCGTTGAGGCCGGCGATCTTCTCGACGAGGGTGGGCTTCTCCTCGTAGGCGAGGTCGGCAAGCTCTCCGCCCGCGGCCAGCATCTCGTTGACGCCCTTCAGCTCGGTCTCGGCCTCGCGCAGGGCGTGGACCATGCCGACCAGCGGCTCGAGTTCGGCATACTCGCGCGAAAGCGCCACGAACTCGTCAGGCGCGGGGCCGGACGCCATGCGTTGTTCGATGATGTTGAAGCGGTCGACGACATCGTCGAGCCGCTGGCGCTGAAGCATGGTGATCCCGTTCGTGAGCGCCGGACTGAGGCGGCTGGCTCGGACGCCTGCTCGCTCTCGTGGCCTCGGCACTTTGTAAGTGGTGAAGTTATATCCAATGACAAGGACCGGCAACCTGCGACGTACGGTCGAGTCAAGGTTTGACGCCAGGGAAGGCGGGGCTGTGACCCAGTCAACAATCCTGGCGCCAGCGCCGGTCAGACGCCGTAGTACGCGCGGTACCAGTCCACGAAATTCTGCACGCCGGTCTCGATCGTCGTCCTGGGGCGAACGCCGGTCGCGGCCTCGAGCCGCGTCGTGTCGGCGTAGGTGTCGGGCGCGTCGCCGAGCTGGAGGGGGAGGAAGGTCTTGGTCGCCTCGCGGCCGAGAACCTTCTCGATGGCGGCGATGTAGGCCGTCAGCTTCGCCGGCGCGTTGTTGCCGATGTTGTAGATCCGGAACGGTGCGTCGGACGTGGCGGGGTCCGGGTCGTCGGACTGCCAGGCTGGGTCCGGCTCGGCCGGCGTGTCGCTGGCGGCGAGGATTCCTTCCACGATGTCGTCCACATAGGTGAAGTCCCGGCTGTGGTTGCCGTGGTTGAAGACCTCGATGGGCTCGTCGGCGAGGATCGCCTTCGTGAACTTGAACAGCGCCATGTCCGGCCGGCCCCACGGGCCGTAGACGGTGAAGAAGCGCAGGCCCGTCGTCGGCAGGCGGAAGAGGTGGCTGTAGCTGTGCGCCATCAGCTCGTTGGCGCGCTTGGTCGCGGCGTAGAACTGGAGCGGATGGTCGACGCCGTCGCCCTCGCGGAAGGGGAGGCTGGTGTTGGCGCCGTAGACGGACGAGGTCGACGCGTAGGTGAGGTGGCCGACGCCCGTGTGCCGGCAGCCTTCGAGGATGTTGGTGAAGGCGACGATGTTGGACTGCACGTAGGCGTGCGGATGGTCGAGCGAGTGGCGCACGCCCGCCTGCGCGGCGAGGTGGATCACCCGCTCGAACGCGTTTTCCGAGAAGAGGCGCGCCACGGCGTCGATGTCGGCAAGGTCGATCCGGTGGAACTCGAACGAGCCTTCGGAGGCCTGCGCGAGGCGTTCGAGCTCCTCCAGCCGCGCTTCCTTCAGCGACACGTCGTAGTAGGCGTTGACGATGTCGGCGCCGACCACCCGCGCGCCGCGCTCGATCAGCGTGCGCGCGACGTGGAAGCCGATGAAGCCGGCGACCCCGGTGACGAGGATCGTGCGGGGCGCGCTAGAGCCTGCCATCGGACTGACCCTTTTCGAACAGAGACTTGACGTCGAAGAAGACCGCGCCGGGGCTGCCGAGGGCGCGGATGCCGTCCGCCCCTATCGTCGCGAACTTGTCGTGCGCCACCGCGAGGATGATCGCGTCGTAGCCCGGCGCCGGTGCCTCGGCGGTGAGGGCGAGGCCGTATTCGCGCATCGCGTCGGCAGGGTCGACCCAGGGGTCCCAGACGTCGACGTCGGCGTGGAGCGCCGTCAGCTCGGAGACGATGTCGATCACCCGGCTGTTGCGGATGTCGGGGCAGTTCTCCTTGAAGGCGAGGCCCATCACCAGGATCTTCGAGCCGACCACCGGCAGGCGCTTCCTCATCATCAGCCGGGCGACGCGGTCGACGATGTGCGCGCCCATCCCGTCGTTGATCCGGCGGCCGGCGAGGATGACCTCGGGGTGATGCCCCACCTCCTGCGCGCGGTGGGTGAGATAGTAGGGGTCGACGCCGATGCAGTGGCCGCCGACGAGGCCGGGGCGGAACGGCAGGAAGTTCCACTTGGTGCCGGCCGCCGCCAGCACCTCGCCGGTGTCGAGCCCCAGCTTGTGGAACACCACGGCAAGCTCGTTCATCAGCGCGATGTTGACGTCGCGCTGGGTGTTCTCGATCACCTTCGCCGCCTCGGCGACCTCGATCGAGGGCGCGAGATGCGTGCCGGCGGGCACGATCTCGCGATAGAGCGCGTCGATCGCCGCGGCCGATTCCGGCGTGGAGCCTGCCGTCACCTTGGTGATGGTGGAGAGGCGGTGGACCCGGTCGCCCGGGTTGGCGCGCTCGGGGCTGTAGCCGAGGAAGAAGCCCTCGTTGAGCGTGAGGCCGGAGGCCTCCGCGAGGATCGGCCCGCAGACGTCGCGCGTGCAGCCGGGGAACACGGTCGATTCGTAGATGACGACCGCGCCTTCCGTCATCGCCGCGCCGACCGCGCGGGAGGCGGCCTTGAGGGCGCCAAGGTCGGGCCGTTTGGCGTCGTCGACGGGCGTCGGGACAGCGATGATGAAGACGGACGCTCCGGCGAGATCGGCGGCGTCGGCGGTCAGCGTGAGATGGGCGGCGCCGGACAGCTCCTCGGCCGTGACTTCGCCGGTCGCGTCATGCCCGGCCTTCAGCGCGGCGATCCGCTCCGCGTTGCGGTCGAAACCGATGGTCCTGCGGTGGCGGCCGAAGGCTGCGGCGACGGGGAGGCCGACATAGCCGAGGCCGATGACGGCAATCGTGGCGGAGGCAAGGTCCATCGCTTTATCGGGCAGTCCGGCATGGGAGGGCGGGGAGGTGCGGCGGCGACGTCCGCGGCGCGCCGAACCGTTAACCGGCTCGGCGCCCGCGTCAACCGTGAGACCTACCAGGCGGCTGCGATATACTGCGTTTCCATGAACTCGGCCATCCCTTCCTTGCCGCCCTCGCGCCCGAGGCCGGACTGCTTGGTGCCGCCGAACGGCGCCGCCGGGTCGGAGACGAGGCCGCGGTTGAGGCCGACCATCCCGTAGTCGAGCTGCTCGGAGACCTTGAGGCCGCGCTTGAAGTCGCCGGTGTAGAGGTAGGCGACGAGGCCGTATTCGGTGTCGTTGGCGCGGGCGACCACGTCCGCCTCGTCCTCGAAGGTCTGGATCGCGGCAACCGGGCCGAAGATCTCGTCGCGCACCATGTCGGCGTCGGGGGTGACGCCGGTCAGCACCGTCGCCGGGTAGTAGAAGCCGGTGACGTTGGGACGCTGCCCGCCGAGGCGCACCTTCGCGCCCTTGGCGACCGCGTCGTCGACAAAGTCCGCCACCTTGTCGCGCGTCTCGGCGTTGACGAGGGGGCCGAGCGCGACGCCCTCCTCGAGCCCGTTGCCCATCTTCAGCGCCGCCATCTTGCCCGTGAAGATGTCGACGAAGCGGTCCTCCACCGCCTTGTGGACGTAGATCCGGTTGGCGGCGGTGCAGGCCTCGCCGCCGTTCCTCATCTTGGCGACCATCAGCCCGTCGGCAGCCGCCTCGAGGTCGGCGTCCTCGAACACGATGAAAGGCGCGTTGCCGCCGAGCTCCATCGCAGGCTTCAGGATGGTGTCGGCGGCGGTGTGGAGAAGCTTCCGCCCGACCTCGGTGGACCCGGTGAAGGAGATCACCCGCACGCGCGGGTCGTTCATCATCTTGGCTACGATCGTGCCCGACGAGCGGCTCGGGAGGACGTTGACGATCCCCTTCG
The DNA here is from genome assembly GCA_963704595.1 of uncultured Alphaproteobacteria bacterium. GTDB lineage: Bacteria > Pseudomonadota > Alphaproteobacteria > Rhizobiales > Amorphaceae > Acuticoccus. The sequence continues at coordinate 1,913,948 of OY969922.1, forward strand.
GCACGCCGGCCTCTTCGAGAAGCGGCATCAGCGCCAGCATGGTGAGCGGCGTCTCTGACGCGGGCTTGATGATGACGGGGCAGCCGGCCGCCAGCGCCGGCGCGATCTTGCGCGTGCCCATCGCGGCGGGGAAGTTCCACGGGGTGACGAGGATCGCGATCCCCGCCGGCTTCTGGTGGACGAGGATGCGCGCGCCGGACGCGGGGGCGTGGCCGAGATGGCCTTCGGCGCGGACGGCTTCTTCTGCGTACCAGCGGAAGAATTCGGCGGCGTATGTGGCTTCGGCCTTGGCGTCGGCGAGGGCCTTGCCGTTCTCCAGCGTGATGATCCGCGCGAACTCGTCGAGCCGGGCGGTCATCAGCTCGAAGGCGCGGCGCAGCACCTCGGCGCGGGCGCGCGGGGTGCGCCCGGCCCAGTCGGCGAACGCCGCGTCCGCGGCATCGAGCGCGGCCATGGCGTCGTCGGTGGTGGCGGAGGCGACGGAGGCGAGCACGGTTTCGTCGGCGGGGTTGAGAACGTCGAACCGGCCACCGTCGGACGCAGGGCGGAACGCACCGCCGATGTAGAGATCCGTGTTGTCCATGTGTTTCTCCTTGTCCGCTCTGACGGCGCTGTCGGCGCTCCAGCCCACATGGAACCTGCCGATCCGTTTGACAACACGGGCCCCGGCGCGCACCGGCATCGGACGCGCCATCTGGGACAGGGATTAACGGCGATGACGGTACGGCTCGCCTTCGTTGCGGATCTTCACCACGGGAGCGACGGGCCGACCCGCCGCGGCGCCGAGGCGCTCGACCGGCTCGCGCAGTTCAAGGCGTTCGTCGCCTACGAGGAGCCGGACGCTGCAATCGATCTCGGCGACCGGATCACCGCCGAGGGCGAGGACGACGCCGCCCGCGCGGCGGAAACCGCCGCCGTGTTCGCCCGCTTCGAACGCCCGGTCCACCACCTTTGCGGCAACCACGACGTGAAGAGCCTCTCGGTCTCACAGAACGCCGCGATCCTCGGGCAGGATCTCGGCCATGAATGCGTCGACTATGGCGGCTGGCGCCTGGTGCTCTTCCGCGCGAGGGCACGGCGCAAGAATGGCGTGTTCCGCCTCAAGGCCGGCGATCTCGACTTTCTCGCCGATGCCGTGCGCAGCGCCGACCGTCCCCTGGTGGTGGCGAGCCACATCCCGCTTTCCGGCCAGAGCGTTGCGGAAAACCCCTACTTCGCGAGCAAGCCCGAGCGCGCCGCCTACGAGGAGGCGGCCGAACTGCGGAGCGTGCTTCTGGGCGCAAAAGTGCCGCTGGTGGCGATCGCGGGGCACGTCCATTCCAATTCGCTGGCGCTGGTCTCCGGCCAGCCGCACATCACGCTCCAGTCGGCGACCGATTCGGCCGCGACTTACCCGGTCGGTTCCGGCGCCTACGCGATGCTGACGCTGTCGGATGAGACCATCGGCTGGCGCGTCTACGGCGAGGACCCGTTCGCGGTCGAGGTCGCGACGCGCTCGGCAGGGCGGCGCTGGCTGGTCGAAGACTAGGTGTTGGGGACGGAAGGGCCGGGGATCATCCGCTGCGATCGGTCGTCGTGGTCCTCCAGCGCGGACGGCGGCGGTTCCAGCGGGGCGGGGAAGTCGATCGCGGGGACTGGCGGCTCGCCCATCGTCGGCGGCACGCGCCACTCGAACGCATCGAGCCGGCCGGTGACGGGGGAGACCGGCGCCCATGCCTTCGCCGTCACGCCGTCGGCGAACCAGACGGGGTCCTTGGGGGCGCGGACGGCGCGGGCGAGCCAGTCGCGCACGCGGCCCTCGTCGCCCGGCGCCAGCGCCTCTAGCTCGGCCATCAGGATGCACACGCGCTGCGTCGCGCCCGCAAGGTGCGGCGCGATCGTCTCGCGCGCGAGATCCGGCTCGCGGGCGGAGAGGGCGGCCCGGGCAAGGCCGAGTGCGCTTTCGATGTGTTCGGGCCGGGCGCCCGCCAGCACCTTCGCCCGCTTAAGCCGCTCGCCGGCCGTCCCCGCCTCGAGGTCGAGCGCGGCCTTGAAGACGTCGGGGTGGGGGAAGAGGCGGTAGGTCTCGATCAGGATCGCCGCCGCCTGCCGCTTGTTCTTCTGCGCGGTCGCGGAGGCGGCCATCAGTGCGGCGGGCACGAAGTCCTTCGCGAGGTTGTGGGCTTCCATCGCCATCGGGCGCGCGGCGTCGGGCGTCGGCTGCGTCATCGCCTCGGCGGTGAGGAGGACGGCGCGCAGCCGCCTGTGCGCCGCCTTGTCGACGAGCTTCGCCTTCTGGTTGGCCTCGAGCTGGGCGAGGGCGGCGGGATAGTCGCCGGCCGCGGCGGCGGCGCTGAAGCTCGTCTCTGCCGCCCAGCGGAGCGTCGGGTCGGCGGCCAGCGCATCGGCGGCGAGGGTCCGCATCGCCGCGACGTCGCCGGCGCGCTCCGCCTCGACGGCGAGGCCGCGGAGGCCGAGCGCGGCGGGTCTGCGGCTTTTCGGCGAGCGCGAGAAAATGATGCCGCGCGGCGGCGGTGTCGCCGGAGAGCTGGGCGGCCTGCGCGGCGACGAAGTGCGCCAGCGGATCGTCCGGCGCGGCGGCCAGCGCGTCGGAGGCGGCGCGGCTCGCGGCCTTCGCGTGGCCGGTGCCGACGGCGAGGACGCCATCGGACAGCGCGCGGGCGGTGCGGGCCGCGCGCGCCCGCTCACGGCGCCGGCGGATGGTGCGCGGCAGCCGCCACAGCGCCTTCGCAGCCTCGGCGAGGAGGACGAGCGCCGCGCCGGCCGCCAGCGCCAGCGCGGCAGCCTCGGTGGTGGTGAGCGTGCCGGTCTCGCCGCCCCAAGCGTACGTGATGGTGCCCGGATTGTCGGCCAGGAAGGCCGCGACGCTCGCCGCACCGAACAGCACCGCGAGGAGGATGAGGAGGCGCACCATCAGCCGTGCCTCTGCGCAAGGGCAGGCGCGCAGCGTGTCGAGCGCTGCGAGGAGCGCATCCTCCGTCGGCGCCTCGGCCACGGCGGCGGCGGGCCGGGGCAGCGCACCGGCGACCGCGGCGGAGAGGGCGACGCAGGGTGCGCCGCGCCACGGCGGGTCGACCGCGAGGCGGGCGAAGATCGCGGCGGTGCGCGGCGAAAAGAGGAGCACCGCGTCGACCGGGCCTTCGCGCGAGGGCAGGGCCGCCACCGGCTGCATCCGGTAGATGACGCGCCGTTCGGCCGGGCGGCCAGCGGCGGTCAGCCGCTCGGCGAGGTCGCCCTTCTGGTCGGCGCCGGAGAGGTGGACGATCGGCGTCGCGGCGCCCGCCATCAGCGCGGCGAAGAGGTCTTCGACGTCGCCGTCGACGCTGGTGACGTTGCGCGCCCCGGCGGCGAGCGCCTCACGCCGGGTTGCGTCGCCGACGCAGACGATGGGGAGCGCGTGAAAGGCGGGGGCGCCGGCGAGAAGCCGTGCGGCGGTGCGGCTCGTCAGCGCCAGCGTGCCGATGCCCTCGGCGCTGCCGAAGCCGCCGGCCGCGACGGCTTCCATCAGCGGCGCCTTCACCACGGTGTCGCCGCGCGCTTCCAGCCGCGCCGCCGTCTCGGACGCCTGCGGCTCGGGGCGGGTCACGGCGACGGTAAAGCTCACAGCCAGCCGTCGAAGAAGAATTCCCCGATGCGTTCGCGCAGCTTCTTGCCGGTCTCGAAACCCATCTCGGCGGCATCGTCGCGGCCCGCCGCACCCTCGATCGCCTCGACGCGCGACCCGTCCGGCAGCGCGACCATGGCGCTGAGCGCGATCCGGTCGCCATCCACGGTGCCGAGGCCCGCGATTGGCGTGCGGCAGGAGCCGTCGAGCGCTGCGAGGAAACCGCGCTCGGCGGCGACGGCGACCTCGGTGTCAGCGTGGTTCAGCTTGTGGAGGAGTTCGATCATCCGATCATCGTCGCGCCGCATCTCGATGGCGATCGCCCCCTGAGCCAGCGCGGGCGGGAAGATCTCGACGTCCATGATCTCGGTCGCGACGCCCTCGTTGCCGAGCCGCTTGAGTCCGGCGAGCGCCAGGAGCGTTGCGTCGCAGTCGCCCGCTTCCAGCTTGGCGAGGCGGGTCTGCACGTTGCCGCGCAGGATCTCGCAACGAAGGTCGGGCCGGGCGCGGCGGACCAGCGCCTGGCGGCGCAGCGAGGCGGTGCCGACGATTGCGCCCTCGGGAAGGTCCTTGAACATCACGCCGCCGCGGCCGATGAACGCGTCGCGCACGTCCTCGCGCGGCAGGAAGGCGCCGAGCGTCAGCGGTGCGGGCAGGATCGTCTCGAGGTCCTTCGCGCTGTGGACCGCGCAGTCGATCCGGTTCTCGATCAGCGCCGTCTGGATTTCCTTGACGAACAGCCCTTTACCGCCGACGTCGGCGAGGGAGCGGTCGAGGATCTGGTCGCCGAGCACCTTGATGACGACGATCTCGGTGTCGGCCGGGTCGACGCCGGCCTGTTCGTGGAGCGATGCCGCGACCATGTTGGCCTGCGCGAGAGCGAGGGGGCTGCCTCGGGTGCCGATGCGAATTTTGGTCACGAAAGGTCCGGATAAGGGTGAGTGAGGCTTTGGAGCATAGTAAACGCCCCGCCGCGGCGGAAGCCTTGGTGCTCGGGATCGAGACGAGCTGTGACGAATGCGCCGTCGCCGTTGTTTCCGGCACGCCCGGCAACGCGGTGATCCGGTCCGATGCGATCCACAGCCAGATCGACCTCCACGCCCATTTCGGCGGCGTGGTGCCCGAGATCGCGGCGCGCGCCCATGCCGAGGTGATCGAGATCGTCACCGCCGAGGCGCTGAAGACGGCTGGCGTCTCGCTCGCCGAGATCACGGCCGTCGCGGCGACGATCGGCCCCGGCCTTCTCGGCGGGCTGCTCGTGGGCGCCACGTTCGGGAAGGCGCTGGCGTTCGGCACGGGCGTCCCGTTCGTTCCGGTCAACCACCTCGAGGGGCATGTGCTGACGCCGCGTCTCACCGACGGCATCGCCTTTCCCTACTGCGTCGCGCTCCTCTCCGGGGGGCACGCGCAGTTCGTCGCCGTGATCGGGCCCGGGGAATACCACCGGCTCGGCGGGACGATCGACGATGCGGCCGGCGAGGCGTTCGACAAGACCGCCAAGCTCCTGGGGCTCGGCTACCCCGGCGGCCCGGCTGTGGAGAAGGCGGCCCGCAACGGCGATCCCGTGCGGTTCGACTTCCCGGTGCCGCTCCAGAAGCGCGCAGGGTGCGACCTGTCCTTCTCCGGCCTCAAGACTGCGGTGCGGATCGCGGCGCAGAAGACGGTGCCGCTTACCGATCAGGACGTTGCGGACATCTGCGCCGGCTTCCAGGCCACGGTCGCGCGGCTTCTGGAGCGCAAGGCCCGGCGGGCGATGAATGCGTTTGCCGAGCTCGCGGAGGTCAGGCCTTCGGCACTGGTGACCGTGGGCGGGGTGGCGGCCAACGGCGTCATCCGCGCGGCGCTGGAGCGGGTGGCGGCGGGCGCCGGCGTACCCGTTCGTTGCGCCGCCGCTGGCGCTGTGCACCGACAACGGCGCGATGATCGCCTACGCCGCAATCGAGACCGCGGCGGCGGGGACTGCGCTGGCGCCGTCGGCACGGGTGCGCTCGCGCTGGCCGCTGGATGCCAATGCGGCCGTGTTGCTCGGCGCGGGCAAGCGCGGCGCGAAGGGCTGAACGACGCCTTTCTGCCGGGGCCTCACCAAACGTCGGTCAGGGGCGGGCGATGACCAGTTCGTCGGGCGGGAAGCACTGCGGATAGAGCGCATAGAGCGCGCCCATCGCCATCATGTGCAGGCTTGAGTCGAAGTAGTTCACCATCTCGGATTCCAGCGAGGACCATTCGGCCGGCACGCCGGTCGTCAGGCAGTCGAAGATGTCGTGCGTCAGCTCGTAGGACTGGCCCCAGAACCGGTCGGTCCTCTCTAGTGTATTGACGTCGAACGAGAAGGTGAAATCGCTCCGCGGGTTGCCCCAGATCGCGCCGAGGACCGGGAAGATCTTCTTGTCGGTCACGCCGTTCTGCAGAAGGTAGAGCGGGATGCGGACGGCGTCGTAGCCGAACTGCGGCGCGTACCCCGGTGCGGGGCTCGGCACGCCCGTGGCGCTGATCGTGGTCCAGTCGCTCGGCATCGCGACGAGATCGTCGAGGATCGAGTAGGTGTCGTCCTCGATCTTCTGCCACGGATACTGCGGGGCGAGCGCTTCCATGATCGGCAGCGTCAGCGGAATGAAGTAGCTGAGATTGATGGTCGGATCCGGCACGTCGCGGGCCGGGATCGCCCATTCGCCGGGCAGGAGGATCGTCCGCCCGCCATGCTCGATGATGAGCTTTTCGCCCACCACGTTCGCGATATCGGTGGCTTCGCGCATGTAATCGCCGTTTTCCCAGCGCATTCCGGCGAGCGCGAGGGAGGTTGCGATGAGGAGTTCGCCATCGGTCGCGTTGTTCTCGTCGACCACGCCGCGTCCGGGCTCGTAGGACCATGCGAACAGCTTGTCGGGCCGCTGGAGCTCGCGCCGCGCGAACGACCAGATCCTGTCGAACGACACCGGATCGTTGCCCATCAGCGCCAGAAGCATCCCGTAGCCCTGGCTCTCGGAGTGCGTGCGATTGCCGTTCTGCGGGTCGAACACGCTGCCGTCGCTGGCGATGAAGGCCCAGCTGTAGCGGGCGAACATGTTCTCGAAGAGGCGGTTCTCACCGGCGTTGAGCTGCCCGAGGAACGGGGCGTAGGAGCGGGGCAGCGGCGTTGGCGCGGCCATCGGCGCTGACGTTGTAAGCAACAGCGCGGCGCAGACGACAGCAAACAATCTTGCCATAAAAATCTCCGAGGAGATCAGTATATGGGGCGGCAACCATCACATTACAATGATTCTAAATTTGTATTGGTAATGTATTATTATGTATTCGTTTTGTAATCACTTCAGCTTTAATTCTTGAAAACCTGGAAGTTAAACGTGTTGGCCGCCATTCACGTGGATCTCGGCGCCGGAGATGTAGCTGGACGGTGACGTACACAGGAAGAAAATCAGTTCGGCGACTTCCGCGGGCGAGCCGAGGCGGCGCAATGGAATGTCGACCACCATGTCCTCCGTGCCCGGTGACAGGATCGCGGTGTCGATCTCGCCCGGCGCGATGGCGTTGACGCGCACGCCGAGCGGCCCGAAGTCGGCCGCCATCTCGCGGGTCAGGGAGGCGAGCGCAGCCTTCGACGTGGCGTAGGCGGTGCCGGCGAACGGGTGGACGCGGGTGCCGGCGATGGACGACACGTTCACCACCGAGCCGCCGGCATGTTCGAGCTCGCGCCGCAGGCCGCGCGCCAGCATGATCGGCGCGAAGAAGTTCACCTGGAACACCGTGCGCCACAGGTGCATCGGCGTGTCGATGGAGGTGAGGCGCGAGCCGCCTTCGCCCTTCGGGCTGATGCCGGCGTTGTTCACCAGCGCGTCGAGCCGGCCGCCGTTGGCCTCCAGCCGGTCGCGGATCTCCGCGATCGCGCTGCCGAGATTCTCCGGGTCGGAGAGGTCGACCTGGATGTGGTCCTCCTCGCCGGCGGGCCAGGGGCACTTGTCGCCGGCAAACGGCTGGCGGGAGCAGGTGATGATGCGCCATCCCGCTGTGGAAAACCGCTTCACGGAGGCATGGCCGATGCCGCGGCTCGCGCCGGTGAGGACCAAAGTCTTACGCTCGTCCATGGTTCACTCTTTCAATCTGCGGTCGGCCCGCGTCGCGCGTACACATGTGCCAGCGCAACTGTCTACAGGACGCGCCGCATTGATGACAGTCGGGGCGGTGGCTTATCGGGTTGGATCTCGCCAACCGCCGCGCACCGCGCTAAGAGCTTCGCCATGCTGACTTATCCCCCACGCGACCATTCTCAGGCCATCGGCTTCGGCGACAACCGGCTCGACCGCATGTCCGAGCGCCGCGACGATACCCCGTTCATCGAGAGCGTGCGGGCCGACCCCGCGGGCCGGGCACTCCTCTACTTCGAGGACATGCTGGTCACCGCCGAGGGGAACGGGCACGGCGCCCTGTTCACCCGCGACGCCGCCGCGGCGTTGGGCGGTGACTGGGCGACAGCGCTCTTCCTCGGCCTCGACGAGGACGGCCCGCTCTTCGCGATCCGCCTGCCGGCGGCGCCGGAAGAGGGCGGCTTCCTCACCCACAACCTGCGCGCTCTCGCCATCGAGGGCCGTCTGCCGGTCCAGCTCCTCGGCGTCGTGGCTCAGGGCCGCAGCATCCTCGGCTGGCACGCGACGCACGGCTTCTGCGCCAACTGCGGCGCCCCGACGACGGCCGGGCAGGCCGGAATGCGGCGCGACTGCGCCAACTGCGGCACGCACCATTTCCCGCGCACCGACCCCGTCGTCATCATGCTGGCGGTGGACGGCGAGCGCTGCCTCCTCGGCCGCCAGGCGCGGTTCGCGCCGGGCATGTATTCCTCGCTCGCCGGCTTCATGGAGCCGGGCGAGACGATCGAATCGGCCGTGCGCCGCGAGATCTGGGAGGAGGCGGGCATCAGGACGAGCCGCGTCGTCTACCACGCCAGCCAGCCGTGGCCGTTCCCGTCCTCGATCATGATCGGCTGCTTTGCCCAGGCCGTCTCGACCGAGATCCAGCCGCGCGACCCGGAGCTCGAGGACGTGCGCTGGTTCGACCGCGCCGACATCGCCCCGATGCTCGACCGCACGCACCCGACCTACGGCGCGCCGCCCTCGATCGCGATCGCGCACCATCTCCTGCGCGCCTACGCCGAGCACGGCGCCCCGGTGCTCGACGGCGCCGACGCGCAGAACTGACGCCGACGACCCTGCCTACTGGCGGGGCGAGGGGCGGAGCGCCGCGTTCTCGGCCGGTTCGCGGATCGTGTCGCGGAACGGCGCGGCAGGGTAGGTGCCGAGGACGCGCAACTCGGCCGAGAAGAAGCGCAGCTCTTCCAGCGCCAGCGCGACGTTGGCGTCCTCCGGGTGGCCCTCGATGTCGGCGTAGAACAGCGTCGCGAAGAATTTTCCGCCGAGCTGGTAGCTCTCGAGCTTCACGATGTTGACGCCGTTGGTCGCGAACCCGCCCATCGCCTTGTAGAGCGAGGCCGGCACGTTGCGCACCCGGAAGAGCACCGACGTCATCGACGGGGTGCCGTGGGGCGGCGTCATGGCGTCGCGGGCGACGATGACGAATCGCGTCGTGTTGTGCGCCTCGTCCTCGATGTCACCCTGAAGGATCTTCAGCCCGTAGATCTCGGCGGCGAGGCGCGAAGCGATGGCGGCCTGGCGTCTTGTCGCCGAGTTCGGCGATCTCGCGGGCCGAGCCCGCCGTGTCCGCCGCGACGCGCGGGGTGAGGCCCATGGCGCGCAGGCGCGCGCGGCACTGGCCGAGCGCTTGCACGTGGCTTCGCACGGTGCGGATGTCTGCAAGCTCCGCCCCAGCAAGACCCAGCAGTTGGTGACGGACGGGCAGGAAGTGCTCGCCGATGAAGTGGACGGTGGAGGAGGGCAGCAGCGTGTGGATATCGGCGACCCGGCCGGCGACCGAATTTTCGATGGGGATCATCGCATAGTCGGCCGCACCGCCTTCGACCGCCGCGAAGCAGTCCTCGAAGGTCGGCATGGCCATGGCTTCGGCGTCCGGGTAGACCTCGTTAACCGCAATATGCGAGTTGGCGCCGGGTTCGCCTTGATAGGCGACCTGTCAGCGGTCCATTCGTGCTCATGGTGCAATCCGCTCGTGAGAGGCGCTTGAAACTGTGGCCGGCAGGCCACGTTGGGGTGGGGTGGAAGGCAAATCTTGTCGTCCTGACCTTGCGCAAGGTGCGCGCGAGCGGGATGTGGAACGCTTCGTGTGCGCTGGTGTCTCATTTGCTGGCGGGGGTCTCGGCTTTTATAGCTTGCCGGGTTCTGCCGTCGCGGCACATAGCGTAGAAGCACGGCTAGGTGAAAGAGGGGGGCGCCCGGTTGCCAGGCGCCTGCCCGAAGCAGGGATTTGAGCGGGAATGAACGCCTTCGAACTAAATAAGATCATCGGCGCCGTGCTGGCCGCATTGGTGTTGGGGATGGGACTGAGCGTTCTGTCGGACATCATCTTCGATGAAGAGCCGCTCTACGACCCGGCTTACCAGATCGCGGTTGCCGAGCAGGAAGAGGGCATGCAGGACGAGGAGGCGGCCGAGACGCCGTTCGCAGTGCTCCTCGCCAGCGCCGATCCCGCCAAGGGCGAGAGCGCAGTGCGCGTCTGCCAGGCCTGCCACAACTTCGAGGACGGCGGCGCCAACGGCATCGGCCCGCACCTGCACGACGTGGTCGGCCGCGCCATGGCCGGCGTGCCGGACTTCAACTATTCCGCGGCCCTGAAGACCCACGCCGAAGAAGCGCCCGAGTGGACGTACGACGAGCTGGACGGCTTCCTCGAGAACCCGCAGGGCTGGGTGCCGGGCACCGCCATGGGCTACGCCGGCATCAAGGACGATGCGCAGCGCGCCGACGTGATCGCTTACCTGAAGTCGATCTCGCCGAACGCCCCCGCGCTTCCCGAGCCGCCCGCAGCCGAGCCTGAAGTCCCGGCCGATGCCACCGGCGCCGACGCCGCCGCCGGCGAGGAAGCCGTGCCCGCGGAACCCGCCGTCGACGATTCGGCCGCAGCGACCTCCGACGATCCGTTCACCCAGATGGTGCTCGACGCCAGCGCCGAGGACGGCCTCGCCAACGCCGCCGTCTGCCTCGCCTGCCACTCGGTGGAAGAAGGCCAGCCGCACAAGCTCGGGCCCAACATCCACGGCGTCTACGGCCGCGCGGTCGCCTCGGCGGCGGAGTACCCCTATTCCGACGCGATGAAGGCGCACGCCGCGGAAGCCAGCCACTGGGACCTCGAGGCGCTCAACGTCTACCTCGCCGCGCCGATGGAGGTGGTGCCGGGGACGAAGATGGCCTTCGCCGGCGTGAAGGACGACGCCCAGCGCGCCGCCATCATCAAGTGGCTGCACGAGATCTCGCCGGAAGCCGGCCCGATCGTCGCCGCAGCCCCCGCCGGCGCCGACGCGAACGCCGCACCTGCCGAGGCGGCCCCCGCCGAAGCCGCGCCTGCTGACGCTGCGCCCGCCGCTCCGGCAGCACCTGCCGCCGAAGCTCCGGCTGCAGCTCCGCAGCAGCAGACCGAAGCGGCCCCCGCAGCACCTGCCGCGACCGACACGGCGAACGCCCCCGCGGACGCAAATGCTCCGGCAGCCCCGGCTGCCGAAGCACCCGCCGCACCTGCAGCGCCCGTCACCGACGCTCCGGCCGCAGCCCCGCAGCAGCAGACCGAAGCGGCCCCCGCAGCGCCTGCCGCGACGGACACGGCCAGCGCCCCGGCAGACGCGAACGCCGTCGCCGTGCCGCAGCCGCAGACGCTGACCGCAGCGCCCAGCAACGTGCCCGCGGCAGTGCCCGCGGAAACCGCGACGGTCGAGACGAGCCCGACCACCGAACCGGCGCCCGCCGAGATGACGGTGCCGGAACAGGCCGACCCCGTGTCGCCTTCCGCCGAGGCGCCCGCCGCCGACGCGGCCGCGACGACGCAGTCGAGCGCCGTCACCACCACCGAGGGCACCGCTGCCAACAGCAGGGTCACGATCCAGCCGGGCCGCTCGGCCAACGTCGAGATCATCAACCCGAACCGTCCGGCCAGCGCGACGCCCCCGGCCAACTGATCCGCCATCGCGAGCGGGCGCCACGCGCGCTCCGCCCGCGGCTTCTCCTGCGGCTCTCGGGCCGCTCGGGACCGCACCGGGCACTGCCCGAGACCATCCCCCACCGTCATCAGTCCGCCGACAGCGTTAATTCGTCGCGCTTCGCCGCCGCAGGTTGCGTCCCCGCGCGCCGCGACGAACTGCCTGCGCTTTGCCGCATCGGCTGAAACGGGACGGGGACAGGCGATTACATCTCGGTTAGCCTCGCCCTCCACGGGTTGCACCGCACCAAACCACCGATAAGCTGTTTGCAGGATCGATAGAGAGGTGTGACATGCGTGCCACGATGCTTGGCGCCACCGCGGCGCTTTGGGCGACCCTCGCCGTGGCGATGTCCGGCGCAGCGTTCGCGCAGGACACGAGCACGGCCGCGACCGCCGCAACCCCAGCCGCCAGCACCGCCCCGGCGCCCGATGCCGGCAGCGCGGCCGAGCCGGAGTGGCACCACGCCTCGTCGCTTTCCGAAGAGCCGCGCTACGCGGCGGACTTCGCCCACTTCGACTATGTGAACCCCGAAGCGCCCAAGGGCGGCCGGGTGCGGCTTGCCGATCCGTCGGGCTTCGACAGCTTCAACCCGATCCTCCAGCGCGGCAATCCGGCGCCGGGCCTCGTCGCTGATGTACGACACGCTGATGACCACAGCGTTCGACGAGGTGGACATCTCCGGCATGTACGGGCTGATCGCCGAGGCCGTGCGCTATCCGGCGGACTACTCCTGGGTCGAATACAGGCTCCGCCCCGAGGCCAAGTGGCACGACGGCACGCCGATCACGGCGGAGGACGTCGCCTGGTCGCTCGAGGTCACCAAGGAGGCCGACCCGACCCGCGCCTTCTACTACAAGGACGTGACCGGGGCGCGCGACATGGGCGACAACGTCGTCCGGTTCGACTTCGCGCGCGCCGGCAACAAGGAGCTGCCGCACATCGTCGGCCAGCTCCAGATCCTGCCCAAGCACTACTGGACCGCCGAGGGGCGGGACATCATGTCCGGCACGCTGACGCCGCCGCTGGGCTCCGGCCCGTACAAGATCGCGCGTTTCGAGCCCAACCGCTTCATCGAGTACGAGCGCGTGCCTGACTACTGGGGCGCCGACCTGCCGGTGAACGTCGGCACCAACAATTTCGAGACCGTCCGCTACGACACCTACCGCGACCAGACCGTCCTGCTGGAGGCCTTCAAGGGCGACCAGTACGACTTCCGCATGGAAAACAGCGCCAAGAACTGGGCAACCGGGTACGACTTCCCCGCCCGCCAGCGCGGCGCCGTGGTGCTGGAGGAATTCCCCGACGAGGCGCGCGGCGTGATGCAGGCCTTCGTCATGAACCTGCGCCTGCCGAAGTTCCAGGACCAGCGCGTCCGCCGCGCGCTCAACCTCCTCTATGATTTCGAGGCCCAGCGCGACACGATCTTCTACGGCCAGTACGAGCGGATCAATTCCTACTTCGACGGCACCGAGCTCGCCTCCAGCGGCCTGCCCGAAGGCAAGGAGCTCGAGATCCTGGAGGGCGTGCGCGACCTCGTCCCGCGCGACGGTCTTCACCGAGCCCTACGACCAACCCGGTGAACGGGACGCCTGAGAACGTGCGCAACAATGCGCGCGAGGCCGTGCGCCTCTTCAAGGAAGCGGGCTACGAGATCCGCGGCGGCAAGATGGTCAACATCGAGACCGGGGAGCCGTTCACGATCGAGCTCGTCGAGAATTCGCCGACGATGGAGCGGGTGGTGCTGCCCGTACCAGCAGAGCCTCGCGGCGCATCGGCGTCGAGCTCGACCTTCGGATCGTCGACACCTCGCAGTACCTCAACCGGCTGCGCAACTTCGACTTCGAGATGACCGTGATGCCGTTCGGCCAGTCGCTCTCGCCCGGCAACGAGCAGCTCGACTTCTGGGGCTCGGAGGCGGCCGAGCGTCCGCAGTCGCAGAACTATGCCGGCATCAAGAACGAGGCGGTCGACAAGCTGATCGACGTCCTCATCACCGCGCCCGACCGCGACACGCTGATCGCCGCGACCCGCGCGCTCGACCGCGTTCTCCTCCACAACGACTACATGGTCCCCCAGTTCACCAGCAACATGATCCGCACCGCGCGGTGGGACCGGTTCGGCCATCCCGAGGAGATGCCGAACTACACGATCGGCTTCCCGACCATCTGGTGGTGGGACGAGGCGCAGGCCGCGAGCATCAGGGACCGCTCGTGACGGGGCTCACCCGCCGGCGCGTCCTCGCGCTCTCCGGCGCTGCCGCGCTCGCCGGCCGCCCCGGTTTCGCGTTCGCGCAAGGTGCCGACGGAGCCGCCGCGGCGCCGACCCACGCGCTCAGCGTCTTCGGCGCTCCGGCGCTGCAGCCCGGCTTCAAGCACTTCGCCTACGCCAACCCGGACGCACCCAAGGGCGGCAGCATCAGCCTCACCCCCTCGTCGTGGACGACCAACCAGAACCCGACCACGTTCAACACCTTCAACATGCTGATCCTGCGGGGCGATTCGCCGGCGTTCATGGAGCTCACCCACGCCACGCTGATGACCCGCAACCTCGACGAGCCGGACGCCGTCTACGGCCTCATCGCCGAGAGCGTCGCGGTCGACGGGCGGGATTTCACCTTCGCGCTCCGCGAGACCGCGACCTTCTCGGACGGAACGCCCGATCACCGCGGAAGACGTCGTCTTCACCTACGGGACCCTGCGCGAGAAGGGGCACCCGCTCTACCGCCAGATCCTCGGCGGCGTGGAAGCAGTCACGGCGGATGGGCCGCTTGCCGTGCGGATCACGTTCGCGGAAGGGACGTCGAACCGCCTGCCGCCGCTGGTCACCGCCGGCATCCCGATCATCTCGAAGGCCTACTACACCGCCAACGACATCGAGGAGGCGACGCTCAAGATCCCCGTCACCTCCGGCGCGTACACGGTGGGCGACTATCAGGGCAGGGCGGTTCGTGGTGTTCAAGCGCCGGGCGGACGACTGGATGGCGAACGTGCCCGCCAGCGTCGGCCACAACAATTTCGACGAGGTCCGCGTCGACTTCTTCCGCGAGCGGATCACCGGCTTCGAGGCCTTCAAGAAGGGCGACACCACCTTCCGCGAAGAGTTCACCTCGAAGACCTGGGCGACGGAGTACAATTTCCCGGCCGTGGAAGACGGGCGCGTCGTCAGGAACAGCTTCCCCGACGGACGGCCCTCCGGCGCGCAGGGCATGTTCATCAACACGCGCCGCAAGAAGTTCGCGGACCCGCGCACCCGCCAGGCGCTCGGCACCGCGTTCGACTTCGAGTGGACGAACGCCAACATCTTCTACGGCCTCTACGACCGCACCACCTCGTTCTTCGTGAACTCCGACATGATGGCGACCGGCGAACCTTCGCCCGAGGAACTGGCGCTGCTGGAGCCGTTCCGCGACCGGATCGCCGCCCGAGGCGTTCGGCCCCGTCTGGCTGCCGCCGCAGACCGACGGTTCGGGCCGCGACCGCGCGCCGTTGCGCGAAGGCGCGCGGCTTCTTCAGGAAGCCGGCTGGCAGCGCGAAGGCAGCAGCCTCGTCAACGCAGACGGCGAGCGGCTCACCGTCGAGTTCCTCTACGCCGAACCCTACTGGGACAAGATCCTGCAACCCTTCGCGACGCGGCTCGGCCTCCTCGGCGTCGAGGTCACCCTGCGGACTGGTGGAATCGGCGCAGTACCAGGCGCGCACCAAGTCGTTCGACTTCGACCTTGCGATCCAGCGGCTCGCCCTCGCGCCGACCCCCGGGCGAAAGCATCCGCGAATTCTGGTCTTCGTCGGCCGCGAAAACGGAAGGCTCCTACAACCTCGCCGGCATTTCCGACCCCGTGGTCGACGCGCTCATCGAGACGATGATCAACGCGCCGACCCGCGAGGAGATGGTGACGGCCGCCCGCGCACTGGACCGCGTCCTGCGGGTGGGCCACTACTGGGTGCCCCAGTGGTACAAGGGCACGCACCACGTCGCCTACTGGGACAAGTTCGGCATCCCCGACATGAAACCGCGATATGACCTGCCGGTGGCCACCACCTGGTGGGCAAAGGACGCCTGACAGACCATGGGCGCTTACATCCTCCGCCGCATCCTCCTGATGGTGCCGACGATCTTCGGCATCATGCTGATCTCGTTCGCCATCGTGCAGTTCGCCCCCGGCGGCCCCGTCGACAAGGTGATCGCGCAGATCCGCGGCTCCGACGTTTCGGCGACCGCCCGCGTTTCCGGCGGCACCGCATCGGGCGACTTCGCCGGCAGCTCGCAGGGCGGGGAGGGGTCCACCTACCGCGGCGCGCAGGGCCTCGACCCCGAGTTCATCGCCGAGCTCGAGAAGCAGTTCGGCTTCGACAAGCCGCCGGTCGAGCGCTTCTTCCTGATGCTCGGCAACTACCTCACGTTCGACTTCGGCGAGAGCTACTTCCGCGACCGCGGGGTGCTGGAGCTGATCGCGCGACAAGCTGCCGGTCTCGATCTCGCTCGGCCTCTGGATGACGCTGATTTCCTACGCGATCTCCATTCCCGCTCGGCATCCGCAAGGCGGTGAAGGACGGCTCGACGTTCGACATCTGGACGAGCGCGCGTCATCATCGTCGCCTACGCGATCCCGGGCTTCCTGTTCGCGGTCCTCCTGATGGTCCTCTTCGCCGGCGGCTCGTTCTGGAACATCTTCCCGCTCGACCGGCCTCACGTCCGACAACTTCGACCAGCTCAACTGGTACCAGAAGATCCTCGACTATTTCTGGCACCTGACGCTGCCGCTGATCGCGCTCTCGCTCTCGGCCTTCGCGACCACAACGCTCCTCACGAAAAACTCCTTCCTCGAGGAGATCCGCAAGCAGTACGTCATGACGGCGCGGATGAAGGGGCTGTCGGAACGCGAGGTGCTCTACGGCCACGTCTTCCGCAACGCGATGCTCATCATCATCGCGGGCTTCCCGGGCGCCTTCATCAGCGCGTTCTTCACCGGCTCGCTGCTGATCGAGACGATCTTCAACCTCGACGGTCTCGGCCTTCTCGGCTTCGAGAGCGTCATCGACCGCGACTATCCGATCGTGTTCGGCACGCTCTACATCTTCTCGCTGCTCGGCCTCATCGTGAGCCTCATTTCCGACCTCACCTACACCGCCGTCGATCCCCGGATCGACTTCGAGAGCCGGGAGGTCTGACGCCATGGACCAGCGCACCCCCAGCAACGAAGCAGCGGACACCCACGCGAGAACCCCGCTCGAGACCACCGCCGCCGAGCGCGAGGCGACGGCGCTGCCGAGCGGCGCCGGCTTCGGCGTCGCGCAGACGCTCAACCAGCGGCGCTGGAAGCTCTTCAAGCGGCACCGGCGCGGCTACGTCTCGCTCTGGATCTTCGCGTTCCTGTTCGTGCTCACGCTGTTCGCGGAGTTCATCGCCAACGACAAGCCGCTCATCGTTTCCTACAAGGGCGAGATCCTCGTCCCGGTGCTGGTCGATTATCCAGAGGAGAAGTTCGGCGGCTTCCTCGCGCGTGACCGACTATCGCGACCCCTTCATCCGCGACGAGATCGACGCCAACGGCTGGATGATCTGGCCGCCGATCCGGTACGACTACCGCGCCGTCAACACCTCGCCGCCGACGCCGCTGCCCGCCGCCCCCTCGTGGCTGTTCACCAAGGCGGAGCGCTGCGCGCCGTACCCGGAGGGCGTCAACGATCCCAAGTGCTCGATCTGGAACTGGAACTGGCTGGGCACCGACGATCAGGGGCGGGACGTTCTTGCCCGCGTCATCTACGGCTTCCGCATCTCGGTCCTCTTCGGCCTCGTGCTGACGGTCGCCTCCTCGGTGATCGGCATCGGCGCCGGTGCGGTGCAGGGCTATTTCGGCGGCTGGACCGACCTTCTGTTCCAGCGCTTCATCGAGATCTGGACCTCGATCCCGACGCTCTACATCATCCTGATCCTCGCCGTCGGTGTTCGCGCCCAACTTCTTCCTGCTGCTCGGCATCCTCCTCCTCTTCTCGTGGGTGGCGCTCGTCGGCGTCGTGCGCGCCGAATTCCTGCGCGCGCGCAATTTCGAGTACGTGGCGGCGGCGAAGGCGCTGGGGGTCGGCAACCTCACCATCATGTGGCGCCACCTGCTCCCCAACGCGATGGTGGCGACGCTCACCTTCCTGCCCTTCATCATGAACGGCTCGATCACCACGCTGACCTCGCTCGACTTCCTCGGCTTCGGCCTGCCGCCGGGCTCCGCGTCGCTCGGCGAACTGCTCGCGCAGGGCAAGAACAACATCCAGGCGCCGTGGCTCGGCATCTCCGGCTTCGTGCGTCATCTCGCTGATGCTCTCGCTCCTCATCTTCATCGGCGAGGCGGTCCGCGACGCATTCGACCCCCGCAAGACCTTCGGGTGAACCCTGATGACCGCACCGCTCCTCGACGATCAGGCGATCTCTCCGTCGCCTTCAACAACGAGGGCCGCACCAACCTTGCCGTCGACGACGTGTCGCCTCACCATCCAGCCGGGGGAGACGCTGGCGGTGGTGGGCGAATCGGGGTCCGGCAAGTCCGTCACCGCGCTGTCGGTGCGTGCGGCTCCTGCCGTCCGCGACGCCATCCCGGCGGGCGAGGTGCTGTTCAAGGGGCAGGACCTGCTGAAGGCCGATGCCGCGGCGCTGCAGAAGATGCGCGGCAACGACATCTCGATGATCTTCCAGGAGCCGATGACCTCGCTCAATCCGCTGCACAAGGTGGAGAAGCAGGTCGGCGAGATCCTGCGGCAGCACCGCGGCCTCGTCGCGAGAAGGCCGCGCGGGACCGGACGCTGGAGCTTCTGGAGGCGGTCGGCATCCGCGACGCGGCGTCCCGCCTCGGCGCCTATCCGCACCAGCTCTCCGGCGGGCAGCGCCAGCGCGTGATGATCGCGATGGCGCTCGCCAACGAGCCGGACCTCCTCATCGCCGACGAGCCGACCACCGCGCTCGACGTGACGGTGCAGGCGCAGATCCTCGACCTCCTGAAGGAGATCCAGACCCGCACCGGCATGGCGATGATGTTCATCACCCACGACCTCGGCATCGTGCGCAAGGTCGCCGACCGGGTGGCGGTGATGACTGCGGGCAAGGTGGTGGAGACCGGCGAGACCGAGAGCGTCTTCACCAACCCGCAGCACGCCTATACGCGCCACCTTCTGGCCGCCGAGCCGAAGGGGCGCGCGGACCCGGTGAACCCCGACGCGCCGATCCTCGTCGAGACGAAGGACCTCAAGGTCTGGTTCCCGGTCAAGCGCGGGCTGATGCGGCGCACGGTCGACCACATCAAGGCCGTCGACGGGATCGATCTCACCCTGCGGAAGGGCGCGACGCTCGGCGTCGTCGGCGAATCGGGCTCCGGCAAGACGACGCTCGGCTTCGCGATCCTGCGGATGATCTCGTCCACGGGGCGGATCGTCTTCATGGGCGACAGCATCGACGACCGGTCGTGGAAGGCAATGCGGCCGCTGCGCTCCAAGATGCAGATCGTGTTTCAGGACCCGTTCGGCTCGCTCTCGCCGCGCATGTCGATCGCCGAGATCATCGCCGAGGGGCTGAAGATCCACACCAGCCTCAACGCCGAGGAGCGGGACGCGCGCGTGGTTCAGGCGCTGGAGGAGGTGGGCCTCGACCCCGCGACCCGCCAGCGCTACCCGCACGAGTTCTCCGGCGGCCAGCGCCAGCGCATCGCGATCGCCCGTGCGCTGGTGCTGGAGCCCGACTTCATCATGCTCGACGAGCCGACCAGCGCGCTCGACCGCTCGGTCCAGGCGCAGGTTGTCGACCTCCTGCGCGCGGTGCAGGCGCGGCGCGAGCTCACGTTCCTGTTCATCTCGCACGACCTTCAGGTGGTGCGCGCGCTCGCCAACGACGTCATCGTCATGCGGCAGGGCAAGGTGGTGGAGCGCGGCCCGGTCGAAAAGATATTCGACGCGCCGGAAACGGACTATACCAAGGCACTGATGGCGGCGGCGCTCTACCACGAAGCCGCGCCGGAGGGCGTCGTCGCCGACTGACCGGCGCCATGGAAAGGCCGGGCAGGGCAGATGCTGACGCTTCGTTCACCAACCCCGGGTTATTCGTTGGGGCTCAGAGTGATTCGGGTGTGTGCGCGGGCGTCGTATGATTAAAGAGCGTTTGGTTGCAGAGATTTCGGGTGCGCCGGTGACGATCGACGTAAGGCGCGTCACCCGGGCCAAGCGCATGACGCTGCGCATTCCGCCCGGCGACGCCAACCCCATCGTGACCATCCCGATCCGCGCGTCGCTGCGCAACGTCGAGCCGTTCGTGCGCCAGCAGCGCAACTGGCTGGCCGCCCGCCTCGCAGAGCGCTGCCCGTCTGCCCCCTTCGCAGACGGCGCCGAGATTCCCTTCCGCGGCGAGCTGGTGCGCATCGTCTGGCAGCGCGGCACGCGCGGAACGGTGCGCGAAGGCCTGGTCGACGGCGCGCCGGTGCTGTTCGTGGCTGGCGAGGCGGCCCACATCGCCCGCCGCGTCGGCGACTTCATGCGCCGCGCGGCGCGGGCCGATCTCGAGGTCGCTGTCGCCGAATTTGCCGCCAGGGTCGGCCGCCGGCCGACGGCGATCCGCATCAAGGACACGCGGGCGCAGTGGGGCTCGTGCACGCCCGGCGGCGTCCTGTCGTTCTCATGGCGGCTCGTGCTCGCGCCGCCGTCGGTCCTGCGCTACGTCGCGGCGCACGAGGTCGCGCACCTCATCGAGCTCAACCATTCGGCCGACTTCTGGGCGCTCAACGAGAAGCTCGACCCCGGCCACGAGGAAGCGCGGCTGTGGCTGAAGACCCACGGCCGGACGCTCCACGCCGTCGGCGGTGAACGGGCAGCGCTCGCCGCCTGACCCGCCTGCGCGCACGGCAACTATGTCGGCGCGGGAGGTTCACATTCGGCCCAGCGGGTTCTAAGCCGGGACCATCACTCTCCTGCCCAGAGCGGCTTCTTGTCCAGCAACGCCCTCGTTACCATCGTCCTGCCCGTCTTCTGCTTCATCGGGCTCGGCTATGCGATCATCGCCTCGCGCCTTCTGACTGACCGGGCGGGGGACGCGATGGCGGACTTCGTGTTCACCATCGCGATCCCCATGCTGCTGTTCCGCTCCCTCGGCACCCTCGCGATGCCGGACGTGAACCCGTGGCCGTTCTGGCTCGCCTATTTCGGCGGGGTCGCCGTCAACATCGCGATCGGATACGTCATCGTCCGCAAGGCGTTCGGGCGGGACGCGCGTGCCGGCGTCATCGGCGGGATGAGCGCGTCCTACTCCAACGTCGTGATGGTGGGGATGCCGGTCATCAGCCAGGCGTTCGGCGATGCGGGGCTCGTGACCGTGTTCCTGCTGATCGCGGTGCACCTGCCGGTGATGACCACGGTGTCGGCCGTCATGATCGAGCTCACCGAGATCGGCGACGGGCACAAGGCGGACATCCCGCGCGCTCTCCTGCGCGTCGTGAAGACGGTGCTCCTGAACCCGTTCATCATCGCGATCATCCTCGGCATCATCTTCCGCTTCACCGGGTTGCCGCTGGAGGGAATTCCGCGGATCGTGATCGACAGGGTGGCGGAAACGGCGATCCCGCTGGCGCTGATCGCTCTCGGCATGAGCCTCCACAAGTACGGCATCCGCGGCAGCATCCTGCCGGCGGTCGCGATCGGCACGGTCAAGCTCCTCGTCATGCCCGTGGTGGTCTACGTCCTCGCGCAATATGTCTTCGGCCTGTCGCCGCTCGGCGTCGCGGTGGCGGTGATCGCGGCGGCCTGCCCGACGGGGGCCAATGCCTACCTCATCGCCAACCGGTTCCAGACCGGGCTTGCGATCTCCGCCAACACCATAACGCTGTCGACGCTGTTCTCGGTCGTCACCATCGGCTTCTGGCTGACCTACTTCCTCCACGTCGTCTGACGCCCGTCAGCCCGTCACGAACCCGGTGCTGAGCGCATGCGCCCACTCCGCCCGGCCGCGCGCTTCGGCAAGGGCGACCATCCGCGCGGGATCGTACGGCACGTGGTGGATCTCGGTGCGCCATCCGGCCGGCGTGCGGGTGACGATGCCGTAGGACGCCGCGGGCGTGCCGGCTTCCATGACGTGGAAGACGGGCGTGTCGTCGTCATAGCCCGGGCAGCCTACGCTGCCGGGGTTGAAGATCACCGGCCCGCCCGGCACGTCCACCCGCCGCGGAATGTGCGTGTGTCCGCAAAGGATTAGACCTGCCGAGGCGTCGCCGAGCAGCGCCGTGATCTCGCCGAGCGGCCTGCGATTGGGAATGCCTCCGGGTCCAACGTGCTCCAGCCAGTACGTGGTGTCGCTCTCCGGCGTGCCGTGGCAGAGGAGGATGTCCGCTGCCGCATGGAGCGTTGCGGGAAGGTCGCCGAGCCACGCCAGGTGCTCGGGCGCCAGCTCTTCGAACGCGGCGCGGTCGGATGCGCCCATCGCGTCGGGCGCCATCTCCACCAGCCATCGGTCGTGGTTGCCGCGGATGGTGACCATCTCCCGCGCCAGCAGGATCTCCGCGGTTTCCCGGGCGGCGAGGGGGCCGCTGAAGTGATCGCCGAGGTTCACGATCCCGCCGATCGCGCGGGCATCGATGTCGGCAAGCACGGCGCGGAGCGCATCGGCATTGCCGTGAATGTCCGCAATCACCGCGAAGGGCTGCCCCGGTCTCGCCGATCATCTGCATCTCCCGTACTTCGCGCCGCTCACAGCATCGGCGTGAGCGTATCGCGGAGCGCGCCGGGCGTGAGGCCGCCTTCGGCGAGTGCGCGGAGGCTTTCCGCGCCGTTGGACTTGGAGAGCTTGCGTCCGTCCGGTCCCAGGATCAGCCCGTGGTGGCGGTAGGCGGGGGCGGGAAGGTCGAGGAGCGTCTGGAGGACGCGGTGGACCGCGGTGGCGGCGAGGAGGTCGGCCCCGCGGACGACGTGGGTGATCCCCTGCGCCGCATCGTCGAGGACGACGGAGAGGTGGTAGCTCGTCGGCGTGTCCTTGCGGGCGAGCACCACGTCGCCCCAGGCGAGGGGGTCCGTGGTTGCCTCGCCGGTTGCCGCGCCCAAGGCATCGACCGTGGCGAAGGACGGCGCGCCGGTGAGGGCGACGGCGGCCCGCATGTCGAGCCGCCATGCCGCGGGCTCGCCGCTCCTGCGGCGGTGCGCCGCTTCCGCCTCGCCGAGCACCGCGGCGTCGCCCGAGAAGCGCGGCGCGCCGTCGGGGTCGCGCGGTGCGCCCGCGGGGAGAGCCTCCGCGATTTCCCGCCGCGTCGCGAACGAGGGGTAGACGAGGCCGCGCGCCGACAGGCGGGACAGCGCGTCGCGGTAGAGGTCGAAGTGCTCGCTCTGCCGCCGCATCGGGCGCTGCCAGTCGACGCCGAGCCACGCGATGTCCTCGAGAATGGCGGTCTCGAACGCGGGGCGGGCCCTGCTCCTGTCGATGTCCTCCATCCTGACGGTGAGGGGGAGGCCAAGCGCGGCCGCCATCGCCTCGTTGGCGAGGAGGCTGAGGGCGTGACCGCGATGGAGGAGCCCGTTGGGGCTGGGGGCGAAGCGCAGCATCGCGGCATTCTAGCACCTCGGGAACGCCTCAGAGGCAAGGGTGATTGACGGCGGCGCGGAGGGGTCTAGGCTCCCCCCATGCTTGAGCGGATACGAGACGAGGCTGACCTCATCCGCGCGCTTGACGCGCTTCTCGAACTCGACCCGCGGCTCGTGGCTGCGGCCGAGGCGGTCGGCCCGTTGCCGCTCCGCCTCGCACCGGCGGGCCTTTCGGGCCTTCTCCGCATCATCGCCGGCCAGCAGCTTTCCACCGCTTCCGCCGCCGCGCTCTGGACGCGTTTCGAGGCAACCTTCCCGGCGCCCACGCCAGCCGCGATCCTTGCGGCGAGCGACGAGACGCTCCGCGAGGCCGGCCTGTCGCGGCAGAAGATGCGCACCGTCCGCGCCGTCGCGGAGGCAATCGATGCGGGGCTCGACCTGGAAGCGCTCGCGCTGGCGGAGCCCGGTGAGGCGCGCGCCGCGCTGGAGGCGATCCACGGCGTCGGCCGCTGGACCGCCGACCTCTACCTCATGTTCTGCGCCGGCCATCCGGACATTCTGCCCGTCGGCGACCTTGCGGTCCGGCGCGGAATGACCGCAGCGCTCGATCTGCCCGAAGAGCCGGTGCCGGCCGTCTGCGATGAGATCGCGGCGGGTTGGGCGCCCCATCGCAGCACCGCCGCGCGCCTTTTCTGGGCTTACTACGCCAACCGCCGTGCCGCCGCCCGCACGACGCCGCTGCCGGCGACGACCACACCCGAACGACCCCTTGAAGGAATGCCCCTGTGACTGAACTGAGCGGACCGCGCATTGCCCCCGCCAACGGCGGACCGGCCGACGCGCTGGTCGTCTTCCTGCACGGCTACGGCGCCGACGGATCGGACCTGATCGCCCTTGCCGAAATCTTCGGCCGTGCGTTGCCGGGCGCCGCGTTCGTGTCGCCGGACGCACCGGGCGTGATGGGCATGGGCGGCCGCGAGTGGTTTCCGCTGACGATGCGCGACCCCTCCGAATACCGCCGCGGCACGGAGGCCGCCGCGCCGATCCTCCAGCGCTTCCTCGATGCAGAACTCGAAAGCCACGGCCTCGGCAACGACCGTCTGGCGCTGGTCGGCTTCAGCCAGGGGACGATGATGGCGCTTCAGGTGGCCTATCGCCGCGCCGAATCGATCGCGGCGGTGGTCGGCTTCTCCGGCGCTCTCGCGAACCCCGACCCCGAGCCGCTCCACGCCGCGCCGACGCTCCTCGTGCACGGCACGGCGGACGAGGTCCTGCCGGCGGCGATGACGGAGATGGCGGCCCGGTCGCTGTCGGCCGCAGGCATTCCGGTGGCCTTCCACATGGTGCCGGGTCTCGGCCACGGGATCGAGCAGAGCGGGCTCGCCATGGCGGTCAATCATCTCGTGCAGAATTTCAACAGGTAGACCGGATGGGCATCACGCGGCGCTTCACATCTCCGTCACGTTGGAGCACGATAAGCAGGTGGCGTAGAGCGTGATTCCTTCGAAAGACGGAGACGGTCGAGTGACCATCGCGGTGCATCCCGATGCCCATCCGACGCTGGTGCTGAATGCGGATTACCGCCCGCTCAGCTACTACCCCCTCTCGCTCTGGTCGTGGCAGGACGCCATCAAGGCCGTCTTCCTCGACCGGGTGAACATCGTCTCCGAATACACCTCCGAGGTGCGCAGCCCGTCCTTCCGGATGCGGCTCCCCTCGGTGGTCTCGCTGAAGACCTACATCCGCCCCGCGCGCTACCCCGCCTTCACGCGCTTCAACGTGTTCCTGCGGGACCGGTTCGAGTGCCAGTACTGCACCTCGCACGACGACCTCACCTTCGACCACCTGATCCCGCGCTCCAAGGGCGGCCTGACGACGTGGGAAAACGTCGTCACCGCCTGCTCGCCGTGCAACCTGCGCAAGGGCAACAAGAGCTGCCGCGTGGCGGAGATGTTCCCGCACCAGCACCCGTTCCGGCCCACGGTGCAGGACCTCCACAACAACGGCCGGCTGTTCCCGCCCAACTATCTCCACGAAAGCTGGCTCGACTTTCTCTACTGGGACACCGAGCTGGAGCCTTGACCGGGCGGACGTTGCCGATTCGTCTCGCAACTCATTGCAATTTTACGAAAATCCTCAAACGGAACGAACCGTGTCTGCCGGTACTCTCCCTCCTGTGATGGCGAGGAGTGGCGGCATGAGCGACAAACCTTTCGATCTGCGGCCCAGGTTCGCCGCGGCACTCATCGCAGCGATAATGGCGCCGCTGCCGGTGGCCGCAGCCGACCTCGCCGCGAACGGCACAGTTTATGTCGCGCCGCATCCCCAGCGCGTCTTCGTCAGCCAGGACGTTTACGAGGAGAGCCTGATCGTGACGCCGTCGCCCGTGGTGCGCGGCTTCTGCGGCGGCACGTGCGGCGGCCGGACCGCGACGCGGACACGGCGCACCGCCAAGGAGCGCTACTGGTCGCGCGGCGTCGTCGTGCCGGCGCAGCCGGTGAGGGTGGCGAGCCCCGTTCCGCGCCACGCCGGCGTGGTCGCACCGGCGCCGCAGCCGCGCGCACGGCCGGTGAGCTACGGCGGCGCCCGCTGTCTCCTCACGCGCTGCGACCGGTAGCCGGCGGGACGAGACCGGCGGGAATTTCCTTTCGCCGCCAGAGGGTCTAGAGGTCGTTCAACGAACAGAACGGCAGAAGGAGCCTTAAGTGCATTATCTCCACACGATGGTCCGTGTCACCGATATCGACGAATCGCTCGACTTCTACTGCAACAAGCTTGGCATGCGCGAAGTGCGGCGGATGGAAAACGAGAAGGGCCGCTACACGCTGGTCTTCCTCGCGGCGCCGGAAGACATGGGCCGCGCCCAGAGCGACGAGAAGAGCCCGATGGTCGAGCTCACCTACAACTGGGACCCGGAGAGCTACTCCGGCGGCCGCAACTTCGGCCACCTCGCGTTCCGCGTCGACGACATCTACGCGACCTGCCAGCGCCTGATGGACAACGGCGTCACCATCAACCGTCCGCCGCGGGACGGCCACATGGCATTCGTCAAGTCGCCGGACGGGATCTCGATCGAACTGATCCAGGGCGGCGAATCGCTGGAGCCGGCCGAGCCGTGGTCCTCGATGGAAAACACCGGCTCCTGGTAAGCCGGCCGCCCCGCCGAAACGACAACGCCACCGGCCTTCGGGCCGGTGGCGTTTTTCGTTGTGGGGTGCAGATGCCCGTCGGTGCGTCAGAAGTCGGTGGCGAGGCCTTTGACTTCCCAGTCGCCGTAGCGGATGGGCTCGGGGCCTTTCCGGCCGCCTTGTTCCGGCGGCAGAGCCTCGCCTTCGATCTTCTGGGCCTCCTGCGCGGCACGTCGCTCTTCGGCCTCGGCGCGGGCCCGCTGTGCGGCCTCCGCGCCCTTCGAGGCTTCAGGAGCCACGCCGCCTTCCGGCTTGGGGTTGTTGTCATTGCTCATGGGCTGACAACTAAAGCACGGCGCGGATTGATCAATGCGCCGATCACCAACGCGTGAGCGCATGCGGCATTGCGCCCGCGCCTCAGTGCCATAGCTCCCGGTACAACCTCACAGCGCGGGAACCCCGTCCGGGGTGCCGCAGCGCCGGGACAATACGCAAGGAGCGAAACCGATGACCATCAACCGCCGTCATGTTCTGGCAGGTGCCGCCTTCGCCGGTGCCGCCGCAGCGCTGCCGCTCACCGTGCGCGTGACCCGCGCCCAGACAGCCGCGTCCGGATCGGAAGGGGTGGGCGGCATCACCCAGGCCCCGGCCTACCAGCGCATCACGCTGGGCGGCGACACCGTCGTCACCGCCATCGCCGACGGCAACCTGTCGATCGGCGCGGGCGCGTTCCCGAATGCCGACGAGGCGACGTTCAACGAGGCGATGGAGAACGACTTCCATCCGGCGGGCGCCTACACCGCCCCGGTCAACGCCTACGTGGTCCAGACCGGTGACCGCACGATCCTGATCGACGCCGGCGGTTCCGCCGCGATGGTGCCGACGCTGGGTAACCTCGCTGACAACCTCGCCGCCGCCGGCATCGACCCCGCCAGCGTCACCCACATCCTGATGACGCACCTCCACCCTGACCATATCGGCGGGCTGACCGAGGGGAACGCCGCGGTGTTCCCGGACGCCGAGGTCGCCGTCCGCGCCGAGGAGCTCAATTTCTGGACCGACCCGGCCACGCGCGAGAAGATGGGCGAGGGCGGCAAGGGCATGATCGACGGCGTGGAGAACATGGCCGCCGCCTATGAGGGCCGCATCACCCCGTTCGAGAGCGACGTCGAGGTCACGCCCGGCATCGAGGCCGTGTTCCTGCCCGGCCATACCCCCGGCCACACCGGCTACCGCATCACGTCCGGCGACGATACGCTCCTCATCTGGGGCGACATCGTCCACGTCGCGCCGCTGCAGATGGCGAACCCCGACCAGTTCATCGGCTTCGACGTGACGCCCGAGCAGGCGGTGGAGACGCGCAAGAAGATCCTGGAAGAGGTCGCCGCCGGCCGCACGATGGTCGCCGGGATGCACCTGCCGTTCCCGGGGTTCGGCCACGTCGCCACGGATGGCGACGCCTACCGCTTCGTCCGCGCCGACTGGCAGTACACGCTCTAGAGAAACGACTGGGGGTCGATGTCGACGGCGCGGCGCACCGTGCCGTCGACAGGCACCCCGTTCAGCCATTCGGCCAGAATGTCCTGCAGGGGAACGGCGCGCCCCGCGCGCGCCAGCAGGCGGAAGCGGTACCGCCCGCGCAGGATCGCAAGCGGCGCCTCCGCCGGCCCCAGCACCTCCACCTCGCCTGACGGCGCGGTGCGTGCCAGCGCCGCGGCATGGGCGTAGGCTTCCGACCGGTCGGTCGCCGAGACGATGATCGCCGCCATCCGCTGGAACGGCGGCAGCCCGCCGTCCCGCCGCACCATCGTCTCCTCGGCATAGAATGCCTCGGTATCTCCCCGCACCATCGCGGTGATGACGGGGTGCTGCGGCGCGTAGGTCTGGAGGAGCGCGCGGCCGCCGTGGGCGATGCGCCCGGCACGCCCGGTTACCTGCGTGAGAAGCTGGAAGGTGCGCTCGCCAGCGCGCGGGTCGGCGTTCTCCAGCCCGAGATCGGCATCCACCACCACGACCAGCTGGAGCTTGGGGAAGGTGTGCCCCTTGGCGACGAGCTGCGTGCCGACGATGATGTCGACATCGCCGCGGCTGATCGCGCCGAGCGCCTCGTTGAGCGCCTCCGGGCCGCCCGAGATGTCCGACGACAGAACCATCAGTCCGCGCCTCCGGCCACACCGTCGCCGCCTCTTCGGCGACGCGCTCCACGCCCGGGCCGCAGGCGGCGAGGGTATCTTCGGCGCCGCATTCGGGGCAGGTGTCGGGGCGCTTCTCGTCATGGCCGCAGTGGTGGCAGGTGAGGCGGCCGCGCAGGCGGTGCTCCACCAGCGCCGCGCTGCAGTTGGGGCAGTGGATGCGGTGCCCGCAGCGACGGCAGACGGTGAGCGGCGCATAGCCGCGCCGGTTGAGGAAGAGGAGCACCTGCTCGCCGGCCTTCAGCGTCGCCTCGACCTCGGCGCGCACCGAGGGCGCGAGCCACGTGCCGCGGGCCGGCGCATCCCTGGTGAGGTCGACCGCGCGGATCGAGGGCATCGGCGCACCGCCGAACCGCGCCGGCAGGACGAGGCGCCGGTAGCGGCCCTTCTCGGCATTGATCCGGGTCTCGACCGAAGGCGTCGCCGAGGTGAGGATGGCCGGAACGCCGGCGGTCTGCGCGCGGACGATCGCCATGTCGCGCGCGTTGTAGGTCACGCCGTCGTCCTGCTTGTAGCTCTGGTCATGCTCCTCGTCGACGATGACGACGCCGAGGTCGCGGAACGGCAGGAAGAGGGCCGACCGCGCGCCGACGACGATCTTCGCCCGGCCGGACGCGACGTCGCGCCAGAGGGCGACGCGGGAGGCGGGGGTGCGGCCGGAGTGCCATTCGCCCGGCGCGGTGCCGAAGCGCTCGATCAGTCGTGCCACGACCATCGGCGTCAGCGCGATCTCGGGCATCAGGATCAGCGCCTGCCGGCCTGCCCGCAGCGCCGCCGCGACCGCCTCCAGATAGACCTCGGTCTTGCCCGAGCCGGTGACGCCTTCCAGCAGTATTGGCGCGAAGTCGTGGCTGGCGACCGCCTCGCTGAGCGCTGTCGCCGCTTCGGCCTGTTCCTCCGACAGCACCGGCGCAGCGGCCTCGGGATCGGGCTGCGGCGGCTCCGGCGGGGCGAGCGTCACCTCGGCAAGGTGCCCCGCCTTCACCATCGCGCCGAGGACGGCGGGGGAGGCGGCTGCCGCCTCGGCGAGCGCCTTGCGGCTTATCGGCCCGTTCGCCAGCGCATCGAGGACGCGGCGGCGCGCCTCGGTCATCCGCTCCGGGGCCGTTTCGCCGAGCGCCAGCGCCTTTACGGGCTTCTCCGCGTCCAGCGCCTCTGGCGTGCGCAGGATCATCCGCAGGATCGCGCCGCGCGGCGTCATCGTGTAGCGGGCCACGAAGTCGGCGAACTGACGCAGGTCCGCGCTCAGCGTCACCGCTGTTTCGCAGCGGCTTCACGGCCTTCAGCCTCGCGTCGTCGATGGCGTCGTCGGGCGGGTCGTCCCACACCACACCGATCAGCGAACGGCCGCCGAGCGGTGCCGCGACCACCGTGCCGGGCGCGATCGGCCGGTCGGCGGCGTAGGTCAGCAGCCCCAGCCTGTGCGGCAGCAGCACCGAGACGCGGGGCAGCAGGGTGAGGTGTTCTGTCATCGGCTCCTTCGCATCGTGCCCGGATAACGCGCTTTGGCCGCGAAGGGGAGTTTATCGGCGCCGGGGAATGGTGTAGGCGGCCTCAAAGGCGTCGGGGAGGATCAAGATGCAGTTTTTCGTGGATACGGCCGATGTTTCGGAGATCGAGGCACTCGCCGAGACCGGGATGCTCGACGGGGTGACCACCAACCCCTCGCTCATCATGAAGGCCGGCCGGCCGATGCTTGAGGTGATCGCCGAGATCGCCAAGCTGGTCGACGGCCCGGTCAGCGCCGAAGTCACCGCGACCGAGAAGGACGCGATGATCGCCGAAGGCCGCAAGCTCGCCGCCATCGCCCCCAACATCGCCGTCAAGCTGCCGCTGACGTGGGACGGCCTCAAGGCCTGCCGCGCGCTCACCGGCGACGGCCACATGGTCAACGTCACGCTCTGCTTCTCCGCCGCGCAGGCGCTGCTGGCGGCCAAGGCGGGCGCGACGTTCATCTCCCCCTTCATCGGCCGCCTCGATGACCTCGGCCTCGACGGAATGAAGCTGATCGAGGACATCCGCGCGATCTACGACAACGACGACGACCTCCAGACCGAGATCCTCGCCGCTTCGATCCGCACGGTGAACCACGTCCAGCAGGCCGCCATCGCGGGCGCCGACGTGGCGACAATCCCGCCCGGCATCCTCCTGAAGCTCATCGAGCACCCGCTGACCGACAAGGGTCTCGACGCGTTCCTTTCGGACTGGAAGAAGACCGGCCAGTCGATCCTCTGACGCACCGCACCCGGATCAAGGTTTGCGCGGGGTAAACCGCGCCACCTCCAATTGCGGCGTCTTGCGAACGGACCGTGCATGTTTGCGCCCTACTATGGGCGCCATGACAATGGACGGTGCGTTCGGCTGGGATGAAAACGTGACGGCGGCACGCGCGGCATGGCTTGCCGCGCTGACGGCCGAGCGCGGCCGCGCCGCCAACACCGCCGAAGCCTACGAGCGCGACACGCGCCAGTTCCTCTCCTTCCTCTCGCTCCATCTCGGCGGCCCGCCGGACTTCGACGGCCTCTCCGCGTTGCGCCCGGCGGACATCCGCGCCTTCCTCGCCGCCCGCAAGCGCGAGGGGGCGGGGCCGCGCACGCTGGCGCGCATCCTGGCCGGCGTCCGCGCCATGCTCTCGGCCTTCGAGCGGACTCGCACGGCGTCAACGCCGCCGCGGCCCGCGCGGTGGAGGCTCCGTCGCGCCCGCGCCCGCTGCCGCGCCCCATCGCGGTGGAGGCGGCGCGGGAGATGATGGCGACGGGCAGCGACTGGGTGAGTGCCAGGGACGCCGCCGTTCTCGGGCTTCTGTATGGGGCGGGCCTTCGCGTCAGCGAGGCGACGGGGCTCGACTGCGAACAGATGTCGCCGCCGGTGGAGACCATCGTGGTGCGCGGCAAGGGCGACAAGCAGCGGATGGTGCCGGTTCTCCCCACCGTGTCGGCCGCCATAGAGATCTATCGCGCGGCGGCGCCGTTCGCGCTCGAGACCGGGCCGTTCTTCAGGGGCGAGAAGGGCGGGCGGCTTTCGCCGCGACTCGTCCAGCGGTCGGTCGCGATGTGGCGCGGGGCGCTGGGGCTCTCGGAGCGTGCGACGCCCCATGCGCTGCGCCATGCGTTCGCCTCGCACCTTCTGGCGAGGGGCGCCGACCTTCGCCAGATCCAGGAACTTTTAGGCCACGCCAGCCTGTCCACAACTGAAATCTACACCGCGGTCGACGAGAGACGGCTCCTCGCCGCCTACCGCGACGCCCACCCGCGCGCGCACGCATGACGCCGCCGCCGCGCTGGCTGCGCCGCCTTCCCCTGGTGCGCGAGCCGCTCCGCCGGCTCTACAAGCGCATCGCGCCCGAGGGGCCGGTGACGGTGCACCTCGAGGGCCTCGAATTCGCGCTCGCCCCGGCCGACAACAAGGTCGACTTCGACATCTGGTACAAGTCGCGGCTCGACGAGGCGGAGGAGCGCGCCTTCCTCGCCACGCACCTCAAGGAGGGCGAGTGGTTCGTCGACATCGGGGCCAATATCGGCCTCTACACGGCGGGTGTGCTTGCCGCAGCGCCCGGTGCGCGGGCCGTGGCGTTCGAGCCGCTGGCCCGGCTACGGGAGCGTCTTGCCGTGAACCTTGCCGCCAATGGGCTGACTGAGCGCGTGGTGATCCGGCCCGAGGCGGTCGGCCCCGAAGGCGAACTCACGCTGCACGAGAGCCGCAATGCCGGCCGCTCCTCGCTGGTGCCGTTCGACGGGGCGAGGCCCGGCGATACGGTGACGGTGCGTCCGCTTGCAGCGATGCTGGGGGAGATCGGCGCCCGGCCGTCCGCGCTCAAGATCGACATCGAGGGCTTCGAGGATCAGGCGCTTCTGCCTTACTTCGAGCTTGCGCCGGAGGCCGCGTGGCCGCGCGCAATCGTGCTTGAGACGCTACATCGCGCATTGTGGCGCCGAGACTGTCTTCAAGACTTATTCCAAAGAGGGTATATCGAGGCAGGGCGCACGGCGGAGAACCGACTTCTGTTCCGGCCGTAACGCCAGGTTCGTACTCTAAAAGATGGCATCATGGCTCAGCTGACGCTTCCGAAAAATTCGCGCATCAAACCGGGCAAGACCTGGGACAAGCCCGAGGGGGCGACGAATTTGCGCGAGTTCCGCGTCTACCGCTGGCAGGAGGAGGGTGAGGGCAACCCGCAGGTCGACACCTACTTCGTCGATCTCGACGATTGCGGCCCGATGATCCTCGACGGCCTGTTCTACATCAAGAACAGGATCGACCCGACGCTGGCGTTCCGCCGCTCATGCCGCGAGGGCATCTGCGGTTCGTGCTCGATGAACATCAACGGCCTCAACGGCCTCGCCTGTACGTCCGGCATGGCCGAGGTCGATGGCCCGGTGACGCTCTATCCGCTGCCGCACATGCCGGTGGTGCGCGATCTCGTGCCCGACCTTTCGAATTTCTATGCCCAGCTGCGCGAGATCGAGCCGTGGCTGAAGACCGACACGCCGCAGCCGCAGAAGGAATGGCGCCAGAGCCACGAGGACCGCGAGCAGCTCGACGGTCTTTACGAGTGCATCCTGTGCGCGTGTTGCACCACGAGTTGCCCGAGCTACTGGTGGAACGGCGACCGCTACCTCGGCCCCGCCGCGCTCCTTCAGGCGCACCGCTGGATCGTCGACAGCCGCGACGAGCGCACCGGCGAGCGCCTCGACGCGCTGGAAGACCCGTTCCGCCTCTACAAGTGCCACACGATCATGAACTGCGCCAACGCGTGTCCCAAGGGCCTCAACCCCGCCAAGGCGATCGCCGAGATCAAGGCGCTGATGGTCGAGCGCCGCGTCTGACACTCCGCACAACCTGATGCGGCTGCGTTCGGAAGACTGACGAAAACGCCCCGGAGCTGCTGCTCCGGGGCGTTTTCGTTTGAGTTGAGCGTCGCAGAGGAAGCGAGTGGCGGGCTCGTCGCTTCCCGTCGCTTGCTGCGGCCACGGGCGGCCGAACGCCGAGGCCGAGCGCCGCCCCCGGCAAACGCGGCGTGCGGCTGCCGCCTGAAGGTCCCGGCAATTGCGGGGTGCGGTTATCGCCTGCCGGTCCCGGCAAGGTCGGCGCGGGTGCCGCATGCAGGCTCAGGCGGCGTCTGGCGGGGCGGATGGTCAGGCGGTGCGGACGTCGGTGAGGAAGCCGGAGATCAGTTCGCGGAGGGCCGTGGCGGCGCTTTCGATGCGCTCTGCCGCGCCCTGAACTTCCTTGGCGTTGTCGGTGGTGTGCTCCACCGAAGTCACCACGTGCGCTGCGCGGGCGGTGGCGTCCTGCGCGCCCCGCGAGGCGACCTCGACGCCGCTGCCGATCTCCTGCGTGGCCGCGCTCTGCTGGCTCATGGCCGAGGCGAGGCCCGCCGCCGCGCTGCGCAGTCCCTCGAAGCGGCTCATGATGTCGCTGATGCCGGTGACGGCGGCTTCCGTACCGTTGCGCATCTGTTCGATCTGGCTGTCGATCTGCTCGGTCGCGGCGGCGGTCTCGTCCGCCAGCGCCTTCACCTCGTGCGCAACCACCGAGAAGCTGCGGCCTGCCGGGCCGGCCCGCTGCGCCTCGATGGTGGCGTTGAGGGCGAGAAGGTTGGTCTGCTTGGCGATCTTGGCGATCATCGTGCTGATGTTGCCGATCGAATGCGCAGCTTCCGAGAGGCCTGCGACACGCTGGGAGGCCTGTGTGGCGGCGGTCGCGGCGGCGTCGGTCGCCGTGTGCGAGGCTTCGAGCTGGGCACTGATCTCGCCGATGGATGCCGTCATCTCCTCGATGGCGGCGGCGATGCTCTGCACGGCGTCGCTGGCCTCGGTCGAAGAGAGGCGGGCGGCGACCGATTCGCGTGAGGTGGCGTCTGCCGTTTCCATCAGGTCGCTGGAGACCTCGCCAAGCGATTCGGTCATCCGCGCGACGTCGCTCAGCGCCTCTTCGACATGGTTCTGGAACGCAGCAATCGAATCCTCGATCCGCGCGGCCCGCTGCCGCCGTGTCTCCTCCTGCCTTTCCTCGGCCTTCACCATCTCGTCGCGATCGATGAGAGCGAGGCGCATCGCCTCGATGGCGCGGCCGATGTCGCCGATCTCGTCGCGCCGGTTCACCTCGGTGACGACGACGGTGGTGTCACCCTTGCCGATCCGGCGCAGCTTCGGCAGCACCGCGTTGATCGGCCGCTGGACGCCGCGCACCATGAAGAAGGTGACGACGATGCAGACCACGATCACGACGAGCGCGAATGATCCCTGCAGGATCGCCATGTTGCGCGCCGAATGGAAGTGCGCGTTGGCGAGCGCCAGGGTGTCGTCGGCGATGCTGTCGGCGAGAGCCTTGAAGCTGCCGATCCGCTCCGTGGCGGCCTCGAACCAGACGGGCGCCTCGACGGCCGAAATGTCCCGGCCTTCGACCCATCCGTGAACTTCCGCGCGCAATTTGCTGACCAGATCGAACGCCGGACCGCGCAGCGCCGCGTCGATGGCGGCGCGCTGCTCGTCGGTCGCATTGGTGCGGGCGTTTTCGACGAAGAGGGTCTGGCCGGCGCCGAGCTCCGCGAAGCGCTTGTAGAGCGGCTGGGGGAAGGCGTGCTGGGCGAAGCCGACGGCGCCGACCGCGCGTTCGAGCCCCGCCGCTTCCTTCGCCTGAAGGAGGGCCGCGTAGACGCTTGCGGTGCGCTGGGTGGCGCTGTCGTCCGCATCGATCGCGGCGTCGGAGGCAATGGTGAGGAGGGCGCCCACGATCGCGGTGTAGTCCGCAACCACAGTGGCAGCGGGCTGTTCAAGCGAAGTCACCGTGTCGCGCAACACCGGCAGCGTGACGAGAACCTCTTGCATCTGGTTGATATGCTTGACGAACTGCGTGTCCTGCCGGCCGTTCTCGAGCGTTTCGGTCATGACCGGGCGCAGGGTCTCCAGTGCCGTGTCGGTTGCACTGCGCTGTGCCGCGAGGGTCTGCCTGAAGGCCTCGTTGCCGCCTGAGGCGATGAAGCCGGCGGACATGCCGCGCTCCTTCTGAAGCTCGTGCGCGAGGTCGGCGAACAGCGGCGCGTTCATGATCGCGATTGTCGCCCGCTCCGCGCGGTTCACCTTCTGCATGTCTTCGTAGAGGAGGCTGCCGGCGAGGGCGGCGAGGCCGAGAAGCGGCGCGGCAGCCACAAGCATGATCCGTGTTCCGAGGCGCATACGGGCTTCTTCCAGAATTTGCGAGCATCCCGGGTCTAGTGCACCGTGCTGTCCTCAGACTGGCCCTCCGCGCCAGACGCAGAAACGCGCCGGACGGGGCCGGCGCGCTTCTGGCGTGCGTTGCGGGGGTGGCGGACGCTAGCGGTCGAGGAACGGGTAGTCGGTGTAGCCCTTCTCGTCGCCGCCGTAGAACGTGTCGGTGTCCTGCTCGTTGAGCTCGGCGCCGACGCGGTAGCGCTCCGGCAGGTCCGGGTTGGCGATGAAAGGCCGGCCGAACGCCACCGCATCCGCCGCGCCCTCGGAAACCGCCTCGACGGCCGTCTTCGCATCAAAGGCACCGTTGGCGATGTAGACGCCGTCATAGTGCGAACGCAGCCGTCCGATCATGTCGCCGGGGTCGCGCGGGCCTTGGCGGCCGAAATCCTCGACCACGTGGAGGTAGGCGAGCGCCTTGTCGGACAGCATCTCGTAGACCGCGGTGAACAGCGCCTCGGGATCGCTGTCGGAGATTGCGTTGGCCTGCCCGCGGGGTGAAAGGCGGATGCCCGTGCGCCCGGCCGGGTAGAAGTCGGCGAGGGCGGCGAGAATTTCCTCCAGAAGCCGCATCCGGTTCTGGATGCTGCCGCCGTAGCCGTCCTCACGGGTATTCACGCCGTCCTGGAGGAACTGGTCGATCAGGTAGCCGTTGGCGGCGTGGATCTCGATCCCGTCAAACCCGGCGCGCTCGGCCATCCGCGCCGCGTTGACGAAGTCGTTGATGGTTTCGGCAATTCCGTCCTCGTCGAGCGCAACCGGGGGCGAGCAGTCCTCGAAGCCGTTCTCGGTGAAGGTCTTGGTGTCGGCGCGGATGGCGCTGGAGGACACCGGGCTGCGGCCGTCCGGCAGGAGGGAGACGTGGCTGATCCGGCCGACGTGCCAGAGTTGGCAGAAGATGCGGCCGCCGCCAGCGTGGACGGCGTCCACCACCTCACGCCACGCGTCGGCCTGCGCCTCGTTGCCGATGCCGGGCGTGTCCTTGTAGCCCTTGCCCATCGGCGAGATCTGCGTCGCCTCCGAGATGATCAGCCCGGCCGAGGCGCGCTGGCGGTAGTAGGTCTGGTGCATCGGCTTCACCAGGCCATCGGAGGTCGCCCGGTTGCGGGTGAGCGGTGCCATCAGAACGCGGTTGGGAAGGACGATATCCCCCACCACGAGGGGTTCGAAGAGGATCTGCGTATCGCTCATTTGTCTGGTCCGATCTCAGGATGAAAGTCAGCGTTTGGGCGGCGCCATCTGCCCGGCAATCTCGGTCGTACGCACGAAAGCGGGGTCGGCCTGGAGCCGTGCCCAGTAACTCGAAATCTCCGGGACGCCGGCGAGCATGTCGCCGGCCTCGGCAAGCGCGAGGATGTAGGACATCTGCATGTCCGCAAGCGTCAGCGCATCGCCCATCAGGAACGTGCGATCCTTCACCCGCGCTGCAACATAGCCGAGATGGATGTCGAGCGCGCGCTTGATCCGCGGGCTGACGGCGTCGGGCGTGCCCTGCATCCTTGCAAACAGCGTCACCATCACCGGCATGGCGAGCGAACTCTCCACATAGTCGAGCCAGCTCTCGTGCTCCCAGTGCTCGGCGGTGCCGGCGGACGGCACGAAGCGGCCTGCGCCGTGCTTGTCGTGGACGTAGCGCAGGATGGTGGCGGACTCTGCGAGCACCAGCCCGTCGTCCTCGATCGTCGGCGACTTGCCGAGCGGGTGGACCTCTTTCAGCGTGTCCGGCGCCTGGAAGCTCTCGGTCCGGTCGTAACGGACGAGCTCGTAAGGCGCGCCGAGCGCCTCCAGCAGCCACAGCACGCGCAGCGCGCGCGAATAGGCGAGGCAATGCAGTTTGATCATCAAACAGTCTCCAGGGTGGGAAAGGTCGCCTCAGGCGCCCGGCGCGTTGCCGAGATCGCGGCCTTCCGGCAGCTCGGCGCGCGTCGCCTTGCAGATCTCCCGGAGCGCCGGCTTGAGGCCTTCCTCGAGCGTGGGGTGATAGAACGGCATGTCGAGAAGGCTGGACGCCGTCTCGCCGCGCATGATTGCGAGCGCGAAGAGGTGCGCCATGTGGTCGGCGCCGGGCGCGAGGAGGACCGCGCCCGTTATGCGGCCGTCCTTCTGCGAGGCGTAGACCTTGACCAGCCCTTCGCCGCGCGCCTCGACCTTTGCGCGGCCCTGGTCGCGATACGAGGCCGTGCCGGTCACGCTGTCGGTCTGCGGCGGCTCGCCGACCACGGCAAGCGGCGGGTCGGTGAAGGTGATCGTGAAGCGCGGGCTCCGCTCCGTGCGCGTGAACTCCGGATGGAGCGCGGCATTGCGGCCTGCGACGGCACCCTCGTTGGAGGCCTCGTGCAGGATCGGTGCGTGCGCGTTGGCGTCGCCGGCGATGAAGATCGGCGCGCTGCCACACTGCATCGTGTCGCGATCGAACGCCGGCACGCCGTCGTCGTCGAGTGCAATGCCGGCGTGTTCGAGATCGAGTGTGCTCACCTGCGGCGCGCGGCCGATGGCGACCAGCACCTTGTCGAACGTCCGCTCGCCGCGTTCCGCGCCGCTCCAGACGATGCGGGCGCCGTTCTCCGCCATATGCGGCTCGACGTCGACGCCGAGATGCAGTTCGAGGTCGTCGCCGATGATGGCGGCGAGGGAAGCTCGCACATCCGGATCGTCGATGCCGGCGAGCGTGTCGCTCTTGTCGAAAAGCGCTGTCTCAACGCCGAGGCGCGCCATCGCCTGCGCCAGCTCGAGACCGATCGCGCCGCCACCGATGACCGCAAGCGAGCCCGGCAGGTCGACGAGTTCGAAGATGTTGCGGTTGGTGAGGACCGCGTCGCCGAGTGCGGCAAATTCGTCCGGCACGCGCGGGGTCGAGCCGGTGGCGATCACGATCGCGCGCGCGTCGATGGTGTCGCCATTGTCTAGCGACAGGGTTCTCGGCCCGGTGAAGCGCACGGCGGCGCGAACCATGGTGCCTTCCGGCAGATCGTCGAACGACCTCTTCGTGGCGGAGACGAACCTGTCCCGCTCTGCCCGCAGGCGCGCCATCACGGCAGCACCGTCCACCGAAACCTGCCCGGTTTCTATGCCGAAGACAGGGGCCTTGCGCGCCCGCTGCGCTGCTTCGGCGGCGGCAATCAGGAGCTTCGACGGCATGCAGCCGACATTGGCGCACATGGTCCCGGCGAAATGGGGGTCGATCAGGAGAGTGCTTGCACCGTGCGCTCGGGCCTGCCGCTCGGCGGAGAGGCCGGCGGTTCCTGCGCCGATCACCGCCACGTCACAATCGAACTGCGCCATCTATCATCCCCTGTCGACGATAGCGTAACTAGGAGGCAGCGCATTTGTTTCCATCGTGCGCAATCGATCGCCGTAACAGACTTGGCTTTCAATTTGCGTTTCCATTAAGAAGCTTTCGGGCAGGGTAGTTCCGGACCGCATGTCGAGCCGATTGACACTGCGCGCAGTTCGGGGGACGAGGAAATATGAAGCGCTTCGCCGACCGAACCTCCGATGAAGCTTTGAAGCTCGACGAGCAGATCTGCTTTCCGATTTATGCTGCCGCAAATGCGACGGTGCGTTTCTACCGTCCGCTCCTCGAGCCGCTGGGGCTGACTTATCTCCAATATTTGGTGATGTTGATCCTATGGGAGCACGCGCCGGTCTCCGTCGGAGACATCGGGCGCAAGCTCGTGCTGGACAGCGGCACGCTCACGCCGCTCCTCAAGCGGCTGGAGGCCAACGGCCTCGTCTCCCGCAGGCGCGACACCAGCGACGAGCGGCGCGTGATGATCGCGCTGACGCCCGAGGGCCATGAGATGCACGAGAAGGTGAAGGCGATCCCGCAGGACGTCCTCCGCTGCACCCAGTTCTCCGAGAAGGACACCGAGGAACTGGTGACCGCCGTCCTCACCCTCAGGCGGCTGTTTCTCGACCCGCGCTGAAAGCGGCGACAGAAGTCAGACGCGCGTCTCCTCCGCCCATTTGCGGCACGCGTCGATGTAGGCGCGCGCTTCGGTCGTGAGGCGGCTGATGGAGAGGGCGCGGCCGATTTCCGCAACGGCGTCGGGTGAGGCCTCGAGGCTGCCCCGCCGCGCGTCGATCAGGCTCGCGATCTCGGTGCGCGAGATGTCCCGCAGCGCCCGGCCGCGCATCCCGGAGAAGGGGATCCGGTCGGCCTCGGCATCCTTCGGCCACACGAACGGGATGCCGAACTCGTCCACCACGCTCACCAGCGCGAGGCATTCGCTCACCCGCGCGGCGATCCGGTGCCCTGTCCTCTGCCATCCGTGGCGCGCTGCCACCATCCGGCACAGGACGGGCAGGGGGATAGGGCCGTCCGCTTCGACAATTTCGGCGATCAGCCCGGCGAGCACTCCCGAATAATCCACCGCGAAGAACCGGTCGGCATCGAGCCCCGCCGAGGAGCCGGTCGCCGCTCCCGGCACGTTCACCATCATCCTGGCGAGCGCTGCCTCGAGGTCTTCCGGCGTCACCCGGCCGCGCCGCTCCACAGGGGCCGCCATCGTCTCCGCGGGCGGGGTGGATGAGGCGGCCTCCAGAACGTCCTCACGGATCGGGAGGGCGTCCGCCTCCTCGAACTCGGCATATTCGTGCTCCGGCTCCGGCTCTGGCTCGGCCGGCTCTGGCTCAGGGGCCGGGCGGGTGCGGCGAGGGCGATGCGTGCGGCCGGTTCGCCATCGTTCTCATGTCCGTGGCGGGCGGTGGCTTCTGCCGCGCGACGGGCGGCGTCCGCCTCGCGCTCACGTGCGGCGCGGGCCTCGCGGTCGGTCTCGAGCAGCGACTGCAACGCCTCGTGGAGGCGGTCGGCGACGGCATCCGGCGCGCGGAACCAGTCGGTCGACCAGATGCGCAGGATGGTCCAGCCGAGGCCCTCCAGCACCGCCTGGCGGATCTTGTCGCGGTCGCGCGCGGTCGCCGACGAGTGGTAGGCCGCGCCGTCGCACTCGATCCCGGCGAGGAACGCGCCGCCGTGGTCCGGGTGGACGACGGCAAGGTCGATCCGGAAGTTGGAGACGCCGATCTGCGTGCGCACCTCCCAGCCGCGGCGCCGGAATGCGTCCGCCACCGCAGCCTCGAACGGGTTCTCCGCCGGCCCCAGCGAGCCTTCGTCGGCGGCGGGAAGCGCCACCGGTCCGCGCGCCGCATAGTCGAGGAAGGCCTTGAGGTGCTTCACCCCGGTCGCCTTGCTGCGCGACAGGTCGATCCAGTCCGCGTCGATCGAGGAGAAGACGTGGAGCTCGCGCCGCGCGCGGGTGACGGCGACGTTGAGCCGCTTCTCGCCGCCCTCGCTGTTGAGCGCGCCGAAGTTCATGGATTTGGTGCCCGTCACCGTCGGCCCGAAGGTGATCGAGAACAGCATCACGTCGCGCTCGTCGCCCTGGATGTTCTCCAGGTTCTTGACGATCACCGGCTCCTCGCGGTCCTCGGAGAAGAACCATTCGAGCCGCGGGTCGGCGCGCAGCACATCGTCGAGAAGGTCCTGGATGAGGGACTGCTGCTGGACGTTGAAGGTGATGACGCCGAGCGTCTGCGCGTTCCGCCTCGGGCAGCGCGAGCCAGCCGGTGAGCCGGTCGCGCACGAACGCGGCGATCGCCTTGGCCTCGATCTCGTTGTGCCGTCCCGCGCCGCGCGCGTAGACGCCGGGCGACCCTGTGGAACGCGACGGCGCTGACGCCGTCGGCCGGCGCCGGGAAGGTGACGAGCCGTCCGCCATAATAGAAGTGGTTGGAGAAGGCGATCAGCGCCTCGTCGCGGCTGCGGTAGTGCCAGGTGAGCTCGCGGGTCGGGATGCCTGCGGTCGCCACCTCGTCGAGGATCGAGAGGGGATCGCGCTCCAGCTCCGGCACGTCCTCGTCGTCCTCGGAGCGGCCGAAGAAGTTGCTGGGCGGCAGCTGCTTGGGGTCGCCGACGATGATCGCCTGCCGCCCGCGCGCGATGGCGCCGACCGCGTCCCACGTGGTGATCTGCGACGCCTCGTCGAAGATCACGACGTCGAACGCCGGCTGACCCGCCGGCAGGTACTGCGCGATCGAGAGCGGCGACATCAGCACGCAAGGCGCGAGCTTCGGCAACGTCGACCCGATCGAGCCGAGGAGCGCGCGGATCGGCATCGACGGGCGCTGCAGCCCGAGCTGGTGCCGCAGCGCGCCGAGCTCGGACTTGCGCGCCACGCCGTCCGGCTCCGGCAGCCCGTGCTGGATGCGCCGCATGATCTCGGACGGGGCGACGGCCGCCGCCTCCTCGTCGAGCCTGCGGAAGGTTTTCACCACGTGCTCGTGGTCCCAGTGGGCGAAGCGGCGGAGCTGTCGGGCTTGCGTCGAGCGCCAGCGGCAGCCACCACCGCGCATAGGCCCTGCGGAACTCGGGCGCAGCATCGCTGACGCGGCCGTCCTCGACGGCTTCGACGAGGGGCTCCAGCCCGGCGGCGAGGGCGTGGTGGCGCGCCTCCATCCAGCGCGTCCAGTCCGAGATCCGGGCCTTCTGCGCGAACAGGGTTTCAAGGTCCTCGCAGAGGCTGGCGAGCGGGCCGTCGGCGGGCGCGGCGCCGCCCGACGCGTTGAAATGGCGGAGTGCCCCGGCGAGTGCGTCCTCGGCGGCGCGGTGGGCGATGAGCGCCTCGCGCAGCGGTCCGTCCGGGCCCGCGGCAAGCGCGGCGGCTGCGGCACCGAGGCGGACATGGTCGCCGGCCGCGACCTGTGCGGCGGCGAGGGCGCGGCGGAGCGCCGTCGCCTGCTCCACCATCGCAGCGAGCCGTGCCGGGTCGTTGTGCGTGCCGGCGGCCTTGGCGAGAGGGCTTGCCGCCATCGCATCGAGCCGCGCGGTGAGCGCGAAAAGCGCCGGGAGGTCGCGCGCCGGATCGGCGACGCCCGCATCCGGCGTAGGTGGCGAGGAGTTTTCTCACCTTGCGTTGTCCGAGCCACGAGAACGGCCAGAATTTCGCCGCCGCCTGCCGCCACTCGGCGTCCAGCGCGGCGAGGGGAATGCGCGGCAGCATCGCGTCGGGGTAGCGGGCCGACATCTCCCGCCTTGCGGCGTCCATCGCGGCGACATCGGCGGCGAACGCCTCGACGTGCTGGCGCAGCGCCGCGGGCGGGACGTCCGGAAGGTGGCTGACGTCGAGCGCCGACCCGTCCGCGCGGGCGGCGAGCGCTGCGAGGAGTTGCCGCCGGTCCGGCGCGACGGAGGGGTCTGCCGCCAGCCCGATCGCTGCCGAGAGGCGGAAGGCGCTGTCCCGCACGGCGTTTACGGCCCGCAGGAGCGCCCCCGCCGCGTCGAGGAAGGCGGCCTCCCACGCGTGCGACCAGTCCCCCGAGGCGACGAGGTGGAGCGCCGGCCCTTCGCCGGCTACCCGGTGGGTGCGGGAGAGTTCTCCCGCAATCTGTTCGAGCCGCGCGAAGCTCGCGGCGTCGTGTGCGTCCTTGTTTCCGAAACGCAGCGTCAGCCCGGCCGGCGCCGCTGCGAGCCAGCCGATCGCGCGGAACACGGAAAAGCCCTGCGTCCCCGGTGCATGGAGGGCGCGGACGTAGGAGTTCAGCGTATCGCGGGCGATCCTGAGCTCGTCGGTAACGGTGATCCACGCGTCTTCCGGCGTGCCGCTGGCGCGCTGCCAGCTCCGGCCGAGCTGGCTGAGCACGGCCTTGCGGTCGGTCTTGTTGGAGTGAAGCACGAGCACCGCGTCGCTGAGGCCGTAGGCGGCGAGGCGGCGGTGCACCACGTCGAGCGCCGCGGCCTTTTCTGCGACGAAGAGCACCGTGCGCCCTGCCGCGAGGCACTGGGCGATGATGTTGGAGATGGTCTGGCTCTTGCCGGTGCCGGGCGGGCCGATCAGCACGAAGTCGCGCCCCTCGGCCGCCGCCACCACGGCCGCGAGCTGCGAGCTGTCGGCCGGCAGCGGCGTGACGAGGTCGCGCGGAGACAGGCGCGTATCGAGTTCGGAGGGCTTGATCGGCGGCGTCTCGCGGTCGCCGAACGTCGCCTCCGGGCTGTCGACCAGGTGGCGCACCAGCGGGTTTTCGCGAAGCTGGTCGGTCCGCTCCACGAGGTCCTTCCACATCAGGTACTTGGCGAAGGAGAATGTGGAGAGGGCGAGTTCCTCCACCACCTCGAAGCCTGCGACGTCGCGCACCTTTCGGCGGACGATCTCGAGGATGCCGGGCACGTCGATGCCGTTTTCGTCGCGCGGGAGTTCGCCGGCAAGCTCGGGGATCGCGAGCGCGAAGTCGCGCTGCAGGAATTCGAGCAGCGTCGCGTTGAAGCGGACGTCGTCCTCGTGGTGGGTGAGGGTGAAGTCGGACTGGGCGGAGCGGCGGTCGAGCGCAACGGGGATGAGGAGGAGAGGGGCGCGGTAGGTCCGCTCCTCGCCGTCGCGCTTCCAGCGCAGGAAGCCTGCGGCGAGGAAGAGCGTGTTGGTGCCGCCCTCCTGCATGTCGCTCTTGGCGCGGCGGAAGAGGGCGAGAAGGCGGTTCTTCATGTCGCCTTCGGTGAGCGGGATCGCGATCTGGCCGCGGGCGTAGGCGTGTTCGGCGGCTTCGAGCTCGATGGTCCGCCGCTCGTCCACCGGGACATGGCGCGTGCCGACCGGATCGTCCTCGCACAAGCGCGTAGGTCTTGAAGCGCTTGCCCTGTGCCAACGCGTCTTCCAGCGCCGCCATGTCGGGCGTCAGCACCGGCACGGTCTGCTTGGTGGCCTTGAAGTTGAGGAGGCGGTTGCGCAGCGACAGGTCGAGGAGCTTGCGCTGCCAGCGCTCGATCCGCCCGCGCGGCGTCTCCGGCACCTCTTCCGCGGCATCGGCGGGCAGGGCACCGAAGTCGAGCGGGCGGGGCAAGGGTCGCGGGCGCCGCCTCGTCATGCTCCGGCGTCTCAGGCGCGGCGGTCGCGGGGCTTGCGAGGGGGCGGATGCGGGCCGACCGGGCGCGCGCGATGTCCACCGCCATCACGAATTCGTGCTCGCGCTCCTCGCCGAGCCGGCGCCTGCCATGGTCGACGGCCTGCTCCAGGCCCGCCGCCGGGCGATGGGTGAGGAGCGTCGTCTCGATCGGCACGAACTCGCGCGCCTGCACTGCCTTGCGCACGGCGACGACGTCGGGCTCGGTGACGTAGCCGAAATCGCGCGCCACCAGCCAGACGCCGACCAGCGCATGGCCCTCGGTGAACAGAACCACGGGGTTGAGCCCGGCCGCCTCGAACGCCGCGGCGAGGAGGAGCGAAGTGTCGAGGCAGGTGGCGAG
Organism: uncultured Alphaproteobacteria bacterium; assembly: GCA_963704595.1. Classification (GTDB taxonomy): domain Bacteria; phylum Pseudomonadota; class Alphaproteobacteria; order Rhizobiales; family Amorphaceae; genus Acuticoccus. Next base: position 1,958,941 of record OY969922.1, read on the forward strand.
CCCCTCCGCCTTGATCCGGCCCGGACCGCGCACCTTCTGCCCCTCCTTCTCGAAGGAGGCGGGCGGGTGCGCATAGTGGAGGCCCCTTGCCGTGGCGGCAGACCAGATGGCGCCGGCGGCGAGCCAGGCGCGCTGCGGGTCGCCGCTCTGGTAGCCGTCGAGCGCCGCGGCGTAGCCGGCGCGCTCCAGAAGCTCGGACGCCTCGCGCAGGAGTTCGGCGACGACGGGGTCGTTGGGGGAAACGAACGCGGCGAGAAGCTGCGCCATGTCACGCACACCGCCCCACTCGTCGCGGGCGAGGAATTCGATCTCGTGGCGCACCTCGGCGATCCGCCCGTCCGGCCCGTCGACGGTGAACACCAGCGCGCCGACCTCCGCCTCGTTGAGAGCGGAGAGGCGGGCGGTGTCGAACTCCGTCCGGAGGCTGGAGAGGGTGCGCGTGCCGCCGGCTGCGATCCGGTCGAGCTGCCACGTCTTTGCACGGAGGAGCGGCGGCTCGGCGTGCATGGAGATCGTGAGGTCGCTGAGCGCAGCGTCACCTTCGTTGGCGAGGGTGAGGGCGTGGAGGACGGCGACATCATTCTGAGCCGACGCCGCGTTGACCCGCCGCGCCGCCTCCACGGTCAGCGTGAGGCTCGGCGCCGGGGAGGGGGCGGCGATCCGGGGCCGGTCCGGCGCCTTGGGGGCATGGGACTCCTCGCGGGGCGTTGCAGGATCGTGAGTTTCGGCCATGGGCGCCTCCGGGGCAGTTCGCAGCGCGGCGGCGCAGGCGTCGCTCGTTCGCAGCAATCGAAGATTAAGCCGCGAGATCGGGTTTGCGTGCTCCCGTGCCCGGGACGGAGCGGCGTGAACGCCGCCCCGGCGCTGGCGCCATGGAGCGTGCGGCGATGGTCATCGCCGGCGACCATATAGTTAAGATTGATTAGGTCCGGTAAATATTAACGGTCAAATTTTCAGCGAACCGAGGACATCCGGCCCGCGATCATCCGCATCACCATCACGAGAACGATGCCGTAGAGGACGTGCCCGACGAGGGCGACCCAGGTGATCCCGGTGAAATCGAGGAACGGCGGCAGGCCGGAGAACCACGTGATGAAGCCGATGGCGAAGACCCAGAGGCCGAACCCGTAGATCGCCGACGGCAGGAAGCGGTCGGGCGACCCGATCACGCGCGCCCAGATCGGCGCGAAGACGAAGAGCCAGCCGAGCGGGTAGCCGATCAGCCCCACGAGATAGAAGTGGACGAAGAAGCCCGCGAAGCTGCTGTTCGGGAGGCCGAGCCGTCCGAGGAGGCTGCCGGCGAGGCCCTCCGGGGAGAGGTTTGCGAACCCGAGGCCGGGGCTCACGACCTGGCCCCAGAGGTCGAACGCGATGGTCGCGAAGAAGCCGGAGATGAACATCAGCCCGAGCGTCGTGGCGGTAAGGGGCGGCAGGCTGGTCACGGCGCCGCGTTCGGTTGCGGAAATTGTCATGTCTGTCTCGCGTCAACGGCCTGAATGAAAACTGGCGGTCGCCACGTGCCGGCCGGGCGGGTGGGCGACGACGATCAGTTATTGGCGCGTCTGGTGCGGGACAAATCATGATTGCGCGATCCCGACGGAAATCGCCCGGTTTCGGCATCATTTGTTCGTGAAAGTCGGTGATTGCCCGAGGCCGGCGGGGCGCTTTCGGGGCGTTGGCCGGACGGGACGGGAGGCTGGTGCCTCGACCGCAGCCGTGGGCCGGAAGACGGGCCGGCCGGGGAGACCCCGGCCGGCGGTCGCAGCTTAGAAGTGGTAGCTGACGCGTGCGCGGATCGCGTGGAAGTCGTTGTCGACCTTGAAGTCCGGGATGACGCCCCGGCCCTGGACGCGGGAGTTCTCGAGGTCGGTGTAGCGGTATTCCACGCCAAGGCTGATCTTCTCGGCGAGGAGCGCTTCGACGCCGCCGCCGACGGTGTAGCCGTTCAGGCCTTCGCTGCGGCTGACCCGGTCCACGGTCACGTTGTTCACGCTGAAGCCGGCTGCCGTGTCGGCATGGGCGTAGGCGTAACCACCGGTCGCGTAGGCGAGGATGTTGCCGAACGCGTAACCGGCGCGCAGCCGGGCGCTGGCGTTCACGTCGAAGTCCTGGCTGACGCGGGCGCGGATCACGTTGCGGCCGACGACTGCGGTTGCGGAATTGGCACCGTCGATGCCGGAGTACTCGACGTCACCTTCGACACCGAGGACGAAACCGCCCTGGAACTGGTGCAGGTAACCGACGTGGCCGCCGCCGACGAAGCCGTCGGTGTCGATGTCGTTGTTGCCGCCGTCGCTGAACCAGTTGCCGGCGTAGCCGCCCTGGAGACCGACGTACACACCGGTCCAGTTGGTGATGAGCGGTGCGGCTTCATAGATCGGTGCGGGTTCGACGATCGGCAGATCCGCAGCGAACGCGCCACCGGCGACGAGGGACGCAGCAGTAGCCAGAAGAAGATGTCGACGCATGTTAATTACTCCACTCGGGTTCTGACCAGACATGTAGCTCAATCGGGTTCGCCCGGCTGTAGCAATTTGAGCACAGCGCCGGATTCCCGCTCCGCTTTCGCCAGTCTCCAGCCTCGCTATAACGTAAATTAACAGCCTAAAATTACGCGAATTATGGCTTTTGTTGGGTCTGAACTGTGGCAGCGGATCCATTTTGCATGAATTTTTGAAGTATTCGTCGCGGCGCGGTCGCGAGAAGGCGAATGGATAACCATCGCATGCGGAGATCAAACTTCCTGAATCGGGCATCCCGGAGAAATCAACTGGGGCCGCCGCATGGTGATTCGCGGCGGCGATCGGCTGAGGGCTGATGCTGCACAACTCGCCGGCGTCTCGAGACCGATCCGCCGTCCCCGAAAACCTCGCCCCTGAACATCCGTTCAGCAAATAGGCTTATTGTCTCTCAGTCCGCCGGAAGCGATATTTGCCGAGGCCCGATTTCCGTGGCCAACAGCAGCAACGTTCGCGGCATTGCCGCCTCAGGCCGCGCAGATTGCGACGGTGTTGCCGCGCAGAAAAAACTCGCTCGATGCGCTTGACCCGTCAATTTTGAAGCTGCCGCCTGAAAATAGTCCGATGGAATGCCGCGGTGCGGTGGCTGGCGCAGCGGCGGAGCTCAGGCGAGTGCCTCGGCGATGGCGCGGGCGAGCTCGTCGCGCTGGAACGGCTTGCGCAACATTGCGATGCGGCCTCCCGGGCGGTCCCTTAGGACCATTTCGGCATCGGCGTTGCCGCTCATCATCACCACCGGAAGGTCGGGTCGGCTCTCGAACAGTTTGCGTGCGAGTGCGACGCCGCTGAGAGCGCCCGGGAGAACCACGTCGGACAGGACGAGGTCGACTTCGAAAGCGGCGAGCACTTCCTCGGCTTCCGACACGTCGCCCGCCTCGATCGTCATGTAGCCGATTGCCTTGAGCGCCTCGACGAGGACGACGCGAACCTCAGGCTGATCCTCCACGATGAGAACGGTCGCGTTGCCGGCCGGACCCGCCGGCGCGTCGCTCGCCGCAAGCGCGGGCGGTGGTGCCACCATGTCGGTCGACTGCGGAAAATAAAGGTCGATCGTCGTGCCCTCGCCGAGCCGGCTCGAGAGCGAGATCGCACCCCCGGTCTGCTGCATGAAGCCATAGACCATGCTGAGGCCGAGCCCCGTCCCCGCGCCGCTGTGCTTGGTGGTGAAGAAGGGTTCGAGCACGCGAGACTGGAGTTCCGGCGCAATGCCCTCGCCGGTGTCGGTCACGCTGAGGTGGACGTAGTCGCCCGGCCCAAGCGGATGCGGCGCCTTGCCCTCGCCGAACGTCACCGGCCCGAGGCTGATGTTGAGCGATCCGCCGTTCGGCATCGCGTCGCGCGCGTTGACCGTGAGGTTGAGAAGTGCGGCCTCCACCTGCGAGGGGTCGGTGTTCACCGCGAGCGTTGTTTCCGGCGCCTCGACCGTGATGCGCACGGCCTCGCCCGCCGCCCGGTGGAGGAGACCCGTCATTCCGCGCACCAGCGTCACGAGGTCGAGGGTGGAGCGGGTGAGGGGCTGCCGCCGCGCGAAGGTGAGCATCCGCCGGGTAAGTCGCGCCCCGCTCTCGACGGCCTTCGCGGCCGCGTTGACGCGCCGCCGCGCGGCCGGGTCGTTCGCCACCGAGCTTTCCAGAAGCTCGAGATTGCCCTGGACGACGCAAAGGAGGTTGTTGAAGTCGTGCGCGAGGCCGCCGGTGAGCTGCCCGACCGATTCCATCCGCTGCATGTGCATGAGTTCCCGCTCGGCGCGGCGCCGTTCGGTCATGTCCGTCAGAACGCCGATGACGCGGTTGCACCGGCCATCCGCGTCCCATTCGAAGAGCTCCGAAAGCTCGATCGTCAGGACGGTGCCGTCGGCGCAGACGAACTCGTACTCGTCGCGCATCGTCTGGGTGCCGCCGTTCTGCGGCGGGGCCGCCGCGGCGCGCGCGGCGACCGCGCGGTCCCGCGAGGCTGCGCTCATGAAGTCGGTGAACGGGCGGAAGAGGACGCCGTCGCGCGTGTAGCCCAGTCGGTCGAGCCAGTGGTCGCTCACGTGCTCGAGCGCGCCTTCGAGGTCGGTAGACTGCAGCATCATCGGCGTGCGGCGGAACATCTGCCGGTGCTGGTACTCGCTTTCCCGCAGCGCGAGCTGCGCCTCGACGACGTCCGTCACGTCGGTGCTGACCACGCAGACGAGTTGCTCGCCGGTCGCGGCGTCTGCGAACGGCACACGCGTCGTGCTGACCCATCCCGCCCTGCCGTCGGTCATGTCGTCCGGCCGCGGCGCAGCGGAGACAAGGACGCCCTCGGCGATGGTGCGCAGATTCGCCCGCCATTCCCGGGCGGCAATGTCCGGCCGCAGCGCGTCAAGCCGCGCCCCCTCGACCTCGGCCACGGTGCGTCCGAGCGCGTCGGCCGCCGCGCGGTTGCAGCGCAGGATCTCGTTGTGCGCGTTCTTCACCATGATGCGCGACGGGACGTTGTTGAGAATGAGCCGGAGCTCCTGCTCGTGCCGCCGGATTGCCGCCTCGTTGCGCCTGACCTCGGTGACGTCGCGGCCCTCGGCGAGGATGTTGACGAGCGCACCGGTTTCGTCGTGGACGGGGACCAGCGCGCAGTCGAGCGGAACGCTACGGCCAGCGGCGTCGACGAAATCGATCTCGTAGCGCGCGGTTGCTCCGGTCCGGACGCGGCGGAAGGCGGCGGAGATCCGGCCGGCGAGCCCCCTGGGCCGCCTGAAGCTGGCAAGCTCCCAGAAGCGGGTGCCGATCACGTCCGCGCGGCTGAGACCGCTCATGCGCAGCGCCGCGTGGTTGACCTCCAGCACCTCGCCCGACGGCGCCAGAAGCGCGCAGAACTGGAACGTGTTGTTGAAGATCGCAAGGTAGCGCGCGTTCGCCTCACGCAGGAGGCGCAGCGCTTCGACGGACTTCGTGACGTCCCGCTCGGAGACCACGGCGCCGAGGCACGCCCCGTGCGCGTCCTGCATCGGCACGGCGGTCAGAAGGATCTGCCGCGGCGCCTGGCCCGGAATGCGGATCTCGAGCGGTTCCTCGACGATCCGCCCACCCGCCAGCGCCCGGAACAGCGGCGTCTCGCTCGCCCGCAGGCGCGACGTGCCGCCGACCCGGTAAAGGTTGAGCGCGTCGGCGGGCAGGGAGGCCCGTTCGGCCTGATCGTCATCCAGCTGGTGCATTTCGCGCAGGCGGCGGTTGCGGAAGAGGACGCGCCCGTTCGCGTCGCAGGCGGAGAGGCCTTCGTCGACCGATTCCAGCACCGTCCTGAAGAAGTGCTGGTTTTCCGCCAGCATCGTTTCGGCCGTGACGCGCAGGCTGATGTCGTCGCACCAGGAGAGGATGCCGCCGACCACACCCTCCGCCTCGAACCACGGATCGAGGTGACGGCGGACGAACTTCCGTGCGCCGCCGACGTGCATCTCGTCTCGCTCCACCGCGATCGGCTGGCCGGCAAGGCAGCGCTTGTGCTGATCCGCCCACTCGGCCGGCAGGTCCGGCACGACGTCGTAGAGCGTTCGACCGAGGATCTCGACGTCGGTCAGTCCGAACAGGGTGCGGTAGGAGGAGGAGACGGCCAGAAAGCGCATCTTCCGGTCGAACATCGCGATGGCCGCCGGGGCCGCCTTTAGGAACTCCCGGAAGAGGAGACCGCCGCGGTCGTCGGCCGCGGCCTCCGGTGCACCCGTGGGCACCGGCGCGTGGAGAAGGGCCGCCGCGAGGGCGAGGACGTCTTCGAGATCGTCGGCCGCGACGCCGTCGGCGGCTTCGGGATCGGCAAAGTCGAGCACGAGTTCGCCGAGCGGGTCGCCGCCCGGCCCCTCGATCGTCGCAGCGATCCTGTCTGCCGGGACGTCTTCGGCATCGACCGGCGTTTCGGGCGACCGCGCGATGGCGTCCGAGTTGTCGACGGCACCGGGCGGCAGGATCAACACGGCCGCGGCACCGAACCTTTTCCGGATTACACGCGACAAGCGGCAAAGCGCATCGTCGCGCCGCCGCGGGGATGTGCCCGGGGGGATACACGTTGTCCGCGCAGCGGAATCGAAGATGATGGCCCCTGGCAAAGCAACCCCGCACGTCATGATTTTACGATGACGGAATTTGAACTTGCCGCGTCTGGCTAATTCTGTCGAATGCCAGCCTATACGCAGCCGGCGCTGCAAGCGAGAGGTGTCGACGCCGCAGACAACTCGCGCCAGCGGCCGACGCGAACGCCGGCCGCTTCCACCCCGCCCAGGCGAGCGGCCCTCAGAGGCCAATGTCGATCGCGCCGTCGATGAGCGAGATGCCGAGATCGAGATCGAGGCCGAGATTGGCGGCAAGGTCGACGAGGGTCAGGTCGTTCAGCGTGACGGTCGCGCCGAGCTCGTCGGTGATCTCGATGTCGGCGCCGATCTGAAGGGCGGCGCCCAGGATCTCGAGCCCGGTGTCGAGCCCGACGGCAAGACCGAAGTCGAAGGAATCCTCCACAGCGTTGAAGTCGGTCACCGTCGTCCCGTCGTTGAAGACGAAAGTGTCTGCGCCGTCTCCGCCGGTCAGTTCATCGACGCCGCCGCCGCCGTCCAGCGTGTCCTCGCCGTTCCCGCCGTCGAGCGTATCGTTGCCTGCGCCGCCGTTCAGCATGTCGTCGCCGTTGCCGCCGGCAAGGAAATCGTCACCGTTGCCGCCTTTGAGGTCGTCGGCCCCGCCGCGACCGTCCAGACTGTCGTTGTCGGCGCCGCCGATGAGCTCATCACGGCCGCCGCCGCCAAAGAGGGAATCGGCGCCCGAGCCACCGTCCAGCGTATCGGACCCGGCCTGGCCGAGGAGGCGATCGTTGCCGTCGCCGCCCTCCATCCTGTCGTTGCCTTCGCCGCCCGCCAGGATGTCGTCGCCGTCCTCTCCGAACAGGCGGTCGTTGCCGTCATCGCCGAAGAGCCGGTCACTGCCGGCACCACCATGGATGAAGTCCACTCCGGTGCCGCCGAACAGCTTGTCGGCGCCGTTCTCGCCGAAGATCCGGTCATTACCGGCGTCACCCCGGATCACGTCGTTGCCGAGGCCGCCGAAGAGAAAGTCGAGGCCTTCGCCGCCTTCGAGGAGGTCGTTGCCGTCGTCGCCGGAGAGGTGGTCGTTGTCATCGCCGCCGAAAAGTCGGTCCGCATCGTCGCCGCCGCTCATCCGGTCCGCGCCGGCCTCGCCGAACATGCGGTCCATTCCGGTGCCGCCAAATGCAACGTCGTCACCCACCCCGCCATCGATGATGTCGTCGCCGGCGTCGCCGCGCAGAATGTCGTTGCCGGCGCCGCCCAGCACGCGGTCTTCGCCTTCGCCGCCGGAGATGGTGTCGTTGCCGTCGTCGCCGTAAGCGCGGTCTGCCCCGTCGCCCGCCACGACTCGGTCGTGGCCGATGCCGCCGGTGAGGATGTCGTCGCCGATCCCGCCGCTCAGGGTGTCGTTGCCCTCGTCGCCACGCACGGTGTCCGCACCGGCGCCGCCGACGACCCTGTCGTCGCCCTCACGGCCGTGGAGCGTATCGTCGCCGCTCTGCCCGCTGAGCACGTCAGCAGTGTCGGTTCCGAACATCTTGTCGTTCTGTGCGGTGCCGTTGAATTCGCTCATTGCTTTGCTCCAGTGTTTGCCTGAAGCCGAAAGCTAGAAGGCGATTTGATCGCTCTCTATGCAATTGTAATCCAAACTTACGCCGACAACGCTGAGATTCCGGGGGGAAATGCTTGAATTGTTGGATTTGTAAACTTGGCGACCTTCGTGGTGCTGCCGTGTCGGCCACGCGCCGAAGGGCGCGACAACGGAACACACGCACCGCGGGTATTTCAATTTTTCACATTCTGAGATTTAATAATCCCGGCAAGTGGGGTGGAAGAAATGGCCGCATCAATGGAAAGCACCTGGGCCGCCGATGCATCTGCTGGGCGACGACGCGATACTGCATTGCGCGATATGGCGGGCGAAAGCAGTCAGCGACTGGCGCTCGTGGTCGACGACGATGCTGATGTGCGGGATCTCGTGATCGACGTTCTCGAGATGGAGGGCTATACGGTTCGCGCCGCCTCCAACCTCGCGGATGCACGAACTGCGCTCACGAAAGAGGATGTCGTCATCTGTATCGTCGACCTCAATCTCGCGAGCGAGAACGGGATCGACCTCGTCAAGGAACTGAGCGGCAGCCAGCGGACGGCGGTCATCATCCTGTCCGGCAGGGGCGACGTGTTCGACGTCGTGATCGGCCTCGAGATCGGCGCCGACGATTACATCTCCAAGCCGTTCCACGTCCGCGAACTGTCGGCACGGGTGAAACGGGCCGGACTGCGGATCACGCAGTTGCGCGACCAGGCCCAGCCGCCGAACTGCGCAAGCGGGCAGGTGGCGTTCGGCGATTTTTCGATCGACGCCCGGCGCTATATTGTCTCCCACAAGACAGGCGAAACCATTTCTTTGTCGAAACCCGAAATCCGGATGCTCTCCGCGCTCGTACACAACAAAGGAAACGTACTGAGCCGAGACACGCTGCACGGCATGGTGGTCGGCCCGGCGGAACGTGACCCGATGGATCGGCGGATCGACATCTACGTGTCGAGCATCCGCAAGAAGCTCTCCCCGTTCTGCGATGGGGAAGAGGTCATCCGGACGGTGCACCGCGTGGGCTACATCATCGACTGAAGGCGGCAAACCTCGGCCGGAGCAGGGCCGGGGTTGCCGATGAACAAGAACAGAAACGCCGCTTTGATTTACGTCCACTCGCGCGCGGTCCGCCAGGTGGTCGTGAAGGCCGCGCAGGACGCGGGATATGCCGTACGCGTCGCCGACAGCCGCTCCGAAGCGTACGATGCGATCCGCAGCGACAAGCCGGCGCTCATGTTCGTGGACCTCAGGCTGCCCGAAGGAACCGGCATCCTGCATGAGATCGGGACAACAAGCCCCACCACGGCGCTGGTGATGCTGCCCGACGATGACCAGTCGGCAGCAGACCTCGAATTCTTTGCGCTGGCGGCCGGAATTTCCACCGCGGTGGCCGTCGCCCGCCCGATCCGGATGGGCGCGCTTGCCGCCGCCATCGACCGTGCCCGCTCTTCCGAAGATACGCCGCCCGATCGCGACGTCGCCACAGACCTCGAAGCCGCGATCGCGGAGGACGAGATCGACGTGAGCTTCCTGCCGCGCGTGCGGTTGACCATCGCTGGCGATCATTTTGTCGTCGGCTTCGAGGCTCAGGCATCGTGGCACCCCCGCGGCGGTGCGAGGATCGACCACAAGGCGCTCCTGTGCGCCGCGCATCGAAACGGCCTCTCGAACGCTATGCTGGAGATTCTCCTGCGAGCGATAGCCCGGCACAACCGCAAGCATGCTTTCGCCGGTGCGGCGCGCCCGACCGTCATCCCGATGCACCCCGCGATCCTGTATGATCCGAATATAGCTGCGCAGATCGCGACGATCCTCGACGATGAGGGGCTCGACCCGGAGAACATCATCGTCCGGATCTGTGAACCCGCGGCGACCGCGGACCCTGATGCGCTGCTCGTTTTTCTCGCCGCGATGAGCGCCCGCGGCATCCCCGTCTCCCTCGGAAATTTCGGCATAAGCCACGTCTCCGTTACAGCGCTCGCCCGCGCGGGCTTCTGCGACCTCGTGCTCGACGAGACGTTGGTCACGGCGCTGAAGTTGGACGAGCGGGCGCAGGGCGTCGTTCGGGCGCTTGTTGCGATGGCTGACGCGCTCGGCTTCGAGATCTGTGCCGACGGCGTGGATTGCGCCGCCAGCGCCCGGCTTCTTGCCTCGCTCGGCTGCTCCGTCCAGCAGGGCCCGATCTTTACAGCGCAGATCGGTGAGGCTCGCCGCCACCATGCCACGCAGCTTCCGATCAGCGGACGACTTAGGTGCGTTGCGCCATGCGAAGGCAGTCGGCACGCCGGCGGCATATCGGCAGTCACAGCTGGCCGACGCACGTTATCGATTGCCGGCATCTGAGCGGCCGCTTCCTGAGCCGCTCGCCTCAACTCTGAAAAGATTGGTGACCCCAGTAGGATTCGAACCTACGACCTACGGATTAGAAGTCCGTTGCTCTATCCAGCTGAGCTATGGGGCCACGGGACAGCGTTGAAGCCGGCGGGCGACCTTGACCCGTCCGCCCGCCTTTCGCGGGATGCTTCAATCGTTGTTTGCGCCATTTCCGGTAGCATGAGCACCGCGAACGCGGCAAGGCGGCGCGCGCGGCCGCTGCCGGTCCGTGGCCGCGCCCCCCGCAAACGCCCCCAGGCGACACGGTCCGATCAGTTGCAGCCTTAGATGATCGCGCGACTTGAGCGGCGGCGCCTAAGGCCATAGGCTCCCGCCAACCAAAAGATCAAGAATCGTTATCCGGGAGGAACTACAATGATCCGCACTCTGCTTACGGCGACCGCCATTGCCGGCGTTGCACTCACACCGTTCGCGGCTTCGGCGCAGACGATGCTGAAGTTCGCGCACGTCTACGAATCCAGCGAGCCGTACCACACCTGCGCCGTCGAGGCGTCCGACAAGCTCCTCGCCGCGACCGACAACCGCTACGGCATCGAGGTCTTCCCCGCGTCCTCGCTCGGCAAGGAAGTCGACATCAACGAAGGCCTCGGCATCGGCACGGTCGACATCATCTATACCGGCCAGCTCTTTGCAGGGCGCGCCTACGGGCCGATCGCCATCGGCGGCTCGCCCTTCATGTTCCGCGACTACGAGCACTGGGACGCCTACCGCAACTCCGACCTCTTCCAGGAGCTCAGCGACGGCTACACGGACGCGACCGGCAACCACATCGTGGCGCTGACCTACTACGGCAACCGCCACGTTACCTCCAACAAGCCGATCCTGAAGCCCGAAGACATGGCCGGCCTCAAGATCCGCGTGCCGAACGCGCCCCTTTACATGATGTTCCCGAGGGCCGTCGGCGCGAACCCGACCCCGATCGCGTTCGCAGAGGTCTACCTCGCGCTGCAGCAGGGCACGGTCGACGCGCAGGAAAACCCGCTCCCGACCATCCAGGCGAAGAAGTTCTACGAGGTGCAGGAGGACATCAACCTCACGGCCCACATCACCGATGCGCTCCTCACCATCGTCGGCGGGCCGGCCTGGAACCAGCTTTCCGAGGAGGATCAGGCGACGCTGACCGAGGTCCTCAAGGAAACGTCGACCTGCGCCACCGAGCAGATCCGCCAGCAGGAGGCCGAGCTCGTCAAATGGTTCGAGGGCGAGGGCGTGACGGTCAACGAGGTCGACCGCGGCCCGTTCATCGAAGCCACCAAGAAGATGCACAACGGCGAGATGGCGACCTGGGACCAGGAAACCTACGACCGCCTCCAGGCGCTCTGATCTTCGCCTGACAAGCTGCGGCCGCCGCGCTCCTCGTGCGGCGGCCCCGGCACCCGGCCCGCTACAGCCGACCACCACAGCCAAAGATTTGCGGATGCCACGGCCGCGGCCTGGCGGGAGGCGATACGCCCATGAACGACCAATCCGTGCCGTCCGAGTTCCCCGAAGACGAGCCCGTCGACCTCTCCGACATCCAGTGGGACGACGCGCCGGTCCTCGTCGTATTCTGGGCGCTGGCGGCGGTGGTCTTCCTCCAGTTCTTCACCCGCTACGTCCTCAACGATTCCCTCGGCTGGACCGAGGAGATCGCGCGCTTCCTCCTCATCGCCGTCACCTTCATCGGGTCGATCATGGCGGTGCGGAAGGGAAGCCACATCGCGGTCGAGATCCTCTACCGCTGGATGCCCCGGCCGCTGCGGCGCGTCCTGCAGAGCATCGTCGACGTCGTGTCCGTCGTCTTCTACGGGGCGCTGACGTGGTTCACCTACCAGCTCTCCGGGCGGACCTACCAGAAGATGGTGTCGATCGATGTGCCCAAGTCCTGGGTCTACTACGGCGTCACCGCCTGCTTCGCGCTGATGACGATGTACGCAGTCGGCGTCGCGTTCCGGCACATCCGCACCGGGACGAGCCGCCTCGTCGACCCGGAGCGCCACGCCGCCACCCCCTCGATCGACTGAAGCGTCCCCGCACACCGACCCGTTCCTGCTCCGTCCCCCGAAAGGGCGGACGCCGTTCAAGAAAGATCCGACGTGGAACTTGCCCTTCTTTTCGGCCTGCTCTTCGGTTCCATCGCCCTCGGCTTTCCGGTGGCGATCTGCCTCGCGGGCTCCTCGGCGGTCTTCATCCTGGTGACAGGGCAGGTGCCGTCGATGGTGGTCGCACACCGGATGATCAACGGCGTCGATTCGTTCCCGCTGCTCGCGGTGCCCTTCTTCATCCTCGCCGGCAACCTCATGAACACCGCCGGGATCACCGAGCGGATCTTCGAGTTCGCCAAGGCGCTGGTCGGCTGGATGCGGGGCGGCCTCGGGCACGTGAACATCGGCGCGTCGGTGATCTTCGCCGGCATGTCGGGCGCGGCGGTGGCGGACGCCGGCGGCCTCGGCGCCATCGAGATCAAGGCGATGCGCGACGCGGGCTACGACCCCGGCTTCTCGGTCGGCGTCACCGCGGCGTCGTCCACCATCGGGCCGATCATCCCGCCTTCGCTCCCCATGGTGATCTACGGCGTGGTCGCGGGCGCCTCCATCGGCCAGCTGTTCGCGGCGGGGTTCATCCCCGGCCTCGTGATGGCCCTCTCGCTGATGGTGATGGTCTTCTTCTATGCGCGGATCCGCAATTATCCGCGGGATGCGCGCTTCTCGATCCGCCGCCTCGGCACGACCTACCGCAAGGCGTTCCTGTCGCTGCTGACGCCGGTCATCATCGTCGGCGGCATCCTCACCGGCGCGTTCACCCCCACCGAGGCCGCCATCGCGGCCTGCGTCTGGGCGCTGTTCCTCGGCCTCATCGTCTACCGCACGCTCACCTGGCGCCGCTTCCTGCGGGTCTCCTACGACACCATCGAGACCACCGCCGTCGTCCTCTTCATCGTCGGCGCCGCGTCGATCTTCGCGTGGATCCTCACCTCCAACCGGGTGCCGGAGCATTTCGCGGCGCTGCTCCTGTCGGCGTCGGAGAACCCGATCGTCATCCTCATCCTGATCAACCTGATCCTGCTGATCGTCGGCTGTTTCCTCGAAACCGTCGCGGCGATCACCATCCTGGTGCCGGTGCTCCTGCCGATCGCGGTGAAGATCGGCGTCGACCCGGTGCATTTCGGCGTCATCATGGTGCTCAACCTGATGATCGGGCTTCTGACGCCGCCGATCGGGATGGTGCTCTACGTCCTGTCGCGGGTCGCCAAGGTGCCGTTCGAGCGGTGCGTGACGGCGACTGCGCCGTTCCTCATCCCGCTCGGGGTGGTGCTGGTTCTCGTCACCTTCGTTCCCGCCATCACCATGTGGCTGCCCACGCTGATCTACCGCTGAGCGGAAAGCCGGACGCGAAAACGCCTGCCTGGATCATCTCCCGGCAGGCGTCAGGGCAGTTCGAGCGAACGCCGGGCCTCAGGCCCTCAGTGGGTCCAGGGGGCGACGCGGTCGGTGCGGAAATTGTCGGAGTAGGAGAGCTTCTTGTCGGCCGGGGCGTTGGCTTCCTCGATCCGGTAGTTGATGCCGCGCCGCTCGGCGTAGGCGACCGCCTCTTCCTTCGTCGGAAATTCGAGGTGGACCTGGCGGATGGTGTCGGCGCTCGACGTCCAGCCCATCAGCGGATCGACGCCCAGCGGGCTGTCGGCGATGAACTCGAGCCGCCAGCGGCGGTTCTTGCGCGTGCCTGACTGCATGGCGTTACGGGCGGGTCTGAAGATCCGGGCTCGCATGAAAAACTCCGAACGCTCCGTTGCTGTGTGTGACGATCCTGCCGTGACATGGTCGGGGCAGCAAGATTCGAACTTACGACCCTCGGTTCCCAAAACCGATGCTCTACCAGGCTGAGCTATGCCCCGCTCGCCACGTGTCTTGCCCTACACCGCCGGAGCGGCGCGGGCAACTCTCCGCGCGTGCAAGATCCCATGTCCGCTCAATCTTCGACACGGCGGTGGAGGAGGCGGTCGCCGGGCTCGAGGCCGATCTCGGCAGCGACGCCTGCGTTGACCTCGAAGACGAAGCGCGCGGGCCCTTCGGACGGGACGCCGTCGGTCGAGAACGGCGTGGTGTCGGCGGCGACGTTCACCACCGTGCCGTCGGCGCGGATGAAGATGATGTCGAGCGGCAGCGGTGTGTTCTTCATCCAGAACGAGCGCATGCCCTCGTTGCCGAAGTCGAACAGCATGCCGTGGTCGCGCGCCATCGTCTCGCGGAACATCAGCCCGCGCGCCCGCTCCATCGGATCATCCGCAATCTCGATGGTGAAGTCGTGGACGCCGGAGCCGGCGACGAGCCGTGCCTGATCGGACCGGACGGGGGTCTCTGCCGGGGAGAGGGTGGGGGGCGCAGCGTTCGCAGCGGTGGCCGCTTCGGAGGCGGATGCCTCGGCGGCGGACCCGTCTTCGGCACTGGCCTCTTCTTCGGTACCGGCCAGCGCGGCGGCAGCGTCCCTGCGGGCATCGTTCGCGCCGTCGGGAGTGTCCGGGGCGCCGTCGTTCACCACGGTTTCGAGGAGTTCGCTGGCTGCGGGCGCGGCCTCCGCAGGCGGTGCAGTCGGCTCGGACGGCGTATTGATGACCGCCGATTCCACGGCGCTCTCAATCGCCGATGCCGGCTGCGCTGCGGCTTCCGCCGCCTCCTGTTCCGCTTCCTGCAACGCGGAGCGCGGCCGTGCCTCCGCCGCGCCGGTCTCCTCGGGTTGTGAGGTTTCGGTGGTATCGGCAGGGGTGGCAGTCGTGGTCAGGGCGGGCTCGCCGACCGGCGCCGGCGGTTCGGCGGCGGGAACGGGCGCCTGCGGCGTGGCGGGCGCGGCCGGGCTCACGGGTCCGGCCTGCGCGACCAGTTGCCCGCGAGCGGCCTTCGAAACCGAGTTCTCCCGCACGCGCCCGAAGTCGATGCCGGAAAGGCCTCGGGTCGCATTTGATTCCGGTTGAAGCGAAATGGCTTCAGCCGGAACGGCGGCCGAGGCCGGTGCCGTGAGCAGGACTGCAATCAACACGCTGGCGAGCGCTGCATTTCGCCGACGACCCATCAGAGCCGGGGAAGGTGTGCCCGAAGGCCCTCGATGTGTCACTCGTCTCTCCGCCGCATTCTGCATCGCGGCCACAAGCCGGATCGCCACGCCTCTATGCCACGAATATGGGCCCGAGACACCCGCCGCACAGCCCACCCCGCGTGCCGCGTGATCGAACGATGCGCGGGATCCCACGTGGCACGCTGGCCGACGCTTGCGCGCGACGCGGCGCAGCGGCCGATCGGATCTGAACGGAAATGGAGCACGACGCGGCGCGGTGAGGGGGCTTTCAGGCGCGGGACATTGCGCGGGCGACGTCGAGCATCGCCAACCCGACCGAGGTCCGGCCCATCGGCCGCGGTTGGCGGCTGGCATGCGGGCCCGGGTGAGGGCGCGGACCGAACGCCGCGTCAGTGCCGAAACGGTTCGGGGGATAGATCGCGGGGCGGAAGCGCGTCCTGATCAGCCGCACGGCATTCCCGCATGGGCCGAGCGGAAGCACGCGGGCCATGGCCCGGCCTGATGTGGAGCGGGGAAGCGACCGAAGTGTCTGGAGGCTACACGCGGGTTGGATGCGCGTCCGAGCAGGCGCGCGGCAGGCCCGCACAAGCCGGGTGGCAGCTCGTAAGAAGGAGCTCCGGCCAGATTTGAAGTGCGGCAGTGGCGCTAGTGTCTGGAGGCTGCAGGCGGGCCGGGTGCGCCGCCTGAGCTGGCGCGCAGCAATCCCGCTAGAGCCGAAACACAGCACGCGAGAATGAGCCTGCCGCGATATGGAGCGCGCTAGCGAACAAGTGTCTGGAGGCTGCACGCACGCTGGATGCGTGGCCTGAGCAGGCGCCGCGGCGTGCCGCACGAGTCTGGCGGCTGCACGCTGGGCGGAGCCGGGCCTGATAAGGAGGCACGGCGGTGACGCAAGTGTCTAGGGACTGCACGCGCGCGCTGGAGGCGCGGCCTGAGGGACGCACGGCCGTCCCGCAAGAACCGGGGGCAGCTCGCGGGACGGGGACCCGGCCTGATCTCGAGCGCGGCACTTGCGCAATTGCCAGGTTGCACGCGGGCTAGAGTGCGGGCTGAGCGGGAGCGCGGCGGACTTCACGAGCCGTGCGGTAGCACGCAAGACCGAGGCCCGGCCTGATGTGGAGCGCAGCAATGTTGGAAGTGTCTGGAGGCTGCACGCGGAGTGGACTTGCGGGCTGAGCAGGTGCGGGCCAGTTCCACACGAGTTGGGTGGCCGCGCGGGGGACGGAGCCCGGCCAGATTGGGAGTTCGGCAGTGCCGCACGTATCGGCAGGCAGCACACGGAGTGACGGCGCAGCCGGATGGACGTCGGGCAGTGCCGCACCTATCGGGGGCAGCCCGCGGGGTGGGAGCGCGGCCCGCCGGGGCCGCGCTCTAGCTCAGTGCGACTGCGGGACGTTGACGCCGCTCTCGGGCAGGATTTCGGCGGCCATCAGGCCCTTGGGGCCGTTGCCGAAACGGACGCGGACGAGCTGGTTGGGGCGCAGCTCGGCGACACCGAAGCGGCGCAGCGTCTCCATGTGGACGAAGATGTCCGGCGTGCCGTCGCCGCGCGTCAGGAAGCCGTAGCCCTTGCTGCGGTTGAACCATTTTACGCGCGCGATCTCCGCGGGGCCTTCCGGGATGATCTGGGTGTGGGCGCGGGACGGGGGGAGCTGCGAGGGGTGCGCCGCGCTCAATTCATCCATCGACAGGATGCGGAACGCCTGCTTGCCCTTCGGCCCGTCGGTGACTTCGCACACGACGCGCGCGCCTTCGTAGGCGCTCTGGTAGCCGTCCCGGCGAAGGCAGGTGACGTGGAGGAGAACGTCCGGCCCGCCATCGTCGGGGATGATGAAGCCGTAGCCCTTGCCGACGTCGAACCATTTGATCGAGCCCGACATCTCGGTCAGGCCTTCGAGCCCTTCCAGACCGGGGGCATCTTCGCGATCGGTGACTGAATAGTCTTCGTAATACTGCATCATCTTGTTGTCGTTCACCACGCTACCCGCCACATCGGAACCAAGACCAACATCACCAATCGAATCGTGATTGCACTTGATGAGGTTACCATTCATTCACCCTTTCCGCGACGGTGTTTCGCACCGGGCGAACAAATGTTGCCAAAGAGACACAGACTTTTAATCAAATCCGGCCTCTTCCAAAGGAGAAAATGTCCGCGCGATCGGACTTCTAATGACGGCATCGGCAAGTTCGTCTTGCTCCGTCGCGCTGCCCGTCACGATCACGACCTTCGCGCCGGCCGCCTTCGCCATCGCGGGAAGCGCGGCCACGGGGTAGACGACGAGCGAGGAACCGACCGCGACGAGGAGGTCGCAGCTGACCGCCTCCTCCTGCGCGCGGGCAAGCGGTTCCATCGGCATCTGTTCCCCGAAGGAGACGACCGCGGCCTTCACCAGCCCGCCGCAGGACGGGCACGAGGGTGACTGACCGGACGTTTCAACAATCTGTTTCGCCTGCGAAATCGCCATATGCTCGCCGCATGAGAGGCAGTGCGCGTGGGCGCAGGTGCCGTGGATCTCGGTCAGCATCGCGGCGGGGGTGCCGGCGCGGCCGTGCAGGCCGTCGATGTTCTGCGTCACCACGTGGGCGACGGGGCCGGTCCGCGCCTTCTGCGCGATCACCCTGTGCGCGGCATTGGGTTCGGCGCGGGTGAAGATCTCGTCCATTTCGAAGCTGCGGCGCCAGTCTTCGAGGCGGGCGGCTTCGCTGGTGACGAACGCGTCGTAGGTGATCGGCTCCATCTGCGACCAGCGTCCACCCGGGCTGCGGAAATCGGGAATGCCGGACTCGGTGGAGATCCCGGCGCCGGTCAGCACCAGTGTGCGGTCCGACTGCGCGAAATACTGCGCAAGTGCGGCCGCTCCCTCGGTCTCGTCAGTGATGATCCGATATTCCATGCCACTTCTTAAGATCGGAATTCGCCGGCCTGACAAGAGAGGTTCACCCAGCATGGTTACGACGTCCGATGGTAGGCCAGCGCTTCGGCGACATGCTGGCGCTTTATGGTTTCGTTGGCGGCCAGGTCAGCAATCGTCCGCGCGACCTTGAGGATCTTGTGGTAGGCGCGGGCGGAGAAACGGCGCTCGCCCGCGACCTTGTCGAGGAGGTTGGTTGCTTCAGGCTCGGTCTGAAGCGTGCTTTCGATCAGCTCCGGGCCACAATCAGCATTGGTCTTGACGCCGGGTAGGCCCCTGAAGCGCTCGGCCTGGCGATGACGCGCGTCGGCAACGCGGGCGGCGACGGCCGACGACGGCTCGCCGGAGGGGGCGTGAAGGTCCGCCGGCGAGACCGCGCCGACGCGGAAGGACAGGTCGATCCGGTCGAGCAGGGGGCCGGAGAGGCGGGCCTGATAGTCGGCCTCGCAGGCCTTGCCGCGCTTGCACGAATGCCCGGGCTCGCCTGCGAGCCCGCAGCGGCAGGGGTTCATCGCCGCGATGAGCTGGAAGCGCGAGGGATAGGTGACGCGGTGCTGGGCGCGGGCGATGGTGGCGCTGCGCGTCTCCAGCGGTTCGCGCAACGCGTCGAGCACCTGCGGGGCGAACTCGGGCAACTCGTCGAGGAAGAGGATGCCGCCGTGGCAGAGCGAGATCTCGCCGGGGCGGGCGCGCGGGCCGCCGCCGACCAGCGCCGCCATCGACGCGGAGTGATGCGGCGCGCGGTAGGGCGCGTATGTCGAAAGCCGACCGTCGGAGAGCTGGCCGGCGACGGAGCGGATCATCGCGCTTTCGAGCAGCGTTTCCGGATCGAGCTCGGGCAGGATCGACGGAAGCCGCTCAGCCAGCATCGATTTGCCGGACCCCGGCGGCCCGGTGAGGAGGAGGTTGTGCCCGCCTGCCGCCGCGATCTCGAGGACGCGCTTGGCGCTTTCCTGCCCCTTCACGTCTGACAGGTCGCGCGGGCGGCCGGGCGGCAGGCTGATCCTCGGGTCGGGCCGCGTGAGGATCTGGGTGCCGCGGAAGTGGTTGGCGAGGGCCGCAAGGCTTCTGGGCGCCAGGATCTCCATATCGGCCGAAGCCCAGGCGGCCTGCGGCCCGTCCTCCGCCGGGCAGATGAGGCCCATCCCGAGGATGTTGGCGCCGACCGCCGCCGGGAGCACCCCTGCGACGCCGACGATCCGCCCGTCGAGGCCGAGTTCGCCAAGGATGACCGAGTTCTCGACAGCTTCGGCCGGGATGGCGCCGAGCGCCGCCATCAGCCCCAGCGCAATCGGCAGGTCATAGTGGCTGCCGGCCTTCGGCAGGTCGGCCGGGGCGAGGTTGACGGTGATGCGCCGCGGGGGGAGGGCGAGCCCGATGGCAGAGAGCGCGGCGCGCACACGCTCGCGGCTCTCGGTGACGGCCTTGTCGCCGAGGCCGACGATGCTGAACGCCACCGCGCCTGCCGCAACCTGGACCTCGACCGCGACCGGCACGGCCTCGATCCCGCGGAAGGCGATGGTGGTGACACGGCTCAACACGGGCGGAACTCTGCACTGGTTCACGATAAACAACTTATAGTAGATATTCCATTACCGCACAAGCTCCAATGCCTGCGGTGCGGCGCTGCCGGGCGACAGAGTTTGCCTCCGCGACATTGCGAAGCCGGTGCGCTCGCAATAACGTCGCGCCGTGGTTCGCCGCCTCGACAGCGGCGGACGTGGATGAGCGAAGAGGCGCTGAGCGAACATGCGATTCCTGAGATCGGCGGACGGACCGAGGACCGGACGTTGATCGTCGAAGCCCGACCCAAACGCCGCCGGCGGACGATGGCGAAACTGCGCTCACTGTCTCCGGTGGTGCGCCGCTTCGTGCCGCGCGGACGCACCAAGTCCACCACGACCGGGCCCTGGTTCGGCGTGCAGCCGAGGCTGCACGGCAAGCGCATCGAGCCGCTCGACCGCAAGACGCCGACATTCGGGCAACTGGGAACACTCGAGGTCCGCCTCGCGCGCACGGCGGGCGAGATCAAGCGCGCCCAGCAGATCCGCTACCAGGTGTTCTACGAGGAACTCGCCGCCCAGCCCGACCCCTACGCCATGGCGACGCGGCGCGACCGGGATGCGTTCGACAACATCTGCGACCACCTTCTGGTGCTCGACCACAACGTCGACCCCAAGCCCTTCCGCAAGCGCAAGCCGCGGATCGTCGGCACCTACCGCCTGTTGCGGCAGGAAATCGCGCAGACCCATGGCGGCTTCTATTCGCAGCAGGAGTTCGACATCGCGTCCCTGTTCGAGGGGCACGAGGACAAGCGCTTTCTGGAGCTCGGCCGCTCCTGCGTGCTCAAGCCCTACCGCGACAAGCGCACCGTCGAGCTCCTGTGGCACGGCGCGTGGTCCTACGTTCTGCGCCACAAGATCGACGTGATGTTTGGCTGCGCCTCGCTCGCCGGCACCAACCTCGACGAGATGGCTCCGGCGCTGTCCTATCTTTACCACAACCATCTGGCGCCGCCCGAGTGGCGGGTGCGGGCAATCGATTCCCGCTACGTCCCGATGGACCGGATGAAGATGGAGGACGTCGACCCGCGCAAGGCCCTGCGCGCGCTGCCGCCGCTCATCAAGGGCTACCTCAGGCTCGGCGCGTTCGTGGCGGACGGCGCGGTGGTTGACCAGCAGTTCGGCACGACCGACGTGATGATCGTCCTTCCGGTCTCCGGCATCTCGCACCGCTACATCAACTATTACGGCGCCAACGCCAGCCGTCATGCCTGACGGCGCGGGCCGGCCCCGCGTCGCGGTCCTGGGGGCAGGCATCGCGGGGGCGGCCGCCGCGGCCGCGCTGCGCTCTGCCGGCGCCGCGGTCTGCGTGTTCGACAAGGCGCGCGGGCCGGGCGGGCGAATGGCGAGCCGTCGCGCCACGCTGCCGGACGGCAGCGAGGTCTCCTTCGACCATGGCGCACAGTGGACCGCCCCGCGGGCCCCCGGATTCGCCGCCTTCCTTGAGGACGCCGTCCTCTCCGGCGCGGCGACCCTCTGGCCGGACGCACCGGACGGCGCGATCGTTGGCACGCCGCGGATGAACGCGATCGTCCGCCATGCTCTCGGCGACACCGAGGCGCGCTACGGCGTCACGATTTCCGCGCTCGAGCGCCGTGCGGACCGCTGGCATCTGGCGGATGCGGGCGGTGCGGTGCACGGTCCGTTTGACGGCATCGTCTCGACCGTGCCCGCTCCGCAGTTCGTTCCACTCGCGGCCCCGCACGCGCCGGAACTCGCAGCCGCCGCCGAGTCGGCCCGCTACGCGCCATGCTGGGCCCTTATGCTGGCATTCGCCGCAGAGACCGCAGGGGGCCTTGCGGATATTGCACACGACGCGCTGGCGGCGGACGGCTTCGAGTGGCTGGCGTTCGACGGCGGCAAACCGGGGCGCTACGGCGCAACGCTGGTCGTCCATGCCGACGGTGACTGGTCGGCGGCGAACCTTGAGCGCGAGCGCGGCGATGTCGCTGCGGAAATGGCGGGGATCGTGCGGGCGCGGCTCGCGCTGCCCGAGCCAGTGCATGCGGCGGCGCATCGGTGGCGCTATTCGCGGGTGCTGGCGACGGCGCCGGGCGACGTGCGGGCCGACCCGTCGGGCCTTGCCATCGCGGGGGACTGGACGCGCGGCCCCAACATCGAGAGCGCCTATATCAGCGGCGAGGATGCCGCGGCGGCGCTCCTGCCGCTCCTCAAGGCCTAGCAGGAGCACCGGGCGGGGACGCCGCCCCGGCGGTTAACGCGGGTCAGTTGCCGAAGATCGAGCTCGCGCGGCCGAAGAGGTTCTTGCTGCCTTCAGTGATGCTGGAGAAGAAGCCTTCCTTCTCTTCCTCGGAAGCGTAGCCGAGCGGGGCCGCGGGTGCTGCCTGCTGGTCCTGCGGCATGGCTGCGACTTCCGGCATCGCCGGCTCTTCCGGCAGAGGCGCCTGCTCCGGCGCGTCCATCACGCCAGCCGTCGACGCGACCGGGACCTCGGGGGTGACGGCGGGTTCCGGGGTGCTGACGGCGACGGCTGCGGGCTCGGTCGTCTCGCCTGCGCCGAAGAGGCTGGGGAGGCGGAAGCCGGTGTTCTTGTCGGACGACGCGACGGCGGCGGTCGAAGCGCGGCGCGGAGACGGCTTGGGATAGGGCGTGCCGCCGTCCACCAGCGTCGACGGCGCGGCGCTTGCAATCGCGGCGTCGTTGACGGCCGCGGCGTCGGCAGCGTCCTGGGCTTCTTTCTGCTCGCGGGTGAAGAGCGAGGCGATCGCCTCGTCACGCGCCTCGAAGCGCTCCTTGCGCTCCTTCTCGAGCTTCAGCTTGGCAATGGCCGTGTTGCGCTTCTCGATGTCCGACTCGCGCTTGGCGGCGACGAGCTGCTCGAGCTGCGGCGAGATTTCGTAGGGCGGGCAGGCGGCGGTGGAGGAGAAGCTGCCGGACGTCGGCGTCGCGTTGAAGACGTAGCGGCGGCCGCACACGTCGATCTTCGGGACCTGACCGCTCACCTCGAAGTGGTCGGTGCCTTCCTTCAGCATCTCCCAGAATTCGACATTCTCGCTGTCGGCGTGGCGCGCCATGTTTTCGGGCGTCATGCGGAAGGGGAGCGCCTGGACCTGGAAACCCTGCTGGCCGCCGAGGAAGGCCTCGCGCGCCAGGGCGTAGATCTCCTGGATCTGTTGGTCTTCCATCGCGTAGCAGCCGCGGGACGAGCAGTCCCCGTGGACCATCAGGTTGGAGCCGGTGCGGCCGTTGGCCCGGTCGTAGGCGTTGGGGAAGCCGAGGTCGAAGGAGAGGTGGTAGCTGGAGTTGGGGTTCATCCGCCCCGGGGTGACCGTGTAGAAGCCCTCGGGCGCCTGCCGGTCGCCTTCCTTGTACTTCGGGCCGAGATTGCCGGACCAGGCGCAGATGTCGTACGCGACGAGCATCTTGAAGTTGCCGGTGCGGTCCTTTTTCCAGACCTCGAGCTGGTCCTCTTCCTTGTAGATGCGCAGCATGATGGGCGAGCGCTCGTCCATGTTGAGGCGCGCGACCTTGCCCTTGAGGCTGGCGGGGAGGGGGGCAAGGTGCGCCGAGTCGCCGTGGGCGAGCTCACTCACCTGGCAGCCGGCCACCGTCAGCGCCAGAACCGAGGCGCCTGCGACGACGCACAGGCTTCGCCGCGCATTGCGCAACCGATCTTCGAGACGCACAGCGTTCAAGGTCATCCGAACTCCCGCGGTCCATGGCGGCACCGACATCCACGCCATCCATCGGCGTGTAGCCTGTGCCGTCAGGCTTTACAAATCGTCAATACTGCTTGCCGGGAGCTTACCCACTGTGGACAAGCCGTGCCAGCGCTGCGCCGACGCTACAGTTCGAGCGAGCGGCCGATCGCGAGGAACCGCGCGGACCGGTCGCTCTTCAGCTTCGCGGGCTCCGTGCCGTCGAGTTCGCCGAGGGCGCGCTCGATCGCCGCACCGACGGACTGGATGGCGCTGTCCTTGTCGCGGTGCGCCCCGCCGAGCGGCTCCGGCACGATCTCCTCGATCACGCCGAGCCGCAGAAGGTCGCTCGCGGTGATCTTCATGTTGGCCGCCGCCTCCTGCGCCCGCGTCGAATCGCGCCACAGGATCGAGGCGGCGCCCTTCCGGCGTGATCACCGAATAGACGGCGTGCTCCAGCATCAGGACCCGGTTGGCGGTCGCGAGCGCAAGAGCGCCACCCGAACCGCCTTCGCCGATGATGACGGCGACGGACGGCACGGTCAGCATCAGCGCCTGCTCGGTGGAGCGGGCGATGGCCTCGGCCTGGCCGCGCTCCTCGGCGCCGATGCCGGGATAGGCGCCGGCGGTGTCGATCAGCGTGATGACGGGGAGGCGGAAACGCTCGGCGAGCTGCATGATGCGCTTGGCCTTGCGGTAGCCCTCCGGCCGCGCCATGCCGAAATTGTGCTTGATGCGGCTCTCGGTGTCCGCCGCCGCGCTCGTTGGCGAGGACCGCCACCGAACGGCCCCGGAACCGGCCGACGCCGGCGAGCACCGCCGCGTCCTCGGCGAAGGCGCGGTCGCCTGCGAGGGGCGAATAGTCCTCGATGCAGCTGGCGGATGTAGTGCGAGCCGTGCGGCCGGTCCGGGTGGCGGGCGACGTCGGTCTTCTGCCACGGCGTCAGCTTGGAATAGATGTCGGCAAGGGCCTTCTCGGCCTTGTCCTTGAGCTTGGCGATCTCGTCGGAACCGTCGACGGCGGAATCGTTGCCGAGCGTGCGCAGGTCCTCGATCTTGCCGAACACGTCGGCGACAGGTTTTTCGAATTCAAGGAAGGTGCGCATTTTACAACTGGCTGACAGGTGGCTCGGGCGGTGCGGCGAGGCGCGTGCGGCGGACCTTGCTACCGCGGCAAGCGGCCCTGTCAAGCGCCGGGCGGTCCGCCAGCGGGTGACAGTCGGTCAGGACGGTGCGCAGCTCGTCAGGCAGAACGTGGGTATAGATCTCGGTCGTGGCAATGTTGCGGTGGCCGAGAAGTGTCTGGACGACGCGCAGATCCGCCCCGCGCGCCAGCAGATGCGTGGCGAATGCGTGCCGCAGGACATGCGGAGACAATTTGTGGACCGGCAGGCCCGCGGCCGCCGCGAGCGTCTTCAGCTCGCGGCCGAACGCCTGGCGGGTGAGGTGGCCGGTCTCCGAGCGGGCCGGGAAAAGATGCTTGCCCGCCGGCCCGGGCCGGCGCCGCGCGCCATGCGGCGACGGCCCTGTGGGCGGCTTCGTGAGGGGCGCGACCCGTTCCCGCCCGCCCTTGCCGCGCACGATCATCGCCGCAGCGCCGGACTTGATCGCGCTGTCAGGCAGGCCGACGAGCTCGGTCACCCGGAGGCCCGCGGCGTAGAGGAGCTCGATGAGGGCTGGCGGCGGAGCGCTCCCGGCTCGCCGCGTCGCGGCCGCCTCCGCGGCGGTGTCGAGGAGGCGGGAGACCTCGTCGACGGTGAGGACCTTGGGGAGCGGGCTTCGATTCTTCGGGCCCGCCACCAGCGCGCCCGGGTCGTCGGTCCGCGCGCCCTCGCTGTAGAGGAAGCGCAGGTAGCGGCGCACGGCCGACAGGCGGCGGTTCTGCGTGGTGCGGGCCTCGCCTGCGGCCGCGAGGGCAGCGAGGAAGCTCGCAATGTCCGCCTCGCCCGCGGCCGTCCAGCGCCACGCCGCGCGCCGCGCAGTGGCCGGCAAAACTTGGTGAGGTCGCGCCTGTAGGCCGACAGCGTGTGCGGCGATGCGTCCCGCTCCACCGCCATCATTTCCAGGAAGGTCTCGATATCCATGGCGCCGCGCTCTCCTGCCGGAGGGGAGAGTGCGCTGCCGGGTCTTGCGGGATGGTGGAGATTTCCGGCAAAAGTCGATGGAACGGATGCGAGGCCTTGCACTCGCGGCGTGCGCATTGTGTCCGCTGGGCGGATGAGGGCGCCCGCACGCCGCGGAATTGGAGTTATGGACGACACAGGGGCTCGCACACAGCGCCGGCACCCGCCGCCGGCGGGGCGCGGACAAGTGGGTTCGGCAGAACATCGTGCTCGTCGGCCTGCCGGGAGTCGGCAAGTCGAGCGTCGGCAGGCGGCTGGCGCACCGGCTGGACCTGCCCTTCGTCGATGCCGACAACGAGATCGAGGACGCGGCCGGCATGTCCATCCCCGACATCTTCACGACCCACGGCGAGGCCGCCTTCCGCGAGGGCGAGACGCGTGTCATCACCCGCCTCCTGCAGGACGGGCCGCAGGTGGTCGCGACCGGCGGCGGGGCCTTCATGTCCGCCGACACGCGCGACGCGATCGCGGCCCACGGCATTTCCGTCTGGCTCGACGCGTCGAACGAAGTTCTCGTGTCGCGCATCGCGCAAGCGAAACCACAGACCGCTGTTCAAGGACGTCGACCCGCGCAGAAAAATTGAAGGAGCTGCGCGCCGTGCGCGACCCATTGTTCGCCGAGGCGACCATCCGCGTCACGTCCTCCGTTCGGGCCCGCACGAGCGGGTCGTCAACAGGATCGTCCGCGCCCTGGCGCGCGCTGCCAGGACCTCGACGCGGACGGCGGCAATGTCATCATGCTGAGCACCGCTGAACCGCCCCGCCGCGTCCACGTCCCGCTGCCCGGCCGCGCCTACGACGTTCTGATCGGCCCCGGCCTCGTCGCCGGCGCGGGCACGCGAGATCGCCGCGCGTCTGCGGCCGCCGCAGCGCGCTCGTGGTGACGCGACGAGCGCGGTGGCCGAGCTTCATCTCGAGCCGCTGCTCGCCTCGCTGGAGGGCGCCGGGCATCACCGCCGTCACCCACGTGGTGCCGGAAGGCGAGGCGTCGAAGGCGTGGCGAGCCGCTCACCGGCCTCGTCGAGGCGATCCTCGACGCGCGGCTGGAGCGGCGCGACACGGTGATCGCCCTCGGCGGCGGCGTCGTCGGCGACCTCGCGGGCTTCGCCGCCGCCATCGCGCGGCGCGGGATGCCGTTCGTGCAGATCCCGACGACGCTGCTCGCGCAGGTCGACTCGGCCGTCGGCGGCAAGACCGGCATCAACACGCGCCACGGCAAGAACCTCGTCGGCGCCTTCCACCAGCCGAAGCTCGTGCTTGCCGACACCGACGCGCTCGAAGACGCTGCCCGAGCGCCACCGCCGCGCCGGCTACGCCGAGATCGTCAAGATCGGCCTCATCAACGACGCCGCCTTCTTCGACCGCCTCGAGGCGCTCGGCGAACGCGCCACCCGCGACGAGCTCGCCGCACTCGATCGCGACCGCGGTCGCGGCCAAGGCCAAGATCGTCGTGGCGGACGAGGAGGAGGCGGGCGACCGCGCGCTCCTCAACCTCGGCCACACCTTCGCCCACGCCGTGGAGCGGTGCGCGGGCTATGACGGGCGCATCGTCCATGGCGAGGCGGTCGGCGCTCGGCCTCGCGCTCGCCTTCCGCCTCTCCGCCCGCCTCGGCCTCTGTGCTGCGGAAGACGCCGTGCGCGTCGAAGCGCACCTTGCGGCGGTCGGCCTTCCCACGACGTTCGCCGACGTTCCGGTGCCCCTTGCGGCCGATGCGGTGCAGGGCGCCATGAACCAGGACAAGAAGGTGACCGACGGCATCATCCGCTTCGTCCTCGACCCGCGGGATCGGCGAGGCGTTCGTCTCCGACGGTGTGCCGCCGGACGAGATCGCCGCCTTCCTCGCTGCCGAAGGTCTCGCCTCGTCATGATGTGCGCTGCCGGCTAAGGCCAGAACCCATGACCCTCGACTGCGACCTGATCCTGACCTGCCTCGCGATCTCTCGTGCTGCTGCTACTCTCGGCGTTCTTCTCGGGCTCCGAGACGGCGCTGACGGCCGCCATCCGTGCGCGCCTTCTCCAGCTCGAGAAGCAGGGGATCGAAGCGCGCCGCGCATCGCCGCGAAGCTGATGCAGACGCGCGAGCGGCTGATCGGCGCGCTCCTCGTCGGCAACAACCTCGTCAATATCCTCGCCTCCGCGCTCGCCACCTCGGCGCTCCTGCGCGTCTTCGGCGATGCCGCGATCGTCTACGCCACGTTCCTCATGACGACGCTGGTGCTGATCTTCTCCGAGGTGCTGCCGAAGACGCTGGCGATCCTGCGGCCGGAGGGCTTTGCCCTCGTCGTGGCGCCGCTGGTGCGCGTCATCGTCGTCCTGTTCTCGCCGGTGACGGCGACGGTGCAGCAGATCGTGCGCCTCATCCTGCGCATTTTCGGCGTTCGTGCCGATGCCGACGCCGTCCAGTCCGCCCGCGAGGAGATCCGCGGAACGGTGGACCTCCAGCACGCCGAGGGCGGCCTTCACAAGCATGAGCGCGACAGGCTCGGCGCGCTCCTCGACCTTGCCGAGATCGAGGTGTCCGACGTGATGGTCCACCGCACGCGGATGCGGATGCTGAACGCGGACGACAGCCCCGACGCGATCGTCAAGGAGGCGCTCGCCTCGCCCTACACGCGCATGCCGCTGTGGAAGGACAAGACCGACAACCTCATCGGCGTCCTCCACGCCAAGGATCTCTTGCGCGCGGTCCATGCGGCGCATGGCGACATGTCGAAGATCGACGTGCCGTCCATCGCCAAGCCGCCCTGGTTCGTGCCCGACACCACGCGCCTCCACGACCAGCTCAACGCCTTCCTCAAGCGCAAGAGCCACTTCGCGCTGGTGGTGGACGAGTATGGCGAGGTGATGGGCCTCGTGACGCTGGAAGACATTCTCGAAGAGATCGTCGGCGAGATCGAGGACGAGTACGACGTGGTCGTCGAGGGCGTCCTGCCGCAGACCGACGGTTCGGTGCTGGTCGACGGCACGGTGACGATCCGCGACCTCAACCGCGCGCTCGACTGGTCCTTGCCGGACGACGAGGCGACCACGGCCGCCGGCCTCGTCATCCACGAGGCGCAGATGATCCCGGAGGTGAACCAGGCCTTCACCTTCCACGGCGTGCGCTTCGAGGTCGCCGAGCGGGAACGCAACCGCGTCACGCGCCTGCGGCTGACGCGCACCGATACCGCAGAGGCCGAATAGGCGATCCCCCCGCAAACGGAGCTGCCGGCGATGACGCGACCCCGATGAGCGAAACGCCGGACGAGCCGGGGACGCGCTATTTCGCCGACACCGCCGATCCTGGCGCCGAAGCGGCGCGGCTGCGCTTCTTCGAGGAGACCTACGGGCCGCGGGACCGGGCGGCGCTGCTCGCCACGGGCCTTGCGCCTGGCATGCGCGTGCTCGAGGCGGGGCCCGGCGCCGGCGGCATGTTGCGATGGCTGGGTGCTGAGGTCGGCGAGAGTGGCCGGGTGGTCGGCGTCGATCTCAACCCGCGCTTTCTCCCGGACGGCCCGAGCGGCAACATCGAAATCATCACCGGCGACGTCGCCACCGTCCCTCTCGCGGGCGGGTTCGACATCGTCTACTGCCGCTTCGTGCTGATGCACCTGCCTGACCCGCTGGCGGCGCTCGTCCGGTTTCGCGAGCTGCTCCGCCCGGGCGGGCATCTCGTCCTCAGCGACCTCGACATGGTTGGCCATGTCGCCTGCGATCGGGATCATCCGGCCGCAGAGGGGTTCGACCGGATCCGCCGCGGCCTCGCCCCGGCACTCCGCGACGGCGGCATCATGGATCTGGAGTTCGCGCGCCGGCTGCCCGCCCTGCTCGACGCAGCGGGCTTCGATACGGTGGCGCTGGGCTACGAGACCCACGCGGTGAAGGGCGGCAGCGCCGAGGCGGATTTCTGGAAGCGGGGCGCGATGCTCAGCATCGAGGCCGGCATCGCAGCCGGCACGCTGGGACAGGAGGCACGGGACGTCCTTCCCCTTCATGACGATCCAGGCTTTGCCTTCCTGGCGCCGCTCGTCGCCACTGCGACTGCCCGCCGCCCCGCAGTCTGAGCTGCGAGGGGCAGCGTCAGCGGAAGACGACGATCGGGATCTTGCAGGAGCGCAGCATCGCCGTTGTTGACGAGCCGATGATGAGCTGGCGGATGCGCGAGTGCCCGTGGCTCCCCATCACCAGAAGGTCGATGGACTTCTCCTCCACGTAGGCGGAGATCGCGCGCTCCGGTTGCCCGGGCACGATGGACGCCGCCACCGCATGGCCGCCGCCCTTCAGGAGGGCGGCCGCGCCTTCGAGCTTGCGGCGCGTCTCCGTCTTCTCCTCGCCGACGGTGACGAGGTGGCATTCGAGCCCCGCGAACAGCGGGCTGCGCGCGACGTAGTCCACCGCGCGCATGGCGCTCGCGCTGCCGTCGTAGGCGATCAGGAAGCGTCCGATCGGCCTGAAGGCGCGGGACGCGACGAACACCGGCTTCCTGCTGGCGCGCACCACGCGTTCCATGTTCGAGCCGAGGTGGAGCTTGGCAAAGTCCGCCGCTTCGCCGCGCTTGCCGACGACGATCATGTCGACGTCACTCTCCGCCTCCTCGATCGCCTCGAGGAGGTCGCCGGTGCGAAGGCGCGGGGTGGCGGTGAGGCCATCCTTCTCCAGCAGCGCGACGACGTCGTCGAGGATCGCGCGGCCGCGCCTCTGCGCCAGCCGGGCGCGCTGCTCGTCCAGCGTCGACAGTTCGTTGAGGAGTGCGGTACGCGCGCCGAGGCTGATGCTGCCTGACAGGTCGGTGGGCGCGCTGGAGGTCTCGCGGCGGCCGATGGCGTGCAGGAGGTCGAGCGTCGCCCCGGTGCGCCCGGCGATCCAGGCGGCATGGTCGGCAACGCTGCGTGTGTAGGTCGAGCCGTCGACCAGCGCGACTAGCTTCATCAATATCTCCCGATGCGCGGCCGCGTGTGGTGCACGCGGTCTTGCAACTTAAGTAGGCGGTTCAGCAAAAGGCGAGTCCGATTTGTCGGACGAATGGGTCTACTAATGGCCCAGGAGTTCGTCCAGCGCGCCCGGCTTGTCGTAGACGCCGAGGCGGTCGACGATCGTCTCGCTCGCCTTGTTGAGGCCGATGATGTCGACCTCGGCGCCTTCGCGGCGGAACTTCAGCACCGCCATGTCGAGCGCGGCGACGCTGGAAATGTCCCAGATGTGCGCGCGGCTGACGTCGATCGTGATCCGCTCGACCGCCTCGCGGAAGTCGAACGCGGACGTGAACTTGTCCGCCGAGGCGAAGAACACCTGCCCCTCGACCGTGTAGGTCCGGTGCTTGCCGTCCGCCGACAGCGTGGAGGTGATGCGGAAGATCTGCGCGATCTTCCAGGCGAAGAACAGCGCCGAGAGGAGGACGCCGACGAGGACGCCGATCGCGAGGTTGTGGGTGAGGACGACGACCGCGACGGTGGAGAGCATCACCACCGAAGATGAGCGCGGATGGGTCCTGAGGTTCTTGATCGACGACCAGGAGAACGTGCCGATCGACACCATGATCATGATCGCGACCAGCGCCGCCATCGGGATCTGGCTGACGATGTCGCCCAGGATGACGATCATGAAAAGAAGGAAGATGCCGGCGCAGAAGGTGGAGAGCCGCCCCCGGCCGCCCGACTTCACGTTGATCATCGACTGGCCGATCATCGCGCAGCCCGCCATGCCGCCGATGAAGGCGGTGAAGAAGTTGGCGATGCCCTGGCCGACGCACTCCTGGTTCTTGTCGGACGGCGTGTCGGTGAGCTCGTCGACGATCGTCGCCGTCATCAGCGATTCCAGCAGCCCCACCGCGGCGACGGCAGCGGAGTAGGGCAGGATGATGAGGAGGGTGTCCAGCGTGAGCGGGATGTCCGGGATCAGGAAGACCGGGAAGGTCGACGGGAGCTCGCCCATGTCGCCGACGGTGCGGAGGTCAAACCCAAAGAAGATCGCGACGCTGGTGAGGACGACGATGCAGACCAGCGGCGAGGGGATCACCGTCGTGATCCGCGGGAAGAGGTAGATGATGGCGAGCCCGGCGGCGACCATCACGTAGGTCAGCCACGGCACGCCGATGAGTTCGGGCACCTGCGCCATGAAGATCAGGATGGCGAGCGCGTTGACGAAGCCCGTCATCACCGAGCGGGACACGAACTGCATCAGCCCGCCGAGTTTCAGGAGCCCCGCGATCACCTGGAGGACGCCGGCGAGCACCGTCGCGGCGAGGAGATACTGGAGGCCATGGTCGCGCACCAGCGTCACCATCAGGACCGCGGTGGCGGCTGTCGCGGCGGAGATCATCCCCGGCCGGCCGCCGACGAATGCGGTGAGGACTGCGATCGAGAACGAGGCGTAGAGGCCGACCTTGGGGTCGACGCCTGCGATGATGGAGAAGGCGATCGCCTCGGGGATCA
The DNA here is from genome assembly GCA_963704595.1 of uncultured Alphaproteobacteria bacterium. GTDB lineage: Bacteria > Pseudomonadota > Alphaproteobacteria > Rhizobiales > Amorphaceae > Acuticoccus. The sequence continues at coordinate 1,991,194 of OY969922.1, forward strand.
GCGCCAGCGCCACCACGAGCCCCGACAGAACATCGCCGCGGATGTTCCCGAACCATTGCTGACGGTAGGCTTGCAAGGAGGGCATGGCGGTCCAGACTGCGGTCGCAGCCGGGCCTGCGCGAAATGCGCTGCCGTGGCCGCGGAAACGGGGATCGGATGACGGCCGACGATGCGCGACAGCGGTCACACTTCGGTCAGCGGCGAAGCCCCTTGGTAGCGAGGATCATATTGCAACGCAACATTGCCGCAGCCTAAGCCGTTCTCAGAACCCGCCGGGCCTAGCCCCGCAGCGTGATGCGCGTCCCCCAGGGATCGACGATGCTGTCGCCGTCGCACCGGCCCTCGGATCGCGCGCGGGCGAGGATGTCCTCGCGGTCGGCCGGATCGCGGACGACGAGTTCGATGGCGTCGAGCCCTGTGGAGCGATCCTGACGCCGCCCGGCCCCGAAACTCGCGAAGACGTTGACGCTGATCTGATGGCCGTTGCGCCCGCTGGCGAACGTCGAGATCCCCTGCATCCGGTTGACGACCTCGAAGCCGAGGACGCCGCGGTAGAACGCGTCGGCCATATCGAGGTCGCCGACCCGAAGGTCGACGTGGCCGACCCTGCCGCCGTCGGGAAAGCCCTTGAACTCGTCGATGCTGGCCCGTTCCATCAAGGCGTGGATGTCGAGCGGCTCGACCCGGAAGTGCGGGCCGGTCTCAGGCGCGGCCCGGCCGTCGGTCCCCGTCAGGCTGGCGGTGATCTCGACGCCGTTCCCCTCAGGGTCGGTGATGTAGACGCCCTCGCTGGCGCTGTGCTCGAACGCCGCCACGAACGGCACGCGGATCCGCACGGCATGATTGAACCAGCAAGCGAGATCGCGGCGCGACGGCATCAGGAACGCAACGTAGTGGAGCCCTGCGGTGCCGGGTTCGGCACGGCGGAGACCGGTTTCGGCGCGCAGCGTGATGAGCGTCTTGCCGCGGTGGCCGAGCGCAGCGTGCCGTTCGCCACGGTCGAGGACGGTAAGCCCGAGCACCTTCTCGTAGAAGCCCGCCATCGTGCCAAGATCCGCGACGCGTAGCGCGACTGCGCCGACCGCAATCGGGTCCGGCAACACATCGAGCCCCCGCGCACTCCAGTCACGTTCACGCGTGACCTCCGGCCGCATCCACCCGAACGGATCGTAAGCGCCGGGTTCGGCGGAAACTGACAGATGCTGCCGGCTGGGCATTTGGATGCTCCGCTTTTCAGGCGCGAGGGACGGGGTTGGAGCCATCACAATCGTGACGGTTCTTGAAATTGACATGTTCTGCATGACTGGAACTTGAATAGATCTAATTTTTTGACGCGCGCCGTTCCAGCCTACGCAGGCGCGACCAATTTGCGCGGCCAGCCGCCGCAATCCTGCCTGCAAGATACTGCAGGGTTTGCGGCGCCAGCATTCGCGCCCCAAACCCCCGACCTGCATATTGTTACGGCGGGCGATCGGCGTAAGTTGGCGCAACAACAAAAAACGGAGGAAACGAAATGTTCGCTACACCCGTATTGCCCCGTCATCCGCGCAAATCGGCGCGAATGCTTGGATTTGCCGCAGCCATGGCGCCGCTGCTGCTTTGCGCGGCCCCCGCTCTCGCACAGGATCCGGCCGAGTGGGTCGGCACATGGTCCGCAAGCCCGCAGCCGGTGTGGGCGCCGGACTTCTTCGCGCCGGCCTCCATTCCGCGCTCTGTCCGCGACCAGACGATCCGGCAGGTCGCCCGCGTCTCGCAGGGCGGCGAACGGGTCCGCGTCGAGTTCTCCAACCGCTACGGCGAGGACGCGATGACGATCGGCAAGGCCGGGATCGCCCTTGCGGGCGACGACGGCGCGATCGAACCGGGGTCCGGCCACGCGCTCACCTTCGGCGGCGAGCCCGGCATCACCATCCCGCCCGGCGCGCCGGTGTGGAGCGACCCCGTGGACATGCCGCTCGAGGATCTCGCGGCGGTCGCCGTCACCATCCACCTGCCGGACATCACGCCGCTCACCACATGGCACAATGACGGCCGGCAGACCGCGTGGATCTCGGTGAATGGCGACTTCACGTCCGACGAGACGTTCGAGGCGGCAACCACCACCAACGCCCGCCTGTTCCTCTCAGGGATCCAGGTCGAGATGCCGGGCGAGGCACGCGCCATCGTCCTCTTCGGCGATTCCATCACCGATGGCGACAGCTCCACCCCCAACGAGAACAACCGCTGGCCGGACGTTCTGGCCGAACGCATCGTGGAAGCAGGGTCCGACGTCGCGGTGCTGAACGAGGGGATCTCGGGCGCCCGCATCCTGCGCGACCGGATGGGCGACAACGCGCTCGCACGGTTCGAGGACGACGTCCTCAGCCACCCCAACGCCGACACCGTCGTCCTGATGATGGGGATCAACGACATCGGCTGGCCGGATTCCCCGCTGGTGCCGGAAGGCGAGCCCGCCCCTGAGGCCAAGGACATCATCGCCGGCTACGAGCAGCTCATCACCCGCGCCCACATGCACGGGATGAAGATCTACGGCGCGACGCTGACCCCGTTCGAGGGCACCTTCGCCGGCGGCCCGCTCGCCACCTACTACAACGAGGACAAGGAGGCGAAGCGCGTCGCGGTGAACGAGTGGATCCGCACGAGCGGCAAGTTCGACGGCGTGGTCGACTTCGACGAGGTGGTCCGCGATCCCGACTCGCCGAAGAAGCTGAAGGACGAGTTCAACTCCGGCGACAACCTCCACCCCAACGATGCCGGCTACGAGGCGATGGCGAACGCGGTCGATCTCAAGATGCTCGGGATCGGGCAGTAGGCGAGGGCGCCGGGCCCTGCCGGGGCCCGGCGATCAGCCGGACCGGGTGAAGACCTCGTCGCCGTGGAGCCCTCGGGTGAACGCGGCGGCGGGCATGGCGAGCACCATGTCGCGCGCCCGTGACAGGTGCGCCCGGGTCGCCGCCGCCGCGCCGTCCGCGTCGGCGGCCGCGATCGCGTCCGCGATCATCTTGTGCTCGGCGATCGAGGTCGCGACCACCTCCGGCGTCAGCGACGTCGAGATCTGCGCCATGATCAGCGAGAGCTGCAGGTTCATGTTGACCTTGATGAGCTGCGCGTTGCCCGCCGTGTCGAACATCGCACCGTGGAAGACCTGGTTCTCGGCGATGTAGGCGGTGGTGGCGAGGCGGGGCGTGTCGTCGTGCAGGAATGCGACGGCGGCGAGGAACCTGTCCCGCACGGCCCGGTCGGCCGCGTTGGTGGCTGCCTTGCGCGCCGCGAGCGCTTCGAGCTCGAGGCGGATCTCGAACAGCTCCTCGGCATCCTTCAGCGACAGGCGGCGCACCAGGGCGCCGCGGTTCGGCACGATCTCGATGGTGCCCTCCGCCGCCAGCCGGCGGAACGCCTCGCGCAGCAGGCTGCGGCTGATCCCGAACTCTGCCGTGAGGTCCGCCTCCACCAGCCGCTGCCCCGGCACGTACCGGGAGCGGTAGATCCCCTCGCGGATCGCCTGCGCAACGAGATCGCCCCGCCCGCCGTGGGGTTCGGCGGGCCGCAGGGCGTCGCCCGAAGCGGCGCGGGGAGGGGCTTTGGTCGTCGGCACGGCGCAACACTACGGTTCGACCCCGCAGTTGACAACAACAATATTGTCCGACAATGCTGTCTGAAAATAACGGGAAACGCCAGCAATGATGATCGGACGGGCAGGGCCTGCCACCACCTCCGTCAGCACCGCCGATGCGGACAGCATCACCGTCCGCGGCCGCGACCTGTGCGGCGACCTGATGGGCCGGCTCACCTTCACCGACTACTTCTTCCTCCTCGTCACCGGCGAGGAGCCGACGCCGCTCCAGCGCGAATTTCTCGACCTTCTCCTGATCTCGATCGCCGAGCACGGCCTCGTGCCGACCAACCAGGCGGCGCGGATGACGCTGGCGGCCGACCCGAACTCGATCCAGTCCGCCGTCGCCGCCGGCATCCTCGGCTGCGGCACCGTCGTCCTCGGCACGGCCCAGAGCGCGGGCGACTGCCTGCGCCGCGCGCTCGCCCGCGCCGAGGAAACCGAGGACAGCCCGGAAGAAGCCCTGCGCGCCGAGCTCGAAGCCATCCGCGCCGTGAAGGGTCCCGCGCCCGGCTTCGGCCACCCGCTCCACAAGCCGATCGACCCGCGTGCCCAGCGCATCCTGTCGCTGGCCGAGGAGAAAGGAGCCGCCGGCACCTACGTCTCGCTCGCCCGCGCCGCCGAGGCGCTGGTGCCGGAGGTCTGGGGCCGGACGCTGCCGATGAACGTGTCGATGGCAATTGCCGCAGTCCTCCTCGACCTCGGCTTCCCGCCGGCGATGCTGAAGGGCATCCCGATCCTTGCCCGCACCGCCAGCCTCATCGCCCACCTCGGCGAGGAGCAGCAACGCCCCATCGGCTTCCTCATGGCAGGCCACGCCGAAGCCGCGATCACCTACGAGGCCGCAGAATGACCACCGACGGCTCCGTGCAGGACGGCGTCTTCCGCGCCGAGGGCGACGACGCGCTCTACCGCGCCCAGATCCGCTACCTCCTCGATAACTCCGACTTCTACCGGGACAAGCTCCCCGGCGACGCCGACGCCATCGGCGGCATAGACCGGATCGCCGAGCTCCCCTTCACCGAGAAGGACGAGCTGCGCGCCTCCCGCACGGATGACCGCCCGATCGGCGCCCACCTCGCGGCGCCGATGGAAGAGATCGTGCGCATCTTCTCCACCTCGGGCACGACCGGAACGCCGAGCTACATCCCGCTGACGCAAGCGGACCTGGAGAGCTGGATCACCATCTCGTCCCGCTCCTATGGTGCCACCGGCATCACGAAGGGCGAGCGGATCGTCTCCACCTACAACGCCGGCCCGTTCGTGGCAGGCGCCGCGCTCGATGCGTTCGCGCGGCTCGGCCTCTGCCACATCCCCGTCGGCTCGGGGAACACCGAACGGCTGATGACCGCCGTCCAGCTTCTCAAGCCGAGCACCCTCGGCCTCACTCCGTCCTACGCGCTCCACCTCGCCGAATGGGCCGAGGCGCGGGGGATCGACCTGCCGGCCTCTTCCGTCAAGCGGCTGATGGTGGCGGGCGAACCCGGCGGCGGCGAACCCGCGATGCGCGCCGCGCTCGAGGAGGCGTGGGGCGCGAAGGTCACCGAGGCGATGGGGATCGGCGACATCTCGGTCTCGCTCTGGGGCGAGTGCACCGCGCAGGAGGGGATGCACTTCTCAGGCTACGGCCACGTCCACTTCGAGCTGATCGACCCGGAGACCGGCGCCATCGTCCCGCTCACCGACGGTGCGGAGGGCGAGCTCGTCTATACGCATCTGCGCCAACAGGCAGCCCCGCTCCTGCGCTTCCGCAGCCGCGACCACGTCCGCGTCTCGGTCGGCACCTGCGCCTGCGGGCGGACCACGCCGCGCGTGCGCTGCATCGGCCGGACCGACGACATGCTGATCGTGCGCGGCGTCAACCTCTTCCCGACGGCACTGCGCGAACTCGTCAACGGCTTCGCGCCGCAGGTGACCGGCGTCCTCGCAATCCGGCCGACCGCCAAGGGGCCAAAGCAGGCGCCGCCGCTTCCCGTCACCGTCGAGGTCGCGGAAGGCGTCGAGCCGACCCCCGCGCTCGCCGACGCCATCCGCAAGCGCATCCGCGACACTCTGGTAGTGACGACCGAAATCACCCTCGTTCCCGAAGGGACGCTGCCCCGGACCGACTACAAGTCCAAGCTGATCGACTGGTCCGGCGCCACCTGACGGGGCGCCGTTCCAGAGAAGACCCCATAAAAACAAAGCAGGGATAAAACGACCATGAAGCGGACAGCCCCAATCCTCGGCGCACTCGCGCTGGCGCTGGCATCGACCAGCGCCATGGCCGCCGAATACGACCTCAAGATCTCGACGATGTTCCCGTCCACCCACTTCATCCAGAAGCTGGCGCTGGAGCCGTGGGCAAAGGAGATCGAGGAGAAGTCCGAAGGGCGGATCGCGATCACCTTCTTCCCGGCAGGCTCCTCGCTGGGTGACGCCACGCGCCAGTTCGACCAGGTGCGCGCCGGTGTCGTCGACTTCTCGGTGGGCATCCCGCCGATCCCGCGCGGCCGCCACCCCCGCACCGTCCTCGTGGAGCTTCCGTTCGTGGTGCCCAACGCCGCCGTCGGCACCTGCGCCCTGATGGCGCTGAAGGACGACCTCCAGGCCGACTTTCCGGGCACCCGCATCCTGTCGCTGACCACCACCGAGCCGTCCGCCGCCCACGTGCGCGGCGAGGTCGACCTCGCTCGACGACCTCAAGGGGATGCGGGTGCGCACCCCGTCGCCCGCAATCACCGCGATGCTGGAAGAGATCGGCGCGACCCCGGTCGGCATGCCGCCCACCGAGATCTACGAGAGCGTCGAGCGCGGCGTGGTCGACGGCAACATCATGCCCTGGGGCCCGGTCGGCGCCTTCAAGCTGTGGGAAGTCCTCCACACCCACATCGACGCCGCGATCAACCCGGTCTCGATGTACGTCCTGATGAACGAGCGGCGCTACGATTCCATGCCAGACGACCTCAAGGCGATCATCGACGAGGTGAGCACCGAGACCTTCGCCAACTGGGGCCAGTGGTGGCACGAGACCGACCAGGAGGCGATCGACGCCGCCAAGGCCAACGGCAACACCATCATCTCGCTGACCGACGAGGAGCGTAACACCTGGCGCGAGCGCCTCACCCCCGTGATCGACACTTACCTCGCCGAGAATTCGGACATGGATGCGGACGACGCCCGCGCCCTCTATGCCGAAATGCAGAAGGCCGTCGAGAACTGCCGGTAACATGAGCGGCGGGCGCTCCGGCGCCCGCCTGCCCGGGGGAGAGCAATGCGAAAATTCACGACGGCGCTCGCCCTTCTGGGCACGACCGCCTTTCTGGTCGCCGTGGCGCTGACGGTGATCGACATCGTCCTGCGCTCGGTGAGCACGCTGACGGTCCACGGCCTCACCGACATCGTGGTCCTGTGCACCATGATCGGCGCGCTTCTCGCCATCCCCTACGGCTTCGCCCACGACGAACACGTCTCGATCGACGTCTTCACCCTCCGCCTTCCGCCCGCGCTCCAGCGCGCCTGCGCCATCTTTGCCGCGCTCCTCGGCCTCGTCTTCCTCTCCGGCGCGACCTGGTTCGCGAGCCAGCAGATGATGATGGAGTGGGGCTACGGCGACCGCAGCCAATCCATCGGCATCCCCATGGTCTACTACTGGCTCCCCCTCATCGCCGGCCTCGGCGTCGCGGCGCTCGCCAACCTGTGGCTCGTCGTCCGCCTCCTCGCAGGCCGCGGGATGGAGCGGTGATGACCCCGCCCATCATTGGCGTCCTCGGCCTTGTCGCGCTCCTGGTCCTGATCGCCATCCGCGTTCCGGTGGCGATCGCCATGGGGACGGTTGGCATCGTCGGCGGCGTCGTCCTCAATGGCTGGTTCAGCCTCGGCTTCGTCCTCGGCTCGCAGCCGTTCGTGACCACCTCGTCCTACGCGCTCTCCGTCATCCCGCTGTTCGTGATGATGGGGGCCTTCGCCTCGCGCGCGGGGCTCTCGTCGGCGCTCTACCAGTCGCTCCACGCGCTGATCGGGCACTGGCGCGGCGGGCTCGCGTCCGCCACCATCGGCGCCTGCGCCATCTTCGGCTCGGTCTGCGGCTCCAGCCTTGCGACCGCCGCAACGATGGCCCGCGTCGCAATCCCCGAGATGACCGAGATCGGATACGACCGCCGCCTCACGTCCGGCGCGCTCGCCGCCGGCGGCACCCTTGGCATCCTCATCCCGCCGTCGATCATCATGGTGATCTACGCGCTCCTCACCGAGCAATCCATCGGCCGGATGTTTCTCGCAGGCCTCATTCCGGGCATTCTTGCCGCGATCCTCTACGTCGCTGCCACCTGGGTCGTGGTGCGGCTCAAGCCGTCCCGCGCGCCGTCCGTCCCGCGCGCCTCGGGGGCCGAGATGCTCGCCGCGATCCGCAACATGTGGCCTGTTCTCGCCCTCTTCGGCACCGTCATGGGCGGCATCTACGTGGGCGTCTTCTCGCCAACGGAGGCGGCCGGCGTCGGCGCGTTCGGCGCGATCCTCCTCGCCGCCTACCGCCGCGTCCTCACCTGGCGCGTCACCCGCGATGCCCTGATCGAAACCGCCGGGACCACCGGGATGCTCTTCATGATCCTCATCGGCACCTCGGTTCTCCAGTTCTTCATCGAGACCTCGACGCTCCCGGTCGTGATCGTCGACTGGATCGGAACCATCGGCCTGCCGCCCATCGGCGTGATCGTGATGATCCTCCTCATCTACGTCGTCCTCGGCTGCTTCCTCGACAGCCTGTCGATGATGCTGATCACGCTCCCCATCGTCTTCCCGCTGGTGACGGCGCTCGGCTACGACCCGATCTGGTTCGGCGTCCTCGTCGTTTCGGTGGTGGAGATCGGCCTCATCACGCCGCCGCTCGGCATGAACCTCTTCGTCATCGCCGCCAGCACCGACGACCTCAAGTTCGAGACCGTCGCCCGCGGCGTGGTCCCCTACCTCTTCGCCGACTTCATCCGCGTCGCTCTCCTCGTGATGATCCCGGCCCTGTCCCTCGGCCTCCCGGCTCTGCTGATGTAGGGAGCGGCGCTTGGCGCTCCCTTCGTCACGTCTTTCGCGTGGTGCGGCAGGCTCTCCAAACCAGTCGCGAATCTCTCCGGTACGCTGCCCCGCTTCATCCTGGGGTTCGCCGCGAAGGCTCGATCGCGCAGCCCGCGAACCCGGTCGCCTGCGCACTCCGGCGGATTGCAACAGTTGCGTTACCGGCGAAGTGCATGGCGTTTCCGCAAAACGATAGCGTTCGCATGGTGGCGCGGCTGCTTCTTCGGAAAGGAGTGTCAGCCTAGCCGCTCGAATATCGCTTCTGAGAAGAGCCGCCGAGCATAAGGCGAGGCTGTTCGATCGACCGTCGTACGAAGCGATCAGAACGGGCGGCGGGGGCAGCGTCGCTGTTCGATCCGGTAACGTGGTCCCTCGGCACAACGCATGACCCGGTGCCGCAATGGGGGGCAGGCGGGCGGAAACACGCTCATGACAGGGAGGCCCGCCACGGCGGCTGCCGGCACCGCCCGTCAGCGCGGCGGATCGATGTCCAGGAGCCGGCTTCGGCAGCGCCGCGCGCGAACATTCGGGCAATTCACGAAATCGAGCTGAGGGGAGAGGCAGATCCGCACGTCCACCAGCTCGTCGCTCTTGCACCGGATGTAGAAGTCGTCCTCGCGCAGATCCGGGTTGGTCCGCAAAAAAGCCTCGCGCAGGACACCCGGCCGCACCGAGATCGACCGGTCGATCGCCGCGAGACCCGCCGGGATCCGCACTCGGGCGGCGGCGCGTCGCATGAGATCGAAATAAGCGTCCGCGCTGAGCTGCGAGCAGGCCCCATGCTTGCGCCACTGATAGGCGATCAGCCCCCGGCTCGGCATCAGATCCAGCACGGAGTTGACGAGCCTGCGCCCCGGTGGCCGCTGGTCGGTCGGGCAATATTCCGGCTCGCTCTGGCGGCCATTCGGCCAGAAGCCGTGGACGATGAAGGTCCGGTCCGCCTCCAGCCCGCACTGCAGTGGCGCATCCGAAGGGTCCCGGTCGGCGCAGTAGGTGGGCGACCAGGACAGCGCGAGGACGTAGTGATCGACCTCCTCGGCGGAACTCGCCGGAGACGCGACGGCAGCAATCAGCCAGCCGAGCGCCCCGAACAGAGCCGCGGCATGACTGACGCGCCTCATCTCCCGGCGCTAGTTGACGGTCGCCGGCTGCGCGACGCGGCAGCGCCCATCGTAGACGCGCCATTCGTCGTGGCCGGAAATGCAGACATAGACCGACCAGGAAATGCCGACGAACCCGGAGTCCTCTTCGATGAAGTAGTACGCGGTCGCCTGCTCGCCGTTGTCGAGCGCGACCGAGGCCAGGCAGTAGCGCCGCGCGAGCGGGCTCGGATTGTAGACCGTCTCCGCGACCTCCCGCACCGGCACCAGCGTGCTCACCCGCGCCACGCGGTAGGCGGGGTCGGCCCGGTTCGCGAACCGAAGGGCAGCGCTCACGACGCTCTTGGCGCTGCACTCCGGCACAGTCTCGTCGCCGGGGCATTCGGTCGGATCGCCGAAGATCCAGATCTGGTTGAACGTGCTGCACCGGCCGAAGAGGTTGCGTTCCTTCTTCACCGGCTCGACGTAGAGGTCCGCCGCGCTCGCGGAGCTCACAGCAAGGCTGATCGTCAACATAAGCGCGAGTCCGATTCGCACGATCATGATGGACCTCCGTTTGCTGTTCGCTGAGGCTGTCATCACAAACGCCAGCGCTCGCGGCAAGCCGCAGCGGTCGTTCTCGGCAGATCGTGTCCGATAAGCCACATGATTCTGGCGCATTTCGTGTCCGTCTCACCGCTGCTGCGGTGAAAGGCGCCCTCCCGCCACCACTCGCCGTCGGGAGCCAGCGGAATTCGGCCAGCGATTCGGCCGATTGATCGGGCCGCGCGCGATACGAGACGCTGGGCCGCAATTGCGCTCTCGCCCATGCGGGATATGTCTCCCGGTGCGCGTCCGCTCGCCGGGCGCGCACGGGTTCGGGTTCAAGCGGGTCAGGTCGGGACACATCATGGCTGAAGACGACGTCATCGAAATGCGGGACGTGTGGCTGACGCTCGGCCGCGGTCCCGCCGCCGTGTCGATCCTGAAGGGCGCCGACCTCACCGTGCCGCGCGGGCGCTCTGTGGCGATCACCGGCCCCTCGGGATCGGGCAAGTCGACGCTCCTCATGGTTCTCGGCGGCCTCGAGCGGGCCCAGCAGGGCGTCGTGCGGATCGGGGGCGCGGACATCGCGGCGATGGGCGAGGACGAACTCACCGCCTTCCGGGGCCGTTCGCTCGGGATCGTCTTCCAGTCCTTCCACCTCATCCCGACCATGACGGCGCTCGAGAACGTCGCGGTTCCACTGGAGCTTGCAGGGGCGCGCGATGCGTTCGAGCGCGCCGCGCAGGAGTTGGAGCAGGTGGGGCTGGCCGAACGCGCCTCGCATTATCCTTCCGCCCTTTCCGGCGGCGAGCAGCAGAGGGTCGCCATTGCCCGCGCACTGGCACCCCGTCCGGCGGTCCTCCTCGCTGACGAACCCACCGGCAACCTCGATGAGAAGACCGGCGACGACATTGCCGACCTCATGTTCAGGACTGCGGCCTCGCGCGGCCAGACCCTCGTTCTGGTCACCCATGATCCGGCCCTCGCGGCGCGTTGCGACGAGACCGTCCGAGTCAGCGAGGGGCGGATCTCGCCCGCGTTCGCCGGAGAGCCGGCGTGACGGTGGCCAGCGTCGACGCGGCGCGCGAGATGGGAATGGGGCGCCCCCGCATCGGGCTCGCGTTCAGGCTCGCGCTGCGCGAAATGCGCGGCGGCCTGCGCGGCTTCTACGTTTTTCTCGCCTGCATCGCGCTCGGCACCGGCACCATCGCAGCCGTGAATTCGCTGGCCTATGGCCTGACCGACGGCATCCGGGCCGAAGGCCAGGCGCTTCTCGGCGGTGACGCCAGCTTCTCTCTCATCCACCGCCAGGCGAGCGCGGAGGAACTCGCATATCTGGAACGTCAGGGCCGCGTTTCCACCGTCGCGACCCTGCGCGCGATGGCGCGGACGCCGGACCGGCGCCAGACGCTTGTCGAACTCAAGGGCATCGACGGCGCCTATCCGCTCTACGGCCAAACCGAACTTCGCTCCGGGCGACCCCTCGACGATGCCCTGTCGGAGGCGGGTGGCCGTATTCCGGTCCTCGTCGAAGCTTCCTTTCTGGAGACGATGAAGCTTGCCGTCGGCGATCCGTTCTCGCTCGGCCGCCTTGATGTCTATGTCGCCGATGTCGTCGACCGCGAGCCGGACCGTCTTTCCGGCGGGATCGGTTTCGGCCCGCGCGTGATGGTACCGGTCGAGGCGCTGGCGGGGTCCGGGCTGGTGGACACCGGGAGTCTCGTGCGCTGGCGCTACCGCGTGGCGGGTCCCGACGGCCCGCTCGCCGATGCCGCCCTGGATAAACTGGTGGCCGACGCGGAGGCGTCGTTCCCGTCCGCCGGCTGGCGGATCGAGACACGTACCGACGCTGCCCCCGGCCTGCGCAGTTCCATCGACCGCTTTGCGCAGTTTCTCACCCTCGTCGGCCTGACGTCGCTGGCGGTCGGCGGGGTCGGCGTCGCAAATTCGGTGCGGGCCTATCTGTCCCGAAAGCGCCAGACCATCGCCGTTCTGCGCGCGATGGGGGCTCCCGGCCGGCTGGTCCTCGGCACCTACTTCATCCAGGTGCTGATACTGGCCGTGATCGGGATTGCGGCCGGCCTTTGTCTCGGCGCTCTCGCACCGCCTGTCGCAGGCTGGTTCCTGGCCGATTTCCTGCCGGTCTCCGGCCTGTTCCGGCTGTTTCCGGGTGCGCTCGGGCTTGCGGCTCTCTACGGCCTCCTCACCGCGGTCACGTTCGCGATCTGGCCATTGCGCACGGTCTATTCGGTGCGGCCGTCGGCACTCTTCCGTGACGATCCGGGCACGGGCGCGGCCGGACAAACGGCGCGCTTCGTGATCGCGAGCGGCATCTCGCTCGCAATCCTCGCCGCGCTCGCCGTCTTCGCGGCATACGATCGCTGGCTCGCCACCATGTACATCGTCGGCGCAATTGCGGTCTTCGTCTGCCTGCGCGGGGTGGCCTCGCTCATCATCATTGCGTTCAGGACGCTGCCACGGAGCCGTTCGACGGTGTTGCGTCTCGCCGTCTCCAATATCCACCGGCGCGGCGCGCTGACGCCGACCGTGGTGCTCTCGCTGGGGCTCAGCCTCACTCTTCTGGTCACGCTGTCCCTCGTCGATGGAAACCTTCGCAACACGCTCCTTTCGCGGCTGCCGGAGCAGGCGCCGAGCTTCTTCTTCGTCGACATCCAGAATTCCCAGAAAGACGCGTTCCTCGAAAAACTGGAGGAGCTGGCGCCAGAGGCGGAAATCCGGACGCAGCCGATGCTGCGCGGGCGGATCGTTTCGCTGAACGGCACTCCGAGCGAGGAGTGGCCCGATACCGAGGCGTCCTGGGTCCTGAAAGGCGACAGGGGGATCACCTACGCGGCTGATCTGCCGAGCGAAAGCGAGGTCGTCGAAGGCAAATGGTGGACCTCGCCGATGCCTGCGGACAACGAGGTTTCGTTCGCGTCCGAGCTTGCCGACGAACTCGGCGTCGGGGTGGGGGACGTGGTGCGCGTCAACGTCCTGGGGCGCGAGGTGGAGGCGACGATCACCAACCTGCGGACGGTCGAGTGGGAATCGCTTGCGATCAATTTTGTGATGATCTTCTCGCCGAACGTGTTTGCGGGCGCGCCACACGCGCACCTTGCGACGCTGACGTACAGGGATGGTGGTGACGAGGCCAAGGAGATCGCGCTCCTCGGCGAAATCAGCGATGCGTTTCCGACGGTGACCACCATTCGCGTGAAGGACGCGCTCGAGGCGGTCAACGACGTGATTGCGGACCTCACGATCGCGATCCGCGCCGCGGCGGCGGTCACTCTCTTCGCTTCGATCCTGGTGCTGGCAGGCACGCTCGCGGCCAGCCACCGGACGCGGATCTACGATGCGGTGATCCTCAAGACACTCGGCGCGCGGCGGCGCACCCTGGTGATGGCGTTCGCGCTCGAATACGCGATCCTCGGGCTGGTCGCGGCCCTTTTCGGGGTTCTGGCTGGGTCGGTCGCGGCGCGTTTCATTGCAGTCGATCTCATGGACCTCACGTTCGTGTTCATGCCGGTCACCGCGATCGGCGCGACGGTGATCGCGATCGTGGTGACTGTCGGCCTCGGTCTCATCGGGACCTGGCGGGCCCTTGGGGAAGCCCCGGCGCGTGTCCTTCGAGCGCTTTGACTGGTGCTGGAGGGAGCGCATGGCGATAGGGTCCAGTTCCTGTTTTGATCGAACTATTCTCTTTTAGATTGTATTTTGATGCTTGACAAGCCCTTTCGTTCCGGGCTGTATAGGGGGAATAGGAAGAACATTAACCAATAGGCAACCATGTTTCGTCCCTCGGTCCTTCGAAGCGGCGCGCCTGACGGAACAGTCCCGCTCAATGCGGGTCGACGGGTTGCGCCTGACCTTTCGGAGCTTCTCAAGGGGCTTCATGTCCTGCGTTCGGCGAGATCGTCGGAAGTTTCCGCCTCCATCGGCTTTCTTCTCGCCCTGTTTGCCAGCCAGCACCGCAAGGGCGTCTTCGTCTGGGTCGTCCATGATTTTCTGGCGGGGGAGGCGGGCGCCCTCTATGGGCCGGGTCTGTGGGAAACGTCCAGCGTATCCGGGCAGGTCGTGCTGGTTCTGGCGAGGAGTCAGATCGAAATGTTCTGGGCCGTGGAGGAAGCCGTCTCCTCACCGGTCGTGGCCGGCGTTTCAGCTATTTTTCACGCTTCTGCACCGGTGGATCTCAAGTTCACCCGGCGCATCTCGCTGCGCAGCGAGAAAAGCGGCGTGCCAGTTTATCTGATGACGGTCGGTGGACAGCCGTTCCCCACCTCCGCAGCAACCCACTGGAATGTTTCCCATGCCCCAAGCGAGGGCAGGACGGATTCCAGAATGTGGGTGCGGGGAGGAAATCCATGCTGGAAAATAGATCAAATAAAGAACAAAAAGGGATCATGCAGAAATCTGTCCCTGAAGTATGATCCTCTCACATCATCGCTTCAGGAGGTTCGCTCTAAGGTAGAGAGTTCCTGGGCGCATTATCCCGTCGGCGAAGCAGGGAGGTCGGATCGCAAAAGCGCCGTCGTGGTGCCGTTCGCAAGGCCTTCCCGCCAGAGTGCTCCTGTTGCGAGGGCGTTGTGACCGCAGAGGCGCCAGTAAGGGAAGGGTCGCGGCGCATCATGCATGTCTGGCTGCGCCGTCTTTCCACCGACAGGCTGGCGCTGGCACGAAAGCGCAGAGCGGCATTCGCAGGCGATGACGGGGGCGGACGCGGAGCGGCATTCGAAGAACCCCGTCAGCGCTTCGGAACGGGCGCAGCAGGTAAGGCCCCATCCGCAACGGTAGGGGAAATCCCGGCCGCACGTCCGCAGGTGGTCGTCTCGAAGACCAAGGGGGCCTTTCTGGTCGAGGCGGTCGATGCGCTGGCCGAGGCGAACCGTATCGTTCCCGGCACGAGCCTTTCCGAGGCGCGTGCGCTTTGCCCCGACATTCGCGTCGACCTTGCCGACCCGGATGCGGACCTTGCCATGCTCACAAGGCTGGCGACAGCGTTGGAGCGCTATACTCCCTTCGTCGGGCTCGACCTTCCATCGGGGCTGTTCCTGGACGTTACGGGTTGTGCGCACCTTTTCGGCGGGGAAGGGCGCATGCTCGCCGACGTGATGGACCGTCTTTCCGGCTGGGGGATCGAGACGGCTGCAGCAATTGCGGACAATCCGTCGCTCGCCTGGGCGCAGGCCCGTTTCGGCGAGGGCGGGGTCCTTGCTCCGGGTGCAGGTACTGCCGCAATCGCGGACCTGCGCGTCGAGGCGCTGCGGCTCGACGAGGAGGCGGCCGGGGTGCTGAACCGGCTCGGCCTCAAGACGGTGGGTGCGCTGCTGTCCCAGCCACGCGGGCCCCTCATCCGCAGGTTCGGGCCCGAGGTCGCCCGCAGGATCGACCAGGCGAGCGGGCTGGAACGGGAGGCGATCTCTCCCCTTTCTCCGGTGGCGCCGATGTTGGCGGAACGGCGTTTCCCCGAACCGCTCGTCAGCATCGACGGTATCGGCAAGACACTGAAGACGCTGGCCGGAACGCTCTGCCAGTCCCTCGAGGTGCGGGGCGAGGGCGCGCGCCGTTTCGCGGTCCACCTCTTCCACAGTGACGGGATCGTACGCGGCGCGCGCGTCGGTTCGAGCGAGCCGTTGGCAGATCCTGCCCGGATCGCGGCACTCTTCGCCCCGAAGCTCGAGGCTCTTTCGGCCCGGGTCGAGACCGAGAGCGGCATCGACCTCATCCGCCTCAGCGCCAGCGAGACCGCACCCACGAGGCGATTTCCAGAACGATCTTTATGGCGAGGCCGCAATCATCGAGGGCCTTTCGAGCCTCATCGACACGCTGAGTGCGCGCCTCGGCAAGGAAGCCGTGCAACGCTTCGTCCCTGCAGATACCCACGACCCGATCGAGGCGGACTGCCGCATGCCCGCGCAGGACATGCTGGTGCCGCCGCCCTGGCCGGAAAGGGCGCGTGAGAGCCGGCCGGATGCGGCCTGGAGCGCGCACGGCGAGGCTGTCCGCCCGCGCCGGCCGGTGACGCTGTTCACCCCGCCCGAGCCGATCGAGGCGCTGGCGAGCGTGCCGGACGGGCCGCCGATCCGCTTTCTCTGGCGCAAGGTCTACCACGAGGTGGTGGCTGCCGAAGGCCCCGAGCGGATCGCCCCCAAGTGGTGGCAGAGCGACACCGACAGGACGTGCGATTATTTCGCCGTGGAAGACGAGGAGGGCCGCAGGTTCTGGATCTTCCGCCAGGGGCTTTACGGTCACGAGACCACGGAAAGCCGCTGGTTCATGCACGGCCTCTTTCCATGACGGCCTTCGTGGAACTTGGCGCGGCGAGCAATTTCTCCTTTCTCCACGGCGCCTCCCACCCCGAGGAGCTGGTGGTTGCGGCCGCGGCCTCGGGCTATGCGGGGCTTTCGGTGTGCGACCGCAACACGCTGGCGGGCGTCGTGCGCTGCCACCTCGCCGCGCGGGACGTGGGGCTGAGGAGTGCCGTCGGCACGCGGCTCTCGTTCACCGACGGGACGCCGGACGTCCTCGCCTGGCCGACCGACCGCGCCGCCTACGGCCGGCTCTGCCGCCTTCTGACGGCGGGCAACCTGCGCGGCAGCAAGGGAAACTGCCGCATCGACGTCGCCGACCTCGAGGAATGGCGCAAGGGTCTCATCCTGGCGCCGGTGGCGAGCGGCACCACGCCCGAGGCGATCACGCTCCTGGTGCGGCGCCTGGCAGGAAACGATACCGAGCTTCGCCTTGCGATCTGTCCCACCTATCACGGGTCTGACGCGCGCCTCCTCGCCGCGCAGGAGGACCTTTGCCGCACGCTGGGGCTGCGCCCGCTCGCCACCAACCTGCCCCTTTACCATCTGCCGGAGCGGCGGCAGCTCCAGGACGTGATGACCGCGATCCGCGAACACACGACGCTCGAGCAGGCGGGCCGCCTCCTCAACGCCAACGCCGAGCGCCACATAAAGAGTGCCTCGGAGATGGCGCGCCTCTTCCACCGCATCCCCGGGGCGCTGGAGGAGGGACGAAGGGTCCTTTCCGAGATCGACTTCTCGCTCGACGAACTGCGCTACGAATATCCCGAGGAGCCGACCGATCCCGGCAGGACGCCGCAGGAAACGCTGGTCCGCCTCGCCTGGGACGGGGCGGCCCGACGCTACCCCGACGCGCTTCCCATCGAGGTGGCAAGGGTGATCGAGCACGAGCTCGCCCTCATCGAGACGCTCGACTACGCTCCCTATTTCCTGACCGTCTACGACGTGGTGCGGTTTGCGCGCGACCGCGGGATCCTTGCGCAGGGGCGGGGCTCGGCGGCCAATTCGGCGGTCTGCTACTGCCTCGGCATCACGGAGGTGGATCCGGCGCGCGGCGACCTCCTGTTCGAGCGTTTCATCTCGCCAGAGCGGCGCGAGCCGCCCGACATCGACGTCGACTTCGAGCACGAGCGGCGCGAGGAGGTGATCCAGTACATCTACGACAAGTACGGCCGCGACCGGGCGGGGATTGCGGCGACCATCATCACCTACCGTGCGCGTTCGGCGGCGCGCGAGGTGGGCAAGGCGCTCGGCTTTTCGGAAGACGCCGTTTCGGCGCTGTCGGGCACGATCTGGGGCTGGTCGAGCCAGGGGGTCTCGCCGCGCGACGCGGAGCGGGCGGGCCTCTCGCCGGACGACAGCCGTATCCGGCACCTGGTGCGGCTCACCCACGAGATCGCGGGGTTTCCGCGGCATCTTTCCCAGCACGTGGGGGGCTTCGTCATCACCCGCGGCCGGCTCGACGAGCTGGTGCCGATCTCCAAGGCTGCGATGGACGGGCGCACCAACATCGAGTGGGACAAGGATGACATCGACGCGCTCGGCATCCTCAAGATCGACGTTCTGGCGCTCGGCATGCTGACCTGCCTGCGCAAGGGCCTCTCCCTTCTGGCCGAACACTACGCCGACGATTTTCCGGACGCACTGCGCGCTCCCCGGCGTTCCGTCCGGGCCGTCGCCATGGAAACGCCGGCCGGCGCACGCGAACCTGCGCCAGAGGCAGCTCGCCACGACCCTGCGCCCGATACCTGGCCAGACTGCGAAGGCCGCGCCAGGGGGGAGGATCAGGCGCAAATGCTGTACGCGGCGCAGTCAGGCGGCTCTCGCGTACCCGACAGGGCGCATTGGCAGACGAGCGGGGAGGAACGCGATTGCGCGGAAGCGCATACGCCGGCCCTTGCCGCCGGATGGGCCGAGGCGCCGCAGGCCGCGTTTCAGGTGGAAAAGCCTGCAGCCACCGGATCGGGTCGGCTGCTACCCCGGTCCGACCTCGTTGCCGGAACGGCCGACGCGTGCAGAAGGAATTCCCCCGACCCCGGTGCCCTGGCCTTGCGCTCCACCTCGGCAGGCGTGGTGCGGAAAGGGCCGGGCACCGCAGGCCACGGCCTCACCGGGAGTGGCGGGGAAGTGCGCGACGCCGTTCTCCCCCGAGTTGAGGACGGCGGAGAAGGTCGCGACCCATGCCACCACGATGCCCGGAACGGCGGGGAAGAGCGTGACACCGGCCATCACCGCGCCCGGAACGGTGGGGAGGGACGCGACACCGCCGGCCTCAACCTTGCCCGAAACGGTGCGACGATCGCGCAGCCGTGTGCGGAGTGCTCGGCCGTCTCCGCGCGGGCGCCGGGCAGCGGCCCGCCCGCTGGCCTGGTAACGGCCACGGCGAGAGCCGATGATACGGCGTCAACCCGCGGCAACGTCATGCCAACCCCGGCTCCTGCCAAAACGCAGGCCGAGGAAGGCGTCCCCCAGTACGACAACTGGCCGGTCACGCTCGCCACCATCCCGGGCGAGGACCCCGAAGTCTACGACATGATCTGCCGGGCCGACACGCTCGGCGTCTTCCAGATCGAGAGCCGCGCGCAGATGACCATGCTGCCGCGCCTCAGGCCGCGCACATTCTACGACCTCGTCATCGAGGTCGCGATCGTGCGGCCGGGGCCGATCCAGGGCGACATGGTGCACCCCTATCTCAGGCGCCGGCAGGGGTTCGAGAAGGTCACCTACCCCTCGCCCGAGCTGGAGGCGGTGCTGTCGAAGACGCTCGGCGTGCCGCTCTTCCAGGAGCAGGCGATGCGGATCGCGATCGTCGGCGCGGGCTTCACCCCCAGCGAGGCCGACCAGCTCCGCCGCGCGATGGCGACCTTCAAGAAGGTCGGCACCATCGGCACCTTCCAGATCAAGATGGTCGAGGGCATGAAGGCGCGCGGCTACGATCCCGAGTTCGCCGAGCGCTGCTTCAAGCAGATCGAGGGGTTCGGCGAGTACGGCTTCCCCGAGAGCCATGCGGCGAGCTTCGCGCTTCTGGTCTACGCCTCGTGCTGGCTGAAGTGCCATTATCCGGACGTCTTCTGCGCGGCCCTCCTCAACAGCCAGCCGATGGGCTTTTACGCGCCCGCGCAGATCGTGCGGGACGCGCGCCAGCACGGCGTCGAGGTCCGCCCGGTCGACATCAACCACTCAGAATGGGACTGCACGCTGGAGCCCGGCCCCCCCGCCGCGGAGCGCCTCGCCTACGAGCACCGCTCGATGAAGACGTCGATCCGCTCGCGCCGCGCCGTGCGCTTCGGGCTGCGGCAGGTGAAGGGGCTGTCGGAGGCCGACATGGCCGTGCTGGTGGAAAAGCGGGGGCGGGGCTACGATTCGGTGCGCGACGTGTGGCTGCGCACCGGCCTCAAGCGCGCCACGCTGGAGCGGCTCGCCGATGCCGACGCGTTCGGCTCGCTCGGCCTCTCGCGGCGCGATGCGCTGTGGGCCGCCCACGGGCTCGACAAGGCCGGCCGCGCGGAGGACCTGCCGCTGTTCGCGGCCGCAGAGTGGCACGACCTCCAGCGCGAGGCGGCCGCAGTCCTGCCGCCGATGCCCCCCGGCGAGGAGGTCATCCACGACTACCGCTTCCTGTCGCTGTCGCTGAAGGCGCACCCGGCCGCGTTCGTGCGCGATGCGCTGCGCCAGCGCGGCGTCGTCCCGGCCGAGGTTCTGTCGCGGCCGGGAACGGACAGGCGGACCCTCTCCGTGGCGGGTCTCGTGCTGGTGCGCCAGCGGCCGGGCTCGGCCAAGGGCGTCATCTTCATGACGCTGGAGGACGAGACCGGCATCGCCAACGCCATCATCTGGCCGAAGGTGTTCGAGGCGCACCGGCAGGTGGTTCTGGGGGCGCGCTTCATCAGGGTCACGGGGCGGGTGCAGAACCAGAGCGGGGTGGTCCACATCGTCGCAAGCGGGCTGGAGGACTGCACGCCGCTCCTCAACGAGATGGTGGAGGGGAGCGGCGACATCGACGCGCTCGACCGTGCCGACGAGGTGAAGCGCCCGGGCGTCGACATGCGCACGGTCATCAAGCCGCGCTCGCGGCTCGCTCGCCTCGTGCAGGAGGCGCCCGAACTCACCGGCGATGCCGCGGCTTATCTCGAACAGAACCGCGCCATCGTGGAAGGAGCGGTGCCGTCCGCGGTGTGGGGGACGGCACGCTCGGCTGCGGCGGACCTTTCCAACCTCGGGACCCCCCGCAAGGGTTCGCGCGGGGTCCGCAAGGCGCTGCCCAAGGGGCGGAACTTCCATTGATGCCGCCGTCCGCACCCGCCGATGCCCGCCCTGCATCCCTGCGGCGCGGCCTCCGCGCCACGCCGCGCTCGGCCGCAAAACCGCGGCATGGCGCGGCTGCGCTGCCGTCGCACCCGCCGCGCGGGATCGCACCGCCGCGCGGGCTGGAACAAAACAAACCAAAGCCCGTTACAGTTGATACGGCCGGACATGTGCTGTGCCGGCGTTTTCCGTCGGTCCCGCGTCCAATCACACAGGCGGAGCTGAATGGAAAACAAGAAACCACTCCCAAAGGACAAGCGGCGAGGACGTGGATCCTGCAATCCAGAGTCTGACCGCGGGCGAAGAACTCGATGCGATGGAGCGCGCAGGACCGCGCGCGCCAGTCGTCTATGCTTCGATCAGCGCGCGAGGTCTGGAAGAACTCAACCGCCCGTTCATTTCTCTGCTCGGCTCAGGCATCTCGGCCGGCCTCATCCTGATGATGTCGGTGATTGCCGAAGGTCTCATCCACCACGAGCTGCCCGAATTCCAGGGTGCGGAGCTGATCGCCGACATCGGTTACACGTTCGGCTTCCTGATCGTCATCATCGGGCGGATGCAGCTCTTCACAGAAGACACGATCACCCCGGTCCTGCCGCTCCTCGCCAACCCGACCAAGCGCGCTTTCATGCGAACGGGGCGGCTGTGGAGCGTGGTGTTCACCGCAAACCTCATCGGCACGTTCGTCGCCGCGTTCACGCTCACCTACGGCGACATCGTCCGGCCGGACCAGCTCCACGCGATCATCGAGGTTTCCGGCAAGGTGATGGAGAACACCCCGTTCGAAACGCTGCGCTACGGCATCATCGCGGGCTTCCTGATCGCTGCGCTGGTGTGGTGCATGCCGACGCTGAGGGGCGGCGAGTTCCTGATGATCTTCTTCATCACCTACCTCATCGCGCTCGGCGACTTCACGCACGTCATCGCGGGATCGGGCGAGGGCTTCCTCCTCTACCTCGACGGTCAGGTGGACGGTGCGTGGCTGTTCTACGGGCTGATCGGCCCGGCGCTGATCGGCAACGTGATCGGCGGCACGGTCCTCTTCGCGGTCCTCGCCTACGTCCAGGTGATGGAGGAGATCTCGGAGGACAAGAAGCCGAGCCGCAGCCGGATCCCCTATACGCCGAAGCCGACCGGGTTCTTCAGCTCGAGCCGGAGCGAAACGTCAACGGCCAAGAAGACCAACCAGGACGGATCTGCGGCGGCGACGCGACCTGCGCCGGCCCGCCCCAAGAAGGAAACCAAGCGCCCGACGCGTTAGCCGCCGGAGCGCCCGCAAAATGCACCGCGGCGGCCCGGGAGGCTGCCGCGGCAGCGCGCCAGTCCGGCGCGCTGCCTCTATCGCCGCGTCTGCCCCACGGCAACCTTCGGGGCAGCACGGCTCGGAATGTCGATGGTGAGGACGGTGCCGCTGCTGCCTGCGACGGTCATCGTGGCGCCGAGCCCGGTCAGGAGCGAGCGGATGATCTTGCCACCGAGATTGCCCCCGTCCGGCCACCTGAGATCCGGGTCGATGCCGACCCCGTCGTCGCTCACCTGAAGCCGGATCGCACCGTCTGCGCTGAGCTCCTTGAGGCGGATCTCGACCAGCCCCTCGCTCCGCCCCACGAAAGCGTGCTGGTAGGTGTTGGTCATCAGTTCCGACACCAGGAGGCCGACCTGCGCGGCGGTGTCGACCGCTGCATGGACCGCATCGAGGTCGACGTTGAGCCGCACGCTCTGCCGGCCGTCGAGATAGGCGATCGTCGAGGCAATCCGCGAAACGTAGGCGCCCAGCGAGATGTTCTCCACGCTGACACCGGGTCCGCCACCCATCGTCATCTCCTGATACAGGAGCTGGAGCGTCTCGATCCGCCGGGCGAGCGTCGCGTAGTCTTCCGAGGAACCGACAGTCTTGTTGCGCGACTGCATCCGGATCATGCCGACCACCATCGACAGGTGGTTCTTCACGCGGTGGTGGATTTCGCGCAGCGCGATCTCGGCGTCGGCAAGGCTCTCGCCACGCGTATCCTGGTAGATGCCGACGAAATATTCGAGCGCCCCGTCATCGTCCATCAGCGGATAGATGTGGACCTTGTTGTTGAACGCCGTGCCGTCTGCCTTGTAGTTGGTCAGCCTGACGACGACGTCCTGCTGCTCCGCCACGGCGTCGCGCAGGATCGCGACGGCATCGGTCTCGGTGTCCGCGCCCTGAAGGAAGCGGCAATTGCGGCCGATGCAGTCCGCCACGGTGTACCCTGTCATCTCGGCGAACGCGTTGTTCACGAAGACGATCGGGTTGTCATCCAGCGCAGGATTGGTGACGACGAAGGCGACAGGCGCGTTGTCCAGAACCTGTGCCTGCAGGGATTGGTCGGTGGTCGGCATGCGGGCTTTCAAATGAGGGGCAGTGCGCGTCCGGTACGGAAAACGGGCCGGGAATGCGCATTCCGCCAGCGCGTTGCCTCGCTCCCGGAACCGTCGTTAATTATGGGTTGCGGACAACCGGTGTCAAACGGCAGGCAAAGGAAAAGGCCGCCGGATCGTGTCCTCGGCCGAGGTCCACGCGACGGGGGCCCCGGCCGGCTTCCTACGGTTGTCCGCCGTTGAGGCAGCGCGTTTTTTCGCCGGTCAGGATGAGGGGAATTTGCCATGCGGTATATGGGTAAGGCGGCGGCACGGGCGGCCGGCGGAACGGTGGCCCTCGCGCTTGCCGTGTCCGGCGCGGCGCAGGCGCAGATCCTGTCGGACAACCAGCGCTTCCACCCGGTCATCGCCAGATCGCACATGGTCGTCAGCCAGGAAGCGCAGGCGAGCCTCGTCGGCGAAAAGATCCTCGCCGATGGCGGCAACGCGATCGACGCCGCCGTCGCGACCGGCTTCGCGCTCGCGGTCACGCTGCCGCGCGCGGGCAACATCGGCGGCGGCGGTTTCATGGTCGTCCACATCGCCGAAACCGGCGAGAACGTCGCGATCGACTATCGCGAGCGTGCGCCGAAGGCTGCCGACCGCGACATGTTCCTCGACGAGGCGGGCGAAGCCTCGTCCGAGAAGTCGCGCCGCAGCGGGCTCGCGGTCGGCGTGCCCGGCACGGTCGCCGGCCTTGCCCTCGCGCACGAAAAATACGGCTCGGGCAAGTTCACCCTCGCCGAGCTCGTCCAGCCCGCCATCGACCTCGCGACCGAAGGCTTCATCGTCTCGACCGATCTCGTGGAGGCGCTGTCCGACGCCGAGACCCGCGAGCTTCTCGAAGCGGACGCTGGGGCGGCGTCCATCCTCTATCCCGGCGGCGAGGTCCCGGCGGCGGGCTCCAAGTTGCCGATGCCGGCGCTCGCCGGAAGCCTCACCCGCATCGCGGAGGCGGGCCCGGCCGGCTTCTACGAAGGCCCGGTCGCCGAGGCCATCGTCGCCACGGTGGGCGAGAAGGGCGGCCGCATGACGCTCGAAGACCTCAAGACCTACGAGGCCGTGGTCCGGGACCCGGTCAGCGGCACGTTCAAGGGCTACGAGGTGGTCTCGATGCCGCCGCCAAGCTCTGGCGGCGTCCACCTCGTCCAGATGCTGAAGATCATCGAGGACGCGCCGTTCGGCACCTACGGCCTCAACAGCGCGGCGATGATCCACACCATGGTCGAGGCCGCGAAGTACGCCTACGCCGACCGCGCGCTCTATCTCGGCGACCCGGACTATGTGGAGATCCCGGTCGCAAAGCTGGTGTCCGAGGAATACGCCAAGGCGATCCGCGAGAAGATCTCGATGGAGAAGACGACGCCGAGCAGCGAGATCGTCGCCGACCCGAAAAACCTTCCCTACGAAAGCAACGAGACGACGCATTATTCGGTGGTCGACGCTGCCGGCAACGCCGTCGCCAACACCTATACGCTGAACTTCTCCTTCGGCGTCGGTTTCGCGGCGGAGGGGACCGGCATCCTCCTCAACAACGAGCTCGACGACTTTTCGGCAAAGCCCGGCGTCCCCAACGCCTACGGGCTGATCGGCGGCGAGGCGAACGCCGTCGGCCCCGAGAAGCGCCCGCTGTCCTCGATGACGCCGACGATCGTGCTGAAGGACGGCGACCCCTACATCGTGACCGGCTCGCCCGGCGGCAGCCGCATCATCACGACGGTGATGCAGGTGATCCTCAACGCGACGGTGCACGAGCGCGACATCATGACCGCGACGGCTGCGCCGCGCATCCACCACCAGTGGCTGCCGGACTATATCCGGATCGAGGAGGGCATCTCGCACGACACCATCCGCCTCCTGGAGGAGAAGGGCCACGACGTGCGCATCCAGTCCGCGATGGGCGCGGCGCAGTCGATCCTGCGCGGCTCGGACGGGACGCTCTACGGCGCCAGCGACCCGCGCCGGCCGGGCGGTCTCGCCGCCGGCGACTGACCGGCGGCCCCGAAAGACTTGACGCGGCGCCCCAAAGCGCCGGAGACAGGCGCCGGCGGCTCCCGAGGGAGCGCGCCGGCCGAGGCGACGGACATTCCCCACCCATGAGATTCAGGCGAAGCAAGGCCGAGGCGGACGTTGCCCGGCGGTTCGAGGAGCGCGAGCGCTGGGCAGGCGACATCGCCACCCCCGCCGACCGCCGCGCCGCCTGGAAGAGCCTGATGCTCGCCGACCACGGCTTCCTGCGCCTCGTTCACCCCAACCGCGCCAGGGTGACGGACAATCTCTGGCGCTCCGCCCAGCCGGCCCCCGCCGACGTTCGCTGGGCCAAGCGCGCGGGGATCAGAACCATCGTGTCGCTGCGCAAGGAGCAGTTCGGCGGCGACCCGCTGGAGCGCGAGGCCTGCGCCAGGGCCGGCATCGGCTTCGAGCGGATCATCATGCGCTCGCGCGAGGCACCCAAGCGCGAGATGCTGCTCGACGCCATCGAGCGCTTCCCGAAGCTGCCGCGGCCGGTCCTCGTCCACTGCAAGTCCGGCGCGGACAGGGCTGGCCTCGCGACCGCGCTCTGGCTCCTCATCGTGGAAGGCGCCACCGCCGCCACCGCCGCAAAAGCGCTGTCGCTGCGCTACGGCCACATCAGCCGCGGCAAGACCGGCATTCTGGACGCCTTCATCGCCGCCTACGCCGAGACCGGCGAGGCGAGGGGTCTCACGTTCGCCGAGTGGGTCGAGACCGTCTACGACCCCGAGGCGCTGATGGCGAACTTCCGCTCAAGCCGCACCGCCGACCGCTTTCTCGACGCGATCGGCCGCGAGTAGGCCTCAGTCGTCCGAAAGCTGGATGCGGTGGAGGTGCGCGTACAGCCCGCCGTTCTCCACCAGCTCCCTGTGCGTACCGACCTCGACCACGTTGCCGCCGTCCATCACGATGATCCGGTCCGCCGCCCGCACGGTGGAGAGCCGGTGCGCGATCACGAGGGTGGTGCGGCCGGTCGAGAGCCGGGCGAGCGCGTCGCGCACGGCGGCCTCGGTCTCGGCGTC
The DNA here is from genome assembly GCA_963704595.1 of uncultured Alphaproteobacteria bacterium. Classification (GTDB taxonomy): domain Bacteria; phylum Pseudomonadota; class Alphaproteobacteria; order Rhizobiales; family Amorphaceae; genus Acuticoccus. Next base: position 2,017,511 of record OY969922.1, read on the forward strand.
GAGCGCGCTGGTCGCCTCGTCCAAGAGCAGCACCGGCGCGTCCTTGAGGAACGCGCGGGCAAGCGCGATCCGCTGGCGCTCCCCGCCCGAGAAGTTGCCGCCGCGCACGCCCACCGGTGCGTCGAAGCCTTCCGGGTGGCGCAGGATGAAGCCGGTTGCCCCCGCCGCATCGGCCGCGGCGCGGATTTCAGCGTCCGTCGCGCCCTCCCGGCCGAGCGCGATGTTGGCGCCGACGGTATCGTCGAACAGGAGCACGTCCTGGCTGACGACGGCGATCCGGTCGCGCAGGCTGGCGAGCGTGAGGTCCGCCACGTCCTCGCCGCCGATCCGCACGCTGCCAGCGGCCGGGTCATAGAGCCGTGCGATGAGGTTGAAGACGGTGGACTTGCCCGCCCCGCTGCGGCCGACGATCGCCGTCGTCCCGCCCGCCACCGCCTCGAACGAGACGCCGTGGAGCGCAGGCGCATCCGCGCCGCCGTAGGAGAACGCCACGTCGTCGAACGTCACCGCGTCGGCGCCGAACGTGGCAGGGACGGCGTCCGCAGCCTCGCGGACCGTCGCGGGGGCATCCAGCGTCGCGTAGTAGCGGGCGAGCGCGGCGAGCCCCTCCTGCACCACGGCGTTGAGGTTGCCGAGCGCACGCAAGGGCTGCGAGGCGATCAGCAGCGCCCCCAGAAAGCCGGTGAACTCGCCGATGGTGCTGTCGCCCGACAGGATGCGCCAGCCGATCACCGTGAGGATCGCGGCGACCGCCGCGCCCCCCAGCGCCTCGGTGACGGGCTCCATCAGCGCCCGCTGGAGCGCCGCCCGCCGCCGCAGCCCGCGCAGCGTCTCGAACACGGTGTCCGCCTTGCCGGTAAGGTAGTCCTCAAGCCGGAACGTCTTTACCACCCGCGCCGCGCCGAAGGTTTCGGAGGTAAGTGCCGCCATCCCGCCGGCCTCTTCCTGCGTGCGCCGGGCGACGGTGCGGATCCGCTTTCCGATCCGCGTGATCGGGATCAGCGCCAAGGGCAGGATGACGAGCGCGATCAGCGACAGGAACGGGTCGAGATAGATCATCGTGGCGAGGAGGGCGACCATCGTCAGCCCGTCGCGCACCAGGACGCCGATGAGGCGCGTGACGGCCTGGCGCACATAGTCGATGTCGGTGGTGAAGCGCTGCGTCCAGGTCGCCGGGTTGTGCGCGCCGATCTGGGCAAGGTCGGCCGCCACCAGGTGGCGGTAGAGGCGGCGCTGCATGTCCGCCTCCATCCGCGTGACGACGTTCTGGGTCAGCGCCACCTGGGAATAGAGCGACCCGCTTTTCAGGATCGCCGTCACCAGAATGAGGACGGGAAGCGTGCGCACCGCCCAGGGCGACTTGTCCGCGAACGCGTCGAACGCCCAGTTGATGATGAGCGGATAGAGGCTGGTCGACGCCGCGACCACCACGATGGCGCAAAGGACGAGGATCAGCGTGCGCCAGTGCGCCTTCAGGTGGTCTTTCCAGAACCTGCGGAACAGCGGCACCATCCGCTCCGCCGCCACCTTCGGCGCGCCTGAGCGTGTCTTCGGGACGGCCGGGGCGGTCGGGGACGGCTGGCTCACGCGGCTTCGAGGCCCATCGCGATCCCCTGGCCGACACCGATGCACATGGTGGCGAGCGCCCGTTCCGCCCGGCCCGCCGCAAGCTCCATCGCCGCCGTGCCGACGAGCCGCGCGCCGGACATGCCGAGTGGATGGCCGAGCGAGATCGCCCCGCCGTGCCGGTTGACGTGCGCCGCGTCGTCCGCCAGCCCCAGCGCCCGCAGGGACGCCAGCGCCTGCGCCGCGAACGCCTCGTTGAGCTCGATCACGCCATAGTCGCCGATGGTGGTCCCGGTCAGCCGCATCAGTTTCTCCGTCGCGGGCACCGGGCCGATCCCCATCACCCGCGGCGCGACGCCCGCGGTGGCGCACGCCACCACCTTCGCCATCGGCGTGAGCCCGTAGCGCGCCACCGCCTCCTCGGAGGCGAGAAGCAGCGCGGCGGCGCCGTCGTTGACGCCCGACGCGTTGCCTGCCGTCACGGTCCCGCCGTCGCGGAACGGCGTCTTCAGCGCTGCGAGCTTCTCAAGCGATGTCGCGCGAGGATGCTCGTCGGCATCCACCACCACCGGGTCGCCCCTGCGCTGCGGGATCTCCACCGGCGTTATCTCCTCAGCCAGCCGTTCGCGTGCCGCCAGCGCGCGTTCCTGGCTGCGCAGCGCGAACGCGTCCTGGTCGGCGCGGGAGATGGCGTAGTCCTCGGCGACGTTCTCGCCGGTCTCCGGCATCGAATCGATCCCGTACATCGCCTTCATCTTCGGGTGGACGAAGCGCCAGCCGATGGTCGTGTCGTAGATCTCGGCGTTGCGCGAAAACGCCGTCTCCGCCTTCGGCATCACGAACGGCGCCCGGGACATCGATTCCGAACCGCCGGCGATGACGAGTTCCGCCTCGCCGGTCTTGATCGCCCGCGCGCCCATCGCGACCGCATCCATGCCGGAGCCGCACAGCCGGTTGATGGTCGTGCCGGTGACTTCGGTGGGAAGGCCGGCGAGGAGGGCGGCCATCCGGGCAAGGTTGCGGTTGTCCTCGCCGGCCTGGTTGGCGCAGCCGAGGATCACATCGTCGATCTTCGCAAAGTCTACACCGTCGTTGCGTGCCATCAGCGCGCGGATCGGGATCGCGGCAAGGTCGTCGGCCCGGACCGTTGCGAGGGCGCCGGCGAAGCGGCCGATGGGGGTGCGGATGTAGTCGACGATGTATGCAGTGCGCATGGCGAAGGCCCTTGGTTCGCCGCTCCTGTAGCATCGCTGGAACCAATGCCAAACGCTTGCGGACCGCCGGGCGACTGGTATACGCTCCACTCTACGTCAACGAGAGTGACGGTAAATAACAACGTTGGGAAGAACGCTATGGGACGAGTTCGCACTCTGCTCGCGCGTGATCGAGCCGCGTTCGTGACAGTCAGCGCTGCGATGGCATTCATCTTCGCCATCTGCGTGGGCCTCCTCTAGGCCACAGCGCCTCGCGGCCACATCAGTCGGACCGCGACAGGGCCGCCCGCCGCACGATGCGGGCCGCCGATCTCAGGCCGGGGCGAATTCTCCGGCCTTGAACCCAAACGCATAAAGCACCGCGGTCAGGTCCGCGTGCGCAATCTCGGCGTCGGCCGCGGCGGCAACCGCAGGCTTTGCCCTGTAGGCAAGGCCGAGCCCCGCCGCGCCGATCATCGCGAGGTCGTTGGCGCCGTCGCCGAGCGCAACGGCGTCCTCCGGCCCGATGCCCAGCGCCTCGCATTCGGCGAGAAGCCGCTCGCGCTTGGCGTCCGCGCCGAGGATCGGCTCCGCCACGCGGCCGGTGAGAAGGCCGTCCACCACCAGAAGCTCGTTGGCGTACATCGCATCGATGCCGAGCCGCTCGGCGATCGGCCCCGCGAACTGCTTGAAGCCGCCAGACACCAGCACCGTCCGCACCCCCTGCGCCTTCAGCGTCGCGACCATCGTCGCGGCGCCGGGGGAGGCTGTAATCGTCTCGGCAAGCAGCCGCTCGATCGAGGCGGCAGGGATGTCCTTCAGGAGTGCGACGCGTTCCGTCAGCGAGGCCGCGAAGTCGAGCTCGCCGCGCATGGCGCGCTCGGTGATCGCAGAGACGCGAGGCTTGAGGTCGTGGACGGCCGCCAGCTCGTCGATGCATTCCTGCCCGATGAGGGTGGAATCCATGTCGCTGATGAGAAGCTTCTTGCGGCGGCCTTCGACCGGCTGCGCGATGATGTCGACGGCGTCGTCGGCGAGGGCGCTGGCGGCGGTCCGGCGCAGCTCGACGGGCAAGTCCGCTTGCAAAGACGTCCGAGGCCTGATCCGAAAGGCGCTCCGCGTGGTCGGCGCCGACGGCGGAGACAACACGCGCCACGGCACGCGGATCGAGGAGCCCGGGGGCGACGAGAGTGATGACGATGTCCATGCCCATTCTCATCGCCGGTCCGACGGCGTCTAGCAAGTCCGCCCTCGGGATGGCGCTGGCCGAGCGGTTCGGCGGCGTCGTCATCAACGCCGATTCGATGCAGGTCTACCGCGACCTTTCCATTCTCACCGCCCGCCCGTCCGCCGCCGACGAGGCGCGCGTGCCCCATGCGCTCTACGGCCATGTCGATGCGGCGGTCGCGCATTCGGTCGCGGCGTGGCTTTGCGAGATCGAAGCCGCGCTCGAGGTCGCGCGCGCGGCGGGCCGGCGCCCCGTCATCGTCGGCGGCACGGGGCTTTACTTCGCCGCGCTCACCGAGGGGCTGTCGCCGATGCCGGAGGTGCCGCAGGCGGTACGCGACAAATGGCGGGCGCTGCAGGACGAGATGCCGAGCGAGGCGCTCCACGCCGAGCTTGCCCACCGCGACCCTGCGATGGCGGCGCGCCTGCGCCCCACCGACCCGCAGAGGATCGTCCGCGCGCTGGAGGTGATCGACGGCACAGGCATCTCCCTCGGCGCCTTCCAGTCGCAGAAGACCAAGCCGCTGGTCGACCCGGCACGGGCCGTCCCCATCGTCATCGCGCCGGACCGGGCCGTGCTGCGCGACAGGATCGCCCGGCGCTTCGAGGCGATGATGGCCGAAGGCGCGGCAGGGGAGGCGGCGGCGCTGACGTCCCGCGGGCTCGCCCCGTCGCTGCCGGCGATGAAGGCCATCGGCGTCGCGCCGCTCGCGGCCCTTTCCGCCGGCGAGATCACCGAGGCGGAGGCGGTCGCGCAGGCCGTCACCGAAAGCCGCCAGTTCGCCAAGCGGCAGGACACCTGGTTCCGCAACCGCTTCGGCCACTGGCCGCGCTACGCCACCGCCGGCGAAGCCGAAGCGGCGTTCCCCTGACGTCGCCACTTTCTCGACGAAAGTCCGGTAGCCATGGCGGCTGCCGGGCAACGCCAGAGCGGGGCGGATCGAAAAAAGTGGATTGCGCCAGCCGGTCCGCCATGCTAACCGCAGTCCATCGAATTCACGGGCAGGCACATGGCCAAGAAGCTTATTATCGTAGCGAGGCGCATCATCGGGGTCAGTTGACCTGACCCGGAAACGATGATGCGCGGAAATGTGAAGGCCCTCTGGGGCCTTTTTTGTTGCCCGCTCTCCGACTGAACCTTGAGCGGGTCCGATGGGAACACCGCTGAGAAGGCGGTTCGGGAGACACCAAAATGGACGAGCGCAACAACGGCCGCATGAGCGGCGCGCAAATGATCATCGAGGCGCTGAAGGATCACGGCGTCGACACCATCTTCGGCTACCCCGGCGGCGCCGTACTCCCCATCTACGACGAGATCTTCCAGCAGGACTTCGTGCGCCACATCCTGGTCCGGCACGAGCAGGGCGCCGGCCACATGGCCGAAGGCTATGCCCGATCCACCGGCCGCCCCGGCGTCATGCTGGTCACCTCCGGCCCCGGCGCGACCAACGCGGTCACCGCGCTGACCGATGCGATGATGGATTCCATCCCGCTCGTCTGCATCACCGGCCAGGTCCCGACCCATCTCATCGGCTCCGACGCGTTCCAGGAATGCGACACGGTCGGCATCACGCGCCCCTGCACCAAGCACAACTGGCTGGTGAAGCGCGTCGAGGACCTGCCGCGGATCCTGCACGAGGCATTCTACGTCGCGACCTCCGGCCGCCCCGGCCCCGTCGTCATCGACGTGCCGAAGGACGTCCAGATCGCGGTCGGCCTCTACAACCCGCCCCGCGGCACCCGCCACAAGACCTACCAGCCCAAGATCGAGCCGGAGATCGCGGGCATCCGCCAGGCCGTCGCGCTGATGAAGGCCGCGAGCCGCCCCGTCTTCTACACCGGCGGCGGCCTCATCAACGCCGGCCCGGCAGCCTCGCACCTCCTGCGGGAGCTTGCGGACATGACGGGCTTCCCCGTCACCTCCACGCTGATGGGGCTCGGTGCGCTGCCGGCGACCCACCCGCAGTGGCTGGGGATGCTCGGCATGCACGGCACCTACGAGGCCAACCTCGCGATGCACGGCTGCGACCTCCTCATCAACATCGGCGCCCGCTTCGACGATCGGATCACCGGCCGGATCGACGCGTTCTCGCCCGGCAGCCGCAAGATCCACATCGACATCGACCCCTCGTCGATCAACAAGTCGGTCAAGGTGGACCTGCCGATCATCGGCGATGCGGCCCATGCGATGGAAGACATCGTCCGCGTCTGGTCCGAGAGCGGCCCGCACGACAAGTCGCGCCTGAAGCCCTGGTGGGACGACATCGCCACCTGGCGGGCGAAGAAGTCGCTCGCCTACAAGCGGCGGCCCGGCACCATCATGCCGCAGGAATCGGTCGAGCGGCTCTACGAGGCGTCGAAGGACAAGGACACCTACGTCACCACCGACGTCGGCCAGCACCAGATGTGGGCGGCCCAGTTCTTCGGCTTCGACAAGCCGAACCGCTGGATGACCTCCGGCGGCCTCGGCACCATGGGCTACGGCCTGCCGGCGGCCATCGGCACCCAGATCGCGCACCCGGACTCGCTCGTCCTCTGCATCGCGGGCGACGCCTCGATCCAGATGAACATCCAGGAGCTGGCGACCGCGGTCCAGTACGAGCTGCCCGTCAAGGTGTTCATCCTGAACAACCAGTACATGGGCATGGTCCGCCAGTGGCAGCAGCTCAACCACGGCAACCGCCACTCGCACTCCTACTCCGAGGCGCTGCCCGACTTCGTCGCGCTCGCCGAGGCCTACGGGGTGAAGGGGATGCGCGTCACCGATCCCGACCGGCTGGACGACGCCATCGCCGAGATGATCGCCCACAAGGGGCCGGTGGTGATGGACTGCCGCGTCGCCAACCTCACCAACTGCTTCCCGATGATCCCCTCGGGCAAGGCGCACAACGAGATCCTCCTCACCCCCGAGGACGACCTCCAGGCCGAGCAGGTGGAGCACGCCATCGACGAGGTCGGCTCGGCGCTGGTCTGAGCCGTGGCCGGCGCGGACTGGCTGCGCGTGGGGGAGGGGGAGATCACCCTTGCCGTCCGCGTCACGCCGAACGCGCGGGCCGACGCCTTCGCCGGCATCCGCGAGGGTGCGGGCGGGGCGGCGCTCAGCCTCAAGGTGCGCGCCGTGCCCGAGGACGGCCGCGCCAACCGCGCGGTCGAAGCCCTCATCGCCAAGCGCCTCAAGGTGCCGAAAAGCGACGTCACCGTCGCGTCCGGCACCACCTCCCGTCTCAAAACGATCAAAGTTGCCGGCGATGCGGCCGCCCTTGCGGCCCGCGCGGCAGACCTAGGAAACGACCCATGAACCAGCCCATCGGCATCGCTCCCGCCCTCCGCCCCGAGGAAGCGCAGGAGCGCCACACCCTCTCCGTCCTGGTCGACAACGAGCCCGGCGTCCTCGCCCGCGTCATCGGCCTCTTCTCCGGCCGCGGCTACAATATCGATTCCCTCACCGTGTCGGAGACCGAGCACGAGCGCGGCCTGTCGCGCATCACCATCGTCACCACCGGCACGCCGATGGTGGTCGAGCAGATCAAGCACCAGCTGGCGCGGCTGGTCCCCGTCCACCGCGTCGCCGACCTCACCACCGACACGCGCGACGCCATCGAGCGGGAGCTGGCGCTGGTAAAAGTGTCCGGCCGGGGCGAGCAGCGGCTCGAGGCGCTGCGCCTCGCGCAGGCGTTCGACGCCAACACCATCGACGCGACGCTGGAGAGCTTCGTGTTCGAGGTGACGGGCGCGACGGCCGACATCGAGCGTTTCGTGCGGCTGATGGCGTCGGTCGGGATGGTCGAGGTGTCGCGCACGGGGATCGCGGCGATCACGCGGGGCAGCGAGGCGACTTGATCGCCCCGCCCGAAAAGCGGCGCCCGCTGCGGACCGCCCCCCTGAAACGAGAAAAGGCGGCCCTTTCGGACCGCCTTTCCCTTGTGATGGGCCGTGAGGCCGATCAGTCTTCGTATTCGGGGTAGGTCTCGAGCTGCTCTTCGGTCGCGTTGATGTAGACGCGATAGTCGTTGTCAGCCTCGTCGCGAACGATCGTCAGCTGGTCGAGCGGCACGACGATTTCCTTCTCGCCGAGGCCGAGGAACCCGCCGATCTCGAGCTCAACGTAGGCCGAGCCGCCGTTCATGGCCGGATACACGTCCTCGACATCGCCGATCTCTTCGTTGGTGATCGAGGAGAAGAGTTCCGCATCGTCGAGCATTTCGCCCAGCGTCGTCTGGTCGGTGACCTCGTACGGGGTCCAGCCTTCGGCTTCGACGGTCGGGGCCGTGAAGACGATGTCGGTCTGCGGGGCAGTGAATTCAGCGGTCTGCGCCAGGGCAGGGATCGCGAGGGTGGAAGCCAGGGCGGCCACTGCGGTCATGGTGCTGAACTTACGCATAGAATGTAACTCCTTCCGGGGCCTGCTGAGTGCGGGCCCTTTCCCCATCAACGGGGCGGGAGGGGGGATTGTTCCGTGGCGTGTTCGTACTGAGGGTTCTGGATCCGACCAAATCGATGTGAGTTAAACAGCGCCGCAAAACTGAGAATAGAAACTGGTATCCGCAAGCAGTAGAATGTATCGCACCGCTCGCCTTTATAACCGGGGCATGCCGTGTAAAATCAATCGTGCCACAGGATTTAATTTGCGGACGAATACGCGTGAGCAGAAACAGAAATGAGATGCCAGCTCCCTAGCATGAGCATTTCTGACGAGATCAGTGCCAGTTTCAGGGCGAATGTTGATAACGAGGGTGGGTAGTATACTATGGCTATGAAGATTAAAAAACCGCAGGCAGTAAACTCTGTTTCAGAATTTGTTGATTACGTAATGGACTGGACACGGGACGGTAGGTACCCCGTAGCATTTCGCGGTCAGAGCTATCACAAATGGGCTACTCTGCCCCGCATTTTCCGTCCGGACGTAGGTATATACGGTCATGAGAAAAAAATCGTAAGAGATATTGTCTCAATTCACCCACAGGAGTTCAAAGACGACTCTACTATGTTCGACCGACTCGTCCGGATGCAGCATTTTGATTTGCCGACGCGGCTGCTCGATGTGACAATGAATCCGCTGGTTGCTCTTTTTTTTGCCACAGGGGAATACCGTGGAAAGGGAAATAGTTTAGAGGACGGTAAGGTTCAGGCGATTTTTTTACCTGAGAATCGGCAGAAGTACTATGATAGCGACTTGGTATCATGCATGGCGAACCTCGCAAATCTTACGCCAAATGAGAAGAAGGAAATCGGATCGGATATCGATTTACCTGCAGAAGTTTTTAATGAGCAAGAGGCGGCGCAGAGACTGCTCTGGTTCGTCCGACAAGAAAAGCCTGCATTCTCGGCAAAGATCATTCCATCTGATCTAAAATTGCCGGTATATGTTCAGCCTAAAATGAGTAATCGTCGTATAATTGCTCAAGCGGGAGCGTTTGTGCTATACGGGGCCAAGCGTATTCGTCAGGCGGATAAGGATCTTCGTATATTTAAGGTTATTATACCTGCTGATAAGAAGTTGGAGATGCGTGAAAGTCTTGGTAGGTTTGGTATCCATTCGGCTACCCTGTTCCCTGAAATCGATAAGGCGGCAGACTATATCGTTCAGCGTTACGCGGGAGATGTGTTATAGTGAGCGTTGATTTCCTGATCTGCGGTCTTGGTCTTGATGCGGTTTTTGTTTGAGAAAGTTGCGGATTGATGCTTTGCTAGCGCCCGTATCCGGGAGCAATCGACTGTATACGTGACGGTGGAGGCTCTGATCTAAAATTATCCCCGCCCCCAACCCCTGCACTAAACTCCCTCACGTCGCCTGGCTCAAGGGAGGCGTGCCGGACCGTCCGCTGCGAGAGCCAGGGGCTTCGGTTGCCGTGAGGGAAGGGGCTTAACGGACCCAACAACTCGCGGTGGACCGGGTGTGCCGTCAGTCGTGCCGGAAACCCCGGCCGACCCGAGAGGCCGGTGCGCGTCCAGTTTCCGCCGTCGCGGGCGGAGGACGAAAGCAAGGACGGGCAACAAGGCGCCCGAGCCGAGGCACCGGAGGCAGCAGCCGGGAAACCGGCCGGCGGTCACCGCCACCACCCGCGAAAAGCCGAAAGGATGGGACGCGGCTGCGGCTCATTCTAAAAATATAAGCGAGCCGCATCCGCGTCCCGCCTTTCCCGAAAACTCCGGCCGCCAAAGCGGTGCGGAAACGATTTCGCGCGTCCGCGCGCCGGCCCGATCTCCGGCGACGCCGCGTCATCCGCCGCCCGGCGCCCCGTCCGCCGCGCCCCGCCTCAGGCGGCCGCGGGCGGCCGCGGGCGGCCTCAGGCCGTCAGGCCGCGGGCTGGAGCGCGCTCATCGAGGCTTCGGCGAGGCGCTGGACGTCGCGGTAGCGCTCCCGCCCGCGGCGGACGATGAGCTGGAGCTGGCGCCCTTCGCCGGCAGGCTCCAGCACCGCGGTGTGGAGCCCCTCCAGCGCGGCAGGGTTCACCCGCACGAACGGCTCCGGCAAAATCGTCTGCCCCATCCCGGCCCGCACCAGCGAGAGCAGCGTCGCGAACGAGGACGGGCCGATCCGCGTCGTCAGCGCCTCCAGGTCGCGGGCCCGCGCGCGCCGGATCGCCTCGCTCACCACCTCGCGGAAGCAGTGCCCCTCCTGCATCAGGAGGAGCGGCCCGGTGAGGTCGTCGACGGTGGCCGGCGAGGGAAGCGGCGTGGTCGACACCGCGACGAGCCGTTCCTCCGCCAGCGGGATCGCGATGAGGGATTGTACGCGCGGCAGCGTCGCGGTGATCGCGAAGTCGAGGCTGTCGCCGTTCACGGCAAGCTCCAGCGCGTCGGTCTTGTCCTCCACAAAGTCGATGTTGGACTCCTCGTTGAGCGCGGCCAGCATCCCGAGGAAGCGCGGGGCGAAGTAGGGCGCGATGGTCGGCAGCACGCCGAACCGCATCGGTCGGCCGAGCAGGATGCCGTCGCCCGCGGTGGTCCGCTGCACCCGGTAAAACGAGTCCATGATCTCGCGCGCCGCCGACAGCACCTCCGAGCCCTCCGCCGTCACGGTCGCCGACCCATGCCGCCGCTCCACCAGCGTCACCCCGAGCAGCTCCTCCATCCGCCGCAGCTGCGCCGAAAGCGTCGGCTGCGAGATGCCGCACGCCTCCGCAGCGCGGGAGAAACTCCCGTGCTCCGCGATCGCGATAAAATACTCCAGATCGCGAAAACGTAAGAGCTTCATCATGGCACGCACCCTCGATAGACGATGCCTACATAGGCATTTCCGATGCCTGACTGAACCTTTGCGGGCGGCTGAATTTAGGGCAGATTGCAGGAGCGCGCGGCAGGGCGCTGCGGCAATGGCAGGGATTGGGGCGCATGGGTCACGGAAGTGTGTGCTGGTCGGAGTGTGTGACGAACGACGTTGAGGCCGCCAAGGCCCACTACGCCGCAATCTGCGGGTGGACCTATACCGAGCAGCCGATGGAGGGCTTTGCCTACACCCTCGCAATGGCAGGCGGCGCCCCGGTCTGCGGGATCATGCCGCTCGCCGCGATCGACGCCCCCGGCGTCGAGCCCCACTGGATGACCTATCTCGAAGTCGCCGATATCGCGGAAGCCGTGGCGGCGGCGGAGCGGACGGGCGGGACCATCATCCGCCCGCCGTTCGAGGTCGCGGACGTCGGCACCATCGCGATCGTGGAGGAGCCGGGCGGCTCGGTCGCGGGGCTGATGCAGCCAGTGGCGGGGGCCTGAGCCGGCCCGTCAGGCCAGCACGAACCACCACTGCGCGATCGACAGGAACGCGAAGAAGCCGATCACGTCGGTCAGCGTGGTGAGGAACACCGAGGAGGCGACGGCAGGGTCGGCGCCCATCTTGTCCAGCAGCATCGGCAGCGCCGCGCCGAACAGCCCGGCGCAGATGATGTTGAAGACGATGGCGACCGCGATCACGACCCCGAGGTCGACGCTGCCAAACCACACGAACGCGACGACGCCGACGCAGAGCGCCACCGCCGTCCCGTTCATCATCGCGACCAGGATTTCCCGCCCGATCACCTTCAGCACGTTGCGCTTGTTGATCTGCCGCTGCGAAAGGGCACGCACCGTCACCGTCATCGCCTGAATGCCGGCATTCCCCCCCAGCGCCGTGACCACCGGCATCAGGATCGCGAGCGCCACCATCGCCGAGATGGTCCCGTCGAACAGCGCGATTACCCCCGACGCCAGAAACGCCGTTACCATGTTGATCATCAGCCAGGGGATACGCGTCCTGGCGACATATAGGGGTGTATCGGAAAGCTCCGCGTCACCGGCACCGGCCAGCGCGCGGATGTCCTCGTCCGCCTCCTGCTCGATGACGTCGACGATGTCGTCGATGGTGAGCATGCCGACGAGGCGGTCGGCATCGTCCACCACCGCGGCGGAGAGGAGGTTGTAGCGCTGGAAGATGCGCGCGGCCTCTTCCTGATCCTCCTCCGCGTTGATGGTCCGCGGCTCGTCATCCATGATCTCGGTGATCTTGACGGGCCGCCGGGTGCGCAGGAGCCGGTCGAGCGCCACCGTCCCCATCAGCCGGAACGTCGCATCCACCACGAAGATCTGCGTGAAGTTGTCGGGAAGGTCCTCCTCCTCCCGCAGCGCATCGATCACCTGCCCCACGGTCCAGAACGGCGGCATCGCGACGAAGTCGGTCTGCATCCGCCGGCCGGCCAACTCCTCCGGAAAGTCGAGCGAGCGCTTGAGCCGGTGCCGCATCGCAAACGGCAGCTGCGCCAGGATCGCCTCGGACTGCTCGTCCTCCAGATCCTCGAGGATGTAGACCGCGTCGTCTGAATCCAGCTCCGCAATACCCTCGGCCACCGCCTTGGGTTCAAGGCCGGACAGGATCTGGTTTCGGGCTGCGTCCTCGAGCTCGGTGAGCGCGGTGAAGTCGAACGCATCGCCGAGGAGGCGGACGAAGTCGACCCGCCGGTCGTTGCCGAGGCGGGAGATGAGTTCGGCGACGTCGGATTCGTGGAAGTCGGCAACCAGCGCCTTCAACGCCTCGGCGTCGCCCTGTTCGACGAGGGCGGACACTTCGGCGACCACGGCGTCGTCGATCTCGTCCTCTGTCTGGTCGGCGCGGTCGGCGACGTCGGCCATCAGCGGTCCTTCCTTCGTGGCGCGGCGGGCGCCAACGGTTTAACGCGAACGGGTGAACAGCGTGATGACGCCGGGCGGCTCGGCCGAGGCCCCGTGCTTTACCATCGAAGCTGCCATGGGCAAACTAAGGCGCAGTGAACGGAAGGCGAGACGTGGCAATGGCCTATCATGCAACGGTCGCCGGCGAGCGGCATGCTTTTGACAGCCTTCGCACGCTGATGGCGAAGGCGACCCCGGAGCGCTCCGGCGACCAGCTGGCGGGCGTCGCGGCGGAGAGCGAGCAGCAGCGCGCCGCCGCCCAGATCGCGCTCGCCGACGTGCCGCTCTCGACCTTCCTCACCGAGGCCGTGGTCCCCTACGAGGACGACGACGTCACCCGCCTCATCATCGACAGCCACGACACCGCCGCCTTCGCCCCGGTCTCCGGCCTCACGGTGGGGGCCTTGCGCGACCACCTCCTGTCCGACGACGTGGACACCGCCGCACTCACCGCACTGGCGCCGGGGCTGACGCCGGAGATGGTCGCAGCCGTCTCCAAGATCTGCCGCAACCAGGACCTCATCCTCGCCGCGAAGAAGGCCGAGGTGACGACCGCCTTCCGCGACACCATCGGCTTGCGCGGCAGGCTCTCGACCCGCATCCAGCCCAACCACCCGAACGACGATCCGGGCGGCGTCGCGGCCTCCACGCTCGACGGGCTGATGTACGCCGGCGGTGATGCCGTGATCGGCGTCAACCCCGCGTCCGACAACACCGCCGCGGTGGCGGGGATCCTGAAACTCCTCGACGAGATCATCTCGACCTACGAGATCCCGACGCAGTCCTGCGTTCTGGCGCACGTCACCACCACCATCGCCGCCATCGAGGCGGGGGCGCCGGTGGACCTCGTGTTCCAGTCCATCGCCGGGACGGAGGCGACCAACCGCAGCTTCGGCTTCGGGCTCGACACCTTGCGCGAGGGGCGGGAGGCGGCGCTGTCGCTGAACCGGGGCACGGTCGGCAACAACGTGATGTACTTCGAGACGGGGCAGGGGTCGTGCCTGTCGGCGGACGCGCACCACGGGGTGGACCAGCAGACACTGGAGGCGCGGGCCTATGCGGTGGCGCGGGAGTTCAAGCCGCTGCTGGTGAACACGGTCGTGGGCTTCATCGGCCCGGAGTACCTGTACGACGGACGGGAGATCATCCGGGCGGGGCTGGAGGACCATTTTTGCGGCAAGATCCTCGGCCTGCCGATGGGGTGCGACGTCTGCTACACCAACCACGCCGAGGCCGACCAGAACGACATGGACACGCTGATGACCGTGCTCGGCGCTGCCGGCGTCACGTTCATCATGGGCATTCCGGGGTCGGACGACATCATGCTGAACTACCAGACCACCTCGTTCCACGATGCGCTGTACCTCCGCCGTGCGCTTGGCCTGCGCCCTGCACCCGAGTTCGAGAAATGGCTGGAGGAGGCAGGGATCATGGCGGGGGACGGGGCGTTCAGGCTGACGGACGGGCGGCAGGGGGCCTTCGCCCGCGCCATCGCGCAGGCAGCCGCCTGAGCCGATGAGCGAGCCCGACGCCTGGCGCACCCTCCGCCGCTTCACAGCCGCGCGGATCGGCCTCGGCCGCACCGGCGTGTCGCTCCCCACCGACCGGGCGCTCGAATTCCAGGCCGCCCACGCCGCCGCCCGCACCGCCGTCCACGAGCCGCTTGATGCGGACGCGCTTGCGGCGGCGCTAACGGACAGCTTTCCCGACGTCGCGATCGTGACCACCGAGGCGCCGGACCGGACCACCTACCTCAAGCGCCCGGACCTCGGCCGCAAGCTGAGCGCGGAGGGGAGAGCCAGCCTCAACCCTTCGCCGTGCAACGTGACGGTGGTGATCTGCGACGGGCTTTCCGCGCGGGCCGTTGCCGCCCATGCCGTGCCGCTGCTCGCCGATCTCCTGCCGCGGCTGGCAGCGGATGGCATCACGGTCGGGCCGCTCACCATCGTCACGCAGGGGCGGGTTGCGGTGGGCGATGCGGTCGGCGAGGCGCTGGGGGCGGACCTTGTGCTGATGCTGATCGGAGAGCGGCCGGGGCTTTCGGCGAGCGACAGCCTCGGCATCTACATCACCCACGGGCCGCGCCCGGGCCGCTCCGATGCGGAACGCAACTGCATCTCCAACGTGCGGCCGGAGGGGCTGACTTATCCCCAGGCCGCTTACCGGGCGCATTATCTCGTCAGCGAGGCGCTGTCCCGCGGCCACTCCGGCGTGGCGCTCAAGGACGACACGGTGGCGCCGGACGCCATCGGCGGCGGCTCCGCAGCCTTCCTGCTGCCCGGCGCCGGCTGAGGCTGCCACCAAGTCCACCATCTTAATGCAGACCGTTCATCGCCGCATTGGAGATGGGATGGCGCTCGTGCTGCGCCGCCCTCTGGACAGGGGCGCTGAAGTTTGCAAACTGGTCTGACCTGTTGAGGGAAGGGTCACGGTGGCAGGCAGCGCATTGCGCGAGCGGGACGGGAGCATCACGGCGCTGAGGGATTTCCTCGCGGCGTCCGGGCTTGCCGTCGGCGCCAAGCTCCCCGGCGAGCGGCGGCTGATGGCCGAGCTTTCCGTCGGCCGCTCGTCGCTGCGGGAGGCGATCGGGCGGCTGGTGGCGGTTGGCGTGCTGGAGGTCCGGCACGGCAGCGGCACGTATCTCCGCCGGCCGATCACGCAGAACACGCTGGTGATGCCGCTCGCCATCGAGGCGGAACGCGACGATTTCCTGCGCCTCGTCGAGGTCCGCCGCGGGCTGGAGGCGGAGGCGGCGGCGCTCGCCTCGGAGCGGGCGAGCGCGGCGACAATCGCCGGCATCGAAAACAAGCTCACCATCATGGAAGCAGCGTTCAACGCACAGGGAACCGCGGGCCCGGAAGACCTCGCCTTCCACCTCTCCATCTACGCCGCCAGCGGCAACCCGCTGTTCGGCCAGTTTCTGGAACTTATGCGCGGCGCGCTGGACGGGCTGTTCGCAAAGCCGTTCAACCGCGAGGACTTCGCCCGCCGCTCCTTCCCCATGCACCGCGCCCTGTTCGAGGCCATCGCAAGGCGCGATGCCGACGACGCGCGCCGCCAGACCCACCTCATCCTCGACATCGTGCGCGAGGATCTCATCGAGATGGCGCTCGTCGCCCTCCCGGACGCAAGCCGGCCGGAGGCCGCGCAATGAACGACATGAACCCCACCAACCCCCGGCAGATCCGCGCCAACATGGCGCGCGCGCAGGAGATTGTCGCCCACGACGACACCAACCTCGAAAACGCCGTGGTGCCGCCGCTCTTCCAGACCTCGCTTTTCACGTTTCCGAACGTCGACGCGATGATGGCGACCTACGCCGGCAAGGCGCCGCGCCCGGTCTATTCGCGCGGGCTGAACCCGACGGTGCGCGCCTTCGAGGAGAAGGTCGCGGCGCTGGAAGGGGCGGAGGACGCGCTGGCGGCGGCGAGCGGGATGGCGGCGATTTCGTCCGCCGTCCTGTCCATCGTGCGGCCCGGGGACCGGCTCGTCAGCGTCACCCACGTCTACCCCGACGCCTACCGCTTTTTCGAGACGTTCCTCGACAATTTCGGCGTCAGCGTCTCGTACGTTGACGGGCGGGACGAGGGGGCTGTCGCCGAGGCCGTCCATGGCGCGAAAGTCCTCTACCTCGAAAGCCCCAACAGCTGGATGATGGAGACGCACGACCTTGCCCGGCTTGCCGAGATCGCAAGGGCGGCCGGCGCCGTGACCATTGCCGACAATTCGTGGGCGACGCCTGTCTTCCAGCGCCCGTTGGCGCTGGGTGTCGACATGGTGGTCCACTCGGCCTCCAAGTACATCTCCGGCCACAGCGACACGGTGGCGGGCGTGATCGCCGGGCCGGCGGCGCGGATCAACAAGGTCCGCGGCGAGATCCTGCCTTATCTCGGCGCCAAGCTCGGCCCGTTCGAGGCGTGGCTGCTGCTGCGGGGCCTGCGCACCCTGCCGACCCGCCTTGCCGAGCACGAGCGCGCGGCGCTGACGCTCGCCGAACGGCTGGCGGCGCATCCGGCGGTGAGCCGCGTTCACCATCCGCGCCTTGCGGGGCCGCTGTCGCCTGGCCTCGAAGGCACGTCCGGGCTGTTCTCCATCGAACTGGCCGATGACGTCGACATCAAGGCGTTCTGCGACGGGCTGCGGCTGTTCAAGCTCGGCGTGTCGTGGGGCGGGCACGAGAGTCTCGTGTGCCCGGCGCTCGTCACCCGCGTCCAGGTCGGCGGGCCGAACCCGACATTCGCCTTCGGCGTGCCGGAGCGGATGGTGCGCCTCCACGTCGGCCTCGAAGGCACGGAAGCCCTTTGGGCGGACCTGTCGCGCGCCCTCGAAGGCGCAACGATCACTTGAATTAACAAAAGGGGAGAGACCATGAAATTTCTGACGCTTACCGCCGCAGCAGCGCTTGCGCTGGGTGCCGGCACCGCCGCCGTTTCGGCGCAGACGCTGGAACTGGTGGAGGTCATCACCAGCCCGCAGCGCACCGAGACGCTGCAGGCGATGGTCGACGAGTTCGAGGCTGCAAACCCCGGCGTGACGGTGGAGATCACTTCGCTCCCCTGGGGCCAGGCGTTCGAGAAGTTCGCCACGATGGTGTCCGCCGGCCAGACGCCTGACGTGGTGGAGATGCCCGACCGCTGGCTGTCGCTCTACGCCAGCAACAACGCGCTCGAGAGCCTCGAGCCCTACATCGCCGAATGGGACGCCGCCTCCGGCCTCAACGACCGCGCGCTCGAGTTCGCGCGGGCCTATGGCGATACCGCCTACATGCTGCCCTACGGCTTCTATCTGCGGGCGATGTTCTACAACAAGGACCTGTTCGCGGAAGCCGGCGTCGAAGGACCGCCGAAGACGCTGGACGAGTTCCGCGCCGCGGCCGAGAAGGTCTCCGCGCTCGACGGCAAGTACGGCTACTGCCTGCGCGGCGGCCCCGGCGGCCTCAACGGCTGGATGATGTTCGGCGCCACCATGAACGGCGCTGACGACTACTTCGCCGAGGATGGCACCTCCAACCTCGACAGCGAAGGCTGGGTGAAGGGCATGACCTTCCTCGCCGACCTCTACAAGGACAAGCTGGCGCCGGAGGATTCGATCAACTGGGGCTTCAACGAGATCGTCGGCGGCTTCTATTCCGGCACCTGCGCGATGCTCGACCAGGACCCCGATGCGCTGATCGCCATCGACGAGCGGATGGACGGCGACAGCTACGGCGTCGCGCCGTTCCCCAAGGGGCCGGACGGCAAGGCGTTCCCGACCATCGGCTACGCCGGCTGGTCGATGTTCGCCGACAGCGAGAACAAGGACCTCGCCTGGAAGCTGATCCAGCATCTGGAGGGCGAAGAGGCCAACATCACCTGGAACAAGCGGATCGGCGCGCTGCCGATCTACACCGCCGCCGAACAGGACCCGTTCTACGCGGACCCGAAGTTCGCCGGCTGGTTCGAGGAGCTGTCCGACCCCGACGTGAGCCCGACCTCGATGCCGACGTACCTGCCGGAGTTCGCCTTCTTCGCCAACTCGATCGTGCCGCGCACCAGCCAGGAGGCGCTCCTCGGCCGCCGCACGGTGGAGGACATGGCGAAGGAGTGGGCCGAGACGCTCACGAAGTCGCAGCAGAAGTACCAGGCGTCGAAGTAAGGGCCGGCATGACCATCCGCACGACGAGGCGGCGGCGATGACCATCGCCGCCACGAATACCGCGCCGCCACGGCGGCGGCGCGGGGTGTTCACCCGGCTGGAGGCGTATTTCTATACCGCGCCTGCGGTCGTCCTCATCGTTGCGGTGATGCTGGTGCCGCTTGCGGTGGGCGTCTCGTACGCCTTCCGCTACATCGAGCTTCTGAACCCGTTCTCCGGCGGCTATGTCGGGCTTGAGAACTTCCGCGAGCTAGCCGGAGACGCCAACTTCACCCGTGCCCTCGTCAACACCGTGTGGTGGACGTTCGGCTCGGTTTTCATCCAGTTCTTCATGGGCCTCGGCCTCGCGCTTCTCCTGCGCGACGCCTTCCCGGGCCGCAAGATCGTGCAGGCGCTCGTGTTCCTGCCCTGGGCGGTGCCGACGTTCCTGTCCGGCCTCAACTGGGCGTGGCTGTTCAACCCCGTGGTCGGCCCGTTGCCGCACTGGATGGCCGCCATCGGTCTCCTCGATACGCCGCGCAACATCCTTGCCGATCCCGACCTTGCCATGTGGGGGCCGATCACCGCCAACGTGTGGTACGGCGTGCCGTTCTTCGCGATCACGCTGCTCGCCGCGCTCCAGTCGATCCCGGACGAGCTCTACGAGGCCGCCGCCATCGACGGGGCAGGGGCGTGGCGCCGCTTCACTGATCTCACGCTGCCGTTCCTGGCGCCGACGATCGCCATCACCATCATGCTGCGCACCATCTGGATCGCCAATTTCGCCGACCTCATCGTGGTGATGACCGGCGGTGGGCCGGCCGACACCACGCAGATCGTGGCGAGCTACATCTTCACGCAGGCCTACAGGCGGCTCGACTTCGGCTACGCCTCGGCCATCGCGCTAGTGCTTCTGGTCCTCCTGATGCTTTACGCGCTGGCGATCATCACCTTGCGCCGGATGATGCTGAGGGAGCCGTCATGATCGGGGGACGCCGCTCTCTGCCCGGCCGGATCGTGTTCTGGTCGCTGAAATACGCCGCGATCGCATTCTATCTCGGCTTCGCGCTGTTTCCGCTGTTCTGGCTCCTCAAGGTGTCGGTCACGCCCAACGAACTCCTCTATTCGGAGGGCATCCGCATGTGGCCGTCCGCGACCACATGGGCGAACTACGGCTTCGTGCTGACGCAGAGCGACTTTCCGCTCTTCTTCCTCAACTCGGTCATCGTGTCGGGGTCCACGGCGCTGATCGTCACCGTCGTGGCGGCGGCGGCGGGCTATGCGTTCTCGCGCTTCCGCTTCCGCGGCAAGCTCGTCATCACCGCGCTGATGCTGATGACGCAGATGTTCCCCATCGTCATGCTGATCGCGCCGATGTTCCGCCTGATGCAGCCGCTGGGGCTCACCGATACGCTTGGCGGCCTCGTCATCGTCTACGTGGCGTTCAACGTGCCGTTCGCGACCTTCCTGATGCAGTCCTTCTTCGACGGCATCCCCAAGGACCTCGAGGAGGCCGCGATGATCGACGGCGACACCCGGTTCGGGGCGTTCCGGCGCATCGTCCTGCCGCTGACGCTGCCGGGGATCGCGGCGACGCTGGGCTTCGTCTTCACCGCGGCGTGGTCGGAGCTTCTGTTCGCGCTGATGCTCATCAACTCGACCGACACGATGACATTCCCCGTGGGGCTCCTGTCGTTCGTGTCGAAATTCTCGGTCGATTTCGGGCAGATGATGGCGGCGGGGGTTCTTGCCCTGATCCCGGCGTGCCTCTTCTTCGCATTCATCCAGCGCTACCTGGTGCAGGGCCTCACGGCCGGCGCCGTGAAGGGATAGGTCCATGGCAACCATCGCAATCGAAGGCGCCCGCAAGCGCTACGGCAGCGTCGAGGTGCTCCATGGCGTCGATCTCGACGTGGCGGACGGGGAGTTCATCGTCCTCGTCGGCCCGTCCGGCTGCGGCAAGTCGACATTGCTGCGGATGATCGCCGGGCTGGAGGAGATCTCCGCCGGCACGATCCGCATCGGCGAGCGGATCGTGAACGATCTCGCGCCGCGGGAGCGGGACATCGCGATGGTGTTCCAGTCCTACGCGCTCTACCCGCACATGAACGTCGCGGACAACATGAGCTATTCGCTCCGACTGAAGCGGGCGGCGAAGGAGACGATCGACAGCGCGGTCGCCGGCGCGTCGCGCATCCTGGGGCTCGATGCCTACCTCGCCCGCCGGCCCAAGGCGTTGTCGGGCGGGCAGCGGCAGCGCGTTGCCATGGGTCGCGCCATCGTGCGCGAGCCATCGGCCTTCCTGTTCGACGAGCCGCTCTCGAACCTCGACGCGCGGCTGCGCGAGGAGATGCGCGGCGAAATCCGCCAGCTCCACAAGCGCCTCGGCGCAACCTCGATCTACGTGACCCACGATCAGATCGAGGCGATGACGATGGCTGACCGGATCGTCGCCATGCACGACGGGATCGTCCAGCAGGTCGGGACGCCGCTCGAACTCTACGACCGGCCGGCAAACACCTTCGTCGCCGGCTTCATCGGCGCGCCGATGATGAACTTCATCGGCGGCACGGTGGATGGCGACCGGCTGACCTTGGCGTCGGGCACGGTGCTCACGCTGCCGGCGGCGCTTCCTGCCGGAGCGGTGACGGTGGGGGTGCGGCCCGAGGACGTGACCCTCGCCGAGCCCGGCGCTGACGGCGTGATCGCGGCGACTGCGACGCTGGTGGAGCACACCGGCCTCACCAGCCTCGTCCACGGCGAGGCGAACGGGGTACGGGTGACGGCGCTGACTCTCGACCGGCCGGCCCTTGCCGAAGGCGCTGCGGTGGGGTTCGCGTTCGATCCCGGCAAGCTGCACCTGTTCGACGCTGAAAGTGGCGCGCGGCTGAACTAGGATGGGACGGCGCTCCGCGCCGGCTTTGTTACTTGTCAGGCGAGGGATTTCCTCCCTCGCGCTCCCTCCCGTTCGCCACAGAAGTCCGCTGTTGCGGACTTCTGCATCAAATGACGGCCAACTGCGGAACACCGCAGTTGGCTGGGCAGGGGTTCAGGAGCATCCTGACGCTTCGCGTCCGGTTGTCCTGATCCCCTGGCCCCAGCGTGGGCCGGTGCGCAGGCGCGTCAAGGGTGAAGGCTTCGCCCGCCTGCGGCGCCCTTGACCCGCCCGCGCACCGGCGGCCGTGCCATTTGGCGAGGACAGAACGCGCTGGCGGCTTGCGCGCGGCGGGGAAACCGGATCAGCCTCTGGCAAACGGGATGGGGGGACGGATGACGATCCTGGTGTGTGGCGAGGCGCTTTACGACGTCTTCTTCGACGACGAGCGGGCCGAAGGGTTCACGCTAGACGCGCGGATCGGCGGCTCCTGCTTCAACGTGGCGGTGGGGATCGCGCGGCTTGGCGAGGACTGCGGCCTTCTCACCGGCATGTCGCGCGACCGGCTGGGGGAGAAGCTTGTGTCGACGCTCGCGAGCGAAGGCGTCTCGACGGAGTTCCTCGCCCGCAAGGATGCGACGACCACCCTTGCGATGGTGTCCCTGCAGGCGGACGGGTCGGCGCAGTACCAGTTCTATGGCGAGGGGGCGGCCGACCGTGCCGTGACCCTGGCGGACCTGCCGCCCGTCGGTGCGTTCGACGTCGCGGTGTTCGGCTGCTTCTCGCTCCTCACCGTGCCGACCGGAGACAGCTTTCTCACACTGGCGGGGCGCGCGGCGGAAGCCGGCAAGCTCGTGGCGCTCGATCCCAATGTGCGCCCAACGGTGGAGCCCGACCCCGACGTGTGGCGCAGCCGCGTCGCCGCGTTCGCCGAACATGCCGCGATCATCAAGGTGAGCGCCGAGGATCTCGACTATCTCTACCCCGGAGAGAGCGTGGAGGAGCGGGCGGCGACGTGGCGCGCCGCCGGCACCGCGCTCGTGGTCGTGACGCGGGGCGGCGAGGGGGCGCGCCTCTTCGGCGAGGGCGTGGACGTTACCGTCGCCGCGGACAGGGTCGACGTGGTCGACACCGTCGGGGCGGGCGACAGCTTTCTGGCGGCGCTGCTTGCGCACCTCGTCGCCTCCGGCACGGCGACGCGTGAGGCGCTGATGGCGCTCACGGAAGACGAGGCGCGGGCCGCGCTGGCGTTCGCGGCGCAGGCTGCGGCGGTGACGTGCGGGCGGCGGGGGGCGGACCTGCCGCGCCGGGCGGACCTAGGAGTGTCTTAA
Organism: uncultured Alphaproteobacteria bacterium; assembly: GCA_963704595.1. Classification (GTDB taxonomy): domain Bacteria; phylum Pseudomonadota; class Alphaproteobacteria; order Rhizobiales; family Amorphaceae; genus Acuticoccus. Next base: position 2,040,457 of record OY969922.1, read on the forward strand.
CGCGGGTTTTAAACTGTGAACGGCGGCGCATTCGGACCCTTGCACGGTCGGGGCGCGGGTCGCCGATGATACCATGGCGTGTGTTGGAGATGATTCGCGGCCCCTTGCGGCCGGGGGAGACACGCGATGGACGACCTCTTGGCATCGATCCGAAAGATCATCGCGGACGACTTCGGCGAACGGCCGGACGCCCGCGCCGACCGTGCTGAAACGCGCCCGCCGCGCAGGCCCGAGCCGGTCCGCAGCGAACTCGACGAGGATGCCGAGCTCGACGCGCACGTCGCCGGGGCGGTAGCAGAGGCGTTCGACGCCGTGTCCGAACCCGCGTTCCCGCCCGATGCCGGCCCCTACGACTACGGTGAGTACGAGGCCGTGGACGATGCCGAGATACGCGCCAGACGACGCGGACATGGACCAGGGCGAAATCATGCGCTCTATCGCGAGCGCGATTGCCGCGCAGCGCGGTTCGCAGCGGCTGACCGAGGAGCCTGCCGAGGCTGGCTGGACACCCGTGGTGCTCAGCGAGCCGGGCCTCGACACGCCGGTGGCGCCGCCGCGCGCCGCACCGCCCCAGCCCGCGGCCGGAGGCAATTCGCCGCTCGACCGGCTTGCCGCGCTGAAGCAGCGCCTCGCCGCGGACGGCATCATCGACGGCCACTACGTTCCGCCGGCCGCCACATTTCCCAGAAAGCCCGCGCCGAAGGCGGACGCGGCCGAACCGCTGCCATCCAACGTCTACCGCCTGGACCCGGACCAAAGGACCACCGAAATGAGCGAGACAGTCGCAGAGACGCAGGTGCATTCCGACGCACAGGGCAATGCCTTCCGCCGCGCGGCGCCGGCATCGCAGCCCCCGCGCGCCGAGGCGGCCGACGACGGGCTCACGAGCCCGCGGACCCGCGCCAACGTCAGCCAGGCGCTCGACAGCCTGTCGCGCACCGTCCTCACCAACAATCCGCGGACGGTGGAAGACCTCGTGCGCGACATGGTCCGGCCGCTCCTGCGCGAGTGGCTGGAGGCCAACCTCGGCGAGATCGTCGAGCGGCAGGTGCGGCAGGAAATCGAGCGGGTCAGCGCCCGCGGCCGCTGAGGAAGGATGCGGCCCTGCGATGCTGGGCCGCGCCGCCGTTCCCTCGCAAGTCTTGCGCAGCGCCGCCATGCAGCGCAGTTAGACCCTGTCTAATCACGACAGCCGCGCCTCGAAGCGCGGCGGCAGGGTGTTGGGGGCGAAATGGCGTTGCGCGTTGCGATTGGTGACCGCCCGGTCCACCGGGTCTTCCCGTACGGCACGACCAGGGGCTGAGTGCCGAACGCCATGATCCTGTGGATTGCCCTTGCCGTTCTGGCCGCCCTCACCGTGGTCGCGCTCATCCGGCCGCTCCTCACCCGCACGGTCGAACTGGAGGGCGGGGACGACCGCGAGGTCTACACCGCACAGCTCGGCGAACTCGAGGCGGACCGCGCGCGCGGCCTGATCGGCGACGCCGAGGCGACCGCTGCCCGCACGGAGATCGCCCGGCGCCTCCTGCGCAGCCGCGACGGCGCGGTCGCCGGCAGGTCGCGGGGGCGGCTCATCGCGGTGGCGCTCGCCGTCGCGCTGTTCGTGCCGCTGTTCTCGGTCGGTGCGTATCTCTGGCTGGGCACGCCGGACTATGGCGACCAGCCGCTTCAGGCCCGCCTTGCCCCCATCGACGACGAGACGCTGCAGGATCTCGTGACCCAGGCCGAGGAACGGCTTGCCGCCGCGCCCGATGATGGCGAAGGCTGGCTCGCCATCGCGCCGGTCTATGCACGGCTCGGCCGGTTCGCGGACGCGGCGAATGCCTATGGCCGCGTGAACGCCCTGATGGGCGAGCGGGCCGAGTGGCTGGCATCGCAGGGCGAGAACCTCGCCTTTGCCGACGAGGGCGTGGTGTCCGACGAGGCGTCAGCGCTGTTCGAGAAGGCGCTGGCTGAGGACCCGCAGGCGCTGCGGCCGGCGATCTTTCTGGCCATAGCGGCGCGGCAGGCCGGCGACTTCATGCTGGCCGGCGAGCGCTGGCGGCATATTCTGGCGCGCAGCGACGGGACGGAGCCGTGGCTGCAGATCGCCAACGCGGAATTCATGCGCATTGCCGAGGCGACCGGTGCGCCGCCGTCCGGCCGCGGACGGGGCGGGGCCGCGCGTCGACGTGCCTGCGCCGATGGACGGACCGCGGATCGGGGCGCCGGGGCCTGCCGGAGGCGCCGGCGGCGGGCGCCGGTACGTTCCCCGGCGGCGCGCCGCCGCCTGCGGTGGTCGCAATGGTCGAGGGGCTGGCGGCACGGCTTGCCAGCGACGGCGGCACGGCAGAGGAATGGACGCGGCTGGTGCGCTCGCTCAACGTTCTGGGGCGGACGGACGAGGCGGCGCAGGCCGTGCGCGACGGTCTCGCCGCGCTCGACGGCGAGGCACGCGAGACGTTCGCCGCATCGCCAGAGGTGAAGGAGACGGAGCAGTGAAGTCGCCCCATCGCCGCGCGCGCAAGACGCGCCGACTGTCCCTCATCGCGCTCGCCGGCGTTGCGCTGGGCGGTGCAGCGGCGCTGGTGTTCTATGCGCTCGGCGACAGGATCACCTACGCGCCGACGCCGACCGAGCTCGCGTCGGGCTCGCACGAGGCCGGGACGCGGGTGCGCCTCGGCGGTCTCGTCGAGACCGGGTCGCTGAAGCGTGGGGCGGACGGCCATGTCTCGTTCGCGGTGACGGATACCGCCAACCGCGTGCCCGTGACCTATGTCGGCCTGCTGCCGGATCTTTTCCGCGAGGGGCAGGGCGTCGTCACCGAAGGCATCCTTCTGGCGGACGGGACGCTCGATGCGGACACCGTCCTCGCCAAGCACGACGAGCGGTACATGCCGAAGGAAGTGGTCAACAGCCTGAAGGCGCAGGGGCGCTGGAAAGAGGGCGAGATGACGGAAGCCGGCCATGCTGAATGAACTCGGCCACTACGCGCTGGTGCTGGCGCTCGGCGTCTCGCTGATCCAGTCGACGCTGCCGATCGTGGGCGCCAGGATGCGCGACGCGCGGCTGATGGCGCTCGCGGGGCCGGCTGCGCTGATGGTGTTCGTCCTGATCGCGCTTTCCTTCGCTGCACTGACGGCGGCGTACATCCGGTCCGATTTCTCCGTTCTCAACGTGTTCGAGAACTCGCATTCCGCCAAGCCGATGGTGTACCGGATCTCCGGCGTGTGGGGGAACCACGAGGGGTCGATGCTCCTGTGGGTGCTGATTCTCGCCCTGTTCGGGATGCTGGTCGCGACGTTCGGGCGCAACATCGCGGCGAGCCTCAGGGCCACGACGGTCGCGGTGCAGGGGTGGATCGCGAGCGCTTTCCTTCTCTTCATCCTCCTCACCTCCAACCCGTTCGCGCGGGTGTTGCCGGCACCGCTGGAGGGGCGCGACCTCAACCCGCTCCTGCAGGATATCGGCCTCGCGATCCATCCGCCGCTTCTCTACGTCGGCTATGTCGGCTTCTCGATCGTGTTCGCGTTCGCCGTCGCGGCGCTGATCGAGGGGCGGATCGACGCCGCCTGGGCGCGCTGGGTGCGGCCGTGGACGCTGGTGTCGTGGATCTTTCTGACGCTCGGCATCGCGATGGGGAGCTACTGGGCCTATTACGAGCTCGGCTGGGGCGGCTGGTGGTTCTGGGACCCGGTCGAGAACGCCTCGTTCATGCCGTGGCTGGCGGGGACGGCGCTCCTCCACTCCGCCGCGGTGATGGAGAAGCGTGATGCGCTCAAGGTCTGGACGGTGCTTCTGGCGCTGATCACCTTCTCGCTGTCTCTGCTGGGCACGTTCCTCGTGCGCTCGGGCGTGCTCACCTCCGTCCACGCCTTTGCGTCCGATCCGACGCGCGGGCTCTTCATCCTTTGCATCCTCTCGATCTTCATCGGCGGGGCGTTCACGCTGTTCGCGCTGCGCTCCGGGTCGCTCAAGGCGGGCGGGGCGTTCGCGCCGATCAGCCGGGAAGGGGCGCTCGTCTTCAACAACGTGTTCCTCACGACCGCCTGCGTGACGGTGCTGGTCGGCACGCTCTATCCGCTGGTGCTGGAAACGCTGACCGGCGAGAAGATCTCGGTGGGGCCGCCCTACTTCAACCTCACCTTCATTCCGCTCACCGTGCCTTTGCTGCTCGCGATCCCGTTCGGGTCGATGCTGGCGTGGAAGCGGGGGGACATCGCGGCTGCCGCCGAGCGGCTCGTGGTCGTCGGTGTCATTGCCGTGTTCGCCGGTGCGCTGGGCGCATGGCTCGCGGGGGAGGAGACGCGTCTGACCGCGACGCTGGGGCTCGCGCTCGCCGTCTGGCTCATCGTCGGCGCGTTCGCCGAGATCGCGCTGCGCACAGCGTCGGCCGGCTCGCTGTCGGGGCGCTTCCGGCGGGCGGCCGGGCTGCCGCGCTCGACGTGGGGAAGCGCGCTCGGTCACCTCGGCGTCGGGCTGACGGCGCTCGGCATCGTCTCGCTGACCGCGTTCGAGACCGAGCGGATCATCGACATGAAGCCTGGCGACAGCGTTGAGATCGCCGGCTACACCGTCACCTTCGATGATGCCGCCGAGGCCAACGGGCCGAACTACAACGACGCGATCGCGAACTTCTCGGTGACGGTCGACGGCCGCGTTGTGACGACGCTGTCGCCCGCACGCCGCTTCTATCCCGCGCGCCAGATGCCGACGACGGAAGCCGCGATCTACACCACCGGCCTCACCCAGCTCTACGCGACGCTGGGCGAGGTGGAGGACGGCGCGATCGTCGTGCGCTTCTTCCACAAGCCGCTGGTGCTGCTGATCTGGCTGGGGGCGGTCGTCGCCTCCCTCGGCGGGCTGCTGTCGCTGCTCGACCGGCGCCTCAGGATCGGCCTGCCGGCCCCCGCACGGCGCGCGGCGCCGCGGGGCCTCGTGCCGGAGCCGGGCGAATGATGCGCGCGCTCGCGGCCGGGATGATCGCGACGATGCTGCTCGCGGGTGGGGCTTTCGCTGCCAACCCCAGCGAGCAGCTGGCCGACCCGGCGCTGGAGGCACGGGCGCGGGCGCTGGGGGCCGAGCTGCGCTGCCTCGTCTGCCAGAACCAGTCCATCGACGCGTCGGATGCGGACCTTGCCAAGGACCTGCGTCTTCTGGTGCGCGAGCGCATCACCGCGGGCGACAGCGACGATGAGGTGCTCGCCTACCTCACCGACCGCTACGGCGCGTTCGTGCGCCTCCGCCCGCCGGTGACTGCGGGGACCATCGTCCTGTGGGCGGCACCCTTCGCGGTGGTGCTGATCGCCGGCATCGGGGCGGCGTTCTACCTCCGGGGTCGCCGCAGGCTGGTGGGGGAGACCACCGTCCTGTCCGACGACGAAGAGGCGGCGCTGGCGCAGATGCTGACGGACCGCGACCCGAAGGCGTGAGCGCGATCTGTCAGCAGTTTCCGGGCTGTGGAGCGCGGATAGGCTTACCAAATTGTCACACCGGAGAAAGCGCAGCGTAATGTGGCCAAACCTATGTTGGCGGTCGAGGGCCTTTGAAGGCCACTGCCAACAGGAGTTACTATGGCACTCACGCTGAAGAAGTCGCGCGGACGGGCAGCGGCCCTCCTCGTGGGCACGTTCCTTGCCGGTGCCGTCGGCGCCAATTTCCTCGACGGTCACACCGTCACGCCGGCGTTCGCGCAGAACCTCTCCGAGCAGGTTCCGGCCGCCGCGAGCCAGAACGCGCCCGGCTTCGCCGACATCGTGGACCGCGTGTCCCCGGCCGTCGTTTCCATCCAGGTCAAGAGCCGCGCCCGCACCCAGCTTTCCGGCATGGAAGGCCTGCGTGGTTCGCCGTTCGAACAGTTCTTCGACGACTTCGCCGAGCGCTTCGGCCAGAACGAACAGCGCCGCGAGCGCACCCCCAACCGTCGCAATTTCTCGATGGGTCAGGGCTCCGGCTTCCTGATCTCCGATGACGGCTACATCGTCACCAACGGCCACGTGGTCGACGGTGCCGACGAAGTGACTGTGGTGATGGGCGACGGCGAGACGCTCGACGCCGAAGTCATCGGTGTCGACGACAAGACCGACCTCGCGCTGGTCAAGGTCTCGCACGACAAGGAATTCCCGTTCGTGACGTTCGCCAGCCAGGAAACCCGCGTGGGTGACTGGGTGATGGCGGTCGGCAACCCGTTCGGCCTCGGCGGTTCGGTGACGGCTGGCATCGTGTCGGCCCGCGGCCGCGAGATCGGCGCCGGCCCGTACGACGACTTCCTGCAGATCGACGCGCCGATCAACCGCGGCAACTCGGGCGGTCCGACGTTCAACCTCAACGGCAACGTCGTCGGCGTGAACACGGCGATCTACTCGCCGTCGGGCGGCTCGGTCGGCATCGGCTTTGCGATCCCCGCCTCGATCGCCGAGGACGTGATCGCGGACCTCAAGGACGACGGCACCGTGACCCGCGGCTGGCTCGGCGTTCAGATCCAGCCGATCACGCCCGAGATCGCCGAGAGCCTCGGCCGCGACAACATCGTCGGCGCGCTGGTGACCGACCCGCAGGACGGCAGCCCTGCCGACAAGGCTGGCGTGAAGGCCGGCGACGCGATCATTTCGGTCGACGGCGAGGAAGTCGAAGGGCCGCGCGATCTCGCCCGCACCATCTCGACCCGCTCGCCGGGCGAGGATGTCACGCTGCAGGTGTGGCGCGACGGCAAGATGGTCGATGTGAAGGTCGAACTCGGCAAGCTGACCGACACCGTGGCGGCGAGCAACCAGTCCGAGGGCAACGTCGAGCCCGACGATCAGGATTCGACCGAGACGCTCGGCATGACGCTGGCGCCTGCCAGCGAAGTCGGCATGGAAGGCGACGGCCTTGCGGTCGTGGAGATCGACCCGGAGGGTCCTGCGGCGCAGAGCGGCATCCGCGTCGGTGACGTGATCCTCCAGGCGTCCGGCGATGGACGTCGCGTCCGCCGGCGACCTCAAGGAAGGTGTCGACACCGCGACCGGCGAAGGGCGCAAGAACGTGCTTCTGAAGCTGCAGTCGGGCGAGAACACCCGCTTCGTGGCGCTGCCGGTCGAGGAAGACCGCGGCTGACACAGCCGAAACGGCGTCATATGAGAAAGGGGGGGCCGGGCCTTGGGTCCGGCCCCTCATCCTTTCGGCCAGTCAGTCGTGGCGCGCCGGTCCGTTCTGATGCACACTTCGCATGATTTGGTGATGCCCCGATGAAAGTCCTGATCGTAGAAGACGACGTCGACGCCGCAGCGTATCTGTCGCGCGGCCTCAGCGAAGCCGGCCACAGCGCGGATGTCGCGGCCGACGGCGAGACCGGGCACGACTACGCCTCCGGCAACGACTATGACGTCCTCATCATCGACCGGATGCTGCCCAAGAAGGACGGGCTGACGCTCATCAACGAATTGCGCAATGCCGGCAAGCAGGTACCGATCATGGTCCTGTCCGCTCTCAGCCAGGTCGACGACCGGGTGAAGGGCCTGCGCGCCGGCGGCGACGACTATCTCACCAAGCCCTACGCGTTCACCGAGCTGCTCGCCCGCGTCGAGGCGCTGGGGCGGCGCAAGCAGACGGCGGAGTTCGAGGCAATCTACCGGGTCGGCGACCTGGTGCTCGACCGGCTCTCCCACACCGTCACCCGCAACGACGAGAAGGTGCTCCTCCAGCCGCGCGAATTCCGCCTGCTGGAGTATCTGATGCGCCATGCCGGGCAGGTGGTGACGCGCACGATGCTTCTCGAAAACGTGTGGGACTACCACTTCGACCCGCAGACCAACGTCATCGACGTCCACATCTCGCGGCTGCGCGGCAAGATCGACAAGGGCTTCGGCAAGCCGCTCCTGCACACGGTGCGCGGCGCCGGCTACGTGATCCGTGCCGACGCCGACTAGGCTCTTCCGCACCACAGCGTTCAAGCTCTCGTTCGCCTACCTGTGCGTGATCGTGGTCCTGTCGCTGGGGCTGATCGCGTACATCTCGTCGACCACCGCGCGGCTGTTCGACCGGCAGCTCGAGACCGCGATCGACCGTGAGATTGCGGAGCTCAACGCCGAATACGAAACTTCCAGCCTCTTCAAGGTGATGCGGACCATCGGACGGCGCGCGATGCGGCCCGATGCCAGCGTCTACCTCATCACCGATTTTTCGGGCAATCCGCTCGCCGGCAATGTTTCGGAGCTGATGTACGACCCTGCCGTGGTGAGCGAGAATGTCGCGTTTCCGGTGCGCTACATGCGGTTCCGGCCGGGCGAAGGGGGCGGCGACGAAGAGACCGCGCACCGCGCTCTCGTCAAGCTCTCCGTCCTCGGCGGCGGCTACCGGCTCCTCGTCGGCCGCGACGTGGAGGACCGGATCGAGTTCGCCACCATCATCCGCCGCTCGATCCGGGGCGCGATCATCATCGTGGTGGCGCTGGGGCTCCTGTCGTGGATCTTCCTGTCGCGCTCGGTCCTGCGCAAGGTTGACGGGGTCGCGGCGAGCTCGCAGAAGATCATCGCGGGCGATCTCACCCGGCGGCTGCCCGACGGATGGCTCGGGCGACGAGTTCGACCGGCTCGCCCACAGCGTCAACGCGATGCTGGACGAGATCAACCGGCTACACGGCGGGCTTCAGGAGGTCTCGCAGAACATCGCGCACGACCTGAAGACGCCGCTGACGCGGCTGCGCAACCGGCTCGACGAGGCGATGCGCAGCCCGCCTGCCGCCGACCGTGCGCCTGAGGTGCTGGGACCTGCGATCGAGGAGTGCGACCATCTCATCCGCACCTTCGAGGCGCTCCTCACCATCGCGCGGGTGGAGAGCCACGCCGCTGGGGTGGCGCTGGCGCCGACGGATCTCTCCGCGCTGCTGGAGGATATCGCCGAGTTCTACGACCCTGCGGCCGAGGATGTCGGGATGCGGCTCGTCGCGAAGATCGAGCCGGGGGTTGTCATTGCCGGCGAGCCAACGCTTTTACGCACCATGATGGCAAACCTACTCGACAACGCGCTGAAATACGGCGCTTCGAAGACCGGCGCGGTCGACCTCATCCTGAGGCGGACGGGCGAGAACGCCGAGATCATGGTCCGCGACTTCGGCGCCGGGGTGGCGGCGGCCGACCTTCCGCGCCTCACCGACCGGTTCGTGCGGATGGACGCGGCGCGCACCAAGCCGGGCGCCGGCCTCGGCCTTGCGATGGTGAAGGCCGTCGTCGGCCACCACGGCGGGCGGCTGACGCTGGACGACGCGGCGCCCGGCTTCCGCGTCACAATCGCGCTGCCGCTGTCCGCATGAGCGCGCTCGGCGAGACGTTCACGCCGCTCCCCCTGGAGCCGGACGACGGATTTGCCGTCAGGATGGCGGAGGTTCGGGCGGAGGCGGGGCTGGAGCCGCTGGCCGACGACGTTTCAGAGGCGCTCGGAACGGTCGCTGCGGTCTCCCCCTTCCTCGCCGACCTGATGACCGGCGATCCGGCGATGCTGGACGAGATCCTTGGCGCGCCGCTGGCCGACAGCATCGCTGCGGCGAAGGCGCCGGGCGAGGACGTCGCGGTGACGCTGCGGCGAGGCAAGCGGCGGGTGGCGCTGGCGGTCGGTCTTGCGGACCTCTTGGGCGGCGCCTCGGTCGAGACCGTCACCAACGCGCTGTCCGACTTTGCGGACGCTGCGATCGGGGCGTCGCTCGGCGCGTCGCTCGGCGAACTTCATGCGCGGGGGCAGGTGTCGACCGACGATCCCGCGCAGGCGGGGCTGTTCGTGCTGGCGATGGGGAAGCTCGGCGGGCGCGAACTCAACTATTCGAGCGACGTCGACCTTGTTGTCCTGTTCGATCCGGCGCGCGCCGGGCCAGTCGGGCTCAACGGCGATACGGCCGTGCGGCTGGTGCGGCGCTTCGTGCAGCTGATGCAGGAGCGGACGGCGGAGGGCTACGTCTTCCGCGTCGATCTCAGGCTGCGGCCTGACCCCGGCGCCACGGCGCTCGCAGTCTCCACGGCCGCTGCAGTCAAGTATTACCAGACGCGCGCGCGGCCGTGGGAGCGGCAGGCGATGATCAAGGTCGCGCGTGGTCGCCGGCGACGAGACGGCGGCCGGGCGCTACATGGACGCGGTCGAGACCTCGATCTGGCACGTCGGCTACGACTTTGCGGCGATCGACGAGACCGTGGCGCTGCGCGAGCAGATCGCGGCGGTGAAGGGGGCGGGCGCCATCACGGTGCCCGGCCACAACGTGAAGGTCGGCCGCGGTGGCATCCGCGAGATCGAGTTCTTCGTCCAGAGCCTGCAGCGCGTTGCGGGTGGGCGAGACGTGGGGTTGAGGGGGCGCGCGACGGTGCCGATGCTGGCGTCGCTTTGCGAACGGGGCTGGGTGAGCGAGGCCGACCGCGACACGCTGACGGCCGCATACGAGACATTGCGCAAGGTCGAGCACCGCCTCCAGATGGTGCGCGACGACCACGTCCACACGATGCCCGACGCCGCAGGCCTGCCGCGGATCGAGGCGATGATGCGCGACGACAAGCTCGCCGCGACGCTGGAGACGACGCTGAAGGCCGTCCACGAGCGCTTTGTCGCGCTGGCCGACGGGCCGATGCCGGAAAACCCAATGCTGCGTGAGTTGCGGGGCGAGCGGCCGGCGCTGAACGGCGAGCTCGCCGAGGCGCTTCGAGGCGCGCAAGCGGACCTGGCATGAGGGGAAATACCAGAGCCTGAAGACCGAGCAGGCGCGCGGCCTTCTGGAGAAGCTCGAGCCGAAGATCCACACGGCGATCGCAGCCTCGCCCGACAGCGCGGCCGCGCTCGAGCGGTTCGATGCGTTTCTTGCGACCGTCACGCGGGGTGTCGACTTCCTCGCGCGGCTCGACCGGCACCCCGATCTCGTGGAGGTGATCGTCCTCGTCGCGGCGACGTCGCCTCGGCTTGCCGAGCAGCTCGCCCGCCGCGGCCACCTCCTCGACGTGCTGATCGACCCGACTTTCTACGGCCGCGCCCGGGACGAGGCGGCTCTGGGCGATGCGCTGAGTGCGGCCCTCGGCGCCGCGCAGGACTATGAGGAGCGGCTCGATGCGCTGCGCGTGGTGGGGCAGGAGCAGATGCTTCTCATCGAGGTGCGCATCCTGACGGGCTCGCTGCTGAGTGCCGAGGCGGGGGTCGAGATCACCACGCTGGCGGAGCGGCTGGCGTCGTGCGCGCTTGCAATTGCGCGCGACGCCTTTGCGGAGCGGCACGGCAACGTCGATGGCGGTGGTGTTGCGCTGCTTGCGCTGGGCTCGTTCGGAAGCTGCGAGATGACGCCGTCGAGCGACCTCGACATCGTCTTCATCTACGACGCTGCTGACGAATCGACCGGGTCGGACGGCGACAAGTCGCTGACGCCGGGGCACTATTTTGCGCGTCTGGCGCAACGCTTCGTCGCGGCGCTGAGCGCGCCGACGGCGCGGGGCCGTCTGTTCGAGGTGGACCTCAGGCTGCGGCCGACGGGGCGCTCGGGGCCGCTCGCGACGCACATCCGCTCGTTCGAGCGGTACCAGGACGAGAGCGCCTGGGTGTGGGAGCAGATGGCGCTGACGCGGGCGCGGGTGGTCGCCGGTGACGAGGCGCTAGGCGAGCGCGCGATGGCGGCGATCCACCGCTCGCTCAGCCGCTGCCGGGACAACGAGGCGCTGGCGGAGGAGGTTATCGCCATGCGCCGCAAACTCGACGGGCTGTCGCGCCAGGACGCCAAGCACGCACCGGGCGGGCTCGTGGATATCGAGTTCATCGCCCAGTATCTGCGCCTGAAGTCGGACCTCGAGACGTCGACGACGATGACGCGCAAGCTGCTCAACGAGCTGGCGGCGGCAGGGGCGCTCGACGAGGCGGCGCGGGAGCTTCTGGTCGACAGCCACCGGCTCCTGCGCAAGCTGATGCTGCTGTTCGCGGTGGCGGGAGTGGAGGCAAAGCCCGCCGAGGCGCCGGCGGCGCTCAAGCCGCTCCTCCTGCGCGCCGCCGAGGCGCCGGACATGGCGTTCCTGGAGGCCGACCTTGCCGAGCGGCGGGCGGCTGTCCGTGCGCTGTTCGAGGAGATCGTCGGCCCGCTCACCCCCCGGGACGACGGCAGCTCATCTGCATCTGCGTGACATAGGTGCCGGTCCGCTCCGAATAGACGCGGACCGGGCGGCGGAGACAGTCCGGTCCGCGCGGCGGGGTGGGGCTCGTGTCGATGTCGACCTCCGGCGTGTGGAGGACGGGAGGCGGCGGGCGCGTGAAGACCGTGCCGCCGCCCGGCCGGACCGTTGCCCCGGCGCGGGGCGTGACGGGAGCGATCGGCGCGGCGGACTGCGGCGGGCGCGGTATCGCCGGCCGGTGCGGCAAGGCGGTGCTCGGGCGGCCAGTCCTGATCTGCGCCGTAGTCACGCCTGACGAGGCCTGCGCCGACGCGACGGACGGCGGTGCGGCTCCAGCGGGTGACGCGGCGATCGCCAGCGCGAGCGCAAATCCCAAACGCATGAATTCCTCCGGCGGCTGACGATGCCTTGCCCAAGGCAACGGGCGGGCGCGCGTTGAGGTTCGCGAGGGCGGCCGAATGGTCGCGGGCGCCTCAGCCTTCGCGGGGGAGGCGGACCGTGACGGTGGTGCCCTGGCCGACCTCGGACTGGATTTCCATCTTGCCGCGGTGAAGCTCGGTGAGCGAGCGGGCGATGGCAAGGCCGAGGCCGGAGCCCTGGTGCGTCTTGGTGAACTGGTTCTCCACCTGCACGAAGGGCTGGCCGAGACGGTCGAGCTCGCGCTTGGGGATGCCGATGCCGTTGTCTTCCACGCCGACCACGACCCAGTCCCGCTCCAGCCAGGCGCGCGTCGTGACGCAGCCGTCGTTGGGCGTGAACTTCACCGCGTTGGACATGAGGTTGAGGAGGATCTGCTTCATCGCGCGGCGGTCGACCTGGATGCGCATGTCCTTGGAGATAGCGGAGGCCAGCGTGATGTTCTTCTCCGCCGACGTCGGCGTCATGATCCGCAGCGCCTCGGAGAAGAGCTCGGCAAGGTCCACCGTCTCGACCGATAGGTCCACCTGGCCCGCCTCGATGCGGCTCATGTCCAGAATGTCGTTGATGACGCCCAGCAGATAGCTGCCCGAGTGGTGGATGTCGCCGCAGTACTCCTCGTACTTCGGCGCGCCGAGCGGGCCGAACATCTGGCTCTTCATGATCTCGGAGAAGCCGATGATGGCGTTCAGAGGCGTGCGCAGTTCGTGCGAAATGTTGGCGAGGAATTCTGACTTGGCGCGGTTGGCATCCTCGGCGCGGGTCTTTTCCTCGGCGTGCTTCTTGGCCAGCTCCGACAGCTGGTTGGCCTGGTTTTCTGCCGTGCGCCGGGCGCGGGAGAGTTCGACGACGTTGGCCTTGAGGCTGCGCTCCTTGTCCATGAGCTGTTCCTCATGGTTCTTCAGCGCGGTGATGTCGGTGCCGACCGAGACGAAGCCGCCGTCCTTGGTGCGGCGCTCGTTGATCTGCAGCCAGCGGCCGCCGGCGAGTTCGGCCTCGTAGGAGCGCTCGTGCTCGTTCTGCCGGCCCTTGATGATGGCTCTGGTGGAGACGACAGGCTGTAGCGCGGCGCTGATGACTTCGTGGTAGGGCATCCCCGGCTGGACCGCCTCGTCCGGCAGGTTGTGCATCTCCTGGTACTTGGTGTTGCACATGATGAGGCGGTTCTGCGCGTCCCACAGGACGAACGCCTCGGACACGGTTTCGATCGCGTCGCGCAGGCGCATGTCGGCGGTGGCGGAGAGTTCGGCGAGACGCTTCTGCTCCGTGGTGTCGAGCGCGACGCCGATGAGGTGCGGGCGGCCGGACTCCTCGTGGTGGACGAGCTCGGCGCGCATGGAGAGCCAGATCCAGCGGCCGTCGGCGTGGCGCATCCGCAGCGTGCGGTCGAGCACCTTGGCGCCTGAGCGCAGCTGGCGTTCGGCGACTTCGTAAAGGTCGCCATCGTCGGGGTGGACGAGGGCCGAGACCTCGCGGAAGCCCATCAGCTCGTCGCGCGGTGGCATGCCGAGGACCTCGAACATCGACCCTGTCCAGAACATGCGGCCGCGGGCGACGTCCCAGTCGAACAGGCCGCAGCGGCCTCTGGCCAGCGCCGTTTCGATCCGGGTCTGCGTCGAGGTGTAGATGGTGTCGGCGGAGCGGGCGCGGGCGGACTGGGCGTAGAACGCGTAGACGACCACGATGATGACGCCGGCGGTGCACATGAAGAGCACTGCGGACGTGGACAGCATCTCGCGCCACTTGGAGAGGATCGAGGCCACCGGCTGGGTGACGGCGATCATCGCATCCGTCCCCTCGATGTGGTGGACGGTGGCAAGCCGGTCGACCTCGTTGACGAGGAGTTCCATCACCCCGGCGCGCTTGCCGAAGGTGGTCAGCGGCTGGTTCTGGCCGAGCAGCTTTGCGGGCGACTCGCGGACGAGATCGCCGCGGAAGGGGAATGTCGCGGTGATGGTGTCGCCCTCGATGAGGGCGATCTGGCGGCCGTTCTGGGTGGCGTTGTCCGGCAGGACTTCGCCCAGGATCGCCCCGAGCGAGGCGCCGCTGTCGGACGCGATGCGCGCGGTTTCGGCCGAAAGGGCGGTGGCGAGAAGCGTCATCTCGCTGCGCGCGGAGTCGAGGGTGTCGACGCGCTGGTCGACGGTGATCGCGATCCGGTAGGCGCCGATGACGAGGATGAAGATGATGGTGAGGAACGGGATCGCGCGACGCAGGATCGGCTCGCGCGCCAGAAGCTGGCTGTAGCCTGGCGCCGCGAGAAGGCGGACGTGGCCGTTCATCTCGTTCTGCTTGCGCGGCGATGCCTCCCGCCGGGTCTCGGTGCGTTTTTCGGGCGCGCGGCGCGGTTCGGGGCGGACGGGGCGCTGGCGGACCGGGCGCACGGGCGGCGGCGCGGGCGTCGCGTCGGCGCGCACGGGCGCTGCGGCGGCGCCTGCCGCGGCACGGTCCAGCTGTGCTGCGCTCATTGTTCCGGACGCCAAGGTGCTGCCCCGCCTTCGATTCGCACGCCAGTATGCGCCTCCCGCCAACCTCCGCCAACCAGGGTTAACGAGACGTTACCGAAACCCTCGAAAACGCGAATTTCGGGGGCTTTGGCGGTGCGCCGCGATGACCGGGCAGCGGCCTCAGGCCGCCGAGAGGAGCCGGCGCACGATGTCGGCCACGTCGGAGGATTTGACGGTCGCGAACGTGCCCTCAAGGGCCTGCTTGGCGGCGCTGCGCCGGGTGGCGTCGAACCGGCGCACGTCGCCGAACGCGGTGAGGAGGCGGGCGGCGACCTGCGGGTTCTGCCGGTCGAGCTTCGACGCGGTATCGGCGAGGAAGCGGTAGCCCGATCCGTCCGCGGCATGGAAGGCGGCGATGTTCTGGGAGAACGCACCGATCAGGCTGCGGGTGCGGTTGGGGTTGGAGAGGCTGAATGCGGGGTGCTGCATCAGCCCCTCGACGCGGGCCTTCGGATCGCCGTCGCCGCGCAGGGCCTGAAGGGCAAAGTACTTGTCGAGGACGAGTGCCTCGTGGCTGAAGGCGTCGTGGAAGGTCTGGAGCGCGCTGTCGGTCTCGGGCGCGTTGGCGGCGGCGAGGGCGCCGAGGGCGGCGAGCTTGTCGGTCATGTTGCCGGCGGCCTCGGCCTGCGTGGCTGCGCGGCCGGTGTCGCCTGCTGCGGCAAGCAGCGTGAGCGCTGTGTTGCGCAGCGCCCGAGCGCCGGCGGCGGTGGCCGACACGTCGTCCGCCGCGGGGGCGGGCGCGTCGTGCAGCGCGGCGAGTGCGGGCTGCATCGCCTCGCCGAGTGCGGTGCTGACGCTGCGGAATGCGGCGTCCACCTTGTCGGCGTCGACGTCTTCGCCGAGCGCCTCGATGACGGTGAAGCGCGACGGTACCTCGAGGAGGAGCGCGCGGAGAGCGGCCTCGTGCGCGTCGTCGGTGACGACGGCCGAGAGTGCCTCGCCGGTTGCCGTGAGGTCGGGCGTCTCGCCGGCGTATGCCGACAGGAGTGCGCCGATCAGAAGCCGCTGCGCCGCATCCCAGATGCTGAAGGGGTCGGTCTCGCGGGTGAGGAGGGCGATGTCGCGCTCGGGGTCGTTCCTGCGCTCCAGCGTGACCGGGGCGGAGAAGGCGCGCAGGACCGAGACGACGGGCGCTGCGTTCTGCCCGCTGAGGGTGACGGTCGCGCGGTCGCCGGTGAGGACGAGGAGGTCGCCGTCGAGGTCGGCGCCGCTCACCTTGGCCGTGCCGAGGTCGAGCGGGCCGGTGTCGCCGAAGGCTGCGATGCGGATCGGGACGGGCCTGCGCGTTGCGTCGGCGGCGGGGATCTGGGTGAGGGTGATCGTCGCCGTGCCGTCCGCGAACTCTTCCTCGACGGAGACGGTCGGCGTGCCGGCCTCCTCGTACCAGGCCATGAAGGCCTTGGTGTCGAGCGGGGCGAAGCAGCCGAGGAAGTCCTCCACCGTGGCGGCGGTGCCGTCGTACCGGTCGAAGTAGGTGTCCATGCTCTTGCGGAAGGCGGTTTCGCCGATGAGCGTGTGGATCATCCGCACGAGTTCCGCGCCCTTCTCGTAGACGGTCGCGGTGTAGAGGTTGGAGATCTCGTCATATTTCGACGGGCGAACGGGGTGGCGCAGCGGCGAGGCGTCTTCGCGGAACTGGGCGAGGCGCAGGCGCTTGGCGTCCTGCACGCGCTTCACGCCGCGCGAGCGCACGTCGGCGGTGAACTCCTGGTCGCGGAAGACCGTGAGGCCTTCCTTGAGGCAGAGCTGGAACCAGTCGCGGCAGGTGATGCGGTTGCCGGTCCAGTTGTGGAAATACTCGTGGGCGATCACCGCCTCGATCCCGGCGTAGTCGGCGTCGGTGGCGACGGCGGGGTCGGCCAGCACGTAGCGGTCGTTGAAGACGTTGAGGCCCTTGTTCTCCATCGCGCCCATGTTGAAGTCGGACACGGCGACGATGTTGAAGACGTCGAGGTCGTACTCGCGGCCGAAGCGCTCCTCGTCCCACGTCATCGAGCGCTTGAGGGCGTCCATCGCGTAGCCGGCGCGGCTTTCCTTGCCGGGCTCGACGTAGATGGCGAGCGCGACGCGGCGGCCCGAGGCGGTGACGAAGGTGTCGCGCACCGCGCCGAGCTTCCCGGCGACGAGGGCGAAGAGGTAGGTCGGCTTGGGGAAGGGGTCGTGCCACTGCGCGTAGGCGCGGCCGTCCTGCTCGCCCTCGGCGACGAGGTTGCCGTTGGAGAGGAGCACCTGTTCGCCCGGGCCGTCGGCGAGCATCCACACGTCGTAGGTGGAGAGGACGTCGGGCCGGTCGTAGGCGTAGGTGATGCGCCGGAAGCCCTCGGCCTCGCACTGGGTGCAGTAGATGCCGCTGGAGCGGTAGAGGCCCATCAGCTCGGTGTTGTCGTCCGGCGCGACGATGGTGGTCAGCGTCAGCTCGAACGATTTCTTCGGCGGGTTCTTGAGGACGAAGCGGTCCGGCGTCGCCTCGTAGGCGTGGGCGGGGAGCGGCGCGCCGTTCAGGTCGGCCGCGACGAGGTTGAGGCCGTCGCCTTCCAGCACCAGCGGGTCGTCCACGCTGCCGCGGGGCGCATAGTCGGTGGAGTTGCGAACCACGGTCGCCTTGGGATGAAGCGAGATCATCAGGGTGACGTGCCGGGCGTCGAAGAGCGTCGGCGCATAGTCCGAAAGGTGGACGGTGGTGCCGGTATCGGTTCGCATGGAGAAGACGCCTCGACTGTAACTGGATGGCCCATGCGGGCGGTGGCGCTAACGTGGCCTTCCTGAACTGGGTGCGCAAGCGAACGCTGCGACGCGGCGGAAACGCCCGTGCCCGGCTGGCGCTTTGCCCTGCACGCGGCGACGCGCTATATTTGAGATGTAAAGCATCTCGAGGTGGGAGTGGGCATGTCGGTCGCGGCTGAAGTGCAGAACGTCAATGACAAGAAAGTGGCCTTCCAGTGGGACGATCCGTTCCGCCTGGACGAGCAGCTGAGCGAAGACGAGCGGATGATCCGCGACACGGCGCACGACTATGCGCAGGAGAAGCTTCAGCCGCGCGTTCTGGAAGCCTGGCGCAACGAAACCACGGACCGGTCGATCTTCAACGAGATGGGCGAGCTCGGCCTTCTCGGCATCACGGTGCCTGAGGAGTACGGCGGCGTCGGCGCGAGCTACGTGTCGTATGGGCTGGTTGCCCGCGAAGTGGAGCGGGTCGATTCGGGCTACCGCTCGATGATGAGCGTCCAGTCCTCGCTGGTGATGTACCCGATCTATGCCTATGGCGACGAGCGCCAGCGCAAGAAGTGGCTGCCGAAGCTTGCGACCGGCGAGTTCGTCGGCTGCTTCGGGCTGACGGAGCCGGACGCGGGCTCCGACCCCGGCGGCATGAAGACGCGCGCCGTGAAGGTCGACGGCGGCTACAAGCTCTCCGGCGCCAAGACGTGGATCTCCAACGCGCCGATCGCGGACGTCTTCGTGGTCTGGGCGAAGTCCGAGGCGCATGACGGGGCGATCCGCGGCTTCGTGCTCGAGAAGGGCATGAAGGGGCTGGAGGCGCCGAAGATCGAGGGCAAGATCTCGCTGCGCTCATCCGTCACCGGGATGATCATGATGGACGAGGTGTTCGTGCCGGAGGAGAACCTCCTGCCGAACGTCTCGGGCCTCAAGGGGCCGTTCGGCTGCCTCAACCGCGCGCGCTACGGCATTTCGTGGGGCGCGATGGGTGCGGCGGAGTTCTGCTGGCACGCCGCGCGGCAGTACACGCTGGACCGCAAGCAGTTCGGCAAGCCGCTCGCCGCGACGCAGCTCGTCCAGAAGAAGCTCGCCGACATGCAGACCGACATCGCGCTCGGCCTTCAGGGTTCGCTGCGCGTCGGCCGCCTGTTCGACGACGGGCGAGATGGCGCCGGAGATGATCTCGCTGGTGAAGCGCAACAACTGCGGCAAGGCGCTCGACATCGCGCGGGTGAGCCGCGACATGCACGGCGGCAACGGGATTTCCGAGGAATATCATGTGATGCGCCACATGGTGAACCTCGAGACGGTGAACACCTACGAGGGCACGCACGACGTCCACGCGCTGATCCTCGGCCGCTCGCAGACGGGCATTCAGGCCTTCTTCTGATCGTCCCAGCGGGCGACTTCGCCACCTGAGAAAAAAAGCCGCTCCGGTAAGCCGGGGCGGCTTTTTTGTTGTCCACTGCGCCGTGCCGGCGCCGCGGTGACGCAAGGCTGTCATGGTAGCGGCTTAAGGCGGGGGGCGGTCGTGAGCGCGGGGCGGTTCTCCTGCGCAGCGTGAAGACCGAAGAATTTTTTCGCACAATCGAGAAAGGATTGTGACAGAATTCGAGCGTTCGCGGGGTCTGCGGAATGTTCGGCAAGGCCGTCCGCCAAGCCGCGACGAACGTTGCTGTGGCGGATCTTTGCCGATCGATCAGAGCATCGCCCTTGACGCGGGTGGTCAACATCTCGTCGGATGGGCCTGAGATGAAATGCCCGCGCGGACGACGGGCCGGGGCGGGCTTTCGCGTTGTGATTATGAACGAAACATGCAATCAACAGAAGAGCTTGGGACCATCCAGGACAGCAGGAGACGAATGAACGTCGTCAGCGTCGAAAATCTGGTGGTCGAGTATCGTTCCGAAGGCGTGACCCGCGCCGTCGACGGTATTTCGTTCGATGTGCCGCAGGGCAAGACAGTTGCCGTGGTCGGCGAATCCGGCTCGGGCAAGTCTACGATCAGCCAGGCCGTGATGGGACTTCTGCCCGAGGCCGCCAATGTTGCGGGCGGCCGGATAATTTTCCGCGATCCGCTCGACGGCGCCGAGACGGACCTTTCCAAGCTCAAGCGCGACAGCAAGGCGATGCGCCGGATCCGCGGCAACCGCATCGCGATGATCTTCCAGGAGCCGATGACGAGCCTGTCGCCGCTCCACACCATCGGCGACCAGATCGGCGAATCGGGCCGGCTCCACGAGGGGATGAGCAAGGAGGAGGCGCGCGCGGCGACGATCGAGATGCTGCGCCTCGTCCACTTCCCCGACCCCAAGCGCGCGGTCGACCAGTTCCCGTTCGAGCTCTCCGGGGGGCTGCGCCAGCGCGCGATGATCGCGATGGCGATGATGTGCAAGCCTGCGCTCCTGATCGCCGACGAGCCGACCACCGCGCTCGACGTGACGATCCAGGCCGAGATCCTGAAACTCCTGCGCGAGGTGCAGGACGAACTCGGCATGAGCATCCTCCTCATCACCCACGATTTCGGCGTCGTCGCCAACGTGGCGGACGATGTGGTGGTGATCTACCAGGGCAGGGTGATGGAGCGGGGCAAGGCGTCGCGGATCTTCCGTTCGCCGGAGCACCCCTACCTCAAGGCGCTGCTTCACGCGGTGCCCACCTTCGACATGACGGAGCGGCTGGAGCCGATCCGCCCCATCAAGCCGCGCCTCGATGCCTTCGGCGAGGCCTGCAAGGTCGCCAAGGGCGAGCCGCTGCTGCGGATCGACAACCTCACCAAGAGCTTCCGCCTGAAGAAGGGCGGCTTCCTCGGCAAGCCCAACATGCTGACGGCCGTCGACCAGGTGAGCCTGACGCTGAATGCCGGCGAATGCCTCGGCCTCGTCGGCGAATCGGGGTCGGGCAAGTCGACCGTGTCGCTGATGGCGATGCGCGCCTATCCGCCGACCACGGGCAACGTCGAGATCCGCCAGGGCAACGAGTGGCGCAACATCGCGAACCTCGAGGGCGACGACCTGATGGCCTACCGCAGGCGCATCCAGCTCGTCTTCCAGGACCCGTTCTCCTCGCTCAACCCGCGCATGTCGGTGAACCAGATCGTGCGGGAGCCGCTGGTGATCCACAACATCGGCACGCCCGAGAGCCGCGATGCGCAGGTGCGCGACCTGATGGGCCTCGTCGGCCTCGACCCCAAGATGCTGCGCCGCTTCCCGCATTCGCTGTCCGGCGGCCAGAGGCAGCGCGTCGGCATTGCGCGGGCGCTGGCGCTGAAGCCCGACATCCTCGTCTGCGACGAGCCGGTGTCCGCGCTCGACGTGTCGGTGCAGGCGCAGGTGCTGAACCTCCTCCGCGACCTTCAGGAAGAGCTCGGGCTCACCTATCTCTTCGTCAGCCACAACCTCGCGGTGGTCGATTATCTCGCCGACCGGATCGCTGTGATGTGCAAGGGCCGGCTCGTGGAGCTCGGCAAGACGCGCGACGTGATCGACAACGCGCAGCACCCCTACACCAAGGCGCTGCTCGCGGCGGTGCCCGACGCCAACCTCGACCGTCCGCTCGACTTCGCGAAGCTCTCCGAAGGGCGCGCGTCGACGCCGAGCGCATGGCCAGAACCCTACAAGCTCGAACCCGGCGCCGTTCCGACGATGGTCGAAGTCTCACCCGGACACTTCGTCTGTGCGCCGGGCGACGCAATGAAGAGAGAGGAAGCAGCCTGATGATCCGCACAGCCCTTGCCGCCCTGATCGCGATCGCGGGGGCCTCCGCCGCGCTCGCGCAGGACGGTGTTCCCGAGATGCAGGAGATCCCGACCCTCGCGAACACGCACGAGGGTTTGCCGCCGGTCGCCGAGCGCATCCCGACCCAGCCGCTGGTAGTGGACCTTGCCGCGCTGGGGCGAACCGAGGGCACCTACGGCGGTGACCTGCGCACGATGATCGGCCGCTCCAAGGACATCCGGCTCATCAACGTGTGGGGCTACGCGCGCCTCGTCGGCTTCGACCAGGATTTCATGCTGGTGCCGGACATCCTGGAAGACGTTGAGGAGGAGGACGGCCGCGTCTTCACCTTCTATCTGCGCGAGGGGCACAAGTGGTCGGACGGTCATCCGTTCACCTCCGAGGACTTCCGCTATTATTACGAGGAAATCGCCACCAACACCGAGCTGACGCCGACGCCGCCGCCGTTCCTGCTGTCGGCCGATCAGCTGCCCGACTTCGAGGTGCTCGACGAGACGACGGTGCGCTACACGTTCACCGAGCCGAACCCGCGCTTCCTGCCGACGCTGGCGCAGGCGACGCCGCCGTTCATCTACCGCCCGGCGCACTACCTCAAGCAGTTCAACCCGAAGTACGGCGACGCCAAGAAGATCGAGGCGATGGTCGAGGAGGCGCGCGTGCGCTCCTGGGCACCGCTCCACAACTTCAAGGACGAGATGTACGACGCCACCAACCCGGATGAGCCGTCGCTGCAGCCCTGGGTGCCGACCCACAACGCCACCGACCGGCGCTTCGTGATGGTGCGCAACCCGTACTTCCACCGCGTCGACCAGCGAGGGGCACCAGCTTCCGTTCATCGACCGCGTGGTGATGAGCGTGGTGGACGGCTCGCTGATCCCGACGAAGGTGCAGGCGGGCGACGCGGACCTTCAGGCGCGCGGGCTCGTCTTCGGCGACCTGCCGGTGCTGAAGCGCGGCGCCGAGAAGCGCGACTATACGGTCCGGCTCTGGCCGCAGGCGAACTCCACCGACATTGCGCTTTATCCCAACCTCACGGTGAAGGACCCGGTGCTGCGCAAGCTCTTCCGCGACAAGCGCTTCCGTCAGGCGCTGTCGCTCTCGGTGGACCGCAAGCTCCTCAACAAGGTGCTGTTCTTCGGACTCGGCCAGCCTTCGGCCAACCTCGTCCTGCCGGAAAGCCCGCTCTCGGACGGGTTCGGCGACTCGGTCCTGCCGTTCGATCCCGACAAGGCCAACGCGCTCCTCGACGAGATCGGCCTCACCAAGCGCAACGGCGACGGCATCCGGCTGATGGAAGACGGCCGCCCGCTGGAGCTGATCGCGGAGACGGCGGGCGAACGCTCGATCGAGATCGACGCGCTGGAGCTCATCAAGGACAACTGGCGCGAGATCGGGGTCGACCTCTACCCGCGTCCCTCGCAGCGTGACGTGATGCGCAACCGCGCCTTCTCGGGCGATCTCGCGCTCGCGGTCTCGGCCGGGTACGACAACGGGATGCCGACGGCGAACATGCCGCCCGACGAGCGCGTCCCGGTCTCGACGATGTTCTTCACCGGCCCGGCCTGGGGCGCATACTCGATGAGCGGCGGGGAGAGCGGCGAGAAGCCGGACTACGAGCCTGCCATCGAGCTCGCCGACCTCTTCGACCAGTGGCTGAACACCGCCACCGAGGAGCAGCGCGCGGAGATCTGGGGCAAGATCCTCAAGATCCATGCCGACGAGGTGTTGACCATCGGCACCGTGGAGGGCGTTGTGCAGCCGGTCGTGGTTTCCAACAAGCTGCAGAACGTGCCCGAGAAGGGCATCTACGGCTGGGACCCCGGCGCGCAGTTCGGCCTCTATCATCCGGACGAGTTCTACTTCACCGGCGGCCAGTAAGGACCGCGGCGGCACCATGGAAGGACAGGGATTGGGCGAGCGATGATCACCTACGTCGTGCGTAGAATAGCCGGGATGATCCCGACGCTTCTGGTGATCTCGTTCCTGATCTTCCTGATCATCGAGCTGCCGCCGGGCGACTACCTGTCCAACCAGATGGAGCAGCTCCGCTCGCAGGGGGAGACCGCCGCGATCGCGAAGCTGGAGTTCATGCGCCGCGAGTTCGCGCTCGATAAGCCACTCCTGGAACGCTACGTCATCTGGCTCGGGGCCTACCCCGGGCCGAACGGCTTCAACGGGATCCTTCAGGGCTACTGGGGCTGGTCGTTCGAGTTCAACAAGCCGGTGGGCGATGTGGTGTCCGGCTCGCTGCTCCTCACCGTCGTCCTCAACTTCGCGACGATCCTCTTCGTCTACATCGTGTCGTTTCCCATCGGCATCTATTCGGCGACGCGGCAATATTCGTGGGGGGACTACGGCTTCACGTTCCTCGGCTACATCGGCCTTGCGGTGCCGAACTTCCTCCTCGGCCTCGTGATGCTGTTCCTGATGAACGAATATTTCGGCGTTTCGGTGGGCGGGCTGATGGCGCCGCAGTTCATCGACGCGCCGATGAGCATCGACAAGTTCCTGTCGATCCTCTCCCATCTCATCGTGCCGACGGTGGTGATCGGCACGGCAGGCACCGCCTCGATGATCCGCCGCCTGCGCGCCAACCTCCTCGACGAACTCCACCGCCAGTACGTGACGACGGCGCGCGCCAAGGGGCTGAAGGAGCGGCGAGTGGTCCTGAAATATCCGCTCCGGATGGCGCTCAACCCGTTCATCGCCGACATCGGCAACCTCATCCCGTCGCTGGTGTCGGGCTCGGTGATCGTGTCGGTGGTGCTGAACCTGCCGACCGTGGGGCCGATCCTTCTCTCGGCGCTCCAGTCGCAGGATCAGTACCTGGCAGGCTTCATCCTTCTCTTCGTCGCCGTTCTCACCCTGTTTGGAATGCTGGTGTCCGATCTTCTCCTCGCCCTGCTCGATCCCAGGATCCGGCTCGGCAAGCAGGCCGCGGGCTGAGGAGGGCATCATGAGCGAGAGAACCCGCACCGACCCCGCCCGCGAGCCCGGCGCCACCAGCGCCAACATCACCGGCGAAGACCACTATATCGACAGCGCGCCGTTCGATCCCGGCGAGGCCGAACTCCTGACGGCGGAGCAGGAGAAGTATTTTCAGGCGTCGCAGTGGCAGATCATCTGGTGGCGGTTCCGCCGCCACAAGCTCGCGGTCTGGTCCGGCGTCGTCCTGATCCTGTTCTATCTCTGCGTCCCGTTCGCGGAGGTGATCGCGCCGTACGATCCCAACGAGCGGCACTCGGACTACCTCTACGCCCCGCCGCAGATGGTCCACACTCTTCCACGAGGGGAGCCTGAGGGCACCGTTCGTCTACGGGCAGGGCGCCGAGATCAACCTCGAGACGCTGCAGTGGGAGTACGTCGCCGACAAGACCGACGTGCAGCCGCTGCGCTTCTTCTGCCTTGGCGATTCGTACGATTTCTGGGGGCTCTTCCCGTCGCGGTTCCACCTCGTCTGTCCGGCGGAGGGTGGCACCCTGTTCCTTGCCGGGACCGACCGGCTGGGTCGCGACCAGCTCTCAGGCCTCGTCTACGGCGCGCGGATCTCGCTGACGGTGGGGCTCGTGGGCGTCACCATCTCGATCGGGCTCGGGATGTTCTTCGGCGGGATCGCGGGCTACGTCGGCGGCCTCGTCGACAGCGCGATCATGCGGCTGATCGAGATCCTGCGGTCGCTGCCGGAGCTGCCCTTGTGGATGGCGCTCTCGGCGGCGCTGCCGGTGACCTGGTCGCCGCTGTGGATCTATTTCGGCATCACGGTGATCCTGGGGCTCCTCGACTGGCCGGGGCTTGCGCGTGCGGTCCGCTCGAAACTTCTCTCGCTGCGGGAGGAGGATTATGCGCGGGCCGCCGTCCTGATGGGGGCGAAGCCGCGGCGGATCATCGTCAAGCACCTGTTGCCGGGCTTCTCCAGCCACATCATCGCGTCGGCGACGCTGTCGATCCCGTCGATGATCCTGGGCGAAACCGCGCTGTCGTTCCTCAATCTCGGGCTCCAGAGGCCTGCGATCTCGTGGGGCGTCCTCCTCAACGAGGCGCAGAACATCACTGTGGTGACGATCTATCCGTGGCTGATGGCGCCGGTGGTGCCGATCGTGATCGTGGTGCTGGCGTTCAACTTCCTCGGCGACGGGCTGCGCGACGCCGCGGACCCCTACAAGCACTGACGCGCCAACAACGTTGCGCAGATGGCGGCGGCGGTGCTAGGCGGGCGGGGTCCGATTGGAGCGATCTAGCCAATGTCTGTCGATACCGACACGGTGCGCCGCGTGGCGCATCTTGCCCGCATCAAGGTGGGTGAGGGGGAGGCCGAACGCCTCACCAGCGAGCTGAACGGGATTCTGGCCTTCGTCGAGCAACTCGACGAGGTGGACGTCGACGGCGTCGCGCCGATGACCTCGGTGGTGGAAACCGCGCTGCGCCAGCGTGAGGACGTCGTGTCCGACGGTGGCGTGCCGCAGAAGGTGCTCTCCAACGCGCCTGAATCCGACGACAACTTCTTCGTGGTCCCGAAGGTGGTGGAATGAGCGACCTGACCGACCTCACGGTCGCGGAGACGCGCGACCGGATCGCCGCCAAGGACGTCACCGCGCTTGAGGTGACCGACGCGTACCTTTCCGCGATCGAGGCATCCGACCTCAACGCCTACATCACCGTGACGCCGGACAAGGCGCGCGACATGGCGAAGGCCGCCGACGCCGCTGTGGCGGCGGGCACCGCGGGGCCGCTCGCCGGGGTGCCGCTCGGCATCAAGGATCTGTTCTGCACCGACGGCGTGCGCACGACGGCGGGTTCGAAGATCCTCGGCAACTTCGTGCCGCCGTACGAATCCACCGTCACCGCCAACCTGTGGGACGCGGGGGCGGTGCTCCTCGGCAAGCTCAACCTCGACGAGTTCGCGATGGGCTCGTCCAACGAGACGAGCGCCTACGGGCCTGTGCTAAACCCCTGGGGCGAGAAGCTGGTGCCGGGCGGCTCGTCCGGCGGCTCGGCAGCCGCGGTGGCGGCGCGCCTGTGCGCAGCGGCGACCGGGACGGACACCGGCGGCTCGATCCGCCAGCCTGCCGCGCTGACGGGCACCGTCGGCCTCAAGCCGACGTACGGGCGCTGCTCACGCTGGGGCACGGTGGCGTTCGCGTCCTCGCTCGACCAGGCGGGGCCGATCACCCGCACGGTGCGGGACGCTGCGATCATGCTGCGGCAGATGGCGTCGGTGGACCTCAAGGATTCCACCTCGGTCGACATTCCGGTGGCCGATTACGAGGCGGCGCTCGAAGGCGGCATCAAGGGCAAGCGCATCGGCGTGCCGAAGGAATACAGCGTCGATCCCATGCCGGAGGCGCTGGAGCGCGCTGTGGCGGCAGGGCGAGGAGTGGCTGCAGGCGGCTGGCGCGGAGATCGTGCCGGTGTCGCTGCCGCACACGAAGTACGCGCTGCCGGCCTACTACATCGTGGCGCCCGCGGAAGCCTCCTCCAACCTCGCCCGCTACGACGGCGTCCGCTACGGGCTGCGCGTTCCGGCCGAGGACATTGCGGGGCTCTACGAGGAATCGCGCGCGGCGGGCTTCGGCGACGAGGTGAAGCGGCGCATCCTGATCGGCACCTATGTGCTCTCCGCCGGCTATTACGATGCGTACTATCTGAGAGCGCAAAAGGTCCGCACCCTCATCAAGCGCGACTTCGAGACCGTGTTCGCCGACGGGATCGACGCGCTGCTGACGCCGACCACGCCGGGGCCGGCCTTTGCGCTGGGCGCCAACCAGGACCCGGTGGAGATGTACCTCAACGACATCTTCACGGTTCCGATCAACATGGCCGGGTTGCCCGGGATTTCCGTGCCTGCAGGCCTGTCGGAGACGGGGCTTCCTCTGGGGCTCCAGCTCATCGGCCGTCCGTTCGACGAGGCGGGGCTGATGCCTCTGGCGCGGGCGATCGAGGATGCGGCGGGGGCGCTCGTTCCGCCGCGCTGACGGCGGACCGGCCTTGCGCGGGGCTGGTCCCCGCGCCCCCTTCCGGCTTCTGCGCGCACCGCGGACTTGGTACTCTCGCCTGAGTTGTACTGGAGTTCGCCATGCCAGAGGACACGACCGACGCCACCCCCTGCGCCCGGGACCTCGAGATCGCCGGGCGGGGACCGAAATTCTCCTTCGCCTTCCAGCCGATCTTCGACGTGAAGGCCGGCGTTCCGTTCGCCTACGAGGCGCTCGTGCGCGGCGCGGCGGGGGAGCCTGCCATCAGCGTTCTGTCCAAGGTCGAGCTGGAGGATCGCTTCGCGTTCGACCAGGCGGTGCGGGTGCGCGCGGTCGAGCTCGGCGCGTCGCTGATGCCCGGAGACAGCGGCCCGGCGCTCGCGATCAACTTCCAGCCCGACGCGGTGTCCGATCCGGTGCGGGGCCTGCGCTCCACGCTGGAGGCGGCACGCCACGCCAGGTTCGCGCACAAGCGGTTGCTGCTGGAGGCGTCAGGCCGTGACCGGGTGGCAGACGCGTCGCGCTTCGCCAGCATCCTCAGCCACTATTCCGCCGTCGGCTTCACGACGGCGATCGACGATTTCGGCGCCGGCGACGCCAACCTTGCGACGCTGGTGGATGTCGCCCCGCACATCCTCAAGCTCGACCGTCATCTGGTGCGCGACATCGACACCGACTACCGGCGCCGCGCGATCGTCGGCGGGATCGTGCGGATGGCACGCGACCTCAATATCGAGGTTGTCGGGCAGGGGATCGATACCGTGCCGGTGTTCAGCGCTCTGGCGAGCCTCGGTGTGCGGCTCTTCCAGGGCGATCTCTTCGCCAAGCCCGCATTCGAGGCGCTGCCCGAAATCAACGCCAAGGCGCTGACGGCCGTGCGCGACCATGAGGCGGCGCAGGCCTGTGCCAAGATCATCCCGCTCCGCCGCGCGTTCGGAAATCCGGTGCCGACCACGGCCGCCTGACGGCCGGGGTGGGCTGGCCGCCGCGGACGGGCTGCGGGTTCATGGGTGAGTGACCGCTGGGGCTGACCCGGTTCGAAGCCTTGGCCTGGTGCGGGCCGCTGCGCACGTGTCGCGCTGATTGTGCGGCCCGGCGGGCCCCGGGCCGTGCCGGTTACATCGGCGGGCGGCGGTTGCGGATCTCGTCGATCATCCGCTGGGTGGTGGAGCCGCGGACCTTGGCGATGTCGTCCTGATACTTGAGGAGGACGCCGAGGGTGTCGTCGGCGGTGCCGGGCTCCAGTACCATCTGGTCGAGCTCCACCAGCGCCTGCGCCCAGTCCAGCGTCTCCGCCACGCCGGGGGGCTTGAAGAGGTCGCCGCTCCGCAGCTCCTGCACGAACGCGACGATCTCGTCCGCCAGCCGCTCGCCGACACCGGGCGCCTTGCGGCGGACGATCTCCCGCTCCCGCGCCATCGAGGGATAATCGACCCAGTGGTAGAGGCAGCGGCGCTTCAGCGCGTCGTGGATCTCGCGGGTGCGGTTGGTGGTGATGATGACGATGGGCGGCTCGGCGGCCTTCACCGTGCCGAGCTCGGGAATCGTGACCTGGAAGTCGGACAGGACTTCGAGGAGGAAGGCCTCGAACGCTTCGTCGGCGCGGTCGAGCTCGTCGATCAGGAGGACCGGGGCGCCTTCCGGCGGGGTGTCGAGCGCTTCCAGGATGGGGCGGCGGATGAGGAAGCGCGGGTCGAAAACGTCCGCGGCGGCGGTGCCGGCCTCGGCCTGGCGGATCGCCAGCATCTGCGCCGGGTAGTTCCACTCGTAGAGCGCTGAGGCGGTGTCGAGGCCCTCGTAGCACTGCATCCGGATCAGCTTGCGGCCGAGCGCGCTCGCCAGCACCTTGGCGATCTCGGTCTTGCCGACGCCGGCCTCGCCCTCCAGGAACAGCGGCCGCTTGAGGCGCATGGCGAGGAAGAGGACCGTGGCGAGGGAGCGGTCTGCCACATAGTCGGCGTCGCTGAGGAGGGTCTCGGTCGCGTCGATGGATTGGGGAAGTGCGGTCACGCGCAGGGGCCTTGGGTGGGAACTGGACCCGACAAGACCTAGCGTACAGGAATGTAAAAGGACAATGCGGTGTTCGCGCCGGGAGGTTGCGCGTTTTGTCGGCATCCGCAGGGCGTTGCGCTGAGGGGGAGAGGGGCCGCGATGACGATGATGGAGGCGCTGGTCGCGCTCCACGGCTCGAACGAGCGCCAGGGGCCGGGGGACGATGAGGTGACGCGCCGCCTCCTGCGCCGCCTGCCGGGGCTGCCGGCCGAGCCGCGGGTCGCCGATCTCGGCTGCGGCACGGGGGCCTCCGCCCTGGTTCTGGCCGATGCGCTCGGCGTGCCGGTCGTCTGCGTCGATGCCGTGCCGGAATTCATCGCCGCCCTGCTGGAGCGGGCGAAGGCGCGGCGGCTCGACCATCTGATCCACCCCGTCGTCGGCGACATGACCCAATTCCGGCATCCGGATGGGCCGCTCGACCTCCTCTGGTCCGAGGGCGCGGCCTACAACCTGACCTTTGCCGGCGCGCTCAGGGCTTGGTGGCCTCTGTTGCGGGAGGGGGGCTTCTCGGTCATCTCGGAATTGAGCTGGTTCACGGCGGCGCCGGCGGCCGAGCCGCGCGCATTCTGGGCGGAAGCCTATCCGGCGCTTGCCGGTGAGGCGGAGAACTCTGCACTCGCGGAGGCTAGCGGGTTCGAAGTCCTGTTCACCGAGCGGCTGCCGCAGCGCGCGTGGCGGGAGAATTATTACGCGCCCCTCAGCGCACGGGCGGACGCCCTGGAGGATGGTGCGCCGGCCGCGCTCCGGGCCGTGATCGAAGAGACGCGCGACGAGATCGCCCTCTTCGAGCGGTTCGGCGGCGACTACGGGTATACCTTCTATGGTTTGAAGGCCGTTTAGGGCGTCACGGCGGCGTTCTCATCGGCGGGGCGATGGGATAGGTTGCGCCCGCTCAATCAGGATTTTCCCATGAACGCGCCGGTCCGTCACCGCTCTGCCTGCCCGCACGACTGTCCCTCCACCTGCGCGCTGGAGATCGAGGTGGCGGACGGCCGGATCGGCAAGGTGCGCGGCTCGGCCGCCAACGACTATACCGCCGGCGTGATCTGCGCGAAGGTGGCGCGCTACGCCGAGCGTGCGCATCACCCTGACCGTCTGCTGACGCCGCTGATGCGCACCGGCCCGAAGGGCGGCAACGACTTCAGGCGGATCGGCTGGGACGAGGCGCTGGACCGGATCGCCGAGGGGTTGCTTGCCGCGGAGGCGAAGCATGGGGCCGAAGCGGTGTGGCCGTACTTCTACGCCGGCACCATGGGGCTGGTGCAGCGGGACGGGATCCATCGCCTGCGCCATGCAAAGGGGTATTCGCGCCAGTACGATACCATCTGCACCAACATGGCGTGGGCCGGTTACATCGCGGGCACGGGGCGGCTGACGGGGGTCGATCCGCGCGAGATGCGGCGGACGGACTGCCTCGTCATCTGGGGCACCAATGCGGTTGCGACACAGGTCAACGTGATGACCCACGCGATCGAGGCGCGGAAGTCGCGCGGCGCGAAGATCGTGGTGGTGGATGTCTACCGCAACGAAACGGTGAAGCAGGCCGACATGGCGCTGATCCTGCGGCCGGGCACCGACGCCGCGCTCGCCTGCGCGGTGATGCACGTCGCCTTCCGGGACGGCTATGCCGACCGCGACTACCTCGCGCGCTACACCGACGATCCGGCCGGGCTGGAGGCGCATCTTGCGACGCGCACACCGGAGTGGGCGGCGTCGATCACCGGGCTTTCGGTCGGAGAGATCGAAGCCTTTGCGGCGCTGGTCGGGACGACGCCGAAGACGTTCTTCCGCCTCGGTTACGGATTTACCCGCAGCCGCAACGGGACGACGGCGATGCACGCGGCGCTTTCGATCCCGACGGTGCTGGGGAGCTGGCAGCGCGAGGGGGGCGGTGCGTTCCACAACAACGGCGCGATCTACAAGCTCGACAAGCGGATGATCGAGGGGAGCGACCTGCTCGATCCGTCGGTGCGGCAGCTCGACCAGTCGCGGATCGGCGCGGTGCTGTGCGGTGACGCGGATGCGCTGGCGGGCGGGCCACCGGTGACTGCGCTCTGGGTGCAGAACACCAACCCGGTGGTGGTGGCGCCGGAGCAGGACCGCGTCCGGCAGGGTTTTCTGCGCGAGAGACCTCTTCGTCGCGGTGCACGAGCAGGTCATGACGGAGACGGCGCGGATGGCGGACATCGTGCTGCCGGCGACGATGTTCACCGAGCATGACGACCTCTACAAGGGCGGCGGGCATCAGCATGTGCTGATCGGGCCGAAGCTGGTGGATGCGCCAGGCGAATGCCGCGAGAACCACTGGGTCAACAGCGAGATCGCTAAGCGGGTGGGGGCGGAGCATCCGGGGTTCGCGATGACGGCGCGCGAGCATGTGGACTGGCTGGTGGAGGCCTCCGGGCTCGACGGCGAGGCGCTTTGGCGCGACGGCTTCATCGACCTGCAGCCGCCGTTCGAGGAGGCGCATTTCCTGAACGGGTTCGGCTATCTGGACGGGAAGTTCAGGTTCAGCCCGGACTGGGCGACCGTGCCCGACGGGCGCGGCGTGCCGATGGGGCCATTTGCGGCGATGCCGAAATTTCCCGACCAGTGGGACGTGATCGAGGCGCCGACGGGGGCCGAGCCGTACCGGCTGGTTACGGCGCCGGCGCGCTCTTTCCTCAACTCGACCTTCAACGAGACCGACGGATCACGCCGCAAGGAAGGGGTGCCGATGGCGCTCATCCATCCGCTCGACGCCGCCGCCGAGGGAATCGAGGACGGCGCCGAGGTGACACTCGCGAACCGCCGGGGCGCCGTGACGCTGACGGCGCGGCTGTTCGAGGGCGTCCAGCGCGGGACCGTGGTGTCCGAAGGGCTGTTCCGCAATGCCGATTTCGTCGGCGGCCGGGGGATCAATACGCTGACCGGGGCGGACCCGGTCGCGCCCTACGGGGGCGCGGCGTTTCACGACAACCGCGTCAGTCTTCGTCCGGCAGCGGCGGGCTGAAGAGGGTCTCGCCGTAGCGCGCCGGCATCTGCGGCATGAGGTGCTGGGCGAGCGCCGCCGGGTAGAGCCTGTGCTCGGCGGCAAGGGTGCGCTCGGCGAGGCTTTCCGGCGTATCGTCCGGGCGGACGGCGACGGCGGCCTGTGCGAGGATCGGCCCGTCGTCGAGCTCCTCGGTGACGATATGGACGGTGACGCCGGCGATCTTGGCGCCTGCGGCGAGGGCGCGGGCGTGGGTCTCGAGGCCGCGGAAGGCCGGCAGCAGCGAGGGGTGGATGTTGAGAATCGCATCGCGCCACGCGGCGACGAACGAGCCCGACAGGATGCGCATGAAGCCTGCGAGGCAGATGAGCTCTGCGCCCGAGGCGCGGACGGCCTCGTCGAGCGCGGTCTCGAAGGCGGCGCGGTCGGGGTAGGCCTTGCGGTCGATCACCGCGACGGGGATGCCGGCGTTGGCGGCGTGGGCGACGCCGCCTGCCTCCGGCCGGTCGGTGGCGGCGAGGACGATCTCTGCCGGAAAGTCCGGCGAAGCGCAGGCGTCGATCAGGGACTTGAGGTTGCTGCCGCGGCCGGAGAAGAGGACGGCGATTGGGGTCTTCGTCATCCGATCTGGCAACCGTCCGCCCCGTCTTCGCGTGCGATCAGCCGGCCGATGATGGCCGGGGCCTCGCCCTCGTCCTGAAGCGTCAGCGCGATGGCGGCGGCGTCCGCCTCGGCCACGGCGATCACGAGGCCGACGCCGCAGTTGAAGGTTGCTTCCATGGTGGCGTCGTCGAGACCGGCGCTTTTCTGGATGAAGGCCATCACCGGGTTCTGCGGCAGGGCGCTGCGGTCGATGCTGGCGGCAAGGCCGTCCGGCAGGATGCGCGGGACGTTGCCGGTAAGGCCGCCGCCGGTGATGTGGGCGACCGCCTTGAGGGCCGCGCCGTGGGTCTTCAGGGCGGCGAGCACCGAGCGGACATAGATGCGGGTGGGGGCGAGGAGCGCTTCGCCGAGCGTCGTGTTCTCGAACTCTGCCTCCATGTCCCACGCATTGTCGGCGGCGAGCTTGCGGATGAGGGAATAGCCGTTGGAGTGGGCACCGCTGGAGGGGAGGCCGATGAGGACGTCGCCCTCGGTCAGCGTGTCGCGCGGGAGGAGGTTCTCGCGCTTGACGGCGCCGACGGAGAAGCCGGCGAGGTCGTAGTCGCCCTTGGCGTAGTGGCCCGGCATCTCGGCGGTTTCGCCGCCGATGAGGGCGCAGCCTGCGTCGCGGCAACCTTCGGCAATGCTCTCGACCACGGTGGCGGCGGCGGCGACGTCGAGCGCGCCGGTGGCGTAGTAGTCGAGGAAGAAGAGGGGTTCGGCGCCCTGTGCGAGGATGTCGTTGACGCACATGGCGACGAGGTCGATGCCGATGCCCTCGTGGCGGCCAAGGTCGGTCGCGAGGCGCAGCTTGGTGCCGACGCCGTCGGTCGACGCGATGAGGAGCGAGCCTTCGTGGCCCGCGGCGCCAAGGTCGAACGCGGCACCGAAGCCGCCGAGCGCGGGGAGGGCGCCGGCGCGCTTCGTCGATGCGGCGGCGGGCTTGATGCGGTCGACAAGCCGGTCGCCGGCTGCAACGTCGACACCGGCCTCGGCGTAGGCCTTGAGGGGATCTTGAGACATAAGCGTTCCTGCGGAATGCTTCTCCCTTGCCAGTTTGGGGCGCGGTTTGGAAGCGCTGTCCACAGGCGATCCCGTGTTGAGGTGGGTAAAGCGGGTGTGACCGCGATGCGTGGCCCACCCTGCGGCGGCGCCCTCTATGGTCGGACCATCGCGCCGGTCGTGCGAGCGGAGAGTTTGATGGAACAGCTTGTGCTGGATCTCGGCATGGTGGACGCGCCGCCGCACACGGTGGTGTCACAGTCCAACGAGGCTGCCTATGCGCTCCTCGCGAAGTGGCCGCAATGGTCGAACCCGATCGTGCTGGTGACCGGGCCGGAGGGCTCGGGCAAGAGCCATCTGGCGCGCCGCTTCGCTGAGACCGCGGGCGTTACGGTGGTGAACGGGGCGGACCTTTGCGCTGACGATGCGCTGACCCTTGCCGAGGCGACCGTCGTGATCGACGACGCCGACAGGGCGGCGGACCGGGCGCTCTTCCATCTCATCAACGCGGTGCGCAACGCTGGCGGGACGATGCTGCTGACGGCTTCGCGCCGGCCGGTGGGGGGCCTCAGGGATCTCGATTCGCGGTTGCGCGCCTTTCCCGAGGTGGCGCTGGAGCCGCCGGACGACGCGCTGATCCGCCGGGTGATGATCGACGCCTTCCAGCGCCGCCAGTTGCCTGCCGACAGCGCCGTGCTCGACTTCCTGATGGCGCGGATGGAGCGGACGCTTCACGAGGCGATGCACTGGGTTGATGCGCTGGACAAGAAGGGGCTTGCCGAGAAGCGCAGGCCGAGCCGGCCGCTCGCCGCGCGGCTTTTGCAGTCCGTTGGCGGTTCCGCCGCGGATGAGAGTGTGCCATAGGCCGGACGACGCCGCCGAGAGAGGGATTCCGAAGGCATGGCCGCCGATTCCGTGATGACGGATGCGCCCGCGCATCCGAGCGAAGCGAATGAGGGGCTGCGCACCAGTCCCGAGCGTTTCATCAACCGCGAGCTCTCGTGGCTCTCCTTCAACGAGCGGGTTCTGGAGGAGGCGGCGAACCCGCACCATCCGCTGCTGGAGCGGCTGCGGTTCCTCTCCATCTCCGCCAATAACCTCGACGAATTCCTGATGGTGCGTGTCGCCGGCCTGATCGCGCAGCAGCGCGCCCGGGTCGATACGCGCAGCGACGACGGCCTCAGCCCCTCCGAGCAGCTTGCGCGGATCGACGAGCGGGTGACCGAGCTTCAGGCCAAGCAGCAGCATCAGTTCATCGCGCTGCGGGAGGATCTCGCCGGTGTTGGGATCGAGATCGCTGAGCCCGGCACGCTGGACGAGGCCGAGCTCGACAGCCTCGAGCGGACGTTCCTCAGCCACGTCTTCCCGGTGCTGACGCCGCTTGCGATCGACCCGGCGCATCCGTTTCCGTTCATCCCGAACCTCGGCTTTTCGCTGGTGCTGCAGCTGAAGGCGCCCGATGGGGAAAAGCGGATCGCGCTGGTGCGCATCCCCGCGCAGGTCCAGCGCTTCATCCGCCTCGAGAGCGAGGGGCCGAAGACGCGGTTCATCGCGCTTGGGAATGCGATCCGCATTCACCTCGACCGGCTGTTTCCCGCCCATGAGGTGCTGTCGACCGGCGCCTTCCGCGTCATCCGCGACAGCGATCTCGAGATCGAGGAAGAGGCCGAAGACCTCGTGCGCACCTTCGAGAGCGCGCTGAAGCGGCGGCGGCGTGGGTCGGTGATCCGGCTCGAGATCGAGGCGTCGACGCCGGACGAGCTGCGCAACTTTGTGGCCGGTGCGCTGGGTGTTGGCGAATCCGGCGTGATGGTGATCGAGGGGACGCTGGCGCTGAAGGACCTGTCGCAGCTCGTCTCTCTGGAGCGGCCGGAGCTGAAGTTCGCGCCCTATACGCCACGCTTTCCGGAGCGCGTGCTGCAGCAGGGCGGCAACTGCTTCGCGGCGATTCGCGAGAAGGACATGGTGATCCACCACCCGTACGAATCGTTCGACGTGGTGGCGCAGTTCGTAGCGCAGGCGGCCGCCGATCCCGACGTGGTGGCGATCAAGCAGACGCTCTACCGCACCTCCAACGACAGCCCCATCGTGGCGGCGCTGATTGCGGCGGCGGACGCCGGCAAGTCGGTGACGGCGCTCATCGAGATCAAGGCGCGGTTCGACGAGGAGGCCAACATCAAGTGGGCGCGCGACCTGGAGCGCGCCGGGGTGCAGGTGGTCTACGGCTTCCTTGAGCTGAAGACGCACGCCAAGCTGCAGATGGTGGTGCGGCGCGAGGGCGGGCAGCTCGCCACCTATGTCCATATCGGGACGGGCAATTATCATCCGATCACGGCGAAGGTTTACACCGACCTTTCGTTCTTCACCGCGGACCCGGTGATCGCGCAGGACGTGGCGCGGGTGTTCAACTTCATCACCGGCTATGCCGAGCCTGCGGAGCTCAACCGGCTCGCCGTGTCACCGCTCACGCTACGCAAGCGCATCCTCGACCACATCGAGGCCGAGGTGATGCATGTGCGCGCGGGGCGGCCTGGCGGCATCTGGATGAAGATGAATTCGCTGGTCGACGTCAGGATCATCGACGCGCTTTACGACGCTTCGCAAGAGGGCGTTCAGATCGACCTCGTGGTGCGCGGGATCTGCTGCCTGCGGCCGGGCGTTAAGGGGCTGTCGGAAAATATCCGGGTGAAGTCGATCGTGGGACGGTTCCTCGAGCACAGCCGGATCTTCTGCTTCGGCAACGGGGCGCCGCTGCCTTCGCGGGAGGCGATCGTCTACATCGGGTCGGCGGATCTCATGCCGCGCAATCTCGACAGGCGGGTCGAGACGCTGGTGCCGATCGACAACGAAACTGTGCACGAGCAGGTTCTGGACCAGATAATGGGCGTATCGCTCAAGGATAACCAGCAGAGTTGGCGGGTGCTGCCGGATGGCGGCCACGTGCGGATCGAGGCAGACGAGGACGAGATGGTGAACGCCCACGACTACTTCATGACCAATCCTTCCCTTTCGGGCAGGGGGCACGTGCAGAAGAAGCGCGAGTCCAAAGCCTTCGCATTCGACTGATGAACGCTTCGCAGTGGCAGGAGGCGACCGAGGTTTCGGTCGGCCGGCGCATGGGCGACGGCGCGGTCGGTGTGATCGACGTCGGCTCGAACTCGATCCGTCTGGTGCTTTACGAGCGTGCGTCCCGCGCACCGGCGGTGCTGTTCAACGAAAAGGTCCTGGCGGGGCTCGGCGAAGACCTTGCCGACGCGGGGCGTCTGTCGGACGAGGCGATGTCGCGCACGCTGGCCGCGATCCGGCGGTTCATGACCGTGGCGCGCTCGGCCGACGCCAACGCGCTCACGATCCTCGCGACGGCGGCGGCCCGCGTTGCGGCCAACGGCGCCGAGTTCATGGCGCAGATCGAGGCGGCGGCGGGCGTGCCGGTGCGGGTGCTCGACGGCCGCGAAGAGGCCGAGATGGCCGCCAACGGCGTGCTTTGCGGCTTCTGGCAGCCGGACGGCGTTGTGGGCGACCTTGGCGGCGGCTCGCTGGAGCTGATCGATGCCGGTGATGACAGGCTCGGCACCGGTGAGAGCTTTCCGCTCGGCACGCTGCGCCTCAAGGGTGACGCCAAGGGCAACCTCTCCAAGGCTGCCGAGATGGTGGAAAAGGAGCTTGCCAACTCGCGCCAGCTGCCGCTTCTCGCGGGGCGCAACTTCTATGCGGTGGGCGGCACCTGGCGCTCGCTGGTTCGGCTCCACATGGCGCAGACCGCGTACCCCGTTTCCGTGATGCACCATTATTCGGTGCCGGCGGACCAGCTCGAGGCGTTCTGCGACGTCATCATCGCCGACGGTCTCGAGAAGATGGACGGCACCGGCGTCGTCTCCAAGGGGCGCAAGCCGCTGGTGCCGTGGGGTGCGGTGGTGCTGCGCGAGATCATCCGCCGCGGCAAGCCCGAGGCTGTGATCGCGTCCGCGCTCGGCGTGCGCGAGGGGCTGATCTACAGCGGCCTCTCGGACGAGGAGAAGGCGCGCGATCCGCTCATCCTCGCCAGCGAGGAGCTTTGCATCCTGCGCGCGCGCTCGCCCGCCAACTGCGTCGAGCTGATCGGGTGGACTGCCGAGCTGTTCGAGGCGGTCGGGATCCGCGAGAGCGAAGAGGAGCGGCGGCTGCGGACGGCGGCCTGCCTGATGTCGGACATCGGCTGGCGCGCGCACCCGGACTACCGGGGCGACCAGGCGATCGCGATCATCTCCAACGTGGCGCTCTACGGGATCGACCATCCGGGCCGGGGGTATCTCGCCGCGACGCTGCACGACCGCTACGGCGGCATGGCGGACGGCGCCTCGCGCCCGACGGCCGAGGCGCTCTGCCCCAAGCGGCTGGCGCAGCGGTCGAAGATCCTGGCGCAGGCTTTCAAGGTTGCGTACGTGCTGGCGCCGGGCGTCGCGGGCGTGTTGCCGCGCACCCACGTGAAGGTGGACGACAGCGGGCTGGTGCTGCACCTCCCCGAGGAGCTCGGCGCGCTCGACGGCGAGCGGCCACGCCGGCGGCTCAAGCAGCTCGGCAAGCTCGTCAACCTCGACGCCAAGATCGTGATCGGCGGGTAGGCGCTGCGGTCTCGGCTCTGCGTGCCGCATGCGAGCGGCGGGCCGGGTCGGGAAGACCGGGGCGTCGTCCGTCGTCCGCCTTGCGATGATCGTCTACCAGCGCTTCACCACTGATCACGCGCCCACCGCCGCTATGCGGTGCGCGCTTCGGACCGTCATTCCTGATGCGGTTCGGTCGCGCGGAAATGGCTGGTACGGGCGGCGGGACTCGAACCCGCACGGCTTACGCCTCCGGATTTTAAGTCCGGTATGTCTACCATTCCATCACGCCCGCATCGCTGATCTTTAACAGCGTTTTCCGCTCGAGTTCTGGAGTTTGGAACTGCCTGTCGGTTGGACGTTCGGTAGCAGCGTCACGGACGCTTCCGCAAGGCGCCGTGAATTCGCTGGGCGGGTAGAGTGAGCGGCGACCGGTGGTGATGCGATCATGCTCGCCCCTCCCGCATGGGCCGGGCGAGTGGCTGAGGCTAGAACAGCACGCCCTTGCGCAGCATGCCGTGGACGCTCTTTTCGCCGTTCACCGTCTGCGTCACGCGGAAATCCACCGCGAGCGAGCAGCTCTTGTAGGCCTTGGCGGCGGTCCAGCCGGTCTTTTCGCTGATGAAGGCGATCATCTCGCGCAGGGCCTGGCGCATCGCCTCGTCGAGATCCTCGTTGATTCCCATGCTGATGTAGTGGGTCGGGGTTTCGGCGCGCGGGAAGCGGAGCGCCGGCGCGTCGGGGCCGGCGCCCTTGTGGAGGATGAAGGTGAAGGTGCCGGTGAGCGAGGTTTCGACCGCGGTGACGCAGACCTCGCCGTCACCCTGGACGCCGTGCCCGTCTCCCACCGAGAAGTTTGCGCCTGGAACCCAGACCGGCAGGAACAGCGAGGTGCCCGCGACGAGTTCCTTGTTGTCGAGGTTGCCGCCGAAATCGCGGGGCTCCTTGGTGGACAGAGTCCCGTAGGAGGGTTTGGGGC
Source organism: uncultured Alphaproteobacteria bacterium (assembly GCA_963704595.1). GTDB lineage: Bacteria > Pseudomonadota > Alphaproteobacteria > Rhizobiales > Amorphaceae > Acuticoccus. Next base: position 2,080,108 of record OY969922.1, read on the forward strand.
CGACGGCCATCACGCCGAAGAAGGGCGCAAGTTCGAGTTCCGGCCCCCAGGGCAGCTTGCAGGTGTTTCGTGCCATGTCGATGGCGATGTGATCGAGGTCGAGGTAGGGAAAATCGTCCGGCAGGGTGCCAGTCAGCGGGCGGAACAGGCAGTAGCCCCAATCCATGCCGAGCTCGATCTTGTCGATGCGGACCTCCAGCATGTCGCCGGGTTCAGCGCCCGCGATGGCGACCGGGCCGGTGACGATGTGCGGTCCGATCCCCGGCGGCATGGCACCGAGGATGCTGCCGAGCGCAGGCGGCACGGTGAAGCCGAGTTCCGGGCCCGGGATGGCGAGGTTGTTGCCGGAGACGCACTGGATCGTGACGGTATCGCCAGGCTCGACGGTCAGGACGGGCGGGAAGCTGCCGTCGAGGTCGCCGCGCCGAACCGTCTGCGGGGATGCTTCGAGGTGATGGGTGGCCATTGCAGGATCTCTCGGGTGGACGATGGGACGTTTTCAGCGGCGGACCACTGGGGTCATGGGGCCGGGCTGACGTGCGCGGCGACGATCCGCCAGCCTTCCGGGAGGTGCGCCCAGGTTTGCGACTGGCGGCTGCCGGTGCCGTTGGCGGCACGGAAGACGGCGTTTGTGGTGGCAAGGTCCGCGCCGAACGCGGTGATCACGACAGTCTCGGCGACGCGGCCGCCGGCGGTGCCCTTCCACTTGCCAGAACGGAACGCTGCAATCTGGTCGTAGCCGACGAGCGTCTCCGCCGGGCCGAACCGAACGGTCGCCGGCGACTGCCAGAAGAAGCCGTTGAGCGCATCGGCGTCGCCCGCCTCCAGCGCCTGATTGTAGCGCTCGAAGCAGTCTCTCACCGCGGCAACCGTCGCCGCATCGTTGATGGTTTCGATCATCCTCATACAGGGAGCAGAGGTGTGGTCGACGGGGGCTTCCTGTGCCGGGTTGCCTGCTCGTAGGCGTAGGCGATCTCGATCAGTGCGCCCTCGGTCCACGGTTGGCCGACGATCTGGAGGCCCGACGGAAGGTCCTCGTAGGTGTAACCCATGGGGACGCTCATGGCCGGCCAGTGGAGGCCCGAGGCGATCCAGGTGTTGGCGCCGGCGGGGGTGACGTTGCGGTCGCCGTTCAGCTTTGGCGGGTAGCTTGCCACCGGGAGCATGAAGGCGTCGATCCCGGCGGCCGCCATCGCCGCCTTGTAGGCAGCGCGCATCCGCACCTCCAGGTCCTCCAGCGCATGGACGATAGGGTCTTCGCGCGGCGGCGGCGCGGGGGCTGTCGCCCGGAGGCTGCCTTCGTGGACGGGGTGGAATTTCTCCGAAGCCAGCACGTCGGCCAGCGTCTTGGGGAATTGCGGGCCGGTGCCGGCGAGGTAGGTCTCGATTGCGTGCTTGACCTCCGACAGCGGGTGCATGTTGGGCGGGAAGTCCGCAAAGTCGGGGATCACGAAGGGGTCGACGATCTCTGCGCCGGCCGCTGCAAGGTCGGCGACCGCCTTGTCGAACAGCGCGACGACCTGCGGATCGGCTGCGCTTGGTGGGAACGCCGCGCGCAAAACGCCGAGGCGCTTGCCCTTCAGCCCGTCGGCGACGAGGTGGGGTGCATAGCTCGGCTCGACGTGGCCTTCGGCGTGGCTGGTGGCGGGATCGGCGGGGTCGACGCCTGCGATCACATCCAGCAGCGCCACCATGTCGGTGACGGTGCGGGCCATGGGGCCGGCGGTGTCGCGACCGTCGTAGAGGCCGACCATGCCGGCGCGCGATACCAGCGCCCAGCTCGGTCGCAGGCCCACGAGAGCGTTGTTGGAGGACGGGTTGCGGATCGACCCGAACGTGTCGGAGCCGAGCCCGACCACCCCGAAGCTGGCCGCAAGCCCGGAGCCCGTGCCGCCGGACGATCCCCCGGTGGCGTGGGCCGTGTTGTAGGGGTTGCGGGCGAACGTCGGCAGCACCGCGTTGATGTTGTCGAACCCGCCGCGTGCCCACTCCGACATGGTGGTCTTGGCGAGGATGATCGCGCCGGCGGTCTTCAGCTTCGCCACGACGGTCGCATCGCGGTTCGGCACCCAGCCGATGAGCGCGGCCGAGCCTCCGGTCGTCTGCAGGCCGGCGACGTCGTAGTTGTCCTTCACCAGCACCGGGATGCCGTGCAGGGGGCCTGCGAACGTGCCGGTTTCGGCAAGATGCCGGTCGAGCGCTGCGGCATCGTCGAGGGCGTCCGGGTTGAGGACGACGACGGACCACAGCTGTGGCCCACGCCGGTCATACGCGTCGATGCGGGCAAGGAACGCGGCCGTCACGCCCCGCGCGGTGGCGCGCCCCGCGCGGTAGGCCTCGTGGATGTCGGAGACCGAGGCCTCCTCCACCTTGAAGGAAACCTCGGCATCCATCACTCGACGACTTCGATCGGGGTGAAGTCCTGGTACCAGTTCTTCGCCTGCACGAAGCCCTTGAGCTTCGGCGACAGGGCCCGCGGGCTGGTGTCGTGCACCACCACCAGAGCTGCCGCATCGTCGGTCAGCACCTCCATGACATGGCCCATCGCCTCGTCCTGCTCGGCCGGGTCGAAGGTTGCGCGTGCGGCGGCGAGCGCCTCATCGAACTCGGGGTTGTTGTAGAACCCCCAGTTGCTGCTGACCGGCGGCGCCAGCGTCGACAGGTAGCTGACGACGCCGGTGGCGGGTTCCTGCATCGTCATCGAGACGTTGAGGCCGTCGGCCTGGTTCTCCTTCGCGCCCTGACGCAGCATCGTGATCATCGTGCCGAAATCGCGAACGTCGTAGGTGACGTTGATGCCGACCTCCGCCAGATATTGCTGGACGATCTCGTTCATCGACAGCGAGACCATCTGGCCGCCGCCGGACGACGGGATCACGATCTTCGCCTCGACGGGGTTTTCGGGCCCGAAGCCTGCCTCGGCCAGCAGGGCCTTTGCGGTTTCGGGGTCGTATTCGAACTTGAATGTCGGGTTGCCGAACCAGGGCGAATCCTGCGGCGGGAAGGCGATTGCCGCCGTCGCTTCGCCGCCGAGGAACTCGACGATCGCGTCACGATCGATGGCAAGGTTTGCCGCCTTGCGGACGCGGATGTCGGAGAAGGGCGAGTCCTCGGTGAAGCTGAGGCGCCAAAGCCAGGTGTGCGGGTAGGTGTTGCTGACGATGACGAAGCCGGCGTCCTTGAGGGCAGGGATCGCGTCGGGCGGCAGGGTGTCGATCAGGTCGATCTGGCCGGAGCGGAGGGCTGCGACGCGGGTGTTGGCGTCGGGCACGGGACGCAGGACGAGCTCCGGCGTTTTCGCGACGCGGTCCTGGTTCCAGTAGTCCTCGTTGGCGCTCATGCGGACTTCGGTCGCCGAGTCGAGATACTCGAACTTGTAGGGGCCGGTGCCGGAGGGGTCGAGGGCGAATGCCTCCCAGCTTCCCACCGCGTCGTAATGGGCGGGGCTGGCGAAAAAGAGCGTCGTCAATTCGAACAGGAGGAGGCTGTTGACCGTCTTCGTCTCGATGAAGATCGTCATGTCGTCGATCTTGCCGTAGCTGGCGATCGACTGGGTGCGCGCGCCCGCCTGTCCGGCGCGGTTGGCGTTGAAGTGCGGCGCGTCCTTGTCGAGGAATCCGTCTAGGTTCCAGATGGCGGCGTCCGCATTCCACGGAGAGCCGTCGTGGAAGTTCGCCTCCTGCAGGGTGAAGATCCAGCGCTTCTGGTTGTCGGGGTCGACGGTCCAGGATTTCGCGAGCGCCGCGACGAGGCCCGACGGGTCCTCGGCCGAGGTCAGGTCCCACGCGACCAGCGGGTCGAACAGCGTGTAGCCGCCGAAGCGCACGCCCTCGAAGCCGCCGCTGGGGGCGGCCCACAGGGTCGGCACCTCGGAGAGAGACATGGCGATCCGCAGAGTCTGCGCGTCCGCGCCGCGGGTGCCGAGGGGCACTGCGGCAAGAGTGATCACCGAGGCGACTGCGATACCCCGCAGCAGCCTGGCGATTGTGGTTTCTGGCATGGAGTTCTTCCCCGTTGTCGAGAGTTGAGAGGCGCCGGCGGTCATGCCCGGACGTCCATTGCGGTGCGCAGTCCGTCGCTCACGAAGTTGAAGCAGACGCTGGTCATGAAGATTGCGATGCCGGGCAGGGTCGCGATCATCGGCTGCGAGTAGATCGCGGTGCGCAGCGTGTTCAGCATCAGGCCCCATTCGGGCTCGGGCGGCTTGATGCCGAGCCCGAGGAACGACAGCCCGGACGCGACGATCATCGACAGGCCGACGAGGCTGGTGGCGTAGACGAAGATCGGCCCCAGGACGTTGGGCAGGACATGGACGGTCACGATCGAGCGGGCGCCGGCGCCGGTGGCGCGTGCTGATTCCGCATAGTCGAGGTTGCGCACGCCCGTGGTGACGCTTTCGGCGACGCGGATGATCGGCGGGATGAAGACGATGGTGAGCGACAGGATCGCGTTGGAGATCCCGGCACCCAGCGAGCCGCTGACCGCGACGGCGAGGAGCACCGACGGGAATGCGTAGAACACGTCGGTGACGCGCATGATCGCCATGTTGATCCTGCCGCCGGCAAAGCCTGCGATCACGCCGAGGGTGCCGCCGATGAAGAAGGCGAGGGCGACCGGCGTGATGCCGATGAACCAGGAGTAGCGGCCGCCGTAGAGGAGCCGGCTCAGCATGTCGCGGCCAAGTTCGTCGGTGCCGAGGATGTGGCCCGGCGTGCCGATCGGCTTCAGCCGCCGCACGATGCTGCCGTCGGTCGGCCCGTAGGGCGCGATGAACGGGGCAAGCAGGATGAGGAGTGCCATCAGCGCAAGGACCGCGCCGCAGAGCAGCGTGACCTTGTCGCGCAGGAGGCGACGGCCGACCACGCGCCAGTAATTGTCGTCCCGTTCCACGACGGCCGGGGCCAGCGGCGCGCCATCGACTTCGGAACCGTAGGTCGTGGTCATCGGCGGCTGATCCTTGGGTCGATTGCGGTCTGGACGAGGTCGACGAGGAGGTTGAGGACGACGAAGAAGAGCGCGAGCACGAGCGTGGTCGCCTGCAGGACGGGAATGTCGCGCTGGAAGATCGCGGTGTTGAGCATCATGCCGGTTCCGGGCCAGGCGAAGACGGTCTCCACCAGGATTGAGCCGCCCATCAGGTTGGCGAGCTGCAGGCCGATGACGGCCAGCACGGTCGGCGCCGCGTTCTTCACCACGTGCCCGACGATGCCGCGCCGCCGGAGCCCCTTGCCGCGCAGGGTGGTGACGTAGTCCTGGCTCATGATGTCGCTCACCAGGCCGCGGACGGTGCGGGTGACGATGCCGGCGGGGATGACGGCAAGCGTGACCGACGGCAGGATCAGGAAGCGGATGTGCTCCCAGTCCCAGGACCATCCGTCGCCGCCGCCGGGGCCGGCGCCCATGGCGGGCAGCAGGTTCAGGTTCACCGAGAAGATGATGACGAGGACCATGCCCAGCCAGTAGTGCGGAATGGAGACGCCGCCGACTGCCACGCCGAGGAGCACGCGGTCGATCCAGCTGTCGCGGTAGACGCCGGCGATGCCGCCGAACACGCAGCCGACGACAAAGCCGAGGAAGCCGCCGGTGCAGGCGAGGATGAAGGTTGCGCGGCTCGCGGAGAGAAGGTCGGGCAGCACCGGCCGGCCCTTGATCAGAGAGGTGCCGAAGTCGCCCTGCACGACCTTGGAGAGCCACAGGCCGAACTGGATGGGGAGCGGCTTGTCGAGCCCGTATTCGGCGCGGACGCGGTCGATGACCTCCTGCGGCGTGTCGGGCTGCACCATGGCGTCGATCGGATCGCCGGGCGCGATGTGGACCAGCATGAAGCAGACGAGGCTCACCGCGAGCGAGATCGGGATGATGTAGAGGATGCGGCGCAGGATGTAGGCGAACATGTGCGGCGTCCTCAGGATCGCTGGCGGAGATGGAGAGCGGCGGCGATCACGCGGCGATCTCCTCGGCGCGGAGACACCGCACGGCGCGGCCCGGCAGCATCGGCCGCAGGTCCGGCACGCTTGCGCGGCAGGCGTCGATGACATGCTCGCAGCGCGGGGCGAATGCGCAGCCGGGGATGGGGTAGCGCAGGTCCGGCGGCGCACCGGCGATGGTGGTGAGGCGCTGGCCGCGGGTGCCGGCGTGGACCGTGGCGCCCAGGAGGCCCTGCGCGTAGGGGTGGAGCGGTCCCTCCATCACGTCGATGGTGGAGCCGGCCTCGACCATCCGGCCGGCGTACATCACCGCGATCCGGTCCGCGATCTCGCCCGCGACACCGAGATCGTGGGTCACGAAGATCACGCTCATCCCCATTTCTTCCTGCAGCTGGCGCAGAAGGAGGATGATCTGGATCTGCACCGTCGCGTCGAGCGCGGTGGTCGGCTCGTCGGCGAGCAGAAGCTTGGGCCGGCAGGAGATCGCCATCGCGATCATCGCGCGTTGGCGCAGGCCGCCCGAGAGTTCGTGCGGATAGGCACCAAGGCGGCGCTTTGCGGAAGGGATCTGGACGAGCTCGAGGAGTTCGAGCGCGCGGCGCTCGGCGTCGCGGCGGCTGACGCCCTCGTGCCGCCTGACGGTTTCGCCGATCTGGCGGCCGATGGTGTAGACGGGGTCCAGCGCCGTCATCGGCTCCTGGAAGATCATCGAGACGACCTTGCCCCGCACCGCCGAAAGCTGGCTGTCCGGGATGGTCATGATGTCGTGGCCGGCGACGTTGAGCTCGCCGCTGAGGACCGTCTTGCCCTTCGGGTTGAGGCGCATCAGCGCCCGCAGGGTGACCGACTTGCCGGAGCCGCTTTCGCCGAGGATGCAGAGCACCTCGCCGGCGGCGAGATCGAGATCGATGCCGTTGACAGCCTTCACCGTGGCATCGCGCGAGACGAAGCTCACATGGAGATCGCGTGCCCGCACCAGCGGTGGCGTGCTCATGCGGCAAGCCTCGCGCTGTCACCGTAGCCGCTGCCGGGGGTCACCGCATGGCAGGCAGCCTCGTGGCGGCTGCCGAGGGCGGTGAGTTCCGGCACGTGCAGCGCACAGACCTCGCGCGCCAGGTCGCAGCGGGTGCGGAAGCGGCAGCCGGACGGCGGGTCGATGGGGTTGGGCGGGTCGCCCTTCAGCGGCGGCTCGCTGAGGCGGCGGCGCGGGTCCATCGACGGGCGGCTCGCCAGCAACGCGCGGGTGTAGGGGTGACCGGCATGGCCGAAGATTTCGTCGACGGGACCGACCTCGGCGACCTTGCCGAGGTACATGACGAGCACACGATCCGCGACATGCTCGACCACGTTGAGGTCGTGGCTGATGAAGAGGTAGGTGAGGCCGTACTGCGCCTTCAGGTCGAGCAGGAGGTTCAGCACCTGCGCCTCGACCGACTTGTCGAGGGCGGACACCGGCTCATCGAGGATGATGAGGCGCGGCCGCAGGGCAAGCGCCCGTGCGATGTTGACCCGCTGGCGCTGGCCACCCGAAAGCTCGTGCGGGAAGCGGCGCGCATACTGGCCGGGCGCCAGGCCGACCGCCTCGAGGAGTTCGCGGGCGCGGATGCTGGCGTCCTTGCCGGAAAGGCCGTGGACCTTCGGGCCGTAGGCGATGGATTCCTCGATCGTGAGGCGGGGGTTCAGCGAGGAGTAGCTGTCTTGGAACACCATCTGCACCTGGCGGCGGTATTCCGTCAGGCTGATGCCGCCGGGTGAACCGACGAGATCGCCGTCGAAGATGATCTCCCCGGCGCTCGGCGCGATCAGCGACATGATGAGGCGCGATGCCGTGGACTTGCCGCAACCGGACTCGCCGACGATGCCGAGCGTCTCTCCCTTGGCGATGGTGAAGTCCATGCCGTCGACCGCGCGGACCACCTGCCTGCCGGTGACGAACGAGCCGATCGGGAAGTGCTTGGTCAGCCCCCTGACGATGAGGAGCGGTTGCGCGGGGCCCCCGCGATCCGGGGCCATATCGGGCTCTGACATCTGCAATTTCCGATCATCAGCTGTTGCTCGGTGCTCCTTCTGCCCGTTTGACCATGGTCGTTTCGTTCCCGTTTTCAGCGTGTTGGACACACTTGCCGTTGATCGGCAGGCCATTCGGCCTATTTTTTATGCGCGGTCAAATTCTGCCTATCGAAATTGCAGACTTGCAACGATCCGCCTTCTGCGCAAGCGAGATTTTCGGCTCCGGCAACCAAAACCGCCGGAGCCGAGTTCGCATCAGCTGCGCATGGGGATCGGGCCGAACGCGGGGGGCGGAACGCGCCGCTTCGAGGCGTTCTCGTAGGACGAGGCGACCTTCCGGATCAGGTCTTCCTTGCCGGGCTCGGCGCGGAAGGCGAACGAGAAGGGGAGCCCCGGCTCGGGCAGTTCGGTCGGGCCGGGCGCAATCGCCAGCATTGTGGACCGGGTGCGCTATGCCGCCGGCAATGAGGTTCTGGTCGTCTCTATGGCGGTTGACCTGTTCGCGGTGTTCTTCGGCGGTGCGGCGGCGCTTCTGTCGCTCGCGTTGCTGTTCGTCGCCGGCATCTGCGACGGGCTCTCCGTGGTCATCCGGCACGCGATCCTTCGGCTCGCCTCTCCGGAAGAGATGCGCGGGCGCATCGCGGCGGTCCGAATGGTCTTCGTCAGTTCCTCCAACGAGCTTGGCGCGGTACAGATGGGATTGTCCGCCGCGCTCTTAGGGCCGACGCGTGCCGTGGTGCTGGGCGGGATCCTCACGCTCGGCGTGGTGGGCATTGTCGGCTCGCTCGCGCCGAAGCTGCGCAATCTCGATCTCGGCACATACGGCCAGGGACCCCGCATGCCGCGCGTCGATGCTCCGGCGACGAGCGCGTAGATCCTGCGAAAAGGGCTTTACATCCATCCGGTGCGATGAATTGCGGCGGAGCTCAGTACAACTGATCTTCCAATACTGGATCTATAGATAGAGGCTGTAAGTATTCTTTGATCAGGCTCTGTTCGAGCGTCGCAAGTTCTTTTCGAAAATATTTGTAGTCCTTGATGTTTCTCGCTTCCGTGAGAGTTATGGCATCATGGGTACCGTCTTTAGCGTATCTTGAGAAGGATTTTGTGTGCTGAGATACGGAGGATTCCAATTTATTAAAATCTACCTCCTCAGACCCTTCAGTGTAAAATCTGATTGCCTTTTCAAGGGTGGCCTCGGTCGATTCATAAAGGTCTTTGTAGAGGACTCTATGAATGTTTTGTCTTATTCATATTGTCGTTTGAAAGGCACCACTTACCAACGAAATTTTTCCAAAATATGATCTCTTTCGAAACAAAATCGTAGAAATTATCTTCTGTATCGACAACAATATTATGGTGTACGTTGAATTCGAAATATGAAACCAGAGATTCCAATGGATGGCGGTACTGCACCAAATACAAATTGGTTGGCTCGATCGGGACCTCCAACAGGAAATCATGATCTTTGATATAGTTCGCGCTGTCGCTTCTGTTTTTTGGTTCCTTGTCATATACACTCATGAACAACATGCGTTTGCCGAAATACGTTTGGCAAAGATTGCGAAGAAACCTGTGCCCCGAGCGAGGGAAGCATGGGTTAATCATTTTTCTCATAAGGGAATGCACCAATGCGTCGGCTGGCCAGCGGCCTGGCGTGAGAACAACGCACGGTAGGTGCGGCGCTTGTCACCTGGCTGGCAAACCTGGGATTTATTGGCACGAGGAACAATTTTGCATTCCTTGTGTCAACGGCCGATAGGGCATTCTGGCCAATCTCGTGGCGCGGGCGGGAGTGCGCTCGTCCTGGAAAACCTCCCGCAGAAAGGTTCTGACTTTTGGGTCCGCTTTTTATCCTCGGATTTCCGCGATCCGGCACGACTGCGATGGCGATTGGCATCGCAAGGCTGGAGCGTTTTGGCGCACACGGCCCCGAGGGGCACTTCATCTACCTGTTCGCCGGACCGCTGAACCGGATCGCGAAGGGGGAATTCAACGACAATTCCATCCTGCGCACAGAAGGCGTTCCGGCAACCGTGCTGGCGGCGTTCCGTGCGCTGGTGAACCAGCTTTACTCGGGCCGGGCGGATCCTTCGGACACCGTCTGGATCGACAAGACGCCGGACCTCGCGCAGGTCCGTGCAGTGCCGGTGATCAACCGCTTGTGGCCGGACGCACGCTATATCTACCTTTACCGTCAGCCGGCAGCTGCCGTGCGCTCAAATCTTGCGCTCTGGCCCGCCCATGTAACCGGACGGGAGAGTGACACGGCGCAGCGCTGGGTTGATTGTCAACGGACCTGGCGGGCCGTGCGCAAGCAGCTCGGCAACCGCTTCGTCGAGGTTTTTCAGCCTGAGATGCTTGCTGCGCCGCAAGATATCGCGGCCATGCTCCAGCCGCTCCTCGACCTCAGCGACAAGGAGACGAACACGCTCTCCCAGATCTGGACAATGCATCCGACTCTAAATCGCCCGGTCGGCGCCCGCGGCGAAGCGTATGACAGCGTTGTGCTGACCAAGTCCGTGGCGGAAGAAGTGGCCGCCATCACGGGCGAGGAGGCCGCACACTGGCCGAAGATTGCCAGCGCTGATGCGCCATAAGGCCGAGGCAAGCGCCGGGCACTCGCACCCCTCGACCGCCCTACGCCGTTCCGCCGAAGTCTCGCAGCAGCGTCAGGAACTCGGAACGCCGTATTCCATCGCCCGGCTTCCGGCCTCTGGCATTCGGGGTGGCCTGGACGAAGTCAGGACTCATTCGCAAAGGCTGGGGCAGCGCAGACCTTGCCGACGTCCGGCGATGCGGGCTGGCACTTTCATTGAACGCTGTAGTCGCATATCAACCCGTTAAACGGGAGTATTGTTCAGCATGTGCGGGATCTGCGGCGAGATACGGTTCGACGATCAGACTGCTTCGGTGCCGGCCGTCGCGAAAATGGCGGACGCCATGGCGCCCCGGGGGCCCGATGGCGCGGGCATTCTGGCGCGCGACCGGGTTGCCTTCGGGCATCGCCGGCTGACGATCATCGACCTTTCGGTGCGGTCCTCGCAGCCGATGACGGACCCCGATCTCGGGCTGTCGATCGTGTTCAACGGGTGCATCTACAACTATCCGCAGCTGCGCAAGACGCTGGAGGAGAAGGGCTATCGCTTCTTCTCGTCCGGCGACACCGAGGTGATCCTGAAGGCGTATCACGCGTTCGGGCCGGACTGCGTGAAGCACTTTCATGGCATGTTCGCGTTCGTGATCCACGAGCGGGACACGGGGCGCGTGGTGATGGCGCGCGACCGGTTCGGCATCAAGCCGCTGTATCTCGCACAGCAGGGGAAGCGGCTGCGCTTTGCGTCCTCGTTGCAGGCGCTGCTGGCGGCAGGCGATGTCGACACATCGATCGATCCGATCGCGCTCAACCACTACATGAGCTTCCACGCAGTGGTGCCGCCGCCCCGCACGATCCTCAATGGCGTGCGCAAGCTGCCGCCGGCGACGGTCCGGGTGATGGACCCGGACGGCAGCACCAGGGAAGAGGTTTACTGGGAGATCGACTACACGCGCACCGCGGAGGACGTGAACACGTCCGCCGAGGAGTGGCGCGACCGGGTGCTGGAGGGGCTGCGCGTTGCGGTGGACCGGCGCATGGTCGCCGACGTTCCGGTGGGCGTCCTCCTTTCGGGCGGGGTGGATTCCTCCGTCATCGTCGCGCTGCTGGCGCAGGCGGGGCAGCAGGACCTGAAGACCTTCTCCATCGGGTTCGAGGATGCGAACGGGGAGGTCGGCAACGAGTACCAGTACTCGGACCTGATCGCGGAGCACTTCGGGACCGACCACAACAAGATCTTCATCCCGTCGTCCGAGATGATCGAGAACATGCCGGCGACGGTGGCGGCGATGCCCGAGCCGATGGTGTCGTACGACAATGTCGGCTTCTATCTCCTGTCGCGGGAGGTGGCGAAGCAGATCAAGGTCGTCCAGTCCGGTCAGGGCGCGGACGAGGTGTTCGGCGGCTATCACTGGTATCCGCCGATGGCGTCGGCCAACGATCCGCTTGCGGCCTATTCGGGCGCGTTCTTCGACCGGCCGTACACGCGGATGCTGGAGGAGGTGGCGCCGGCCTACCAGACGGACCACGATGCGGCGCGGGCCTTCGTGGAAGCGCACTTCGGCAAGGCAGGGGCGGACGATCCGGTCGACAAGGCGCTGAGGCTCGACTCCACCGTGATGTTGGTGGACGATCCGGTGAAGCGGGTCGATGCCATGACCATGGCGTGGGGGCTCGAGGCGCGCGTGCCCTTCCTCGACCACGAGCTTTGCGAACTGGCGGCACGCATTCCGCCGGAGCACAAGCTGGCGCAGGGTGGCAAGGGCGTCCTGAAGGACGTGGCGCGGCTTCTGGTCCCGCACGAGGTGATCGACCGGAAGAAGGGGTATTTCCCCGTGCCGGCGCTGAAGTATATTTCTGGCCCTGTGCTGGACATGGTGCAGGACGTGCTGGGGTCCGAGGCGGCGAAGTCGCGCGGGCTGTTCCAAGAGGGGTATCTCGACAAGCTGTTTGCCGATCCGCCGTCGCACATCACGCCGCTGCGGGGATCGGAACTCTGGCAGGTTGCGTTGCTTGAGATGTGGCTGCAGACGCACCAGGTCTGAGGGGCACCGATGAACAAGAGCTCGCACGCGCTCGCCGACAGGATGCGGCGGAACAGGGAACGGTCCTGGGCCATGGAAAATCCGGGTGCCGGCACCGGCGCGACGAACGTGGGGCTGGATTGCGGGTGGGGCACGCTCCACTTCGCCAACACCTACGAATCGCCCGAAGCCCTCGCCAACGCGATGCGCAGCGAAGGGCCGGGGCGGCGGGACATCGCGTTCTATGTGGCCGAGCCGCATGTGATGCTGTCGGCGGCGCCGCTCGAGATGTTCCTCGACCCCAGCCACGCCTTCCGGCTCGATCTGTCCACCTACAGCCCTTCGCGCAAGACGAAGCAGGGGTTCACCGTGCGGCGGCTCACCAACCTCGAGGACGCCGAGGCGGTGAACAAGATCTACGCCTCGCGCGGGATGGTGCCGGTGCGGCCGGACTTCTTCTGGCGCAAGCGTGACTCGAGGGCGTTCACGTATCTTGTGGCGGAGGACGACCACACGGGGGCGATCATCGGCACCGTCACGGGCATCGACCATGCGCGCGCGTTTGGCGACCCGCATCACGGGAGCTCGCTGTGGTGTCTCGCCGTCGATCCGCAGGCGCGCCATTCGGGCATTGGCGAGGCGCTGGTGCGGCGGCTGGCCGAGGTGCTGATGGCGCGCGGCGTCGCCTACCTCGACCTTTCGGTGCTGCACGACAACGACCTTGCGATCCAGCTCTACGAGAAACTCGGCTTCCGCCGGGAGCAGATCTACACGCTGAAGCGCAAGAACCCGATCAACGAGCGGCTGTTCGCGGGGCCTGCGGTCGAGACCGACCTCAACCCCTATGCGCTCATCATCGTCAACGAGGCGCGGCGGCGCGGGATCGACATCGAGCTGATCGATGCGGCCAACGGCTATTTCCGGCTGACCTATGGCGGGCGCTCGATTCGCTGCCGCGAGTCGCTGTCGGAGCTAACGAGCGCCGTCGCCATGTCGATCTGCGACGACAAGGTGGTGTCGCGCAATGTGGTCGAGGCGGCCGGGGTGAACGTGCCTGACGAGGCGGAGGCTAAAAGCGTCGACGACATCCGCGCGATGCTGGAGCGGCACGAGCGGGTGGTGGTGAAGCCGGTGCGCGGCGAGCAGGGGCGGGGAATTTCCGTCGGGGTGACGGCAGAGGACGATCTCGACGAGGCCTTCCGCGCGGCACGCGAGGTCTGCGACCGGGTGCTGGTGGAGGAATTCGTCGAGGGGGACGACCTCAGGCTCGTGGTGATCGACCACCGGCTGGTCGCGGCGGCCGTGCGCAAGGCGGCGCGAGTGTTCGGCGACGGCAAGTCGACTGCGCGCGAGCTGATCGAGAAGCAGAGCCGGCGGCGGGCTGCGGCGACGGGGGGCGAGTCGGCCATCCCGCTCGACGGCGAGACCGAGCGGTGCCTGCGGGCCGAGGGCCTCACCTACGACAGCGTGGTGGAGGAGGGGCGCGAGGTGCAGGTGCGGCGGACCGCGAACCTTCACACCGGCGGCACGATCCACGACGTGACGGACCATGTGCATCCGACCCTTGTGGACGCCGCGGTTCGTGTGTCACGCTCGATCGATATTCCTGTGGTCGGTGTGGATTTGATGGTGCCCTCGCACCGCACCGGCGCGTACCACTTCATTGAAGCGAACGAGCGGCCGGGGCTTGCCAACCACGAGCCGCAGCCGACCGCCGAACGCTTCATCGACCTTCTCTTCCCACTTTCCGTGCCCCATGCGGCGCGGCAGGCGGCCCGCCAGAAAACCAACGACTCCGAGGCTCCGTGTCCCGTCTGACGATCGACACCGTTTATCTGAAGGACACGTTGGCCGAGCTTTTGTCGATTGCCTCGCCAACGGGTTACACAGACACCATCGTGCGCGCTGCGGCGGCCGAACTCCGGCGCCTCGGCGTGGAGATCGAGATCACCCGTCGCGGTGCCATCCGCGCGCGTATTCCGGGCGCGACGCCGCTGGGCGCCCGGGCGATGATCGCCCACCTCGACACCATCGGCGCCCAGGTGAAGATGCTGAAGGACAACGGGCGGCTGGAGCTGGTGCCGGTGGGCACTTGGTCGGCCCGGTTCGCGGAAGGCGCGCGGGCGACCGTGTTCACCGACAGCGGCGCCTACCGCGGCACGATCCTGCCGCTGAAGGCCAGCGGGCACGTCTTCAACGAGGAGATCGACCAGCAGCCGGTTGGGTGGACCAACGTCGAGCTGCGCGTCGATGCGCCGGTGTTCAATACCGGCGACCTCGAGAAGCACGGCTTTTCGATCGGCGATCTGGTGGCGATCGACCCGCAGCCGGAGTTCATGGACAACGACTTCATCGTCTCGCGCCATCTCGACGACAAGGCGGGGGTGGCGATCCTGTTCGCCACCATGGAAGCGCTGATCCGGTCGAAGGCCGAGCTGCCTGTGGATCTGGTCGTGATCTTCTCGATTGCGGAGGAAGTCGGCATCGGCGGGGCTTCGGTGCTGACGGACGACATCGCCTCGCTGGTCGCGATCGACAACGGGACCAGTGCGCCGGGGCAGGCGAGCTCGGAGTTCGGCGTGACGGTTGCGATGGCCGACCAGTCCGGTCCGTTCGACTTCCATCTCACGCACAAGCTGGTGAAGCTGTGCGAAGCCAACGAGATCCGCTATCAGAAGGACGTGTTCCGGTATTATCGTTCCGACAGCGCGGCGGCGCTGCAGGCGGGGTTCGACGTTCGGACCGCGCTGGTGACGTTCGGTGTGGATGCCTCGCACGGCTATGAGCGCATCCACATGCACGCGCTGCGTTCGATCGCCGAGCTGCTCACCGCGTTTGCCCTGAGCCCCGTGGAAATTACCCGAGACCGGGAGCAGATCGGTTCGATCGCCGGCTTCCCCTCGCAGCCGATGGAGGATGCCGACGTGTTTCCGCCTCCCGAGAAACCGCCGGTCTGATCAATGGACGTCATCACCGATACAGAGACGCTGTCCGCGCTGTGCGCCCGGCTGCGAACCGCCCCGTTCGTGACCGTGGACACCGAGTTCATGCGGGAAACGACGTTCTGGCCGAAGCTTTGCCTGGTGCAGGTGGCGTCCACCGAGGATGCCGCCGTGATCGACCCGCTGGCGGACGGGATCTCGCTGGAGCCGCTGTTCGCGCTGCTGGCGGACGAGGGCGTTCTCAAGGTGTTTCATGCCGCGCGGCAGGACATCGAGATCTTCCACCATCTGTCGGGTTCAGTGCCGACGCCGATCTTCGACACGCAGGTGGCGGCGATGGTGTGCGGCTTCGGCGACAGCATCGCCTACGACCAGATCGTGCAGCGGGTGACGGGGGCGATTGTCGACAAGTCGTCCCGTTTCACCAACTGGGCGGACCGGCCGCTGACAGACGCGCAGCTGACCTACGCGCTAGCGGACGTGACGCACCTTCGAGATGTCTACGCGCACCTGCGCGATGCGCTGGAGGAGCGGGGGCGGCAGGACTGGGTGGCCGAGGAGATGGCCACGCTGTCTTCGCCCGACACCTACGACCTCAAGCCGGAGGATGCGTGGAAGCGGCTGAAGTCGCGCGCGCGGCAGCCGGTGGAGCTTGCGGTGCTGCAGGAGATTGCGGCGCTGCGCGAGCGGGAGGCCCGCAGCCGCGACGTGCCGCGCAACCGCGTGATGAAGGACGACCTGATCTACGAGATCGGGCTGCAGCGGCCGAGGACGCCCGAGGCGCTCGGCAAGCTGCGCGCGGGCTCGAAGGGGTTCGAGCGCTCGCGGCTCGGCGCGATGGTGCTTGAGGCCGTGAACGAGGTGGTGGCGCGGCCGGCGGGCTCGCTCCCGTCGCTTCCCAAGCGCAAGCAGAGCATCGAGGGCGCCAATGCGGCCGTCGACCTGATGAAGGTGCTGCTGAAGCTGTGCGCTGAGGCGGAGGGCGTCGCGCCCAAGGTTCTGGCGACGGTGGACGACCTCGAGGCGATCGTGTCCGGCGAGGACACGCCTGCGCTGGCGGGCTGGCGCAAGGTCGTGTTCGGCGACAAGGCGCTTCAGCTGAAGGAAGGCACGATCGCGATCGCGTTCGACGGGCGCAGCCTGCGCACGATCGACTGCGACAGGCCGGTGAACCCTGTGCCGGGCTCGGCGCCCGGCAAGAAGGGCCGCCGTCGCCGCAAGAAGGGCGGCGACGAGGCCGCTGTGCCGGTGGCGGACAGCGCCAAGTCCTGACGGCCGGGCGGCGCCGCGGTCAGGCGGTGCCGCGGATGGGGGGCTGGAACGAGTAGCCGAGATCCCACGGGAAGTAGATCCACGTGTCCTGGCTGACTTCGGTCACGAAGGTGTCCACCTGCGGCCGGCCCGAGGGCTTGGCGTAGACGGTGGCAAGGTGGGCGCCGGGCAAGAGCTGGCGGACGAGCTTTGCGGTCTTGCCGGTGTCGACGAGGTCGTCGACGATCAGGATCTTCGACTTGTCGGGCATGTCGAGGAGCGCTTGGTCGATGTTCTTGACCACGGTCAGCTCGTTGAGCTGCTTGAATTCGCCGTAGGAGACGACGCAGACGGTGTCGATCAGGCGCAAGTCCAGCTCGCGCGCGACGATGGCGGACGGCACGAGGCCGCCACGCGTGATGCAGACGATCGCCTCGAAGGGCCCAGCGCCGGAAAGCCGCCAGGCGAGGGCCCGGCAGTCACGGTGAAACTGGTCCCAGGAGACGGGGAAGGCTTTTTCGGGCAGCGCGGCGGTTGTCATGAAATCCGGTTCGCCCCGCCGGGCCTGATTGTCAAGGGCGCGGAGGGTTTCCGTGCGCGGCGATCGCCGGTTGTTGCTGCGATGCCGTGGCCGGCGCGAGGCGCTTGTCGTCCCCGGTCAGGGGCAGGGCGCTCTCGGGGTCGTCGTTGAGGATCGAGCGCAGGGCCTCGCTGACGAGGTCGCCGGTGGTGTAGGCGATCTCTGCGCCCTGCTGGCAGGTCTGGGGGCGGCGCTCGCAGAAGCCGGCGGCGTCCTCAACGGCTGCGGACACGAATTCGCCGACGGGGGTCTCCGGCCGCAGCACGGAGATCGCAAGGGCGACCGCAACCGCCACCAGAACCAGTTTGAACAGCATTTTCATGAGGTTAGCCTCGGTTGACCTGGCGTCGTCCGAGACTTTAGCGCCGCTTTCTTAATGGAAAGGGGGAACGATTCGCTCAAATTGAGCGGACGTTGCTCGCCAGCAACACCGAAGCGTTTGTTGCAATCGGTTTAACGCCATTTTCATCGCTCTCGCACAAGGCTTTTTAGCAAGACGTGGAGGCAGTGTCGTGAGTATTTCAGTCTGGCTCGAAGAACTTCCGGTTGAGAACTGGGCGGCGACCGTGGCGCGGAACGTGCGCCGGGTCCGCCGCAGGATCGCCCGCAAGCCGGTCCGCACGCTGGGGTCGGGCGTTGCGGTGATCGGCGTTCTGGTGATCGGCGCGAATGCGCTGTGGGACCAGGAGGGACGCCACCCGGCACCGCTGTGGTCGCACGGCAACGAGGGCGCCGACGCGACGCGGCTCATCGGGTCCCACGCGCCGGTCCGGGTTGCGCAGGATGATGGCGGGATGGAGCCCGATGCCATGGTCGAGCAGGTTCAGGCCGGGCTTTCGGACCTCGGCCTCTATGACGGGCCTGTGGACGGGATGCTGGACGAGCGGACGGCCTCGGCCATCAGCCAGTTCGAGGCGTCGCGCGGGCTGTCGGTGACGGGCAAGCCGACTGTGGGCGTTCTCGCGGCGCTCGGGGACGGCAGCGAGATGGACGCCAATTCGGGCGAAGACCAGATTGCGGCGCTGACCGGCGGTTCGGAGACCATTCCGATCACCGAGCCCGACATGGTGGAGGTCGCACCGGTGACGACGGCGGCGGATATCCAGGCGGCGCTCAACCGCGTCGGCTACGGGCCGCTGACTGTGGACGGGGTCATGGGGCCGAACACGCAGTCGGCCCTGGCGCGGTTCGCCGAAAGTCAGGGGATGGCGGGCAAGGGGATGACGCCTGCGGTGCTGACCGCGCTTGCCGCTGCGAGCCATTGACGCCACATAGGCGCCATGGCCGCCTTGATTGACGACGACGACACGCCTCGCCTGAAGGCGTATTTCTGGATTGCAGGATACCTGCGCCGCTGCAGCAGCCGCGGCGCCTACGTCGCGCTGTCGCGACGCGGCGACCCCAGCGCGGGCGCAATCTTCATCGAGATTTTGCACGGACTTGGGACCGACCTCTGGGCGCCGGCGCCTGGGGGCAACGGCCGCGTGTTCGAGCGGGTGCTGAACTGCGTGCCTGGCTTCGAGGTGGCGGAGCGGATGGAGAAGGAAGTCGCCTTCGACCGCGACCTGTGGCTGGTGAGCGTGGAGGACCGGGCGGGCCGCTCGTTCCTGGAGCGCGGCGAATATGTCTGAGCCGTTCTGGCAGACGAAGTCGCTGGAGGAGATGTCACCTTCGGAGTGGGAATCCCTTTGCGACGGGTGCGGGCGGTGCTGCCTCAACAAGCTCGAGGACTGGGATACGGGGGAGATCGTGTTCACCACGGTCGCCTGTGCGCTGCTCGATTCAGGCGCCTGCCGCTGCAAGAACTACGAGCACCGCGCCGAGGTCGTGCCTGATTGCGTGACGCTGACGCCGGAGACGGTGCGCAAGATCACCTGGCTGCCGCCGTCCTGTGCGTACCGGAAGGTTGCGGAGGGGCGGCCGCTTTCGTGGTGGCATCATCTTGTCTCCGGGTCGGCGGAGACCGTGCACGAGGCGGGCGTCTCGGTGCGGGGGCGGACGGTCTCGGAAGAGGGCATCACTCTGGAGGAGTACGAGCACTTCGTCGCCGAGTGGCCCGGTGAGGAAGTTGAAGAAACCTGAAATCATAGGTTGACAGCGCGACGTTGTCGGCGTATAGATTGTGCATCGTCGGAGAACTGGGCGCAGGGTTGGCGCACTTCTCCCGGCGAGCGACAGGCGCCCTTCGGGGTCTCAGCGGTTTGGCAGTCGGCACCTCAGGGTGGTGAGGGCCGGGCCGCTTTTTTTTGGGCTATCTGCAGGGTTTGGGCCGGCCGTTCTGCGGCGGGGCTGCACGGGCGCGTCCGGCCGGGCGGCGGCGGTCGGCGCGGGGGCGGATTGCAATCGAGTGGAGTTTCCATGGCTGATCTGGGCTCTGAGGAGGCCGGGCGTGCCCGGCTGGTGACGCGGCTCTTCAACGCGTTTGGCAAGCAGCTCGACGATATCGAGGCGCGCGTGGCGGCGGCGGACGGAACCAAGATCTTGGACGATACGCGGGTCCTCAGCGGTCTGGCGAAGACGCTGGAGACGCTGCTCGGTGTGGAGCGGCGGCTTCTGGAGCCGTCGGCGGATGCGCCGATGGATCTCGACGCGGTCCGCACCGAGCTTGCCGAGCGGCTGGCGGCGCTGCGGCTCGGCGCGGAGGACGGCGGGGCGGACACCGGCGGCGATGCACCGGCCGGTGCGGTTTGACGGGGCTGCGCAAGCGGCCGACCACGGCACCCAACCTCAAGCGCGCTCTGGTGGCGTGCGCCCGGCGCGGCCAGCTTGCCGCGTTCGTGGCGTCGCTTCCGGCCGACCTTGCCGAGGCGCTCCTGGCGGACTGGCCGCTCTGGGCACGGGCGCAGCAGCTTCCGCCCCGGGGGAAGTGGGTGACGTGGCTGATGCTGGGCGGGCGCGGTGCGGGCAAGACCCGCGCCGGTGCCGAGTGGGTTCATGCGCTGGCGACGGGTTGCGGTGAGGCGGCAGTGGGGCGGATCGCTCTGGTGGGCGAGACGCTGGCGGATGCGCGCGAGGTGATGGTGGAGGGGGTTTCGGGCCTCCTTTCGGTTGGGCGGCGGTGTGACCGGCCGACCTTCCAGCCCTCGCGCCGGCGGCTCGAGTGGCCGAACGGGGCGGTGGCGCAGCTTTTTTCCGCGGCGGACCCCGAGAGTTTGCGCGGGCCGCAGTTTGGCGCCGCGTGGAGCGACGAGCTTGCCAAGTGGCCGGAGGGGCAGGCCGTGTGGGACATGCTGCAGTTCGGGCTGAGGCTTGGGGCGCGGCCGCGGCAGGTGGTGACGACGACGCCGCGGCCGGTGCCGCTTCTGAAGAACCTGATCGCGGCGCCGTCCAGCGTGGTGACGCGGATGGCGACGCACGACAACGCCGCCAATCTGGCGCCGGGGTTCCTCGACATGGTGGTGGATCGCTACCAGGGGACGCGGCTGGGGCGACAGGAACTCGACGGCGACATTGTGGAGGACCGTGACGACGCGCTGTGGGATCGCGGGCAGATCGAGCTGGCGCGCGTTGCCGCGGCGCCTGCGCTGGAGCGAATCGTGGTGGCGGTCGACCCGCCGGCGACGAGCGGGGCGAAATCGGCCGCCTGCGGGATTGTTGCGGCGGGGCTGGGGGCGGACGGGGCGGCTTACGTTCTGGCCGACCGGACGCTCCCGCGGGCGAGCCCCGAGGCGTGGGCGGCGCGGGCGGTGGAGCTTTATCACACGCTGGAGGCCGACGCGCTGATCGCCGAGGTGAACCAGGGCGGGGAGATGGTGGCGACCGTGGTGCGCCAGCAGGACCCCGCGGTGCCGGTGACGGCCGTGCGGGCGAACCGGGGGAAGTGGACCCGGGCCGAGCCGGTGGCGCTCCTTTATGCGCAGGGGCGCGTGAAGCACGTGGGGGTGATGCCGGAGCTCGAGGACCAGATGTGCAACTTCGTGCCCGGCGGGACTGCGGAAGGGGTCTCGCCGGACAGGATCGACGCGCTTGTCTGGGCGGTCGCCAGCCTGATGCTGGACCGCGCCGGGCAGGCACCGCGGGTCCGCCGCTTCGGCTGAAGCCCGACCATTTTTTCGAGACCGTTTCGGGGCCCTTTCGGGGCCCTTTTTTGTTGGCCGGTTCGCTGGCGGGAAGGATCGCGATGGGCATTTTCGGGAAACGCGAAGAGAAGGCCTCGCGGGTGGGCCGCCTGATGCAGGTGGAGACACTCGGCCGCCCGGCCTGGACGCCGCGGGATTATGCGTCGCTGGCGCGGGAGGGGTTTGCGAAGAACCCCATCGTGTTCCGCGCGGTGCGGATGATTGCGGAGGCGGCGGCTTCGGCGCCGTGGCTGCTTTATGACGGGGCGCGGGAGGTGGAGGCGCACCCGCTGCTCGACCTTCTGATGCGGCCGAACCCGTCCCAGTCGGGCGCGACGCTGATGGAGGCCGTTTACGGGCACCTGATGGTGGCCGGCAACGCCTACATCGAGGTGGTCGCCATCGACGGGCGGCCGCGCGAGATGTTTGCCCTGCGGCCGGACCGGATGCGGGTCGTGCCGGGGGCGGACGGGTGGCCGTCGGGCTTCGTCTACCGCGCCGGGGGGCGGACGGTGGAGTTCGTGCAGGAGGGGGCGGTGCCGCCGATCCTGCACCTGTCGCTGTTCCACCCGCTCGACGACCACTACGGGTTCGCGCCGATCGAGGCGGCGCAGACGAGCCTCGACATTCACAACGCTTCGGGGGCGTGGAGCAAGGCGCTGCTCGACAACGCGGCGCGGCCGTCCGGCGCGCTGGTCTACACCGGCGACGGCAACCTCACGGACGACCAGTTCGAGCGGCTGAAGGCGGAGCTGGAAGACGGCTACACCGGGGCGCGCAATGCCGGGCGGCCGCTGCTGCTGGAAGGCGGGCTCGACTGGAAGACGATGGCCATGAGCCCGCGGGACATGGACTTCATCGAGGCGAAGAACCAGGCGGCGCGGGAGATCGCGCTGGCCTTCGGTGTGCCGCCGATGCTCCTCGGTATTCCGGGCGACAACACCTACGCGAACTACCGGGAGGCGAACCGGGCGTTCTGGCGCCAGACGGTGCTGCCGCTGGTGAACCGGACCGCACAGTCGCTCGGCAACTGGCTGGGGGTGGCGTGGCCGGAGGATCTCCGGCTCTCGTTCGACGCGGACCAGATCGAGGCGCTTTCGACCGAGCGGGAATCGCTGTGGGATCGCGTCGCGTCCGCCGACTTCCTCACGCGGGCGGAAAAGCGCGAGGCGGTCGGGTACGGCGCGGAAGAGGTCGCGGAGGACGTCGCGCTGCCGGAGGTGCCGCGCTGATGGACCCGTTGACGCAAAGCGTGGTGGAGCGGGGCGACCTTGCGCACCTCGCTCTCTTTCTCTGGGCCACCGCGAGTTCCGGCCTTCTGGTCTGGACGATGCGCGAACTGGCCCGTTCGAACCGGCGCTTCAGCGACTTTGTCAGCGCCATCGCCAAGATCAACTCACTGTTCGGGCAGGACTGATGGCTCTTTGTTTGAAACGGGCCATCGCGCCCGTGATCCGTCTCACGACGGTCGAGACGGTGTCGCACGAGGCGACCTTCGAGACGTTCGCGCGCAACATGACGCGCGCGGTGCTGGACCACCGGATCCGCGACATGCCGAGGGTGGTGAGCTTCCCCAAGAGGCGCGCGCTGTGATCGCGCCGGAGCGCAAGTACGCGGCGGCCCTGGGGAGCATAGACACCGAGGGGCGGTTCTGCGGATACGCCTCGCTCTTCGGCCGCTGCGACCTTTCGGGCGACATCGTGATGCGCGGCGCGTTTGCGGGCACGCTGGCGGCGCGCGGTGCGGCGGGCGTCGGGATGTATCTGGAGCATGATCCGAAGCGGCCGATCGGCACCTGGACGGTGATCGAGGAGGACGCGGTCGGGCTGTGGGTCGAGGGGCGGCTTGGCGGCACGGCTGACGCCGCGGAGGCGGCGCGGCTGATGCACGGCGGCCAGCTCGACGGGCTTTCGATCGGCTTTCGCACGGTTGCGGCCGAACACGACCGGCAGGCGCGGGTGCGCCGGCTGACGGAAATCGACCTCTGGGAAGTGTCCGTGGTGTCGAACCCGATGCTTCCCGAGGCGAGAGCGCGTGCGGCGGACGCTGCACGCATCGCACGGGACAATCCCGTAACCGCCGTGGACGCAGGGCTGCTGGCCCGGATGCGTCGGACAACGGCCTTTCTTCGTCAAACGAGGTGAATATGGATAACGCGATGGGTGCGCCCGAAACGAAGGCCGATCTGGCGCGGGCGATGGACGACATGCAGGGCGCCTTCGAGGCGTTCAAGGCGACCAACGAGCAGCGTCTCGCCGAGGTCGAGAAGAAGTCCTCCGTGGACGTTCTCACCACCGACAAGCTGGCCCGCATCGAAGCGGCGCTCGATGCCAACCAGCGCCGGATGGACGAGATGGTGCTGAAGTCGGCCCGTCCGGCGCTGTCCGGCACGCCGGTGATCGGCGCCAGCGAGCACAAGAGCGCCTTCGACGGCTACGTGCGCGGCGGCAACGAGAGCGGCCTTCGTGCCCTCGAGCGCAAGGCGGTTTCGACGTCCGGCGACGCGGGCTTTACCGTGCCGGTGGAGATCGAGGCCGAGGTGATGCGCCGTCTGACCTCGCTGTCGCCGATCCGTGCGATCGCCGGCAACCGCCAGGTTTCGAGCGCGACGTTCAAGAAGCCGGTGACGAGCACCGGGCCGCAGACCGGCTGGGTCGCCGAGACCGACGCCCGCACCATGACGACCGAGCCGACGCTCTCCGAGCTGCAGTTCGACACGATGGAGCTCTACGCGATGCCGGCGGCGACGTCGGCGCTGCTCGACGACACCGCGGTCGACATCGACCAGTGGCTCGCCGACGAGATCGAGACCGCGTTCGCCGAGCAGGAGAGCAAGGCGTTCGTCGTCGGCACCGGGACCGGCCAGCCGAAGGGCTTTACCCAGTACACCACGGTTGCCGAGAGCGCCTGGGCGTGGGGTTCGCTCGGCTTCGTGAAGACCGGCGTCGACGGTGGCTTCGCCGCGACCGATCCGGCGGACGGCCTCGTCGACCTCATCTACACTCTGAAGGCCGGCTACCGGCAGAACGCGCACTTCGTGATGTCGCGTGCGACGCAGGCGGCCGTGCGCAAGATGAAGGACGACAACGGCCAGTACATCTGGGCGCCACCGTCCATTCCGGGTGCCAAGTCCTCGATCTACAACTTCGGGGTGGTGGAGTCCGAGGACATGCCGGAGATCGGGACCGGCAGCCTGTCGATCGCGTTCGGCGACTTCAAGCGCGGCTACCTCGTCGTCGACCGTCAGGGCATCCAGATCCTGCGCGATCCGTACTCCTCCAAGCCGTACGTGCTGTTCTACACGACCAAGCGCGTCGGCGGCGGCGTCCAGGACTTCGACGCGATCAAGTTCCTGAAGTTCGCGGCGTAAGCGGACACCTCGGGCCGGCTCTTCGGAGCCGGCCTTTTTCTTTCGCGCTTCGTGCGGCTTTCAAACGATTGGGTGGAACGATGGTAGCGATCCTGGTGAGCGCGCCGCAGGAGGAGCCTGTGACGCGCGACGAGGCGAAGGCGCACGCGCGCATCGACGGCGACGCGGAGGACGCGCGCGTCGACGCCCTGATTGCGGCGGCACGGGCCGAGGTGGAGAACCGCACGGGCCGCGCGATGATGGCGCAGGGCTGGCGGATCGTGCGCGATACGGTGCCGCCGGGTGGGGTCATCCGGCTTGCGCCGGGGCCGGTAGCGTTCGTGAGCGCGGTGACGGTCTACGGCGCCGACGGAACGGCGTCCGTCGCCGATCCCGACGAGTATCAGGTGGACACCGATTCGGTGCCGGGGCGGCTGCGGCTGGGGGCCGGACGGTTCTGGGGCTCGCGCGCCATGAACGGCATCGAGATCGACATGACCTGCGGAGTTTATGATGCCGCCGAGGTGCCTGCGCCGATGAAGCAGGCGGTGCTGATGCTGGTCGCCTACTGGTTCGAGCAGCGCGAGGCGGCGGCGGTCGGCGCAGTCGCGGGGCCGGTGGCCCATGCGGTTTCCTCCCTCCTTGCGCCGTACCGGGCGCCGAGGGTCGCCTGATGGTGGCCGCTGGCGACCTGAGGCGGCGGCTGACGCTGGAAGCTGCGAACGACGTGCCGGATGGCCGCGGGGGGACGGTGCGCACGTTCGTGCCTGTAGCCGAGGTGTTCGCCGCGGTGACGCCCCGGCGGCGGCGCGAGGATGTGGTGAACGGGCGCGAGGTGGGGCTCGTGACGCACAGCGTCACGATCCGCTGGCGTGCGGACGTCACCGGCGACATGCACTTTTCCGACGGGGCGACGGCCTACCGGGTGCTGTCCGTCGAGGACGCCGACCCAAAGCGGCGCTTCCTGGAGTGCTGGTGCGAGGAGGAGCAGCGATGAGCGACTGCACGCGATGCGCTGGTCCGGGCGCTCTACGAGGCGCTGACCGGGGATGCCGGGCTCTCCGCGCTGCTTGCGGGGGATGGGGTCTACGACCACCCGCCGCGGGCTGCGGACCACCCGTTCGTCACCATCGGCGAGGGGCGGAGTGTACCGCTCGATGGCGATGCGGTGCCGACCGTGGAGCACCGCCTGGAGCTCGTCGTCCATTCGCGGGCGCAGGGGCGGCGCGAGGCATCGGACATCGCGGCCCGGATCGAGGCTGTGCTGACGGGCGGCCTCGCGCTCGCCGAGGGCCGGCTCGTCGGCATCCGGCTGCGGGACACCATTCTCACCGAAGGCCGCGACCAGCGCGCGTACCGCGCGCGGCTGAGGTTCGTCGCTTTCACCGAAACAGACTGAGGAGGGCGCGATGGCTGCGCAAATGGGCAAGGACCTTCTTCTGAAGGTCGACGAGACGGGTGGCGGATCGTTCGTGACCGTGGCGGGCTTGCGCTCCAAGCGCATCTCGTTCGGGGCGGAGGCGATCGACGTGACCGATCAGTCGTCCGCCGGGCAGTGGCGGGAACTCCTGAGCGGGGGCGGGGTCCGCCGCGCGAACGTTGCGGGCGCGGGGATCTTCAAGGACGCGTCGTCGGACGGGACGGTGCGGGCGATCTTCTTCTCCGGCGTGGTGCGCGACTGGCAGATCGTGGTGCCGGACTTCGGCACCATCTCCGGGCCGTTCCAGGTGACCGCGCTCGAGTACGGCGGCAACTACGACGAAGAGGTCGTCTACGACATCGCGCTGGAATCGGCCGGCGCCATCACCTTCGCCGCGATCTGAGGGGGCTGAGATGGCCAATCGGTATCGGGGCGAGGTGAGTGCGGTTCTGGACGGGCGGAGCTGGACGCTGTGCCTGACGCTGGGGGCGCTGGCGGAGCTGGAACGCGCCTTCCAGGTGGACGACATGACGGCGCTGGTGGACCGCTTCTCGGTTGGCACGCTTTCGGCGCGCGATGCGGTGCGCGTGATCGGCGCCGGGCTGCGCGGGGCAGGCAACAGCGTCGACGACGACCAGGTCGCGCGGATGACCGCCGATGGCGGCGCGGCGGGGTTTGCCGCGATCGTGACCGACCTTCTGACGGTGACGTTCGGCTCCGGCGAGACGGAGACGTCCGACCCTTCTTGATGAAGACGGCTGCGGAAACGCCGCAGCCGTTTCCCTGGCGCGACCTGATGGTCCTGTTCCTTGGCGAGCGGGGTCTCGCGCCCCGGGATTTCTGGGCTCTGACCCTTCCTGAAATTCAAGCCGTGCTCGGGCCGGCGCCTGCGTCCCACGCGACGCGGCGGCGCGATCTTGCACGCCTGATGGAGGCTTTCCCCGATGGCTGACGACGATGCGCTTCGCGACAGCGCGGTGACCGCGGCGGAGATCGCCGACACGCTGACGGTTTCGGCGTCTCAATTCAGCCGCGTCCTGAGGGCGGGAATGAAGGACGCCGTGATCGAGGGCCGCGGCCTTCAACAGGTTCTGCGTTCCGCGGCCCTCTCCCTTTCCAACCGCGCGCTGACGGAGGGGCTGCGACCTCTCACCAACCTCGTTTCGGGCGGGCTGAACGCTGTCGGCGGCAGGCTTGCCGGGGCGGCCGTCGGCTCGGTGACGGGGACGAAGGTGGTGCCGTTTGCCGAAGGGGGCGTGATCGGTGCGCCGACGGCGTTCGGCCTTGGCGGTGGCCGCACGGGCTTGATGGGCGAGGCGGGGCGGGAGGCGATCCTGCCGCTCGCCCGTGGCACCGACGGCCGGCTCGGCGTGGCGCTGGAGGGCGGCGGCGGGCAGCCGCACGTGACGATCAATGTCACCACGCCGGACGCGGAAAGCTTCCGCCGGTCCGAGGCGCAGATGACCGCGATGCTGGCGCGCGCCGTCGGCCGCGGCCGCAGGGGGCTCTGAGCGATGGGCGGTTTTCATGATGTGCGCTTTCCGCTTGGGGTCGCGTTCGGGTCGACGGGCGGGCCGGAGCGGCGGACCGAGATCGTCACCCTGGGGTCGGGACGCGAGGAGCGGAACCAGCGCTGGGCGATGAGCCGGCGGCGCTACGATGCCGGGACCGGCGTGCGCAATGCCGACGACCTGCAGACGGTGGTGCGCTTCTTCGAGGAGCGGCGCGGCCGGCTGTACGGGTTCCGCTTCACCGATCCGCTCGACAGCAAGAGCTGCCTGCCGCGCCAGGCGATCGCGCCGACGGACCAGCTTCTGGGAGTGGGCGACGGGGAGCGGGTCCTGTTCCCGCTCATCAAGATTTATGGCGATGCGTTCGCGCCCTACGAGCGGCCGATCACGATGCCGCGTGCCGAGACGCTGCTGGTGGAAGTGGACGGGCTGACGCGGGTGCTGGGCGGGGATTTCACCGTCGCGAACGGGGTGATCGCGTTCCTGCCCCATGCGGTGCCCGCGTCGGGGGCGGCGGTGACGGCGGGGTTCGAGTTCGACGTGCCGGTGCGGTTCGATACGGACCGGCTGGAGGTGAACCTGTCGCGTTTCCTCGCGGGTGAGATCCCGTCGATTCCGATGGTGGAGATCGTCCCATGAGGGCGCTCGATCCGGGGCTTGAGGCGCACCTGCGGTCGGGGGTGACGACGACGTGCCGGTGCTGGCGGCTGACGCGCACGGACGGGGTATCGTTCGGCTTCACCGATCACGACCGTGCGCTGTCGTTCGAGGGGGTGACTTTCTCGGCGGTGGAGGGGCTCGAGGCTTCCGGCGACGTCACCCGGGCGGGGCTCGGGGTTGGCGGGCTCGAGATTGCTGGGGCGCTTTCGGCGGCGTCGCTGGATGCCGGCGAACTGCAGGACGGCCGGTTCGACGGCGCGGCGGTGACGCTGTGGCTGGTGAACTGGGCGGACGTCTCGGAGCGCACGGTGCTGCGGGTCGGGACGCTCGGCGAGGTGACGCGGGCGGACGGTGCCTTCAGCGCCGAGGTGCGCGGGCCGATGCAGGCGCTGGAGACGGTGCGCGGGCGGGTGATTGCCACGGGTTGCGACGCCGACCTTGGCGACAGCCGGTGCAAGGTGGCGCTCGGCGACGTGGAACAGGACGCGGCGGTCCATTCGGTCGATGGCGCCGGGGTGCGGGTGACGGGGATCGCCAACCGTGCGGCGGGGTATTTCGCCGGCGGTCTCGCGGTGGTGACGAGCGGGACGGAGACGGGCGCGAAGCGGCTGATCGTGGCGCACACGGTGGACGCGCTGGGGCGGGTGCTTTCGCTGCGCGAGGCGCTGCCGGGCCTTGCGCAGGGCGACACGCTGCGGCTGACGCCGGGGTGCGACAAGCGCTTCGAGACGTGCCGCGAGAAGTTCGCAAACGGCATCAACTTCCAGGGTTTCCCGCACCTGCCGGGGAACGATCGCGCGTTCGGGTATCCGCGGAGCGGGACGTGACGCGGGGCGAGATCGTCGCGGCGGCGCGGGGGTGGGTGGGTACGCCCTACCACCACCAGGCGTCGCTGCGCGGGTCCGGCTGTGACTGCCTCGGCATGGTGCGGGGGGTCTGGCGCGAGTGCATCGGGCCAGAGCCCGAGCTGACGCCGCCTTACGGGCGAAGCTGGGCCGAGGGCACTGGTGCGGAGACGTTGCTCGATGCGGCGCGGCGCCATTTCGTGCCGGCGGACGATGTGAGGGCGGGGGTGCTTCTCGTGTTCCGCTGGAAGCCGGGGCTGCCGGCAAAGCATGTGGGAATCGCCGTCGACGAGGGGCGGTTCGTC
Source organism: uncultured Alphaproteobacteria bacterium (assembly GCA_963704595.1). GTDB lineage: Bacteria > Pseudomonadota > Alphaproteobacteria > Rhizobiales > Amorphaceae > Acuticoccus. The sequence goes on from OY969922.1 coordinate 2,109,586, forward strand.
CACGCCTACGATTCTGCGGGGCGTGTGGTGGAGGGAGCGCTCGGCGCACCCTGGCGCCGCCGGCTGGCGGGGGTCTTCGATTTTCCGGGGGTGATCGACTGATGGCAACGCTTGTATTGCAGGCGGCCGGGCAGGCCGTGGGCAGCGTGTTCGGCCCGGTCGGCGCGCTCGTGGGCCAGGCGGCCGGTGCGCTTGCCGGCAACCTCGTCGACCAGCGCCTCCTGGGCGACAACGGCACGCGCTCCGTCGGGCGGCTCGACGACCTCTCGGTCCAGACTTCCGCGGAAGGCAATCCGCTGCCCAAGGTGTACGGGCGGATGCGCATCGCCGGGACGCTGATCTGGGCGACCGACTTCGTCGAGCACTCGTCCGAGACGGGCGGGGGCAAGGGCGGTGGCCCGTCCGTTCGCGCCTACAGCTACACGGCGAGCTTTGCGGTGGCGCTGTGCGAAGGGCCGATCGCGCGGATCGGGCGGGTCTGGGCGGACGGCGAGGAGCTCGACCTCACGCAGGTCTCGATGGAGGTCTTCAAGGGGAGAGCGAACCAGCAGCCGAGCGGGGTGATCGAAGGCATCGAGGGGGCGGCGCCGGCGTATCGCGGCACCGCTTACGTCGTGTTTGAGCACCTGCCCGTCGGCCCGTTCGGCAACCGCATTCCGCAGCTCACCTTCGAGGTCGTGCGTCCGATCGGGGCGCTGGAGAGCGCGGTGAAGGCGGTGACGATCATCCCCGGCGCGACCGAGTTCGGCTACGAGCCGGACGAGGTTAAGCGGGTGGTGGGGCCGGGCGAGCGGACCGCGGACAACCGGCATGTCGGGACCGCGCAGTCCGACTTCGAGGCATCGCTCGACGAGTTGCAGGCGCTCTGCCCGAACCTCGAGCGGGTGGCGCTCGTGGTGTCGTGGTTCGGGGATGATCTGCGGGCCTCGCACTGCACGATCCAGCCGTGCGTGGAGGCGCGCGAGCGGGACACGGATGCCGCGTGGGCGGTGGCGGGGGAAACGCGGGAGACCGCGAGGCTGGTCAGCACCGACGGTGAGGGGCGACCGTCCTATGGGGGGACGCCGTCGGACGCGTCGGTGCTTCATGCGATTGCGGCGCTGAAAGACCGCGGGCTGAAGGTGGTGTTCTACCCGTTCATCCTGATGGACGTTCCGGGCGGGAACGGCCTTGCCGATCCCTACGGCGGCGACGAGCAGGCGGCCCACCCCTGGCGCGGGCGCATCACGGTGGCCCCTGCGCCCGGGCGGGGCGGGTCGCCCGATGGCACGGCGGCCGCCGCGGCGGACATCGCGGCGCTGGTCGGCACCGCGGCGCCGGGAGATTTTGCGCTTTCGGGAGAGAGCGTGACGCTACAGCGGGCCGGCCGAGTGGTCGTTCCGGCGCATGGTCCTGCACTACGCCAATCTGGTGGCGCTGGCGGGGGGCGTCGACGCGTTCCTCGTGGGTTCGGAACTGCGCGGTCTCACGACGGTGCGGGACCAGAACGGGTATCCGTTCGTGGATGCGCTCTCCGCGCTCGTGGACGACGTGAGGGGCATTGTCGGCGGCGGGGTGAAGATCTCGTACGCGGCGGACTGGTCGGAATATTTCGGGCATCAGCCGGACCCGGACACGGTCTCGTTTCACCTCGATCCGCTCTGGAGCAACGCCAACGTCGACTTCATCGGGATCGACAACTACTGGCCGCTGTCGGACTGGCGGACGGGGTCTCACCTCGACGACGCGCTCGCCGATACGCCGCACGATGCGGGTTACCTGACGGGCAACATCTTCGGCGGTGAGGGGTACGACTGGTACTACGCCGACGACGATGCACGCGCCGCCCAGGACCGGACGCCGATCACGGGTGACTGGCTCTACCGCTACAAGGATGTCAGGGGCTGGTGGTCGAACCTGCACTACGACCGGGTGGGCGGGGTGCCGCTTGCGCAGCCGACGGCCTGGGTGCCGGAATCGAAGCCGATCTGGTTCACGGAAGTCGGCTGTCCGGCTGTGGCGTTCGGCGCCAACCAGCCGAACGTATTCTACGATCCGAAGAGCTCTGAATCGAAGCTGCCGTACTTCTCCACGGGGCGGCGCGACGATGCGATGCAGCGCGCCTACCTTGAAGCGATGCTGGGTGCGTTCGATCCGGCTCTGTCGAGCGACATCAACGCGTTCAATCCGCAATCCGGCGTCTATCCGGGACGGATGATCGATCCCGGGACGGTTCACGTCTGGAGCTGGGATGCGCGTCCTTGGCCGGTGTTTCCGCACCGGAGCGACGTGTGGTCGGACGGCGAGAACTGGGAGCGCGGGCATTGGCTGACGGGGCGGCTCGGCGCCGCGCCTGTCGCCGACCTTCTGGTCGCGCTGTTTGCGGACTGGGGGCTGCCGGCGCCCGAGATCTCGGCGGTGAACACGGTGCTCGACGGCTATCTCGTCGCGAGGCCGCAGAGCCTGCGTGATGCGATCGAGGATCTCACGGCGGCGACGTCGATCGTTGGGGCGGACACCGGGAGCGGGATCCGCTTTGTCGGTCTCGACCGGCCGGCGGGCCCATTGTTCGAGGCGGACGATCTTGTCGAGATTGGCGCGGCTTCGCCGCTTCTCACCGAAGTGCGGGAGGAATCGGCGGGGCTGCCGTTGGAAGAGCGGCTGCGCTATCTCGACAGCGGGCGCTCCTTCCAGGTGGCGAGTGCGCGATACCGGCCGCTGGAGGCGTCGACCCAGCAGACCGAGGTGATCTCGGTCTCGGCCAGCATGAGCGACGGGCTGGCGACGGAACTTGCCCAGCTGGCGCTGGCGGCGCGGTGGGCGCGGCGGACGACGCTGCGGTTCGCCCTGCCGCCAAGCGATATTGCGGTCCTGCCCGGCGACGTCGTCACCTTGCGGCACGACGGGCGCGACCGCGACGTGATCGTGGAAGAGGTCGAGGACGTCGGTCACCGCGAGGTGACGGCGCGGACGATCGACCGCGTTTCGCTGCGGCCGACGCCGACGCCCGGGTCGCTGACGCCTTCGATCTCCTTCGTCACCAAGTCGCCGCCGTTCGCGGTGGGGGTGAACCTTCCCGTGATCGGCACCGTGGTGCGCGACCAGCGCGCATGGATCGGCGTTTACGCGCGGCCCTGGCCGGGGGCGGTCGGCGTCTGGCGGCTCGTGGACGGCACGTTCGTGCTGGAGACGACGGTGAGCCGGCCCGCCTCGATGGGGCAGGTGGTCGGCGGGATCGGAAGCGGGCCGACGAGCCGGTGGGACGAGGGGAGTTCGCTCGACGTCCTGATGTTCAACACCGAGCTGGAGACCCGGCCGGAACGGATCGTTCTGGACGGCGGCAACAGCCTGGCGGTGCAGGCGGCCAACGGGGTGTGGGAGATCCTGCAGTTCCGCAGGGCGACACTGATCGGCGAGCGGACCTATCGGCTGACGTCGCTCCTGCGCGGCGGGCTCGGGACGGAAGACGCGACGGTGGCGGGGCTTCCGGTGGGAGCGCCGATCGCCGTGATCGACGATGCGCTTTCGGTGCTGCCGGTTTCCCCGTCCAGCGTGGGCGAGGAGCAGACCTACCGGGTCGGGCCGCTGGCGGAGGGGATCGGCGGGCGAAACGTGACGACGTTTGGCTTCACGCCGACGGGGCGGGCGATCACGCCGTATTCGCCGGTGCATGTGAAGGCGAAGCGGCGGAGCGCCGACGACGGGATCGACGTGTCTTGGATCCGCCGGACTCGCATCGACGGCAACGAATGGCCGAACCGCACGACGGTGCCGCTCGGCGAGAGTGCGGAGATCTACCTGCTCGAGATCCTCGACCAGGGCGTGGTGGTCCGCTCGGCGGAACTCATGGAACCCAACTATTTGTATTCGCTGGCAGATCAGCTGGCCGACTTCGGCTCCGCGCGCACCGAGCTTTCGGTTCGCGTGGTCCAGGTCGCGCCCGGCTTCGGTCCCGGCGTGCCCACGGAGGTGACGGTGAATGTCCAACAGCCTTAATCTGGAGCTGCCGTATCTGAGCGGTGGGCAGGCGCAGAAGCATGTGACGGTGAATGATGCGCTGCGGCGCATCGATTCGGTTGTGCAGCTGACCGTCGAGGATCGCAACAGGACAGCGCCGCCTGTCTCGCCGCAGGAAGGCGACACACACATTGTCGCGTCTCCCGCGAGCGGGGCGTGGGCGGGACACGAGTTCAACGTCGCCGCCTATCAGGACGGGGCGTGGGTGTTCTTCGCGCCGCGCGAGGGTTGGGTCGGCTTTTCGCGATCCGAGCAGGCGCTCGTCCTCTACAACGGGGCGAACTGGGAGGTCTTCACCGCGGTCGGTGCGGCAGAGACGGCTTCGAAGTTCGGCGTGAACGGGACGGCGACCAACGCACGGCGCCTTCAGGTCTATTCCGACGAGGTCCTGTTCGCGGCCGATACCACGAAGTCGACGCCGACGGGCGACGTGCGGGTCTACGCCAACAAGACCGCTGCGGGCGATACGGCTGCGCACATCTTCCAGCGCAACTTCTCGGGACGGGCGGAGTTCGGGCTCCTCGGCTCTGACGACTTCTCGCTGAAGGTGTCGAGCAATGGTTCGAACTTCACCGAGGCGTTCTCGGTCGGTTCGGGGGATGCACGGGTCGACTTCGCGAAGGTCCCGTCGATCGGCGGGGCAGAGGCGCTGGTTCTCAGCTTTGCGAGCCGGCTGGCCGCGGTCAGCGCGTCGATCCCTGCCGACGTGATCCACATCGAGGTCCGCGGTTTTGCGACCGAGAACGACGGCGGCGCGGCGCGTTACACCCGCGTCGGCTCGCTGCCTGCGGACGGGCTCGGCTTCGGCAGCCCGAGCGCGGGGTACTGGTCGCTGGTCGGCGATACGGTGACTGCGCGCCAGGCGGGTGCGGTCGGCAACGGGGTCGCGAACGACACCAATGCGCTGAACCGCGCGCTGGCCTCGGGCCGTAACGTCTACCTCGACGCCGGCGTCTACTACGTCGACAATCAGCTTACCTGCAGCACGTTGTACCAGCGCATTTCCGGTGCGGGGCGGGGCAAGACCGTCATCAAGGTCGACAACCAGTTCAACCTCGGCGCAGGCGGCGTGCTGCGGTTGAACGCGCCCTTCACCTCGGTCGAGGACCTCACGATCGACTTCGACCAGTCGACCGCGTCATCGCGGGCGACGCTGGTTCCATACCCGCCGGCGGTGAACCTTTCGGGCCAACCGCGGGTCCGTCTGGCGCGGCTGCGCTTCCAGCAGGCGTTCGACGGGATGCGGGCGGACGGCAACTGCGGCGGTGCGCTTTTCGACGACCTGGAATGCGGCTCGTTCAATGTCGGCTTCAAGCTGGCGGGGTCGCTGGATTCGGTCGAGTTCCGCAACTGCCGGGTCTGGCCGTACGATTTCGCCGGCAATCCGGTCCTCTACAGCATCTTCAGCGACGGTCTGGGGTACGGCTTCCGCATCGGCGAGTGCGACGACCTCAAGATGACGAACTGCACGCCCTTCCGCTCCCGAATGCTGTTCGAGAAGACGGGATCGAAGGCACCCTTCGGCACGATCAACGGGCTGGCGCTCGACGGGCGCTACTCGAGCATCATCATGGAGGACGGGCAGCTCTCGATCTCCGGCGTGTATGGCTCGACGGATGTCGCGAACGACCGCTTCATCTACCAGACCGGCGGGACGCTCGCGGTTTCCGACTTCCGCTTCTCGATCGGTGCGGGTGCCAACGTCCCGATGGTCGAGCTGAACGGGGTGGAGGCGGTCTGCACGATCCAGAACGGGCGGTCGCTCATCGGCTCCAGCACGAGCGCCGACGGCTTCCGGATCGTCAACGGAAAGCTGATCGTCTCGAACGTGGACTTCAGCGTCAACTCGGCGACGGTGCGCACCGCCGCGTGCATCCGCCAGATCGGCGGCCAGCTGACGGCGTTCGGGAACACGGTGAACGGGCGGACCTCCGGGTCGGGTCGGTTCCTGTGGGTGCAGACCGACGGCAACCATTCGATCTTCGGGAACGACTCCAACGGGTGGGACATCGACTTTCCGGCGGTCCGCTCCCTCGGAACCTACGGGCCGAACCACGACGGATCTGCGCTGACCCTCGATACCGTTCTTTCGATCGGGGCCGTCGATTCCAGCGCGGAAGGCGGCGAATTGCGCCTCAAGGGTGCGGGAAGCAACAACGAGGTCCGGATCGACAACCAGTCCGGCGACGCGCGGATCTTCAACCTCGGGGCCGGAAAGGCGCTGAAGGTTGCGTCTTCGGACGGCACCGCCGCGCTTTCCGGCAGCGGGCTCGACTTCTCGGGGGGGCTGGCGCTGGGCCGGGGATCGAGCAACGAGTCGACGTCGATCTCGCTCGGGGAGCTGGCGCTTCCGGCGGTCACGAGCGGCTTCAGCAATATCGCGATCGGGCGCCGCGCCCTCGAGGGCATGAAGACCGGCAACAACAACATCGCGATCGGGGTGAATGCAGGGCCGCTGGTGCTGAATGGCAGCTCCAACGTGCTGTGCGGCACGAGCGCCGGTGCGGCGATGACGAGCGATACCGGCTCGACGATGATCGGGGCCAACGCGGGCCAGTTCATCGTCGGCGGGGTGAACAACACGGGGCTCGGGCGGAACACCTTCTCCAACATCAGCAGCAGCATCAGCAACGCGACTGCCATCGGCGTGAATTCGACGGTGAACGGCTCCAACCAGGTCCAGCTCGGCAACTCCCAGACCACCACCTACGCCTACGGCGCGGTGCAGAACCGGTCGGATGTGCGGGACAAGACCGATATTCGCGACACCGAACTCGGCCTCGCTTTCGTCCGCTCGCTGCGGCCGGTCGATTTCCGCTGGGATTATCGCGAGGACTATTCGCGGCCCGCGGATGCCGATGACGACTGGACGCCGCCGGCGCCCGGTTCGATGGCCCGGCAGCGCTATCACCACGGATTCATCGCGCAGGACATCGAGGCCCTGATCCATGAGACCGGCCTCGATTTCGGCGGCTATCAGGATCACTCCGTAAACGGCGGCAACGACGTGAAGTCGCTCGGCTATGAGGAGCTTCTGGCGCCGCTGGTGAAGGCTGTGCAGGAGCTTTGCGCGCGCATCGATGCGCTCGAGGCGAACGACGAGAACGCGCAGGACTGACCTCGCGCCTGACCGGGCGTTCGCGCCTTCGGTCCGACATCCCATCCCTTTCATGAAGAAGCAGGAGTGCGTCATGCCGGAGCGCGTGCCGTGGCTTGACTATCTGTCCAATCACCTCGGCCTGCGGGAGATCGCAGGACCCGAACACAACCCGCTGATCGTCGAGTGGGGCAAGCAGGCCGGGATCGGCTGGTGGAACAACGACGAGGATGCCTGGTGCGCCGTTGCGGTGAACGGGGCGCTGGTGAACAGCGGCTACCCGTCGACCCGCTCGGCGCTGGCGCGCTCGTTCACGCGCTACGGCTCGCGGCTCGCCAGGCCGGTGCGGGGGGCGATCGTCGTGTTTCCCGAGGGGGTCCAATCCGCTCTACGGGCACGTCGGCATCGTCGAGACGGTGAACGACAACGGGACCGTGACGGTCGTCAACGGCAACGTCGGCAACGAAGTCCGTCGTTCGGTCTTCCGGACCGCGTCGATCCTGCCGGACGGGATCCGCTGGCCGCCGGGTGCGGTGCCGCCGCTGGAGGCCGACCCGCGCGTGGTCGACATTCCGCTCGGTGTGCGCGTTCTGCAGCTGGGGTCTCGCGGACGGGACGTCGAGGCTCTGCAGCGGGACCTCAACGTCCTCGGCTATGACCTGACGGTCGATGGCGATTTCGGCGGGCGTACGCGCGATGCTGTGATGCGCTTCGAGGCGCGGCGCGGACTGGCTGCCGACGGCGCTGCGGACCCTGCGATGCTGGCGGCGCTTAATACGGCGGTTGCGGATCGGCTCGAGCGGACCGAGCGGCGCAAGACGGCAGCGTCCGCCGCGACACCGATTGCGAGTGCAGGTGCGGTGGTGACGGCGGGCGCACTGGCGCAGACGGGCGTCCAGATCGGACGGGACGTCCAGTCGCTCAACGACGGGACCGTGTTCGGTCTCGTCATGGCATCGCTGGTGATTGCGGCCATCGGCGGCTTCCTCCTTTGGCGGTTCGCACTGAAACGCGCGGAAGGTCCTGCGCGGGAGGATGGGCTTTGACCGTTCTTCTTCAGATCGCGGCCGGGTTGGGCTGGCGCGCATGGCTGGCTGCTGCCGTTGGGGCAGCGCTGGCTGCGACGGCGGCCTACCCGGCCGGCCGGTTCGTCGAGCGGGCGGTTTGCGGGGAGCGCGTCGAGCGGCGCCTTGCTGAGATGGAACTTCAAAATCAGGAGCTGCGCGATGCAAGGATCGTCGAGGCGCTGGAAGCGCGCCGTGCCGTTCGCCATGATGATGTGCCTGCCGCTGATGGCAGGATGCCGGACGACGGCTTCAGGCGGGACTGACGTTTCGTGTGCGGCGTTCGAGCCGATCGGCTGGTCCAGCGCCGATACGACTGCCACGCAGCGCGAGGTTCGCGAGCACAATGCGGCCTGGTCCGCGTTGTGCAAGACTGGAGCCGCGACCCGTTCACGTGATCATTCTGCAACAAAGCAGAACTGACGTCTGGCGTTCATGCCGAATTCACGGCCTTGACAGTATTCCGGCGTCATGAGGAAAACGCTCAGCCTTCTTCTGGTTCTCCTGCTCTTTGCATGGCCTCCGGCGCTTTCGGCGCCGGCGGACGCGCAGGCGGCGTGCCTGAATCGGCAGGACCAGAGAGAAGCGATCAGCTCCGGCAAGGCGATCCGCCCGGCGGAGGTGCGCCAGAAGATCAGCGGGAAGGTTTTGCGTTTGCAATTGTGCCAGACAGCCGGTGGGCTCGTGTGGCAAGTGACGACGCTGCGGCTCAACGGCCGGGTCCTCGGACACGTGCTCGATGCCCGCAGCGGCCGAACGATCCGCTGAAGAAGGAAATACGATGCGTCTGCTCGTCGTGGAAGATGACCGGGACTTGAACCGCCAGCTCTGTGAAGCGCTGAAGAAGGCCGACTTCGTGGTCGATACCGCCTTCGACGGGGAGGAGGGGCACTTCCTCGGCGATACCGAGCCTTACGATGCGGTGATCCTGGACCTTGGTCTTCCCGAGCTCGATGGCATTTCGGTGCTCGAGCGCTGGCGGTCGGCGGAGCGGACGATGCCGGTTCTGGTTCTTACGGCGCGCGACCGCTGGAGCGACAAGGTCGCCGGGATTGACGCTGGCGCCGACGACTACGTGTCGAAGCCGTTCCACATGGAAGAAGTGCTGGCGCGGGTTCGTGCGCTGATCCGCCGTTCTGCGGGCGTCGCGAGCAACGATTTCCGTTGCGGCCCAGTCCATCTCGACGCGCGGGCGAGCCGGGTGACGGTGGACGGGCAGCCCGTGAAGCTGACCTCCCACGAATATCGTGTGCTGGCTTACCTGATGCTGCATCAGGGGCGGATCGTCTCGCGGACCGAGCTCACCGAGCATCTCTACGATCAGGATTTCGATCGCGATTCCAACACGATCGAAGTGTTTGTCGGGCGGCTTCGCAAGAAGCTGCAGACGGATGTGATCGAGACCGTGCGGGGGCTCGGCTACCGGATCACGCCGCCCGCGAATGCCTAAGTCCCTCTCTGCGCGGCTGCTCCTCACGTCGCTCGTCTGGAGTGTCGTCGCCCTGATCGCGACCGGCGTCATCCTGTCGACCGCGTTCCGGGAAACGGTGGAGGAGCGGTTCGACGAGACGCTCAACGTCTACCTCTCGATCCTCATCGGGCAGCTCGCGGATCCGAGCACCGGGGCTGTCCAGCACACGATGCCGACGCTGGGCGACCCGCGCTTCATGCTGCCGCTCTCCGGCTGGTACTGGACGGTACTGCAGGTCGATCCCGAGGAGGTGGTTCTCGCCTCCGACTCGCTCGCTGGCGACATTGTCGTCATCCCGGACGAGATGCGCGACCTCACGCCGGGGGTGCTCTACCAGGGGTACGTTACCGGGCCGACGAACGAATCGCTTCGGGTCGTCGCTCAGAAGATCGCCATCGAGGATAATCAGTGGCTGCTGGCGCTTGTAAGCGGCGACAGCTCGAGCATTTCCGAGGACACGGCCATTTTCGCCACGCGTCTTGCGATCTTCCTCGGCATTTTCGCGGCGATCCTAGTGTCGATCACGTTCATTCAGTGGCGGGTGAGCCTGCGGCCGTTGCGGCTTCTTCGCAAAGAGATCGATGCGGTGCAGGATGGCGCGGCGGCGCGCGTCGGGTCCGAGTATCCGCGCGAGATAGCGCCGATGGCGGAGGCGCTGAACACGCTCATCGACACCAACCGAGCGACGCTAGAGCGCGCTCGGCGCCATGTCGGGAACCTCGCGCACGCGCTGAAGACGCCGCTCAGCGTGATGATGAACGATGCTGCGGCAGACAACGGCCCGCTGGCCCGCTCCGTCACCGAGCAGACGCAGATCATGCAGCGGCAGCTCCGCTACTATCTGGAGCGCGCCCAGATGGCGGCAAAAGAACGCATGATCGGCGCCTCGACCGACGTGGAGGATGCGCTGGAGCGGCTTTACCGCGCCATGTCCCGGCTTGGCGAGCGGCGCGGGATCGACGTGTCTCTCGAGATTTCGGAGCCTTTGAAGTTCGCCGGCGAGCGGCAGGACTTCGAAGAGATCGTCGGCAACCTTGTCGACAACGGACTGAAATGGGCACGGGCGCGAGTGTCGATCACCGTCGTTCCGGCCAAGACCACGCTGATGGGCCGCGCAAACATGATGCGGGTGACCATCGACGACGACGGGCCCGGCCTCACCGTCGAGCAGCGGCGGCAGGCGATGGCGCGGGGGCAGCGGCTCGACCAGTCTAAGCCCGGCAGCGGGCTCGGCCTCTCGATCGTCTCCGAACTCGTCGAGCTCTACGGCGGCACGCTGAACCTTGAAAGTTCGCCTCTGGGCGGACTAAGGGTGGTTATCACTCTGCCGCGCGGCTGACTCGCGGCGTGAGCGGCGCAGTGCAGTTGGCCCCATTCATGCCACGACCATATTAGGCTGGCAGGCCGTGCGCTGTGCAAAATGCGGCGGCGCGAGAATGGGAGCCCAGATTGGCCACGAGATCCGGCATTCTCCTCCTCATCTTGCTTATGCTTCAAGGCTGCGGCGGTGTCGGCCTGTTCGGTGGGCACAGCGCCCCGCAGGTCGCCACCAACGGACCGATGGCGCCGCGGCCGTCGCCGATCGGCCTGTTCTCGGTGCTCGACAATGACGCGCAGGCCGCGGCGTTCGATGCGCAGCTCGAAGCGCTCGGCGCAGAGCGGGGCGGCGTTGCGGTGCTGTGGGAAGGCGGCGGCGCGAAGGGGTCGGTCACGCCGGGGCCGATGCATTCGGTGAATAGCCGCACCTGCCGGGACATCGTCCACGTCGCCGAAGTCGACCGGGACCGCATGCGCGGCCGTGTCACCCTGTGTCGCGGCAGAGACGGCACATGGGAGCCGCTCGGCTGACAGGGCCGATCCCCGCCGGTTGCGATTGACGGCGGTGGCAAAGGGGCCTTAGGCACACCGGTTCAAGGGTGTGCATGATGTTCGACAAGACTTACGACGCTTCTGACATAGAGCCGCGGATCCGCGACGTCTGGGAGAGCGCCGACGCCTTCAAGGCGGGCGCCGGTGCCGCACGCGATGCGGAGACCTACTGCATCGTGATCCCGCCGCCCAACGTGACGGGCTCGCTCCATATCGGGCATGCGCTCAACAACACCCTCCAGGACATTCTGATCCGCTACCACCGGATGAAGGGGCTCGACGTCCTCTGGCAGCCGGGCACGGACCATGCTGGCATCGCGACGCAGATGGTGGTGGAGCGGCAGCTCGCCGCTGCCGGCGAGCCCGGCCGTCGCGAGATGGGCCGCGAGGCGTTCCTCGAGCGGGTCTGGCAGTGGAAGTCCGAATCCGGCGGCGCGATCAAGTCGCAGCTCGACCGGCTGGGTGCGTCGTGCGACTGGTCGCGCGAGCGCTTCACCATGGACGAGGGGCTTTCGGAAGCCGTCCTCGCCGTCTTCGTTCGCCTCCACAAGCAGGGCCTCATCTACCGTGACAAGCGGTTGGTCAATTGGGACCCTGCGCTGCGCACCGCGATCTCCGACCTCGAGGTGGAATCGAAGGAAGTGAAGGGCGAGCTCGTCCACTTTCGATATCCCCTCGCGGACGCAACGTTCGATCCCGAAGACCCGTCGACCTTCATCGTCGTCGCGACCACGCGTCCCGAGACGATGCTCGGCGACACCGCTGTCGCGGTCCACCCCGACGACGAGCGCTACCGCGCGCTGGTCGGCAAGGAGGTGGTCCTGCCGCTGGTCGGCCGCCGCATTCCCATCGTTGCCGACTACTACTCCGACCCCGAGAAGGGCTCGGGCGCGGTGAAGATCACCCCCGCGCACGACTTCAACGACTTCGAGGTCGGCAAGCGGCACAAGCTCCCCCTCATCAATGTCCTCGATGCCGATGCCGCGATCCGTCTCGACGGCAATGCGGAGTTCCTCGACGGGCTCGACGTGGCGGCACTTGCCGGCCTTATTGCCGAGGTCGAGGGCAAGGACCGCTATGCCGTGCGCAAGTGGATCAAGGCGGCGATGGAGGAGGGCGGCTACCTCGACAAGGTGGAAGCCAACGTCCACCAGGTGCCGTACGGCGACCGCAGCGGCGTCGCCGTCGAGCCGTTCCTCACCGATCAGTGGTACGTCAACGCCAAGCGGCTCGCCGAGCCGGCGCTAGCTGCCGTTCGCGACGGGCGGACGAAGTTCGTGCCCGAGAACTGGACGAAGACCTATTACGACTGGATGGAGAACATCCAGCCCTGGTGCGTCTCGCGCCAGCTCTGGTGGGGCCACCAGATCCCCGCGTGGTACGGGCCGGATGGCAAGATTTTCGTCGAGCGCTCCGAGAAGGAAGTCCGCACCAACGCGGAGGTGCACTACGGCCACGCGGTGACGTTCGCGACCCGTGACGACGCGCTCGCCTCCTGGGAAGCGCCGGAGGAGGGGACCACCATCCTCTACCGCGACGAGGACGTGCTCGACACGTGGTTCTCGTCCGCGCTGTGGCCGTTCTCCACGCTCGGCTGGCCCGACCGCACGCCCGAGCTGCGCAAGTATTATCCCACCAGCGTCCTCTCCACAGGCTTCGACATCATCTTCTTCTGGGTCGCCCGGATGATGATGATGGGGATGCACTTCCTCAATCAGGTGCCGTTCGACACCGTCTACATCCACGCGCTCGTCAGGGACGAGAAGGGCGCGAAGATGTCGAAGTCGAAGGGCAACGTCGTCGATCCGCTGGAGCTCGCCGACGAGTTCGGCGCCGATGCGCTGCGCTTCACGCTGGCCGCGATGGCCGCCCAGGGCCGCGACGTGAAGATCGCCAAGGCCCGCGTGCAGGGCTACCGCAACTTCGCGACCAAGCTCTGGAACGCGACGCGGTTCGCGCAGATGAACGAGTGCAAGCTCGTCAATGGCTTCGATCCGGACAAGGCGCAGACGACGCTGGTGCGCTGGATCCTCACCGAGGCGAGCCGGACGGAGGCCGAAGTGCGCGGCGCGATCGAAGCCTACCGCTTCAACGATGCGGCCGCGTCCGTCTACCGGTTCACCTGGAACACCTTCTGCGACTGGTATCTGGAGCTCGTGAAGCCGGTCCTCCTCGGGCCGGACGGCCCGGAGAAGACCGAGACGCGCAACGCGACCGCTGCCGTCATCGACCAGATCCTGAAGCTCCTCCACCCCTTCATGCCCTTCCTCACCGAGGAGCTCTGGGCCGCGACGGCCGAAAACGCCGGGATCAAGCGGGACCGCCTGCTGATCCACGCCCCGTGGCCGACTGCGACGTTCGAGGATGCAGGCGCTGCCGGGGAGATCAACTTCATCGTCGATCTCATCGCGACCGTCCGTTCGGTGCGGGCCGAAAGCAACGTGCCCGCGGCGGTCGAGGCGCCGATCGTGGTCGTCGGCGGGTCGTCCGACCATGAGGCATGGCTGAACCGGCATGAGGCGGCGATCCGGCGGCTCGCGAGGGCTTCGGCCGTGGAAACTGCGGACTTTGCCCCGCCGAACGCCGCGCAGGCGGTGGTGGGAGACGTCGTCGCCTGCATCCCGCTGGAGGGCATCGTCGACCTCGACGCGGAGCGGGCCCGGCTTGCCAAGGAAGCCTCCCGGCTCGAAAAGGAGTTGGGGAAGATCGACGGGCGCCTTTCCAACCCGCGGTTCATGGAAAAGGCCGACACCGACACGATCGAGGAGCAGCGGGAGAAGCGGGACGACACGGCCGCCCGTCTCCAGAAGGTAAACGCCGCGATCGATCGGTTGGACCCCGCCCAATAAGTTGGGTAATGAGGCCGTGACCGGTCCGAGCGCCGGGCCGACAGAGTTGGAGTTTCGATGCAAGTCGCGACCGAGCAGAAGTGGTCGAGCGCCACATATTCGAAGAACGCTCGCTTCGTCAGTGATCTGGGCGCCAACGTTTTCGAGCTCCTGGCGCCCCGGCCCGGCGAGCGGATCCTTGATCTCGGCTGCGGCGACGGTGTCCTCACCAAGCGGATCGCCGATGCCGGAGCGTCCGTCCTCGGCGTCGACACCAGCGACGACTTCGTCGCCAGCACCCGCGCCCTCGGCATCGATGCCGAGGTGATGAGCGGCGAGGCGCTGACGTTCGACAGCGAGTTCGACGCCGTGTTCTCCAACGCCGCGCTCCACTGGATGACGAACGCCAATGCGGTGATCGCCGGTGTTCACCGCGCGCTGAAGCCGGGCGGCCGGTTCGTCGCGGAGTTCGGCGGCCACGGCAACGTCGCGGCCATCGTCACGGCTCTGCGGGCGCTGGCCGACCGCTACGGTATCGACGACAAGCTCGCCCATCCGTGGTTTTTCCCGACGCCGGACCAGTATTCCGAGATGCTGGAGGAGGCGGGCTTTACCGTGGAGCGTGCAGCACTGATCCCCCGGCCGACCCACCTTCCGAGCGGACTCACCGGCTGGATCGAGACGTTCCGCGCGCCGTTCTTCCATGCCGCCGGCTCGCGCGCTGACCGGGTGCTGCACGAACTGGAAGCTTTGCTCTCACCTTCGCTGCGGGACTACAAGGGCGAGTGGACCGCGGACTACGTCCGGCTGCGCTTCGTCGCGCACAAGTCATGATGCGGCGTTTCACAATAGCGGCTGCGCTGGGGCTGTTCGCCGCCGGTGCCTCGGCGGCACCTATCGAGAACCCGATCGCGACCTTCTCCGGCCTCGACAAGGTCACCGGGCGGATCATCTCGTTCGACGTCTATGTCAACGAGACGGTGCAGTTCGGCGCCCTGCGCGTCACGCCGCGGACCTGCCAGACCCAGCCGCCCACCGAGGAGCCGAACACCATGGTGTTCGCCGAAGTGGACGAGATCACACTGGATTCCAAGATCCGGCGCATCTTCACGGGCTGGATGTTCGCCGCGAGCCCCGGCCTCAACGCCGTGGAGCACCCGGTCTACGACGTCTGGCTGAAAGGCTGCGCGGTCCGCTCCGACATCGCGCCGCCCGCAGGCTTTAACGAGGAGAAGTACGCGCAGGACGAGATGGGCGTGCTCGAGCGTCCGGAGGGCTGGTTCCCGCTGCCGCCCCGCCGCCCGTTCCGCGCTCCCGTGGTGGAAGAAGTCGCCGATCCCGACCTGATCGAGGACTAGGCGTCAGCCGACACCGGACAAAACAATGCCCCCGCTGGACTGATCCGGCGGGGGCTTGTATCTGGTGGTCGTTCGCGGGTGTAGCTCAATGGTAGAGCAGCAGCCTTCCAAGCTGAGGACGAGGGTTCGATTCCCTTCACCCGCTCCAGACCTTTCCCGACATTCGCCTGATCGACGCGGGGTGGGGCAGCCCGAAGGCTGCCCGCTGACGGACCTCTAGCGTCCGCGGATCGCGCGGGTGACGCCGATGAGAAGGCAGGCCCCGATGATGCCGGCGATCAGGTAGGCGATCCAGCCGTAGCCGATCTGGATGTCGAGCAGGGCGAGAAGGAAGTTCAGCACCGCCGCACCGATGATGCCGAGGATGATGTTGCCGAACAGCCCGATGTCGGACTTCATCAGCTTCTCGGCGATCCAGCCTGCCAGTGCGCCCACGATGATGGCCGTCAGCCAGCCCACTCCGTTCAGATCCATTCTGTCGCTCCGTCGCGTTGTTGTTGCTCGCAGCGTGCCCGAATGGATAACGCCGCCCGTCCGCAAACGCAGTTCGGCGCAAAGATGTTTCATGCGGCCGGAAAACAGTTTCCCCGGTCGGACCTACACCGCCGGCGTCGTCCGCACCGGGGCGCGCTCCACGGCATACTCGAGCCGCTCGCTCTCCGGCTCCTGCACGCTGCAGCCGAGGCCGATGACGCCGCTGCCCGACAGCGGCACGCTGGTGCGCCGCACGCGGACCTCGACGTTGCCGTCGGGCGAGACGAAGCTGCCGTAGGACGACCGGTCCGTCAGCATCGCCACGCCGTCGCGCACATGGATCAGCGCGTGACGCCGCGAGACCCACTGGCAGGCGACCACGATGTCGACGTCCGCCGAGCGGCCAACGGAAACGCTTTCCGCCTCGCCGACCTCCCACTTCATCCCCCCGTAGGAGAGCGAGAGGCAGACCTCCACGCGCGGCTTGGGCGAGAGGAGGTGCCCCGGAAGCTGGGTCATCCACTGCGAGCCCATCGCATCGTAGGCGTAGACCTCGATCGGCTCGGCCTTCCCCTTGAAATGGAACGAGCGAAGCGGGCGGAAGCTGGCGCGGCTTGAATCCGACAGTTGCGAGACGACCGCGGTCGACGCCAGCGCCTCGTTGGTGTTCGCGATCGCCGCGAGGCGGTAGGTGACGTTGATGCAGTCGCCGAAGATCGATTCGCGCGCGACGATGGCTTCGCCGGCATGGAGGGCCACGTGGAGCGCCACGCTGCTCGTCGACGCGGCCTCCAGCATCGCCTCCGCTGCCGCAGCGGCGTGGTCAGCCTCGTCGAAGACGCACAGCACATCGTCGCCGCGGGACTGGACGAACCTGCCGCCGGCATCCTCGGCGGCAGCGCGCAGGCGATCGAGCATGGCCGCGATCGTGGCGAACGCTTCCGTGTTTCCGAGGCGCTCGTAAAGCTCCACGCTCGCCGTGACATCGGCGACGAGAACGATCACCTCGTTAACGGTCTGGTCCGACACGTCGTGGGTCTCCGGACAATTGCGAAGGATAAGCCCCTATAAAGCGTCGGGGACATTCGCGAAAGCATCGCAGATTGAAACAATTGGTCAAATTGCGAGCAAAATCTTGTTAAATCGCCCTCTCGTCGGCCGGTGGACGGCAGATCCGATCCGGTGCTGGAAAGGGTTGCAGGCCGTCGCAATCGGCCTTAAGGGGACGGGGCCGTAGGGGTGTAGCTCAGTTGGTAGAGCGGCGGTCTCCAAAACCGTAGGCCGGGGGTTCGAGTCCCTCCGCCCCTGCCAGCATGCCGCCGGGCGCTGCGTGCGGGACGCACGGGATGAGCGCAGACGGCGATGGTTCCACGGCTATTCGAAATTTTTGCTTGCAGAAAGCGGCGGCGATTGTTAGCTACCGATCTTGACATCGGCGCAACAGGGTCAGTGCGCCCGAGATCGTTCAAGTCAGATATGGTCTTTCGCCTTGCGATGGTTTTATCGCAGGGCTTGGCTCGTCTGAGGGTTATGGGGTCCCAGTGGCGACAAATCCGTTTCAGTTCATCCAGGAAGTCCGCCAGGAGACCCGCAAGGTCGTCTGGCCGACCCGGCGCGAGACGATCATCACGACCATCATGGTGTTCATGATGTGCGCGTTCGCCTCGATCTTCTTCTTCCTGGTGGATCGTATTCTGGGTCTTGGCATCGGTCTGATCCTGGGTTGAGCGCCGGTTCTCGGGCAGCCGCTCCACGGATCACGAGGCAGGGACCATCGAGGCAACAATGAACAAGCGCTGGTACATCGTCCACGCGTACACGAACTTCGAGAACAAGGTGCGTGACGCGATCGTCGCCGAGGCGGAAATGCGCGGCCTTTCCGACATGTTCGACGACGTGCTGGTACCGAAGGAAAAGATGTCGGAGGTCCGTCGCGGCCGCCGCATCGACACCGAGCGCAACGTCTATCCGGGCTACGTGCTGGTGAAGTGCGCGCTGACCGACGAGGTGTTTCACCTCATCAAGAACACGCCGAAGGTGACCGGCTTCCTGGGCGCGACGCAGCGCCCGCAGCCGATCCCCGACCGCGAGGCAGAGCGCATCCTCCACCAGGTCACCGAGGGTGTGGAGCGTCCGCGTCCCACGGTCTCGTTCGAGGTGGGCGAGCAGGTGCGCGTCTCCGACGGCCCGTTCGCGAGCTTCAACGGCTACGTCGAGGAAGTCGACGACGAGCGTGCCCGGGTGAAGGTTGCGGTGTCGATCTTCGGCCGCCCGACGAACGTCGAGCTGGAATACGCGCAGGTGGAGAAGGTCGGCGCCTAGGGCGGCCACCTGATCCGATGCTGGAAGAGATTGCCGTGCGCCGGTTTCCGGGGTGCGGCGAAAGTGCGGGAGGCGAGGGGGCGGCCAACCCCTGAACCGCAACCGCAAACGGGCATCCGGCCCGAACTTTGGCCAGGGCGACAAGCCCGGAAAGGAACTACGTGGCAAAGAAGATTGCAGGCTTCATCAAGCTGCAAGTGCCGGCTGGCGTGGCGACTCCGTCGCCCCCCATCGGCCCGGCGCTCGGTCAGCGCGGGTTGAACATCATCATGTTCACCAAGGAATTCAACGCCAAGACCCAGGACCTCGAGAAGGGCGCTCCGTGCCCGACGGTGATCACCTATTACACCGACAAGTCCTTCACGTTCGAGATCAAGACCCCGCCGGTGACCTTCTTCCTGAAGAAGGCGACGGGCCTGAAGTCCGGCTCCAAGACCCCCGGCAAGGAATCCGCCGGTACGGTCGGCCGTGACAAGGTGCGCGAGATCGCGGAAGCCAAGATGAAGGATCTCAACGCCGACAGCGTCGAGCAGGCCATGAAGATGGTCGAAGGCTCCGCGCGGTCCATGGGCCTGGAGGTTGTCGACTGATGTCCGACGCAAAGCGCATGAAGTCCGCCCGCGAGGGCCTGGACCGCAACAAGAACTACGCCCTCGATGAAGCCGTGAAGCTCATCAAGGAGCGCTCGAAGGTGAAGTTCGACGAGACCGTCGAGATCGCCTTCAACCTCGGTGTCGATCCGCGCCACGCCGACCAG
This sequence comes from uncultured Alphaproteobacteria bacterium, assembly GCA_963704595.1. Lineage (GTDB taxonomy): Bacteria > Pseudomonadota > Alphaproteobacteria > Rhizobiales > Amorphaceae > Acuticoccus. Next base: position 2,128,822 of record OY969922.1, read on the forward strand.
ATGGTCCGCGGCGTCTGCATCCTGCCGAACGGCACGGGCAAGGACGTCAAGGTCGCCGTGTTCGCTCGTGGCGAAAAGGCCGACGAGGCCCGCGAAGCCGGTGCCGACATTGTCGGCGCGGAAGAGCTGGTCGCAGAAGTCCAGGCCGGCAAGATCGATTTCGAGCGCTGCATCGCAACGCCCGACATGATGCCGCTGGTCGGCCGTCTCGGTAAGGTGCTCGGCCCCCGCGGCCTGATGCCGAACCCGAAGGTCGGCACGGTGACGCCGGACGTCGCCAAGGCCGTCAAGGACGCCAAGGGCGGCGCCGTCGAGTTCCGCGTCGAGAAGGGCGGCATCGTGCACGCCCCGGTCGGCAAGGTCTCGTTCACCGAGGACAAGCTCGTCGAGAACGTGCGGGCCATGTGGGACGCCGTGAACCGCGCCAAGCCGGCCGGTTCCAAGGGCACCTACATGAAGAAGGCCGCCATGAGCTCGACGATGGGCCCCGGCCTCAAGGTCGACCTGACGACGGTCCCGGCGGCGTAAGCGCCGTGAAGCAATCGCGCTGGCAGCGGATGTTGCTGGCCGCGGCGGTCGCCGTGGCCACGATCCTCGTGATCAAGGCCTTCGAAGGCGCATTCGGCTAGCGCGCCATGAATTCCGGCGGTGCCCCGGCACCGCCGACTGAGCTTCGTCCGGCCCCAGGGCCGGGCGTAGGTCGTCCCCAAAGGCTTCGGCCGGCGGGGGCAGCCTGTCCGAGACTGCAGGTGTGCCGCGACGGCGGTACTTAATCGCCCTGCACAGACGGGGGTCGGAACGGTGACGTTCTCGCCCACGGGACGGGTGTTTTGAACCGTCCGCCGGTGAAGGAGCCGGGGGGCATAGTGAGCCGGATGGGGGATGACCCCATCCTTGTCTTGGAGAGAACGGTGGACAGAGCCGAAAAGCGCGAAATGGTGACCTTCCTCGATGAAGTGTTCGCCAATGCGGGCTCCGTGGTCGTGACCCAGTACGCGGGTCTTACCGTCGCCCAGATGACCGAACTTCGTCGCCAGACCAAAGCGGCTGGTGCCAAGTTCAAGGTCATCAAGAACAGGCTCGCCAAGATTGCGTTGGACAACACCGACCGGACAGCGGCTGCGCCGATGTTCGTCGGGCCGGTCGGCATCGCTTACGGGGACGATCCCGTCGCGGCGCCGAAGGCACTGACCGAGTACGCGAAGAAGAACGAAAAGCTCATCATCATCGGCGGCCTCCTGGGCTCGTCGGCGATGGACGAGAACGGGGTCAAGGCACTCGCCTCGATGCCGCCCATCGAAGAGCTTCGTTCCAAGCTTCTGGGTTGCATGCTGCAGCCTGCGTCGAACCTGGCGCGCGTCCTCAACCAGCCGGGCGAGAAGCTGGCACGCCAGCTCAACGCGCCGGGTCAGAACCTTCTCGGTGTCCTTCAAGCGCAGAAGGCGAAACTGGAACAGGCGGCCTGAGATCCCTCGGGACTGGCACACACTGAACCGACAACCTAACTGTTAAACTGGAATTGAAAATGGCAAATCTCGATAGCCTGTACGAAGAACTGTCGAAGCTGACGGTCCTCGAAGTTTCCGAACTCGTGACCAAGCTCGAAGAAGGTTGGGGCGTGTCCGCTGCTGCGGCTGCTCCCGCCATGATGGCGATGCCCGCCGCTGGCGGCGCCGCCGACGCCGGTGCGGCCGCCGAAGAGAAGACCGAGTTCGACGTCGTTCTCGACTCCGCTGGTGACAAGAAGATCAACGTCATCAAGGAAGTCCGCGGCATCACCGGTCTCGGCCTGAAGGAAGCCAAGGACCTCGTCGAAGGCGCTCCGAAGACCGTCAAGGAAGGCGCGTCCAAGGACGAAGCCGAGACCATCAAGAAGAAGCTGGAAGAAGCCGGCGCCAAGGTTTCGCTTAAGTAAGCGACGCTTGCCAGCAGCCCGCGCCTCACTGCACGGGCCGCGCCGAGCCGATCCGGCTCACCCGGTGGCAACCCCGCCGGACAACTCTAGCCGACGCCCTGCGGGGCGTCGGCCTTTCGCGTCGTTAGGGGCAGCGGCGCGTCACGCGCGCGGACAATCCGTGCGAAGAAGGGGCAAGAACACGATATGACTCAGGCGTTCAGCGGACGTAAACAGGTCAGGAAGTTCTTCGGTTCGATCCGCGAAGTCGCGGAGATGCCGAATCTGATCGAGGTGCAGAAGGCATCGTATGACCAGTTTCTTCTGGTCGACAAGCCGCACGACGGGCGAGGCGACGAGGGGATGGAGGGCGTCTTCCGCTCGGTCTTCCCGATTTCCGATTTCGCCGGCACCGCCATGCTGGAGTTCGTGGACTACGAGTTCGAGGCGCCGAAGTTCGACGTTGACGAGTGCCGTCAGCGCGACATCACCTTCGCTGCGCCCCTCAAGGTCAAGCTGCGCCTCGTCGTGTTCGACGTGGACGAGGACACGGGCGCCAAAAGCCCGAAGGAATTCAAGGAGCAGGACGTCTACATGGGCGACATGCCCCTGATGACGGAAAACGGCACCTTCATCATCAACGGCACCGAGCGCGTCATCGTCTCCCAGATGCACCGTTCGCCCGGCGTCTTCTTCGACCACGACAAGGGCAAGACCCACTCCTCGGGCAAGCTCCTGTTCGCCGGCCGCATCATCCCCTACCGCGGCTCCTGGCTGGACATCGAGTTCGACGCCAAGGACATCGTCCACGCCCGTATCGACCGCCGCCGCAAGATCCCCGTCACCTCGCTGATGATGGCGCTCGGCCTTGCGCCGGAAGAGATCCTGCACACCTTCTACGACCGTATCACGTACACCCGTGAGGGCGACGGCTGGCGCATGCCCTTCGACGGCGACCGGATGAAGGGCCTGAAGGCCCACACCGACCTCATCGACGCCGACACCGGCGAGCTCGTCATCGAGGAAGGCCGCAAGATCACCGCCCGCACGGTGAAGCAGCTGGCCGAAAAGGGCGTGAAGGCCCTCAAGGTCACGGACGAGGAAGTCCTCGGCCGCTATCTCGGCGACGACATCGTCAACTTCGAGACCGGCGAGATCCACGCCGAAGCCGGCGAGGAGCTCGACGACAAGCTGCTCGCGCGCCTGCTCGACACCGGCATGATCGAGCTCACCGTGCTCGACATCGACCACGTCACCAAGGGCGCCTACATCCGCAACACGCTGTCGGCGGACAAGAACGATTCCCGCGAATCGGCCCTGTTCGACATCTACCGCGTGATGCGCCCCGGCGAGCCCCCCACCATCGAGACCGCAGAGGCCATGTTCGCCTCGCTGTTCTTCGATCCGGAGCGCTACGACCTTTCCGCCGTCGGCCGCGTGAAGATGAACATGCGCCTCGACCTCGATGCCCCCGACACGCAGCGGACGCTGCGCAAGGAGGACATCATGGCGGTCATCCAGACGCTGATCGACCTCAGGGACGGCAAGGGCGAGATCGACGACATCGACAACCTCGGCAACCGGCGCGTGCGTTCGGTCGGCGAGCTGATGGAGAACCAGTACCGCCTGGGTCTCCTCCGGATGGAGCGCGCCATCAAGGAGCGCATGTCCTCCGTCGAGATCGAGACGGTGATGCCGCAGGACCTCATCAACGCGAAGCCGGCAGCGGCCGCGGTGCGTGAGTTCTTCGGCTCCTCGCAGCTCTCCCAGTTCATGGACCAGACGAACCCGCTGTCGGAAGTCACCCACAAGCGCCGCCTTTCGGCGCTTGGCCCGGGCGGCCTGACCCGCGAGCGCGCCGGCTTCGAGGTGCGCGACGTCCACACCACCCACTACGGCCGTATCTGCCCGATCGAGACGCCGGAAGGCCCGAACATCGGCCTCATCAACTCGCTGGCGACGTTCGCGCGCGTCAACAAGTACGGCTTCATCGAGGCGCCTTACCGCAAGGTGATCGACGGCCAGGTGACCGACGACGTCGTCTACCTGTCCGCAATGGAAGAGCAGAAGTACACGGTCGCCCAGGCGAACGCCCCGCTGCTCGAGAACAACCGCTTCGCCGACGAGCTCACCGTCGCGCGTCACTCCGGTGACGTGTCGATGATGCCGATCGAGCGGATCGACTACATGGACGTGTCGCCCAAGCAGCTCGTTTCCGTCGCCGCGGCGCTCATCCCGTTCCTCGAGAACGACGACGCGAACCGCGCGCTGATGGGCTCGAACATGCAGCGTCAGGCCGTGCCGCTGGTGCGGTCCGAGGCCCCGTTCGTCGGCACCGGCATGGAAGCGACCGTTGCGCGCGATTCCGGCGCCGCGATCGCCGCCAAGCGCGCCGGCATCGTCGACCAGGTGGACGCGACGCGTATCGTCATCCGCGCCACGGAAGAGGTCGACCCCACCAAGTCGGGCGTCGACATCTACCAGCTGATGAAGTTCCAGCGTTCCAACCAGAACACCACCGTCAACCAGCGCCCGCTGGTCTCGGTCGGTGATGTGGTGAAGAAGAGCGAGATCATCGCCGACGGTCCGTCGACCGAACTTGGCGACCTTGCCCTCGGCCGCAACGTGCTCGTCGCGTTCATGCCGTGGAACGGCTACAACTTCGAGGACTCGATCCTCCTCTCCGAGCGCATCGTGTCGGACGACGTCTTCACCTCGATCCACATCGAGGAATTCGAAGTCGCCGCCCGTGACACCAAGCTCGGCCCGGAGGAAATCACCCGCGACATTCCGAACGTGTCGGAAGAAGCGCTGCGCAACCTCGACGAGGCAGGCATTGCCTACATCGGCGCGGAAGTGCAGGCGGGCGACATCCTCGTCGGCAAGATCACGCCGAAGGGCGAAAGCCCGATGACGCCGGAGGAGAAGCTTCTCCGCGCCATCTTCGGCGAGAAGGCGTCCGACGTGCGCGACACGTCGCTGCGCGTTCCGCCCGGCGTCACCGGCACCATCGTCGAGGTCCGTGTCTTCAACCGGCACGGCATCGAGAAGGACGAGCGCGCCCAGGCGATCGAGCGCGAGGAAATCGAGCGTCTCGCGAAGGACCGCGACGACGAGCAGGCGATCCTCGACCGCAATACCTTCGCGCGTCTTCGCGAGCTTCTTGACGGCCAGCAGGCCGTTTCGGGCCCCAAGGGCTTCAAGAAGGACACGGTCATCACCAAGGACGTGCTCGACGACACGCCCCGCTCGCAGTGGTGGATGTTCGCCACCGCCGACGAGCAGCTGATGAGCGACATCGAGGCGATGCGCGAGCAGTACGACCAGTCCCGCAAGCGGTTCGAAGAGCGCTTCATGGACAAGGTCGAGAAGCTGCAGCGTGGCGACGAGCTGCCGCCCGGCGTGATGAAGATGGTCAAGGTCTTCGTTGCGGTGAAGCGCAAGATCCAGCCCGGCGACAAGATGGCCGGCCGTCACGGCAACAAGGGTGTCGTGTCCAAGATCGTCCCGGTCGAGGACATGCCGTTCCTGGAGGACGGGACGCACGTCGACATCGTGCTGAACCCGCTCGGCGTGCCGTCGCGCATGAACGTCGGCCAGATCCTCGAGACCCACCTCGGCTGGGCCTGCGCGGGTCTGGGCAGGAAGATCGGCGAGCTGGCGCGTCTTGCCCGCGAGTCCGGTGACACCGCCGAGCTCCGCTCGACGATGCTCGACATCTACGACGGCGGCACCACCGAGCCGATCGCCGACTACGACGACGACTCGGTCCTGCGTCTCGGCGACCAGCTCAAGAAGGGCGTTCCGATCGCAACGCCGGTGTTCGACGGCGCGCGCGAGCCGGACATCGTGGAGCTCCTCAAGAAGGCAGGCCTCGACGCGAGCGGCCAGTCAACCCTCTACGACGGGCGTTCGGGCGAGCAGTTCGACCGTCCGGTCACGGTCGGTTACATCTACATGCTGAAGCTGCACCACCTGGTCGACGACAAGATCCACGCGCGTTCGATCGGCCCGTACTCGCTCGTCACCCAGCAGCCGCTGGGCGGCAAGGCGCAGTTCGGCGGTCAGCGCTTCGGCGAGATGGAGGTGTGGGCGCTCGAAGCGTACGGCGCCGCCTACACGCTGCAGGAAATGCTGACGGTGAAGTCGGACGACGTCGCCGGCCGCACGAAGGTCTACGAGTTCATCGTGCGCGGCGACGACACCTTCGAGGCGGGTATCCCGGAGAGCTTCAACGTTCTCGTGAAGGAAATCCGTTCGCTGGGTCTCAATGTCGAGCTGACCGATGTCGAGAAGGACATCGTGATCAACAACGACATCGACGCACGCAAGCTCGCGGCCGAATAGGCCGCGGGGAGGGCGACGGCAGGATGCTGGTTTCATATCGACACGAATTCATCTTCGTGAAGACTCGGAAGACCGCCGGCTCCGCCGTCGAACTCGCCTTCGAGCCCTTCGTGAGATCGCCGGACGCCTTAGCGCCCGGCGAGAAACCGAGTTTCGCCACGGAAGAAGTGGTGACGCCCGATGGCATCATCGGAGCCCGCAGCAAGTCGCTGAAACAGGACGCGGTCTATTTTGATCACATGCAGGCGTCCCGCATCCGGCGCGCAGTCGGTCGCAGAACGTGGGAGCGCTTCTTCAAGTTCTGCACGATCCGCAATCCGTGGGACAAGTCGGTCTCGGCGTTCTACTTCGCCCGGCCTGGCGTCCGCGAGAAGAGCGTCGAGAAGCAGATCGAGCTTTTCCGCAGCTGGGTCGTCAATGATGATGCGCGGAAGCTGCTCGACCGAAGGATCTACTATATCGGGAACCGGCCGGCGATGGACGACTACATCCGCTATGACCGGCTCTCGGAAGACGTTGCGCGAATTGCAGACAAGCTCAAGCTTCCGGTTTCCGAACTTCCTCAGGTCCACAGCGAGACCCGCAATCGCGAGATCGGTTATCGCGACTTCTACGACGATGCCTCGCGGCAGCGGATTGCGGATCTCTATAAGGCCGAGATTGCGGATTTCGGCTGGCGTTTCGAAGGTGGCGAAGACCTCACATACCCGAAGCCGGCATCTCTATCGGCGTCAGCCAATCTCGTCGGCCGCCTCCTCGAAAGGCTGCGGCGCTGACCGCGCCGCGACGCCCGGCGGGCTTGCGCTTCATGAACGAACGTCATAGATGGATGACTTGGCGAAACTCATGACGAGGATCGAGTTCGGCTTGTTTCGCGGCCCCCGTGCCGCGAGAGGCGTCCGCGCGCGGGATTTTTCAGTCCCATGCCCGGGCGATTTTTTCGTTGTGCCGTCCCGTTCGCGCAAGCGTGCCGGGCCGTCGCCGCGGGACAGCGCCGAGGTTGACCGCAAACCGTTGCTCCGGAGTGAATATTGGAAATTCGTGCCGCCAGCCTCCGGTTCCCTCCGGCGCCCGCCTTTCCGGCCGGCGCGACGCGAGGCCGGTTCGCGGCGGAAGCGGGGCAGGCCCTCGGCCGTCCCCTCCGGTCCACCGATCAGAAGACCTGAAGGCCGCAACGCGCTCCGGCGTCTGCTGCGGCCCTGAACGATACGATGCGGTGCGCTCTGGCGGTCCAGCGCGTGCCACGCAAAACCATCCGGGCAGCCCGTCTGTCCCGAACCGAATTTTGATACCCGAGGCACGTCGTGGCGGACGTGACGAGTGGTTGACGCCCCGCGGGGGAGAAGGAGAGCGGTCATGAAGCAGGAAGTAATGAACCTGTTCAACAATCAGGCGCCTACACAGACGTTCGATCGGATCCGGATCTCCATCGCGAGCCCCGAGAAGATCCGTTCGTGGTCGTTCGGCGAGATCAAGAAGCCTGAGACCATCAACTACCGCACGTTCAAGCCCGAGCGCGACGGCCTGTTCTGCGCGCGCATCTTCGGTCCGATCAAGGACTACGAGTGCCTGTGCGGCAAGTACAAGCGGATGAAGTTCAAGGGCGTCATCTGCGAGAAGTGCGGCGTCGAAGTCACCCTGTCGCGCGTCCGGCGCGAGCGGATGGGTCACATCGAGCTCGCCGCCCCGGTCGCGCACATCTGGTTCCTGAAGTCGCTGCCGTCGCGCATCGGCCTTCTGCTCGACATGACGCTGAAGGACCTCGAGCGCGTTCTCTACTTCGAGTCCTACATCGTGACCGACCCCGGCATGGTGACGGACATCAAGCGCGGCCAGCTCCTGTCGGAGGACGAGTTCCTCGACCTGCAGGACACGCACGGCGAGAGCTTCACCGCGCTCATCGGCGCGGAAGCCATTCGCGAACTCCTCCTCCAGCTCGACCTGGAGCGGGAGCGCGAGACCCTGCGCAAGGAGATCGCCGAGGCGACCACCGAGCTGAAGCCGAAGAAGCTCGCCAAGCGCCTCAAGATCGTCGACGGCTTCCTTGAGTCCGGCAACAAGCCGGAGTGGATGGTCATGCAGGTCATTCCGGTGATCCCGCCGGACCTGCGTCCGCTCGTCCCGCTGGACGGCGGCCGGTTCGCGACGTCCGACCTCAACGACCTCTATCGCCGCGTCATCAACCGCAACAACCGCCTCAAGCGGCTGATCGAGCTGCGCGCGCCGGACATCATCATCCGCAACGAGAAGCGGATGCTGCAGGAGTCGGTCGACGCGCTGTTCGACAACGGCCGCCGCGGCCGCGTCATCACGGGTGCCAACAAGCGCCCGCTGAAGTCGCTGTCCGACATGCTGAAGGGCAAGCAGGGCCGCTTCCGCCAGAACCTCCTCGGCAAGCGCGTCGACTATTCCGGCCGTTCGGTCATCGTGGTGGGGCCGGAGCTGAAGCTCCACCAGTGCGGCCTGCCGAAGAAGATGGCGCTCGAGCTCTTCAAGCCGTTCATCTACTCGCGGCTCGACGCCAAGGGCTACTCGTCCACGGTGAAGCAGGCGAAGAAGCTCGTCGAGAAGGAGAAGCCCGAGGTCTGGGACATCCTCGACGAGGTGATCCGCGAGCACCCGGTGCTCCTGAACCGTGCGCCGACGCTTCACCGCCTCGGCATCCAGGCGTTCGAGCCCAAGCTGATCGAGGGCAAGGCGATCCAGCTGCACCCGCTGGTCTGCACCGCCTTCAACGCCGACTTCGACGGCGACCAGATGGCCGTGCACGTTCCGCTGAGCCTCGAGGCCCAGCTGGAAGCGCGCGTCCTGATGATGTCGACCAACAACATCCTGCACCCGGCCAACGGTCAGCCGATCATCGTGCCGTCGCAGGACATCGTTCTCGGCCTCTACTACCTGTCGATCATGTCGGAAGGTGAGCCGGGCGAGGGGATGACCTTCGGCTCCATCGCCGAGCTGCAGCACGCCATCGACAACAAGATCGTCACCGTCCACTCCAAGGTGAAGGTCCGCTACAAGACCAAGGACGAGGACGGCAACGACTGGTGCAGCTGCACGAGACGACGCCGGGCCGCGCCCTCATCGGCGACCTTCTGCCCCGTTCGCCGAAGGTCCCGTTCGAGGTCGTCAACCAGCTGATGACCAAGAAGAACATCTCCAAGGTGATCGATGCCGTCTATCGCGGCACCGGTCAGAAGGAGACGGTGATGTTCTGCGACCGTGTCATGACGCTCGGCTTCACCAACGCGTTCAAGGCCGGCATCTCGTTCGGCAAGGACGACATGGTGATCCCGGATTCCAAGTACGACGTGGTCGACGAGACGGCCGAACTCGCCAAGGAATACGAGCAGCAGTACAACGAAGGCCTGATCACCCAGGGCGAGAAGTACAACAAGGTCATCGACGCGTGGGCCAAGTGCACCGACCGCGTCGCGGCGGCCATGATGGAGCGCATCTCCGCGGTGGAGAAGGACCCGGAAACGGGCCGCACCAAGCAGATGAACTCGGTCTACATGATGAGCCACTCCGGTGCCCGTGGCTCGCCCACCCAGATGCGTCAGCTCGCCGCCATGCGCGGCCTGATGGCGAAGCCGTCGGGCGAGATCATCGAGACGCCGATCACCTCGAACTTCAAAGAGGGCCTGACCGTGCTGGAGTACTTCAACTCCACCCACGGTGCGCGTAAGGGCCTTGCCGACACCGCGCTCAAGACGGCGAACTCCGGCTACCTCACGCGCCGTCTCGTCGACGTCGCGCAGGACGCGATCATCTCCGAGGTCGATTGCGGCTCCAAGCGCGGCATCACCATGGAGCCGATCGTCGACGCCGGTCAGGTCATCGCGACGCTGGGCAGCCGCGTTCTCGGCCGTACCGCGGCCGAAGACGTGAAGGACCCCGTGACGGGCGAGATCATCGCCAAGAAGGGGACCCTGCTCGACGAGAAGGACATCGAGGTCATCGAGGCGGCGAAGCTCCAGTCGCTGAAGATCCGCTCGGTGCTGACCTGCGAGACGCGCAATGGCGTCTGCGGCTCCTGCTACGGCCGCGACCTTGCGCGCGGCACGCCGGTCAACATGGGCGAAGCGGTCGGCGTCATCGCCGCGCAGTCCATCGGCGAGCCGGGCACGCAGCTCACCATGCGTACCTTCCACGTCGGCGGTACGGCGCAGGTGGTCGACTCATCGTTCATCGAGTTCCTCCCACGAGGGCACGGTGGAGATCCGCAACCGCAACCTCGTCCGCGACTTCGACAAGAACCTCATGGTCATGGGCCGCAACGTCCAGGTCGCGATCATCGACACCGACGGCTCCGAGCGTGCGACCTACAAGGTGCCCTACGGCGCCAAGCTGCACCTCGACGACGGCGACAAGATCGTTCGCGGCAAGCGGATCGCTGAGTGGGACCCCTACACCCGCCCGATCCTGACCGAAGTGAACGGCGTGATCGACTTCGAGGACCTGGTCGAAGGCATCTCCGTGCTGGAAGCCGCCGACGAGGCGACCGGCATCACCAAGCGCGTGGTCACCGACTGGCGGACCCACACCCGTGGCTCGTCGCTGCGGCCGGCCGTGGTGGTGAAGGGCAAGGATGGCGAGCTTCTGAAGCTGCCGCGCGGCGGTGACGCCCGTTACCTCCTGTCGGTCGACACCGTGCTCTCGGTCGACACCGGCGCCAAGGTCGCGGCCGGTGACGTGCTGGCCCGTATCCCGCTGGAAAGCGCCAAGACGCGCGACATCACCGGTGGTCTGCCGCGTGTTGCCGAGCTCTTCGAGGCACGCCGTCCGAAGGACAACGCGGTCATCGCCGAGATGGACGGCACCATCCGCTTCGGCAAGGACTTCAAGAACAAGCGGCGGATCGTCATCGACCCGCCGGCGGACTCCGGCCTCGAGCCGATCGAGTACATGGTCCCCAAGGGCAAGCACATCCACCTGCAGGATGGCGACCCCATCGAGAAGGGCGACTACATCCTCGACGGCAACCCGGCGCCGCACGACATCCTGGCGATCCACGGCGTGGAGGCACTTGCGGCCTACCTCGTCAACGAGATCCAGGGCGTCTACCGGCTCCAGGGCGTGGGCATCAACGACAAGCACATCGAGGTGATCGTGCGTCAGATGCTCCAGAAGGTCGAAATCAACGATCCGGGCGATTCCGATCTCCTGGTGAACGAGCAGCTCGACCGTCTCGAGCTGCAGGAGCTCAATGACGACCTCAAGGCCGACGGCAAGAAGCCGGCGACCGGCGTGCCGGTCCTCCTCGGCATCACCAAGGCGTCGCTGCAGACCCGTTCGTTCATCTCGGCGGCATCGTTCCAGGAGACCACGCGCGTCCTCACCGAGGCGTCCGTCTCCGGCAAGGCCGACCAGCTGGAAGGCCTCAAGGAGAACGTCATCGTCGGCCGTCTCATCCCGGCCGGTACCGGCGGCATGATCACCCGCATCCGCGAGGTCGCCGCCAAGCGCGACGACCTGATCGAGGAGGCCAACCGCGATGCGGCGCAGGCCACCGAGAGCGCGGCGATGCTGGCGGACCTGCGCGCACAGGAATCCCAGCCCGGCGAATAAGCCGCCGGGCGGCAAGCGCCCCCAACGAATCAAAGCCGGCCGTCCCAGACGGCCGGCTTTTTTCGTGCCCTCTCGAGGTGCGAAGGATGCCCCTCCCTATTGGGCGAATGGTCCCAGGCGAGAGCCCCTGCCGGCGGGACGAGCGGCATTCAGGAATTATTTGCCGGCGGAAACGATTCCGCCTATTTTTTGCGCCCATGATCGGGGACGCCGCACAGCGCCGACGACGGGCCGTCAGGTCGCAAAGCCGGTGCCGTGCCTTCCTGGAACTTAAGCGTACAGCGGTAGAGTCATGAGAGTACAACAGATCGTTCAACTGCCGATCGCGGCGGCGGGGGTTCTTTCCGCTGACAAGAATTTCGGACGAAACCCGATCCTCGGGTCGGAGCGGCTGAACAAGGCGGGCCTGCACCGCTGGCGCGTCGCAGCGGCGCACAAGGCCTCCGAACGGCGGCGCTCTGCCCTGGCGCCGATGCTGCGCCCCGAAGAGCGCGCGCAGTTCGAGGAAAACGGCTTCGTCGTTCGCGAGAACGCGCTGCCCGACGAGCTCTTCGCCCGTCTCACCGACGAGCTCGAGACCGTGCCGCGCACCGCATGGGAGATGCGTCAGGGCCACGCCATCACCCGAATCATGCCACTCCCGGCGCGAACCTCCGAGACATCCGCCGCGGCGGAGGCGCGCCGTTTCCTGCGCTCGCCGGAAATCAGGGCTCTCGTCGGCTATGTCGCGGGCCGGACCGGCGGTTACAACCCGGTCATCCAGACGATCGCCAACAACCCCGATCCCGATTCGCCGGACCCGCAGAACACGCTGCACGCCGACACCTTCCACCCGACCGCGAAGTTCTGGCTGTTCATGCACGACGTGGCGATGGACGAGGGCCCGTTCTCCTATGTGCCCGGCTCTCATCGCCTCACGCCGCAGCGCCTCGAGTGGGAGCACGAGCAGTCGGTCGCCGCGACCAGCGTCGGCGACGGCCATCACTCCGCCGGCTCCTTCCGGATGCAGGAGGACGGGCTCGGCGCCCTCGGCTACGGCAAGCTGATGTCGCTGCCGGTGAAGGGTAACACGCTCGTGGTGGCGGACACCTACGGCTTCCACGCCCGCACGCCGACGAGCAAGCCGACGGTCCGCACCGAGCTCCACGCGATGCTGCGGCGCAATCCGTTCACCCCCTGGAACGGCGGTGACGTCTCCGAGCTCCCGTTCATCCACTCGCGCGCGCTTGAATGGCGGCTCGCCTACCGCAAGTGGCAGTGGAACCGCGGCCGGCCCCACAAGTACCAGGACGTCGGCCTCAGGTTCGCGGCCGATCCGTCCGACTGAGCCGCGCCGTCAGCCGCCGGACCGCCGCGGCGTCTCCACCAGCGTGACGCCGGCATCGCGGAGACGATCGTCTGCAAGTTCCGATCCAGGCAGGCGGAACGATCCGGACAGGTGGTGCCGGTCGCTGCATGCCGGCACGCTGCGCCTGTTCGTGCCCCGTGGGGGGGGCGCTGCGGTATCAGCCCATGCGAGCCCGGAACGTTCGAGAACGCTCCGCCGGCCGAGCGGACCTCGTTCCGGAACAGCGATTGCGCACAGCAAGCAAGCGCGGCCGCCCCGCTTCCGCCGTTGCGGGCGGGGAGGGAGATGACGGGGTTCACGGTCTTGCCGGGCGCAGGTGTCATACATCGCGCGGGACGGTCGCGATCTCCTCACGAACCGCCACGTGCAGCGCCTCGCGGAGCGGATTGTGGCGAATCACGTATCCGTCGCGGTCGAACGCCGCAGGCACCGCCGGAGCGATTCGCGGCGCCAGCGCAGTCCTGCGCCGTTCCGCCATCGCACGCGCAAGCGCGATGCCCCGCCCATGCAACGGAACGCGTTCAGCCGCGCCGAAGCGATGGCGATGTTCTTCCTGAACGCCTTATCAGCATGGCAGGCGACGCAAGCGGCATCCTGAAGAGATCGCGAAGCAGGGTGGCCCTTGCCCGACGCATCGACATGCAACCGATGGCGCCAAGGTCATCTCCGCGTCACGGGGGTATCACCACGGGTCGCGCGCCTCGTGCAGCTCCGGTACAATTGCGCTTAAGGGTTGACGCTGGCGGGGGACATCGCTATGTCAGCGCAACCGAAGCGAAGGCTGCCGCGTGCGGCGCTTGTCACGCGCCCAACATCCTGCCTCGGTAATCCGGTTCGAGTTTTCGTTCGGCGCTTCGCCGCGCTAACTCTGTCGTCCGCACCGGCTCTCTGCCCCGAGATGGGCGAGCCGAAGCGGCGCTTTTACTTGTTGGCCCCATGGGTCGGCCCGCGGGAGCGCCCGCAAATTTGTCTGGGCAGCGATGCCTGAGAATGAGATCAGCGGGCTTGCCCGCGACTGAGATGGGCGGCGACGCCCGCGTATGGGAAGGTTTAATGCCAACGATCAACCAGTTGATCCGTAAGCCTCGGGTCGCGCCGGTTAAGCGCAACAAGGTGCCGGCGATGGAGGCGAACCCGCAGAAGCGCGGCGTCTGCACCCGCGTCTACACGACGACGCCGAAGAAGCCGAACTCGGCACTCCGCAAGGTGGCCAAGGTGCGGCTGACGAACGGCTACGAGGTCATTGGCTACATCCCCGGCGAAGGCCACAACCTTCAGGAGCACTCCGTGGTCATGATCCGCGGCGGCCGCGTGAAGGACCTTCCGGGCGTGCGCTACCACATCCTGCGTGGTGTCCTCGATACGCAGGGCGTCAAGAACCGCAAGCAGCGCCGCTCCAAGTACGGCGCCAAGCGCCCGAAGTAAGCGCTCTGCTCGCCGCGGCATGTCCGCGGCGATTGCGTCCTTCCGTTCGACTTGGGAAGGGCGGGAGACCGCCATGGCAGCAACGGTTGTCCCATGGCGGTTACGAAATGTTGAAGGCGATCGCCCGGCGATTGCTGATGGTGGAAAGCGCGGAGCCTCTGGTGTAGAGGCCAGCCACAAACTGGGTATTGGAACGTTAGATGAGCCGTCGTCACAGCGCTGAGAAGCGGGAAGTTCTGCCGGATCCGAAGTTCGGCGACATGATCCTGTCGAAGTTCATGAATGCGATCATGTACGACGGCAAGAAGTCCGCCGCCGAGAAGATCGTCTACGGTGCGCTCGACATCTGCCAGGCGAAGAGCCGCACCGACCCGGTGCAGCTGTTCCACGACGCGCTGTCGAACGTGTCGCCCTCCGTCGAGGTCCGTTCGCGCCGCGTCGGTGGCGCCACGTACCAGGTTCCCGTCGAGGTCCGCCCGGAGCGGCGCCAGGCGCTCGCCATCCGCTGGCTGATCACCGCCGCGCGCAAGCGCAACGAGAAGACCATGGTCGACCGTCTGTCCGGTGAACTGATGGACGCTGCGAACAACCGCGGCACCGCCGTGAAGAAGCGCGAAGACACCCACAAGATGGCTGAAGCCAACCGGGCCTTCTCGCACTACCGCTGGTAACCCCGCGGCCACACGTAATTTAGTCACGAACGCTCGGACGCACGCTCATGTCACGCACGCATAAAATCGAAGATTACCGCAACTTCGGCATCATGGCCCACATCGATGCCGGGAAGACGACGACGACCGAGCGCATTCTGTTCTACACCGGCCGGAGCCACAAGATCGGCGAAGTCCACGATGGCGCAGCCACCATGGACTGGATGGAGCAGGAGCAGGAGCGCGGCATCACGATCACGTCGGCCGCGACGACCTGCTTCTGGCAGGACAAGCGCCTCAACATCATCGACACCCCGGGCCACGTGGACTTCACCATTGAAGTCGAGCGTTCGCTGCGCGTGCTCGACGGTGCGATCGCGCTGCTCGACGCCAACGCCGGCGTCGAGCCGCAGACCGAGACCGTCTGGCGCCAGGCCGACAAGTACGCCGTTCCGCGGATGATCTTCGTCAACAAGATGGACAAGATCGGCGCCGACTTCTTCCGTTGCGTCGAGATGATCGTCGAGCGCCTCGGTGCGCATCCGATCATCCTCCAGCTCCCGATCGGTGCCGAGAACGACTTCAAGGGCTGCGTCGACCTCGTGAAGATGAAGGCGATCATCTGGCACGACGAGTCGCTCGGCGCGAGCTTCGACTATGTCGATATCCCGGACGACCTCAAGGAGCAGGCCGCGGAATACCGCGAGAAGCTCATCGAGATGGCCGTGGAAGTCGACGAGGCGGCGATGGAAGCCTACCTCGAGGGCAACGAGCCGACCGAAGAGAAGCTGAAGGAGATGATCCGCAGGGGGACCATCGACAACACCTTTACGCCGATCCTCACGGGCTCCGCGTTCAAGAACAAGGGCGTCCAGCCCCTGCTCGACGCCGTCGTCGACTACCTGCCGTCCCCGGTGGACGTCGAGTCGATCAAGGGCATCGACGTGAAGACCGAAGAGACCGTGAAGCGCCGCTCGTCCGACGAGGCGCCGCTCGCCATGCTCGCCTTCAAGGTGATGAACGACCCGTTCGTGGGCACGCTCACCTTCTGCCGTATCTACTCCGGGCAGCTCGAGCAGGGCACCGGCGTTCTCAACACGGTGAAGGAGAAGCGTGAGCGCGTCGGCCGGATGCTGCAGATGCACTCCAACTCGCGCGAAGAGATCAAGATCGCCTACGCGGGTGACATCGTGGCGCTCGCCGGTCTCAAGGAGACCACCACGGGCGACACCCTGTCCGATCCGAACCACCCGGTGATCCTGGAGCGGATGGAGTTCCCCGAGCCGGTCATCGACATCGCGATCGAGCCGAAGACCAAGTCGGACCAGGAGAAGATGGGCCTCGCGCTCAACCGTCTCGCCGCCGAGGATCCCTCGTTCCGCGTCAAGACCGACTTCGAGAGCGGGCAGACGATCATCTCCGGCATGGGCGAGCTTCACCTCGACATTCTGGTCGACCGGATGAAGCGCGAGTTCAAGGTCGAGGCGAACATCGGTCAGCCGCAGGTGGCCTACCGCGAGACGATCACGCAGCGTGCCGACATCGACTACACCCACAAGAAGCAGACCGGCGGTACGGGCCAGTTCGCCCGCGTGAAGCTCACCATCGAGCCGAACGAGACCGGCGCCGGCTTCATGTTCGAATCCACCATCGTGGGCGGTGCGGTGCCGAAGGAATACATCCCGGGCGTCGAGAAGGGCATCCAGTCCGTCCTGACGTCGGGCCCGATCGCGGGCTTCCCGATGGTCGACATCAAGGTGCAGCTCACCGACGGTGCCTTCCACGACGTCGACTCCTCGGTCCTCGCGTTCGAGATCGCGTCGCGCGCTGCCTTCCGCGAAGGCTGCCAGAAGGCCAAGCCGCGTCTGCTCGAGCCGATCATGAAGGTCGAGGTCGTCACCCCCGACGATTTCGCCGGCACCGTGATGGGCGACCTCAACTCCCGCCGTGGCCAGATCCAGGGCACGGAGACGCGCGGTGTCGCGAGCGTGGTCAACGCGTTCGTGCCGCTCGCCAACATGTTCGGCTACGTGTCGAACCTGCGGTCCATGACCCAGGGTCGCGCGCAGTACACCATGCAGTTCGACCACTATGAGCAAGTGCCTCAGGCAGTGGCCGACGAAGTTCAGGCAAAATACGCCTGATAGTCATCGCCAACAGCGACGGGCGGTGATAAACGAACGCCGCCCGGACGCCCGGGCGGCCCGATCAATGATCTAGCGTCAGCGCCAGACCAAGAGGAATGTGGAGAATCGCCAATGGCGAAGGAGAAGTTTAACCGTTCGAAGCCGCACCTTAACATCGGCACCATCGGTCACGTCGACCATGGCAAGACGTCGCTAACCGCGGCGATCACGAAGGTGTTGGCAGAAACCGGCGGCGCGACGTTCAAGGCCTACGATCAGATCGACGCGGCACCGGAAGAGAAGGCGCGTGGCATCACGATTTCGACTGCCCACGTCGAATACGAGACCGCGAACCGTCACTACGCCCACGTCGACTGCCCGGGCCACGCCGACTATGTGAAGAACATGATCACCGGCGCGGCGCAGATGGACGGCGCGATCCTGGTCGTGTCCGCTGCCGACGGCCCCATGCCCCAGACCCGTGAGCACATCCTGCTCGCCCGTCAGGTCGGCGTGCCGGCCATCGTGGTCTTCCTGAACAAGGTCGACCAGGTCGACGACGAGGAGCTCCTCGAGCTCGTCGAACTCGAAGTCCGCGAGCTCCTCAGCTCCTACGACTTCCCGGGCGACGACATCCCGATCGTCAAGGGTTCGGCTCTTGCGGCGCTGGAAGACTCCAACACGGAGATCGGCCACGACGCGGTTCTCGAGCTGATGAAGGCCGTCGACGACTACATCCCGCAGCCGGAGCGTCCGGTTGATGGTGCCTTCCTGATGCCGATCGAGGACGTGTTCTCGATCTCGGGTCGCGGTACCGTCGTGACGGGTCGTGTCGAGCGCGGCATCGTGAAGGTCGGTGAGACCGTCGAGATCGTGGGTATCCGCGACACGGCGTCGACCACCGTCACGGGCGTCGAGATGTTCCGCAAGCTGCTCGATCAGGGCCAGGCTGGCGACAACATCGGTGCACTTCTGCGTGGTATCGGCCGCGAGGACGTGGAGCGCGGTCAGGTGCTCTGCAAGCCGGGTTCGGTGAAGCCGCACAAGAAGTTCAAGGCGTCGGCCTACATCCTCACCAAGGAAGAGGGCGGTCGTCACACCCCGTTCTTCACCAACTACCGCCCGCAGTTCTACTTCCGGACCACGGACGTGACCGGTGTGGTGACGCTGCCCGAGGGCACCGAGATGGTGATGCCGGGTGACAACATCGAAGTCGACGTCGAGCTGATCCAGCCGATCGCGATGGAAGAGCAGCTGCGCTTCGCTATCCGCGAAGGTGGCCGCACCGTCGGCGCTGGCGTGGTCTCGGCCATCTCCGACTAATCGTTCCGATCCTTTCGGAGTGATCGAGGGCGCGGCAGCAATGCCGCGCCCTTTTTCGTCGTGCCGTCGGCGCGGGCAGGGCGGCCGTCGACGCCACCGAGCCGCGGGTCCGGGTAAGTGCGCGCGATTCGCATGATCTTTCCCGGCAAAGTTTCTGCAGGGAATCATCTCGTCTGGTGCGCCGGCGCTCGCCGCCCAATGCTGTCGATAAGCCGGATGGCAGGGTTGCGGGCGCTGTAATCTTTGCAATGATGGGCCTTGGGCGCCTCCTGCGGCGCCCCGGTACTGTCGGCACAGCTGCCATCCGTTATCTTTTCGTCATTTTCGGGCGAAGGGGGGTGGCATTCGCGCCGAATTTCGATTACGTACCGCCCACGCCCTGGAGATCAGGGCACTCCAATTGAGTACTCACGCGCCTTGTCGGCCAGCCATCTTCGGGGGCCGGGTAGGCGTCTTTGTCCGTTGCGAGCGAAATTGCGGCGGCTGCGGGTCAGAACGAAGAAGCGGAATGAACCAGAATATTCGCATACGCCTCAAAGCGTTCGATCACCGCGTGCTGGATTCCTCCACGCGCGAGATCGTTCAAACTGCGCGACGAACCGGCGCACAGGTGCGCGGGCCCGTCCCGCTGCCCACGCGCATCGAGCGCTACACAGTGAACCGTTCGCCGCACGTCGATAAGAAGAGCCGCGAACAGTTCGAGATTCGCACGCACAAGCGTCTCCTCGACATCGTCGACCCGACGCCCCAGACCGTGGACGCGCTCATGAAGCTCGACCTCGCCGCCGGCGTTGACGTCGAGATCAAGCTTTAAGGGGTCTCGTTCATGCGTTCCGGAATCATCGCAAAGAAGGTCGGCATGACCCGCATCTACACTGATGCGGGCGAGCATGTGCCTGTCACCGTCCTGGCCCTCGAAAACTGCCAGGTCATCTCCCAGCGCGAGAAGGCGCGTGACGGTTACGTCGCGCTGCAGCTCGGGTCGGGCAAGGCCAAGGCCAAGAACACCACTCGCGCCATGCGCGGCCACTTCGCCAAGGCGAACGTCGAGCCGAAGCGGGCTGTTGCCGAATTCCGCGTCACCGAAGACGCGCTGATCGACGTGGGCGCGGAGCTGACCGCCGACCACTTCGTTCCCGGCCAGTTCGTGGATGTCTCCGGCACGTCGATCGGCAAGGGCTTCGCCGGCGCGATGAAGCGGCACAACTTCGGCGGCCTGCGTGCATCGCACGGCGTGTCGGTGTCGCACCGCAGCCACGGCTCGACCGGCCAGTGCCAGGACCCCGGCAAGGTGTTCAAGGGCAAGAAGATGGCGGGCCACATGGGCTCCGTCCGCGTCACCACCCAGAACCTCACCATCGCCAAGATCGACGTCGATCGCGGTCTGGTGCTGGTGAAGGGCGCCGTCCCGGGCTCGAAGAACTCCTGGATCATGGTTCGCGACGCTGTGAAGCGTTCGCTGCCGTCCGAGGCGCCGACCCCGGGTGCGTTCCGCATGCCGAACACCGACTCCGCTCCGGCAGAGGACGTGAAGGCCAATGAAGCCGAGATGCCCGCCAACGAGGCGGCACCGGTTGAAACCCCGGCGACCGACGTGTCGGCGGAAGACTCGAACAAAGGTGATGCGTGATGGACATTTCTGTCAAAACGCTCGCCGGTGACGACGCGGGTACGGTAACGCTTCCGGACGAAACGTTCGGTCTTGAGCCGCGCGCGGACATTCTCCACCGCGTTGTGCGTTGGCAGCTGGCTCGCCGTCAGGCAGGCACGCACCAGACGCTGACCCGCGGCGAGATCAACGCCACCGGCAAGAAGATGTACCGCCAGAAGGGGACGGGCCGCGCCCGTCACTCCGACAAGAAGGCGCCGCAGTTCCGCGGCGGCTCCAAGGCGCACGGCCCCAAGGTCCGCGACCACAGCCACGACCTTCCCAAGAAGGTCCGCATGCTGGGTCTGAAGCTGGCCCTTTCCGCGAAGATGCAGGGTTCGGACCTCATCGTCCTCGACCAGGCGTCGATCGACGAGATCAAGACCAAGACCCTGCGTTCGCAGTTCACCGCGCTCGGCCTCACCAACGCGCTCATCATCGACGGCACCGTCGACGACAAGTTCGCCAAGGCTGCCCGCAACATCCCGATGGTCGACGTGCTGCCGGTCGCCGGCCTCAACGTCTACGACATCCTGCGCCGCAACAAGCTGGTGTTGACCAAGTCCGCGCTCGACGGCATTGCCGCGCGCTTCGACGGGTCGAACAAGGCATCGGCCGAGACTGCGGAGGCAAACTGATGGCAATCGCGCTCAACCATTACGACGTTGTGCTCTCGCCGGTGATCACCGAGAAGTCGACCGAGGCTTCCGAGAACAACCAGATCGTGTTCCGCGTGGCCAGGACCGCCACCAAGCCTGAGATCAAGGCCGCCATCGAGGCGCTCTTCCAGGTGAAGGTGACCGGCGTCAACACGCTGGTCCGCAAGGGCAAGGTCAAGAAGTTCCGCGGGATCAAGGGGCGCCAGTCCGACGTGAAGCACGCGATCGTGACGCTTCAGGATGGCCAGTCCATCGACGTGACGACGGGGCTTTAAGACTATGGCATTGAAAACCTTCAACCCGACGTCGCCTGGCCAGCGCCAGCTCGTCATCGTCAAGCGGGATGGCCTCTGGAAGGGCAAGCCCGTCAAGTCGCTGACGGAAGGGCTGCACAAGTCCGGCGGCCGCAACAACGTCGGCCGCAAGACGGCCCGTCACCGTGGCGGCGGTCACAAGCGCACGTACCGGATGATCGACTTCAAGCGTCGCAAGTTCGACGTTCCGGCGACCATCGAGCGGCTCGAGTATGACCCGAACCGTTCGGCGTTCATCGCGCTGATCAAGTACGCCGATGGCGAGCTGGCCTACATCCTCGCGCCGCAGCGCGTCGGGGCTGGCGACCAGGTCATCGCCGGCGAGCGCGTCGACGTGAAGCCCGGCAACGCGATGCCGATGTCCTCGATCCCCGTCGGCACCATCATCCACAATGTGGAGATGAAGCCGATGAAGGGCGGGCAGATCGCACGCTCCGCCGGCACCTATGCCCAGCTCGTCGGGCGCGATGGCGGCTATGCCGTTCTTCGCCTCCAGTCGGGCGAGCAGCGCCGGGTTCCGTCGGCTTGCATGGCTACCATCGGTGCCGTGTCGAACCCCGACAACTCGAACACGAACATGGGCAAGGCCGGCCGCGCGCGCTGGCTGGGCATCCGCCCGCAGACCCGCGGTGTCGCGATGAACCCGTTCGACCACCCCCATGGTGGTGGTGAGGGCCGTACCTCGGGTGGTCGTCACCCGGTGACTCCGTGGGGCCAGCCGACGAAGGGCAAGCGCACCCGCTCCAACAAGTCGACGGACAAGTACATCGTCCGCTCGCGTCACGCACGGAAGAAGTAAATGACCCGCTCAGTTTGGAAAGGTCCGTTTGTAGACGGATACCTTCTGAAGAAAGCCGAGAAGGCACGAGAGGGTGGCCGTAACGAGGTCATCAAGATCTGGTCGCGTCGCTCGACGATCCTGCCCCACTTCGTGGGCCTGACGTTTGGTGTCTACAACGGCCAGAAGCACATCCCGGTCAACGTGTCGGAAGACATGGTGGGTCACAAGTTCGGCGAGTTTTCGCCGACGCGGACCTATTACGGCCACGGCGCTGACAAGAAAGCGCGGAGGAAGTAATGGGTAAGCCGAAACACCCCCGCGTTCTCGCCGACACCGAAGTCCGTGCGGTCAACCGGATGATCAAGGTGAGCCCTCAGAAGCTCAACCTGGTCGCCTCGATGATCCGCGGCAAGAAGGTCGACAAGGCGCTCGCCGAGCTCACCTTCAGCCGCAAGCGCATCGCGCTCGACGTCAAGAAGACGCTCGAGAGCGCCATCGCCAACGCCGAGAACAACCATGATCTCGACGTCGATGCGCTCGTCGTGAAGGAAGCCTACGTCGGCAAGGCCATGGCCATGCGCCGCTTCCGTCCGCGCGGTCGCGGCAAGGTCGGCTCGGTGACGAAGCTGTTCTCGCACCTGACGATCGTCGTTCGCGAAGTTGAGGAGGCCGCCTGATGGGTCAGAAAGTATCGCCGATCGGGCTCCGCCTCGGCATCAACCGCACGTGGGACTCCCGCTGGTACGCTGAAGGCGCCGAGTACGGCCGCCTTCTTCATGAGGACCTTGCGATCCGCAAGATGCTCATGAAGCTCCTGAAGCAGGCCGCGGTCTCGAAGATCGTGATCGAGCGCCCGCACAAGAAGTGCCGCGTCACCATTCACTCGGCGCGTCCGGGTGTGGTCATCGGCAAGAAGGGTGCGGACATCGACCGCCTTCGCAAGAAGGTGGCGGAGATGACCGACTCCG
Organism: uncultured Alphaproteobacteria bacterium; assembly: GCA_963704595.1. GTDB lineage: Bacteria > Pseudomonadota > Alphaproteobacteria > Rhizobiales > Amorphaceae > Acuticoccus. The sequence continues at coordinate 2,151,876 of OY969922.1, forward strand.
AAGTGCACATCAACATCGTTGAAGTGCGCAAGCCGGAAGTCGACGCGACGCTGGTCGCAGCGTCGATCGCGCAGCAGCTCGAGCGCCGCATCGCGTTCCGCCGTGCCATGAAGCGTGCCGTGCAGACGGCCATGCGCATGGGCGCCGGCGGCATCCGCATCAACTGCGGCGGCCGTCTCGGCGGCGCGGAAATCGCGCGCACCGAGTGGTACCGCGAAGGCCGTGTGCCGCTGCACACGCTGCGCGCCGACATCGACTACGGCACCGCCGAAGCCGTCACCGCGTACGGCATCTGCGGCGTCAAGGTCTGGATCTTCAAGGGCGAGATCCTTGAGCACGACCCGATGGCACACGAGCGTCGTGCGCTTGAGGCGTCGAACCAGGGTTCGTCCGGCCGTCGCAACCGCGACGATCGCGGCTGAGGAGGGCTGAGCAATGCTGCAACCGAAGCGGACGAAATTCCGCAAACAGCACAAGGGCCGGATCCACGGCCTCGCCAAGGGCGGGACCGACCTCAACTTCGGCTCGTTCGGGATGAAGGCGATGGAGCCGGAGCGGGTCACCGCACGGCAGATCGAGGCGGCTCGCCGGGCCATGACGCGTCACATGAAGCGCCAGGGCCGTGTCTGGATCCGGATCTTCCCGGACGTGCCGGTCACGAAGAAGCCGACCGAAGTTCGTATGGGTAAGGGCAAGGGCTCCGTCGAGTTCTGGGCCGCCCGGGTTCACCCCGGCCGGATCATGTTCGAGATCGACGGTGTGCCGGAAGATGTGGCACGCGAAGCGTTCCGGCTCGCCGGCGCCAAGCTGCCCATCAAGACGCGCTTCGTTCAGCGCATCGCGGAGTAGGGCACATGAAGGGTGAAGATGTACGCGCCAAGACGTCCGACGAGCTCGTCGACGATCTGCGCGATCTGAAGAAAGAGCAGTTCAACCTGCGTTTCCAGCAGGCGACGGGGCAGCTCGAGAACACGGCGCGTTACCGCGTCATCCGCCGCGACATCGCGCGGATCAAGACCGTGCTCGGCTCGCGCCGCGCGAAAGAGGGGCAGAATGCCGAAGCGTAACCTTGAAGGGCTTGTCACTTCCAACAAGGGCAACAAGTCGATCACGGTGCTCGTCGAGCGTCGCTTCTCGCATCCGCTTCTGAAGAAGACGGTGCGGCGCACGAAGAAGTACCACGCCCACGATGAGACCAACCGCTACGAAGTCGGCGACCGGGTCCGCATCGAGGAGTGCCGTCCGATTTCGAAGCTGAAGAACTGGACCGTCGTCGGCAAGCTCACCCCGGCGGGCGAGCTGATCCAGGGCGATGCGGAAGCCCAGGCGGCTGCTGCAGCGGTTTCGGCCAGCGGCGGCGACGAGGCAGCCCAGTCCAAGGCTGCCGCCGAAGCGGAGAGCGGCGCGGCTTGACGCTGCGCCTCACCATATTCCAGCCGGCGACGGCTAACGTGGAGCTCTAGCGGGAACGGCCCGCGAGGGTCTCCCAACGAAGAGAAAAACTGATGATTCAGATGCAAACTAACCTCGCCGTGGCCGACAATAGCGGTGCACGCCGGGTCATGTGCATCAAGGTCCTGGGCGGGTCGAAGCGCAAGTACGCTTCCGTGGGCGACATCATTGTGGTGTCGATCAAGGAAGCCACTCCGCGCGGCCGCGTCAAAAAAGGCGACGTTGCCAGGGCTGTTGTGGTGCGCACGGCCAAAGCGATCAAGCGGGCCGACGGCTCGGTGATCCGCTTCGACGGCAATGCGGCGGTCCTTGTGAACAACAACAAGGAGCCCATCGGCACGCGTATCTTCGGCCCGGTGCCGCGCGAGCTGCGTGCCTCGAACCACATGAAGATTATTTCGCTCGCTCCGGAGGTTTTGTAGTGGCTGCGAAGATCAAGAAAGGCGACCGCGTCGTCGTTCTCGCCGGCCGCGACAAGGGCAAGTCCGGCGAAGTCATGCGCGTGATCCCCAAGGAGAACCGCGCGGTGGTGTCCGGTATCAACACCGTGCAGCGCCACCAGAAGCAGACCGCGAGCCAGGAAGGCGGGATCATTTCCAAGTCCGCGCCGATCAACCTGTCGCAACGTCGCACTGGCAGATCCGAAGGACGGCAAGCCGACCCGCGTCAGCTTCGACGTTCGTGACGGCAAGAAGGTGCGCGTGGCCAAGCGCTCCGGGGAGGTCATCGATGGCTGATGTAATGGATGCACCCGAGACCGCAGCCGACTCCGGCATGCCGGAAGGCTACGAGCCCCGCTACGCCAAGCTCTACCGCGACATCGTCGTCCCGGGCATGATGGAGAAGTTCAAGTACACCAACCCGATGATGGTGCCGCGCCTCGACAAGGTCGTCATCAACATGGGCGTCGGCGAAGCGGTCAACGACACGCGCAAGGTCCAGTCCGCCGTCAAGGACCTGACCCTCATCGCCGGCCAGCAGCCGGTCGTGACGCGCGCCAAGAACTCGATCGCAGGCTTCAAGGTCCGCGAGAACATGCCGATCGGCGCGAAGGTCACCCTCCGCCGCCAGCGCATGTACGAGTTCCTGGACCGGTTCGTGACGATCGCGCTGCCGCGCGTGAAGGACTTCCGGGGCCTGAACCCCAAGTCGTTCGACGGCCGTGGCAACTTCGCGACCGGCATCAAGGAGCACCTCGTGTTCCCTGAGATCATCTACGACCGTGTCGACCAGGTCTGGGGCATGGACATCATTGTGGCGACCAACGCCAAGACCGACGAAGAGGCGCGTGAGATGTTGAAGCTGTTCAACTTCCCGTTCCGCGACTCTTCGGCGAAGAATTAAGGGGCTCGGGCAAAACAATGGCCAAAAAGGGCAAGATCGAAAACAACAACAAGCGCCGCGAGCTTGTTGAACAGTACGCTTCCAAGCGCGAGGCACTTCGTACGATCACGAAGAACCCCGAGCTGCCGATGGAAGAGCGTTTCGCCGCACAGCTCGAGCTGGCTGCGCTGCCGCGCAATTCCGCGCCGAACCGGGTCAAGAACCGTTGCGAAGTGACGGGTCGTCCCAAGGCGTACTACCGGAAGATGAAGATGAGCCGTATCGCGCTGCGCGAGCTTGGGTCCGCCGGTAAGGTGCCCGGTCTCGTGAAGTCGAGCTGGTAAGGGGAACGACGATGAACCTCTCAGATCCTCTCGGCGACATGCTGACCCGCATCCGCAATGCGCAGATGCGCAAGCGGTCCACCGTTCTCACGCCCGGCTCCAAGCTGCGTGCGAACGTCCTCGATGTTCTCAAGGCGGAAGGCTACATCCGCGGTTATGAAATGACCGACGGCGAAGGCGGCCGCACCGAGATCAAGATCGAGCTGAAGTACTACGACAACGCGCCCGTGATCCGCGAGATCAAGCGCGTGTCGAAGCCCGGTCGCCGGGTCTATTCGTCGGTGACGACGCTGCCGCGGGTTCGCGACGGTCTCGGCATCTCGATCCTGTCGACGTCCAAGGGCGTCATGAGTGAGCATCAGGCGCGCGACGCGAATGTCGGCGGCGAAGTGCTTTGCCAGATCTTCTAAGGGGGAAGCTATGAGCCGAATTGGCAAACTGGCCGTTCCGATCCCCAAGGGGGTCACGGCAACCGTCGAAGGGCAGACCGTAAAGGTCAAGGGCCCGAAGGGTGAGCTGCAGTTCACTGTTCCGGACCGTGTGGCGATCAGCCAGACGGATGAGGGGATCAAGGTCGATCCCATCAACGACGAGCAGGAGAGCCGCGCCATGTGGGGCCTCTCGCGCACGATGATCGCGAACCTCGTCACCGGCACGACCGAAGGGTTCACCAAGGCGCTGCAGATCAACGGCGTCGGTTACCGCGCCGCGGTGCAGGGCAAGGACCTGGTGCTCGCGCTCGGTTATTCGCATGACGTCAAGTATGCGATCCCCGAGGGCATCGACATCAAGTGCCCGAAGCCGACCGAGATCCTCGTGTCCGGCATCGACAAGCAGCGCGTCGGCCAGGTGGCCGCGGAGATCCGCAAGTGGCGTCCGCCGGAGCCCTACAAGGGCAAGGGCGTGAAGTATGCGGACGAGACGATCGTTCGCAAGGAAGGCAAGAAGAAATGAGCCGGGAACGTATTCGCTCAGACCGTCGCCGCGCACGTGTGCGGCGCGCTCTCAAGGCGGCTGCCAACGGCCGTCCGCGCCTTTCGGTGTTTCGTTCGTCGAAGCACATCTATGCGCAGCTGATCGACGACGCCGCGGGCCGCACGGTCGCTTCGGCCTCGACGGTCGACAAGGCGCTCCGCACCGATCTCAAGACCGGCGCGGACACCGATGCGGCGGCGCAGGTCGGCAAGCTGATTGCCGAGCGCGCCAAGGAAGCCGGCGTCTCCAAGGTCGTGTTCGACCGTGGTGGCCGTCTTTATCACGGCCGTCTCAAGGCGCTGGCGGATGCCGCGCGCGAGGGCGGTCTCGAGTTCTAGGCCCGAAAGGCCTTGGCGCCGGGCGACCGGCGAGGCATACACGGCCAATTACATAACGGCTCGCGGTTCGCCGCGGGCCGTCCTCCGTGCGGAATGAGCCGCCGGGGCGACGCCTCTCCCTCGCCGGGAGGGCGCACGGACGAGCAATCTCAAGTCGGAACGCGGGTTCGCCCGAACGGCCGGCGTCAAAGGAAGCAAGATGGCTGACGATAGAAGAGGCGGCGGTCGCAGGCGCGATCATCGCGATGACGAAGACAACGAATTCACCGACAAGCTGGTCGCGATCAACCGCGTCGCGAAGGTGGTCAAGGGCGGCCGGCGCTTCGGCTTTGCCGCGCTGGTCGTCGTCGGCGACACGAAGGGCCGCGTCGGCTTCGGTCACGGCAAGGCGCGCGAAGTGCCGGAAGCCATCCGCAAGGCGACCGAGAGCGCCAAGCGCACGCTGATCCGCGTGCCGCTGCGCGAAGGCCGGACGCTGCACCACGACGTGGCCGGTCGCCACGGCGCTGGCAAGGTGTTCCTGCGTGCGGCGCCCGCCGGTACCGGCATCATCGCCGGTGGCCCGATGCGCGCCGTGTTCGAGACGCTCGGCATCCACGACATCGTGGCGAAGTCGCTGGGCTCGTCCAACCCGTACAACATGATCCGCGCCACGTTCGACGCGCTGAAGGATCAGGACTCGCCGCGTTCCGTGGCAGCGCGCCGCGGCCTCAAGGTGTCCGAGCTTCAGTCCCGCCGCCGCGATGCCGACATCACGTCCGAAACCGTCCTGACGGCGGGTGAGGGCGAAGAGCAGGTGGAGATGGCAAATGCCTGACGTTCGCGTGACTGAGGGCGCCAAGCGCGCCCAGGACGCCGGCAAGCCCGTTGTGACCGTCGAGCAGATCGGCTCGGCGCTGCGCCGGCCCGACGAGCAGCGCCAGACCCTCAAGGGTCTCGGCCTCAACAAGATGCACCGCCGCCGGACGCTGGAAGACACTCCCGCCGTCCGCGGCATGATCGCGAAGGTCCATCACCTGGTCCGGATCGTGGAGGACGACAAATGAAGCTGTCCGAACTTCGGGACAATCCCGGCGCGGTGAAGTCGCGCAAGCGCGTTGGCCGCGGTATCGGCTCCGGCACGGGCAAGACGTCCGGCCGAGGCGTCAAGGGTCAGAAGTCGCGCTCCGGCGTGGCGATCAAGGGGTATGAGGGCGGCCAGATGCCGATCCACATGCGCCTGCCCAAGCGCGGGTTCAGCAACAAGGCGTTCGCCAAGAAGCTGAACATCGTGTCGCTGAGCCGCCTGCAGGAAGCTGTCGACGCGGGCCGCCTGTCCGCCGACGCGACCGTGACGGCCGCCGAGATGGTCAAGGCCGGCATCCTGCGCCGTGCCAAGGACGGCGTTCGCGTCCTGTCCGACGGTGAGCTGACCACGCCGCTGAAGCTCTCCGTCTGGGGCGCCTCCAAGGCCGCCGTCGACGCTGTCGAGAAGGCCGGCGGCTCCATCGAGATCCTGGCGCCTGCACCGGCTCCGGCCGAGTAGGGGAAGCGGCTCTGCTTCACGAGATCGACGGGCGCCCGAGAGGGTGCCCGTTTTCGTTTCTGGCGGGTTCGCGCCGTTGCGGGCTCGGGCTTCCATCTGCCCGCCCGCATGACCAGATAACGACAATCGGCCCGTGACAGGGCGCGGGTGACGCGTTAAGGACAGCCGTTGACGTTCGCCGTAGCCCAGTCTGCGGCGGAACGGCTTTGCCGCTCAGTCAGTCCCGAACATTTTCGGAGTTATCCATGGCGTCAGCCGCCGAACAACTTGCCGCCAATCTGAATTTCAAGGCTTTCGGCAAAGCCACCGAGCTCAAGCAGCGCATCTGGTTCACCCTCGCGGCGCTCGTGGTCTACCGGCTGGGGACGTACGTTCCGCTGCCCGGCATCGACCCCGTGGCGCTGCAGCAGGCGTTCGACCAGGCGCAGTCCGGGCTTCTGGGCCTCTTCAACGTGTTCGCCGGCGGCGCCATCGGGCGCATGGCGATCTTCGCGCTGGGGATCATGCCGTACATCTCGGCCTCCATCATCATCCAGCTTCTCACGACCGTGGTTCCGCGGCTCGAGCAGCTGAAGAAGGAGGGCGACCAGGGCCGCAAGCAGATCAACCAGTACACCCGCTACGGCACGGTGATTCTGGCGACCGTGCAGGCCTACGGCATCTCGGTCGGCCTCGAGAGCGCCGGCACGATCGTGACCGAGCCCGGCATGTTCTTCCGCTTCACCACGGTGGTGACGCTGGTCGGCGGCACGATGTTCCTGATGTGGCTCGGCGAGCAGATCACGAGCCGCGGCGTCGGCAACGGCATCTCGCTGATCATCTTCGCCGGCATCATCGCCGAGCTTCCGTCCGCCATCGCGGGCATGCTCGAACTCGGCCGCCAGGGCGCGCTGTCCACGCCGATCATCCTTCTCGTCATCATCATGGCGATCGTCGTGATCGCGTTCATCGTGTTCGTGGAGCGGGCGCAGCGGCGGCTTCTGATCCAGTATCCGCGGCGCCAGGTCGGCAACAAGATGTTCCAGGGGGACAGCTCGCATCTGCCGCTGAAGCTTAACACCGCAGGCGTCATCCCGCCGATCTTCGCGTCCTCGCTCCTTCTGGTGCCGGCGACGCTGACGAGCTTCGGGGCAGGGGCCGACGGCGGCGGCTTCCTCGGCACGGTCCAGGCCCTCTTCGGCCACGGCCAGCCGCTCTACATGCTGTCCTACACCGCAATGATCATCTTCTTCGCGTTCTTCTACACGGCGATCGTGTTCAACCCGGCCGACACCGCGGACAACCTGAAGAAGCATGGCGGCTATATCCCGGGGATTCGTCCCGGCGAGCGCACCGCACAATATATCGACTACGTGCTGACCCGAATCACGGTCATCGGCGCGATCTATCTGGTGATCATCTGTCTTCTGCCTGAGTTCCTCATCGCGTCGACCGCCGTTCCGTTCTATTTCGGCGGGACATCGCTGCTCATCGTCGTTAGTGTGACGATGGATACGGTTGCGCAGGTGCAGGGTCACCTGCTGGCGCACCAGTACGAAGGGCTTGTCAAAAAGTCCAAGCTGAAAGGGAAGCGCAGATGAGGCTGATTCTGCTTGGGCCGCCAGGCGCGGGTAAGGGCACGCAGGCCAAGAGGCTGATGGAGCAGCATTCGCTCCAGCAGCTCTCCACTGGCGACATGCTGCGTGCCGCCGTCAAGGCGGAGAGCCCGATCGGCCTCAAGGCGAAGGACATCATGGTCCGTGGCGATCTCGTCCCGGACGAGGTGGTCAACCAGATCGTCGCCGAGCGGATCGCCGACCCCGATTGCGCCAACGGCTTCATTCTCGACGGTTTTCCGCGTACCGTCGCGCAGGCCGAGGCGCTCGAGGCGATTCTCGCCGAGAAGGAACTCGAGCTCGACGCGGTGATCGAACTCCAGGTCGACGAGGAGGCGCTCGCCTCCCGCGTTGAGACCGCGCCGCCGCGAGAGCGGGGACGCGGTTCGCGACGACGACACCGTCGAGGCGCTGCGGCACCGGCTCAAGGTCTACCGCGACCAGACCGCGCCGCTGATCGACCATTACCGTGAGACCGGCAAGCTCCATTCGGTCGACGGGATGCAGGACATCGACACCGTCGCCGGGGAGATCGCATCGATTCTCGGCGAAGCCAGCCCCAAGCTCTACGCGACGGGGTGACAGCCGCGCGATCCGCCGGATTTGCGCGAACTTGTGAATAAAAGTTGACGTGGGCCTTGTCCTGCGCTAGAGCCCGGTCCTATCTGGCGGAGTCGCGGTACGTCCTTTCGGGCGGCGGCTTCGGGTCGGGCCCACTCTTTAGATGCGTACTGGTTGGCGGCTGCCGCATTCCGCGCGGCGGCTCCAACCTTTTGGCGGTTGATCGCCGGACCATCGCCGCAGCAGTGTGTGGCTCGATAATTTGAATTCAGCCGGCGGCGGGGCCGGCAACGGAGGCAGTGTGGCTCGTATCGCAGGCGTTAACATTCCGACCGGGAAGCGCGTGGTCATCGCGCTCCAGTACATTCACGGCATCGGCTCGACGATGGCGCAGGAGATCACCGAGAAGGTGAACATCCCCGCCGAGCGCCGCGTGAACGAACTCAGCGACGCCGAAGTGCTGATGCTGCGTGAGACCATCGATCGCGACTACATCGTGGAGGGCGACCTGCGCCGCGAGACCGCGATGAACATCAAACGGCTTATGGATCTTGGCTGCTACCGCGGCCTGCGTCACCGTCGCAGCCTGCCGGTTCGCGGCCAGCGCACGCATACCAACGCGCGCACCCGCAAGGGTCCCGCGAAGGCCATCGCCGGCAAGAAGAAGTAACAAGGAACAATCATGGCGAAGGAAGCTGCGCGCGTACGGCGCAAAGAGCGTAAGAACATCACGTCGGGCATCGCCCACGTGAACGCCTCTTTCAACAACACCAAGATCACCATCACCGACGCACAGGGGAATGCGATCTCCTGGTCCTCGTCCGGTGCCATGGGCTTCAAGGGCTCCCGCAAGTCCACGCCCTATGCGGCGCAGGTTGCCGCCGAGGATGCCGCCAAGAAGGCGTCCGAGCATGGCATGCGCACCCTCGAGGTCGAGGTGACCGGTCCGGGTTCGGGCCGCGAATCGGCGCTCCGCGCGCTCCAGGCGGCCGGCTTCACGATCACCTCGATCCGTGACGTGACCCCGATCCCGCACAACGGCTGCCGCCCGCCCAAGCGCCGCCGCGTCTAGTTTTTGACCGCAATGATTGCGACCGCCACGCCATACGGGCGTCGGCAAACCATGAGGCATTGCCTGTGACGACCAACCAGAAGAACTGGCAAGAGCTGATCCGCCCCAACAAGCTGGATGTGACGCCGGGTTACGACCCGAAGCGCATCGGCAGCGTTGTTGCGGAGCCGCTGGAGCGGGGCTTTGGCCTCACCCTCGGCAACGCGCTGCGCCGCGTGCTCCTGTCCTCGCTCCAGGGCGCGGCAGTCACGTCGGTGCAGATCGACGGCGTCCTGCACGAGTTCTCGTCCATGACCGGCGTCCGCGAGGACGTGACCGACATCATCCTGAACATCAAGGAAGTTGCGGTCCGCATGGCGGGCGAGGGGCCCAAGCGGATGGTCCTGCGCAAGCAGGGTCCGGGCAAGGTCACCGCCGGCGACATCCAGACCGTGGGCGACGTGTCGATCCTCAACCCCGACCACGTGCTGTGCACGCTGGACGAGGGCGCGGACATCCGCATGGAGTTCTCGGTCAACACCGGCAAGGGCTACGTCCCGGCCGACCGCAACCGTCCCGAAGATGCCGCGATCGGCCTGATCCCGATCGACAGCCTCTACTCGCCGGTCAAGAAGGTCTCCTACAAGGTCGAGAACACCCGCGAGGGCCAGGTCCTCGACTATGACAAGCTGACCCTCCAGGTCGAGACCGACGGCTCCATCTCGCCGGAAGACTCCGTGGCCTACGCCGCGCGCATCCTGCAGGACCAGCTGTCGATCTTCGTGAACTTCGAGGAGCCCACCAAGCCGGAGGTTTCCGAGGACGTTCCCGAGCTCGCCTTCAACCCGGCGCTGCTCAAGAAGGTCGACGAGCTGGAGCTTTCGGTCCGCTCGGCCAACTGCCTGAAGAACGACAACATCGTCTACATCGGCGACCTGATCCAGAAGTCCGAGGCGGAAATGCTCCGCACCCCGAACTTCGGCCGCAAGTCGCTGAACGAGATCAAGGAAGTTCTCGCGCAGATGGGGCTGCACCTCGGCATGGAAGTGCCGAACTGGCCGCCCGAGAACATCGAAGAGCTCGCCAAGCGGTACGAAGACCACCACTATTGAGTTGCCGGCCGGGCCCAGTGCCCGGCCTTTTCTACCCCCGGTCGCTGACCGGGAGCTGCCTTCCGCGTCGGAGGCACACCCTAGCGCGAACGCCGGAGCGCCCGGCATTTCAAACATGAGGAGTTGGCGCGATGCGTCACAAGAAGCAAGGCCGCAAGCTTAACCGGACGTCCAGCCATCGCCTCGCGATGTTTGCCAACATGTCCGCGTCGCTGATCCAGCACGAGCAGATCGTCACCACGGTGCCGAAGGCGAAAGAGCTGCGTCCGTTCATCGAGAAGATCATCACGCTCGCAAAGCGCGGCGATCTCCATGCCCGCCGCCAGGCCATCTCCAAGGTCCGTGACCAGGCAGGCCGTCGCCAAGCTGTTCTCCGTGCTCGGCCCGCGCTACCAGGAGCGCAACGGCGGCTACACCCGCATCATGCGCGCCGGCTACCGCTACGGCGACAACGCGGCCGTCGCCGTGATCGAGTTCGTCGATCGTGACGAGGACGCCCGTGGCGCCGCCGACCGCGAGCGCATCGCCGCCGAGGAGCAGGCCGAGAACTAGGCTTCTGCGCAGGGCACATCGCCTGCGCTGAAACGATAAAGCCGCGCCAACGTGAAGTTAGCGCGGCTTTTTTTGTCGTGACGTCGCCCGGGGCAGGCGAGGGGCGGATGCCCCGTCGGCGCCCTTCTGCTAGGCCGCAGCGGCCTGGTTCACGTGGCCCTTGGCGAGCTTCGACAGCTTCTTGTCCGTCGCCTCTTCCTCGGCCAGCGTCTGCTTGAGGAGGGCTGCGACGTCCGCGCGACCGAGTTCGGTCGCCCAGGTGCTAAGCGTGCCGTAGCGGGTGATCTCGTAGTGCTCCACGGCCTGCGCAGCTGCCACCATCGCGGCATCCAGCACGTGCTCGTCGGAGACTTCGGACATCACGCTCTCGGCTTCCTTCAGGATGCCGTCGATCGCGTCGCAGGTCACGCCCTTGGCCTTCACGCCCATCAGCTCGAATGCCTGCTCGAGGCGCTCGATCTGGCCCTTGGTTTCCTCGAGGTGCGTCTCGAAGCCGGCCTTCAGCGCAGGGTCGATGGCCTTCTTGGCCATCTTCGGCAGCGCCTTCTTGATCTGCTTTTCCGCGTAGTAAATGTCGCGGAGGGTATGCAAGAAGAGGTCGTCCATCGTCTGGATGTCTTTGTTGAAAAGACCCATCGTTCTCGTCCTCGTGTGTTTCCGGCAGCCATGTCGGCGCCGTTGCAGACAGAACGAAGGTCGCTCAACGTGGTTCCGGTAAAATCAGACCGGTCGAAACAAAAAAGGCCGCGTCCCGGGTTGGGACGCGGCCTTTTTCGAAGGTTGAGCTCTACTCGCGAGCTAGTTCAGGCGCTGCTGGACCGTCTCGATCGAACGGTCGATCATCTTCGACCCTGCGTCGCTGTCGAGCTTCTTTGCGAGAAGGTCGGCCGCGGCGGCGATCGCGAGGTTGGTCGCCCGCGTCCGCACTTCGCCGAGTGCCTGGGCTTCCGCCTGGGCGATCTTGTTCTCGGCCGACTTGGTGCGCCGCTCGACCATTTCGCGCAGCTTCTCGTTGGCCTCCTCGGTCAGCCGCTTGGCTTCCCGGCGGGCCTCTTCCACGATGGCGTCCGCATCGCGCTCGGCGTCGCGGCGCTTGCGCTGGTATTCGGCGAGGAGAGCCTGCGCTTCCTCGCGTGCCTTGCGGGCCTCGTCCAGATCGTCACGGATCCTGTCGGTCCGCTTGTCGAGGAGGGCGAGGATCTTCTTCGGCGCTCCCACGGCAGCGACGATGACGATGAAGATGATGAGGCCGACGAGGGCCCAGAAGGTATCAGACTGAAGCACTTGAAACCTCCTGACGCTTGACCGCCTCGGTCACCTCGGCCTCGCTGACGGTGAGGCCGGAGAGCTGCTCGACGATGGCACGGGCAGCATCTGTGGCAATGGCGTCCACATCGGCGAGGGCCGCGTCGCGGCGCTTGGCGATCTGGGTCTCGGCCTCGGCAATCCGCTTGTCGAGAGCCTCTTCGGTCTCGGCCTGCTGGCGTTCCTGCTCGGCCTTGATCTCGTCACGGCGCTGCTGCGCGATGGCGTAGGCCTTGTGCCGCGCCTCGGCGAGTTCCTGCTCGTAGACCGCGATGACCTCGTCCGTCTCCCGGGAAAGGCGCGAGGCCTCGCCAAGATCCGACGCGACACGGTCGCGTCGATCTTCGATCGTGCCACCCACCTGGGGGACGATCAGCCGGTTCACGAAGAAGTAGAGGAGACCGAAGCTGATCGCGATCCAGAAGAGGTGCGAGGGGAAATCGCTGAAGTCGAACGGCGGGAAGAGGCTTTCCTGGCCTCCGGCGCCGTGGAGCGGGACGTCGACCTGGGACGCGTCAGTCGGCATGGGGACCTCGATCTCGGCACGCTCGGGGACACCCTCGAGCGTGTTGGGATCGATGTGCCCCGCGTCGGACGCTCCTGTGTCGGCTTGGGCAAGTTCGAACATCAGCGAGTTCTGACTTAGACCGCGAACAGGAGCAGGAGCGCGATCAGCAGCGAGAAGATGCCGAGCGCTTCCGTCACCGCGAAGCCGAAGATGAGACGGGCGAACTGGCCGTCAGCAGCCGACGGGTTGCGCAGGGCACCCGACAGGAATGCACCGAACAGGTTGCCAACGCCGATACCGGCGCCCGCAAGGCCGATCGTCGCAAGGCCGGCACCGATGAACTTGGCAGCTTCTGCTTCCATGGGGGGAGGCTCCTTAGATGCGCTTGATTGGTAAAATGCGCTTACAGGGTCAGTGGTGAGGGTGGATCGCGTCGTTGAGGTAGATGCAGGTCAGGATCGCGAAGACATAGGCCTGCAGGGCCGCAACGAGGAATTCCAGCGCGGTGATCGCCACCGTCATGCCGAGGGGCAGGATCGCGCCGATGATGCCGACAGTGCCCAGCGCAGACAGCGACACCACGAAGGCTGCGAAGACCTTCAGCGTGATGTGCCCGGCGAGCATGTTGGCGAAAAGACGAACGGAGTGGCTGACCGGCCGCGAGAGGAACGAGATGACCTCGATCAGCGACACCAGCGGCAGAATGTAGATCGGCACGCCGGACGGCACGAACAGCTTGAAGAAGGAGAGGCCGTGCATCCTGAGGCCGGCGATGATGACGGTCAGGAACACGATCATCGCGAGGACGACCGTCACGATGAGCTGGCTGGTCACCGTATAGAAGTACGGGAACATGCCGATCATGTTCGCGATCAGGATGAACATGAAGAGGGAGAACACGAGCGGGAAGAAGCGCATGCCGGCAGCGCCTGCGGAGTCGCGCAGCATGTTGCCGGCGAATTCGTAGCACATCTCGGCAACGTTCTGCCACCGGCCGGGCACGAGGGCGCGGCGGCTGGTCGGCAACGCCATCAGCAAGATCACACCGAGGGTGGTGATCAGCATGAACAGCGAAACGTTGGTGAATGACAGATCCATCCCGGCGACGTTGATGTCGATGAGAGACTTCACCTCGAACTGGTGAATGGGATCGAGTCCGCCGCCTTCTTTCGTCGCCATAGTATCCTGCGGTTCGTCCTGCCGGGTTCAATGCGCTGAACAGCGCACACGGTGAATGCGAGCGCTACCTGTCGGAGCCCTCACGCGGTCTCTTGCCGACTTGCGGCGGTTGAATCAAGCCCGCCGAGCGCAAAACGTTGAGGACGCCCGCAACAAAGCCCAGCAGGACGAAGAGAATAAAGAGCCAGGGGAGGGTCCCGAGCGCCCAATCCAGCCCGTAACCGATGAGCCCGCCGACGAGGATTGCGCTGACGAGCTCCGTCGAGAGGCGGAATGCCACGGCGTAGCCCGCCGTCGAGCTGCGGGTGGCGGCCGCGGCCTTTTTCGTCTCCTCGGCCTCGTGCTGGTCGATTCGGTTGCGCAGCGCGTCCCTGCGCTTGTCGAGATCATCCTGGCTCACGTCATCCATCCATCGTTTCGGGCCACGATAGCAGCTAGCGCCCGCAAATGCGGAGACCATATGGGAGCCTTGGCGGCGGCGCACCGGTGCGCCGGCCGTCCGGCACGAGAGGGGAACGCATGGGATTTCTGGCACCCGGAGGCATCGCCGCAACCGGTCTGACGGCTGCGCTCGCCCTTGTCGCCATCCTGTGCCACCCCGTGCCCTCGTCTGCGAGCGAGCGGGGGACGACCGAGCTCGCCTTCCTCGGCAAGCTCTTCGGCGGCGGCCGCAGGGGCGGCTGCTCCCCCGAGGGCGACGTCGCCGACCCCGACGTCACCCGCAACGCTGCGGCAATTCGCGCCGCGCGCCTCTGCGTCTCCACCGAGCGCCTCACCGAGAATGGCGTGACCTGGACCTTCACCGTCATCGAGAACGACGCCGCGTCCGGCGGTCCGGTCTGGTATCTCCCGCACGACAACGAGAACACCGCGTTCGACGCGGCGGTCTATGCCGTCGCCCGCTACGGTGGTGCGATGGTCGCGCTCGAGACCGGCGACAGCCGCGAATATCGCGGCATCGACCCCAACCGGAACTTCGCCGTCGATGCGCGCGCTGCCGGGCCGTGCCGGATGAGCGCTGCGACGCCGCGCTACACCAGCACCGTGATGGGTTTCTTCAAGGGCAAGCGGCACATCCTGTCGATGCACAACAACACCGCCGGCGGCGACGTCTCGGCATCGATGCGCACGGCAAAGTCCACCGGCTTCCGCGCCTCGGGGCCGCTGGCGGGGCCGGACGACATGATCTTCATCGCCGGAACTCGCCCGATTGACGCCGACGGCCGGGCACAGGGCCTGCGCGACGGTCTCCTGCGCGCCGGCCTCAACGTCGTCCACGAGCACGTCACGCCCGCAGAACAACGACTGCTCGTTCTCCAACCACGCCGCGCTCAACGACCGGCGGGACTATTTCAACGTCGAAGCCGTCCATGGGTCGCAGAACCAGGCCGCGATGGTGGACCGCCTGATGCAGGTCCTCGGCTACCGCCCGATTCGCTAGGCGGCCCTCAGGCGTCCTCGTCAGCGCTCGACTGGCTGGCCGTCTCGTATTCTTCCGACGCTTCGAGCCAGGCCTCCTCGGCCTCCTCGTGCTTCGCCGCCCAGCGGGCGCGCTCCGTGGATAGCCGCGTCGCCTCGTCGGGGTTGCCGGTATAAAGGCCGGGTCCGCGAGCGCCTCGTCGCGCTTCTTCATCTCCGTCGCGGCCTTCGCCATCTCCTTCTCGGCGGCCTGGATCCGCTTGCGCAGCGGGGCGAGGGCGGCGCGCGCCTCGGCGGCCTCGCGCCGCCGGTCCTGCGCGCTCGGCTTGCCCTTCGCCGTCCCCGATTCGGACTTCGACTTGCGGGCGCCCGCAAGGATCAGCTCCTTGTAGGCCTCCATGTCGTCGTCGAACGGGGCGACCGTGCCGTTCGCCACAAGCCACAGCCGGTCGACGCACGCCTCCACCAGATGCCTGTCATGGCTGATGAGAATGACGGCGCCCTCGTAGCCGTTGATCGCCTCGATGAGGGCGGCGCGGCTGTCGATGTCGAGGTGGTTGGTCGGCTCGTCGAGGATGAGGAGGTTGGCGCCGTCCATGGTCGCGAGACCGAGGAGGAGCTTGGCGCGCTCGCCGCCCGAGAGATCCTTCGCCAGCGTGTCCATCCGCTCCGTGCCGAGGCCCATCTGCGCGACGCGGGCGCGGACCTGCGCCTCCCCGTCAAATTTCACCCGGGCGCGCACATGGTCGACGGCGGTCTCCTTCGGGTTCAGCTCGTCGAGCTGGTGCTGGGCGAAGTAGGCGATCTGCATCCGCTCGGCGCGCACCATGGTGCCGTCCATGGGGGCGAGCTTGCCCGCCAGCATCTTGGCGAGCGTCGACTTGCCGTTGCCGTTGGCGCCGAGCAGCGCGATCCGGTCGTCCTCGTCCACGCGGATGTTCACCCGCCGCAGCACCTCGGTCTCGCCGTAGCCGAGCACCACCCGCTCGGTCTGGATGATCGGCGGGGCCAGCGCGCGCTTGGGCTGCGGTATGCGGATCGGCACCGTGCCCTCGTCGAGGATCGGCTCGGGCGAGGGCATCTTCTCCAGCATCTTGAGCCGGCTCTGCGCCTGCTTCGCCTTCGAGGCCTTGGCCCTGAAGCGCGCGACGAACGCCTCCATGTGCGAGCGCTCGTCGGCCAGCTTCTCCGCCCGCCGCGCGACGGCCTCGGCCCGCGCCCGCCGCTGCTTCTCGAAGCCCGAGTAGTTGCCGCGGTAGGGGACGAGCTTGCCGTTGTCGACGTGCAGGATCTCCTTCGCCACCACGTCCAGCATGTCGCGGTCGTGGCTGATGACGATGACGGTGTGCGGGTAGCGGGTGAGGTAGTTCTCCAGCCAGACCGTTCCCTCGAGGTCGAGGTAGTTGGTCGGCTCGTCGAGGAGCAGGAGGTCCGGCTCGAGGAAGAGGACGGCGGCGAGCGCGACACGCATCCGCCAGCCGCCGGAGAACGAGGCGCACGGACGCCGCTGCGCCGCATCGTCGAAGCCGAGGCCGGCGAGGATGGAGGCGGCGCGCGCCTCGGCCGAGTAGGCGTCGATGTCGGCAAGGCGGGTGTGGATCTCGCCGATGCGATGCGGGTCGGTCGCGGTGTCGGCTTCGGCGAGCAGCGATGCGCGTTCGGTGTCGGCGGCGAGCACGGTCTCGATCAGGCTGGCGTCCGAACCGGGCGCCTCCTGCGTCACGCGGCCGATCCGCTGCCCCTCGCTGAGGTTGATGTCGCCCGAACTCGGCGGAGAGGTCGCCGCAGATGAGGTTGAACAGCGTCGTCTTGCCGCAGCCGTTGCGGCCGACGAGGCCCACCTTCGCGCCGTCGGGCACGGTGGCGTCGGCGCCCTCGATGAGAGTGCGCCCTTCGATGCGATAGGTGAGCTTGCGGATTGTGAGCATGGACGCGCTTTTGCCCGCTCCGCCGCGCCCCCGCAAGGAAAAGCCGCAAGCCGCGCGTGACCCCTTCCGCGCGAGGAGCGGTGCCGTTAGATGAGAGCCATGAACACGCTCCACACCGCGTTCCCCGCCGAAGCGCACCTCAAGCCCCAGATTGCGCGGCGGCGCACGTTCGCGATCATCTCCCACCCCGACGCGGGCAAGACGACGCTGACCGAAAAGCTCCTGCTGTTCGGCGGCGCGATCCACCTTGCCGGCGAGGTCGCCGCCCGCGGCGAGCGGCGCCGCACGCGGTCGGACTGGATGGACATCGAGAAGAAGCGCGGCATCTCGGTGTCGTCCTCGGTGATGATGTTCGAGCGCGACGGCATCGTCTTCAACCTCCTCGACACGCCCGGGCCACGAGGACTTCTCCGAGGACACCTACCGCACGCTGACCGCGGTGGATTCGGCCGTCATGGTCGTCGACGCCGCCAAGGGCATCGAGGCGCAGACCCTCAAGCTGTTCGAGGTCTGCCGCCTGCGCGACATTCCGATCATCACCTTCATCAACAAGGTGGACCGGGAGGGGCGCGACCCGTTCGAGCTGATGGACGAGATCGCCGACAAGCTGGCGCTGGAGCTTGCGCCGGTCACGTGGCCCGTCGGCATGGGCGGCCAGTTCCACGGCGTCTACAACCTCACCACCAACGACTTTCACCGTGTGAAGGAGGGCGGCGGCACCGGCTACGGCAGCACCATCAAGCTCTCCGGCGTCAACGATCCGAAGCTCGACGACATGGTCGAGGCTTCGGTGCTGGCCGAATTCCGCACCCAGGCCGAGCTCGCGCAAACCGCGATGCCGCCGGTGGACATCAACGCCTATCGCGAGGGGCACCTTTCGCCGGTCGTTCTTCGGCTCGGCGCTGCGCGACTTCTGCGTCGCCGACCTGCTCGACGGGCTGTCCGCCTGGGCGCCGCCGCCGCGCCCGCAGCCCGCCGGCGACCGGAAGGTCGACCCCAACATCGACGAGGTGAGCGCGCTGATCTTCAAGGTCCAGGCGAACATGGACCCCAACCACCGCGACCGGATCGCGTTCGCGCGCATCTGCTCGGGAAAATTCCAGCGCGGGATGAAGCTCAACCAGGCCGGCACGGGCAAGTCGCTCGCCGTCACCGCGCCGATCTTCTTCCTCGCCGAGGAGCGCGAGCTTGCCGAGGAGGCCTGGGCCGGCGACATCATCGGCATTCCCAACCACGGCGCGCTCCGCGTCGGCGACACCCTGTCCGAAAAGGGCGACATCCGCTTCACCGGCCTGCCGCGCTTTGCGCCGGAAATCCTGCGCCGCGTCCGTCTCGGCGACCCGATGAAGACCAAGCAACTGCGCCGCGCGCTGCAGGACCTCTCGGAGGAGGGACTGGCGCAGGTGTTCCGCACGCATCTCGGCGGTGACCACATCGTCGGCGTGGTCGGCGCCCTGCAGCTCGACGTGATGGCCTCGCGCGTTGCCGCCGAATACAAGGTCGCGATCGACTTCGAGGCCGCGCCCTACGCCACGGCGCGCTGGCTGCTGGGCGACGAGAAGGCGGTGAAGAACTTCGTCGACCTCAACCGGTCCACCGTCGCCGACGACGTGGACGGCGACCCGGTCTACCTCGCCCGCAACGCGTGGGAGCTGAACTACACGAAGGAAAAATACCCCGACGTGAAGTTCGTCGAGACCAAGGAGATGCGCTGACGGCCTGACGGCCCGTCATCGCCGAGCCTCAGCCACCCTGCAAGCGGCAGGCGCGTTGGTGTCCTTCACCGTCGCCACCACGATGCGGGACTGCACATCGCAGACGAGATCGCTCGCGAGCAGCTTGTGGCGCAGGAACTCGTCGTATTCCTTGATGTCCGCGGAAATCACCTTGATCAGATAGTCCACCGCGCCGGTGATCCGCTCGCACATCACCACTTCCGGGCAGCGCGCGACGAATGCGTCGAACCGCTCCATGTTCTGCGTGGATGGCAGCGCGAGCTTCACCAGCGCATAGGCCTTGAAGCCAAGTCCGACGGCCTCGTTGTCGATGACAGCCACCATGGAGCGGATCACGCCGCTGTCGCGCATCCGCTTGATGCGCCGCCAGCAGGGCGTCTGGCTGAGGCCGACTTCCGCGGCGATCTCGGCCACCGAACGGCGACGCATCGACCTGCATCGCACGCAGGATTCTGCACGTCCGTCGCGTCGAATAGAAGTTTTTTCCATCAATCGGCCTCACGCGGAGAATGAAACATCTCCAATACGCAGGACGGTCACAAGGTGGAAAAAGCATAGAACGTTCGGGGCATTGAGAACATCTTCAGTGGGCAGTGGAGACCGGGTGGGGAGGCCACGATGACGCGACCCATTACCCTTGGCGACAAGATACGATCTTGATCGAGGACAAGTTTACTTAACAGGTATCCAGACGCTCATCCGAATTGCGATCGACCAGCGGCGCCCGATATCGCAGCCGGACTGCAAGACCGCAGCCTTCGTTTCCGGCTATCGCGGCTCGCCGCTGGGCGGCGTCGACCAGGAGTTCGAACGCAACGCCGCGCGGCTCGATCCCCTCGACATCCACTTCCAACCCGGGGTGAACGAGGAGCTCGGCGCCACCGCCGTCTGGGGCACGCAGAAGGTCGGCCTTCACGGCAAGGGCATCGACTACGACGGCGTCTTCGGCATGTGGTACGGCAAGGCGCCCGGCGTCGACCGCGCGGGCGACGTGCTGAAGCAGGCCAACGCCTCCGGCACCGCCCGCCACGGCGGCGTCCTCGCGCTCTGCGGCGACGATCACCTCGCCAAGTCCTCCGTCATCGCCGGCGCAGTCCGAGTTCGCGCTGCAGCACTTCGAGATGCCGTTCTTCAACCCCGCCGACCTGCAGGACGTGCTCGACTACGGCCTCCACGGCCTCGCCCTGTCGCGCTTCGCCGGCAACTGGACGGGCCTCATCTGCGTCGCCGACACGATGGACGCCTCCGGCCTCGTCTCGGTCGACCCGTCGCGCCTTTCCTTCAACATTCCGTCCGAGGCCGATCCGCGCCGCGAGAACGACCTCAACCGGCCGCTCCTGCTCGCAACCCGGCTCGAGACCGAGCATCTCGTGCGCGAAGTGCGGCTCCCCGCCGTCGGCGCCTACGTGCGCGCCAACCGGCTCGACGACGTGGCGTTCGGCAGCGAGCGGGGCCGCATCGGCTTCGTCGCCACCGGCAAGGCCTACCGCGACCTCCTGCAGGCGTTCGACCTTCTCGGCATCGACGAGGCGCGCGCCCGCGGCGCTCGGGCATCGCGATCTACAAGGTGGCCATGCCCTGGCCGCTGGAGGCGCAGAGGCTGCGCACCTTCGCCCGCGGCAAGGAGCGGCTGCTCGTCGTCGAGCACAAGCGCGCCTTCATGGAGCCGCAGATCAAGGACGCGCTCTACAGCCTGCCGGACGGCCAGCGCCCGCAGGTGTTCGGCAAGCGCACCCCGACCGGCGGACCCTTCCTCTCCGAGGTGCTGGAGCTGAAGCCGCAGGATCTCGTCCAGGCGCCATCCTGCGCGTCCTCCCGGGCTCGAGGACGATGCCGAAGCGATGCGACGCCGTCGCCCGCAACCTGATGGAGCGCGCTGCCTGGGCCGCAGGCCACGCCGAAGGCGGCCAGCGCACGGCCTACTTCTGCTCCGGCTGCCCGCATTCGACCTCCACGAAGACGCCCGAAGGCTCACCGCGCCATGCCCGGCATCGGCTGCCACGCGATGACGGAGATCAACGGCAACACCACCGACGGGCAGATCGCCATGGGCGGCGAGGGCGCGCCCTGGGTGGGCCAGGCGCCCTTCAGCCGCGACGCCCACGTCTTCGTCAACATGGGCGACGGCACCTACTACCACTCCGGCATCCTTGCGATCCGCCAGGCGGTCGCCGCGAAGGTCGCCGATCACCTACCGCATCCTCTTCAACGACGCGGTGGCGATGACCGGCGGCCAGGCCCACGACGGCCCGCTCGACGTCGGCGACATCGTCCGCCAGGTCGCCGCGGAGGGAGTGGCCCGCATCGTCGTCCTCTCCGAGGAGCCGGACCGGTTCGGCGTCGGCGCGATCCCCCACGGCGTCCCCGTCCACCACCGCGACGACCTGATGGCCGTGCAGGAGGAGCTCGCCACCTTCGACGGCGTCTCGGTGCTGGTGTTCGACCAGACCTGCGCCGCCGAGAAGCGCCGCCGCCGCAAGACCGGCGACGCGCCCGATCCCGCCCGCCGCGTCTTCATCAACGAGCGCGTCTGCGAGGACTGCGGCGACTGCTCTGTCCAGTCCAACTGCATCTCGGTGGAGCCGCTGCCGACCGAGTTCGGCGAGCAAGCGCGCGCATCAACCAGTCGACCTGCAACAAGGACACTTCGTGCGTGAAGGGCTTCTGTCCGTCCTTCGCCTTCGTCGAGGGCGCCGCGCCGCGCCGGGCCGCGGGCGTGAAGTTCGACGTCGAGGCCCTTGCCGCCGCTCTTCCGGCGCCGACCGCGCCGGCGCTCGACCGCCATGCACAACGTCCTCATCACCGGCATCGGCGGCTTCGGCGTGACGACGGTGGGCGCCGTGCTCGCCATGGCCGGCCACATCGACGGCATCAGCGCGTCCACGCTCGACATGACGGGCCTTGCCCAGAAGAACGGCCCGGTCACCAGCCACGTGCGCTTCGCCCCGGCCGGCACGGAGCATCGACGGCCCGCGCATCCCGATCGGCGACGCTCGACACGCTGATCGCGTCCGACATGCTGGTCGCCTGCAGCGCCGATTCGCTCGTCGATGACCGCGCCGGAGCGGACGCTCACGGTGGTCAACACCAAGGTGCAGCCGACGGCCGAGTTCGTGATGAAGCGCGTCCTCTCGTTCGACGAGGCGCGGATGACGCGGACCCTGCGCGAGGCCTCGCGCCACATCGAGGCGGTCGATGCCGCCTACGTGGCCGCGCAGCTCTTCGGCGACCAGATCTTCATGAACATGCTTCTCGTCGGCGCCGCCTACCAGCACGGCGGGCCTGCCGCTCACGGAAGCCGCGATCCTCGAGGCGATCCGCCTCAACGGCGCGGCGGTGGCGGCGAACATCGCCGCCTTCAAGGCGGGCCGCATCCTCGCCGCCAATCCGGCCGCGATCCTCGGCGCGTTGGCAAGCGCCCCGAAGTCGCGCGAGATGGATGTCGACGACGCGCATCGACTTCCTCGCCGCCGAGCTCGAAGCCTACCAGAACGCGGCCTACGCGGACCGCTTCCGCGCGGCGATCGCGCCGCTCGCGCTCGGCCGACCTCGCACGGCGGGCAGGGCGACAGGCGCCTCACCCGAACCGCCGCCGAGAGCGCTCTACAAGGCGATGGCCTACAAGGACGAGTACGAGGTCGCCCGGCTCTACAGCGATCCCGCCTACCGCGCGCGGCTCGAGGCGAAATTCGAGACTCCGTCGCGGGTAAGGATCCTCCTTGCCCCGCCGCGGCCTCACACCGACCGATCCTGCCACCGGACGGCCGGCCGAAGCGGGCGTTCGGCCCGTGGATCTTCCCGGTGCTCGGCGTGATGGCGCGCCTCAAGGGGCTTCGCGGCACCGCGTTCGACCCGTTCGGCCGCACCGCGGAGCGCCGCGCCGAGCGCGCGCTCATCGACCTGTCGCTGGCCGATATCGAAGCAGCGACCGCGGCGTGGGGAAGGTACCCTACGGGCTGCTGTGCGAGCTCGTTCGCATCCCGTCCGGCATCAAGGGGTTCGGTCCGGTCAAGGATGCCAACCGCGAGAGCGCGATGAAGCGGCGCGAGGCTCTGCTGGCGCAGCTTGAGCGCGCCGCAGCCCGGCAGCGAGGCGCACGAGGCGCTGCCGCTCGCAGCCGAGTAGGGCTCAGCCGTACCGCTCGCGCCAGGTGGGGAAGCGGTCGCCCGGCGCGGGCGTCGCCTCGTAGACGCCGCGGGCCATGGCGCGGGCCAGCACCCGCACCGCCGCGGCGTGGAGGGCGATGACGTCGAGCGGTGACGCCGGTGCCGGCGCAAGCCCGGTGCTGGCGGCGAACACGGTGTCACCGTCGAGGAGCGTGTGGGCGGGATAGGCGGCGAGCGCGATCCCGTCGTGCGCGACGCTCGCCAGGCGGTGCGCCTCTGCGACCGTGAGCGCCGCGTCGGTGGCGACGATCGCGATCACGGTATTCTCGCGGGCGCTGGCGGAGTGCTTGGTGAGGACGGAGGCAAAGTCTGCCTCGGGCGGCGCATGGAGCCCGCCGAATTCGCCGTCCCGCTCGAAGGGCGCGGCACGGAACCACGGCCCGTTGGTCGCCGTCAGCGAGCCCAACGGCGTTGACCGCGACGATGGCCCCCACGGTCGCCTCGCCAACGGTTTCGGACGCCGAGCCGAGCCCGCCCTTGAGGCCAGCCGTCGCAGCGTTGGTGCCGGCACCCAGCGTGCCGAGCCCGGTATCCGTGCCGGCGAGAGCGGCCCGCACGGCGGCGCCCCCGAGCGCCGCATAGTCGGCAAGGCCCTCCGAAAGGTCGAAAATGATCGCAGCTGGCACGATCGGAATGCGGAATTGCCGCACCGCGAAGCCGCGCCCGGCGTCCAGCCAGTGCACGCTGCGCCCCGTCCGCCGCGGCAAGGCCGAACGCGGAGCCGCCGGAAAGGACGATGGCGTCGACGCCGGGGTTGAGGTTGCCGGGCGCGAGGAGATCGGTCTCGCGCGTTCCCGGCGCGCCGCCCCGCACCGCGACGGCGGCGACGGCGGGCGCGCCGAACACCAGCGCCGTGGTGCCCGTGCGGCGCGTCCCGTTCGGTCGCGTTGCCGACGGTGAGGCCGGGAACGTCTGCGATGTGGTTCGCCATGCCTACTCGGCCGAGACCTTCAGCGAGAGAAGGTCCGGGATCGCGCCGGGGCTCAGCATCGCCGCGCTGATCACCTGGAGCGCGGAGATCGCCTGCGCGGGCGCGGCCTCGATGGTGAGTTCACCTGGCTCGGCGAGGAAGGTGCGCATCGCGCCCATGCACCTCGGCCGTGAAGTCCGCGTCGCCGATGGCAGCGACGGAGACTTCGAGCGCCCCGGTCACCTGCGCGATCAGTGTCGTCCGGTCCGCGCCGGAGGACTGGCCGAGCGAATCGAGCAGCCTGTCCGTCAGCCCGTTGTCGCGGAAGGAGAGCTTGAGCCCGTCCACCGTCACGGAGCCCATCTCCTCCAGCACCTGCGGGAAGTTGCCGCTGGCGCTCTGGAGTGCGGCGAGCGTCTGATCCGTCAGCCCGTTGGCGGACGCCTCGACCGTCAGCGTGCCCATCTCGGCGATGCTGAGGGCGGACGGCTCGATCACCAGGCGCCCCGTGTCGGCCGACCATCCGCCAGCGGCCTTGATGTAGACCGTGAGCCCGTCATAGCCGAGGGCGCTGAGCTGGGTCGCGGTCGGCTCGCCGAACAGCGCGCGGTCGAACCGCAGCCCGTCGAGCACCAGCGTGGCGGCGGACACGCCGGGGTCGTCGCGCCCGGTGCGGGCGATGTCGACGCGCTCGATCGTCAGCGTTTCGTCCTGCGTGGAGGTGGCGCGTGATGTCGCTCATCGAAAGCGTCGCGTAGTCGCCGAGAAGGTCGGTCACCGTCGCGTCGTCCGGCGTCGCGCCGAGGTCGACGTCGCCGAGCGCGATGGACGCGACGCGGCCGGTCTGCTTGCCCTCACCGTCGAAGATGAGAAGGTTTTCGTAGGTGAGCGCGCTGGCGGAAAGGGCGTTGTCCGCGTTGACAGTCCCGTCCTCGATGGTGACGCGCTCGATCTTCACCGCCTTCTCGGCGCTGCCACCGGCGACGTTCGAAAGAACCGTCGCCCCATCCTGCCGCTCGACGGCTTCTGCGGTGGCATCGGAGAACTGCGAGCCCGTCCAGCGTGCGCAGGAAGGCGTCGGCGACGGCGTTGCCCGAGGGCTCGAATGCGGCGGCGGGCAGCGCCAGAAGCGCGAAGAGGGCGACGAAGAGGGAACGCATGGCGACTGTCCTTGGCTTGTGAGGTTCGGGCGGCTGGCCGGGCGCCGCCCTGGCTGCGCCATGTCCGGCAGCTTGCAGCCCGGGGCACAATAGTGAAGGAACGGGAGCTTGGACAGGCTGCGCGATCAGAGGGAAACCGTGAGCGGACAAGCATTGGCTATCGTACTGGCGGCGGGCAAGGGCACGCGGATGCGCTCCAGCCTGCCGAAGGTGATGCACAAGGTCGCCGGACTTCCCATGGTCGGCCACGTGCTCGCCGCCGTCCGCAAGGCCGGGATAGAGGACGCAGCGCTCGTCGTTTCGCCCGATGCGGACTGGCCGCAGACGCTGGCCCGTGCGCCAAAGACCTTCGTCCAGGCCGAGCAGCTCGGCACCGCCCACGCCGTCCTCGCCGCCCGCGAGGCTGTCGCGCCGAGCCACGGCGCAGTGGTCGTTCTCTTCGCCGACAACCCGCTCGTGCAGCCCGAGACCATCGCCCTGATGCTCGACCGCGTCGAGGGCGGCGCGGACGTCGCGGTCCTCGCCTTCCACGCCGACGATCCCACCGGCTACGGCCGCATCCTGATGGAGGACGGCCGGATCGCCGCGATCCGCGAGGAGAAGGACGCGAGCGACGCGGAAAAGGCCGTCACCCTGTGCAATTCCGGGATCATGGCGATCCGCGTCGGCCCGGCGCTCGATGCCTTGAGCGACATCGAGGCCAACAATGCCAAGGGCGAGTTCTACCTCACCGACCTTGTCGCGATCGGCCGGGAGCGTGGCTTCGTGATGGTGGTGGAGGAGGCCCCGTTCGACGAGGTGCTCGGCGTCAACGACCGCAGCCAGCTCGCGGCCGCCGAGGCCGTCTTCCAGTCGCGCGCCCGCCGGTCGGCGATGGAGGCGAACACGCTCGATGCGCCGGACACCGTGTTCTTCAGCCACGACACGTCGCTCGGCCGAGGACGTCCACATCGAGCCCAACGTCGTGTTCGGACCCGGGGTCTCGGTGGGGGCGGGGGCGCGCATCCGCGCGTTCAGCCACCTCGAGGGCGCGGTGGTCTCGCCGGGCGCCACCATCGGCCCGTTCGCGCGGTTGCGGCCGGGTGCGATGATCGGCCCGGACGCGCACATCGGCAACTTCGTCGAGATCAAGAACGCCGCGATCGCAACCGGCGCGAAGGTCAACCACCTCTCCTATATCGGCGACGCGTCGGTCGGCGGCGGCGCCAACATCGGTGCCGGCACGATCACCTGCAACTACGACGGCGTGAATAAACATCGCACCGAAATCGGCGCTCATGCGTTCATAGGGTCGAACAGCGCGCTGGTGGCACCGGTCGCGATCGGCGAGGGGGCGTATGTGGGCTCCGGCAGCGTGGTGACCGAGGACGTGCCACCTGGCGCGCTCGCGATCGGGCGCGGCCGGCAGGTCAACAAGGAGGGCCGGGCGCGGGACAGCAACCGCGCGAAGGACCGGGACGAGCCGCCGGTGGACAAGAAGGAGGGGTCATGATCCGCGAATTCATCGAGAACAACCTGCGCAAGCTTCTGGGCGCCAAGGCGCACGATCCCGACCCGGAAAAGATGACCGCCATGGAGCGGCGCGAGGCGGCATCCGCCTCCCACCGCACCGGCGAGATCGAGCGCTCGGAAGTTGTCAGCGACAACGCATATGCCGTGCTCGACGCCGAGTTCGCGGCGGAGACCTCGGGCAAGGACGAGGTCTCCGAGTACGTGGACGACAGCGAGGAAGCACGGCACATGGCCGAGGCGGCGAGCGAGAAGGACGGCAGCCACCTCGCGGCCGAACCGGTGGACGACAACCTCAGTGCCGACGCAGATGCCCGCGACGCCAGCCACCACGACGTCGAGCACGTCGAGCTTGTGGACGACAGCGAGGAGGCGATCGAGAACGCGCGCCGGGCAAGCGAGAGAGCGCCGAAGCGCAGCAACAGCGAAGGCGACGACGACCGCTGAGCCGGCCGCGCCGGTTAGCGCAACGCCCTGTTCATACCGCCCGGGCAAATGTAACGCGGTGTGAGGTGCGGGGGATCGGGCGAGAAGCTAGATCCTGAGCCGCGCCGGGTGTTCGAAGCGGAGTGGAGGCGGAGTATGTGCGGCATCGTTGGGATCATCGGACGAGCGCCCGCCGCGCCCCTTCTCCTCGACGCGCTGAAGCGGCTCGAATATCGCGGCTACGATTCGGCCGGCATCGCGACGGTGGACGGGAACGGAACGCTCGCAAGGTCCCGCGCCGCCGGCAAGCTGCGCAACCTCGAAATCCGGCTCGACGAGGACAGCATCGCCGGCCACACCGGGATCGGCCACACCCGCTGGGCGACCCACGGCGCACCGACCGAGGCCAACGCGCACCCCCACGTCGCGAGCCCCGTCGCGGTGGTCCACAACGGCATCATCGAGAATTTCCGGGCGCTCCGCGACGATGCTGTCGGCCAAGCGGCGTCGTCTTCACGTCCGAGACCGATACCGAGACGATCGCGCACCTCCTCGCCGCCAATCTCGAGACCCACGCCGATCTCAAGGGCGCGCTGGTCGAAACCGTCGCGCGCGCTGGAGGGGGCCTATTCGCTGGCCTTCGCGTTCGAGGGCCAGCCGGGGACGCTTGCCGCCGCGCGCCGGGGCAGCCCGCTCGCCATCGGCAACGGTCCGGACGGCGATCATGATCGGCTCGGACGCCATCGCGCTCGCCCCGTTCTGCGACGACATCACCTATCTCGAGGACGGCGACATCGCGATCCTCACCGCCGGCAAGGCCGACATCTTCGATTCGGACGGGTCGCCTGTCGCCCGCACCACGATGCCGGTGCCGATGGAGGTCTCGGTCGCCGAGAAGGGCAATTTCCGCCACTTCATGGCGAAGGAGATCCACGAGCAGCCCGAGGTCCTCACCCACACCCTCAGCCACTACATCGACGTTGCGACCGGCACGCTCCGTCCGGGCCGGATCGAGCTCGACTTTGCCGCGATCAGCCGCATCTCGATCACCGCCTGCGGCACCGCCTACATCGCGGGGCTGGTGGCGCGGCACTGGTTCGAGGCGTTCGGCGGCATCGCGGTCGACCTCGATATGGCGTCCGAGTACCGCTACCGCTCGCAGCTGATGCCGAAGGACGAACTGGCGCTCGTCATCTCCCAGTCCGGCGAAACAGCGGACACGCTGGCGAGCCTGAGAAAGGCGAAGGCCGCGGGGCAGCAGGTTGCGGCGGTCGTCAACGTGCGCTCGTCGACGATGGCGCGCGAGGCCGACCTCGTCCTGCCGACGCTCGCCGGCGTCGAGATCGGCGTCGCATCCACCAAGGCGTTCGTGTGCCAGCTCGCGACGCTCGCCTGCGTCGCCATCAAGGCGGGGATCGACCGCGGTACGCTGGAAGAGGATGCCGCCGCCGCGCTGATTGCGGACCTCATCGAGGTGCCCCGGCTCGTCGCCGAGGCAATCCGCCTCGAACCCGTGCTGAGCCGGACGGCCCGCCAGATCGCCCCGGCGTCGACCGCGCTCTACATCGGCCGCGGCCCGTCCTACGGTATCGCGCTGGAAGGCGCGCTGAAGCTCAAGGAACTCAGCTACATCCACGCCGAGGGCTATGCCGCCGGCGAACTCAAGCACGGCCCCATCGCGCTGGTGGACGACACCGTGCCCGTGGTCGTCATCGCCCCGCACGACGCATTCTTCGCCAAGACCGTCTCCAACATGGAGGAGGTCGCGGCGCGCGGCGGGCGGATCATCGTGGTGACGGACGCCGCGGGCGCTGCCGAGATGGATGGCGGCGACGCCGAGATGATCGTGATGCCCACGGCGCCAGCGATCGCGGCCGCCATCGTGGCCGCGGTGCCGATGCAGCTCCTCGCCTATCACACCGCCGTCCTCAACGGGACGGACGTCGATCAGCCGCGGAACCTCGCGAAGTCGGTCACTGTTGAATAAGCGCGCTGCAAACTCGCACGGACTTTGCTTAACTCCGGAAACGGCTGAGGGACGGGTGCTCCGTCCAGGCTGAACGGCCATGCGCGGGACCCGAGATCAATGGACGACGAGACTGCCCCGAAGATCGGCCGCCGACGCAGGCTCCTTAACCGGCTTCGCAACTACTTTCTGACAGGGATCGTGGTGGCGGCGCCGCTGACGATCACTGTCCTTCTCACCGCCTCGTTCATCAACTGGGTGGACAGCTGGGTGAAGCCGTGGATCCCCGCGCGCTGGAATCCGGAAAGCTACGTGCCGTTTCCGCTGCCGGGAACGGGCGTGCTGGTGGCGCTCGTCGCGCTGACGGCGCTCGGCTTTCTCACGGCCAACGTTCTGGGTCGCACCATCATCCGCCTCGGCGAGGCGCTCCTCAACCGGATGCCGCTGATCCGCAACGTCTATGCGGCGCTGAAGCAGATCTTCGAGACCGCGCTTTCGGAGCGGAGCCGCACCTTCCGCGAGGCGGGGCTGGTCGAGTACCCGCGCAAGGGGCTCTGGGCCGTGGTCTTCATCGCGACCGACGCCAAGGGCGAGGTCAGCCACCGGCTGGAAGACGAGGTCGATGCGATCTCCGTCTTCCTGCCGACCACGCCGAACCCGACATCGGGCTTCCTCCTGTTCGTACCGCGAAAGGACGTCATCATCCTCGACATGTCGGTGGAGGATGCGGCCAAGCTCGTGATCTCAGCGGGGCTGATCACGCCTGACTGGCCGCCGCGTGCGCGCTTCGGGCAGGGGCCGCGCGTGCGCGAGGACGGCACGGTCGCGGTGCCTGTCCGCGGTGCGCTGGAGCCCACCGCGATTCCGCCGCTGCCCGGCGCGCACCCCGGCGAGACGCGCTAGAGAGTGTACACGGCGGCGCGCCTTCTCTAGGAAGGCGGCGCCGGCACGCTGCCGCCGAGAACCGCCCGCGCACGAGGACTCCATGCCCGCCCACGACGCCAACGATCCGCGTTCCTCGTTCCAGGCGATGATCCTCGCCCTGCAGTCGTTCTGGGCCGGGCAGGGGTGCGCGATCCTCCAGCCCTACGACATGGAAGTCGGCGCGGGGACCTTCCACCCTGCGACCACGCTGCGTGCGCTCGGCCCCCGTCCGTGGCGGGCGGCCTACGTCCAGCCCTCGCGCCGCCCGTCCGACGGGCGCTATGGCGAGAACCCCAACCGCCTCCAGCACTACTACCAGTTCCAGGTGATCCTGAAGCCGAACCCGCCCGCCCTGCAGACGCTGTACCTCAAGAGCCTCGAGGCGATCGGGATCGACCTCGGCCTCCACGACGTGCGCTTCGTCGAGGACGACTGGGAGAGCCCGACGCTGGGCGCCTGGGGCCTCGGCTGGGAATGCTGGTGCGACGGGATGGAAGTCTCTCAGTTCACCTACTTCCAGCAGGTGTGCGGGATCGACTGCCGGCCCGTGTCCGGCGAGCTCACCTACGGGCTTGAGCGGCTCGCGATGTACGTGCAGGGCGTCGAGAACGTCTACGATCTCACCTATGTGGCCGAGACCGACGCCGGGCCGCGCGTGCCCTACGGCGAGGTCTTCCTGCAGGCCGAGCAGGAATATTCCCGGCACAATTTCGAGCATGCCAACACCGACATGCTGTTCCAGCACTTCAAGGACGCGGAGGCGGAGTGCGCGGCGCTCCTCGCCGCCGGCGACCAGGGGCCCGAATCACGCCACCTGCAGGTGCTGCCGGCCTACGACCAGTGCATCAAGGCCTCGCACATCTTCAACCTCCTCGACGCGCGCGGCGTGATTTCGGTGACCGAGCGGCAGGGCTTCATCGGCCGCGTGCGCACGCTCGCCAAGGCGTGCGGCGAGGCGTTCATGCGCACCGAGGCCGGCGGCTTCGCCGCTGACCGTGCGGCGGCCCCCGCGCCTGTGGCATAGGCGCCCGCCCGCAAACGATTTTGCGGGGCGAAACGTCCCGTTAACGGCGTCGGTGTCTGGTGGGAGCGTCTGCTTCTCAGGGACCGATCCATGCCGACCCGCCAACGCCGCCGCTCCCGCATCAGCTTCCTGTTCGTGCCGCTGCTCCTCACGCTGCTCGCGACCTATTTCGGCTGGCAGTCCACCCGTGGCTCCTACAGCCACGAGGCGCGCGAAGTGCTGGGTGACGAGCGCGTCAACCGCGAGACCGAGCTCGCCGCGCTGATTGCCGAGCGCGAGCATCTGGAGGCCCGCGTCGTAAGGCTGCGCACCGATGCGCTCGACGCCGACCTCCTGGACGAACGCGCCCGCGCCAAGCTGAACCTTGCCTATGCCAACGAGGTGGTGATCTTCCATCACCTCAACCAGACGAGCCCTGCGCCGGACCAGATCCTCGCCGCCCACAACTGACCGGGGACGGCGCGCCTTCGGTCGCCTGATCAGAACAGGTCGCCAAAGTCCTGAGGCGCGGTGCCGCCGGACGACTGTTCGGAGAACGCGGAACCCTCTTCTGCCGAGTTTCCACCGCCGCCATTGTCTCCAAACACACCGCCCCCTTCGAGTTCCCGGGTTCGTTCGCCGAGGATCTGCTCAAGGTCACCGGGCGTCAGATTGCGCTGCGCGAACTGTCCGCCATCGTCGCCCGCGGAACTATCCGAAAAATCGAAACTGTCGTTGCCGGTGCCGTCGTTGCCCTGGCCTGCGTCTTCGATGCTCGAGAGATTCGGCTTGATGATTTCGATTTCGACGCGGCGGTTCTGTGCCCTGTCGCCTTCGCTCGGCGGCGTATCGCCGGCATCGGCCGCGTCGAAATCGAACGCATCGTTGGTATCCTGCGCAAAATCGACCATCGGAAATCCCTCTCTGAAATCGAACTATCGTGCTCTGCTTCACCGCAGATGCGGCAGGAATGCTGGGCGTGAAAGAGCGGCGCGACCCGAACCGCGCCGAAGCGTGACCAGTGTCACGTCTCAGAGCTGCCTTGTCAGAAGGGTGATTCTGATCACGCCCGGCCAAGGCAGATGTGGAAAGAACGCTGACTCGGGCGACGCTTGCGACAATGCGATGCTGTGCATTCCTGCGACCCTGCCATGACCGGCAATGGGCGACCTGCACACGATTGACGCGAGTCATGACCTTTTACCGAGCGATCTGCTGGTCTAGTGTCCCGATTCTGAAAAAGCCGATTGCGTGCGGGGGGTAGTGATGCAAGCCGAAGCCAAGGTCAGCGCGGACAAGGGTTCCGCCTCGGCCGGACCGTCAGCCGTCAAGGAATTCTCGGTCGACGACTACCGCCGTGCGTACGAGGACATGCTCCTCATCCGCCGCTTCGAGGAGAAGGCCGGCCAGCTCTACGGCATGGGCCTCATCGGCGGCTTCTGCCACCTCTACATCGGCCAGGAAGCCGTCGTCGTCGGCGCCCAGATGGCGATGCAGGAAGGCGACCAAGTCATCACCGGCTACCGCGACCATGGTCACATGCTGGCGACCGGCATGGACGCCAAGGGCGTGATGGCCGAGCTCACAGGGAGGGCGTCCGGCTACTCCAAGGGCAAGGGCGGCTCGATGCACATGTTCTCCGTCGAGAAAAATTTCTTCGGCGGGCACGGCATCGTCGGCGCACAGGTCTCGCTCGGCACCGGCATAGGCTTCGCCAACCGCTACCGCGAGAACGGGGCCGTCGCGCTCACCTACTTCGGTGACGGCGCGTCCAACCAGGGCCAGGTGTTCGAGAGCTTCAACATGGCCAAGCTCTGGTCGATCCCGGTCGTCTACATGATCGAGAACAACAAGTACGGCATGGGCACGTCCGTCGCCCGCGCCTCCGCCAACACCGACCTCTCGCAGCGCGGCGCAAGCTTCGGCATCCCCGGCACACAGGTCGACGGCATGTCCGTCGAGGTCGTGCGCAAGGAAGTCGCCAAGGCGCTGGAGCACGCACGGTCCGGCAAGGGCCCGTACATTCTCGAGCTCCTCACCTACCGCTACCGCGGCCACTCCATGTCGGACCCGGCGAAGTACCGCACCCGCGACGAGGTGAACGAGTTCCGCCAGAAGCGCGACCCGATCGAGCACGTCCGCGAAATCCTCCTCTCCAAGCACAAGGTGCCCGAGGACGAAATCAAGGCGATCGACAAGCGCGTGCGCGAGGAGGTCAACACCGCCGCCGAATTCGCGCAGAGCGAACCCGAGCCCGATCCGTCGGAGCTCTGGACGGATATCGTACGGTGATGGTCCGCACGGACCTCGCCGCCATCGTCGACGACGCGCTCTGCGGACACTGAAGAAGACAACAATATGCCCACCGAAATTCTGATGCCCGCGCTCTCCCCGACCATGGAGGAGGGCAAACTCGCGAAATGGCTTAAAGCCGTGGGCGACGACGTGGCGGCCGGCGACATCATCGCCGAGATCGAGACCGACAAGGCGACCATGGAGGTCGAGGCGGTCGACGAAGGCAAGCTCGGCAAGATCCTCGTCGAGGAGGGGACCGAGGGCGTTCCCGTCAACACCCCCATCGCCGTGCTCCTCGCCGAGGGCGAGAGCGAAAGCGACATCGGCGAGTCCGGCGGTCCGGCGAAGGGCGCCGCGACCAAGCCCGAGACCACCGGCGACAAGGCCGAGGCGCCGGGCGGCATGTCCGGCACCAGCGTCACCAAGGACGGCCCCGGCCCGCAGGGCAGCCTCTCGGCCGATGCGCCGCGTCCGCCGGCCGAGCCCGCCGGCATCCGCCTGCCGGACGATCAGCCCGACGAGCCGGAGTTCCCCGAGGGCACCGAGATGACGCAGATCACGGTGCGCGAGGCGCTCCGCGACGCGATGATGGAAGAGATGAAGCGGGACGAGGACGTCTTCCTCATGGGTGAGGAAGTCGCCGAGTACCAGGGCGCCTACAAGGTCAGCCAGGGCCTGCTCGAGGAATTCGGCGCCCGCCGCGTGGTTGACACGCCGATCACCGAGCACGGCTTCACCGGCCTCGGCGTCGGCGCGGCCTTCGCGGGCCTGAAGCCCATCGTCGAGTTCATGACCTTCAACTTCGCCATGCAGGCGATCGACCAGATCATCAACTCGGCGGCCAAGACGCACTACATGTCCGGCGGCTTCATCAAGTGCCAGATCGTGTTCCGCGGCCCCAACGGCGCCGCCGCCCGCGTCGCCGCACAGCACAGCCAGGACTATGCCTCCTGGTACGCCCACGTTCCCGGCCACCGCGTCATCATGCCGTACTCGGCGACCGACGCGAAGGGCCTCCTGAAGGCTGCGATCCGCGACCCCAACCCGGTCATCTTCCTCGAGAACGAGATTCTCTACGGCCAGACGTTCGACGTGCCGAAGGTCGACGACCTCGTCCTGCCGATCGGCAAGGCCAAGGTCGAGCGCAAGGGCAAGGATGTCACCATCGTCTCGTTCGGCATCGGCATGACCTACGCGATGAAGGCCGCCGCCGAGCTTGCCGGCATGGGCATCGAGGCCGAAGTGATCAACATGCGCTCGCTGCGCCCGCTCGACATGGAGACGGTGATCAAGTCGGTCCGCAAGACCAACCGCTGCGTCGTGGTCGAGGAGGCGTTCCCGGTCTGCTCGATCTCGTCCGAAATCGGCTTCCAGCTCATGCACCACGCGTTCGACTTCCTCGACGCCCCGGTGATGCGCGTCACCGGCAAGGACGTGCCGATGCCCTACGCCGCCAACCTCGAGAAGCTTGCGCTACCGAACGTCGGCGAAGTGATCGACGCCGTGAAGGCCGTCACCTACACGGCCTGAGCCTCGCAACAGCTTCAGCTGAAAGCCGGCGCCTCCAGGGGCGCCGGCTTTTTTTGTCAGCCGGAGAGAGAGGCCGTGATGGCTCGAAATGATCAGCTGCCCGGCGGACGACATGTTCGTTTGCCGCATGCCGCCACGTCCCCCGCCACACCCCGCATTCGCGTAATCGGTGCGGCCTCGATCCGTGAGGGCATTCACTGACGCGGATCATCTTCGGGCGGAGGAGACGGCTGTGATCGCCGCAAGAGAGGGCAGGCCAGCAAACGGCGACTTCGTCAGGCGCGTGCCACGGAACCCAACGATCCCGGGTGGCTGGCATATTCTTCAGTGCGGAAGGCACGAGCTTTGCAGGCCCGGCGTTTCGAGCGGAACCTCCGGCCGTTGGTGTGTTTGCCTGGCGGCCCTTGGGGGGCGGGCAGGGGTGGGCGGCCTGATCGCTCAGGCCGCGCCGATCAGGGGAACATCGCGTCCACATCGTCCTGATTGACGACGCCGACGTCGTCCTTGAAGGACGGGCCGTTGAGGAGACCCTCGGGGTCGTGGGCCTTGGGTTCGTTGACCGGAATGGCGGGGTTGTTGCCCTTCTCGCGCGTGAGCTTGATCGTCTCCCACACGTCCACCATCGAGGCGATGCGCTCCTCGATGAACTGCAGGGATTCTACAACCTTGCTGATCCGCTGGCCGCTGATGTCCTGGAAATTGCAGGCCTCGAAGATCTGGATGACGGTCTCGCTGATCGTCTCGCCGTCCTTCTGGATGGTGGCGTCGGCGTTGGAGGAGAGGCGCTGGGCGACCTCGTCGATCGCCTCCGCAGCGGCGAGGATGGTGTCGGTTGCCTCCTCGGTCCCGGTGACCACGGCGCGCAGCTCGTCGGTCGTGCGGCTGGTCGCGGCGTCGGTGATGACGCCCTTGGCCTGAAGGGCAGAAATTTCGGACTTCGTAACTTCGAGCCTGGTCTGGATGTCCTCGACCCCGCTCCACACCGCGATCGCACTTTCGATCGACTGGTTGACGACGTTGGTCTTCGACTCGGCGTTCTGCGAGCGCAGGGCGGTCAGCTCGGCAAGAATGTGATCGACGTGCGACGACACCGGTGGCGGGGGTGGCTTGCTCCCGTGACTTCTGGGTCCCTCGAAGATTTCAGCGCGAAACCGTCTCATCGCAATCTCCATCTCAGCCGACAGACGCGTGCGTCCGATTGAACCGGCGACACGATCCAACAATACACGCGGCCCGATCGGAAACAACCTATGAGTTGCAAATTGCAGCGTGTTCGGCAGTGCCGCCACAGTTTCGCGCAAGTTGGACGGACTACACCTTGTCTACGCGAGATTTGTCGTCTTCCGGGGCGGCGGAAACAACGGAGATGAGTAATGTCCCTCGATCTGAATATGTCGGTCCTGGTTATCGACGACTACAAGACGATGGTTCGTATTATCAAGAACCTGCTGAAGCAGATCGGCTTTACTGACGTCGACGACGCCTCGGACGGATCTGAAGCCCTCGTGAAACTCCGCCAGAAGGAGTACGGGCTGATCATTTCCGACTGGAACATGGAGCCGATGACCGGCTACGAGCTGCTGCAGAACGTGCGCGGCGACGACGCTCTGAAGCACATCCCCTTCATCATGGTCACTGCCGAAGCGAAATCGGAAAACGTGGTCGCTGCGAAGGAAGCCGGCGTCAACAACTACATCGTGAAGCCCTTCAACGCGCAGACGTTGAAAGGAAAGATCGAATCGGTCTTCCAGCCCGCCTGACCGAGAGCGATCGCGACGCGGACGTGGCCTGCCCGGCGAATCAGAGTGAGTGAAATACACTAATAGAGTGTAAATATGGTTGTGCTCACGATCCACCGGTTTATAGTGGCCTTGTCCCCGGGCATTCCGGGGCCGGTAAGTCCGCAATTCCTGAAGGTGATACAACCAAAGCCGGGCGCGTGGGCCCGGCGGAAAGCAGGCCGATGTACATTGTCATCGACTCCCGCGACGTCGTCGCGGCAGGCTACAAGGCTGGGTTCGAGCGGGAAGGGCTCGCGTGTACGACGTTCGCGGGCCGTGATTTTGCCGACTGGCTGACAACGCTCTCCGACGAGGACGTCAGTGCCATCCAGGCCGTGATCCTCGGCGAGACGGACGACCGGATGACGATCCCCGTCCTCATCAGAGCCCGCGGCAAGACCCCGCTGATCGCCCTCAAGGAAGAGCGCGGGCTCGACGAAACCCTCACCCTCTTCAACACCGGCGTCGACGACGTGGTGAAGAAGCCCGCACCGGTGAAGGAACTGATCGCCCGGTCCAACGCGATCTGGCGCCGCTCCACCGAGAGCCGGCAGGAAGCCAACTTCGGCCGCCTCATCGTCTACTTCGACCTGCGCGACCCGACGATCGACGGCGAACCGATCGAGCTGCCGCGCCGCGAGCGTCAGATCCTCGAATATCTTGCCCGCAACCGCCGCCGCCGGATCACCAAGTCCCAGCTCTTCAACGCGATCTACGGCCTCTTCAACGAGAGCGTCGACGAGACGGTCATCGAAGGGCACATCTCCAAGCTGCGCAAGAAGCTGCGCCAGCAGCTCGGCTACGACGTGATCGACGCCAAACGTTTTGCCGGCTACTCCTTCATCGGCGATCGTGCTCCTTGCGAGATCCTGCCCGACCAGAGCCCCCGCGCCAGGCGGCCGAGCCTTTCCATCGTCACGGATGAAGGTGACGACATTCCCTCGCTTCCGGGTGCCCACCACGCGCTGCACCCCGCCGCGCTGGACCGCCGTCCCTGAACACCGGCGGGTGTTCCTGTAGCACCCGATGCTCTCCCACCGCTCGGCAGCTCGCGCGAATGTGCTAGACGTCCTGCGCAGTCTGTCACCTTCTGGTGCCGTACAAGTCTGAGAACGGCGTTCACGAGCGGCGCTTTCGGCCGCCGGGCCGGCTGGCCCGGCCCGCCAGAGCAGTCCGCCTGACCTCTCCCCGCTGACCGGCAATCCCATCGATGCCGCAGGCCGTTGCATCCATCCCCGCGATCGACGTAACCTTCCGGTTACAAAAGAAACGTCGGGGTGGGCCGTCGCATTGAAGATCGCGTTGTGCAACGAGGTGCTGCGCACGTTGCCATTCGAACGGCAGTGCGCGTTCGCAGCTGCCGTAGGCTTCGACGGGCTCGAGCTTGCGCCGTTCACGCTGGCGGAAAACCCCGAAACCCTCACCGAAAGAGACGCAGTGCCGCTTCGTGCCGCGCTCGCTGACAACGGCCTCGAATGCTGCGGCCTGCACTGGCTGCTCGCGGCGCCAGCGGGGCTTTCCATCACCACCGCGGATGACGCGCTGCGTGAGCGGACGGTGGACCTGATGCGCCGCCTCATCGATTTCGCCGCGGCACTCGGAGCCGGCGTTCTCGTCCACGGATCGCCGGCCCAGCGCAAGCTCGGCGACAGCGACGCGGACGCAAGCCGCGGCCGGGCTGAGGAGTGTTTTGCGACCGCCGGTGAAGCGGCAGCCGCGGCCGGGGTGACCTACTGCATCGAGCCGCTTTCCCTGGACGAGACGCGATACATCAACACCGTGGCCGAAGCCGCACGGATCGTCTCGGCCATCGCGAGCCCCGGCCTGCAGACCATGATCGATACCGCCGCGACCGCCCGCGATGGCGCGGACCCCGGCGCGGTCATCCGCGAATTCATGCCGACCGGCGTCATCCGCCATGTCCACGTCAACGACCCCAACCGGCGGGGCCCGGGGGAAGGCGCGCTGAAGTTCGCGCCGATTTTCCAGAGCCTGCGCGAAACCGGATATCGCGGATGGGTCTCGGCAGAGCCGTTCATCTACGAACCCGACGGGCCCGCGGCAGCCGCGCGGGCGGCCGGTGTTCTCAAAACCCTGAGGGACGACCACTGATGGCCGACGTGCAACTCCTCGACGTGACGTTCGGCGAACGTCCTGTACGGCTGCGACTGCCGTTCCGCTTCGGCGTCATCACCCTGCGCGAGGCGAGGCAGGTGTTCGTCAAGGCGCACATCAGGCTTGGCGACGGGCGCGAGGGGGAGGGCGTCTCGGCCGAACTCCTCATTCCGAAATGGTTCGACAAGTCGCCCGAACGCAGCAATGACGACAACGTCGACCAGCTCCGGCAAGCCCTGCGCAATGCAGCCGCCGCATACATCGGAGAGGCGCCGGCACGCCCGTTCGCGCTCCATGCTGCGCGGGCCACGGCAATCGACGAGGCCGCCGCACGGGACGACCTGCCGCAGCTCGTCGCCGCCTACGGTCCGGCGCTGATCGACCGCGCGATCATTGATGGGCTTTGCCGTACTCTCGGCATCAGCGTGTTCGAAGCGGTGCGCCAGAACCTCATCGGCCTCGACACCGCGCTGTCACCGGACATCGACGGCTTCGACATCGACACCTTCCTCGCGACCCTCGCGCCTGCCGAGACCATCGCGCTCCGCCACACGGTCGGCATGGTCGACCCTCTGACCGCGGCCGACCAGAGCGCAGCGGACCGGCTCGACGACGGCCTGCCCGAAACGCTGGAGGAGGTGATCGCCGCCACGGGCGCCAGCCACTTCAAGCTCAAGGTCGGCGGCGATGTCGATGCGGACGTCGCGAGGCTGAAGGCGATCGCTGCGGTGCTCGACCGCGGCCCGGCCTATGCCGTCTCGCTCGACGGCAACGAGCAGTTCAGGGACGCGGCAGGTTTCGTCGCGTTATGGGACGAGATTGCGGCCGAAACCGCACTTGCCCGGCTGCGCGAGAGCATTCTTTTCATCGAGCAGCCCATCGCCCGCTCGAGCGCGCTCAGCACCGACATTTCCGCGCTCGCCGCCCTCAAGCCGGTGGAGATCGACGAATTAGACGGCTTCATGGGCGCATTCCCTGCGGCGAAGGCGCTTGGCTACGAGGGGATTTCGTCGAAGTCCTGCAAGGGCTTCTACCGGTCGCTCATCAACCGGGCGCGCTGCGAGGTGTGGAATGCCGAGGCGGGCGAGGCGCGCTACTTCATGTCGGCCGAGGATCTCACGACGCAGGCGGGCATCGCCGTCCAGCAGGATCTGGCGCTCGCGACGCTGATCGGCTGCACGCACATCGAGCGGAACGGGCACCACTATGTGAGTGGGATGGCGGCCGCACCGGCCGCGGAGGCGGACGCGTTCGTCCGGCTCCATGGCGACCTTTACGCCCGCGAGGGCAATGCCGTGCGGCTGAAGGTGGCCGGCGGCAGGATTGCCCTCGGCTCTCTGGACACGCCGGGTCTTGGCAGTGCCGTGATGCCCGATTTCAGCGCGATGGACCCGATGCCAGGCGCCTGAAGCCGAAGGCCTAGCGGCCGTCCGGCGTGCGCAAGCCGAACCACTTGTCTCGGACCTGGTCGGTGTGCTGGGCCGGGCGGTAGTAGCTGACGTCGAGGCCGAGGCGTTCGGCGCTGAGCGCGCCGATCGACGACAGAAGCGTGTAGGCGGCGACGAAGCTGTCCCGCTCGGACAGCACGAGCGTCAGCTGCGCGGAGATGAGATCGCGCTGCGCATCGAGAACGTCGAGCGTGGTGCGCTGGCCGACCTTCTGCTCCTCGATCACGCCCTGGAGCGCGAGGTTGGCGGCGAACACGCCGGTGCGCGAGTTCTGGATCGAGCGGACCGCGCCGGTGTAGTTGGCCCATGACGAGACGGTGAACTGGCGCACGTCGTCGCGCGTGAGGTCGACCTGGATGCGCTGCGTTCCGAGGTTCTCCTTCGCCTGCCGCACCTCGGCCGACACGCGGCCGCCCTGGTAGATCGGCACCGTGAGGTCGAGGCTGACGCTGGCGCTGTCCGACTGGCTCACGCGGTTGGTTGAGTTGAACGTGGTACCGGCTGTGCCGTTCAGCGACAGCGACGGCAGGAACTGCCCTTCGAGCGCGGACACGTTGTAGAGCTGCTGGTCGACGGCGAAGAGCGCGGCGAGGATCGCCGGATGGCGCTGCTGGCCGAGGTTCAGTGCAGCGTCCAGCGACGGCGGCAGGAGGCGCGTTTCGTTGATGTTGTCGACGAGGTTGCGGGCGGTGAGGCCGGTGAGCTGGCGGTAGGTCGCCTCGGCGGTGCTGAGGTTGGCGATCGCCTCGTCGAGCAGGGACTGGGCCTCGGCGCGCCGGGCTTCGGCCTGGCTGACGTCGGTCCGCGTCCCTTCGCCGACCTCGAAGCGGTCACGCGCGGCGGTGGTCTGGCGCGACAGGAACGACACGTCGCTCTGCCGCAGGCGCACGACCTCACGGTTGAGGATCACGTCGTAGAACGCGGTCGCGCTGTTCAGGAGGACGTTCTGCTCGGTGTTTTCCAGCGACTTGCGCTCGGCCTGAACGGCGGCTTCGGCGGCGCGGATCGAGTTGCGGACCTGGAAGCCGTTGAAGAGCGGCTGCGAGAAGCGGACCTGGACCGACGTCGGCCCGCTGCGCGAACCGGAATTGACCGGGCTTGCGATGGTCCGGGTGGTCTGCAGGCTCTGGCTGACGCCAGCCGTCACCGTCGGCCGGTTGGCCGAACGGGCGATGGCGATGTTTTCGTCGATGGAGCGGAGCGAGGAGCGGGCGACATTCAGCGTGGGGTTGGTGGAATATGCGGCGCTCAGCGTTTCGCGAAGCGTCTGTGCGTCAGCCGACCCGGCAAGGAGCAGCCCGACCGTTGCGGCGGTTACCAGCGCACCGTTTCTGACTTCTCATTGCCGCACCTCAACACTCGATGGAACCACATCGGTACTAGGCGTTAAGGGCGTTCATTTGGAAGACTTTAACCGCGATTTCGCCCGGCCATCCCCGAGTGAAAACACCCGTTGAGGCATTTGCGCAACGACGCGCAAGGCTTTCGCAAAACCCCTCCGCGGTTACGGCAGCGGAGGTGGATCGCAGTCCTATCAGAACTCGAACGCGGGGGCCGGGGCGAACCCGGGCAGGATGCCCGCCGCTGCGTTGAATGCGTATCGCCTCGACACGCCCGACGCCGACTTGGTGTAGAGCTTGGCGCGGCCGGAGAGCCCTTCGCCCTCGATGGCGATGAGGCGCCCGCCGTCCTTGAGCTGGCCGAGAAGGGCAGCCGGTTCGGTCAGGATGGCGCCGTCGCAGAAGATCACGTCGAACGGGGCTTCGGTGGCGTAGCCCTCCTGTAGGGTGCCAACGACCACGGCGACGTTGGTCACTTCGTCCTCTTCGAGGGTCGTGCTCGCGGCCTCGGCAAGTTCCGGATCGCTCTCGAGCGCGATGACGGAACCGGCGAGGCAGCCGATCAGCGCGGCAGTGTAGCCGCGGCCAGCGCCGACGAGGAGCACGACATCGTCCTCGGTGATCTGCGCGGTCTGGAGGAGACGCCCCAGCACGGCCGGGCGCGTCATCGTGCGGGTGGGACGGCCGATCTCGTCGCGGGCGATAGGGATCGCCTCGTCGGAGTAGGCGATCATCCGCTGGTCGGCCGGCACGTAGTTCTCGCGGGCGACGTCCAGCATCGCGTCCTGCACGCGGTGGTCCGTAACGTCGAAGGTGCGAAGCTGGTTGTTGACCATGCGTGTGCGCAGCACCGCCGCTTCGTCGCCCATGCCGATCTCCCGCACAAATTCGCCGCGGGACGACCCCCTGCGGCAAGGGTTGGAGGCGACGGCCGGAATCGAACCGGCGTACACGGATTTGCAGTCCGCTGCGTAACCACTCCGCCACGTCGCCACTTGGCCCGATGCCTTAAGCCATCAGCCTTGCCCGGGCAAGGCGCTGATCGGTCGAACACGCACTCTTTGCCGGGTTGAGTTGAACTCGCCGCAGTGGAACGCTTTATGCTGGCGCCCGCGAGCGGGGAACGCCCGAATCGAGCCCGTGCCGAAGGATGTTTTTCAGATGACC
Source organism: uncultured Alphaproteobacteria bacterium (assembly GCA_963704595.1). Classification (GTDB taxonomy): domain Bacteria; phylum Pseudomonadota; class Alphaproteobacteria; order Rhizobiales; family Amorphaceae; genus Acuticoccus. Next base: position 2,194,519 of record OY969922.1, read on the forward strand.
GATCTTACCAGCGCACAGGCCGATTTCGGCGGGACCGTCCGGCAGGACTGGGGCACCGGCGGCATCGTCGACATGACGCTGTCGGCCAACGAGGCGCTGGGCGGATGGCAGGTCACCGTCGACCTCGGCGGCGAGATCACCAACATCTGGAACGCCCGCGTGCTGTCGCGCGAGGGAACGCGCTACACCCTCGGCCCGCTCGACTACAACGCCACCGTCGGCGCAGGGGAAACTGTGGATTTCGGCGTCCAGGTCAATGGCGGCGTCGGGTTCGATCCGCTCTCCATCGGCATCGCCGACGCCCCGCCAGCGCTGGCCGACGCGCCCGCCGCGGCACCGTCGATCGCAGCGCCGCCGCCGATCGACGCCGTGCCCGCACCGCCGACGCCGGGCCCCCCGCCATTGCCCCAGACGGCCGCCGGCTCTCCGGCCCCCTCCGCGCCGCCCATCGCACAGGGTGGGGGCCTCGGCTCGGGGGCGGAGCGGCTTTCCCAGCAGTCGCTCACCTATTCCGAGCAGCAGCCCGATCCGTTCGGCGGCATCTTCGTGGAAGGGTCGACGGTGCGCGAACCCTCCGGCACCCGGGCGGGGCTGCCGGCGGACGATTTCGCGCCCGGGCCATTCTCGGTGCGCGGCGCCTCCATCGTCGATGCGGCCGGCGACGTGGCGCAGATCCACGGCATCAACTGGTTCGGGCTCGAAAGCGACATCTTCACCCCCCACGGCCTGTGGGCGCGCAACTGGCGCGAGATCATGGACGAGGCGAAGTCGCTCGGCTTCAATACCCTGAGAATGCCGTTCTCGGGCGAACTCGTGTCCTCGGGCGGTGGCACGCCGGGCGGGATCGACTACGGCCTCAACCCTGACCTCGAAGGCCTCAACGGCCTCCAGATCCTCGACGCTATCGTCGCCTACGCCGACCGGATCGGCCTCAGGATCCTGCTCGACTATCACCGCGGCAATCCGGGCGGCGGGCCGAACGAGAACGGCCTGTGGTACGGCGACGGCCGGAGCGAGGTTGACGTGATCGCCGAGTGGCGCGCCGTCGCCGAGCGCTACAAGGACGCCCCCGCGGTGATCGGCGCCGACCTGATGAACGAGCCCCATGCCGCCACCTGGGGCGACGGCAGCGAGACCGACTGGGCCGCCGCTGCCGCCCGGATAGGCAACGCCGTCCTCGCGATCGCGCCGGACTGGCTGATCGTGGTGGAGGGCATCTCCACCTATGGCGAGGACACCTACTGGTGGGGCGGCAACCTCGAAGGGGTGCGCGACCATCCGGTGCGGCTCGATGTCCCGGACCGCCTCGTCTATTCCCCGCACGACTACCCGGCGTCCGTCCACCCGCAGGAATGGTTCTTCGACGGCTCGGACCTCGATGAGGTGTTCCGCAAGCACTGGGGCTATCTGGTCGAGGAGGGGATCGCGCCCGTCCTCATTGGCGAGTGGGGCTCCCGCCTTGAAGGCGAGCTCGACCTCGACTGGGCGGACGCGCTCTCCGCGTATCTCCAGCGCAACGACATACCCTGGTTCTGGTGGTCGCTGAACCCGAACTCCGGCGATACCGGCGGCGTCCTCAACGATGACTGGACCACAGTCCGCCCCGCCGTCACCACCTTGCTGGAGCCCTTTCTCAGCGAGACGCGGCCCGATATCCCGATCGGCGAAGACGCCGACTTCGCCACCGAGGCGGTCTTCACCGTCCGCCTCGCCGCGCCGGCGCCCGAAGGCGTCGAGCTGAGGTTTGCGACCACCGATGGCACCGCGATCGCAGGCGACGACTACGTTGCCACCGCGGGAACGCTCCTGTTCGCGCCGGGCGAACTCGAGAAGATCGTCTCCGTCCCGGTCCTGCCGGACGCGGACGCCGAGGGCGACGAGTTCTTCTATCTCCTCGTCCATGGCCCCGGCGCCGTCAGCGCATCGGGCACGGCCATCATCACCGACGACGAGCAGCGCACCGATGCCGCGCCGTTCGTCGACGTTGCGAGCAGCGTCGCCGGTGCAGAGGCAGGCGTCGCGCGCTTCCGCGTGATCCTCTCCGAACCGGCAGCGGCCGACGTCACCCTCGGCCTCGTGACCGGACGGGAGGGCGGCGCCCCGGCGGAGATGACACGGGCGAGCCTTTTCATCCCGGCGGGGGCGCACGAGGCGACGGTGGAGGTTGCCGTCGCTCCGGGTGCCACCACGCTGGGCCCCGCGCGCTACACGATGGAGCTGACCTCGGCCGAAAACGCCGTCCTGCGCAGCGCCAGCGCCATCGGGCTGATCGCGGCCGAACCGCCGTCGGCGGCGCAGGTCATGCTGGCCGGCCACGGCGGCGACAACGCGGCGCTTACGGTCGACCTTGTTCTGGAGAACGACTGGGGCAGCGGCGCGCTCTTCAACGTCGTCATCCGGAACGTTTCGGATGCGCCGGTGGAAGGCTGGCAGCTCTCGATGGATCTCCCGTTCGACCTTTCCGAACTCTGGAGCGCAATTCTCGTGTCCGACGAAGGGGCACGTGTGACCGTTCGCAGTGCAGAGTGGAACGGCGCGATTGCGCCCGGCCAGGTTGTCGATTTCGGCTTCATCGCTGACGAAGGTGGCATAGCACTCAGCGAAATGCTCTCACGGGCGGACCTTGAACTGGCGATCCAGTAGGCACAAATCGCGATTGTTCATTGAACGGCCCGGCGCTTCGTGCGTTTGGGTGATGCGCGCCACACCGGCGTTGTGTTCGTACGCCAAGGTGGCGGGTGAACAACAAGCCTGCCGTCGACGCGCGGGCATAGGAGCAGACATGAGCGCTACCAATATCATCATCACGATCGTGATCGTCATCGCGATTGCGGCTGGGGCCGCGTACTACACCGGCTATTTCGACGATGATGCGCAGCTCATCATCAACGACGCCGACAACGACCACGACCACGACCACCGAGCCGGCCACGACGACCACCGAGCCGGCGACTGCCCCCGCGACCGCGCAGTAAGGCTGCCTGCCATTCCGGTGCACGTTCGTTGCGCCGTCCGAGCCGCCCCGCCATCGTGGGGCGGCTCTTTTTTTGCCATGTCCGGCGGCCGCGCCGCACCGGTCCGGCGCGGGACTTGCTGCGCCGCGATTGAGTGCTTCCGTCCGGCGGAGACAGACAGTAGTTTTGAACGATGAATGAGATTGATAGCGTTTGCGTCTATTGCGGCTCGGCGGACGGGAATGACCCTCGCTTCGCCGCTGCCGCCGATGAACTGGGCCGGACCCTTGCCGATGCCGGCGTCGCCGTCGTCTACGGCGGCGGTTCGCTCGGCCTGATGGGCCGCGTCGCCCGTGCCGCCATGGCGGCCGGCGGCCGTGTCGTCGGGATCATCCCGCAATTCCTGCATGACCGCGAGGTGATGTTGCGCGAGGTGACGGAGCTCATCGTCACCGAGGACATGCACACCCGCAAGCGCATGATGTTCGACCGCTCGGACGGCTTCGTCGCGCTCCCCGGCGGCATCGGCACGCTGGAGGAACTGGTCGAGATGATGACCTGGTCCCAGCTCGGCCAGCACGAGAAGCCCATCGTGGTGGCCAACATCGAAGGCTTCTGGGACCCGCTCGCCGAGCTCATCGGCCACATGAAGTCCGCAGGGTTCATCCGCCCCGAGTGGGACGTGGCCTATGATGTCGTCGCGAGCGTTCCGGAGATCCTGCCGCGCCTCAACGAGCGCCACGCCGCCCTGAGCGCGGCCCGCGACCCCGACGAAGTCGCCCTCGACCGCCTCTGAGCGCGGGGGAGGGGCGCTGATCCGCCAGCCCGGCGGGGTGTCGCGCCGCAGAGGCTCGACCCGCCGCCGAGCCGGGGCCGTTTCCTGGCCGTTCCGCCACCAGAGCTGATCGCCAGGCCCTGCGGACGGCGCTGACGCTGCGGACCGAAGGAGCTTCGGCCTCCCTAGGGCTCAACGCGCCAGCGGCGGCTCACCGCGTCGGGCTGGCTCAGGTCAACCGGGTCGCCACCGATCCGCCGCCGTGGACGATGTCCACCGCTTCGGGATCGAACCCTGCCTCGCGAACGAGCGCGGTCAGCTTCTCGATGTCCTCCTCGAGGGCGAGTGCCGTCTCTCGCTGGGAGGCCGAGATGCTCACCCGAAGCCCAGTCCCGGTGATGCGCATCGTGACGGCGAGGGCGCCGAGTGACGCCGGCTGCAACGCAATCTCCATCACGCGAACCGGCGCCACGAACTTGCCCGCCGTCGCCGCCTGCTGTGCCTGCAGGAGCTGCGGCGCGCGGGTTTCGAGGTCGGCGCGCAGCTGCTCGAACGCCGGCTTCACCTGCTCCGCGATCGCCGCGAATGACGGCTTGGGCAGTTCGCGAGCCGGTGCGGCGGCCGTTTCCGGCGCTGCGGAACGGGTCCACAGATGCGCATCCACCGCCGCCGGCCTGCGCACCGGCGCGAAGTGTGTCTCGCGCCGCGTGACGGTGATCGCGTCGTTTGGCGCAGCGAGCGCCGGCTTGTCCTGCGGGGCAACGTGGACCGCGACCCCGCGCCGGAGGGGAAGGACGTGGCCACGGAACGGATCGCGGGCGCCGTCGCGCGTCGTGGGGTGGGCTTCATCGGCGTTGCCGTCAGGCATCGCCGTGCCGGTGCGATCGGCCTCAACCGCGTGCGGCTGGCGCGCGGCAACCTTGGGCGCGGGCGGTGCAGGTTGCGCCCGTGCCGGCTGCGCTCCGGTGGTGGCGGTGGCGAGGTTCGCTGCCGGCGGCACGGGAATGGCACCGCTCTCGACGGCGCCGCCATGCGGCTGGCGCCCCGGAGCCTCAGTGTTTTGCGGCGGGAGAGGCGCCGCCGGCGTCCCTGGCAGCGGCTCGCGGTCCGACGGCGCGGCTGTCAGATACTCGGTGAGCCGTTGCAGGATCGCCTCGCCGGTCTGTTCCCGCAGCACCGGCTCCTGCGGATGGATCTGCTGCGTCTTCGGCGTGTCCGGATGCGGCGTGGGCGAAAGCTTGCGGGTCGCCGGATCGGTGTTCGCACCGGGGAGTGCTTGCGGCGGCATCACGGGCACGGGCGCACCGGGCCCCGTTCGGCGCGAGCCATCCGGCTGCGGCGACGCAGTTGCCTGTTGCCCGGTCGGTGTCGCCAGCGAGGCGGGGGTTGCCCGTGGCCCGTCCGTTCGGGCTTCGGCGTCGGCTTCCATGAACGCCGCATCGAGGCCTGCCGCAGGCGTTGCGGACTTGACTGCCGCGCGGATGTCGGCCCTAGGGACGGCATCCTGCACATTCTCGGTCGCTGCCGCTTCGGGGCGCGCCGGCCGCCCTGCAACGGCCGGCAACATCGTCTGCCGGGGGTCGCGCGGTGCGATCCGCTCGTCGCCGGTTCCGTCGGCCGCGGCCGCCAGGACTGCCTCGAACGCCTTGGCAGGCGCAGGGTCCTGGCCCCGCCGGTCTGCCGGCACACGGCCGAGCAGGAACTGGAGCGTTGCGTTGGGCGTCATGCTCATTCGCTTGTCCTCAGGAGTTCGTCGATCGTCGCGAGCATGTCCCGCGCGCGGCCTTCGATCGGCATTGTTTCTTCCGGTGGTGGCGCATCAGCGACAGTGTCTGCCGTCGCGGTCGCCGGGAGGATGGTGTCTGGCGCCGGCATCGCGTTCCGGTTTGCGTCCGGCGGCTCTTCAGCGGCCTCGCCGGCCGCCATCTCAAGCTCGGTGATGGGTTCGGCCGGTAGCGGCGCACCCGGAACCTGCGGCGGTGTGGATGGCGGAATGTCGATGACCGATCTGCCCAGACTGATAGCGGCGCGCCTCAGTGCGACGTCACCCTCCTCGAGATTGGCGGTGGGGATCGCCTCGAGGCTTTCGATGGCGCTCAAGGTCTTTTCGGGGTTCACCACGTCGGCCGCCGCTGCATAGAGCTGGCCCCGGGTAAGCTCGAGAGACCCCGGCTCCGCACCGGTCATCGCAATGCGCGCGGCCGCAGTCCCCGCCGTGCTCTTCCCGCTCTCCACGGCCGTGCGCGAGAGCTCCAGGAACACTTCGCGCCGTCCCGCGTCCGTCATCGGCTTCAGGATGGTCTGCAGCTGATCGAACGCGCCGGGCTGATCGAGAAAGGTCATGCGGGTGAGCGCGCTTGTAAAACGCCTGCGGAAGTTGCCGGCGTAGATCGAGCCGCGGAACTTGCGCATGTACCGGTCGGTGCTCTCGGCGAAGCGTTCGTGATCGTCCCGCTCTGCGGCGATCAGGATCGAGCGGCGAAGCGCAGCTTCCTCAACCAGTGTCGCCGGCGCTGCGAGCCTCGCATAGTCGAGGTGCTTCAGTGCGATGTCGGGGTCGTCGTCGACCGCGAGGGCGGCGAGGGCGAGTTGCAGCGGACCGGCGAGGGTCGGCGGAACCGCGGCCATGTCGACCTCATCGAAATGGCGCGTCGCGTCGGCGGCGCGGCCTTCCATGAAGGCCAGCGCGCCGGCGGCGAGCTTGTCGTAAGGCGGAGCGAAGGCGCCGCGCTCGAATGCCTTGCGCACGTCCTCCGGCGCGCCGCCGGTGAGCGCATAGGCGACCAGGGCACGCGCGATGAACGGGTCGCGGAAATCATCGTCCTCGACCTGTCTGAGCGCGTCGGACATGCGTTGGCTGATGATCCGCTGCGCCGCGAGTGCAGCGGTGGACCCCATTGCGATGTCGTCCTGCAGCGCGCTCATCGTGCGCATCAGGCGGGGCACCGGCCGCAGCCGAGGCGGTTCGGTGAAGTCGACCTCCTTGGTGGCGATCACAGGCGCTTCACCGTCCTCCCCATCTTCGGTGGCACCCTCCACCTCCTCGTCAAACTCAGAGCCGTCATCCGCGGCAGCCGCCGGATCGACTTCGGTTTCGTCGGAAGGCTCGGCCCTGTGGCTTGCCTCGCCGTCCGCAGACGCATCGTCCGACGATACCGGTTCGGGCGCGGCTCCAGCCGCCGCAACTTCGTTGCCGGGCGGATCTTCAGCTTCGGAGCTGATCACGGGGCGCGGGTTGAGCTCGGGCTCTGCGGCAGTTTCCAGATCCGCCACAAGCTCCGCCGATCGGTCGTCTACGCTGGCGGTGGTGCTGCCAGCATTACCCCCTTGAACCTGAATGCCGTCGTCGGCGCCGGGTGTTGCCGCGATTTGGGGTGCGTCCGCAGCGACTGGTGACGGAGGGTTCTGACCCGACACCGCCACCGTCGTGGGCTCGGTGGCAGGCGATGGCATTGCGCCAGCCGCAGAAGAGGGCAGTTCGGGTTCAGATGCCGCAATGGGGCCCGATGGTGCCGGGCGGGGAGGCCGCGATCGCGGGGTCACCGTCGACGGAACGGGTTTCCGGGGTACGGCTGCGCTTGCGACCAGAACCGGTGGCCGGCGCGGGCCGATGAAATCGACCACTTCGGCGTCGTCAGGCGCGCTGACGCCGCCATAGGGAAGTATCGAGCGCAGGGTGCTCGCCGGCGGCTCCGCAGCTTCGACGTCTGTCGATGTGTCGGCCCGGGCAACGCCTATGAGGTTCGCGACGAGCGCCCCCTCGAGCGCATTCCACGCGGAAATACGCGGCGCCGCCGGTTCCTCCGCCTCGACCGTATTGAGTGGCGTTTCCGCCACGGCGACGGTCGCCGTCGATGCCGTCGCGAACGATGGCGGGTGCGGATCGCTCCTGACCGCCGCCCTGTCCGTTGGGCGTGGGTCTTCATTCTCCGCCGCGGCGCGCCGCTGCGCCGGCGTAGGGGCAGGATGGTCGGGCTTCGTGTCAATCGAGCCATCGGCCTTTTGCGAGGAGACTCGGCTCGCCAATGCTGCAGCGCTGTCCCCCGCGCTCGCCAGCGTCACTGCGTCTCCGCTGGACATGGCCGCGCTTGCCCCATTGTCGTTGCGACCAATCGGCCCGCTGGCGTCCTCGATCGCGCGTACCGCAGCGCCGGCATCGGATGCAGCCTTCGTCTGCAGATCCGTCGTTTCGTTCTGTTTGTCCGGCCGCACGGCGACCTTGGCGTTGGGCGACTGCGAGGCAGAGGCGCCGGTTTCCGGTTCGGTCGCGGCCGAGGCAGCTGCGACCGGCTCCACGACCAGGTCCGGGGTCCCCGCAGGCATGGGGTCCACCGCGGTGGAGCCGGAAAGCGAGCCGACCTCCGGATCGGTCGAGGGGGCGCGAAGCCTCCGGTCGCGTTCCGCCGGGTGGTCGCCCGCTTTAGAAGTCGCGACGGATGAAGACGCTGCCGGAGCCGGAGTTGCAGGCCGCTTGGTGCGCGGAACGAGGGCGGGCTCGGCGACGCTTGCGGTGTTCTTCGACGTCTCTTCGTCGAGCGTTACCGGCTTTGCCTCGGGGATGACGAATGGCATCGATCCGCCTTCGCCGGGACCCGCGTTCGCGGTGGCGGGCCACGTCTCGTCGAAGGCTTTGCCTTCAGGGGCTTGCGGTCGTGCGGCGGGCGAAAGGTCGGCGTTGAGCGGCGGCCTGGGGCGGGGCCGCGCTGGGGGTGACGGCGGGGCCGGAGGGGGGGACGGCTGGGCCGCCGCCCGGTGGGATGGCCTCGCCGGCCCGCGCGCGGGCCGGGTCACCGCCTGCGGTTCGATGAAAGCCAGAACGGACGCCTCTGCCGAGCCATCAACCGTCATGAGGTGGGGCGGAATGAGCGGCATCGGTCCCTGCCGCGTGAGCCCGAGGAAACGGCGGACGCCGAGCATCAGGCCGTTGGCGTCGGCGCGCGCGTCGGTACGCGTGGCGAGCGCGGGATCGAGGGCGAGTGCCGGAGCCATGGGGGCTGCCAGCATTGCGGCGACGAGGGCCGGCCGTGCGACACCGCAGGCGAGGCTGTCCTTGCGCCATCTCACCGTGCCGTCTCCGCGGGTTCGTAGAGGATTTCGATACGGCGGTTCTCGTCGGAGAGAGGGTCATTTGGCCGCGCGGGTTCGCGGTCAGCGAGGCCCTCGACGCGGGCGAACCGTTCTTCCGGGACGCCACCGTCGACCAGCGCGTTCTTCGTCGCGTGGGCACGCTGGAACGACAGGGTCCAGTTGTCTGACGTGCCGCCGCGGAAGGGCCGCGCGTCGGTATGGCCGCGGACCACGATCGTGCCGTTGCGGTCGGCGAGCACGCCGCCGACGCGCCTGAAGAGGGTCGTTGCCTCGCTGGTGGGGTCCGAGGAGCCGATGGGGAACATCGAGAAGAGGTTGCCGTCCGTCAGCGAGATGAGCACGGCGCGTTGGCCGGCGGTGACCGATATGTCCGCGTCGACGTCGGCGAGTGCGCTCTGGATCGCGTCGCGCGCGGCTTCCGCGGCCGTGGTCGGAGGGGCGGCATCCGGTGCGGGCGAGGCGTCGTTAGGCGGCGGACCTCCCAAAGATTGCGCCTCGGCGAGGATCGCTTCGGCGAGCGAGGACCGCGGACCGAGCCCGCCGACAGCCGCCAGCTGCTCGGCCGTCACCGCCGATGCGGAGCTCTGCTCGCGCGGGGAATCGGCCGCGGCGGATTCGGCATCGGAGGGCGCGACCGCGAGCATCGCTTCGGCCGCGCGCCGTGCCGACGCCTCGGTGCCGCCGGCGCTCTCTTCGGCGGAGGCGTAGGCGCCGGGACCGGGTTCCGGTTCCTGGCCGCGCGGCGTCGCGTCGCCGGCATCGACCTCCGCCCTGTCGGGCGCGGCGTCGGCGGAGCCTGACCGGCCCGGCCGCAGGGTCTGCGACGGGCGGGTCTGCACCGTCTGCCAGTAGGCCGGGTCGAACGGGTCGCGCATGTCCTCGGTGTAGGCGGTCGTCCCCTCGGTGCCGAGCGTGGAATCCGGCGTGTCGACCGAGGTCGGCTGGTCCGGATCGATGTCGGCCGCCGAAGAGGCGAGGGTCGCGTAGGGGTCGTTGAAGGCGGCGTTGTCGGTCTCCTGGAGCTGGCCGGCCGAGGCCATCGTGCGCTCGTTGCCCTCCTCGACGTTGCCGCCGCCCTCGGCGCTCCCCTTGTCGCCGGGCGTGGCGGAACCCATCGGACGGTTGCCGGAGGGCTGTCCGTCCGCCTCGGCGGTATCGGGCGGCGTCGCCTCGTCCGTCGGGTCCATGATCCCGCGCGCGTTCGTCGGCGCAGCCATCAGGTTCATCGGGTTGAAGTAGTTCGCGATGGATTTCTTGATCTCTTCGTCCGTGGCGTTGACCAGCCACATGATGAGGAAGAACGCCATCATCGCGGTCATGAAGTCGGCGTGTGCGACCTTCCATGCGCCGCCCTTCTTCCCCGCGACCTCCTCGTCGGGCCGGCGAATTACGATGATCTCGTCATTTCTTGCCATTCTTCAGCCCGCTGCTGTTGGTCAGGGTGCCAGCCCACATCCCGATCGTGGTGCGCAGCGAGGTGTCATTGATCCGCACGGTGAGTTCGGCATCCTCGGACGCGACGAGTTGTACGGATGGCGTCTTTCCGCTCCGAACTTCGCCGAGCGCGTCGATCAGTGGCTGGGGACCTTTAACAACCACAGCTCGCGCCGGGCTTTCCCGGGCGAGGAGCCCGTCGAGGCGTTCGCTGAACCTTGCGACGGCCTTCGCGGTCATTTCCTCCTCGAGGATGGGCGCGAGCGCTGCAGCCGTTGCAGTGGCGATCCGCTCGTGAAGCGCCTCGAGCGCCTGGTCGAGCTGGGTCGACAGCGTTGCGGCGAGCGTCTCTGCCCAACGCGTCCGTTCTGCCTCGAGGGTCGCCGCGGCGGCCGCGTCAGCCTCGGCGCGGGCGCCGGCGACGGCGGCCGTGATCTCTTCCTCGACCCGCGCGCGGGCTTCGGCCTTCGCCTCGTCGAGCCCGGCGTCGGTGCCTGCCGCAGCGCCGGTATCGATTGGCGGAATGGCGTCCTGGACCGAACGCGGATGCGGCGCGGCACCTGACGGCGGTGCCGCGCGCGGCGGACGGTATCCGGCGACGTCTTCCGCGTTTGCGACGGAGTCCGAGGGCGCAGCCGGCGCGGGCCTGTATCTGCCTGCGCGTGGCGTGGCGCCGAGGATCTTCAGGATCGCGTCGGCTTCGAAGCCTGCCTGCGGCGGGGCCTCTCTCGACTGGCTGTCGCGCAGTGTCGGCAAGGTGTCTGCAAAGCGGCGCATGTCAGCTTCTTTCCGCCGTCAGCAGCCACTGGCGCATCAGGTCCGCGGTGCGCTGTGCGTCGTAGTCGACGATCTGCTCGAGGCGGGTCTGGGGCGTCTTGCCCATCTTGGCTTTCAGGCTGTCGATGAGGCTCATCTCGTTGTCCGCCTCCTCGCCCTCGCGGTGTTCGCCAGCGGCGGCGGCGAGGAGCTCGGTCATCGGGTCCTGCCGCGGCTCGGAGGTGAGGGCGCGGATCGCGGGCCTCAGGCCGAACCAGATCAGGAGGACAGCGACGATGAGGACGATGCCGGCGTTGATGATCGTGCCCATCTGCCGGTTGATGGTGGCGAGCCAGCCTTCCTCGGGGAGCGCGTAGAGGCTCTCCTCCTCGGGAGCGAACGGGATCGCCGCCACTTCGAGCTGGTCGCCGCGTTCCTCCGAGAAGCCTGCGGCAGTCCGCACCAGGTTCTGGATGTCGACGAGCTGTGTCTCGACGGGGATTGCGTTGTCGCCCTCGGCGTTGGTGGCGAGCCTGCTCTGGTTTACGAGGACCGCGATCGACAGCCGCTCGATGGCGAACCCGTCGCGCACCCGCTCCACGCTCTTGGTCGGCACGTTGAAGTTGGTGAGCTCCTCGCGGCGGCTGGAATCCTCGCGAGCATCCGCTCCGCCGGCGCCAGGCAGCTCTTCCTGCGGAATGTTCTGCTGGACGGTGACCGGCTCGTCGATGTTGCGGTTAACCGCGCTCTCTTCCTCGCGCACGGTCCGGCGCGACACCGGCACGGCGCCCTCCGGATCGTAGCTCGTCTCGTTCTCGATGATCCTGTCGATGTTGAGGCGCGACGTGACGCTGACGGTGAAGTTCTGGACCCCGAGGAACGGGACGAGGGTCTTGCGGATCTGCTCTTCGAGCGACGCGTTTGTCTCCTTCTGGAGGCGCGAGAGGCGGCCCGAGGACTGGTTCTGCGGATCGTCGCCGGACGCAAGGACCGCGCCACGCGTGTCGAGCACGGTGACGCCGCCGATCTCCATCCCGGGGATCGCGCCGGCGACGAGGTGCCGGATCGCGTCCGCGGAGGCGTCGCCCTTCGCCCCGTCCGTGCGGATCACGACGGAGGCGGAGGCGGGGCGCTGCTGGCGGCGGAAGGAGCCGCGATCGCTCATCACCAGGTGAACGCGCGCGGCGCTGATCCCCTGCATCGCCTGAATGGTGCGCGAGAGCTCGCCTTCGAGCGCACGCACCCGCGTCACTTCCTGCATGAAGGAGGTGAGGCCGAACGAGCCGATATTGTCGAAGAGCTCGTAGCCCGCGTTGGGGCTGTTCGGCAGGCCGTTCTCGGCGAGCAGCATCCGCGCCGATGCGGTGTCGGCCGGGTTGACGAGGATCGCGGACCCGTCGGCCGCAACGTCGTAGGAGATCTGCGCTTCGGACAGAACGCCGCCCATGCGCGTCACGTCCTCGCGGTCGAGCCCGGTGTAGAGCACTTCGCGCTGGGGCTTGGCGAGATAGCTGGCACCGATGCCGACCACGAGCAGCGTCGCGATCGCGATGGCGGCAAGCGCGGTCAGCCGGCGTGGACCGAGGTCCTTGAGATTGGTGAGCACTCGCTCGACTTGTCTGCGGCCGGTCATCGGCCCTCCTCATGATTGAACGGCAATTGTCCAAATGCGGGGACGCACACGCGGTCGGCACGTGGAAGTCCGCAAGCCCGATCATCGCCGAGCAATCTGTGTCGTGACTTGTGGTGAGGACCGGAACGCGCCGGAACGCTGCCGGGCGCCAGTGGGTTGTAGCGGATGCTGAAACGCGCAGCGGGACCCTGGCGCGCCGGTGCGCGGGGTCCTGGCGGGTGTTCGGGGATGTTCTTCCGACGACCGGACGTGCCGAAATGCAACGCTTCGGCCGCGGGCGGACAGGCCAACTGTGGCGACGCGTCCGACCAGCGGCTCAACGCTGGAAACAGTGTGCCGCTCGGCAGGGCCGGGCAGGCGGGGCGGTTACTGGAAGAGCTGAAGAATGCTCTGGGCCGAAGTGTTCGCGATGGCGAGCGACTGGACGGAGAGCTGCTGCTGGGTCTGGAGGGCGCGCAGCCTGGTCGATTCCTCCTCCATGTTGGCGTCCACCAGCGCGCCGATCGCCCGCTCGTTGGAATCCATCAGGAGTTCGACGAAGTTCATCTGCGATTCGGCGCGTGCGAGGCCGACACCGACGGAGTTCTGCGCGGTGATGATTTCGGTCAGTGCCGCATCGACCAGCGCCAGCGTGTTCTCGAGGATGGCAAGGTCGTCGGCCGAATCGGTCAGCGCGGAAATGTCGATGTTGAGGATCGAGCTGGTGACGGCAGTGGCGCCGGCGCCGATGGTGCGGTCGATGTCGAGGATGCCGGTCGGCGTGGCGTTGCCGTCGATGAGGTAGACCGCCGAGATGTCGAGGTCGATGGTGGAGATCGCAACCGTTCCGCCCTGCCGCTCGAACGAGGCGACGACGGACTTCGACATGTTTTCGGTCGCGCTGTCCGCGATCGACAGGAAATTCTGCTCGTTGATGACGGCAGCGTTCGCCTTCGTCCGCATGTCGGTCAGGAGACCGGCGATCTCTTCCTGCACGTTTGAGCGGTTGATCCCGGGCTGGCGCGCCGAGACGAGGAGCTGTTTCACCTTGTCGACACTGGTGCGAACGGTGTCGAGGCCGGCATAGGCGACGTCGAACACCGACCGGCCGAGCGCGATGGCGTCCCGGACAGCGCCGAGCGCGTCGTTGTCGGAACTCGTCGTCGTCGCGATGGCCCAGTAGGCGGCGCTGTCCTGCGCCTCCCGGATCCTGAGGCCGGTGGAGACGCGGTCGTTCGTCTCGATCAGGTCCGCCGTGATCTGATTGAGGGTCTGGAGTGCGACCATCGCCGAGACGTTGGTGAGAAGGCTCGTCATCGTCTTTCTTTCTCTAAACTGGGGTTGCCCGAAAGACATGCCTATGGACGGCACTGCAGGACGGCATCATGCCTCTGGTTTTCCTGCCCTGATGAATCCGGACATGGCGGGCACTCGCCCGACCAACCTGCGACCCATGCGATATAGCGCTGTCAGCTTTTCCGAAGCTGTCGGCGGTCGATAGCTGACATAACCAAACTGATGGTACCGGCCCGCGCCGTCGCGAACCCTGCGGCTCCAAACCCTGGGCGATTTGCTTCCTCGCGCGCCGCAAGCCACGCGCGTGCGCAAACGAAAAAAAGGCCGTGCTGTGAAGCACGGCCTTTCCCCTGGGGAGCGGCACCGGGGCGCCGCTCAGTCGCTCAGTCGGTCTTACCGGAAGAGGGCAAGGACGTTCTGGGCGGAGGCGTTGGCGATCGACAGGGACTCCACTGCCAGCTGCTGCTGCGTCTGCAGCGCCCTCAGCTTGGTGGATTCCTCCTCCATGTTGGCGTCGATCAGCGCGCCGACCGCACGTTCGTTGGCGTCCATCAGCGCGTTCACGAACGTCTCCTGGGTTTCCGCCCGGGCAAGGTTCACACCCACGTTGTTCTGTGCCGTGGTCACCTCGATAAGGGCCGTATCGATCAGGGTGATGGCGTGCTCGAGGATCGTGAGATCATCGGCCGAGTCGGTCAGCGCGCTGATGTCGACCGTGAGCGCGGTCGCCGTCAGTGCGGTGGTCGCAGCACCATAGGTGCGGTCCTGGTCGAGGATGCCGGTCGGCGTGGCATTGCCGTCCGTCAGGTACACGGCGCTGATGTCAAGGTCGATCGTGGAGATCGAGATGCCGGTGGCCGAGCGGCTGAAGCTCGCGACAACGGCCTTGGTGGTGTTCTCGGTCGCGCTGTCGGCGATGGCGAGGAAGTTCTGCTCGTTCATGACCGAGGCGTTGGCCTTGTTGGCCATGTCCGTCTGCAGGCCGGCGATCTGCGTCTGAACGTTGACGCGGTCGACGCCGGGCTGACGGGCGGAGACCAGAAGCTCCTTGATCGTCTGCAGGTTCTCGCGCACCGCGTCGAGACCGGCGTACGTCACGTCGAGGGTCGAGCGACCGATGGCGAGGGCGTCCTTCACGGAGGCCATCGCATCGTTGTCGGACTGGGTGGTGGTGGCGATGGCCCAGTAGGCGGCGCTGTCCTGCGCTTCGCGGATCTTGAGGCCCGTGGAGACGCGGTTGTTCGACTCGTTCAGCTGCATGTTGATGCTGTTGAGCGTCGACAGCGCGACCATGGCCGCGGAGTTGGTGAGAAGGCTCGTCATCGTTGATTTCCTTACACAATACAAAACGGAAACATGCCGATGAAGGCTGAAACAACTTGGGCCTCATGCCGTTGGCGCGGGATGGATCGTCGCGCCAAGTGCCTCGGACACCCTTATGGCCGAACGGGCTTGTGCCTGGCTTGCCAGGCGGGAGAAGCCCGTCCGGCCTCTCTTACCCAAACGAGCCGACCAGCGAGCCGACCAGAAGATTCCACCCGTCGATCAGGACGAAGAACAGGACCTTGAAGGGAAGCGCGATGATAGTAGGCGGCATCATCATCATGCCCATCGACATGATGAGGGTCGCGACGATGAGGTCGATCACCAGGAAGGGGAGCAGGATCAGGAAGCCGATCTCGAACCCGCGCCGCAGCTCGGAGATCATGAAGGCGGGGATCAGCATCCTGAGCTCGACGGTCTCCTCCTTGGTGGGGTCGATCCCGGCAAGGTCCGCGAAGAGTTCGAGGTCGCGCGGGCGGACATGGTCCAGCATGAACTGGCGGAACGGCTCGGTGATCCGCCCATAGGCCTCCTCCTCGCTGATCTCGTTGGCCGTCAGCGGCTCCACGCCGTCGCGCCAGGCACGGTCGAAGGTCGGCCCCATGACGTAGAAGGTCATGAAGAGCGAGAGCGAGATCATCACGATGTTGGCGGGCGTCGTCTG
Source organism: uncultured Alphaproteobacteria bacterium (assembly GCA_963704595.1). Taxonomy (GTDB): domain Bacteria; phylum Pseudomonadota; class Alphaproteobacteria; order Rhizobiales; family Amorphaceae; genus Acuticoccus. Next base: position 2,210,421 of record OY969922.1, read on the forward strand.
CAGGCCGAGCCCTGCGCGCAGGAACGACAGCGCGACGATTATGCGGGTGAAGCTCGTCACCATGATGAGGAGGCCGGGCGCCAGCGACAGGACCGTGATAAGCGCGACGAACTGCAGGATCCGCCCGCTCGCCGAGCCTTCCCCGGGCGGCAGCAGCGCCGAAAGGTCGAGCCCGCCGAGATTCTGCGCAGCGGCGCCGGTCGCGGTGAGGACCGTGGCGGATGCGAGCAGGAAGGCGGCGATGCGGGCAGCGCGAGCAGTCATTGCAGCACCATGGACTTGATGATGAGTTCCTGGACGAGGCCGCTGCTGAGGAGGCGGGCGCGCTCATTGAGGTCCGCGCGGAGGTGGTTGAGCGCGCCGGCGCCCTGGAGTTCGCCGAGGGTGAGTGTGCGCACGTAGCTGAGAACGGTCTGCGCAAGCTCAGCCTTCAGCCGTTCCACGTCCTCGACGTTGTCCTTGTCGAACACCATGGCCGCTTCGATCCGGATCCACGTCGTCGCCGGGTTGGCGAGGTTGGAGATGATCGGCTCGAGCTCCGCGACGCTGGTGTTCTCCTTCCACGCCAGCGCTTCTGGCACCTTTTCGGGCGCCTCGTTCGCCCGCTTGGTGATGACGGCTTCAAGGCTGTCGACCTGCATGAAGGCGACACCGGCGCCGGCGCCCCCGCCGAGGACGGTGAGGGCGACCATCGCAATGATGAGCCCGCCCTTGCCGGACTTCTTCTCCGGGGGGGCAAGCGCCTCCGTGTCCTGTGTGACGTCGCTCATCAGAACGGCACCACGCGGTCGTAGAGCTGCTGGCCCCAGTTGGGCGACTGGACCTCGCTGGAGCGGCCGCGACCGCCATAGGAAATCCGGGCCTCCGCGATCTTCTCGTAGCTGACGGTGTTGGCGCGCGTGACGTCGAGCGGGTTGACGATGCCCTGGAGCTGGAGGACGCGCACCTCGGCGTTGACGCGGATCTCCTGCGTCCCCGAGATGACGAGGTTGCCGTTGGCGAGAACCTCGGTGACGATCACCGCGACCTGCAGGCGCAGCCGCTCGGAGCGGTCGATGGCGCCGGAGCCGCGGTAGCGCGAGCTGGAATCGATGCCGAGTTCGCCGTCCGCCTCGGCAGAGTTCGCGGGACCGTCGAAGCCCTGTCCGGCGGCCGCGATCCCGAAGCCGAAGTCGGTGCGCGACTCGCGTTCGCGCTCGCTCTCGTTGTCGAACTGGCGCCTGGTCGTCGAGCGCGATCACGACGGTGAGGACGTCGCCGACGTTGCCGGCGCGCACGTCCGTCAGGAGATCGCGGCTCTGGCGGCCATAGAGCGAACCCTCATCCGACATGTTGAGCGGGACGGCGGTCGGGATTGCCGTGCGGGTCACTGCGAGCCCCTCGCCGATCGGCGTGAGGGCCGGGACGCCGAAGGGCTGGCCCTCGGCGCAGGCCGCGAGGCCGAGCGGGAACGCGACGATTGCGAAGAGACGCGCGCCCATCCTTATGCGCCCCGCCCGTCTTTTTCGCGGCCGAGCCTTGCCATGATCATCGCGAGCCGTGCGGCCTTCTCGGTCTCCATCTCGTTGAGGAGCGCGCTGGCGTTGCGCGGCGACAGCTTCGAGACGATGGCCGCCGCGGTGAATTCGTCCATCACCGCGAGCTGTGCGGAGGCGGCGTCGGGCCGCATTCCCGAATAGATCGAGACGAGGCTTTCCTGCGCGCGGTCGAGGAACTCCTCCCGGCGGGTCAGCCAGTCCTGGTATTCGGTGCGCTTGGCTTCGAGCGCGTCAAGCCGTGCCTCCACCTCTTCCTCGAGCGCCTTGAGCGTCTGTGCCTTGCGGGCAAAACGCGCATCGGAGGCCTCGTCCGCAAGGTTGGTGCAGTAGGAGAGCGCGGTGTCGATCCCGTCGGGCGGGGCGGCTCCGTCCTGCCCGCGGGCAGCGGACGCGGCGAGGGTCGTCGCCGCCGCCACCGCCGCGAGCAACACCACCTTCCGGGCGAACGGCGGGCGCGGCTGCCTTGGGGGGCTCGGACTGTTGCGCGGCGGGGTGGGGGAGGTCGCGGGACAGGGGGTCATTGGACTAGGAGCTCCGCTTGGAGGGCGCCGGCCGTCTTGATGGTCTGCAGGATCGAGATGATGTCCGTCGGGGTGAGGCCGATCCGGTTGAGACCGTGGACGAGGGTCTGCAGATCTGTGCCTTCGACGATGGCAAGCTTGCCGCCGGTCTCGTCGGCCTCGACGGCGGTGTACGGGACGACCACGGTCTCGCCGTACGAGAAGGGGTCCGGCTGGGAAACCTGCGGCTCCTCGGTCACGCGCAGCGTGATGTTGCCGTGCGCCATCGCGACCGTCGAGACGCGCACGTTGTGGCCGATCACGACGGTTCCGGTGCGCTGGTCGACGACCACGCGCGCCGGCATGTCGGGCTTTACCGGGATCTGGCCGATCTCGGCGAGGAACCGCGTGGCGCCGACGGTGGCGGGCCGGGTGATCTCCACCGCGCGTAGGTTCCGCTCTGCCGCGAGCCGCTTGCCCCAGCGGCGCTCGGTGTATTCGTTGACCGCGTCGGCGATGAGTGCTGCGGTCCGGTAGTCCGGGTTGTTGAGTTCGAGGACGATGCGGTCGAGACCCTGCATCGAGCCCGGCACGCGCCGCTCCACCAGTGCGCCGTTGGGGATGCGTCCGCCGGTCGGCACGCCCTCGGTGAGCGAGGCCGCTTCGCCCTCGACGCTGAGGCCGGAGACCTGGATCGGCCCCTGCGCCACCGCGTAGACCTTGCCGTCGCCGCCGGTGAGGGGGGTCACCACCAGCGTACCGCCCCGCAGCGAGGACGCGTCGCCGATCGAGCCGATCAGAACGTCGATCCGCGAGCCGACGCCGACGAACGGCGGCAGGTCGGCAGTAACGGTGACGGCCGCGACGTTGCGGGCGCGCAGCGGCACCCCGCGCACGGCGACCCCCATCCGGTCGAGCATCGATTTCAGCGCCTGCTCGGTGAACGGCGCGTTGCGCAGGGTGTCGCCGGTGCCGGCGAGGCCGATCACGAGGCCGTAGCCGATGAGCTGGTTGTCGCGCACGCCCTGGACGGTGGTGATGTCCTTGATGCGCGAGGTCGGCTGGCCCTGCGCGACGGCGGTCGTCGAGATCGCGAGGCCGAGGGTTGCGGCGAGAACGGACTTCAGGAGCGCGCGCATCATGGCGTGCTCACCAGGATCGCGCCGTCACGGCTGACGAGGCCCGTGATGGTTCGGCCGCTGTCCATGTTGCGCGCCTGGACGAGATCGCCGATGCCGCCGTCGGAGAGGGGCATCACCGTTGCGGTGATCGACAGGTTGCCGAGCTGGAAGCGTGCCTCGGTCGGCTTGCCGCGCTTGACCAACTCGTGCGTGGTGAAGGCGTTGGCGGGGATCGGCTTGCCGGCGACGAGGGTGCGTCGTGCCGCCTTGCCGATGGCGACGCCGGGGTCGGTGATGACCGACAGCGGGCGATCGGGGTCGTAGTAGAAATGCTTCTCGGTAAGCATCCCCGCCGTGATGAGTTCGCCGCGGTCGATGGTGGAAACCGGCACGGGGAGGAGGCCGCCAGACTGGTCGCCGGCCCGTGCTTCGCCGGCAGCCCCGGTCGCAAGGGCCGCGGCGAGGCCGAATGCGGCGGCGAAGCGGCCGAGCCTCCCTGCCGGGTGCACGCCGCGCCGGCAGGCCGCGGCGCGGCGTGCGTTCCGGGGCGCCGTCATCAGCGGATGCCCTGGCTGACCACGCCGGCCATGTCGTCGGCCGTCTGGATGACCTTGGAGTTCATCTCGTAGGCGCGCTGGGCCGAGATGAGTTCGGTGATCTCCTTCACCGGGTCGACGTTGGAGTCTTCCAGATAGCCCTGGCGGACGGTCCCGCGGCCGTCGAGGCCGGGGAAGTCGACATTGGCGGCACCGGAGGCCGGCGTCTCGCGGAAGAGGTTGTCGCCGAGCTGTTCCAGGCCTGCGGGGTTGGCGAATACGGCGAGCGAGAGCTGGCCGACGAGCTGCGGGTCGATCTGGCCCGGGATCATCGCGTAGATCTCGCCGCCCTGGTTGATCGTCACCTCGGTGGCGTTGACGGGGATCTGCAGGCCGGGCTGAACCTCGTAGCCGTCGAGGGTGATGATCTCGCCGTCGGGGCCGAGGTTGAAGGCGCCGTCGCGGGTGTAGAGCGTCTCGCCCTCGGGGCCGGTGATCTGGAACATGCCAGCGCCGTTGATCGCGATGTCGAGCGGGTTGGACGTGCCCTTCAGCGGTCCCTGTTCGTGCAGGTTGCGCACCGCGATGGTTCTGACGCCGAGGCCGATGCGCACCCCTTCTGGGATCGGAAGCTCGCCGCCGCGGTTGGGAACGCCCTGCTGACGGTCGACCTGGTAGAGGAGATCGGCAAATTCGGCACGGGCCCGCTTGAAGCCCGTCGTGTTGATGTTCGCGACGTTGTTCGCGATCACCTCGAGGTTGGTCTGCTGGGCGCTCATGCCGGTGGCGGCGATCGCAAGGGCCTTCATGGGCTCTCCTGTTGGGTTGGGTATCGCAAGGCGCGGGGCGCCCTTGGCGTCTGGCGGCTGTCCCCTCGGGGCGCCGTCAGATCTGCATTCGGCTGATTTCCTGGTAGGCGGCGACCACGCGGTCGCGGACCGCGATCGCGGCGCGCAGCTGTTCTTCCGCGCTCATCAGGGCCTGGACGACGTCCTGGACGGACGTATCGCCCTTGAGGCCGGAGATCGCGGCCGCCTCGCCGGCGCGCATCGAGTTCCGCGCGGCGCTCGCGACGTTGGCGAAGGTCTTCTCGAAGCCCGCCGAGGATGCGGCGTTCGTGCCTTCGACCGGGCGGGCTGTTTCGAGGTCCGCGACGGGACCGATTGGGTTGATCATGATCCGCTCCTCAGAAGATCGATTGTCATCGCGATCATCGAGCGGGCGCGCTTCATCATCTGGAGGTTGGCCTCGTAGGAGAGGTTCGCCTCGCGCATGTCGGCCATTTCGACGAGCAGATTGACGTTGGGCATCTTCACGTCCCCGTCGGCGTTGGCGGCCGGGTTGCCGGGATCGTGCTCCACGATGAACGGGGTCTCGTCGAGGCCCGTTCGCTTCACGCGGACGCTCAAGGCCCCGATGTCGCGGTCGAGCTCTGCGGCGAAGACCGTCGTCCTGCGCTGATAGGGGTCTGCGCCGGGCGTGCCGCCGGTGGACCGTGCGTTGGCGATGTTCTGGCTTACCGTCTTCAGACGGAAGCTCTGGGCTTCCATGCCTGCGCCGGCGAGGCGGGAGACCATCGCGAGGGGGTCCGCTGCTGCGCCGTAGCTCATCGGAACGACACCGCCTGCAGCATCATCCGGTGGTAGGTGCCGATGACGGACACCGCGAGCTGGTGGCCGCGCGCCGTCTCGTCGGCCTTCATCAGCTCGGCGTCGAGCGTGACGGTGTTGGCCGAGTGCTTGACGTCGTCCGCCTCGGCCTCGCGCACCTCTTCGGCACGCAGGGCGAGCTCCGGCACGGTCATGTGCCGCGGTGCGGTCGCGGCGACCTGGAGGCGGCCGGTCATCGCCATCTCGGCGCGGAACGGCGCGACGTCACGCGCCTTGTAGCCGGGCGTGTCGGCATTGGCGACGTTCCCCGCGATCGCGGCCTGGCGGGTGGCGGCCCAGTCGGCTCGCTTCGCAGCGAGCTCGGTGACGTAAAGTGGCGCGGTTGCGCCGATAGCGTTGACATTTCCAACGGTCATGTCGGCCCTCTACTGGAAAGCATGGCTCGGACAGGACCAACCTAGCGACCCCGGCTTGTCCGGGGCTGGAACCTCAAAACTGTTATTCCGGAATGCGATGGGAGCGGGGACGGTGTGCCGGCTCCGGGCAGTTCGCCGTTCAGAACTTGGCGCGGTTCGCGGCCTTGGTGTCGTGGCTGTAGACGAAGTAGAGGACCTGCGCGACGGCCCGGAAGAACTCCTCCGGGATCGCGTGATCGACGTCGGCCGCGGCATAGAGCGCGCGGGCGAGCGGCGGGTCCTCGACCACCGGAACCTCGTTCTTCTCCGCGATCTCGCGGATCTTGAGCGCCACGAGGTCGAGGCCCTTGGCGAGCACCTTCGGCGCGCCGCCGGCGCCGCGCTCGTAGGCGAGGGCGACGGCGTAGTGGGTGGGGTTCGCGATCACGACAGTCGCCTGCGGCACCGCGGTCAGCATGCGCTTGCGCGCCTGGCTCTTCTGCGCCGAGCGGATTCGCGACTTCACGATCGGGTCGCCCTCGCTCTGCTTCAGCTCGTCCTTGACCTCCTGGCGGCTCATCTTGAGGTCCTTGCGCCACTTCATCCGCGTGTAGACGAGGTCGATGGCGACGAGGAGGATCGTGACGGTGCAGACGGCGCCCAGAAGCCGCGTCGCGATCGCGAGGATCTGCTGCGGCAGGAGGATCGGGTCGACGAAGACCGAGCGAACCAGCATCGGAAGCTGCGAGGAAAGGGTGAAGACGGCGACCGAGGCGACGGCCGCGAACTTGAACAGCGAGCGGCCGAATTCCATCAGGCCCGGGCTGCCGAACATGCGCTTGAGGCCCGACTGCAGCGAGATCCGTTCCAGCTTTGGCCGGATCCGCTCCGCGACGATGCGCGGCGGCGTCTGCGAGACGGCAGCGATGACGCCGAAGATCGCAAGGAGGATGACGATCGGGATCAGGAAGAGCGCGGACGCCCGGTAGACCTGCATGAAGAGCGCGGTCGCGTCCGGCCCCTCGCCGAGGTCGATGGCGCCCACCCCGTCGTGGATCTGTGCCAGCGCGCCGACCAGATCGCGCGTCTGGTCGGTCGCCATCACGCCGAGGACCACGAGAAGCGCGAGGAGGGAGGCGAACGTCGGCGCCTCCTTCGAGAACGGCGTCTGGCCTTTCTCGAGCGCGTCCTCGATCTTCTTCGGGGTCGGCTCTTCCGTGCGTTCGGAACTGTCCGGCTTGTCGCTCACGCGCGCGGCTCCGCTTCACGGAGGCGCGCGCGCAAGACGTCTCGTGCTGCAGCCATCTACTGCACGAGCTCGCCGCCCTCGTCGCCGGTCGACAGGTCGATCTCGCCGCGCTGGCCCATCGAGAGCGCAAGATCGGTGATCTTGCGGCGTGCCTCGTTGACGTCGCGCTGGGTGGACGGATCGCCGGACGCCAGTTCCTGCTCGACCATGCGCCTGGTGCGCGAGGCGAGGCTCGACAGCACCTTGTTGCGGAAGCCTGCGTCCGTTCCCTTCAGCGCGATGACGAGCTGGTCGCTGTCGATGGCGTCGAACAGCGTCGTCAGCGAGCGAATGTCGAGCTTGACGATGTCGTCGAAGGTGAAGAGCAGCGAGCGCAGGATCTCGGCGGACTTCGGGTGCGTCTGGGTGATGCCCTCGAGGACGTTCTCCATCTGGTCGAGCTCCATCTTGTTGATGATCTCGGCCATCCTCGCGTGGCTGTCGCCGCCCATCTTGAGCGAGAGGTTGACCATGAAGTCCTCGTGGAGGGTGACCTCGACGATCTTGAGCGCGTCGTCGACCACCGCCTTGCAGGTGAGCATGCGCCGCGCGACGTTGTCGCGAAGGTCCTTCGGCATCTCGCTCATCACCCGTGCCGCGGTGACGGGGTGAAGCTTCGACAGGCACAGCGCCGTCGTTTGCGGGTGCTCGTTGAGAAGGTAGGGGGTGAGGCTCGTCTCCGAGATGCCGGACAGGCGATCCCAGATGCTCTCGTTCACCCGCCCCTCCATCTCCGCGATGATTTCGGCAAGCTGGCTTTCCGGCACGATGCCGCTGAGGAGGGCCCGCACGGAATCGGCGTCGCCCGTGAGGGTGGTGCCGACGCCGAACTGCTCGACGAACTCGTCGACGACTTCCTCGATCTGGCTCAGCGGGACCGGTTTCAGCTCCGCCATCGTGTGGGTCACGGCCTTGATGTCGTCGGGCGGCAGGAACTTCATGACACGCCCGGCACTCTCCTTGGACATGGTCATGAGGAGCGTCGCCACCTTCTCGCGGGTCGACAGCGAGCGCGGGCGCACAGCGGGTGCCGGCACCATGGCTTACGCCTCCGCCGCGGCGCCGGGGCCCACGATTTCGGTGAGCGAGACGCCGAAGCGGGAGGAATCGTCGTCGACCACGACCACTTCGCCGCGGGCGATGACGCGGCCGTTGACCACGATGTCGACGGGGTCGCCGACGCGGTGGTCGAGCGCGACCACCTGGCCGCGCCCCAGTTTCATGAGGTGCGAGACGGGCATGGTGGCCGAGCCGAGGACCACCTGGAGGACCACCGGGATCCTGAGGATGCTGTCGACGTTGGCCTCGTCCGCACCGCCGGAGCGGGCGCCGCCGTATCCGCCGATGGGGCCTGGCGCCTGGCCCTGTGCCTTGCCGCGCGCCGCTGAATTGGTGTGCTCGATATCGTCTTGGGACATGTCGATCTCCGGGAGTGTTTGCTTGCGGCGCGTCAGGCCGCGCGGTGCGCAGCGTCGGCGATGGCGCGCCAACGTGGGTTGCTGGCCGCCGCCGCCGCGTCGGCCGGCGACATGCGGGCGAGCGCGGCCTCGATTGCGGCGGCGACCGGGCTGCCGCCGGGCTCTGCGCTGCGCGGAACGGGCATCCGTTCGGTGCTGCAGGATCGGTCGTGGCCGCTCGCCATGGCGTGGCGTTCGGCCTGCCTGAGCAGCCCCTCGAAACGGTCCTGCCAGGCCGCGTCGATGATCTCGACCGGGGTCTGCGGGCGCTGCGCGTGCTCCGCCTTGCGCGGCGCGGCCGGCGCCGGCTTCTGCCGCGCCTCCTGTGCAGCCGCATAGCTGGCGGTGCCGCGCTCGATCTCGTTGATCATCAGCCGGGCCTCGTTGAGGCGCGCTGCAAGGGAAACGGCCATCTCGCCGCTGTCGTCCTGCAGCGTCTCGAGGGCGGCCTTCGCCCTGTCGAGAGCGTGGGCGGAGCTTGCGAAGGCGCGCGCGGCCTCGCTCTGAAGGACATCGAATTTCTTCAGCCGGCGGTACATCAGGAGGACCGAGCCGGAGGTCGCGGCGAGGGCGGTGAGAAGGACCGCGTCAATTACCGAGGATATCACCGAGGAACTCCTCTTCGGGGTCAAACACGCTTTCGATGCGCAGACGGTAGGTGCCTTCCGACTGTCCGAGGCTGGTCCAGAACAGGGGCTGCTCGTTCGCCTCCAGCTTGACCGGCGAGCGCGGGCTGGCGTTGAGCTCGATCACCTGGCCGACGTGAAGGGAGCGGATATCGGCGAGCGACATCGGCTTCTCGTCGAGGATGGCGCGCAGACGGATCTCGGCCCGGGTGGCGCCCGCCTTCATCTGCTCGACCCAGCCGGGGTCGCGCGTCCCGGGTTCGCTGCCCGATGCCTTGGACATCGAACGGCGGATCATCTGGAGGCAGGCGTGGGGCAGGATGATGAACATCTCGCCGCCGCGGTTGATGGCCTGGACGAGGAAGTTGGCGGACGCGGCCTGCGCGTTGCGCCGCCCGACCACCGCGAAATGCATCCGCGTCTCGAGCCCGTGCAGCGTGAAGGTCGCCTTGGTGTGGGGGGCGAACGCCTGCGTCAGCGTCTTGCACAGCATCTCGGCGATGCGGGCGCAGATCTTCATTTCGATGTTGGAGAAGGCGCGTCCGTCCTCTTCCGGCATCTCGTTGCCGTCGCCGCCGAACATCACCTCCACCATCGTGAAGATGAAGTCGCGGTCGAAGCCCAGCACCACCTGGCTGTCCCACTCGGGGACGTCGATCATCGCACAGACGGCGTTGGCCTCGTAGGGCTCGAGGAGTTCGGTGATCCGGCCCTGCTGGACGTGGCTCATGGAGAAGTAGCAAGGGGAGGCCGCGACGGTGCGCAGGATCTCGCCGCACTGGTTGGCCACCCGGTCGAAGATGATCGGCAGCATCGGCAGACGGTCGACCTGGACGCCGGCGGCATCCAGCAGGCGATCCGTCACCGAGGGTTTGGTTTCACTGTCCATAGGACCGCTCCGGCGTGAGGTGTTTCAAGGGCGGTCAGGCCGCGGCCTTCTCTTCGGCGGGGGCGGCGCCGCCGCCGAGGGCGGCGTTCTCGACCTCGTCGATCGTGGGGCGGGAGGAGACGGAGATCGTCTTGCGGCCGTGCTCGAGCGCGATCTGCGGCATGGCGCCGTTGATGTAGGCAAGGAGCGCCTGCTTGGCGATGATGTAGGGCTGCATCTGCTTCTCGCGCACGTACTTGATCTTGGCCGACATAGGCGAGAAGAACGCGTAGGAGCCGAAGATGCCGAGAAAGGTGCCCACCAGCGCCGCGGCGATGAGGCCGCCGAGGATTTCGGGCGACTGGTCGATCGCGCCCATGGCCTTCACGATGCCGAGCACCGCGGCGACGATGCCGATCGCCGGCAGCGCATCCGCGATGTCTCCGAGCGCCAGTGCAGGCTTCAGCTTCTCCTTGCGGATGGTCGCGATCTCCTGGTCCATCAGCGCCTCGATCTCGAAGCCGCGGGCGTTTCCGATCAGGATCAGGCGGATATAGTCGCAGATGAAGGCGGTGAGTTGCTTGTCGCCCTTCAGGTGGGGCGAGGCCTGGAAGATCGACGATTCGTCCGGGTTGTCGACGTGGGCTTCGACCTCGTTGCGGGGCTTGGACTTGAGGTCCCGCATCAGCGCGTAGAGCGCGCCGAGGACTTCGAGGTAGACGGCGCGTTTGGGGGCGCGGCCGAGTGCGGCGTCGACCATCGCGACGCCGGTCTGCTTCAGCATCGCGACCGGGTTGGCGACCACGAAGATGCCAAGGGCGATGCCGAAGATAATCAGGACTTCGAATGGCTGCCACAGGACGTCGACGTGACCGCCCATCGCCATGAAGCCGCCCAGCATCGAACCGACGCTGATAACAATGCCCAATATGAGTGCCAAGAGGTCATCTCCCGTTCTGCGCTGGCCCAATAGAACCGCGAACGGCTTGTGCGAGGCTGGAGATTAAGTCTGTCCGTAAGCGCATTCGTATCGCTCCGGCAGGACAGGTCCGGGCAAGCCCGAGGCGTCATTGTCTTCCCGACCGCGGACAGATGTTGATGAGTGTTGTTTCCGCTTTTGGGAGAGCCAGTCATGGACGCCACGATCGGATACCGCATCGTCGCACAGAACCTCGAACGTTCGCTGACGACCACCGCGAACAGCGCGCCCGTCAAACTTGAGTCGGACTACTGGCTCGAGAATGCCGGCAAGATCACCTCGCTCGAGGGCTTCCTCGCCGACAGCCGCCTGTTCCGCTTCGCGATGACCGCATTCGGCCTCGAGGATCTCGCCAACGCCAAGGGCTACATGCGCAAGATCCTGGAGGAGGGGATCAGCGACCCCCTCAGCCTCGGCAACCGCACCAACGACCCGCGCATCGCCGAATTCGCCCGCACCTTCGACTTCGACACCTTCGGTTCCGACACCATGAGCCGCCAGAGCGCCGGCCAGGCGGTCGTTGACCGCTACGTGCGCCAGACGCTCGAAGTCCAGGCCGGCGAGCTCGACGGGGAAGGCGTGCGCCTCGCCCTCTACTTCGAGCGCAAGGCGCCGGAGGTCGAAACCGTCTACGAGCTCCTCGCCGACCCTGCGCTCCTCAAGGTGGTGCGCAGCGTCCTGGGGCTTCCGAAGGAGTTCTCCGGCGCCGACCTCGAGCGTCAGGCGGAGGTGATCGCCGACCGGTTCGACATCGCAGACCTCAAGGATCCGGAAAAACTGCGCGACCTCATCATCCGCTTCACCGCCGTGTGGGATGCGACGGAGAACGTGGCATCGAACCCGATCCTGCGGCTCTTCGGCGGCGGGCAGCAGCAGTCCACGGTTTCGCTCAACCTTGCACTCACGCTTTCAACCCTGCGGCTGGGAGGCCGATGAATGGCGTCTGATCTCTACGTTACCCTTTCCGGCCAGATCACGATGGACACCCGTCTGTCGACGGTGGCCAACAACGTCGCCAACATGCGCACCGCCGGTTTCCGTGCCGAGACGGTGGATTTCGGGACCATCCTGTCGGCGACGCGCAGCCAGAACGTCGCCTTCGCGACCGTCGGCGAACAGCATATCGAGCGGCAGGGCGGCCCGGTCGAGGAGACCGGCAACGCGCTCGACATGGCGGTGGTCGGGGAAGGGTGGTTCGGCGTCCAGACCCCGAACGGCCTCGCCTATACCCGCGACGGCCGCTTCACCGTCAACGAGGCGGGCGATCTCATGACGCTGACCGGCTTCAACGTGGTCGACGAGGGCGGCGCGCCGATCGCGCTCGACCCCGAGCGGGGTCCGATCACCGTGGGCGCCGACGGCCTCGTCACGCAGGAGGGCGTCGCGGCCGGCAACCTCGGCCTCTTCGCCATCGCACCGGAGGCGACCCTCTCCCGCTACGGCGACACCGCCGTCCTGTCCGACCTGCCGGCCGAACCCATCGTCGACCGGACCGCCAACGGCGTCCGCCAGGGCTACAGGGAAGGCTCCAACGTCAATCCCGTGCAGGCCATCACCGAGCTGATCACGGTCCAGCGCGCCTTCGAATACGGCAACACCGCCATGCGCGACCGCTTCCAGACCGTCCAGCAGGCCGTGCGCACGCTCGGCGCCGACTGACGCCGGCTCGCGGCGCACCCGATCCTTGCCGCCGACGCCTGAACCACCCCCGGGAGGGGCGCGGCCGATGAAGGCCGCGAACGGGACGACCGAAGGCTCATGAACCGCCCGATGTCACAGCTGGAACTGCTTGCCGCGACGGTGGGCGGCCTCGATCTGCCCCCCGTCGTCCTCGCCGGGATCGTCGACGAGGCGACGCGCTCCGAGCGCTGGGTCCGTGGCCTGTCGCAGGACGCCGCGCTCGGCGATCAGCTCGAGATCAGCCACGTCGACGGGGGTGCGCTCGCCGAAATCATCAGGATCGACCAGAAGCGGTGCGTTGCGGCTCTCTATGAGCGCAAGGCCGCGGCCTTCCTTGGCGCCGAGGCTCTCCTGCGCGGCCCGTTCACCATCAGTCCGCACGACAGCTGGAAGGGCCGCACGATCGATGCGCTCGGACGGCCTGTCGACGGCATGGGTCCGCTCATCAAGGGACCGCCACGCTCGGCCGACGCCAACCCGCCGCACGCCGTGGGCCGCACCAGGCTGACCCGCCCCCTCCACACCGGCGTCAAGGCGATCGACCTCTTCGCGCCGCTGGTGGAGGGGCAACGGATCGGCATCTTCGCAGGCTCCGGCGTCGGCAAGTCGACCCTTCTCGGGATGCTCGCCGGTACCGGCGGTGTCGACACGGTGGTCGCCGGCCTCATCGGCGAGCGCGGCCGCGAGGTCGGCGAAATCCTCGCCGGTCCGCTGGCGGCGAGCCGCGCGCGCACCATCGCGGTGACGTCCACGGCGGACGAGACCGCCCTGATGCGCCGCCAGGCGCTCCGCGCCGCGATTTCCGTCGCCGAATATTTCCGCGACAAGGGCGAGCGCGTCCTGCTCCTCGTCGACAGCCTGACGCGGGCCGCCCAGGCGATGCGCGACGTGGCGCTCTCGGCTGGCGAGCCGCCGGTTGCCCGTGGCTTTCCGCCGAGCGTCTTCTCAGAACTCGCCCGCGCCACGGAGCGCGCCGGGCAGGGCGCAGGCGGCGGCTCGATGACGGCGATCTTCTGCGTCCTCGTCGACGGCGACGACCTCGACGACCCGATCGCCGACGCCGCGAGAGGCACGCTCGACGGGCACATCATCCTGTCGCGCGAACTCGCCGAAGCGGGGCGCTTCCCCGCGATCGACCCGCTCGCGTCGCTGTCGCGTCTCGCGCCAGTGGCATTCACGGCGGAGGAGGCGGAGCTGTCGCGTCACTTGCGCCGTCTCATCTCCCGCTTCGAGGAAACGCGCGACCTCAGGCTCCTCAGCGGCTACCAGCCCGGCCAGGATGCCGAGCTCGACCGCGCCGTCACCATCGTCCCGAAGCTGCAGAACGCGCTGCTTCAGCGCCCGTCCGACCCGCTCTGCCGCGACGCATTCGCCGAGCTTGCCGCCATCCTGTCAGGCCGCGAGGGCGAGGGGGAACCCGCGCCCGTCCAAGCCTGAGGCAAGGCGCTTCTTACAAACTGCTATCCGCAAGCCGATGGTCTGGCCGTCCCCTGTGACGCACGCCGCCAGCCGACACGGCGCCCATGAAAGGGATTTGGATGAGCCTCTATAACGTACTGAGGACGGGTGTTTCAGGAATGCAAGCACAGTCCTACAAGCTCGGCACGGTCGCCGATAACATCGCCAACTCCGGGACGGTCGGTTACAAGCGCGCAACCACCGAATTCTCGTCGCTGATCCTGAATGCCGGACCGCAGTCCTACGCCTCCGGCGCGGTGACCGCGAACGTGCGCCACAACGTCTCCCAGCAGGGCGCGCTCACCTACACCCTGTCGAAGACCGATCTTGCGATCCAGGGCGACGGCTTCTTCATCGTGCAGGATTCCAAGGGTGGCGACTTCCTCACCCGCGCCGGCTCCTTCGTGATCGACGGCCAGACCGGCAACCTGATGAACGCCGCCGGCTTCGCGCTCCTCGGCTATCCGAGCATCGACGGGCAGGACGTCGCGATCACCCTCAACGACACCGCGGGCCTCGAGCGCATCTCGACCGACTACATGAACATGCGCGCGACGCCGTCCACGATCGGCGTCTACCGCGCCAACCTGAACGCCGGCGAGGAAGCCGTCGTCGGCGATACCCCGTCCGACAACCTTGCGACTTCCAACTTCACCACCCGTTCCTCCGTCGTCGCCTACGACGATCTCGGCCGCGAGGTGACGCTCGACTTCTACTGGACCAAGGTCCAGGACTACGACCCGTCCGGCCCGACGCCGCCCCAGTGGGAGGTGACGGTGTTCGACCAGTCCACCGCCGCCACCACGCCGACGACGCCGTTCCCCTACGGCAACCCCAATCCGCCGATCGGCGGCGCGACGCCGGCCAACCCGATCCTCGCCCAGGCCACCATCACGTTCGACCAGAGCACCGGCTCGATCTCGAACATCGCCTCCGTGGTGCCTGGCACCGCCTACTCGGGCGCCGTCGACCCCACCGACCCGACGCTTTCGGCTCTTCTCGAGATCCAGCTTCCCAACGCCACCGAGCCGGTGGTGATCGACATCACCAACATGACCCAGTTCTCGGCCGACTTCGAGCCGCTGGAGGTCGCGGTGAACGGCAACGCGCCGGCGACGGTGCAGGACGTCGCGGTCTCCGAGGATGGCCGCGTCTTCGCCATCTACGAGGATGGCGGGGAGGTGGAATTCTACCGCCTGCCGCTCGCAAACGTTCCGAGCCCCGACCAGCTGAGGCCCTATTCGGGCAACATCTACGGCGTCTCGAACGAGTCCGGGGATCTCAGGATCGCCCTGCCGGACGATGCCGGCAACGGCTCGCTGCGGGTCGGCGCGGTGGAGCAGTCCAACGTCGAGCTCGCCGACGAGCTGACCGACATGATCATCTCCCAGCGCGCCTACACGGCCAACTCCAAGAGCTTCCAGACCGGCAACGAGCTTCTCGAAGTTCTGGTCAACCTGAAGCGCTAGGACCCCAGCCATGAGCCTCGACGTCGCCATCAACGTTGCGCGCCAGTCCCTTCTGGCGTCGCAGTATCAGATCGCGCTTTCCAGCCGCAACGTGGCGGCCGCCGGCGATCCGGACCGTTCGCGCGTGTCCGCCGCGCTGGCGACCACGATCGACGGCGGCGTCCGGGTCGCCTCGGTGCGCCGGCCGGAGGACATGGCCGTCTTCAAGCGGATGATCGCGGCGACCGCCGCCACCGCCGAGCGCGACGCAGTCCTCACCCAGCTCGAAGTGATCGCCGAGACCGTCGGCGATCCGGAGTACGGCACATCGGTCGGCGCCCTCATCGGCGACCTCCAGTCCGCGCTCGCCGACTATTCGAACGCGCCCGACGACCCGCTGTTCGGCCGCTCGGTGGTGGAGCGCGGCCGCGACGTCACCGACGCGCTGCGCCGTGTCACCAACGACCTGCTCCTCGCCCGCGAGGAGGCCGACCGCAGGATGGACGCCAGCGTCAAGGAGGTGAACCGCCTCCTCGGCGAGTACGACCAGGCCAACCGCGCCGTCGTCGTCTCGACACTGTCCGGCACCGACGCCACCATGCACCTCGACCGGCGCGATGCCATCATCTCCGAACTCTCGGCCCACATCGGCATCACGACGCTGGGGCGCGAGAACAACGACATGGCGCTCTTCACCGAAGGTGGGGTGACCCTTTTCGACAGAGAGGCCCGCTCGGTCACCTTCGAGCGGACGGCGGTCTACACCTCCGGCACCATCGGCGGCGAGGTCTACGTCGACGGGGTTCCCGTGACCGGGGCGGGGGCGCCGATGCCTTCCACCTCGGGCAGCATCGTCGGCAATGCCTACGTGCGCGACACGGTGGTCCCCACGTACCAGCTCCAGATGGACGAGATCGCCCGCGAGCTCACCGACATCTTCGCCGACGGCATCGGCAGCCTGTTCACCAACGGCGGCGGACCGGACTATGCCGGCACCATCGCCATCGGCGCGGGGGTCGATCCCTCGCAGGGCGGTGCGGTCGAGAACCTGCGCGACGGGACCGGCAATCCGTCGGGCTACGCCGCCTATGCCGACCGGCTCCTCGCGCTCGGCAACCAGCTGACGGCGGTGACGGCGTTCGACCCGTCGGCCGAACTCATCGCCAACGGCTCCCTCCTCGACTTTGCCACCCAGTCCGCCGGCTGGCTCGAAGGCCTCAGGATGAGCGTCCAGATCGACGCCGACACCGAGGCTGCGATCCTCGTCCAGGCGTCCGACGCGCTGTCGCGGGTCACCGGCGTCAACCTCGACGACGAGTACGCCCGCCAGCTGATGCTGGAGCGCAGCTTCAACGCATCGTCGCGGCTGATCGGCGTCATCGATGAAATGTTCGACTCCCTCCTGAGGATCGTCTGATGGAAACGACCTACGTTTCGACGGCTTCGCTGAGAAATCAGCCGCGTCTTGAGATCCAGCGGATCCAGGCCGAGCTCGTCAACCGCACCTCCGAGCTTGCCACCGGCCGCAAGGCCGATGTCGGCCTCGCGCTCGGCACCGACACCGGGCGCATGGTCTCGCTGCGCAACGAGGTCGGCCTCCTCGAGACCCTGATGCGGTCCAACGGCGTGGCATCGGCGCGGCTGACCCTGATCCAGGCCGCGCTGAGCGACATCCGCGAGAACGCGTCGGACGTGCTCAACTCGGTCATCGCACTGCCGCAGGGCTACACGTCCGCCGTCCTCATCGAGCAGGAAGGCCGCGCAGCGCTCGACCGGCTGGCCGACCGGCTGAACGGCTCGGACGGGCGCAGCTTCCTGTTCAGCGGCACCGACACGACCAACGCGCCGTTCACCCGCTTCGAGGATGGCCCTGAGGCGGCGATCGCGGCCGCCTTCCTGACGAAGTTCGGCGTTGCCGTCGGCAGTGCCGGGGCCGCCGCGATCAGTGCCGCCGACATGACCGACTTCCTCGACAACGAGTTCGCCGCCCTGTTCGACGATCCGGACTGGGGCACCCTCTGGTCGAGCGCCTCGGACGAGGACCTGACGAGCCGGATCGCGATTTCGGAGCGGGTCAAGACCGGCACCAACGCGAACGAGCCGTCCTTGCGTCTCGTCGCCGAAGGGATGAGCGCCATTGCGGCGCTCGGCCTCTCCGCCCTGTCGCAGGACACGCGGCAGGTGGTGATCTCGGCCGCTCGACTGCGGGTCGGCCAGGCCGTCAGCGATGTCGCCGCGCTTCAGAGCGAGCTCGGATACTCGCAGAACGCGATCTCGCGCGCCGACGAGCGGATGCTGCTCGCCCGCGACCTCCTCACCCGCACCATCGTCGATTCCGAAGGTGCGGACGTGACCGAGGCCAAGGTGCGGGTCGATCTCCTCACCACCCAACTCGAGATGAGCTTTGCGCTGACCGGTCAGCTCGCCCGCCTCAGCATCCTCAACTACGCCTAAGGAGTTCCCCGTGCGGGCTGATGAATATGCAGATGTCCGGCAGACCGCGCCATCGTTGGCCCGTGAACAGGAGGTTGAGGCTTTTGAGACAGGGATCGCACTGATGGAGGCGGCGCGCGGCCATCCGGCCCAGTCGGCCGAGGCGGTCACTGCCGCCCGCTATATCCAGAGGCTTTGGCGGTACCTCCTCAAGGACGTCAACAGTCCCGCCAACGAACTCTCGGACGAGCTCAAGGCCAATCTCGTCTCGATCGGCCTGTTTGTCTTCAAGGAAACCGACCGAATTCTTGCCAGCGATTCCACCGACTGGTCTGGCCTCATCGAAATCAACCGCACCGTGCGCGAAGGATTGTCATCATGAACGGACCGCGGCCCCGGCGCCCCCGGCGCGAGGACGACAATGCGACCCACAATGGGACCGGAATGCGGCCCATGCACATCTCGCTTCGCTCAGGCGAACGGCTGTTCCTGAACGGCGCGGTCCTTCGCGTCGACCGGAAGGTGACGCTCGAACTCCTGAACGACGCGACGTTCCTGCTCGAGAACCACGTCCTCCAGGTGGAGGACACGACGACGCCGCTGCGCCAGCTCTACTTCGCGGCGCAGGCGATGCTGATGGACCCGCAGAATGCAAGGTCGAGCCGTGCCCTGTTCAACGCCATGGCGGCGGACCTCAGGAACGCGCTGACCTCCGAGCGCCTCATCAAGGGGCTCGACGAAGCGTGTTCGCTGATCGCCGCCGAACGCCCGTTCCAGGCGCTCAAGGCGCTGCGCGCGCTGTTCGACGAGGAGGCCACGGTGCTGGCGAGCCAGGCAAGGCCCGCCCGGCCAGAGGAGCGGGACCCCGGCCGCGCCGGGGACAGCGACGCGATCGGCCCCGTGGTGCCGCCGCAGAACTACGGGCAGGGCCCGAGCGGCGCGCGCGGCGGCCAGTCCGGCGCCTCGACCATCCTGCAGCAACACTAGGAGAGGGCACGATGAACCCCGTCAATCCCGTCGCCGCAACCACCGCGGCAGCCGCAGAAGCCGCGGCCGGCGCATCCGCCCGGACCGAGACGCTGGACTACGATTCCTTCCTGCGCCTCCTCGTCGAGCAGATGAAGAACCAGGATCCGCTGGAGCCGATGTCGGACACCGAATACATCGCCCAGCTCGCCAGCTTCTCGAACGTCGAGCAGAACATCATCACCAACGACCGCCTGAAGGCGCTGATGGCGAGCAGCGCCCTGTCGGACGCCCAGTCGCTCATCGGGCGCAACGTCACCACGGCGGAGGGCGTCAGCGGCACGGTTGCCAGCGTCGCGATCGCATCGGGCGAGATTCACGCGACGCTCACCAGCGGCGACACGGTCCTCGTCGGCGACGGGATCACCGTCTCGTCATGACCGAGGTCGATGCCGTCGATATGGTCCAGTCGGCGATCTACACGGTGCTGATCGCGGCGGCGCCAGCGGTCATTGTCGCGATGGTGGTCGGCGTCAGCATCTCGCTGGTCCAGGCGCTGACGCAGGTCCAGGAAATCACGCTGACCTTCATCCCCAAGATCGTCGCGATCCTCATCACCGCGGCGGTCAGCGCGACGTTCATCGGCGCCCACATCTTCGCGTTCACCGAGCTGATCTACGGGCGCATCGCGTCCGGCTTCTGAAGAGTTCGGCAGGCGCTGCCATGCAAGGCGGCGCCCGCCACCTGAGCGTTTGTCGATCCGTCACGATCGCGGGCTGCTGAGCGGCCTCTCCGGCGAGGGGGTGTCGCGCTCCCTTGCGATCAACAGCCATGAAGGCCGTCGACCATGAGCACCGCCGAAAACTACAATTCCGTCCCGTCGCGCTATGCGCGCCTCGTTCCGGGAGGACTGCGCGACGTCGCCTTCGCGATGGGCGTCATCGCGATGCTCGGCGTCCTCATCCTGCCGATCCCCACCTTCCTGATCGATGTCGGGCTCGCCTTTTCGGTCGCCGTCGCCGTCCTCATCCTGATGGTGGCGCTCTGGATCGAGAAGCCGCTGGAATTCTCCTCCTTCCCGACGGTCCTCCTGATCGCGACGATGATGCGTCTCGCGCTCTCCATCGCGACGACCCGCCTGATCCTCGCCGACGGGCACGACGGCATCGACGCCGCCGGACAAGTGATCGCCGGATTCTCCAACTTCCTGATGTCTGGCGACTTCGTCATCGGCATCGTCGTCTTCCTGATCCTGGTGGTGGTGAACTTCCTCGTCATCACCAAGGGCGCCACCCGTATCGCGGAGGTCGGCGCCCGCTTTACCCTCGACGCCATTCCCGGCAAGCAGATGGCGATCGACGCGGACCTTTCCGCAGGCCTCATCAACGACGCCGAAGCCCAGCGCCGCCGACGCGAGCTGGAGGAGGAAAGCGCGTTCTTCGGCTCCATGGACGGTGCCTCCAAGTTCGTGCGCGGGGAGGCGATCGCCTCGCTGATCGTGATCGCGGTCAACATCTTCGGCGGGATCGTGATCGCAACCACCCGCTACGGGATGGAGCTCGGCCCGGCGTCCGACGTCTTCACCCGCCTGTCGGTCGGCGATGGCCTCATCAGCCAGATCCCGGCGCTGATCATCTCACTCGCCGCAGGCCTTCTCGTCTCCAAGGGCGGCACGCGCGGCTCGGCCGACAAGGCGGTCCTCGGACAGCTCGGCGCCTACCCGCGCGCGCTGATGATGGCGTCGGGGATGATGGCGATCTTCGCGATCATGCCGGGCCTGCCGCCGATCCCGTTCATTGTGCTGTCGGGCATCCTGGCGTTCGTCGCCTACACAATCCCGCGCGCAAAGCGGGAGAAGGAAGCGGAACAGAAGCGCAAGGCACAGCGCGAGGTGGAGGAGACCGCACGCTCCCAGAAGGATTCGGTGCGCGACGAGCTCAACGTGCCCGAGCTCGAGCTCGTGGTCGGCAAGCAGCTTGCGCGGACCGTCCTGCGCTCGCCGACGGAGCTCACCCACCGCCTCGCCAAGATCCGCCGCAAGTTCGCCCGCGAATACGGCTTCGTCATCCCGGAAGTCAAAGTCTCCGAGGACCTCACGCTCGGGCCGAAGGACTACATGGTCCGCGTTCATGGCACCGTCGCGGCGACGCAGAGCCTGCGCGTGGGCGACTATCTCGTGGTCCTCGGCGACGGGCCGAAGCCGCGCGTGCCGGGCGATCCGGCCCGCGATCCCGCCTTCGGCATGGACGCGCTCTGGGTCAACGAAGCCTTCGTCTCGGACGTGACGCGCGAGGGGTTCGTCCCCATCGACAACGCCTCGGTCGTCCTCACCCACCTCGTCGAGATCGTACGCAACAACCTTGCACAGCTTCTCTCATACAAGGACATGCGCGCGCTGCTCGACCGGCTCGACCCCGAATACAAGCGCCTGCTCGAGGAGATCGTGCCCTCGCAGATCTCCAACTCCGGCCTCCAGGCCGTCCTCAAGCTGCTCCTCGCCGAACGGGTCTCGATCCGCAACCTGCACCTCATCCTGGAAGCCGTGGCGGAGGTCAGCCCCCATGCGCGGCGGGCCGAGGCGGTGGCGGAGCACGTGCGCATCCGCCTCGCGGCCCAGATCTGCGGCGACCTTTCCGAGGACGGAACGCTCAAGGTCGTGCGGCTCGGCAACCGCTGGGACCTTGCGTTCCACCAGAGCCTCAAGCGCGACGCCAAGGGCGAGGTGATAGAGCTCGCGATGGACCCGCGCCTGGTCGAGGAGTTCGCCGAGGCGGCGTCGAAGACCATCAAGCAGACCATGGCCGAGCATCCGCGCTTCGCCGTCGTCACCGCGCCTGACGCGCGGCCCTACGTGCGCATGATCATCGAGCGGATGTTCCCCTCGATCGCGGTCCTGTCGCACCTGGAGATCGCGCGCGGCGCCACGGTCAAGCCCGTCGGCTCGGTATCGTGACCGGGCCGCGGCGTCCGGCCGGCGTGCCGGGGGAGGCGGAGGCCGTCAGGTGACCGACGCGCCGTCGGACTATGTCCTCGCGATTGCCGTCCTGTTTGCCCGGATCGGCGCGATCTTCATGATCGCCCCTGGCCTTTCTTCGATGCGCGCGCCGGTGAAGGTCCGCCTTCTCATCGCGCTCGGCGTCACGCTCGCGCTCTCGCCGCCGCTCATCGACGTCGCGGCCGAGGCGGTCTCGAGCCGGACGCCGGCGGCGCTGGTGCGGGTGCTCGGGATGGAGGCGATCATCGGCCTCTTCATCGGCCTGATGGCGCGCCTCCTGATGATGGCGCTCGACACGATGGCGATCGCGATTGCCAACATGGTCGGTCTCGGCGGCATTCCCGGCATGTCGGTCGATGGCAACGAACCCTCGCAGGCGGCGGCGTCGGTCTTCACCGTCACCGCGCTGATGATCATCTTCATCACCGACCTTCACCACGAGATCCTGCGCGCCGGGCTCGGCTCCTATGCCGTCGTCCCGCCCGGCGGCATCTACGACGCGCAGACTGCTCTCTCCGACATCGCCGGCAGGGCAGGGGACGCCTTCCTCGTCGCGCTCCGCCTCGCGGCGCCGTTCGTGGTCTATTCGATCATCGTCAACTTCGCGATCGGCCTCACCAACAAGCTGACGCCGCAGCTTCCGGTGTTCTTCGTCGCCCTCCCAATGGTGACCGCCGGCGGGTTGATGATGATGGCCTACGCGATCCGCGAGGTGATGTTCGCCTTCCGCATGGCGTTCGAGCAGTTCCTGGTGATGCTGTGAACCGGGCGCGGCGCAAGCGGCTGGAGCGGCTCGCCCATGCCCAGCGTGCGCTGGCGGATGCGGCGGCCGTGCGCGAGCGCAGCGCGGTCGTCAGCCACCGCGAGAGTGCGGACGCTGCCGGCAAGATCCTGGGCGCGCTGGGCGCCGAAAGCCCGCTCCACGGCCACCTCGTCCTCACCATGGCGACGGCGCTCGACAACAACGCGCGCGAAACGAGCCGGCTGGAAGATGCGGTGCGAGCCTGCGAGACCGCCCGCGTCGCCGCGGACACCAGGGCACGGGCCCTCGAACGGCGCCACGCCGAAGCCGAAAAATCATTCCGCCGCGACCGCGAGCGCCGCGCGCTGGAGGCGATGGTCACGCCGGCGGTCGACCCGCACGCGCCGGAGAGCCCTCCCGCGCAAGCCTCTGACCAGCCGGACACCGTAACCTGACCACAGATTTCCGGCTTCCCGTCCGTGGAGGCCCCTCAAACGCCGGAGCGATCGCATGATCGAGCTTTCGTCCCTGTCCCCACTCGGAGCGCCCCCGCCTGACGCAAGGGCAGACGTCGCGTCCCTCTACGGCGCCCGCCCCGCAAGGGTCACGCCCGGGCAGACGCTGGGGGAAAAATTCGAGGCTGCGATGATGACGCCCATGATTGCCGCGATCCTCCCGCCGGACGACAGCGTCGTCTGGGGTGGGAGCGCCGGCAAGCTGTGGCGCGGTCTCTTCGCAGAGGAGATCGCCAATGCAACCGCGCGCGGTGGCGGCATCGGCGTTGCCGAGCTGATCGACCGCGCCATCGCGGAAAAGACGGAGAGCACCAGCTCATGAAAAGCAGCCCGCTCACCACCACGCTGATGCAGCTCGAGGCCGTGCTCGACGAGTCGGCCGACGCGATCCGCACCAAGGTGCCGGTCGACGATACCGCTGTGGTCAAGTCCAAGGGAAACGCGCTTCTCAGCCTTTCGCATCTGGCCGGCGAGACCACGCCGGAGACGATGAGCGAGAGCGAGAAGGACGCGGTCCGCCGCATCCGAGACAAGCTCGGCACCGAGCGCGGCCTCCTGGAGCGCCGGCTCGAGGCGTCCCGGCTCGTCGTCCAGCTGATCGGCGAGGCGATCCTCGCCGAGGAGTGGGACGGGACCTACGCGCCCGAAGCCGTTCACCCCGCGCGGCCCCAGCAGGGCCCCGCAGGGTCTTCGGCCAGGCCTTGAGGATCGCCGCATGAAGCTCGTTCTCGTCGGTCTCTGGGCGATCTTCGTCGCATTGGGCTCCGGCTATGCCGTTGCCTCGTGGAAGGTCGAATCGGGGGCCGGCGAGGAGCCGGTCAAGCTTGAGGGGCTGCGCTATACCTCGCTCCCCACCATGTCGGTGCCGGTTCTGGGGAACGGCGAAGTCAGGGGCTACGTGGTCGTGCGCGTCGTCTACACGGCGGACGCTGCCACGCTGCGGCTGATCAGTGCCGAGCCCGACCCCTTCATCAGCGACGAGGTGTTCCGCACCCTCTACGACCGCGCCGAGATCCACTTCGGCCGGCTCGCGCGGATCGACCTCGCCGAGTTCGCCGAGACGGTGAAGGCGGGGGTCAACAAGCGCCTCGGCGACGATGTCATTCAGGACATTCTGGTCGACGGCCTGAACTACATCGACCTTGCGACGGTGGATGCACAGCGCGGTGTTCCGGGCATGCAGGAACCGGTCGCGCCCGACCGAAGCGCCGAATAGGCGGCGAACACAGGGCGGGGGTCTCTGACCTCCCGCATGCGACCCCAGAGTTTTTCGAGCGAGACGGCTGACGCCGCACAGGAGATCAGGAATGGACGGTCTCGACGACCTTTTGGCCGAGTTCATCACCGACACGCAGGAGTCGCTCGAGCAGGTCGACGTGCGCCTGGTCGAACTCGAAAGCGCGGCAGCCGACCCCGATGTCGACAACAGCGCCAGCGTGAATGAGCTGTTCCGCATCATGCACACGATCAAGGGGACCTGCGGGTTCCTCGGTCTTCCGCGCATGGCGAACGTCGCCCACGTGGCCGAAAGCCTGATGGACGATTTCCGCAACGGCAAGCCGGTCACCCACGCCGCGGTGGACGCGACGCTCCTTGCGGTGGACCGGCTCAAGGAGCTTCTCGCCGACATCGAGGCCAACAACGGCGAAGAGCCCAAGGGCAGCGACGAGACGATCATCGAGACGCTGAAGGCAGCGGCTGACGGTCACGCTCCGGCCAAGGCCGCCGAACCCGCAGAAGCTCAAGAGGCCGCCGGCGGGAGCGAGCCGGAACCCGCCCCCAAGCAGGCCGCGCCGCCCGCGCCCGCCGCCAACGCCAACGACGCCAAACCGGCCGCCGCGCCGCGGCCCGCCGCAAAGCCCGCAGGAAAGTCCGCGGAGGCCGGCCGCGGCGGCGACCACGGCGAGGGCGAAGCCCGCTCCGACAGCTCGATCCGCGTTTCCGTCGAGACGCTGGAGCATCTGATGACGGTGGTCTCCGAGCTGGTGCTGACCCGCAACGAGCTGACGGAGATCATGCGGTCCGACGAGGGATCGACCCAGAAGCTCGCCCTCCAGCGGCTTTCCACGGTGACGGGCGAACTCCAGCAGGCGGTGATGTCGACGCGCATGCAGCCGATCGGCAATGCCTGGCGCAAGCTGCCGCGCATCGTCCGCGACGTGTCGTCCAGCCTCGGCAAGAAGATCGAGCTGGAGATGAACGGCGCCCAGACCGAGCTCGACCGGCAGGTTCTGGAGGCGATCAAGGACCCCCTTGTCCACATGGTCCGCAACGCCGCCGACCACGGCCTCGAGACCCCCAGCGAACGTCGCGCGAAGGGCAAGCCCGAGAAGGGCCGCATCACCCTCAATGCCTACCACGAGGGCGGCCAGATCCTGGTCGAGATCGCCGACGACGGCAAAGGCCTCGACGTGGAGAAGATCCGCGAAAAGGCGGTCGACCGTGGCATGACCACGGCTGAGGAAGCCGCGCGGATGACGGACGAGCAGGTGTTCTCGTTCATCTTCGGCGCTGGTTTCTCCACCGCCGCGCAGGTCACCAGCGTGTCGGGCCGCGGCGTCGGGATGGATGTCGTCCAGTCCAACGTCGAGCGGATCGGCGGCTACATCGACGTGCGCTCGGCGCTCAACATCGGTTCAGTGTTCACCCTCAAGATCCCGCTCACGCTCGCGATCTCGAAGGCGCTGATCGTCGGCGTCGACAACGAAGATTTCGCGATCCCGCAAACGTCCGTTGACGAGCTGCTGAAGGTGGAGCCGAAGGGCCCGCACTGCATCAAGCTCATCAAGAATTCGCCGGTCCTGCGTTCACGCGACCGGCTGCTGCCGGTGGTGGACCTGCGCTCCCTTCTCGGAATGCCCGGCGCCTTCAACGAGGACGGCACCCCCCGCGTCACCGACGAGAACACCACCGGCTTTGTGATGGTCATCGTCGCGCGCGGGATGCGCTTCGGGATGCTCGTCGACACCGTGCTGCGCACGGAGGAGATCGTCGTCAAGCCGCTCCCCACGGCGCTGCGCAATCATGAGGTCTTTTCGGGGTCGACGATCCTTGGCGACGGCAGGGTGATCATGATCGTCGATCCGAACGGGCTCCGTTCGGCGGCCAGCAACGCAGCCGACGGCAGCCTCCAGGCTCCCGCGAAGCCGGTCGAGGAGCCCGAAGCCGTGCGCGACAAGCAGCTCCTTCTCACGTTCCGCGCCGCAGGCCCGAACCGGAAGGTCATGCCGATCAGCCTCATCACGCGGCTGGAGGAGATCGACCTTGCGGAAGCCGACCAGAGCGACGGCCAGTGGTGCATCCAGTACAACGAGGAGCTCATCCCGCTGGTCTGGTTCGGTCCCCCGCCGGACCCGACGACCGGCGAGAAGAAGCCGCTCCTCGTCATGTCCGACGATGGCCGCTCCATGGGCCTTCTCGTGGACGAGATCCTCGACATCGAGGAGGACGAGGTGGTGGTCCAGATCCCGTCCGAGCAGGACGGCATTCTGGGCAGCGCGATCATCGCCGGCCAGCCCGCCGAGATCATCGACGTCAGCCACTTCCTCGGCCTCGCGTCCGCCCACTGGTTCGAGCCGCAGGTGACGAATATCGAGCGCCGCGTCCAGATCCTGCTGATCGACGACTCGGTCTTCTTCCGCAACCTCGTCGCGCCGGTGGTGCGCGCCGCAGGGTTCGACCCGATCGTGTGCAGCTCGGGCAAGGAAGCGCTGGAGCGGCTCGGGAACGGGCTGCGGCCGAAGATCATCGTGACCGACGTCGACATGCCGGAAATGGATGGCTTCGAGTTCGCCGAGACCGTGACGAAGATGCCCGAACTCAAGGGTATTCCGGTGCTGGCGCTCACCGGCCTCGTCAACCAGGAAGCCATCGACCGGGCGCGTGAGGCCGGCTTCGACGACTACATCTCGAAGCTCGACCGCAACGGCCTCATCCAGGCGCTGCGCGAGTTTGCGCGGCCGCCGAGCGAAAAGCAGGAGATAGCCGCATGAGCATGAATGCGGTGCAGAGGGAACTCACCGACGAGGCCGAGGGCTTCGTCACGGCCCGCCTCGCCGGCCACTGGTTCGCCCTGCCGATCAGCGCGGTCCACGAGATCTTCCCGCTGACGCGGATCACGACGGTGCCGCTGTCGCCGCCCGGCCTCATCGGCGTCCTCAACCTGCGGGGCCGCATCGTCACCGCGCTCGACACGCGCCAGATAATGGGCTTCCCGCCGCGCAAGGAACGCCCCAGCATCGCGATCGGGATCGAGCGTGGCAACGAACTCTTCGGCCTCGCGGTCGATGAGATGGGCGATGTCCTCACCTCGATGCCGGCCGAACGCGAGCGCCCGCCATCCAACCTCGACAAGCGCTGGCGCGATGTGGTCATCGGCGTGCAGCGTTCGGAGGACCAGCTCGTCCTGATCGTGACGGTCGACCGCCTGTTCGACGACATCGTGTCCCTGGTCGCTTCATGACAATGACGGCGACGGCACGGCCCCCGGGCGCGGGGACCATCGAAGTCGGGCTTCTCACGCAATCGCCGTCGCTGCGGATCGCCCTGCGCCGCGCGCTCCAGAACGCGAACGCAGGACTTTACCTCGCCACCATGGACTTCGGCGCATCGCGCAGCCGGGACCACGCGGCCGGCCGCACCGCGCTCGTGATCGACGCCGACGTGCCGGGTCTCGGCGGCGATGGCCTTGCCGACCGGATCGCCGAAGTCGCCCCTGCCAGCCAGATCGTGGTGGTGACGTCGAGCATGTCGACCGCGGGCCGCCTGCGCGATCCCGTGATGCGCGCGGGGGCGAGGGGGTTTTTCGTCCTTCCCGTCACCGATCATCCAAGCGACCTCAAGTCCATCGCGACGGAAATCACGGCACTCCTGCGCGCACCGGCGGCCAAACCTCGGGCCACGCCGATCGGCGGCGCAGCGGGCGCAGGGCAGGCAACATCGCTTCCGGCCCGCCCCAAGCGGCGGGTCAAGCCGGAAATCCTGGTGATCGGCAGCTCCACCGGCGGTCCTCAGGCGCTGATCACGCTGTTTTCTGACTTCTCGCCGGCGAACACGCGCGTGCCCGTGCTGATCGTCCAGCACATGCCCGCGGCGTTCACCCCGGTGCTGGCGGAGCACATCACCCGCTCGACCGAATGGAAGGCGCGCGAGGCGCAGAACGGGGAAGCACTCGCACCCGGCGAGGTCCGCATCGCGCCGGGCGGTGTGCATCTTTCGATCAAGGGGAGAGGGGCCTCTGCAAGGCTTGCCCTCACCGACGACCCACCCGTCAACTTCTGCCGCCCGTCGGCGGACGTCCTGTTCTTCGCCGCTGCCGAGCATTTCGGCGCAGGTGTCCTCGCAGTCATCCTGACCGGAATGGGGCACGACGGCGCGGCGGGCGGGCGGGCCATCAAGGCTGCCGGCGGGACGGTTTTCGCACAGGACGAGGAGACGAGCGTGGTGTGGGGGATGCCGGGGGCTGCCGTCGCGGCGGGGGTGGTGGAACGCGTGGTCGCGCTCCCTTCCATGGGTGCGGCCGTCGCGCGGGCGCTTGCCGGTGAACCCTCATGGTAGCGCCGCCGACCCTCTCGGCTGAGGATTTCGCCTATATCAGCCGGCTCCTGAAGGAGAGTTCCGGCCTGATCGTCACGCCGGACAAGGCCTACCTCATCAACACGCGCCTCAAGCCGATCGTCGAGCGCAACGGCCTCGCCACCGTGTCCGCGCTGGTCCGGCAGATGAAGTCGGGCCGTCTCCTCTCTCTCAAGGACGAGGTGGTCGACGCGATGACCACCAACGAATCCCTCTTCTTCCGCGATACCAAGCCATTCGACGCTCTGATCGAGATGATGCTGCCCGCCCTCAGCGAACGCGGCAAGACGCGCCCGATCCGCATCTGGTGCGCCGCGGCCTCGACCGGCCAGGAGCCCTATTCCATCGCGATGCTACTGGAAGACAACGCGCGCCGCTTCGGCGGGCGGGACATCAGCATCTTCGCGACGGACCTCTCGCAGGCCGCGCTGCGGCGTGCCAGGATGGGCGAATACACCGCCTTCGAGGTCGGCCGCGGCATGCCGCCCGACGTCCTGCAGCGCCATTTCACCAAGACCGAGAGCGGTCACTTCGTGATTTCGTCGAAGGTCCGCTCCCGCGTGACCTTCCGGTCGCGAAACCTCCTCGACCCTTTCGATTCACTCGGCAATTTCGACATCATCTTCTGCCGCAACGTGCTCATCTACTTCGACCGTCCGACCAAGGCCGACGTACTGAACCGGATGGCGAAGCTTCTGCCGCCGGAGGGGTACCTCGTTCTCGGCGGACCGGAGACGACGCTCGGCCTGTCCGACGCCTACGTGCGCCACCCGACCTGGCGCAACATCTACACCAAGGCCGAAAATCCCGGCTCCTCCTCTATCGCCAAGGACGGCATTTACGCGTAAAACGCGCGCGCAACGGATGGGTGGCCGAGCGGTTTAAGGCACCGGTCTTGAAAACCGGCGTGCGGGAGACCGTACCGTGGGTTCGAATCCCACCCCATCCGCCACGCACTCCCTACACCCTCCTCCGATCTGAGCACTGGGCCGCAAGCCCGCGGAACAGGGCGAATTTTCGTCCTGCTTCCGGCACGGGCCTGTCCTGTATCGGCGGTCGCAGCCCGGATTTTGGCGTCCGTTAAGGGGGTGGTCTCCGCCGGTCGGCAGGAAGGTGGAGTTTCGACGACAAGGGCGAGAACAGGGAATTTTGCGGTGTATCGGCGGAAAACAGGCCGACTCCGGCGCAGATGGATCGTCTGGGCCGCGCGAAGGGACGCAAATCCGATCGAGTAGCGGCCACGAAAGCCCGATTCCCTGTTTGTGCGCGCAACAGGGGGCGAGAAGTGCATAACGGGTTGCGGGTTCCACATTAACATGGGTCTCAATGAGCATAACCGGGCGTTCGGCCGGACAGTCCTGGCCCGGCTGCTACCGTTTCCTTTCATGCCACGGCCGCTCCTGTAGCAGATTCTCACTGACCTACGCGTAGCCCAACATCCGCCTCTGGTCCTCCCAACCGACCGGCATACCGCTGGCAAGCAGTGCCGAATGGTGAGGCCGTACGGGTGGCGCCCTTCAAGGATTGCGCGCTGAAGATCGGGCGCTAGGAAGGCGAGCCGAACAAGTCGGCGCCACCGTGCCAAAGACACCGCGGACCATGCCCGGAAACGTCTGGATTTTCGGCGAGCACCGCGTTGGCTGCGGTGATGGACGCGGCCCTGAGTTCCTACGCCGGGTAGTCGGAAAAGACGCGGCCATCGACGCGGCATTTCTCGACCCGCCGTACAACGTGCCGATCAACGGCTTTGCTAACGCGAAGGCTCGTCATGCCGAATTCGCGATGGCGTCTGGTGAAATGTCCGACGCGGCATTTCGCACCTTCCTCACAGAAACTCTTGGCGCCGCTGCAGCCGTCTCGCGGGATGGTGCCGTTCACTTCGTTTGCATGGACTGGAGGCATACGGACCAGCTCTTGAGTGTCGGCCGATCGGTCTACAGCGAACTTCTAAACCTCCGCATCTGGAACAAGTCCAACGCCGGAATGGGCTCACTTTACCGCTTGAAGCATGAATTGATATTCGTCTGGCGGGTCGGTTCGGGGGCGGACTTCAATGCGGTTGAGCTCGGCAAGCACGGCCGCAATCGAACGAATGTCTGGGACTACGCCTCGGTCAACTCAATGAATGGAAGCCGGCGCGAAGATCTCGCACTGCATCCCACGGTGAAACCCACGGCGTTGGTGGCTGATGCCATCCAGGACGTCACGGAGCGTGGCGACCTCGTGCTTGATATCTTCCTTGGATCCGGGACGACGTTGATCGCGGCCGAGCGAACCGGGAGGCGATTCCGGGCGTGGAGATCGATCCTGGTTACGTCGATGTCGCGCTCGAACGCTGGTCCGCAATGACGGGTCTCGAGCCAACTCTGGAAGCGGGGTGAGCGTGGTGGACGATGTTTCAGACCCTGCGGCGCCGCGCCGGGGTTGGTTCGAGAAAGGCAGAAGTGGCAATCCCGCGGGACGGCCGCGCCGATCCAGTGAGCCTAATACATCGGCCTTCGACGTGATCGTGGCGAAAACGCTGACTGAGGTGCTCCCCATCGGTTGGACGGTTTGCACGCCATTTTAAGCTACTGCTGGGATCACTTCACTGACACGGCAGCTGGTCGACGTGACCGCCGAGACGTTGTCGGCAGCGGGACACACCGTGATGCATTCAGACCTCTACGGCATGAAGTGGAAGGCAGTGTACGACGCCTATGACTTCCCGAAGCGTGCGAACCCCGAACGTCTGTCATTCATTGCGGAGGGCGGCCACGCTTACGAAAGCGGGCATCAATCGACCGACGTGGTCGTCGAGCAGCAGAAGCTGCTCGCGGCCGATGCCGTGGTCCTGCATTTCCCGATGTGGTGGTACTCGGTACCCGCGATCTTAAAAAGCTGGATAGAGCGTGTCTTCGTCTGGGGTTTTGGCTTCGGCTACAAGGGTGGTACCAACCGGTACCGCTTCGGCGACGGTATCCTCAGGGGCAAGCGAGCGCTGGTCAACGTGCAGACAGGCGGCTCAGCGGCCGACTATGGCCCGCGCAGTATCAACGGCCCGATCGATCAGCTGCTGTTCCCGCTGACTCACGGCGCGCTGTTCTACGCCGGCATGGACGTGCTCCCGACGCACGCGGTCCATAGCACGATGCGCGTTTCCACGGCGGAAGAAGTGGAGGCGATCAAGGCAGCATGGCGTGAGCGTCTCGCCGGGCTGTTCACCGACACGCCGGTTCCCTTCCGGTCGCAAAACGGCGGCGACTTCCCCGATCACCACACCATGGCCGACCACGTTGCGCCGGGCCAGACCGGCCTCGCCGCGCACGTTGCCGATCCGAGCGACGCATGAAGAGCAACACTGCTGTCGATCGGTCAGGGCCGCCCGCAGCGGATACGACCCGGTCGTGACGAGCCGGAGCAACCCGCGGGTCGGCGGCCAGGGCGTCGTGACGGAGGACGGTCCGGCGGCGCTTGCAGTGGGCGGGGTGACGCACGCCGGCGGCGGTGCGGTCGTCGGGCACGAGATGACGGCGACCGGGACGCTGACGGCGACCGACGTCGACAACCTTCAGAGCGATCTGACCTGGCAGGTCGTGAAGGCCCCGGCGGACGCGCACGGTACGCTGGCGGTAGACCCGGCGACGGGCCAGTGGACCTACACGCTCGACAACGCCAGCCCCGCCGTCCAGACGCTGACGCAGGGACAGATCCCGGCGGACGTGTTCACGGTCGAAGTGATACACGGGCACGGCGACACCGCGCAGACCTACGTTTACGTGAAGGTCGAGGGCACCGTTGACAATCCGGTGATCTCGGTCGGGACCGGCGACACCGACCGCGGAGCGGTGACGGAGGACGCGGCGAAGACGACAGTGTCGGGCACGCTGACGGTGACCGACGTCGACACGCCGCAACCGGACGTCAGCCATCCGGCGCAGGTGTGGTCGATCGGCCCGCAGACGGCGTCCGGCGGGACGAGCCTGCACCTGCCCACGCAGCAGGCGGGCGCGTACGGCACGTTCAGCATCGACAAGGCGACCGGGGCGTGGAGCTACACGCTCGACAACGCCCGGCCGGAAACGCAGGCACTGACCGCCCGCGAGACGCGGCACGAGACCTTCGAGGTGCGCGTCACCGACGACCACTTCGGCACCACCACCCACACCGTGACAATCGACGTGACCGGGACGGGCGAGGGCGCGCAGGTCGCCGGCACCGACAGCGCGACGGTCACCGAAGACCAGAACCTGACCGGCGGCAGCCTGACGGCGTACGGCACCCTGACGATCGCCGATCCGGACCCGGGCGAGGCGGAGTTCACGCCGGTGCCGGCGGGAGCGGGGCAGTACGGCACGTTCACGCTCGATGCGCAGGGGCACTGGACCTACGCCGCCGATAACAGCCAGGCGCCGGTGCAGCAGCTCGCGCCCGGGACGCACCTCACCGACACGCTGACGGTGACGTCGGTGGACGGGACGACGCACGACATCACGGTGACGATCGAGGGAACCAACGACGACCCGGTCGTGACGAGCGGGAGCAACCCGCGGGTCGGCGGAGCCGGCGCGGTGACGGAAGACGGGCCGCAGGCGTTCGCCGCGGGCGGCCTCGTGGGCATTGGCGGTCTGGTGGTGTCCGGGCACGAGACGACGGCGAGCGGCACGCTGACTGCGACGGACGTGGACAACGCGCAGGGCGACCTCACCTGCCGCGTGGTGTCCGGCCCGCAGGACCCGCACGGAACGCTCGTGGTCGACGGGAAGACGGGGCAGTGGACGGACACGCTCGACAACGACAACCCTACCGTTCAGAGCCTGGCGCAGGGCAAGGCGCCGAGCGACGTGTTCAAGGTGGCGGTGACCGACGGCCATGGCGGGACGAGCGAGACGCTCGTGTACTTCAAGGTCGAGGGGACCAACGACGCTCCGGTGATCCGGGTCGAGACCGGCGACAGCGACCACGGCGCGGTGACGGAGGATGCGGCGAAGACGACGGTGTCGGGCACGCTGACGGTGAGCGACGTCGACGTCGAGGCGAACAACATCGCCGGCGGCACCGGCGGCGGATTGACCACCAGCTCGGGCGGCACGGCGGAGACGTGGTCGGTGGACCCGGCGACGCCCGGCACCTACGGGACGCTGTCGGTGGACCAGCACGGTGAGTGGACCTACACGCTCGACAACACGCGGCCCGAGACGCAGGGGCTGACGGCCGGACATACGGTGCAGGAGAGCTTCACGGTCACGGTCACCGACTCGCACAACGCCTCGACCACCCATACGGTGACGATCGACGTGACCGGTGCGGGCGAGGGCGCGGTGATCGGCGGCGTGGATACGGCACAGCTGACCGAGGACAGGGGCCTTTCCGCCGGCCAGCTCACGGCGGACGGCCAGTTGACGGTGACCGATGCCGACCCGGGCGAGGCGCACTTCACGCCGCTGACGGGGGCGGCCGGCGCTGCCACCTACGGCACATTCACCCTGACCGCGGATGGGACGTGGACATACACCGCCGACAACAGCCAGCAGGCGGTGCAGGACATCGGGCCGGGCCAGAGTCTGACCGACACGATCCAGGTGACGTCGGTCGACGGCACCACTCACGACATCACCGTTACCATTCAGGGTGCCATCGACGCGCCCAGCGTCGGCGCGACGGTCGGTACCAGCACGGTGACGCCCGGGCACGCCGAGGCATTGGCGACCGGCACGACCGTTCAATCGAGCGGCTTCGTGCTGCATGGATTTACCTACGGTGAAGCCTATCGCGACGCGTCCGGCAACCTCCTCGACCCGGACGCTGGCGCCGTTGCGATCGGTGCACGGTCAGACGGCTTCGGCGTATCGTCCGCCACGGGGGTGCCCGTCGACGGCTGGGGCCGACCTGATGTGCAAGCGGCCTTCACGATCGACACCGCCTCGGCCGACCCTCACGAGGTTATGGCCTCCGAGGAGGGCGAGACGCTTGTCGTCGAGCTCCAGGGACTGTCCCGGACCGCGCACGTTTCCCTGCAAAGCTTCGGCCCGGTCGGCACGCAGGGCCACAGCGACTGGATGCACTGGGCCGTCTTCGACGAAAACCGACAGGTCGTGGACGAAGGCGCCATCGAACGCTCTGCGGCCAACCAGACCGGCGGCGTCGTGGATCTCCAGATCGATACGGCCAAGCCGTTCGCCTACATCACGTTGGAGGCGATGACGCCTCCGGGTGAGACCACAACGACTGGCGGAACGGCGCACTTCCATACGAACATCGCCTTCCATAGCGTGCAGGCGGAGCTGATCCGGTTCGAGACGCCGTCACGCTGGCCGGCGGGTCCGGCGACAGCGGCGACACCGACCAGTCTGTGAGCTGGCGCGTTGAGGGGCTGCAACACGCCGAGCTCTCGGCCGGCACGCGCAACCCGGACGGATCGTGGACCGTGACAGAGGCGGAAGCGCAGGGCCTGAAGGTGCTGCATTCCGACCCGCAGACGCTTCACGTGACGGCCGTTGCCACTGATGCCGGTACCGGTGCGACCGCGGGCAGCCAGCCCGTGGACGTGACGGTCGATCCTGCCGGCGCGCACTACACGGTGATCACCGGTTCGCCCATGGCACGCACCGACGAGGACGCGACCGCCCCGGTCACCGGCGACTTCAATATCGACACAGACAAGGTCGCTCCACCGACGTTCGTGCCGGACACCCAGTCAACCCCGTACGGCACCTTCACAATCGATGCGGACGGCCGGTGGAGTTTCACCGTCGACAATGCCGCCGCCCAGCCGCTCGTCGCCAACAGCACAGAGCATTTCACGGTCGCGACGGCCGACGGCGCGACCAAGTCGCTTGAGGTCGTGATCGCAGGCGACAATGACGCGGGCGATCTCTCCTTCGCCTCGCAGCAGCCGGCCACCGCATCCGCGCCCGTCATCGGTGGTCAGCTCGCCGTCACCGATCCTGACACGCCGATTAATGAATACTATTTCACGCTGCCTCGGACCGGCGGGCAGCAGCCCGTCAATCAGGGTCATACTCAGGGTCTTGACGGCCATTACGGCAGATTCACGCTCGACCTCATGCATGGATCGTGGACCTACACCCCCGATCCGGCGAAGCTCGCGCAGCTCCCGGCCGGCCAGACCTCGGTCGAGACGGTGACGACTGACGCGATCGCTCCGTCCGTCCACAGCAAGAGCAACACGCTCGATCTCCATATCCAGGTGGACGGGAGCGGCAACGCGCACGTCGTGGTGGGCGGCGATTCGGGCAGCGTCACCGAGGACCAGAACGTCCAGGCCGGCGAACTCGTCACCACGGGCACGCTGGCGGGTGTCAGCGCCTCCGATCCGTTACCGACCACGCATGTGCAGGGCAGCCACGGTACGTTCGCCCTCACTGCCGACGGCGGGTGGACCTACACGGCCCACAACGCCGATACGGCGATCCAGGGGCTGCACACCGGCGACAAGATGACCGACCATGTCAGCGTCACCACCGCCGGCGGCAACACCTACGAGCTCTCCGTGGAAATCCACGGTACGGACGACGGGCCGAAGGTGCAGCACGGCGATCTCGGCAGTACGCCGGAGGGCCAGGATAAGACCTTCACCGTCGCAGACCTCATCCAGGCGGTCCACGCCACCGGAGACTCCGGCGACACGCTCACAGTGGCGTCCGTCTCGGTTGATGCGCAATACGGGACGTTCACCAAGACAGCAGGCGGAGACTGGGCATTCCACCCCGCGGCCGGGGTATCGCATGATGATGTTCCGGTCTCGGTCGTCGTGAAGGACAGCACCGGCGCGACACAGACCGCGCAGGCCCACCTCGACGTCACCGCCGTGTCCCAGGCCACGGGCGCGCCTTCTCAGCACGATGAGCCGGACCACGGGCAGGTCGAGACAATCGCCATAGTCCCGATGACAGAGGAGACTGCCGCAGAATCCAATACCAGGCCTTGCGGTGGACCCGTCTGCCGAGCGCTCACTGGCGCCCGACCACACCGCCGCCGAGCACTCGGGCCAGGATTCCGCGACGACCGGCGAAGCCGGGTCCAACACGCAATCCGCAGCTGCTTCCGCATCTGATGGAGCGATCGACCACGATCAGGGCGCGGTGGGCATCGACACCCCGTCGCAGCAAGGTCCTGCAATGGCAGAAACAGAGGGCGACGCCGGCGCGCAACCGGGCAACAATCCTGAAGACGTCGTAGATCCACACTCCGGCCCGCAAGACGCTGACGCGCCTTTGGCGGACGATCATCGCCCATCCGACGACGCCCTCGAGACGCCTGATCCCACAGCGCAATCTGCGAGCGATACCGTCGGACACTACCTGCGTGCTGTTGGCGGTGGCGACAATGCGCATCCGGCGGCGGCGCCCGCTTCCGAGGCGGGGCACTATCTGCAGAGCGTGGGGGTCGATCCTGCCGATCATACCCTGTCGATCACGCCCCCTGACGATCCCGCGAACCTCACGGATGACGCGAGCGACCACGGAACTTCCGACGACGGGGCGTCCGACCCATCACCGGGCAACGA
Organism: uncultured Alphaproteobacteria bacterium; assembly: GCA_963704595.1. GTDB lineage: Bacteria > Pseudomonadota > Alphaproteobacteria > Rhizobiales > Amorphaceae > Acuticoccus. Next base: position 2,247,659 of record OY969922.1, read on the forward strand.
CAACATGGATTTGCCGGATACGGCCGACGTACCGGCACCCGAGCCCGAAGACCAGCATCATTACTACTGAGGTACGCGGCTTTCGTCGCCTTCTGGCAAATCATACGTCCCGGGGCCGGCTTGTTCACGGTACCCTGCACCTCCACAACGCGCTCGCGCTGGAAGCGACCTCAACTGACGAGCTTGGCCGTGTACTCGACGAGGCGCCGTGCCTGATGGGCTACGGCAGCGCGGCCCTTCTCATCGAACTTGCCCGCCTGAGTGGAGAAGCCGTAGGGGTTTCCGCCAGCTTCGTAGAGCGACGGATCGGTGTAGCCCGGCGCCACGATGATCGAGCCCCAGTGCATCGCAGTGACGTAGAGGCTCAGTAGCGTGGACTCCTGACCGCCATGGACATTCTGCGCGCTGGTTGTCGCGGTGAAAGTCTTGTTCGCGAGCTTCCCCTCGCTCCAGATCCCGCCCAGCGTGTCAATGAATGCGCGAACCTGGCTCGGCATGTTGCCGAAGCGGGTGGGCGCGGCAAAGAAATAGCCGTCCGCCCAGGCCATGTCGTCGGCGGTCACGACAGGGATATCGCTCATCTTTTCAAGCTGTGCCTTCCAGGCGTCCTGCGCGTTGACCACCAACTCCGGGGCCGTCTCGGCAATCCGCAGCAATCGGACCTCGGCGCCGGCGGCACGCGCCGCCTCGGCGGCTTCGAGGGCAACCTGATGATTGGTTCCGTAGGTCGAGTAGAACACAATCGCGATCTTGGGTTGGGGCATCTCGGTCTCCTGTTCAGGTCTGGGGAAAGCGCACCGTTCAACGCGATCCGGGGCCTCCAGCTTAGCAATTGAGTTGGTAGCTTGGACGGAAATTCCACCGCTCCGGCCCGCAAAGGCGAAAGCGCATCCGCAAGGTCATCACGGCCGGTTCACGATGCATCCGGATTTCGCACGCCAAAGCGTTCTGCCGAGGCGCTGAGAGAAAGGTGAGGGTGCGGCGCCGTTCTTGCACGGTCCATCTGCTCCCAGAGCGCCACGTCCGACAGGGAGGGGATCGTGACCGTTTCGCCCTGGTCAAAACCTGCCAGCGCCGCGTCCACGAGTTCCGCCGGCTCCATCATCATCTCAGGATCGATGGCGCTTGTGCTGAATTCCTCCTCGTTCGAATATCTCGGTTCGTGTGAAGCCCGGCAAGACGGCCTGAATTCTGACGCCGCAGGCTTTCAGGTCGGCGGCCAGCGCCTGGTTCAGCCCGAGGACGAAGGCTTTGCTGGCGACGTAGCTGGCGTTGAACTGCTCGGGCATCAGCGCCACGACCGACGAGATGTTGATGATCGCCCCGCTTCGGCGCGCTGCGAAGGTCTGGGCTGCTGCTGCGGTCAGGTCATGGAGGGCCGACACGTTCAGATCCGCCAGTTCGGAGAGGTCGGCCAGCTCGGAGCCGAGGAATGACGCGCGGGGTCCGACGCCGGCCGAATTCACCAGCAGTGTGACGCCCCCGCTGCTCTCGAAAACGTCGCTGATCTGTACTGAAACACCCTGACCCAGTTCGAGCGCAGGCGCTTCAATCAGCCCCGGACGAAGGCCAGAAGATCGGCGTTGATGACTTCGGCGTTCGTCGTGCACATGCCGTGGCCGAATCCCTCATAAGTCTTGAGCGATCCGTTCCTCAGTAATTTTGCCGAAAGTGGGGCCGAGTTCGGCATAAGGCACGATCTGATCGTCATCGCCGTGCATCACAAGTACAGGAGCGTCGAACGCCTTTAGGTCTTCGGTGCAGTCGATCTCCGAGAATGCCTTGATGCAGTCGTACTGGGCCTTCGTCCCACCCATCATGCCCTGACGCCACCAGTTCTGGATGACGCCGTTGCTGGCTGCCGCACCGGGGCGATTGTAAAAGGAGAATGGACCCGAAGGCACATCCAGGAAGAACTGCGCCCGGTTCGCGACATGCGCCTTGCGAAATCCGTCGAACACTTCGATCGGCAAACCGCCGGGATTGGTGTCGGTCTTGAGCATCACGGGAGGGACGGCACCGATGAGCACGGCCTTCGCCACGCGCCCGGGCTTCGCACGTGCCACATAGCGGGCCACCTCGCCACCGCCCGTGGAGTGACCGATGTGTATCGCGCCCGTCAGGTCGAGCGCATCGGTCAGGGCGGAGACGTCGGCCGCATAGGTGTCCATCTCGTTGCCGGTGTCGGTCTGGGTCGAGCGACCGTGCCCCCTGCGGTCATGGGCGACGACGCGATATCCTTTTTCCAGGAAGAACATCATCTGCGTGTCCCAGTCATCGGCCGAGAGCGGCCAACCATGGTGGAACACCAGGGCTTCATTCGAAGGCGACGCGGACGTTTGGCAGCAATTCCGCAAACAGCGGCGTGTCCGGCGAAAAGGGTTGAACCGCCTCGTGCGTTTCCAGCGCCGCGACGAGGAAATCCGTCAGCCGCGTCATCGCCGCGCTGTATTCGCCGGCTTCGACAAGTATCTCGTTTCGTAGTGGCGCATCATGTCGAGCAGGCGATAGCGCGTCGCGCCCCTGCCTTTAGGCGCAGAAGCCGGCCCGCTCGCGGCCGTAGTGGCGCATCATGTCGAGCAGGCGATAGCGCGTCTGCGCCACCTGCCTTTCGGCAACCAGAAGCGACTTCGAGACGAGCTCGTGCATCACCTGGTGAGACAGGCCGCCAAGCAGGCCGGAAGCGGTCGCAAAGGAGAACCAGCCCCGCAGGACGGAGAGGTGCTGCAGGGCGGTCTGCTGCTCGCGGTCGAGGGCGTCGTAGCTCCAGTCCAGCGCCGCGCGGAGCGTTCGGTGCCTCGGAACGGTCGCCCGCCTTCCGTGGGTCAGCAAGCGAAAGCCTTCTCCCAACGATGCCGACAACTCGCCCAGGCTGACGGATTCAGGCCGTGCCGCGGCGAGCTCGATGGCGAGCGGGATACCGTCGAGCCGCTGGCAGATCTCGGCGATGTGCCTCTTGTCCTCGGCACCGGTCTCCATGTCCCCGATCTGTCCGGCGGCCCGTTCCAGGAAAAGCTGCGCTGCCGAGCTTTGCGCGAAGGTTTCCGGAGCGATATCGGCCGAAGGCACATCGAGAGGCGGAAGGCGGAAGATTCGTTCGCTGGCGACCCGCAACGGTTCGCGGCTTGTGGCGATGATGGTGAGGGACGGCACCAGCTCGCGCAGCGTTTCCACGAGCGCGGCAACCTCGTCCAGCACGTGCTCGCAGCTATCAAGGACCAGGATCCTTTCCTGCTGGGTCAGCGGCGTGACGATCGTCTCAAGGGTTACCGGGTCGTTCGAGGGCAGGCCAAGAGCAGACGCCAGACTTGATCGCAGAAGGGCGCCCGAGCCGATGTCGGCCAGCTCGATCCACAGCACCCGGGACCTGGCGTCCAGATCTTGGCGATCGAACAGCCTCCGCCGCAGATGTCTGCTCTACGGCGCCGACAAACCGATAGCCCCGTCCGGGTATATTTGTGATGTAACCTGGCTGCCCACGGGAGTGGCCAAGCGCTTTTCTGATGGCGGACATGTGGACACGAAGGTTGGCCTGATCCACGAAGGTTTCAGGCCATGCATGCGCAAAAATGTCTTCGTTTCTGCAAAGCTTTCCCGGCGTGCGCAGGAGAAGCGTCAGGATATCGGCGGCTCGGCTGCCCAGGGGGATGCCGCCGTCTCTGGTCAGCCGCTGACTGACCGAGTCGAAGGTAAACGGTCGGAAGCGGTACTCGCTCAAGTCGGTCTCTGCCGCTATCCAGACTGCCATCGATGTTGATACAGATTTACAACAATTTACTCGCTTGGAACCTGCAAAAACCGGCAAGCTGATCTCGTTGCATGCTTCGAGAACGGATCCCAAACGATGAAGCAGGTCGTATCGCGCTTCGCCATCGTGGCAACGTTGTGTGCTGCGGCAATCCTGCCGTCCGCGCCCACATCCGGCCAGACTTCAGGACCGGCGCCTCCGCCGTGCGGCGCCACCTGCGCGCAAACGCTTTTCGTAAAGGCAGGCGACGTGTCCTACGCCTACCGCTCGTTCGGACCCGAAGGCGATACGCCTCTGATCCTCCTCAATCGGTTCCGGGGAACGATGGACGAGTGGGACCCGGCCTTCCTCGACCGTCTCGCCACGGCGCGCCATGTGGTCATCTTCGACAATGTCGGCGTTGCGCGCACCAACGGAACGGCATCCGCTCGCCTCGCTGGATGGGCCGAGGGAGCCGCCGATTTCATCGACAGTCTGGGGTACGACAAGGTGGACCTCCTCGGATTCTCCTTCGGCGGGCTCGTCGCGCAGGAACTGACGCTGGAGCACCCCGAACTGGTGCGGCGACTCATCATCGCGGGAAGCGGCGCCGGCTATGTGGAAGGCGCAAACCTTGGCGCAGAAGCCATAGAAGTGGCGACCAAGCCGGTGAACTCCGACGATGATTTCCTGTTCCTCTTCTTCCGCGACACGCCGTCAAGCCAGGCAGCCGGCCGGGCGCATCTTGCACGGCTGAGGGAACGCGCCGACGCCTTCGCCGCGACGGTCAGCGAGGAGACATGGAAAGCGATGCTTTCTGCTGGCAGTGATGTCGGGACCGCCGAAACTTCTCTCCTGAACCGCGTTGGAGCGATCACGCAACCGACGATCGTCGCCAACGGGGTGAAGGACGTCATGATCCCGACCTACCAGTCCTTCGCACTGGCCCAGGCGATCCCCAACGCGCGACTGATCATCTACCCCAATTCTGGTCATGCCTTCATGTTCCAGTATTCCGAAATCTTCGGTGATGAAGTGATCCGGTTTCTCGCCGAGTGATCGTTCCGGGGGAAGTCAGTGATCCAAACAGATCGATCGAAAGATCTCCAACGAGGGACTATAAAAATGTTCGAGGAAGATTTCATCAGCGCCGACGGCACCCGAATCCACATGCGGACTTGGCACGCATCCGGGCCACCGCGCGCCACCGTCGCCATCTGCCCGGGCGTGAACTCACACAGCGGCCAATACGCCTGGCCGGCGGAGCAGCTTGCAGCAAGGGGCTTCTGCGTCGTCGCGCTCGATCTTCGCGGGCGCGGCCTCTCCGAGGGCGAGCGGTTCTATGTCGACGACGTGGCCGACTACGTTTCCGACCTGCAGGGCCTTATCGCCGTAGCGCGGCAACGCAATCCAGATCGGCCCGTCTACCTCCTTGGCCATAGCGCGGGCGGGGTCGTGTCCTGCACCTATGCGCTCGACCATCAAGGCGAGATCGACGGTCTCATATGCGAAAGCTTCGCGTACCAGGTGCCCGCGCCGTCCCTGGTGCTCGCCGCGATAAAGGGTGTGAGTCACATCGCGCCACGGCTCGGCGTGCTCGCCCTGAAGATGGAGGATTTCACCCGCGATCCGGAAGCGCTCGCCGCGCTGGAAGCCGATCCGCTTACGCTTAAGGAGACGCAGCCTGCCGCGACCGTCGCCGCGCTGGTGCGGGCCGACGAGCGTCTGCACGCCTCCTTCGGTCAGATCTCGCTGCCGGTTCTGATCCTGCACGGCACTGCCGACAAGGCGACCTCCTGGCAGGGCAGCCAGTTCTTTCACGACCACGCCGGATCGCAGGACAAGACCCTGAGGCTATACGACGGCCACTTCCACGATCTCCTGGCTGACATCGGCAAGGAAGAGGTGCTGTCCGAGATCGCAAGCTGGATCGAGGCGCGGCTGCCGGAGGGTGGCGGCGCCAGCCGTGAAATGCCGGCGCGTCCGCCTGCCATGGCATCCTGACAGGCCGTTCGAGAAACAGATCGAGGCTGCGCGCGCGAAACATCGCGCTCGAAACATGATGTGAACAGGATATTCGACGTCGCCGGCGACACCGCTGCCTTGGGTCGGGTAAGTAGGCGGGTATGAGCATCATCCGCGCCCGTCTTGCAGCGTACGAACGGCCGTCGTGCCGCGTCGGCCGGAGCATGCGGCTCGCCGCCCTGATGCTGATTGCGATGATGCTCGTCACAATCGGCGTCGCGCTGGTTTCGTCCGTACCCCCGGTATCGGCAGGCGCAGGGAGCGCGGCGATCGAGTCGCCGCCCCAGGCCGGCCATCTCATCAGCCGGGACGTCGTGCGGGTCACCGTCGCAAGCAAGAAGGACGACGCGTACGCGCCGGGCCATCGCGATCTTCCGGCAACTCGGCGCGAGTTCGACGATCTTCCGCATCGGAGCTTCCGTCACGTCGGCGTCCGCGCGCCCCGGGCTCCGCCAGCCACCCCCTCCCGTCTGTCAAACGCCTACAGACCGCGCGCTCCACCGTCCGTCATCGCCTGATCTCGTAAGCCCTTGCTCATGGTCGCGTCAGCGCGCTGCGCCAATGCGGTGCAGCCCTGGCGCATGTACGGACTGAAACATGAGAACACCTATCTGGCGCGTCACCGCATACGCGGTGATCGTCGCCGTCGGGCTGCTTCTGGCATTGCCCAATATCATTCCGCAGTCCTCGCTGGACCGGCTGCCGTCATGGTTGCCCCATGCGAGAGTCGCGCTCGGCCTCGACCTTCGTGGCGGCTCCCAGCTCGTCCTCGAGGTCGACCGCCAGGCGCTCGTCATCGAACGTCTGGAGGCCCTGACACAGGATGCCCGTCAGGCCCTGAAGGGCGCGGGCGTCAAAGGCGCGCGTGTCTCGAACGACGCGCGTACCGTCGTCGTCCATCTCGCGTCACCTGATGACGGCGAGGCCGCGAGGCAGCCCCTTCAGCCGCTCGTCGGCTCGGTAAACATCTCCGGTGCGCCCGACCTTTCCCTCGCCGTCGATGGCGCGACCGTCGTCCTCACGCCGACCGACGCAGGGATCGCCGACAGGCTGACGGCCGCCGCCGAGCAGAGCATCGAGATTGTCCGAGCGCGCATCGATGAGATCGGCGTCGCCGAGCCGACCATCCAGCGCGTCGGTCAGGACCGCATCCTCGTCCAGCTTCCGGGTGTCGAGGACCCTGCGAGGATCCGCGACCTTCTGGGCACCACCGCCAAGCTCTCGTTCCACCTGCTCGACGGCACCGGCACGGGCCAGAGACTTTCCGTCGGCGTCTCGCTCCTAAAGGACGAGGAGGGGCTGGACTACCCGGTGGTCGACCGCGTCGAGCTTGCCGGCGACAGGTTGCGCGATGCCCGTGCCGGCTTCGACCAGCAGACGAATGAGCCGATCGTGTCGTTCCGGTTCGACACCGCGGGGGCGAAACGCTTCGCACAGATCACCAGCGCGAACGTCGGCCGACCGTTTGCGATCGTTCTGGACGATAAGGTCCTGTCCGCGCCGGTCATTCGCGAGCCTATCACGGGCGGCCAGGGCCAGATCTCCGGCAGTTTCACCGTCGAAAGCGCAAGCGATCTGGCGGCGCTTCTGAGGGCAGGCGCGCTGCCGGCGAAGCTGACCGTCATCGAGGAGCGGACGGTGGGCGCCGATCTCGGTTCCGATGCGATCCGCACGGGACTTGCGACCGGGCTCGCCGGCTTCGCGCTCGTCGGCCTCTTCATGGTGATGCTCTACGGTCCGTGGGGGCTCCTCGCGAACGCGGCGCTGGGGTTGAACGTCGCGCTGACCTTCGCCGGGCTGTCGCTTCTGGGGGCGACGCTCACCTTGCCGGGCATCGCAGGCGTCGTCCTTGGGATCGGTCTCGCGGTCGACGCGAACGTCCTCATCAACGAGCGGATCCGGGAGGAGACGCGAAAGGGTCGCGGCGCGCTGGCCGCGCTCGACGCCGGCTTCGACCGTGCCTACGCCACCATCGTGGACAGCAACCTGACGGCGCTGATCGCCACGGCGTTGCTGTTCTGGTTCGGCAGCGGGCCGGTGCGCGGTTTCGCGATCACGATGGGTCTTGGCATCGCGATCTCGATGTTCACCGCGGTGTCGATCGTGCGCGTCGCGATGGTGGAGACCGTCCGCCGCCGGAAGCTGAAGCGGCTCGAGATCAGGCCGCTCCTGCCGGTGCGCCTCGTCCCGGAAGGAACCCGCATCCGGTTCATGCGGACTCGGTTTCTCGGGCTTGCGGTCTCGGCGTTTCTGTCCCTCGCATCGGTCGCGCTCTTCTTTTCGCCGGGCCTCAACTACGGGGTCGACTTCAAGGGCGGGATCCAGGTGGAGGCGGCGACGGGCGGGACGGCTGACATCGCCGCGTTCCGTGCCGCTCTCGAGGGGCTCCAGATCGGTGAGGTCTCCCTTCAGGAGCTGGGGCGCGACGGCCACGTCCTGGCGCGGGTCGAGCGCCAGCTTGGCGGCGAAGCGGCGCAGACGCTCGCCGCATCCAAGGTGAGGGCCGCGATCACCGAGGTCGACCCGGCGGCGACGGTCGAGCGGACCGAGATCGTCGGCCCCAAGGTCTCCGGGGAGCTCGCGTCGGCCGGGGTGCTCGCCGTCGTCCTCGCGAGTGTCGCGATGCTCGTCTACATATGGGTTCGCTTCGAGTGGCCGTTCGCGGTCGGCGCCATCGCGACCCTGATCCTCGACGTGACGAAGACAGTCGGCTTCTTCGCGCTCACCGGGCTCGACTTCAACCTGACGGCCATCGCGGCGCTTCTCACGCTGATCGGCTACTCGGTGAACGACAAGGTCGTGGTCTACGACCGCATGCGCGAGAACATGCGGCGCTACAAGGCGATGCCGTTCCGCGATCTGATCGACCTGTCGATCAACGAGACGCTGGCGCGCAGCCTCTACACCTCCGTCACGGCGCTCGTCGCGCTGCTGCCGATGGCGATCTGGGGCGGTAGCGCGGTCCAGAGCTTCGCCGTGCCGATGGTGTTCGGGATCATCGTGGCGGCATCCTCGTCGATCTTCATCGCCGCGCCGATCCTTCTCTTCCTCTCCGACTGGAGACGCCGCAGGGCGACGCTCGGCCCTGCCATCGCTCCAGCCGCGCCGGCGGTCGGCTGATCCCCGGCGCGCGGTTCATCCCGGGCTCGCCGGAGCCCGGGCGTCTGCAACGGCCCGCTGCAAATGGTTTCAGCGGGCAACCCCGAACATCCTGCGGCGCCGCAATGCGACGGACCCGCAGATGAAGGAGCCTGAAATGGGCACGTTTTCAATCGGCCACTGGGTGGTCGTTCTTCTCGTCGTCATGGTGCTGTTCGGACGCGGGAAGATCTCCGAGATGATGGGCGACCTCGCCAAGGGCATCAAGAGCTTCAAGAACGGGATGGCGGAGGACGAACAGGAGAGGGCCCGCGTCATCCCCCATGTCGTCACCACCAGCGACGCTGTGTCCGTTGAGACGCGGAAGGAGGCGAGCGTCGGTTGACGACCGGCTGGCAGGCCGTCCGATCGTGGGCGGCGCCGTGCAAGGGGTGCACGAAGCAATAGATTGCAGGGCCGGTCGCTTGAAAGGCGGCCGGCCAGCTCCACTTCTCCATCGCTCGGGTTCCGGTTCTTCGAGAGGTCCTGTGCCGTGGCGCGGATTTCGTCAGGAATTTGCTGCGAGCGAACTTCTTGAGGGTTCGTCAAATGGAAATCCTGCTTCTCGATCTGCTCGGCAAGCCACTCTGGACCTGGGGCATCTTTCTCGCGCTGGTGCTGGGGCTTCTTGCCTTCGATCTCGGCGTGCTCCACCGGAAGGCTCACGAGATCGGCGTGCGCGAAAGCCTTTGGCTTTCGGCCTTCTACATCACCGTCGGCGTCGCCTTCGCCGGCTGGGTCTGGCAGCTCATGGGCAGCCAGGCCGCGCTCGACTACCTGACCGGTTTCGTCGTCGAGAAGAGTCTCGCGATGGACAACATCTTCGTCATCGCGGTCATCTTCACCTACTTCGGTGTCCCGCGGGCCTACCAGCACCGTGTGCTGGTCTACGGGATCCTCGGCGTCATCATCCTGCGCGGGCTCATGATCGGCGCGGGTGCTGCCGTCGTCGCCCGCTTCGAGTGGGTGCTGCTTGTCTTCGCCGGGTTCCTGATCGTGACGGGCGTCAAGATGCTGCTCTCGGCAGACAAGGATTACGACGTCGCCGAGAACCCGGTCCTGCGGTTCATGCGTCGCCGATTTCGGGTGACCGACGAACTGCACGGCGAGCGGTTCTTCGTGCGCCTGCCGAACGGGCCCGCGGGGCGCGCCGCCCTGTTCGTGACGCCGCTGTTCCTCGCGCTCGTGATGGTGGAACTCGCCGACGTCATCTTCGCCGTCGAACTCGATCCCGGCGATCTTCGCGATCACCACCGACCCTTACGTCATCTACACCTCGAACATCTTCGCCATTCTCGGCCTGCGCGCCCTCTATTTCGCACTCTCGGCGATGCTGCACCGCTTCGTCTACCTGAAGCCGGCGCTGTCCCTTGTGCTGATCTTCATCGGCTCCAAGGTCTTCGCCGCCGAACTCCTCGGCATCGAGAAGGTGCCGCCGGCGCTCTCGCTGGGGGTGACGTTCGCGATCCTCGCCGGCGGCGTCGTCCTGTCGCTGTGGAAGACGCGCAATGCTCCGCCGGTCGCCAAGCCCGTCGCCACCGCCAGGCCCGGCAAATGACGGGCTCTCTGGATCTCGGCGGGGCCGCGGCAGTGAGGCCGCCACGCCTTTCGGACGTGCTGCGGGATCTCGAAGGCGGCCTCGGTCCCCGCATCTCGCTCGGCGACCTCGTCGCGCGGCTGCGGGAGCGGAGTTTTGCGCCGCTGATGGTTTTGTTGGCGGCGCCGAACGTCTTCCTTTTCGTGCCCGGCTCGTCCGCCATCACCGGCCTGCCGCTGATGCTGATCGCCCTCCAGCTCATGCGGGGCCGTCAGGCCGTGCGGCTCCCGAAGGCCCTCAGCGACAGATCCCTCGATCGCGCGAGTTTCGCCCGGATCGTCCGCTTTTCCCTGAAGTGGGTCGAGCGCATCGAGCGGCAGGCACGACCGCGGTTCTGGCCGGGCGGCACATACGGGGTCCACCGTGCGGTGGGGGTCGCGGCGCTCGCCATGGCCATCCTGCTGTTCCTCCCGATCCCCTTCGGCAACGCGGTTCCGGCCCTGGCGATCATCGCTCTCGGCCTGGCGCTCAGTGAACGGGATGGTGTCTGGCTCATCACCGGATTCGTCGCTGCAGTGCTTGCGATCGTCATCGTCGCGGCCGTCCTCGGCGGCAGCGCTCTCGCCCTCGCGCAATTCCTCTGACGGGCGATCAGACACAATGAGCCATGACCCTCACAGCGAGAGCGGGCGAACGCTCGCCCTCACGCTCGGTGCAATCGGCGTCGTCTACGGCGACATCGGGACCAGCCCCCTCTACGCGCTGCGCGAGGCGCTGCGCCCTGCGGCCGAGGACGGGCTGACGCGCGCGGACGTCATCGGCGTCGTGTCGCTCCTCCTCTGGGCGCTGATCCTCGTCGTCACCGCGAAATACGTGATCTTCCTGCTGCGGGCCGACAATCGCGGCGAGGGCGGTGTTCTCGCCCTCTACGCGCTCGTCCAGTCGGCGACGCAGCGTGGACGGCTTGCGATCTTCCTTCTCGCCATCATCGGAGCGGCGCTCTTCTTCGGCGATGCGATCATCACGCCGGCGATCTCGGTCCTCTCCGCCGTCGAAGGACTGAAGCTCGTCACCCCGGTGTTCGAGCCCTACGTGCTGCCCATCGCGCTCGCCATCCTCGCCGCGCTCTTCCTCGTCCAGAGCAGCGGCACCGGGCCGCTCGCACGATGGTTCGGGCCGATCACCGCCGTCTGGTTCGTCGCGATGGGCGCTCTCGGCTTCGTCCACGTCATCGAGGCGCCGGACATCCTCGCAGCGTTCAATCCCGCCTTTGCGGCCGGGTTCCTCTTTGAGAACGGCCTCGTCGGCTTCTTCGTGCTGGGCGCGGTCTTCCTCGCCGTTACGGGGGCCGAGGCGCTCTATGCCGACCTCGGCCACTTCGGACGCCGGCCGATCCAGTACGCGTGGGCCACGCTGGTCTTTCCGGCGCTCGCGCTGAATTATCTTGGACAGGGCGCGCTCGTCCTGCAGAATCCGGCGGCGCTGGAAAACCCGTTCTTCCTGCTCGCGCCGGACTGGGCGCTCCTGCCGCTGGTGATCCTGGCGACCCTTGCCACGGTGATCGCCAGCCAGGCCGTCATCACCGGCGCTTTTTCGATGACCCGGCAGGCGGTTCAGCTCGGCCTCCTTCCGCGTTTCGAGATCCGCCACACGTCCGATCGCGAGAGCGGCCAGATCTTCATCCCCGCGATCAACACCGCGCTTCTCGCGGGGGTGCTGGTGCTCGTCCTGTGGTTCAAGAGCTCCAGCAGCATGGCGGCGGCCTACGGCATCGCAGTCAGCGGCACGATGCTCGTCACCACCGGGCTCGCCATCCTCATGCTGCGGCATGTGCGAGGCTGGTCGTCCCCGCTGGTCGCCGTCGTCGTGGCGCCGATCCTGATGATCGAGTTGGCCTTCTTCTCGGCCAACCTCCTGAAGGTCCCGCAAGGCGGATATGTGCCGCTGCTTCTCGGGGCCATGATCGGGCTTGCCATGTGGACATGGTCACGAGGCACGCAGGAGCTGTTCCGCCGAAGCCGGGCGCAGGCAGTACCGCTCGATCAGTTCATCGGGCAGATCGTCCGCGGGTCGGCGCTGCATGCTCCCGGCACGGCCGTGTACCTCACCAGCGATCCGGAATCGACGCCGCCGGCTCTCCTGCACAACCTCAAGCACAATCACGTCCTGCACGATCAGATCATCGTGCTGACCGTCGAGACCCGTGACGAGCCGCGTGTTCCGCTCGCGCACCGTGCGACGGTCGAGCGGGTCGACGACCGGTTCATCCGCGTCGCCCTGCGTTTCGGCTTCATGGAGACGCCGAACGTGAACCGGGCGCTCGGCCAGTTGCGCAAGGACAAGCTCGATTTCAGAAATCGCAAGCTGTCGTTCTTCCTCGGCCGCCGAAAGCTCGTCGCCAGCCCGACCGTCGGCATGCCGATCTGGCAGGACCGCCTCTACATCGGAATGTCCCGCCTCGCGGCCGACCCCAGCGACTTCTATCACCTGCCGCGCGATCGCGTGGTGGAGATGGGCTCGCAGGTGGCGGTCTAACGATCGGGTATCCGCCCCGCAGTCACCGGGGGCTTCAGGCAACCCACCGGTCATCGGCGCGGGGGCACTGGCCGGGCGGGCACCGTGACACACGCAACGGAGGGGCCCCGCCGCCAGACCGGACCGTCGGTGGGCTCAGGTCGATCGAGCGCCACCGTCCTGTCCGGGAGCAAGCTTTTGCACCAGCAACTTGTCGATCCGTCGCCCGTCCAGATCGACGACTTCGATCCGCCAGCCCGCCAGATGCACGCTCTGTCCGACCTCGGGCAGTTCGGCCGACAGGTGGAGAACCAGTCCGGCGACGGTCGCAAAGTTTGCGTCCTCGTCGAGCGTTAAGCCAAGACGGTCGGCGAACTCGTCGACCGGCATCCAGCCGGCCACGAGGAGCGATCCATCGTCACGCTCGACGACCTTTGGCTCGCCGATCTCGATCTCGTCGAATCCGCCGGCAATGGCACCCAGAATGTCCATCGCCGTAACGATGCCCTCGAAATGGCCGTACTCGTCGAAGACCAGCAGCATGTGTTCGGGCGCGGCGCGAAGCTGCTCGATCACGTCAAGTGCGGGCATTGCGTCATGGATCACGGGGGCGTGCTTCATGATCCGCCTGGGATCGAACCCATAGCGATCCAACGCGATGAGGTCGCGGCTATGGAGGACGCCGACGATGTCGTCCGGTCCCCCGTCCCGCAGGGGCAGCCGGGTGCGGCCTGACTGGCGGAACCGATCGAGGATCTCGTCCAGCGTCGAATCGGCATTGGCGACCACGACCTCGCGGCGCGGTGTCATAAGTCTCCGGGCGGTGCGGTCGGCGATCCGCATCACGCCCTCGAGCATGTGGGTCTCGCCTTTTTCGATGACGCCCGCGGTCTCGGCCTCTGCGATGAGGAGGTGGATCTCTTCGTCGCTGACACCCTGTTTGCGGCTCCTGTCCTGCCCGAGCGCCGCGAGGACCGCCTTGCCTGACGTGTCCAGCAACCAGGTCAGCGGAGCCGCCACGAACGCGAGGACGACCATCGCCGGTGCGACCCGCGCTGCGATACGCTCCGGGTTGGCGAGCGCGATCTGCTTCGGGACCAGCTCACCGATGACGAGTGACAGGTAGGTCACCACCATGACCACCGATCCGACAGCCAGGGGCTGCGCCACGGCGGGGGCAAGCCCGATAACCTCAAGGGCATCCGAGACCCGCGGCCCGAGCGTCGCACCGGAGAAGGCGCCCGAGAGCACGCCGACCAGCGTAATGCCGATCTGCACGGTCGAAAGAAATCGCCCGGGATTTTCCGCCAGGCGAAGCGCCTTCAACGAGCCGCGGTCACCCCGCGCCTTCAGGCGCGCGGGGCGGGCCGACACGATCGCCAGTTCCGACATCGCCAGCGCGCCATTCAGAATGGTCAGGCTGACGAGGATTGCGAGTTCAGCGAGCATATCGCGGCGGATCCTGTAACGGCGAGGGACGAATTAGATCTCGACTTGCTCGAAGCAACGGCGCTGGCGGTCGGGCTCACGCGCCGTCGTGCGTCGACGGCAAGAACGGTCGACCGCGGGCCGTCTTCATCTCGAGAGCGAGATCCGGGCCAGCGACGATACGCTTAGCCCGCATCTCTGTACGCCGGGGCTGCGCCAGCGCAAGTGGCCGCTCGTCGAAGTCGAGGGTGCAGCAGGCGCGGACGAACAGAGCGCCGTGGCGCAGCATCGCATGCATGATCACCCCGAGCTTGTGTCCGCGACTGGATTGGGTGCGCATCAAGGACGCGCGCAGACCCCTGCTATGATGTTGCCGACGATTGATCGGGTCCCGCACGCGTTCTCCAAGCTGGTTTCAACCGCTTGGGAATCCTGCTCGGCGACATGCCATCCACCCCTCGGTGGCACTCGAGGCTGCCTCTCGGGAGCATCCCGGAACTTCGGTGCGGCGGTCGGGGGAGGGATTGTGCTGCAATTGGATTTGCGCAAACCTCGGCGCATGGTCGAGGACTAATGCCCCGCTCAACGCGCGCACTGTTGCCTGAGGCTTGGCGAGGTTTGAGATGGCAATGGCGGTGGACGAAGCGGTCGAGCTCTTTCATCGGGAGCGGGATGCGATCTGGCTGAAGCAGCCGGACGAGATCGCCGTCCTGGCGCGGGGGACAAGCCCGCGCGGCATCGGATCGCGCGGCCAGTATCTGACCCCCATCATGTTCGCCGAAGGTGCCGCCCGCTCGCTGGCCGACGAGACGCTCTGGGTCATCGCGATCCTGTGCGACCGCGAGGGCATCGATCTTCCGACCGTGAAGGCCGTGGTCGCGGAAATGGTGGGACGCAAGGCGGGCTTCTTCGAGCTGTTCGGCCTTGAGCACGCCGCCCATCTCGTGCGCCTCTACGTGGAGGTCGCGGGCGAGGTGGACGACGTTTCCGAGCTGAAGCGCCTGACCGAGGCGATGATCGGCTACGTGAACCGCGTCCACGTCTGGATCGACGCTGCGTTCCCGTGGGGCGTGTGCAGTGGATACATGCGTGCAGGATACGGCCATCGCGGGCCGGACGGGATGGAGCGGTGAAGCTCAAGCTTGCGATCAGGGAGAAGCACGTCTGCACGATCAACGTGTGGGCCGACCGCTACCCGGAAACCGCGCGCCGGCTGACGGAGGCGCTGCCGGTCACCACGATCGCGCAGCACGGCAAGATCGTCGGCGATCTCCTCTATCTTGGCATCCCTCTGGTGATGCCGCTCGAGAAGCCGATGATGCTGCAGGACATCTGCCGGGAGCGCCGGCGGCAGACCGGCAGCGCGGCCGGTGCCGTGTGCTTTTACGGACCGCGGCAGCAGATTTGCATCTACTACGGTGACGACGTGGCGAACGAACCTTTCGAACTTTCCTTTATCGGAGAGATCGAGGAGGGGCTGACCGCCATCCAGCTTGCCTCGATCCAGTGCTGGGTCAGTCCGGGCGAGCTCGCCACGATCACTCTGGGCTGAGGCCCACACCGCCGGCAATCCACGTCCGGAGACTCCGGGCGCAAGACGACCAACGAGGGAAGAGAAATTTGACCTACAAAAGCTCGCGACTGGTTCGACTGGGGCTGGCTGGCGCTGTGGCGCTGGCGCTCACACAGGTTTCGGTGCCCGCTGCGCATGCGCAGGATGAGGGGCCGATCACGTTCGGGTTCTTCGGTCCGCTTTCGGGCAAGTTCAGCGCCAATGGCGAACGCTTCAGGGAAGCGGTGGAGCTGTACGCGGAGACCACCAACGCCAATGGCGGCATCGGCGGCCGCGACCTGGTGATCCTCGAGGAGGACGATCGCGGCGACCCGCTGCAGTCCGCCGCGATCGCCCAGAAGTACTCGGAAAACGAGGACGTGGTGACGGCCATCGGCTCGTTCACCAGCTCCGCGTCGATCGCCGCCGGTGAGATCTTCGCCGACGTCGGCATGCCGCAGGTCAGCCCGTCGTCGTCGCATCCCGACTTCACGAAGATCTCGAACTTCCAGTTCCGGATCCCGAACACCCAGGAGACGATGTCTCTGAAGTACGTCGAGACGCTGAAGGCGAACGCGCCGCACGACAAGGTCGCCGTCATCTACTTCCAGGACGACTGGGGCATCTTCGTCGGCAACGCGACCAAGGCGGCGCTCGAAGAGGGCGGTTCGGAGGTTCCCATCTTCGAGGCGATGTCGCCCGACGGACGCGACTTCCGCCCCCTCGTCACGAAGCTCCGGAACGCTGACGTCGATAGCATCCTCCTGGCGAGCCACTACGGCCCGTCCTCGATCTTCCTGCAGCAGCTGCGGCAGGCCGGCCTCGAGCAGCAGGTCGTCGGACCCGAGACGCTGTACAACCCGGAACTCATCGAGCTCGCTGGCGATGCGGCGAACGGTGTGATCACGGCGACGTACTTCTTCCCGTCCGACCCGACCAAGCAGGACTTCGTCAAACTTTATTCCGACAAGTATGGCCGCGACCCGGACCTGTGGGCAGCCTACGCGTGGGATGCCGTGGCGATTGCAGGCGAGGCGGCGAAGGCACTGGTCGAGGCCGGCGAGCCGGTGACGCGCGCCGCGATGCGTGATGCCATCGACGCTCTGCCCCCGTTCGACGGGGTGACCGGTGTCACCGAATTCGTCGAGGGCACGCCGCAGAAGGATCTCACCATCCTTTCCATCGAGGACGGCGCCTACAAGCTGCACGAGTAGCCGCACCAGAACTGTTCCGGGCCGGGTATCCGAGCGGATGCCCGGCCCTTCGTTTGCCCCGCACCCCAGGTCGAAGTCGTCATGATCGAATTGTTTCTGAGCCAGATCCTGAACGGGCTCGTCATCGGCTTCGTCTACGCCCTGATCGCGCTCGGATTCTCGCTGGTGTTCGGGGTGGCCAACATCATCAACTTTGCGCAGGGCGCGTTGTTGATGCTGGGCGCCTACATCACGTTCACGCTGGTTCGCGTCGGCGCTCCGATCCTCGTCGGGATTCCCGTCGCCATCGCGGTCACGACCGTCGCGGCCATGCTCATCGAGCGGCTGGCGCTGCGGCCGCTGCAGAACGCGCCGTACATTGCGCCGCTCCTGTCGACGCTTGCGATCGCCATCATCTTCGACTCGGCGGCCGAGCTGATCTGGTCGTCGGAGATCCAGTCGTTTCCGTCGCCGCTCTCACAGTACGTCGTGTTCATCGGCTCGGCCTATCTGACCGGCGTCGACCTTGCGATCATGGTGGTGTCTCTCACCGTCATGGTGGGGCTGACGCTGTTTCTGTCCCGGACATGGCTGGGCAATGCCATGCGTGCGACGGCACAGGACCCCGAAGCCGCGGCGCAGATGGGCATTGATGTCCCGAAGATCCGCCAGATCTCGTTCGGGCTCGCAGGTGCGCTGGGGGCCATCGCGGGCGTGCTCATCGGCATGTACTACCTGTCGGTGTTTCCGCAGATGGGCATTCCGTTCGGGCTCAAGGGCTTCTCCGCCGCACTCCTCGGCGGGCTTTCCTCCATTCCGGGGGCGATCGTCGGCGGGTTGCTCCTCGGCGTCTTCGAGAGCCTCGCGTCCGGCTACGTCGGTGAAGGCTACCGGGACATCATCGCGTTCTCGATCCTCCTTCTGGTCATCTCGTTCCGCCCGCACGGCCTGTTCGGCAAGAAATCGCTCGATGCGCTGGGCGGCGCCACCGGCGCATCCGGCGGCATTCCGACGACCTCGATCGTCGCCTCGATGGCAGGCTCCACCGGGCGGACAAAGTGGCGCCTGTTCGAGGCGCCGCTGCCAATTCTCCTCGCGGTCCTCGTCCTGTTCGCATTCCTGCCGCTGGTCACGGGATCCAATTACATCCTTCAGGTCGGCGTGCAGGCTGCGGTCTACGCGGTCCTCGCGGTCAGCCTGACGCTGCTCACCGGCGCGGCTGGCGTCGTATCGATCGGCCACGCGGCGTTCTTCGGGGTCGGCGCCTACGTCGCGGCGCTCTCCACGGTGAACCTCGGGATCGACGCAGAGCTCGCGATCCTGCTCGCCGGTGTCGGCGGCGCGGTGTTCGCAGCCGTGCTCTACGCGCCGACCATCCGCCTGTCGGGGCACACGGTTGCGCTGGCGACGCTTGCGATCGGGCAGATCGTGTACCTCCTCTTCCTCAACTGGATCGACGTGACACGCGGACCGATGGGCATACCGGGTGTGCCGCGCCCTGACATCGGGGTGCTCGGCATCTCCATGCGGAGCCTCACGGCGCAATACTGGCAGGCGCTCGTGCTCCTGGGCATCTCGGTCACGATCGCAGCCGTCTGCCTGAACTCGCCCATCGGCCGCATCTGGCGCGCCATCCGCGAGGACCGGCTGGCGGCGCACGCCTCGGGCATCCCGGTCCCGCGCTATCTCATCCTTGCCTTCGTCGTCTCGGGGTTTCTGGCAGGGCTCGCCGGCGCGCAGTTCGCCTTCCTGCAGAACTTCGTCAGCCCGGACTCCTTCACCATCGACACCTCGATCATCATCATCTCGATGATCGTGCTGGGCGGCCTCGGAAACGTCACCGGCGCGTTGATCGGCGGCGTCCTCCTGGCGCTCCTTCCCGAAGTCCTGCGGGAGTTCGCAGAGTACCGGATGATCGCATACGGCGCCGTGCTGCTCCTTCTCCTCAGATTTCGCCCCCAGGGGCTCGCGGGGACCCGATGAACGTGTCGCAGGCAACCCATCAGCATCCGGGCGCACTGCATATCGACAAGGTGACGCGCCGCTTCGGTGGTGTGGTCGCCGCCGATACCCTGGATTTCTCGGTCCAGCCGGGTGAATTCCTCTCCGTCGTCGGGCCGAACGGCGCGGGGAAATCCACGCTGCTGCAGATGATCAGCGGTTTCATCCGGCCGCAGGAGGGGGAGATCCGGCTGGGCGATCGCCGCATCGATCGGTTTCGGCCCGAATTCATCGCGTCTCTTGGCGTGGCGCGCACGTTCCAGACGAGCCGCGTCTTTCCGATGCTGTCGCTCTTCGACAGCGTGATGGTGGGAACGCAGGTCGGCCTGATCGGCGGCGGGCAGAAGGCAAAGCGCTACGGCGCGCTCGGCGAACTCGCCAGCGTCCTGTTGCGCCTTCCCGGATATCGAAGGGCGCGCCTCGACGCGGCGGAGCGTGCCAAGGCAGTGATGATGCTGTTCGGCGATCGGCTGTGGCCTCGACGGGACGATCAGGCGTTTTCGCTGTCCTACGCCAACCGGCGGCGCCTTGAACTGGCCCGGGCGCTGGTGATGGATCCCGACATCCTGCTCCTGGACGAGCCCGCCGCCGGCATGAACCCGACCGAAACCGACGAATTGGCCGAGGTCATCGCCGAACTGCGGCGACGGCGGCCGGGGATGACGATCATCATGGTGGAACACAAGCTGCAGGTGGTGCGCAGGCTATCCGAGCGCTGCATCGTCATGGCGCAAGGCGCGGTGATCGTCGACGATACGCCGGCGCGAGCACTGGAGCACCCAAGGGTGATCGAGGCCTATCTCGGCACGCGCAAGTCCGCCGCCGCTTACGGAAAGGTCGAGAGCGCCAATGGTTGAGGGGCATCACCATCCGTTGGCTGCGCTCGAGAATGTCGACGTCTTCTACGGGCCCGTTCAGGCGCTGTTCGATGTCAGCATCACCGTCATGCCCGGCGAAACCGTCGTCGTCCTCGGCGGCAACGCCTCCGGAAAGTCGACGACGCTGAAGGCTGTCATGGGTCTTGTGAAGGTGGCGAAGGGAAAGGTCCGCTTCGACGGGGAAGAGGTCAACGGGACCCCTGCGCACAAGATGGTCGAACGGGGGATCGGCTCGATCCCCGAGGGCCGGCGCATGTTCTCGGAGATGACGGTCCTCGAAAACCTGCGGCTTGGTGCCTTCGTCCACCGCAGCAAGCCGCGGGCGGAGATCGACGCCATGCTTGAACAGGCGATGGAGATGTTTCCGCGGCTGGCGGAGCGACGGAGCCAAGTGTCCGGAACGCTGTCGGGCGGCGAACAGCAGATGCTTGCGATGGCGCGCGCGTGGATGCGGCAACCGCGCCTTTACTGCATCGATGAGCCCTCGATGGGGCTTTCGCCGAAATTCGTCGATCAGGTCTATGACGTCCTGATGGGCTGGAAAAAGATGGGGCTGACCATCCTGATGGTCGAGCAGAATGCCAACATGGCGCTGACGATCGCGGATCGCGCGTACGTCCTCAAATCCGGCCAGGTGTCGGTGTCGGGAGCGGCGGCGGAGCTTCTCAGCAATGATGATGTGCAGCGTGCGTATCTCGGCGGATAACATGGCAGCGACTGGTCTCGACGCTCTCAACAACCGCGTTGCGGACGACCTCGCCTTTCTCCAGTTGCCGGCCGCGAGGTGGGTGCCGGAAACGACCATCGATGGCGAGCCCGTCCTCGATGTCGCCGTGATCGGTGGCGGGATGGCGGGGCTCGCGGCGGCTGCATCCCTGCGTTTCCAGGGGGTCGAGGCGGTCATCTTCGATGGCCGGCCGCAGGGCAGGGAAGGCCCTTGGGCAACGACGGCGCGGATGGAGACCCTTCGCTCGCCAAAGGGGCTCACCGGGCCTGCGCTGGGCATTCCCTCGCTCACGTTCCGCGCCTGGTTCGAGGCTCAGTTCGGCCGTACCGCCTGGGATGCACTGGGCAAGATCCCGCGCCTGCAGTGGATGGACTACCTTGGCTGGTACCGCTCGGTTCTCGGGCTGGAGGTTCGCAGCGAGTGCCGGGTCAACGGCATCGTGCCGCATCCGGACCATGTCGTCCTGACGCTCGATACCCCCGATGGTGCGCAGGTCCAGCGGGCACGCCACGTCGTTCTGGCAACAGGGCGCGACGGGCTCGGCGGCCCATATCTGCCGGACTTCGCGCAGGATCTGCCGCGAGATCGCTGGGCGCACTCCTCCGACGAATACGACTATGACCGCCTCGCCGGACGGCGTGTCGCGGTGATCGGCGTCGGCTCGTCCGCCATGGACAGCGCTGCGACTGCGCTGGAGAGCGGCGCGGCGGTCGTGCACATCCTGATCCGGCGGTCCGACATTCCGCGCACCAATCGCGGCATGGCGATGGGCAATCCGGGCTTCGTCGAAGGACTGTCGCGAGCTGCCGGACGCGTGGCGGTGGCGCATTCACAGCTACATCGCAGAGGAGCAGGTGCCCCCGCCAAAGGCCAGCGTGCTGCGGGTCTCCCGGCACGACAACGCGCACTTCCACCTCGGCTGCGCAGTTTCCGGAGCCGCCATGAAGGATGGCGAGGTCGTCCTCCAGACCTCGCTCGGCCCGGCGGCATTCGACTTCGTCCTCTTCGGCACCGGCTTCAAGGTCGACTGGGCGGCGAAGGACTTCCTGCGGAATATCGGCGAACGGGCCAGAACGTGGCGGGACCGCTTCGTTCCCGGCGAGCCCGGAACCGACGCTCTCCTCGACATGCCGGACCTCGGCCCCGCGTTCGAGTTCCTTCCCAGGGCCGGCGAGGAGGACGGCGGCCTGTCGCGCGTCCATTGCTACTGCTACCCCGCGCTCATGTCCCACGGCGCGGTATCCGGCGACATTCCCGCGATCAGCGTCGGAGCGGCGCGTCTGTCTGAGGGCATCGTGGCAGCGCTCTACCGCGAAGACATCGACTGGCACTTCCAGCGAGGCCGCGACCACGACGTGCCAGAACTCTCTGGTGACGAGTGGACGCCGGCGAGTCCGGACCTGTTGACGCCTCCACGATAGACTTGCGTTTCGTGGGGAGGGGCGTGGTCTTCGAGCCATTCCAGGCGTGGATCGAGCGTTGCGAGAGCCCGCTCGGCCAGAGGCGGCGAAGAAGGTCCGAACCCGGATCCCTGTGCGCTGAAAAGGTCACTCCAAGAATTTGCGTTGCGAATTACTTTTTGTCGGACCTGATATCCGAGCGAATTTGATGGCCCCCATAGTTTTAGCTGCTAGTGCTCGTGTAGTTCGGTCGGGGGGAAATTGATGTTCAAGTCTAGATTTCGGGGGCGCTTTCTCGCGTCCTGTGCGCTTCCGATCGGGAGCATCGCGGCTTGCAGCATCGTCACGCTTGCCCACGCAGATCCCGCCACGCCCTACACAACGCTGAATTTCGGGACCAGCGGCACCTTCCTGACCGGCATCCGGGGCAACACCATCGTCGGCAACTACGTGGTGCCAGGAACCACCGCCACGGGCGGGCTGCTCTACAACACGAGCACGGCCGAGTGGTCGGCCATGCCGGTGGAAACGGCCAACGGGGTGAACTACCCCGGCGCCATCGGCTCCTCGCCCTACGGCCCGAGCTTCGGCAACCAGGGCGGCGTGCTGCGCACCGTCGGCAGCTACATCACCGAGAAGTCTTCACCCTACGACCTCAGCTATCTGTACGACGCGGCTGCGGCACCCGGCCGGCAGATCACCGAGCTCGCCTACCCAAGCACGCCGGGCAACGAGACCCTTTACACCATCGCCCACAGCACGTTCGGCGACACCGTGGTCGGCAATTACGACACCCGCCTCGCGACCGGCAACGCGACGATCTACACGATCAGCACCGGCACCTATGTCACCAACAACAAGCCCGGCGCCGTCAGCACCACCGCCTACGGCGTCTACGGCGACATGATCGCAGGCGGCTATGCCGAGGTGGGCCCGGGCGGCGGCATCGGCTTTGAACACGGATATCTCTACAACAAGGTCACCGATACCTGGGCGACGTACGACCATCCCGGTGCGATCATCACGCATCTGGAAGGCATCACCGGCGCCGGGCGATCGGGCGAGTACAACATGGTCGCCAACTGGGTGACGCCGGACGGCGCGCTGCATGCCGGCGTGCTGCACGTGAACGCGCTGGGCATCCCCACCTGGCACGAGCTCAACATCCCCGGCGCCGACGTTGTGTCCTCGAACTCCGCCTATGGCGACACGGTGGTCGGTATCTACCTGATGCCCGGCGACACTGCCCCCAACGGCTATGTCGCGACAGTCGAAGGCATCTACAATCCGATCACCAACACCCGGCACCTTGCCTCCGGCGCCGCCGATGATGTCGCACTGTCCGGTCGCAAGGGGGACGATATCGTCAACAGCGGCACCATCCGTATGAGCGGCAATGGCGGCGTCGGCATGCGCGGGGAAACCTACGGCGTGCTGACCAACACCGGAACCGTGACCGCCAGCGGCATCGCGGGTGCCTCGGTCGAGCTGCACGGCATCTATGGCACGTTCCTCAACTACGGCACCCTGCACGCACCCGCCGTCGCCGACGCGCTGCGGACCGGCCCCGACAGCTTCGGCACAGTGATCGTCAACACCGGCATCATCGATGGCCGCATCGCCGCCACGGCAGGGCCGGACAAGCGGTTCGAGAACAGCGGCTGGGTCGGCGTCAGCGGCACCGGCGTGCCGATCACCCATCTCCTCAGTGGCGTCTATGTCCAGACCGAGGCCGGCACACTGTCGCTGCGCGTCGGCGACGACGGCAACGACAGGTTCGGCATGACGGGCATCGCCCGGCTCGCCGGCACTCTGGAGGTGCCGTTCCAGACCTCGACGCTGATGAACAGCTACGACCTCATCGGCACGACAGGCGGCACGACCGGCGCGTTCACCACTCTGGAAACGCCCGGGTTGCCCGGCTTTGTCGACGCTGCGCTGGACTATTCCGGCAGCGGCGTTGCCCTCGACCTGACCTCGCACATCGCGCGGCAGACCGGCCTCACCTCCAACCAGTCTGCCGTGGGCGTTGCGGTGGACAAGGCCTTCAACAGCGGCGTTCTGGCGGCCGCCGACAATGCGGCGTCCGACGCGCTGAACAGCATCTACAGCCTGAATGGCGGGCAGCTGGCGCCGGCGCTGGGCTCACTGTCGGGCGAAATCTATGCCAGCGAGCGGTCGGTTCTGATCAATGACGGCCAGTTCACACGCCAGGCCATCCTGGGCCGGGTGCGCCAGCTCAACTACGGCAACACCGCCGGACCGGCGTCGGCCCTTGCCGTGACGGCGCCCGGCGCGAGCACACCGATGGACCCCGCG
Source organism: uncultured Alphaproteobacteria bacterium (assembly GCA_963704595.1). Taxonomy (GTDB): domain Bacteria; phylum Pseudomonadota; class Alphaproteobacteria; order Rhizobiales; family Amorphaceae; genus Acuticoccus. The sequence continues at coordinate 2,272,098 of OY969922.1, forward strand.
GGAACGGCCGTCGGGGCCGGGAACCAGCCTTCGTCCGGATTTGCCATGTGGGGCGCGGCCTACGGCAACTGGGGCAGCTTGGATGGCAACGGCAACGCCTCGGCCGTCGACACGTCGCTCGGCGGGTTCGTGACCGGCATCGACAAGAGGATCGGCGACAACAGCTATCTGGGCGTGACGGCCGGCTACGCGAATTCGAGCAGCACCATCGACGGCGTCGGCAGTTCGGCAGAGGCCGACAGCGGCGTGGTTGCGGCCTACGCGGGCACGAGCTTCGGCGGTCTCAACCTGCGCGGCGGCTTGAGCTACACGTTCAGCGACGTGGACGCCTCCCGCTCGGTGCGCCTTCCTGGCCAGGGCGGAACGGCGGAGGGCCAGTACAATGCAGGGCTGACGCAGGCCTTCGGCGAGATCGGTTATGGGATGACGCTCCAGAACGTTGCGCTGGAACCCTTTGCCGGGCTGGCCTGGGCTCACCTTGATACCGATGACGTTTCCGAGCGTGGCACGGGCGCCGCTCTGAGCGGTGGCGGCGCCACCTCCGACGTCGGCTACGGCACGCTGGGCCTGCGGGTCGCGACCGACCTGGCATTGCCGAACGGCACTGTGCTTACGCCGCACGCCTCGGTCGGCTGGCAGTATGCGTTCGGCGATCTGACCCCTGACGCCACCCTGGGTTTTGCCGGGATCACCGGTTCGTCGTTCAACGTGAGCGGCGCCCCGCTGGCCAAGAACTCGGCGCTCCTGGATATCGGTGCCGATCTCCGGATCGGTGCATCTCTGACGGCCGGCGTGTCCTATGTCGGCGGGTTTGCCAGCAGCGCGCAGCAGAATGCGGTGAAGGGCACGCTGAGCTGGCGCTTCTGACGAGGCGCCACGCCAATCAGGTCCCGCTCGTCAGCGTTCTCTGAAGGGCGAGCCCGAGGCCCCCATGCAGCCCGCGGTTCCGGCCTCGTCAATTACCTCCTGCGGATGTCAGCGTGATATTCGCGGACCGCCGCGGTCCGCATGCCATTCCTTCGAAACATTCCCGCTCGCACAGGTCAGTGCCGGCGCGGCGCATGTGACCGAGGTACGCGGCGTCGAGATGACCTGCGACACCAGGGGCATCAGGGAGACCACCAGCCCGCGAGAATATCTCGCTCGTTGCGCGCGCTGGTATGTGACTTGCTGGCGGGAAGGCGGGGCACACCCAGGGAGACGGTGGCCGCTTGCGTATTCTTGTGATCGACGAAAACCCGGTACGGTCATCGATCCTGGTCGAAGGGCTGATGGACGCCGGTGTCGAGGACGTGACGATCCTGCATGAAACGCACCTCCTGATGCGTCAGATCATCAAGATCGACCCGGACGTCATCCTGATCGACCTCGAGAATCCGAGCCGTGACGTTCTGGAGAGCATGTTTCAGGTCTCGCGCACGGTGGAGCGGCCGATCGGGATGTTCGTCGACCAGTCCGACGCCGGGATGATCGAGCGCGCGGTCGAAGCGGGGGTGTCGACCTACATCGTCGACGGCCTGCGCAAGGAGCGCGTGAAGGCGATCGTCGAGATGACGGTGTCGCGGTTCAACGCGTTCAACCGGCTGAAGCGGGAGCTTGCGGATACCAAGCGGCAGCTCGAGGATCGCACGGCAATCGATCGCGCCAAGGTGCTCCTGATGCGCAAGCACGACATTCCCGAAGCCAATGCATACGCCATGATGCGCCGTGCGGCGATGGATCAGAGCAGGACGATCGCCGACGTCTCGCGTGCGCTGCTTTCGGCGGCACAACTCCTGGAGAAGAAGGCGTGAGACGGGTCCGTATCGGTTTCATTCCCCTCCTCGACAGCGCCGGGCTGGTCGCCGCGACCGAGCTTGGGATGGCCCGCGACGAGGGGCTCGACGTCGAGCTCAGCCGCGAGATGTCCTGGGCGACGCTGAGGGACAAGCTCGCCGTCGGCGTCATCGACGCGGCTCACCTCCTCGCGCCGATCGCGGTCGCATCGAAGGTCGGCATCGGCAACCCGAAGCCGCCTCTCAACGCGCTGATGAGCCTCTCCGTCAACGGCAATGCCATCTCGGTGTCGCGCCCGTTGTTCGAGGACATGCGGCAGACTGGCGAACTCGCGGGACCCGACGATCTCCTCGCGAAGGGGAGGGCGCTCGCGGCGATCATCGCGCGGCGACGGGCCGAGGGGAGGCCGCGGCTCACCTTCGCCATCGTGCACACCTTCTCGCCGCACAATTACGAGCTGCGCTATTTCCTCGCCGCGGCGGGCATCGACCCCGACGCAGACGTCGACCTCGTCGTGGTGCCGCCGCCTTATGTCGTGGACCATCTGCGCAATGGCCTGATCGACGGGTTCTGCGTCGGCGCCCCGTGGACCACGATCGGCCTCAGGGAAGGGTTGACCCGCGTGATCGCGGTGAAGCCCCAGATCTGGCGTTTCGGTCCGGAGAAGGTGCTTGCCGTGCGCGAGGCCTTCGCCGACGAGGAGGAGGACGTCGCCCTGCGCCTGATCCGGTGCGCGAAGGCGGGCGGGGAATGGGCCGACGATCCCGCCAATCGCCCGGCCCTCGCCGAGATGATGGCACGGCGGGGCATCCTGGAGATGCCGCAGGACGCTATCGCCGATTCGCTTGCGGGCCGCGTGCCGATCGACGACGGCGCGGCCGACCCGATTGCCGACTACATCGTGTTCGACCGCGATGCCGCGAGCTTTCCCTGGCGCAGTCATGCGCTCTGGTTCTACTCGCAGATGCTGCGCTGGGGGCAGGCGACGTGGAGCGCCGAGGGAATGCGGCTGGCAGCGGGCGCCTACCGGCCCGACCTCTACCGCCTGGCTCTTCAAGGGACCGGCGCGACGATGCCCGGCGCCAACGCGAAGGTGGAAGGCGCCATGGACGCGCCGCGGCCCGGCGGCTCGACCACGGGTCGCCTGATCCTGCCGCGCGACGGCTTCTTCGACGGGCGCATCTTCGACCCCGACGATATCGCCGGCTATCTCGAAGGGTTCGCCACGGATCGCGGCGCGGCGACCGCGCGCTAGCGGCCCCTGCGCCCATGGGCGTCGGCTTCGGGCCGCCCATGGAAAAGGCGCGCGAATGGGCGTGGCGACCGCGTGCCCAGCGTCTAGGCATTCAGTTGCCAAAACTTTGGACTTCCGTATTCGGCGGTTTCGATTAGAAGAAATTCCAGATCGGAACCGATCGAGAAGCAACACGCGCCCCATCGCCTTGCGATGTGATGGCAACGGCAACGTCGCCGGCCCCTCAATCTCTCTGACGAGAGAATTGTTGGTGTGCCAGCGGCGTTTTTTGTTGTGCTTCGTCGGGCCGCGAACAGGATGACGGAGATCGAACTATGGATTTCGCTTTGTCGCGGCGCACGCTCGCTGTCGCACTTCTCGCCTCCACGGCGCTCTTCGGGGCCGGGCAGGCGAGCGCCCAGGAGACCGTCTGGCTCGACGTCGAGAAGGACGAGCTGACATTCGGCTTCATCAAGCTGACCGACATGGCCCCGCTCGCGATCGCTTACGAGAAGGGGTATTTCGAGGACGAGGGCCTGTTCGTCACGCTGGAAGCGCAGGCGAACTGGAAGGTTCTCCTCGACGGCGTGATCACCGGCGAGCTCGACGGGGCGCACATGCTGGCCGGCCAGCCGCTCGCCGCCACCATCGGCTACGGCACCGAAGCGCACATCATCACCCCCTTCTCGATGGACCTCAACGGCAACGGGATCACCGTGTCCAACGAGGTGTGGGAGAAGATGAAGCCCAACGTTCCGCTTCAGGACGATGGTCTTCCACAGCATCCGATCAAGGCCGATGCGCTGAAGCCGGTGGTGCAGGAATTCAACGCCTCCGGCCGAAGGTTCGACATGGGAATGGTCTTCCCCGTGTCCACCCACAACTACGAACTTCGGTACTGGCTCGCCGCCGGCGGCATCCACCCCGGCTACTATTCGCCGTCGGACACCTCTGGCCAGATCATGGCGGAGGCGTATCTGTCGGTGACGCCGCCGCCGCAGATGCCGTCGACGCTCGAGGCGGGCACCATCTACGGGTACTGCGTCGGCGAGCCGTGGAACCAGCAGGCCGTCGCCATGGGGATCGGCGTCCCGGTCATCACTGATTACGAGATCTGGAAGAACAACCCCGAGAAGGTCTTCGGCATCACCGAGGAATTCGCGGAGGAGAACCCGAACACCACGATTGCCATCGTCAAGGCCCTGATCCGCGCCGCCAAATGGCTCGACGAGAACGACAACGCCAACCGGATGGAAGCGGTCGAGATCCTCTCCCAGCCGCAGTACGTGGGTGCGGACGCCGGCGTCATCGCCAACTCGATGACCGGCACGTTCGAATACGAGAAGGGCGACAAGCGCGACGTTCCGGACTTCAACGTCTTCTACCGTTACTATGCGACCTATCCCTATTACTCCGACGCCGTCTGGTATCTCACCCAGATGCGCCGCTGGGGCCAGATTTCGGAGCCGCAGCCCGACAGCTGGTACGACGAGGTCGCGAAATCGGTCTACCGGCCGGACATCTACGAGAAGGCGGCGCGTCTTCTCGTCGAGGAAGGCTTCGTCGACGAGGCGGACTTCCCCTTCGGCACGGACGGTTACAAGGACGTGCAGACCGAATTCATCGATAACGCCCCGTATGACGGTCGCAAGCCGAACGAATACCTTCAGCAGTTCCCGATCGGGCTGAAGGGCGAGCAGCGCATCGAAGGCGCCGAGGTCGTCGGCGGCTGAGGCCGCCCGCGCCGAGCCGCGCTGCGCCGCGGTTGCCCGCCCGCAGCGCCCCCCGCATTCCGCCGGAGTATATCCCATGGCCATCACCACCGCCGGACCCGATCCGGAAATGATCCGCGCCAAGGAGGCGCGCCGCCAGCGCCGCTTCACGCTCATCAACCGCGCCTCCGGCTGGTTCGGCGTGATTGGCCTCGGATTTCTCGCGCCTCTCCTCAGGATCGCGGCCGGGGACAGCGTGAAGGCGCAACTCGGCGAGCTGAACCAGAGCCTCGTGATCCCGCTCGTCGGCATCGGCCTCTTCCTCGGCGCATGGGCCGCGCTCGCCCCGCAGGTGCAGACCTCGCTCGGCGCGATCCCCGGCCCGGTGGCCGTGTGGGAGCCAGGCCGGGAACCTCCTCGACGACCACGCCCGCGAGCGCGAAAAGGCCGCCGACTTCTACGCCCGGCAGGACGAGCGCAACGCCAAGCTCGTCGAAACCGGCAAGGCGGACCGGGTGAAAGAGCGCAGCTACACCGGTGCCCCAACCTACATCGACCAGATCGTGACCTCGCTGAAGACGGTGGTCCTCGGCTTCGTGATCGCAACCGTGGTCGCCGTGCCGCTCGGGATCGCGGCGGGGCTGTCGCGCTCGGTCAACGGCGCGATCAACCCGCTGATCCAGATCTTCAAGCCCGTGTCGCCGCTGGCGTGGCTCCCCATCGTGACCATGGTGGTCTCGGCCACCTACGTCGACGCCAGCGAGGCGATGCCGAAATCCATGCTGATCTCGGCCATCGTGGTCACGCTCTGCTCGCTGTGGCCGACGCTCATCAACACATCGCTCGGCGTCGCCTCGGTGGACAAGGACCTCACCAATGTCGGCCGCGTCCTCAAGCTGCCGACCTGGAAGATGATTTCCAAGATCGTGCTGCCCTCGTCGCTGCCGCTGATCTTCACCGGCCTGCGCCTGTCGCTGGGTGTCGGCTGGATGGTGCTGATCGCGGCGGAGATGCTTTCGCAGAACCCGGGCCTCGGCAAGTTCGTGTGGGACGAGTTCCAGAACGGATCGTCCGACTCGCTCGCCCGCATCATCGTCGCGGTGCTGACCATCGGCCTCATCGGCTTCCTGCTCGACCGTCTGATGTACGCGCTCCAGGCCGCGTTCACCTTCTCCACCAAGCGCTGAGGGACGGGACCATGGCCTATCTCACACTCACCAACGTCTCCAAGCACTACGGCGAAGGGCCGGACCGCAACGAGGTCCTCAAGGGCATCAATCTTGCCGTCGAGGAAGGCGAGTTCGTCGCCATCGTGGGCTTCTCCGGCGCCGGCAAGACGACGCTGATCTCGGCCATCGCAGGCCTCATCGCGCCCGACGAGGGGACAATCACCCTCAAGGGCGCGCCGGTGACCGGCCCCGGCCCGGACCGTGGCGTCGTCTTCCAGTCCTATTCGCTGATGCCGTGGCTGTCGGTGGAGAAGAACGTCGCCCTCTCGGTCGACCAGGTGTTTCCCAAGGAGAGCCGCGCGGCGCGCAAGGCGCGGGTGGAGAAGGCGGTCGCAATGGTCGGCCTCTCCCACGCGACGGACCGCAAGCCGGCGGAGCTTTCCGGCGGCATGCGCCAGCGCGTCGCCGTCGCCCGTGCGCTCGCCATGAGCCCCGAGATCCTCCTCCTCGACGAGCCGCTTTCCGCGCTCGACGCGCTCACCCGCGCCAAGCTGCAGGACGAGATCGAGGCGATCTGGGAGAACGACCGCAAGACGGTGATCCTGATTACCAACGACGTCGACGAGGCGATCCTGCTCGCCGACCGGATCATCCCGCTGACCCCCGCGCCAGCCGCAACGCTCGGGCCCGAATTCCGCGTCAACATCCCCCGCCCGCGCGACCGCGCCGGGATGAACTCCGATCCGGCGTTCACCAAGCTGCGCGCCGAAATCACGAAGTATCTCATGGACGTCGGCGTCAAGCGGCAGTCCGATACGGGTGACGTCACGCTTCCCAATGTCGTGCCGATCACCCAGCTCCCCAGCGCCTACAGGAAGGCGGCCGAGAGCCCGATCGAGCGCCGCTATCTCGAATTCTCCGGCGTGAAGAAGGTCTATGCCACGCCGCGGGGGCCGCTCACCGTGGTCGACGGGTTCGACTTCCGCATGGACAAGGGCGAGTTCGTGACGCTGATCGGCCACTCCGGCTGTGGCAAGTCCACCGTCCTGTCGATGACGGCGGGCCTCAACGACATCTCCGCCGGCGGCATCGTGCTCGACAACCGCGAGGTGGACGGCGCAGGCCCCGAGCGCGCGGTGGTCTTCCAGTCGCCCTCGCTGATGCCCTGGATGACGGCGCGCGAGAACATCGCCATCGGCGTCAACGAGGTCTACCCGCGCGCGAGCCGCAAGGAGCGGGGCGAGATCGTCGACTACTACCTCGCGCGCGTCGGCCTCTCCGATGCCGCGGACCGGCCGGCCGTGAGCCTCTCCAACGGCATGAAGCAGCGTGTGGGCATTGCCCGCGCCTTCGCCCTGTCGCCGAAGCTCCTCCTCCTCGACGAGCCGTTCGGGATGCTGGATTCCCTCGACGCGCTGGGAGCTCCAGGAGGTCCTGATGGACGTGTGGAAGCGCACCAGGGTCACCGCCGTGTGCGTCACCCACGATGTCGACGAGGCAATCCTGCTCGCCGACAAGGTGGTGATGATGACCAACGGGCCGAACGCCAAGATCGGCCACGTCATGAAGGTCGACCTGCCGCGGCCGCGCACCCGCAAGGCGCTCCTCGAACACCCCGACTACTACCGCTACCGCCAGACGCTTCTGGACTTCCTCGAAGCCTACGAGGGCGGCGCGACCCCCGATCCCGAACGCCTCGAAGCGCTGAAGGCGACGACCGCCGGTGCCGGCGGCGATGACAGCAACAAGAAGGCGGAGGCAGCATGATGGCGACCCTGACGGCACCGTCCGCGGCGGACGACGTCCTCACCGGCAAGCGCCCCTTCATCCGGGTCACCGAGGTGTGGGTGCCGGCGGAAGGGGAGGAAACGCTGGTCCTGAAGGACGGCCTCTACGGCAAGCTCACCGAGTTCGAGCGCGTCGCCCGCGAGACCCGCTTCGGCCATGGCGAGGGCCTTCCCGGCAAGGCCTGGGCCTCCGGCAAGCCGATCGTCCTCAAGGACCTCGTCGGCTCCTACTTCAAGCGCGGCGCGGCGGCGGAAGCTGCCGGCCTCACCTGCGCGGTGGCGATCCCGGTGTTCCGCGGCGATACGCTGACGGCGGTGCTCGTCCTCTTTTGCGGCGAGGATCGCGATCATGTCGGCGCCATCGAGGTGTGGCTCACGCCGGAGCGCTCGGTCGAGATGGGCTTCCTCGACGGCTACTACGGCACCGCCGAGGTGTTCGAGTGGACCGCCCGGCACATCAGCTTCATGAAGGGCACCGGCCTGCCGGGGCAGACTTGGGAGCGCGAGACGCCCGTCGTCTTCGCCGACCTCAGGGCCCCGCGCTTCCTGCGCTGGGAGAAGGCCGAGGCGGTGGGGATCTCCCGCGGGATCGGCATCCCGGTCCACACGCCGGAGCCCGGCACGTTCGTCCTGACGCTCCTGTCCGCGCTTGCCACCCCCATCGCGCGCCGCTTCGAGGTGTGGACCGCGCGCGAGGACGGCTCGCTCAAGCTCACCGACGGGTTCTGCGAGCAGGCCGGCCTTCTGGGCGCCGCCCCGCTGACGCTTTCGGGTGGCGAGGGCGCCATCGGCACCGCCGCAGCCTCCGGCGTGCCGATCATAAGCGCCGACCTCTCCGCCGAGCCGGAGGCCATCGGCTCCACCGCGCGGATCGCAGGGCTCCAGACCCTCGTCGCACTTCCCGTCCACCGGGCCGATGGCCTTGCCGCGGTCGCCGTATGGTATCTCTGAGGATGTCCCCCATGACCGAGAAGCAACGTCTCGTCATCATCGGCAACGGCATGGCGCCGGGCCGCGTGCTGGAGCGCCTCTTCGAGGCCGCGCCGGACGCCTACGACGTCACCATCTTCAACGCCGAGCCGCGGGTGAACTACGACCGCATCATGCTCTCGCCCGTCCTGTCCGGCGAGAAAACGTACGAGGACATCATCATCCACGATGACACCTGGTACGAGGACCGCGGCATCACCCTCCACCAGGGCAAGCGCGTCACCGGGATCGACCGCGAGGAGAAGCGCGTCACCGCCGCGGATGGCACGGTTGCCGAGTACGACACGCTCCTGATCGCGACGGGCTCCAACCCGTTCGTGATCCCCGTTCCCGGCCACGACCTCGAAGGCGTCGTCACCTACCGCGACCTCGAGGACGTGGAGAAGATGATCGCCGCCGCCAAGCCCGGCGGACGGCGCGCGGTGGTGATCGGCGGCGGTCTCCTCGGCCTCGAGGCCGCGGCCGGCCTTGCGATGCGCGGGATGCGCGTCACCGTCATTCACATCGCCGATACGCTTATGGAGCGCCAGCTCGACCCGGCGGCGGGCTACCTCCTCGAAAAGGCGATCGCCTCGCGCGGCATCGAGGTGCTGACGAAGGCCAACACCGAGGCGATCCTCGGCGACATGCACGTGACCGGGCTGAGGCTGAAGGACGGCACCGAAATCCCCGCCGACATGGTGGTGATGGCCGTCGGCATCCGCCCCTCCACCGGCCTTGCGAAGGAGGCGGGGCTCGACGTCGGCCGCGGCATCCTGGTGGACGACACCCTGCGGACCTCCGACCCGTCGGTGTTCGCGGTCGGCGAATGCGTCGAGCACCGCGGCACCTGCTACGGCCTCGTCGCGCCGCTCTACGAGATGGCGGCCGTGATCGCCGACCAGCTCACCGGCGGCTCGCGCACCTACCAGGGTTCGGTGACGTCAACCAAGCTGAAGGTGACGGGCATCAACCTCTTCTCGGCGGGCGACTTTGCGGACGGGGACGACCGCGAGGACATCGTCCTGCGCGATGCCGCATCCGGCGTCTACAAGCGCCTCGTCCTGAAGGAAAACCGCGTCCACGGCGTCGTCCTCTACGGCGATACCGCCGACGGGGCGTGGTACTTCCAGATGCTGAAGGACAGGGCGGACGTCGCTGAACTGCGCGACACGCTGATCTTCGGCCAGGCGTTCGCGGGGGCCGGCCCGCTGGACCCTATGGCGGCCGTTGCAGCCTTGCCGGCTGACGCAGAGATCTGCGGCTGCAACGGCGTGTGCAAAGGGCGGATCGAGCAGGCCATCACCGAAAAGAGCCTCTCCTCGCTGGACGAGGTTCGTGCCCACACCAAGGCGTCGGCGAGCTGCGGCACGTGCTCGGGCCTCGTCGAGCAGCTTCTGAAGCTGACGCTCGGCGATCAGTACAACCCGCTCGCCGTCACGGCGGTGTGCGGCTGCACGAAACTCGGCCACGACGACGTGCGCCGCCTCATCAAGGCGAAGGGGCTGAAGACCATCCCCGCCGTGATGCAGGAGCTGGAATGGGCGACGCCCAACGGCTGCGCCAAGTGCCGCCCGGCGCTCAACTACTACCTCGTCGCCGACTGGCCGGAGGAATACCAGGACGACTTCCAGTCCCGCTTCATCAACGAACGCGCCCACGCCAACATCCAGAAGGACGGCACCTATTCCGTCGTCCCGCGCATGTGGGGCGGCCAGACCTCCGCGGCGGAGCTGCGCGCCATCGCCGATGTGGTGGACAAGTTCGCGATTCCCACGGTGAAGGTCACCGGCGGCCAGCGGATCGACATGCTCGGCATCAGGAAGGAAGACCTGCCGGCGGTGTGGGCCGATCTCGGCAAGGCGGGCTTCGTGTCGGGCCACGCCTACGCCAAGGGCCTCAGGACGGTGAAGACATGCGTCGGCACCGACTGGTGCCGCTTCGGCACGCAGGATTCCACCGGCTTCGGCGTCAGGATCGAGAAGTTCATGTGGGGTTCGTGGACGCCGGCCAAGGTGAAGATGGCCGTCTCCGGCTGTCCGCGGAACTGCGCGGAGGCGACCTGCAAGGACGTCGGCGTGGTGTGCGTGGATTCGGGCTACGAGATCCACTTCGCCGGCGCCGCGGGGCTCGACATCAAGGGCACCGAGGTCTTGACCCTCGTCGCCACCGAGGACGAGGCGCTGGAGCACATCGTCGCCCTCGTCCAGATGTACCGCGAGACCGGGCATTATCTGGAGCGCATCTACAAGTGGGCCAAGCGCCTCGGCCTCGACACCGTGCGCGCGCAGATCGTGAACGACGCGGCGGGCCGCAGGGCCTACTTCGACCGCTTCGTGACGAGCCAGAAATACGCGCAGGTCGACCCCTGGGCCGAGCGCGCCAAGGAGGTGCCGACGGAAGGCCACGTCAGCGAATTCAGGCACTTCGAGCCCAAGCCCCCGTCGGCGAAGGTGCTGGAGCCGGCCGAATGAGCGCGCCCTACGTCCTCGTCGGCCGCGTCGCCGACATTCCCCCGCTCGGCGGGCGCTGCGTGAAGACCGAGCGCGGCCCCATCGGCGTCTTCCGCACGGCGGACGACCGGATCTTCGCCATCGACAACCGCTGCCCGCACAGGGGCGGGCCGCTGTCGGAGGGGATCGTCCACGGCACGGCCGTCACCTGCCCGCTGCACAACGCGGTCATCAGCCTCGAAACCGGCGAGATCGCCGGCCCCGACGAGGGCCGCGTCGAGACGATCGCGGTGCGCGTGGTGGACGGCGAGATCCACCTTGCGCTTCCCGAGCGCATGGAGCGGCACCCCGTGCCGCTGCAGGAGAGCGGCGCGGATCTTCGCCGCCAGCGCGGCGACAGTCCTCGCCGAAGCCGTCGAGCCGCCGGTCATCCCCAACACCGCGACGCGGCGCGTGGCACCCAAGGAGAGCGTGTGATGGATGCCGCGGCGAGCCCGGCGACGCGCACGACCTGCCCCTACTGCGGTGTCGGCTGCGGGGTTCTCGCCCGCCCGGACGGCGGGGGAGGCGTCAGCGTCTCGGGCGACCCGTCCCATCCGGCCAATTTCGGGCGCCTCTGCTCCAAGGGCTCGACGCTCGGCGAAACAGTCGGGCTGGAGAACCGCCTCCTTCATCCGATGGCGGGTGGCCGGCGGGTGAGCTGGGACGCGGCGCTGACGCGGGTCGCGGACGCGTTCTCCGCAGCGATCGCGGAGCACGGGCCGGACTCGGTGGCGCTCTACGTGTCGGGCCAGCTCCTCACCGAGGATTACTACGTCGCCAACAAGCTCATGAAAGGGTTCATCGGCTCGGCCAACATCGACACCAACTCGCGCCTTTGCATGGCGTCCTCGGTCGCCGGGCACAAGCGCGCCTTCGGGGCCGACACGGTGCCCGGCGTCTACGAGGACCTGGAGGCGGCCGACCTCATCGTCCTCGTCGGCTCCAACCTTGCGTGGTGCCACCCGGTGCTGCACCAGCGCATTGCCGCGGCGAAGGCGTTGCGGCCGTCGATGCGCATCGTCGCCATAGACCCGCGGCAGACGGCGACCACCAGCGCGGCCGACCTCCACCTTCCCATTGCACCCGACACCGACGTCGCGCTGTTCGCCGGCCTTCTCGCCTTCCTCGCCCGCAGCGGGCTCACTGACACCGCCTACGTCGCGGACCATACGGCCGGGGCGGGCGACGCGCTCGCCGAAGCAGGCCGCTGGACCCTCGATGCCGTCGCCGCTGCGACCGGCCTGCCCGCGGCCGCGGTCGCCGACTTCTACTCAGCGTTCGGGCGGACCGAGAGGGTGGTCACGATCTACAGCCAGGGCGTCAACCAGTCGGCCCACGGGACCGACAAGGTGAACGCCATCATCAACGCGCATCTCCTGACCGGGCGGATCGGACGGCCGGGGATGGGGCCGTTCTCCGTCACCGGGCAGCCGAATGCGATGGGGGGACGCGAGGTCGGCGGCCTCTCCAACGCGCTCGCCTGCCACATGGAGCTCGAGAACCCCGCCCACCGCGCCATCGTGCAACGACACTGGGGCGCGCCGGTGATGGCAGACCGGCCCGGCCTCAAGGCCGTGGAGCTTTTCGAGGCGGTGCACGAGGGGCGCATCAAGGCGCTCTGGGTGATGGCGACGAACCCCTCGGCGTCGCTGCCCGATGCGGACCGGGTGGACAGTGCCCTCGCCAACGTCCCGTTCCTCGCAGTGAGCGACGTCGCCGCGTCCACCGACACGCTGCGCCATGCCGACGTCGCCCTGCCCGCCGCCGCGTGGGGGGAGAAGAGCGGCACGGTGACGAATTCGGAGCGGCGCATCTCCCGCCAGCGCCAGTTCCTGCCGCTTCCCGGCGAGGCACGGCCGGACTGGGACATCGTCTGCGACGTCGCCCGCCGCATGGGCTTTTCCGGTTTCGATTACGACGGGCCGCACGCAATCTTCGACGAGTTCGCCGCGCTTTCGGCCGCGGACAATGACGGTCGCCGCGACTTCGACATCGGCGGCCTCGCCGGGCTGGGCCGCGCGGGCTACGACCGCCTGGAGCCGCAGCAGTGGCCGGTTCCCGCCGCCGGGCGAGGGCCCGTTCGCTTCTTCGCCAACGGCGGCTTCTTCACCCCCGACCGCCGCGCCCGGCTCGTTCCGACGCCGTTCGTCGAGCCGCCGAAGACAGCGCCGCGCTTCCCGTTCGTGCTCAACACCGGCCGCGTGCGCGACCAGTGGCACACCATGACCCGCACCGGCCTCGCACCGACCCTGTCGAGCCACCTCGCCGAGCCCTTCGCGGAGATCCATCCGGACGACGCCGCTGCGCTCGGCATCTCCCCGGCGACGCTGGTGACGGTTGCGAGCCCGCGCGGGGAGCGTCACGGTCCGCGCTCTCGTGACCGCGCGCCAGCGGCGCGGCAGCGTGTTCGTGCCGATCCACTGGACGGGCGAGACGAGCGCCAACGCGCGGGTCGACAGCCTCGTCGCGCCGCGGACGGACCCGGTCTCCGGCCAGCCCGCATCGAAATCCTCCCGCGTTGCCGTGCGCCCTTTCCCGGCCGCCTTCTACGGCTACGCAGTAACGCGGGCGGGCGGGACCCAAGCGTTCGACTACTGGGCGCGCGCGCGCCTCGAGCACGGCCACGCGGTGGAGTTTGCCGGGCGCGATCTCCCCGCCGACGTCATGGCGCTAGCGAGCGCGCTGCTCGGCCGCGACGATCTGTGCGGCGTGATCGACGATGCGCGCGGCACCACAGCTTTCGCGGCGTTCGACGGAGACCGCCTCGCGGGCGCGTTCTACATGGCGCACCAGCCTGTCGCCGTGTCGCGCGCGTTCGTGGCGCGGCATCTGGGGAAGGCGTGCTCGCGCACGGCGATCCTCGCCGGCCGGCCGGGGGCGGATCAGCCCGACCCCGGCCCCACCATCTGCTCGTGCTTCAATGTCGGAGCGAACCAGATCCGCGCCGCCGCGCTCGCCGGCGCCGGGTCGGTCGCAGAAGTCGGCGAGAGGCTGTCGGCGGGCACCAACTGTGGGTCGTGCCGGGCCGAGATCGCCGCGATCCTCCAGAACATGCCGCAACTTCAGAAAGGGACCGAACATGTTGACGCCCGTACGCTCACCGGCTGAGGTCAGGCGGCGCCGGCTCGACGCGCTGTCGACGCTCCCGGTCTTCCTCGACCTGTCTGCAAAGCGCGTCGTGGTGGCCGGCGGCAGCGAGGCGGCCGCCTGGAAGGCCGAGCTCGTCGCCGCGGCCGGCGCGGATGTAGAGGTCTTCTGCACTGAGCTTTCCGACGAGATGGCACAGCTTCAGGAGCGCGGGGCCGCCGCGGGGACGATCACCCTGATGCAGCGCCCTTGGGACGGGGACTGCCTGAAAGGCGCCGCGCTCGCCATCTGCGACGCCGCGACGGACGGGGAAGCCGCCGCGTTCGCCTGCGCCGCGCGGGCGGCGGGCGTGCCGGTCAATGTCATCGACAAGCCGGCGTACTGCTCGGTCCAGTTCGGCTCCATCGTCAACCGCTCGCCGGTCGTGGTGGGGATCTCCACCACCGGGGCTGCCCCGATCCTCGGCCAGGCGATCCGCCGGCGCATCGAGACGCTGCTGCCGCAGGGCCTCTCCGGATGGGCGGCGCTGGGCGAGCGGGTGCGGGCAAGCGTCCTGTCGCGCCTTGCCGCCGGCGCGCCCCGCCGGGCCTTCTGGGAGCGCTTCGTCGACCATGCCTTCTCCGGCGGCCCGCCGGACGAAGAGGCGGCGCGAGCGCTGATAGACGACGCTGGCGAGGAGCGCGGCGGGCGCGTAACCCTCGTCGGGGCCGGGCCGGGCGATGCGGGCCTTCTCACGATGAACGCCGTGCGGGCGCTGCAGGCCTGCGACGTCATCCTGTTCGACGATCTCGTCTCCGACGATGTGCTGGAGCTTGCACGTCGCGAGGCGAAGCGCATTGCGGTGGGCAAGCGCGGGGCGCGGGAATCGTGCCGGCAGGAGGACATCACGGCGCTGATGATCCAGCTCGCCAAGGCGGGGCGCCGGGTGGTGCGCCTGAAGTCCGGCGATCCATCCGTGTTCGGCCGATCCGGCGAGGAGATTGCCGCGCTGGAGGCGGAGGGGATCCCCGTCGACATCGTGCCGGGGATCACAAGCGCCTCGGCGATGGCCGCGCGGCTGAAGGCCTCGCTCACCCACCGTGACCACGCCCAGGTGGTGAGCTTCATGACCGGCCACTCGCGCCAGGGCGAGTTGCCGGAGGGGCTCGACGTCGGCGCTCTGATGGGGGAAGGGCGCACGGCGATGATCTACATGGGCGTGCGTACCTGCAGCGCCTGGGTCGCCCGCGCCCTCGATGCCGGTGTCTCGCCGGACACGCCCGTGGTCGCCATGGCCGCCATCTCCCGGCCCGACGAGGCGTCATGGTCCGGCCGCCTCCAGGACCTTGCCGAGAATGTGATGGCGCTCGGAGACGGCCCCGTTCTCATCGGCGTCGGCGCTGTCTTCGCGCCGGGACGCATATCCAGCGCTGCCCTCGAACCGGCGACGCCGGTGGCGGTGCAGCGTCGGCCCGTGCATGGGATCGGCTAGCAGGACGCTCTGCTTCCGATTTCCGAAGGCGCGGACGTTCTGATCCTCGGCCCAAACCCTCGCCGAGCGTTTCACAGTACTGACCCTCTCCGCAGGCGGTCGCTCC
Source organism: uncultured Alphaproteobacteria bacterium (assembly GCA_963704595.1). Classification (GTDB taxonomy): domain Bacteria; phylum Pseudomonadota; class Alphaproteobacteria; order Rhizobiales; family Amorphaceae; genus Acuticoccus. The sequence continues at coordinate 2,287,904 of OY969922.1, forward strand.
CGGCCGGATGGCCCGGCCGCGTGACATCACACCATGCGTGCGACCATCCGCGCAGGGTGGGATGCGGTCGACGACGATCCCTCCTGCCTTAGGTTGCCTCAGCAGGACTGTGGTCCTTCGTTCGAGCGCGTGGCGTGCGGGCAGGCCGCATAAACGCGTGCGGCTTCGCAGGTAAAGTCCGCGCCCAATCCTGTCTGGGAGTGAGTGAATGCGCAGCGGTGCTTTCGTTCTGGTGATCGTCGCCGGTACCGCGGTCGCGTCCTACTTCGGTGCCGGACCTGTCCTCGAGCTTGTTCTCGGGAGCGAAGACCAGGGTGAGCGCGGCGGAGAGGCAACTCCCGAGCCGGTTGCCGTCGACGTCGTGCGCGCCCGGACCCGCACGGTGCCTGAGACGACGGAAGCGGTCGGGACGTCGCAAGCGCTTCAGAGCGTCGAGATCCGGCCCGACGGGGACGGGCGCATCGCCGAGATCGGTTTCGAGACCGGCGAAGAGCTCGCGGCCGGCGCCCTCATGGTGCAGCTGGACGACCGTGCCGAGGACGCGGCGCTGAAGCGCGCCCGCGCCGAACTCGCGGAGGCCGAGGGTGGCCTTGACCGAGCGACCACGCTCGAGGACCGCAACGTCACCAGCGAGGCCGCGGTCGAGGCGGAGCGTGCTTCCTACCTCGTCGCGGAGGCAGCGGTGGAGGCCGCACAGAACGCCGTCGCCGACCGGCGCATCGTCGCCCCGTTCGGCGGCACGGCGGGGTTCAGCGACCTTGACCTCGGTCAGTGGGTCGAGGCCGGCGAGGTGCTGACGACGCTCGACGACCTCTCGGCGATCGAGGTCGCGTTCGCGCTGCCCGAGCCGTATTTCGCAAAGGTCCGCCCCGGCCGGCCCGTCAGTGCGACCACCGCCGCCTATCCGGACCGCACCTTCACCGGGGAGGTGTCGGAGGTCGCCACGCGGATCGACCCGTCCACGCGCGCCTTCCGCGTCCGCGCAAGCCTCGCCAACGACGACCGCGCCCTCGTCGGCGGCCTCTTCATGTCGGTGACGATGGAGCTCGGGGAGCGACAGTCCGTCGTCGTCCCGGAAACCGCCATCGTGCGCGAGGGTGAGGAGACGTACCTCTTCGTCGTCGAGGACGGCACGGCGCGGCGGGTGGTTGTCTCGGTCGGCCGTCAGCTCGGCGAAGAGGTCGAGATCCTCGAGGGCCTGACGGACGGGCAGGAGGTGGTCACCGGCGGCATCCAGCGCCTCGGCGACGGCGCCGCCGTGACGGTGCGCCGTGCCGACGTGGAGACGCCGGCCTGATGACCCTTCCCGAACTCGCCCTCCGGCGTCCCGTCCTCGCGATCGTCGCGAACATCCTCCTCGTCATCGTCGGCGCCGCGGCGCTGATGCAGTTGCCGATCCGCGAGCTTCCGGACGTCGACACCGCCCAGGTGACCGTCAGCGTCAACTACGAAGGGGCAGCTCCCGAGGTCGTCGACGCCGAGGTGACGAACCCGATCGAGGACGCCATCGCGAGCATCGCGGGCGTCCGCTCGATCTCGTCGGAAAGCGAGCGAGGCTCGAACCGCACCGTCATCGAGTTCGAGTCCGACCGGGACATCGACGTCGCCGCGAACGACGTGCGTGCCGCGGTCGCAAGGGTGCGCGGGGAACTCCCAGGCGCTGCCGACGAGCCGGTGGTCGAGAAGAGCGACACGGAGACCGAGCCCGTCATCCGCCTGACGCTGACGTCGGACGAGCTCGACGGTGCGGCGCTGACCGATTTCGCCGACCGCTACATCAACGACCAGATCTCCCGCCTGCCGGGTGTCGCGAGCGTGCAGATCTCCGGCGAGCGAACCTACGCGATGCGCGTCTGGCTCGACCGGCGGGCGATGGCCTCCCGCGGCGTCACGGTGTCAGACATCGTGGAGGCGCTGGAGGACAACAACGTCGAGCTTCCCGCCGGCCGGATCGACACGCCGCTTCGGCAGTTCCAGATCCGCACCGACACCCGCTTCACCGAGGCACAGGCATTCGAGGAGATCACGCTGCGGCGCGGAGACGGCGGCACACCGATCCGCCTCGGCGATGTGGCGGACGTGGTGCGGGGGGTGGAGAACGACGATTCCCTCTACCGCGCCAACTTCGAGAGTGCGGTCGGCCTCGGCGTCCTGCGCCAGAGCCAGGCGAACACCGTCGCGATCTCCGAGGCGGTGCGGGGCGAACTCTCCCGCATCCGCGACGGCCTGCCGGACGGGATGCGGCTCGAGATCGCGAGCGACGACGCGGTCTTCATCAACAACTCCATCCGGCAGGTCCTCATCACGCTCGCCATCGCCGTGGCGCTGGTGGTCGCCGTCATCTTCGCCTTTCTCGCGTCCGCCCGGGCGACGCTGGTGCCGGCGCTCACGATCCCGATCGCTCTCGTCGGCGCCGGAGCGGGGCTGTGGGCGTTCGGCTTTTCCATCAACATCCTGACGCTGTTCGCGCTGATCCTCGCCATCGGCCTCGTCGTCGATGACGCGATCGTGGTGCTCGAGAACATCCAGCGCCGGATCGACGACGGGGAGGACGTGCTTGCTGCGAGCGCCCGCGGTGCGAGCCAGGTCGGCTTCGCGGTGATCGCGACGACGCTCACCCTGATTGCGGTGTTCGTGCCGATCTCGTTCCTGCAGGGGCAGGTGGGCCAGCTCTTCTCCGAATTCGGCGTCGTTCTCGCCATTGCGGTCGCCGTCTCGACCTTCGTGGCGCTCACGCTGGTTCCCGTCCTTGCCGCGCGCATCCTGTCGCCGAACAGCGAGGCGGGCGGCTATGCCCGCTATATCGGCGGCGCGCTCGGCCGCCTCGCCGGCGGCTACCGGCGGAGTCTCACGGGCGCACTGAAGGTGCCCTGGCTGGTGCTCGGACTCGCCGCAATGGTCGCGGCGGCGGCTGCGGCGGCCTATCCGCGGGTGCCGAGCGAGCTGACGCCGAGCGAGGACCGCGGCGTGTTCTTCATCAACATCTCCGCCCCGCAGGGCGTGAACCTTGCCTACACCAACGACGTGGTGCGCGAAGTCGAGGCGGTTCTGAAGCCACTGCGGGACGACGGGCCGGTCGAGGACGTCATCGCCATCGTCGGCCGCTGGGGCGAGCTGCGCCGTGCCTTCCTCGTCGCGACCCTCGTTCCCTGGGAGGAGCGGGAGGTTTCGACCGCCGAGGTCGTCGAGGACCTGCGCCCGGCGCTGGAGGCGATCAACCGCGCCAACATCCGCGTCGGTACGCCGGCCGGCCTCGGTCTGCGCGGTGGGGGCAGCCCGCTCGAGTTCTGGGTCGGCGGTTCGGACTTCGACGAGGTCGCGGACGCGGCCGACGTCATGGCCGCGGCGCTCGACGCCGAGGAAGGGATCACCGACGTCGAGCTCGAATGGTCGCCGAACCAGCCGGGCTTCGTGGTGTCCGTCGCGCGAGACCGCGCGCGCAGCCTCGGGATTGAGGCGCGCGCGATCTCCGAGGCGCTGCAGGCCCTGTTCGCCTCGACGGACGCGACGGAGTATATCGACCGGGGCCGGCAGTATCCCGTGGTGGTCCAGGCGCGCGATGCGGACCGTGCCGGCCCGGCCGACCTCACGGGCGTCTACCTGCGCTCCGAAGGGGGCGAGCTCGTGCCGCTCGACGGCCTCGTCGAGGTGGCGACCGTCGCGACCCCGCGGGCGCTGAACCGCTACAGCCGCCTGCCAGCCATCGAGGTGTCCGCATCGCTCGAGCGGCGATACGGACCTTGGGCGTGCCATCGAGCGGACCCGGCGAGATCGCGGACGAGGTCCTGCCGGCCGGCGCACGGATCAGCTTCTCCGGACAGGCGCGCGAGTATCTCGACACCTCCAGCGGTCTCGTCATGACGTTCGGCCTTGCCGTGCTCGTGGTGTTCCTGGTGCTGGCGGCGCAGTTCGAGAGCTTCGTGCACCCGGTGACGATCCTCCTCACCGTACCGCTCGGCGTGGCGGGTGCGCTCTTCACGATGCTGTTCACAGGGCAGACGCTCAACATCTACAACCAGGTCGGCATCATCCTCCTCGTCGGGCTGATGGCGAAGAACGGCATCCTCATCGTGGAGTTCGCCAACCAGCTGCGGGACGAGGGGCGGAGCGCGCGCGAGGCCATCGTCGAGGGCGCAGCCGTGCGGCTTCGCCCCGTGCTGATGACCGTCGCTTCCACGCTCCTGGGGGCCGTGCCGCTGGTCCTTTCGAGCGGTGCCGGCGCCGAGAGCCGCCTTGCGATCGGCTCCGTCATCCTCGGCGGCTTCGCTGTCGCCTCCATCTTCACGCTCTACGTAGTGCCCGTCCTCTACGACCTCCTCAGTGGCTTCTCAGGATCGACGGCGGCGTCGAGCCAGGCGCTCGACCGGGCCCTTGCAACCAACGACGAGCCGAAACCTCGGCATGGAGCACAACAATGAATGACGTCGCGCTGGACAGAAGGGCCGTTCTGGCGGCCGGGCTCGGAGCGGTGCTCGCGCCGACACTCGGCGTCGCCTCCGACGAGGCGACGCCTTTCGCGAACCTCGCCGAGCGGGCGGACGCGCTCGACCAGCTCCACGCCATGGTGCTCGTCGTCGACGGGGATGTCCGCTTCGCCCGCGCGTTCCGCGGTCCCGATGTGGACCGGCCCGTCAACGTCAAGTCGGTGTCGAAGTCGCTCGTTGCGCTCCTCACCGGGATCGCCATCGAGAAGGGCCATCTCCCCGGAACCGATGCGACGCTCGGCGAACTCGTGCCGGACCTGATCCCGGGAGATGCGGACCCGAAGGTTCGCGAGATCACGATCGAGAACCTCCTCACCATGCAGGCCGGGCTGGAGCGCACGTCGGGCCCCAACTACGGCGCCTGGGTGGAGAGTTCGAACTGGGTGGGTTACGCCCTGTCGCGGCCGTTCGTCGCCGAGCCGGGGGAGGCGTTCCAGTACTCGACCGGGAGCTACCATGTTCTCGGCGCGGTGCTCGCGACCCGGACCGAGCGCAGCCTTCTGGAGCTCGCCCGCGAGTGGCTCGGAGAGCCGCTGGACATCGAATTCCTGCCCTGGACGCGTGACCCGCAGGGCTTCTACATGGGCGGCAACAACATGGCGTTGTCGCCGCAAGCCATGGCCCGGATCGGCGAGATGGTGCGCCTCGGCGGGATGTTCGACGCCGTGCAGGTCGTTCCTTCGGCGTGGATCGAGGCCTCGTTCGAGCCCCGTGCCCGCTCGCCATTCTCCGGCGACCTTTACGGCTATGGCTGGTTTCTCGCCGATATCGGCGGCGTTCCGGCGGCGTACGCCCGCGGCTACGGCGGACAGATGATCTACATCCTGCGCGACGCCAAGCTGTCGGTTGCGATCACGTCCGACCCGACGCGGCCCGCCCGGACGGAAGGCCACGCCGGCGACCTCCACCGTCTCGTCGGGGAGGAAGTGCTCTCCGCCCTCTCGATCTGACGAGGGCCACACCACTAGGACCACGTGACGGGGACGTGTTATCACCCGTCGCGGACAGGGTGCCGGTCCCCGTCCTGCACGATGCAGGGCGGGCGGGCAGCTCCCGTCGTGATCGTCGAGATAGTAGCCCCGAGCAGGGTCAAAGGTAGGAATAATGAGCGGGCTTCTGGCACTACTCGACGACGTTGCGGCAATCGCGAAACTCGCGGCGGCCCAGCTCGATGACATCGCCGTCTACACCGCGAAGGCCGGCAGCAAGGCCGCCGGCGTCGTGATCGACGATGCGGCCGTCACGCCCAAGTACGTCGTCGGTCTGCCCGCGGCGCGCGAGCTGCCGATCGTCTGGAAGATCGCCCGCGGCTCCTTCTTCAGCAAGCTCGTCATTCTGGCGCCGGCCGCACTCCTGCTCGACGCGTTCCTCCCCTGGCTGCTCGCGCCACTCCTCATGCTCGGCGGAGCGTATCTGTGCTTCGAGGGGGCCGAGAAGGTTGCCCACATCATTGCCCCGCACGCGAAGTCCCACGCCGAGGTGGCCGAAACTCTGGATGCCGCACGCCTCGAGGAACGCCGCGTCAAGGGTGCGATCAAGACCGACTTCATCCTGTCGGCGGAAATCACCGTGATCGCACTCACCGCAATCGAGACCGACTCGTTCATTACGCGTGCCGTCACGCTCGCCGCCGTCGCCATCGCGTTGACGGTGCTCGTCTATGGCGCAGTCGCGGTCCTCGTGAAGACGGACGACGTCGGCCTGAAGCTCGCGCGCGACGGATCGTTCTCCGTGGCACGTTCGTTCGGCCGCGGGCTCGTGAAGGCGATGCCGATCATCCTCAAGCTCGTGGCGACCGTGGGGACCGCCGCGATGCTCTGGGTTGGCGGCAACATCCTGGTTCACGGCCTGCATGACCTCGGTGTCCACGCTCCCTACGAGATGGTGACGCTCGCCGCCGACGCCGTTGCCGCCGCGGTCGGGACGCTGACAGGCGTCGTCCGCTGGGTCGTGACGGCGACGATCGACGGCATCATCGGGCTTGCGGTGGGCCTTGCCCTGATGCCGCTCGTGAACCGGGGTATCGTGCCACTCGTCTCGGGGCTCTTTCCCGAAAAGGCCGCCGAGGAGCCGGTGGCCTGACTGTAAAGGCCGCCGGATCACGACCACGACCCTTTCGATTGGACGAGGGCTGGCTGTCCGAACTTTAATCCGAAATCCGACCTGCCGAGTTGCGGGACGAGCCGGCCAGCCATAGCTCGAGGCTCATGTCCCTTCAGATCACCTCCCCAATCGGGCCCGTCCTTTTTCTCGATTGTGTCGAGAACGGCGAGCTGCGCCTCTCGGCACTCTTCATCACTGCGAAGGGCATAGAGCCGTCGTCGGTCGAGCTCCCATCCGGGCCGGCGCGTGCCGTGGCCCTGGCGGAGTATGACGACGCCACGGTCTGGCGCGCCCGGTTTTCGCTGCCGGCCGACCGTTCGTCCGCTTATAAATGGCAAGGCGAAAGCTACGAGGTCGCGGGCGACCTGACGGGTGATCTGCGTCTCGCCTATGTCTCCTGCAATGGAGAGGAGGTGGGCGACATGGAGCGCGAAGGCTCCGAGCGGAACGCCATGTGGGCCCGCCTGCGTGAAGAGCACCGGCGCCAGCCCTTTGCGCTCATGCTGCACGGCGGCGACCAGGTCTACGCCGACGAGGTCACCCACGGGCACGCACTCAGCCACGACTGGCCCGACGAGGTGCCGGACGATCCCTCCGCGCCGGCGCTCGCTGATCTGCGGCATCACCTGCGCCAACGCTTCTTCGAGCGGTACGCCGCGCTCTACGCCGCTCCCGAAGTCGCATGGCTCGCCGCACGCGTGCCCTCGCTCATGCAATGGGACGACCACGACATCTGCGACGGCTGGGGGTCGCTGCGCCGTTCACGCACGAACTCGCAGGTCGGCCAGACTTTGTTCTCGGTCGCGCGCGAAAGTTTCCTCGTCTTCCAGCAGGCGACGACCGAGGACGACCTGCCCGCCCGTTTCGCCGATCCGTCCGGGCGCCACCTTGGCTGGAGCATCCACGCGCCATCGCTTCGCATTCTCGCGCCCGACCTCAGATCGGAACGGACGCGGCGCGACATCATGCGGTCCGGCGGCTGGTCGATGATGGAGACGGAAGCCGGGCGCGACGGGGAGGGGCACACGCTTCTGATGTCGAGCGTTCCCCTCCTCGGTCCACGCCTGTCGCTGCTCGAGACCCTGATGGTCGCGATCCCTCGCATGCAGAAGTACGAAGACGACCTGCGCGACCAGTGGCAGAGCAGCGCTCACCGCGACGAGTGGCGCCGGATGCTGGGTCTCGTCCGCGACATTGCGATCCGGGACGGCCATGGGCTGACCGCCATCTCGGGGGAAATCCACCTCGCCACGCGCGCGGTCATGGATCTGGGCGATGGTCTTCGGCTCAACCAGCTGGTGGCGTCCGGCATCGCCCACCGCGCCCCCCCAAAGGGCTGGGCACGCTTCCTCGGCGCACTCGCCTCCCTGGGGGACAGCCCGCTGCCTGGTCATCAAATCCGCGTGGAGCGGCTCCCCGGCCAACCCTTCCGCTATCTGGCCGAGCGGAACTACCTGCTCCTCGAACGCCTGTCAGGCGAATGGCGTGCGCGGTGGGATCTGGAGACAAGTGGAAAGACCGAGCCCCTGCCGCTGTGAGGATGTGCCTGATGCAGCAAGCCTTCCTGCAGCCCGTCTCGCCGGGCACTAGGTCCCGGCGCCCGCCTGAGTGTTGCGCCTTTCAGCGCGCGTCGCGCGGTACGGTCATCATTTCGCGATAGCGGCGCGGGGAAACTCCGGCGATCCGGCGGAACGCGCGCGAGAAATGCTGCGGGTTTTCGTAGCTGCACATCATCGCGATATCGATCATGCGCAGTTCTCCTTCGGTGAGGAGGTCCCTCGCCAGGTCGAAACGAGCCTCCTGGATGATGTCGGAGTAGTTGCGACCCTCATTCTGCAAACGTCGCTGCAGCGTCCGGCGGCTGATCCCGGCGATCTCCGCCGCCATGCCGAGATCAGGATAACCATCGCGCAGGTACGGTCGGACGAGCGCGCGGAGCAGTCCGGCGAACGTCCATCCGTCCCACGGCTCGTCGTTCGCTGAAGAGTTTGCGTCCAGCAGCCGTTTGGCACGGCCGTGGGTCGCCGTCTCGACGAGCGGGCGTGCGAGGGCCTCGCGCGCGAACAGAACGGACGTATGCGGCTGCCCGCACCTGATCGGAGTATCCGGCCATTGCTCGAGAGCGCCGCGTGAAGGGGTGAGGCGCGAGACGAACGTGATCTCGCGCAAGGATCCCGCCGAGCGCGAGGGCATCCCTGCCGCAAGGAGGATGCCCCGGATGCTCTGCCACTCGACGAGGCAACGCGTGGGATGATCCTCGAGCGCCGCCATATCGACGATGACGCGGACTGCATCGCCCTCGATCCGCATCGACGGGGCCAGAATGTTGTCCTCGACCTCGATCGCGCGGAGAAGGGCGAGGACGCCGGCGAAGCCGGTCTGCGCCGTCGCCATCTGCCGTTGCAGCGGTGAGCGCAGCGTCGCGGCCGCCAGCTGCCCAGAAGCAAGAAAGCCGAGCTCCATCAGCTCGAGGTCGCGGCCGCAGGTTCGCGCCCAATCGAGCGCGAGCGGCAAGCTGACGTATTCGTCCGGCATCTCCTCCACCCATGTCGGGAGCCGCGAGCGCGCGAGATCGCGCGCAACGGGAGCACCGACCGACCGCAGGAAGTCGAGGTAGATGTGGAGATGGGCGGCCCGGGTCGCGGCAAGGCTGTGTCGCATGCGATCCTCGCCCCGTGCCGCACCGTTGTCGCCGCATCCTCTCGACAGGTGGCGCGAGATGGGCGGACGAACCGGGTAAAGCCTGCAGAATTCATGGCTATGGCCGCGAATTCTTTATCACGATCGAGCGAGCGAGGGGAAGATCCTGCCGATCCGGTGCACGTCCGGGCCGTGATGAGCGAACTCGCGCTGTCCGGGCCGCTGTCGGTGGCCCGTGTCGCGGGGGCGCTCGATCTCAGCCCAAGGACGTTGCAGCGCGGCCTGATGCGCGGCGGGACCACGTTCCGCGCCCTTGTCACCGAGGTTCGCCTCGAGGCGGCACGGACGCTCCTCCTGGACACGCACATGCCGGTGCACCTCATCGCGCGGCGGGTCGGATACCGCACCCACGGCGCCTTCGGTCGAGCTTTCCTGGGCTGGACGGGATGTCCCCCGAGCACCTTCAGGAAAAATGCCGCGGTTTCGACGTCAGTGGCGCGAAATGGGCAGAAGCACTGATCGCGGCATCCCAATGTGTGCCTAATAGATGGCGGGGCAGCTCGGACACATTGGCCCACGCCACCAGGCTTTGGAGGAGTGACATGTTGAGACGCACAGTGATTGCCGTCACCGTTTCGGTGCTGGTCTTTCCGGCCGCCGTCATGGCCCAGACGCCCATTCCCCCATCGGTCTCCACGCCCGACCGGGTCGAGACGTCGCGGGGCACGTTCGAGTTCAAGGACGGCGTGCCGACCGAAGCGACGGCACAGGCGCTCTACGACGAGGTGGACTTCACCTACGCCTTCCGCGCCTTCATGGACAGCCTGCGCGGCGTCAGCATCCGTGCGCTCAAGCAGGGCATGGAGGACGTGGGCGTCAAGAAGAACGAGGTGATGGTCTTCACCGAGTTGATGGACTCCAATTCGCTGTTCCTCACCCCAAACGCCGATACAATCTACGTGATGGGCTGGCTTGACCTCAGCGATGGTCCGGTCGTCATCGAGTCGCCGCCCGATTTCCTCGGCATCGTGCAGGATGCGTGGTTCCACTGGGTGACCGACATGGGAGGCCCGGGACCGGACCGAGGTCTCGGCGGCAAGTACCTCATCGTCCCGCCGGGCTACGAGGGCCAGCTGCCCGACGGCGGCTACTTCATTGCGAATGCGAACACCACCGGCATTCTCTGGTTCGGCCGCATGTTCCTGAAGGACGGCAGCGACCCCAAGCCCTCCGTCGAGGTCATCAAGACGCACACGAAGGTCTATCCGTTCGAGCCGGGCGGCGTCGGCACCTCGATCGCGTCGTTCCTCTCCGCGAAGGCTCACCTCGGGAAGATCACCGAGCCTCCGGCCACCGTCTTCCACGACGGCAGCGGAAAGGTGATGAACACGCTGCCCCCGAACGACTGGAGTTATTTCGAGCTCTTGAACCAGGTCGTGCAGGAGGAGCCCGCGACTGCACTCGACGTCGAGCTTATGGGTCCGATCGCAGCCCTTGGTATCGTGAAGGGCGAGCCGTTCGCGCCTGACGAGCGGATGAAGCGCATCATGACCGACGCGGTTGCAGTGGCGAACGCCGCGTCGCGCAACGTCTTCATGAACCCGCGCGATCCGGACTGGTTCTATTACCCGGACTCTTCCTGGTTCAACATGCTCTTCGAGAGCGGGTTCGAGTTCGAGACGCCCATCCCCGTGATCACGCCGGAAGGCGCAAAGCCGTTCCCGCCGACCGGGTACCGGCAGATGGATGCCCGCACGGCGTTCTTCTATGGCGTTACCGGGATCACCCCGGCGATGGCCATGCGACTGACCGGCGTCGGTTCGCAATATCTCTTGGCAGCCAAAGACGGCGACGGGAACTATTTCGACGGAGCAAAGACGTACAAGGTGACGCTGCCGAACGGGATCCCGGAGGCGAACTTCTGGTCGCTGACGGTCTACGACAACCAGACCCGGTCGATGCTCGCCACACCGCAGCGCTACCCGCGGGCGGGCAGCCAGAGCTACCCTTCACCGGCTGCCGAGGCGGACGCCGACGGCACGACCACAGTCTACTTCTCGCCGACCCAGCCCGAGGGCATCGGCCGGGGCAACTGGATCCAGACGATGCCCGGCAAGGGCTGGTTCGTGGCGCTCCGCCTCTACAGCCCGCTCGAGCCATTCTTCGACAAGAGCTGGCGGATCAGCGAGATCGAGCCAGTACGGTGAGCCGGTTGCGGCAACGTTTCTGACAAGGAAATGTTGAAGGAGCCGCGGCGCGAACCGCGGCTCCTTGCTCGTTTCGGGCAATGACGCGAAGCAGGTCTGGCCGTCATCGTAACCAGCCATCGCGACAGACTGGCGTGGAGGCTTCATCTCCAAGGGCAGCGCGCAGGAGAGTGGCGGCAGGGATCGGTTCGGCGCTATCGGCCCTGGAGCGGCCACGCGGACTGACTGAGACGGTTTTCTCGCCATCGAGGAGATGCCAGATGTCGATGCCGCGCGGCTGTGACTGTGAGGGCGCAATCGTGGCGCTATCGACAGGCCCGAAACTGCCGTCCGGCACGACCCGCTTTTCTCCGTCGGCGGAAGAGGGTATGCGGTGTCGGATGCGCTTCAAAGCCTACGCTGTTCATCTGTTCACCGCTGCCGGTGCATCGCTTGCCATGCTCGCGCTGCTGGAGGCCGCGCAGCAGGACTGGCCGATGATGGCCATCTGGCTGGCTGTCGCCTTCGTCGTGGACGGGATCGACGGCCCCTTGGCGCGCCGCTACGACGTTCACGCCAATGCGCGCGTGATCGACGGAAGCCTGCTGGATCTGATCATCGATTTCCTGACCTACGTGATGATCCCCGCCTACGCCCTCTACGGATCGGGCTTGCTTCCAGGGTGGACAGGCTGGTTCGTCGTGCTTCTGATCCCTTTCGCCTCGTCCCTCTACTTTGCCGATACACGCATGAAGACGGACGATGCTTCGTTCCGAGGCTTTCCCGCATGCTGGAACATGGTGGTTCTGGCATTGCTGGTGATCCAGCCTGGGTGGGAAGTGATCCTCGGCCTCGTCCTGCTCCTGTCGGCGGCCCAGTTCCTCATGCTGCGGTTCATTCATCCCGTGCGCACGAAGCGCTGGCGGACCGTGTCATTGCCCGTGGCGTTGATCTGGACAGGCTGCATTGCCTATTCGGCGTGGTTCAATTTCGCCTCGATGTCGGTGTTGACCGGGATCGTGGCCGTGACGTCAGCCTATCTGCTGCTCGCGGGGATCGCCCAGCAGATCGTTTATGAATCGCGGCGCGCTTCGCTGATGTAGAACGGTCGCTTGCGGTGCGCCGCAACGCTTTACGGCGCCACGCCATAACGGGCGGGAGGAGACAGCAGTGAGCGTCGCATTCAAGAAGGAAGACAGCGCCGACACCGCTTCGGAGACGGTGCTGCCCGACCGCCCGATCTCGCAGCATCCGAACCTCGTGACCGGGGAGGGGCTGGCGGCTCTGGAGCGGCTGCTGGCCGAGGCGCGGGACACCGCCGACGCAGCTGCGGGGATCGAGGACATCAACGAGCGGCGCCGGCAGCAGGCGGTCCCGCTGCGCGACCTGCGCTATCTCGCCGAGCGCCTCCGCACCGCGCAGGTGGTGGCGGCGCCAGCGTCGGCCGACACCGTGGCGTTCGGCGGTACGGTGACGTTCCGCCGCGACGATGGCCGCGTGCAGACGTATCGCATCGTCGGCGAGGACGAGGCAGACCCCAAGGCCGGGACGATTTCCTACGTCTCCCCGGTGGCGCAGCGCCTCCTCGGCCGCGCGGTCGGCGACGTGGTGGAAGCCGGCGCGAGCGAACTGGAGATCATCTCCATCGCCTGACTCTGACGTCCGGAGGAGAGCGACGGGGAAAGCTAGGCGGACCGGCGGATAGGGCCCTCGAAGTCCGTTTTGACCCGGCGGCTAACCCGGCTGAGGTCGAGCTCAATCCCCGCCTCGCGAACCGCATGACGCCGGCCTCGCAGCCTCGCGAAAATCCATCGACGGCGTGCTCACGCGAGGTCGCTCAGGAAGCGGGCGAGGATTGCGTTGAATGCTTCCGGGGACTGCCAGAAGGGGGCGTGGCCGGCGCCGGGCAGGCGATGGCAGCGACCGTCCCAGAGGTTTCCGTAGGCGACGCCGTCGAGGTAGTCGAGCCTGATGAGCGGGTCGTCGGCGCCGTTCACGATCGCGATGGGGACGGTGCTTCGCTCTACGGCGAGGCGCTGGTCGGCGCCGCTGCCGACACGCGCCACGGCGAACAGGGTCTCCCGGAACCGGCCGTCGGTCCGCTGGATCGCTTCGTGCAGGAACGGCGGGACCGGATCGCCTGCCATCGCGGTCGCGAAGGCGGCGACCTCTTCGTCGGAGAGCGAGGCGCGGCCCGCGGCGGCGGTGTGCGGGGAAGAGCGGAAGCCCTCCGACATGCCGCCGCGCGGGACCGGCGGCGTCCCCGTCAGCATGAGCCCGCGGATGGCACCGAGGTGCGCCAGGAGTTCGATGGCGACATGGCCGCCGAACGACCAGCCGACGACGACCGGATCCATGATCGCCATGACGTCGAGGAGTTCGGCGATGGCGTCGCCCATCCCGGTCCGCGTGTAGGTGCGGTCGGGGTCGAGCGCGTCGCTGGAGCTGCCGTGGCCGGGGAGGTCGATGGCGAGGAAGCGCCGCCCCCGTGCGAGCGGCGCCTCGAGCTGATGCCGGAAGATGTTCCGGCAGGAGGAGTTGCCGTGGATCAGGACGACGGGCAGTCCGTCGCCGCCGCTGTCTTCGACGACGATGGAGCAGTGTGACGTTCTGACGATCCGCAGGTTGTTGGGCGCGTGCATCAAAAGTGTCCTGTTCTGTCCGCAGATCCGAGGGGGTGCGGAGCGCACCCGCCCCGTGCGGAACAGGGCGCAGGGGAACAGCGGCCGATGACCTGTGCGTTTCAGCGTGGACCGGCCGTGCTACGGGCGTAACCGTGCGCTCAGTCGCCCAGCTCTTCCGCGGCGGTCTCGATCAGCGCGGCGACGGCTTCCGGCTGCGAGAGGAAGACGGCGTGGCTGGCGTCGGTCTCCTCGACCGTGCTGCCGGCGCGCTCTGCCATCCTGCGCATCAGGTCCGGGTTGATCGCGCGGTCGCTGGTCGGGATCAGCGCCCAGCTCGGCTTCGTCTTCCAGGCCGGCTCGGTGATCTTCGTCTCGAAGGTCACCTGTGCTGGGAACACCTGCGAGTGGCCGAGGAACTCGGCGTCCGCGCGGGGGATGTCGCCGGCGAAGTCGGCGGCGAAGACTGCGGGGTCGAGATAGAGGAAGCCGTCGGGCGTCGCCTTGATCCCGGTGGTCGCCCCCGGGGTCTCCGCGGCGAGGCCGGCGAGCGTCTCGCCGGCGCCCGGCTGGAAGGCGGCGATGTAGACGAGGCCCGCGACGTCGTCGGTCGTGCCGGCCTCGGTGATGATGATGCCGCCGTAGCTGTGGCCGACGAGGACCGACGGGCCGTCCTGCATCGCTAGGATCCGGTGCGTTGCCGCGACGTCGGCCTCCAGCGTCGTCATGGGCGGCTGGACGATGGTCACGGCGTATCCGCGTTCGGTGAGAAGGTCGTAGACGGCGCGCCAGCCCGACCCGTCGACGAGGGCGCCATGCACGATGACGACGTTGCGGACGGGCTCCGCGCGGGCGGGGATGGCGGCGGTGAGGGCGAGAAGGGCCGCACCGGCGAGGGAGACGGCATTGAGGGTCAGTCCCATGGGGGAACTCCAGTCTTCGGTTCAAATCATCGCGCCGATTGTCGGGGCCGGACCGCGGCGCGGAGGTCGGGCAACGGTCGGGGAGGTTCCTCCGCGGCCATCTCGAGGGGTTGCAGGCCGTTGCGACCTTTGCCTCGGGAGTGCTCAGAAAGTAGCTCTCTTCTGGCGAAAGGTGCTCTCTAAGTTGGGTCTTGAAATGCAAAATTTGAAAAAATAACGGATATAACTGCATGTTCTGAAGAAATTATTCTGAGAATTTCGGTATATTCTTTCATTCAATGTTTTGCGAGCCTCAAGCGCGATCCGGAGCGCGAAAGCTCGGGCCACTGCCGTGCTCGCGCATGGTTCGCATCGTTACTGACTAGTAATCTATTGAAAAATATTGATTTATCTCCCTGCGCTCGTCGAACGAGAGGAGCCGCGGGAGCTGACTTGGCATCGTTGGCTCGGCCCAATTGACCCTCGTTAGATCCGCCTGACGCTGTAAAATTCCGAATGTTACGGATGTAACGCTCCGGAATTTGGTCAGTAATACGCGCCGCCTATCTGCAGTTTCGCCGGAAACTACTCCGGTCAGTGTTCTGCAAATGGAGGCGGAAGTGACGGAAATCTTCAGGACGCAATCCGGGTCGGGCCGTGGCAACGGTGGCGACGATGTGCGGTGCTATGACTTCATCGTCTGCGGCGCGGGCACGGCGGGCTCCGTCGTCGCGGCGCGTCTGGCGGAAAACCCGCAGGTTCGGGTGCTCCTGCTGGAGGCCGGCGGCAGCGACGAGGTCCCCGAGGTGCAGATCCCCGGCCAGTGGCCGGCCAACCTCGGCTCGGCGCGCGACTGGGCGTTCTCGGCCCAGCCGAACCCGCATCTCAACGGGCGCCGGATCCCGCTCAACATGGGCAAGCTCCTCGGCGGCGGGTCGAGCATCAACGTCGGCGTCTGGGCGCGCGGCCACAAGAACGACTGGGAACACTTCGCTGAAGCGTCCGGCGATTCCGGCTGGGGCTACGATGCCGTGCTCGAGATCTACCGGCGGGTCGAGGACTGGCAGGGTGCCAGCGATCCGGCACGCCGGGGCGAGGGCGGCCCGATCTACGTCGACACCGCGCAGAACCCGCAGCCGGTCGCGACCGCGATGGTCGAGGCGGCGCGCGCACTCGGCCTGCCGACGTTCGACACCCCCAACGGCGAGATGATGGAGGGCCGCGGCGGCGCCGCGATCACCGATCTTCTGGTCCGGGGCGGCGAGCGCTCGTCCGTGTTCCGGTCCTATGTCCGGCCGCGGATGGAGCAGCCGAACCTCACCGTCCGCACCGGCGCGCTGGCCAGCCGGCTGATCCTGTCGGGCACCACGGTCACGGGCGTCGAGGTCATCGAGCACGGCGAGATCCGCCGCTACGAGGCAACTTGCGAGGTCATCCTCTCGCTGGGTGCGATCCATACGCCGAAGCTCCTGATGCAGTCGGGCATCGGGCCGGAGAACGAGCTTACCGGGCACGGGATCGACGTGATCCAGAACCTGAAGGGCGTCGGCCAGAACCATCAGGACCATGTCGCGTTCGGCTGCATCTTCGAGAGCCGGGAGCCGCAGGCGGTCGGCTACGGCGGCTCGGAGGCGACGCTGTACTGGGCGAGCGACG
Source organism: uncultured Alphaproteobacteria bacterium (assembly GCA_963704595.1). Lineage (GTDB taxonomy): Bacteria > Pseudomonadota > Alphaproteobacteria > Rhizobiales > Amorphaceae > Acuticoccus. The sequence goes on from OY969922.1 coordinate 2,304,496, forward strand.
CACGGATGGACTTGCCGGACCTCTTCCACTGCCAGCTCGAGTTCCCGGTTCCGAGCGCCGAGACGGCGTGCGCGGCCGTCCCCGCCAACGGCTGGACGATGTTCGCGGGCCTGTCGCATCCGAAGAGCCGCGGCCATCTCCGCCTCACCGGCTGCGACGTTCGCGATCCGATCCGGATCGAGGCCAACACGCTGTCGCATCCTGATGATCTCTCGGCAGCGTTCGCGACGCTGGAGCTTGCCCGTGAGCTCGGCGGGAACGCAGCGTTCGGCGACCTTTCGATGGCCGAGGTCCTGCCCGGCAAGCTGGGGCGGGCGGAGATGGAGAACTACCTGCGCAACGCCGCCGTCACCTTCTGGCACCAGGCCTGTACCGCGAAGATGGGGCGGGACGACATGTCGGTCGTCGACGGTTCGCTCAAGGTCTACGGCATTGACCGGCTGCGGATTGCCGATGCCTCGGTGATGCCGCACGTCACCAGTGGCAACACGATGGCGCCGTGCGTCGTCATCGGCGAGCGGGCGGCCGACATGATCCGCGCCGCCCACGGCATCTGAACCGGCGCGGCACGCCGGGTCAGTCCGGCATGAGGCGGGCCGGCGGATCGCGCCGCGCCCGCAGCCGCGTCGCCAGCACTTCGGCGAGCCGGGCGGATGTCGGCGGGTACGGGATCACTTCGGTGATCCCGGCGTGGGTCAGGCGCTCGGCGTCGGGCTGCCGGGCCGCCTCTACGGAGAGGATGATCGGGATCCGCGGCACCGCGGCGTGGAGCCCGCCGAGATCGTCGGTGCAAAGCAGCGCGCGGCGGCCGGCAAAGATGACGGCGGCGTCGAAGCGGGACGGCGCGGCGCGGGCGGCGGCGACCGCGCGCTCGCAGTCCGCGAAGGCGACCGGCTCGTAGCCGAGCGCGGCGAGCACCTCCTCCTGCCGCATCCGCTGTTCCTCGTCCGGCTCCACCAGCAGCACCGTCTCGCCGGCACCGCGTTCGGGCGCGGTCGAAGCGCTGTCCTCGACCGCAGCCATGCCGCCGGGCGCGGCGGGAAGCCAGAGCTCGAAGCGGCTGCCCGCGCCCGGCGTGCTGGCCACGGCAATCGTGCCGCGATGCTCGCGCGCGATCTCGAGCGCGGTCGCGAGCCCGAGGCCGCTGCCCTGGTGCCGGGTGGTGAAGAAGGGCTCGAACACGCGGGCGAGCGTCGCCTCGTCGATGCCGCGGCCGTCGTCCTCCACGGCGATCACCACATGCTCGCCGCGGGCAAGAACGTCGCTGCCGACGGTCCGTGGATGGGGGAGGTGGACGGCGCGCGTCGAGATCGCGATCGTGCCGTCGCGGTCCATCGCCTCGGCGGCGTTGCGGCAGAGGTTCAGGAGGATCTGCTGCACCTGGCCGGCGTCCGCCTGGACCACCAGCGGGTCCTGCGCCTCCGCCACGACGAGCGCATGGGGCCCGAGCGACGTTGCGAGCAGCGAGGCTGTCTCCGCGATCAGCCGGTCGACCCGGATCGGGCGGCGGAGGCTCTCGCTGCGGCGTCCGAAGCCGAGGATCTGGTCCACGAGCTGATGCGCGCGCTCCGCCGCGACGTTGATCGCCTCGATGTGCCCCGCAAGCCGCCGGTCGCCGGCGCCGGCCGCCGCCAACTCGGCGTGGCCCATGATGGCGCCGATGATGTTGTTGAAGTTGTGCGCGATGCCGGTGGCGAAGACGCCCATCGTTTCCATGCGCCTGGCGTGCTGGAGCTGCGCCTCGAGACGCTCGCGCTCCTCTTCGAGCCCGCTCTTGAGGACGGCGTTGGTGAGCGCATCGAACGCCAGCGCGAGGAGCTGGTCTGCGCCCGATTCACGGAAGGCGCCCGGGCGGGTGCTGTCGAAGCCGAGGACCGAGCAGGCGCCGCCCTCGGCCGTGCCGATCCGCGCGATGCAGAGCCAGCTGCCAAGGCCGGCGCGCTTCGCCGGGGAGGGCGCGGTCCCCGAACGGGCATCCTCGATGTGGACGATGCCGCCATCGCGCAGGCCGGACGCTTCCATGTAGGCGACCACCTCCTCGAACCATCGCGGTGGCAGGGGCGGGCCGCCGCTCGCCCAGGTCGCCGCCCGCACCGGCGGGCCGGGCACGATGAAGTAGGCGCGCGTCGCCCCGAAGCAGAGCGCCAGTTCCTCCAGCGCGCGCTCCAGATGCGCCTCCATTCGCCAGCTCGGCGTGTTGAGGAAACGCAGCGAGATCGTCGCGACCACATGCTCGATCGCCGCCCGGCGGCGCAGCATGTTCACCCGCGCGCGCAGCTGGAGGCCGGCCCAGGCGAGGAGGGCGACCAGCACCAGCGCGATGCCGTAGAGAAGGATGCGGACCGCGTTGCCGCGTGCGGTGATCGTCGCCTGCCGGGCGAGGAGGGTGCCGCGCACCGCGTCGAGCGTCGGCGCGCTGCCGATTGCGGCGAGGGCGGCGAGCGTCGCGTCCATTTCGGGCTGGAGCAGGCGGAGCTGGCGCGCGTGCGCGACGAGCGCCGCGAGGCGGGCCTCACGCGCCGGGTCGACCGGCTCGATCCGGGCGATCTCCTCGTCGACCTCCACTAGGCTCGCCGGGGCGGGGTCGACCACGAGGTGGAGAACCACGGTGGCGAGCCGGTCGGTGTTGCGGCCGGCGGGTGTGCCGCTGGCGTTGATGGTGCTGTTGAGCCGGGTGAAGTAGGCGAGCGAATTCTGCAGGAGCGCGTTGGTGCTCTTGAAGCGCTCGACCAGCGCCTCCTCGTCCTCCGTGCGTACGGCGAGCGTGTCCGCCTCCGCGCCAAACGCCATTTCCGTGGGCGTGGCCTCCCGCAGCCGCTCCAGCGCATCGTGCATGACGCCGAGTTCGCGCACGAGCGGATCGTAGTTGCGGAGCGAACCTGCCCGTGCGCTGAGGACGGCGCGGTGAAGCCCGTTCTCGGCGGCGACGAATTCGTTGAACGCGGCCATCGCGCCGTCGGCGGCGCGCATGTCGGCGTTGTTTCTCTCAAGGAGACCCCAGCTCAGTGCGAGGAGGATCAGCGTCGAGCCGACGGCGAGCCAGAGCCCCTTCATGGCGCTGGTCGAACCGGTGTGTCCCGGTATTCGCCGGTCAGTGTCGACAGGAATGCGACGAGCCTGTCGACGTCCGCGTCGGGGAGCGAAACGTTGAGCTGCGCGCGCGCCATGCGGCGGACCGCCTCGGGAAGCGTCTCCGCGCTGCCGTCGTGGAAATAGGGCGCGGTGGCGGCGATGTTGCGCAGCGACGGGACCCGCACCATCGCCGGCGGCGGCGGGACGAGCGGCCGAAACACGCCCTGCCGCTGGAAGAGATTGGCGCCGACGCTGGCCCCCTGATGGCACGACGCGCACCCGGTCGACTTGAAGAGTTCGTAGCCCGCGACCTCGCTTTCGCTCAGCGCTTCCTTGTCGCCCGCGAGCCACCGGTCGAACCGCGCGCCGGGCGTGACGAGCGAGCGCTCGAAACTCACCAGTGCGTCGAGGAGCGCAGCCTCGTCGAGCGGCCGGCCGTAGGCATTGCGGAACGCTGCGGCGAGTGCCTGATCGGCCTTGAGCCGGCCGACCATCTCGGGAAGCGACGCGCCCATGATGCGCGGGTTCTCGATGAGGGCGGCGGCATGGTCCGCGAGGTCGCGGAAGCGCCCCTCCCAGCCGAAGCGGAAGCTGAAGCCGACGTTGAACACGGTCGGCGTGTTGAGCGCGAGTTCGCCGCCATCGTCGCCGCGGTCCATCGAAACCCCGCTCGCGCCGTTGGTGGAGAGGTCGTGGCAGGAGGCGCAGCTCCGCGTGCCGGAGCCGGACAGCCGCGGGTCGTGGAACAGCCGCTCGCCGAGGGCGACCCGGGCTTCGTCCTGCCACGGCTCGGCGGGAAGCGGCGCCAGCGGCTCCGCGGCCGGAGCCTCGCCGGGCCGTGCGATGCTTTCGGCCGAAGGTGCCGTCGGTGCCGTGGCGACGGCGACGGCGAGCGCCAGAACGGCGCATCCGATCCACCAGAAGCGCGGCTTCGCACCGCGCCGTCGCATCAGAACGGTTCCACGCGCGCGGCGAAGACGTAACCGATCCCGCGTTCCGTCAGGATCATCTGCGGGGTGCTCGCATCGGCATCCAGCTTGCGGCGGAGGCGCAACACCTGAACGTCGATGCTGCGGTCGAAGACATCCTCGTGCACGCGCGTCGCCTGCAGGAGCTGCTCGCGCGACAGCGGGCGCTGCGGCGCCTCGAGGAAGGCGTGCAGCAGCGTGTATTCGCCCTTCGTCAGCGGCACGGGGTTGCCGGACGGGTCGGTCAGGCGACGGTTGCGGCGCGCGAGCTGCCAGCCGGCGAAGCGGTAGCCGCCGCGCTCCGGGTCGCGGGTGCGGGCGGACCGGCCCATCTCCTGCCGGCGCAGGATCGCGCGGACGCGGGCGAGGAGTTCGCGCAGCGAGAACGGCTTGGTGAGGTAGTCGTCGGCACCGAGCTCCAGGCCGACGACGCGGTCGATCTCGTCGCGCCGGTGGCCGGTCAGGATCACCACCGGAACGTCGGAGTGCGCGCGGATTTCGCGCAGGATGTCGAACCCGTCGTGCTGGCCGAGCTGGAGGTCGAGGATGACGAGGCTGACCTGCGCGTGGGCGAGGTGCCTGCGCATCTCGGCGCGCCCGGCCGCGGACAGCACGGGGAACCCGCTGTCGTCGAGGAAGTCGACGATCATTTTGAGGATCGTCTCGTCATCGTCGACCACCAGTACCGAGCCGCTGCGCAACGGGGCCTCGTCAGGAAACGCGGTCATCGCGCGCTCCTGCCCGTAATGCGGGGACTGCCACTCCTGCGCTGCGCCCATGTCGGACCCTGCTTCTTGCCGTCCCGCACATCGATGCGCGGACGGACCCCTGCCGGCACGGTGCCGGCAGCGGCTGCAACGTGGGAGGGCCGCTGTGGCCCGGCAAGACGGCGTGCGTGCCGCCGGGCTGCGGATCACGCGCTTGTGCGAGCGGGTCAGATCGCAGGAGGCGTCGCCGCATGGCGGCGCTCAGCGGAAGTCGTAGACGCGCAGGTAGCGGGGCGGGTTCGCGTCTTCGAGCCGGACGAGACCGATGTCGCGCAGCTCCCGCGCGCCGAGCCGTTCGAGCGCCGCGGCGGTGAGCCTCTCCCGGCGCCGCTCGCGTGCCCGCTCCAGCCTCGCCCTGACGAGGATGCGCAGGCTGCCGAGGATGCCGGAGAGGGGCCGTGTCTCGCGCCGAGGCGGGACGAGTGCGAACCCAGTGATCTTGTTCGTGGTCATTAGAGAACTCCATGCGGATTGGCGCGGAGGCCAGCGTCGGCCACCCGATGGGGCGTGCCTGCTGGATCCGACATCCGCTGAAGTGGGCGCCGTTCGTGTTCTGCGTGTTTCGATCGCGCGGCCGCGTGTTGCGGTCGTAACGGAGCGCGCCTCGCCGGCCCGGTCCGTTGCGGCTGTAACCGTCGAGCGGCCGTTCTGAAGCGGCGGCGAAGTGCGGACGGGTCATCTGAGCGGCGAGGCCGAAGGGACCCGCGCGGGAGCGGGCCGGCCATGCCATCCCGATCACAGGACCAGCCGGATGTTCAATTTCTTCAGACGATCCAAGTTCATGGCGCCCGTCGCGGGCTCGCAGATGCGCGTCACCGACGTGGGGCGGGGCGAGCCGGTGCTGCTCGGCCACAGCTTCCTGTGGGACGCGATGATGTGGCGGCCGCAGATCAAGAAGCTCGCCACGCAATACCGCGTGATCGCGCCGGACCTTTGGGGCCACGGCGGGTCCGGACCGCTGCCGGCGGGCACGACGATGTGCGGCCTCGCCGAGCATCACCTCGAACTGATGGACCACATGAAGATCGACCGGTTCGCGGTAGTCGGCCTTTCGGTCGGCGCGATGTGGGCGGCCGAACTCGCCATCCTCGCGCCGGACCGGGTCGCCGGCGTCGCCCTCGTCAACAGCGCGCTCACCCCCGAGCCGCCCGAGACACGCGCCCGTTATGACGCGATCATGGCGACCGTCGAGGCGGCGGGCTTCGTGCCGCCGCCGGTGGCGGAGGCCGTGGCGCCGCTGTTCTTCTCGCCAAACCTCGAGCGTTGTTCGCCGAAGGTCGTCGACGGCTTCATCGCCCGCCTCGCCGGCTGGGACCGTGCCCGGCTCGTGGACAGCGTCGTTCCGCTCGGCAGGCTGATCTTCGGGCGCGCGGATCGCCTCGCCGCCGTCGCCGCGCTGCGGATGCCCCGGTTCGTGATCGCGAGCGGCGAGGACAGGTCCCGCTCCATCGCGGAGGGGAGGGCGATGGCGGTCGCGATGGACGCGACGTTCGTCACCCTGCCGGACGCCGGCCACATCGCGGCGCTGGAAGACCCGGACCCGCTGTCCGCGCCGCTGATGGCCTGGCTGGACCACACGCTCCAGCCAAGTTTCGAGGCGCCGGACCCGTTCTGGTTCTATTGGTGAGCCCCGGGCCGCGAGGGATGCCGACATTCCTCACACCGTCGGGATGGTGCCGCCGTCGATGACGTGCTCGGTGCCGGTGATGGAGGCGGCCCGGTCCGAGGCGAGGAACGCGATGAGGTCCGCAACCTCCCCGGGCTTCGCCGGCCGGCCGAGCGGGATGCCCCCGAGCGACTGCATGATGATCCGCTTGCCGCCCTCGAAGTCGGTCCCGGCGTCGCGCGCGACCCGCTCGGCGAAATCGACGGAGCCCTCCGTCTCGATCCAGCCCGGCGACACGCGCACGACGCGGACGCCTTTCGGCGACACCTCCTTCGACAGGCTCTTGCTGTAGGTCGACAGCGCGGCCTTGGCTGCGGCGTAGGCGGTCGTCGCCTCGGGGAGCGGCAGCCGGTTCTGGATCGAGGTGACGTGGATCACCACGCCCCGACCCGCGGCCACCATCGCCGGCACGAGCGCCCGGTCGAGCCTGACGGCGGCCATCAGGTTGAGGTTGATCTCCTTCTCCCATTCGCCGTCCCCCAGCGCGGCGAAGCCGCCGCCCGGCGCCGACGAGCCGCCGAGCATGTGGACGACGATGTCCACCCCGCCGAGCCGCTCCCGCGCCGCCTCGGCGAGGGCCGCGCAGCCCTCCGCCGTCGTGAGGTCGGCCGCGACGAACATCTCCTCCGGCAGTTCCGGCGGCCGCGAGCGCGCTGCCGTGAGGACCGTCGCGCCGAGCTCGCGAAACAGCGCGACCGTCGCCGCCCCTGCGCCGCGCGTGCCCGATGTGATGAGGGCGCGGCGTCCCTCCAGCGTCAGGAACCCGGTCATGCGCCGATCCTCAGGCGGACGATGGCGTCGTCCTCCAGCCGGAACGCGAAGGTGAGGTCGGCGGGGCTGCCGGGGAAGTCGCCGGACACCTTCGCCCGAACCTCCACCTCGCCGCCGTGATCCTTCAACCGGAACGGTTCGGCGATGTGCCGGGTCTTGGCCTTCGCGCTCCGCCACCACGCTTCGATGGCGTGCGGGCCGCGGTGGGTCCGGCCCTCGTCCTCGACGACGGCGTCCGGGGCGAAGGCGCTCATCGGCGCGTCGCCGTCAGGCTTGGCGTCGGCATCGAAGTAGGTCCGGATTGGTGATGGCAGGTTCATGTCCTGTCCCTCCTCGTTGGGTTGAGGACGAAGTAAGGGTGGACATTGATCGCCATAAGCGGGACAGAACGGGATCTGTCATTGCGAAAATCGGGACAATGTACCGAGCCGCGCTCAACGACCTCGACGCCGTCGTCGCCATTTCGCGCAAAGGCTCCTTCCGTGCTGCTGCGCTCGACCTCGGCGTGTCGACCACGGCGCTCAGCAACGCAATCGGCAAGCTGGAGGCGAGCCTCGGCGTGCGCCTCTTCAACCGCACCACGCGCAGCGTCTCGCTGACCGACGCCGGCCGCGCGTTCGTGGAGGACGTCGCCGCGCCGCTCTCCGAGATCCACGGCGCGATGGAGGCGGCCCGCTCGCAGCAGGCGACCCCGTCGGGCACGCTGCGCATCAACACCTTCCCGACGGCGGCGCGCGAGATCATGGCGCCGCTCGTGCTGGAATTCATCCGGCGCTACCCGGCGGTGCACGTCGACCTCGTCACCGAGGGGCGGCTGGTCGACATCGTCGCCGACGGGTTCGACCTCGGCGTCCGGGGCGCGAGCCTCGTACCGAGCGACATGATCGCAGTGCCGCTCGGCCGGCCGCAGCGCTCCGCCGTCGTCGGGTCACCGGGCTACTTTCGAAACGCACCTGCGCCCGCTGACCCCCGCCGATCTCCTGGCCCACCCGTGCCTTCGCGTGCGCCTGCCGAACGGCGCGCTCTACCGCTGGCACTTCGAGAAGGACGGGGAGGCGACGCAGGTCGACGTCGCCGGGCCTCTCACGCTCGACGAGGCATCGCTGGCGCGCACGGCCGTGCTGTCGGGCGTGGCGCTCGGATATCTCATGGAGGCCGACGTCCGCGCCGACATCGCGGACGGCCGTCTGATCCGCGTGCTGGAGGACTGGACGCCGCCGTTGCCGGAGCTGTGCCTCTACTACCCCGGCCGGCGCAACGCCTCCGCCGCGCTGAAGGCGTTCGTCGCCCTCGCCCGCGACCTCGGCCGCAGAGGCCGGCCGTAGCCGCGGCTGCGACAGCGCGATCGTCGTGGCCGGTCAGGCCATCACGTAATGGTCGCGGCCGACTTGCTTCATCGGCCGCTTTTCGGGTTCGAAGCCGAGCGGGCGCATGGGGCTCGGGATTTCCGACTGGTCGAGCACGCGTTCGCGCCGCGCCGTGGGGTCCGCGACGGGCACCGCGGACAGGAGCTTTTGCGTGTAGGGGTGCGTGGGGTTGGCGAACACCGCCTGGCGCGGGCCGATCTCCACGATCTCGCCGAGGTACATCACCGCGACGCGGTGGCTGATGCGTTCCACCACCGCCATGTCGTGCGAGATGAACAGGAACGAGATCCCGCGCTCTGCCTGCAGATCCATCATCAGGTTGACGATCTGCGCCTGGATCGAGACGTCGAGTGCCGACACCGCCTCGTCGGCGATGATGATCTTGGGGTTGAGCACCAGCGCGCGGGCGATGCAGATGCGCTGGCGCTGGCCGCCCGAGAATTCGTGCGGGTAGCGGCGCATCGTGTCGGCGGGCAGGCCGACGCGCTCCAGCTGCGCGGCGATCAGCTCGGTACGGGCGGCCTTGTTCCGCGCCTCCGGCACGTCGTGGACGATGAGGGGCTCGCCGACGGCGTCGCCCACCGTCATGCGCGGGTTGAGCGAGGCGTAGGGGTCCTGGAACACCATCTGGATCGTGCGGCGGACCGGGAGCATCAGCTGCGTCGGCAGGTTGGTGACGTTGCGGCCGTCGATGATGATGTCGCCGCTGGTGGGGTCGTAAAGCTTCATGACGGTGCGGGCGACGGTGGACTTGCCGCAGCCGGATTCGCCGACGATGGCGAGTGTTTCGCCCTCCTTCAGCGTGAGGTCGATGCCTTCCACAGCGTGGATGTGGCCGACGGTGCGCTTGAACATGCCGGAGCGCACGGGGAAGCGTTTTACGAGGTTGTGGACCTCGAGGACGGTGCGGCGTGCCTCGTTCGTGTGCGTGGGACGCACGCGGGCGGGCACGGGGTCGAGGTGCTCGTCGCCGTAGGCGATCACGTCGAACGGTTCGGGGTCGGGCTTGTCCTTCATGGCGCCGAGGCGCGGGATCGCTGACAGGAGGGCCCTGGTGTAGGGGTGTTTCGGGGCGGCGAAGATGTCTTCGACCGTGCCTTCCTCCACCTTTTCGCCCTGGTACATCACCACCACGCGGTCGGCGATCTCGGCGACCACGCCCATGTCGTGGGTGATGAAGATGACGGCCATGCCGATCTCGTGGCGCAGCGTCTTAACGAGTTCCAGAATCTGGGCCTGGATGGTGACGTCGAGCGCCGTCGTCGGCTCGTCCGCGATGAGGAGCGAGGGGCGGCAGGCGAGCGCCATCGCGATCATCACGCGCTGGCGCATGCCGCCGGACAGTTCGTGCGGGAACTGGGAGAGGCGCTTTTCCGCCTCAGGCATGCGCACCAGCTTCAGCATGTCGAGCGCGATGGCGCGGGCGCGCTTGGCGTCGACGCCCTGGTGGAGACGGATCGCCTCGGTGATCTGGCGCTCGATGTTGAGGACCGGGTTGAGCGAGGTCATCGGCTCCTGGAAGACCATCGAGATCCGGTTGCCGCGGATCTTGCGGATCGCCGCCTCGTCGAGGCTGGCAAGGTCCACCGGGCCGGCGTCGCCCTGGAGGGTGATGGCGCCGCCGCGCAGCTTGCCGCCCATGTAGTCGACCAGCCGCAGGATCGAGCGGGCGGTGACGGACTTGCCCGACCCGGATTCGCCCACCACCGCCACCATCTCGCCGCGACCGACGCTGAACGAGACTTTGCGGACCGCGGTCACGTCACCGTCGACGGTCGGGAAAGACGGTGGTGAGGTCGGTGATGTCGAGAAGGCGGGCGTCGACCATCTTGTCCGGGCGCGGGGCAACATTCATCGAGATTTCCCTATACGGAGCCAGCGGGCATCTCGAAGGCAGTGGCAATGATCGTGCCAACGACCGAACTCAAACCTCACGCTTAACAAGTAAATTAAAGGTTGCGCGAGGTATAAGCCTTTCGTGTGTAGTCGTTTCGTCGTTTTTATCAATCAAGTTGGCATGCGTTTCTGCCGGCGTTAAGCGCCTGATTTCTGGCGAACATTTCCAAGCCGGTGCCGATGATTGGGCCGGCGGCGCCAGATCCATGGCACTGCGGTTGCAATGTTGGGGGCTGACCTTGCCGGCTGGTGTCCGCGGTGCTGCGGCGGCCTGACGGCGACGATCTCTGTTGCGGCGCCACCGCCGCGAAAACCGAGGGAGTGCATATGCACCTTGCATCGTCCACGAAGCACACGCGGCGCTGGGTGGCCGCCCTGACGCTCGGAGGTCTTACGGCCTTCGCCGGCACGCCGGATGCGAAGGCGCAGACCCGCGTCACGGTCGCGGTGACCGAGACCATCGCCAGCCACAACCCGCACGCCGACAGCGTGTCGCTGATGTACGCGGCGTGGTGCCAGGTCTACGGCTGCCTGTTCCACTGGGACTTCGAGACCGGCAAGCATTACTCGATCGCGCTCAAGGACTGGGGGCTGAAGGACCCGGCGAACCCGCTGGTGTGGACCTTCACCCTCAAGGACGACCTCAAGTTCCAGAACGGCACGCCGGTGACGACGGCCGACATCCTCCACTCGGTCGACCGGATCCAGAACGATCCGCAGACCCGGCAGAGCCACAACGCGCGCTATGTGGAGAGCATCGAGGCGGTCGACGACCGGACGTTCGAGATCACCACAACCGAGCCGGTTGCGACGCTGCCGTTCTACCTCGCCAACTTCATCATCACCTCGAAGGACATCTACGACGAGTTCGGGGCGGAGGCGGCGGACCGCGAGCACGCGGTCGGATTCGGCCCGTACAAGCTGAAGGAACTCGTGGTCGACAACTACATGGTGATCGAGAAGGACCCGGCGAACGAGCTGGTCTCCGAGGACAACCCGGACGAGATCATCTTCAAGATCATGAAGGAGCCGGAGCAGCGGGTGACGGCGCTCCTCAACGGCGAGGTGCAGATCTCGCAGTTCATTCCGCCGCAGCTGGTGCCGCGGATCGAGCAGGCGCAGAACGCGGACGTGGCGTGGGTGGACAGCGTGGAGCTGATGTTCCTCGCCATGAACCCCGAGTTCAAGCCGTGGGACGACAAGCGGGTGCGCCAGGCGGTGGCCTACGCCATCAACCGGCCGGCCATCGTGAAGGCGATCCTGCAGGGGCAGGCGAGCGTGCTCGACGGGCCGGTCGGGCCGGGGCAGGTGGGCTACGACCCGGACAACAAGATGGGCTACCCCTACGATCCTGAGAAGGCGAAGGAACTCCTCGCCGAGGCCGGCTACCCGGACGGCGTGGAGATCGAGTACCAGACGCCGGTCTCCCGCTACATCGCCGACAAGCAGATCTCCGAGGCGCTGGTGCCGATGCTGGAGGCGGTCGGCTTCAAGGTGAACTTCCAGACGCCGGAATGGGGCACCCTGTGGTCCAACGTGCAGAAGGGCGGCGTGCCGTTCTACTACATGGGCCGCGGCAGCGTGGTGGACCCGTCGGCCGCGCTCTCGCAGTACTTCGAGACGGGCGCCTCGCCGCGGATCGGCTTCTCCGACGAGAAGGTGGACACGCTCCTGAAGCAGGAGCGGCAGACCTTCGACCACGAGGCGCGGATGGAGGTGCTCGGCGAGGCGATGGCCGCCATCACCGAAGAAGCGCCGGCGCACTTCATGTGGCGCCACAAGATGGCCTGGGGGATCTCCAAGACCATCGACTACACCCCGCTGCCGGATGGTTCGATCTTCGGCTGGGAAATTCACATGAAATGACGCGGCCGGCGGGGGCCGTCGGCCCCCGCCATCCAGTGACCTCCAATGATCGAAGGCGGACGTTATGGTCGGCTACATACTGCGCCGCGCTGTGGGGACGATCCCCGTCATCCTGCTGATTTCGCTGCTGGTGTTCATGCTCCTGCAGGCAGCGCCCGGCGACCCGGCGGACATCCTCATTAACGACGAGGCGACCGCGGCCGACGTCGCCGAGGCGCGGGCGCGCTGGGGCCTCGATCAGCCGGTGTTCGTCCAGTACTGGAACTTCGTCCGGTCCGCCGTCACGCTCGATTTCGGGACGAGCTTCCGCTACTCGATGCCGGTGACGGACCTCATCGCCGAGCGCTTTCCGGCAACGCTCGAGCTTGCGCTTTTCGCAACAATCTTCGCGCTCCTGATCGGCGTGCCGCTGGGGCTTGCGGCCGGCGCGCGGCCCAATTCGTGGATCGACAATCTGGGCTCGCTGGGCGGGTTCTTCGGGATCTCGATGCCCAACTTCTGGCTGGCGATCATGCTGATCCTGCTGGTGTCGGGCGAACTCAACCTGTTGCCGTCGTCGGGGCGCAACACGTGGGGCATCGAGGTCGAGACCATCACCGGCTTCCGGGTGTTCGACAGCCTGATCCAGGGGCAGTTCGCCGCCGCCTGGGACGCCTTCCTCTACATCATCATGCCGGCCTTTGTGCTCGGCATTAACATGACGGGCATCCTGATGCGGATCACCCGCTCGTCGATCCTCGAGGTGATGAGCGAGGACTACATCATGACCGCGCGGGCCAAGGGCCTGTCCGGCAACACGATCCTGTGGCGGCACGCGCTGCGCAACGCGATGGTCACGGTGGTGACGATCGTGGGGCTCGAGTTCGGCGCCCTGCTGTCGGGCTCGATCATCGTGGAGACGGTGTTCTCGTGGCCGGGCATCGGGCAGCTCCTGCTGTCGGGCCTCGGGGCGCGGGACTACCCGCTGATCACCGGCGTGGTGCTCGTCTACACCACTCTTTTCATTGTCGTGAACCTTGTCGTGGACCTCCTTTATGCCCTCACCGATCCCCGCATCGAACTCGCCCGCTAGCGCGCTCCCGGCGCGGGCCGGGGCGCGGTGGGCGGCCATCCACAAGGCGCTGCGGCCGTGGCTCACCATGAAGGTGGTGATTGCCGGCGTGGTGCTCGGCCTTTTCGTCATTGCCGCGGTCTTCGCGCCGTGGGTGGTGCCGTACGATCCCAACAAGCAGGACCTGATGGCGGCGCTGACCGCGCCCGAATACTTCTCCGGGCCGCACTTTCTCGGCACCGACCATGTGGGGCGCGACATCCTCAGCCGCGTGATTTATGGCGCGCGGATCTCGTTGTTGATCGCGCTGGTGGTGGTCGTCGTCTCGGGGCTGGTCGGGATGGCGCTGGGGCTGATCTCCGGCTACTTCGGCGGCTGGATCGACTTCGGCATCCAGAAGTTCCTCGAAGTGTTCTGGGCGTTTCCGCCGCTGCTCCTCGCGATCGCGATCCTCGCGTTCCTGGGACAGGGGCTTGGCGTCCTGATCCTGGCGCTCGCGATCCAGCGGTGGATCCCCTACTGCCGCGTCGCGCGCGCCAACACCATGAGCGTGAAGGAGCGGGACTTCATCCACGCCGCGCGCGCGATCGGGGCGAGCCGCAAGCGGATCATCCTGCGGCACGTCCTTCCCAACATCGTGCAGGCGGCGCTGGTGATCGGCACGTTCGCGATGGCGACGTCGATCATTGCCGAGGCGGCGCTGTCGTTCCTCGGGCTCGGGGTGCCGCCTTCGATCCCGACGTGGGGTTCGATGCTGGCCGACGGGCGGACCTACATCTCCACATCGTGGTGGATGGCGCTGTTTCCGGGCCTTGCCATCTTCCTGACGGTGCTTGCGATCAACATGCTGGGCGACGCCCTGCGGGACAATCTCGACCCGCGGCTGAAACGCTCGGGACAGAATACGTGACACCACCGGCACTCGATGCCGCGGCGCCCATGCCGCCGCGGTCCTATCGCGCAACCTTCAAGGCCGCACCCGGCCTGCCGCTCATCATGGCGACGGTCGCCGCGCACATGATGATGTTCGGCATGCTGACGCCGGTGATGGCGATCTATGCCTCCGACTTCGGTGTGGCCGAATGGGCCATCGGGCTGATGATCACGCTGTTCGCGGCGGGGCGGCTGCTGGCCGACATTCCGGCCGGCCATGCGGCGCAACGCTTCGGCCTGTCGACGCTGCTGTGGGTGGGGCCGGCGATCGCGGGCGCGGCCTCGCTCCTCGGCGCCTTCGCGGTGAACTACGAGATGCTGCTTGCGGGGCGGGCGCTGCAGGGCGTCGGCTCCGGCATCTACATGACGGCGGCCACCGTATACTGCGCGTCCGTCGGTGACCGGCATGTGCGCGGGCGCATCATGGCGCTGTTCCAGGGCGCGCTGCTGGCGGGCGCTGCGATGGGGCCGGTGACCGGCGGCCTGGTCGCGGACTGGTTCGGCGTCAGCGGGCCGTTTCTGGCGAGCGCGGTGGTGGGCGGCGTGACGGCGCTGCTGGTGGCAATCACCATCCATCCGCCCGCGATCGCCGCCCGGGGCACGGGCCACGGGCCGTCCGGCAAGCTCTTCGCGCTGCTGCTGATCGCGCCATTCGCGTGCGTGCTCCTCATCAACTTCGGCATCTTCATGACGCGGACTGCGGCGAGCTGGCAGATGATCCCGCTGATGGCCACCGAGCGCTTCGGCATGACCGCGGGACAGATCGGGCTTGCGATCACCGTCTCGGCGCTCGCCAACCTCGCGGTGCTGCCCATCGCGGGCACCATCGTCGACACCCTGCCGCGGCCGATCGTGATCGTCCTCTCGACGCTGGCGGCGGCGGCATCGGTCGCGGTGATCGCGCTGTCCTCGTCCGAGATGGCGTTCTGGATCTCGATGGCGGCGATGGGGGTGTCGACGGGGCTCGGCGGTCCTGCCGTTGCGGCGTTCGCCGTGGATGTCGCGCCGCCGTCGATGATCGGGCCGGCGATGGGCGTGATGCGCTTTGCCGGCGACTTCGGCTATCTCCTCGGCCCGCTGTGCCTTGGGGCGATGGTCGACCTCGCGCTGGTGACGCACGCCGGCGCGCTCGTGGTGATCGCGGTGCTCCTCGCCGTCTTCGCCATGATTTTCTCCATCTTCGTGGCCGCACGGCCGGCCCAACCGACAGGGAGTTCCGCATGAGCGAACGTATCTGGGACAAGTTTCTGACCGAGCGTGACAAGGAGGTGTTTGCCGCCGCCGGTTACGGCGCGCTGGGGGCATGGGGCGAGCGGCCCGCTCTCCTCGTCATCGACATCAACTACGCCTTCTGCGGCGAAGCGTCAGAACCGATCGTGGAAAGCATCAAGAAGTGGCGCAACTCCTGCGGCGAGGACGCGTGGGAGGCGATGCCCGTCGTGAAGGACCTCATCGACACCTGCCGCGGCAAGGGCATCCCGGTGATCTACACCACGGGCATCCGCCGGCCCGACAACTGGGACGGCGGCTCGTGGCTGTGGAAGAACAACCGCGGCAAGGAGCGCCCCAAGGTGGCGAGCGACGGGCGCGACGGCAACGAGATCGTCGACGAGATCGCACCCGGCGCGCGGGACATCGTGGTGAAGAAGCAGAAGCCGTCCGGCTTCTTCGGCACGCCGCTTCAGAGCTACCTGCAGCTCCTCGGCTGTGACAGCGTGATCGTGGTCGGCACCACCACGTCGGGCTGCGTGCGGGCGACTGTGCTCGACGCATTCTCGCAGAACTACCGGGTGACCGTGGTCGAGGACGGGTGCTTCGACCGCTCGCAGGCAAGCCACGCCATCAACCTTTGCGACATGAACGCCAAGTACGCCAACGTCCTGCCGTCGGAGGACGTGCAGAAGTATCTCGCGACCCTGTCGCAGGGGATGTTCGACCTGCCGTCCGGCGAGGGCATGTCCAAGATGGCGGCGGAGTAGGTCATGGCCCGCGTCTGGGACGAGTTTCTGACGCCGCGCGACCGCGAGGTGTTCGACAAGAGTGGCTTCGGTGCGCTGGGGGGCTTTGGCGAGCGCCCGGCGCTCCTGGTGATCGACGTGAACTATGCGTTCTGCGGCGAGGAGCCGGAGCCGATCCTCGAAAGCATCAAGCAGTGGCCCAACTCGTGCGGGGAGGACGCCTACAAGGCGCTCCCCGTGCTGCAGCGGCTGATTGCGGCATGCCGCGCGAAGGGGGTGCCGGTGATCTACACCACCGGCGTCGTCCGCCCGGACGGGTGGGACATTGCAAGCTGGGGCTGGAAGAACAACCGGACCGACGAGTCCGTTTCCGGCGCCGGGGTGAAGCCCACCAACCGGGACGGCAACGCGATCATGGACGAGATCGCGCCGGCGCCGCAGGACATTGTCGTCCTGAAGCAGAAGCCGTCCGGCTTCTTCGGCACGCCGCTCCAGAGCTACCTCCAGCTTCTGGGTTGCGACAGCGTGCTCGCCACCGGCACCACAACGTCGGGCTGCGTGCGAGCGACGGTGATCGACGCGTTCTCGATGAACTATCGCGTGGCCGTGGTGGAGGACGGGTGCTTCGACCGGTCCGAGGCGAGCCACGCCATCAACCTTTGCGACATGAACGCCAAGTACGCCGACGTTCTGCCGAGCGCCGACGTCCTCGCCTACATCGACAACCTGCCGGACGGGTTGTTTGACGAGACGGCGCCGAAAGCGCAGATGGCCGCCGAATGATCGACCCTTCGAGACGGGGCGCGTGATGTCCCGTGTGAACCTTGTGTTTCTGGGGCTGGCGATCGCTTCGGGGGTTGCCTGCCTCGTCTACGGCGGGACGGACGCCGTAGTTGCGGCCCTCGGCGACGGGGGCGGTCTCTTCCTGATGATCCTGCCGCAGCTCGGCGCCGGCCTTCTGATCGGCGGGCTGGTGCAGCAGCTCGTCAGCAAGGAGCGGACGGCGGCGCTGCTCGGCGAACAGTCCGGCTTCAAGGGGCTGCTGGTCGCGGCGGGGGCCGGGATGGTGACGCCGGGCGGGCCGTTCACCTCATTTCCGCTGGTTTATGCGCTGTGGACCTCGGGCGCCGATGCCGGCGCGCTGATCAGCTACATCGTGGCCTGGGCGCTCATCGGCATCCACCGGCTGCTGATCTGGGAGCTTCCGTTCATGGGGGCCGAGTTTTCCGCGCTGCGGTTTGCGGTGAGCCTGCCGCTGCCGATCATCGCGGGGCTCTCGGCCCGATGGCTGGTGGCCCACACCGCGCTGCGGCTCAAGGAGCCACCTTCGGCATGATCGCGATCGCACTCACCATGTGGGCGTTCGTCGTCCTCCTCGCGATGATCGTCTACCAGCGCAAGGGCGGCGCCGGGGTTTCGGCGGCCGGCGGTTTTGCGGTGAAGCAGGCGAAGGCGCTCGCAATCCGGCTGCCGCTGGCGCTGCTCGCCGCCTCTTTCCTGAGCCAGGTCGTGCCGACCGAGACCATCGCGCGGGTGCTGGGCAGCGATACCGGGCTCGGCGGGATCGTGCTCGCCTCGCTCCTCGGCGGCATCCTGCCGGGCGGTCCGATGGCATCGTTCCCCCTCGCGCTGTTCATCTGGGATGCCGGTGCGGGCACCGGGCAGATGGTGGCACTCCTCGCCGGGTGGTCCGTCTTCGCCATGCACAGGGTGCTGGCCTACGAGGCGCCCGTGATGGGCTGGCACTTCGTGGCGCTGCGGATGGCGTCGAGTTTTCTGCTGCCGCCGCTCGCCGGAATTATCGCCGCTCTCATCGTTCGAGAGTTTTCCCTGAGCGCAACGCTCGGACACTGAATTATGGAGACTGCCATGAGCGCTTTCGAAGATCACGCGTGGAAGGACATCGCGCCCGCCGATCTGTTGCAGATCTATTCGCCCTACGAGCGGGAGACCTTCGTCGGCCCGTCGCCCGCGCTTCTTTGCATCGACCTTTACAACATCGTCTACAAGGGCGGTGCGAAACCGCCTGTCGAGATCCAGGACGAGTTCCCGAACACCTGCGGTGTCTACGCGCACGAGGCGATCGAGCCGACGCTGACGCTGATTGCGGCGGCGCGGCGGGCGGGCCTGCCGATCTTCTGGTGCACGCAGGACCGGCGGCCGATGAACCGCCCGATGGGGGTGGGGTCCACCAAACGCAAGAACGCCGGCTTCAAGGACGAGGACTTCGGCATCTACGAGGCGTTCGAGCCGCAGCCCGAGGACGTGATGATCACCAAGCAGCGGGCGAGCATGTTTCAGGGCACGCCCATCGTCTCGCACCTCAACTTCCTCGGGGTGAAGAGCCTCATCGTGTGTGGCGAGAGCACCAGCGGCTGCGTCCGGGCAAGCTGCGTCGACGCCTACTCCAACGGCTTCCACGTGACGCTGGCGGAGGAGGCGACGTTCGACCGCCACGAGCTGATCCACAAGGTCAACCTCTTCGACCTCCACCACAAGTACGTCGACGTGATGCACGTGCCGGAGATCGTTGATGTTCTGGACAGCGGCCGAATGCAGGCCGCAGCGGAGTAGCAGTGCGGCCTGGAGAAGAGGCGCGTGCCATGGCGGCTGGCCTTGGCCGCGCGATTTCGAAATGAGGTTTCGCCCTGAGGCGCGTGCCGTCGGAGATCCGCCGGTCGCCGGTCTCCTACGGCCGCACGCCGGACTGCTCGACCGGCCGGCCGACCTGGTTCGTTCGGTCGAGGCGGGCTAGGTAGTAGAGGAGGACGAGGGCCGGGACGGCGAAGAATGTCGTCGCGACGAAGAACCCCTGCCAGCCGAGGCCTTCTGCGAGCCAGCCCGACGATGCGGCCATGACCGTGCGCCCGAAGGCCATCAGCGAGGTCAGGAGCGCGTACTGCGTTGCGGTGAAGGCGACATTGCACAGGGATGAGAGGTAGGCGACGAAGGCGGCCGAGCCGAGGCCGCCCGCGAAACTGTCGATGCCGACTGCGAGGGTGAGCGCGGAAACCGAATGCCCCTGGCCGGCGAGCCAGGCGAAGGTGAGGTTGGTGACGGCCTGCGCGACGCCGCCGACGGCGAGCGCCTTCAGCGTGCCGATCCGCGCGACCAGCGCACCGCCAGCGAACACGCCGATCATCGTCATCAGCACGCCGAAGACCTTGGTGACGCTGGCGATCTCGGTGCCCGAGAAGCCGAGATCCACGAAGAACGGGTTCGCCATCGCGCCCGCGACGGAGTCGCCGTACTTGTAGAGAAGGACGAAGAAGAGGATCAGCAGCCAGCCGCGCCGCGTCGCGAAATCCTTGAGCGGATCGAGCGTGGCGTGGGCGAGGAACGCGAGCGGGGAAGCCGGCGGCGGCGGGCGTCGGCTGACGGGTTCCGGGCCGATCAGGGTCGCGAGGATCCCGATGCCGACGAGCGCTGCCATGATCGCATAGACCGCCGACCATGGCATGACGTCGGCCAGCGCCAGCGCCCCGGCGCCCGAGGCGAGCATCCCGACACGGTAGCCGGCCTGTGTCATCGCGGCGCCGGCACCCTGCTCGTCGTCTTCCAGCACCTCGATCCGGTAGGCGTCGATCACGATGTCCTGGCTCGCCGACAGGAACGCCATGACGAGCGCCGCCAGCGCGAGGAGGCCCAGCGACTGGAGCGGGTCCATCTGCCCGACGACGACGATCGACGCGATCAGGAGAAGCTGGATCACGATGAGCCAGCCGCGCCTGAGACCGAGCCAGCGAGTGAGGACCGGGAGGCGCACATGGTCGAGCAGCGGTGCCCAGAGAAATTTGAGGCTGTAGGGGGTGGCGACGGTGAGGAGGCCGCCGATGGCGGTGAGGCCGACGCCCGCCTCGCGCAGCCAGAAGGAAAGGGTGGAGAAGCCGAGGAGCAGCGGAAGGCCGCTGGAAAACCCCATCAGGAAGACGACGAGCTGGCGCCGCGTCAGATAGACGGCGAGCGCGTCCTGCCATCGGCGCCTTGGCGTGAAGTCGGAATTCATGCGCCGATTGCCTTCATCCGTTCGAGAGCGTCCGCGGTCGTGCCGCAGGATCGGTGCACCGCTGAAATGTGCATCCGATGCCGACACGCCGGTCGATTGCCCGAATTTCACACATTTCTGCGCGCAGGCAACCGGGAACCGTCATCTCGTTGCGAAGCGCGGCAGGGTGCGACCGGATCGATGTTTTATCCAATCTCTGCCGCGTTCATCCGCTTTCCGCCGTCGCCGGCCGGCCGAAGCGTTGGCGATTGGCGGCAACCCCGCCTTGGTTGGCGCGGCAGCCGCGTCTTCCGGAGCTGATTGGCACGGTCGCTGCATCTGTGCAGCGCACGATCGATCGGCGCCGGAAGGATGATTGCACGATGCCAAGCTCGGCAGATTTCGCCAGGGTCTTCGCGATCCCGGCCGGGGAGTGGTCTGCCGTGCGCGCGGTTTCCGTTCGATGAGCATTGCGCTCGAGGGGCTGGTCAAGGACTACGGCGATTTCGTCGCGGTGCGCGGCGTCGATCTTCATTGTGAGACCGGCAAGATGCTGGGGCTGCTCGGCCCGTCCGGTTGCGGCAAGAGCACGACGCTGAAGATGATCGCCGGGATCGAGGACGTGACCGAGGGGCGCATCCTCTTTTCGGGGCGCGAGGTGCAGCGGCTGGCGCCCGGCGCGCGCAACATCGCGATGGTGTTCGAGGATTACGCCCTCTACGCGCATCTTTCGGTGTTCGAGAACATCGCGTTTCCGCTCAGGGTCAGCCACCGGCCGAAGGCGGAGATCAGGGAGAGGGTCGGCGCGATCCTGAAGCTCCTGCGGCTGGAGGACATCCAGCACGAGCGGGTCCGAAAACTGTCAGGTGGGGCACAGCAGCGCGTCTCGATCGGCCGGGCGCTTGTGCGCAAGCCCGAAGTCATCCTGTTCGACGAACCGCTCAGCCATCTCGACGCCGACCAGAAGGTGCAGCTCCGCTCCGAAATCAAGCGGCTGCAGCAGCTCCAGGGGCTGACGTCGATCCTCGTCACCCACGACCAGACCGAGGCGATCGCCATGTGCGACGTGATCGCGGTGATGAACGACGGCAAGCTCGAGCAGGTCGCCACCCCGCAGACGCTCTACGATACGCCGGCGAACACCTTCGTCGCGCAGTTCATCGGCGAGCCGCCGATGAACCTTCTCGACGCCCGCCTGCAGCGGACCGGCGCAGGGACGGTGATCGAAGGGCCGACGTGGCGGCTCCCGATCTCGGACAGGCACCCGGCGATCAGGTCGATGCAGGGCGGGAACGTCACGCTCGGCCTCCGCCCCGAGGCGTTCCGGCTGAGCGATGGCGTGGAGGCTGACACCGTCGCTCACCTCGCCGGCGAGGTGTATTTCCGGGAGCACCGCGGCGACACGGACGTCCTGCTCGTCGCGCTGGACGGCACGCCGGAAGGCGCGAAGGCGATCCACATCTTCGCCGACGTTCCGGGGCCGAGTGCCCTGCGTGAGGGCGACAGGGTCCGCCTCGCGTTCGACGACAGCCGGATCAGCGTCTTCGACCGGGAAACCGGCCGCAACCTCGAACTTGGCGCGGCCGCTGCAATGGATGTCGCCGCATGAGCCACGACGGGCTGCACCTTCGCGGGGTGACGCGGCGCTATTCGGATTCGGTCCGCATCGGGCCGGTGGACCTCGACATCCGCCCCGGCGAGATCGTCGCCGTGACGGGCCCCTCCGGCGCCGGCAAGTCGACCACCTGCCGCATGATCAGCGGCCTCGAACGCCCCGATGCCGGCACGATGACGCTGGGCGGGCGGGACATCGCGAAGCTCCCGGTGCCTGAGCGGGGCGCGGCGCACATGTTCGAATCCTACGCGCTCTATTCGCACCTCAACGTCGCCCAGAACGTCGCCTTTCCGCTGAAGGCGCCGAGCCGGCCAAAGCTGGCTGCGGCCGAAATCGAGGCGCGGGCCGATGCGCTCCTCGAAGTCGCGCAGATCGCGCATCTCAAGCACCGCAAGCCGGGCGAGCTGTCCGGCGGCCAGAAGCAGCGGGTCGCGCTCTGCCGCTGCCTCGTGCAGGACGCCGCGGTCTACCTCCTCGACGAGCCGATCTCCCACCTCGACGCCAAGCTCAGGAACGAGCTGCGCGGCTGGATCCGCCGCCGGCAGACGGGGCTCGACGTGCCGACGCTCTGGTTCACGCCCGACGCGATGGAGGCGCTCTCCGTCGCCGACCGCGTGGCGGTGATCATCAACGGTGAGGTCGCGCAGTTCGCGACGCCCGAGGAGATCTACTTCAACCCCGCGACGCCGGACGTCGCGCGGCTCGTCGGCGACCCTGCGATGAACCTCATCGACGGGCGGCTGGAGGCCCGCGACGGCGGCGGGATGGCATTCGCCGGGCGCGGGATCGTCCTGCCGCTCGACGACGCGCTGGCGGCCCGCGCGAGCGCGGAGGGCCCGCGTGACGTGGTGCTCGGCATCCGCCCGTCCGCCATGCAGGTCGGCGGCGGTGACGCGCGGGTCGAGGTCTACTCGTGGGAGCCGTTCGGCAAGTACTCGATCATCACCGCGACGCTCGACGGCGCGACCGTCCGGGTGAAGACGCCGCGGCTCGACCGGTTCGACGCGAATGCGCTTCTCGACATCGCCATCGACCCGAAGGGCGTCGTGCTTTTCGACGGCGCGACGCGTCGGGCCATCTGACCGCGGCGCGCCGCCACGAGACGATCAACACAAACATCAACAGACGAGGGTGAGCGACAATGTCAAAACGAGTGAACGTGAGGATCGGTTTGCCGCGGGTCTCGGCGCGGTGGCGCTGGTCGCCGCAGGGCAGGCTTCGGCGTGGACCTATGAGGAGGCCGCGGCGCCGTACAAGGGCGTCGAGATCAGCATCCTCGACGAGGTGACGCCGCTGCAGGAGCAGTTCGCCGACATCGTGCCGCAGTTCGAGGAAGAGACCGGCATCAAGGTCAACTACCAGCTCCTCAACCACTTCGAGGTCATCAACCGCGGGCAGGCCGACATGCTGTCCGGCCGCGGCGAGTACGACGCCGTCATGGCGCACAGCCTCCAGGTCGGTCTCCTGATGGACGCCGGCGTCCTCCTGCCGATCGAGGACTTCGTCAACGACGCGGCGCTCGCCAACCCGGACTTCAATGTCGACGACCTGATCGACCCCGCCTTCGAGTTGCTCGCCTACCTCGACGGCACGCTCTACTCGTTCCTCAACTGGAACTACAACATGGTCTACTGGGGGCGGAACGACCTCCTGTCCGACCCGGATGAGCAGGCCGCCTTCAAGGAAAAGTACGGCTACGACCTCGCGCCCGCGAAGACGTTCAAGGAGCTCCGCGACATCGCCGAGTTCTTCACGCGCCCGGCAGGCGAGAACTCTCGCCGGCGAGACGCTGACCAGCGATTTCTACGGGATCGTGATGGAGGGCCTCAACGGCGGCGGCACCTACGTGCCGGTGTGGCAGATCTTCATCAAGAATTCCGGCGGCAACATCTTCGACGACGAGGGCCACCCGACCTTCGACACGCCCGAAGTGATCGAGGGCCTCAAGCTCTACGGCGAACTCTGGGCGTTCTCGCCTCCCGGCCAGGCGGAGTATTCGCTGATCGACGTGCCGACCGTGATGGGCAACGGCATCGCCGCCCAGTCGATCGCCTACTCCGACTTCGTCCTCGGCATCGACCGCGAGGGCTCCTCTGCGCTTCACGGCCAGTTCGTCTACGGCCCGCCGCCGACGCACGAGGGCAACGAGGCCTACTACAGCGCCGGCGAACCCTCGGCCTACTTCATCTCCAAACACAGCGAGAATCCTGAGGCGACCTTCCTCTTCCTGCAGTGGGCTGCGGAGAAGAAGACGCAGTCCGCGCTTCTCGCCAGCGGCGTCGGCGTGCCGGTGCGCGACAGCTCGTGGTCCGAGCTGATGACCGACGGCAACGAGCTCAACGGCCTCTACGAGGCGATGAAGGCGAGCCTTGCCGGCATCGAGGCGACGCCGAAGGCGCCGCGCTGGGCGCAGATCTCGGACGCGATGAACCGCGTGTTCCAGCAGGTCGGCCTCGACCAGCTCACCGCGGAGGAGGCGGCCGCACAGCTGCAGCAGGACGTCACCGCCATCTGCGATCCCTGCATCCTCCAGTAACGCCAGACCCGGCGGGAAGGCGGCCTCGCGCCGCCCTCCCGCTCCCCCGCCGGCAGGCCGGCTCCGAAGGATCGACATGACCGAGATTTCCTCCCGGACGGACAGCGCCGCCACGACCGCTCCGGTGGGCGAGGGCGCCGAGTACTACCGGGAAAGCCCGTGGTATCCGTACATCCTCATCGCGCCGACCATGCTGACGCTGGTCGTCGTGGCGCTGCTGCCGTTCCTCTACATGGGCTGGATCAGCCTGCACGAGGCGCGCTACGGGCAGGTCGGTGACTTCGCCGGCTTCTCCAACTTCGCGACCCTCCTCGGCGACGCACGGTTCTGGAACTCCATGAAGGTCGCGGGCCTCTTCGTCGCCATCGCCGTGCCGATCGAGTTCATGCTCGGCCTCGTCGGCGCGCTCGTCCTGTCGCAGAACATCCGCTTCCGCAACGTGCTGATCCCGTTCCTGTTCATCCCGTCGATGATGGCGCCGATCATCGTCGGTCTCGTCTGGAAGACGATGCTCGCAGGCTCGTGGGGGTTCTTCTCCTACAACATCCTGGAGCGGTTCGGGATCGTCTCCGGCACCTCGGTCTTCGCCTCGCCGGATCTTGCGCTCTACGGCCTCATCTTCGTCGACGTCTGGCAGTGGACGCCGTTCATGATGCTGACCTTCTTCGCCGGAATGCAGGCGCTGCCGGCGAGCCCCTTTCGCGCGGCACAGGTGGATGGCGCCAATCCGGTGCAGATCTTCTTCCGCCTCGACGCTTGCCGATGCTGGCGCCGCTCCTCTTCGTCATCGGGCTCCTGAGGCTGATCGATGCCTTCAAGGTCTATGACACGATCTACATCCTCACCAACGGCGGCCCCGGCATCACCACCGAGAGCCCGTCGGTCCTCGGCTACAAATACACCTTCGACTTCTGGGAGATCGGCACCGCCTCGGCGCTCGCCGTGGTCATCTGGGTCATCTTCTTCGCGTTCTGCAACGTCTTCTACCAGATCGCGAAACGCCGGCTGAACGTGTTCTGAGAGGCAACAAGATGCAAAACGCCAGGTCCCGCAGCCTCCTCTTCACCACACTCGCCATCCTCTACGCGGTGATGATCCTCTTCCCGGTGTTCTGGATGTGGAGCTACGCCTTCAAGAGCGAGGCGGACATGTTCGCCCGCCCGACGGTGTGGCTCTTCACCCCGACACTCGAGCACTTCGACTACATGCTCGAGAACGGCTTCCACCACTACCTCATCAACTCGCTGATCGTCTCGGCGGCCTCGACCATACTCGTCGTCATCATCGGCACGCCGGCGGCCTACGCCTTCGCCCGCTACCGCGAGATGAAACTGAGGGACGACCTCTTCCTCTTCGTCCTCGCCACACGGATGGCACCGCCCGTCTGCCTCGTCATCCCGTATTACCTCATCTATTCCAAGTTCGACCTGCTCGACACTTATCTCGGCCTCATCATCGTCTACCTGACGTTCAACCTCTCATTCTACGTCTGGGTCCTGTCGAGCTTCTGCCGGGACCTGCCGCTGGAACTGGAGGAAGCTGCCCGCACCGAGGGCTATTCGCGCGTCGGCGCCTTCGTGAAGGTGCTCCTGCCGCTCCTGCGATCGGGCATTACCGCGACGGCGGTGCTGTGCTTCATCTTCGCGTGGAACGAGTTCATGTACGCATTCCTCCTCGGCGGGCAGACGGTGAAGACGCTCCCCGTCGGCATCCCCTCGCTCATCACCACGCAAGGGGTGCGCTGGGGCGAGATGGCGATCATCGGCATGGTCGGCACCATCCCGGTGATGATCGTCGTCTTCTTCCTCCAGAAACACATCGTGCGCGGCCTCACCATGGGCGCGGTGAAAGGCTGAAACTATGGCGCATCACACCCTTACCGCCTCGCCCGAGACCGTCGCCTGGGGCTACTTCGACGCCGCCCGCGCGCCGGTCCTCACCATCGACAGCGGCGACACCGTGACCTTCGAGACCCTGTCCGGCGAACCGGAGGACATGCCGCCCGCGGACGCCGGCTTCGAGCTCCTGCCCGAACACGCGGACGTCCACGCAAGGTGCGAGCGGGGCCGGGGTCCGCACTTCCTGACCGGCCCGGTCTTCGTCCGCGGTGCGGCGCCCGGCGACGTGCTTGAGGTGCGCATCCTCTCCTGCGAGGTGCGCCAGAGCTGGGGCTGGAACGTGGTCGAGCCGCTCCTCGGCACGCTGCCGGAGGACTTCCCCAACCGACGTCTCCTGCACATGCCGATCGACCTCGACGCCGGCACGGTGAAGACGCCCTGGGGCAAGACGCTGCCGCTCGACCCGTTCTTCGGCATCTATGGCGTTGCGCCGCCCGCCGCCTACGGCCGGATCGGCACCGCCGAGCCGCGTGAGCACGGCGGCAACATGGACAACAAGGAGCTGAAGGCGGGCACCACGCTGTTCCTGCCGGTCTGGAACGAGGGTGCGCTGTTCAGCACCGGCGACGGCCACGGCGTGCAGGGCGACGGCGAGGTCTGCCTCACCGCGCTGGAGACCGCCATGCGCGGCACGTTCGAGTTCCACGTCCGCAAGGACATGAGCCTCACCCTCCCGCGCGCGGAAACCGCCAGCGAACTCATCACCATGGCCTTCGACCCCGACCTCGACGACGCGGCCAAGACCGCGCTGCGCCAGATGATCGACCTCCTCGCCACCGAACACGGCATGGACCGGGGGGACGCCTACACCCTCTGCTCGCTGGCCGCGGACCTTCGCGTCACACAGCTCGTCGACGGCAACAAGGGCATCCACGTCGTCCTGCGCAAATCAGCGCTCGGCCGCGACTGAGCTCCCGCCTTCCGATCGGAGACGCCATGACACCTGAGAGCCCGGCCCTCCTGAAGGCCGACCGCGAACGCTACGGCGAAGGCCTCCGCGACACCTACGACTTCATCGTCTGCGGCGGTGGCACCGCGGGCTGTGTCGTCGCCCGGCGCCTCGCCGAGGACCCGGCGGTCTCCGTCCTCCTCCTCGAGGCCGGCGGGTCGGACCGCGTGCCTCAGGTGGTCGACAGCACGCTCTGGATGTCCAACATCCAGTCCGAGCGCGACTGGTGTTATCGCGCAGAGCCGTCCGCCAGCCTCAACGGGCGCACCCCGGTCCTCCCCATGGGCAAGGTCCTGGGCGGCGGCTCGTCGATCAACGGCTCGATCTGGGCGCGCGGCCACAAGCACGACTACGACCGCTGGGCCGACCTCTCCGGCGACGATGGCTGGAGCTACGAGAACGCGCTGCGCATCTACCGCAGGATCGAGGACTGGCAAGGCCCCGCCGACCTCGAGCGCCGCGGGCATGGCGGGCTTCTGAACATCCTGCAGCCGGATGATCCGGTGCCGCTGGTGTCCGGGCTCATCGAGGGAGCCGAGGCGATCGGCATTCCCTTCGTGGAGGACATCAACGGCGCGGCGATGGAGGGCGAGGGCGGCTGCGGCCTCGCCAACGTGCTGGTGCAGGACGGCAACCAGCGCGTCTCCATGGCCGCCACCTATATTCACCCCTTCATGGACCGACCCAATCTCGACGTTAAGCTCTGCGCCGAGATCGCCTCGCTGCAGCTCGACGGAAACCGCGCCACCGGCGTCAACTTCGTCCATCGCGGCCGGCAGTACACCGTCGCGGCCTCGCGCGAGGTGATCCTGAGCGCCGGCGCGATCAACACGCCAAAACTCCTGATGCTGTCCGGCATCGGCGACGAAGGTGCGCTCGGGCGCCACGGGATCCCAGTCGTCCAGCACCTTCCGGGCGTCGGACACAATTTCCAGGACCACATCCTGCTGGCGGGTTGCTGCTGGGAGTACATCACCCCCGAGCCGCCACGGAACAACGCCGCGGAGTTCGTCCTCTACGCCAAGAGCCGCGCGGGCCTCCATACGCCCGACCTGATGCCGGTGCTGGAGGAATGCCCCTTCGGCTCCGAAGTCACGGCGGCGCAATACGGCCTGCCCAAGGACGCCGCCAGCGCGTGGACGCTGGCGCCGGGTCTCGCCCGGCCCGACAGCCGCGGCGAGGTTCGCCTCGCCTCGGCCGACTGGCGCGACGCACCTCTGATCGACGCGAACTTCCTGAGCGCAGAGACCGACATGGCGGCGATGGTCGCCTGCGTCGAGATGTGCCGCGAGATCGGCAACTCGCAAGCGTGCGCGCCCTACCGCCAGCGCGAGCTGATGCCCGGCAACCTCGGCCGCGCCGAGATGGAGGCGTTCATCCGCAACGCGGCAGGCACCTATTTCCACGAAAGCTGCTCGGCGAAGATGGGGCGGGACGAAATGTCGGTCGTCGACGGAGAGCTGCGTGTCTACGGCGTGGACGGGCTCCGCGTGTCCGATGCCTCGATCATGCCGGAGATCGCGACCGGAAACACGATGGCACCGACCGTCGTCATCGCCGAACGCGCGGCCGAGATCCTTGTCGCTGCCCACGGCCTCAGCCCGAAAGACGTCTGAGCTTATCGGCGAGCGACGTCCAGAGCGCTCACGCGGTCGGAGACGGCCAATGCCGTCGAGGTCGGGACGAAGTGCCGCTGTCAAAGTTGAAGATTATAAGGGGGAATGACTTAAGGTAATCGCCGATGTCATCTGTCCGCTGCGTGCTGTTCGTCTCTCTTGCGGCCCTCCTTCTGGCGCTTGGAAGCTGCAGCGCTTCAGCGCAGGCGCCGGATGACGAGCGCCAGCGCCAGATCCTCGTCATCTATTCGGACACGAGCACGCTGAGCGCGAACATCGGCACAGCCGCCGGGCTGCGCGAGGTGCTCAGCGCGCTGACGCCGCGCTACGAGGTCCATACCGAATTCCGGGCCATCCAGCAGTTCCCAGATCCGGCGGACGACGTCCTGTTCGCCGACATGCTGGCGCGAAGGTACGGCAACCAGCCGATCGATCTCGTGATCGCGATCGGGCCCCAGGCGCTCGACATCGCCGTGCAGCAACGCGCGCGGATCGCACCTGCCGCCCCCATCGTGGCCGGCGGTGTGACGGAGCGCACCGTTCCGGACCCGCGGCCGCCGTTCCTGTCGGCAGCGCTGGGCTCGTTCGATCTGAAGCAAACCGTCGCGCTCGCCCGGCAGATGCAGCCGAACGCGAAGCGGATCGTCGTCTTCACCGGATCGGCGGCGTTCGATGAGACCTGGCGGCGGACGGCGGAGCGCGTCCTCGCCGGCGAGACCGGGGTGGAGATCGACTACGTGAGCGGTCTCACGCTGGACGGGTTCGCGGCAGCGGCGGCGGCGCTCGGACCAGACACCATCCTCCTTATCCTCACCATCTTCGAGGATGCCAGCGGTGCGCGCTTCATGCCCGTGGAGGCGGCGGCGGTTGTTACGGCGCGGTCGGGCGCGCCGGGCTGGGGTGTCTACAGTACCTTCGTCGGCTCCGGCGTCGTCGGCGGCGTCTTCGAAACCTTCGAGACCATCGGCCGGACGGTCGGCGAACTCGCGCTCGACGTTCTGGGCGGCGAGGGGACGGGGCGGCTCGTCACCGTCCCGTCCGCCCCGGTGGTCGACTGGCTCGCGCTGCGACGCTACGGCCTCGACGAGCGGCTTCTTCCGCCCGATACCGTGCTCCTGAACTACGATCCGCCGGTGTCGGAGCGTTACCGGACCGAGATCCTCATCATCCTCGCCGTCGTCCTCGCGCAGACCGCGACCATCGTGGCTCTCGTCCTGCAGGGGCGGAGGCGCCATGCCGCCGAGATGGAGGTCGCCGCCCGCCGCCTCGAACTCGGGCAGCTCGCCCGCGTCGCGCAGCTCGGCGAACTCTCCGGCGCGATCACCCACGAGCTCAACCAGCCCCTCACGGCAATTCTCGCCAACGCTGAAGCCGGTTCCATCCTCCTGCGGAAGTCACCCCCCAACCTCGAGGAGATCGCGCACATCCTCAGCGACATCGCGGTCGACAATCAGCGCGCGTCCGACATCATCGCGACCTTGCGCAAGCTGATGGGCCACAACGAGGTCGATGCCGAGCCAGTCGACCTCAACGCGGTCGTCCGGGCCGTCGAGCGTCTGACCCGCAGCGAGCTCCTGATGCGCGGCGTGCGCCTCGTCGTCAATGTGGCTCCGGGGCAGCTCATGGTCATGGGGGATGCGGGCCAGTTCCAGCAGGTTCTCCTCAACCTCATGCTGAACGGGGCGGACGCGATGGCGGGGCAGGCGCCGGAAACCCGGCTTCTCGTCCTTGAAACCGCCGAACGCGGGGACGGCTGGCGCCAGATCGCGGTCCAGGATGCCGGCTCGGGGCTCTCCGAGGAGATCAGGAGCGATCCGTTCCGCGCCTTCGTCACCACCAAGGACAAGGGGATGGGCATGGGTCTTGCGATCTGCCGGCGCATCGCCGAGGCGCACGGCGGCACGCTGTCCTTCCACGAGGTCGAGCGGGGCGCGCGGATCGTCTTCGTGTTGCCGCCTGCCTGACCGGCCCGGACCGCCCACCCCGTCAACCACGATCCGAGAACCCCTTCGGCGGGCGTAGGTCCACAGTCCAACTGTCGGGCCGCGATGCGGCAGTTTATTCTAGGCGGATGAAAGAAACGCAAGCAGTCGTCGCGATCGTCGATGATGACGCGGCCGTATGCAGGGCGCTCAGGCGCCTGGTGCTTTCGCTCGGCCATCAGGCGACGACCTTCCCGAGCGGGCAGGACCTGCTCGAGGGCCTCGACCTTATACCGCCGACCCACATTCTGCTCGACCTGCATATGCCCGGATTGCACGGATCGGTGCTGCTCGAAAAAATCCGGGCGAGAACGGCGCATGCACGGGTGATCGTGATGACGGGGCTCGAGATGGCGGGCGCCCGCGAAGCCTCGCTCGCCGCCGGCGCAGACCTCTTCATCCGCAAGCCACTCACGCCGGCGGATTTGAACCGCATTCTCGGCGCGCCGAGCCACGTCTGATCCGTTGCGCCGTAGGCCCTTGGTCCAACTATCGAAGGAAATTCTGCTCGTTCAACTTCGAGAACAGTATCGGCGGCGGCCAAATGATGATGCGCCGGAGTGAATCTGATCCCGCCCCGCCGAGCTGTTTAGCCTTCGGGCCAATACAATGAGGGAGACAGAATTTCATGATCGGATTGCGATACGCCACCGCGCTCGTATTCGCCTTTGGCGCAGCGGCGCACGCCCAGGAGGCGGAGCGGCCGAACATTCTCGTCATCTGGGGCGACGACATCGGCCAGACCAACTTGTCGACCTACAGCTTCGGCCTGATGGGCTACGAGACGCCCAACATCGACCGGATCGCCAACGACGGCATCAAGTTCACCGACTATTACGCCGAGCAGAGCTGCACGGCGGGCCGGTCGACCTTCATCACCGGCCAGTCGACCCTCAGGACCGGTCTGTCCAAGGTCGGCCTGCCGGGAGCCGATGTCGGGCTGCAGGCCGATGACGTGACCATCGCATCGGCGCTCAAGGACCTCGGCTACGCCACCGGCCAGTTCGGCAAGAACCACCTCGGCGACAAGGACGAATTCCTGCCGACCAACCACGGCTTCGACGAGTTCTTCGGCAACCTCTACCACCTCAACGCCGAGGAGGAGCCCGAGAACTTCAACTATCCGACGGACCCCGCCTTCCGCGAGAATTTCGGCCCCCGCGGCGTGATCCGCGCGTCGGCCGACGGCGAGATCGAGGACACCGGCCCGCTCACCAAGAAGCGGATGGAAACGGTCGACGAGGAAACCTCCGCGGCCGCCATCGACTTCATGCGGCGGCAGGTCGAACAGGACAAGCCGTTCTTCATCTGGATGAACACGACGCGGATGCACTTCCGCACCCACGTCAAGGACGAGAACCGCAGCGAACCGGGCCTGACCGCGCTGACCGAATATGCCGACGGCATGATCGAGCACGACGGGATCGTCGGCCAGATCCTCGATGCGCTCGACGAGACGGGCGTCGCCGACAACACCATCGTGATGTACGCGACCGACAACGGGCCGCACCAGAACTCCTGGCCGGACGCCGGCACGACGCCGTTCCGCAGCGAGAAGAACACCAACTGGGAAGGCGCCTTCCGCGTCCCCGCGCTGCTCCGCTGGCCCGGCCGCATCGAGCCCGGCACTGTGAAGACCGGGATGTTCTCGGGTCTCGACTGGTTCCCGACGCTGCTCGCCGCTGCCGGTGACACCGACATCAAGGAGCGCCTCCTCGAAGGCACCACCATCGACGGCAAGGAGTACAAGGTTCACCTCGACGGCTACAACCAGCTGCCGTACCTCACCGGCGAAACCGACGAGAGCGCGCGCAACGAGTTCTTCTACTTCAACGACGATGGCGACATCGTCGCGCTGCGGTACGAGAACTGGAAGGTCGTCTTCGCGGAACAGCGCGAGACCGGCACGCTGAACCTCTGGGCCGAGCCGTTCACCCGGCTGCGCGTGCCCAAGCTGTTCGACCTCAGGGCCGACCCCTACGAGCGGGCCGACATCACGTCGAACACCTACTACGACTGGCTGATGGACCATGTCTTCCTGCTGACGCCGGCACAGGTCGAGGTCTCGCGCTTCTTCTCGACCTTCGAGGAGTACCCTCCGTCGCAGGGCGCCGCGAGCTTCTCCGTCGACCAGATCCAGGAAGATCTCGAGGATACCTTGAGCAGCATGGCCCAGTAACAGCGGCCGGTTCTACGCCCGCGGGACACTTTCCCGCGGGCTTTCCCATTCCCCTAGCCGGAGTTTTCCATGCGCCGCATCCTCGCCATCGCAGCGCTGGTCGCGCTGCCAGGCATCGTCCATGCAGACCCGCTGCCTTCGTGGAACGAGAGCGATACCAAGGCGGCGATCGTCGAGTTCGTCGAGAGCGTCACCGAGGCCGGCGCCGAAACGTACGTCACGCCCGCCGACCGGATCGCCGTGTTCGACAACGACGGCACCCTCTGGGCCGAGCAGCCGATCTACTTCCAGTTCCTCTTTGCGCTGGACAGGCTGAAGGAAATGGCGGCCGCCGACCCGTCGATCCTCTCATCCGACCTCCTGAAGGCCGCCGCAGCCGGCGACATGAAGGCCGTTGCCGCCAGCGGCACCGAGGGCATCCTCGAGATCGTCAGCATCACGCACTCCGGAATGTCGACGGACGACTTCAAGTCCGAGGTCGCCGCCTGGCAGGAGACCGCGCGCCATCCCGAGACGGGCATGGCCTACGACCAGATGGTCTACCAGCCGATGCTGGAGCTTATGAGCTACCTGCGGGACGAAGGATTTCGCACCTTCATCGTGTCGGGTGGCGGGATCGACTTCATCCGCGTCTTCTCCGAGAAAGCCTACAACATCGCGCCCGAGCAGGTGGTCGGCACCGCTGGCAACGCGCGCTACGAGGTGGTGGATGGCACGCCTGCGATCATGAAGGATCCGGGCGTGTTCTTCCTCGACGACAAGGAAGGCAAGCCGGTCGCCATCGAGAGCCGGCTCGGCAAGCGCCCGATCCTCGCCGCCGGCAACTCGGACGGCGACTTCCAGATGCTGGAGTGGACGACGGCCGGCGACGGCCCGCGGCTCGGTCTCATCGT
Source organism: uncultured Alphaproteobacteria bacterium (assembly GCA_963704595.1). Taxonomy (GTDB): domain Bacteria; phylum Pseudomonadota; class Alphaproteobacteria; order Rhizobiales; family Amorphaceae; genus Acuticoccus. Next base: position 2,338,464 of record OY969922.1, read on the forward strand.
CCACCACACCGACGCCGAACGCGAGTTCGCCTACGACCGCGAGAGCGCCGTCGGCACCCTTGCGCGCGGTCTCGACGAGGCGGAGGCGCGCGGCTGGCTCGTGGTGGACATGAAGGAGGACTGGCAGCGCGTATGGCCTCGGTGACGGGCGGCGATGCGGTGACGGCAAGGGCGGCGGTGGAGTCGCTGCGCGAGCGGATGGGCGACGCCATCATCGGCCAGCGCGACGTCATCGACCGGCTCGTCATCGGCCTTCTCGCCAACGGCAACCTCCTGGTCGAGGGCCTCCCGGGGCTCGCCAAGACGCGCGCCATCAAGGCTCTGGCGAAGAACCTTGCCTGCGACTTCAGCCGCATCCAGTTCACGCCCGACCTCCTGCCGTCCGACGTGACCGGCACGGAGGTCTACTATCAGGGGACGGGCGAGGCACAGTTCCGCTTCGAGCCGGGCCCGATCTTCGCCAACATCGTCCTTGCCGACGAGATCAACCGCGCACCTGCGAAGGTGCAGGCCGCGCTCCTGGAGGCGATGGAGGAGCGGCAGGTCACCGTCGCCGGCAAGACGCACCCGCTGCCGCCGCTGTTCATGGTGATGGCGACGCAGAACCCGATCGAGCAGGAGGGGACCTATCCGCTGCCGGAGGCGCAGATGGACCGTTTCCTCATGCACGTCCTCATCACCTACCCGCCGGTGACGGACGAGGTTGAGGTGATCCGCCTCGTCCGCGCGGAGGAAATCGCCGCCACGAACGGCGGCCCGGCGGAGCAGAAGGCGAAACGCGAACCGGTGCCGCAGGACGCCGTTTTCGCGGCGCGGCGCGAGATCGGGGCCATCGCAGTCGCTGAGCCGATGGAGCGCTACATGGCCGACCTCGTGAACGCGACGCGCGTTCCGGCGGAGTTCGGCGATGACCTGAAGCGCTGGATCGAGATCGGCGCGAGCCCCCGCGCCAGCCTCGCGCTCGACCGCTGCGGCCGCACCCACGCCTGGCTGAACGGCCGTGACTACGTCGACCCGGCGGACGTGCGCGCCATCGCACCCGACGTCCTGCGCCACCGCCTGAAGCTCACCTACGAGGCGCAGGGCGAAGGGATTTCTCAGGACGACGTTGTCGCCGAAATCGTCCGGCAGGTGGCGCTGCCATGACGGAAGGCGACGCGAAGGAGCGCTCTCTCCGGGCAGGGGCGGACCCGCGGCTTCGCGTCTCGCTGGCGCATCTGCGTGCTCTGGAGCGCGGCGCGAGGCGGCTCAGCTTCCGCCCGCGCCAGCCGGCGCGCTCGGTTCTCAACGGCCGTCACGCGTCACGTCTGCGCGGCCGCGGCCTCAACTTCGAGGAGCTGCGCGGCTATCTCCCCGGCGATGATGTCCGCGCCATCGACTGGAAGGTGACCGCGCGCACCGGCGAGCCGCACGTGCGGGTGATGACGGAGGAGCGCGACCGCCCCGCGCTGGTGGTGGTCGACCAGCGCATGTCGATGTTCTTCGGCTCGGTCCATGCCATGAAGTCGGTCACCGCGGCGGAGGCGGCGGCGGTGATCGCTCACGCCATCCTCGCGCAGGGCGACAGGATCGGCGGCATCGTCTTCGGTGACGACACGATCGCCGAGATCCGCCCGCAGCGCACCCATGGCGCGCTGGACCGCTTTCTCGCAGCCCTCGCCGCCGCCAACGGAAGCCTCGGACCGGACAATGCGGCCGTAACGCCGATGGCGATGAACGACGTCCTCGGCGCAGTCAGCCGGATTGCGCCGCGCAACCATCTCGTCATCGTGGTGAGCGACTTCGACGAGATCGACGAGACGACCGACCGGCTGATCCACGGGATCGCGCGGCGCAACGACCTCGTGCTCGTTTTGTTGTCCGATCCCTTCGCGGACAAGCTGCCGGAAGGGCTCCGGCTCGTCGTCTCCGATGGCGAACTGCAAGCCGAGATCGACACCGGCGACCGCACCGCGCATCGCCGCCTCTCCGAAATGGCGAAGGGCCGGCTCGCGGCTGTGTTTGACTGGCAGCGGCGCTTCGGCGTTCCGGTCCTGCCGCTCACGGCGGCCGAGGAGACGCTGCCGCAGGTCCGTCGCCTCATGGGTCTCGGACCCGCACCGGGAACCGGTGGCGCACGATGAACGGGGAGGGGACGCCGACGACGCTGATCGACCTCATCGACAGTCTCGCCGAGCCCGCGATGCCGGACCCCATCCCGATGACACCGCAGACGGCGGGCTGGGCCGTCCTTGCCGTTCTTGTCGCGCTCCTTCTCGTCTGGTTCATCGTCCGCGCGGTGCAGCGCTGGCGGGCGAACGCCTATCGCCGTGCAGCGCTCGCCGCACTCGGCGAGGCGGGCGACGATGCGGCGGCCGTCTCCGCCGTCCTGCGGCGGACGGCGCTCGCCGCGTACGGGCGCGCCCGCGTCGCGAGCCTCGCCGGCGGCGACTGGCTCGGCTTCCTCGACCGGACCGGCGGTGACGGCGCATTCGCCGACGGCCCCGGCGCGGCGCTCGCCTCGGCGCCCTACCGCGCGGATGCGGCGCCCGTTCCCGGCCTCGGCGCACTCGCAGCGCACTGGGTCCGCCGCCATCCGCGCACCGTCTCCGGGCCCGCGCGATGATGAGCCTTGCCGCGCCATGGCTGCTTCTGCTCCTGCCGCTGCCGGTCCTCGCGTGGTGGCTGCTGCCGCCGCATCGCGAGCGCGTGCCGGCCGTGCGCTTCCCGTTCTTCCGGCGCGTCGTCCAGGCGGCCGGAGCGGAACCCAGGGCCGGGGCGGTGGTGATGCGGCGCTTGCGCCTCCAGATGGTCGCGGCTTCGCTGGTGTGGGTGCTCATCGTCCTCTCTCTGGCGCGGCCGGAGCGCGTCGGCGATCCGGTCGAGGTGACGCGTGCGGCGCGGGACGTCGTCCTCGCGATCGACATCTCGGGTTCGATGGATACGCGCGACTTCGAGGCCCCGGACGGCTCGCCGCAACAGCGCCTCGCGGCGGTGCGCGACGTGGTGCGCGCGTTCGTCGAGCGAAGGGACGGCGACCGGATGGCGCTCATCGTCTTCGGCACAAAGGCCTACGTGCAGGCCCCGCTGACCGAGGACCTTTCGACGATCACAGACCTCCTCGATCAGACCGACGTCGGAATGGCGGGACCGCATACCGCGCTCGGCGACGCGATCGGCCTCTCGATCCGCACCTTCGAGGCGAGCGACATCGAGCAGCGTCTCCTGATCCTCCTGTCGGACGGCGCCGACACCGGAAGCCGGATGAGCCCGATCAATGCGGCCGAGATCGCCGCCTCCGAGGACGTTCAGATCTTCACCATCGCGGTCGGCGACCCCGACGGGACGGGCGAGGACAGGGTGGACACCGCTACCCTGTCGGCTATTGCCGCGCGCACCGTCGGCGAAACCTTCTTCGCCGGCAACGAGGCGGCACTGGAAGACGTCTACGCCCGGATCGACCAGCTCGCCCCGCGCGAGGTCGAAACGCTGTCCTATCGCCCGCGCCAGTCTCTGGCGTTCATCCCGCTGCTTGCGGCTTCGCTCGTCGGCACGGCAACGGTCCTCGCCCTCCATCTCGGCGCACGGCGGAGGGGCGCTGCGCCGTCCGCGGCCGCCGCGCGGGGGCGGACCATGGCGCGGCGGGCAGGGGCGTGAGCGAGTTCTCCGTCGCCCTCGGTGCATTTCATTTCATCCGCCCGGCGGTGCTCGTCCTCGTTCCCGCCATCCTCGTCCTGTGGTGGATTGTCCGGCGAGGGCGGACCCGCCGCGAAAACTCGGCGGACGGTCTTGCGCCGCATCTGCGCGCCGCGCTCACCGTCGGCGGCGGCGCCGGCACGCGGGTGCAGCCGATCGACGGCGTTGCGGTCGGCCTCGCTCTCCTCGCCCTCGGCGCTGCGGGGCCGACGTGGTCGCGGATGCCGGACCCGTTCGTCGCGCAGTCCGCCCCGGTCGTCGTCGTGCTCGAGGTGACACCGTCGATGGCTGCGACCGACGTCGCACCCTCGCGGCTGGAGCGCGGCAAGCAGAAGATCCGCGACCTCCTCGACCTTCGCGCAGGCGCCCGCACGGCGCTCGTCGCCTACGCCGGCAGCGCCCACAGGGTCGTCCCGATGACGGAGGACGCCGCCGTCATGACGCCGTATCTTGAAGGCCTCTCCGCCGAGGTGATGCCGCGCGAGGGAGCCGACGCCGCCGGTGCGTTCGCGCTCGCCGCCAGCATTCTCGCCGCCGAGGACGCACCCGGCAGCGTCCTCCTTGTGGCCGACGGGCTCGAGCCTGCGGACGCCGCCGCATTCGATGCGGACGGCGGGCCAGGGCTCGCCGTCCTGTCGATGCTGCCCGACGGCGTGCGGGACCGCGGGTTCGACGCCCTGTCCGGCGCGTCAATCGTTCCGGTCACGCCCGACGGCGGCGACGTGAGGGCGCTCGACCGTGCGCTAAACGCCGCCTACCGGCAGGCGATCCTCGAGGACGGCGACCAGCCGTGGGACGACCGGGGCTATCTCCTCGCATGGCCGGCCGCGCTTCTGGCGCTCCTTTGGTTCCGCCGGGGCTGGACTATGCGATGGGCCGCGCTGATCGTTCTGGGGTTCGTATCGGCACCCGGGCCGGCGCGGGCGGACGGGCTCGCCGATCTCTTCGTCACCCCCGACCAGCAGGGCCGCCGCGCTTTCGAGGACAAAGACTTCGGCGCCGCCGCTGAGGCCTTCGTCGATCCGCTCTGGCGCGGCTACGCGCTTTACCGCGACGGGCAGTATCCGGCCGCGATCGAGGTGCTGAACCGCATCGACACCGCACAGGCGGCCTTCATCCAGGGGATGGCCGCAATCAAGAACCGCGCCTATCGCGATGCGGTCCGCGCGTTCGAGGTCGCGCTCGCCCGCGATCCGCAGTTCGCGGACGCCGCGCACAACCTCGAAGTCGCGCGCGAGATCGTCGACTACGTCGAGACCGCGCGGCAGCAGTCCGACACCGGCGAGGAAACCGGCGAGGGGGCTGACGACGTCGTCCTCGACAACGAGGCCAACCGGGGCGTCGAGACCGAGATTGATGCACCAGCAGACGCGGATGGCGGCCTCCTGACCGCGGCCGAATGGATGCGCACCGTCGACACGCGGACCGGCGATTTCCTCCGGCAACGCTTTGCGGTGGAAGCTGCGCGCCAGACGCCCGTTGCGAAGAGCGCACCGGCTCCGCGCGCCGGGGAGAACCTCCCGTGATCCGGCTCGTGCTCCTTCTCCTTCTCGGCCTGCCGGGGCTGGCACTGGCGCAGGAGACCACCGGAGCGCCCTCGCTGGAGATGGTTTTCGATGAGACGGACGCCGTTCCCGGGCAGCCGCTGACGCTCCGTCTCACGGTGTACGTCCCGACCTTCATGCCCAGACCGCCGGTCTGGCCGACGTTCGAGGCGCCGAACCTTCATGTCCGCGAGCGGTCCAGCGGACCGGTGAGCAAGCGGGTCGGCGGCGAGACCCTGTCGGGCATTTCCCGGCGCTACGAGATCTCGCCGATGGTGCCCGGCAACTTTGCCCTGCCGCCGCAGGACGTCGTCGTCACCTACGCCGATCCGCAGAGCAGCGAACCGGTGAAGGTGGTGCTGGAGACCGAGCCCGTCAGCCTGCGCGGCATCATCCCGGAAGGTGCCGAAGATCTCGACCCGTTCATCGCCGCGACCGGGCTGGAACTCGAACAGACCATCGAGGGCGACCCCGCCCTGATGGCGCCGGGCGACAGCGTCATGCGGACGGTGACCGCGACGATCGAGGGCGTTCCTTCGCTGTTCATCCCGCAATTGCTGTCAGCCGGCGCGGCCGCCGGGCTCGCCGCCTATCCCGCCGAGCCCGTAACGGCCGACAACGAGCATCGCGGCGAAGTCCGCGGCACGCGGACCGAGAGCGTTGTCTACGTGGCCGAGGGCGGGGGCCTCAGCGAGGCACCGCCGGTTGCAATCCGGTGGTGGGATCTTGGGGCGAATGCGGTCAGGACGACCGGCGTCGACGGGTTCGCGATCGTCGTTGACGGGCCGCCGGCCCAATCCGCCGACGCGCCGCCGCGGGACTGGCGGATCATCGGTGTTGCCATCGTCGCGGGGCTTGTCGGTCTGACGTTGTTCGGCGCGGCGGTTCATCGCCTCGTGCCGGTCCTCCGTCGCACGCTCGCCGCGCAGCGTGCCCGGCATCTGGGTTCGGAGCGGTACGCCTGGGCGCGGCTTCGCGCTGCGGTGAAGGGGCGCGACCATGCCCACCTCTACAGCGCGCTCGACCGCTGGGCGGCGCGGCTGCAGAGCGAACGCGCCGGCATCGATCCCCGGCGTTGCCGCGACGTCGACGCAGCATTGCTGGCGCTCGGCGCAGCGCACTATGGTGGACGCCCGGCAGCCGGACGAGATGTCTGGGGCGAACTCGAGCGCGCGCTTCCCGCGGCCCACCGGAAGGCGCATCGCCGGCCGACGGCCGCATCGACCCTGCCGCCGCTCAACCCGCTGGGTGGCGCGGCATGACGGGCGGGCGGAGACAGAAATTTGCAACGGAGGAAACCGTCATGAAGATGTGGCTCGTCGCCATCCCATGTCTGGCCGCAGCGGGCTTCGGCGGGGGCGCTCTTCTCGCCGTCGCCGACGGGGCTGCCCGCGCGGCGCCACCTCCCGCCGTCGCGGCGAAGGCGTGCCCGGCGCGGCCGGATGCCAGCGGCGAGATCCTGATCGAGGGCGGCCGGTTCGAGATGGGATCCGATACCGAACGGCCGGAGGAGCGCTCCGCCCACACTGTGTCGGTGTCGTCCTTCTTCATCGACAGGACCGAGGTGACCAACGCCGAGTTCGCAGCGTTCGTCGATGCCACAGGCTACGTGACCATCGCCGAGCGGGGTATCGGGGAGGCGGGCCGCGGCCGGCTGCCGGAGGCGCTGCTGAAACCCGGCGGCATGGTGTTCGCACCGCCCACGGAGGCGGTGGGGAATTTTACCGACGTCAGCCAGTGGTGGCGCTGGGTCGAGGGCGCGAACTGGCGCCAGCCGGAAGGCCCCGGCAGCAGCATCGAGGGGCGGGAGCATCACCCCGTAGTCCAGGTCTCGGTCGAGGACGCCTACGCTTACGCGAAGTGGGCCGGGCGCGCGCTGCCGACCGAGGCGGAGTGGGAGTATGCCGCCAGAGGCGGGCTCGATGGCGCCACCTACACTTGGGGCGACACCTACGATCCTGCGGTCAAGGCGAAGGCCAACACCTGGCAGGGCGAATTCCCCGTGAGCGACGAGGCGCTCGACGGTTTTCACGGCACCGCGCCAGCTGGCTGCTTTGAGGCCAACGGCTACGGCCTCTACGACATGGCGGGCAACGTCTGGGAGTATGCGCAGAACTGGTGGGTTCCGGGGCATGTGGGTGGCGCTGCGGCCGATCCGCTCGGGCCGACGCTGCGCGAGGCCCAGCGCTTCGGAACCGCGCTCGGCCCGCAGGTCACGGTGAAGGGCGGCTCGTGGCTCTGCGCCCCGGTCTACTGTGCCCGCTTCCGCCCTTCGGCACGGCAGCCGCAGGAGCTCGCGCTCGGCTCCAACCACATCGGCTTCCGCACGGTGCGCCGGCCCGGCGACCCGCCGCCCGGGCGCACTTGAGCCAAGGCACCCCGTCGCCGGTGCGGGCGCACCCGTTCCGGCGTACTTCAAGCTGCTGAAATGAACATCACCCGGCCGAGGACGTTTAGGGGGACCCGCTGTAGAATTTCAGGAGTTTCACATGGTCGACCGTCTCAAGATGCAGGATCCGCGGAAGCAGTATCCTTCGCCGCCGTTCGAGAAGCAGCCCCAGCCTGCTCCGGGCCTGGCACGGCGGTTGGAGCCCAAGGCCGATCACGGCGAGGACAGCTACAAGGGCTCCGGCAAACTCGCAGGCCGCAACGCACTGATCACCGGCGGCGATTCGGGGATAGGGCGCGCAATCGCGATCGCATATGCACGCGAGGGCGCCAACGTCGCGATCTCCTACCTTCCCGGAGGAGCAGGCCGATGCCGACGAGGTCATCGCACTGGTGGAAGAGGCGGGTCGCAAGGCTGCCGCGCTCCCCGGCGACGTGACGGACGAGGCTTATGCGCGGGCGCTGCCGAAACAGGCGGCCGACGCGCTAGGCGGGCTCGACATTCTGGTGGTCAACGCCGGCCACCAGAAGTTCTTCAGTTCGTTCGACGACCTGACGAGCGACGACTTCGACACCACCATGCGAACCAACCTCTACGCCCTGTTCTGGACGACGCAGGAAGCGGCGCGGATCATGCCGCCGGGCGGGTCGATCATCACGACCGCATCCGTTCAGGCGTACGACCCCTCAGCCGCCATCATGCATTACGCCACGACGAAGGCCGGTATCGTCGCCTTCACGAAGGGGCTCGCCTCCGAGCTGATCGAGAAGGGCATCCGCGTGAATTCGGTTGCGCCGGGCCCGATCTGGTCGCCGCTCAACCCGAGCGGCGGGGCCTCGCAGGAGAAGGTTGCGAACTTCGGTGGAAGCAGCGAGTTCGGCCGCCCCGGCCAGCCGGTGGAACTTGCCCCGGTCTACGTGCTCCTCGCCTCGCAGGAGGGAAGCTACATCACGGGCGAGGTCTACGGCATCACCGGCGGCTCGGGCATCGCCTGACGGGCCGCTGCGGTCATCCCGATCACCGAAGCGCTCGACCGCCCGGGGCGACGCCGGGCGGTTCAACGGCTCTGCGAGAGGCAGTGCAGGAGGAGGCGCTTGGCGTGGAAGACCCGCGTCTTCACCGTGCCGACCGAGCAGCCCTCGATGGTCGCGATGTCGGGGTAGGGAAGATCGCAGAAGAAGGCGAGGTGGATCGCGGCGCGCTGCACGCCGGTGAGTTTCTCGATGCAGGCGAGAAGCGCCGCGTTGTTCTGCAGCGCTTCGAGCGCGGCGTGCGGGCTCGCCGTCTCGTCCGGTATCGTGGTGTCCGCTTCGCCGACCGGCAGCGTCTTCTTGCGCACGCGGTCGGCCGCCTTGTGGCAGGCGATCGAGTAGACCCATGTGCGCACGCTCGAACGCCCCTCGAAGGTCGCCGCACGACGCCAGACCTCGAGCATCGTTTCCTGCAATATGTCGGCGACTTCGTGCGGGTCCACGCTGCGCGTCTGGATAAATCGATGAAGATCCGGACCGAGCGACATGTAGACGGCACGCATGGCCTTCCTGTCGCCGGCGGCAATCCGCTGGAGCAAAAATTCCGAATTATCAGGCACGAAAATCGTCTGCGATTTCAAATCAGGGCGAAAAACTGGCTTGGTCGACCTCGGCGGTCAACTAATCTGAAGCGATGATTTCGATCAGTGAAGGCGAGGCTGCAAATCTGGTGGCGGCGGCGTCGCGCTGTCCGCCATTCTCGAAGGCGAGGGTGTAGATGCCGATGGCGGTCGGCCCGTCGACGATGCGTGCACCCGCCTCGCGCAGGAGGCTGCGGATCGAGCCTTCTGTGCCGGTGGGCGTGAACGCGACGCGAAGGGTCGGCCCGGCTCTCGCGGCGCCCTCCGTGGCGGTGACGTATCGCTCCGGCGCACCGCCGCCGAGATGCGGTGCGACCGCGAACTGCCAGCCGAAGAGGGCGATCGCCAGGATGGCAGCGACCTGCCAGAGCGGGACGTCACGCCGCCAGAGCGCGCGGGGCTTCTCGCGATCGATCGCGCGGGAGAGGCGCGCCCAGCCGAGCTCGCCGGGAAAAGCGTGAGAGGCGGTGTCCGTCCGGTTGAGTGCATCCACCAGGCGGTAGTCGGCTTCCATCTGCGGATCGCCGGCAATCTCCGCTTCGAGACGTGCAGCCTCTTCCGGTGACAGGCGACCCCGGACGAGGTCCTGCAACGCGTCTCTCCCAACCGGCTCAGACATCGCAAAAACTCCTGCCACCCCATGCACATAGGTCGCATGACCGAGCCGAATGGTTCAATATCAGCCGCAAGGAGCTCGCACTTTCGCCTCCGCCCGGGAGGTCCTGATGGGGATATGTGCTTTGCAGAATTTGAAAGCCGCAGCATTGCCGGTGGCCCTGGTGGCGATCGCCGCCTTCCACGCGCCGCCAGTGGCCGCGGCCGACCTTCCGCCGTCCCGCGGATGGCCGGGGGCGATGATGGAACCTGCGCTGGGCCGGGCCGATCTTCGCCCCGTGCCGGGCGAGTGGATCGCCGCCGACGCTGGGATGGTCGTCGATGCGTCCGAGCTCGTGGTCCTGACGCCGGATGCGGCAAGCGCCGACGCCGTGATCGCAGCCTCGGCCCCGCTCGGCTACGAGGTCATCCGCCGCGACAGGCTCGACGCGCTCAACCAGGAGCTCATCGTTCTGCGCATTCCGCTTGGGCGGACCGGTGCCGCGGCCATTCAGGAGATCGAGGCGCTGGACCCGCGCGCGACCGCGGGGGTGAACCACGCCTACCCGGCGCCGGACATGTCCAGCAGGCTGAACAGGTTTCGCTACGCCAATGCATTGGTCGGGTGGCCGCCGTCGGGCTGCCGGTCGCACGCGCGGATCGGCCTCGTCGACACTGGCATCGACCCGGACGTCGCCGGGGAGATGGACGCCTGGATCACCGCGGAAGACTTCCGCCGTGATCCGGAGGGGCAGACCGGCACCGGGCACGGGACCGCGCTTGCGCTGCTTCTGGCGGGGGAGGGCCGTCTGTCGGACGCGGAGATCTTCAATGCCGTGGTTGCGGGCGACGGCGCGTCGCTCAGCGCCGCCGCCGGCGTCGACGATCTCCTGCGCGCGCTCGAATGGCTGGCGAACGAGGGCGTTCGCCTCGTCAACATCAGCCTCGCCGGCCCCTACAACAAGATCCTCGATCTCGGCATCCAGAGCGCTGTCGCGCGCGGCCTCGTCATCGTCGCGGCTGCCGGCAACGACGGGCCGTCCTCCAATCCGCGCTACCCAGCGGCGTTCGACGACGTCATCGCGGTGACCGCCGTCGATGCCGACGGGCAGATCTACCCAAGGGCCGTCCACGGCCCGCATATCGACTTCTCCGCGCCCGGCGTCGACGTGCTGGTGCCATTCGACGAGAGCCCGCGCTTCGTCACCGGCACGTCGGTCGCAGCGCCCTTCGTGACCGCGCTGCTTGCCGCGGACCCCCGGATCATCGGCCCCGGCGACGCCCACGACGTCATCGGGGACTATGGCAGGAGCGCCCGCGACATCGGCGCGGCCGGCCGCGACCCGACGTTCGGGTTCGGCATTCCGAGTGCGGAGGGGCACTGCCCCTGATCTCGAACGAATGAGGCCCCGCACCGGAGCGGTGCGGGGCCCTGACCCTGGGGCAGGGTCCGCGGCGACGGGACGCCGCGGCCCACCGTCAGAAGATGAAGTTGCCCTCGTCGAGCGTGAAGTTGATCTCGCGCAGCTCGATCGAGCCTTCCGAGAAGTTGATCGTCACGTCGTTCAGGTTGTCGCCGGACGACACCACCTCGATCTCGAGCTCGTCGAAGCTCTCGACGCTGAAGACGTCCGTGAGGTCGATCCTCTCGTTCGCCGTGAAGTCGAGGATGAGGTCGTTGCCGAAGTCGTCACCGCCGAAGATGAACACGTCGCGGCCCTCGCCGCCTGTGATGCGGTCGTCGCCCTCGCCACCCTCGATGAAGTCGACGCCTGTCCCACCGTCGATGGTGTCGGCGCCATCGCCGGCGTTGATCCGGTCGTTGCCGGCCCCGCCCGCGACATCGTCGAATCCGTCGCCGGCGTTGATCCGGTCGCTGCCCGTGCCGCCGTCGATCACGTCGTTGTCGCTGCCGGCGTTGATGCGGTCGTTGCCGGCACCACCGTCGATGGTGTCGTTGCCCTCGTCGCCTTCGATGATGTCGGAGCCGGTGCCGCCTGTGATGTTGTCGGCGCCTTCACCGCCGAACAGGCGATCGTTGCCTGCACCGCCGTCGATCACGTCGTTGCCGGAATCGCCGTGGATGAAGTCGATGTCGCCGCCGCCGAAGAGCTCGTCCCAGCCGCCGCCGCCGCGGATCTGGTCGCGACCCTCGCCGCCGAAGATGTCGTTGCGGAAGTCGTCACCCTCGAGGATGTCGTTCTCCGCCGTGCCGATCAGGCCCTCGATCCCGCTCACGTTGTCACCCGCAGCGTCGCCGCCGGAGAAGAAGCCGAACTCGAGATTGACCGCCACGCCGTCCTCGGAGCCCGAATAGTCGAGCGTGTCGAAGCCGGATTCGCCGCGGATCGTGTCGGCCCCCGCGCCGCCGATGATGATGTCGTCGCCCGAGCCGCCGCGGATCACGTCGTCGCCTTCGCCGCCGTCCAGCGTGTCGTTGCCGGCGTCGCCGAACATGGTGTCGTCGCCGCCGAGGCCGCGGAAGAGGTCGTCGTCGACGCCGCTGTTGTTGTCGTCGATGACCTCGTCCTGGTCAGAGCCGGTGATCGTGTCCGCGCCCGACGTGCCTCCGATTGTGATGGTATCGCCCTCGTCCGTGTCGATGCCGCCGAAGGTGACGCCCGACAGGTCGACGTTGTTCGCGTTGCGGATGTCGATCGTCACCCTGCCCGCGTCGATGGCGTTGATCTGGGTGAGGCCGACGAGATCCGCACCGTCGGCGCGCAGGACGGCGTTGCCCGTGCCGAGGAGCTCGATCACCTCGATGCCGATCACGGTGTCGTCGAGGAGGTCGATGGTGCCATCCGTGACGCGAAGCGTGTCGGTGCCGGCGCCGCCGTCGATGGTGTCTCGCTCAAGGGCGTTCGCGACGATGACGTCGTTGCCGTCGCCGGTGGCGATCGCGTTGGTGCTGTTGTTGCCTTCGACAGTGTCGTTGAAGGCGGAGCCGATGAAGTCCTCGATGCTGGCGTAGGTGTCGCCCTCGGCCAGACCGCCGGAGCCGACGGCGTTATTGACGAGACGCACGTTCACGCCGGCGTCGGACGCCGAATAGTCGACCGTGTCGCGGCCCGATTCGCCGTTGTTCACATCGGCGCCCTCCGAGCCGATGAAGGTGTCGTTGCCGTCAAAGCCGCGCAGCGTGTCGTCGCCGGTGCCGCCGTCGATGGTGTCGTTGCCGTTGTCGCCGAAGATGGAATCGTCGCCGCCGCCGCCGAAGATCAGGTCGTCGCCGCCGTTGGCGTCGAGGGTGTCCGCCTGGTCGGAGAGGGTGATCGTGTCAGCACCATTGGTACCAAAGACGCGGATGCTGTCGCCTGCGCCGGTATCGATCCCCTCCAGCGCGATCCGGCTGAGGTCGAACTCGGGCCCTGCGTTGCGGACCTCGATCCGCACGTTGCCGGTGGTGAGCGAGCGGATGGTGTTGACGTCGGCCAGATCCGCGGCGTCGACGACAACGCTGATGTCCCCGCCACTTCCGTCACCGGCAAGCTCGATCACCTCGATGTTTGTGATGATATCGTCGAGAAGGTCGAGGTCGTTGTCGACGAGGCGCAGCGTGTCGAAGTTGCCGCCACCGCCATCGAACACGTCGCCAGCCATGCGGGTGACGATGAAGGTGTCGTTGCCGCCGCCACCGTCGACCGTGTCGGAGCCCTCGGCATCGTCGATGATCGTGTCGGCCCCACCGCCGGCGAAGATCCGGTTGTCGCCGTTGTGGCCGTTGAGGGTGTCGTGGCTGTCGGAGCCGATGATGTCGTCGATGCCGGAATAGGTGTCACCCTCGGCAAGGCCGCCGATTCCGGCGATGTTGCTTTCGAGGTTGACGTTCACGCCCTCGGTGGAGGCGGAGTAGTCGACCGTGTCACGGCCGCCGCCACCGTTCAGAATGTCGGCACCTTCGGAGCCGATGAACGTGTCGTTGCCGTCGGCGCCGATCAGGGTGTCGTTGCCGGCGCCGCCGTCGATCGTGTCGTTGCCGTTGTCGCCGAAGATCGAGTCGTCACCGGCACCGCCGAAGATGCTGTCGTCGCCGCCGTTGGCGTCGAGCGTATCGGCCTGGTCGGACAGGATGATGGTGTCCGCACCGTTGGTGCCCGAGACGATGATCCGGTCGCCGCTGCTGGTGTCGATGCCCTCCAGCGCAATGCGGCCGAAGTCGAAGTCAGGTCCGGCGTTGAAGATCTCGATCCGGACGTTGCCGGCGGTGAGCGAGCGGATGGTGTTGACGTCGGCGAGATCCGCAGCATCGACACGAAGGGTGATGTCGCCGCCACTCCCGTCGCCGACGAGCTCGAGCACCTCGATGTTCGTGATGGTGTCGTCGAGGAGGTCGAGGTCGTTGTCGACGAGGCGGAGCGTGTCGAAGTTGCCGGCGCCGCCGTCGAACACGTCGCGCGCCATGCGGGTGACGATGAAGGTGTCGTTGCCGCTGCCGCCATCGACGGTGTCGGAGCCCTCGGCATCGTCGATGATCGTGTCGAAGCCGCCGCCCGCGAAGATCCGGTTATCTCCGTTGTGCCCGTTGAGGGTGTCGTCGCGGTTGGAGCCGATGATGTCGTCGATACCGGAGTAGGTGTCGCCCTCGGCCAGCCCGCCGGTGCCCGCGATGTTGCTCTCGAGGTCGACATTCACCCCTTCCCGGGAGGCGGAGTAGTCGACCGTGTCGCGGCCGCCGCCGCCGATCAGCACGTCGGCGCCTTCGGACCCGATGAAGGTGTCGTCACCGTCGGCACCGATCAGGGTGTCGTTACCGGCGCCGCCGTCGATGGTGTCGTTGCCGTTGTCGCCGAAGATCGAGTCGTCACCAGCGCCGCCGAAGATGCTGTCGTCGCCGCCGTTGCCGTCGAGCGTATCGGCCTGGTCGGAAAGGATGATGGTGTCCGCGCCGTTGGTGCCGAAGACGACAATCTCGTCGGCCGCGCTGGTGTCGATGCCCTCGAAGGTGATCTGCGACAGGTCGAAGTCGTTCGCATTGACGATCTCGATGCGGGTGTTGCCGGGCGCCAGCGAGCGGATCGTGGTGACGCCCGCGAGGTCAGCCGCGTCGACGCGCAGGCGCACATTGCCACCGTTGCCGACAAGCTCGATCACCTCGAAGCCGCTCACCGTGTCGTCGAGGAGGTTGAGCTCGGACGCGCCCCCGAAGCGCAGCGTGTCGATGCCTTCGCCGCCGCTGTAAACGTCGCCGAAGGCGCGGCTCGTGACGAGCACGTCGTTGCCGGAGCCGAGGTCGATGACGTCGCTTCGATCATCGCTGTCGATGACGGTGTCGTTGCCCGCGCCGGTCTCGATCACGTTGTTGCCGGAGTGGCCGGTCACGGTGTCGTCGAAGTCCGTGCCGATCACGTCGTCGATGCCACTATAGGTGTCGCCCTCGGCAAGGCCGCCGCTGCCGCTGCCCTGGAGGACGACGTTCACGCCTTCGGTGGAGGCGGAATAGTCGACCGTGTCGTTACCACCGTCGCCGAACATCTGGTCGGCGCCTTCCGACCCGATGAAGGTGTCCGCGCCGTTGCCGCCGCGCAGGGTGTCGCTGCCGGCGCCGCCGTCCAGCGTGTCGTTCCCGTCGCCCCCAAGGATGCTGT
This sequence comes from uncultured Alphaproteobacteria bacterium, assembly GCA_963704595.1. Taxonomy (GTDB): domain Bacteria; phylum Pseudomonadota; class Alphaproteobacteria; order Rhizobiales; family Amorphaceae; genus Acuticoccus. The sequence continues at coordinate 2,353,866 of OY969922.1, forward strand.
CGTTGCCGCCGAGGCCGCTCAGGACGTCGTTGCCGCCGCCGCCGTTGATGACGTCGTCCTCGTCGGTGCCGACCAGAATGTTCGCGTTGCTGTTGCCGTTGATGATGGCCATTGTCTGCCCCCGTGCTGTCGTTCAACCACCGGCCTGTCGCCGGTCTCATGGGGCTTCGTCGCGCCACGGCGGGATGCGGTTCAAAATTTCTCCGACAAAATTTCGCCCGGCCGCGGTGCGGGGCCGGACGCCTTTCCAACGCAGGCAACGGCACCAGGAAGAGGCTGCCGCTGTACCGAAGGTGCAGTCAGCGAGCATCGCGCAGTCTTCAGATCACGATTTCCGACCCATAACGCACTGACCTGAAAGGGGATTTCGGTTTCGACAGATGCTTGACCTGAAGTCGTCTGGGTTCGTGCGGCGCATCCGTCCAGATATCGGGCAGCGCCGGGCACGATGTCCGCGCTTCACCCAAGACATCTGGAGACCCGACATGAAAGCCTTCTTCATTGCCGCCGCGATTGCGGTGGCCATATTTCCGGCGCCTTCCTCGGCGCAGGACAATGCCGCGCAAACCTACTCGGAGATCGAGGAAAGCCTCGGTTTCGTGCCCGATTACATGAAGCAATACCCCGAGCACGGCATCCGCGGTGCATGGATCATGACCCGTGACATGGAGTTCAGCGACCAGACCGAGCTCTCGCCCAAGGTGAAAGCCCTCATCAACATCGCCGTCGGCGCGCAGATCCCGTGCCGCTACTGCGTTTACGCCGACACCGCGGCAGCACGCGCCGCCGGCGCCACGGAAGGGGAGATCAAGGAAGCCGTCGGGCAGGCCGCACTGACGCGCCACTGGTCGACCATCCTCAACGGACTGCAGATCGACTTCGAGGCGTTCAGGAAGGAAGTGGGCGGCTGAGGTTGCGCGACGCCGACACCGGAGCCGCGCCTCTTCCCCCAATGACGACGCCCGGTGTCCGTGCGGACGATGTCGGAAATCGGCGCGTCGTCCTCCCCGGTTGATCACCGGCAAGCGGATGATGCACCGTTCGGCAATCCGTCGATGGAGCCCCGTGATGCAGCGTCCGTGCCATGCGATCGTCCTTTCCCTCGCCATGATGGCTTCGGTCGGTGCGGCGCCCGCCTTCGCGCAGGCGAGTGCCGACGTGGCGCCGCCGGCGACCGTCGAGGCGGTCGCCGGCCGGATGCGCGCGGCGGCCGAAGGATTGGCCGACGCTGCGCGCGCTGCCCGGCAAAGCTTGGAGGCTGATGGCGCGGAGGAGATGCGCGCCAATATCACGCGGATCGAAGACGCGTTCGCGGAGGTCGAAAGCACCGCGGAGTTGCTCAGCGCTCTCGATCCCGCCGAGCAGGAGAAGCTGGCGGGCGAGGCGGCAGAACTGTTCACCTCACCGGACGTCGGCGTCGGCGCGTATGCCTGCGTCGCCGATCGCGCGGTCGCGATCCGCCACGAAGAGGACGGGGCACCGGTCAGCGGCGCCATCCAGCCGCAGGAGACGCGGTTTGCGCTGACGATCGCGCCGGCCGATGCTGCCGACACCTTCATGAACTGCATTGCCATCGCAGGCGCCGGCGGTGACGAGATCCAGGATTTCTGCCGCGAGACGAACGCCAGGATCTACGAGGCCTCGTTCGCGGAGAGGGAAGCGATGTCCGGGTCGTTCTTCAGCTGGGCCAACCGCGTCGAGGGAGGCGGCCCGGCCCATTTCATGAACGGCCAGTCTTTCCTGATGTTCTACGCGTCGCGCGGGGCTTTCAGCTACACGCTCATGGAAGCACTACCTGCAAGCGTGCCGGGCGGCTTCACGTTCGACTATGTGACGGAGCAGGGGCGGTGCCTCGCCGTTGACTGATGCGGACGTGCCGGCGCCGGACGGGCCCGTGCAAACGCGGCAGCGCTAGGCGACGTCCATCATGGCCGGCCGGCCGAAGAGGAAGCCCTGGCCGAGGCCGCAGCCGAGCTCCAGGAGGATCTCCTCCTGTTCGCGCGTTTCGATCCCCTCCGCCACGACCGTGAGGCCGAAGTCGTCCGCGAGCCGCAGGACAGCCCGCACGAGGCGTTGGTCGGACCGCGCGCGAGAGAGGTCGACGATCAGTGAGCGGTCGATCTTCAGGAAATCGAACGGCATCGACTGCAGGCTGACGAGTGAGGAGTAGCCGCGGCCGAAGTCGTCGATCGCGAGGTGGACGCCGAACGTCCTGATCGCGCGCAGGGTGGCGAGTGCGGCGGCCGGCCGTTCGGCTATAGCATTCTCGGTTATCTCGATGCACAGCCGCTCTGGCGGCAGGCTCCAGCGGTCCAGGACCCGTTCGATTGTGGGCACGAGGCCGGGATCGTCGAGCTCGAGCGGTGACACGTTGACGTTGAGCCGCCAGTCGCCGCCGGCGCGCACCGCGGTCTCAACCGCCTGATCCAGGATGGAGGCGCCGAGCGCGCGGATCTGGCCCGTGCGTTCGGCGACCTTGATGAACTCGTCGGGATGGACGGAGCCGAGCTCGCCGTGCTGCCACCGTGCAAGCGCTTCCTGCCCGACCACCTCGCGGCTGCCGAGGCGAACGATGGGCTGGAAGGACGGGCGGATTTCGCCCGCCTCGATCGCCCGCCGGATGCTGTGCACGATCCGGGCGTGGCGCTCCACTTCCTCCTGGATTGTCGCGTCGAACGAGACGATGCGGTTCCTACCGCCTTCTTTTGCCCGGTACATTGCAGCGTCCGCCCGCTGCAGCACGGCTTCGAGGTCGAGGTCATGTCCGTTGTGCATGAGGACGCCGATGGACGCGGTGACGAAGAACTCCCGCCCCTCGATGACGAACGACCCGGTGACGCGGTCGAAGAGCTCGACCGTCCGCGTTTCGAGATCCGACACGTCATCCGCTTCCTCGATCAGGATGACGAACTCGTCGCCGCCGAAGCGCGCGACGGTGTCAGCGGGCCGGACCGCCTCGACGAGGCGCTGCGCGACCTGGCACAGAAGCCCGTCGCCGATGGTGTGGCCGTGCCCGTCGTTGACGAGCTTGAAGTGGTCGATGTCGAAGAAGAGGAGGCCGATCATCTGACCGCGGCGCTGAGCCCGGTGCGCGGCGCGGACGAGACGGTCCGACAGGAGGAGCCGGTTGGGGAGGCCCGTCAGCGTGTCGTGGGTTGCCTGGTGGGCGAGATCGTCCTCCGCCTTTCGCCGCTCGGTGACGTCGCGGGCCGTCAGCACCAGCCCGCCCACGGCCGGATCGCCGCGCAGGTCCACGACGCGGGACGCAAGCCAGCGCTGCCCGCCGGGCGTGTCGAGGAGGCAGTCGGGAAGGTCTGTTTCCCTGGCCGTCGTTCCATCCCGCACGAAAGCGCCCGCCACGTCCTCGGCGCTGTTGCGGTGTCCCGGGCTGAGCGCGTCCCACCAGCGTTCGCCGGTCATCTGCCTGCCTGCTAGGCGTTGCACCGACGGGCTCGCCCACGACACGAAGCCCCCCGCGTCCATGACGAGGACGAGGTCGGACGCATGCTCGGTGATGGCGGCGAGCCTTGCCTGTGCGTTGAAGACCTGCCGTGCCGATTCCCGGCGCACCAGTGCCGAGCAGATCACGTCGGCGACCGAGGTGAGAAGGCTGACCTCGCCAGCGGTGAAGGTTCGGTGCGCCCGCACGGCGTCGAAGCCGACGAAGCCGAACAGCTCGCCGGCGTTCAGCATCGGCACCACGAGGAGGGACTGGATGTCCTGCCGGATCAGGAGCTCGCGCTCCTCGGCGCGTTCGTCCGGGAGGGCATTCACATCCGGCACGTAGATGGGCTGGCCCTCTGCGAGCGGGTTCAGCCAGAACCGGATGACGTCCTGCGGCAGGTCCTGGAGGGTCTCGATCTCGGGCTGGATGCCGGGAGCGCACCACTCGTGGGTGTTCGAGATGAGATTGCCGGGGAGCGTCTCGAACACGTAGGTGCGGTCGGCGCCGACGAAAGTACCGAGACGGGCGAGCGTTTCGTCGATCCCGTGCGGCACCTCGTGCAAAGGCCTGTGCACGAAACTGCCCAGAACCTCGGTGACGAGGGCCTGCATGTCGGTCAGCCGGCGGTACGCGCCCCGGACGTCGTCGATCGGTTCGGCGACCGCGCCGGCGGAAGTCTTCATCCCCTGCGCTCCGGCCGGGTCGTTTTGCTGCGGATGTCCGGTCCGGGGAGGGGCGGGGCGCTACCGCATGGCTCCGGGGCGTTACCGACCGCTGATGCCGCTCTACCCAATTCGCGGGCCTCTCGAACGCAGGATCGATCGGTTAACGGCCCGGATCGATGTGAGATGGTGCACCGATTGGGCGACGACACAAACTCCAGCTTTGCTGTGAATTCGGATACTTCTCCGTAAATCATAACGCTGAGGGGCCAAAGCGGCAAGGTTTTCAGATCTGCAGCGGCCGTTAATCTTGTCGATCGTCGGGCTGATTCTACCCTGCGGATGAAGTGCCACTCATGCGGTTGCCGTCGTCCCGGCAACTCGCTGTCAGTCCTCGTTCCGGCGATCCGCCCTTGCCGAAGTGATGGCGCGTGGGGCGGAACGCAACCTGTTCCGCTCCGCAAAGAGTTCGTGGCGCGAACGCCCTGCGCGACTGCCGCCTGCAACCAGCGCGCGTCCGAGTTCGCCGCCGGCCTGTGCAGGTGGCCGGACCACACCGCGGCCGATCCGAGCCGCTCCACCTCGACGTGCCAGCTCAGCCCGTCGAAATTCTGACGCAAAGTAAGTGCCTGATGCTGGAGTGCGCTTTGTCGTTCGTGTGACATCTGGTCAACTTATCGTTTCGCGCGATACGGGACAGTTTCGAAAAAATATTACGATCTGATCCTCAAATGGGGCGGATGCGATGGCAGAGAAAACGTCGGGATCGCGATTGCCGGTGGTCGAGACCGCCGAAGGCGCCCACGGCTCGCGTGAGATCTCCGCGGCAGACTGGAGGGCGCTGGTCGTTTCCGCGCCATTGCCGGTATGACCGAGGCACGGGATTGCGCGACCGTTCACCTCGTGGACGATGATCCGGCGATCCTGACCGCGCTCGGACGGCTTCTCGCGGCGGAAGGGCACCGGACCGAGGCGCACCTCAACGCAGAAGCATTCTTCGCAGCGCTCGATGCCGACGAGCCGGGCTGTCTCGTGCTCGATCTGCGGATGCCCGGCAGCGACGGGCACTCGGTGCAGCACCGGCTGTCGCAGACCGGCGTATGCCTGCCGGTGATCTTCCTGACCGGGCAGGGCGATATCTCCGCCAGCGTGCGCGCGATGAAGGGCGGCGCGGTCGATTTCCTCACCAAGCCCGTGCAGTCGCAGGTCCTGCTTGCGGCGATAACGGAGGCGATCGCACGCGATGCGGAAGCGCGGCTGTCGAAGGCGCAGGCCGCCGCGGTCGAGGACCGGCTCGCGACGCTCACCCTCAGGGAGCGGGAGGTGCTCGAACTCGGTCGTGTCCGGCCGGCTGAACAAGCAGATCGCGGACGATCTCGGGATCGTCGAGAAGACCGTGAAGGTTCACCGCGCCAGGGTGATGCGCAAGATGGGCGTGCGGACCTTGGCCGACCTTGTGAGCGTCGTCGTCTCGCACGTCCACGGCGGGGAGCGCCGGGCGGGATAGGCCGGCGACCGCGCCCGGGATCAGGGCGCGGTGTCGAGCGCGTCGTCGAACGAGGTGTGGTTCGCCCGGTAGAGGCCGGCGTAGAGGCCGCCCAGCGCGATCAGCTCGTCGTGCGTGCCCTGTTCGACGATCTCGCCGTCACGCAGGACGACGATCCGGTCGGCGTTGCGGATGGTCGCGAGGCGGTGGGCGATGACGAGGCCGGTGCGGTTCTGCAGGAGCCGCTTCAGCGCCGTCTGGATCTGCATCTCGGTGTAGCTGTCGATGCTAGCCGTCGCCTCGTCGAGGACGAGGATCGGCGCATCGACCACCAGCGCCCGCGCGAAGCTGAGGAGCTGGCGCTGGCCGAGTGACAGGCTGCCGCCCCGTTCTCCGAGGAGCGTGTCGTAACCCTCGGGGAGGGCCGTGATGAAGTCGTGCGCACCGACCGCCTTGGCGGCGTTGACGACGTCCTCGCGGGTGGCGTCCACCATCGTGTAGCGGATGTTCTCAAGAACCGTGCCGGTGAAGAGGTAGGGCTCCTGCAGCACCATCGCGATATGCTTGCCGAGGGAGGCTTGCGTCACGTCGCGCACATCGTGTCCGCCGACGAGCACCTCGCCCTGCTGCACGTCGTAGAAGCGGTTGACCAGCGCCATCGCGCTGGACTTGCCGGAGCCCGTCGGGCCGACCACCGCCACCGTCTCGCCGGGCTTCACCTTGAAGGTGACGTTCTGCAGCACCGGGTGCGCGGGATCGTAGCCGAACGTCACGTCGCGGAACTCGATCGACCCCCCCGCCTCGCGGGTGAGGGGGACGGCACCCTCCCGGTCACGGATCGAGACCTCGATATCGAGAACCTCGGTGAGACGCTGGCCGGAGGCCATCGCGCGCTGCATCACCGAATACTGCATGGTGAGCGAGCGGATCGGGTCGAAGAAGCGCTGGATGTAGAAGAGGAACGCGACCATCACGCCGACTTCGAGCGTCTCACCGAGCACCATCTGGCCGCCGACGACGATGACGAAGGCCATGGCGAGCCCGGTCAGAGTGTCGACGATCGGCACCATCACCTGCGCGTAGCGCGCGGCGGTGAGGTGCGCCTCGAGATTGGTCTCCGCCTTGTCGGTGTAGAGCGCGAAGTTGACGTCCTCGCGGTGCATGTTCTGGACCGCGCGCACGCCGTGGATCGCCTCAGCCAGCGCCCCGTTGGCGACCGAGTTCGCCTCGTGCGCCGCCATGAACGCCTTTCGCGCCCGCGGCAGCCAGAAGACGCGAACGAGGAAGAGGACGGGGAGGACGGAAATCGTGAGGAGCCCGAGCCGCACGTCGAGCCACAGCATCGAGGCGACGATGCCGAAGAGGAGCACGATGTCGCCGACCGACAGGACGGAGGTTTCCAGGAACTCCTGCATGGAGTTCACGTCGCCCTGCAGGCGCGACATCAGCCGCCCCACCTCGGTCTTGTCCATGAACGACATCGACACGCGCTGAAGGTGCGAGAACATCGCCTCGCGGATGTCGAAAAGCACGTTCTCCGCCGTCTGCCCGACCACGTTCTCCTGCACGAAGCTCGCCGCGAAATTGATGAGGATGACGATGCCGAACAGGATGACGGCCTGCGTCAGCGCGGCCTCGCCGCCGGCCACGATGCCGTTGTCGATGGCGTCGCGGATGATGAGGGGAATCACCACCTGCGTGCCGGTGAAGACCAGCACCGCGATGACCGCGATGGCGACCTTGAGGCGGTAGGGGCTGACGAAGGCCCAGATCCTGCGCACGACGCGGCCGTCGAACACGCGGCCGAACATCTCCTCCTCGACGCGGTGGGAGCCGACCGTGGCGCGGGGCGGGTGTTGTTCAGTGATCGCCATTAGTGAGCCTCCGTAGGTGCATCGTTGCCCACCTGCAGATCGTGCAGCGCGCGGTAGCGGCCGCCGAGCGCCACAAGCTCGTCGTGGCTGCCCTGTTCGACGATCCGGCCTTCGTCGAGGACGAGGATCCGGTCGGCGTCCATCAGCGAGCTCAGCCGGTGGGCGATGATGACCGTGACGCGGGACTGCGCATTTTCGCGCATGGCCTTGCGGATGCTGCGCTCGGTGTTGGCGTCGAGCGCCGTGGTGCTGTCGTCGAAGATGAGGATGGACGGGTCGAGCATCAGCGTGCGCGCGATGGAGACGCGCTGGCGCTGCCCGCCCGACAGCGAGACGCCGCGCTCGCCCACCACCGTGCGATAGCCGCTCGGAAGGTTGAGGATGTAGTCGTGCAGCCGCGCCGCTTCGCTCGCCCGCTCCACCTGCTTCCCCTTCGCCCACGGGTCGGCGTAGGCGATGTTGTTTTCGAGCGTGGTGGTGAACAGGAACACGTCCTGCTGCACCACCGCGACCGCCTGCCGGAGCGAGCGCAGCGAAATCTCTCGGATGTCCTGCCCGTCGATGGTGATCCTGCCGCCGGTGACGTCGTAGAACCGCGGGATGAGATGGACTAGCGAGGATTTGCCCGAGCCCGGCGGGCCGACGAGGCCGATGGTCTCGCCCTTGCGCGCCTCGAACGAGACGTTGCGCAAGACCGCCCTGTCGGTCCCCGGATAGGTGAAGGAGACGTCCTCGAAGGCGAGGCGCCCTTCGGAGAGGGCGAGGGCAGGGGCGCCGGCCTCCTCGCGGATCGGGACCTCGAAGTCGAGGAAGTCGAACAGGCGGCTGCCGCAGGTCGATGCGCGCGCGAACGAGTTCACCAGCATCCCGAGCTGGCGCACCGGCATCTGCAGGATGGTCATGAAGGTGAGGAAGGAGGCGAGGGTGCCGACCGAGATCTCGCCCGCGATCACCTTGTGGCCACCGACCCAGAGGACGAGGCCCATCGCGGCAAAGAATGAAAACGTCATCGCGCTGGTGTTGCGCACGCGGATGCCGACGCGCTCGCGCGCAAGCTCCAGCGCGCTCAGCGAGGAGGTGTGGAACTTCGCCATCTCGAGCGGCTGGGCGGCGAAGGCGCGGACGACGCGGATGCCTGCGAGGTTCTCCTCCATCACGCGCGACAGCACCGAAAGCCGCTCCTGCAACCGCAGCCATGTCGCGCGGAGCCGGAGCCGCGTCACCGCCGAGCGCCAGCCGACGAAGGGCACGAAGGAGAGCGCCGCCAAGCCGAGGACCGGGTCGGTGGAGATGAGGAGGTAGCCGCCGACGCCGATGAGGGTGGTCAGCAGAAGGAGGCGCACGATGCCGGTGGAGAAGAACATCCGCACGCCCTCGAGGTCGAGCATCCCGAGGGTGATGAGGTCGCCCGAGTGCACCTTGTCGTGAAAGCTGAAGTCGAGGTCCTGCACCTTGGCGTAGTAGGCGCGGCGGAGCTGGTAGCCGACCGCATGGCCGACCGCCTCGCCGTAATAGTTCTGCAGCGTGGTGAAGACGCCGCGCATCATGGACATGACGAAGAGGAGCGCCGCGGTCTGAAGAAGCGCGTTGCGGGCGCCTTCAGTCGCGTCGAGGGCGCCCTGCGTCTGGTCGACGGCGATGCCGAGGATGATCGGGATCGTGAGCTGCAACGTCGCGGCGACGAGGGTGGAGGCGAACGAGATCGCCACCCACCATGGTTTCTGGAACGCGATCCGCGTGATCCTGAGGAGCGTGCCGGCCGACCCGTGCGCTCCTCTGGCAGTGCTAAGACCCGCCGCCCCGTCGGTCGCGAGGGCGTGATTGTGTTGGGGCAGCGTGGTCATGGTTGCATCCGTTGGGACGTGTTGTCTTTCCGGCGTCGCATCGCGGCGCGGGGGCGCATCGGTCCGGGAGGGGGGCGGGCTGCGACGGCGCCGGGCGGATCATAAGGCGCGCTTTGCGGCGATGCCACCTGCGTGCCCATGAATGATCCGCGGACACGCCACTCAACCCTCCGCCGCGGCATCAGCCCGTGAACCCGGCCGACGCCACGGCGATGGCCCCGGCGTAGAGCGCGAGAACGCCAATGCTCTCGAAGCCGATGTTCGCGAAACCCTTTTCCTGCCTGCGGATCAGGCCGAGGAGCAGGATCGCAGTCATGGCGATCCCGACGAGCGCCCAGAAGCGGGAACTGGCGCCGATCGCGTTGTAGATCGAGCCGTCGCGATAGGCGACGTCGGACGCCGAGAGGAACAGGACGTCGAACGTGTTGCCGCCGATGATGCCGCCCACCGCGAGCTGGAGCGCGCCACGGCGCACCGCGGCGATGGTCGTGACGAGTTCCGGCAGGGACGTCACCGTCGCGGTCATCAGCGCGCCGACGAGGCTGCCTGAAATTCCCATCCCGCGCTCGATCGAGGTGCCGGCGATCGCAACCACGAAGCCCGCCACGCCGGTGGCGAGCACCAGCCCCGCGAAGATCACAACGAGCCGCGGCGTCGACGGGCCGGCGTCCGATTCGGGATCGGGGCTGTCTTCCCGCGTCGCCCGCGTCTGGTGGGGGTGCCACATCGGGTTCTCGCGGTCGCGCCGGGCGAGGATGATGCCGCAGACGTAAAGCACGATGAGGACGACGCTCGCCGGGTGGATACCGAACAGCGTGACCGGCGGAACCGTCGCGGCGATGAGGGGCACCGAGAGAAGCAGCACCAGCATCGTCGCCTGCGTGAGGTTCGACGGATCGGCGGCAGCGTGTTCGAGGTTCGACCGGCGGTGGAGGCAGTCCGCCAGGGCGAGGAACGCCGTCTGCGCCGCGATCCCGCCGAGGGCGTTGCTGTAGGCAAGGTCGACGTCACCGCCCGCGGCCGCGGTGATGGAGGTGATGGTGCCGGAGGCCGACGTCGTCGCCCCGAGAAGCACGGCGCCGGCGATCGCTTCGCCGATGCCGGTCCGGTCGGCAAGGATGTCGGCAAGCTTCGTCAGCTTGGTGCCGACGATGACGATGACAACGGCGGCAATCGCGAGTGCCACGAATGCGGCGGGCAGGTTTATGAGGGGAAACACGGCGATCCCGGGTCTTGCGTGACGGCACTTGAGCTGGTGGCTGCGGCGCGGAACAGGCCAGCCTGCCGGCGAAAATGTCCCCCGGCCTCGTCGCCGCCGGATTGCGAACGAACCGCAGACGATCCGCGGTCGGCGGCCCGATGGCTTTGAGGTCAACGTCCGGAGGCCGACATGTTTCCGTCGCACCGTTCGCGGGACCGTGACGATCCGCGCCAGTGCCGGTCGCGAACGACTTGCCGCGCCGGGCCCCGACCGCGCGATGCCCTGCCGGACGGCGGGCTATCCGCCGATATCCGGGTGATCCGGCCGCGGCCGAGGAGAGCGCAGGAAATACGGGACGGAGTGGCCGCTGGAAAGGAATCCTCATGCTTTCGCGTTGACGGAACAGCCGGCGGCCGTATGGTGCGCGTACAACTATGGACAACCTGCTCGCCGGGAGGCTGCGCTCGTGGCGCTCCCCCGGCGGCGGGACCCGTGGACAATCGAAACGCTCAAGGGAGACGATAATTGTTCAATAAAAGCATGAAGATCCTTCTGGCTGGCGCGGCATTCGCCGTGCTGTCCTCCGGCGCGATGGCGCAGGACATGAAGCTTAAGTTCCAGTCGAGCGATCCCGCCGGCGATGCGAACTACCTTCTCTACAAGGAGTGGGCCGACAACGTTGCCGAGGAAACCGGCGGCGCGGTGGCCATCGAGCTCCTCCCGGTCGGCTCCGTCGTCGACTTCCAGGAAACCCTCGACGCGGTCGGCGCAGGCATCCTCGACGGCCACATCACCGACACGTCCTACTTCGCCGGCAAGGACGCCGCGTTCGGCCTCATCGCCAACCCCGTTGGCGCCTGGTCCGACCCGCAGCAGCTCTTGAAGTTCATCAACGAAGGCGGCGGCAAGGAGCTCATGAACGAGCTCGTCGAGCCCTACGGCACGCACTTCTTCGGCGGCACCACGCCGGGCCTCGAAGCGTTCGTTTCGTCGGTTCCGCTGGAAGGCGTCGAAGACCTGAAGGGCCTGAAGCTGCGCGCACCGGCCGGTCTCGTCCAGAACATCTTCGCAGCGGCTGGCGCCTCGCCGGTGAACCTGCCGACGTCGGAAGTCTTCACCGCGCTCGACAAGGGCGTCGTCGAAGCCGCCGACTACAGCGTGTTCCACGTCAACCAGGCGCAGGGCCTCAACAAGATCGCCCAGCATCCGGTGTTCCCGGGCTTCCACTCCATGCCGCTCATCGAGTTCTCGATGAACAAGGCGAAGTGGGATGCACTGTCGCCTGAAGTCCAGAAGACGCTCGAGGAATCGGTCGTCGCTCTCGCACAGCGCCAGAACGCGGCGCTTGCCGACAAGAACGCCAAGGCCGTCGAACAGGCCGAGGCCGAAGGCGCGACCATCCACGACTGGTCCGACGAAGAGCGTGCCAAGTTCCGCAAGATCGCCATCGGCGAGTGGGAAAAGCAGGCTGGCCAGTCCGCCAACGCGCAGAAGGTGTACGACACCCTCACCACCTACCTCGACAACGAAGGCCTCCTGAAGGCCGAGTAAACCAGACCGCGATCAAGACCGGCGGGCGGGGCAGACGCTCCGCCCGCCTTCTTTTTCCTCTCCAAGGACACTCCGGGTATAACTCGTGATCCCATCGCCGTGGACGGACCGGATCCGGACCTCGCCGCGACCAGTGAAGGCACCGGAGGGGCGCCTGTCCCGGAAGCCGGGGTGCTCGGCCGCATCATCGAGGCGGGCGGCTACATTTTCGCCGGCGCGATCGTGCTGGCAGCGGCGATCCTGCTGTTCGAAATCTTCATGCGCTACGTGCTCGACAGCCCGACCAACTGGGTCCACGAGGCGAGCATCTTCCTGTGCGCGATCGCCTTCATCTACGGCGGCCTGTTCTGCGCGGCGCGCAACAGCCACATCCGCGTCGTCCTGATCTATGACGCGCTCGGTCCGCGCCTGCGCATCGTGTTCGACGTCATCATCTATCTCATCAGCGCCATCTCGTCGGCGTTCTTCGCCTGGGCGTCCTGGCTGATGGTCAAGACCTCGTTCTGGACCCCGAGCGGCGATTTCCACCTCGAAGGCACAGGATCGGCCTGGAACCCGCCGACGCCGGCGCTCCTCAAGGGCTTTCTCCTCTTCGTCATGATCATCCTGTGCGTCCAGTTCATCGTGCTGGCCGTCAATCATGCCCGGCGCGCGCGGCGCGGTTCGAGGCAGGGCGCGTAAATGGCCGAGTTTTTCGATTTCGGCATCAACCTTCAGGCGCTGGGCATCGGCTACGGCACCCTGGTGATGTTCCTCATGCTGTTCGGGCTCCTCCTGACCGGCATGCCTCTCGCCTTCGTCACGCTGCTGGTGGCACTGATCTTCGCACTCGGCTGGTTCGGGCCGATGGCCGTTCCGCTCATCACGAGCCGCGTCTTCAGCTTCGTGTCGTCGTTCATCTTCGTCTCGGTGCCGATGTTCGTGCTGATGGCGGCGATCCTCGACCGCTCCGGCATCGCGCGCGACCTGTTCGACGCGATGAAGCTGATCTCCAACCGGGTGCGTGGCGGCGTCGCGATCCAGACCATCTTCGTCGCGGTCATCCTGGCGGCGATGAGCGGCATCATCGGCGGCGAGATCGTTCTCCTCGGCCTCCTTGCGCTGCCGCAGATGCTGCGCCTCGGCTACAACCGCAGCCTCTCCATCGGCGTCGTCTGCGCCGGCGGTGCGCTGGGCACGATGATCCCGCCCTCGATCGTCCTCATCGTCTACGGCCTCGCCGCCAACGTCTCGATCGGCGACCTCTTCACCGCCTCGTTCATCCCGGGCGTGATGCTGGCCGGCTTCTACGTCCTCTACGTCCTCTTCCGCGCCTACTTCACCAAGGGCGCGGTGCCTGATCCCGACCCCGAGGTGATCCCGCTCGCCAAGAAGATCGCGCTCCTCAAGGGTCTGATCCTGCCGCTCCTGGTCGTCACCTTCGTGCTCGGCTCGATCTACGGCGGCATCGCCTCGGTCACCGAAGCGTCGGCCATCGGCGTCGGCGGCGTGCTCCTTGCGACTGTCGTGCGCGGCGAGTTCACCTTCGCGCTCCTGCGCGGCGCGGCGATGCAGACGCTCGCCACCTGCGGCATGATCGTCTGGATCGGCATCGGCGCCAGCGCCATCGTCGGCGTGTTCAACCTGATGGGCGGCATCGACTTCGTGTCGTCGCTGATCATCGGCATCTCGGAGAACCCGCTGCACGTTCTCCTCTTCATGATGCTGATCCTGTTCGTGCTCGGCATGTTCCTCGACTGGGTGGGCATCGCGCTCCTGACCCTGCCGATCTTCGTGCCGATCATCGTCGAGCTCGGCTATGACCCGGTGTGGTTCGGCGTGCTCTTCTGCATGAACATGCAGGTGTCGTTCCTGTCGCCGCCGTTCGGTCCCGCCGCGTTCTACCTCAAGAGCGTCGCGCCGCCCGACATCTCGCTGGGCGACATCTTCCGCGCGCTCCTGCCGTTCATCGGGCTGCAGGTGCTGGCGCTCGCGGTGCTGATCGCCTTCCCGGGCATCACCGGCCGCTAGCCGCGGCCGCTCATGGGCGAGGGCGCCGCGTGTGCGCCCTTGCCGCCTATGCCGCCGCGCGGCCGGTCTGCGGCGTTGCGAACGCCTCGAATTTTGGCGCGGCGAAGAAGTAGCCCTGGATCAGCTCGACGCCCATGTCGCGCAGAACGGCGAGTTCGTCCGCGGTCTCGACACCCTCGGCGATCACCTCGATCCCGAGGTCGCGCATTAGGGCGAGGGTGTGACGCACGATCGCCTGCTTCGTCCGGTCGGTGTCGATGTCCCGGACCAGCGCCATGTCGATCTTGACGATATCGGGCTGGAACTTGCTGAGGAGCGTCAGCCCCGCATAGCCCGCCCCGAAGTCGTCGATCGCGGTCTTGAACCCGATGTCGCGGTATTCGCTCAGGATCTTAAGCGTGTGCGTGGGATCGATCCGCTCGTCCTCGGTGAACTCGAAGATGATCCGGTCCATCGGCAGGTTGCAGCGCTCCGCGGCGATGAGAAGTCCGCCGGATGCAGGCGCGCGGCTCGTAGACGGCGTCCGGCATGAAGTTGATCGACAGCATCGCCGGGGTCTTGCGGAGCTCCAGCCGCGAGGCGATCTCGATCGCCTTCACCCGGCACTGCTGGTCGAAGGCATACTTGTTGGACGCGTCGACAGCTTCGAGGACGGTCCGGGCACCTTCGCCGTTCGCGCCGCGCACCAGGGCCTCATGCGCGAAGACCTCACCGCTGCCGATGTTGACGATGGGCTGGAACGCCATCGAGAACGACATCGGAAATGCGGTGCCATCCCGGCAGCCCTGGCAGGAAATTGTCATCAGCCCGATCTGTCCTTCATTGCGGCAACGTTCTTGGGAAACTGGAGAATCAGCTCCCGCGTTCCGGAATGACAGCGTTCCGAATTTGTCGCAGCTTCCCAGGCCTTTCTCGTCAGGCCCCGCCGAGGATCATCGCGGCGCCCTTTTCGCCGATCATCAGCGTCGCGGCATTTGTGTTGGCGGATGTGATCTTCGGCATCACGGAAGCATCCATGACCCTCAGCCCGTCCACGCCGCGCACCCTCAGTTCCGGGTCGACCACGGAGGCGCTGTCGGCGCCCATCCGGCAGGTGCCGACCGCGTGGAACACCGTGCCGCCGCGCGAGCGGATCGCTTCCCAGATTTCGGCGTCCGTCGAGACGTTCCCGCCGGGCACGACCTCCTCGTCCCACATGTCGCGAAACGAGGGTTCGCGGTTGATCTGCCGCAGGATCTTCACGCCCTCGACCATCGTCTTCCGGTCGATCTCCCGCTCGAAGTAGCGCGGCGCGACGCGCGGCGGGGCGAAGGGGTCGGCGCTGTCGATGTGGATCGCGCCACGGCTTTCCGGGTGGCATTGCCAGACAGAGGCAGTGAAGCCTGAATAATCGTGCAGCGGTGTGCCGGGCTTGTCGACCGACAGCGGCATGACGTTGAACTGGATGTCGGGCCGGCCGCCGAAGGCGTGAGACGTGCAGGCCGCCCCGCCGACCTGACCGGCGCCGACCGTGAGCGGTCCCTTGCCGGCGAGGAGCCAGTCGAGCCCCATCCGCGCGAGCTTGACCGGATTGCGCACGTCGTCGTTCAGCGAGATCTTCCGCTTCAGCCGGACGATGAGGCGCATCTGGTAGTGATCCTGCAGGTTCTCGCCGACCTCCGGCGCATCGACCAGGCAGGGAATGCCGAGCTTGCCGAGCCGCTCGGCGCTCCCGATGCCCGAGAGTTCGAGGATCTGCGGCGACTGGACGGCGCCGGCCGACAGGATGACCTCCCGCGCGGCCCGGATCGTGCGAACCGTGCCGCCGACGCTGACCTCGACGCCGACGGCGCGGCCGTTCTCGACGACAACGCGTGTCACATGCGCCTTGATGAGAAGATCGAGGTTGGGGCGCTTGAGGGCGGGGCGGAGGAAACGCGCGGCGGCGCTGGCGCGCAGGCGCCTGCCGATCGAAAGCTGGTAGGAGCCGACGCCCGCCGTCGTCGCGCCGTTGAAGTCCGCGTTGTGGGGGAGGCCGTATTCCATCGCCGCGCGGACCCAGGCGCGGCAGGCCTCGTTGTCGTTGCGCAGTTCGGAGACAGTCAGCTCGCCGCTGCGGCCGTGGTAGGCGTCCTCGCCGCCGTCGAAGCGTTCGAGCGCGCGGAAATGGGGGAGCACATCCTCGTAGGACCAGCCGACGGCGCCCATCTGTGCCCAGTCGTCGAAATCCTCGTGCTGGCCGCGGATGAAGATCAGCCCGTTGATCGAGCTCGACCCGCCGACGATCCGCCCGCGCGGCCAGGGGATCGACCGGCCGCCGGAGCCTTCCCCGGGCTCCGTGTCGAACACGCGGGAAAAGCGCGCGTCGTAGATCGTGCGGAAATAGCCGACAGGAAGCTTCAGCCAGAAGTTCCGGTCCTGCCCGCCTGCCTCGATGACGAGAACGCGGGCACCCGGGATCGGCCGACAGGCGGTTCGCGACGACCGATCCCGCCGATCCCGATCCGACGATGACGTAGTCGTACTCACTGTTCACAGGGGGGCCTTTCCGGGGTGTCAGAACACGACGTCGCGGGAGACGACCAGATGCTGCGCGAACGCGTCGATCGCGCTGTCCCCGATGCCGATCCCCGGCGCGTCCGAAAGGGTGACGCGGCCGTCCCTCAGCGTGGAGAGGACGCTCGCGGCGATCTCGCTGCGCATCGGGTTGTCGTTGAAGTCGACCTCGACGAAACCGTCCTTGTCCGCGAGGGCCGCCTTGGCGTGGAGTGAGGTGAGGAGGCCGACGCCGCCGCCGAGCCAGTGCGGGCAGAACAGCGACCCGTTCGCCCGGCACGCCTGGCCGACATCGATGACCTGCGCGACGCCGCCCCAGCGGCCGAGATCGGGCTGGATCACCCTCAGCCGCCGTGCCGCCGGCAGGACGTCGAAGTCGCGACCCGTGAGGAAGTTCTCGCCCGCGGCAAGCGGGGTCGGAAGGGCGGCCGCGAGCGCCTGCCAATCCGCGTCCGCCGCATCGTGCGGCAGGGGCTCTTCCAGCCATGTGAGGTCAGCCTCCTGCGCTGTGGGAGCGAAGGCGAGCGCATCATCCAGCGTCCAGGCCTGGTTGGCGTCCGCCATCAGGCGCGTGCCTTCGCCGATGAGCGCCCGGGCGCCGAGGAGATTGTCGCGGTCGCGCACGGCGTCGAAGCCGATCTTGATCTTGCAGCCGGCGTAGCCGGCGGCGATGGCGCGCGCGGCGTTCTCCGGCGCTCCGGTCGGGTTTATGCCGCTGGCGTAGACGGCGACCGTCGCCGCCGCCTCGGCCGCCATGTGGCGTGCGAGAGGCAGTCCGGCACGGCGCGCCATCAGGTCCTGCAGCGCGCATTCGAGACCGGCGAGACAGTGCGCGATCGGCCCGGGCTCGCCGGCCTGGATCGCGAGGATGCGCAGGCGGGCGGTCAGCCAGAGCCACAGCGCTGCGGGATCGCCGCCAGAGGCCGCTCTCGGCGACCAGCGGCAGGATGACCGCTTCGAGGAGGCGCGCGCGATGTTCCGCGCCGACGTTCGGCCAGTTGCACCAGACCTCGCCGTAACCGACGGCGCCCTCGTCATCCTCGACGCGCACGATGACCGACGGACGGTCGCGCATGATGCCGAACGAGGTCTGCACCGGCGTTTCGATGGGGTAGCGGTGGACGAGAATTGTTGCGCGCATCGTGGCCGCTCGGTTCTTCCGTGGCGAGGGGGCGGGACCGGACGCGGCGGGGCCCGGCGTTGCCGGCCTCGGTGTTTCCGCCACGTCGCGCATCCCGCCTCCCGCGGTCTCTGGGAAATCGGTGGCGGCCGGGGGTCGCCCGGCCGCCCGTGGGGCTTAGCCGGCGACCTTCAGGAACAGGCTGGGGTCGAAATACTCGCCCGCGGGGACAGGGTCGGTCATCCCGCCGATCTCGGCGTAGAAGTTGGTCACCCGGTCGAGCCAGGACGTGACTGTGCCGTCCTCGTACATCTTCACCCACTCGGGCGTCGGGAACAGCTTCTGCGCCTCGTACTGCGCCTTCAGCTCCTCGAGCGGAATGTCGGTGTACTGGTTCTTCTGGAGGGCGGCGAGCGTCTCGTCAGGCTGTTCGACGAGGAGCTTGTTGGCCGGCACCCACGCCTTGATGACGCGTTCCAGGACGTCCTTGTTCTCGTCGAAATAGTCGTTGCGCGCGGCCCAGCCGCCGACGATCGCCGCCTCGGGGTAGTAGGCCGACGCATCGACCAGCATCTTCGCACCTGGCACCCTGTCCTTGACCTGGACGTTGAACGGCACCCACAGCGCCACCGCCGGCACCGCGCCGGAGATGAACGCCGTCACGGCATCCGGCATCCGCTGGTTGATGATCGACACGTCGGACGTCGGGTCGACGCCGTTCGCCTTCAGCGCGGTGTCGAGGAAGACGTGCGCGGTCGTGCCGATCGAGGTCGCGATCTGCTTGCCCTTGAGGTCCTCGAAGGAGCTCACGCCCATGTCGGGGTTGACCCAGAGCTGCGCCGTCGCGAACTCGACGTTGTTGATGAGGAAGACCTTGCCCTGTCCGCGGGCGGGGAAGTTGGAGACCACCGCGCCGGTCGCCAGCATGTCGAGCGAGCCGCCGACCATCGCCTGGAAGAGCTCGAGGCCCGTGTAGAAGCGCGTCAGCTCCGGCTTCAGGCCCTGTTCGGCCCAGAACCCGTTGTTCTCGGCGGTGAAGATGTGCCCGTCGACCGCGAGGGTGTGGAGGTAGCCGACCCGGATGGTGTCGGTCGACCCCTGCGCCCGCACGATGGCGGGGGCGGCGAGGGTCGCGAGGCCGCCGATGGCGGCCGTCCGCAGGAGTTCGCGTCTGTTCATGCTCATTGTTTTCCTCCCATTTCGATGTTGACCGGACAGGGGCGCTCTCATTCAGCGGAGGGCTTGCTGTTCGGCGTACTGCTTCATCACCACGTCGCGCAGGTGGCGGCGCAGCTCGATGAATTCGTGGCTGTCGAGAAGGTCGCGGTCGCGGTTGTCCCCGAACGGAATCCGGATCTCCTCGACGATGCGGGACGGCCGGGCCGAGACGACGAGAATGCGGCTCGCGAGGTAGATCGCCTCTTCCGCCGAGTGGGTGATGAGGAGCGCCGTCTTGCGCTCCGCCTGCATCATCTCGAGGAGAAGGTCGTGCATGTCGGCGCGGGTCTGCGCGTCGAGCGCGCCGAACGGCTCGTCCATCAGCAGGAAGCGCGGGTTGGCGGCGTAGGCCCGGGCGAGGGCGAGGCGCTGCTTCATGCCGCCCGAAAGGTTCTTCGGCCAGGCGTTGCGGAAGTCGGTGAGGCGCATCTGCGCCATGTACTTCTCGACGGTTTCGTTCTTCTCGGCCTTGGAGAGGCCGCGCTTGACGTCGAGTTCGAGGCCGAAGCGGATGTTCTTCTCCACCGTCAGCCACGGGAAGACGCCGTAGTCCTGGAACATCACGCCGCGGTCGGGGCCGGGGCCGTGGACCGGCCTGCCGTCGAGTAGGACCGCACCGCCGTCCGGCTCGGTGAAGCCGGCGAGCATGTTCATCATCGTCGTCTTGCCGCAGCCGGACGGGCCGACCACCGCGATGAAGTCGCCTTCGTTGACCGCGAAGGAAACGTCGCGGACGACCTCGATCGGCCCGAACGACTTCGACACATGGTCGAACACCACCTTGGGCGCGGCGGCCTCCGACGCGTTGGGCATTTCTGTGGCGAGGTTCATTGGACGACGCGCTCCTGCCAGTCGAGGAACCTGCGCGAGGTCATCCTCAGGGCGGTGTCCATCATCAGCGCGAGGAAGCCGATGGTGACGATGCCGGCATAGATGGTGGTGAGCTGGAAGAAGGCGCTCGCGTTCTGGATGACCGCGCCGAGCCCGTTCTGCGCCGCGACGAGTTCGGAGGCGACCAGCGTCGCCCAGGCGACGCCGAGGGCGACGCGAGTCGCGGTCAGCACGTGCGGGACGGTGAGGGGGAGGATGACCTTGGAAAAGACCTCCCAGTCCGTCGCGCCGAGCGTGCGGGCGACGCGGATGTAGATCGGGCTGATCTGCGACATCCCCTCGTACATCACGATCACCCCTGAGAAGAACGCCGCGTAGAACAGGATCGCGACCTTCGCCACCTCGCCGATGCCGAGATAGACGATCGCGAGCGGGATGAGCGCGATCGGCGGCAGCGCGCGGAAGAAGTTCACCAGAGGGTCGATGAAGCGGCGGATCGTCCGGTTCCAGCCGATCAGGAAGCCGATCGGGACCGCGAGCAGCATCCCGAAGAAGAGACCGAGGAGGACGCGGCGGATCGAGACCCACGCGTCGAACAGGAATGTCCCGTCGGTGCTGCGCTTCCAGATGTCGAGGAAGACGAGATGGGGCGGCGGCAGAAGCCCCTGATCGACGATGCCGCTCCAGCGGACGGCATACCAGACGAGAATGACGGCGATGAACGGCAGAAGCCGCCAGCCGAACTCGATCAAACGCTGCAAGTGTTCCTCCCGGCGGGCACCGCACCCGGTCCGTCCATTGAGAATTGGAAGTCGATCCGCACGTATTCGCCGGGGTAGCGCGCGTAGGTGTGGACGAGGATGGCGCCGTCCGCGTCGACAATGGTGCGCAGGATCTCCACGACAGGGGCGCCCAGCGCGATGCCGAGCGCACGGGCCGACATTTCGTCGGCGGTCGAGAACGTCACGCGCTGGAACGCCGTGCCGAGCTGGTTGGCGTGCCGGTCGGCGAGGACGAGCACGACCGGCTCGGCGGCAAACCCGTCCGGATCTTCCTCGAAGACGTCCTCCCGCAGCGAGATGTCGATCAGGCAGTAGGGTTCGTCGTCGCGCGAATGGATGCGCTGGAACCAGACGAAGCGGCCTTCGGCGTTGCCGGCGAGGGTGCCTTGCAGCGCGTCGGCTTCGGTCCGGCGCATCGGCTGCAGCACCGTCGCCTCGATGTTGCGCAGGCTCTCGATGAGGCTGTCCCATGAGGTCGGCAGCACGTGGGACTGGCGGACCGGCAGCTTGGCGCGGACGAACGTGCCCTTGCCGCGGAACCGGTCGATCAGCCCCTCGCGCTGGAGCATGTCGAGCGCCTCGCGGATGGTCGCCCGCGACAGCCCGAACTCGGCCTGGAGATCCTCGATGATGGGGATCTGCGCGCCCGGCTCCCAGATGCCGCGCTCGATCTTCAGCCGCAGCTGTCCCGCCGCCTGAATATATAGCGGCTGCCGGCTGCGGTCGTAGAGCGGCTCAGAAATCATAAAGTATGGATATCCGTACTTTATGCCCTACGCAAGATGCTGACCACCGCTGCAAGGCGACCGGTGGGCCTACTCTGCCGCGGTTTCGGAGGCGAGGGGGAAGGGGGCCGCGCGCTCCACCTCCTCGTTGGTGGCGCCGAGGTAGAAGGAGAGGTACTCGTGCAGGGCCTGGGCGGCCGGCGAGGTCGCCGCGCTCGACTTGTAGAGCAGGAGCTCGACCTTCTGGAGCCGCGGAAAGCGCTCGTGGTTGAGTTCGACCATCCCGGGTACGCGCGCGTGGCGGCCGAGCACGGTGACCGCCATTCCGGAGAAGACGGCAGCCTGCAGGCCCGAGACGCTTTCCGAGATGCACGCGATCCGCCACGGCCGCCCGGTAGCCTCGAGCGCCTCGATGGCACAGTCGCGCAGGAGGTTGCCCGGCGGCAGCAGCGCCAGCGGGACAGGCTCCTCCTCGTGCGCATTGGACCGCTCGCCGGTGAACCACACCAGCGGTTCGCGGTGGATCACCTGCCCGCCGGTGAAGTCGTTCATCCGCGTCACCAGCGCGACGTCGACCTCGCCGCGGTGGACGAGCTGCACCAGCGGCGTCGACAGGCGGCACTGGAGCTGGACCTGCACCCGCGGAAAATCCCGCCGGAAGTGCGACAGCACCTCGGGCAGTACGAATGCTGCATAAAGATCGGGCGTGCCGAGGATGACCTGGCCCTCGATCGCGTCGGACGACAGCCTTGCGACGAGCTCGTCGTGGCTGCGCAGGATGGATTTGGCGTAGGTGAGGATGAGCTCGCCGTCGCGGGTCAGCACCATCCGGCGGCCTTCGTGCCGCAGGAGCGTCCGGCCGGAGAGCTCCTCCAGCGGCTGGAGCTGGAGCGTTATGGCCGGCTGCGTCCGCCCGAGGCGGCGCGCCGTCTCGGTGACGCTCCCGGTCTCGGCGATCGAGAGCAGCGAGCGCAGGTGCTTGAGGTCGAAGATCAGGCCGGCCATCTGTCTCCCGGTCCATTGATGCAAGCCTTCGTGCAACTTGCGCGCCATCCCCTTCCGTGGGACGAATCGGGGTGCAGCCTGCCAGGCGGTCCCGGAGGGTGACGGATGCGCAAGACGGTGAAGATCCTTCACACGGTCGCAGCCTGCGGGCTGATCGGAGGAATCCTGTCCTACATGGTCCTGTTGCTGGTTGCGGCGCCCGCCACGGCCGAAGGCTTCGCGGACTTCAGGGCGCTCATCGCGGCGCTCAGCAACTATGTGCTCCTGCCCTCGCTGGCCGTCGGGCTCGTGAGCGGGCTCCTGTCGATGATCGTCCACCGGCCGTTCCTCGACCTCGGGTGGGTCTGGATCAAGGCGGCGCTAGGCATCCTGATGTTCAAGGGCGTGCTCACCATCGTCGGCGCCAAGGCCGACTACGCGGCCGACCTTGCCCAGAAGATCGCATCGGGGACGGTGGCGCCGGAGCGGCTCGAGCGGATGCTCACGCAGGAGTGGTACACGCTCGTCGTGGTTCTGGCCGTCGCGATCGCCAACATCGTCCTCGGCGTCTGGCGCCCCGGCCTCAAGCGCCGGCGCCGTCCCGCCGTCCAGCGCACCGCCGCCGCGGCGCAGCCTGCCGTGGCACCCGGACCCGAGCGCTGATCCTCGTACCTTCGCCGCGCCGTCTCGAGGGGGAATGCCTTCGGGGGTGTTCTCACGTCCGGGGGATGGTACGCCTCGGGAAAAGGTGATCTGTTGCCTTCATATCAATTGCGCTCTGGCGATCTTGCTTATGGGTCTTAAGTTAGATTGAACCTGATCAACCAAGATGCGGTTTCGGCGACTGCGGCCGGACACTCGGATCAGACCGATGGGATCATTCTGGCCATGAATTCTGAAACGAAACCGTACGAAGCGCCGCGTGGCCTTCTCAGCACGGTTTCCGAAGCGCTCGCCGCAGCCAACTCCGTAGAGCAGCTCACAAGGCCGTTGCTGGAACTGCTCGAGCTCATCACCGGGTTCGAAAGCACCTACCTCACGCGGATCGACCTCAAGACGCGGACCCAGGAGATCCTCTTCTCGCGAAACTCCCGAAGCATGGAGATCCCGGAGGGTATCACGGTCCCGTGGGAGGACACTTTGTGCAAGCGCGCCCTCGAGGAGCGATGCGCCTACACGGACGATGTCACAAAGCGGTGGGGCGACTCCGTCGCTGCCCGTGCGCTCAACATCAGGACCTACCTCAGCGCGCCCGTCTATCTCGGTGACGGCTCGCTGTTCGGCACGCTCTGCGCCGCAAGCTCGGAGCAGAAACCGTTGACGCCGGCCGCCAACGAGGTCCTCACCCTCTTCTCCACGCTGATCGCCCAGCACGTCGAGCGCGAGCAGCTGCTCGAGGAGCTGAAGCGGGCGAACGGCACACTGGAGGCCTATTCCTTCTACGATCCGCTGACAGGGCTGCCGAACCGCAGGCTGGTGGTGAACGAGCTGCGCCGTCTCGCGACGCTCGCGACCAAGACCGGGCAGCTCCTGCTGGTGGCGTTCATCGACCTCGACGGCTTCAAGGCGATCAACGACCAGCACGGGCATCAGGTAGGCGACAGCTTTCTGGTCGAGGTCGGCCAGCGCCTGATGCGGTGGACGCGCGCAAGTGACCTCGTCGGCCGGCTCGGCGGCGACGAGTTCGTCGTGGCGGCCGTGGTCAACGAGAGCGACGGCGAGGGTCGCCCGCTGCCGAGCGAAATGTACGACCGGCTGTCGCTCCTCCTCCTCGGCAAATATGAGCTGCCAGACGTCACGATGGATTATCCGGGCGCAAGCATTGGCGTGATCGAGGCCGACCCCGCGACGATGGCGCCGGAGGAAATGCTCCGGCAGGCCGATCTCCTGATGTATGCCGACAAGAAGGCGAGGCGGCTGGGCATGAGGAGCGCCGCTGGCCGCGCCTGATACGCCGGCGCCGTCTCAGGCAAGCTCGCGCATCACCGCGATCAGCTTCGATTTCGCCTCAAAGCCGACGCCGGGAATCTGCGGCAGGCCGACCTGGCTGTTCTCCACGGCAATGCCGTCGGCAAAGCCGCCGAAGGGCTGGAACACGTCCGGGTAGCTCTCATTGCCGCCGAGCCCGAGGCCGGCGGCGATGTTGAGCGACATCTGGTGCCCGCCGTGCGGCACCACCCGCCGCGGCGACCAGCCGAGCTCCTTCATCACCTCCAGCGTCCGCAGATACTCGACCAACCCGTAGGAGAGGGCGCAATCGAACTGGAGGATGTCGCGGTCCGGCCGAATCCCGCCGTAGCGCAGGAGGTTGCGCGCGTCCTGGTGGCTGAAGAGGTTCTCCCCGGTGGCGAGCGGGCCTGAGTAGACCTCGCCGAGCCTTGCCTGAAGGTCGTAGTCGAGCGGGTCGCCGGCTTCCTCGTACCAGTGGAGGCCGTAGGGCTCGAGCGCCTCGGCGTAGGCGAGGGCGGTGGCGAGGTTGAACCGGCCGTTGGCGTCGACGGCGAGGCGGCGGCCTTCGCCGACTACCTCCAGTACCGCCTCGATCCGGGCAAGATCCTCCTTGAGCGGGGCGCCGCCGATCTTCATCTTCACCACGTCGTAGCCGCGGCCGAGATAGTCCTCCATCTCGGCCTTCAGCTTGCCGTGGTCCTTGCCGGGGTAGTAGTAGCCGCCGGCGGCGTAGACCCACACGCTGTCGTCCGCCTCGCCGCCGCGGAAGCGGTCCGCCAGAAGCCGCCAGAGCGGCACCCCGGCGATCTTGGCGACCGCGTCCCACACCGCCATGTCGATGGTGCCCACGGCGACCGAGCGCTCGCCGTGCCCGCCCGGCTTCTCGTTCTTCATCATGGTGTCCCAGATGGCGAACGGGTCGAGGTTGTCGTTCTCCCCGTCGACCAGGGTCGCGGGGTCCGCCTCCATGATGCGCGGGATGAACCGGTCGCGCATCAACGGCCCCTGCGCGTAGCGGCCGTTGGAGTTGAAGCCGTAGCCAACCACGGGTTTGCCGTCCCGGATCACGTCGGTGATGACCGCGACGACCGAGCAGGTCATCTTCGAGAAGTCGATGTAGGCGTTGGCGATCGGTGAAGCGATGGAGGCCTTCGTCTCGCGGATTTCGGTGATGCGCATCGTTGCGGGTCCTTCAGGCGAGGGCGTCGGCGATGGCCTTGCCGCAGGCTTCGGTGTTGGCGGTGCCGCCGAGGTCTCGGGTGCGCAGCGCTGGCTCCGTCAGGCTCTGCTCGATGGCGGACACGATCCCCTTCGCAGCTTCGGCGTGGCCGAGGTGCTCCAGCATCATCGCGCCGGCCCAGATCTGGCCGATCGGGTTGGCGATGCCCTGTCCCGCAATGTCCGGCGCCGAGCCGTGGACCGGCTCGAACAGGGACGGATAGTCCTTCTCCGGGTTGATGTTGCCGGACGGCGCGATGCCGATGGTGCCGGTGCAGGCGGGCCCGAGGTCGGACAGGATGTCGCCGAAGAGGTTGGACGCGACCACAACGTCGAACCGGTCCGGGTTGAGGACGAAGTGGGCGGCCAGAATGTCGATGTGGTACTTGTCCCACGACACGTCCGGGTAGCTTTTCGCCATCTCCTCAACCCGTTCGTCCCAGTAGGGCATGGTGATCGAGATGCCGTTGGACTTGGTGGCGGAGGTCAGCTTCCTGCGCGGCCGGGTCTGCGCCAGCTCGAAGGCGTAGCGCAGCACGCGGTCGACGCCGACGCGGCTCATCACCGTCTCCTGCATGACGATCTCGCGCGGCGTGTTCGGGTACATCTTGCCGCCGACGGAGGAGTATTCGCCCTCGGTGTTCTCGCGCACGATCCACATGTCGATGTCGCCCGCCTTGCGGCCGGCGAGCGGCGAGGGGACGCCCGGCATCAGCCGCGCGGGGCGGAGGTTCACGTACTGGTCGAAGTCGCGCCGGAAGTGGATGAGCGAGCCCCAGAGCGAGATGTGGTCGGGCACCGTGGCTGGCCAACCGACGGCGCCGAAGTAGATGGCGTCGTGGCTGCCGACCTGCTCGCGCCAGTCCTCAGGCATCATCCGGCCGTGCCTGGCGTAGTAGTCGCACGAGGCGAAGTCGAACGTGTCGAACTGGAGGTCGAGGTCGTACTTCTTCGCGGCAGCCTCCAGGACGCGCAGGCCCTCGGGGACGACCTCCTTGCCGATGCCGTCGCCGGCGATGACGGCGATCTTCAGCCGGTTCTCAAGCATGGGGTTCGTCCTTGTCAGTCGTTGCGGCCGCGGATGGCGGCGATCACCGCGTCCGTCACTTCGCGCGAGGTTGCCTTACCACCAAGGTCGGGGGTGTGCAGCGACGGATCGGCGGTGATCGTCTCGACCGCGTGCATCAGGCGGTCGGCGGCGGGCTTCTCGCCGAGGTGCTCCAGCATCATCGCGGCGGTCCAGAAGGTCGCGACGGGGTTGGCGATCCCCTTGCCGGTGATGTCGAACGCGGAGCCGTGGATCGGCTCGAACATCGACGGCGTGTCCCGTTCCGGGTTGAGGTTGGCGGTCGGCGCGATGCCGATGGAGCCGGCGAGCGCGGCCGCAAGGTCGGACAGGATGTCGGCGTGGAGGTTGGTGGCGACGATGGTGTCGAGCGAGCCCGGCTTCAGCGTCATGCGCACGGTCATCGCGTCGACCAGCATCTTGTCCCACGTCACCTCGGGGAAGTCCTTTGCGACCTCCGCCGCGATCTGGTCCCAAAGCACCATCCCGTGCCGCTGCGCGTTGGACTTGGTGACCACGGTGAGGAGCTTGCGCGGCCGGGACTGCGCGAGCTGGAAGGCGAAGCGCATGATCCGCTCGACGCCGGCGCGGGTGAAGATCGAGACGTCCGTCGCGATTTCCAGCGGCAGGCCGGGGTGGGAGCGGCCGCCCTGGCCGGCATACTCGCCCTCCGAGTTTTCGCGCACGATCACCCAGTCGAGTTCCGGGCCGTCGACGTGGCGCAGCGGGCTCTGGATGCCCGGCAGGATGCGGGTGGGGCGGACGTTGGCGTACTGGTCGAGCGGCTGGCAGATGGCGAGCCGCAGGCCCCAAAGCGTGAGGTGGTCGGCAACGTCGGGCGCACCGACGGCGCCGAACAGGATGGAATCGAACGCGCGCAGCTGGTCGGCGCCGTCCTCGGGCATGAACGCGCCGGTTGCCTTGTAGCGGTCGGTCCCCCAGTCGAAGTGCTCGACGTCGAGGGTGAAGCTGCCGTCGCGCTGGGCCAGCACGTCCAGCACCTCGAGGGTGGCGCCGACCACTTCCCCGCCGATGCCGTCGCCCGGTATCGCGGCAATCCTGTGCGTTCGCATGAGTACTCCGAAGATCTAGAAGAGGATGCCCGCCGGCATCCGCAGGAGAAGAACGTTGGCCATCAGCCACCAGAACCCGGCGACGATGGCGACACCCGTTGCGGCCCAGATGAGCCACGTCCTGACGCCCGGCCGGTCGTAATCGGCCACCACCATGGTGGCGAAGAAGGCCGCGAGGCTGGTGACGAAGAAGCCGATGACAGGCAGCAGCACCACGTAGGCGAGCATGATCGCCGCGAGCCCGATGCGCCGCACCGGCCCGCCGCCGCTGCCCGCCGCCGGCACGGGGGCGGGCGTGCGGCCGAGGAGCCCGAGCGCGATGAACGCCAGCGACAGAACGATGAGGATGACGCCGATGGTGGCGGGGAACACCGCACCGAGCGGCGAAAGGCTGCGCGCGCCGAGGAGGATGAGGACGCCGACGCCGACGAAGATGGCGCAGATCACCATGCCCGGCATGTCGCGCCCGCGTTCGGCGACCGGCGTCGCGGCGGACGTGGTGCCTGCCGCCCGCGGCCTTCTTCCTCGCCATGCGCTCGGCGACGATGGGGTAGGCGAGCGTCAGCACGGCGGCGATGATGATGCCGATGCTGATCGGGCGGCCGAAGAACATCTCCGCCAGCCGGTTCGAGGCATTGCCGATGAGGTAGGTCTGCACGAACCCCTGCTCGGCGATGGAGCCCAGCACCAGCCCCAGCACGATCGGCGAGGGGGCGAAGCCGTAGCGCGCCAGCACCCAGGCGATGAGACCGAGGCCCACCATCATCTGCGCATCGGCGACGTTGGAGTGGATCGCGAACGAACCAATGATGGTGAGGAGCGCGACCGTCGGCGCCAGCACGGCCTTGGGGATCTTCACCATCGAGCCGTAGGCGTAGCGGCCGAGGAGGAGCCCGATGGGGAGCATCAGGATCGTCGCGATCAGCAGGCCCCAGATGAAGGTATAGACGACGCCCGCCTCGTTGGAGAACAGCGTCGGCCCGATCTTGATGCCCTGCACCAGCAGCGCGCCCAGGATGATCGCATCAGGGGGCGTGCCGGGAATTCCGAGCACCAGCGTCGGGATGAAGCCGCCGCCGACGGTGGCGTTGTTGGCCGCCTCCGTCGCGATCACTCCCTCCGGCGCGCCCTTGCCGAAGCGCTCCGGCGTCTTCGAGGCACGGCGCGCCTCCGTGTAGGAGACGAGGCCCGCGATGGAGCCGCCCGCGCCCGGCAGAATGCCGATGACGGTGCCGATGATCGACGAGCGGATGATGTTGAACTTGCCCGCCCACGCGATCCGCCAGCTTTCCGGCAGCCGCAGGCCGCCGGTTTCGGCGGGCTTCAGGTGCGGGTCGCGTGTGGCGACGAGGTCGATGAGGACGGGGATGCAGTAGAGGCCGATGATCGCGGACGTGAGGTCGATCCCGCCGAGGAAGCGCTGCATCCCCAGCGTATAGCGCACGTCGCCGCCGACGACGGCAACGCCGATCATCGACAGGAACAGGCCGATGCAGGCGCCCATCAGCCCCTTCAGCGTGTTGCCGACCGAGAGCGCGGCAATCAGCGTGAGGCCGAACATCGCGAGCCAGAAATATTCCGTCGGGCCGAAGGCGAGCGCCACCCTGGCGAGCGGCGGGGCGAGGAGCAGGAGGCTGATCGCGCCGACGATGCCGCCGACTACCGAGGCGATGGTGGCGAGCGAGATGGCGAGCCCGCCGTCGCCGCGCTTGGCCATCGGGAACCCGTCGAACGTGGTCGCGATGGCCGACGGGGTGCCCGGCGTGTTGACGAGAATGGCGGCGTAGGCGCCGCCATAGATCGCGCCGGTGTAGATCGCGCCGAGGGCGATGAGGCCCGCGGCGGGATCCATGGTGAAGGTGAAGGGGACCAGCACGGCCACCGCCATGGTCGCGGAGAGCCCCGGAAGGGCGCCCACGACCGTGCCGAGGACGACGCCGACGAGCGCCAGCATCAGGTTGAACGGCGTCAGCGCGTTCCAGAGGTAGCCGATGATCTCCATTTAAGGCGCTGGCTTACTTGGTGATGCCGAGCGACTTGGCGCCTGCGGTGTATTCCGCCACGCGCTTCTCCATGAACTCGGGCATCTCCTCGTAGCCGATGTCGGTCAGCACGAAGCCGCCGTCTTCCATCTTCTTCACGAAGTCGGGACGGGCGTTGATCTCGGACACGATGTCGGAAATCCGCTTGCGCAGTTCCTCGGGCGTGGACGCCGGGACCGCAACGCCGCGGTAGGCGCCGCCGACGAGGTCGTAGCCGAGCTCCTTGAAGGTCGGCACGTCGGGGAAGGCGGGCATCCGCTCCTCGGCGGCAACCGCCAGCATCCGCATTTCCTCGCCCTGGTTGACGCCGGAGGTCGCGTAGTTGAACCCGCCGGTGGTCTGCCCGCCGATGACGGCGGTGATCGAGGGGCTGGTGCCGGAGAACGGCACGTAGGTGGTACGACGTCCGGCCAGCTCGTTGAACTGGACTGCGCCGAGGTTGTTGGCCGAGTTGGAGCCCGAGCCCGCGAACGTGACGAGGCCGGGGTTTTCCTTGGCGTAGTTGACGAGCTCCTCCAGCGTCTGGAACTCGCTGTCCTTGGCCACGAAGATCGCGTTCGGCGTGTAGTGGAAGTAGTGGACCGGGGTCAGCTCGTCGGTGGTGTAGCCGACCGAGCCTGCCATCGGCTGCAGCACGGTGTGGGGCAGGTTGATGCCCATGACGGTGTAGCCGTCACCCTCGATCGTAGTTGAGCTGCGACCATGCCTGCGCGCCGCCGGCACCCGCCTGATACTGGATGACCACGTCCTGCCCGGTGACGGGCTCCCATTCGGCCTGCTGATAGCGCGCCGACACGTCGGACTCGCCGCCCGCGTTGAACGGGATGATGTAGGTCATCGCCTTGTCGGGGAAGCCTTCGGCGGTTTGTGCCGCCAGCGGCGTCACTGCGAATGCAGCGAGCGCCGTGGTGATTGCGAAAATTTTCATAGCGTTCCTCTCCTAGCCTTCTGTTGTTGTCGTTCGCCGCGGCGGGCCTTGCGGCCGTACCGGACGGTCCCGCCGCGCGGCGATTGCGCGGAAGGTCGAAAACGCGAGAGGAGCGGCGCGAGACCGGCG
Organism: uncultured Alphaproteobacteria bacterium; assembly: GCA_963704595.1. Taxonomy (GTDB): domain Bacteria; phylum Pseudomonadota; class Alphaproteobacteria; order Rhizobiales; family Amorphaceae; genus Acuticoccus. Next base: position 2,384,540 of record OY969922.1, read on the forward strand.
GCCTTGCGCGACAGGATCGTCTCCTCCCGGCCCGGATCTTGTTCGGTCCGGCTCGCGCCGTCCGTCCGGTTCCAAAGTCCACCTCTGCGGGCAGTTTGTGCCAGCCTATACTTTTTCGCCAGAGTTTATAATACCAGATCGCTCAATTCATTATTGCGCTGAGGTTCACAATGGCGACCAGCGACCTCGCTTTCTTCGTGCTGATTGCGCGGCGCGAAAGTTTCAGCGCAACGGCGCGAGAGCTCGGCATTTCGGCATCCGCGGTCAGCCGGCGGCTGATGCGGCTGGAGGACCGGCTCGGCGTGCGGCTCCTCAACCGGACCACGCGGCGGGTCAGCCTGACCGGCGAGGGGGAAGCCTATTTCGGCGAGGCGGTGCGCATCCTGGGCGAGATCGAGACGCTGGAGCACAGCCTGTCGGAGGCGCGCGACACGCCGTCGGGCCAGTTGCGGATCAACGCCACGCTGGGGTTCGGCCGGGCCTACCTCGCGCCGGCGATTTCCGCCTTCCGCCGCCTTTACCCGGAGGTCGCGATCCAGCTCGTCCTCACCGATGCGCCGCTCAACCTCGTGGAGGAGGGGCTCGACCTCGGCATCCGGTTCGGCTCGCCGCCCGCCAGCCGGATGGTGACGTTCCTGCTCCAGCGCAACCGCCGGCTCCTGTGCGCCGCGCCGTCCTACCTCGCCGAGCACGGTGTGCCCGAGACGCTGGCCGACCTCCAGCGGCACGACTGCATCGTGCTGCGGCAGGACCACGACGCCTACGACGTCTGGCGCTTCGACGAGATCGACGGCGAGGTGCCGTCCGCCAAGGTCGCGGGATCGCTGAGCACCAACGACGGCGAGATCGCGCTCGGCTGGGTCCTCGACGGGCACGGCGTCATGCTGCGGTCGGAGTGGGACATTTCTCGCCATGTGCGCGAGGGGCGGCTCAGCACCATCCTGCCGCATTACCGGCAGACCGCGAACATCGCCGCGGTCTACCCCGAGCGGCACAACCTCTCGGCCAAGGTGCGCGTCTTCGTCGAGTTCCTGAAGGCCCGCCTTCCGACCGAGGGCTGACGCCCTATCCGAACCGGAAGCCGGAGATCGGTTTGCCCATGCCCTCTCCGTGGAAGTCCACCGTCGCGGGCTCGCCCTCCGCGGCGCCCGCCGCCACCATCAGCGGCAGAAGGTGTTCTTCACGCGGGTGCGCCTCGTGCGCGCCGGGCGCCTCGCTCCAGCGCATCAGCCCGTTGTTCGCGGGCTGCGGGGTCGGTGACGGTCTCGCGCAGCCATGCGTCGAACGCCTCGCCAGCCGGGTCGGGACCGCGGCCGCCGAAGAAGCCGCGCAGGTTGTGGTAGCTCTGCCCGCTGCCGAGGATGAGGACGCCTTCCTCGCGCAGGGGCTTCAGCGACCGCCCGATCGCAAGGTGCATCGCCGGGTCGAGGCTCTTCTGGAGCGAGAGCTGGACGACCGGAATGTCCGGCTCCGGGAACATCACCTTGAGCGGCACGAAGACGCCGTGGTCGAAGCCGCGGGCGGTGTCGGCGCGGCTGTCGAACCCCGCGTCCGCCAGAAGCGCGCGGACGCGGGCCGCCAGTGCTGGGTCGCCGGGGGCGGGCCAGGTCAGCCGGTAGGTATGCTCGGGGAAGCCGTTATAGTCGAACAGCAGCGGCGGGCTGGCGCCGGCGTTCACCGTCGGCACCTCCTCTTCCCAGTGGCCGGAGACGACGAGGATCGCCGTGGGGCGCTCGGTTAGCGTCCCGGCAAAGCGCGCGAGATAAGTCTCGAGCGACTGCCAGGCGGATCGCATCGGGCCGGGCTCCAGGAAGAAGCAGGGCCCGCCGCCGTGGTTGATGAAGTATGTGGGTTGCATGGCCCGCCCTCCGCCTCAGCCGAGCCTGACGACGCGCTTGCCGAACGAGTCGCCCTTGAGGAGACCGTAGAGAGCGGCCGGAGCGTTCTCCAGGCCCTCGATCATCTCCTCCCGGTAGCGGATCTTGCCCGCCTTCACCCATTCGCTCATCTGCCGGCTGAACTCCGGGTAGAGGTGGCCGAAATCGTTGAAGACGATGAAGCCGCGGACGGTGAGGCGCTTGCGAAGGATGTTGCCCATCAGGAGGCTGATCCTGTCCGGTCCGTCCGGCAGCCTAGTTGCGTTGTACTGCGAGACGAGGCCGCATACCGGAATGCGCGCATTGGGGTTGAGGAGCGGCAGCACCGCGTCGAACACCGCGCCGCCGACATTCTCATAGTAGATGTCGATCCCGTCCGGCACGGCGGCCTTCAGCGCCTCGGCGAACCCGTCGGCCTTGTGGTCGATGCAGGCATCGAAGCCGAGCGTGTCGACGACGTGGGCGCACTTCTCCGGCCCGCCGGCGACGCCGACGACGCGCAGGCCCATGATCTTGCCGATCTGGCCGACCGTCGCGCCGACCGGCCCGCTGGCGGCCGCGACGACAAGCGTCTCGCCTTCCTTTGGCTGGCCGATCTCGGTGAGCCCCGCCCATGCGGTGAGGCCGGGCATCCCGAGGACGCCGAGCGCCCATGACGGGTTCTCGGGAGATTTGCCGAGGTTGATGACGCCCTCGCCGCCGACCACCGCATAGTCCTGCCAGCCGCCGAACGCGACGACCCGGTCGCCGGGCTCGAAGCCGTCGACGTCAGACGTGACGACCTCGGAAACGGTGCCGCCGACCATCACCTCTCCGATCTCCACCGGCGCGGCATAAGAGGGCGCATCGCTCATCCGGCCGCGCATGTAGGGGTCGAGCGAGAGATATTCGTTGCGCAGGAGCATCTTGCCCGCGCCGGCGGAGGGGACGGGCCCTGTCTCCAGCCGGAGGGTGTTGTCGTCGGGCTCACCGTGCGGGCGCTCGCCCAGCACGATTCTGCGGTTCTGATCGTCGGATCGGGTCACGGGACGTCCTTTCGTCGTGAGACGAGGTCTGGCCGGCGGCCCGCAGGGCGGGGCAGGCGGGGGTCCACTTACCTGTGCCCGGCCCCGCCCGAACGCAACTCCTGCCTCAGCGCGCGACCGGACGGATCGCGCGGCGGCGTGCCTTCCTGAGGCGCAGGTCCCGCTGCCCGTCGATCAGGACGGCGACGAAGATGATCCCCGCCAGCACGATCGGCTGGAGGTAGAGGTTGACCGCCGTGAACACGAGGCCCGACTTCACCGTCTGGATCAGGACCGCGCCGACGGCCGCGCCGAACGCGGTGCCGACGCCGCCGAAGAGGCTCACGCCGCCGAGCACCGCCGCGGCGATCACGTCGAACTCGCGCCCCTCGCCGAACGCGACGTCGAGCCGGCCGATCTGCGCGATCAGGATGAACCCCGCCAGCGCCGCGCACGCCGAGGAGATGAGGTACACCCGCGCCCGCACCCAGCCGGCGCGGATACCGGCCTTGCGCGCGACTTCCGGGTCCGCGCCGACGGCATAGACCTGCCGCCCGAACGTGGTCCGCGACAGGACGATCCACGCGGCAAGGAGGACGAGGACGAAGACGATTACCGGGAGCGGGATACCGAAGACGTGGGAGAGGCCGAAGTCCATCATCTCGCGTCCGAAGTCGAACTGGCGCGAGGAGGTGATCCAGGTGCCCGCACCGCGAAAGCAGAACAGCGTCGCCAGCGTCACGATGAACGGGGCGATGTTGAGCCGCACGATGAAGAGCGCGTTGATCGCCCCCATCGCGAGCCCCGCCGCGACCGCCACCACCAGCCCGCCCGCGACGCCGATCCCGAACTCGCGCATCGCAAGCCCCGCGATCAGCGGGCCGAGATACATCACCGAGCCGACCGACAGGTCGATGCCGCGGGTGAGGAGGACGAACGTCATCCCCACCGCGGCGATGCCGATGAAGGAGGACTGCTTGACGATGTTGGCAAGGTTCTCCGGCGTCAGGAACGCGTCGGACTGGAACGCGAAGAAGCCGAGGACGAGCGCGAAGATCGGGATCGTCGCGTTGCGCAGGAGGAGGCGGGTCAAGCGTTCGCTAAGGGTCATGCCGTCTCCCTGAAGGCCATGGACAGGATGGCGGACTGCTCGAACGGCGCATGGTCGAAACCGCCGACGATCTCGCCGCGGCTCATGACAAGGATGCGGTCGCACACCCCCATCAGCTCCTCGATCTCCGAGGAGATGAAGAGGACCGCCCCGCCGGCCGCCGCGAGCTGGTCGGCGAGCGCGTAGATCTCGTACTTGGCGCCGACGTCGACGCCCCGCGTCGGCTCGTCGAGGATGAAGACCTGCGGCCCGTTCATCAGCCACTTGCCGATGACGACCTTCTGCTGGTTGCCGCCGGAGAGCGACTTTGCCGGCTGGCGGGCGATCTTGCCGGCCTTCAGCTGGACCTGCGCGGCGGTCGCCTGCGCCTCCTCGCTCAGCGCCTCGGCGTCGATCAGCGCCGCGGGCGGTCGCCCGAACCGGCCGATGGAAACAAGGCCGAGATTGTGCTCGATGGGGCTTTCCATCATCAGCCCCTCCGCCCGGCGGTCCTCCGTCACGAAGGCGAGCCCTGCCGCGATGCGATCCTTCGGGCCGCCGGTGAGCGGCGTGCCGGCGAGGACGACCTCGCCGCTTTCCGCGGGGTCGAGGCCGAAGAGGACGCGGGCGAGCTCGGTCCGCCCCGATCCCATCAGGCCGAAGAGGCCGAGGATCTCGCCCCGCTTCAGCTCCAGCGAGACGTTTTCGAGGACGCCCGGCTGCCCGAGGCCGCTCGACCTTTAACGCGACGTCGTTGAGCGGGCGTCGCCGTGCGGGCGGGGAAGAGGCCGGACAGTTCGCGCCCGATCATGGCGTGGATCATGCGGGGGATGCCGAAGCCCGCGACGGGGCCGGTCTCGATCAGCCGCCCGTCGCGCAGGACTGCGACGGCATCGCACAGCTTCGCCACGTCGCTCAGCACATGGCTGATGTAGATGATGGTCTTGCCCTGCTGGCGCAGCCGGTCGATCACCTCGAACAGGCGCGCCGTCTCGCGCGGGGTGAGGGAGGTGGTCGGCTCGTCGAAGATGATGAGCTCGGCGTCGCGGTGGAGCGCCTTGGCGATCTCCACCAGCTGGCGCTCGCCGGGCGAAAGGTCCTCCACCGGCGCATCGGGCGCGACGTTGAGGTCGAGCGCTGCAAGAAGCTCGGCGGTCCGCTCGCGGATGGCGCGCCGGTCGATCAGGCCGAACTTCTTCGGAAAATCGTCGACGAAGAGGTTCTCGGCGACCGAGAGGTTGAGGAAGAGGTTGAGCTCCTGATGGATGAAGGCGATGCCGCGCGCCGCCGCCTCCGCAGCGTTCGCCGGGGCATAGGGTTCGCCCTGCCATGACATCGTGCCGGACGAGGGGGCAAGCACCCCGCCGACCATGTTCATCAGTGTCGACTTGCCGGCGCCGTTCTCGCCGATCAGGCCAAGGATGCGGCCCTTCTCCACGTCGAGCGTCACGTCCTCTACCGCCGGAACGCCGAAATAGGCCTTGGAGAGCGCCTCGAGGCGCAGGATCGCGCTCATGTCGCCCGCTCGCGCATCAGCCGGGTGCGCAGGACGTCGAGGAGCGCGGCGGCGAGGATCACGGCGCCCTTCACCATGTCGATGTGGAAGGACGACAGGTTCATGAGGTTGAGCGTGTTGGACAGGACGACGAAGAAGAGGACGCCGAAAACGGTCCAGATCACCTTGCCCTTGCCGCCGAACAGGCTGGTGCCGCCGATCACGACCGCGCCGATCACGTCGAGCAGGAAGGCGCCTTCGCCGAGCGTCGGCCGGCCCGCCTCCAGCCGCGCGGAGTAGAGGATCGACCCCGCCGCCGCGCACAGCGCAGAGATGACGAACACCGCGACCACCACCTTGCGCACCGGAACGCCGGAGATCTCCGCCGCCCGGCGGTTGGAACCGATGGCGTAGACGTAGCGGCCGAACACGGTCTTCGACAGGAGGATGTGCGCGAAGATGGCGATCCCGATCGCGATCACGGCGGGGTAGGTGATGAAGGAGATGATCTCCCGGCGTGGCACGCGCGGTTCGTCCTGCGCGCCGAGATAGACCGAGACGATGTCGCCCTTGCCGAGTTCCACGAACGTATCGGGCAGCGGACGGATGTTCTCCGACTGGGTGAGCCAGATCGCGAAGGCGCCGATCCCGATGAGGCCGACCAGCGTCACCATGAAGGGCGGCATGTTGAGGTAGGCGACGGAGAAGCCGTTCGCGAGGCCGATGAGGACGCCGGTGAGGAGCATCGCGGCGATGCCGAGCGCGAGGCTCCAGGGCACGCCCGCGAGCAGCCCCCCGTCCTCGGTGAGGATCGTGCCCCAGATCGGTGCGTTGGCAAGCACCGCGCCCGAGCCGCCGACGGCAAGCAGTGCGCCGCCGACGACGCTCGCAAGGCCGATCACCGCGCCTTGGCTGAGGTCGATCCCCGCTATGGTGAGGACGAAGGTCTGCCCGACCGCCACGACCAGCAGCGGCCACATGTTGGAGAGGATGTTGGCGACGTTCGCCGGGTTCGACAGCGTCGGCAGGAAGGGGACGAGGACGAGGACGTAGGCGAGGGTGAGGTAGAGGACGAAGTAGTCCGACAGGAAGAGGTCGCCGAGGCGGCGGCCGAAGGACGCACCGCGCGGGCGCGCGGGGCGTTGGCGCGCCACACCGAAAGTCGTGGCAGGCGCGGACGTCTGCGACCGGACACCCGGCGCGGCGGCATCGCCCCCCGGCGCCATCGCCGGGGAGGAGCCGTTTTCGGTGTGAGGCGCCTTGCTCACTTGTTGAGGAAGCCGTCGGCCAGGAGGACGCAGCCCCACATGTCGTTCTCACGCTCGCCGATGTTGGCGGACGTCAGCGCGAAGCCGGGGTCCTCGATCACCTCGTTGGGCTGATACTCGCCATCCTCGATCGCCTTCAGGATGGCTTCCAGCGCCTTGTCGGCCTCGAAGTAGAGGTCCTGCACGCCGGTGGCGTCGACATAGCCGTCCTTGATGAGCTGGCAGGCGGTGGCGTCACCGTCGAGCCCGCCCATAACGACGTGGCCCTCCTCGCCCGCCTTCGCCCACATCCCGCGCGGTTCGAACACCGAGCGGATGGTCGGGAACAGGAAGTCGGACGAGGTGAACACGAGGTCGATGTCGGGGTTTGCGGTGACGGCGGCCTCTAGGTTGGCGAGCGCGGTCGCCGCATCCCATTCGGTCGCGACTTCGATGGGCGTCGCGAACTTGTCGCCGTGCTTCTCCAGCGCTGCATAGAAGCCTTCCTTGCGGCCGACGGCGTTGGGGTCGCCGAGATCGCCGACGAGGATCAGCGGCTGGAGCGGCTCGCCTTCGGTCGCGCCCTCGAGCGCCTTCTCGGCGAGGAAGTCCACGGCCTGGCTCGCGATGGAAGCGTTGTCAGCGACCACCACGATGCCTTTGGAGAGGTCGGACGGCGGGCGGTTGAAGACCGCGATCGGCACGTCGTTGTCCTGCGCCTCGCCGACGATCGTCACCGCGCTCTCGCCGTCCTGCGGGATGATGATGATCCCGTCGACGCCCTGCGCGATGCAGTCGCGCACCTGTTCGAGCTGGCGGTTGGCGTCCTCGTTGGCGTTGCGCTCGATGACGGTGTGGCCCTGCTCCTTGAGCGTGGTGGTGATGGCCTGGTGGCCCGCCACCCAGAACTCGGTCTCGAGATCCTGGAAGGCGAAGCAGATGTTGGCGGCGGACGCCGGCGTGGCAAGAGCGGCGACGGCGGCAAGGGTGCCGGCAGCAAGAAGTGTCTTCATGGTTTCCTCCGGTTTGTTGCTTGTCGTTCTTGGTCGAGGATCGTGCGGCCCCTGGGCTCCATCGGGCCGCTGCGGCCGGCTTTCGCCGGCCGGTTGGGGGTCAGGCGGCCTTGTCGGGCTCGCAGATGTCCTTGACGGACTGGAGCACCGCCTCGGGCGCGAACACCCGGTCGAGCCAGCCCTCGCGGAAGATGACGGGCTCGGCCTGGCGGATGGCGTGGAGCGCTCCGTCGGAGAACTTGCCCTCGGGGAAGATCCCGAACGCGATGGCGAGCTCGATATTGAGGTGACCGAGCATGAAGTCGTGCGCCGCCTGCTCGGGGACGCCGCGCTTCACCGCCTCGTCGGTCGCCTTGCGCAGCGCGAGCGCCATCGTGGCGCCGACGGTTTCCGACAGCGCGGGCTCCAGGATCGCCATCTGCTCGACGGTCACGCGGTGGGAGCGCATCACGGGCTTGTAGATCTCCCGCGCCACTTCCTCGCACATGGCGTAGTGCTCGTCCGGCCCCTGCATCAGCGCGCAGACGATGTGCTGCTTGGCGCCGACCCCGCCGAAGAAGTCGAGCCGGGTGTCGCCTTCCTCGTCGTTGAAGATCGGCGGGTGGCAGGGGTGGGTGACGAAGTAGGTGACGTCGTCCCGCTCCGGCAGCTCGCCGGCATGGGGGGCGGCGGCGTCCAGCATGATGATCGCGGCGCCGGACTTCACGTCGCCGATGATCTCGTGGGCGATCTTGCCGATCAGCCGGTCGGGCGTCGCCATCAGGACGACGTCGGCATCGCGGATGGCGGTCGCCTTGTCGACACATTGCTGACCGGTGGCGGCCACGAGGCGGTCGCGTCCGGCTTCCGACGGTTCCACCGGCGAAACGGTGAACTTGGAATCCATCAGGTTCGTGGCGAGCCTGACGCCCATCTTGCCGCCGGCGCCGAGCAGCGCGATTCTGGTCATGTGCGTCCTCTTTCGTGTTCGGGCGGAAGGCCCGTCGTTATGCCGAGGGTCATTGGCCCCTCATGGTCGAGAAAAAGTCGGGCGGGCCCATCTGGCCGCCCTTGAGTGCGATCTGAAGGCCGTCGGTGGCCGGGTCGTCGCCGTGCGCCCTGAGGAGCGCCGCGCCCGGCACCATCGGCGCCTCCGCCGTGACCGCGTAGATGCCGAGCCCGCGCGCCGCGGCGCTCGACGTGTCGCCGCCGGCGATGGCGGCGCGCGTCAGCCCCGCTTCGCGCACAACGCGGTTGAGGATCTCGCCGAGCCCTTCGCCGATTCGCGTGTTGGCCTTCGCGAGCGGCGTGCCGGAGGCGGCGACCGCTTCGCGGAATGCGCGGCGATCGCGGGGTCGTCCGGCCCGCGCGCGGTGCAGACGAGCGGGTCGCGCCCTTCGCCGAGGAGCGCGAGCGCACGGTCGGCGGCGGCGGCCTTGGCGCTTTCCCATGCGCTGGCGTCGGTCGCGGCGGCGGGATCGAGGGGCACGATCGCGAAGCCGTTCGCTTCCGCATGGGCGATCTGCCCTGCGGTGATCGGCGAGCAGGAGCCCGACACGATGGCGAGCCGGTCCACCGGCGCGACGGCCCGCTTCGGCGCCGCCTCCGGCGCTAGGCCCGCCGCACGCCAGCCCGCCACCAGCGCGTATTCGACGCCCTGCGAGCCGAGCGCGAAGAGCGGCGCCTTTCATGGCCTCCGCCCAGATCAGCGTGCCGGCTTCGGCGAGCGTCTCGGCGTCCACCACGTCGATCGCGACGATGCTGCCGTCCGCGCGCGCCCGCTCCAGCGCGGCCGCACCGCGGCCCGCCTTGAGGGCGACGAAGTCGACGAGGCCGACGCGGCGCTCGGTCTGCTTTCGCGAGGTGGCGGCGCACGTCCGCCTCGTCCATCGGCGTGACGGGGTGGACGGACATGGTGGGGTGCCGGTCGAGCCGGTGGACGGTGTCGCCGGCGGCGGCGAAGAGGTTGCCGAACGCCTGCCAGCGGCCGATTTCCGGCGCGCCGACAACGAGCGGCGCCCAGTCGTCCGGCCCCAGCGCGAGGTCCGCCGCCTTGCCGATGGAGCCGGTGTCGGGCGCCGAATCGAACGTGGAGCAGACCTTGTAGTGGACGACGGGCGCACCGGTGGCGCGCAGCGCCGCGTAGACGGGCGGAAGGTTCGCCTCCATCCACGCCGGCTCGCGGGTGCGCGCGTCGCCGGCGATGCCCATGGCACGGAGGTCGCCGAAGCGCGCGCGCTGCGCCTCGGTCGGCACGTCGAAGAAGAGAACCGACGGGAAGCCCGCGAAGGTCAGCACCTCCATCACGGCGGAGGCACCGGTGAAGTCGTCGCCGTACCAGGCGACCAGCGGGCCGTCGGGCAGCCTCACCGGGCGTCTCCGAGTGCGGCTGCGAGGGCGGGGTGGGTCTTCGCGTACTCCTCCAGCGGGGTGCCTTCCATCGCGGCGTCCCACGCTTCGCGCAGGCTCGACACGCCGGCCGCCACGCCGTCCGGGTGGGCCATGATGCCGCCGCCGGCCGCATAGATGAGGTCGGGCGAGCCCAGCGCCTCGTAGGTCGCAGGCGGCTGCTTGGCGCCCTGGCCGGAGGAGAACACCGGCATCGCGATGCAGGGCTTGTCCTCGTAGAGCGGCGTGAGGCACGCCTTGGCGGAGGCGATCACGCTTTCGTCGGGCTCGCAGAACTTGTTGGCGATGCCGTTCACATGCATGTGGTCGCAGCCGATCAGCCGCCAGAACACCTGCCAGGCGACGTAGGAGATCCCCAGCATCGGGTGCCGGTCGTACATGCCCCAGCCGTTGCGGTGGGCGTGGATGGGGAGCGCCGTATGCCGCCGCAGCGCCGCCATGCCGACGAGGCCGACCGCGTTGAGGCTCGCCATCACGCAGGTGCCGCCGCGCTCCATCACCAGGTCGTGCCGGCGGCGCATCTCGTCGATCTCGCCGGTGAGGTTGAAGGCGAACATCACCTTCTTGCCGGTGCGGTCGGAATGATCGTTGACGACCCGCATCACGGCCTCGACCCGATCGTCGAACGGGCAGCTCGGTCCGTCGGCCTGAAGCTCGTCGTCCTTGATGAAGTCGATCCCGGCCTCGCAAAGGACCTTCACGAGATCGGCGGTCTCGTCTGCGCTGAAGCCGACGGACGGCTTGATGATCGTGCCGATCAGCGGCCGCCCCTCGACGCCGGAGAGCCGCCGCGTGCCCTCCACGCCGAAGGCCGGGCCCATGTAGGCGTCGCCGAACGCGCGCGGCAGGCGCAGCGCCGTCAGCTTGAGGCCGGAGAACTGCTTCAGCTCGAAGAGGTTGCCCGCCACCGTCGCCATCAGGTTGGGGAGCGACGGGCCGGTGTTGTGGAGCGGCCACGACAGGGTGACGGCGGCGCGGCGGTGCGGGTCGTCCAGCGCGCGCGGCGCCGGGCAGGGACGGCGCGTCGACCGGGCCGAGGTCGGTGAGCGCGATCGACGCGTGCGGCGGAACGCGCCTTGAGCTCGGGCGTCTCGCCGGGAACCGGGAACGAAGGTGCCGGAGGATTGCTCGCCCGCCATCGCCTCCGCGGCCTGTTCCAGCGGGTAGGCGGTCTCGATGAGATAGTCCGCCTCGATCCGGTCGCTCACAAGGCGCCTCCTGCCACGAATTCTTCGAGGTTGACCGACGCGCCCGTCTCGGCGGAGCGGTAGGCGGCGAGCGCCATCGCCAGCGTGCCGAGGTTGTGCGCGCCGGAAGGCTGCGGCTCCGCGCGCCCGGCGAGAACGTCGACCACGTGCCGCTCGAACGCTGCGACCGACGTCCTGCACCGCGTGCCAGGGCCGCTCGCCCCACGCCGGCACGTCGGGCTCCACGGCGGTCTCGCTGACGGCGCCGTTCCTGTGGAGGCGGAGGCGATAGTCGCCGGTCACCTCCAGCGTGCCGTCGGTGCCTTCGACCCATGCGAGGGTCTGCGGGAACGGGTCCGGCGCAATCTTCGAGGCGAACGAGCACTCGATCGACGCGACGACGCCGGTCCGGATGGCGCGACGGTGGCGATGAAGGCGTCCTCGCCGGCGATCCCCGGCCTGATCGACTGGGTGCGGCAGTGGATGTCGACCGCGTCGCCGAACAGGAAACGGTCGACGTCGAAGAGGTGGAGGCCGACGTCCATGATCGCGAAGCGCTCGGTGGTCGCGAGGTAGGGCTGGTTGGCGTAGACGTCGTAGCCGTGGCGGAAGGAGAGGCGAGCGAAGGTGGGCCGCCCGATGTCGCCGGCGTCGAGCCGCGCCTTAAGCGCCATCAGCGGGCGCTGCCAGCGGAAATTCTCGTGGATGATGAGCGGTTTGCCGGCGCGGGCCGCGGCGTCCACCATCGCCTTGCCGTCGGCGTAGGTTTCGGCGAACGGCTTCTGGCACACCGTTGCCGCGCCGTGGGCGAGGCAGAGTTCCACCAGCGGGCGGTGGGACTGGACGGTGGTCGCGACGTCCGCGAAGTCGGGCGTTTCGGCGGCGAGCATCTCGGCGGCGTCGGTGTAGACGCGGGGGACGCCGAAGTCGGCGGCGAACGCCTCCGCCTTCTCCCGCTCCCGGTCGCAGACGGCGACGATCCCGGCCCCCTCCGCCTCGGCCCAGCCGTGCATGTGGTTGCGCGCAAAGAAGCCGCAGCCGATGAGAACGCCGCGATAGGCCGTCACAGAACATCTCCCGTGACGAGGAAAGCAACGTCGAGCGGTTGAAGCGGCACGGGTCCACTGACGCGCGGGGCGTTGGCGAGCCAGTCCGGCTGCGCCGCGGCGTCGACGGCGCCGGCATCGAGCACGACGACCGTCCCGGCATCGAGCACCGCCGGCGCATCGCCGAGATTTGCGGCGATCCCCGCGAGCCCCGGCTGCTCCGACCTGATCTCGACGAGGCCGCCCGGCGCGTCGCCGGCCACCGTCGCGGTCTCGCCCGAAAGGTGGGCGAGGGCGCGGACGACATGGAAGAGCGGAGAGACGCTGCCATCCTCCGCCACCAGGCCGAGCGGTCCGGACGCCATCGCCGGCGCGAGGCTCGCGACACCGGCGCGGGCAGCGTGGGCCGCGATGCCGACCGCGAAGGCTGCGGCGAAGAGGGCGCCGTGGCGCGGGTCGTCCATCGCCATCGCGACGCGGCCGCGCGCCGGATTGTCCGCCACCGCGGCGCCGTAGGGGTTGGAGCGCATGCCGATCGTGGTGAGGCCGAGCCGCAGGGTGCGGTCGGCGGCGTGCTCCATCGCAGTTTCGAACACCGCCGGCAGCGCCTCCAGCGTCTCCAGCACCGAGGCGTCGTCCGCGGCGTGGACGATGGCGGTGGTGCCGAACGCGACCGAATGCGAGGCGTGCTCCGGCGGGCAGCGGTTGAACTCGGTGAAGTTGGTGAGCATCCCGGCCACGATCTCGACCGCCGGGAATGCGGCCTGCGCGGCTGCCGTCGCCTCGGCCGGCGTCGCACCCGCAGGCCACGGACCCTCAGGCTGATGGCTGGCGAGATATGTCTCCGGCAGCGCCTGCACGCGCGCGATGTTGGCGTCCGCGGCCGCTTCCGCGATCTCCTCCAGAAGGGCGGCAGGGTCCGCGTCCGCCGGCAGCACCACCTCGAGCGCCAGCGGCAGGCCGAGGGGAGCGGCGGCCGCCAGTGCGTCCGCCGCGGTCTCCGGGGTCAGCCGCACCTGCGCCGCCGAAAACGGGATGAGCGCGAGCGCCGAGGCATGGGCTTCCCGCAGCGGTGCGGTCGCCTCGTCGAGCGCGACCTCGATGTCCGGCATGGTGACGCTGTCCGCACCCGCAGCGGCAGGCGCGTCAGTCGAACCTGCGGACGGGGCGAACGCGATCTCGATGCGCTGGACGATCCGCTCGCCGGCCTCGACGGGGAACGGGCGCGGCAGGGCGAGGGGGCGGCAATAGGTCTTGTAGGAGGCGTCGGTCCAGTTGCGCTGGTCCTCCATCTCGAACACCTCGCCCTCGAACGCCATCGTCACCCCGACGCCGGCGACGGTGTGGGAGAGGACCGCGATGTCGAACACCGGCTGCGAGGGCGAGACGGTGGCGGGGAAGGCGAGGACGTCGACGCTGCCGTCCGGCGTGGTGCGGACGAGTTCGGTGCCCGACACGCCCTTCAGCGGGTGAAGCACCACGAAGCCGGCGCGGTTGACGCTGGTTGCACGGCCCGCGATGAGCTCGACGATTGCCGTCAGCGTCGCCGGATCGGCCGCACCCTCGAGCGTGAAGGTGCCGGTGAAGAGACCATCCGCCACGTCGAACGAACGGCGGTAGAGGAAACCCGTCTCGTCCTCCGTCACGGTCTCATCGCGCGTCCGGGTGGGGAGGGTCGCCCAGTTGGCGTCGCGGACCGGCATGTCGATCCCGCGCACGACCTCGGTGCCTGCGAACGTCACCCGGCGAACGGCACCGCCGACGACGTTGAGCTGCAGCGCACCCGCGGTGAGCGTGGCCGGCTGAGGCGGCGTGTCCGCCGTTCCGTACCGTGCGCGCAGATCGCCCGTCGCCGCCGCTGGCTCGCAACACCCATCCGGTTCCCTCCTGCGGCGCGGCTGTTCGGCCGTCGCCCGCCCGGCGCCGCTCATCGGCGCTCTGATTAGGTACTCATGATACCAGTTAGGGGGCGATGCGCAATCGACCAACCGCAACTTTTCCGCCGCATTTCGGAGCGTCAGGGAAAGTAGGCGCGCCGGTAGAGTTCGTTCGCGCGGTAGAGGTGGTCGGCCATCGCCTGCGCCGCGGCGTCCGGGTCGCGCCGCTCGATCGCTTCGGCGATCTGCCGGTGTTCGGCGAGGGTGAGCTGCTCCAGCCCCGGCACCGCGACGAGGTCCACATGGAAATTGTTGAGCCAGGAGAACACCGCCTCGGAGACGATGGGCCAGATCGGATTGCCGCTGATGGCGGCGATCTCGCGGTGGAAGCGCCCGTCGATGGCGCGGAATCTTGCCGGATCGTCGATCGCGGCCGCCTGCTCGTCGAGGACGCCCCACAGGCGGCGGACGTCGGCTTCCGACCGGCGGCGCGCCGCTATCCTGGTAATTTCGCGCTCCAGAGTGGCGCGCGCGTCCTTCAGATGCTCGAGATCGGCGGGCGAGTGGATGAGGAGCTGGCGCATCGTCTCGCCGAGCTGGTCGATCATGTGGCCGAACGAGGGCTCGGCGACCCGCGCCCGTCCGCCGTGCCGGATCTCGATCAGCCCCATCCGCGCCAGCGACTGCAGCGCCTCGCGCACCGCAGGCCGGCCGACGCCGAGCGTTTCCATCAGCGCCCGTTCGGACGGCATCAGGTCGCCGGGCTTCAGCGTCCCGTCCTTGATCGTCTCGAGCACGCGATCGAACACCTCGTCCGACAGCTTGCGGCGGGAGATCGGGGCGGGGTCCATCATCGGCATGTCATTCGCTGTCTACGCGCGGTCATCCAAATTGACCGGACCGTGGTGTACTGGTATAATCTGTTTGCAAGATCGTGTCGACGAAGTCGGCCGACAGGGGATGCGGGAGAACCGCACCCTTAGAATAACACCGGGAGGACACCAATGAAGATTTCGGCAACGACGCTCGCCCTCTGCCTGGCGGCGACCGCTCTCACGGCGCCGGCCGCGCCTGCTCTGGCGCAGGACAAGCCCACCATCGCGCTCTCCAACTCGTTCTACGGGAACGACTGGCGCCGCCAGATGGTCGATTCGTTCACCGAAGCGGCCGAGAGCGCCAAGGCCGAGGGCCTGATCGCCGACTTCGTCGTCCTCAACGGCGACGGCTCCGTGCCGCAGCAGCAGAGCCAGCTTGCCGACCTCATCCTGCGCGGCGTCGACGCCATCGCGATCAACGCGGCGTCCGAGACCGCGCTGAACAACATCGTCGAGAAGGCCTGCTCGGCCGGCATCGAGGTGATCGCCTTCGATTCGATCCTCTCGGCTGATTGCGCGCACACGCTCGGCTTCGACTTCACCCAGTACAAGACCGACCAGGCCAAGGCGACGCTCGACCTCATCGGCAACAAGGGCAACGTCATCGTCGTGCGCGGCGTGAAGGGCTCGGCGCCCGACGCGCAGATGTACGCCGCACAGATGAAGGTGCTTGAGGCGAACCCCGACGTTAAGGTCGCCGCCGAGGTCTACGGTCAGGCGACGGCGCCGGTCGCCCAGTCCGCCATCGCCAACGTCCTCCCGAGCCTTCCCAAGATCGACGCCGTCCTCGGCCAGGGCGGCAGCGACGACTACGGCATCGCCCAGGCGTTCGAGCAGTACGGCGGCGACTATGCCGACGCGATGCCCGTGATCGAGGGCGGCGGCAGCGCCGACTTCATCCGCTGGTGGGCCGGCCGGATGGACAAGGGCGACTACGCCACCACCTCGATGAACACCACGCCCGGCATCGGCGGCGCGGCGTTCTGGGTCGCGCTCGCGCTCGCCGAGGGCGAAGAGGTGCCGCAGGAAATGGTGATGCCCGTCGCGGTCGTGGAGCCGGACAACCTCGACGAATACAAGGACATGCCGCAGGGCCGCATCGTGAGCCCCAGCTACTCGCAGGAGTGGGTGGACGAGAACCTCCTCTCGGGCGCCAAGAACTGATCGTCCCGACCCGTCCATGAACGAAGCCCTGATCCTGCCGCGGGAGACCGTTTCTCCCGCGGCCGCGCCGCCGCGCATCGCCGTCGATGGCGTCCGCGTGACCTACGGCCCCACCGTCGCCGTCGACAATCTTTCGATCCGCTTCGGCGCCGGGGAGGTCATCGGCCTCGTCGGCGCCAACGGGGCCGGCAAGTCGACGCTGATGCGCGTCCTTGCCGGCGCCGCCCGGCCGGATACGGGGACGGTCGCTATCGACGGACGGGACGTCGACCTTGCCGCCTACGGGCCGCGGGTCGCGCACGGGGCGGGCGTCAGGATCGTGTGGCAGGAGCTGTCGCTCTGCGCCAACCTCACGGTGGCGGAGAACATGTTCGTGGAGCGGCCACTATCCGGCCGCTCGCCCGTCGGCTGGCGCGCGCCCTACGCCAGGCTTGCGCGCGAAAGCCTCCACGCTGTGTTTCCGGACGCGGGCATTCCGGTGAACCGGCCGGTGGAAGAACTCCCCATCGGGCAGCGGCAGATGGTGGAGATCGCGCGGGCCGCCACCGCGCCCGGCCTCCGCCTCCTCATCCTCGACGAGCCGACCTCCTCGCTCGACGCCGTCCGCAGCCGCCAGCTGCGCGACTTCGTGCGCGCCCGCGCGGCGGAGGGCCTGTCGGTCATCTTCATCAGCCACAAGCTTGGCGAGGTGCTCGACATCGCGAGCCGCGTCTTCGTGATGCGCAACGGGCGCGAGGTGCTCGATGCGCCCGCGTCCGAGGTCGGCCCCGCGCGGCTGGTCGACGCCATGGGCGGCGGCGAGGCGGTGCGCCCGCCACGCACCGGCACTGCCGAAAAGGGCAGGGTGCTCGCCCGCGTCGGCGGCGACCTCACCGCCCGCCTCGGCGCTCCGCTGACGCTTCATGCCGGGGAGATCGTCGGCGTGGCGGGGCTCGAGGGCGACGGGCAGAAGGCGCTGCTGGAGGCGCTGTTCACCGGCCACGGCCCCGACGCCACCCGCGAGGGCGAGGCGGCCTACGTTTCAGGCGACCGCGCGCGCGAGGGCGTCTTCCCGCTCTGGCCGGTCTCAGCCAACATCGCCATCGGCCGCATCGCGCGGCGGGCGGGCTGGTCGATCGTTTCCCCCACGAAGGAGCGGGCGGCGGTGCAGCCCGAGGCCGAACGGCTCGACCTCGACCCCGCGCGCTTCTCGTCCAACATCCTGGAGCTTTCCGGCGGAAACCAGCAGAAGGCGCTGGCGGCCCGGGCGCTCGCGACCGACGCAGAGATCCTGCTCCTCGAGGATCCGACCCGCGGCGTCGACATCTCCACCAAGCGCCTTTTCTACGACGTGGCGCGGGCCGCGGCGAAGGAGGGCAAGCTGGTCGTCTGGCATTCCACCGAGGATGCCGAGTTCGCCGAGTGCGACCGCGTCCTCGTGATGGCCGCGGGCAGCGTCGCCGCCGAACTCTCCGGCGACGACATCACCGAGGACCGCGTCCTTGCGGCCGCGTTCGAGGCGCGCGAGAAGCGCGGCCCCGCCGCCACCGGCCCCGGCCTCGCGCTTCGCACCGCCCAGCTCATCCTGCGCAATGCCGCAATCGTCGGCCTCGTCGCGGTCTGCGCGGCGCTTGCCTACCTCAACCCGATGGTCGCCTCGACGTTCGGCATCGAGCTTCTGCTGGGGCCCGCCGTCGCGCTGACGCTGATCGCGCTGGCGCAGATGTTCATCGTCGGCGGCAGCGAGATCGACCTCGGCGTCGGTGCCTTCGCCGGGCTCGTCAACGTTCTGTCCGCGACGCTCCTCGTGACCGCGCCCGTTCTCGGCGGGGCCGCGATCGTGGCGGGGCTCGCCGGATATGGCGTGATGGCGGCGATCATTCGTCTCCGTGCCGTCCCCGCCATCGTCGTCACGCTCGGCGCATCGTTCATCTGGTACGGCATCGGCTACTCGATCCAGCCGGCGCCCGGCGGCTCCGCGCCCGACTGGCTGCGCGCCACAACGCAGTGGTCCGTGCCCGGCGTGCCGACGCCGCTGGTGCTTGTGGTCGCGGCGACGCTGGTCGCGCTCGCCATCCACCGCTCGCGGCTCGGCACCGTGCTGCGCGGCTTCGGCGCCAGCCCCATGGCGCTGGAGCGCTCGGGCTGGTCGCCGCTCAACTGGTCGATCATCCGCTACGTCATCGCGGGCGCGTTCGCGGCCGCCGGCGGGCTCGCGATCACCGCGATGAACGGGGCGAGCGACGTCAACGCGGGGTCCGGCTACACGCTGCTTGCGGTGGCGGCGGTGGTGCTCGGCGGCTGCCGGCTCCTCGGCGGCGTCATCTCGCCCATTGGGGTCGCGGCGGGTGCGGTCACCCTCTCGCTGATCGGCGCGCTCCTCGGGGCGCTCGGCGTCTCGACCGACTTCAACGCGGCGGTGCAGGGCATCCTGATGATCCTCGTCCTCGGCCTCCGCTCGCTGGTGGAGCGCACCCGATGAGCGCGTTCGCAGACTTCGCGCGCAAACACCGCTGGGTCTGGGCCGCCATCGGCGTCGCGATCCTCTGGATCGCGCTCAGCCTCGCCATGGAGCGGTTCAGCCTCGCCTCGATCAGCGGCGTGGCGCGCTCGGCCTCCTTCCTCGCGTTCGTCGCACTCGGGCAGATGTTCGTGGTGGCGACGGGGCGCGGGAATATCGACCTCTCGGTCGCGAGCGTCGTCACGCTGAGCGCATTCATCACCGTCACGCTGGCGGACGGGTCCAACGCCGGGCTGCCGCTGGCGCTCGGCGCGGCGCTCGCCACCGGGGCGATCGTCGGCCTCATCAACGCCTTCCTCGTCGTCCGCGTCGGGATCGCGGCGATGATCGCGACCCTCGCGATGGGCTACGTCCTCGCCACCGCCACACTGATGGTGAACCGCAGCGTGCGCGGCTTCGAGACCGCACCGGCGCTCGAATGGCTCGCCTCGGGCCGCATCGGCGACGTGCCGGTGGTGGCGCTGCTCGCCATCGCGGCGACGGCGTTCGCGGCGTTCGTCACCAACCGGACCGCATTCGGGCAGACGCTTTCGGCGACCGGGCAGAACCTGCGCGCCGCCGAGCTTGCGGGCGTGCGGACCGGACGAACGGTCACGGCGGCGTTCGTCATCAGCGGCATGTCGGCGGCACTCGCGGGGGCGCTGCTTTCGGCCAACGTCGGCGGCGCGTTCCTCGACATGGGAACGCCCTACCTCCTCCAGTCTGTCGGCGCCGTGGTGCTCGGCGGATCGCTGATCTTCGGCGGCTTCTCGACCGCGCTCGGCACGCTGCTGGGCGCGGTCCTTCTGGTGCTGATCGTCACCACAATGCAGATCTGGGGGCTGCCGGCCGGCGCGCAGGACGTGGTGCAGGGCGTCGTCATCGTCGCGGTCCTGGCCCTCGCCGGCGGCCGCGCCGTTGTTCGGCGGAGGCGTCCCGCGGCGCAGCGCCGCGAGGCCGGGGCGGGCTAGCGCGCTTTACACCCAACGCAGCGCGCTGGCAGAGTGGGCCGCGGCGTGACGATGGAGACCCGGCCGACAATGTCATCCCTGGCCGTCACCATCGCCGCAGCAGTGCCGGCGCCCGCGGGTATGCGGGCATGACCCCGCCGCGCCGCAGGGTCTTCAGCGCTAATCCTCGCACTCGCGGCGCTCGTCGCCATCGCCGTCTCCGTCGTGCGGCTCGAAGCGGGGCGGGCGGGGCTCTCGATCACCGACATTCGCGGTCGGCACGACGCCCGCGACGCTCTACCGGAAGGGCGAGGCCGAAGGGCCGCTCGTCGTCATCGCCCACGGGTTCGCCGGATCGCGCCAGCTCATGCAGGCCTACGCGCTGACGCTCGCGCAGTCGGGCTACACCGTCCTCTCGTTCGATCTCGAGGGCCACGGGCGCAACCCGGTGCCAATGTCGGGCGACGTCGAGGCCATCTCCGGCACCACCACCAAGCTGATCGCCGAACTGCGCCGCGTCATCGCGGCCGGGCGGGCGCTGGTGCCGTCCGCGGAGGGCGTCGCGCTCCTCGGGCACTCGATGGCGACCGACATCGTCGTGCGCGCCGCTGCGGAGGAGCGCGATGCCGGCAGCCCGGTCGATGCCGTGATCGCGATCTCGATGTTCTCCGAAGCCGTCAGCGCGACCGAACCCCGCGCGCTCCTCGTCATCACGGGCGAATGGGAGGGGCGCCTGCGGGCCGAAGCGCTTGATGCCCTCCACATGGTGGGTCCGTCCGCAACCGAGGGCGAGACCGTGCGGGCCGGGGACGTGATGCGCCGCGCGGCGGTCGCGCCGTCGGTGGAGCACGTCGGCGTGCTCTTCAGCGGCACCGGCCTTGCCGAGGCGCGGGACTGGCTGGGCGCGGTGTTCGGGCGGGACAGCACCGGCCCGATCGTGCGCCCGGGCGGCTCCATCCTTCTCCTGCTGGCCGGGGTCGTGGCACTGCTGAAGCCGCTGACGCTGCTCCTGCCGCAGCGTGCCGGTCCGCCCGTTCCGGTCGCGGCCGGACGGTTCTGGCTTGCGGTTCTTCTCCCCATGGCCGCGGTGCCGCTCGTCTGCACCACGCTCTATGTCGGGTTCCTGCCGGTGCTGGTGTCGGACTACCTGCTCGTCCACCTTGCAGCCTACGGCATCCTTCAGCTCGTGATTCTACGGGCGTGGCGGATGGGGGGATCTGGGCTTTCGCTCGCGGGGCTGACGCTCCTCGTGGTGTGGGGCGTCGGCGTGTTCGGGCTGGCGATGGACCGCTATGCGGCAAGCTTCGTCCCCAACGGGGAGCGGCTCGTCATCATGGCGGCGCTGGCGGCCGGCACGGTGCCGTTCATGCTGGCGGACAGCGTCCTGACGGGGGCCGGGCGCGGTGCGCTCTGGCGGCGGATCGCGGCGCGAGGCGCGGTGCTGGTTTCGCTTGGCGCGGCGGCAATGCTCGATCCGGCGCGGCTGATGTTCCTCTTCATCATCCTTCCGGTGCTTCTGCTCTTCTTCCTCGTCCACGGGCTGATGGGGCGCTGGGTCGGCCAGAGGAGCGGCGCGCTGACGGCAGGGCTCGGCCTCGGCCTGTGCCTCGCCTGGGCGCTCGCCGTCAGCTTTCCGATGTTCGACGCGGGGTGAGGGGGCGGATCTGGGTCACCCCTGGCGCGCGTCATAATCCTTCTGGGCGGAGAGGATGGCGTCCATGTTGTTCTCGGCCCAGCGGGCGAGGAGCGCGACCGTCTCGGTCAGCGTCTCGCCGAGGGGCGTCAGCGCGTACTCGACGGTGACGGGCACTGTCGGCGTAGCCGTGCGGGAGATGAGGCCGTCGCGCTCCAGCCGCTTCAGCGTCTGCGACAGCACCTTCTGCGATATCCCGTTGACGTCGCGCCGCAGCGCGTTGAAACGGGTTGGCGAGCCCTCGAGGCGGCCGAGGATGAGGAGCGCCCACTTGTCGCCGAGCCGGCTGAGAACCTCCCGCGTCGGGCACTGGTCGCGGTAGACGTCGTAGGGCGACTGCTTCGCGGTCCCGCCATCACGCCCGGCCGCGCAGCGGGGCGGCTCGTCCGAGGCGTTCGATCGGCCGCGTCCGGCGCTGCCGTGCATGACGTTCTGCATCTCAGAGCTTGCCGCAGTTCATGGAGATGTACTTGCCCGCCGCCATTGCATCGCTCCGCGGGTTGCCGCTGAGCTTGCCGCTTGCCATCAGCGACTTGGTCACGGTCGTGAGCTCGGCCTTGAGCTTGCCGCGGTCGGCGCAGATCGCGTTGAGGTCGCTCCCCGCTTTCGCGGTCGACACGATGAGTTCGGCGCTGGGCGACAGGCTCGCCGAGAATGCCGGGCCCGCGGTGAGTGCGACAACCACGACCAGCGCGGTCAGCATCGGGATGAGAGCGGCTGCGGCGAGAATTGGGCGCATGAGAGATCCCTGTGTTTCCAGGCCCCGGAGATCGGCTGACCTCCCGGAACTGTTCGGGGGTAGCAGGGGGGCGGAGGACGGGGAACGTCACAAACTGTGGCACCTCGGTTACCAGGTATCCCAGAGGTCAGCTACGTTCCGAATATTCCCTCAGGGCTGCGCTCGTCAGATGCTCGAGGTGCGCAAGGGTGAGGGCGGTGGCATCGGCTATCGTGTCCAGGAAGCGCCCGGTCACCGTAATCTCCTCGCGTCCGCGCCGCACGAGGAGCCCGGCGTCGACGGCCTGGGCGATCATCTTGGAGACGTGCGGGCGCGAAAGGTGGGTCGCCTTTGCGGCGGCCGTGAGCTGGAAGGCGAAGCCCTCGATCCGCGCCTCAGGGGTGGCGGCAAAATGGGCGAGCGCGATGTGCATCGCGATGTACTCGCCGCCGTCGGGGCCGAAGAAGGTACTAAACTGCGGCTGGCTCGCGAGCGGGCGCACGCCGTCCGCAAAGAGCCCGCCGATCTTGACGACGAGGAGGGTGACGAAGTCCGGGTCGGAGAGCGCCACGATGCCCTCGCGGCCGACAGGGCTGATCTTGTCGAGGGCGCGGAGCGCGACGGTGAGGCGCTCGGTGGCAAGGCGGATCATCCGGCCGGCCGGTGCGTAGGGCACGGGAAGCCCCGGCCGGGCCTCGCCCGCCCGGTCGATGAAGCCGACGTGCCGCATGAACAGGAAGAGCGCGCGTGCCCGGCCCCGGCTCATGTCTCCGTTCTGATGGAGCCGGTCGCAGAAGCGGTTGACGGTGAGGCCGGAGCCGTCGCCGAAGTCGCGCTCGGCGTGCAGCGACAGGGCGGTCCAGAAACCGAGGCGGCGGCCCTTGTCCCCGACGATGAAGCGGCGGAGCCCCTGCGCTGCCTGGTGCCGCGTCAATGCCTCGAAGAGGGCGACGGTGGCGTCCGGCAGCATAGGGTGGTTGCGGATCCCGGCAAGCGCTTCGGCAGAGATCGGGCTCACTGAGCGAGCCGGCCGGACACGCGGCGGGCCCTGCCCGGGCTGCTGCTCGGCAGGCTCGATGTTCATCGCCTGCGCCCGGAAAGAGAGCTGCGGCGGCAACGGGGCTCCCGCGACATTCTCTTCGCCGGGATGTCCTCGCCCATCGTTCTCCGCGCCGCCTTTGTCGTGCTCGGCTGCAAGGATGGCGTGCAGGCTTGCCGAGCACAAGTGCGGACACCAGTCCCATCCGGCGGCGAGCCGGGTTCAGGGTCAGGCGGCGGATGCGTCCTGCCAGCGAGCGGCGGCCGGGCGGTCGCGCAACGGCCGCGTCTTGCCGCTGAACCGTGCGCCGGTGGACAGGAGGAGCGGGACGCGGGAGGCCAGCGCCGCCAGCGGAACGGCAGCCACCGGGTGCACGAAAAGCCGCGCGAACGTTGCCGCAGCACGGACGCGAAGGCCGAACTGGTCTCGCCATGCGCGGCCGTAGCGGGCCCCGGCTTCCTGCCGGGCGGCGAGGCTCGCGATGTCCGATGCCCTCCAGCGAGCGTGCCAGCAAGCCAGCCCGACTGGATCGCCATCGCGATTCCTTCCGCCACGATGGGATGCGCCTCCCCGGCAAGGTTGCCGGCGCGGAAAATATCCCCTTCGTAGGCCGGGCGAATCCCCGGGCAAATCGGCCCCGCGGCGAGCCAGCTCCCGTTCGGCGAGGCGGGCGCCAGCACGTCGCGAAGACCCCGCATCGAGCCGGCGAGATGGTGGGCCACCGCCTCCGCCGCCGTGCCGCCGTGCGTCGCGCGCGCCGCTGACAGCGTCGCGCGGTTGATGCAGCAGGACAGCGAAAGCCGGCCGTCGTCTGCCCACACCAGCCCGCCATATCCGCCGGGGAAGGTGAGGAGCGTCATCACGTCCGCCGGCAGGTCGCCGCCGCGGAAGTAGGCCTTGAAGCCGAGGAAATCGCCCGGGGCGTGGGCCTTGGGCAGATGCGAAGGCAGCGGCCCCGGCTCCCACGCGCCGTGGGCGGACACCAGCACGGGCGCCGACAGCGTGCGCGTGCCGCGTTCCATCGCAACGTCGACGGTGTGGCCGTGCGGCCCGCTTGCGACGTTCGTCGCCCGCGCGGGCTGGAGGATGTCGACGCCGTGGCGTCGCGCCGCCTCGAGGAGCAGCGAGTCGAGAACATCCCGCCCGAGGGCGCGGCCGTAGCCGTCGGCGCTCTCCGGCATTCTGGCGAGCGCGACCTTCCCGCCCGCGAACCAGCCGACGCGGCGCACCTGCGGCCCGGCGCGCTCGCGAAAAGCGTCGGCGACGCCGAGCGCCTCCAGCACCGGCATCGCGGTCGCGGAAAGATATTCGCCGCAGACCTTCCGGCGCGGGAAGGCGGCGCGCTCCACCAGCGCCACCGTCCGCCCCTGGCGGGCCAAGCCGATGGCGGCGGTGGCGCCCGACGGTCCGGCGCCGATCACGATGGCATCGTGGCTCAAGACGGCGATCTCCCCTTGCCGGAAGCGGCAAAGACGTGGGTGAAGGGGCCGCACGCCCTGTCTTCCAGCACGGGGCCGGCCTGCCAAAGGGCGGCAAGCTCTCCGGCGCGGAAGCCGGCACGCACGCTCGCAGGCGCATCGTGGCGGGTGACGTCGTTGGCGCCGATGAGGGCGAGGGTGCGCGAGGCGGCGAGCGCCACAGGGCGGCGCAGCGGCTCGGCGGCGACCACCAGCGATGCGCTGGCGCCGAGCGCTGCGAGAAGCCGGGAGAGGGCTTCGTCGTCGAAATGATGGAGGACGAGGTTGGCGAAGGCAATGTCGAACCCCGGCGCATCGGCGAGATAGTCGAACGCATCCGCGGCGACGGCCTCTGCGTGCCAGCCGAGCGCCGTGAAGCCTTTCCGAGTCGCGTCATCGAGAAGGTCGCCCTGCCGGTCGACCAGCGTGAGGCGGACGGCGGGCCAGCGCGGCGCGAGGCGGCGGGCGAGGGCGAGCGACATCCGCCCGTCGCCGCAGCCGATCTCCAGGATCCGCAGGGGCGGCACCGGCGAGTGGCTGCGCATCAGGCGGGAGAGGATCGCGGGCGCGAACATCAGCATGTTGATCCGCGACAGGTCGCGACGCGAGGCGAGTGCGCGGCGGTCCTGCGGCGAGAGGTGGTCGAGCACCTCGTCCTCGACGCGGCGGACGGCGAGCGAGCCCATTCAGGCGACCGCGAAGGTGAAGGTCTCGGCGGTGAGCCCCGGTCCGAACGCCATGCCGCAGCCCTTCTCGCCGCTTTCTGCCGTCGCCAGCATCTCCTTCAGCACGAACATAACCGTCGCGGACGACATGTTGCCCCGGTTGCGCAGGACGCCGCGTGACGGATCCAGCGCTTCGCCGGGAAGGTCGAGGACCTGCTCCACCGCGTCGAGCACGGAGCGGCCGCCGGGGTGGACGGCCCACAGGTCGGTCTCATCGACGCTGCGCCCGCCGAGGATCGCCTCGCGATCGGCGGCAAGCGCGGTGCGGATCGCGGCGGGGATGCGGCCCGACAGCACCATGTCGAACCCGTCGTTGCGGACCTTCCAGGTCATGAGTTCGCGCGCCCCCGAGAGGAGCGCGGCGTGGAAGCCTTCGAGCCGCAGACCCTGCGGCTTCGCGGAGACGACGGCGGCGCTGCAACCGTCGCCCCAGAGGCAGAAGCTGAGGAGTTGCTCGATGTCCGCCGTCTCCTTGAAGTGGAGGGAGCAGAGCTCGAGGTTGACCACGAGGACGGTGGCTTCCCGCTCGGAGCGGACGATGTGGTGCGCGAGCTTCAGCGCGCTGATTGCGGCGTAGCAGCCCATGAAGCCGACGAGCGTCCGCTCCACGGTTGGCGGAATTCCGGTGCGCGCGATGATTTCAAGGTCGAGCCCGGGCGCGGCGAGGCCGGTGCAGGACGCGACCACGAGGTGGGTGACGGCGGAAAGGTCCGCGCCGGTCGCCTTGACCGCCCGCACGGCAAGGTCCGGCGCATGCGTTTCGTAGAGGTCCATCCGCTCTGCGGTGCCGGGGAAGCGGCCGCGGGTGAAGAGGCCGTCGGCGTCGAGTGCCGCGCCCTCCGGGTCGGCGGACGGGGCGAGGCAGGAATAGCGGTGGTCGATCTCGGCCTTCTCGGCGAGCCGCAGGAAGACCGCCTGCTCGCGCGGGCTCTCGCGCAGCTGGGAGGCGGCGAAGCGGCGGTAGAAATCGTTCACCTCGTTGTGCGGGAGGGCGGTTCCGATCGCGTTGATGTGGGCCGGCACGGGCAATGTCTTCTCGCTTTTCGGAAGGGCACGACGGCCGGAACCTTACGCCATCAACCGGCCGCGCCGCCGAATGGATCCTGCGACACCGCGTCTTACCGCGCCGATGCGCCCGGGGCGGGGCGACGGAAGCGGCGTGAGACCCAGAATTGGGTTGCGGCGCCGGGCCGCCTCTGCTGAGTTTTCGCCAACGCGAGGCGGCACAAAGGCCGCACCGAAACGCCGCGACTGCGCGGCTGGAAGGGGATGGTACGACATGGCGCCAATTCGGCTGGGGATGGTGGGCGGCGGTGCGGGCGCGTTCATCGGCGCGGTGCACAGGATCGCGGCGCGGCTCGACGGCGAGTTCGCTCTGGTCGCAGGTGCGCTCTCCTCAACGCCCGAGAAGGCGCGCAAGAGCGGCGGGGTTCTCGGCCTCGACCCCGCCCGCAGCTACGGCACCTACATGGAGATGGCGGAGGGCGAGGCGGCGCGCCAGGACGGGATCGAGGCCGTCAGCATCGTGACGCCCAACCACATGCACGCCGCCCCCGCGATCGAGTTCCTGAAGCGCGGCATCCACGTCCTTTGCGACAAGCCGCTGACGGCGACGATGGAGGAGGCCGAGGCGCTGGCAGCAGCCGCCGCCGAAAGCGACGCGCTCTTCGTCCTCACGCATAACTACACGGGCTACCCGATGGTGCGGCAGGCGAGGGCGATGGTGGCGGCCGGGGAACTCGGCGCAATCCGCGTCGTCCACGTCTCCTACCTGCAGGACTGGTTGACCACCTCTGTCGAGACGACGGGCGTGAAGCAGGCCGAGTGGCGCACCGACCCCGCCCGCTCCGGCGCCGGCGGCGCCGTGGGAGACATCGGCACCCACGCCCACAACCTCGCCTGCTTCGTCACGGGGCTGACGGTGGAGCGCCTCGCAGCGGACCTCCAGCATTTCGGCCCCGGGCGTTCGCTCGACGACAGCGCCAACGTTCTTCTGCGCTTCGCGGGCGGAGCGCGCGGCACGCTAACCTGCAGCCAGGTCACCCCCGGCAAGGAGAATGCGCTGACGCTCGGTGTCTACGGAGAGAGGGGCGGGCTGGAATGGTCGCAGGAGGAGCCGAACATCCTCTGGCACACGCCATACGGCGAGCCGACGCGGCGGCTGACGCGGATGGGTGCCGGTGCGAACGAGGCCGCCAACGCGGTCTCGCGCATCCCGAACGGGCACCCTGAGGGCTATCTGGAAGGCTTTGCCAACATTTACAGCGCGGCGGCCGCCGCAATCCGCGCCGGCCGGGCGGACCCGGACCTTCCGGGGATAGAGGCTGGGCTCTCCGGGATGCGGTTCGTCGCGGCCTGCGTAAAATCGTCCGAGGCGGACGCTGCTTGGGTGGGGCCGGTCTAGGGCCCCACCGGGACACCGGCCTCAGGCGCCGGCAGCGGCCTTGAGGTCGGCGGCGAGGGTCTCGATGTCGCCGGTCTCGACCTTCGGGATGATGCGGAACGCGGCGTTGACGAGGCAGAACACCGCGAAGCCGAGGAGGCCGAGGCAGACGAGCGTGACCAGGATCTGCCCGTAGGCCTGCCCGGAGAGCCAGCTGAACGCCGCGCCCACGCCGCCCGCTGCGGAGGGATCGGCCCGGACCGCGGCGTAGACCACGAGCACGCCGATGATCGTCACGATCGCGCCCTGCGCAAACACGCCGGCCTTCAGCACCGGGTTCCAGTTGCGGGTGAACTGGTTGCCCTTGAGGCGCTCGCGGTATTTTTCCTCCCACGCCTTGTGGAGGTAGTAGACACCGGCGCCGATGATGATGAGGCCGGCAATGCCGACGATCCAGCGGCCGCCGGGCATCTCCATCACCTGTCCGACCGCCTTGGGGATGGTCGATCCTTCACCTTCGCCGCTGCTCCCGCCCATGAAGACGAGCGAGAAGGCGAGAACGCCGATGGCGAGGTGGACCATCCCCGTCACCAGCATTCCGGTGCGGGCGATGATGCCCTTGCCCTCGGTTCCGTAGTCTTCGAGGTCGAGGACCGAATCGATCAGCCGCCACAGCGCGTAGGCGACCATGCCGAGGAAGATGAGAATGAGGATCGTGTGGCCCCACCACGTGTTCTCGAGCCGGCCGAGCGCGGTTGACGTGCCTTCGGCCTGCCCGCCGTGCCAGATTGCCCAGAGCGAGAAGCCGGCGACGACGAGATAGACGATGGCGCGGCCGGTATAGCCGGCGCGCATCAGCGGGATCGTCCAGGTGAGATCTTGTTTTGTCATGGAAGCACAACACCACCGGAGCGTTCATGTTCCAGTGGATTCGCTTCGGCGCGCCTTTGGCGGCGGGGCAGGATGCGGCGCGGGGCCGTATCGGGCCGCACAAATAAAAACGGGCGGCGCGATGCGCCGCCCGTTCCCGGAATTCGTAAGCGTCGTCTGATTAGTTGACGAGCGTCAGGTTCGTTGCCGATTCGCGGCCGTCGCGGCCCTTCTCGATGTCGAACGTGACCTTCTGGCCTTCGTCGAGCTGGCTGAGGCCGGCACGCTCAACTGCAGAGATGTGCAGGAAGATGTCGCGCGAGCCGCTTTCCGGCTGGATGAAACCAAAACCCTTGGAGGGGTTGAACCACTTCACGGTACCATTGGCCATGAAATTCTCCTGAATGTTATTGCTGCCCACACAGTTGCGGCAGCCCGGCGCCGTCAGAGCAAAATCGCGTGACTGCAGCCAGTAAGGAGACAGTAGTCGACCATGGTAACTTAGCCTGCCCTATGTACTCTCTTGCGTTTGGGCGTTCAAGACCCAGCTGCAAATTCGTCCAGCGGACCGGCATGTCTGAGCCTCTTTGATCAACGGGAAGGGCTGCTGCCGCAACCGAACCTCGCCTCGCGGACGCTCATCCGACGGGGTGCGTGTACCTCAACACGCCTTTGCCGTCCCTGCAAGCGGGTTCCGCCCAACAATCGGGCTGCCCTTGTCGCAGGGGGTGTCGCAGGGGGCCAAAACCCCCGGCCGGCCTCACGCCTTGGCGTGGATGGTGACGAGGACGACGGCTTCCGCACCGTCCGAGAAATCGGCGGCGAGGCGGATGAAGTTGCCGAAGTGGGCGACCCTGGCGAACGCGACGCCGTCGGTCTCGGCGGGCAGCGCAAGCGTCGTGCCCTCGTCGGCCCAGTGCATCCCGTCGGCCGAGATCTGGACGCGGGCGTCCGGTTGCTTGCCGGTGCCTGCCTTGAGAGCGCGGACGAAGATGACGACTTCACGCGCCCAGCCGGCCTCGTAGGGCTCGGTCGCGGCGCTTCCCGTCCAGCGCTCGTTGCGGGCGACGACGGCGGTGATGTTCTCCGGCAGCATCTCAGAAGTCCCCCGAGATGCAGACCGAATCGACGTAGAGGAACGCCCGTTTCGCCGAGTTGGTCTCCACGAAGAAGCAGAAGTTCAGCATCTGCCAAAGGTTGCTCATCGCCGGAATCTCGATGTTGGAGAAGGTGGAGAGGTCGAGCTCGCGGTCGTTGCACTGGAAGGCGAGCGCCTTCATCGCGGCGAGGTCGAAATCGAAGCGGATGTAGGTCCAGTTCACCTTGGTGGCGATCTCGTTGTAGCAGAGCCTCTGGCCGCCGCCCGGAATGTCGCGCCAGCCCTCGGGCGCGAGGTGATAGTGCGTCGCGGTCTTGTTCTCGCTGCCGAGCGCCTTGAACGGCGTCGTCTCGGCCTTGAACTGCCATTTCTGCTGGCTCTCGCCGTCCAGCGCATTGAGGAACCTGAGATGCGGCATGATGCGCGCGGCATCCGCGTCCCTGTCGCCGCCCTGGAGGTCGAACAGGAGGCCGAAGGAGCGCACGTCGACATCGCCGAGGCGAAGCTCCGTCGCCTCGGGCTTGAAGGTCACGTAGGCCTCGAAGCGGATCGGCCCGCGCTTCCTCGTCGTCAGCCGCTTGATGGCGACGTTCTGGGCGCCAGGCCGCGCGCGGGTCGCGATCTTGAGCGCATACGACGAATCGACGCCGCCGTGGGAGCCCGCGTCCCAGTGGGCGAGGGTGGAGAGCATTGCCGCCGAATGCTGCGCGTAGCCCGGCAGCATCGTGTCGAGCGAGCCCTCGTAGTTGCCCACGAGCTGCGACCAGCCGCAGTGCCCGCGCGAGAAATCGTCGTGGCTGATGATCCGCTTCATCGGCTCGAACCGGGAGAGGTCCGGGTTGGCGAGGACCATCGCCTGGCGGATGGCCTCCGCGTCGAGGGTGGGGGCGCTCATTGGTGTTCTCCTTGCGGGGGCGTCATCGGGCGGTGAGGCGCGCCACCGCGTCCCAGTCGATCTCGAGGCCGAGGCCGGGGCCGGTCGGCACGCTGACCTTGCCGTTCTCGGCGCGCACGCAGCCGGGGGCGAGGTCGGCGAGCGCGACCTTGAAGGGGCTCGCGTCGGTCTCGCATTCCATCACGCGAAAATTCGGCATGGCGGCGGAAAGGTGGACGCTCGCCGTCTCGCACACGATGCCGGACATGCCGATGTGCGGCGCGTAGGCGACGTCGTAGGCGCTCGCGAGGAGCGCCATCCGCCGCGTCTCGGTGATGCCGCCGGCGCGCGCCACGTCGGGCTGAAGCACGGAAAGGGTGCGGCTCTCCACGAGGGGGCGGGCCTGATCGACTGTATAATTGCTCTCGCCGGCGGCGAGGGGGACATTGGTGCGGCGGCGGAGCTCCCGGTAGCCGTCCTCGTCCTCCGGCCGCAGCGGCTCCTCGAACCAGAAGTAGCCGTTGGCCTCCAGCGCGCCGGCAACGACGATCGCCTCGTCGAGCGTGTAGCCCCAGTTGGCGTCGACGCAGAGTTCGGTGGCGTCGCCCGCACGGGCGCGGATCCGCTCGATCCGGCGGCACGCGTCGCGGGACGGGCCGCGCCATCTTCACCTTGATGCGGTTGAAGCCGCGCTCGAGGTAGCGGTCGAGCTCGTCGTCCGCCTTGCCGTCATCGACCCAGTTGACCGCGGCGGCGTAGACGTCGATTTCGCGCCGGTTCATGCCGCCGAGCAGCGTCGCGATGGGGAGCCCCGCGGCCTTGCCCGAGGATGTCCCACAGCGCGATGTCGACGCCGGCGATCGCCTCGATCAGCATGCCGCCCGCACGGCCCGAGAGGGCGCGGCGCATGGTGGCCCAGTGCGCGGCGATGTCGCTCGCCTCGCGGCCGACGAGGCGCGGCTTCAGCAGCGTCTCGATGATTTCCGCGTAGGCGCGGGGCGCGAAGCGGGCGAGCGTCTCGCCGACGCCGGTGATCCCGGCATCCGTGCGCACCTCGACCAGCACCATCGAGACTTCGCTGTACTCGCCCCACGAGGTGACGGTCGGTTTTGGCAAAGTCTGCGTCAGCGGGTGGGCGATCACCTCGGTGATAGTGATCGGGCCGTGGGCGGCGTGGTCGGTCATTGGCAAAGCTCGGAGACGCGGGCCCAGTCGATCTCGATGCCGAGGCCGGGGCCGCTGGGGGTGGTGAGGATGCCGCCTTCCGCGCGCCTATAGCCGGGCGCAATGTCGGCCAGGCCGTCCTTGAAGGCGTTGGGCGCGGTGGCGCACTCCACCACCCGGGCGTTGGGGAGGGCGGAGGCGAGGTGCAGGCTCGCGACCTCGCACACGATGCCGCTCATCCCGTTGTGCGGGGCGTAGGCGACGTCGTGCATTCCCGCGAACTCGGCCATCCGCCGCGTCTCGCTGATTCCGCCGGAGCGGGTGACGTTGGGCTGGAGCACCGACAGGGTGCCGTTGGCGACGAGGCGGCGCGCCTGGTCGAGCGTATAATTGCTCTCGCCGGCGGCGAGGGGGACGGCGGTGCGCGCCTTCAGCGCCTCGTAGCCGCTCTCGTCCTCGGGGCGCAGCGGCTCCTCGAACCATTCGTAGCCGTTCGCCGCCAGCGCCGCTGCGACCGTGACCGCCGCGTCGAGCGTGTAGGCCCAGTTGGAATCGGCGCTGAGGATTGCGTCGTCGCCGGCCCTTGCCCGCACACGCTCGATCCGGCGGCAGGCCTGGTCGACCGGGTTGCCGATCTTGATCTTGATGCGGGTGAAGCCGCGGGCGAGGAAATCGTCGACGGCAGCGTCCGCCGCGGCGTCGTCCGCCCAGTTGACGGAGGCCGCGTAGACCGGAACCGACGTGCGGCCCATGCCGCCGAGGAGACGGTGGACCGGAAGGCCGGCGGCCTTGCCCAGAATGTCCCACAGCGCGATGTCGACGGCCGACAAGCGCCTCGAGCAGCACGCCGCTGGCGCGGCCCGAGAGGGCGCGGCGCATGGCGTGCCAGTGGGCCGCGATGTCGGTCGCGTCGCGGCCGATGAGGCGGGGCGCCAGCGCATCCTCGATGAGGCGGACGTAGGCGCCGGGCGCGAAGCGGGCGAGGCCTTCGCCGACGCCGGTGAGGCCCGTTTCCGTCGTCACCTTCACCAGCACGATCGAGACCGCGTCGTAGGTGCCCCACGACGTCTGCGTCGGCCGCGGCAGCCGCTGGGTCAGCGGATACGCGGTGATCTCGCGGATCGTTTGGCGGTCCGGCAGCCCCATTCTCGTCCCTCTTGGCGCGCGCTTCGGGCGCTCGGCCCGGAAACGTCCCTAGATCAAGCCGGGTTACTTATCAACTAGAAAACCTAGTTGCTAAGTTGGATAGGCTTTGCTAATTGCTGGCTCGCCAAGGGGAGAGCTGCGGAATGATGAGTGGTGAGCGGGAGGTGGGCGAAGTGTTCGGCGCGCGGCTCGAAGTGCCGACGCGGCTCGCCGACGCCGTCTCCGACGCCATTGCCGCCGCACTGTTCGACGGGCGCATCGGCCCCGGCGACGCGCTGCCGTCCGAAGGCGTGATCGCCAAGGAATTCGGCGTCTCCAAGCCCATCGCGCGCGAAGCGCTGCGCCAGCTGGCCGGGGCTGGGCTGATCCACACCCAGCAGGGCAAGGTGGCGCGCGCCAAGCCGCTCAACGGCGAACCGCTCGACCGGTTCTATGGCTATGCGGTCCGCTCAAGCCTCACCCGGCTGCGGGAGGCCAACGAGATGCGCCTCGTGGTGGAGCGCGGCATTGCCCAGCTCGCCGCCCGCAGGCAGGCCCCCGAGGGGCTCGCCGCGATGACCGCCGCCGTCGAGGCGATGGAAAAGGCGCTGAAGAACTCGGACGCCTTCACCGAGAGCGACGTCGCCTTCCACCACGGCATGGCGCTCGCCACCGGCAACCGGATGATCGAGATCCAGATGGAGGGCCTGCGCGCCGTCCAGCGCGAGGTTTCCGACCTCTTCTCCCGCCGCTCCAACCGCACCGACGCCGACTGGCGCGCCACCGTGGAGCGCCACCGCGCCATCGCACACGCCATTACCGCCGGCGACGAGGCGGCCGCGGAAGCCGCCATCGTCGCGCACTACGATGCCGCCGACATCGCCTCTTTCGAGGTCGCCGATGCGCTCGGCGGCGGGGGCAACCCGCGGTGACGGGGTTCTCGGTCGACCTCTCGGGCAGAACCGCGCTCGTAACGGGCGCGAGCTCCGGCATCGGCCGCGCCATCGCGCTCGGCCTTGCGGCGAGCGGCGCCGACCTTGTCGTCCACCATCACGGCGAGCCGGATGGCGCGGCGGCCACCGCCGACGAGGGCAGGGCGCTCGGCCGAAGGGCACGGGTGCTGGAGGCGGACTTCACCGTGCCCGGCGCCGCGGCGGCAATGGCGGCGGATGCCGCGCCGGTCGACATCCTCGTCGCGAACGCTGCCATCGAGGTGCGTTGCCCGTGGGGCGAGATCACCGAGGCGCACATCGAGCAGCACGTCTCCGCCAACTTTTCCGCCCTGGTCGCGCTCTGCCAGACGCTTGTGCCGCCGATGCAGGCGCGCGGATGGGGCAGGGTCGTCGCCATCGGCAGCATCATGGCGACGCGGCCGCGGTCCGAGACGCTGGTCTACGCGGCGCTGAAATCGGCGCAGCGGACCGCCGCCGAGGCCATCGCGCGCGACGTGGCGGGGGCGGGCGTTACCGTCAACATCGTGTCACCCGGCGCGGTGGAAATCGAGCGCACGGCGGAGCGTTATGCGGACACGGCGTTCCGGGCCGCTGTCACCGCAAAAATCCCGGCGGGGCGGCCGGCGCGGCCCGGCGACATCGTCGGCCCCGTGCTGTTCCTCGTCAGCGACGCGGCGGCCTACGTCACCGGCGCGAACATTCCAGTCGACGGCGGATGGAGCATCGGCGATCCGCCCGGCGCCAACCCCGGACAGGCGCAATGACGCGCCACGCATGACACCCAACGGGCCGGCCGCAGAAGCCGCCCGCAACCAATCGAGGGAGGACACCATGAAGACCACTTTGATGAGCTGTGCGGCCGCCTGCGCGCTGGCGTTCGGTGCCGCCGGAACCGCCTCCGCGGAAGACCTCCGCTTCACCGTCTGGACCGGCAACGACGCGCACCTCGCGATGCTGAACTCCATCGCGGACAGCTTCACCGCCACCCACCCCGACGTGACTGTCTCGTTCGAGACCATCCCCGCCGGCGACTACACCCAGAAGCTGACGTTCCAGATCGCAGGCGGCAACACGCCCGACCTCGGCTGGATGTTCGAGGATGCGGCGCCCGCGTTCGTCGACGCCGGCGTGCTGGAAGACGTCGGCCCCGCGCTGAAGGGGATGGACGGCTACGACTATGCCGACTTCTCCGAGCCCGCGATGGGCCTCTGGACCGACGGCGACGCCGTCTACGGCATCCCGTTCTCTACCTCGCCCTTCATGGTTTACTACAACAAGACGATGTTCGACGAGGCTGGCCTCGAAGATCCGCTCGCGCTCTCCGCCAAGGGCGAATGGGACATGGACGCCTGGCGGACCGCAGCGAAGACGCTGAAGGACAAGACCGGCACCTGGGGCTTCGACTTCAAGGACGGCGAGGGCTACGACACGCGCATCCTCCACGCCCTGATGCCCCCGATCCGCGCCTACGGCGGATACGCCTGGAAGGACGGCGAGTGCGGCTTCAACAAGCCTGAGGCCGTCGAGGCCGTGACGGTCCTCCACGACATGGTCTTCAAGGACAAGTCGATCGTCCCGCCCGGCGAGACCGGTGACTTCTTCTCCGGCGACGCTGCGATGACGATCAACCAGATCTCGCGCGCCTCCCGGCTGGAAGACGTCGGCTTCGAGTGGGGAATCGCGCCGCTCCCGACCGGCCCCGCCGGCGAGTCTCCTGTGATCGGCCAGGCAGGCATCGTCGTGTTCGCCGAGGGCGACCAGAAGGAGCTTGCCACCGAGTTCCTCGCCCACATGACCAACGCCGAGAACGTCAAGGTCATGGCGCAGTTCTTCCCGCCGGCGCGCAAGTCGGTGCTGGAGAGCGGCGTCCTCGTCGAGGCCAACGAGCGGATCCCGGCCGACCAGATGGCGAACGTCGCGTCTGCGATCGAGGAGGGCACCGTGCTGCCGTCCTCGGAGAACATGCCGCAGATCCTCGCCGCGCTGAAGCCGCGCAGCGATGCGCTGTGGCGCCCGGACGCGGACGTTGCGAAGTCGCTCGACGCGATCTGCGCCGCGATCCAGCCGCAGCTCTAGGCGGACGCGATGAGCCGGGCCGAACCCACGACAAGGCCGGCACGCGGATTGCGCGTGCCGGGGCTCACGCTGCGCCGGCGTGAGGCCATCGAAGCATGGCTGATGACAAGCCCCACGATCATCGGCTTTGCGATTTTCTTCCTCGGCCCGCTCATCGCGGTCTTCATCTACTCGGCGGCGGAGTGGAACCTCCTGTCGCGCCAGATGACCTTCGTGGGGCTCGCAAACTACACCGACGCGCTCACCGTAAATGCCGACTTCTGGCAGGTGATGGGCAACTCCGTGATCTTCGCCGCCGGCCTCGTGCCGCTCAACATGGCGCTTGCGCTCGCACTCGCGCTCGCCCTGTCGCGGCCCTTCTTCGGCGTCGTCTTCTTCCGCACGATCTTCTTCGCGCCCGTGGTCACCTCGGCGGTGGCGTGGGCGATCGTGTGGAAGTTCCTCCTCCAGGGCGAGGCGGGGGCGGTCAACCAGATGCTGGCGTCCATCGGCATCGACGGCCCCAACTGGCTGCGCGAGCCCGACTGGGCGATGGCCGCCGTCATCGTGACGCGCGTCATCAAGATGGTCGGCCTCAACATGATCCTCTACATCGCCGCGCTCCAGACGATCCCGCGCGACTACGAGGAGGCGGCCCGCCTCGAGGGGGCGACGCACTGGCAGGTGTTCCGCATGGTGATCTGGCCGCTTCTGGCGCCGACGACGCTCATCATCATGGTCATCACGACCATCGGCTCGTTCAAGGTGTTCGACCACATCTACCTGATGACCGGCGGCGGCCCCGAGAACGGCACGCTGGTGCTCGCCTTCTACATCTACCAGCAGGCGTTCGAGTTCTTCGAGGTCGGCTATGCCTCGGCGCTCGCGATCATCATGTTCTTCATCGTCCTCGCGTTGACGCTGGTCCAGTTCGCGCTCCGGCGGAGGCAGGTCCGATGACCACCAAACAATGGCGGCTTCTCAACCGCACCCTGTGGACGGTCTCGCTGCTGATCGCGGCCGTCCCCTTCGTCTTCCCGTTCCTGTGGATGCTGTCCTCGGGCTTCAAGAGCGCGTCGGAGATCTTCGGCCAGCCGAGCCTCATCCCGACGGTGTGGCACTGGGAGAACTTCGTCGAGGTCTTCACCTACCAGCCGTTCGCGCGGCAGTATTTCAACTCGCTCTACATCGCGGTCTCTGTGACGGCGCTGACGCTGGTGGTCGCCTCGCTCGCCGGCTATGCGCTGGCGCGGCTGAGGTTCGCGGGGGCGGGGCTCCTGATGCTCTTCCTCGTCTCGGCGCTGATGGTGCCGGAGGAAGTCACCATCGTGCCAAACTTCTTCCTGATCCGCTGGCTCGGCCTCACCGACACGCACCTGCCGCTGATCCTCCTCCCCGTCTTCGGCCCGCACGGGGTGATGGCGACCTTCCTGATGCGCCAGTATTTCGTCGCGCTCCCCAAGGAGCTCGAGGAGGCCGGGCGGATGGACGGCCTCACCACGCTCGGCGTCTGGTGGAAGATCGCGCTCCCCATGTCGCGCCCCGCGCTGGCGGCGGTGGCGATCATCACGTTCCTGTTCTCGTGGAACCTCTTCCTCGAACCGCTCGTGTTCCTGTCCTCGCTGGAGCTCTTCACGCTCCCCCTGGCGCTCTCCAACTTCACCGACCCCTACGGCGCGCCGCTGTGGCACCTGCAACTGGCGGCAACCAGCCTCGCCGTGGTGCCGATCCTGGCGGTCTACATCATCGCGCAGCGCCAGATCGTCGAGAGCTTCGCCATGTCGGGGGTGAAGGGATGACCGCCCCCCGCAGCGCCCCAACCTCCGAAAGCCGTCCATGACCAGCCTTTCCCTGAAAAACATCAAGAAGGCCTTCGGCAAGACCGAGGTGATCCGCGGCATCGACCTCGAGATCGAGGACGGCGAGTTCGTGGTGTTCGTCGGCCCGTCCGGCTGCGGCAAGTCCACCCTCCTGCGCATGATCGCGGGGCTGGAGGACGTCACCAGCGGCGACCTCTTCATCGGTGGCAAGCGGGTCAACGAGGTGCAACCGGCCAGGCGCGGCGTCGCGATGGTGTTCCAGTCCTACGCGCTCTATCCGCACCTCAACGTACGGGACAACATGGGCTTCGGCCTCAAGGTGCGCGGCGAGAAGCCGGCCGAGATCACGAAGCGGGTGGATGAGGCGGCGGAGACGCTCCAGCTCGGCCCGCTGCTGGACCGCTTTCCTCGCGAGCTGTCGGGCGGGCAGCGCCAGCGCGTCGCCATCGGCCGCGCCATCGTCGGCAACCCGGAGGTTTTCCTGTTCGACGAGCCGCTGTCCAACCTCGACGCAGAGCTGCGCGTCCACATGCGCGCCGAGATCGCGGCGCTCCACAAGCGCCTTGCCAACACCATGGTCTACGTCACGCACGACCAGATCGAGGCGATGACGCTGGCCGACAAGATCGTGGTCCTGCGCAGCGGCAGGGTCGAGCAGGTCGGCACCCCGCGCGACCTCTACAACAATCCGGCCAACGTCTTCGTCGCGCAGTTCATCGGCAGCCCGAAGATGAACATCCTCCCGGGCGCGTTCGTCAAGGAGCGGCTGTCGGCGAACGGCATCGAGGTGCCCGCCGGCAAGGTGGTGGGGATGCGTCCCGAGCACCTCCACGTCGCGGGGGCGGACGATGCGGTGCTGAACGGCCGTGTGGTGCTCGCCGAATATACCGGCGCCGGCTCGCTCCTGCATGTGGACGTTGGTGGCGGCGAGACCGTGCTTGTCACCCACGAGGGGCAGGACGAGCCGCCCAATGGCGACAACATCGCC
This sequence comes from uncultured Alphaproteobacteria bacterium, assembly GCA_963704595.1. Taxonomy (GTDB): domain Bacteria; phylum Pseudomonadota; class Alphaproteobacteria; order Rhizobiales; family Amorphaceae; genus Acuticoccus. The sequence continues at coordinate 2,423,195 of OY969922.1, forward strand.
CTCGGGATCGCGCGCGAGAATGTCCACATCCTGACGCCCGCCTGAGGCGTGGGCAGGTGGCAGCGGTGCGCCGGGTGATGTAGGTCCACCCGGCAACCCATTCGGAGTTTCCATGACCCGCACCGCCATCACCACCGGCTCCCGCTTCGAGGAAATGGCCGGCTACAGCCGCGCCGTGATCGACGGCGAATGGGTGTTCGTCTCCGGCACCACCGGCCACGACCACGCGGCCGGCACCATCGCGGACGACGCCGCCGGGCAGGCCCGCCAGTCGCTGAAAACCATCGAGGAGACGCTGGCGAAGGCGGATGCCACGTTCGCCGACGTTGTGCAGGTCCGCGTCTATCTCGCGGACAGGGCGGACGTCGCAACGGTCTCGCAGGAACTCGGCCAACGCTTCGCGCCGCCCCGGCCGACCAACACCACCGTGATCGTCGGTTTCCCGCTTGAGGAGATCAAGGTCGAGATCGAGATGATCGCGCTGAAGCGCCGCTGATGCGCGCCCAATCGGCCAACCACTGGACGCTGACCGCGCGCGAGACCTTCGAGGCGCCACGCCTGTCGGGCGACGTGCGGGCCGATGTCGCCATCGTCGGCGGCGGCATCCTCGGCCTCTCCACCGCGCTGGCGCTCGCCGAGGCGGGGGTGTCCGTCGTGGTGGTGGAGGCCGCGCGCGTCTCGCACGGCGCTTCGGGCCGAAACGGTGGGCTCGTGGTGCCGAGCCTGCCGCGGGTGTCGCCGCAGGCGGCGGTCGCGGCGCTGGGGGCGGATGGCGAGCGGCTGGTGGCGATGGTTGCGAAGGGCGCGAACACCGTGTTCGAGCTCATCGCCCGGCACGGCATCGACTGTGACGCCGTGCAGTCCGGCTGGCTCAACCCCGCGCACGCGCCCTCGCTGGTTGAGGGGCTCAGGACGCGCTGCGAGGCGTGGAAGGCGGCCGGCGCCGACGTCGCGCTGCTCGGCGCGGAGGAGACGCGCGCCCGCGTAGGCAGCCAGCGCTACCACGGTGCGATTCTCGACCGCTCGGGCGGCCACCTCAACCCCGCCGCCTATACCCGCGGGCTGGCGCGGGCCGCCGTCGCCGCGGGGGCGGGGGTGTTCGAGGAGACGCCCGCGACCGCGATCCGCGAGGCGGACGGCGGCTGGGTCGTCGAGACGCCGGGCGGCACCTTGCGCGCCCGCACCGTGCTGCAGGCCACCAACGCGCAGCCCGAACGATTGCATGACGCGGACACCAGAGCCGTCGTCCCCCTCGTGGTCTACCAGATGGTGACGAACGTCCTCTCCGATGCCGCCCGTGCGGCCGTGCTGCCGGGCGGAGAGGCGATGTCCGACACCCGCAACAACCTCTTCTCGGTGCGCTGGACGGCGGACGGCAGGCTCGGGACCGGCGGGATGGCGCCGGTGACGCAGCTCGCGGGGGCCGCCAGGGTGGCCCGCACGGCTGAGCGGCGCCTGGCAGAAATCTTCCCCGTGCTCGAAGGCACCGTGATCGAGCGGACCTGGACAGGCCGCGCGAGCCTTACAGGCGACTTCCTGCCGCGCGTGATGACCCTCGGTCCGCGCCGCTACTCGGTCGTCGCCTGCAACGGGCGCGGGCTGGTGCTCACCACCAACCTCGGCCGAGCGCTTGCCGCGGCCTTTGCCGCCGGGGACGATGCGCCGCTGCCGCTCGCCGCGAGGCAGCCCCGCCCGATCCATGCCCGCGCGCTCGCCGCCAAGGTGCCGCAGATGCTGCTGCCGCTGGGCTCGCTCGCCGACATCCGCGCCGAACGGCGCGGCTGACGGCGGTCAGGCGGGCTCCGGCTCGCCGCCGCCTTGCGCGGGGTGCGCGTCACCGGCCGGGGCTTCGTCGGCCGGGGCCTTCGACGGGTCCGGCTTCTTCACCCCGTAGACCGCGAGGTAGAGTGCGGGGATGAAGAGGAGCGTGATCAGCGTGCCCGCGATGATGCCGCCCATCATCGCCACCGCCATCGGCCCCCAGAAGATCTGCGAGGCGATGGGGATGAGCGCGAGGCTCGCCGCCGCCGCAGTCAACGCGATCGGACGGGCCCGGCTGTCGGAGGCGTGGAACACGGCCTCCCAGCGGTCCATGCCACTTTTTCGCAGCACCTCGATCTCGTGGACGAGGATGATCGAGTTGCGGATGAGGATGCCGACCAGCGCCAGCACCCCGAGGATCGCGACGAAGCCGAGCGGCGTGCCCGACGGCAGGAGCGCCGCGACGACGCCGATCAGCCCGAGCGGCGCTGCGCACAGGACGATGAACGTGAGCCGGAAGCTCTGCATCTGCACCATGATGAGCGTCAGCATGATGAGGATCATCAGCGGCACCACGGCGGCGATCGGCGCCTGCGATTCGGCGCTGCTCTCCACCACGCCGCCGATCTCGACGGAGTAGTCCCGCGGCAGCGCGGCCCGGAACTCGGCGATCTGCGGCGCCAGCGATGCCACGACGGTGGCGGGCTGCGCCTTGGTCGCGACGAGCGCCTTCACGGTGATCGTCGGTGCCCGGTTGCGCTGGTGGATCAGCGGGGGCTCGGTGTCGAAGCGGAACGTGGCGAGGCTGGAAAGCGGGATCGCATCGCCCGACGACTGGTTGATCTGGAGGTCGTAGAGCGAATCCACCGAGGTCCGCTCGTCGGTCTGCCCGCGCGCCACGATATCGACGAGGTAGATGTCGTCGCGGAGCTGGGTGACGGTGTTGCCGTCGAAGATCGCCTGCAGCGCGTCGGCGATGTCGCGGGAGGAGACGCCGAGCTGGCGCGCCTTGTCCTGGACGATCTCGACCCGCACCACGCGCGCCGGCTCGTTCCAGTCCATCACCACGCTCTCGAGTTGCGGGTCGGCCGCGAGAAGTCCGGCAAGGTCGCGCGCCTGGTCGCGCAGGACGGCCGCGTCCGGTCCGCTGACGCGGTACTGCACGGGCCTGCCGACCGGCGGGCCGACCTCGAGAAACTTCGCGAACACGTCGGCCCCCGGCATCGTGCCCGCGGTGAACGCGTCGACCTTCGCCTTCAAGCTGTTGCGCGCCTCGATCGATGGCGTCTGGATGACGATCTGGCCCATGTGCGGGCCCGGCGTCTGCACGTCGTAGGAGAGGATGAACCGCGGCGCGCTGGTGCCGACGTAGGAGGAGTAGAACAGCGCCTCGTCCTGCTCGTCGAGGAAGGCTTCCAGCTTCTCGATCGTGTCGCGGGTGGCGTCGATCGAGGAGTTCTGCGCGAGCGCGACGTCGAGGATCAGCTCGGGCCGGTCGGACGTCGGGAAGAACTGCTGCTGGACCTTCGTCATCCCGTAGAGCGAGCCTGCGAAGAGGGCGACGGTGACGGCGATGACGAGCCAGCGCTGCCCCATCGCAAAGCGCAGGACGCCGCGGAAGGCGCGGCGGCTCCAGCCGGGCGCGGCGTTGGCGTGCTTCAGCTTCTTCGGCAGGAGGGTGACGCCGATGAGCGGCGCGAACAGGACCGCCGTGAACCACGAGACCACCAGCGAGACCGCGATCACCACGAACAGCGAGAAGGTGAATTCGCCCGCGTTGGAGTTGTTGAGGCCGATCGGGATGAAGCCTGCGACGGTGATCAGCGTGCCCGTCAGCATCGGGAACGCGATGGAGGTCCACGCGTAGGACGCAGCCTTCTCGCGCGTTTCGCCGATCTCGAGGCGGGACATCATGGTCTCGATGGCGATCATCGCGTCGTCGACGAGGAGGCCGAGCGCGATGATGAGCGCGCCCAGCGAGATGCGCTGGAGGATGATGCCGTATTCGAGCATCACCACGAACGTGATCGCGAGCACCAGCGGGATGGTGAGCGCCACCACGAAGCCGGCGCGCAGCCCCAGGCTGATGAAGCTGACCAGAAGGACGATGCCGACGGCCTCCGCGAGCGCCCGGACGAAATGGCCGACCGCCTCGTCCACCACTTCCGGCTGGTCGGCGACCTTGTGGACGATGATGCCGATGGGAAGCTCGGCGGTCGCCTGCCGCACTGCCTCCTCGAGCTGCTCGCCGAACTCGAGGATGTTGGCGCCCTCGCGCATCCCGATCGAGAGGCCGATGGCGGGTTCGCCGTTGAAGCGGAACAGGTCGGCCGGCGGGTCGACATAGTCGCGCCGGATCTCGGCGACGTCGGCCAGCCGGAAGAAGCGATCGTTGACCCTGAGGTTCACCGCCTCGATGCTTTCGAGGCCTGAGAACTGGCCGCCGACGCGCACGATGATCCGCTCGGGCCCTGCATTGATGACGCCGGATGGCGCGATCGCGTTCTGCGCCGAAAGGGTCTGCATCACCGCGTCCTCGTCGATGCCGAAGGCGGCGAGGCGGCGGGGCGAGAATTCGAGGTAGATGCGCTCGTCGCGCTCGCCGAACATGTCGATCTTGCCGGCGTCCGGCAGCTCCTGCAGCCGGGTGCGGACGCGCTCCACCTCGTCGCGCAGCTCGCGCGGGGTGAATCCGTCGGCGGTGAAGGCGTAGATGTTGCCGAAGACGTCACCGAACGTGTCGTTGAACTGGAAGCCGCTGAACTCCTCCGGGAAGTCACCCCGGATGTCGTTCATCATGTTGCGCACGCGCTGCCAGATCTGCGGGATCTCGGCAGCCTTCGTGGTCGGCAGGAGGTCGACGTAGACGATCGCCTGGCCCGGCGTCGTGATCGAGCGGGTGACGTCGAGCTCGTCGAGATCCTTCATCTCGCGCTCGATCCGGTCGGTGACCTGCTCCAGCGTCTCGGTCACCGTGGCGCCGGGGAGGGCGGCGCCGATGATCATCGTCTTGATGGTGAAGTTGGGGTCCTCGGCGCGGCCGAGCGACAGGTACGCCATCACCCCGGCGAGCATCGACACGATCATCAGGAACCAGACGAACGAGCGGTGCCGGAGCGCCCAGTCGGAGAGATTGAAACCATTCATGGGGCGATCCTTTCGCCGACGGTCTCGCCGTCCTCCAGACTGTGGACGCCGCGCACGACCACCTCGTCACCGGCCTCGAGCCCACCGAGGATCCGCGTGCGGCCCGCAAAGATCGGACCGGTCTCCACCGTGACCGCCTCGACGGTTCCCTGCGGCCGGTCGACGCGCCAGACGCGCGCGGCGTCGCCCTCGCGTACGATCGCCTCCTCGGGGAGGGAGAGGAACAGCGCGTCGCCGTCCTCGAGATCGGCGGCAATCAGCGCGCCGAGGCGGAAGGCGGGGGGCGGGTCGATGAGCGCGATATGGAGCCGCCGGGTGCGCGTTGCGGCTTCCGCGACCGGCTCGACGTAGGCGAGCGTTCCCTTCGCGCTGAGCCGCGGCGCGCCGTCGAGCCAGACCTTGAAGCCGGTGTCGGGCGCGAGGGCGGCGATGGCCGCCTGCGGGAGGTCGATGATTGCCTCCAGCCGGTCCGTCCGCGCGACCTTCAGCACCGGCTCGCCGGCCGATACCGTCGCGCCTGCGGAGACGTAGGTCGCGGTGACGACACCGTCCGCGCTCGCCTTCAGCGTCGCGTTGGCGACCTGGTCGGAGGCCTGCGCCAGCGCCGCGCGCGCCTGGTCCGCGCTCGACTGGGCGACGGCGAGCTGCTGCTCGGCGTTCTCGACCTCCGCTTCCGACGACACGTTGCGGGAGAAGAGCTCGCGCGTACGGGCCGCAGCGTCGGTCGCGGTCCGAAGGCGCGCCTCAGCCTGGTCGAGGTTGGCCTTCGCCGAGCGTTCGGCGGCTGCCAGCTCGTCGGTGTCGAGCCGGGCGACGACCTCGCCTTCGCTCACGATGTCGCCGACATCGACCGGGCGCTCGGCGACTCGCCCGACGACCTGGAAGGCAAGGTCGGTCTCGCTGCGGGACGCGACCGTTCCGACGAAACGCGCATCCTCGGCGGGCCGCTGGCTGAGGACTTCGGAGACCACGGGCCGGGGCGGCGGCGGGGCTTCGGGCTCCTCCTCCTGGCACCCGGCGAGGATGACGGCGAGGAGGGCGAGGGCGATGGTCCGAACGATCATTGCGCCGCCTCCACAGGGGCGACGGGCCTGCCGGGATAGAGGCGGCTGGACCCTGCCGCGACCACGACGTCGCCCTCCTCGAGTCCTTCCTCCACGGTGAAGACGCCGCTCTCGAAGCGGCCGACCTCGATGTTGCGCAGCTCCACCGTCCCGTCCGCGCCGACGAGCCAGACCGCGGTGCCGTCGCTGGTCGCAGTCAGCGCGTTCCACGGGAGGCGGACCGCGGGGCGGCCGCCGGTGGTGAGCGTGCCGCGGACAGGGGCACCGATCTGCACCGCTTCAGGAGGGTCTTTCAGCGCGATGTGGACTGCGACGGCGCCGTTGGAGGGGTCGATGAGGGGGGAGATCTCGCGCACTTCGCCTTCCATCGTCACGCTCGGCTGGTCGAGCAGCGCGAGGGAGATCGAGTACTCGTCCGGCGGGTCCTGGAAGAGCGAGTCCGGCACGTCGAAGAGGGCGTCCATCTCGCCGCGGGGGGCAAGGGTTATGGCGGCTTCCGCGGCGCCGATCACCTGCCCGGGCTCGGCGGCACGGTCGGTCACGGTGGCGGCGACCGGGGCGCGCAGGACGGTGTCGTCGAGCGCGGTGCGGGCGCGGGAGAGTTCGGCCTCGGCCTGCGCGACGGAGCCCTCGGCGGACTGAAGCGTCTCGCGGGCCTCGTCGCGGGCGGCCCGCGTCGTGAAGCCGCGGTCGAGGAGCTGGGCCTGCCGGCTCTCGTCCGCCTTCGCCTGCGACAGCGTCGCGTTGGCCGCGCTGAGGCTCGCCTCGGCCGACTTCACGCTCTGCTGCTGCTGGGTGTCCTCGATCCGCGCCAGCACGTCGCCGGCCTCCACGGTGTCGCCTTCCTCCACCGTCACCTCGGTCACGCGGCCGCTGGTGCGGAAGGCGGCGCGGATCTCGTCGCGCGGCACCACCTCGCCGGAGAACACCTGCGTGCGGGGCACCGCGGTCTTGGTCACCGTCACGAACTCGACCCTGAGCGGCTCTTCGGCCTTCGCAGGGAGAAGGGCGGCCGAAAGGGCGGCGGCCACGATGAGGGCCGATCGGAATGCGGGGGAAGGGAAGCAAGGCGCACTCCTGCGTCACGCAGCGGCCTCCGCGGGCCACCGAGACGTCGTCATCGCCGTGAGATAGTCGCTCCCGCGGCAAAGAAACACCCGTCGGCCCCATAACAGCTCCGCCACATCGTGCGGGACCGGCCGCGATGCGCTACGGATGGGGGCGGATAAACGCGAACGTGCGGGGAGTTTGGCGAGCATGAAGGTTGCGGTAATCGGGCTGGGGTCGATGGGATACGGCATCGCGGCATCCGCGCTGCGGGGCGGCCACGAGGTGTGGGGTGCCGACATCAACCCGGCGCAGATGGAGAAATTCCGCGGTGAGGGCGGCGCGGCCGGCGAGCTGGCCGAGGTGGCGGGATCGCTCGATGCCGTGGCGGTGGTGGTGCTGAACGCCGCGCAGACCGAGACCGTGCTGTTCGGGGACGCCGGGATCGTGCCGCTTCTGAAGCCCGGCGCCGTGGTGCTGGCCTGCGCCACCGTTCCGCCGGCCTTCGCCCGCGCCATGGCCGCCCGTGCCGCCGAGCACGGCGTCCACTACCTCGACGCGCCGATCTCCGGCGGGGCCGCCAAGGCCGCGACCGGCGCGCTCAGCGTGATGGCATCGGGCACGCCCGAGGCCTTTGCCGCCGCGAAGCCGCTGCTCGCGACCATCGCGCAGACGGTGTTCGAGCTCGGCGACGAGGCGGGCGCAGGCTCGGCGATGAAGGCGGTGAACCAGATGCTCGCCGGCGTCCACATCGCGGTGATGGCGGAGGCGATCACGTTCGCGATGTCGCAGGGGATCGAACCGGCGGAGTTCGTCAAGGTGATCTCCCAGTGCGCCGGGACTTCGTGGATGCTGGAGAACCGTGCGCCGCACGTGGTGGACGGGGACTATTCGCCCAAGAGCTCGGTCAACATCTGGCCGAAGGACCTCGGGATCGTACTCGACATTGCGCGGGCTTCGAGCTTCAGCGCGCCGATCACCGCGGCGGCGCTGCAGCAGTTCGTGGCGGCGGCGGGGATGGGCCTCGGCGGCGAGGACGACGCCGCCGTCGCCAAGGTCTATGCGCGCAACGCGGGGATCAAGCTCCCCGGCTGACTTCAGCCGGTGTGGACGATCCAGACCCCGAGGCCGAGCGCCTCGGGGAAGCGCACCACCAGCGCCCCTTGCGCCTGCGCCGTGCCGATCCCGGCCTTCTGGAACGCGGCGCGCGCCGTTTCGAGGTCCGCCACCTTGAGGCTGTAGGCGACGATCGCCGATTCGCCCGGCTCCAGCGCACGGCCCGCGAGATGGGCGCCCGCCGCCTCGCCGACGAAGGTGAGCACACCCCGGTCGAGGCGGACAGCGAAGCCCGCCGCGGTCGGCTCGGCAGGGCGGCCGAACAGGCGGGAGAAACGGTCCGCGGCCTCGGCGGGGTCTGGCGATGCGATCGTCATCCCGGACAGGCCGATCGCGGAATTCTCGTGGCTCATCCAGCGCGGCTGCCAGATGGCAGCCTCGGTGTGATGGGTGAGGAGCTGGATGCGGCCCTTCCGCCATCGTGCCCTTCTCGAGCCGCGCGACGGTGAAGCGGGCGGTTGCCTCTCCGTCCTCGGTGCCGACGGTGCGGGAGAAGCGCGCCACGGGCCGCATGGGCCAGCCGGCCGCCGCCAGCGCCTCATGCACCGCTTCCACATCCGCGACCGCGAACGCCGCAAGGTGGACGCCGGCTCGCCGCGCGAGCGCTGCCTTGAACTCCATGCCGAGCGGCGTGTCGGCCGTGTGGACAAGGAACTCGAGGTAGCCGGACTCCAGCATGACGCAGACATTGCCGGTGCCGGTGAGCGAGGGTTCGCCCGTCTCGGGGTCGGGGATCACCTGCGCGCTGTAGGGCGTCACCGTGAAGCCTGCCGCCGCCAGCGCCTCGGTGCACGCCTCGGCATCGGCGACGAAGTGGCCGACATGATCCAGTACGATTTCGCCTTCGCCGGGCAGGTTCTTCGGCGCCTCGCGCATATTCGCTCCAATTCCTCAGTAATTCCGGGCCATGCCCGCCTGTTGTGCAGCTTGTTCACAAATCAGGTTTGCAACGCATTCCAGCCTGTATAACAATCTGCACACAACACATCTCGAAGAGATAGGAGTGCACGAATGCGCATCAGGAGAAACCTCCGCCTGGCAGCAGCCGGGCTTGCGGTCGTTGCGATGACCGCCGGAACCGCGTCCGCACAGGACTTCCCGAAGCGGGACATCACCCACATCATGCCCTGGAGCGCCGGTGGCGGCACCGACACCGCCATGCGCACCTTCCTCGAATATGTGCAGGAGCCGCTGGGTGTCGACATCAACACCCAGAACATCACCGGCGCCCAGTCCGGCGTCGGCACGCTGCGCCTGATGAACGCGCGGCCCGACGGCCACACCATCGGCTCCCTCACGTGGGATTCGATGATCACCGTGCCGTACTTCGACCTCGTGCCGGGCTACGACATGGACAAGCTGTCCATCCTCGCCAACGTCACGCTCTACCCGACCGTTCTGGCCGTCGGCAAAGGCACCGGCTGGGAGACGGTCGAGGACTTCGTCGCCGCCGCCAAGGAGCGTCCGGGCGAGATCACCATCTCCAACTCCGGCAACAGCGGCATCTGGCACCTCCACGCGCTCGACATGGCCGACAAGCTCGGCATCGAGCTCAACCACGTGCCGTTCCCGTCCGGCTCCGCGCCGCAGCGCGAGGCGCTTCTTTCGGGCGAGAACGACGCCGCATCCGTCAGCTTCGGCACGATCTCGTCGGCCGTGGAATCGGGCGACGTGAAGGTGCTCGCCGTGATGGGCGAGGAGCGCGATCCGAAGCTCCCTGACGTGCCGACCTTCAAGGAGCTCGGCTATGACGTGTCGTGGGGCGGGATGCGCGTGATCGCGGTTCCGGCCGAGACGCCGCAGGAGAACAAGGACACCCTGATCGCAGCGTTCAAGGCAGCGTTCGACAACCCCGAGTTCAAGGAAAAGGCCGAGACCCTCGGGCTGACGCCGTACTGGATGTCGGGCGACGAGGCGCAGGCCTATGTCGACAGCACGCGCGAGCGGGCCGAAGCGATGCTGAACAAGCTCGCCGAACAGGGCCTTATCGAGAAATAACGCGCGCCCTGCGTCGTTTCGATCAACATCCCGGCTCGCGCGGCATTGCGCCGCGCGAGCCGTAATTTTACCGGAGTACCGCATGGGTTTTGGCAAAGGCTTGCGAGGGGCGGTGACATGGCGAACCTGATGAACCGCGAGGCGATCTTCGCCCTCTTCCTGCTGGTGATGAACACCGGCTACCTGATGGAAACCCTCAAGATGCCGACGCCGTTCGCGCTCGGCGAGCCGGGACCGGCCTTCCTGCCGATGCTCCTTTCCGCGGTGATGTTCATCGCCGCCGGCCGCATCCTCGTCGGCGCACTCGGCGGCCTTCGCACCGACGACGGCGAGGCCTTCTCCTTCCGCCCGCTGATCCTCGCCGCGCTCACGATCGGGTTCATCCTCGCGTTCGAGCCTGCCGGCTACTGGATCGCGACCCTCGGCTACACCTTCGCGGTCGCCGTGCTGTTCACGCTGGAAGACAATCCAGGCCCCGTGAAGGTCGTCGCGATCTCCGCGGCGGTGGCGGCCGGGGTCACGGTCGTCGGCTACCTCTTCTTCGTTACCCTCTTCGACCTCTACCTGCCGGAAGGGAATTGGTAAGCCATGGAATTCGTTGATGGCTTCTTGCGGCTCCTGCAGCCGGAAACCTTCCTCTACCTCGTCGGCGGCTACATGCTCGGCCTCGTCTTCGGCGCCATTCCGGGGCTGACGGCGACGCTCGCCATCGCGCTTCTGCTGCCGTTCACCTTCGCCATGGAGCTCGTCAACGCGCTCGTGATGGTGATGGCGATCTTCATGTCGGGCATCTACGCGGGCTCGATCACCGGCATCATCGTCAATATTCCGGGCGCGCCGTCCGGCGCGATCACGACGATCGAGGGCCACCAGCTGATGAAACGGGGCGAGGGCGCGCAGGCGCTCGGCCTCGACGCGTTCGCCTCCTCCATCGGCGGCATGATCGGCGCTCTCGTGCTGATGTTCGTCGCCGTCCCCATGAGCCGGCTCGCGCTCCAGTTCCAGACGCCGGACAAGTTCTCCCTCGTCGTCCTCGCGCTGGTGACGGTTGTGGTGGTCTCCAAGGGATCGGTGTGGAAGAGCGTCGTCGCTGTGACGCTCGGGCTGATGGTCTCCACCGTCGGCATCGACAACATGGTGGCGCAGGGCCGGTTCGACTTCGGCAGCGCCAACCTCGTGGAGGGCGTGCAGCTTCTGCCTGCCGTCATCGGCATGTTCGCGGTGTGCGAGTTGCTGGTGCAGGCGGGCTCCGCCAAGCGCGAGATCCACATCGCCGACTTCAGCGTCACCCGCCGGCAGTTCGTGCCGAGCCGCAAGACGCTCAAGGAGATCGGCTGGTTCACCTACATCAAGAGCTCGGTGATCGGCGTCTTCGTCGGGATGCTGCCGGGCGGCGGCGCGGCGATGGCCTCCTTCATCGCCTACGCGGAAGCCAAGCGCAGCTCGAAGCATCCGGAGAAGTACGGGCAGGGCTCGCACGAGGGGCTGGCGGCGGCGGAATCGGCCAACAACGCCATGTGCGGCGGGGCGGTGGTGCCGCTCCTCACCCTCGGCATTCCCGGCAACTCGGTGACGGCGATCATCTTCGGCGTCCTCCTCATCCACGGGCTGGTGCCGGGGCCGCAGCTTCTGGAAAACAACATGGACGTGATCTCGCCCATGTTCGCCGCGCTGTTCGTGGCGGCGATGTTCGTATTCCTGTCGGTGCTGGCGTTCGGGCCGTACTACATCTGGCTGGCGCGGATGAACCGGGCGGTGCTCTACGCCTTCATCGCGATGATCTCGATCGTCGGCACCTACGCGTCCACCTTCTCGGTGTTCCAGATGGTGGTCGCGCTCGCGATCGGCCTCTTCGCCTACGTGATGCGCGTCGTCGGCTACCCGATCATCCCGATGCTGATGGGAATCATCCTCGGGCCCTATTTCGAGGAATATCTGAGACGAACGCTCATAACCAACGACGGCAGCCCACTGGTGTTCTTCACCAGCCCGATCAGCGTGACGCTTCTGGTGCTGACGGTCTTCTTCGTCTGGGTGCTGAGAAGGCCTGCGGTCGTCAACGCGGGGTAGGGAAACGGCGGCCTCGGCCGCCGTTTCCGTCTCAGGCGGCGAGCGTGGCGCGAGTCGCCACGATCTTGAGCGCCGCATGCGCGGCCTCGCGCCCCTTCACCACGAAGTGGCTGGCGAAGATGCCGGTGTGGTGCTCGGTCTCCTGGTAATGGTGCGGGGTGAGGGAGACGGAGAGGACCGGCACACCGGTCTCGAGCCCGGCCTGCATCAGCCCGGTCACCACGGCCTGCGCCACGAAGTCATGCCGGTAGATGCCGCCGTCGACCACGAATGCGGCGCAGGCGACCGCGCCGTAGCGCCCCGTCGCGGCGAGCTGTTTGGCGAGGAGCGGCATCTCGAATGCGCCCGGCACGTCGAACACGTCGACGTCTGCCGCCGGGATGATTTCGGTGAAGCCGGCCAGCGCCTTGTCGACGATGTCGGCGTGCCAGCCGGCCTTGATGAATGCGTAGCGGGTGTGTGCCATGGGATCTCCTGTCGCGGCGACACGTCACCCAAGGCGATCACATGTGCCGCCGCCAGCCGGTGAGGCGAGGCGCACGTCACACGTTCTCTTCCATCCGGACTGTGACCGTCGGCCCAGGCATCGCACCTGGTCTGCTGACCCTTGCCCGGAGGCAAGGCGCTCGCGGGCTCGGCGGGTCACCCCGCCATACCGCCGGTGGGGAATTTCGCCCCGCCCTGAGAACGGGGCGACAATTGCGCCGCCCGCGTCCGGGCACAAGCTTTTCGTTTGCGTGAACGCCCTGCCGAGGGGCTAGAGCGTCAGCCCGCCGTTGGCGTGGATCGCCTGGCCGGTGACGTAGCCGGCGCTTTCGCCCAGCAGGAACGCGATCAGCGCCGCCACTTCGGCGGGCTTGCCGACGCGGCCCATGGGGATCTCGGCCTCGACCTCGGCCCACTGCGCCGGGGTGAGCGAGGAGGGCGTGCCGGCGTCCTTCTGGATGAAGCCCGGCACGACCGCGTTCACCGTGATGCCCCTCGGCGCGAGGTTGGCGGCGAAGACGCGGACCTGCGCCTCCAGCGCGGCCTTCGCCGGTGCCGTCGCGCAGTAGGAGTAGGCCTTGGCCCGGTGCGCGCCGAATGCGCTGACGCAGACGATCCGCCCGCGGTTCGGGACCATCTGCGGCGCGCAGGCCGCCACGAGCCGGTGGAATGCGGCGGGCATTGCCTGGAGCGCCGTCTCGACCGGCTCCACCGGCGTCTCGGTCACCTTGCCGAACTTCGCGTAGCCTGCGGCGAAGACGAGCCCCGTCAGCGCGCCGGGCCGGGCGTTCACCCAGGCCTCGATGGGGGCGAAGGTCGCCGCCTCACCGGTGTCGCCGAGGGTGGTCTCGACCGTGGCGCCGGCCTCGCGGCAGGCGTCCGCCACGGCGCCGAGCCGCTCGGCGTTGCGGCCGGTGTGGAGGAGGAGTTCGTCGCCGGGGGCGGCGACGGCCTTGGCGAGCGTGGCGCCGATGCCGGAGCCGGCGCCGAGGATCAGGGTGCGGCTCATCCGTTCTCCAGCGTGTAGATGTGGCCGTAGGCGGCCTTGATGGCGGCGAGAATGTCGTCGTTGCGATGAAGGATGTGCTGGCGCATTAGCGCGGCCGCGCCGTCGGCGTCGCGCTTCGTCAGGCACTCGAGGATGGCGCGGTGCTCGGCCTGCGTCCGGTCGCGCCGGCCTTCCATCGCGATCCAGCGCACGAGGTGGATCCGGTCGTTGAGGTTGGCGAGGAGCGCGCGCAGCACCGCGTTGCCGGAAAGCCGGGCAATGGCGTCGTGGAAGCCGATGTCGAGCTCGACGAGACGGTCGACCGAGGCGTCTGGCAATTCGGCGGCACTTTCGGCGAGGTAGGCGTCGATCGCCGCGAAGTCGGCCTCGCCACCGCGCTCGCAGGCGAGGCGCACGAGGCTGAGCTCGATCTCGAGCCGCGCCTCGAACAGCTGGCCGACGACGGACGCCTGAAGGTCGGGCGCGGAGAAGCCGCGGCCACGGTCGACGATCAGCCCTTCGGCAGCGAGCCGGTTGAGCGCCTCGCGCAGCGGCGTCCGGCTGACACCGAGCTCGGCGGCGAGGCTCACCTCGTTGATGCGCTGCTTGGGCGGGATCGAGAAACGCAGGAGGCGCTCGCGGATCATGTCGTAGGCGCGGTGCGAGGACGACACATGGGCGACGCTGTCGCCGGCGGTCGGGTCGGCCATGGCGCGGGTCCTCATGACGGGTTGCGGGACGGCCCTGCGGCGGTCTCGGCGTCCGGCGGCGATGCCAGCAGCGATGTCAGCATTTCGACGTCAGGCGCGTCGCGCAAGCCTTTGACGGCATTTGCAAGTTTATCGCGCCGCTCCGCACTCGCGACCTCGCCGACCACGGCCTGGAACTTCGCCTCGATGTCGGCCTCGGCGAGCGGGTTTTCCGGGTAGCCGCGGGCGACGTCCCGGCGCGCCTTGAGGGCGGTGCCGTCGGTGAGAATGAGCGTGACCTCGCCAACGTAGAAGTCGGGGAAGAGGGCGTCGAACTCGCCCCGGTCGCGCACGACGTGGGCGGAGGCGGCGAGGCGGGCGACCTCGGGGTCGCTGTCGCGGCGGTCATCGAACAGGTCGAGGTAGGAGACGCTGCCGCGCGCGGCGTGGACGGGGAGGATGTACTGAGCGCTGTGGCCCTTCAGGGGGTTGTCGTCGACGCAGTGCGCGCCGGCCTCGGAGAAGCGCAGCGAGATCGCGGCGATGTCGCCGCTCTTCAGCTTGTGCTCGGCCAGCAGCGAGGCCTGCGCGTCGAGCGCGGGATGGAGGAAGGAGACGCACGGGTAGGGCTTGATCGCGAGTTCGGTCACGCCGTCCCATGCGGTGCCGAGGCGGTCGATCAGCGGGGCGGTGTCCGGCGTATCGCTGAAGGCGGCGAGAACCGTGTGGCCGCCGTCGAAGATCCGGTCCGGCGCGCCGAAGCCGAGTCTGGCGAGGCGGGCGGACATCACGCCGTTGCGCGCGGCAAGGCCCATCTGGAACGGGCGGGCATCCTCGCGCTCGTCGTCCTGCCAGGCGAGGAGGCCGCTGGTCTGGAGCCCGGCGAGGCCGAGGGCGCGGCGCGTCTCGCCGGCATCGAGGCCGGAGAGGAAGCACGCCGCGGCCGTCGCGCCGAAACTGCCGGCGACGGCGGAGGGGTGGAAGCCGCGGGCGTAGAGCGTGCGCGGGTTCATCGCCATCGAGACGCGGTAGGTGACCTCGCAGCCGAGCGCGATGGCGGCGAGCGCGTCGGCACCGGTCCTGCCGTGGGTCTCGCAGAGGGCGAGCGCGACCGGGATCATCACCGCGACGGGGTGGAGGATCGCCTCGGGGTGGTGCGGCTCGAAGTCGGCGGCGTAGCCCAGCGTGCCGTTGGCGAGCGCGGCGGACGCAGGGTCGACGCGCCGGCCGTGGCCGATCAGCGTCGCACGGCCGGGGCCTGCGCTTTCCTCGACGTAGGCGCCGATGCCGGTGTTTGCGGTGACCGATGCGTGGGTCGCGGCGGCGAGGACGCCGGTGCCGTCGAACGCAAGCAGCTCGGTCGTGCGCATGACCGGGTCGGGGAGGGTGTCGGCGGTGAAATCGGCGATGAAGCGGGCAAGCTCATCGGTGACCGGTGCCCTGTCGTCCATGCCGCAATCGCCTCCGTGCGTGCGCCGCGCCGGCCTTTGCGGCCTGCGCAGACTTGCAATGTCCTCCATTCGGTACACAATCGCGAATACAGCCGTCAATCGGACCACGCGTCCGGCGGGCGGCAAGCGGGAGAGACCGGCCGCCGACGGTGCGGCCCTCGAAGACGGCCGCGCGGCGGCAAGGGGAGTTAATGACGACAGCGACCAGGGTTGTGCTCGGCGGGTTCGGCAACGTCGGCCAGCAGCTTGCGAGGCGGATGGCGGACGACGCGACGCTGGAGATCACCGCGATCGCCGCGCGCGACAAGGCGAAGGCCCGCGCCAACGCCGAAGCGCTCGGCCTCTCCGTCCCGATCATCGACGCGAAGGACGCGCCCGACCACCCCGGCATCATGGTCGAGTGCGCGACCTACGACGGCTTCCGCGACGTGGTGGAGCCGAGCCTTGCCGCCGGCCGGCACGTCATCGCGATCAGCGTCGGCGCGCTCGCCGCCAACCTCGACCTCATCGACCTTGCCAACAAGACCGGCGCCACGCTCCAGATCGCGGGCGGCACGCTGCCGGGGCTCGACATTCTGCGCGCCGCTAACGAGGGCGCGGTGGAGAGCGTCTCGCTGACCTCGCACATCAAGCCGTCGTCGCTGGAGCACGAGGCCTACATCCACGACAACGGCATCGACCTCGGCCCCGCCGAGACCGGCCCCGTGCCGATCTTCGACGGTTCGGCGCGCGATGCCGCCCGGCATTTCCCGCGCCACTTCAACGTCGCGGTCTCCCTGTCCATGGCCGGGATCGGGCTCGACCGCACGACCGTCCACATCCGCGCCGACGGGACGCTCCCCGGCGCGCGGCATACCATCCGGGTCGTCGCGGATTCGGTAGAACTGGAGATGACCTCGCAGAACTTTCCGTCGCCGCAGAACAACCGGACGAGCCAGGTTGTGGCGCTCAGCATACTCGCAGCGCTCCGCCGCCTTTCGGGCGGCCTCATCGTCGGGAGCTGACGGGTGCGCCTTTCCGAGCGGGACAGGGCGATGCTGGACGGCGCGTTCGGCGAGCCGACGCGGCGCGCGATGGACGGCCTCGTCCAGCTCGGCGAGGCGTTCGATGCGCCGGACATGGTCGACATCGGCTACGCCCACATTCATGCCGGGATGGCGATGTACGGCGGCGACGTCGACCTCATCACCGCGCTCGCCGCCGAGGGCGCGACGATGCGCGTTCCGGTCTCCACCAACATTGCCAACGCCGACATGGCGGGCTGGGCCGCGACCGGCGCGCCCGAGCGGCTGGCGGCGCTGCAGCGGCAGGCGGAGGCCGCGCACAAGACGCTCGGCGGCGCGACGTGCTTCACCTGCACGCCCTACCATGCGGGCCACCGGCCGGCGCGGGGGATGCATGCGGCCAGCATCGAGAGCGGGGTGACGGTGTTCGCCAACTCCGTGCTGGGCGCGCTCGCGAACCGCGACGGCTTCTTCGCCGTCTACGCCGGGATGACCGGCCGCTATCCGCGCTTCGGCCTCCACCTTCCCGAGAACCGCAGGCCGACCCACCGCGTCACCGTCACCGCTGACCTGTCGGGCACGACCGACTTCACCGCGCTCGGCTACGCCATCGGCGGCGAGGTCGCGGACGGCATTCCCGTGGTTGGAGGGCCTTCGGACGCTGCCTAACGAGGACGAGCTCGACGCAATGGGCGTCGGCATGGCGACCGCCGGCGGCGTTTCGATGTTCATCCTCCCAGGCGTCACACCCGGCTTCGAGGCGGGCGGGGCGCCGCAGGGGCTCCCTGTCGTCGCGATCGACGATGCCGCGCTCGAGGCGGTCTACGAGAAGTTCTGCACCGCGGCGCCGGACGGGTTCGACCTCGTCCACCTCGGCTGCCCCCATGCCTCGCTCGCCGAGATGCGGGCCTATGCCGGGCTCCTGGAGGGCCGCCGCGTGGCAGACGGCGTCGAGTGCTGGGTGACGACCAACCGCGAGGTGCGGCGGACGGCCGAACAGGAGGGGCTCGTCGCGACCATCACGGCCGCCGGCGCGAAGGTGGTGAGCGACACCTGCCCGATGTCCTGCCATTTCGCGCGGACGTGCTCGCCCGACCCTTCGCTCGGCGTGACGCCGCCGACGCTCACCGGTGTTCTCGTCGATTCGGTCAAGCAGGCCCACTACGTGCGCGACATGATACAGTGCCCGACGCTGGTCACCACCAGCGAACGGGCGGTGGAATCCGCCGTCACCGGCCGCTTCGTGCCGAGGCCGTTCCGGTGAGCGGCGTCTCGCAGGGGCGGGGCATCGTGAAGGGCAGCGGCGACCGGCCCGGCGCTGATGTCCGCGACGCCGCTCTCCTTTCTGGGCGACCTCGACATCGCGACCGGCCGCGTCGTCGGCCAGGCGAGCGACCTTCGCGGGACCTCCATCGCAGGCACCGTCCTCGTGCTGCGCACCACGCGGGGGTCGGCCGGGGCGTGGCGCTTTCTCTACCAGCTGAAGCGCGCCGGGACCCACCCCGTCGCCATCGTGCTGGAAGGAATGCCCGATCCGTCCGTTGTGCAGGGGGCGATCCTCTCCGGCATCCCCATCGTCGCCAACATGCCGCCGGAGCTTCGCGAAACGATTGCACCCGGCACTTCGCTCAGCGTCGATGGCGGCAGCGGGCTGGTTCGCCTCCAGGGCGCAGGCCGCGCATCAATTCCCATGCCTCCCGGCAAAGCCTTGCTCAAATAATGATCTTGTGGTTGCGCACGGATCATTGATGAGACTAGGATTGCGCAATAAAAATTGCATAGCATTTCTGGGGAGGAATGCGCCCTATGCTTACGGTTGCAACAACCGGACGCGGGCATCCGTGCGACAGACACGGAACCGGCGTCGATGAACTTGGGGCCGCGGTCCGCGCCGCCCCTTCAGCCGGTGAACGGAGGTTCTCTTGAGCCTCCTGGAACTCACCAACATCACCAAGAGCTTCGGCGCCATCCACGCGCTGCAGGGCGTGGACCTCACCATCAATCCCGGCGAGGCCGTCGGCCTGATGGGCGACAACGGCGCCGGCAAGTCGACGCTGATGAAGATCATCGCCGGCAACTTTCCGCCGACGCGCGGCACCATGAAGATCGACGGCAAGGAAGTGCACCTCACCAAGCCGATCGACGCGCGGCGCAACGGCATCGAGATCGTCTACCAGGACCTTGCGCTGTGCGATAACCTCACCGCCGCCGCCAACGTCTTCCTCGGGCGGGAGCTGCGCAAGCGCTTCGGCCCCATCAGGTATCTCGACTACAAGTCCATGTATGTGAAGGCCGGCGAACTTTTCGCCGAGCTGAAATCGGAGACGCGGCCGCGCGATCTCGTCAAGCAGATGTCGGGCGGCCAGCGGCAGGCCGTCGCCATTGCGCGCACGCGCCTCTCCGACCCCAAGCTGGTGCTGATGGACGAGCCCACCGCCGCGATCTCGGTGCGGCAGGTGGCGGAAGTCCTCGGCCTCATCAAGCGGCTGAAGGAGACCAACCACGCCGTCGTCCTCGTCTCGCACCGCATGCCCGACGTCTTCACCGTGTGCGACCGCGTGGCGGTGCTGCGGCGCGGGCTGAAGGTTGCCGACAAGCGGATCGACACCACGAGCCCGGAGGAGATCACGGGCCTCATCACGGGAGCCATCGAGCACGCATGACCGATCAGGCCCGTTCGCACGCCGAGATCGACGCGTCGGTCACCTCCCGCACCCAGATGAGCGGCCTCCAGGCGATCGTCCGCACGCAGCCCTTCTGGGTCTTCGTCGCGATCCTCGCCATCGCCGTCGTGATGAGCTTCGTCTCCGACGTGTTCCTGAGCGAGCGCAACCTCTTCAACATCACCCGCAACTTCGCCTTCTTCGGCATCATGGCGCTCGGCATGTCGGCGGTGATCTGCACCGGCGGGATCGACTTGTCGGTCGGCTCGCTGATGGGGCTGTCCGGCATCGTGGCGGGTCTCGTGATGCAGGCCGGGTTCGGGATCTTCTGGGGCTTCGTCGCCTGCATGGCGGCGTGCGCCGTCGTCGGCCTGATCAACGGCATCCTGATCGCCTACGTCAGGCTGGCGCCATTCGTGGTGACGCTCGGGATGCTCGCGATGGCGCGCTCGGTCGCGATGGTCACCTCCAACAACAAGATGATCTACGACTTCGGGCCCGACCAGGACCTCTTCGAGTGGATCGGCGGGGAGAGCATCTACGGCATCCCCAACCCCGTGATCGTGCTTGTCGTCCTCACGGCCGTGTTCTGGTGGGTCTGGCGCTACTCGATGTGGGGGCGGTGGGTGATCGCGATCGGCGGAAATGCCAAGGCGGCCAAGCTCTCCGGCATTCCCGTCGAGAAGGTGACGGTTTCGGTCTACGTCATCTCATCGCTGTGTGCCGGGCTTGCGGCGTTCCTGATGGTGGGCTGGTTCGGCTCCGTCACCAACGCGCTCGGCCTCACCTACGAGCTCAACGTCATCGCCGCGACGGTGATCGGCGGCGCGAACCTGATGGGCGGCGTCGTCTACGCGCTTGGCGCTCCGATCGGCGCCGCGCTGATGGAGCTCATCCGCAATTCCCTGCTGCTGGCCGGCATCGACGCGCTCTGGCAGCAATTCTTTGTCGGTCTGTTCCTGATCCTCGCGGTTCTCCTGGAACAGATCCGCAATCGCGGGCGGGGAGAGTAGCCGCCCGCGCCAATCGTCCGAGTAAGTTCCCAAACAACAAAAACACCATCGGAGGAAGAGACATGAGGACAGTTGCATCACTTGCGATGCTCGCCGTGTTTGCGGTGACCGGCAGCGGCATCGGCACAGGACAAGCTCAAGCTCGCGCTCGTCCCCAAGGCCATGAACAACCCGTTCTACGACCTTGCGCGCGACGGCTGCGCACAGGCGGAGAAGGACGACGCCGGCATCGAGTGCGTCTACATCGGCCCCGGCGAGCACACCGAGATGGAGCAGATCCAGATCGTGCAGGACCTGATCAGCCAGGGTTTTGACGGCATCGCGGTCGCCCCGTCGAACGCGCCGGCGATGGCGAAGGCGCTGCGCAGCGCCAAGGACGCCGGCATCGCCGTGATGACGTGGGACTCCGACCTCCTGCCCGAGGACGCCGACATCCGCTCCACCTACGTCGGCACCAAGAACTACGACATCGGCGTGAAGCTCGCCGAGATCGCCATGCAGCGGCACCCGGACGGCGGCTCGCTCTGTCTACAGACCGGCGGCGCGGCAGCGGCAAACCACAACGAGCGCCTGCTCGGCGTCCGCGAAACGCTGGCCGGCGAGAAGCTCGGCGACCCGCCCGGCAGCAACCTCGACGGCCAGAACGGCTGGACCGAGATTTCCGGCTGCCCGCTCATCACCGACGACGATGGCAACAAGGCCGTGCAGGGGATGACCGACATCCTGGCCGCCAACCCCGACCTCACGGCGTTCATCTCCACAGGCGCCTTCACGCAGTGGTACGACAACGCCTACCGTCAGGCCGTCGAGCCCTACAAGGCCAAGATGGACGACGGCTCGCTCTCCATCCTCGTCGCAGATACGCTGCCGATGCAGATGGAGCAGCTCGCCGATGGGCTGTCCGACGGACAGGTCGGCCAGCGGCCGTACGAAATGGGCTACAAGTCGATGTTCATCCTGAAGGATCTCATCGAGGGCAAGGACGTCGAGGACCCGATCTACACCGGTCTCGACGTCTGCACCGCTGAGAACGCGAAGACCTGCCTCGGCTCCTAGCCGGGTCCGGCTCCCGGGCATGAGCCCGGGAGCCCCATTCAAACGAGGAACAAGAAACTATGGCGAAGGTGCGTTACGCGGTCGTCGGCTCGGGCTGGATCTCGCAGATCGCGTTCATGCCGTCGGTGTCGCTGACCGACAACTCGGAGATGACGGCGATCGTCACGCGGCAACCCCGAGGCGCGCGCAGGAGCTCGCCGACTTCCACGGCGTGCCGAAGATCTACAGCTACGACGAGTATGACGAGATGCTGGCGTCCGGCGTCTGCGACGCGGTCTACATCGCGCTGCCGAACTCCATGCACGCCGACTATGCGATCCGCGCCGCGAAGGCCGGCATCCACGCGCTGGTGGAAAAGCCGCTGGCGCTGACCGTCGCCGAATGCGAGGCGATGATCGCCGCCGCCGAGGAGGCCGGCACGCTCCTGATGACCGCCTACCGGCTGCACCACGAGCCGGCCACCGTCGCGATCCTCGACGCGATCCGCGAGGGCAAGATCGGCACGCCCCGGGTGTTCTCCTCGGTCTTCACCATGCAGTCCGACCCCGACAACCACCGCCTCAAGGCCGAGCACTGGGGCGGGCCGCTGCAGGACATCGGCGTCTACTGCCTCAACGCGATGCGCCACATCTTCGGCGCCGAACCCACCGAGGTGATCGCGATGGACGGCGCCGCCGACGACCCTCGCTTCACCGAGGTACCGGAGGTGATCTCGGCGACGCTGCGCTTCCCAGGCGACGCCATCGCAACCTTCACCGCAAGCTTCGGCGCACATGATCTCGACGAGTACCGCATCGTCGGCACCGAGGGGGTGATCGAGGTCTCCACCGGCTACGCCTTCAAGACGATGCCGAAGTTCCGCCTCATCCGCGGCGACGACGTCACCGAGCACACGTTCGACCCGGTCGACCATTTCGGCGCGCAGACCCAGTATTTCTCCGAGTGCGTCCAGTCCGGCACCCGGCCCGAGTCCGATGGCGAGGAGGGCCTTGCGGACGTCCGGGCGCTTCGCGCGATCGAGGAGGCAGCCCGCACCGGGCGCCCGGTGACGATCGAGACGCCACCCCGGCCTTCGCACCCCTCGAAAGACACGGTGCGGATGATCCCGACCACAGAACGGCGGCTGGTGTTCTGATCGCGCGCCGGCTCCGGTGGCGAAGTCCGCCGGGGCCGACCCTCCACCTTGCTGGCAATCGTTGCGGAATGGAGGCATTCTGCAACCCTGATTGCAGCGAGGGTTTGCGATGCCCGAGACGGGCCCGCCAGCAGATTATGAGGCGCTGATCCGCATCATTCACGAGCGCTACGACCGGATGAGCCGCGCCTACCAGAAGATCGCCCTCTACCTCACGCAGAACCCCAACGACGTGGCGGTCAACTCGGTCAACGCCATCGCCCAGAAGCTGGAGCTCCATGCGTCGAGCTTCGTCCGCTTCGCGCAGTCGCTCGGCTACAACGGCTTCAAGGAACTCCAGGTCCTGTTCCAGCGGCGGCTGTCGACGGCGGCGCCGGGCTTCGAGGCGCGCAAGAAGGCGCTGGCGGGCGAACTCGGCGCACTCAGCGGCCGCACCGAGCACGGGCTCCTGCAGGACCTCGTCGTGCGCGACATCGCCTCGCTGGAAGACCTCGTCGCCGGCATCGACCCCGCCCGCCTGATCGCGGCGGTCAACCTTCTGGAGGCGGCGGACAACATCTACCTCGTCGGCCAGCTCCGCTCCGAGCCCGTCGTCCACCTGATGCGCTACATCCTGACGATGCTGGGCAAGCGCTGCGTCCTGCTCGACCCCTCGGGCGGGCTCGCCACCCACATGGCGCGTGCGATGCGGCGGGGCGATCTCCTGGTCGCGGTATCGTTCCGCTTCTACGCCAACGAGGTGGTGGGCGTGGTGGAGGAGGCGGCGGCGCGGCAGGTGCCGGTCCTCGCGATCTCGGATTCCTCCCTTTCGCCGATCGCGAGGGGCGCCAGCGTCCTCTTCGCGGTGCCTGAGCACGAATACACCTTCTCCCGCTCCCTCGCGGCACCGATGTGCCTCGCGCAGGCGCTCACCATCGCGCTCGCGTCACGCCTTCAGGACGATGCTCAGGCGCCCCGGATACCGACGGTGACGCGGGAGGCTTGAACTGCTGGGGCTTCGAGGGCGTGGGGCGGTGCCCCGGATGCGAGGGATTTCCTCCCTCGCGCTCCCTCCGTCTCGCCGACCGGCAGGGGTTCAGGCAGATCAGCCGCTGCGCGCCTGAGCTGACTGAACCCCTTTGGCGAGGCTGGGCCGGCCTTCGCGCCCGTCAAGGGTGAAGGCTTCGCCCGCCTGCGGCGCCCTTGACTGGCGCGAAGCCCGGCGGCCGTGCCAGGGCGCCGTTTCTGGCTAGAGCGTCATCGGGCCGTCGGGGACGGGCGGGCCGCCGGGGTAGGCGCCCCAAACTGACTGATCGAAGTTGGCGACGGTGCCGGTCATCATGCCGGCATCGTCCGACGCCATGAAGGTGACGGCTTTCGCGACTTCCTCCGGGTCGAGGAGGCGGCCGAAGGGAAGGGCGGCGGCAGCCTTCGCCTCCCAGTCCGGGTCGCCGGTCTCGCTGGCCTGAAGGGCGCGCTCGTTTTCCGACGCCATCCAGCCGATGTTGAGCTGGTTGATGCGGATCCGGTTGGCCGCGACCGCGAACGCGGTGTTGCGCGTCAGGGTCGCCAGCGCGCCCTTGGAGGCGCAGTAGGCGCTGATGAAGGGCTGCCCCGCGAGCGCCGACGTGGAGCCGATGTTGACGATCGCGCCCTCGATCCCGTCGCGGATCATCATGCGGATCGCTTCCTGCATCAGGAAGAACGGGCCGCGCACGTTGATCGCGAACATACTGTCGAAGAGCTCCGGCGAGGTGGAGAGGATCGTGCCGCGGTCGGTGATCGCGCCGGCATTCACCAGGACGTCGACCCTGCCGTGGACGCGGTCGGCCTCGGCCATCACCCTGCGGCAGTCTTCCACCTCGCCGAGATCGGCCCGGACGTAGTGGCAGGGGACGCCGGTCTCGGCTGTGATCGCTTTCGCCACGGCGGCGCCCTTCGCCTCGTTGCGACCGAGGGTGACGAGGCCCGCGGCACCGCTTGTCGCGAAGCGCCGTGCGATCGCGGCACCGAGCCCCTGTGTGGAGCCCGTGACGACGCAGATCCTGCCATCCAGCCTGTTCATCGCCTCAAGCCTCCACCTCGTAGCCGGCCGCTTGCATCACGCGCATCAGTTCCCTGTGGCCCTTCTTCGCCATCTCGAGCGGCGGGCTCACCTTCGGGTCCTGTTCGGCCTCGACCACGAACCAGCCTTCGTAGCCGTAGCCGTGGAGGCGCTTCACGATCGCCTCGAAGTCGAGCGAGCCGTCGCCGGGGACGGTGAACGCGCCCTTCACCACGGCGTCGAGGAAGCTCTCCTTGGTGCGGTCGAGGCCGTCGATCACGGCGCGGCGGACGTCCTTGGTGTGGACGTGAGTGATCCTGGCGTGGTGCTTGTCGATGACGCGCAGGACATCGCCGCCAGCGAATGCCATGTGGCCGGCGTCGAACAGGAGCGGGATGCCTTCGCCGGAGTGCTTCATGAAGGCGTCGAGCTCGGGCTCGGTCTCGACCACGGCGGCCATGTGGTGGTGGTAGACGAGGGGCATTCCCTCATCCGCGCACCACTCGCCGAAGACGGTCATCTTGCGCGCGTAGGCGGCCATCTCGTCTTCGGTGAGGCGGCGGCTTGGTGGCGAGCGGGGCGGAACGGTCGCCCTGGATCGAGCGGGCGGTCTCGCCGTAGACGATTGCCGGCGCGCCCGCCGCCTTGAAGAAGGCCATCTGCGCCGCGATCCGGTCCTTTTCCGCCTCGATGTCGCCGTCGAGCAGGAGGCCGGAGAACCAGCCGCCGCAGACGGAGATGCCGTGGCGGGCGAGGATGGGGGAGAGCACGGCCGCATCCATCGGGAAGCGGCGGCCGGTCTCCATGCCCGGTGAAGCCGGCTTCGGCGGCCTGCGACAGGCATTCCTCCAGCGAGACGTCGTCGGAGAGTTCCGCGAGATCGTCGTTCCACCACGCGATGGGCGCGATGCCGAGGCGAGCTTTCAGCGCCATTCAGACCCCCACGCGCTGGCGGGCGCGGATCGCGAGCTGCGCCTCGCGCGCCTCGTTGACCTCGCTCGCGCGTCGGAGACCTCAGGCACGCCGACGTCCCAGTCGGCATCGCCGGGGACCCAGGCATAGGCGTCGGTCGTGATGGTCAGCACCGTGGTGCGGTCGGTCCCCTTCGCCCATTCCATCGCGCCCTGCGAGGTCGCCGAGGCTCTCGCAGCGGCGGGCGAGCGCGCCCATCGCCTCGGCGTGCTTCGCGAAGTCGACCGCGAACGGTTCCTTCACGCGGCAGTCGGCGATGAGGTTGTTGAAGCTCGGCACGCCCTTGGCGTTCTGCAGGCGGTTGATGACGGCGTAGCCGCCGTTGTCGCAGACGATGACGATCATCTTGTGGCCCGAGAGGACCGACGAATAGATGTCGGAGTTCATCATCAGGTAGCTGCCGTCTCCGATCATCACGATCGGCGTGGTGCCGGGGCGGGCCATCGCGTTACCCCAGCCGCCGGCGATCTCGTAGCCCATGCAGGAGAAGCCGAACTCGCAGTCGAAGGTGTTGGGGTTCTTCACCCGCCAGCCCTTCGCGACCTCGCCGGGGAGACCGCCCGCCGCCGCAATCAGCGTGTCGTCCGGACCGGCGGCGTTGTTGGCGACCGCCACCACCTGCGCATACGTCGGCACCGGCTGGTTGGTGGGCGCCTGGTGCTGGTCCAGCAGCGCGTTCCACTCGCCGAACAGGGCCGCGCGTGGTCGAGGCGGTTCGCCGACCAGTCGCCGAGCGCTTCGGTCAGCTCCTCCAGCGTCTCGCGGGCGTCTCCCACCACGGCGAGGGCGCGGTGCTTGGTGGCGTCGAACCTCGCGGCGTTGATGGCAATGAACGTTGCATCCCGCGCGAACGCCGTCCACGAGCCGGTGGTGAAGTCCTGCAGCCGCGTGCCGATGGCGACGACGACGTCGGCCTCCTCGGCGAGCGTGTTGGCGCTGGTGGAGCCGATGATGCCGATGGGGCCGGCGTGGACCGGATCGTCATGGCTGAGGGCGCCCTTGCCGGCGATGGTCTCCACCACCGGAATGCCGTGCCTGCGCGCGAACGCGCCGAGCGCCGCCTCGGCGCCCGAATAGCGCACGCCGCCGCCGGATATGATGAGCGGCCGCTCGGCGCGCTTCAGGATGTCCGCGGCCGCTTGCGAGGCTGTCGCGGTCGGCGCGGGGGCGGGGGATCGTCCAGACGCGCTTCTCGAAGAAGGCTTCCGGGTACTCGAACGCCACTTCCTGCGTGTCCTGGGACAGGGCGATGAAGGCGGGGCCGCAGTCGGCCGGGTCGAGCATCGTCGCGATCGCCTGGGGGAGGGACGAGATGATCTGCTCGGGATGGGTGATCCGGTCCCAGTAGCGGGTGACGGCCTTGAAGGCGTCGTTCACCGTCACGGTCGGGTTCGCCGAAGTGCTCGACCTGCTGGAGCACCGGGTCCGGGATGCGGTGGGCGAAGGTGTCGCCCGCAAGAAGAAGCACGGGGAGGCGGTTGGAATGGGCGACGCCCGCCGCCGTCACCATGTTGGTGGCGCCGGGGCCGATGGAGGACGCGGCAACCATGATCTGCCGCCGCCGCTTGGCCTTGGCGAAGCCGATCGCGGCCAGCGCCATCGACTGCTCGTTCTGGCCGCGCCAGGTGGGAAGCCGGTCGCGCACCGCCTCCAGCGCTTCCGAAAGGCAGGTCACGTTGCCGTGGCCGAAGATGCCGAAAACGCCGGCGAACAGGGGAACTTCCTCGCCGTCGATCTCGGTGTACTGGCAGGTGAGATAGCGCACCAGCGCTTGCGCCATGGTCAGGCGGACGGCCCTCTTCGTCATCGCTTCCTCCCTGATTTCTTGTCTTTCCCCTTTCTTGCGGAATGTGCATTGACAGCGCAAGATGCGCGCAACAAACGTTGCAAAAAACATATCGGAGGGAACGAATGCTACGCCTTGCAGTGCTGGGGTGCGGCCGTATCGGCCGGATGCATGCGGCCAATATCGCGGCGCATCCGAAAGCTGCGCTGGCGGGCGTGACCGACGTTCACCGCCCCTCCGCCGAAGAGGTCGCCAGCCAGCACGGCGTTCCGGCCTTTGCCGATGCCGAGGCCGTGTTCGCTTCGGCCGATGTCGACGCCGTGCTGATCGCGACCGTCACCGAAACCCATGCCGACTACATCGAGGCGGCTGTCGCGGCGGGCAAGGCGGTGCTGTGCGAGAAGCCGATCGACCTGTCGCTCGCCCGCGTGAACGCGTGCGCGGAGCGGCTGAAGGGGACGAACGCCGTCGTCCAGATCGGCTTCAACCGGCGCTTCGACCCCGGCCACCGCGCGGCGTGGCAGGCGGCGCAGGACGGCGCCATCGGCGATCTCCATCAGGTCGTCATCACCTCGCGCGATCCGGGCATGCCGCCGCGCTCCTACTACGAGAGCGCCGGTGGCCTCTTCCGCGACATGGTCGATCCACGATTTCGACCTTGCCCGCTTCATGCTGGGGGAGGAGCCTGAGGAGGTGTTCGCCATCGGCGGACGGCTGATCGACCCCGCGCTGATGAACGAGCTCGACGACTTCGACACCTCGATGGTGGTGATGCGGACCGCGAGCGGCAAGCAGTGCCACATCAACACCTCGCGCACGGCGGTCTACGGCTACGACCAGCGGGTCGAGCTGCTGGGCACCACCGGCATGGTCGTCTCCGGCAACCGCAAGCCGCACGAAATGCGCCATTATTCCGAGGCGCACACCGAGCGGGCGGCGCCTTACCTCAACTTCTTCATCGAGCGGTACCGCGAGGCGTTCGACGCCGAGATCGGCGCGTTCGTGGATGCGGTGGAGAGCGGCACGGCGCCGTCGCCGGGCTTCGAGGATGGCCGCAAGGCGCTGGTGCTGGCGGAAGCGGCCTACAGATCTGCCGCCGAGGGGCGGTTCGTGCGCGTGAGCGAGGTTGTGTGATGTACGAGAAGTTCGGAATTCTGGTCGACGGGGAATGGCGCCGCGCCGGTGACGGCGGGACGATGGCGGTGGCAAGCCCGGTCACCGAGCAGACGATCGGCGAGGTGGCGTGCGCGTCGGTCGCCGACACCGAGGCGGCGCTGGCGAGCGCGGCGCGCGGCTTCGAGGCGTGGCGCAAGGTCTCCGCGTTCGAGCGGGCCGATACGCTGCACCGGATTGCCGACGCGATCATCGCCCGCAAGGACGAGATCAAGACGATGGTCTCCACCGAGACCGGCAAGCCGCTCGCCCAGTCCGAGCGCGAATGGGGCCTCGCAGTCGACCAGTTCCGCTGGTACGCGGAAGAAGCGCGGCGGATCTACGGGCGCATCGTCGAGAGCCGGGCGCCGAACGGGCGCTACGAGATCAGCCACGAGCCGGTCGGCATCGTCGGCGCGTTCACGGCGTGGAATTTCCCGCTGGCGCTGGTGGCGCGCAAGGTCGCGCCTGCGCTGGCGGCGGGCTGCTCGGTGATCGTACGCCCCTCCAACCAGACGCCCGGCACCGCGATGCTGCTCATGGACTGCGTGCTGTCGGCGGGGCTTCCGGCAGGCGCCGTCAACCTCGTGGCAGGGCCGACCGGCGCCACCTACGGGCCGATCATGGCCGACAAGGCGGTGCGCAAGGTCTCCCTCACCGGCTCGACGCGGGTCGGCCAGCAGATGCTGCGCGACGCCGCCGACACGGTCAAGAAGTGCTCCATGGAGCTCGGCGGCAACGCGCCGCTCATCGTCTATGACGATGCCGACCTCGACGCGACGCTCGACATCGCCGTGCCGACGAAGTTCGCCAACGCCGGCCAGGTCTGCGTCAGCCCCGACCGCTTCTTCGTCCACGACAGCCTTTATGACGGGTTCGTCGAGGGTTTCGTGGAGCGGGCGAAGAAGCTGCGGCTCGGCGACGGGCTCGACGCCGAGACCCAGATGGGGCCGCTCATCAAGGGCGACCGGCTGGGCGAGATCGAGGGGATCATCGCCGAGGCCGTCGGCCAGGGGGCGAAGGTCGCGACAGGCGGCGGGCGTGCGCGGGACTTCAACGCAGGCCACTTCCACGAGCCGACCGTCCTCACCGACGTGACGGACGACATGCGCGTCTTCGCCGAGGAGAATTTCGGCCCGGTCGCCGCCATCGGCCGCTTCTCCAGCGAGGAGGAGGTGCTCTCCCGCGCCAATTCCAGCGACATGGGGCTCGCGTCCTACGCCTTCACCACCAGCCCGGCGCGTGCGCGGCGCACCATCGCGGCGCTGAAATCGGGGATGGTCGGCGTCAACTCGTTCGCGCTCGCCGCCTCCGAGGCGCCGTTCGGCGGCACCAACTTCTCCGGCATGGGCCGGGAAGGGGGCGCCGAAGGCATCAGCGACTATCTCGACACCAAGCTCGCGCAAGTCGCGTTTTAGGAAGCTCAATGATCACCGAGACCTTGAAGGCGAAGTGGGCGGCGGGCGAGGCGACCATCAACGGGTGGTGCTCCATCGGCAGCCCGTTCAGCGCGGAGATCATGGCGGCGCAGGGCTACGACAGCGTGTCCGTCGACCTCCAGCACGGCGCGCTCGACTATTCGCACGCGCTGCCGATGATCCAGGCGATGCGCGCGTCCGGCGTGGTGCCGATGGCGCGGGTGCCGTGGCTGGAGCCCGGCGTCATCATGAAGATGCTGGACGGCGGCGCCTACGGCATCATCTGCCCGATGGTGAACAACGCGGAGGAGGCGGCGCGCTTCGTCAGCTACCTGCGCTATCCGCCGCTCGGGCAGCGCTCCTTCGGCCCGACCCGGGTGAGTTTCGCGGCGGGGCCCGGCTACTATGACGGGGCGAACGCGGGCATCCTCGCCTTCGCGATGATCGAGACCGCCGACGGCATGAAGAACCTCGACGCCATCGCCGCCACGCCGGGGCTCGACGGGCTCTACGTGGGTCCCGCCGACCTCACCATCGGCGTCACCGGGGGCCGCCTGCCGCCGGGCTTCGACCGCGAGGAGCCGGAGATGATCGAGGCGCTGCAGGCGATCGCGGCCGCCGCGAAGAAGGCCGGCATCGCGTCGGCACTCCATTGCGGCACGCCGGAGTATGCGGCGCGGGCGGCGAGCTGGGGCTTCAACATGCTCACCGTCTCCAGCGACGTGCGGCTGATGGTGGCGGGCGCGACCGGGCAGATCAAGACGTTCCGCTCGCTGACCGCGGCCGGCCGGAAGGACGCCGTCACCGGTGGCGGCACCGGGGGCTACTGATGGCAGCCGGCAGCGTGACCGACCGCAATGTCTGAGCGGCCGCCTCTGCGCATCGGCCTGATCGGCACGGGCTTTATGGGGAAGGCCCACGTCTTCGGCTTCGCCGCCGCGGCGAAGGCCTTCCCGCTGCCCTACCGGATCGAGCTCCACACGGTCGCCGACGTCAGCGCGGAGGCGGCCGGGGCGGCGGCGGCGCAACTCGGCTTCCGTCATGCCACGACGGACTGGCGCGCGCTGGTCGTCGACCCGGAGATCGACGTCGTCGACATCACCGCGCCCAACGCGCTCCACAAGGAAATGGCGCTGGCGGCGATCGACGCCGGCAAGCACGTCTACTGCGAGAAACCGCTGGCGCCGCTGGCATCGGACGCGCGC
Source organism: uncultured Alphaproteobacteria bacterium (assembly GCA_963704595.1). GTDB lineage: Bacteria > Pseudomonadota > Alphaproteobacteria > Rhizobiales > Amorphaceae > Acuticoccus. The sequence continues at coordinate 2,454,439 of OY969922.1, forward strand.
GAGATGGCGGAGGCCGCCGCGATGGCGGGCGTCGTCACGCAGGTGGGGTTCAACTACATCTGCAACCCGCTGATCGGCCTCGCGCGCGAGATGATCGCGGCCGGCGAACTCGGCGACATCACCACCTATCGCGGCGTCCACGCCGAGGACTACATGGCCGATCCCGCCGGCCCCTACACCTTCCGGCACGACCCCGAGGGCGGCGGCGCGTTCGCCGACATCGGCAGCCACGCGCTCGCCACCGCCGAGGCGCTGCTGGGGCCGATCACCCGGCTGATGGGCGACACGGTGACCGTGATCGGCACCCGCCGCGACGCCTCCGGCACGGAGCGGAAGGTGACCGTGGACGACGTCGGCCGCGCCTTCGTGCGCTTCGCCAGCGGCGCGAGCGGCTCGATCGAGGCCAACTGGATCGCGACCGGGCGCAAGATGCAGCACGACTTCGAGGTCTACGGCACCAGGGGGGCGCTGGTGTTCTCGCAGGAGCGGTTCAACGAGCTGCATTTCTACAGCACGGCGGATGCCGCAGGGCGTCGCGGGTTCCGGCGGATCGAGGCGGGGCCGGAGCACGTGCCCTACGGCGCGTTCTGCCCGGCGCCGGGCCACCAGCTCGGCTTCAACGACCTCAAGGCGATCGAGGTCGCGGGCTACCTCGACGCCATTGCGGGCAAGCGTCCGGAGCCGTTCGGCTTCGGCGCGGGGGAGCGGATCCAGCGCCTCGTCGAACTCACCCACGCCTCGGCGCGCGCTGGCACGTGGGTGGAAGTCCCCGCGGCCTGAGAGTCAGTCGAAGACCACGACCTGGCGGATCGCCTGGCCGGCGGCGAGGCGCTCGAAGCCCTCGTTGATCTCGTCCAGCGTGATGCGGTGGGTGAGGAGGCGGGCGATCGGAAGCTGGCCCTGCATCATCATCTGCGCGAAGCGGGGAATGTCGCGCAGCGGTACGCACGAGCCGACGTAGGAGCCCTTGAGGGTGCGCTCCTCCGCCGTCAGCGTCACCGCGGGGATGCTGAGGTTCGCGGAGGGGTTGGGGAGGCCTGCGGTCACCGTCGTGCCGCCGCGGCGGGTGATGTCGTAGGCGAACTGAAGGGCGGGGACGACGCCCGCGACCTCGACGGCGAGGTCGACGCCGCCGCCGGTGAGCGCCCGGACCTCGGCGACCGCGCCCTCGGCGGCGGGGTCGATGGCGTGGGTTGCGCCGAGCTCCAGCGCCAGCGTGCGCTTGTCGGCGGCAAGGTCCACCGCGATCCGCGTGCTGGCACCGGCCGCCACCGCGCCGAGGAGCGCTGCAAGGCCGACGCCGCCGAGGCCGACGATCGCGCACGTCTGCCCCATGCGCAGGGCGCCGGAGTTGAGGACGGCGCCGACCCCGGTCAGCACCGCGCAGCCGAGGAGCGCGGCCTCCTCCAGCGGGATCGCCTTGTCGATCTTCACGCACGAGGCTTCGGAGACGACGGCGTGGGTCGAGAAGGCGGAGACGCCGAGGTGGTGGTTGACCGGCTGCCCATCGACGCTGATGCGCCGGGCACCGCTGAGGAGGGTGCCGGCCGCCCCGGCTGCGGCGCCGGGTTCGCAAAGGGCCGGGCGCCCCTCAGCGCACGGCAGGCAGTGGCCGCAGGACGGGACGAACACCATCACCACATGGTCGCCGGGTGCGAAGCGGGTGACGCCGGGGCCGACGCTATTCACCACGGCGGACGCCTCGTGGCCGAGCGCCAGCGGCGTGCCGCGCGGCCGGTCGCCGTTGATGACGGAAAGGTCGGAATGGCACAGGCCCGCGGCCGCAAGCTTGACGCAGAGCTCGCCGGGGCCGGGATCGTCGAGCTCGGCGTCCACCACCTTGAGCGGACGGCTCTCGGTATAGGGTCGGGGCGCGCCGATGGCTTCGAGGACGGTGATGCGGGTTTTCATGCGGGGCGACTCGGGTGGCTCGGTGCGATGGCGCGGGGGCCGAGTTCAGCGCGAAAGCGGGTGCCGCGGCAAGCCTTTGCGCAACCCGAGCGGCACGGGCGGGTTGCATTGAGGCACGGCTCTGCCTTCTGTGGCAGACCACGGGCCCGGCGCGCGCCGGTACACCCTTGCACGAAACGACGTCGGGCCGCTCGTCGGCCACCGGAGGAACTGATGGAAACCACCACCCTTGGCCGCACGGGCCTCACCGTCTCCGTTGCCGGGCTCGGCTGCGGCGGCAACAGCCGCATCGGCGTCGGCCGCGACCTGCCGCGCGCCGACTGCGTACGCATCGTGCTGGAGGCGCTGGATCAGGGCATCAACTTCATCGACACCGCCGAGGCGTACGGCACCGAGGACATCGTGGGCGAAGCGGTGGAGGAAGCGGGCCGGGACCGCGCGGTGATCTCGACCAAGGCGCTGTACGTCAAGGACGGGGATATGCGGACCGGCAAGGAGATGGTGGAGCGGCTGCACGCCTCGCTGGCGAGCCTTCGGACCGACCACGTCGACATCTTCCACGTCCACGCCGTGAAGCCCGATGACTACCCCTATGTGCGCGAGGAGATCGTGCCGGAGCTCCTGAAGGCGCGCGATGCGGGGCTTTTCAGGCACCTCGGCATCACCGAGACGCCGCCGCGCGACAACGGGCAGACGATGCTGCCGGTCGCGATCGAGGACGACGTGTGGGAGGTCATCATGGTCGCCTACCACATGATGAACCAGGGGCCGCGGCAGTCGGTCTTTCCGGTGACGCGGGAGAAGGGGATCGGGACGCTCATCATGTTCGCGGTGCGCAACATCTTCTCCCGGCCCGAGCAGTTGCGCGCCACGCTGCGCGAGCTGGCGGACGCCGGGACCATCCCTGCCGAGCTCGCCGAGCAGAAGGAGCCGCTGGAGTTTCTGCTGGGCGAGGGCGGGGCGGAGAGCCTGACCGACGCCGCCTACCGTTTCGCGCGGCACGAGGAGGGGGCGGACGTGGTCCTGTTCGGCACCGGCAGCATCGACCATCTGAAGGCCAACGTGCGGTCGATCAACGCGCCGCCGCTGCCGGCGGAGACGACGCGCACGCTCCACACCCTCTTCGGCGGACTGATGGGGATCGGCCTCGACCGGCCGGACCACATCAAGCCGAACTACTGAGCGGCGACGCCCGAGAACGCCTTGCGCAGCGCCACCACGTCGCCCTCGGTCGGGCCGTGGTTGGCGCCCGGGACCGTCGACAGGCTCACCGTGGCGCCGAGCCTCTTGAACACGTCCGCGCTTTCCATCACGCGGGCGATCGGGATGTGCGGGTCGCGCTGGTGGCAGCCGATGTGGACGCTGTGCCCTGTGAGGTCGGCGGCGTAGTCGAACGTCTTCGCCGCGAAGCCGTAGAGGTCCTCGCGCGGCGGGCCTCCCGCGTCGCCGGTGCCGATGAGGGCGGCGGAGAGGCCGAAGACGCCCGCGAAGGGCCGCGCGGTGCGGGCGGCGTGCTCCAGCGCCAGGCAGCCGCCCTGGCTGAAGCCGATCACGAAGATCCGCTCAGGCCCGAACCCCTCGTCGTTCGCCGCCGCCACCGCGCGGTCGACCGCGCCGATCGCTGAGCGGACGAACGGCTCCATCGTGGCGGCGGGCGCGAGGAAGCTCGTCGGCCACCAGGAGTTTCCGGCGGCCTCCGGCGCGAACAGCGCGACGTCCGGGTAGCCGAGGCCGGCGAAGAAGTCCCCCATGCCGGCGCCGTCGCCGCCCCGGCCGTGGAGGAGGATCGCCGCGCGGGGCGCGCGGGCCGGACCGAGCCGCAAAAGCGGCCCGCCGCCGTGCGGGTCGGGGCTCACGCAGGCACCTTCAGCGGCGGCAGGACCTGTTCGATCCGCGCGCGATAATCTTCGTAGCGCGGCGGCAGCTTCAGCGCCTCACCGAGGCTGTCGACGCTCTCGTCCACCGCAAAGCCGGGGGGATCGGTCGCGATCTCGAACAGGATGCCGCCGGGCTCGGTGAAGTAGATCGCGTCGAAATACTGGCGGTCGATCACCGGCGTCACCTGGAAGCCGGCACCTGAGAGGCGCTCGCGCCAGGCGAGCTGCTCCTCCTTGGTGCGGGCGCGGAACGCGACGTGGTGGATGCTGCCCGCGCCCTGCACGCCGCGCTTGCCGCCCGGCTGGTGCCGCACGTCGATCACCGAACCCGGCCCGTTGCCCTCGGCCTGAAGGCGGTGGCGGACCATCCCGTCGGTATTCTCCTCGCCGACGTGCCGGTAGCCGAAGTGGTCGGTCAGGAGCCGCATCGTCGGCGCGGCGTCGGCAACGCGCAGGGTGACGCCGTGGAACGCGCCCTCCACGGCCGGCGTGGTGTTCACCAGCTCGACCGGCATCCCGTCCGGGTCGTGCAGCACCAGCACTTCCTCGCCGAACCGCTGGACCGGGCCCTCGAAGTGCGTGCCGGTGTGGGCAAGCCGCTCGCGGGTGGCGGCAAAGGCGTCGGCGCCGAGGCCGTAGGAGACCGCCTCGGCCATCCCGGTGCCGGGGCGGCCGGGGCCTGCGCCCACGAAGGGGAAGAATGTGAGGATGGTGCCGGGGCTGCCGTCATGGTCGCCGTAGTAGAGGTGGTAGGTGCCCGGATCGTCGAAGTTGACGGTCTTCTTCACCAGCCGCTGCGCCAGCGTGCCGACGTAGAAGTCAACATTGGGCTGCGGCGGGCCGGAGATCGCCGTCACATGGTGAAGGCCTGGGATCTTGATCATCAGCGTGCTCCGTCGGGAAAGTCGCGGCCGCCGGTTGCGCGGCGCGGCTTGCCGATCTGTTCGGGTAGCGGAATGAAGTCTTCCTCGTCGCCGGGGACGGTGTCGAAGCGGCCGCGGCGCCACTCTTCCTTGGCCTGCTCGATCCGCTCGGGGCGCGACGAGACGAAGTTCCACCAGATGTAGCGCGGCCCCTCCATCGGCTCGCCGCCGAACAGCATCAGGCGTGCGTCGGCCTTCGCCCTGATCGCGATCGGCGAACCGGTGCGCAGGACGAGGAGGGTGCCCGCCTCGTGCGTGTCGTTGCCGATCTCGACGCTGCCGGTGACGACGTAGAGCGCGCGCTCCTCGTGGGTCGGCTGGATGTCGAACCGCGCGCCTGCCGCGAGGGCGACGTCGGCGTAGAGGGTCTCGGACGCGGTCTTCAGCGGCGAGGTGAGGCCGTGGGTGGAGCCCGCGACGAGGCGCAGCGAGAGGCCGCCGTCGGTGACGTAGGGGAGTTCGGACGCGGTGTGGTGGAGGAAGGCGGGGTCGCTCTCCTCCATCGCTTCGGGGAGCGCTACCCACGTCTGCAGGCCGAACAGGCGCTGGCCGTTGCGGCGGCGGTCCTCGGCCGTGCGTTCGGAGTGGACGATGCCCTTGCCGGCGCGCATCCAGTTGACGTCACCGGGTTCGATCGTCTGGTTCGAACCGAGGCTGTCGCGGTGCAGGATCTGCCCTTCTAGGAGGTAGGTGACGGTGGCGAGGTTGATGTGCGGGTGGGGCCGCACGTCGATTCCCTGGTCGGTCAGGAACTCGGCCGGACCCATCTGGTCGAAGAAGATGAAGGGGCCGACCATCTGGCGCTGGACGGAGGGGAGCGCGCGCCGCACCGTCATCTCGCCGAGGTCGACCGCGCGGGGGACGATCACGGTCTCGACCGCGTCGACCGAGGCGCTGTCGCCGAGCACGGGGTCGGGACATCTGGTGAAGCTCATCGGCGTCTTCCTCTCTTCATCGCGTCGGCACGGGCGGCGCCGGCCGGCGGACAGGATGGCAGCGCTAGCGTTCAATTCTTGTCGCAAACTGCCGCTTCGGTCTCCGATAGATATTCTGGCTCAAACTGCTCGACAACGGGCGCAGGTCGCACCACACTGTCGCTGAATTGGAGACAATCGCCCCATGGACCGCATCGCCGCGCTGAAGGCCTTCGTCGCGGTGGTGGACGAGGGCGGCTTCGCGGCGGCGGCGCGGGCGCTCGGTCTGTCGCGCTCCGGCGTCAACCGGCTGGTGATGGGGCTCGAGGACCAGCTCGGCGCGCAGCTCCTGACACGCTCCACCCGCCGCGTGAACCCGACCTCGACCGGGGCGGCATTCCACGCCCGCGCCGTGCGCATCCTCGAGGCGCTCGACGAGGCGGAGCGAGCGGTGCGCGCGGAAGACACCGAGGCGACTGGAGACCTTGCGATCAGCGCGCCGGTCAGCTTTGGCACGGCGCACATCGCGCCGTTGATGGCCGACTTCATGGCCCGTCATCCGGCGCTGCGCGTTAGGCTCGACCTCTCCGACCGCACGGTGGATCTTTTCGGCGAGGGCTACGACCTCGCCGTCAGGATGGGGCAGCCGCGCGAGGACGCAAACCTCGTCGACTTCCGCCTCTGCCAGTCCCGTCTCGTGCTGTGCGCCGCGCCGGCGCTCGCCGAAGACCCCTCGCTTGCATTGGGGCCGGCCGCGCTGCGGACGCTGCCCTGCCTCGACTATGTGGTCGCGGGCGAGGGGCGGCCCTGGCGGCTGGCGGGCGCGGAGGAGGTCCGCCTCGTGCCGAACAGGGTTCTGATATCCAACAATGGCGAGGTGCTGCGCGACGCGGCGCTGGCGGGACGGGGGATCGCGCTGCTGCCGACCTTCATCGTCGGCCCGGCGCTGGCGGACGGGCGCCTCGTGGAGGTGCTACCCGACTGGCGCGCGACGACGCTGACGCTCGCGGTGGTCTACCCGCCCGCGCGGCATCTCTCCGCGAAGGTGCGTGTGTTTCACCGACTTCATGATGGAGCGGTTCGGCGATGCGCCGCCGTGGGCGGACGAGCCGCCTCAGCGGCGAGAGGCTGGAGCATAGGTGGCCGAGGAGCCTGCTCGCAGCGTTCCGGTTGCGCGAGCGTTGCGCTGAACCGGGCTCTCATTTTTTCGGAGGATCCGAATACCATCGTTAGAGCCGATGGTGCGGTCGAGAAGACTCGAACTTCCACGGGTTGCCCCACAGCGACCTCAACGCTGCGCGTCTACCAATTCCGCCACGACCGCGTCGGATGGCGGCTGAGTAGCAGCCTCTTGCGGCCCTTTCAAGCGGCGCGTTGCCGGTTTAGAGCGATCACATGAAACAAATGAGTTTGTCCCCAGCCTCGTGGCAGATCAGTGACACCCTGGTCCAGTACCCCGACGCGGTCGCCGCGATGGATGCGCGCGCCGGCGCCATCGCCGACGGAACGGCGGGCGAGGCGGTGTGGCTGGTGGAGCATCCGGCCTGCTACACGGCCGGCACCAGCGCCAACGGCGCCGATCTGGTCTCGCCCGACCGCTTTCCCGTGTTCAAGACCGGCCGCGGCGGCCAGTACACCTACCACGGCCCCGGACAGCGCGTGGCCTACGCCATGCTCGACCTGCGCGCCCGGGGGCGAGACGTGCGCGCCTACGTGCAGAACCTCGAAGGCTGGGTGATCGACACGCTGGAGGCGTTCGGCGTGGAGGGCGAGCGGCGCGAGGGGCGCGTCGGCGTCTGGGTCCGCCGGGGCGGTGGGCGCGAGGACAAGATCGCGGCCATCGGAGTGCGCGTGAAACGCTGGGTAACGCTCCACGGCATTTCGCTCAACGTGGAGCCGGACCTGTCGCATTTTTCGGGGATCGTGCCCTGCGGGATCCGCGAGCACGGGGTGACGAGCCTCGTCGATCTGGGCCGTGTGGTGACGATGGAGGAGGTCGACCAGGCGCTCCGCCGCAACTTCGAGGCGCGGTTCGGAGAGGTCGCAGCCGATGACGGCCCGGCGCTGATGCCCCGGGCCGCGATGGCGGATCAGCCGGGCTTGTAGTCCCGGTTGGCTTCGGGGTCGTCGACCGCGAACGGGAGGGCGTAGAGCTTCTCCCACACGTCGTCCGGGATCGGGTGGTTGGCCCACTCCACCGTCTGCGTCACGCGCTCGGGCTTCGTCACGCCGATGATGGTGGAGCCGACGCGGGGGTCGCGCATCGAGAACTGGAGCGCGGCGGCCCCCATCGGGATGCCGGCCTCGGCGCAGATCTCCTCGATCCGGCGCACGGGCGCGAGCGCCTCCTCGTCGACGTCGGTATAGGCGATCTTCTTCACGTCGGAGCTGCCCTTGGCGAGGACGCCGCCCGAGAACGGCGCCGCGTTGAGGACGGTCATCCCCTGGCCGGCCGCATAGTCGAACATCTCCTGCGCGGCGCGGTTGATGAGCGTGAAGCGGTTGTGGCTGATCAGGCAGTCGAACGGGCGGTCCCGCAGCATCGGGAACATGATGTCGATCTTGCCCATGGCGAGGCCGACGGCGTCGACCAGGCCCTCTTCCTTCAGCTTGAAGAGCTCGTCGAGCGCGCCGCCCTTCTTCGTGATTTCGTCCAGGCTGCGGCAATATTCGGGGTCGTGGAGGTGGAGGATCTGGATCCGCTCGACGCCGAGCGTTTTCAGGCTCTCCTCGAACGATTCGCGCACGCGCGCCGCGTCGAGCCGGTTGTTCGACATGTCCCGGTCGATCTTGGTGGAGATGACGAAGCCGTCCGGGAGGCCGCCGCGCTCGCGGATCACGTGGCCGATCCGCTCCTCGCTGCGGCCGGAGCCGTAGTTGCGCGAGGTGTCGAGGACGTTGGCCGGCCCGTCGAAAATGGCGTTGACGGTGGCGTAGGCGCGCTCCTCGTCCACGGCGTAGCCGTAGGTGTCGGGCATCGAGCCGAGGCCAGAGGTCCCGAACGCGAGGTCCGTCACCTCGACGCTGGTCTTGCCGACGCGGGTCTTCTTCATGGGTCTTCCTCTCCTCGGGGTCGGCAGTGGCTCAGATGGAGCCGGCTTCGACCATGTAGTTGTTGGCACTGCACATGGCGGCATCGTCGGAGGCCAGGAACACCACCATCCGCGCGACGTACACCGGCTCGACGAGGTCGGGAAGGCACTGGCGGTTGCGGTGCTTCTCGAGCGCTTCGGGGGTCGCCCAGAGCTCCTTCTGCCGCTCGGTCATGATCCAGCCGGGCACCACGGTGTTGACGCGGATCCGGTGGTCGCCGAGGTCGCGCGCCATCGTGCGGGTGAGGCCGTGAACCGCTGCCTTTGCGGTCGCGTAGACCGGGAAGCCGCCGCCGGCCTCCCACCACGAGTTGGAGCCGAGGTTAATGATGGAGCCGCCGCCGGCCTCGATCATCCCCGGCGCGACGGCCTGGATGGCGAAGAACATGTGGCGAAGGTTCGTGTTGATCCGGTCGTCCCAGTACTCGGCGGTGACGTCCTTCCAGTCGTGCCGGTCGTCGCGCGCGGCGTTGTTGACGAGGACGGTCGCGGGGCCGAGACGCTCGGCGAGCGCCGCGAACGCGGCCTTCACGGCGTCGATGTCGCGAAGGTCGCAGATCTCGAAGGTGACCTCGCCTTCGAGACGGGCGGCGAGCGCCTCGGCGCCGGGGCGGTCCATGTCGATGAAGCCGACGCGGGCGCCCTGCGCGGCGAACGCGGCGACGGTTTCCGCACCGATGCCGCCGGCACCGCCGGTGATGAACACGGTCTTGCCCTTGAGGCTCGGATAGTTCGCAAACTGGGGCATGGGCCGTCCTGTGGTTTCAGAGATTCTAAAAAATGGCTCCGCGCGGGGCGCGGGAGCGTTCAGGCGTACTCGATGGCGCCGGTGATGAGGCCGGTGACCTCCTCCGGGCTCGACTGGCCGATCGGCTTGTCCGCCACCTTGCGGCCGCGGCGCAATACGGCGACGCGGTCGCACACGCCGAACACGTCCGGCATCCGGTGCGAGACCAGGACCACGGCGTGGTTGGTCTCCTTGAGGCGGCGGATGAGGCCGAGCACCTCGGCGACCTGCCGGACCGAGATCGCGGCGGTCGGCTCGTCCATCAGGACCAGCTTGGGATCGGAAAGGCGGGTGCGGGCGATGGCGACGGCCTGCCGCTGGCCGCCGGACATCTGCTTGACGAGATCGCGGGGCCGGGTCTCCGACTTCAGCTCGTTGAAGAGCTCGGCGGACTTGTCGACCATCGCCTTGTGGTCGAGCACGCGGAACGGCCAGATGCCGCGCTTGATCTCGCGGCCGAGGAACACGTTGCCGGCGGCCGTCAGGTTATCGCACAGGGCAAGGTCCTGGTAGACGATCTCGATGCCGTGGTCGCGCGCGTCGATCGGGCGGGCCATCTTCACGTCGCGGTCGTTGATGCGGATGGTGCCGCTGGTGGGCGGGAAGTTGCCGGCGATGATCTTCATCAGCGTCGACTTGCCGGCGCCGTTGTCGCCCATCAGGCCGACGGCTTCGCCCGCCTCGATGGTAAGGTCGACGCCCTGAAGCGCGTGGATCGCGCCGAACTGCTTGGTGATGTTGCTGAGCTGGACCAAGCTCATCGGGCTCTCCTTGGATGACGCGCTTCGGGGCGCGCCGTGTTCTGGCGGTTCCGGGGAGGGGGCGGACGCCGTGCGAGACCCGCCGGCCGAGCTGGCGGATCAGCGCCACCGATCCTCCCGGGGACCATGGTCTTTGTTTGGGGGGGAGCCTAACGGGTCGGCGGCCCGGCGCGGAAGCAAAATCTTGCAATTATCCGACTGGAAGCAATCCGCTTTCGCCGCTAGCGGCCGGGCGGTGGCTCAACTGCGCGGGGGCTTCTTCGGGTCTGCCGGGGTGGCGGCGGCGGGCGTGTCCGGCTTCGGCGGGAGGGAGGCCGGGCCGACGGGCGCTGCGGGCTTTGCGGCCGGGATCGCCGCTGCGGCGTCCGCCGGGGGCTCCACCACCTCGCCGGAGCGCGTGACCATGGTGGGGGCGGCTTCCCGCGCCTTGCGGATGCGGCCCATGTAGTCCGGCGCGGTGACGCCCATCGAAACGTAGATGTTGGTGAGCGCCTCGACGCCGAAGTCGGCAGGCCGCACCCATTCCGCGGGAAGGAAGAAGAGGCCGCCGCCGAAGGGAATCGGCGCGGTCGGGACCATCACCACGTGATAGTCCGCGCCCTCGATGGTGATCGTCTCGGAGCTCGGCATCAGGCCGAGGACTGTGGTGCGGCGCTCGTCGGAGAAGAAGCACCAGACCGGGCTCATGGACTGGACGTCGACGTCGTCGCGCCGCTCGAGGAGCTGCACGAAGCGCACGAGGGTCTTGTAGACGGTGCCGACCAGCGGCACCCGGCCGAGCGTCTCCTCGAAGAACTGGCTCCACAGCCGCCTGAGGCTCGACTGGACGAGAAGGCCGATCATGTAGAGCGCCGCGAGCACGATCGCGACGCCGATGGCGTAGGCGAGGTTGTCGTCGACCACGAACGCGCCGAGCCGCGCGACGCTTCGGCCGAACACCGACCCCGGTCCTAGGTAGGCCGCGACGTACGCCGCGATCCACCCGATCAGCGCGAAGGTGATGATGATGGGGAGGACCGCGAGCAGCCCGGTGAGGATCGGGCGGATCGTGCGGATCAGGAATTTCATGGACGTGGTCCTCTATCCGCTCTCGTCGCGCCGCGCGGGCGCCATGCGGTGAATCGGGGGCAGGGCCCGCGAGAAATCGGTGCCGGATCGGTCCTATACCGTCCCGCGACGGAACGCCTCAACTGCCAAGGTCGTTCGCCAAGCACCCAAACATACCCGGCGACGGCGAAAAGGTTCTTTAAATGGCGGCCAAAGGCAACAAGACAATCATCTACGCAGCGCTCGGCGCCAACGCCGCGATCGCTGTCACGAAATTCGTCGCCAGCGGCATCACCGGATCGTCTGCAATGTTCGCCGAGGCCATCCATTCCCTCGTCGACACCGGCAACCAGGGGCTTCTGCTGTTCGGCCTCAGGCAGGCCAAGCGGCCCGCAAGCCCCGAACACCCCTTCGGCCACGGCAAGGACCTCTACTTCTATTCCTTCATGGTCGCGATCATCATCTTCGGCGCCGGTGCAGGGTTTGCGGCGTTCGAGGGCATCGAGAAGCTGCTGCATCCGGGCGAAGTGCAGGTGTCGTGGATCAACTACGCGGTCCTCGGCGCAGCGTTCCTGTTCGAGCTGTTCGCGTGGTCTCTGGCGTTCAAGGAATTCAACAAGGTGCGCGGCGACCGCGGGTTGCTGGAAACCGTCCGGCGCTCCAAGGATCCGACGCTGTTCACCGTCCTCTTCGAGGATACCGCGGCAATGCTCGGCCTGATCGTCGCCTTCTTCGGCGTCCTTGCGGCCAACCTTACCGGCAACGCGCTCTACGATGCCATCGCGACGCTGGCGATCGCGGCGGTCCTTGCCGCGACGGCGGTGTTCCTCGCCATCGAGACCAAGGGCCTTCTGGTTGGCGAGGCGGCCGATCCGAAGCTCGTCGCGGGCCTGCGGCGACTGGTTGAGGCCGACACCGCCATCGACGGCGTCAACGAGATCCTGACCATGCACTTCGGCCCGCACGAGATCCTCGTCACCGTCTCGGCCGACTTCAAGAACGACCTCACGGCCGAACAGGTGGAAGACGTGGTCGCGGCGCTCGACACCCAGATCAAGAGCGAGTTCCCGGACGTGCGCCGTCTCTTCGTGCAGGCAATGGACAGGGTGGACCACCGTCGCGCGGGGCTTGCGCAGCCTGCCGGTGCGTGAGAATGACCCCCCGTTAGCGCTTTACTTCCGGGCGCGGATTGCTTAGCGATTTTCCATGGCACAGACACGTCTTCAGCGATTGATTCAGGTGTTCGCCTGGTGGGACAGCACCACCTACGGCACCTCGTTCACCACGTGGCTGCGCGGTGAATCCGTGGGGACCGACGAGTTCGGCAACCGCTACTTCCGCACGAAAAATGGCAAGGTCGACGAGGCGCTCGGCGTCGAGCGCCGCTGGGTGATCTACAACGGCCCCACCGACCCGACGACCATTCCGGGCGGCTGGTATCGGTGGATGCACCACCTCAGCCCGACCCCGCCGGACGGCAACTACAAGCCGCGCGAGTGGCAGAAGCCGCACCGCCCGAACCCGACCGGAACGCCCGACGCCTACCGGCCAAAGGGATCGATCCTGCGCCCCGACCCGGAGATCGGCATCTCGAAGGGTTACGACGCCTGGACGCCTAACTGACAGAGCGGACCGCGCCCGGCCTCGGCCGGCACGGTCCACCTGCTGCCGCGCGCGTCCGTACGCGCCGCAGGCTCTTGAGCCTTTTCACGCCATCGCCCACAGTCGCTGCCGGCAGCCAGGCACCCGCGGCCACCCTTGCGTGCGCGGTGAAGCCTCGCGTCATGGTTCGGCGTCACGCCCGACAAACTGGAGGAATGCGTCTTGAAGATCACCCGTTGCGGCGAGGCCCCGTCGGTCCGTGCCCCCGACACCGCGTTCACCGGTATTGTCTGGCAGAACCCCGTCATCACCGCGCCGGACCCGGCGCGCGTCAACTCGGCGCTGGTGACGTTCACGCCCGGCTCGCGCACGTTCTGGCACCACCACCCGCTCGGGCAGACGCTCTACATCACGCAGGGCACCGGCTGGTTCCAGACCGAGGGTGAGCCGCGGATCGAGATCAGGGCGGGCGACGTCATCTGGATTCCGCCGCACGAGAAGCATTGGCACGGCGCGACGGACAAGACGACGATGTCCCACCTCGCAATGCACGAGCGGGACGGCAAGGACCACGTGACCTGGCTGGAGCCGGTCGCGGACGAGGACTATCTCGGAAAGTAGCGGTCCGCCCGGGCGGTGCTAGACCCGCCCGGCCCAGGGCTCCGACTTGAGGGCGGTGCCGATGGCATCGCCCAGCTCGTGCAGCCGGTAGGGTTTGCGCAGGATGTTGATGCGCGACAGCGCGACATCCCGCGGGATCTGGACGCCCTCGTTGTACCCCGTGGTGAGGAGAACGGGCATCGCCGGACGAAGCTTGGCGGCCTGGCGCGCGACCACCGTGCCGTTGATGCCGCCGGGCATCGAGATGTCGGTGAAGAGGAGGTCGATCTCGCAGTCGCTGCGGATGATCGCGAGCGCTTCCTCGCCGCTCGAGGCGCGGATCACGCGGTAGGAGAGGGCCTCCAGCATCCGCGCCACGTTCTCGCGCACGGTCGGCTCGTCTTCCACCATCAGCACCACTTCGCCATTGCCGTCGCCGATCACCTCGTCGGGGTTCGGCGTGGCGGCGACCCGCGCGTTGCCGCGCGGCAGGTAGAGGCGGACTGCGGTGCCTTCGCCAACCTTCGAATTCGACGGTGATGTGGCCGCCGCTCTGCTTGATGAAACCGTACACCATGCTGAGACCGAGCCCGGTGCCTTCAGCCTTGGTGGTGAAGAACGGCTCGAAGATCCGCTTGCGGACGAGCTCGGTCATCCCGGCGCCGTTGTCCCGGATATCGAGGACGACGTAGGTGCCGGGCGACAGCTCCGCCGGCTCGACGTCCGGATTTTCGCCGATATCCTGCTGCCGCGCACTGATGTCGATCCGCCCGCCCGGGGCATCGGGCATCGCCGCGGAGGCGTTGATGCAAAGGTTGAGGATCGTCGATTCGAAAAGGCCGGGATCGAGCGAGACGGGGGTCTCGTTGTGGCCGAAATCGACGTGAAGCTCGCAGTTGGCGCCGACGGCGTGGCGCAGCATCGGCAGCATCTTGGTGACGAAGGCTTCGACGTTGATCCGTTCGGCACGCAGCTTCTGCCGGCGCGAGAATGTCAGCATCTGGCTGACGAGTTCCTGGCCGCGCTGGCCGGAGGCACGGCACATGCGGACCAGTTCACGGATCTGCGAATCCTCCGGCAGCTTGCGGTCCATCAGGTCGAGGCTGCCGATGACGATGGTGAGGATGTTGTTGAAGTCGTGCGCTATGCCGCCGGTCATCTTGCCGAGCGCGTCGAGGCGGACGGCGCGGTTGAAGTCCGCGTCCGAAATCAGGCGCTCGGAAATTTCGTAGCTGACCTGGAGGATGAGGTCGGCCTGGTTCTCGGGCTGCTTCAGGAGTGACCAGGTGGAGAGGACGGAGACGAAGTGGCCGCCGCGCGTGGTGTGCCGCAGACGCCCGGTCCACCTGCCGTCGACGCAGGTGCGCAGCGCCGCTTCGCGCCAGTCGCTGTCGTCGAGGATGTTGAGTTCGCCGAGGGGGCGGCCGACGGCCTCGTCTGCCGCGTACCCGTAGCGCTCGGCCGCCTTGCGGTTCCACAGGACGATCCGGCCGTCCACGTCGTGGACGATGACGGCTTCCTGCGTCGAGTCGAGGATCGCCTGATAGAACGTCTCGTCATGGGTGCGGCGGTAGCGCTCGCTGACGTCGCGCACGACGGCGGTGAAGTGCCGGAGCGTGCCATCGGGTTCGGTGACGGGCGTGGTTTCGATCTCGGCCCACCAGGTCGCGCCGTCGCGGCGGACGTACTCAATCTCGTACCGGCCGGCCTTGCCGCGCGCGAGGTCGTCGTCGAACCGGCGGCGCGTCTCGCGGCTCGTGCTGGTGCCCTCGAGGATGGACGGGGCGCACGCGAGCAGTTCATCGGCGCGATAGCCGGTCAGCGCGCAGAAGGCGCGGTTGGTGAAGACGATGCGGTAGTCGGACGAAACGAGGAGAGACGCCTCGATTATGAACACCGCGTCGGAGACAGCATCGAGAGAAGCCAGCAGCACCTCCGGCAGCAGGGTGTGGTCGCGGTTCGACGCCTCGCTGTCGTAATCCTGCGACCTGCCGCTCAAAGTGTGTTGCATGGAAAACGGAACCCCCCGGTCCGCGTGACTAAAGTCAGGATCATATAAATTTTTCTAATCGGCCAGCCGCCTCGATTAACAGGCACCGTTAGAGCAATGCATTCGGATCCGGATGGGTCCCGATTAATTTCGTGTTCGGAGAATAATTTTTCCACGGCCATCCACCAAAAGGTCAGACGGACCGTGTCAGTCCGCCATCGAGGCGTAAATTCTGTCCCGTCATGTAGGCGCCGTCCGTGGACGCAAGCCAGCTCACAAGCGAGGAGATTTCTGCCGCTCTGGCGTAACGCCCCATGGGGATTCTGGCCCGTCGATCCTCCTTTTCAGGGAGGCTGTCTACGAATCCTGGCAAAATGTTGTTCATCCGCACATTTTGTGCCGCAAATGCATCAGAAAAAAGTTTTGTGAAGGCGGCGAGCCCCGCACGGAACACACCGGAGGTCGGAAACAGGGGGTCAGGCTCGAACGCGGCGAACGTCGAAATGTTGATGATCGCGCCGCCACCGGCCGCTGCCATGAGCGGCGCGACCAGGCGGGCCGGGCGGATCACGTTGAGGAGGTAGACCTCCATCCCGGTGTGCCAGTCTTCGTCCGACAGCTCCAGAACGGGTCCCTTCGGGCCGTGACCGGCGGAGTTGACGAGGACGTCGATCCGGCCCCAGCGCTCCATCGCGCCGTCGACGAGGGCGGCAATGTCGGCGGGCTCGCGGTTGGACCCGGTGACGCCGAAGCCGCCGAGTTCTTCACCGAGCGCCTCGCCCTTGCCGGATGACGACAGGATAGCGACGTTGAAACCGTCCGCAGCAAGGCGCCGCGCTGCGTCGGCCCCCATGCCGCTGCCGCCTGCCGTGACCAGTGCCACCTTCGCGTCCGCCATTGCCGGCATCCTCCCGCCTTCTTGCATCAATGCCATTCTTAAAAGGCGGCGGGGAGAACCTCCAGCAGGAAGTTTCCGATCGGAACCGGGTGGGGCCCGCGATCGGACGGTTTTGGCTGTTTCACACGGCCCGCATCCCCGCTACACCCTTGACCGGCACCACAGATAAACGGACGCTTGCGCAGCCCGCGCTCCCTGCGGGGGCCGGCGCGCAGCGGCCAGTCGAGAGGACCCGATATGACCACGACAGACGTAACCGTCCGCGATCCGCTCTACGGCGAGCTGACGACCACATGGAAGTGGATGCTGGGCCTCGGCATCTTCATGGCCGTGCTCGGCGTCATCGGCCTCGGGATGACCTACTGGCTGACGATCCTGTCGGTCCTGTGGTTCGGCATTCTCGCGCTCATCGGCGGCGTCGCGCAGCTCATCGACGCGTTCAAGTGCTCCGGCTGGAAGTCGGTCGCGTCCCACGTCCTCGTCGGGCTTCTCTATCTTGCGGCGGGCGTCGTCCTCATCGCGATGCCGGTGCAGAGCGCGTGGTGGCTGACGCTGATGATCGGCGCGGTCTTCGTGGTGACGGGCGTCCTTCGCATCATCATGGCCTTCCAGATGCGCCACAAGGGTTCGGCGACCATCTGGCTCGGCCTCTCGGGCCTCATCTCCGTCGTCCTCGGCGTGATGATCTACGCGATCGTCGACCTGCCCACTCAGGAAGCGATGGGGAGCCTCGAAGGCGCGCAGGGCTGGTTCCGCGAGTGGGGCTGGGTGATCGGCATGTTCGTCGCGATCGAGTTCATCGTCCACGGCGCGGCTCTGGTGGCGCTGGCGCTCGCCGCGCGCAACCGCATCAACGACGGCGCACCGCCCTCGGCCGGAACCGCCGCGACGGTTTAGGCCTCCGCGGTTAACCCCGAAACCAACGGCGCTGCGGGCAACCGCGGCGCCGTTTTCGTATCTCAGGCGCGTTCGAGCCCGGTGAGGGAGGAAAGCGTCACCGATGGCGCAAGGTCGCGATATTCGTCCGGCTCTCCGCTGCGGTTGATCCAGACCGTGCGGAAGCCGAATGCTGCCGCGCCCGCGACGTCCCACCGGTTGGAGGACTGGAACGAGACACGGTCCGGGAAGACGCGGAAGCGCGTCGTCACCAGCTCGTAGACGGCGGGGAGGGGCTTGTAGCTCTCCAGCGTATCGACGGAGATCACGTCGTCGAGAAGTTCGCCGATCCGGGCGGCGTGGACGGCCATCTCCAGCATCGCCGGTGAGCCGTTGGAGAGGATCGCGGTCTTCGCGCCGTCCTGCCTGAGAGCGGTGAGGACGTCGATCACCTCGGCGTAGGCATCGAGCGTGCGGTAGGCATCGAGAAGCTTTTCGCGCATCTCGCGGGGCGCGGACGGCACCTTGGCGAAGGCGGTGTCGAGGGCGTCCTCGGTAAGGGCCCAGAAGTCGCGGTAGACGCCGTTGAGGGCGCGGTTCCACGAGTATTCGAGCTGCTTTGCCCGCCAGATGGCCGACAGCGTGGCACCATCGGGTCCCATCTCGCCGGCATATCGGCGCACGGCGGCGTGGACGTCGAACAGCGTGCCATAGGCATCGAAAGCATAAACGGGATAGCGCGCGACACTCGTCATGGTCTTCCCCCCTCGAAGTCGTCGTCCTACACCAGAGAGCTTGAAAAGTAAGGACGGCCCGATGGTGGATTGGTCAGAGACTTGGACCTGGATGGACGGCGTGTGGTTTCCCGGCAATCAGCCGATCCTGGGGCCGCGCAGCCACGCCTTCTGGCTGGGCTCCTCCGTGTTCGACGGGGCGCGCGCCTTCGAGGGGGTCACGCCGGACGTCGACCTCCACATGGAGCGCGTCAACCATTCCGCCGAAGCGCTCGGGCTTCTCGCGACCGTGAGCGTCGGGCAGATGCTGGAACTTGTCACCGAGGGCGTGGCGCGGTTCGCGAAGAATACCCCGCTCTACATCCGCCCGATGTATTTCGCGGAGAACGGCGGCCCCTCCGCCGTCGCGCCCGACGTGTCGTCGACGCGCTTCCTCCTCACCATGTACGAGACGCCGATGCCGGCGCCGCCGGCCGAGGGAGGTGCGTCGATCACCGTTTCGCCGTTCCGCCGGCCGACGATCGAGACGATGCCGACCAACGCCAAGGCGGGCTGCCTCTACCCCAACAATGCGCGGGCGCTGCAGCGGGCGCGCGACAAGGGGTTCGACAATGCGCTTGTGCTCGACATGCTGGGCAACGTCGCCGAGCTCGCCACCTCCAACATCTTCATGGTCAAGGACGGGGTGGTGGCGACGCCGGCGCCCAACCGCTCGTTCCTCGCCGGAATCACCCGCCTCAGGATCGTCGAGCTTCTGCGCGGCGCGGGCTACGACGTGCAGGAGAAGACGCTTTCGGTCGCCGATTTCATGGACGCGGACGAAATTTTCTCGACCGGGAATTACGCCAAGGTCATGCCGGTGACGCGGATCGAGGACCGCAATGTACCGCGCGGCCCCGTCTTCCAGCTCGCACGGGACCTTTATTGGGAGTATGCCCATGCGTGAGAACCATCGCTGACGCACCCGCCGTCCGCCTCGCCCGCGGCCCGAAATGTCGTCCTTTCACAAGGACTTTGTTGATCCCGGGCGAACACGGACTACGTTTGCGGCGAGAAGACCCCGTCGCTCCGGCGACATAGACCTTGGAGGCCCCCTGTGGCGTTTCAACTGCCTGACCTTCCCTACGCTTACGATGCGCTCGCACCGTACATGTCCGCGGAAACCCTCGAGTTCCATCACGACAAGCACCACCAGGCTTACGTGACCAACGGCTCCAAGCTGCTCGAAGGCTCGGGCATGGAGAACGATTCGCTCGAGGAGATCGTGAAGAAGAGCTTCGGCACCAACGCCGGCCTCTTCAACAATGCCGGCCAGCACTACAACCACATCCATTTCTGGAAGTGGATGACCCCCAACGGCGGCAAGTCGACGATGCCTGGCGAGATCGCCTCGAAGATCGATTCCGATCTCGGCGGCTACGACAAGGCGAAGGCCGACTTCCTCGCGGCCGGTGCCGGCCAGTTCGGTTCCGGCTGGGCGTGGATCGCGCTCAAGGACGGCAAGCTCGAGATCATGAAGACGCCGAACGGCGAGAACCCGCTGGTGCACGGCGCGACGCCGCTCCTGGGCGTCGACGTTTGGGAGCACTCCTACTACATCGACTACCGCAACGCCCGGCCGAAGTACCTCGAAGCCTGGTTCGACAACCTGGTGAACTGGGAATACGTCGCCGAGCTGCACAGCAAGGCGTAAGTGCCGGCGCGGCGGGCTCCGGCCCGTCGCCTGCGGACAAAAAGAAGGGCGGGGTGCCAGATGGCGCCCCGCCCTTTTTTGTTTCAGTGCTTCGCCGGCCTCAGAAGCGCGGCTCGCACACGTTCTGGCGCAGCGGCGGGCTCACCTCGCCGGCCGCGTACCGGCGCCAGCCCTCGCAGTCGGCGAGGGAGGGAAAACAGCCCACGAACGAGACGCTGGAATTGCCGCCGCTGAAGCCGCCCGAGTTGCCCGCGACGCGGCCGATGATCGGCGCGTTGGGGTTGCGCGAGCACATCGGCGTGATCGGTGCGATCTGGCTGTAGAGCATCAGCTTGTCGGTTGAGTCCGCGCGGGCCCCGGTGGCTGAGGCCGAGACTGCTGCCGCAACCATCGCCGCAGATGCGAGACCACCAAAAATACGTTTCATTCCAATGTTCCTTTCGTTGCCGCCAGTGAAGCGGCCTGATGGTCGGGATATGGTTCGCATCGGCTGGCGTCACAGGTGCCGGCAGTCTCGAATCGGCACGAGTGTGATCCGCATCATAAACGGAACTCTTTGTTTTCTCGAAGCTGTTCCGGATTTGCCGCATCAGCCGGGGTCGCCGATAGCGGACAGGACGAACGCCTGGATCATCGCGACCTCCTCGAGCCGCTTGAAGCGGCCCGACGCCCCGCCGTGGCCGGCGTCCATGTTGGTCTTGAGGATGATGAGCGGGTCGTTGGTGGCCGCCGCGCGCAGGCGGGCGACCCACTTCGCGGGCTCCCAGTAGGTGACGCGCGGGTCCGACACGCCGGCCAGCACCAGCATGTCCGGGTAGGCCTGCGCGGTGACGTTGTCGACCGGCGAGTAGGAGCGGATGCGCTCGAACGCCGCCACGTCGCGGATCGGGTTGCCCCATTCGGGCCACTCGGGCGGGGTGAGGGGGAGCGTGTCGTCGAGCATGGTGGTGAGGACGTCGACGAACGGGACCTCGGCGACGATGGCGCCGAAGCGGTCCGGCGCGCGGTTGGCGACGGCGCCCATCAGGAGGCCGCCCGCCGATCCGCCCTGCGCCGCGATCCTGCCCTTCGCGGTATAGCCGCGCTCGACGAGGTGGTCGGCGGCGGCGACGAAGTCGGAGAAGGTGTTCTCCTTGTGCTCGCGCCGGCCGTTGGCGTACCAGGCGAACCCCTTGTCCATCCCGCCGCGCACATGGGCGATGGCGTAGACGAAGCCGCGGTCCACCAGGCTGAGCGCGTTGGCGTTGAAGCTCGCCGGAATGGTGATGCCGTAGGCGCCGTAGCCGTAGAGGAGGCAGGGCGCTGTGCCGTCGATCGGCGTGTCGGCGTGGTGGAGAAGGGTGACCGGCACCAGCGCGCCGTCGTCCGCGGGGGCCATCAGGCGGCGCGTGACGTAGTTGCGCGGCTCGTGGCCCGAGGGCAGCGTCTGGCGTTTGCGCAGGCGCCGCTCGCGGGTGGCGAGGTCGTAGTCCCACACCTCGCTCGGCGTCGTCATCGACGAGTAGGAGAAGCGCAGCGTGTCGGTCTTGAACTCGTGGCCTTCGGAGAGGCCGAGCGAGTAGGCCTCCTCGTCGAACGCGATCTGGTGCTCGTCGCCGTCGAGCAGGCGGCGGATCACGATGCGCGGCAGCGCGTTCTCCCGCTCCAGCCAGACGAGGTAGCCCTCGAACACCATCATCGAGACGATGAGGATGCCCGGCCGGTGGGGGACGATGTCCTCCCAGTTGTCGCGGCCCGGCGCATCGACCGGCGCGCGGACGATGCGGAAATCCTCGGCATTGCGGTTGGTGCGGATGAAGAACGTGTCGTCGTTGTGGGCGACGTCGTACTCCTCGCCCTCGATCCGCGGGGCGAGCACCAGCGGCGTCGCGCCGGGGTCGTGCGCCGGGACGAGGCGGACCTCCGACGTCTGGTGGTCGTGGCTGCTGATGAGGATGTAGGCGCCCGACAGCGTCCGGTGGACCGACACGAAGAAGCCGGGGTCGGTTTCCTCGAACACCGTGCGGCGCTCGCCGCCGAGCTGCTGCGCCAGAACGCGGGCGGGGCGGTGGTTGTCGTCGAGCTCCACGGCGAAGACGGTGCGCGTGTCGGCCGCGAAGGCGAGGGACGGGGTGACCCGCTCCATCAGCACCTCGTCGCGATCGGTGCGCAGGTTGCGCATGGAAAGGGTGAAGAGCTCGCCGCCGGTCCGGTCCGCGGTCCAGGCAAGCGTGTCGTGGTCGCGGCGAATGGATCGCGGAGCCGAGGCGGAAGTAGCTCGGTGTCGAGCGCCTCGCGGTTGGCGTCGAGCAGGACTTCGGGGTCTTGCGGCGGATGTGATTCGTCCGCCGCTTCGCCGACTGCGCGCGGGAAGCGGACGAGACGGGGATGCTCCGCGCCGTGACTGAACGTCGCGCCGTAGGCGAACGGGCCGTCGACGATGGGGACGGTCCAGTCATCCTCGGCGATGCGGCCGCGCAGCTCCGCGACCAGCGTGTCGCGGAGCTGCGCGAGGGGTGCCATCACCTCGGCGGCGTAGTCGTTCTCGTCGATGAGGTAGTCGGCGATGTCCGGGTCGAGCACGGCCGGATCGGCCATCACCTCGCGCCAGTTGTCGGCGCGAAGCCATGCGTACGGGTCCTCGAACGTCACCCCGTGGCGGGTCTGGGAGGACGGGCGGAGAGGGGCGAGAGGGATCTCGCCGGCATTTCTGTCGAGTTTCATTCGTCCGGCTTAAAATCGAGGGCAACACCGTTCATGCAATAGCGCAAACCGGTCGGTTGGGGACCATCGGGAAAGACGTGCCCGAGGTGAGCGTCGCATCTGGCGCAGCGCGTTTCGACGCGGCGCATGAACAGCGAGCGGTCCTCGTGGTCCTCGATGGCTTCGTCGGACACCGGGGCGGTGAAGCTCGGCCAGCCGGTGCCGGAGTCGAATTTTGCCTCCGTGCGGAACAGCGGCTCGCCGCAACACACGCACGTGAAGGTGCCGGGGCGTTTCTCATTGTTGAGCGGGCTGGTAAAGGCTCGTTCGGTGCCGTGCTTTCGTGCAACACGGTATTGTTCGGGGGTGAGTTCAGCCTTCCACTCGGCATCGCTCTTGTGAATTTTTTCGTGTGTATCGTTCATGGCCATAGGTATCTCATCCTTTTCTTCATGCCGATATGCGTTACGCAATGGGAATTACGAGTCTCTTGGCCCGGCCCATCATCCGTGCGAGCTATAGGCCGCTGATCGAACCTACGCGAAAGGTGCGTTGTTGACGCCGTTTGCCCCCCAATCCCTGCTCTGGCTATCGCTGGCGCCCTTCGTCGCCGCCCTCATCGCACCAACGCTGGTGCGCGTGTCGGGCTCCGCGGCCGGGTGGCTGCTTGCCATCGTGCCCGCTGCCCTGTTCGTGTTCTATGCCGGGCTGGTGCCCGACATCGCGCACGGCGAACGATACTCATATGGGGTCGACTGGGCGCCCAGTCTCGGGGTCCGTTACGCGCATTTGATCGACGGATTGTCGCTCACCTTCGCGCTGCTCATCACCGGCATCGGCACGTTCATCGTGATCTACGCGGGCGGCTACCTCTCGGGGTATCGGCACCAGGGCCGGTTCATGATGTACCTCTTCCTCTTCATGGGCTCGATGCTGGGGTTAGTCGTCGCGGACGATCTCATCACCCTCTTCGTGTTCTACGAGCTCACCTCGATCACCTCGTTCCTCCTCATCGGGTTCGACCACAAGCGTGAGGCCGCGCGCCGTGCCGCCGTGCAGGCGCTGGTCGTCACCGGCGGCGGCGGACTGGCGCTCCTTGCCGGCATCGTCATCATCCGCATGACGTCCGGCGAGACCACGCTCTCCGGCCTTCTCGCTTCGCCCGACATCCTGCGCGACGCCCCGGCGTACACCGCCATCGCGGTCCTCGTGATCCTCGGCGCCTTCACCAAGAGCGCGCAGGTGCCGTTCCATTCGTGGCTTCCCAACGCGATGGAAGCGCCGACCCCCGTCTCGGCCTATCTCCACTCGGCGACCATGGTGAAGGCCGGCGTCTTCGTGCTGATGCGCTTCACGCCGGTTCTCGGCAGCACCGCGCTCTGGGAGGGGACGCTGACGCTGTTCGGCGGGCTCACCTTCCTCACCGGCGTCATTCTTGGCGTGCGGCAGACCGACCTCAAGCAGATCCTCGCCTACACCACCGTCGCCTCGCTCGGCCTTCTCGTGATGCTGGTCGGCGTCGGGACGGAGTACGCGATCGCGGGCGCGGTGCTCTATCTCCTCGCCCACGCGCTCTTCAAGGGCGGCCTCTTCATGGTCGCCGGCGCGATCGACCACGAGACCGGCACGCGCGACATCACCGTCCTCGGCGGCCTTCTCACCAAGATGCCGATCACCTTCGTCGCGGCGGTGCTCGCGTGCCTTTCCATGGCGGGGCTGCCGCCGTTCATCGGCTTCGTCGCCAAGGAAGTCCTCTACGACGGGGTGTGGCAGGCGGGCGGCATCTCGCCCGTGACCATCACCGCGCTCGTCGGCAACGCGCTGATGTTCGCCATCGCGGCGGCGGTGCTCCTGCCGTTCTTCCGCAAGCCCGGCGAGATGCCGAAGAAGCCGCACGAGGCGCCGATGTCGCTGTGGCTCGGCCCGCTCGTCCTCGCGGCGATCGGCCTCGGCGGCGCGCTGATGCTGCACGAGACGATGGAGTACATCGTCCTGCCGATGGCGAGCGCCATCGCAGGCGGCCCGGTCAAGACCGAGGTCCACCTCATCCCCGAATCGCTGAAGCCGCCGGTGGTGCTGACGCTCATCACCATCGGCTCCGGGCTCGTCCTCTTCGCGCTGTTCGGGCCGATGCGCTCCGGCATCGCGCGCGGCCTGACCGCGATCGGCTGGGGCCCGGACCGCGGGTTCGACCAGCTGATGTCGGGCCTCGTGCGCGGCGCGTTCGCGATCACGCGGGTGATCCAGCCCGGCACGATGAAGATCTACGTCTCGTTCGTCTTCATCGTGCTGGCGGTGACGCTGCTGGTGCCGCCGTTCCTCGGCGGGATGCCGGAGTTCGAGTTCATCGGCACCATGCCCGACGCCTACCACTTCGCGATCTTCGCAATCGCCATCGCGGGTCTCTTCATCGTGATCCGGGCAAAGACCCGGCTCGTCGCCATCGTGTCGCTCGGCGTCCAGGGCGTGATGGTCGCGCTGATCTTCATGCTCTACGGCGCACCGGATCTGTCGTTCACCCAGTTCATGGTGGAGACGCTGTCGGTGGTGATCCTCGCGCTGGTGATGACCCGGCTCGACCTTCAGGCGAGCGATCATCGCTCCACGGCGCAGGCGACGAAGGACGGCATCATCTCGATCGCCTGCGGCACCGGCTTCGCGCTGATGCTGTTCCAGGTGATCCAGCGGCCGTTCGACACACGCCTGTCGGACTTCTTCCTGAAGTACGCGTACGACATCGCCCACGGCGCCAACGTCGTGAACGTCATCCTGGTGGACTTCCGTGCGCTGGATACGCTGGGTGAAATTGCGGTCGTGATGGGGGCGGGGCTCGCGATTCTCGCGCTGATCCGCGTCCGCCCCAAAATCACGGGACGAGTGGGCTGACATGGGTACGCTGATCTTCCGGACAATCACGCCGTACATCACGGCGCTGATGGTGATCTTCTCCGTCTTCGTGCTCCTGCGCGGCCATAACGAACCGGGTGGCGGCTTCATTGGCGGGCTGATCGCAGCCTCCGCCATCGCCATCTACGGCATCGCCTATGGCGTCGACGCGGTGCGGCGCGCGCTCGTCATCCACCCCAACGCGCTCGCGGGCATCGGCCTCACCATGTCGGGGCTGGCGGGGGTCGCGGCCGTGTTCGCCGGCAAGCCGCTCCTCACTGGGCTGTGGTTCGTCACCGAGTTCGGCGGCATGGAGATCCCACTGTCGACGGTCCTGGTGTTCGACATCGGGGTCTATCTGGTCGTGGTCGGCTCGGTCGCCTCGATCGCGCTGACGCTGGAGGAGAACGACTGATGGAAACCATTTTCTGCGTTCTCGTCGGCATCTTCTTCGCCGCCGGGATCTACCTGATGCTGTCGCCTCGCTTCGTGCGCATCCTTCTCGGAATCTCCATCTTCGGCAACGCGGTGAACCTCCTCATCTTCACCACGGGGCGCCTCACCGAGGCCGCACCGCCGGTGCTGGGGTCGGCCGCCGCATGGCGCGCGGCAAACCCGCTGCCGCAGGCCCTGATCCTGACGGCGATCGTGATCGCGTTTTCCTTCTTCGCCTTCCTGCTTGTGCTCGCCTTCCGCGCCTACGAATCACTCGACACCGACGACGTCGACGAGATGCGCCTTGCCGAACCCAAGCCCGTACGCCCGCCTCTCGGATATTGATCGTGCCAGTTTTCGCGTTTTTTCTCACCGCGCTCGCTGCCGTGGCGGCGCTCCGGCCGTCGGCGGCATTCGCCGCAGGTCCCGCGGTCGACACGTCCGCGGCCCTGATCCAGTCGTCGACGCCGCTCTACACGTGGCTGGTGGTGGTGCCGCTGGTGCTGCCGCTGATCTCGGCGGGCGCACTCCTCGCGCTGCGCAACAATGTCCGCCTCCAGGCGACGGCGACGCTCATCGTCATGGCACTGACGACGGCGGGCGCCATCGGCCTCAACGCCGTGGTCGCGCTCGGCGGGCCGGTGATGATGGCCGCCGGCAACTGGCTGCCGCCGTTCGGCATCGTCATCACCATCGACCAGCTCGGCGCGCTTCTGGTGCTGGTGACCTCGCTCGTCGGTCTCATCGGCGTGGGTTATGCCCGCTTCGACATCGACGAAGACGGCGTCCAGTTCGGTTTCTTCAGCTTTTATCTGTTGCTGATCGCGGGCGTTAACGGGTCGTTCTCGACCGGGGATATCTTCAACCTCTACGTCTGGTTCGAGGTCTTCCTGATCGCCTCGTTCGGCCTCCTCATCATGGGCGGCCGGCGCATCCAGCTCGACGGCGCGGTGAAATACGGCGTCCTCAACCTCATCGCGACGACCATCTTCCTGATCGCGGTGGCCGCGCTTTATGGCGTCACCGGCACGCTCAACATGGCCGATATCCGCACGGTGCTGGCGGAGGCGGACGTCGACCCGCCGCTCGCGATCGGCGCGCTGTTCGTGCTGGCGTTCCTGATGAAGGCGGCCGCGTTCCCGCTGCACTTCTGGCTGCCGGCGGCCTACCACACGCCGCGGATCGTCGTGGCGGCGCTGTTCGCGGGCCTCCTCACCAAGGTCGGCGTCTACGCGCTCCTGCGGATCGTCGTGATGCTGTACGGAACGGCGGGGGCGGGCTTCCTGCCGCTCATCGGCGTCCTCGGCGTGCTGACGTCGATCCTCGGCGCGCTCGCTGCGCTGGCGCAGACCGATCTCAGGCGGATGGCGGCCTTCCTGGTGGTGTCCGGCATCGGCGTGATGCTGATCGGGATCGGCCTCGGCACCGAGGCGGGCTATGCCGGCGCCATCGTCTACGCCGTTCACTCGATCTTCGTGATGACGGCGCTGTTCCTCGCGATCGGCCTTTGCGAGACGGCTGACCGGCGCGCTCAACCTTTCGCTGCCCGGCGGCGTCTACGGCCTCAGCGGGCTCGCCGCCGCGCTCTTCCTCGTCTTCGGCTTCGCCGCGGCCGGCCTGCCGCCGTTCTCCGGCTTCTGGCCCAAGCTGATGCTGATCCAGGCCTCGCTCGCAACCGAGGGGACGATGGGGATCGCAGGGGCGGTCGGCGTCATCCTCAGCGGTTTCCTCACCACCATCGTGATCGGCCGGGCCTGGGCGCTGACGTTCCTAAAGCCCGCGGACGGGCCGGAGCGGCCGGCGAGCGATGCGACGGGCCTCGCCCCGCCGCATCGTTGTGCTCGCGGCCGTCGTGATCGCCCTCGGCCTGGTGCCGATGCTGGTGATCGGCCCGGCGGAGGAGGGGGCGCGCGGCCTTCTCGACCCGTCGCTCTACGTCACCCGCGTGCTCGGACAGGAGGGCTGAGATGTCGACCATCCTCGTCAATCTGGTACTGGCTCTCGCCTGGTGCGCCGTCACCGGGTCGTTCGTGGCGCTCAACCTCCTGTTCGGGTTCGTCCTCAGCGGGATCGCGCTCGGCCTCATCCGTGAGCAGGTCGGCTCGGTCGGCTACTTCCACCAGGTCTTCCGTGCCATCGAACTCACGGTGATCTTCATCTGGGAACTCATCAAGAGCTCGGTGAACGTGGCGGCGATCGTGCTGACGCCGAGGAAGAAGCTTCGCCCCGCGATCATCGCCTATCCGATCGACGTCGAGACCGACGAGGAGAAGACGCTCCTCGCCAACCTCATCACGCTGACCCCCGGCACGCTTTCGATGGACATTTCCGACGACGGCAAGACGCTCTACGTCCACTGCATCGATGCCGATGACCCCGAAGCGATCATCGCCGACATCAAGACGACGTTCGAACGGCGCATTCAGAAGGTTTTCCACCCATGACCGGACAAGAGTTCCTCGACATTGCGCTGACGATTACATTCGTCGTCCTGTCGCTGTCGTTCGCGCTGATCGTGGTGCGGATCGTGCGCGGTCCGAGCCTGCCGGACCGGATCCTCGCGCTCGATCTGCTTGTCGCCGTCGCGATCGGCTACATCGCCGCATTCGGCATCTCTACGGGCTTCAGCATCTACGTCGACATCGCGATCGCGCTCGGCCTGGTCGGCTTCCTGTCCACCATCGCGCTCGCCCGATTCGTTCTGCGGCGGGGGGACATGTCCCTTGCCCGCGACATGGAGGAGACCATGCGTGCTGGGAAGTGAGATCATCCTCTACGTCACGGGCGTCCTGTGCATCGTCGGCGCGGTATTCACGCTGATCGCCGCCATCGGTGTTCTGCGTCTAAATGACCTGTACATGCGGATGCACGCCGCATCGAAGGCTGGAACGCTTGGTTCGTGCGTGATTCTCATCGCAATCGCGATCTTTTCCGGAGAAAGCGAAGTTGTCCTCCGGGCACTCGCGGGGGTGGTTTTCTTTCTGCTGACTGCGCCTATTTCGGCTCATCTTCTGGCAAGGGCGGCCTACACTGTCGGGTACCTGCCATGCGATTTGACAACAAGTGACGCGCTCGCCGAACCGGGGCGCACGATGAGCACCGACGAACGCGAACTCAGTTAACCCACGACACTAACACTCTGACCGGAATGGGGTTCGAATGCGCGCTGTCTCAGGCGGCGCGCAATTTCGGCCGATTTCCGTTCTGTTTCCGGGCCATTTCGCTGCATAAAAAATAATCCGGTTTTACAACCGCAAGGCAGCATTTGGCGATTTTCAGTTGCTCGCGATCACTTAAGAACCGGGTCGTGCGACTGTGATAAACCATAAAATGTTAGTACGGGTTCTTGCCTTCAAGTGTCGGAGGGAATAGATACGCGGTCTAACCGAGACCGTACTGTTAAAACGTGCAGCCTCAACTGAACCTGTCCAAATACACGCACGAGTGACAAATGTCTGAACAAGCGCACGATTCGAATCTTATTGATTTGGCTGCTGAGATCGTGTCGGCCTACGTGAGCAACAATTCGGTATCGTCGCACGATCTGCCCGATCTGATCTCCGATGTGTTCGCCGCATTGCAAAAGACCAATGGCGTCGAACCGGAGCCAGAGCCCGAGCCCCTGAAGCCGGCCGTGTCGGTCAAGAAGTCGATCACGCCGGAATATCTGATCTGTCTCGAAGACGGCAAGAAGTTCAAGTCGCTGAAGCGGCACCTTCGCACGCACTACAACCTCTCCCCGGAAGAGTATCGCGAGCGCTGGAACCTCCCGGCCGACTACCCGATGGTTGCCCCCAGCTATGCAGCCGCCCGCTCCGAACTCGCCAAGCGCATGGGCCTCGGCCAGCAGCGCAAGAAGCCGACGGGCCGCGGCAGCCGCTCCAACTAGGAGCGGCCTTCACCGCGGAAGTCTCTGCGTACGATCGAGACTGACCAACGTGTCTTCCCAAAGAACGCCCTCGCAGCCCTCAGCTGCGGGGGCGCTTTCCTTTTGGCAGCCCTAAGGCTGCCCGCCGGACTTCTCCCGGCGAGCACGCGCGGCCGCCCCGCTGATCGCCGACTTTTCGGCTGCCTTCACCATCTGCGCGAGCGCCAGGTGACGCGACAGGTCGTACCCCGTGTGGCCGCCCCGGCCGAGAGCCCGCTCGCGCCGCAGCTTCTGCCGCAACTGCGCAAGATGCCGTTCCGCGGCCTTCTCCCGCGCCGCCCCTGAACCGCTCCGGGCAGCGCAGAACGCTTCCTCGGTTTCAACTGCAGTCAGGCCCGCCCTTGTCCTCGCTGAAGGCTCGCCGAAAATACCTTGAGTTGTGGTCTCGATCCTGTTGCGCATCGCTGTTCCTCGGGCGCTGTGATGATCCGAAGGTACGGGTCACCGGCAGGGCGGGGATAAGCAGATTTGCAAAACGGCAAAGCGCCGCGGCGAAAGTCACCTTATTTCGAGATACTTTTCATGAATGGTTGCATCAAAGTTATCCCCGGCCTTTCCTCCCAACTTTAAATTGTAACCAGTCGGTGGAACGAATTATCCGCCTTCGAGGGGGGAAAGGCCGAGTGATGCAGATGAGTGAGTTGGCTTTGGCCGATACGACGCCGTTGCGCCTTCCGCGGAAGCTGGTCGACAGGCGTACTGTCCGGCAGATGATCGAGGTGACGGTAGCAGCCGCATTCGATCTGCCGGTTGAAGAGCTTTCCGCAAAGACGCGCAGGTCTGCGCCGATCGCATTCGCCCGCCAGATTTCGATGTATTGTGCACACGTCACGTTCGGCTGGTCGCTGACGGAAGCCGGTGCGGTGTTCGGCCGCGACAGGACGACCGCCGCGCACGCCTGCCGCGTGGTGGAAGACCGCCGCGACGATGCCCGCGTCGACAAGGTCGTCGCAAGCGTCGAGGACGCGCTGCACCACTGGCTGTTCGCGATCGAGGGTTGCCGTTCGATCCCTGCGGGAGACCCGGCGTGAGGCGCGATTTCGCAAGGGCGCTGAAGCTGATCGGCGAGCGCCACGCCGAGATCACGAAGGCAGGGAGCCTTTGCCTGGTGTCGCCCCGGGAAGGCGAGGTGGTTGTCTCCGCGGCCGACGTTTCCGCGATGGTCAGCGAGGGGCTGCTTTCGCGGGTGCGGCACAAGGTGCAGCGGACCGGGGCGGGGCGGTCGTACCTGCGCCGCGCGCTCGCCACAGCGGCGGACGAGCCGTTTCTGGCGCAGCACCGGGAAGTCGAGGTGCGGCAGCTCCCTGGGGAGGCGCCGGTCGCCACCAATGCGGCGGAAAGCCCGCTCGCCTGGCTCGCCACCCGCAAGGACCGGGACGGTTCGCCCTTCCTCGACCATGCGCAGAGAAGCGCCGGCGAACGGCTCGCCCGCGACCATTCGCGAGGGCACCATGCCGACAGGGTCACCCAGTCCTGGGATGCCTCCGGCGTGCGCGGATCGGCCCGGCGCGACGGATTGTCGGCAGGCGAGGGCGCGCTTGCGGCACGGCGGCGGGTGGAGGCGGCGCTGTCGGCGGTCGGCCCCGGCCTTGCCGACGTGCTGGTCGCGGTCTGCTGCGAGGAGATCGGCCTCGAGGCTGCTGAGAAGCGGCTCGGCTGGCCGCAGCGCAGCGGCAAGGTTGTCCTCAAGCTTGCGCTCGACCGCCTCGCGGCGCACTACGGAATTGCGCAAAGCGCAGTCGGCACCGGCGCGCGGACCGTACACTGGGGCACGGCGGACTACCGTCCGAAGGGCTGAGCCCGCCGCCATCGCGCCGCCTCCCGAGGCCGTGCGGTTTGGCGTTTGTCCGGTCCGGGCCTATGTCCGGGGCAGTTGATGAGGTTGATGATGACCAGTCCCCAGGAAATTGCAGAGACGTTCGAGCTGATCGAGGATTGGGAAGAGCGCTACCGCTACGTGATCGAGCTCGGCAAGGAACTGCCGCCGCTGCCGCCGGAGCTGAAGACGGACGGCACCAAGGTCGAGGGCTGCGTCAGCCAGGTGTGGCTGATGTCGCGAATTCAACGACGGGCGGCTCCACCTGGCGGGCGACAGCGATGCGATGATCGTGCGCGGGCTCGTCGCGATCCTGATCGCCTACTACGAGGGCCGTGCGGTCGAGGACGTCGCCTCGCTCGACGTCAACGGCTACCTGAAGCGCCTCCAGCTCGACGATCACCTGACGCCGCAGCGCTCCAACGGCCTCGCCTCCATGGTCCGCCGCATCCGCGCCGACGCGACGCATCTCGCGGCCTGACCGCCTTCCGGCCGTGCGGGCTCAGCCCGGCGGCCGCCAGCCGTAGATCCAGTCCACCCGGCGCGTGACGCCCGCCTCACCGGCGCGGCGCATCGCGAAATCGCGCGCAAAGCTGAGCGGCACCGGCATGTGGTAGATCATGCCCTGCCGGTCGGTCTGCGTGGCGAGGCGGCGGGTGCGCGGCTCGCGCGCGGCAGCGTACGGCGCGCGGGCGGCGCCGGTCAGGCCGTGCTCCCGCACAGCGTGGCCGAGCACGGCGGCATCCTCCAGCGCCATCGCGCCGCCCTGTGCGAGAAAGGGCGGCATCGCGTGCGCCGCGTCTCCCACATAGGCGAGGCTGCCGGTGCCGTATCTGTGGCGCGGGCGGACCTTGATCGGCCACGGCGTCCATCCCGTCACGTCCGCGATCTCGGGGCCGAGCGGGTGGGTGGCGAGCGCATCCGGGTGGCGCACCGCGCTGCCGGTGACGAGGACGATATTGTCCGCCAGCCCCTTGAGCGCGTAGCGGACGAGGTGTGCGCCCTGTGCAAGAGTGAGGCGGGTGTGCCGCGCATCGTCGCCCGCCGCCGTGCCGCGCCAGGCGACCGCACCGGTCTCGCGCGGCGCATCCCCTTCCATCACGTGGCGGATCGCTGAGTTGACGCCGTCTGCGGCGACGACGAACTCGGCCGCGACCTTGCCAGCGCGCCAGATCGTGCCGCCCTCGAGCCGTTCGACCGGAGCGTCGTAGCGGATCTCGATGTTGGGGTGGCGCGCTGCCGCCGCGAGAAGCGCGCCATGCAGCGCGTCGCGTGAGGCGGTGAGGTAGGGGAAGCCGTAGCGCGCGGAGAGCGAATTATATTCCAGGGCGGCGTTGGGGGCGCTGCGGCCGGCGGTGCGGATCACGAGCCCGTCCGGCCGGGTGGAGACGGCCTCGACCGCATCGCGTGCGCCGATCGCCTCGAGCGCCGCGACGGCGTTGGGGGAGAGCTGGATGCCGGCGCCGCGGTTGGCGGCGGCCGCCGAGCGGCGCTCCACCACGATCACGTCGCCGAACGGAGAGAGCGCCAGCGCCGCGGATAGTCCCGCGATGCCGGCGCCGACCACGAGGATCGTCACGATGCGGTCAGCGGGGCGCGCGATCCGCCGGAAGAGGCTGCATCAGGCCGCCTTCACCTGTGCCGCGGCGGGTTTCGCGATGCAGGCCGCCGGGTCCGCCTCGTGTGCCCCCAGCGCCGGGTCGTAGGCGTAGACGGTGGAGCAGTAGGGGCAGATCGCCTCGGTATCCCCGCCCATGTCGAGGAATTCGTGCGGGTGGTCGAACGGCGGGGTCGCCCCCATGCACATGAATTCCTTGGCACCGATGCGCACGCGGCGCGCGCCGATGTCGTTCTGGAACAGGGGGGTGGAGCCTTCAGCCATGATTTTCTCCCGGGGCCTTCACGGCCTCACATACCTTGGTAGTTAGGTCCGCCGCCACCCTCTGGCGGGGTCCAGACGATATTCTGGTTCGGGTCCTTGATATCGCACGTCTTGCAGTGGACGCAGTTCTGCGCGTTGATCACGAACTTCGGCTCCTCGCCCGTCGTGTCCCACTCGTAGACGCCGGCGGGGCAGTAGCACGCCGAAGGGCCGCCGTAGACCTCGTATTCGGACCGGCGCTGGAGCTCCATGTCCTTCACCTTGAGGTGCGAGGGCTGGTTTTCCTCGTGGTTGGTGTTGGACAGGTACACCGAAGTCGGCCGGTCGAACATCAGGACGCCGTCGGGCTTGGGATAGTCGATCCGCTTCCCCTTGTCCGCGGGCAGGAGCGTCGCGAAGTCGGCCTTGCCGTGTTTCATGGTGCCGAACGGCGACATGCCGAAGACCGAGTTCAGCCACATGTCGATGCCGCCGGCGGCGAGACCGCCGAGGAGGCCGAGCTTCGACCACAGCGGCTTGACGTTGCGGACGGGGTAGAGGTCGCGTCCGACCGCGGAGGAGCGCCACGCGCCGTCGTAGGCCGACAACGTGTCGCCGGAGCGGCCTTCCGCGAGCTCGGCGTCGATCGCATCGGCTGCGAGCATCCCCGTCAGCATGGCGTTGTGGTTGCCCTTGATGCGGGGCAGGTTGACGAAGCCGGCCGCGCAGCCGACGAGGCAGCCGCCGGGGAAGACGAGCTTCGGCACAGACTGGTAGCCGCCCTCGGTGATCGCGCGGGCGCCATAACCCTCGCGCTTGGCGCCCTCGAAGTAGGGCGAGATCGAGGGGTGGGTCTTAAAGCGCTGGAATTCCTTGAACGGGTCGAGGTGCGGGTTCTTGTAGTTGAGGTGGACCACGAAGCCGACCGCCATGAGGTTGTCGCCGTAGTGGTAGAGGAACGAGCCGCCGCCGGTCTTGCCGTCGAGCGGCCAGCCCATGGTGTGCTGGACCATGCCGGGTTGGAACACATCGTCGGTGACACGCCAGAGCTCCTTGAGGCCGATGCCGTACTTCTGCGGCTCCCGGCCTTCGTCGAGCTTGAATTCCGCGATCGCCTTCTTCGACAGCGAGCCGCGCACGCCCTCCGCCAGCACGACGTACTTGCCGCCAAGCTCCATTCCCGGGGTAAAGCCCTCGTGCGGTTCGCCGTCCTTGCCGATGCCGAAGTCGCCGGTGACGATGCCATTGACGACGCCGTTCTCGTCGCGCGTGAAGTCCGCTGCGGGGAAGCCGGGGTAGATCTCGACCTCGAGCGCTTCCGCCTCGGCGGCCAGCCATTTGCAAAGGTCGGACAATGAGCCGACGATGTTGCCATGGTTGTTCATCAGCGGCGGCATCAGGAAGGTCGGCAGCGGCATCGAGCCGGCGGGGCCGAGGAAGGTGAACTTGTCCTTGGTGACGGTGGTCTTCAGCGGAAAGTCGTCCCGCGTGCGCCAGTCCGGGATCAGCTTGTCGAGGCCGACGGGGTCGATCACCGCGCCGGACATGGTATGAGCCCCCACCTCGGACGCCTTCTCGACGACGACGACGGAGATCTCTGCGCCGCGGGCCGCCGCACGCTGCTTCAGCGCGATCGCGGCCGAGAGGCCCGCAGGTCCAGCGCCGACGATCACCACGTCGAAGTCCATTCGTTCGCGCTCGGCCATTTGTCTCCCCGTCTTGTCCCTGAACTCGTGCCGGCTAGGATCGCGCCGGCTTCCTTAGAATAGGTAGAGGGTTATGCCCGTTCCCGAAAGCGCGCGCGAGGCGATCCTCGGCTTCTACGAGATGTGTGGCGTCACGACCCACCTCGCCGAAGCCCCGATCGACCGGTTCGCGCTGACCGAGGCGCCGCCCCAGCCGCAGGAGGCGCACGCCCCGCTCCACGCCATCGCGGCGGACGTCTACGACGACGCGCCGCCCGCCGACACGGTCCCGGAATACTTCGTCGAGGATGCCGGGGACTTTCCGGCCGAGGAAGGCCCGGTCGACGATGCGCGCGCCAGGGCCCGCGCCGCGAAGACGCTGGATGCGCTGCATGAAGCGGTCGCCGCGTTCGACGGCTGCCCGCTGAAGGCGACCGCGCGGCGGACCGTGAAGGGCGAGGGGCCGGTCGGCGCGGCGCTGATGTTCGTCGGCGAGGCGCCGGGGGCGGACGAGGACGAGAGCGGGCACCCGTTCGTCGGCCGTTCGGGCCAGCTCCTGGAGCGGATGCTCGCCGCCATCGGGCTCGACCGAAGCAAGGTCTACATCACCAACGTCATCCCGTGGCGCCCGCCCGGCAACCGCACGCCGAGCCCCATCGAGACCGCGACGTGCGAGGTCTTTGTCCGCCGCGAGATCGCGCTGGTGAAGCCGAGGATTCTGGTGCCGCTCGGCGGACCGTCGGCCAAGACGCTGCTGCGCACGGATGTCGGCATCACCCGCCAACGGGGCCGCTGGACCCGCTATGACGACGGGGAGGGGCTTGCGCTCGACGCCATGGCGATGTTCCACCCGGCCTATCTCCTGCGCACCCCTGCGGAAAAGCGCCGCGCCTGGCAGGACCTCCTGTCGCTGAAAGAGCGGCTCGATCAGGGCTAGACTGGCGCCAACATCGAACGAAGAGGATCAAGGCTCATGCGTTTCTGGCCGGGTAGAGGGCGGACGACGATCCCGCTCGTGCGTTTGTCCGGCACCATCGGGATGGGGACGGGGCTGCGGCCCGGCCTGTCGCTCGATGCCGTGGAGGGCGCGCTCGCGAAGGCGTTCGCGCAGAAGGGGCCGTGCGTCGCGATCGCCATCAACTCGCCAGGCGGCTCGCCGGCGCAGTCCTCGCTGATCGCGAACCGCATCCGCACGCTCGCCGCCGAGAAGGACAAGACCGTGCTTGCGTTCGTGGAGGACGTCGCGGCGTCAGGCGGCTACTGGCTCGCCTGTGCGGCCGACGAGATCCATGCGGACGCAACGTCGATCATTGGCTCCATCGGCGTCATCAGCGCGACGTTCGGCTTCACGGAGCTGATCAACAAGATCGGCGTCGAGCGACGCGTCTATACGACGGGCGAGAACAAATCGATCCTCGACCCGTTCAAGCCCGAGCAGCCCCGCGACGTCGCGATCCTCGCCGACGTCCAGAGCGACATCTACGACGCGTTCGTCGCCGAGGTGAAGGCGCGGCGCGGTGGCAAGCTGTCCGACCACCCGGACCTCTTCACAGGCCGCTTCTGGGCCGGCACCAGCGCGCTGGAACTCGGCCTGATCGACGGCATCGGCGCCATGCGCGACATCCTGCGCGCCCGCTACGGCGAAAAAATTCGCATCAGGAAGATCGCGCTCGGCAAGCCGTCCTTCCTCCGCCGCTTCGGCCTCGGCGGCGGGCTGAGCGCGGACGCTCTCATCGGTGCGGTGCGCGCCGACCGCCTCTATGACCGCTACGGGCTCTGACGGCATGGAAGCGATCGTCTGCACGAGTTTCGAAGGACCGGACACGCTGGAGCTCGGCACGCTGCCCGACCCCGAAATCAAGGCGGACGAGGTGCTGGTGGGGGTGCGCGCGGCAGCCGTCAGCTTCATGGACCGGCTGATGGTCTCGGGCGGCTACCAGCTGAAGCCCGCCTTTCCGTTCGCGCCGGGGACGGATGCCGCCGGCGTCGTCCTCGAGGTCGGCACGGACGTCACAGACCTTGCGGTGGGCGACCGCGTGGCCGGCAGCACCTGGGTCGGCGCCTGGGCCGGGAAGGTCGCGTTCAGGGCGTCTCGCTGCGCGAAGCTGCCGGAGGAGGTGTCGTTCGAGGCCGCGTCGACCCTGCCATATGCCTACCTCACAGCCCGCCACGCCTTGGTGGACCGCGCAGCGCTGCAGGCGGGGGAGACATGCCTCGTCACCGGCGCGACCGGAGGGGCGGGGCTTGCCGCGCTCGACGTGGCGCGTTCGCTCGGCGCGCGCACCATCGCGGTTGTCGGCAGGGCCGAGAAGGCGGCGATCGCGCGCGAGTATGGCGCTGAGGCTGTCGTGGTGCTGGCGGACGAGGACTTGCGCACCGCCGTCAAGCGGCTGACGGACGGCCGCGGCGTCGACGTCTGCTTCGAGACGCTGGGGGGCGACCCGTTCCTTGCCTGCGGCCGCCTGATGGCGCCGGGCGGACGGCTGATGCCCATCGGTTTTGCCACCGGCGTGATCCCGGCGCTTCCGATGAACCTGCCGCTTGTGAAGGCCTACAGCGTCGTCGGCGTCTTCATGGGCGCGTGGGCGGACGCCGAGCCCAGGGCGTCGCGGCAGGCGCTGGAGGCCATCGTGGCGGACGTCGCAGCTGGCACGCTGAGCCCGCGGGTCGACAGCGTCGTGCCGCTCGGGGATGCGAAGAAGGCGATGGCGCGCATCGGCGACCGCGACGTCATCGGCCGCGTCGTCCTCTCCGTCGACGGGGCCTAAGGCTGCCGGCGGCGCACCGATCGGGCCCGCAACCCTCGCACAACCTTGATGGTCTAGAACGGATGCGTCGAGGAGTACCCGGCCGCTGAGGCCGAACCGGCGCGCATCCCGCCTGCGCCTTGCCCGATTGCCGGCGAAAGCCGTGGGCGCCCGTCATGACCTGCCGGCCGCATCGCAATCATCCGCGACCATCCCGTTCCGAGCCCGTGCTGCCGGGGGTGCCTCCGCACTCATCCGTCCGCACAACTGGTCCGACAGCCGCGCCGCGTCATGCGGCTGGGCGCCATCTGTCTTGTGGAGTGTTGAGTATGGAGATCAAGCAGCTTCGTTACTTCCAGCGTGTCGCTGACACGGGGAGCGTGTCGCGCGCGGCAGCGGCTCTTTCGGTGGCGCAGCCCGCCGTCAGCCGGCAGATCGCGAACCTGGAAGAAACACTCGGAACGGCGCTGTTCTTCCGCAACGGGCGGGGCGTGACGCTCACCGATGCCGGCCAGCAGCTCTACGGGCACACCGCACAGATCCTGGAATCAATCCGTCACGCCGAGCAGGACGTGCGCGACAGCACCGGCGCCGTCCGCGGCACCATCCTCCTCGGCTCGATGCCGAGCGTGGTGCGCATCCTCGCGCCGACGCTCCTCAAGAGCATGGGCAAGAACCATCCGTCGGTGGTGGTCGAGTTCACCACCGGCATGTCCGGCTACGTCAACGAATGGCTGTCCAACGGTCTTCTCGACGTTGCGATCCTGCACGATGCCACCCGCACCCAGCATTTCCTGACGGAGCCGCTGATTGCGGAGGAGCTGGTCGCCGTCAGCCACGGCGGCGATCCGTCGCCGGTCTCGTTCAAGGCCCTTGCCGGCGAGCCACTCATCCTGCCGCGCAAGTGCCACGGCCTCCGCCTTCAGGTCGAACGGTCCGCGGCGCAGGTCCGCACCGAGCTCAACGTGCGCTACGAACTCGAATTCGCTCGACACGGCGCAAAAACTCGTCGGGGAGGGCGTCGGCGTCGCAATTTTGCCTAAAAGCGCGGTGCAGAAGAACCCCGAGTTCGTGGTCCGGCAGATCGTCGAGCCCGTCCAGTTCCGCCAACTTCTGCTTGCGACCTCGTCGCAGCGGTCGGTATCCCAGGCAACCCGCGTAGTCATCAACGAACTGAAGCGGCAGGCGCGCGAGATGGTCGGAACCGCAAACTGGCCGGGCACCATCCGCGTCGCCGACTATAACGCGCTTGCCGGCAAGGAAATGATCCGCAAGGCAAGCAGCGACAATGTCGGCGTCGAAGATGCCGCGTAGACAAATTCGTCCGTCCCGCGGCGACAGACGGTGATTGTGTGACCTGCATCACGCTGTGAGGGTTGATTGCTGGAGGGCACGCCCATATGCCCTTTGTGGCAATCGAACGGGGTAATATGGTGGCGAGATCGAAAGGGATCACGCGGCACAGGACGGGCCTTGAAGGCTGGCTGGCCGAAATCACCTCGGTCCCGGAAGCGACCCCGCTGCGCGCCATGCATCACGAAGGATCTTCGCAAGTACGTCGCCCCCGGTCCGCAAGCCGGGTGGTCTCCACGTGAAGATTTCGGCCAAGGCAGTGCGGCAGGCGCTGCCGATGCTGCTTCATCCGCACTCCGCATATCTGCACCTCAAGTGGTATCGCCATGAGAAGCGCTATCGGCGCGTCCGCCGCGATATCATCAAGGAATTCGACGACGCATTTTATCTAGGCACTTATCCCGAAGTGCGTCGGCTGAAAATCGGACCGGTCCGCCATTTCATCCTCGTCGGGTGGAAGCAGGGCAAGGACCCGAACGAGCTCTTCTCGACCAAGACGTATCTCGAGACCTACAACGACGTCGCGAGCCAGGGCATCAACCCGTTCCAGCATTACGTGATGCACGGGCGTGAGGAGGGCCGCGTCGCGGTCGTCTCCACCGCACGCCGGCGCGCGCTCGAGCGGCCCAACGAGAGCCTGAGCCTGCCGCCGATCCCGGACGACGACGCGTGGGAGGCGATGCCGCGCCGCGTGATCTCCCCGGAGAGCGCGCCGGGCGTCAACGTCGTCATTCCGGTCTACCGCAGCCTGCCGCACGTCGCGGCGACGCTGGAGAGCGTGCTCAAGTCGCACTGCGAAACGCCGTTCGAATGCCTCGTGATCGACGACTGCTCGCCGGAGCCTGAGGTCAGCGCGCTGCTGCGGCGTCTCGCGAACAGCGGGCACATCCGCCTCCTGGTCAACTCGGCCAACCAGGGCTTCGTGACGAGCGTCAATATCGGGATGGCGCACAACAGGGAGCGCGACGTCGTGCTCCTCAACTCGGACGTTCTCGTCCACCCCGGCTGGCTCGACCGGGTGATGGCGCCGATGCGCGACGACCCGAGCATCGCGACCGTCACGCCGCTTTCCAACAACGCGACGATCGCGAGCTACCCGAACTTCGCGGTCGACAACAATTACGAGCTCGAGGTCCCGTCGGAGGTGATCGACCGGCTGGCGTTCGAAGCCAACGGGCGCACCGTCGTCGACGTGCCGACCGGGATCGGCTTCTGCATGGCGATCCGCCGCTCGGTGCTCGACGAGGTCGGCGACTTCGACGCGGTCACCTTCGGCCTCGGCTACGGCGAGGAGGGCGACTTCTGCATGCGCGCCCTCAAGGCGGGGCACCGCAACGTCCTCGCCACCGGCGTCTTCGTGAAGCATTTCGGCTCCACCTCGTTCGGCCCCGGTGCGTCCGAGCGGTCGGAGCGCGCGCAGGCGAAGCTCGCCGCAAAGCACCCGGACTATCCGAACCGCGTCTCGCGCCACCTCCACGCCGACCCGGCGCTGTCGTCGCGCATCATGCTCGACATCGCGCGGCTCAAGGAGGCGCTCGGCGGCTGCTCGATCCTGTTCTTCACCCACACCCGCGGCGGCGGGATCGAGACCTACCTCAATTACCTGCGCAAGGCGCTGATCCGCGACGGGCTGCGCGACGTGGTCGACCGTGCGGTCGTGATCCAGACGCAGCAGCGCGGCTTCGTCCAGGTGTCCGGCTTCGGCGGCAAGCACCAGCTCCCGTACCTGCCGAACCTCGAGGCGCTCAACATCGAGCGGCACAAGGATTCGCTGGGCGCGATCATCGAGCTTCTCGACCCCGAGCTCATCCACATGAACTCGTTCGCCGGGCTCACCGTGCCGTCGATCTCGAGGCTGATGGAGGCGCTGGCGTCCTCCGGCCGGCCGTACTGGCACGTCTGGCACGACCACCAGCCGCTCTGCCCGCGTCTCACATTCCTCGACGCGGAGGACCGCTACTGCGGCGAGCAGGACGCGACCCGATGCGTCGCCTGCCTCGCCTCGACCAGCGCGTCCTTCGAGTGGGTGCGGATCGAGGAATGGCGGGGGATGTTCAAGACCTACCTCGAAAATGCCGCCGTCGTCAGCGCGCCGACCGAATCGGCGGCGCTGAGGGCGCGCCGGCTCGCGGAAGTCTCGAAGGTGCAGGTCCACCCGCACCCCGAATCGCACCTCAACGACGTCGTGCCGCTGACCCGCGGCCAGGCGCGACGACAAGGTCCTGCGCGTCCTGATCCTCGGCGCCATCGGCCCGCACAAGGGCGCCTCGCTGCTGACGGCGATGGTGCGCGACATGCGGCGGCGCGAACTCCCGATCCACCTCGAGGTGGTCGGCTACACCTCCAGCAAGGACATCCGCACCGGCCCGAACGTGACGCTGCACGGCCGCTACAACGGCGACATGGACGCCGTGCGCCGGATCTCCACGATCGAGCCCGACATCTGCCTCTGCTCGTCGATCTGGCCGGAGACTTACGTCTTCACCCTGTCGGTCGCGATGGCGCTGCACCTGCCGATCGCGACGTTCGACATCGGCGGTCAGGCCGAGCGCGCGGAGGCCTACGGTCGCTCCGTACTCCTCGACCCCAACCTGATGGAAGACCCGGTCGGCCTCAACGACGCGCTTCTGAAGATCAACGCCGACGCGCTCTGGTCAATTCCGGCCGAAGTGGCGTTCGAGCAGCGCGCCGCGCTCAGCGACCATTTCCTGGCGCAGCGGCAGTCGCCAGAGGCGTCTCGGGCTGATCGCCGTCCGCCGGCGCCTTCGGATGCCACACAGGCTCACCATGAAGATACGTCTTCGACAGAAGACGATCCGATTGCAGTGTCATCCTGAGAATCTCGGCGCGCTTCTCCTCGCTCATCATCGGCTCGGACGGGGAAGTCGCGCGATGCGCCGCCATGATGCGCCGCCGCTCGGACGCCTTGTCGCCGTCCGGAAGGTCGGACTGGTTGAGCTCCAGGAGAAGCCGGTAGCCCTCGGGTGACGGCGACGGGTTCACGACCTTCGGCAGAAGGCTGGTGTCGACGTCGATGCCGACCACTTCGCAGAATGCCTTGAAGACGTTCTTCCGCGCGTCGGCGTAGCGCACGACGTGGGTCTTCTGCGCCTTCAGCAGGAGATCCCAGCGGTGGATCACGCGGAAGCAGTGGATGCCGCTGTGCCAGCGATTGATCGCGACCGAGAACCAGTCGTCGAAATCGCGGCTTTCGCCGCTCTTCACCGCCTGCAGGTAGGACGACATCACCCACTCGTCGGGCTCGCGCACGAAGGCGACGACCTCGATCGGGTAGCCCTCGAACGCATCGCGCACGCGGTGGTAGATCGACGGCTCGAACGAACCCCAGAAATACTCGGTGGAGAGGACGATGGTGTGCGCATCCATCGCCGCGGCCTCGGCCTTGATGGCGGCGCACTGCTCGTCGAAGTAGGCCGAGCGGTCTTCCGGCAGGTCGTTGACGTGCATCCGCCAGGCGCCCGGATGGATGGACGCCGCGAGGACGTGGTGTGCGCTCGCCGCGACGCCGGACATGCTGTAGAGCACTCCCGCCTTCGCGAGCGCGTCGCGCCGCTCGAACAGGGTCGACTGCAGCGCGGAGCTTCCGGTCTTGGTGGAGCCGATGTGCAGGACGATACGCGGCAGGCTCATGCGTGAGCCTGCGTGTGCCGGTTGCGGGGCGTCGGCGGGTTGAAGGCGTTCGGCATGATCAATCGTAGGTCGGTCGGTAAAAAGTAGGCGGAAATGGTCCGTGAATGCCCCCTCGGGGCGCCGGAATCGTCTAGACCATCTTTGCCCCTTGCGAAAGCAGCGCCACCTTGTTTGTGACAGGGCGGGAACAGGTGAGGAAGGACTTCGAGCGATGAGTGATCCCGTGACCGCCGAACGCGAGGCGGCCGCCGCGGCTGCCGTTGCGATGGTCGAGCCCGGCATGAGGCTCGGCCTCGGGACGGGCCGCACGGCGCTCGCCTTCGTCGCCGCTCTCGGCGAGCGCGTGAGGGACGGGCTGACGCTGCCGGCCGCCGTTGCGACCAGCCGGCGCACCGAGGACGCCGCCCGCGCCGCGGGCCTTGCAATCTGCGACATGATGGCGGACGGCGCCCCCGCACGGGTCGACCTTGCCATCGACGGCGCAGACGAGATCGACGCCGACCTCCGCCTCATCAAGGGCGGCGGCGCCTCGCTGCTGCGCGAGAAGATTGTCGCGCACATGGCGGACCGTTTCGTCGTCATCGTCGATGCGGCGAAGCGGGTGGAGACTCTCGGCGCCTTCCCGCTTCCGGTCGAGGTCGTCCCGTTCGGCTGGTGCGCGACCGCTGCGGCGGTGGAGGCAGCGCTTGGTGTGCCGCCGGTCCTGCGCCATGCGGACGGGAAGGTCCTCGTCACCGACAACGGCAATTACATTCTCGACTGCCCGCTCGGCCGGATCGACGATCCCGCCGCCGTCGCCGCCGCACTGGCGCTCCCCGGCGTCGTCGAGCACGGCCTCTTCCTCGCCGAGACGGACGTTGCGCTGATCGGCACCGCAGGCGGCGTCGACCGGCTGACCCGGCGCCCATGATGCGTGCGGCGGTGCGGCGCGAGCCGGCCGCCGGCCCCCACGCGGTGGCCACCGTGGCGCGGGGCAGGGCGCCGGCCGCCG
Source organism: uncultured Alphaproteobacteria bacterium (assembly GCA_963704595.1). GTDB lineage: Bacteria > Pseudomonadota > Alphaproteobacteria > Rhizobiales > Amorphaceae > Acuticoccus. Next base: position 2,498,179 of record OY969922.1, read on the forward strand.
TCCTCGCCCTGTCGCGCTGGCTGTGTGCCGCCGTCCTCGTGGTGCTGGTTGCGGCCATCGCTCTCAACGTCGCCGGGCGGCTCCTCGGATGGCCGCTGGTCGGGGCGAATCTCCTCGCCGCGTGGCTGATGCCGGCGCTTGCCTTCGCGAGCCTGCCGCAGCTCGTCGCGACGCTCGGCGCGCGGAACGCCCGCGGCTTGCTCGCCATCCTGATCTCTGGCTTCGCGCTCGGCGTCCTCGCCACCGGGATGATCGGCGCCGCCGGGCGGGTCGGGGGCTTCGAGCCCGTCCTCGCCATTCCGGTCGGCGTCCGGTTCGCCGTCGGGTCAGGCGGGGCGATCCTCGCGCTGCTTCTCCTGTTCCTCGGCGGATGGCGGGCGGCGCTTGGCGCCGCGGTGGGGTTCGCGCTGGTCTTCGCCCCGGTCCCGCCATTGCCGCCGCTTGCGGGGCTTGCGGTGTTCGCCGTCGCGCTGTTCGTGCGCGCGCCGGTCGCGCTCGGCCTCGTCGCGGCCGTGGGGGTGGCGCCGGGGCTCCTGTCGGATGCTGCGCTGGCGCAGAACGTGATGCGCGGGCTCAGCCCCAGCGTGCTCCTTGCGGTGCCGCTCTTCATCCTCTCCGCCGCGCTGATGCTGGCGGGCGGGGTCGGGGCGCGGCTCGCGGTGGGCGCACGGGCGCTCGCCGGCTTGCGGCCGTCCGCGCCGGGGGAGGCGAACGTGTGGGCGAGCCTCCTCTTCGGCGGGGTCTCCGCGTCGAGCGTCGCCGATGCGGCGATGGCGGCGCGCCTCCTCGCGCCGCCGATGGTTGCGGCAGGCTACACGCCCGCCCGGGCGGCGGCGGTCAGCGCATCGGGCGCTGTCCTTCCCAACGTGATGCCGCCGTCGATCGCGCTTCTGCTCGCCGCGGCCGCGACCGACCAGTCCGTCGGCACGCTCTGGCTCTACGGCGCGTTCGCGGCGCTTGTGCTCGCCGCAGCGATGCTGGTCGCCGTCCGCCTCACCCCGCCAACGGGGCCGCGCGCGGAGGCCGCCCCCGTCGCGGTCGGGGAGGCGCTGCGTGCGATGCTGCCTGTTGCGGGCTTCGTGATCGCGATCCTCGGCGCGCTGCGGTTCGGGCTGGTGACGGCCGTCGAGGCGGGCATCGTCGCCGTTGTGGTGGCGCTGCCGTTCGCGCTTCGCACGGGCGGGCTCGGAGGGCTGCGCGATGCGGTGGTCGACGCTGCGGGGGAGGCGGGCCGCGTCGGCCTTCTCATCGGCGCGGCGGCGCCGGTCGGCTTCCTCGTCGCCGTCAGCGGCATCTCGTTCACCGATTTCGTGCCCGTCGCCGGGACGCTGGCCGTGATGGCGGCGGCGCTCGGCCTCTGCCTTCTCGTCGGCACGGCGCTCGACGCGGGGGCGGCGATCCTCCTCATGCTCCCCGTCCTCGTGCCTGCGGCCGCGGCGGCGGGGGTGGACCCCGCCCATGCCGCCCTCGCGATGACGATCGCGCTCATCATTGGCGGGTTGACGCCGCCGGTGGGTATCCTGATCCTCGTGGTCAAGGATGTGACGGGCGCCGAAGGGGTCTACCGCGCGGCAGCGCCCTATATCCTCGCCCTCATCGTCGGCCTTGCCGCCATCGCCTTCGTCCCGCTCGCACTCTGACCCCTCTCTGGAGATCGAAATGTCCCGTCTCGTCCCCGCGCTCCTTGCTCTCTGCCTCGTCGCAGCCGGGCCGGTCATGGCCGCGGACACCATCACGCTCACCTCGCAGTACGGGCCCGGAAAGCCGCAGACGCTGTTCTGGGAGCATTTCGTGGAGCGGCTTGAGGCCGAGCGGCCCGGGCGTTTCGAACCGCGAATCGTGGTCGGCGGTGCGCTCGGCGGCGAGAAGGAAGAGGCAGAGGGCGTCCGCCTCGGCTCCATCACCGGCGCGCTGTCCACAGTCGCCAACCTGACGACGTGGGTGCCGCTCGGCGCGGTGCTCGACCTCCCGTTCGAGTTCGAGGACGCGGACCACGTCGTGCGCACCATGGACGGCCCCCTCGGCGCGGTGCTGAAGGAAGAATACCGGGCGCAGGGCTTCGAGGTGCCGGCATTCATCATCTTCGGCGCCCGGCATCTCCTCGGCAGCAAGCCGTTCCTCGTCCCGGCCGACGTCGAGGGCGTCACGATGCGCGTGCTGGAAAGCGACCTTCACGTCTCGCTCTGGCGCTCGCTCGGCGCGACCCCGACGGCGCTTCCGATCACCGAGGCCTACGGCGCACTCTCCAACGGCGTCGTCGGCGCGATGGACATGACGAAGTCCGGCTACGAGGCGTTGAAGCTCTACGAGGTCGCCCCCATCCTTTCCGAGACGGCTCACATCTGGGCAATCGGCGTCGTCTATTTCGACGCCAACTGGTGGGACAGACTCTCCGACGAGGACCGGGCGGCGGTGGAAGAGGCCTCGCTGGAGGCGGCGGACTACTTCAACGAGATTGCCGCAGCCGAGCAGGACGCTGCAATGATGCGCACCATCGAAAAGGGCGCTAAGCTCGTCGCGGTGGACCAGGCGCCCTGGCGCAAGGCGCTCGGCGACTTTGCGGCCGAATATGCGGCCGGGCTGGACGACCCGCAGGCGATCGAAGCGCTTGCGGCAATCGAGAACGCGCGCTGAGGCGCCGTCTCGAAGGCGCGCTCCGGCGCGGATGGAACAACGCGCTGCGGCGCGGACGGGATCTGGCGCCCCGGCGGCCGAACGAGCGGCCAGGGCGCAACGGGAAGGACGTGCCGGTGACTCAGCGTATCTTTGATGGCCACAACGACGCGCTGCTGCGCCTGTCGCGCAAGGACCGCACCGGCGCCATCTTCCTCGGCGAGGGAACCGACGGCCACATCGACCTCGGCCGCGCGGCCAAGGGCGGCATGGCCGGCGGCATCTTCGCGACCTTCGTGCCGCCGGAGAGCGACCGCAATTCCGCCGAACTCCGGCAGACCGCGCCCGACGGTTCGACGCACGTGCCCGAGATCCAGCGGGAAGGCCAGCAGCGCGCCCTCGCGGTGACGCTGGCGCAGCTTGCCATCGCGCTCCGGATCGAGCGCCGGTCCGCCGGCGCCGTGCGCATCTGCCGGACCGCCGCCGAGGTGGAAGCCGCCAACGCCGACAACGTGTTCTCGATGATGCTCCACATGGAGGGCGCCGAAGCCATCGGCCCCGACCTCGACGAGCTCGAGGTGCTCTACGCGTCCGGCGTGCGCTCGCTCGGCCTCGTCTGGAGCCGGCCGACCATCTTCGGCTACGGCGTCCCGTTCCGCTTTCCCTCCATCGCCCGACATCGGCGACGGGCTGACCGAACGCGGCCTCGCTCTGGTGAAGAGCTGCAACCAGCTCGGCATCATGGTCGACTGCAGCCACCTCAACGAAAAGGGCTTCTGGGACGTGACGCGGCACTCCTCCGCCCCGATCGTCGCCACCCACTCCAACGCCCACGCGGTCTGCCCCGTCTCCCGCAACCTCACCGACGCGCAGATGGATGCGATCCGCGACAGCGACGGCGTGGTCGGCCTCAACTTCGCGACCTTCTTCCTGCGCGAGGACGGCAAGCGGATCGCCGCGACCCCGCTCGAGACGATGACCCGCCACCTCGACCACATGCTGAACAAGCTCGGCCCCAAGGGCGTCGCGCTGGGGTCGGACTTCGACGGGGCGCTCGTCCCGGTCGGCATCGGCGACGCGGCGGGGCTTCCCAACCTCGTCGCCACCATGCGCGCGTCCGGCTACGACGACGAGCTGATCGACGGCATCTGCTACCGCAACTGGCTGAGCGTCATCGCACGCACCCAGAGCCTCGCAACCATCTGACGGCGCGGGCCGATCGGGAACCTGAGCGGGGTTTGACGGAACTCCGCCCGGTGCCGTCCATTGACTCCCGCAACCAACCCGAGGGAGCGATCATGGGCAAGATCCCAGCCAATGCGTGGATCATGGTCGGGGACGGCGAAAAAGCGCTGTTCCTGAAGAACGAGGGCGACGAGACCTACCCGAACCTCGTCGTCGTGCGCGAGATGGCACACGAGAACCCGCCCACCCACGAGCAGGGCACCGACACGCCCGGCCGTTCGAGCGACGGCCCCAGCGGCCACAAGAGCGCATTCTCCGAAACCGACTGGCACCGCCTCGAGAAGGAGCGGTTCGCCAAGGAAATCGCCGACAGGCTGTACAAGGCGGCCCACCGCGGCTCCTATCACGACCTCATCGTCGTGGCGCCGCCGATGGTGCTCGGCGAACTGCGCAAGGAGTTCCACAAGGAGGTCGAGCAGCGCATCCGCTTCGATCTCGACAAGGAGCTGACCAACCACACCGTCGGCGACATCGAGACGGCACTCGCCAAGGCCTGACCGGCCGTTCCGGCGACGGCGACATGAAGGCACACCGGAGCGGTTCGCAGATCGCTCCGGTAGACGGTCGCGGCTCCAGCCGCTATTGCGCGAGGGCTGGACTGAGTTGTTGTAATTCTCGATTTACATGTCCGAGTGTCTATTCTAGTTTACACTCGTTGCATGGGAGGGCGCCAGAGTGGGCGATCTGCTTGACCGGGTTAACAGCCCGAAGGACCTGCGCCATCTCTCCGAGAAGGAGCTGCGCGTTCTCGCCGACGAACTGCGCACCGAACTCATCGATGTCGTGTCCGTCACCGGCGGCCATCTCGGCTCCGCACTCGGCGTCGTCGAGCTGACCGCGGCGCTACATTACACATTCGATACCCCGCGCGATATCCTGATCTGGGACGTCGGCCACCAGTGCTACCCGCACAAGATCCTGACCGGGCGGCGCGACCGGATGCGGACCCTGCGCCAGGGCGGAGGCCTCTCCGGCTTCACCAAGCGCAGCGAGAGCCCTTACGACCCGTTCGGCGCCGCGCACTCGTCCACCTCCATCTCCGCAGGCCTCGGCTTCGCCACCGCGCGCGACCTGATGGGCGGCGACAACGAGGTGATCGCGGTGATCGGCGACGGCGCGATGTCCGCCGGCATGGCCTACGAGGCGATGAACAACGCCGGCGCGCGCGATGCCCGCCTCATCGTCATCCTCAACGACAACGACATGTCGATCGCGCCGCCCGTCGGCGCGATGTCGGCCTACCTCGCGCGTCTCGCGTCCGGCGAGCCCTACGTGACCGCTGCGCGACGCGCTGAAGGGCCTCGTGCGCCACCTGCCACGCTTCGTGGAGCGCGGCGCCGCGCGTGCCGAGGAGTTCGCCAAGGGCATCGCCATGGGCGGCACGCTGTTCGAGGAGCTCGGCTTCTACTACGTCGGCCCGATCGACGGCCACAATCTCGACCATCTGCTCCCGGTCCTGCGCAACGTGCGCGACACCAACAACAAGCCGGTGCTCGTCCACGTCGTCACCCAGAAGGGCAAGGGCTACGCGCCCGCCGAGAATTCCGCCGACAAGTACCACGGCGTGTCGAAGTTCGACGTCATCACCGGCAAGCAGGCGAAGGGCAAATCCAACGCGCCCGAGCTACACCAAGGTGTTCGGCGAGAGCCTGGTCGCCGAGGCGCGCAAGGACGACCGGATCGTCGGCATCACCGCCGCGATGCCCAACGGCACCGGGATCGACGTGTTCGAGAAGGTGTTCCCCGAGCGCACGTTCGACGTCGGCATCGCCGAGCAGCACGCGGTGACGTTCGCCGCCGGCCTCGCGGCGGCGGGCATGAAGCCGTTCTGCGCGATCTATTCGACCTTCCTCCAGCGCGGCTACGACCAGATCGTCCACGACGTGTCGATCCAGAATCTGCCGGTCCGCTTCGCGATCGACCGCGCCGGCTTCGTCGGCGCCGACGGCTCCACCCACGCCGGCTCGTTCGACGTCGCCTACCTTTCGTGCCTTCCGGGCATGGTGGTGATGGCGGCGGCGGACGAGGCCGAACTCGTCCACATGGTCGCGACCGCCGCGGCCTACGACGACGGGCCGATCGCCTTCCGCTACCCGCGCGGCGAGGGTGTCGGCACCGAGATGCCTGTCGAGGGCGTGCCGCTCGAGATCGGCAAGGGCCGGATCGTCCGCGAGGGATCCACCATCGCGATCCTGTCGCTGGGGAGCCGTCTTGCGGCTTCGATCGAGGCGGCGGAGGAGCTCGCCGCCAAGGGCCTCTCCACCACGGTTGCCGACGCGCGCTTCGCCAAACCGCTCGACCGGGACATGATCACCGAGCTGGCGCGCTCGCACGACGTTTTGATCACGGTGGAGGAGGGGTCCGACGGCGGTTTCGGCGCGCATGTCCTCACGCTGCTGGCGCGCGAGGGGCTGCTCGAGGGTGGCCTCAAGGTGCGGCCGCTGACAATGACGGACCGCTACGTCGATCAGGACAAACCGGAACTGATGGTTGCGGATGCGGGTCTCGATGCGGCAGGTATCGTGTCGACCGCGCTGAAGGCTCTCGGAGCAGAGGCGCTCGCAAACCGGGCCTGATCAATTATGCCGAACGTCGAATGCGTCCTCGATGCCAAAGCGCGCGTGGGCGAAAGCGCCATCTGGGACGAGGCCGAGAAGGCCCTGTTCTGGACCGATATCGAGGGCGGGCACATCCACCGCTACGACCCCGCCGACCACTCCAACGTCACGTATGACCTTGGCGAGCGCACCGGCTGCATGGCGATCCGCCGGGACGGCGGCGCCGTCGTCGGCACCGAAAGCGGCGTCTACACCTACGATTTCGCCTCCCGCGTGAAGACGCAGATCGCCGACCCCGAGACGCACCTGCCGGAAAACCGCTTCAACGACAGCTGCACCGACCGGCAGGGCCGCTGGTGGCTGGGCTCGTGCGGCATGATGCAGCCGCCGCGCCCCGAATCGGCGTTCTACCGGCTCGACGGCGACCACTCCGTCACCCGCTGGCGCGAGGAGATCTACACCACCAACGGCCTCGCCTTCTCGCCCGACGGGAAGACGATGTACTTCTCCGATTCCTTCCCCGCGGTCCGCAAGATCTGGGTCTGCGACTACGACACCGAGACCGGCACCCCCGGCGAGCCGCGCCTGTTCTTCGACACCAACGGCCGCCCCGGGCGCCCCGACGGCGGCACCGTCGATGCCGACGGCTGCTACTGGATGGCCGGCGTCTCGGGCTGGGAGGTGCTGCGCATCACGCCGGCCGGCGAGGTCGACATGGTGATCGAGATGCCGGTCGAGAAACCGTCCAAGCCCGCATTCGGCGGCCCGAACAACGACATCCTGTACGTCACGTCCATCGGCATCATGCCGACGCCGGGGCGCGAGCAGCCGCTGGCGGGCGGTCTGTTCGCCATCACGGGCCTTCCGTGCGGCGGCCTGCCGTCGGTCCGCTTCGCCGGCTGACGCCGGGGAGGGGCACCGTCTTGCCATCGGACCCCTGTTTGACCCATGTGGGGGCGATGAAACCTCGCAAGATCCCGGACAGTGCGCGGCGGCTCGCCGTCGCGCCGATGATGGACTGGACGGACCGGCACTGCCGCGTCTTCCACCGGCAGCTCAACCCGTCGATCCAGCTCTTCACCGAGATGGTGACGGCGAAGGCGATCCTGTTCGGTGACCGCGAACGCCTTCTCGGCTTCTCGCCCGAGGAGGAGCCGCTGGCGCTTCAGCTCGGCGGTTCCGACCCGCGCGAACTCGCCGAAGCCTCCCGGATCGCCGCCGAACGCGGCTACCGCGAGGTGAACCTCAACGTCGGCTGCCCGTCCGACCGGGTGCAGGGCGGCAGCTTCGGCGCCTGCCTGATGCGCGACCCGGCCCTCGTCGGGCGAATGCCTCGCCGCAATGGGCGAGGCCGGCATCGCGGTGACGCTGAAGTGCCGGATCGGCGTAGACGACCAGGACCCCGAGGAAGCGCTCGACCGCGGTGGCGGACGAGGCCGTCGCCGCCGGCGTCGAAGCCATCTGGGTCCACGCGCGCAAGGCGTGGCTGGAAGGCCTATCGCCGGCACAGAACCGCGATATCCCGCCGCTCGACTATGATCGCGTTCACCGCCTGAAGGTGCGCCTGCCGGTGTTCGTCGGCATCAACGGCGGCATCAACACCGTGGCGGAAACCGAGGCACAGCTGGGGCAGGTCGACGGCGTCATGATCGGCCGCGCCGCCTACCAGCGGCCCGCGATCCTCTCGGCGCTCGCAGGCCACGAGGGCGCCGCGGACAAGGCGCACCGGCTCGCCGCTGCCCGCGCCATGGTGCCCTACGCCGCCGCATGGATCGAACGGGGCGGGCGCCTCTCCAACGTGGTGCGCCACATGCTCGGCCTGTTCCACGGCGAGCCCGGCGCCCGCGTCTTCCGCCGCACGCTGACCGTCGCGGGCCAGGCCCCGGGGGCGAACGCCTCGCTGCTGGCGGACGCGATCGACGCCGTGGAGGCCGCGGGCATCGCGGCGGCCGAACGGGCGGCCGAACTCTCCGCCGCCCGCGCTGACGCAGAGGCTGCATGATCCCGGGCCTTGCGCGTGCCGGGACGGCGCTCGCCTTCTTCTCCCGCTTTCCGGTCCCGGCGCGCTACGCCGGCGAGCCTCTCCTCGAGGCGCTCGCCCATGGCGCCCGTCGCGGGCGTCGTCATCGCGCTGCCGGCGGCGATCCTGATGCTTCTCGCCCACGCGATGGGGGCGCTGCCGCTGCTGTCGGCCTCGCTCGCGGTGGTGGCGATGATCGTCGCCACGGGCGCCCTCCATCTCGACGGGCTCGCCGACTGCGCGGACGGCTTCTGGGGCGGCGCCAGCCGGGCGCGACGGCTCGAGATCATGCATGACAGCCGGGTCGGCACCTACGGTGTGCTGGCGCTGGTTGCGGCCGTCCTTCTCAAGGTCGCGATCCTTGCGACCGCGCTTTCGGGCGGCGCGCTGTTCGCGGCCCTCTCGCTGATGGCCTCCGCCGCGGCGGCCCGTGCGGTCGCCCTCTACGCCTGGACGGGGCTCGGCCCGGCACGGACGGATGGTCTCGCGGTGACGGTCGGGCGGCCGACGGTCGCGACCTTCCGCAACGCGCTCATCGTCGCCATCGCCACCACGGCGCTCCTCACGGTGTGGTGGGCGCCGCTGGGGTTCGTGCTTGCGGCCATGGCGGCGGCCGGTGCGGCAAAGGGCTGCGCCAGCCTTGCGGATGCCAAGATCGGCGGGCACACCGGAGACGTGATCGGCGCCAGCATCGTGGTCGCGGATCTTTCCTATCTCCTCGTACTCACCATCTGGACAGTGTGACCCGAACCGACCGCCTCCGCCGTCTTGCGATTCGCGCGCTCCTCTGCGCACCGCTTTCGGCCGTGCTGGCGGTGCCCGCGTTCGCGCAGGAGATCGAGCAGGTCACGGCCGACCCGACGGGGCCGCGGGCCGCAAAGCTCATCGTTCTTCTCCTGGTGATGGCGGCGATCCTGTTCGGCATGCGGCAGGCGCGCCTTCCCGAGGTGGTGCGCTCCGCGGCCATCTGGCTTGGCGCTCTCGTCGTCCTCGTCGCGATCTACGCCTATCGCGAACCGCTGGAGACCGCGGGGCGGGAGATGGTCGCCGTGCTCGTCCCCGGCATGGCGGTGAACGACGGCGAGCGGGTGATGATCCGCCGCGGCTTCGGCGGCCACTTCGTGATCAGCGGCGCGGTGGACGGCGCCCCGATCGAGTTCATCTTCGACACCGGCGCCAACCTCGTCGTCCTCTCCGCGGCCGATGCCAGCCGCGCCGGCTTCAACCCCGAGACGCTCGACTACCGCATCCCCGTGATGACCGCGGCGGGGATGACGGAGGTCGCCCCGGTGGTGCTCGACGAGATTTCGGTCGGCTCGATCCGCCTCAACCGTGTGCGCGCCGCCATTGCCAAACCGGGCGATCTCGACACAAGTCTCCTCGGCATGACCTTCCTGAACAGACTTTCCGGCTATGAGGTGCGGCGCGACCGCCTTGTCCTGACCCCATGACAGACACCACGACCCAATCCCCGCTCGACGATTTCCGCGAACTCGCCCGCCGACCGCTCCCCGACCATTCCGCCGCCAGGAGCGCAACGCTCGCCCGCGAGGCGATGCTTACCAAGCCCGCAGGCTCGCTCGGCCGGCTGGAGGACATCGCGCTGTGGCTCGCCGAAGTCACCGGCAAGGCGCCGCCCGCCGTCACCAAGCCGCGGGTCGTCATCTTCGCCGCCGCGCACGGGGTGGCGGACGCCGGCGTCTCGGCGTTCCCGTCCAGTGTCAACAGCCAGATGCTCGCCGCCTTCCAGGCCGGCAAGGCTGCGATCAACCAGATCTGCTCGGCTGGCGGCATCGGACTTTCGGTGTTCGACCTCGCGGTCGACATCCCGTCCGGCAACATCGTCACCGAGGACGCCTTCGCCAGCGACAAGGACCTTGCCGCGACGCTCGCCTTCGGGCTGGAAGCGATCGCGGGCGGGATCGACTGCCTCGGCATCGGCGAGATGGGGATCGGCAACACCACCGTCGCGGCGGCGATCTACGCCGCGCTCTACGGCGGGTCCGCGGCGGACTGGTGCGGCGCGGGCACCGGCGTCACCGGCGAAGGGATGGCGCGCAAGATCGCGGCGGTGGACGCCGCGCTGGCGCGCCTCGGCGCCGAACGCGATCCGCTCACCGTCCTGAAGCGCATCGGCGGGCGCGACATCGCGGCGATGGCGGGCGCCATCCTCGCGGCGCGCGCCGAGGGCGTTCCGGTGGTGGTCGACGGGTTCGTGGCGAGCGCTGCGGCCGCCGTCGTCCACGCGATGGACCCGGACGCCATTTCGCACTGCATCTTCGCGCACCGCTCGGCGGAGAGCGCACACGGACGGGCGCTGGAGGCGATGGGCGGCAAGCCGCTGTTCGACCTCGGGATGCGGCTCGGCGAGGGGACGGGCGCGGCGCTCGCCATCGGCATCATCAAGGCGGCGGCGGCCTGCCATTCCGGCATGGGCACGTTCGCGGAGGCCGGGGTCGACGGACCGGCGTGAGCGAGGCGCCCGCCGGCGATACCCCGCTCGACGCGCTGCTCGGCACCATAAGGCGGTGCCGGATCTGCCGGGACATGCCGGCGGGGACCCCGCTGCCGCACGAGCCGCGCCCGATCTTCCAGATCTCGGCGACGGCGCGGGTCGCGATCTGCAGCCAGGCGCCCGGCAACAAGGCGCACATTGCGGGCCTCCCGTTCTACGACCCCTCGGGCGTGCGCCTGCGTGCCTGGATGGGGCTCGGCGAGCCGGAGTTCTATGACTGGTCGAAGGTCGCGATCATCCCGATGGGGTTCTGCTTTCCGGGCTACGACCGGCACGGCGGCGACCTGCCGCCACGGCGCGAATGCGGCGCGACCTGGCATGACAGCCTGTTCGAGCACTTGCCGCAGCTCCGCCTCTTCCTCTGCATCGGCAAATATTCGCTGACCTACCACCTGCCCGCACACCCGCCGCGCCTCGCTGACGGACACGGTGGGCTCGTGGCGCGACATCATCGCCGAGACGGAGCCGCGTGCGGTGATGGCGCTGCCGCACCCGTCCTGGCGCAACAACGCGTGGCTGAAGCGCAACCCCTGGTTCGAGGAGGAGGTGCTGCCGGAGCTGCGCCGCCGAGTCGCCGAAGCGCTCGCCGCAGACGACTGACCCGAAAAAAACGCCGCCACAGGCTGAAGTACGGCAGCCTGTGACAAGCCGTTATCAACAGATTAATATGTATGTGCGGAATAAGACTTACGGAATGCGGAGTCTTCGGTATGCGTAACGACATCAGGTTGTATGTGGCTGCGGTGAGTGCCGCGCTGGTCTTCTCCGGCAGCGCGCTTGCGCAGACCGCCGGGAACGGCACGGTCGACGCCACGGTGGTCGAGGTCGAGCCGACGGTGCCGGGCAACGCCGCGCCGTCCGCCATCATCGTGACCGAACAGGGCAACCGTTCGGTCGACATCGCGCCGGCGGACCCCGCGTCGATCGACACGCGCCGCGTCTTCGTTGACACCGGGGTCTCCGACGTCAGGGTCAACGACGATCTCACCGTGGTGACGATGAACCAGTCGCCGATGAGCCCGTGCCCGTCCAATCAGTACGTCTACGAGCGTGAGCGGCCGAAGTGGCTGTTCGAGACCGGGCGGCTGATGGTGGCGATGGAGGAGGGGGCGACCGTCCGCATCTCCTTCTCCTGCATCTCCGGGCTCCAGAGCATCAACGCGGTGCAGTTCCTGTCACCGCCGGGCGCACAGGTGGCGCAGGCGATGCCGGTGCGTGCCAGCATGGTGGAAGCGTCGGGCCGCCGTCAGGGCGCGCCCAGCGTCGGCGCGCCGCAGTCGGCGGACGCCGGCCAGTCGGTTCAGGACCGCGCGCGCAACATCCCGCTGCCCTGAGCCCGGCAGCGGGCGTTCAGAACGCCTTGAAGGTGATGATGGTCTTGGTGTCGAGGATGCCGGGCAGCGTCTGCACCTTCTCCTGCACGAAGTGGCCGATGTCGTGGTCGCGCTCGACGTAGAACTTCACCAGGAGATCGTAGTCTCCGGCGGTGGAATAGATCTCGGAGGCGATCTCCGCATCGGCAAGGGCGTTGGCCACATCGTAGGCGCGCCCAAGTTGCGCTTTGATCAGCACGAAAAACGGCGTCATCACATCCTCCATACGCCGCGGCGGGCTTCGGCCCCTTTTGTGCCACCGGGGCCGATTGCACAAGGGTCGCCGTCATTGCGTGCGCGCTCCGCCGCGCATTCGCCTTGCGCTGGCGGGGCGCGTTCCCTAACTAGCGGTCATCCAAGGGGGCGCCTTCGGGCTGAGAGGCATGTCGCCGACCCCTCGCACCTGATCCGGGTCATGCCGGCGGAGGAATTGGATTTGCCGCACCCTTCGCGCCCCGGCGCTCTGCTCTCCCGTTGCACCCGATGACTGCGCTCGCAGCCGCCGTCCCGCGCGAAAGCGCGCAGGACCTGCGGGAAGCCGCCGGCGCAGCGCTCGACCGCATGCTGACGCGCCGGCCGCGGGTTCACGCGATGGTCTCGCCTGTGGCGCAGCCGATCGCCGCCAACATCGCCGCTGCCCTCGGGATCGACGTTTCGATGTCGACCGACCCGGTCGATGCGCCGGCGATGGTGGCACGATCCGATGCCGCCCTCATCAATCTCGGGATGCTCGACCCCGTCCGCCGCGAAGGCGCGCGCCTCGCCGTCCTCACGGGAACGCCGTTCGTGCTCGACCCGGTGAAGATCGACCGTGCGCCGGAGCGATTCGCGTTCGCCACAACGCTGATGGAAGCGGGTCCGCGGATCATCAAGGGCAACCGGGCCGAGATGGCGGCGCTCGGCGCCGCGGCGCACGGCTTCGCGACCATCACCACCGGCCCGGCGGACCTCCTTCGCGACGGCGCCCGCAGCGCCACCCTCATCAACGGCACGCCGATGCTCGACCGCGTCATCGCCACCGGCTGCGCTGCTGGGCTTCTTGTTGCCGCAATGGTCGCCGTGGAGGACGATCCGCTGGTCGCCGCGACGGCAGGGGTCGGGCTGATGGCGCTTGCCGGCGAGATTGCCGCCCGCACCGCCGCGGGACCCGGCAGCTTCGCGGTCGCCCTCATCGATCAGCTCGCCGCGCTCGACGGCGCCGCGCTCACCCATGGCCTCCGGATAGAATGATGTTTGACCCCAGTGTTTACCTCGTCATGGGCCCTGACGTCGCCGACCCCGTCGCGATGGCGCGTAAGGCGGCGGCGGGCGGCGTTGGCCTCATCCAGTGGCGCGACAAGGGTGGCAGCACCGCCGAGCAGGTGGCGCTGGTCCGTGCACTTGTCGCGGCGGTGGACGTGCCCATCCTGGTCAACGACCGCGCGGACGTCGCGCTGATCGCGGGCGCTGCCGGCGTCCACGTCGGCCACGGCGACCTCACGCCGACCGAGGCGCGGCGGATCGTGGGGGATGACGCCATCGTCGGCCTCACCATCCACACCATGGAAGAAGCCGAGGCGGCGCTTGGCGAGCCGATCGACTACGGCTCCGTCGGCGGCGTCTACCAGACCTTCAGCAAGGTGAACCCCAATCCGCCCATCGGCGTCGACGGGTTTGCGGCCATCGCGGCACGCCTCAAGGCCGCGCGCCCGATCAAGGTGGTCGCGATCGCGGGCATCGACGCTGCCCGCGCGGCTGACCTCCGTGCAGCCGGGGCGGACGGGGTGGCGGTGATGAGTGCCATCACCAAGGCCGCCGACCCGGCCGCCGCGGCGCGCACCCTCGGCGCGGTGTTCCGGGAGGAGGCGGCGTGATCGCGCTCACCATCGCGGGCTCCGATTCGGGCGGCGGCGCCGGCATCCAGGCCGACCTCAAGACGATGAGCGCGCTCGGCGTCTATGGCGCCAGCGTGATCACCGCGGTCACCGCTCAGAACACCCGCGGCGTGACGGCGGTCCACGGCATCCCGGCCGACATCGTGACGGCCCAGCTCGACGCGGTCCTGTCCGACCTCGACGTTCGGGCGATCAAGATCGGCATGGTGGGCGACCGCGCGGTGATTTCGGCGATCGCCGCTGCACTCTCAAACGTCTCGATCCCCATCGTGCTCGACCCGGTGATGATCGCGACGTCGGGAGACCGGCTGATCGGGGAGGGGGCGGAGGCGGCGCTCTTCCGGGAACTCCTGCCGCTCGCCGCGCTCGTCACCCCCAACGTGCCGGAAGCGGCAGCACTTCTGGGCAGAGCCAGCGCCGTCGATGTCGAGGAGATGAAGGAGCAGGCGCGCGAACTGGCAGCGCTCGGGCCCGCTGTGCTCCTCAAGGGCGGCCACCTTGCGACCGAGGACGCGACGGACGTCTTCTTCCACAACGGTCGCCCGGAACTTCTGACGGCGCCGCGGATCCGCTCGTCCAACACGCATGGCACCGGCTGCACGCTATCGAGCGCGGTTGCGGCCAACCTTGCCCTCGGCATGGATCTCCCTGCTGCAGTGCACGCGGCCAAGCGTTATATTTCCAACGCGATTGCCGCGGCGGACCGGCTGCGGATCGGCAGCGGCCATGGGCCCGTGCACCATTTCCACGCGCTCTGGCCGAACTGAGCCCGCGAACCTTTCCATAATTTTAGCGGACCGTTCGTGTCCGCAAACCGGAACCTCCTTCCTTCGGATGACGTTCAGCCAGCAACAGACGCATCTGTGGCTAAAGGAGAATACGTTGAACAGTTTGATTTATCTTGTCGGTCTTGTGGTGGTTGTCCTCTTCATCCTCAGCATCCTTGGCCTCGCGTAAAAGTCTTACGACGCATCTAAAATCCTCCAGGAGGGGTTAGATAATGTCCACCAAACAACAGATTGATCGCGAAGCTGAATCCGCAAAGGATAAGCTTCACGAAGCTTCTGACGAGATCAAGAGCCAGGCCCGTCACGCCGTTGACGAAGCTCAGCGCGCCGCGACTGACTATGCCGAGAGCGGCAAGAACGTTGCCGCCGGCAGCCTGACCGATTTCGCCAAGGCCGTTCGCAGTGCCTCCGACGAGCTTTCCAGCCGCGACCAGGGCCTTGCCGCCCGCTTCGTGACTGAAGCCGCCGACGGCCTCGAGCGCGTCGCCAGCTCCGTCTCCGGCACTTCGGTCGAAGAGATGGCGAGCTCGGTTACGGACTTCGCGCGCCGCAACCCCGGCCCGTTCCTCATCGGCAGCGTTCTCGCCGGTGTGGCTCTCGGCCGTTTCGTGAAGGCCTCGTCCGAGCGCTCCCACGGCGCGGACAGCTACGGCAGCCCTTCGCCGGCACCGTACCGTCCGGCGGGCAACGTGGCCCACGCGACCCCGGTTCGTCCCGCTTCCGCGGCGCCGACCGGCCGTCCCGTCGGGACCCCGACCCGCCCCAACGTCAAACCCGCAAGCTGAGGGACCGCAGAGAATGAGTGCACTTCCCAATCCTCCGCATGATCCCGCAGCGCGTATGGCCGCAGGCCTGACGCTGCCGGAACTCGTGCAGAAGCTTTTCCGCGACGTCAGCGACCTGTTCCGCAAGGAAGGCGAGCTGATCCGTTCGGAAATGAACGACAAGGTCAGCCAGCTCCAGGTCGGTGTCGGCAAGCTCGCCGCTGGCGCCGTCGTGCTTCTGGTTTCGCTGATCGTCCTTTCGGACGCTCTGGTCGTCGCGATCGCCGAACTGATCGGCACGGTCGAGTCCACCACCAACAACACCGGCTGGGCCGCCCTCATCGTCGGCGGGATCTTCGCCGCAATCGGCGCGTTCCTGATCCGCAGCGGGTCGAGTGACCTGACCCCTGAAAACCTGACGCCGGACCGTACCGCGATGCAGGTGCGTCGCGACGGCGAACTCGCCAAGGAGCAGATCCGATGATTGACCGGTCCACGACCCAGATCGAACGCGAGGTCGAGGCCCAGCGCTACGAGGTCGAGGAAACCCTCGACGCTCTGCGCAACAAGCTCTCGGCTGGCCAGATCCTCGACACCGTCGCCCGTTCCTTCACCACCGCCGGTGGTCAGGGCGGGGAATTCCTCAACAACCTCGGCCGGCAGGTGAAGGCGAACCCGCTTCCCATCGCGCTGACCGGCGTCGGTCTCGCCTGGCTCCTCATGGGCCAGAACCAGAAGCCCCGTTACACGGCCAACGTGCCGGCGCCGCGCGGCCTCTACCCGCCGCAGCCGACCGCGTACGACCGCGCCCGCTATGCGTCCGACGAGGCTCAGCACGGCGCCGAGTATGCCGTCCGCCAGCTGCGCACCGGTTACTACGACGTGAAGGCCGGCGCCCGCGCCTCGGCCCACCACACGTACGATCAGGCCCGTTACGCGGCTGACGAAGCTAAGCATGGCGGCGCCTACGCCCTCGGCCAGCTCAAGGCCGGCGCCTATGCGGTGCAGGACGGTGCGTCTTCCGCCGCGGCCCGAGCCTACGACCGCGCAGCCCTTGCCGCTGACGAAGCCAAGCATGGCGCTGACCATGCGGTGAAGCAGCTGAAGGCCGGCTACTACGACGTGAAGGCGCAGGCACGCTCGACCGCGCACCACACCTACGACCACGCCCGCTACGCTGCGGACGAGGCCAAGCACGGTGCAGAGTACGCCGTCGGCCAGCTGAAGGCCGGCGCCTACAAGGTGCAGGACGGTGCGTCTAACGCCGCCGCCCGCGTGTACGACAACGCCCGCTTTGCAGCGGACGAAGCCAAGCACGGCGCCAAGTATGTCGGCGACCAGATCAAGGCCGGCGCATACGCCGTGCAGGACACCGCCTACGCGACGGCGGATGCCATGTACGACCGCGCCCGCCTCGCCGCCGACGAAGTGGCACACGGTGCAGCGTACGTGAGCGACCAGCTGAAGGCCGGCGCCTATGCCGTCTCCGACGCGGCGTACCACGCCTACGAGAGCGCCCGTGACACGGCCTACGACGTTGCCGACCAGGCCGACGTCTATCGCCGCCGCGCACAGCGCAACGTGGTCGACTTCGTCAAGGAAGAGCCGCTGATCGCCGGTGCCATCGGCATCGCGCTCGGTGCAGCGCTCGGTGCCATGCTGCCGTCGACCCGCCAGGAAGACGAGCTGATCGGCCCGTATCGCGACCGCGCTCGTGACGAGGCGATCGAGTACGCCTCCACGCAGGCCGACCGCGCCGCGCACATCGCAGAGGAGTCCTTCAAGGCTGCCGAAGCGAAGGCGCACGAGGAAGGTCTCGTCCCGGAAGATGGCGACAAGACCGTCGCCGAGAAGGCCGAGGACGTTGTCCAGGCTGCGAAAAAGAAGGCCAAGGAAGAAGCCAACTCGTAAGGCTTCGACCCACTGACCACCGGAAGAAGGGCGCCTCTGCGGCGCCCTTTTTTGTGCCTGCGTTTTCGCTGGGCAGAAAAATCGGAACTTCACCGCGACTTGTGCGTGGATTCAGGTGACCGCGGCCCGGGACGTTTTGTTCCGGCTCGCGGAACGTGCCGGGATACGGCGGCAATTCGGCCGTTGCGGAATGCGGGGGAGTTTGTGCTCATGAGATTTCATGGCGTTTTGCGCGTGGCGGTGGCCGCGCTGTTCTTGTGGACGGGGGCAGCGTTCGCGCAGGACGGCGGTCCGGACGTCTTCAAGGTCGAATCGCTCAATCCGGGCCTGCCGGCGCCGCCCGAGGGGCTCGACCGCAGCACCCCGCAGGCGACGCTCGAGGCGTTCCTGAGCGCCGTTGGCCGGACCGACTACAAGACCGCCGCCTATCTCCTCGACCTCGGCGACGTGCCTGAGGCAGAGCAGGCGTCGCGCGGACCGCAGCTCGCCGAAGATCTGTCGATGGTAATCGAGCGCAAGATCCCGCTCGACCTCGGCGACATCCCCGACCGTCCCGACGGGATGGAAACGATGGGCACGAGCCGCGAGCCGATGGTCGGCCAGCCCCGCAAGAGCATCAGCCTTGGCCAGCTCGACCTTGCCCGTTGGCCCGTCTCGATCCGCCTCAACCGCGTCCAGGTGGGTGAGGAATCCCCGGTTTGGGTGTTCTCGCGCCAGAGCGTCGAGCACATCGAGCCGCTCTTCATGCGATACGGTCCGACGCCGCTCGAGAAGGCGCTCCCCGACAGTCTCCGCACCGATGCGTTCTGGAGCCTCATGTGGTGGGAGGTGATCGCCATTCCGATGATATTCGCCGCCACGATCCTGCTCGGCTACGTCTTCTACCGGATGTTCAATATCGTCGAGAAACGCGTGCCGTACGAGCCCGTCGAGGACGTGGTGCGCATCCTCAAGCTGCCGGCAATCCTCATCATCATTGCCGCCTTCGTGCACGTCGTGGTGATGAAGACGTTCGTCTTCTCCTCCGGCGCTGATACCTCAATCAGCACCGTCTTCTGGCTTCTGGTCCTGGTTGCGATCGTCGTCGCCGCCGCTCGGGTGATGGATACCATCATCGACCACACGTCCGACCGGTATCTTGAGCGGATCGACAAGCCGGAGAATACCCGCGCGCGGATGTGGTACACCAACCTCTCGGCGGCGAAGCGGATCGGCGTGATCCTGGTGCTGGTGATCGGCACGGCGGTCGCGCTGTCCTCACTCGACGTGTTCTCCAGCTTCGGCCTCAGCCTTCTTGTCTCCGCCGGTGTCGCCACCGCCGTCTTCGGCCTCGCCGCGCAGACGGTGCTCGGCAACATCTTCGCCTCGCTGCAGCTCGCCATCGCCCAGCCGATCCGCATCGGCGACGCGGTGCTCTACGATGGGCAGTGGGCCTACGTGGAGAAGATCAAGTACACCTACGTGCAGCTGCGCACATGGGACCAGAAGCGCTTCATCGTCCCGGTGAAGAACTTCATCTCCAACTCGTTCGAGAACTGGACGATGGAGGACCCGGAGATGATCAAGACCGTGGAGCTCAAGCTCGACCACCGGGTCGACGTGGAGCTCCTGCGCCGCGCGTTCCGCGACATGGCGGCCGAGGACGAGGACTTCGTCGACGACGCCGACCCCAAGGTGCAGGTCATCGGGCAGGACGAGGACGGCATCACGCTGCGCTTCTACTGCACCGCCGCCGACCCCAGCTCCGGCGTGGGACCTCCACTGCCGTATCCGCGAGCGCCTGATGGCCCTCCTGCGCACGCTCGACGAGCCGTCCGGCCTGCCGCGCACCCGAATCGCCTACGTGTCGAACACGATCGACAGGGACGCCGGTGCCCCCCGCACCGACACCGGCGAGCCGAACCCCGACACCGGCGAGCCCGGAGAAAAGACGGTGAACCAGGCCGCGGAGTGATCAGCGGCCCGACCGACACGAAAACGCCGGCGACCCGTTGGGTTGCCGGCGTTTTTCGTTAAGGAAGGCCCGCCTCGGACCATGCAGACGCGGCTGCACCGCGCAGGGCACCAGGACGGACGGAATGGGGGAAAGGGCGGCGTGGCTCCCCGGGACGGATTCGAACCATCGACCAACCGGTTAACAGCCGGTTGCTCTACCGCTGAGCTACCGGGGAAAGGCGCACGCGCTGGAGGCCGTATAGCAACGTCGGCCGGGGGGCGCAACCACGAAAGGGCGATGAAATCGGCCTTATCCACCCGGGCTCGCGGCGCGGCCTGTCCGGCACTATGGTCGCCGCCGCGGCACGGTCGCCGCGCCTTCCAGGGAATGACATGAGCACCAGCGACGACGACGCCCGCCACGCCGAGAAGATGCGCAAGGTAAAGGATGCCCGTGACAGGATGATGGCGCAGAAGACCATCGAGAAGGGCCTCCTCATCGTCCACACCGGCAAGGGGAAGGGGAAGTCGACCGCAGCGTTCGGGATGGCGATGCGGGCGATCGGCCACGGGATGCGAATCGGCATCGTCCAGTTCATCAAGGGCGCGATCGAGACCGGCGAGACGGCGGTGCTCAATGCCTTTCCCGAGCAGGTGACGATGAAGCGGATGGGCGAGGGGTTCACCTGGGAGACCCAGGACAAGCAGCGCGACATCGCGGCGGCGGGGGCGGCCTGGGCGGAGGCGAAGTCGATGATCGGCTCGGGCGCGTACGACATGGTCGTGCTCGACGAGCTCAACATTGCGCTGCGCTACGACTACGTGGATCTCGAAGAGGTGGTCGCGTTCCTGAAGGGGCGGCCGGAGCGGGTCCACGTGGTGGTGACCGGGCGCAACGCGAAGGACGAACTGATCGAGGTGGCGGATCTCGTCACCGAGATGACGATGGTGAAACACCCGTTCCGCGACGGGGTGAAGCCTCAGGCCGGCATCGAGTACTGAGCGGCCTGAGGCTCCATCGGTGGTGCCTTAGTAGGGGCAGTTCACCGGGTCGCCGTACTGGTTGACGCAGCGACGGCCGCGCGGGGTAGTCGCCGCGCCGACGAGCGCGCCACCGGCAGCACCGATACCGGCGCCGACGAGTGCGCCGCCAGCGTCAGCGCCGGCAGCGGTAGCGACGACTGCACCGGTGGCAGCGCCAAGGCCGGCACCGACCAGGGCGCGGTCGCCCTCGTTGGTCGAGTTGCAGCCGGCGAGACCTGCGACCATTGCGATCGCGAGCAGCGTTTTCTTCATGGGGCTCTCCTTGAACGACGCCGAAAAAACCGGGCGCCTGATTGTGCATCGGCAACGAAACATTAATGCCGGCTGAAGGGTTGCATCGCCGCCTGCACGTTCCTGCAGGTCGTCTCCCGCCGTGTCGACACTGATGCAAAATAGCATCGATTTGCCCCTCCGAGCCAGATCTTGCGCGAAATTGGGTGCCCGGCGAGGCTGTGCCGAAGCGGCATGATCGAGGTCAGCGACCGCCCGGACGCCAGCGGCTAGGAACCCTCGGAACGATCAACTGCAGGACAATCTCATGAGCGGACCTTTGCGCGGTGTGGTCGTGCTCGACCTCACCCACGTCCTCGCCGGCCCCTATGCGGCGATGATCCTCGGCGATCTCGGCGCCACCATCATCAAGGTCGAAAGGCCGGGTGCGGGCGACGACGCGCGCGCCTTCCCGCCATTCCGCGGTGACGTCAGCGCCTACTTCGTCACCGTCAACCGCGAGAAGCGTTCGATCGCCCTCGACCTCAGGGCGCCGGACGACCGTGCGGTCTTCGAGGGGTTGCTCGCAGAGACGGACGTCCTCCTCGAGAATTACCGCCCCGGCGTGATGGACCGCCTCGGCTATGGGTGGGAGGCGCTCCATGAGCTTCATCCGCGGCTCGTCTACGGCGCGGTGTCCGGCTACGGGCGGACGGGACCTGACGCGGGCAAGGCGGCTTACGACATGGTGGTGCAGGCGCGCGGCGGCGTGATGTCGGTCACCGGCGAGGACGGGCGCGAGCCGGTGCGGGTCGGCGCCTCGATCGGCGACATCGTCGCCGGCATGTTCCTCGCCGAGGGGGTGCTTGCCGCGCTCTACGGGCGCGAGCGGGCCGGGGAGGGCCAGCTCGTCGACGTGGCGATGCTGGACAGCCAGATCGCGATCCTGGAGCACGCGGTCGCGATCGCGCACGAGACCGGCGTCTCCCCGGGGCCCCTCGGGGCGCGCCATCCCTCGATCACGCCGTTCGAGAGTTTCCACGCCGCGGACGGGCTCTTCGTCATCGCGGCCGGCAACGACGCGCTGTTCGGCAAGCTGTGCGATGCGCTGGGGCTCGGCGGCCTCGCGGACGACCCGGACTTTGCGACAAACGCCGCGCGCTGCCGCAACCAGGCGGTGCTGAAGCGGCGGATCGAGCTCGTGACACTTACCGCGCCGGCTTCGCACTGGCTCGAGGTTCTGGGTGCGGCGGGCGTGCCGTGCGGGCCGATCCAGGACATGGCGGCGGTCCTTCGGGACCCGCAGCTTCTGACGCGCGGGATGGTGGCATCCGTCGATTTCGGCCGTGCCGGGGGAGCGCCCGTTCGCGGCGGCGGGCAACCCGGTGAAGCTGAGCGAGATGGCGGAGCGGACCCGCTATCGTGCCGCACCGGCCCTCGACGGCGACAGGGACGTGATCCTGCGCTGGCTCAGGATGCGCGCCGCCCGCTGAAACGAAAAAAGCCAGGGGCGAACCCCTGGCTTTCCTCTCGATGCGCCGTAGCGCCGCTGGTCAGACCGAGTAGTAGAGGTCGAACTCGACGGGGTGCGGGGTCATCTCGTAGCGCATGTTCTCTTCCATCTTCAGCTCGATGTAGGCATCGATCTGATCGTCGTCGAACACGCCGCCGGCGGTGAGGAACGAACGGTCCGCGTCGAGGCAGCCGAGCGCTTCGCGCAGCGAACCGGCGACGGTCGGGATGTTCGCCAGCTCTTCCTTCGGCAGGTCGTAGAGGTCCTTGTCCATCGGCTCGCCCGGATGGATGCGGTTCTTGATGCCGTCGATCCCGGCCATGCACATCGCGGCGTAGGCGAGGTACGGGTTGGCCGACGGATCGGGGAAGCGGACTTCGAGGCGCTTGCCCTTGGGCGAGGACGCGATCGGGATGCGGCAGGACGCGGACCGGTTGCGCGCGGAGTAGGCGAGCAGCACGGGGGCTTCATAGCCCGGGACCAGACGCTTGTAGGAGTTGGTCGACGGGTTGGTGAAGGCGTTCAGCGACTTGGCGTGCTTCAGGATGCCGCCGATGTAGAACAGGCACATCTCGGAGAGGTCGGCGTAGCCGTCGCCCGCGAAGAGCGGCTTGCCCTCGTTCCAGATCGACTGGTGGACGTGCATGCCGGTGCCGTTGTCGCCGAAGACGGGCTTGGGCATGAACGTCGCGGACTTGCCATAGGCGTTGGCGACCTGATGCACGACGTACTTGTAGATCTGCATCTTGTCGGCGATCAGCGTCAGCGTGTCGAACTTCAGGCCGAGTTCGTGCTGGGCCGCGGCCACCTCGTGGTGGTGCTTCTCGACGGCGACGCCCATCTCGGACATGACCGAGAGCATCTCGGAGCGCATGTCCTGCGCCGAATCGATCGGCGGCACGGGGAAGTAGCCGCCCTTCGTGCGCGGACGGTGGCCGAGGTTACCGGTCTCGTACTCGGTGCCCATGTTGGTGGGCAGTTCGGTCGAGTTCGAGCTGGAAGCCGGTGTCGTACGGGTTCACCGCGAAGCGAACGTCGTCGAACACGAAGAACTCGGCTTCCGGGCCCATCGTGATGGTGTCGCCGATACCGGACGACTTTACGTAGGCTTCCGCCTTCTTGGCGGTGGTGCGCGGGTCACGGTTGTAGGCTTCGCCCGTGGCCGGCTCCAGGATGTCGCAGAAGAGCGCCATCGTGGTCTGCGCGAAGAACGGGTCGATGTGGGCGGTTTCGGGGTCCGGCATCAGAAGCATGTCGGACTCGTTGATCGCCTTCCACCCGGCGATGGACGAGCCGTCGAACATCGTGCCGTCGGCGAAGATGTCCTCGTCGATCATCGAGACGTCCATCGTGACGTGCTGCATCTTACCGCGCGGGTCGGTAAAGCGCAGGTCGACGAATTTGACGTCCTTGTCGCTGAGGTCCTTGAGGATGTCCTGGGCTGTGCTCATTCAGTTCCGCTTTCCGTAGCGTTTCTTTGAAAAGGTGGGGCGTCCGCAGATCCCGCGGTCTGCCTTCTTATGCACCGCGCGTGCCAAAGGATAGGCGGCGCGGCCGGCGCAAGCGCAAAACATGTGCACCGCGCCGAGGGCGCCGCGTGCCGAAGTTCCGGCGCCCGGCGCGAGGGAAGGGTGGAGGGCCGCAACGGCCGTCCGCCGATGTCAGATGGCGTCTTCGCCGGCCTCGCCCGTGCGGATGCGCACAGCATCCTCCACCGGCAGCACGAAGATCTTGCCGTCGCCGATACGCCCGGTCTGGGCGGCATTGCGGATGGCTTCGATCGCAGCCGGGGCGAGACTGTCCGGAACGACGAGCTCGATCTTAACCTTGGGAAGGAAGTCGACGACATATTCGGCGCCGCGATACAGCTCCGTATGTCCCTTCTGGCGGCCAAACCCGCGCGCTTCCAGGACGGTCACGCCCTGGAGGCCCACGTCCTGGAGCGCTTCCTTCACTTCGTCGAGCTTGAATGGCTTAATGATGGCTTCGATCTTCTTCATGAGGTCCTATTGGAAGATGCCCGCCGCAGAAATCGGTAACGGCTCCGCCAAAAATGCATGGCCCGTGCCAGTTGAAAAAAATGGCGGATTGTTCGGTCTCGATGCAGGTGGCGCGGCTCTGAGCAAAGGACATGCACAATAAATATGCTATCCGATGAAAAAGAAGGCGGCGATTGGCTGCGTTCCGCGCTCCTGACGCCTGACGATATCAAGACGCTCGATCGCCTCTGCGCCGAGAGCGGAATGCCGGTCGCAAAGCTGATGGACAATGCCGGCCATGCCGTCGCCAACGCCGTCGCCGCGCGCCATGGCGCCGGCAGCGCGGTCGACGTTCTGGTCGGGCCGGGAAACAACGGCGGCGACGGCTCGGTCGCGGCCGAGGTCCTGCGCCGCCGCGGCTTCGACGTGGTGCTCATCGACGCTTCTGACGGGAAGGGCGCCGACATCGCCCGCGACGCGCTTGCCGCCTACAAAGGGCCGCGCGCGGCAGCTGACCCCGGTTCGCTGCGGCGCGGCGCGGTGGTGATCGACGCGCTGTTCGGCGTCGGCCTCGCACGGCCGCCAGAGGGTAGCGTCGCCGAGCTGGTGGAGGCCGCCAACGCAAGGGCGTCGGCAATCTACGCCGTCGACATCGCGAGCGGCGTGAACGGCGCGACGGGGGCGGTGGACGGTGCCGCGATCCGGGCCGACTGGACGGTCGCGCTCCACGCCATGAAGCCGGGGCACGTGCTTTCGCCGGGCGCGCGGCAGGCGGGACGCGTGGTGGTGGAGGACATCGGCATTCCGCCGCGGATCGCCCGGAAGGTGACGCCCGTCGCCCATCTCAACCATCCGGCACCGGAGCGGCTTGCCGAATGTCCGCTCCTGTCGGAGGCCGGGCACAAGTATGACCGGGGCTCGGTCTACGTCGTGTCCGGGCCGACCGACGCGACCGGTGCGGCGCGCCTTGCCGCCACCGCGGCGCTGCGCTGCGGGGCGGGGCTCGTGACCGTCCTCTCGCCGCCCTCCGCGCTGATGGTGAACGCGATGCATCTCACCGCCGTGATGGTGAAGGCCGTCGACGGCGCGGACGTCCTTGCCGAGCGGGTCGCAGCGGCATCTCGGGCGCCCACCGTCCTCCTCGGTCCCGGCCTGCCGCCGGACGGCAGAACCCGCGACATGGTTCTCGCCGCACTCGCCAGCGCCGCGAAGGTCGTGCTCGACGCCGGCGCGCTCACCGCCTTCGCGGACGATCCCGAGACTTTGAAGGCCGCGCTGCGGGGCAAGGGGGAGGCAAGCACGCCGGCGATCCTGACGCCCCATGGCGGCGAGTTCGCGCGGATCTTCGCGAGCGATGGCGACAAGCTCTCGCGCGGGCGTGCAGCGGCTGCCGAATTGGGCGCCGTGGTGGTGGAGAAGGGGGCCGACACGGTCATCGACGGGCGGATCGTGGATGTCAGCGGACCGCCATGGCTCGCCACCGCCGGGACCGGCGATGTTCTGGCCGGTCTCATCACCGGGCTCTATGCGCAGGGTTTTGCGGCCGAGGACGCGGCATGCCTCGGCGTCAGGATGCAGGGGGCGATGGCGAAGCGGCTGGGGCCGGGGATGATCTCGGAGGATCTCCTCAGGGTGATCGCGCCGGTGCGGGCCGCGCTCGAAGAGCAATTGACCGCCGCCCGTCCGCGCCCGTACATCTGGCGCTGACCGGCGGCTTCGCCGGTGCGTGCGGGTGTGGCGGAACTGGTAGACGCACTTGGTTTAGGTCCAAGCGCCGAGAGGTTTGGGGGTTCGAGTCCCTCCACCCGCACCAACCCTCCGGCGGTGGACGCGGGGCCGCGCGGGGCATTCAATGCACGGTTCGCGGCGGCGCTATTCCACTGCGAGGGTGGTGAGCTGCCAGATGCTGCGCGAGTAGATGACCTCCGAGCGGTATTTCGGGCTGCTGTCGTACGGGTAGATGATCCACAGCGGGCCCTTGTTGCGGACCGGCATCAGGCGGCCGTTCTGCCGGTAGGCGACGATCGGCGCGCCGCTCATCGCCTCCTCCATCGGGATCTCGACCGAATAGTCGTTGAGGGCGATGGCGCGCACGGTGGTCCCCTCGGCGCCGACGGCTTCGAGCAGCGACTTGAGCGTGACGCCGGTGAAGGTCTGCTCGCCCTCGGTCCAGATCGTCTTCGTGGTGATTCTTGTCGCGGGCATCGCCTCGATCATCGCCCGGTCGAACACCGCTGCGCCGTTCGCCACGTTGGCTCCGCGCACGGTGAGAAGCGGTTCGCCGGAGGGCGCCGGGAGGTTTGCCGCGAGGGCGAGCGTCACCGAGAGGCAGACCGCGACGAGCGCGAGGACCGGCGCGAGGCGAGGGGCGGCTTTCATGAAGGGCTCCGAACTGTTCACCCGGGAGCCTACCGGCCGAAGATGGCGCGAAGCTCCCCACCGGCGCGGGCGGGCCGGTCAGGAGAGGCCGGCTTCCTTCGCGATCATCGCGGCGTGGGTCCGGTTCCGGGCCTCCAGCTTGCGACACAGCGTCTTGACGTGGAGCTTGATGGTGACCTCCTGGAGCGCGAGCTCGCGGGCGATCTCCTTGTTGGTCTGCCCGCGCGAAAGCCCCGCCAGCACCTGCCGCTCGCGCGGGCTCAGCTTCTGGCTAAGCGGGTGGACCGGAAGCTCCTCGGTCTCCGTGAGGTAGCTGACCGGCGCAAACTGCTCGCCCGCCGCCATGAAGCGCAGCGCGTTGACGAGGGAGCGCGCGGGCATCGACTTGGGGAGGAACCCGGCCGCGCCCATCGCCAGCGCCTCCTCCGCCGCCGCCCGCGGCATGGTCCCCGAGATGATCGCGACGGGGCTGTTGAAGTTGAGCTCCTTCGCCTCGCGCACGCTCTCGATCCCGTTCATGCCCGGCATCATGTAGTCGAGCACCACGAGGTCGAACGGGCCGTCGCGCGTGATCAGGCGCGCAGCCTCCGGATAATCGGACGCGACGACGACGGTGATGCCGGGTTCCCGCTGCAGGAAGTCGCAGATCGTGTCGCGCACCAGTTCGTGATCGTCGGCGAAGAGAACCTTCATGTGACCGCTCGTCCCTTCTGCGCCGGCAGGGTCCCGAGAACGCCGGTGCATCCGGCCTGATACACGCGCAGCATTGTGCGAGCCCGCCCCGACGCGTTTGCCGGCGCAAGCCTCGCGCATGGATAGCCGCGGCAGATGCCGGCGAGATTGTTTGCCGGCGTCCCGCGGTGACGGCCGGTGGATGCCGGCGCCAGCTGAATTGCGATGAAATTCAACGATATGCGGCGGCAAGAGGCGCGTGCGACCCGGCACGGGCGGGCCGGCGGGGTGGACATCCGGCCGGGCCTGCGGTGGGGCGGGTGAAAGGGGGCCATTGACACTTCGGCTTGCGGACGCGACATGGTGCGCCGTTCCCCGAAAACCGAGCTTTGTCGAAAGTAGCCCCATGGAAGTGACGGAAACCCGCTCTGAAGGCCTTGCGCGGGAGTTGAAGGTAGTGGTCCCCGCCACGACGCTGGACGAGCGTCTGGCCGCCTACCTCGATGACATGCGCGGTAAGGTGCGTCTCAAGGGATTCCGCCCCGGCAAGGTCCCGATGGCGCATCTTCGCAAGATGTACGGCAAGTCCGCGATGGCCGAGGTCATCAACACGGTCCTGACCGAAAGCGTGCAGAAGGCGGTCGAAGGCCGTTCCGAGACCCCCGCGCTCCAGCCTGACATCGACCTCGACGAGGCGGCGATGCCCGAGGTGATCGACGGCAAGAGCGATCTCGCCTTCGACATCAAGTACGAGGTCCTGCCCGAGATCGAGGTCACCGGCCTCGACCAGATCAGCATCGAGCGGCCCGTCGTGATCGTGTCCGACGAGGAAGTCGACGCCGAGATCAAGACGCTCGCCGAGCGCAACCGCTCCTTCGAGCCCGTCGAGCGCGCCGCCGAATCCGGCGACCGCCTGACGATCGACTTCGTCGGCAAGGTCGACGACGTCGCGTTCGAGGGTGGTTCGGCCGAGGACGTCGACCTCGAGATCGGCGCCAACCGCTTCATCCCCGGCTTCGAGGAGCAGCTCGTCGGTGCCAAGGTCGGCGAGCCCGCGGTCATCACCGTGACGTTCCCCGAGGACTACCCGGCCGAGCAGCTCGCCGGCAAGGAAGCCAAGTTCGACGTGACCGTGAAGACTGTGAGCGCGCCGCAGGACGCGGTGGCTGACGACGCGCTCGCCGAGCGCCTCGGCCTCGAATTGCTGGACAAGCTGAAGGAAGCGATGCGCCAGCAGATCGAGAGCGCCTACGGTCAGGCGAGCCGCCAGAAGACCAAGCGCGCGCTGCTCGATGCGCTCGACGACAAGTTCTCGTTCGACCTGCCGCAGAAGCTCGTCGACACCGAGTTCAACAACATCTGGCACCAGGTCCAGCAGGACATGGCGAAGGAGAACGAGACGTTCGAGGCCGAGGGCGAGAAGTCCGAGGCGGCCGTCCGTGCCGACTACACCAAGATCGCCCAGCGGCGGGTGCGACTCGGTCTCCTGTTGTCCGAGGTCGGCCAGAATGCCAACGTCGAGGTGACGGACGAGGAGGTGCAGACCGCGCTGCAGGAGCGCCTGCGCCAGTACCCCGGCCGCGAGCGCGAAGTGTTCGAGATCTACCGCAAGAACCCGCAGGCGATCGCCGGGCTCCGTGCGCCGATCTTCGAGGACAAGGTGATCGACTACATGCTCGAGCTGGTCACGGTGACCGACAAGCCGGTGTCCAAGGAAGAGCTTCTGAAACCGGACGAAGACGACTTGCCCGGACACGACCACGATCATGGGCACGACCATGACCATCACCATGATCACGACCACCATCACGATCATGACCACAAGCATGATCACGACCATTAGGCAGTCTCGATGAAAGATCCGGTTGAGTTCTACATGAACGCGCTTGTGCCGATGGTCGTCGAGCAGACGAACCGCGGCGAGCGCGCTTACGACATCTTCTCCCGCCTGTTGTCGGAGCGGATCATCTTCATCACCGGTCCGATCGAGGACACGGTGGCGACGGTGGTGTGCGCCCAGCTCCTCTACCTGGAGGCCGACAACCCCAACAAGGAGATCTCGCTCTACATCAACTCTCCGGGTGGTGTGGTGACGTCCGGCCTCGCGATCTACGACACGATGCAGTTCGTGCGGCCGACCATCTCCACGCTGTGCATCGGCCAGTCGGCGTCGATGGGCGCGATGCTGCTCGCGGCGGGCGAGAAGGGCATGCGCTTCTCGCTCCCCAACGCGCGCATCATGGTGCACCAGCCTTCCGGCGGGTTCCGCGGCACGGCGGCTGACATCCAGCTTCAGGCCAACGAAATCCTGTCGCTGAAGCGCCGGCTGAACGAGATCTACCGCAAGCATACCGGGCAGGCGCTCGACGTCATTGAAAAGACCCTGGAGCGGGACCACTTCATGGCGCCCACCGTGGCGCAGGAGTTCGGGATCATCGACCAGGTGATCGAGAGCCGGGCGGCGATGGAGAAGGGCGACAACTAAAGGTAGTGAAACCCTTGCGATCCCCGGCCGGGGTGTTTATTGGTCGGTGACTGCTATTACGCTTGCGCCGCTTCACCCCAGGGCGAAGCGGCGCGATGAAAACGGAACGCTCAATTTTCTCTTTTGTAACGAGATGGAGCGTTGAGTAGTGCGGTCGGCGTTTGCATCGGGGAAATCTCCGTTTCATGATGTGGCCGCCGCCGGAAAAAAGGCCCATGACGGGCAAGGTGGTTCGCCTCGTCGCCCAGTGCGCGATGCGGCGAAGGCGATGCAAAGGGTGTGTTAATGAGCAAAGCGACCAGCGGCGGCAGTGGCGAAGGCCGCAACAACACCTTGTATTGCTCGTTCTGCGGCAAGAGCCAGCATGAGGTTCGCAAGCTGATCGCCGGGCCGACCGTGTTCATCTGCGACGAGTGCGTCGAGCTGTGCATGGACATCATCCGCGAGGAGAACAAGTCCTCGCTGGTGAAGGCCCGCGACGGGATCCCGACCCCTCTCGAAATCCGCAAGGTTCTCGACGATTACGTGATCGGTCAGCGCGGGGCCAAGAAGGTCCTGTCGGTCGCGGTCCACAACCACTACAAGCGGCTGAACCACGCCTCCAAGTCGAACGACGTGGAGCTGGCCAAGTCCAACATCCTCCTCATCGGCCCGACCGGCTGCGGCAAGACGCTGCTGGCGCAGACCCTGGCGCGGATCCTCGATGTTCCGTTCACGATGGCCGACGCCACGACGCTGACCGAAGCCGGCTACGTGGGCGAGGATGTGGAAAACATCATCCTCAAGCTCCTGCAGTCGGCCGACTACAACGTCGAGCGGGCGCAGCGCGGCATCGTCTACATCGACGAGGTCGACAAGATCTCCCGCAAGTCCGACAACCCGTCGATCACGCGTGACGTTTCGGGCGAGGGCGTGCAGCAGGCGCTGCTGAAGATCATGGAAGGGACGGTCGCTTCCGTGCCGCCTCAGGGCGGGCGCAAGCATCCCCAGCAGGAGTTCCTGCAGGTGGACACGACCAACATCCTGTTCATCTGCGGCGGTGCGTTCTCGGGCCTCGAGAAGATCATCTCCGACCGTGGCCGCGGCACGTCGATCGGCTTCAAGGCGCAGGTGTTCGCGCCGGAAGATCGCAAGACGGGCGAGCTGTTCAGCGAAGTCGAGCCCGAGGATCTCCTCAAGTTCGGCCTCATCCCCGAGTTCGTCGGCCGCCTGCCCGTGCTGGCGACGCTGGAAGATCTCGACGAGCCGGCGCTTGTGCAGATCCTGTCGGAGCCGAAGAACGCACTGGTGAAGCAGTACCAGCGCCTGTTTGAGATGGAAGGCGTGGAGCTGACCTTCCATGCCGACGCGATGAACGCCATCGCGCGGCGTGCCATCGAGCGCAAGACTGGCGCCCGCGGTCTGCGGTCCATCCTTGAGTCGATCCTGCTCGATACGATGTATGAGCTGCCGGGTCTCGACGGGGTGCGTGAAGTCGTGATCTCGGACGAGGTCGTCAACGGCAAGGCGCGTCCGCTCTACATCTACGAAGACCGCGCGGCCGAGCAGTCCCGCACGTCGGCTTAAGGCGTATCGGTCGGCCCGGATGCGGGCCGACCGCCACCGCCCGCGCTGTGGCAGCGCCGCGCGATTCGGCCACAGATCGCGTGGAAGCCCATCAGTAACAACTGCGTTGTCAATATACTGGACAGGAGCGCTTGCACGGGGCTTGGCAGCCGCGCGAGTGCCGAAGAGATCGGTGCGTAAATCCGCGCAGGGCCTGCGTTTGGTGCGTGTCTTGAATTGACGTGCGTACAGCGCCACTTCAGCCTTGCGGGGTACATATCCCAACCCCTCCCGCCGCCTCACTCGACTCCGGTGGGTGGCATCGCGAAGATGCGTTGGCGCGCGGTGACCGTTGGTTCGACTCGTGCATGATTGTGGCGAGGCCGAGCCAAGCTGAAAAGGAAGTGTCCATGACAAAGTCCGACGAGACCAAGGCGAGCTCGGGCCGCGAGCGCGAAGCGGGGGCGTTTCCGGTGCTTCCGCTGCGCGACATCGTTGTGTTTCCGCACATGGTCGTGCCGCTGTTCGTTGGCCGCGAGAAGTCGATTCGCGCTCTCGAAGAGGTGATGCGGGCTGACAAGCAGATCCTGCTCGTCACCCAGCGCGAAGCGACCGATGACGATCCCGCCCCCAAGGGCCTGTTCGATATCGGTACCCTGGCGACCGTTCTCCAGCTCCTCAAACTGCCCGACGGCACCGTCAAGGTGCTGGTCGAAGGCACCCAGCGTGCCGCAATCACCGCCTTCACCCAGCGCGCCGATTATTTCGAGGCGGACGTGGAGCCGGTGGCGGACGCGACGTTCGACAACACCGAGGCCCAGGCGCTGTCGCGCTCCGTGGTTTCGGAGTTCGAGAGCTACGTGAAGCTCAACAAGAAGATCTCTCCCGAGGTGATTTCCGCGGTCTCCCAGATCGAGGATTACGCCAAGCTTGCCGACACCGTGGCCTCTCACCTCGTCGTGAAGATCCCGGTCAAGCAGGAGATTCTCGCGACCCCGTCCGTGATCGAGCGTTTCGAGAAGGTGCTCGGGATCATGAACGGCGAGATTTCCGTTCTGCAGGTGGAAAAGCGCATCCGCAGCCGCGTGAAGCGGCAGATGGAGAAGACGCAGCGCGAGTACTACCTCAACGAGCAGATGCGCGCGATCCAGAAGGAACTCGGCGACGGCGAGGACGGCAAGGACGAACTCGCCGAACTCGAGGAGCGGATCAAGACCACCAAGTTCTCCAAGGAAGCCCGCGACAAGGCCGAGGCGGAGCTGAAGAAGCTGCGTTCCATGAGCCCGATGTCGGCCGAGGCGACCGTGGTCCGCAACTATCTCGACTGGATGCTCTCCATCCCGTGGAGGAAGCCGAGCCGCGTCCGCAACGACCTCGAGCATGCCGAGCACGTTCTCGAGACCGATCACTACGGTCTGGAAAAGGTGAAGGAGCGCATCCTCGAATATCTCGCGGTGCAGGCTCGCGCCAACAAGCTGAAGGGGCCGATCCTGTGCCTCGTCGGCCCTCCCGGCGTCGGCAAGACCTCGCTCGGCAAGTCGATCGCGAAGGCGACGGGCCGCGAGTTCGTGCGCATGAGCCTCGGCGGCGTGCGTGACGAGGCGGAGATCCGCGGCCACCGCCGCACCTACATCGGCTCGATGCCCGGCAAGGTCATCCAGTCGATGAAGAAGGCGAAGAAGTCCAACCCGCTCTTCCTGCTCGACGAGATCGACAAGATGGGCATGGATTTCCGCGGCGACCCGTCGTCCGCGCTCCTCGAGGTTCTCGATCCCGAGCAGAACTCCTCGTTCATGGATCACTACCTTGAGGTCGAGTACGACCTGTCGAACGTGATGTTCATCACCACGTCGAACACGCTCAACATCCCGGGCCCGCTGCTCGACCGGATGGAGGTGATCCGCATCGCCGGCTACACCGAGGACGAGAAGATCGAGATCGCGCGTCGCCATCTCATCGACAAGTCCGTGGCCGACCATGGTCTGAAGGGCGGCGAGTTCGCCATCGACGACGATGCGCTGCGCACGATGATCCGCCGGTACACCCGCGAATCGGGTGTGCGTAACCTCGAGCGCGAGATCTCGACCCTGGCCCGAAAGGCCGTGAAGGAGATCCTGTCGTCCAAGGGCGAGGTCACGACCATCCTCGTCAACGAGGAGAAGCTCGAAGAGTATCTCGGCGTGCCGCGGTACCGTTACGGGCAGGCTGAACTGGAAGACCAGGTCGGCGTCGCGACCGGGCTTGCATGGACCGAAGTCGGCGGTGAGCTCCTCACCATCGAAGGCCTGATGATGCCCGGCAAGGGCAAGATGACGGTCACCGGCAACCTGCGTGACGTGATGAAGGAGTCCATCTCGGCGGCGGCGTCCTACGTCCGCTCGCGGGCGCTGCACCTTGGCGTCGAGCCGCCGATGTTCGAGCGGCGCGACATCCACGTCCACGTTCCGGAAGGGGCGACCCCGAAGGACGGGCCGTCGGCGGGTATCGCGATGGCAACGGCAGTCGTGTCGGTCATCACCGGAATCCCGATCCGGCGCGACCTTGCCATGACCGGCGAGATCACGCTGCGGGGCAGGGTGCTTCCGATCGGCGGCCTCAAGGAAAAGCTCCTTGCGGCACTGCGCGGCGGCATCACGACCGTGCTGATCCCCGAGGAGAACGCCAAGGACCTCGCCGACATTCCGGACAACGTGAAGAACGCTCTGGAAATCGTGCCGGTCAGCCGGATGGACGACGTGCTCAAGCGGGCTCTTGTGAGAATGCCGGAGCCGATCGAGTGGACCGAGCCCGTGCCTAATCCGAAGGAAGCGGCCCGCCCGCTCGATGAGGACGACACCGTCTTCCGCGCCCACTGATCCAAGAACTCCGGTGGCGCTGCAATCCGCAGCGCGACCGCGAATATGGAAAGGCCCGTGCCACTGGCGCGGGCCTTTTTCGTGGTGCCACCGGCTACCGGCGTTTCACCGGCTGATTCGCGCTTAATGATGCCGGAAGTGATTCGGGTGCGTTTCGGAACCCCCGGAAGCGGGTAATCTTGACCTTTATTGGATCTTACTTTGGCAGACGGTGAACAAATAATTGCTCCAGTTCGACCGGTTTGCCCTTTCGTAACGATTGAAGCGCACATTCCCTAGGAAAACTGCGGCTAATCGGTGCCGAGGCGCTTGCGCCGCAGCTTCAGAGTGCCAAAGTAAATCTGGCATCGTGGAATGGAGAAACATGATGAAGAAGTCTGAACTAGTCGCAGAGGTGGCGCAGTCCACCGAGCTCAACCAGAAAGACGCAACGAAGGCGGTCGACGCCACCTTCGCGGCGATCATCGAAGCGCTGAAGAGCGGCGACGAGGTTCGTATCTCGAACTTCGGCGTGTTCGCCGTCCAGCAGCGCCCCGAATCCCAGGGCCGGGACCCGCGCTCGGGCGAGGCGATCACCATCAAGGCCGCCAAGGTCCCGAAGTTCCGTCCGGGCAAGCCCCTGAAGGACGCGCTGAACGCGTAAGCGTCAGCCGATACGATGTGCCGTGGCGGAGAAACGCCGCGGCGCGGCAAAAGGAAGGGCCTGCACCAGAAATGGCGCAGGCCCTTCGCCGTTCTAGGGTCGGTTGCGACCGGCCGAAGCCGACCGCTGGAGGCTGATCAGAGCACCTTCTCGATGGCGAGCTCGTCGGCCGCTTCCTCTTTCTTCTCCTCGGCCTGTTCCGCCGCGGTGGCACCCGACAGGAAGGTGCCGAGCCCGGCGAGAGGCGGCACGTTGTCGGCCACCACCTTGGTGATGATGAGGATCGGAACCGCGAGGATCACGCCGGGCACGCCCCAGATGAAGCCCCAGAGCGCAATCGACAGAAGGATGGCCACCGGGTTGATCTCGAGCCGGTGACCGAGGACGGCGGGAGTGATGAAGTGCCCCTCGATCGTGGTGATGGTGAAGTACGCGATCGGCGGCACCAGCGCCCATTCAATCGAATCGAACGCGATCAGCGCGACGAGGCCGGACGACACGGTGCCGACCAGCGACCCGACGAAGGGCAGGTAGTTCAGCATGAACGCCGCCAGGCCCCAGACGGCGGGGTTCGGCATGCCCGCGATCCAGAACGCGGTGAAGATACAGAACCCGAAGCCGGCATTGATCAGCGTAATGGTCAGCAAGTATTTCGATACGATCGTAACAATATTATTCACAACCGTCAGTGATTTCTTCTTGTCCGATAGCTTTGGTGACGCGTGGACGATCTTCTCGTAAATCAGCCGGTTTGTGACCAGAAGGAAGTAGGTGAGGGCGATAGCCACCACCACGGTCGATGCGACGCTGGACAGATTAGTCGCGGCGCGGTTGAGGAGGCCGGGCTGGCGCACCACAACCTCACCGACGGACTCGTCGGACGTGCTCTGGGTGATCTCGTCGACTTCGCGGCTCGCACGCGTGATCGAAATCAACCGGACCGCGGAATTCCTTCAGCCGGTCCTTGAGCTGAGCACCGATCCGCGGCGCATCCTCGACCCACGCCGTGATCGGCGCCGATAGGGTGTAGACCGCGAGGCTGACGCCAATCGTCAGCGTGCCGACGAGAATGAGCGCGGAGAGGCCCGCCCAGATGCGTTTCTGGAGCCACAGGTTGATGGGCGTGAGCGTGAGCGAGATGACAAAAGCCAGAACCACCGGGAGGAGGAGGCTCTGGGCATAGTCAAGCGCACCGAAGACCGCGATGGTCGCCAGAAGGATAAGTGGGATCTTCACGCCGGTTCCCACGTTGACCTTTGGAGGTTTCGGCGGTGCAGCGTTCCGGCCTTCTGCGACGTCGTCTCCGGTTCCGGAGTCAGGCGAAACGGCAGTCAATATTCTCGCTCCTATGGCGGCGTCGGGTGACGGGCAATAAGGTAACGCAGCGAGCCGCCCGTGCGTTCTCGGCAGATTGCAATGAATCAAGAGTAGGGTGGCAGTTGTGAACGACGCACCGCGCAGAAGCGCCAACCTGAGCGCTGACGGGGGCGGTCAAGACGGGATCGCGCCCGAGCGGTTGCCCTACCACGAGCGCCAGCACGGGCGCGCGGCGCATTCTCCGCTCGACATCGGCTGGCGCGGCTGGTGGGACATCCTGCGCAGGGTGATCCAGCGCATCGCGATCGACAATCTCGGCCTCGTCACCGCTGGCGTCACTTTCTACATCTTCCTTGCACTGATCCCGGCGGTCATCGCCGTCGTGTCATTCTACGGGATCATGACCGACGCGGTGACGCTCGCCAATCACGTGAGCTTCCTCCACGGCTACCTGCCCGACCAGGCGCTCGACTGGATCGGCGAGGAGATCGGCCGCATCGGCAAGTTCCAAAGTCAGGGGCTGACGCTGGCGTTCGGGCTCTCGCTCGGCCTGTCGCTGTGGTCGATGAACAACGCCGTCGTCGCCTGGTTCAGCGCCATGAACGTCGCCTACGGCGAGGTCGAGAAGCGCAGCACGGTGGGCCTTTACCTGCGCTGCTTCGCTTTTACGCTGGTGTGCCTGTTCATCGGGATGCTGATGATCGGCTTCATCGTCCTGCTGCCGCTCCTGATGCACTCGGCGCCCGGCGGGTTCGACTATGGCGGCCGCCGCGTCTCGGCGCCCGCGCTGTTCGTCATCGTGGCTGTGGGGGCGGCGGCGATCTACCGCATCGGTCCCAGCCGGCGCCCGGCAAAGGCGCGCTGGCTCGCCGTCGGCGCGATCTTCTCGGCCGCAGGCTGGATTTCGGCCTCGACGCTGCTCTCCTGGTACCTCTCCAACGTCGCAAATTATGCCGCGATGTATGGGTCGCTGGGAACGATAATCGCTCTCATGTTTTGGCTCTATATCTCCGTCTACATTCTGATGACGGGTGCATGGCTCAACTCGGAGGTGGAGCATCAGACGATGGTAGACACGACCATCGGACCGCCGAGGCCCATGGGGAGACGAGGAGCGTATGTTGCCGACACTGTCGGAAAAAAAGCCTCGCGATGAAACCCGTCCGTCGAGGCTGGCACTCATGGCGAACTCTCGCGAGGAATTTCGCGGCGGACGAAGCTTTGTCGATGGGACCAACGTCCTCACAATTGCAGCTCTATCGCTGAAGACCACATTGCGGTGTGCTAGCCCTTGGATCCTCTTGGACATTTTCCGGAACTGCAGGATGCTGCGGGTTGGCATCCCGAGGGCGACGGGATGATTCGTCCCGCCCGCCGGCCTCACATGCCCGCCCGAACCTTGTGCGAAGCTTTGCTCGCCGGAAGGCCGGGCGTGAAAGACGTTTACATCATGGCCGCCTCCTCGACGCATATCCGGTACCGCGCTGCTCAGGCCGCCCGGCATTGCGATGGTTCTCCACTCCGATGATGACCACCGGTTTCGTCCTCCCAGCGACCGCGTCGTTGCTCCTCGCGATGACGCTGATGGTGTCCGCGATCTGCGTTCGGGCCACCTCGACCCGCGTCTCGCTCCTGAGTGCCATGCTGGGGGTCGTCGGGCTGCTCCTCATTCGCCTCGGTGCAATCGAGCACACGTTCGCTGAAGGCGCGCTCGATGCGGTCCTTCAGTCCACGGCGTTCGCGATCGGGGTCGAGTCGCTGATGGTCGTTGCGTTCATCGGCGCTCTGGTGAGCCTCAGGGCGCGGTTCCGTGAGCGGGATTCGATGCCACTCGTGCCCGCGGTGGACCTTGCCGAACGGGCCGAGGACACGCGCACCGCGCGCCTTCGCCGGCTCCTCAAGGGGGAGCACGCCAAGGCGGTGACAGCGAACGAGATGCACCACTATCTCGAACTCGCCACCACCAACTCGCAGATCACCGTCTACCTGCAGAACACCAAGCTCCAGTACCTGTGGATCGTGAACCCGCACCTCAACCTGCGGGCCAGCGACGTCATCGGCCGTTCCGACGAGGAGCTGATGCCGGCGGACATGCAGCCTCTCATCATCGGCCACAAGATGCGGGCGATCACCACCGGCTCGAAGCAGACGTTCGAGCTGGAGCTTCCTGACGGCAACGATTCGGCATGGTACCGGATCGACGTGGTCCCGATCCGCGAGACGGGGCAGGAGGTCACGGGCATCGTCTGCGCCGCGATCGACATCACCCGCGCCAAGCGGCTCGACATGATGCGCACGGACCTCTCCCGCCGGCTGGCGGAGACCCTGCAGCGCTTCAACCTCGCGCTGCGCAGCGAGAAGATCGCTGTGTTCAGCCAGGATCTGAACCTGCGCTACACATGGGCGAATGCGGACGAGACGCAGGTTGGTTCGCTGATCGGGCGGACGGACGAGGATGTCCTGCGCGGCAAGGACCTCGTCAGCATCACGGCGCTGAAGCGGGCCGCCATCACGACGAAGCGTCCCCAGTCGGGCGAGATCGGGGTGGGGCAGGGGGCCGAGCGCCGCTGGTACGATCTCCACGTCGAGCCCAACATCCGGACCGACGGGACGGTGACCGGCATCACCTGCGCCTCCATCGACATCACCGACCGCAAGAACAACGAAGAGCAGATGCGGCTTGTGATGCGCGAGCTCACGCACCGCACCAAGAACCTCCTCGCCGTGGTGATCGCGATTGCGCGGCAGACCTCGAGCACCGCGACCGATATCGACCAGTTCGTCACCTCCCTGATCGGGCGCCTGAGGGCACTGTCGGCGGCACAGGACCTCATCGTTGCCGATGACTGGGCCGGCGTCGCGGTCGACGACCTCGTCAACGTGCTGATGCGCCAGAGCGTCGCCAACGGGACCGCCCGCGTGAAGGTCGAGGGGCCGCGGCTGATCATCTCGCCGGAGGCCGCGCAGAATTTCGGTCTCGCCATCCACGAGCTCATCACCAACGCGATCCAGTACGGCTCGCTGTCGTCGCCGCACGGCAGCCTCAGCGTCCGCTGGACTCTCGAGAAGACGCCCGAAGGGGTCGAGGAGATCGCGCTGACGTGGAACGAGGAGGGCGGCCCCGAGGCCGGCGAGCCCGACCGGCGCGGCTTTGGCATGATGGTGATCGAGCGAAGCCTGACGCGGGCTCTCAAGGCAAAGGTGAAGCTCGACTTCGACGCGCCGGGCCTTACCGCCGAGATCCGGATGCCGACCGTGAGC
The DNA here is from genome assembly GCA_963704595.1 of uncultured Alphaproteobacteria bacterium. GTDB lineage: Bacteria > Pseudomonadota > Alphaproteobacteria > Rhizobiales > Amorphaceae > Acuticoccus. Next base: position 2,537,678 of record OY969922.1, read on the forward strand.
CTGGTGCCGCAGCTTCGCGCCGATCAGGAACGGCTCGCCCAGGTGAGCTGATCTGCCTTCGGGAAAGATCTGTTCACCACGAAGTTATTATATTTGCAGAGGATTTCGGGAACCTGCCCCGCCACCACTCCGTTTCCCATATCAATATAGATCAATAGTCAAAGCCGGCGCGCTCGCATGCGAACGGGCCGGAAGTTGGGGATCACAATGGAGGTGGAAGCAAGAGACCGCTTCTGGCAGGAGATTGCGCGGATCGCGACTGGGATCGTCATCGTCCCCGGTCACGAGCCCCTCGGTGCGTTGCCGGTCAGTTGCATTGGTGACCGCAGCGGCGGAACGATAGAATTCAGCGGCTCGGTGACGGCAGCCGCCGACCTGAAGTTCGAAGCCGGTACGCCGGTATATGTGACGTTCGCGGACGCGGCGGAATGCGTCTTCATCGCACTGACCGCGGTTGTCACGGACGTGGAGCGGGGCGGAGCGTCGGCGCCGAAGCGGCGCAACGCGCCTGCGCTGTGCGACGTCGGCTCAGGGATCGTGCTGAAGACGCGGCCGGAGCTTGCGCAGATATGGGAGCGTCCGGGCCGGGGTTTCTTCGACGCGCTCGATATCCTCACGCATGGCGCGGAGGAGCAGCAGGCGCTGAGAGGGCCGCGGACCGTCAGATTCTGACCGGGCCCGCCGCCTGAAAACTGCAAAGGGCCCACCATCCGGCAGGCCCTTTTTTCTTGTCCGCAAAGCTCGGCGTTCGTGGTCAGGACTTGCGGGAGTCCACCACCGCACGGCTGTAGTGGTCCGGCCCGTATTCGCCGCCGGACTGTACCGAGAGAAGTTCGGCAAGCTTGGTGCGCGCGCGGTTGACCCGGCTCTTCACCGTGCCGACGGCACAGCCGCAGATCTCGGCGGCCTCGTCGTACGAAAAACCGGAGGCACCGACGAGGACGAGCGCTTCGCGCTGATCCGGCGCCAGCTTGGCGAGCGCGTCGCGGAAGTCCACCATGTCGAGATGGCCGAGCTGCTCCGGGTGGGTCGCGAGATTGGCGGCCATCTTGCCGTCGGCGTCCTCTACCTCACGGCGTTTCTTGCGAAACTCGGAATAGTAGACGTTGCGCAGGATCGTGAAGAGCCAGGCGCGCATGTTGGTCCCGGGCTCGAACATGTCGATGCTCGCCCACGCCTTCATCAGCGCTTCCTGAACGAGGTCGTCCGCCCGCTCGGCGTTGCCGCTGAGGCTGACCGCGAACGCGCGCAGATTCGGAATCTGCCGAATCAGTTCTTCTCTGACGGTCATTGATCGTCGGCCGTTGAGGGCTTGCCGGCTTTGGAGTTTGAGGCGGGCAGGTCGATCTGATCGAGCTTGGTGAGCAGATCGACGATGCGATCCGGGATGGGCTCGGTCAGGACGAACTCGTACATAACCTTGAGCTTGGTGCCGATCATGTCCTGCAGAGGATCATCCTCATTCTTCCCTCTGGGATCGTCTGACATTTTGCTCCTTTGTTCGGTTCTCAAGCGGGCCAGAAGATGGTGTAAGGTGTGCACCGATCCGCCATCCGTAACCAACCCGTTTTTTTCGCATCGCACATGGAACGAACCTCGTCATACATTCGTTCCAGCCCCTAGTGGCCGTTTGGTTCCCACCGGTTCGGTTTTTCCAGCTTTATGCAAGCTATCGGTGGTCATGTCGGACCACGGCGCGTCGAAACCTGAAAGGCTGCCATGTCGCTGGCTCAGACTATTGCTCCTCACATTCCATATCTGCGCCGGTTCGCGCGTTCCCTGACCGGCAGCCAGCCCAGTGGCGATGCCTACGTCGAAGCCGTCCTCCAGGCTCTCGTGGCCGACACTTCCCTCTACGAGACCGACCTTCCGCCCCGCGTCGCGCTCTACCGGATCCTCATCAAGGTCTGGGATTCGGTCAGCGTCAACAATGACGTGGAGGAGCGGACCGAGCTGTTCGAGAAGCGCCTGGACGCCATGGTGCCCCGCGCTCGTCAGGCATTCCTGCTCACCACCGTCGAAGGTTTCTCCGTGCAGGAGGCCGCCGCCATCCTCAATACGGACGTTGCCGGCGTGCGCGGCCTGATCGACGATGCCGGCCGTTCCATCGCCGAGCAGGTGGCGACCAGCGTCCTCATCATCGAGGACGAGCCGATGATCGCGCTCGACCTTGAGTCGCTGGTGGAAAGCCTCGGCCACGAGGTTGCCGGCATCGCCCGCACCCACACCGAAGCGGTCGCGGCCGTGAACAGCCGCCAGCCCGGCCTCGTCCTCGCCGACATCCAGCTCGCCGACGGCAGCTCCGGCCTCGACGCGGTGAACGAGATCCTCACCACCATCAACGTGCCGGTGATCTTCATCACCGCCTATCCGGAACGCCTCCTCACCGGCGACCGGCCGGAGCCCGCGTTCCTCATCACCAAGCCGTTCGAGACCGACACGGTGAAGGCCGTCATCAGCCAGGCGCTGTTCTTCAGCACCGGCGCCGGCGGCTGACCCCTGCCGCCAGCACCCCGAATGCAAAAAGGCCGCGCCTGATGGCGCGGCCTTTTTCGTTGGCATCGCTGCCGGGGCGGCGAGGGCGCTAGAGCGCCTCGGCCCACTTCACGTAGGCGTCGATGTCGAACTTGCGCTTGAGGCCGCCCGGCGTCATCGAGCGGACCTTGCCGAAGACCTCGCGCTCCGGCCAGCCGCGGTCGTGCACGCCGAAGATCCAGCCGACGTTCGCGTAGGAGTTACAGTCCCGCCCGTCGAGCAGGTACTTGTTGTTGAGGGCGAGCGCCGTCCGGTACGCGTGGGAAGGCGTGTTGGCGTAGGTGATGATCCGCTTGCCCCAGTACATCCTGAGGTGGTTGTGGAGGTACCCGGTGAGCCGCATCTCCCGCATCGCCGCGTTCCAGTAGGGGTCGTCGGTCCTGGAGAATTCCATCTCCTCGGCGGTGAAGGTCTTTTCCCGCGTGTCGTCCTTGTGGCTCTCCAGCGTCTGCCGCGCCCAGTCGGGCACGCCGGAATAGCTGTCATAGTCCTTGTTGTAGTGGACGAAGTTCACTGCGAGCTCGCGGCGGACCATCATCTCGTCGATGTAGCCGGCCTTGTCGTCCTTGCCCGCCTTGGCGTCCTGCACGTCGCGGTAGACGCGCACAGGCGAGATCTGGCCGAAGTGAAGGTACGGGCTGAGGTGGGAGACGTTGCGGTCGACGATGTCGGCCCGCCCTTCGCCATAGTCGTCCAGCGCATCCTCGACGAAGGACTTGAGGCGCGAAAGCGCCATCCGCGAGCCGCCCTTGAAGCCGTCGACCGGCCCGACGCTGGCGTCGATGTCGAGCGCCTCCACGAACGCGGCGACGTCGTCGATCTCGCAGTCGTCCTTATGCCCGAGGCCGTCGGCCTTCCTGTCCACCGAAACCGTGTCGGGGAGGGTGGCGAAGTCGTCCGCCTTGGCCTGGAGCTTGCGGCGGATCGTGCGCGCCGCGCTCTCCAGCTTGTCCGATGCGACCTCGACGGGGACGATGACCTCGCCCTCCACCATCTCCACCAGACACGGCGCCTCGCTGGCAAGCTGGTCGCGCCATGCGGCAAGATGGCGCAGATAGCCTCGATCGGTTACCGTCACGAGGGCGTTTTGTGCCTCGCGCGATGCAATTTCGGGTGGTGAGCCTCGCCGCAGCGCGAAGTGCATGCCGCGCCGTTCCAGCGCCGACTTCGTTTCCGCGATCCCTTCGAGCATGAAGGTGTAGTGCCGTGCGTTTGCCTCCGGATAGGACGGGTCGACGACGAACAGCACTTTCAACGGCTTGCCGCACTCGTTGGCGCGGGCGGCGGCGTGCTCCAGTGCTGGATTGTCGGTCGCGCGCTGGCTGTGCTGCATCCAGTAGAGGACGTGCTCGCCGTCGGGCCGCGGCTTGCGCTCGTTGAGCGCTTTCACCCGAGCGTGATCGAACGCCATCAGGCGCCGCCTTGTAAGACGGACGCAGATTCGTTAAGATTTTTAACCAAGAAAATTTGGAACCGGATCACGTGTTACTCTGTTTCGGTAAGCGAATGAATGACGAGGCCGTTAAAAATTTTTCGAAACGGCCCTCGTTCCACAGTCTTGTGGCGGATGAGCAACATCTCCATTTGACACTGCAGCGCGGCATATTCCGCGCGCAATAATAGGGCGCCGGACAACGGACGCCCAGCGGGTCATAAGCTCGCAGGAAGGAGAGTTCGATGTCAGCTTTCGGTCGGATCACCCTCGTCGCGGCTGTCCTCACCGGCTCGGTCGCAGCGGCGGCTCTCGCAGCGAACAATGAGCGTTTCTATGATGCGGTGACCGGTTCGGTCGCCGACGTCGCAGGCAATTTCGTCATCGCGGGCTCGATGATTTCGGGGGATGCCCACCTCGCCGACCCGAATTATGAGCAGGTTGGCGACAAGATGTACGACGACCGCATTGAGGCGTCTTCCGTCGTCACCCACGTCGAAGTCGTCGGCGGCGGCGCGATGCAGCGGATCGTGCTTCTGAACCCGCAGGGCCAGGAAGTCTTCACCCACGATCCCGAGAACAACACCACCATCGTCGCCAAGGACGTAATGATCCCGTCGATCACGTTCCGCGACGAGCCGAACTCCATCGCGGAGCTCCGCGTGGTGACTGCTGCACCGAAGATCGAGCCGCCCGAGGCCCTGCGCGAGAAGCTCGTCGCGGGCAACACGGAGCAGCCCGAGCTGTTCTACCGCGAAGACCTCTAGCCTTCGCACCACGATCCGCGGCGGCACCCATGCCGCCGCCACGACGCAAACGCCGTCCGGGCTGGGCATAATGCTCTGCACAGGCGGCGTTTTTGCTTGTTTTCTCGGCGTGACCCCGTTGTAACGTTCCGCTTTACTGAAGCGGTCTGGCAACGGAGTGAGCGCAGTGATCGACGGGCCTGCGCTGCTTGAGGCGCGTCACATCTCGAAGTCGTTCGGCACCGTCCGCGCCTCGGACGATGTCTCGCTGTCGGTGAAGCCGGGCGAAATCGTCGCGCTCCTCGGCGAGAACGGCGCCGGCAAGTCGACGCTCGTCAAGATGATGTTCGGATCGCTGCAGCCCGATGAGGGCGCCTTCTACTGGCGCGGCAAGGCGGTGAACCTTTCCGACCCGGCCGAGGCGCGCGCCCTCGGGATCGCGATGGTCCACCAGCACTTCTCCCTGTTCGAGGCGTTCACCGCCGCGCAGAACATCGCGCTCGCGCTTCCCGACCTCCCGATGGCCGCCATCGCCGAGCGGACGCGGACCGTCAGCCGCGAATACGGCCTCGCACTCGACCCGGACGCGCTGGTCGCGGACCTTTCGGTCGGCGAGCGGCAGCGGATCGAGATCGTGCGCTGCCTTCTCCAGGACCCGAAGCTCATCATCATGGACGAGCCGACCTCGGTGCTGACGCCGCAGGAGGTGGAGCGTCTCTTCACCGTGCTGCGACGCCTCGCCGGCGAAGGCTGCGCCGTCCTCTACATCTCCCACAAGCTGGAGGAGGTGCGCGACCTCTGCTCGCGCGCCGTGGTCATCCGCGCCGGCCGCGTGGTCGCCGAGACCGAGCTTGCGACCACCACCGCGGCAGCCCTCGCCGAGGCGATGGTGGGCGCTGCCATCGGCACCGTCGAGCGCGCCGCACCCGCCGGTGCAGGCACGCCCGCGCTGGTGGTGCAGAACCTCACTCACGCCAGCAACCGCCCTTTCGGCACCACGCTGCGGGACGTTTCCTTCACGGTCCACGAGGGCGAGGTCTTCGGCATCGCGGGCATGGCCGGGAACGGGCAGGGCGAGCTCTTCGCCTGCCTCTCGGGCGAGATGACCTCCGCGCAGGGCGCCATCAGCCTCTTCGGCAAGGCCGTCGGTGACGCAAGGCGTCGACGCCCGGCGCGCGCTCGGCGCCGCCTTCGTGCCGGAGGAGAGGCTGGGGCATGGCGCGGTGCCCGCCTTCAACCTCGTCGACAACATCATCCTCTCCCGCCACCTGCCGGACGACGGCACCGTCGGCGCGGGCGGCGTGGTGCGCCGCGGTGCCGCCCGCCGCGCGCTCGACCGGGTGATCGGCAAGATGGACGTGCGCGGACCCGGCGCCTCTGCGCCCGCCCGGTCGCTCTCCGGCGGCAACCTCCAGAAATTCGTCATGGGCCGCGAGCTCGACCGCGCGCCGCGGCTTCTGGTGGTCGACCAGCCCACCTGGGGCGTCGACGCTGGCGCGGCGGCCAACATCCGCCAGGCGATCATCGACCTTGCGGCGTCCGGCGCGGCCGTCCTCGTGATCAGCCAGGATCTCGACGAACTCTTCGAGATCGCGGGGCGGATCGCGGTCATCTCGCAGGGGCGGCTCAGCAAGGCGCGGCCCGCGGGCGATCTCACCCGTGTCGAGGTCGGCATCCTGATGGGCGCGGGACACAACGAGGAGGCGAGCGTTGCGCATTGAACTGAGGCGGCGCACCAGCGCCAGCCTGCTGCGCGAGGTGGCCTCGCCGGTCCTCGCGGTCATCTTCACCGCAATCGTCGGGGCGGGGCTCTTCGCCCTTCTCGGCAAGCCGCCGCTGCCGGCGCTCTACGCCTACTTCATCGAGCCGCTGTCCGACGTCTGGTCCCTGCACGAGCTCGCGATCAAGGCCGCACCGCTCATCCTGATCGGCGCCGGGCTGTGCGCCTGCTACCGCGCCAACGTGTGGAACATCGGCGCGGAGGGGCAGCTCATCGCCGGCGCGATCGCGGGCAGCATCGTCCCGGTCTATTTCCCCGGCGCGTCCGGGATGTGGTTGCTCCCGGTCATGCTCCTGATGGCGATGGCAGGGGGCGCGGCGTGGGCCGCGATCCCGGCGGTGCTGAAGAACCGGTTCGGCGCCAGCGAGATCCTCGTCTCCCTGATGCTCGTCTACGTCGCCGAGCTCGTGCTCGACTATCTGGTGCGCGGCCCCTGGCGGAACCCGGAGGGCTACAACTTCCCCGAAACGCGGAACTTTCCGCCTTCCGGCCGCCTCGCCGAACTGTTCTCGAGCGGAGACTGGGGCGGCCGCGCCAACTGGGGCATCGTGATCGCCGTCGTGATCGCGGTCCTCACCTGGGTGCTCCTGTCGCGCACCCTCAAGGGCTTCGAGATCTCGGTGAGCGGCGCGAGCCCCCGCGCGGCGCGCTTCGCAGGGTTCGACGCGCGCGCCACCACGCTCTTCGTGTTCCTGTTCTCCGGCGCACTTGCGGGCCTTGCCGGGATGATCGAGGTCTCCGGCGCGATCGGTCAGCTTCGCCCGTCGATCAGCCCGGGCTACGGCTTCACCGCAATCATCGTGGCGTTCCTCGGCCGCCTCAATCCGCTCGCGGTGATCCTCGCGGGGCTTCTCCTCGCGCTCACGTATCTCGGCGGGGAGGCGGCGCAGATGTCGCTCGGCCTGTCGGACCGGACGACCCGCGTCTTCCAGGGCGTGCTCCTCTTCAGCGTCCTCGCCAGCGAGACGCTGGTCCGCTACCAGGTCCGCATCGTGCGCAGCCGCCCGGCGGCGACCCTGCCGGAGGCGGCGCGATGATGCTGGAGGCACTGCTCCTCACCGTCATCACCGCCGCGACGCCGCTCCTCCTCGCCGCCATCGGCGAGCTGGTCGCGGAGCGCTCCGGCGTCCTCAACCTCGGCGTCGAGGGGATGCTGGTGGTGGGCGCGGTCGCCGCCTTCGCGGTCTCCCAGTCCACCGGCTCGCCGTACGCTGGCATCCTCGCCGCGATGCTCGCGGGATCGGCGATGGCGTTCCTGTTTGCCGTCCTCGCCGTCTGGATGGCGACGAACCAGGTCGCGACCGGGCTTGCGCTCACGCTCTTCGGGCTCGGCGTGTCCGGTCTCGTCGGCGAATCGTTCGTGGGCCTCCCGGGTCTGCGGCTCGCACCTATCGAGATCCCGGTCCTCTCCGACTTGCCGCTGGTCGGCGAGGCGCTGTTCGGACAGGACATCCTTTTCTACGCCTCGATCGCGATCGTCATCGGCGTCTCGTGGTTCCTGTTCCGCACCCGCGCCGGGCTGCGCCTGCGCGCGGTCGGGGACGCGCCGGCGGCGGCCCACGCCATCGGCATCAACGTCCTCGCCACGCGCACGCTCGCCGTGGTGTTCGGCGGCGCCTGCGCGGGGCTTGCGGGGGCGCAGCTCACGCTCGTCTACACGCCGCAGTGGATCGAGAACATCAGCGCCGAACGGGGCTGGATCGCGCTGGCGCTGGTGGTGTTCGCAAGCTGGCGGCCGTGGCGCCTCGTCGTCGGCGCCTACCTCTTCGGTGCGGTGACGAATCTCCAGTTCCAGGCGCAGGGGATGGGCATTCCGATCGCCTCGCAGTTCCTCTCCGCGCTGCCCTATGTGGCGACCATCGTCGTTCTCGTCGTCATCGCCACCAACCGGCGCTTCACGATGATCAACACGCCGGCCTCCCTCGGCCAGCCTTTCGTCCCGGACCGGTGAACGGGCTTGCACCCGGTCCGGATTTTGCTTCCGTTCTCCTTCGACACACGAACAAGAGGTTCAAACCCATGAGACGTGCCCTCCTACTCGCCGCAGCTATGGCCGTCGCGGCGCCCGGCCTCGCCGTCGCGCAGGACGAGCCCACCAAGGCCTGCTTCATCTACGTCGGTCCGATCGGCGACTTCGGCTGGTCCTACCAGCACGATCAGGCCCGCCTCGCCGTGGAAGAGAAGTTTGGCGACAAGGTAGAGACCGCCTACCTGGAATCGGTGCCCGAAGGCGCCGATGCCGAGCGCGCGATCGAGCGCTTCGCCCGCTCCGGCTGCGACATCATCTTCACCACCTCGTTCGGCTTCGGTGATGCGACCAACGCCGTCGCCGGCCGCTTCCCCGACATCAAGTTCGAGCACGCCACCGGCTACAAGCGCGAGCACCCGAACGTCTCGACCTACAATTCGAAGTTCTACCAGGGCCGCTTCATCATCGGGCAGATCGCGGCGCAGATGTCGGAGACCGGCACTGCAGGCTACATCGCCTCGTTCCCGATCCCCGAAGTGATCCGCGGCATCAACGCCTTCCTCCTCGGCGCGAAGACGGTGAACCCCGACTTCGAGGTCAAGATCGTCTGGGTGAACTCCTGGTTCGACCCGGGCCGCGAGGCGGATGCCGCGAAGGCGCTGATCAGCCAGGGCGCGGACATCCTGTCGCAGCACACCAATTCCACCGCGCCGATGCAGGTTGCGGCGGAGGAGGGCGTCTACGCGTTCGGCCAGGCGTCCGACCAGATCAAGTTCGGCCCCGAAACGCAGCTCACCTCCATCATCGACGACTGGGCGCCCTACTATATCGAGCGGGTCCAGGCCGTGATGGACGGCACGTGGGAGCAGATCGACACCTGGCACGGCCTTGCCGAAGGCAACGTCGCGATGGCGCCGTACACCAACATGCCCGAGGAAGTCGCCGCCAAGGCGAAGGCGACTGAAGAGGCGATCAGGTCGGGCGAACTCGAGCCCTTTACCGGCCCGATCAACAAGCAGGACGGCAGCGAGTGGCTGGCGGACGGGCAGAAGGCCGAAGCCGGCGAGCTTCTCGGCCTCAACTTCTACATCGAAGGCATTGACGGTTCGGTTCCGAACTAATTAAGGCTTGCAGAGCGGACCAAAGCGGTCCGCTCTGCTACCGAACTGCAAAAATCGTCGCTTTAAATTCGGGACGGGTCTAATTTTCTTTCACTGGAAACGGTTTTGCGCCATATTTCCGGCGCGTTAGGCACTTAATCGACCGTTCGAGTGTGGCTTCGAGGGCGAATATGGCAAGAACGAACCGGCTGCGGATCAGGCTCTACGGGCCATTCACACTCTGTTGGGACGACGGCGAAGAGATCGATCTTCGCAGCAACAAGGCCAAGGCCATCCTCGCGCTGCTTGCGACGGCGCCGGAAGGCAAGCGCACGCGCGCCTTCATCCAGGACATTCTGTGGCAGCTCTCGGGGCCGGATCACCGCCGCGCGAGCCTGCGTCAGGCGCTGAGCTCGATGAAGCGCCTCCTCGGCACCGATTCGTTCAGCTCCATCTTCCTCGTCTCGAACGATACCATCCGCCTGCGGCCGGACTGCTTCGTCCTCGTCGGCGGCCCGAAGGACGGCGCCTTCCTCGAAGGTCTCGACGTCACGTCCAAGGAATTCAACGAGTGGGTCGCCGAGCAGCGTGCGGCGACGCCCGACACCGCCCGGATTCCGGCAGCGCCCATCGGCGTCGACGAGTCGGCCAGCGCATGGCGCAACGGTGCGGTGAAGGCCGAGATCCTGCGCGAGCGTCTTCTTCCGGTGGTCGCGGTCATCCCGTTCGCCGGCGTGGACGGGCAGGGGCTCGGCTCGCACTTCGGCGACGCGGTGGCGCAGGACATCACCCGCAGCCTGTCGCGCTCGCCCTTCCTAGCTGTCATCTCCCACCTTTCGAGCCGCAACGAGCGTCTGCGCTCCGCACAGCTCAGCGAGCTCAAGGATCTTCTCAACGCCGACTACGTGATCTACGGCCAGGTCCGCCTCGGCGAGGACCGCTTCCGCCTCGACGTCGACTTCGTCGATGCCGCGACCGGCCGCCTGTGCTGGACGGAAGACTTCTCCGGCAAGGTGAAGCACTTCTTCGAGGGCAGCGACGAGGTGGTCCACACCGTCGCCGACGCCATCACCCGCGCGGTGCTCAGCGAAGCCATCGGCCCGCTCAACACCATGCGCCTGCCCGACATCGAGACGCACCGGCTGCTGTCGGCCGGCATCACCCTGATGCACCGCCAGGCGCCGTCGAGCTTCAAGCAGGCGCGCGAGTGCCTGGAAGAGGTGGTCGGCCGCGCGCCGCGTCACAGCCTGCCGCGCGCCTGGCTCGCCAAGTGGTACGTCCAGCACATCAAGCAGGGCTGGAGCACCAACGAGACGGCAGACATCGCGGTCGCCAAGGAAACCGCGGCCCGTGCGCTAGACTGCAACCCGTCGTGCCCGTTCTCGCTGGCGGTCAACGGCTTCGTCCGCCACCACACTGCGCGATTCGAGCGGGCGTTCGCCTTCCACGAGGAAGCGCTGGCGCACGATCCTAACAACTCACTCGCCTGGCTTCTGACCGGCGTCCTCCACACCTTCATGGGCGAGGGCGAGCAGGCGGTGATTCACACCAAGCGGGCGCGCAAGCTATCGCCGATGGACCCCTACCAGTACTTCTACGACTCGATGGCTGCTGGCGCCTGTGCGGTGAACGGGGAGTACGACGAGGCCCTGCAGCTCGCCGAGCTCTCGCTGCAGGCCAACCGGCGCTACCCGTCCACCCTCCGCGTCAAGACGTTCTCGCTCGCGATGCTGGGGCGTGATCGCGAGGCCAAGGCGTGCGCTGCCGAGCTGATGCGCTCCGACCCCACCTTCACCATCGCCAAGTATCGTTCCAGCCACCCCTCGGCCACCTACGACACCGGCCGTCAGTGGGGCGAGGTCCTGCACAGCGCGGGCGTTCCACTCAACGCCTGAGCGAAAAGACCCGAGAATTACGAGCCCGCGCCGTCCCCGGCGCGGGCTTTTTCGTGCCCGGCGCGCTCCCGGCATCTTGTGAAAGGTGAACTTCACGTCAGTACGTGAATTCACGTTTCGCAGGACGCTGCACTATCAAAGCCTCTGATTTCGCGGCGATCGTTCCGGTTTCACGCACTTTTCACGGTCCCGTTACGCACGCGTTGCATCAACGTAATTTGCGATGCGCTATGGTTTTAACGCGAGTTGAACGAGGCTTGGCGTTCTTGCGTAGCAACCGAACGTTTCGTTCAGCCGCCGCCGGACGCAACTGGGTGCTCGATCCTCTACAGGTTCAAGAGGCACCGCGGGCAGGCGCTGCCCGGTGAATGCATGAAACCTTGGTGGCATCCGCCGCTCCGCCCGAAGGCGACCGGCGAGACAGAGACAGACGCCACGCGGTGGGATGTCGGAGAACGATGATGGACGTGCGTGAAGAACTGCTGACCGGCTACGACGATTTCGGCAATCTCATTTTTCTGCCGGCCGCCGCTGCGGCCTCGCGGGCAAGTCTGCTCGGCGCGATGTCGACCTGCCCCCTGTGCGGCTTCGCGATCGACGCCGAAGGGCGCCATCAGGCAGGCCACAGCGACTACGATGGCACTGCAGCCCGGACACCGCGGGACGGCATCCTGGAAGGTTCGTCCGAAGAAGCCTGAGAACAGGAAACGCGCGAGGCCGGGGGCCCCGCGCGTTCTGTCGCCTGCGCCTGGAACCGCGGCAGCGCCGCGGCTCCCCTTTTGAATCAGCCCAGAACGTCGGCGACCGCGCCCTTGACCGCATCGGCGATCTGATGCGCTTCGGCTGTGCTCAGGCAGAGCGGCGGCGCGAAGCCGAGGATGTCGCCGCCCGGCATCGCCCGGCCGATCACGCCGCGCGCAGCGAGGGCCGCGGCAAGCTTCGGGCCCATCTTCTTCGACGGATCGAACGCCTTGCGGGCATCGACGTCCTCGTGGAACTCGACCGCGGCGAGAAGGCCTTCGCCGCGCACTTCGGCGACGTTCTTGTGGCTGCCGACGGCGTCGGACAGCGCACCGAGGAGCTCGGGGCCGACCTTGCGGGTGTTTTCGAGGAGGCCCATCTCGTCGACCAGCTTGAGGTTGGCCACGCCGGCCGCAGCGCCAAGCGGGTGGGCCGAATAGGTCCAGCCGTGGCCGATCGGGCCGCCGGAATCGTCCGTGCCCTTCGCCAGCACCTTGAACACCTTGTCCGACACGATGGTGCCAGACATCGGCGCATAGGCCGAGGTGAGGCCCTTCGCGATGGTCATGAAGTCGGGCTCCATCCCGTAGTGGATCGAGCCAAACATCGAGCCGAGACGCCCGAAGCCGCAGACGACCTCGTCGGCGATGAGGAGGATGTCGTGCTTCTTGAGGACCGGCTGGATCGCGTCCCAGTAGCCGGCGGGCGGGGGCACGATGCCGCCGGTGCCCAGCATCGGCTCGCCGATGAAACCGGCGATGGTGTCCGCGCCTTCCTGCTCGATCAGCGCCTCGAGCTCCTTCACGCAGTAGGCGACGAAGTCGGCCTCGCTCATGTCAGCGTCGGGGCGGTGGAGGTAGGAGGGGGCGACGGTGTGGTGGACGCGCGCCAGCGGCAGGTCGAACGTCTTGTGGAAGAGCGGCAGGCCGGTCAGCGAGCCGGTCATCAGGCCGGAGCCATGGTAGCCGCGCCAGCGCGAGATGATCTTCTTCTTCTCCGGCTTGCCGATGAGGTTGTGGTACGACCAGAGGAGCTTGATGTTGGTCTCGTTGGCGTCGGACCCCGAGAGGCCGAAGTAGACCTTCGACATGTGCGCAGGCGCCCGATCCATCACCATCTTGGAGAGAGTGATCGAGGCTTCCGTGCCGTGGCCGGCGTAGGCGTGGTAGTAGGCGAGGCTCTTGGCCTGCGCTGCGATCGCGTCGGCGATCTCCTGCCGGCCGTAGCCGACGTTGACGCAGTAGAGACCGGCGAAACCGTCGAGCAGCTCGCGCCCGTCACGGTCGCGGATCACGCAGCCTTCGCCGCCCTCGATGATCCGGCTGGTCGCCTCGCCGCGGGCGAATTCGCCGAGCGCGGTGCTCGGATGGAAGAAGTTGTCGCGGTCCCACGCGGCGAGCTGGTCGTTGGTCAGCATCACGGCCTCCTTTGGTCGCACGGCCCGGACGGCGGCGCACGCCGTACCCGGGGCGGCCGTCGGAGCCAGTCGGTTCGATGGTGTCAGGGGCGCGAAGCGGCCGCGCCCGGATCGCTCCTAGATGGCACGGGCGAGCTCGGCGGGATAGGCCTCGCCCGCATTCTGTGCATCCTTGATGGCGTTGCGGCGCACCGAATCGTACGCGCGCCAGAACAATTCGCCAAACCATTCGCGCGCGAGGGGCGCCGCGGCCGCGAGGCAGGGCTCCAGTTCCTGCGGCACGCGCCGGTAGCCACGTGCCTCGCGCTCCTCCGCGGGCATCTTCGCAGGGTCCATGTCGGCGCTCAGCGGCGGGTCGAGCGCCTCGTCGAGCCCGGCCATTCCGGCGCGCACGATGGCGGCGAGCGCGAGGTAGGGGTTCGCCGATCGCGTCGCAAAGCCGGAATTCCAGCGATGCGCCCGGATGGCTGCCGTCGGGCCGTGGGCTGCGGGGGCAAAGCCGGATCGCCGCCTCGCGATTGCGGATGCCGAGGCAGGAGAACACGCCGACCCAGCTCGATTCGGCGATGCGCTGGAACGAGTTGGGGGAGGGCGTGGCGAACGCCATCACCGCCTCGATGTGCTTCAGGATGCCGGCGGCGAAGGCGCCCGAGGTCGCCGTCAGGGCGCCGCTGTGCGCCGTGCGGGGGCCGCTCTCGTCCCACAGGCTGAAGTGGATGTGGATGCCGCTGCCGGCCTGGGTGAGGTCGGGCTTGGGCGCGAAGGTCGCGTGCGCGCCATGGCCTCTTGCCGTGTCGCGGATCGCTTCGCGCGCCAGCACCACGTCGTCGCAGCCGCGCAGCGCGTCGCGCACCGGATGCGAGATCTCGAACTGGTGCTCGCCATATTCGGCGGCGAACTGGTCGACGCGGGTGTTGGCGGTGCCGAGGATCTGCTGCACCTCCGCCGCGAAACCCGATACGCGGCGCGACCCCGCCAGCGAATATGCGGGGGTGTGCACGTCTTCCAGCCCGTTGATGTAGAGCTCCTGCTCGAAGCCGATCTTCATCGTAAGGCCGTGCTTCGCCTTGAGGTCATCGAGAGCACGGCGGAGCTGCGAGCGGGCGCAGACTTCCCAGAACGCGCCGTCGTGGTCGGTGATCTCGGAGAGATAGAGCGCCATCGTCGGCCGGTCGTCGCGGGACGGGAGCAGCATCCGCGTCTCGGGGATGGCGACGAGCTTGGTCTCGCCCATGGGGCCGAACGGGTTGTCGGCCGGGATGGTGTTGGACGCGGAGATGCAGCTGTTGGTCGGCACCCAGGGGAGGCCGGAGGAGAGGATGTCATCGAGCCGCTCGATCGGGAAGGAGCGGCCGCGGAAGACCGCCGACAGCTCCAGATTGCCGACCATCGCGGCGCGCGGGTCCTCGAAACGGGTGCTCATGTCGGTTTCCTTTCGCACACGGCCATCGCCTTGGGGAGCGCGGTGGCGAGCCGTTCGGCCCATTCGCGCTGCCCGTCATCGTCGCCGATGAGGTCCTGCCGGATCTCGATCAGGGTATGGGGAATGCCGCGCCGCTCGCCGTGGACCGGCACGGTGTAATCGCCGAGCGCGCCGACCTGGTAGGGCACGTTCTCGCCCACGAGGATGCCGTCCGCCTGCAGGACCTGCGACAGGGCGAGCGACAGCGACGGGTCCTTGTCGAACAGCACGCAGACGGGCCACGGGCGCGGCTCGGGGTGCTCGCCGTGGACGGGGGTGTAGGAGTGGACGGCGACGAGGTGGGTGTCGATGCCGGCGTCTTCCCGCCGGTCGAGCGCGGCCTCGATGGCGGCGTGGTAGGGGTGGAAGATCTCCGCCGTGCGGGCGGCGCCGTCGCGGCCGGCGAGGCCGACATTGCCGGGGATCGGCGTGCCGTCGGACCGTTCGGGGAAGGCGCTCGGCTCGCTCGGCGGCCGGTTGCAGTCGATCACGAGGCGCGAATAGAGCTGGATGAAGAGCTCTGCCGCCAGCCTCTGCGACAGGATCCGCGCCACCGCCGCCGCGCCGATGTCGTAGCCGATGTGCCGCGCAAGGTCGGCCTCGCCGACGCCGAGGTCTAGCGCGCCCGGCACGAGGTTGCCGCCATGGTCGCAGGTGAGGAGCCATGGGCTCAGCGGCGGACCCATCCGCTCGACGGGTGAGGCATCGTGCGGACCGAGGAGGCCGTAGGGGAAGGTGGGCGGGACAAGTTGACGCATTTGCCCCCAATAGGGCCAACGCGGGCGCCATTCAACGCCTTGGGTTGATTGACAATTATGCACTGCTTCTTTTTCTTGCTTTCTCCTCTAGTGCCCGGAGCCCCATGTCGGGATCGCCCATCGACCTCACGTTGCTGTCCAGACGCCGCGCCGGTGCGCAGGTCGGCGAGACGGTTCTCCTCGTCGCGCTGATCGCGGGCATTTCGCTCGGCATGTGGCTGCTGCTCGGCCGGACCGGCGAGCGGATCGCGACGCAGATGTGCGTCAACGTCGCCGCGGTGGTGGCGCTTTCGGTGTTCACCGGCAACTCGGGCATCGTGTCGTTCGGCCACTCCGCCTTCATGGCGATCGGCGCCTACACCGCCGGGCTCCTGACGATGCCGGCGACGCTCCAGAAGATGGCGGTTCCGATGCTGCCGGCCTTCCTCGCCGGGCACGAACTGCTCCTTCGCCCTCGCGCTCGTCGCGGTGCTGGCGGTCGGGATTGTGGTTGCCTTCGCGAGCGGGTTGCCGATCTCGCGCCTGAACGGTGCGTCGGCGACCATCGCGACGCTCGGCCTTCTCATCATCGTCCACAGCATTCTGATCGGCGCGCGCGAGATCACCCGCGGCAGCCAGACCTTCTACGGCGTTCCGCGGGTGACGACGTTCTGGGTCGCGCTCGGGGCCGCGATCGCGTTCGCCATCCTGGCGCGACTTTTCCGGGAGAGCCGCTGGGGGCTGGAGCTGCGCGCAGTCCGCGACAACGCCTCCGCCGCCGAGGCGCTCGGCATCAACGCGCAGCGGGCGCGGCTCGTCGGGTGGACGGTGTCGGGCGCATTGGCTGCGGTCGCGGGCGCGCTCTACGGGCACATGCTGGGCGCGTTCTCGCCGCACACGTTCTACTTCGGCCTGATGTTCGCGATGGTGGCGATGCTGATCGTCGGCGGCATGGCGACTGTCTCGGGCGCGGTCGTCGGCGTGGTGGTGGTGACGATCCTGCAGGATACCGTGCGCCAGTTCGAGGGCGGCTTCACCGTCGGCGGCTATGAGATGCCGGCGGTGTTCGGCCTCACCACGGTCGCGCTCAGCGTCGCGATCCTCCTCGTCATCTGGCTGCGGCCCGAAGGTCTTCTCGGCCGGCGCGAGCTTCGCCTGCCGGGTCTCGGCCGCATCTTCTCGGGCCTCGGCCCAAAGGGCGAGGTGGCCCGGCCGGTCGCCGTGCGCGAGGCGGTCCCGCTCGACGTCGAGGGCCTGTCGCGCAGCTTCTCCGGGCTGAAGGCCGTCGACAACGCGACGTTCGACGTGCCGCCCGGCACGGTGACTGGCCTCATCGGACCCAACGGCGCGGGCAAGTCCACGCTGGTGAACCTCCTCACCGGCCAGTTCCGCGCCGACGAGGGGCGCGCGCACTTCGGCAAGACCGACATCACGGCGCTCGTCGCCGCACACCATCGCCAAGCTCGGCCTGTCGCGCACGTTCCAGAACATCCGCCTGTTCGGCAATCTCACAGTCTACGAGAACGTCCTCGTCGCGGCGCTGCCACATGCGCCGAGCCGGGCCGCCGCGCGGGCACGGGCCCTGCGCGAGATCGAGGCGCTCGACCTTGCCGCCGAGGCCGACACCTTCGCCGACGCATTGCCCTACGGCGCGCGCAAGCGGCTCGAGATCGCCCGCTGCCTCGCGATGGAGCCCGCGATGATCCTGCTCGACGAGCCCGCCGCCGGGATGAACCCCGAAGAAACCTCGGACCTTGCGGGCCGCCTCGTCGGGCTGACGCAAGAGCGCGGCATCGGGCTTCTCCTCATCGACCACGACCTCGAGTTCGTGAACCGCCTGTCCTCGTCGATCGTCGTCATCAACCGCGGCGCCGTGATCGCGCGCGGCACGCCGGAGGAAATCCGGCACAATGATGCGGTGATCGAAGCCTACATCGGCCGCGGCCGCAAAACGGAAACCAAAGGAGCAATGGCATGACCCTACGCACAACGACGGCGCTCGCACTCCTCGCCGGTGTCGGCCTCGCAGGCACCGCGGGCCTCGCAGGCCCCGCCTTCGCCGAGGACTACAAGATCGGCGTGATGAGCGCCCAGTCCGGCTACCTGACGCCCTACGACCAGCCGTCCTACGCCGGCTTCAAGTACTGCGTCGACAAGATGAACGAGGCCGGCGGCATGGCCGGCAAGTACAACGTCATCCTCGACGTGCGCGACACCCGCTCCGACATGGCCGAAAGCGTGAAGGTCACGCAGGAGATGATCGACAACGGCGCGCAGTTCATCGTCGCCTCCGCCGATGCCGACCCCACCATCGCCGCCGGCCAGATCTCCGAGCCCGCGCAGATCCCGACCATGAGCTTTGCCGGCACCGCCCCGGTGATGACGCAGGTCGGCGAATACATCTTCGGCGCCTACCCGGCGGACAACCAGCAGGCGACGGTGCTCGCCGACTTCGCCACCGAGCAGGGCCTCTACGAAGGTCTACATCCTGAAGTCGCCCGATGCGGCCTACACCATGGGCGGCCCGGAATATTTCGCCGAGGTGTTCGAGGCGAACGGCGGCGAGGTTGTCGGCGAGAGCCTCTATTCGCTCAACCAGCCTGACTTTTCCGCCATCGTCACCACCATCAAGAACACCGAGCCGGCGCCCGACGTGATCGTGACGTGGGCCTGGGAGCCTGACTTCCCGGCCTTCATCAAGGCGCTGCGCGGCGCCGGCGTCGACACCCAGGTGATGGGCGGCGACGTGCTCGACACGCCCACCGTGCGCGGCCTCGGCGACGTCGTGGCCGGCACCTACCACACCTCCGGCGGCTTCCCCGAGGAGGGCAGCGCGTACGGCGACTTCATGAAGGAATACGAAGCCGCAACCGGCACCGAGCCCGACAACAACTACTATGTGAACGGCTGCGACGTCGCCCACATGATCGAGCAGGCCGTGGAAGCTGCCGGTACCACCGATCCGGTGGCCGTGCGTGACGCGCTCGCCAACATCGAGGATGGCGAGGGCGTCATGTCGAACTTCACCTTCAAGGGCACGGACCGGATGCCGCTGCGCCCCGTGGTGATCGCCAAGATCAACGCCGACGGCTCGAAGGACTTCGTGTCCCGCGGCACCGCCGACCCCGACAAGCTGCCGAAGCCCTGAGCTGACATGCTGACCGTCACGGATCTTTCCGTCCATTACGGCCCCGTCCACGCCGTCCGCGGCGTGGATCTCACCGTACGCGCGGGTTCCGTGACGGCGCTGCTCGGCGCCAACGGCGCCGGCAAGACCACCACGCTGATGGCCGTCGCCGGCGCCCGAAAGGTATCCGGCGGCGACATCGTCCTCGACGGCACCTCCATCGTCGGCTCGGCGCCTGAGGACATCATCCGCGCCGGCGTCGCCGTGGTGCCGGAGGGGCGGCGGGTGTTCGCTTCCCTCAGCGTTCTGGAAAACCTCGTCGTCGCGGGCTCCATCGCCGCCGACGCCGCCGTCTCCCGCGAGCGGCGCGACGAGATGATGACCCGCTTTCCCATCCTCGCCGAACGCCGCCACCAGAAGGCGGGGCTTCTTTCGGGCGGCGAACAGCAGATGCTGGCGATCGCCCGCGCGCTGATGTCCGCCCCGCGCCTCCTGCTGCTCGACGAGCCCTCCCTCGGTCTCGCGCCGCAGATGGTGGACCGCGTGTTCGACCTCATCGAAGGCCTCAAGGCGGAGGGGCTTGCGATCCTTCTGGTGGAGCAAAACGTGCCGCTGTCGCTCGAAATCGCCGACCAGGCGGTCGTCCTTGCCAACGGACGCGTCTCCATCGCCGGCACCGGCGCCGAACTTGCGGACAGCGACCTCGTTCGCGCCGCGTACCTGGCGGCCTGAGCGATGGACGTCGTCATCCAGCAGTTCGTCAACGCGCTGTCGCTGGGCGGGATCTACGCGCTCCTCGCGCTCGGCCTCGCGATCGTGTTCTCCATCGTCCGCCTGATCAACTTCGCCCACGGCGAGATCATGACCGTGGGCGGCTACGGCGTCTTCGTCTGCCTGCTGTTCGGCCTGCCGATCCCGCTTGCGATCCTCGCCGGCATCCTCGCCTCGGTGGTGACGGCGATGCTGATGGAGCGCGTCGCCTTCCGCGCCATGCGCGGCGCCAGCGTCGTCTCGCTCCTCATCACCAGCTTCGCGATCAGCGAGATCCTGAAGGTCCTGTTCCAGAACGGTATTTCCGCGCGCCCCAAACCCATCCAGCTCCCCGCCAGCCTCTCGGGGAGCTACGAGTTCGCCGGCCTCACCATCGGCGTCATCCCCACCATCTCGATCTTCACGACGCTCTGCGCGCTCACCGGCCTCACGCTGTTCCTGCGGCGCACGGAAACCGGCATGGCGATGCGCGCCGCGGCTGAGGACTTCGAGATGCTGCGGCTCCTCGGGGTGCGCGCCAACCGCGTGGTGGCGGCGGCGTTCGCGCTCTCGGGGCTGCTCGCCGGCATCGCGGCGGTGGTGTGGACGGCGCAGCGCGGCTCGGTCGACCCGCTGATGGGCTTCTACCCGGTGCTGAAGGCGTTCATCGCGACTGTGCTGGGCGGTCTCGGCAGCCTTTCGGGCGCCGTGCTCGGCGGCTTCCTCGTCGGCACGTTCGAGGTCTTCAGCCAGGCGTTCCTGCCCGACAGTCTCTCGCCCTATCGCGATGCGATTGTGCTATCGGCCGTCATCGCGGTCCTTCTCGTGCGGCCGGACGGGCTGATCCCCGCCGCCAAGGTCGACCGCAGCTAACCCCACGTTTCAGGAGAGAACCTTGGCCCACCCCAGCGTCGAGAACGCGTCCGTCAAGGACCGCGAGAAGCCCATCGTCAAAGGCAAGACCGCGCTTCTGTCCATCGACATGCAGTACACCGAGTGGACGCCAGAGACCGCCGCGGCGGCGAGGGCCGGGACGGGCGACACGTCCAAGCACCCCTACCTCAACCGCCTGTCCGACGTCGTCATCCCCAACCAGCAGCGCCTGCAGGCCGCCGCGCGCAAGGCCGGCGTGGAAGTGATGTTCACCGTCATCGAGGCGCTGACGAAGGACGGCCGCGACATCAGCCTCGACCACAAGATCTCCGGCATCTTCGTGCCGAAGGGCTCGTTCGAGGCGAAGGTGATCGAGGAGGTCGGGCCCGAGGGCGACGAGATCGTCATTCCGAAGACCGCGTCCGGCATCTTCAACTCCACAAACGTGGAGTATGTCCTGCGCAACCTCGGCATCGAGCAACTGGTCATCTACGGCGTCTGCTCCGACCAGTGCGTCGAGACCTCGGTGCGCGACGCATGTGATCGCGGCTTCCTCGTCACGCTCGTGCCGGACTGCTGCGCGACCCACGACCAGGGCCGCCACGAGCGCGCCATGGACGCGCTCGACGGGCATTACGCGCGCACGCGCACCACCGACGAGCTGATCGCCGAACTCGAGGCCTGATCCGGACTTCTTGGTCCCGTCTGCGGCGCCGACGCGTGGGTCGGCGCGCTGAGGAGGGCGGCGAGGAGCGTCGCCGCCACCGCCTCGGCGACGGTCACCGCCGGGGTGCGCAGGCGGCTCATTCCTTCGGCCCCCTGTAGAGCTGGCCGCCGTGGCCCTTCAGCACGAAGTACTCACGGTCGCTGGTGAGGATCCAGGCCAGCTCGTCGATATTCTTGATCATCTGGTCCGCCGCCGCCTTGACGAGCGAGCGCGGCTGCGAACCTGCGGAAAGCTCGATCATCGCCATGCGGCAGGCGCCGAGGCGGGTGACGACCGAGGGAACGTCGATGCGGGGGAGGGGGCGCTTTGTCATGTCCGCAACCTACCTCATGTTCCGGTTATGTTCCATCCCTTTCATGCGCGCTCCCGCTAAAATCAGCTTCAGTGCAACACCCGCCGCTTGCGAGCCCCGGCCAGTTGAGCCACTGGAGGATTGCGGCGGACCGCCGCATCAAAACCAATAAGCATCAGGAGAAGCGCCCATGCCCGAGTCCCATTTCGAGGTCCTCGAGAAGGAATTCCAGAAGTTCGTGCTGGGCACCGCCTACCTCGACAAGCTGTGGACCGGCGGGCGCTGGGCCGAGGGGCCGGCCTATTTCGGCGGCGGCCGCTACCTCGTCTTCTCCGACATTCCGAACAACCGGATGATCCGCTACGACGAGACCGACGATTCCACTTCGGTCTTCCGCGCGCCCTCCAACAACTCCAACGGCAACACCGTCGACCGCGAGGGGCGTCTCGTCACCTGCGAGCATCTGGCCCGCCGCGTCACCCGGACCGAGCACGATGGCACGATCACGGTCCTGGCCGACAAGCACGAGGGCAAGCGCTTCAACTCGCCAAACGACGTGATCGTCCACCCCGACGGCGGCGTCTGGTTCACCGACCCGACGTACGGGATCGACCAGAACTACGAGGGCATCAAGGCCGACAGCGAGATCGGCGGCAGCCACGTCTACCGGATCGACCCGTCGACCGGCGAGACCCACGCCGTCGCGACCGATTTCGTGAAGCCGAACGGCCTCGCCTTCACCCCGGACTACGAGAAGCTCATCGTGGTCGACACCGGCGCCACCCACGTCGAGGACGGCCCGCGCCACATGCGCACCTTCAACGTGGTGGACGGCAAGCGCCTCAGCGGCGGCGAGATCTTCGCAACGTCCACGGCCGGCCTGTTCGACGGTTTCCGCTTCGACGAGGACGGCTACATCTGGACGAGCGCGGCCGACGGGGTCCACTGCATCAACCCGGCCGGCGAGCTCATCGGCAAGATCCGCATTCCCGAGGTGGTCGCCAACGTGTGCTGGGGCGACTGGAAGCGCCACCGCCTCTACATCTGCGGCACGTCCAGCCTCTACGCGACCTTCGTGCGCACCACCGGGATGGCCTACGCGCGCTAGCGCCGGCCGCTGAGGGGCCGGGCGCTCAGGCGCGGCCCCACTCGTCCTGCAGGCGCTCGATGTCGTCCTCGCCGAGGTAGCTCCCGGTCTGGACCTCGATCACCTCGAGACGGATACGGCCGGGGTTGGCGAGGCGGTGGACGGCGCCGAGCGGAATGTAGGTCGACTGGTTCTCCGACAGCGTCTGCACCTCGCCGTCGACCGTCACCTCCGCCGTGCCGCGGACGACCACCCAGTGCTCGGCGCGGTGGTGGTGCTTCTGCAGCGACAGCCGCTTCCCCGGCGACACGAACAGGTGCTTCACCTGGAAGCGCTCGCCGTTCATGATCGAGGTGTAGCCGCCCCACGGGCGGTTGACGGTGGGGGAGACGTCGAGAAGGTCGTTGCGGCCGGCCTTCTTGAGGTGCGCGACGACGGCCTTCACGTCCTGCGCCCGGTCGAGCGGGCAGATCAGGATGGCGTCGGTGGTGGCGACGACGGCGAGATCGCTGACGCCGAGGGCGATCACGTCGGCCTGGTCGGACACGATGAGCGAGTTGTGCGAATCAACCGCAGTGCCGTTGCCGCGGATGGCGTTGCCGGCGCCGTCCTTGTCGAGCGTGTCCCAGTAGGCGCGCCAGGAGCCGACGTCCGACCAGCGGCACGAGATCGGCGCCACGGCCGCCTTGTCGGTCCGCTCGAAGAGGGCGTAGTCGATCGAGATGTCTGGCGCGGCGCCGAAGGCGGCTTCGGGCAGGCGCAGGAGGTTCTCGGTTGCCTCCACGCCATCCGCCGCGGCTTCGGCGGCGGCGACGACGTCCGGCGCGAGGCGGGAGAGTTCGTCCAGCAGCGCGCGGGCGGAGAAGGCGAAGAAGCCTGCATTCCAGTAGTAGTTGCCGTCGGCGACCATCCGCGCGGCCTCTTCCACAGGCGGCTTCTCGACGAAGCGCTCGACCTTGCGCACCAGGGCGTCGCCGATCGCGGCCTTGATGTAGCCGTAGCCGCCCTCGGGGTAGGTCGGCACGATGCCGAAGGTCACCATCTCGCCGCCCCTGGCCCGCTCCACCGCGGTCGCCAGCGTGTCGAAATAGGCCTTGTCGGTGGTGATGAGGTGGTCGGACGGCAGGACCAGCATGACGGCGTCGGGGTCCTGGCGCACGAGGAGCGCCGCGACGGCTGCGATGGCGGGCGCGGTGTTGCGCGCGACCGGCTCCAGCACCACGGTGGCGTTCTCCACGCCGATCGCCTTCAGCCCGTCGTCGACCTGGAAGCGGTCGTGCTCGCCGCAGACGATCCATGCGGGCGCCACGTCGAGATCCATGTGGCGCAGCACCGTGCGCTGGAACAGGCTGTGCTCGCCATGCATCGGCAGGAACTGCTTCGGCTTGTCCGCGCGCGACAGCGGCCACAGACGGGTGCCGCGGCCCCCTGCGAGGATGACGGGGTAGGTGCTCATCAATGGCTCTCCGTTGCGCGTTCGCCTGTTAGCATTGCCACCGACGCCGGGCTAGGAGTGCATGCAATGCAGCAAACCGGCGGCACGGCGCGACAGCCACTTCCATAAGCGCGGTGTTTGCGTGTAATCCCGCCTTTCGCGGCAGCAATCGTTGCCGCGGCGGGGAAGGCGTGTGTGCAGACCCCTGGCGTGGACGACCTTTTGGAGCGGACTTCATGGCGAAAATCATCGTTCTCGGCGGCGACGGATTCTGCGGGTGGCCGACGGCCCTCCATCTGTCCGACAAGGGCCATGAGGTCATCATCGTCGACAACCTGTCCCGCCGGAAGATCGACATCGAGCTCGAGGTCGAATCGCTGACGCCGATCCGCCCGCTCGGCGAGCGCCTCGCGGCTTGGAAGGAAGTGTCGGGCCGCAC
Source organism: uncultured Alphaproteobacteria bacterium (assembly GCA_963704595.1). Lineage (GTDB taxonomy): Bacteria > Pseudomonadota > Alphaproteobacteria > Rhizobiales > Amorphaceae > Acuticoccus. The sequence continues at coordinate 2,562,222 of OY969922.1, forward strand.
CATCCGGCACGTCAACTTCTCGGTCGGCGAGCACTACCACCGCTTGCTGTCCCTGATCGTGGAGGAGAAGCCTGACTCCATCGTCCACTTCGCCGAGCAGCGCGCCGCGCCGTACTCGATGAAGTCCCCTGATCGCAAGCGTTACACCGTGCGCAACAACCTGACGGCGACGCACGACGTCCTGTGCGCGATCGTCGATTCGGGGATCGACGTACACCTCGTCCACCTCGGCACCATGGGCGTCTACGGCTACGGCACGGCGGGCATGAAGATCCCGGAAGGCTACCTTCACATCAAGGTGCCGACGGACCATGGGCTTGAAGATCAGGAGATCCTGTATCCGGCCAATCCGGGCTCGATCTACCACATGACGAAGACGCAGGATCAGCTATTCTTCTTCTATTACAACAAGAACGACGGGGTGAAGATCACTGACCTGCACCAGGGCATCGTCTGGGGCACGCAGACCGACCAGACGATGAAGGACGAGCGCCTCATCAACCGCTTCGACTACGATGGCGACTACGGCACGGTCCTCAACCGCTTCCTGATGCAGGCGGCGATCAACTACCCGCTCACCGTTCACGGCACGGGCGGGCAGACGCGCGCCTTCATCAACATCCGCGACACCTGCCGCTGCGTCGAGCTTGCCATCGAGAACCCGCCGCAGGCCGGCGAACGGGTCAACATCCTCAACCAGATGACCGAGACGCACCGCATTCGCGACCTCGCGCAGATGATCGCCGACCGCACCGGCGTCGAGATCGCCTACCTCGACAACCCGCGCCACGAGGCGCCGGAGAACGAGCTCCACGTCTCGCACGACCGCTTCCTCAACCTCGGCCTCCAGCCGATCACGCTGGCCGAGGGGCTGATGGAGGAGGTGACGGAGATCGCCAAGCGCTACGCCGACCGCTGCGACCGCTCCAAGATCCCGTGCGTCTCCAAGTGGCGCTGAGGCGCACAGCGCGCCGCTGCACAGGCCATTGACGACACAAAAGAACCCGGCGGACCGAAGTCCGCCGGGTTCTTTTGTGTAGGCCGAGCGTCGCGGGTGCGGCCGGCGCGTCAGTTCTTGAAGAGATCGAAGCCGAAGCGGTAGGTGAGGCCGATGCCGACGGTCAGCTCGTTGTCGTTGCCGGCCTTCACGATCGGGCTGTCGGCCGCATCGAACACGTACTTGCGGTACTCGACGCCGCCGGTGAGGCGGATCTTCTCGTTGAAGGCGTAGGTCGCCTCGAGGCCGAGGCCGATGTCCTTGATGCCGCCGTCGGCATCGTAGGTCGGCAGGCGCGTGGCGGAGGCGGGGACGCCGAAGTAGGTGTCCATGTACTCGCCGTCGGCAAAGCCCATGCGCGGGCCGAACGAGACCTCGAGCGCCTCCATCGGGCTCGCGATGAAGTCGGCGCCGACCTGGCCGACGAAGCCGTTGTGGCCGATCACGCCGTAGCGCAGCTCTGCGAAGGCGCGGAACGGGCCGTGGCGGAATGCGGCGCCCGGGCCGATCTCGACCGAGAAGTCGGTGTCGGGGATGCCGGAGAGGTAGCGGGCGTCAGAGCTGTTGCGCTCGCCGACCGTGTTGAACGCGGGGTAGAGAGTGAATGCCGTCACCTTGCCGCTCACGACCTCGCCGAACACCGGGAGGCGCAGGAACTTCAGCCCGAAGAACGGGAGCGGTGCGAAGCGGTATTCCTTGGACGAGGGGAACTGCGGCTGGAGGAGGACTCCGCCGCCCAGATCGAACACGATGTCGCGCATCTCCACCGCGGCCGGGACTTCGTATTCCACGACCTGGCCGACGTCCGCCGCGATTGCGGGGGCGGCAAGGAGCATGGAAAGGGCGGCTGCAAGGAAATGACGCACGGGGGGATACTCCGGTTCTACCCGCCGACTATGCGCGCCAGCCGGGGAATCGGGAAGCGAAGCCCGGGACTTGGGCGTGCGGCGTCCCGCGATCTCGCCGCGGTCGTGACTTGCCGGCCACAGCGCTTCTCCCCTTGAGAGATGGCGCGGCCAGAATATGTACCCTAGCGACGACCCATCACGGCGCGCCGAGTTCGCGCGCCACCAGCGAGGAGTGAACTATGTCGCCTGAACCCACAGCGACCGGAGCGAGGCAAGGGGAACGGGGCAAGTCGATGCTCTGGGTGCTCCTGATCAGCACGCTGGTTGCCGCGGCCCTCGCGGTCGGCGCTTACCTCTACGTGTTCAACACCGACGATACCGAACTCGACGGCCCCGCACCTTCCACCGAGACCGTGGACGAGACCCCGGCCGCCACGGCACCGGCAGCCGTCGAGACCGCCCCCGCGATCACGACCACCGCGGAACCCGAGACCACGGCGCCGGCCGACACGACGGCGGCCCCTGCAGCGACGACCGAGCCCGCCACCACGACGGCGCCCGCGACGACCACGACCGAACCGGCCACCCCTGCGCCGGCAGCCGGCACGGAAGCCGAAACCGAGACGACGCCGGCCAACAACTGACCGGACCGGAAACGAGAGAAGCCGGCTGAAGGATCAGCCGGCTTCTCTATTCATTTTGCCGCGTCAGGAAACCTGTTCGACGGCGACTGCAAGCAGCTCGCGCATCTTCAGGCGGAGCGCCTGGTCATCCACAGGAACATCGGCCGCATCGAAGTCGGCTCTGATCTTGCGGTAGACGTCTTCCTCGCCCGGCTCCTCGAAATCGGCACGCACGACGGACCGGGCATAGGCTTCCGCCGCCTCGCCAGTGTGGCCGAGCCGTTCGGCGGCCCAGGCGCCCAGCAGCTTGTTGCGCCGTGCCGTTGCCTTGAAACGAAGCTCCTCATCGTGGGCGAACCGCGATTCGAAGGCGTTCTCGCGTTCGTCGAATGTAGCCATTTCAGCATCCTCTTGGTCGTTGGCGCCAATCTATCGGCGCGGGCTGTGGAAGCAAAGCGTTCGGCCCGGAGGATTGTTCAAAAGGCCGGGATGGGTTAGCTGTCGCTCACGTGCGGGTGTCTGCGGCCCAATCGTCGGCGCAAGGTTCGTCCGCCAGGATGGGCCGGAGCGCACCCCTTATCGAGACTTTTCGACCGCAGGCCATGAAACACAAAGACCCGATTCGGATCATCCCCATGAGCCGCCGCCGCCGCATCTACGAAGGCAAAGCCAAGATCCTCTACGAGGGGCCGGAGCCAGGAACGCTGGTCCAGCACTTCAAGGACGACACCACTGCGCACAACGCGCGCAAGCACCAGGTGATCGACGGGAAGGGCGTGCTGAACAACCGCATTTCCGAGCACATCTTCAGCCACCTCAACGACATGGGCATTCCGACCCATTTCATTCGCCGACTCAACATGCGCGAGCAGTTGATCCGCGAGGTGGAGATCATTCCGCTCGAAGTGGTGGTCCGGAACGTCGCCGCAGGCTCGCTCGCCAAGCGGCTCGGGCTGGAGGAGGGCACGCAGCTCCCCCGCTCGATCATCGAGTTCTACTACAAGAACGACGAGCTGCAGGACCCGCTGGTCACCGAAGAGCACATCACCGCGTTCGGCTGGGCAACGCCCCAGGAGCTGGACGACATCATGGCGCTCGCGGTGCGGGTGAACGATTTCCTCGCCGGGCTCTTCCTCGGCGTCGGCATCCGTCTGGTCGACTTCAAGATCGAGTGCGGCCGCCTCTGGGAAAACGACATGATGCGCGTGGTCGTGGCCGACGAGATCAGCCCCGACAGCGCCCGTCTGTGGGACACCAAGACCAACGACAAGATGGACAAGGACCGCTTCCGCAACGACATGGGCGGCATGCTCGAGGCCTACCAGGAAGTCGCAAGGCGACTTGGCATCATGCCCGAACAGGAACGTCCGGCCGTCAGCGGTCCGACGCTGGTAAAGTAGGCAATGCGCGCAAGAGTGACCATCACGCTGAAGTCCGGCGTGCTCGACCCCCAGGGCAAGGCCATCGAGGGCGCGCTTGCCGGCCTCGGCTTTGAAGGTGTTGAAAGCGCCCGCCAGGGCAAGGTGATCGACCTTGAACTGGCGGGAAGCGACCGTGCGGCCGCCGAGGCCGAGGTCGCGAAGATGTGTGAAGCGCTGCTCGCCAACACGGTGGTGGAGCGCTACGATATCGCGATCGAAGGCTGATGCGCTCTGCCATCGTCGTCTTCCCCGGCTCCAATCGCGAGCGCGATGCGGCACGGGCGATCACCCTCGCCGGCGGCAAGACGCCCGCCTTCGTCTGGCACGGTGACACCGACCTTCCCGACGTCGACCTCGTCATGCTCCCCGGCGGCTTCGCCCACGGGGACTATCTGCGCGCCGGCGCCATGGCAGCGCGCTCGCCGATCATGCGCGCCGTTTCCGAGCACGCCGCCCGCGGCCGTGCCGTGCTCGGCGTCTGCAACGGGTTCCAGGTGCTGACCGAGGCACGGCTGCTGCCCGGCGCCTGATGCGCAACGCGGCGCTCAAATTCCTGTGCAAGCCGGTGACGGTGAAGATCGAGCGGCCGGGCATGTTCACCGACCACTACAAGCGCGGCGCCCGCGCGGTCTTCCCCGCCGCCCACCACGACGGCAACTACCGCGCCGACCCGGAGACGCTGAAGCGCCTCGAAGGGGAGGGCCGCGTGGTGTTCCGCTACGAGGCGAACCCCAACGGCTCGGCGTCCGACATTGCCGGCATCACGAACGCCAAGGGCAACGTCCTCGGCTTGATGCCGCACCCGGAAAACGCGGTGGAAGACATCCATCTCAGCCAGGACGGCATGGCGCTGTTCAAGAGCCTCGTCGCCTCGCTCTAGCCGGGCGGCGACGCCACCCCGGCACGGCTAGATGCTGTCGTGGCCGGCGGCGTTGGAGAGGATGAGCGGCCCGTAGAGGAGCTGCGCGAAGAGGCGCGACGGGCGCTGCATCGCGCTGAAGGCACTCCGCGAAACGTGCGATGCGGTGCGGACCGCCGGAAGGTCGCCGGCAAGATCGGTGATGACTTCGCCGAGCGTGCGCGTGTCGCGCGCCTTGATCACGCGGGACTTGATGGTCCCGGCAAGATCCACGTCCTCGAACGACAGCACGAGCTTGCCCGCCGCCATCGCGTTCTGCGCGGTGAGCGAAACGCGCTCCTTCGGGCCCTGGTTGGCCGGGTGCAGGACGAGGATCGCATCGCAGTGGTTGATGGCGTTCATGTACATAGGCCGCGACAGGTACTCGTCGATCACGGTGACGTTGCGCTCAGGGATCGAGAGGAGGCGTGCGCGCTGTGCGGCGGCAAGGTCCTTGTCGTCCGCTGTGCCGAAATCGGGCTTCACCTGCACCACGAACCGGAGCCGCCTTGCGATGTTGCTCGCCTCGTTGGCGGCGCGGATGATCGCGTCCACGCAGTCGAACCCGCTCCCGCGGGTGGGGGAGGAGAAGAAGCCGACGGTGAAACGGTCCGGCTGTTCCGGCGGCTCGTTCGACAACAGGGGCTCGGCCGGCAGGTCGAGCGGCTGGACGCCGATGCCGGTCTGCAGCGTCAGCCGCTGCGCGACGCGGGAGGACCAGCCGTAGAGGAAGATCCGCGGCTTCTCGCCGTTGAGGTGGTAGATCGCCTGGCCGAGCCGCTCCAGCGAGCCGAACTTGCCGGCGTGGGCGAGCTGCGTGCCGTCGAAGCGGGAGGCGAGGTGGACGAAGGGCCGCTGGTCGGAGGGAAGGCTGCTCATCAGCTCCACGATGATGGCGAGCGTCGCGTAGTCGAACTGCGGCAGGAAGATGTGGCGGTTCTGCGTGAAGCGCGAGCCGGTCAGCACCCAGCCGATCCGCTCGCGCAGGGATGCGAGAGCGCCGGCGAACGCTTCCGGCGACATCGCCGCGAGCGCATGGCTCGAATGGGGGAAGCCGCCGCTGCCGAAGCGCGCGCTCGCCTGGTTGCCGATCACCGTCGTGCTGATCTTCATCCGCTCGGCGGTGTAGGCGATCCGCTCGATCACGTCCTCGTGGGCGGGCGAATCCTCACGCGTCGACGGGTCCAGGACCACGAACTCGTGCTTGAGGCCGTTCTGCTTGCTGAAATCGGGGAAGGCGGCGGCGCGCAGCAGCGCCATCTCGATGTCCTGCACGGCAGGGCGCGACCACGTCGCGTCATGCCACAGGTTCTTCGAGCCCATGACCAGACGGCCTTTGACTTGATCGTTCGTTAACGATTTTAGCGCAGAGGCGTGCGGGGTGTGCACTCGGGCGGGCCTATGGGTTGTCTGTACGATTCGTGAGCATGTGACGCTTCGACGACCATATCAGGCGCAAAACGGGTTGCCTACGCAAATTGCGTCGCAGGACAGCAATAGCCTGCGCGGCGCAAGTGTTCCACAGCGCGACAATATGGCAGAAAAGCGGCAAAGAGCGCGACTATTTGCGTTATAACAGACTGTACGTAGAACGCGTTTACCGAACAGCCCGCACAACCGCAGATACGTGCGTCGGTTTCGGGCTGAAACCGCGGCCGTTATGCAATCGGCAAGACAATTTCTTGCATCGTCAGACACTCTGGTAGACTGAGCGCCCCCGCGGCCCCGTCGCCGTACCGCAACAACTGGCGCAACGGATCATGCTATGACCCATTATGTGTGGCCGCCGTTCGGAAATTCCGACGAACTGGGCGAAGCGGCCGCGCTGTGCGCCTGGTGGTTCGGCGCGGTTCGCGATTCCCTCGGCCCCGCCGTCGTCCTCTCGCGCACGAGGCCGGATCTGTCGCTGGTGCGCGCGCCGCTCCCCGGCGGGGTGGACGAGCGAATCGGTCTGCGCCTCGCAAAGATGAATCTCCGCCTCGAAAGCACCGCCTCTGGCGAGGCTTTCGCGAGGCTTGTGCTCGACAACGCCGAGAAGCCCGACGCCTACATCGTGTCGCTGCGCGGCCGGATCCCGCAGCCGACGGCCGATGCGTTCGGCCCGGACCGCGTGTTCTTATGCGACGAGCGCCTTAACCCCGACGCCTCGCTCTCCCTGCTGCGCGCCGCCGACGCGCTTCTCGAGCCGGAAGTGGCCACCGAGGCATGGGCGAACCTGCGCCGTGCGACCCGCGAGACCGCGCGAATCGTTGTCGCCGGCCCGGATCTTGCGCGCGGCGATGCCGACGAGATCGCCAACGAGTGCCTCTTCCTCGCGCCCGAGCTCTTCGTCCGGCTCGACGAGCCGCGCGACGGCAACGTGGTCGTCGTCGCGCTCGACGATCCGGTCCGTCACCTCGGGCCGTCGCGGTCGGCCGCCTCGCTGCGCGACGTCGTCATCGAGCGGGTGGAGCGGCACAGGAACGCCTACATCTGCGTTCCCGAGAATGCGCTGGCGCTGATGCGATCGCGCATTGCCGGGACGCTCCACCACCGCCTCATCGCCGCCGACTGCACGGCGCGGATGGATCCCGGCCCCGCGACCCTCATCTCAGCCGCGACCACCATCTGCGACACGGTCGACGTCATCGGCTTCCGCGGTGTCGCGAGGCCCCTGTCGGACGACCAGATCGCCCAGCATCCGGCCTATGCCGCCTCCGCCAAGCCGCCGGCGGACGTGTCCGACATTCTCGCCGAGGCGGACGTTGCGGGCGCGCGGGTCAGCGCACTCGGCCGGACGCTGCATCCGGGGCTCGCCGCACGCGACCGCGGCCGCGTTCCGACCCGGCTCGACCTCGACGGCGTGCGACTCGACCAGCAGATCCGGGCGCACCGTTTCCCGGCCGACGGCACCAGCCGCGCCGAGCTTTCCGCCGAGCTCGGCGGGCGGGGGACGATCCTCACCCTGTCGCGCATCTACGAGACCGGTGCGGTCGACGTCGCCCGGGAGCTCGCGCGCTACGGCGAGGGACAGGTCGCCGAAGACGAGGGGCTGGCTGTGTGGCCCGCCGATCCGGCAGCACAGGTGGAGCTCGTTCTCGACGCGCTCGACCGCGAGAGCGACCTCGTCCTCACCAATTCGCCGCCGAAGCAGGCCCCTGCGGAGCGCGCAGGGCTCAGCGTTGCCGAGCTCAGGGCACTGGTGCGCGACATCGACGGACCGCAAGGCCCGTTCGACGGCGAGGCCGACGAGATAGAAGCGATCCGCATCGTCCACCGCCTCGCCACCCGCGACCTCGACCGGGTCCACGCGCCGCGGATGAACACCCTGTCGTGGCGCCTGCAGGACCGCGTGTTCGCCTTCGGCCCCGGAACCGACTGGAGCGCGTTCAACCCCGCGCGGCTCGACGAGGAGATCGTGCTCGCGGTCGACACCGCGCACGAAAGCCTGCCCAAGACCGTGCGTGAGGGGGCGGACACGCTCATCCATCTTGCGACGACGCCGGCCGCGCGGCTCGCCAATGCCGGCGTCTCCACCGAGGGCAACAGGGTGATGGTGACGACACTCGCCGCCGCCCACCGGGCCGACCCGGACGACATCATTGTCGACGCACGGGCCTTCGCGCCCCCGGCGGAGGACGGGACCATCTCGCCAACCGCCATCGCCGTCGGCGTCCTGAACGGTCTGCGCGCCCGCCCGGTCATCCTTGTTTCGGACGCTCCGGGCCCCTTCGGCGGCGACGTCACGGCGCTCGGCAAGCCGGACGACGCCGAGAGCCGTGCCGCCGCGTTCCACAAGTTCGTCCGCCTGGAGGACTGGGCGGAGGCGCCGCGCGTCCTCCTCGTGCTGGCGGACGGGACGTCTCTCGACGCGCTGATCCCGCTGTTCTCCGGCCTCGGCGACAGGCTCCTCACCCTGGTCCCGCGTGACGGGCGGATCGTTGCAGCGGACGGCGACCACTTCCTGAAGGCGCCCGGCCTGCCGCGGCCGGCCTTCGTGCCCGGCGACCCTGCGATCGCCGACGCGATCACGCGGCACCGCCCCGCGGTGATGCTGTGCGAGGGGCGCGTGCCACCGCCGATCAACGTCCACATTCCGCTGATCGCGCTGGGGGAGGGCACGTGGACCGGCCGCGCCAATCTCGACCTGCCGCCGTTGCCCCGCGCCGATGCGCCCTTGCCCTCCGCCGCGGCACTCGACGCGATGCGGCTTTCGCTGGTGGCAGCCGTCGGGGCCGCGCAGTCGATGACGGTGGAGCGCAGGCCCGAACTTGCGCAGGAGGAGGAGCCCGAGGCAGTCTTCCCCGTGCGCCAGAGGCCGTCCGGCGAGCGGGCGACCGGCGAGGGGGTCGTGGTGGTTTCGGGCGACGACGGTGAGCACCGCGCGCCGCGCGAACCCGCAGCGGCGACGCGCAGGGCTGGCGTCGCGCGCTGGATCGAAAGCCCACCCCTGGAGCCCGGAGGCAGGACGATGGCGGACACGACCGCAAGGAGGCGGAACCCGTTCCGCGCATTCTGGCCATGGCCGGGAACGGCGCTGTTCTTTCTCGTCGCGCTCTGGCTCTTCTACATGGCGTGGATGGCGACGGCCCCGGACCTCAGGACCGCCTTCATTGGCCTCGGCGTCCTTCTCGCCGTCCTTTCGCTGTTCGGCCTCGCCAGCGGCCGGGGGCGTGCGGCCGCCGCCCCGGAGGAGCGTCTGACAGAGGAAGACACCCGCCCGGTCCGCCGCTCCGCGATTCCCGACGAAGCCATCGAGCCCGAGCCCGTGTCCGCAGCGCCTGAACGTATTCCCGCCGAGCCGGAGCACGACCGCGCCCTCGCAGGCCTGATGCCCCGCAACGCGCGAATGCGCCGGAGGGAAACGGCAAGCGTGAGCGAGGCGCCCGAGCGCGCACCGGAGCCGAAGGCCGAGCCGGAACCCGCGCCCACCGCACCCGTGGCGAGAACCGCTTCATCCGCGCCCGAGAACCCGATGCCGGCCCCCGATACCGATAAACTCTTTGCCCAGCTGAAAAGCCTCGAAGCCTTCATCAACCGCGAGAAGGCCGAGCGCGGCGCGCAGTTCGCGCAGCTCTCCGGACGCCTGAAGAGCGCGGAGGAGCTTGCGCGCCCGCCTGCCGCAGAGATCGACACCGCGGCGCTCGACGAAAAGCTCAGCCAGTTCCTCACCATCACCAGCTTCAACGACGTGATGAACCAGAAGGTGCTTGGTCGGATCACGGCGCTGATCGAGAGCCGGCATCGGCGATGCCCTTGTCGCCGGATGCGCTGCGCCCCCGCGTCGAGGCCCTTGGAGGCGCTGTGCCGGCCGCCGCCCCGCCCAGCGATGGCCCGGACCGTGACGCCATCGGTGAGGAGCTGAAGGCCCTGCGCGCAGACCTGGAAGCTGCCATCGCCGAGGCCCGCGAGACGGCGGAGTCGGCGGCGCGCCTCGCCAACCGCGTCACTGCGGAACGGGGCGAGGGGGATGCCGTCGTCCGCGGCAACGTCGAGGCGCTGCAGGGCAGGACTGCCGCGCTGACCGAGGCGCTCGACGCGCTGAAGATGGCACAGGCCGAAGCCGCGGGGATCGTCGACGGCGACGCTGTTCAGAAGGCGATCGCCGAAGCGGAAGCCCGGCTCGACGAGAAGCTCGCCGCCGCGGCAGCGGCCGCACCGGCGCTCGACGCGTCGCTGCGCAGCGCACTTCAGGAGGCCGAGGCGCGGATCGAGCAGCGCATGGCCGCCTCGGAAGCCGCGGCCCCCGAGGCGCAGGCCGCGCTCGACCGTGCGCTCGCGGACCTCGAGGCCCGCATCGAGCGGCGCCTCGCCGAGGCCGACCGCCGACCGGCCCGACGTGGAAGGGCCGATCAGCCGCGCGATCGCCGAGGTCGAGGCACGCGTGGAGCAGCGCATCGCGGAGGCTTCGGCGAGCGTGGACCAGCGCCTCGCCGAAGCGGCAGGGCCGGAGCGGGACGCGGCGCTGGAGCAGGCCGTCGGGGCCGCCGAGGCCCGGATGGAAGAGCGGATCGCGTCGCTCGCCCCCGCCACCGAGGCTGCCATCGGCCGTGCGGTCTCGGAGGTCGAGGACCGCGTCGAGCGCAGGCTTGCCGAGGTGAGGGAGGCCGGCGCCGGCGCGGAAGCCGTCGCCGCGATCACGACGCGGGTCGACGAGCACATCGCAAGGGCGAGCGGCGACATCGACATGCTGCGCGGCCATCTCTCCGGTCTCACCGAGCGGATCGCCCAGCTCGACGGCGAGGTGCGACACATTCTTGCAAGGGTCGACGCAATGGGCGAGGGCACGCGCAAGGAGCCGCCCGTGGCAGCGGCGTCCACCGTGCGCTCGGAGGTCGACGCGCTGCGCGATGCGCTGACGACCATCATCGAGCAGAACCACGAGATCCGCGAGAAACAGGACGTTCTCACCGCGCGGTTCGACCCGCCGGTGCGCATCCGCGCCGAACGACTGAACGACTGACCGGCGCCTACTTCGGCGTCGGCAGCCGCAGGATCGAGATGTCGTCGCCCTCGATCACCGCCACCGACAGCGCACCGCCGTAGACGGCCCCGGTGTCGACGTTGGTGCGCATCTCGCGAAGGTCCGCCTCCTTCACCGGCGTGTGGCCGTGGACGACGTGGAGCGGCAGCTGGCCGCCATAGTTCAGGAAATCGTCGCGGATCCACATGAGGTCCTGCGGGTCCTGCCGGTCGAGCGGCACTTCGGGCCGGATGCCGGCGTGGACGAACAGCGTGTCTCCGATCGTCTCGGTCCGGCCGAGGTTGGACAGGAACGCACGGTGCGTTTCGGGAAGAGCGGCCTGCATCAGCGTCTGGAGCGCATGCGGGTTCTGCGGATGGTCGGCCGGCTCCACGCCGTAGGAGCGGCAGGTCGCCTCGCCGCCGAAGCTCATCCACCGCGCCCAGAGGTGGGCGTCGTGGAGCGCGTTCATCATCGCGTCCTCGTGGTTGCCGATCAGGCAGCGGCGTTCGCGGCCGCTGCGGGCCGGCTCCATCAGCCGCTCGATCACCCCGTAGCTGTCAGGCCCCCGGTCGATGTAGTCCCCGAGAAAGATCTCGGTGACGGGGCCCTCGCACGGGTTGGCCGCCATGTGCGCGTCGATCATGTCGAGCATCGTGTCGAGCATGGCACGCATGCCGTGGATGTCGCCGATGGCGTAGGCCCGCTGTCCGGGTGGCAAATTTGGTCTCATGGAGTGTCCTTAACAGCGGCGGGTGGCATTGCGCCACTTGCAAGCGTGCACGCCTTGGCGGAAAACGCGGCCATCGAAGGAGCCCTCCAATGCCAGATCTTGTTCTTTTTGCCGCCGTGCTCGCGGTCGCGGGTGCGCTTGCCGGCGTGATTGCCGGCCTTCTGGGGGTCGGCGGCGGGATCGTCATCGTGCCGGTGCTGTTCTACCTGCTGCCGGCCGCAGGCGTTCCCGAGGATCTGTGCATGCACATCGCCGTCGGCACCTCGCTCGCCACCATCGTCACCACCTCGATTATTTCCGCGCGGTCCCATTACCGGCGCGGCGGGGTCGACGTCGAACTCCTGAAGGGGCTCGCCCCGGCGATCCTCGTCGGCGCCATCATAGGCGTCATCCTGGGCGGAAAGGCGAGCGGGTCGACGCTCACGCTGATCTTCGCCGTCGTCGCGCTGATCGTTTCGATCCACATGGCCTTCTTCAAGGGGCGGCGGATCGGCACCGGCGGCGTGCCGGGCCAGCCGGTGCGTTCGCTGATCGGGCTGATCATCGGCGGGTTCTCCGTCATGATGGGCATCGGCGGGGGTACACTTTCCGTGCCGATCTTCAGCCTCAGCGGCATGGAGATCCGCCGCGCGGTCGGAACGGCCTCCGCGATCGGCCTTGTGATCGCGCTGCCGGGCACTATCGGTTTCGCCATCACCGGGTGGAACGAGCCGGGCCTGCCGGAATGGAGCCTCGGCTACGTCAGCCTCATCGGCTTCGTGCTGATCGCGCCGCTTTCGATGCTGTTCGCGCCGCTGGGCGCAAGGCTCGCGCACACCATCCCGCAGCTCTGGCTGTCGCGCGTGTTCGCGCTGTTCCTCGCCGTCACCAGCATCCGAATGCTCCTGTCGCTGCAGTAGCGCGGGGTGCGGCCGGTGGCACCCTTTGCAAGGGCGGAGCGGCCCGGTAGGGCTTCGCCATGACGGCGAAGCTCCCAACCATGGCGAGACGACAGCGCGGCCGCGTCATCGGCGGCGGCGCGCGGTGGCTCGTCGTCCTCGCCGGCGTGCTGACGGTGGCGACGCTCCTGCCGCTCCTCGCGCTGATCGTCACCGCGTTCCAGTCCACCGGCGACGCCTTTGCCCACTACGCCGAAACCGTCCTGCCGGGCTACATCGCGACCACGGTGGTCCTCGCGCTCGCGGTCGGGGCGGGGGTCGCGGTAACCGGGGTGGTGACGGCGTGGCTCGTCACCATGTGCCGCTTTCCGGGGCGGCGGCTGTTCGCCTGGCTCCTCGTCCTGCCGATCGCGATGCCGGGCTACGTCAGCGCCTACGCCTACACGTACCTCCTCCAGCATCCGGGGCCGGTGCAGACGGCGCTGCGTGATACCTTCGCGCTCGGGCCGCAGGACTACTGGTTCCCCAACATCCGCTCGACCGGCGGGGCGATCTTCGTCCTCACCATGGTGCTCTACCCCTACGTCTATCTTCTGGCGCGGGCAGCGTTCATCCAGCAGTCCGCCACCGGGTTCGAGGCGGCGCGCACGCTGGGGCGGAGCGCCATGCAGGCGTTTCTCGAGGTCGCGGTGCCGCTCGCACGGCCCGCCATCGTCGCCGGCGTCGCGCTCGCCGTGATGGAAACGCTCGCCGACTACGGCACGGTCTACCACTTCGGCGTCAACACCTTCACCACCGCGATCTACCGGACGTGGTTCTCCATGGGCGACCGCGTCGCGGCGGTGCAGTTCTCGCTGATCCTCGTCTCGTTCGTCCTCATCGTCATCGCGCTGGAGCGGATCGGGCGGCGCGAGAAACGCTATTCGGAAAGCCGGGCAGGGCGGCCGATGTCGCGGATGAAGCTCTCCGGCTGGCGGGCGGCCGCGGCGATCCTCGCCTGCGCGCTCCCGGTCGCGTGCGGCTTCGTCATCCCGGCGCTGACGCTCCTGCTCCTGGGGCTTTCGCAGCACGCCGTCTGGTTCGATGAGCGGACCGCGACGCTGATGTCCAACACGCTGACGCTCGCCGCCATCGGCGCTGCGATCACCGTCGCGATCTCGGTGGTGATCGCCTATGCGCGGCGGCTTTCCGTGCGGCCGATCACCAAGGTCTTCGGCCAGCTCGCGACCTTCGGCTACGCGGTGCCGGGCGCGGTGATCGCGGTCGGCCTCCTCATCCCCTTCGGCGCCTTCGACCGGTGGCTCAACGGCGTGATGGTCGCCGCGTTCGACATCCGCACCGGCCTCCTGCTGACCGGCACCTTCGCCGCCGTCGTCTTCGCCTACGTCGTGCGGTTCCTCGCGGTGTCGCTCAACGGCGTCGAGGCCGGCCTCGCGCGCATCTCGCCGTCGCTCGACGGCGCGTCGCGCACGCTGGGGTCCGGGCCGATGCGCACCTTCTTCCGCATCCACGGGCCGCTTCTTTCGGGCGGCCTCCTCACCGCGTTCCTGATGACGTTCGTCGACATCATGAAGGAGCTGCCGGCAACGCTGATCCTGCGGCCGTTCAACTTCGACACGCTGGCGATCCGCGCCTTCCGCCTCGCGTCCGACGAGCGGCTGGCGCTCGCCTCCGTCCCGTCGCTGATGATCGTCGCGGTCGGGCTCGTGCCGGTGATCGTCCTGTCGCGCCAGATCACGCGGGGCGAGCGGCGCGACAGCACCGAGGCGCGCTCCGGCGTGGAAATCGCGCCTGCGATGGCGCCGGATGCGGACGCGTGGCCGCACGAGACGGCGGAAGCGCGCGCAGACACCCGATAAGCGCCGCGCCGTCGCCGAACGCGGTTGCCGCCGCCGCAAAGCTCTGCCACTTCTTGAGGCTATGGCAGTCTTTCCCTTCGCAGCCATCGTCGGCCAAGACGATATGAAACGCGCACTGACGGCGGTGGCAATCGACCCCACCATCGGCGGCGTGCTGATATTCGGCGACCGGGGGACCGGCAAGTCCACCGCCGTCCGCGCCCTCGCCGCGAGCCTTCCGCCGATGGAGGCCTACGAGGGCTGCCGCTACAACTGCAACCCGGCCGACCCCGCCGAATCGGGCACCTGCCCCGACCGCTCCCGCGCCGGCCGCAAGTCGAAGCAGACCGTTCCCGTGGTCGACCTGCCGCTCGGCGTGACGGAGGACCGCGTGGTCGGCGCGCTCGACCTCGAGCGCGCGCTCGCGACCGGCGAAAAGGTGTTCGAGCCCGGGCTTCTGGCGCGCGCCCACCGCGGCTTCCTCTACATCGACGAGGTGAACCTCCTCGAGGACCACATCGTCGACATCCTGCTCGATGTGGCGGCCTCCGGCATCAACGTGGTGGAGCGGGAAGGGCTTTCGGTCCGCCATCCGGCGCGGTTCGTGATCGTCGGCAGCGGCAACCCGGAGGAGGGCGAACTCCGCCCCCAGCTCCTCGACCGCTTCGGCCTCGCCGTCGACGTCAGGACGCCGGACAATCTCGCCGACCGCGTCGAGATCCTGAAGCGGCGCGACGCGTTCGAGCGCGACCGCGACGCCTTCATCGCGACGTGGGAGAAGGAGGGCGAGCGCCACCGCCGCCGCATCATCGCCGCGCGAAAGATCCTGCCCGACGTCGTCGTGCCGGACGAGATCCTCGGCCTCGTCGCACACATCGGGATGACGCTGGGCACCGACGGTGCCCGCGGTGAGCTCACGCTGATGCGTGCTGCCCGCGCCTTCGCGGCGCTCGACGGACGCCAGAGCGTGACCGCCGCCGACGTCCGCGACGCCGCGCCGCTGGCGCTCACCCACCGGCTGCGGCGCGATCCGCTGGACGAGACCGGCTCCGGCGTGCGCGTGACACGGGCGCTGCAGGCGGTGTTCGAAGCCGATGCTGCCGCCTGAGGACGCCCCCGGCGGCCCGGACCTGCCTGCGCTTGCCATGGCGCTGGCTTTCGGGGCCCCGGCGACCTTCGGTGGCATCGTCCTGCGCGGCCCGTTCTCCGCCACCCGCGACACCGGCCTCGCCGCGCTCCCCGGCGCGACGCGGATGCCCCACGGCACCGACCGCGCCGCGCTTCTGGGCGGCCTCGACCTTGCCGCCACCTTGCGCGCAGGCACGCCCGTCAACGCACGCGGCCTTCTGGAACGCCTCGTCGGTCCGCTGATCGTCCCGTCGGCCGAGCGGATCGAACCCGGCGCCGCCGGCATCCTCTCGGCCTTCCTCGACGGCGAAGGACCCGCCGCGCCGCGGCCGGTTCTGGCGCTCGACGAGGGCGAGGGCGACGATCCGCTCCTCGACCAGCGCCTTTCCGAACGGCTCGCCTTCACCCTGCCGTCGGACACGCCGCTTCCCGCGCCCGCCGCGCTCCCGGCGGGGTGGCAGACGGTCGAGGCGGGGGACGATCTCGTCGGCGCGCTCGCCTCCCTCGCGCTCGCCGCCGGCCGAACTTCCATGCGCGCGAGCCTGCACCTCGTCGCGGCCGCAAAGGCCATCGCCGCCCTCGCCGGGCGTGAGAAAGTTGAGGACGCCGACGCAGGCGCCGCTGTTGCCCTCGTGATCGGCCGGATCGCCGCGCCTGCCCCTCCGCCCGAGGCGGACGAGGCACCTCCCGATGACGATTCCACGCCGCAGGAGGCCGATGCCGACGACGGTCCGAAGCCCGGCGAAGAGCCTGCCGAGGGGAGCGAAGACGATGCTGCGGGATCGGCGGAGGACAGGGTCGTCGAGGCCGTCGCCGCCCTCATCGACGCTGCGGCACTGGCGGGTCTCCATGCTGCGGCGCGGCGGACCGGGTCTGAGGGGCGGAAGGGACAGAAGATCGCAGGGAAGCGCGGGCGGCCGAGCGGGGTGCGCCAGGGCGCGCCGGGCCGCGGCGGGCGTCTGGCGCTCGTCGAGACGCTGACGGCGGCGGCGCCATGGCAGCGCGCCCGGGGTGGCACGCCGGGCAGGCTCTCCGTGCGGATGGAGGATCTCAGGATCCGCCGCACCATTGCGAAGGCCGGCACGCTGACGGTGTTCTGCGTCGACGCGTCGGGCAGCCAGGCCTACGCCCGGATGGCGGAGGCGAAGGGCGCGGTCGAGACGCTTCTCGCCAGAGCCTACGTGCGGCGTGACACCGTGGCGCTGATCGCGTTCCGCGGCACCGGCGCCGAAATTCTCCTGCCGCCGACGAGCTCGCTGACGCGGACCAAGCGGGCGCTCGCCGCGCTTCCGGGCGGTGGCGGCACGCCGCTGGCGGCGGGGCTGGAGGCCGCCTACAGGGTCGCCACCCGGGCGCTGCGGGACGGGCGCGAGCCGACGCTCGTCTGCCTTACCGACGCGCGCGCCAACGTCACCCTTTCGGGCGAGGGCGGACGCGAGCAGGCCGGCGTGGAGGCTCTGGGGCTGGCGCGGGCGATCCGCGCCGCGGGCGTTGCGGCGCTGGTGATCGACACCGGCGCGCGCCCCGGCGCCTCGGCGCGGGAGCTCGCGGAGACCATGGGCGCCCGCTACATGCCGCTCGGGCGCGCGAGTGCCGCAACCATCGCCGCCGCAGCCTCCCAGCTGACGGCCCCGGCGTGACCTGCGCCGCCGCAGATGCTCGTGACCCACGACAAGCCGAACTTCGACACCGACGGCCGCAACTGGCCGCACCGGGAGGCGAGCCGCTTCGTCACGCGTGGACGGCCTCACCGATCCATGCGCAGACCATGGGCGAGGGGCCGGACATTCTCCTCCTCCACGGCACAGGCGCATCGACCCATTCCTTCCGCGCGCTGATGCCGCTCCTGGCGAAGACCCACCGCGTCACGGCGATCGACCTGCCGGGCCACGGCTTTTCCGGAACGCCGCCATTCACGCAGATGACGCTGCCGGGCGTCGCACGCATCGTCGGCGGTTTCCTCGCGGCCGAAGGCATCTGCCCCGATCGCCATCGCCGGCCATTCGGCGGGGGCCGCCATCGCCGTGCAGATGGCGCTCGCGGGGGACGCGGCGCCGGCGCACATCATCGGCTTCAACGCTTCGCTAAAGCCGTTCGCAGGGGCCGCGGCGCCGATCTTCTCGACGCTCGCCAAGCTCCTCTTCGTCAACCCGATGACGCCGCGCCTCTTCGCCCTCGGCGCCAGCGCGCAAGCGGATCGAGAAGCTGATCGCCGACACCGGCTCGAAGCTCGACGCCGAGGGGATCGACTACTACCGGACGCTGTTCCAGCGCTCGGGCCACGTCAACGGCGCCCTGTCGATGATGGCCGGCTGGGACCTGGTGCCCGCTCCAGAAGGCGTTGCCGACGCTGAAGCCCCGCCTCACGCTGGTCGCCGCCGCGGGCGACCGGACCATCGCACCATCCGTTTCGGCGGATGCGGTGGCGAAGGCGTCCAACGCGCGGCTGGTGCGCCTCAAGGGCCTCGGCCACCTTGCGCACGAGGAGGCGCCCGAACAGGCGGCCGCCATCATCGAGGAGGCGCTGGCGGGGTGAGGTTCAGCGCGCGACGCCGAGGCCGGCGAGGTGCGCGATCGCGTCCGGCAGGAGCGTCTTGTTGCGGATTTCGAGGATCAGGCGCGGGCGGTTGAGGTCGTCGCCGTTGTCGAGCTGTGTCGTATGGTGGAGGACGCGGAAGATGTGCTTCCACCTCAGGTGCCCGTCGCCGGGGATCCAGTGACGGTCGGCATAGCCGTCGGTGTCCTGAAGGTGGACGTGGGCGAGGAGCTTGCCCGCCGCGCGGACGTAGTAGTCCACCGGCGGCGCGTTGTGGCGGCCGTGGCAGTAGTTGGCGTGGCCGGTGTCGAGCGAGACGCGGATGCCGGGGCTGTCGAACGCCGCCACCATCGCGACGCGCATCGCGGGCTCGCAGTCCTCGATGTTCTCCACCACCAGCGGGCAGCCGATGTCGGCGGCGCGCTTGACGGCAGGGGCGACGTTGTCGTGGAAGGCGCTGACAAGGCGCTCGCGCGCGTCCGGCCAGTCGTCGAGGTTGTGATAGTCCCACACCGAGATCGGGCTGTGGACGACCATGTGGCTGGCGCCGATCGCCTCGCAGACATCGAGGGCGCGGTCGAGCCTCGCGTGGATGATCGCGCGCACGTCCGGGTCGGTGGCCGAAAGGCTGAAGCCCTCGTAGGGGCCGTGGATGCCCCAGCGTCCCTCGTGCCCGTCGAGCAGGCGCTTCACCTCGTTGGCGACCGGGGTCCAGTCGCCCGCGAGAAGAGCGGGCCTGCGGAAATCCTGGATCTCGACGTCGCGCCCTGCATCGCGAACGAGGGCGAGGTGGTGCGCGAGCTCCGGCGTGGTGAGCGCCACGCCTAGCGTCGGGCGGGAAGAACTCATGGGACGAAAACTCCGTGGCCGCACCGGTCGATACGGTGCGGCCGCTACAACAGGATGACGCGGACGGTCAGCCCCGGCCGACGAACGGCATCTTGGTCGCCATGATGGTGACGGTCTGCGCGTTGGCCGAAAGGTCGAGGCCGGCCATGTAGAGGATGGTGTCGGCGACGACGTCGACGTCCATCAGCGGCTCGGGCTTGATCGAGCCGTCGGCCTGGGGAACGCCGCTCGGCCATGCGGGCGGCCATGTCGGTCATCGCGTTGCCGATGTCGATCTGGCAGCAGGCGATGTCGTGCTTGCGCCCGTCGAGGCTGATCGTCTTGGTGAGGCCGGAAATGCCGTGCTTGGAGGCGGTGTAGGGCGCCGAACCGGGGCGCGGGGCGTGAGCCGAGATCGAGCCGTTGTTGATGATGCGCCCGCCCCTGGGGGACTGGTCGCGCATCATCCGGTAGGCGCCGTTCGCCATCAGAAACGCACCGTCGAGGTTGAGGCCGATGACCTTGCGCCAGTCCTCGAACGCGAGGTCGCCGAAGTCGGTGCTCGGGTGGTTGTTGCCGGCGTTGTTGAAGAGAACGTCGAGACGGCCGTGCTTGTCGGCGATCGCCTTGTAGAGCGCGTCGACGGAAGCGGCGTCGCTGGCGTCGCACGCGACCGCGAGGACATCGCCGTCAGCTTCGGCGGCCACCGCGTCGAGCTTCTCTTTCGAGCGTGCCGCGATGACGACCTTCGCGCCATTGCGCGCAAGCTTCAGTGCGCATGCCTTGCCGATGCCCTGGCTCGCACCGGTGACCAGAATGATCTTGTTTTCAACGCCCACAGCCGTCTCCCCTGAAGAATTCTTGTTTCTCCGTGGGTCGCATGTTGGCGCTGGCATATCAACGAAGATCGCGGCTCCATGCCGCATCCATCTCATGCGCAGAGCGCAGCCTGGGACGGATGCCACGCGCCAAGGGCGGCGCGCGGCATCCGGTGGTTGTGGGGCTCTGCGCCGTCAGGCGGGTTCGCCGACCGGGCCTTCGGGGAGCTGGGTCCACGCTTCGCCGGAGGCCACGACGCAGGCCTTGCCGCCCGGCATGGTGAGGATCGCGGTCCACGTCCCGTTGGGGGAGGCGTAGAGCTCGAGGACGCGGCGGTCGCCCTGGAGGCCGAAGGAGCGCTGGGTTTCGTTGAACTTGTTGCCGAGGATCTTGATGATCTCCGTGCGGTCCTTGCAGACTGCGCGGCCGGCCTCGGCAGGGGCAGCGGTGAGGGAAAAGGCGGCGAGGGCCATCGGGGCGAGGGACGCGAAAAGAACTGTCTTTCGCATGATCTTCTCCATTTGAAGCGCCGGCGGCCTTCCTGTCTGTCTGCCGCCTAGGCTCGTTCTGCTGTCATCATCTCTTTGAACTGTCTCAACATTAGATTGCGCGCGATGCGCCGGGCATAAGATTTCGCCTTAGCATCGGCGAGGCACCCGATTGCGGTTTCTTCTCGTTTCCTGACGAGAGGATCGTCAGGAAATGCTCCCGTTGGTCGACTGGCCGTCCAGTTTGCCCCGGACCGCCAACTTGTGGCGAAGGCGGGGATATCCAATCAAAGGTTGTGCCATTCCACAGTGTCCCATCCATCTGTGGTGGGGCTTGCATAAGGATTAGCCACGTCCAAAAATTCGGCAAGATCATTTGCGCTGCACTGCACCGGATTTCGCGCGGTGGAGCGGGTGCTGGCGACACTGATTCGGCCCGTGTTGCCGCGCTGCAACGTTCTGCAGTGGCTGGAGGTTTGTCGCCGGCGCGCGTGGCGCTGCCGGGGACCTGCGCTGGCCTGTCGAAAGCGATTCGCAGGCGCTTCCCTATCTGCCGGAAGCCGGGTCGTCGCGGTTACGCTCGAACGGCTCGAGTTCGGGCATGGCGGGGAGCCAGGGCTCCCGGCGGATCGTCCAGAGCTCGTAGGTTGGCTTGAAGACGCCGGGGTCGTCGAGGGTGCCGAGATGGACCTCGGTCTCGCCTTCGCTCCTCGAGAATACGGACGAACCGCACTCAGGGCAGAAGAACCGGGTCGCGAACGCTTTCGTCTCGCCGGTCACCGTGACGGCATCGTCGGCAAAGATCGCGGTGGCGAGGAAGACCGCGCCGTGGTGCTTGCGGCAGTCGAGACAGTGGCAGAGGCCGACCCGAAGCGGCGGCCCCGACGCCGCGATCCGCACCTTGCCGCAAAGGCATCCGCCGCTCACCGTATCCATCCAGCCTGCCGCCTTGTCAGTTTCGAAGCGAGATTATCCCGGCGCTGCGTCCGGGTCACCTGTGATCTGGCACGGCGGAACCCTCGCGTCAGTCGCGGTTCCGGTCGAACCGCTCCAGCCCCGGGAAGGTCGGGAGCCACGGCTCGCGTCGTACGGTCCAGATCTCGAAGGTGGGTTCGAACACGCCGGGCTCGTCGAGGGCCCCGAGATGGATCTCGAGGGTGTCCTTGCCGCGGAAGAACAGCGAGGAACCGCACTCGGGGCAGAAGTGGCGCGGACCGAAGCTGCGAGTCTCGCCGGTCACCGTCACGGCATCCTCGGCGAAGACGGCAGCCGCAAGGAACGGCGCGCCATGGTGCTTGCGGCAGTCCATGCAGTGGCAGAGGCCGACCCTCACAGGGGCCCCTTCGGCCACGATCCGCACCTTGCCGCACAGGCAGCCGCCCTTGACCAACTCCATGCCCGTTGCCCCCGTCATTCGTGATGCGAGATTATTCCCGCTCCGCGCCCTTCGTCCACGCCATTTGCAGTCCTCAGTCGGGCCGTTCGCCGGCGGCGACCGCCTGCATCAGCGCCCACTGCCGGGGCAGGATCTCTGTGATGTCGTAGTCGGTCGCGACCGTGTCGCGGGCGGCGCGCTTGAGCCGCTCGGTGTCCACCTCGCCGCCCAGCACCGCCTCGACCGAATTGGCAATGGCGTCGGCGTCGAAGAAGTCGGTCAGGATGCCGTTGACGTCATGGGCGATGAGTTCGCGCACCGGCGGCGTGTCTGAGCCGACCACCAGCGCACCCGCCGCCATCGCCTCCAGCATCGACCACGACAGGACGAACGGCACCGTGAGGTAGACGTGCGCGCGGGTGATCCGGAACATTGCCTGCAGCGTCGTGAGCGGCACGAGGCCGAGGAAATGGATCCGGCTGCGGTCGAGGCCCAGCGTTGCGAGGGCGTGCTCGCGGTACGTCTTCCCGTCGGAGCGCTTCTTGCCGTAGGCGACGCGGTCGTTGCCCGCGATCAGCACGTGAAGGTTCGGCCGCCGCTGCTGGAGCTTCGCCACAGCTTCCATGAACTGCGGGAAGCCGCGGTAGGGCTCCATCCCGCGCGCCGTGTAGGTGATCACCTCGTCCTCCGCGGTGAAGGTGCGGTCGCCCACCGTGAGGCTCGCGGGGGCGGGCGAGAAGAACGCGCAGTCCACCCCCTCGTGCAGGATCGAGATGTTGGTGCGCAGGTGCTCGGGAAACTGGCTCCACTGGAAGCGGGTGGGCGAGGTGCCCCAGTCCATCGTCGCAAGATCGGCGAGGATCGGGAGGTTCTTGAGGTGCGCGCGGGCCGCCGCGTCGTGCGAGATCGGCTCCAGGAAGTCGGCGTCTGTGCCGCGGGCGTGATAGTACCACTCGAAGAGGCTGAGAACGCGTGCCTGCGGCCAGAGCTCCTTCAGGAGCATCGCCGGTCCCCAGCCCGAGTGGGCGCAGATGAGGTCGGGCGCATAGCCCTCCTTCGCCAGCGGATAGAACGCCTGGAACACGGCCTGCGCGTTGAGGACGGCGCGCTCGGTGGTGACGAGCGTCGGGTGGATCTTCGGCGTCACGTCGCGGTGGGGGGCGTAGTCGACGCGCTCGCACGCCGAACTCCTGCTTGTTGCTCGCGCAGGGTGCAGGCCATCATCTCGACGCCGGGCATGTCGCGCAGGTGCGCGGCAATGCGCCGGTACTGTCCGGGAAAGTTGTTGTGAAGGAATAGAATGCGCATCGGCCGGGCCATTTTCTGGAACGCTTCACCCTAGTGCGGTGGCACAGGTTCGCCAAACAGGCGCATGGCAGGGTCGAGGCCGTTCGCGCCGTGTTGCAAATGGAGCCCGGTTAAAGGACAGTGGCGCGCGCCGTGCCCTGTCGGCTTTTGCCGGGGCGGGCCTGCGAAAGAACCGATCCGAGGACGCCTGATGCCCACCCCGATTCTGATGCCCGCTCTGTCGCCCACGATGGAGGTTGGCACCCTCGCCAAGTGGCTTGTGAAAAAGGGCGATACCGTGAAATCCGGCGACATCATCGCCGAGATCGAGACCGACAAGGCGACCATGGAAGTGGAAGCCGTCGACGAAGGCACGGTCGGCCAGCTCCTCGTCGAGGAGGGCACCGCGGACGTTCCGGTCAACGAGCCTATCGCCATGCTCCTCGCCGAAGGCGAGAGCGAGGGCGACCTCGGCGACGCGCCGCCCAAGGCTCCCGCGCCCAAGCCCGCTGCCGAGACCGAGCCGAAGGAGGCGACCGACAAGTCGCAGGAAGCGGCCGAGAAGAAGCCCGGCGGCTCGGGCGACGAATCGCGCACGAGCGCGGCACCGTCGTCCGCACCCGCAGCCGCGTCCTCCAACGGCGAGCGCGTGTTCGCGTCCCCGCTCGCCCGCCGCCTCGCCGAATTGGAAGGCGTCGACCTTTCGGCGGTGAAAGGGAGCGGCCCGCACGGCCGCATCGTGAAGCGCGACATCGAGGAGGCCAAGGCCTCCGGCACCGCCGGCAAGAAGGCAGCGCCCGCCGGCGCACCCGCAGCCGGCCAGAAGGCCCCGCCGCCCACCGGCGCCCCCGTCGGCATGAGCGACGACCAGATCCGCGCCATGTTCCCCGACGGCGAGTACGAGGAAATCCCGCACGACGGCATGCGCAAGACGATCGCGCGCCGCCTGGTGGAATCCAAGCAGACCATTCCGCACTTCTACCTCACGGTGGACGTCGAGCTCGACGCGCTCCTCAAGGTACGCGCCGAGCTGAACGGCGCTGCGCCGACCGACAAGGACGGCAAGCCCGCCTACAAGCTCTCGGTGAACGACTTCGTCATCAAGGCGATGGCGCTTGCGCTGCGCGACGTGCCGATGGCGAACGCCACCTTCACCTCGACCTCGCGCCTCATCCACAAGTCCGTCGATGTCGGGGTCGCGGTGTCGATCCCGGACGGGCTCATCACCCCGGTGATCCGCAAGGCCGACACGAAGACGCTGTCCGCCATCTCCAACGAGATGAAGGACCTCGCCAAGCGCGCGCGGGACAAGAAGCTCCAGCCGTCCGAGTACCAGGGCGGCTCCACCGCGGTCTCCAACCTCGGCATGTTCGGGATCAAGGACTTCTGCGGCGGTCATCAACCCGCCGCACGGCTCGATCCTGGCCGTCGGCGAGGGCTCGCAAGCGTGCCGTGGTGAAGGATGGCGCGCTCGCCGTCGCAACCGTGATGACGGTGACGCTGTCGGTCGACCACCGCGCCGTGGATGGCGCGCTCGGCGCACAGGTGCTGCAGGCCTTCCAGCGGCTCGTCGAGAACCCGATGCGGCTCTTCGTCTAGGGAACCTGTCGCGGCGGCTTCGGCCGCCGCGCGATCCGTCAGCGCTTCTGCGGGGTGATGCCGAGGCGCTGAAAGCCTTCCATCCGCGCCGGCCGCTTCGCGCTGATCCGGCGCGAGTTCACCCCCGCCCACGAGATCTCGCCCGAAAGGCGCCCGTACTCGATCTTCGGGCAGCGGTTCTGGATCACCGTGATGCCGGCGGCTTCCGCCTTCGCGGCCGCCTCGTCGTTGCGGATGCCGAGCTGCAGCCAGATCACCTTCGGCAGCGGAGAGAGCGCGAGCGCCTCGTCGATCACGCCCGGCACCGCGTCGGACGCGCGGAACACGTCCACCATGTCGATCGGCTCCGGCACGTCCGCCAGGCTCGCGAAGCAGGGCCGGCCGGCGATCTCGCCGCCCGCCCGGCCGGGGTTGATCGGGAACACCGTGTAGCCCTTCGCGATGAGGTACTTCAGCACGAAGTAGGACGGGCGCACGTTGTTGTTGGACGCGCCGACCATCGCGATGGTCTTCACCGAGTGGAGGATGTCGCCGATAAGCCCGTCGTCGTAATGGTCGTGGTTCATGCCCGTCGCTCGAAGATCGCGCGGACCACTGCGGCCGGTCCGCTGTGGCCGCTGCCTTCATCCAGCACCGTCTCCGTCTCTTCAAGGTAGACGGGGGTGAGGCCGGCAAAGTCGGCCTTCAGCATGTGGATGCTGTAGTAGAGCGCGGGGTCGGCCGGCCCGCCGGAGTTGTGGAGCCTGCGCAGCGCCATCTGGCCCGGCGCGAACGCTTCCAGCACCAGCCGCCCGCCGGGTGCGAGCGCGCGGGCGAGGTGCCCGTGCACCGCCCGCCGCAGCGGTGGCGGCAGGTGCACGAAGATGCGCCGTCACCACGTCGAAGCTCCCCTCGGCGCGGCGGCACGTCGCGAAGGTCGCCGTTGATGACCTCGACCGCGAGCCCGGCGGCCTCGGCACGGGTTCGCACCTGTGCAGTGGCGATGGCGGAGAGGTCGTTCATCGTGACGTCGAACCCCTCGGACGCCAGCCAGCAGCGCGTTGCGGCCCTGTCCGTCGGCCGCCGCGAATGCACGGCCGGTCGCGGGAAGCTTGTCGCGGACCGAGGCGAGGAAGGCGTTGGGCCGTTCGCCGAACACCGCTTCCTCGCGCCCGTAGCGCGCGTCCCAGAATGCCGTCCGGTCGCTCGGCGCAGCGGGTTCGGCCCATGCGGCCGGCCGCTTCTGCGCAAAGGCCGCGAGCCCCTCGCGCCCGTCGGGCAGGAGGAGGTTCTCCACCATCGTCTCGGCGGCGCGCGGCATAGGCCTCGTCGAGGGGAAGGGTGCGTGTGGCAGCGACGGACGCCTTGCCGAGCGAGAGGACGGCGCCCGAGTGCGCCGCAATCTTCTGCGCCAGCGCCATCGTCTCCGCCGTCAGCGTTTCGGCAGGGACGGCGCGGTTGACGAGGCCGATCCGTGCCGCCTCGTCGGCGCTGATGAGGGCGCCGGTCATCAGCATCTCGTTGGCGTGCTTGGCGGCGACCGTGCGGCTCAGCGGCACGGCTGGCGTCGAGCAGTAGAGGCCGAATGCGACGCCTGTGGTGCCGAACTTCGCGGTGTCCGCCGCGAGCGCCAGGTCGCACGAGGCGACCAGCTGGCAGCCGGCCGCGACGGCAGGGGCGTGGACCTCGGCGATCACCGGCTGGGGCGCGGCGGCGATCTTCTCCATCATCGCGCCGCAGGCTGCGAACAGCGCCTCGAAATAGGCGCGGCCGCCGTCCGCGTCGGCGTGGTGGGCGGCCATGCCCTTCATGTCATGCCCGGCGCAGAAGGCGGGGCCTTCGCTCGCGATCACGATCACCCGGGCGGTGCAGTCGAGCGCATCCGACAGCGCCGCGATCATTTCGGGCGTCAGAAGGTTGCGCTGCTGGGGCCGGTTCAGCACGATGCGCCGGATGGCGCCGTGATCTTCGGCGAGGACGTACGGGGTCGCGGTCATGGAATCCATGAAACCAAGGGAAGCGCCGGGAAGGCCGGGCTGTCAATGACCTCAGCCGGGGCGATGACCCGCGACGCGATCGCGGCGTTTCTGGTGGATGCGTTCCCGCAGGTCTTCACCGCCCACGCGATCGAGGTGACCGCGGCTGCGGACGGAATCGCGGTGCTGACGCTGACCCCCGGCGAGCAGCACCTGCGTCCCGGCGGCGTCATTTCAGGGCCGACGCTGATGATGCTGGCCGACGCCGCGGCCTACGCCGCTCTCCTGTCGCTCAGCGACGGCGCGAAGATGGCGGTGACCTCCAACCTCAACATCTCGTTCCTGCGCGGCGCGACGGCGGGTGGCGCCATCGTGCAGCGCGCCACGGTGGTGAAGCGCGGGCGGCGGCTCAGCGTGATCGTGTGCGAGGCGGAGAGCGCGGACGGCAAGCTCCTCGCCCACACCACCACGACCTACGCGATGCCTGCGGCCGCCTGAATCTCGCCGACATTCTTGAGCGCGGGCACGGGTGTCCGCTCGGGCCTTAGGCCCATCATGTGGTTCTCGCCCAGCGTGTCGCGGACGGCATCTGCGAAGGCGAGGGCCGTTGCGTTGGCGCCCGGCGCGACCGCGAGCCGCACGCTGACGGTGCCGAGCTCCGGGAGCCCGCAGTCGGCGCCGACGCGCTCCAGCCCGGCCACGCGGTAGCTGGCGGGGAGGGGGCAGACCGCAAGGTCGGCGAGGACGGCAGGCACCTGCGCGTGCGAGTAGGCCGAGGTGAAGGCGAGGCGGTGCGGCACGCCGGCGCGCTCCAGCGCATCGCGCGCGGTGTGGCGCCAGTAGCAGCTCGGCCCTGCGAGCGCGACGGGGAGCGGCCGCTTGTCCTTCGCGCATCCGCCGACGCGGCCCAGCCAGACGAGCGGCTCGATGTGGACGAGCTCGCCCTTCTCGCCAACCGACCCCCCCTCCACGAGCGCAACGTCGATCGTGTCGTTTTCGACCTTTTCCATGAGGTTGTGGCTGAGATCGACGGTCATCTCGATCTCGGCGTCCGCGCAGACATTGCCGAACGCCGTCAGCGCACGGGGCAACAGGCGCAGCTCGAAGTCGTCCGGCACGCCGATCCGGACGCGTCCCGTCAGCGTCGGCCCGTTGAGGCGGGCATAGGCCTCCTCGTGCAGTGACAGGATCCGCCGGGCGTAACCGAGGAATTCGGCGCCCGCGACGGTGATGCGCATCGAGCGCCCTTCCTTCGCGAACACCGGCTTGCCGAGCTGCTCCTCCAGCTTCGCCATCTGCATGGAGACCGCAGACGGGGTGCGGTGGACGCGCTCGGCGCCTGCGCGAAAGCTCCCGGCGTCGCAGACGGCGACGAAGGTGCGGATGAGTTCGGTGTCGAGCACGGGCACGCCCATGGATCTGCTCCGATCAATATTTCTGATGTATCTGGTCAAATAGTTTCGTTCGACTGACCAATCGATGTGCGCCCATATTCGCAATCAGTCAACGACACGGAGCGGAAAAATGGCTTTGATCTTCGGTAGTCTGGCCGTGAAGGCCACTGATACGGCAGGGACTTTCGGGCGCGGCCTGCGGGCCTGGTGGGCCGCCCGCCACAAGCGGCGCGCTGTTGCCAGCCTCGCCGTGCTCGCCCCCGGCCAGCTCGACGATGTCGGCCTCAGCCCCGAGATGATCGACGCTGCTCTAAAGGCGAACGCGCCGGCGCAAGGCGCTCGCCCGCGCCTACAGCGAGGCTGCGGCGGCGAAGGCTGCCGAGCGTCAGGCCCTCCAGCGCCGGCATCAGTCCGTGGTATTCCAATACCATCCGGCCAATGTCCTGAAAACACTGTGGTTTTAGATTGTAGTTGACGTGCCGCGCGACGGAGTGCATATGCGGCGCACGCTGCGCTCGCCGCGGCACGTTATTCCTCCAATCTTGGTGTTCCGGGCTATGACAACCGTATCCGCAAAGCCTGCGGAGATTGAAAAGCAGTGGATCGTGATCGACGCGACCGACCTCGTGGTCGGCCGCCTCGCTTCGCAGATCGCGCTGCGTCTTCGCGGCAAGCACTTGCCTTATTTCACTCCGCACGTCGATTGCGGCGACAACGTCGTCGTCATCAACGCGGAGAAAGTGCGCTTCACCGGCCGCAAGGTCGAGCAGCAGATGTACTACAAGCACACCGGCTTCCCCGGCGGCATCAAGGAGCGGTCTGCCAAGCAGATTCTCGAGGGCCGTTTCCCGGAGCGCGTGCTCGAATCCGCCGTCAAGCGGATGATGCCCCGCGGTCCTCTCGGCCGTCAGCAGATGCGCAACCTTCGCATCTACTCCGGTGCCGAGCATCCCCATGAGGCGCAGCAGCCCGTCGCGGTCGATATCCGCGCGCAGAACTCCAAGAATGTGAGGCCGAAGTGAGCGACACCGTCCAGTCCCTCGAAGATCTCGGCGCAGCCATCGGCCAGGAAGGCGGCGTGGAAGCGCAGTCCGCTCCCGTCCACGTTCAGAAGCTCGATTCGTTCGGCCGCGCCTACGCCACCGGCAAGCGCAAGGATGCCGTCGCCCGCGTCTGGGTGAAGCCCGGCACCGGCAAGATCACGGTCAACAAGAAGTCCTACGAGGCTTACTTTGCCCGTCCCGTGCTGCAGATGGTGATCCGCCAGCCGCTGATCGTCGTCTCGCGCGACTCGCAGTACGACATCATCGCCACCGTCTCCGGCGGCGGTCTCTCCGGCCAGGCCGGTGCGGTGCGTCACGGCATCTCCAAGGCGCTCACCCACTACGAGCCCGAGCTGCGCGGCACGCTGAAGCGCGTCGGCTTCCTGACCCGCGACAGCCGCGTCGTCGAGCGCAAGAAGTACGGCCGCGCAAAGGCCCGCCGCTCCTTCCAGTTCTCCAAGCGCTAAGCGCGGAGCTGGCCGGGCGGCTCTCAGAGCCACCCGGAAGGCGATACAAAATTCCGGGGCGCGCGGTTCATACCGCGCGCCCTTTGTCGTATTTGGGCAGCGCACCGCAACAGGCGGCGCTGCAGGGAACGGGCGCACCAGCGCCGCATTACGGCCTTCGGGCCGGGCGAGGAGAGCAAGCCATGAAAATCGCGATCTACGGGGCATCGGGCTACACCGGGGCCGAACTCGTCCGCCTGCTCACCCGCCACCCCGAGGCCGAAATCGCCGTGATGACGGCCGAGAGCAACGCCGGCCGGCCGATGGCCGAGGTGTTCCCGCAGTTCTCCGCGCTTGAGCTCCCGACGCTGCAGAAGATCGCCGACACGGACCTGTCCGGCATCGACGTCCTGTTCTGCGCGCTGCCCCACGGCACCACGCAGGAAGCGATCGCCGGCGCCATCGCCGCCAAGCCGTCGATCAAGGTGATCGACCTTTCGGCCGACTTCCGCCTGTCGGACACCGCCGCCTACGCGCACTGGTACGGCCACACCCACCTTGCGCCCGAGCTGCAGGCCGAGGCGGTCTACGGCCTCACCGAGATCCACCGCGACAAGATCCGCGGCGCGCGGCTGGTCGCCAACCCCGGCTGCCACACGACCACGGCGCTGCTGCCCCTGATCCCGCTCGCCGAAGCCGGCGCCATCGACCTCGACCATGTGGTGATCGACACCAAGACCGGCATGTCCGGCGCAGGCCGTTCCGCGAAGGTCGGGATGCTGTTCTCGGAAGTCTCCGAGGGGCTCCACGCCTATTCGGTCGGCGGGCACCGGCACACTGCCGAGCTCGACCAGGAGCTCTCGGCCGTCGCGGGCCGCGAGGTGCTGGCAAGCTTCACGCCGCATCTCGCGCCGATGAACCGGGGCATCTACTCCTCGATCTACCTCGTCGGCGACGCTGAGGAGATGCACAGGATCCTCGCCGACCGCTATGCGGGCGAAGAGTTCGTCACCGTGCTGCCCTATGGCGAGCCGCCCCAGTCGCGCCACGTTCGCGGGTCGAACCACACCCGGATCGGCGTCTGCCCCGACCGGCGGACCGGCCGCGCCATCGTCATGAGCACGACGGACAACCTGGTGAAGGGCGCCTCGGGCCAGGCGATCCAGAACATGAACGTCGTCATGGGGCTCGACGAGGGCGCCGGCATCCGCCAGCTCGCGCTGTTCCCCTAGGAGGCAACGCCGCGCCGCCGCCGAGCGGTGCGGCCTGTCCGCTCAGCCGTAGATGCGCGCGCGGATGTACTGGGCGAGCCACCAGGCGAGCTTGGGGTCGACCATCGCCATGTCCTGCCGGCCATGCAGAAGGAACGGGCCGAGAAGGTTCTGCGGCTGGTAGAAGACGTCGGCCTTCGTCTCGAAGCTCGCGATCACCGCGCCCGACGCGTCGCGGACGGTGACGTCGGCGCGGACGCGGTTCACCGAGCCGATGATGATCGCGTCCGCCGCGTTGGTGTACCAGACCTGGCGGATGACGACGTCCACGCTCGCAGGCGCACCGGACTTTCCGGTGCCGACGAGCTGCTCTTCCGTGGCGGCGTCCACCATCCGCACCAGCTCGGCCGGTCCGTCGTAGGCCGGCCCCGTCGTCACCCTCACGCTGGTGACGGCGATGGGCCCGGATGTCTCGTTCACCGTCTGGCAGCCGGCGACGAGTGAGGCGAGAAGCAGAACCGAAATCAGTAGAGCGCGCATGATGACCCTTCCTCGCACGATCCGTCCTGTGTGAGCCCGGCGGCGCGCAAAATCCATCCTCCACGCGAATGAACGGCGCAGACGTCGCACGCCGCCGCAACGCTGACGCGCCCGCGCAACACGGGCGCGCGCTTCGTCAGGAAACCGGAGCTCCGGCCGGTTTCGGCGCAGTCTGCACCGGAGGCTGCGAGCGCGGAGCGAGGGCGGCACGCGGAAACAGTGCTAGCCCTGTCTCTAAGGGAGCACACGGGCAGCGCTTCGGCGGGGCGTCGCGCCGTGCCCGGAGGCCTTCCAAAGTGGCCTGATCTATGCATTTGAATAGAGTGAAAGTGCGGGAGGAGCGGCGATGGCGGAACGGTCGTTTGCGAAGGAAGTCCAGCAGCTCAAGATCGGAGCTGGCGAGGAATTCCACGGCGAGGGCATCCTCGCGATCACCAAGGCGCTCCTGGAAAACGGCGTCGGCTACGTCGCCGGCTACCAGGGCGCGCCGATCAGCCACCTGATGGACGTGCTCGCCGATGCCGAGGAGATCATGGCCGACCTCGGCGTCCATCTCGAAGCGTCGGCCTCCGAGGCGGCGGCGGGCGCGACGCTCGCCGCCTCCGTCCACTACCCGATCCGCGGCGCGGTGGCGTGGAAGTCCACCGTCGGCACCAACGTCGCGTCCGATGCGCTCGCCAACCTTTCCTCGGGCGGCGTCACAGGCGGCGCGCTCATCATCGTGGGCGAGGACTATGGCGAGGGCTCCTCCATCATGCAGGAGCGCTCCCACGCGTTCGCCATGAAGAGCCAGATCTGGCTCCTCGACCCGCGCCCGAACCTTCCCTCCATCGTGAAGGCGGTGGAGGACGGTTTCGAGCTGTCGGAGGCCACAAACACGCCGGTGATGCTGGAGGTGCGCATCCGCTCCTGCCACGTCCACGGCCGCTTCACCGCCAAGGACAACAAGCGTCCGCCGATGACGATGGCGGACGCGCTCAACAACCCGCGGCGCGACACCAACCGCATCGTCCTGCCGCCGGCCTCGTTCGGCCATGAGCAGGAGAAGGTGAAGGTCCGCTGGCCGGCCGCGATCGAGTTCATCAAGACGCGCAAGCTCAACGAGCACTTCGGGCCGCAGGACGGCCGGATCGGGATCATCTGCCAGGGCGGCATGTACAACGGCGTCGTCCGTGCGCTGCAGCGCCTCGGCCTCGCCGACCTCTACGGCGAGACGACCGTCCCGATCTACTGCCTCAACGTGACCTACCCGCTGATCCGCGACGAGATCGTCGACTTCTGCGCCGGCAAGGACGCCGTCCTCGTGGTCGAGGAGGGCCAGCCGGAGCACATCGAGCAGGCCATCGGCGACATGCTCTACAAAGCCGGCGGCACCGCCAAGCTCGAGGGTAAGGGCATCCTCCCGATGGCCGGCGAATACACCGGCCAGGTGATGATCGACGGGATCACCGCGTTCCTGAAAACCTATTCCCCCGCGCTGCTGCCGGATTCTGAGCGCGCGCCCAACGACCCCGAGGAGAAGATCGCGCTGCCCGATCTCACCGGCGCGGTGCCGATGCGGCCGGCGGGCTTCTGCACCGGCTGCCCGGAGCGGCCGATCTTCGCGGCGATGAAGCTCGTCGAGAAGGAGCACGGCGAGCACCACATCGCGGCCGATATCGGCTGCCACCTCTTCTCGATCCTGCCCCCATTCAACCTTGGCGCCACAACGATGGGCTACGGCCTTGGCCCGGCGTCTGCCTCGGCCTTCAACGTCAAGGCGGACAAGCGGCCGATCGCGATCATGGGCGACGGCGGATTCTGGCACAACGGCCTCACGTCGGGCGTCGGCAACGCCGTCTTCAACCAGCAGGACGGCGTGATCCTGATCGTCGACAACCACTATTCCGCCGCCACCGGCGGGCAGGACATCCTCTCGTCCCGCGCCGACAACAAGAGCCGCTCCACCAAGCACCCGATCACCGAGGCGGTGAAGGGGATGGGCGCGACATGGGTGCGCCAGATCGACCGCACCTACGACGTCGGCAAGATGCGCGACACGCTCGCCGAGGCGCTGACAACGGAGGCGGAGGGGCCGAAGGTGATCGTGGCGTCGTCGGAATGCATGCTCAACCGGCAGCGGCGCGAGAAGCCGGTGATGGCGAAGGCGATCAAGTCCGGCAAGCGGGTGGTGAAGCCGCGCTTCGGCGTCGACGAGGACGTGTGCACCGGCGACCACGCCTGCATCCGCCTGTCCGGCTGCCCCTCGCTCTCGGTAAAGACGCTCGACGATCCGCTGCGGGACGATCCGGTCGCCGCGATCGACACCTCCTGCGTCGGCTGCGGCAACTGCGGCGAGGTGGCGGAGGCCGCCGTCCTGTGCCCGTCCTTCTATCAGGCCGACGTGACGCATAACCCGACGCCGTTCGAGGTCTCGGTCGCCGGCTGGCGCAAGGGGATCATCGGCTGGCTCCAGCGCCGCCGCGAGAGCCGCCGCCTCAGCTTCGGAGCGCGCGCATGAACGTTCACGTCTCGCCCGCCCGCCGCGGCGACAACACGGCCGACGTCATCAAGCTGGCGATCCTCG
The DNA here is from genome assembly GCA_963704595.1 of uncultured Alphaproteobacteria bacterium. Taxonomy (GTDB): domain Bacteria; phylum Pseudomonadota; class Alphaproteobacteria; order Rhizobiales; family Amorphaceae; genus Acuticoccus. The sequence goes on from OY969922.1 coordinate 2,596,115, forward strand.
CGGTCGGCGGGCAGGGCGGCGGCGTCGTCTCGTCCTGGCTCGTCGATCTCGCCGAATCGAACGGATACGACGTCCAGTCGACCTCCGTGCCCGGCGTCGCCCAGCGCACCGGCGCCACGATCTACTATGTCGAGATGGTGCCGCGGACCGACCGGATCCCGATCCTGTCGCTGATGCCGGCGGTCGGCGACGTCGACATCGTGCTCGCCGCCGAGCTGATGGAGGCCGGCCGCGCGATCCAGCGCGGGTTCGTGACGCCGGGCCGCACCACGCTGATCGCCTCCAGCCACCGCGCGCTGGCGGTGTCCGAAAAGTCGGCGCCGGGCTCGGGCATCCTCTCCAGCGAGCCGATCATGCAGGCGGCGCGCGAGGCCTCGCTGCGCTTCCTGTCGGCCGATCTCGACAGCCTTGCCATCGCGAACGGCTCGGTGATCTCCGCGAGCCTCTTCGGCGCGCTCGCCGGCGCCGAGGTGCTGCCGTTCCCGCGCTCGGCGTTCGAGGACACCATCCGCCGCTCCGGCAAGGGCGTGAACGCCAGCCTCAAGGCGTTCGCCGCCGGCTATCGACGCGGTGCGCGGCGGCCCGGAGACGGCGGATACCGACAGCACCGCGGCGCATAGCGGCAGCGACGCGCTCCTGCCGCCCGGCCACGCGCCGGAGGACCACACCGCACCGCACCCCGATGCGCGGGCCGCAGCGCGAGCAGGTCGGCTTCCGCAGCCTCCTGGAACGCGCCGGAGCGCTGCCGGACGGCGCGGCCGCGATGGCCCGCCGAGGCCTCCAGAAGGTCGTCGACTACCAGGACATGCGCTACGGCGCGCTCTACCTCGACCGGGTCGAGCAGATCGCGGCGCTGGCGCCAGGTGACGCCGCACTCGCCGAAGCCACCGCGAAGTACGTCGCCAATGCGATGACCTACGATGACGTGATCCGCGTCGCCGACCTCAAGGTCCGCTCGACGCGGATGACGCGGGTGGAGAACGAGGTCGGCGTGCAGGAGGGGCAGCTCCTCTCCGTCACCGAGTACATGCATCCGCGCGGCGAGGAGATCTGCGGCCTCCTGCCGGCGCGGCTCGGCGCCTACGTTCAGCGCAGCGAGCGCCTGTCGGAGATCCTCGACCGACTCGTCAACAAGGGGCGGCGGGTGCGGACCGACCGGCTGCGCGGCTTCCTTCCTCTCTACGTGCTCGCCTCGCTGCGGCCGGTCCGCCGCTCGCTCCTGCGCCACCGGGGCGAGGAGGCGCACATCGGTGCGTGGCTCGAAACCGTGCACCGCCTTGCGCCGGGCCAGCCGGCGCTCGCGGCCGAGGTGCTGCGCTGCCGCCGCCTGGTGAAGGGCTACAGCGACACCCACGCCCGCGGCCTTTCCAAGTTCGACCGCGTGCTCTCCGCGCTGCCGCTCCTCGAGGGCCGTGCCGACGCCGCGGACTGGCTGCGCCGCCTCAAGGAAGCCGCGCTCGCCGACGAGGCGGGGACGCAGCTCGACGGTGCGCTGAAGACCGTCGCGACGCTCGACGCACCGCCCGCTGCCGCCAGCGCCTGACGGCGCGTCGTCAGGCTTCCCAACGAACAGTGGCCCCGCCGGACGAGCCGGTCGGGGCCAGTTTCAGCACGCTCGCGTGCCGGGAGGTGAACGGGCGGCGCTGGGGGACCGCCCGTCCTTTGTTATTGCGTCACCGGGGCCGGTGTTCCTGCCGGCGCAGGCTCCGCCGGGGTGGCGGGCTGTGCGGCGGTTTCGGGTGCGGCCGCAGCGTCGGGCGCCGCGGTCGTTGCGGGGGCCGTTTCGCCGGTCGCATCGGCGGGCACCGGCGTTGCCGTGGTCGTCGCCGGCGTCGTGGTCTCCACCGGAGTTGCCGGAACCGTCGTCGTCGCAGCATCGGTCCCGTCAGCGGCCGGCGTCGTGATGGTGACGTTCGGCTGCGTCGTGGTCGCCGCCGGAGCGGTCGTCGTCGCGGCCGCCGGGGCCGTGGTGGCCGGAGTTGCCGCCGCCGTCCGTTCGGACTTCAGCGTCGCGCCGGTCTCCATCGACACCGCGGGATCGGCAAGGCCCGGAAGCAGCGCCTCACGCGACACCGTGTTCGCCATCGCAAGGCTCGGGAAGTCGCCGATCATGTTGGCACCGTAGAGGGGCTTGAAGGCGCCCTGGTGGCAGGTGGTGCAGTTGATCTTCGACACGTCGCCGAGCGGGCCGAGGCGATGCTCGGGCAGCGCCACCTGCGAGGGGATGATGTAGTTCGCGTTCAGGGCCTGCACCATCTGGAGGCCGTACCAGGCGGTCGTCCGCTGAGGCGTCGATTCCTCCCACTTACCCATCGCGCGGGTGTTGTGGCAGTAGGTGCAGTTGACGCCCAGCGACTGCGACATGTGGATCATCAGCGCGTAGGTCTGCTCGGTCTGCTTGATCGAGGCGCGGTTGCCGGTCGGCAGCGCGGTGTCCCCGATCACGCGGATCTTCTGCAGGAGGCTTCCGCTGTCTTCCGTGTCGGCCACGAGGTAGGGCGAGAACGGATTGCTCGGCAGCGAGGTGAGTGCGACGCCCGGGCGGTTCTGTCCGGCGCGGTTGCCGACCATGCCCTTCATCTCGTCCGCGACGCTCGGCGTGTTGAACCACACGTTCTGCGGCACGTTGTTGCCACGGTGGCAGGTGTAGCAGTTGACGCCCGCGACGGGTGCGTCCTCGCCCTGCCAGGACTGGAGGACGTGGTCGGTCCACTCGGTGTTGAGGTCCCGCGTCATGTGGATCATCCAGCGCGACACACGCTTGGTGTAGAGCTGGTCGTCGGCGAAGTTGTTGCCGGCGTGGCAGTAGGCGCAGCCCTGCTCGGGCGAGACCCATGCCGTGATCGCCGTCATCAGGCGCAGGAACTGGCCCGCGGAGAGGTCGGTGAGGACCTGGACGTTCTGGTAGACGTCACCGGCCTTGGGACCGGCTTCGATGAGCGGCGGAAGCCCTGCGATCACCGGAACCTCGTTGGCGGGGAGGCTCGCCTCCACGGTGCGCGGGTTGTAGACCTGCGCCATGCCGGTGCCGCGGTAGCCTGTCTGCACCGTCTCGATCGGCGGACGGTCGTACTCGGGCAGGAACAGCATCGCCAGGAGCAGGAGCGTGACGACGACGCCGATGGCCGCCTCGGTAAAGCCGAACTTGAAGGTCATTGGCCCGCTCCCATGGTGCCGGTGACGCCGATCAGCGAGGGATCGGGTGCTGCGGGGAGAACGTTCGGGTACATCGGCGCATAGTCGTGCAGGACGGCCCACTCGTACCAGTTGTCGACGAGGGTACCGGTGATGAGGATGCCGATGCCGCCGGTGATGCCGGTGAGCGCAGCGAACCACCAGGCCCAGCGGTGGATGGATTCCATCGTGGCGCAGAAGCCCATCGTCCAGCGCCAGAAGAGGCCGGCGCGTTCCGACGCGGTGCCGCGGTCGACGATCTGCTCCACTTCGCGGTCGGCGCCGAGGCGCGAGCAGGCCAGGATGGTGGCGGCGTGCATCGCGAACAGGAGCGTCGAGCCGTAGAGGAAGACGATCGAGAGGCCGTGGAACGGGTTGTAGAAGAGGTTGCCGTAGCGCAGCGAGAACGCGGCGGTCCAGTCAAGGTGCGGGAAGATGCCGAAGGGAACGGCCTCGCCCCAGGAGCCCATCAGGAGCGGGCGGATGAAGCCGAGCACCAGGAAGAGCCAGATGGCGGAGGCAAAGCCCCAGGCGACGTGCGTGCCGAGCCCCAGCGCGACCGACCGACGGTAGACGCGCAGCCACCACAGGAGGATCGAGCTCGTCAGGAACAGGCCGGCGAGGAGCCACCAGCCGCCTTCGTTCATCGGCGGAATGGAGAGGCCGTAGGCCGGTGAGGGCGGCTCGAGGGCGAGCCAGGGGAGCTGGCGCAGGAACTGCACCGGGTCCCAGTCGACCGAGGCCCACATGTTGAGGCCGATGATCTCGATCGCGATGATGCCGCAGATCAGCGAGGCCCAGCCGAGCGCGCCCATGTAGATCGGGCCGATCTGGGAGTCGCCAAGCTTGCCGAGCCAGTAGGAGAAGGTCGGCTTGCCGTAGCGCTTGCGCGCGTCACCGGGTGCGGAGACCCCAAGTTCGCCGTGCGGATTGCGGAGCTGAACCTGCGTGAAGATATTCTGATAAGGCGCCATGGTTCCCCCCTCAGGACCAGATCGGCAGGTTGAGCCACCAGCCCCACCACTCGGTCCACGACCGCGTCCAGAACGGGCCGGAGATCACGATGCACACGGCACTCCAGAACCCGGCGGACAGTGCCAGGAAGAGGCCGAGGCGGTGGATGCCGAGCGGGCCGATGGAGTAGCCGATGATGTCGCGGAAGAAGGTGTTCTCGGCGTCGGGCCCCGTTACGGGTTTTCCCTTGCCGGGGTTGGTCGCGGCCAGGATGAGGCCGCCGTGCATCGACAGCGCGAAAGTCGTGGTGAAGAAGAACGACACCGCGATCATGTGCGCCGGATTGTAGTGGAAGTGCAGGTACTGGTAGCCGACGTTGGACACCCAATCGAGGTGCGACCAGATCCCGTACGGGAAGCCGTGACCCCATGCGCCCATCAGGAGCGGGCGGACGACCACCAGCGTGATGTAGGCGAGGATCGCGAAGGAGAAGGCGAACGGCACGTGGTAGCCGATGCCGAGCTTTCGGGCGATTTCCACCTGCCGGAGCGCCCAGGTCACGAATGCGCCGATGGCGCAGATGGTGATGAGCTGCCACAGCCCGCCCTTGTCGATGGGCGCGAAGGCGAGACCGTATGAGAGGTCAGGCGGGGCGATGGAAATGGTCCAGGGGTTCCAGTTCCCCTGCATTGCCGCACCCCAGACGATGAACGTCGTCCCGAGGATGCTGAAGAAGACCGTCAGGACCCCGAAGAAGCCGACGTAGAACGGTCCGAACCAGAAGTCGAACAGATCTCCGCCGATCAACGTGCCGCCGCGGACGCGGTATTTCTTTTCGAATGAGAGCATTGCCATGGGCGACCTCGCGTTTCTCTTTAGTCCTGCGGCCAGCCTCATGATGCGGCTGGAAGTGGCGGGGCGGTCGCGCGGGTCGACCGCCCCGTCGGTTCAGCTGCCGGTGCCTTGTGCGGCGGGCAGAGTGGTGATCGCCGCGGCAGGGGTGCCGTGGTTGGGGCCTTCGAGCCAGTTGAAGCGGTCGGTCGAAAGCAGGATGAAGTGGATCACGATCGCCAGGATGAAGAGGAACGCGAAGAGAGCGATCAGCGTCCGGCGGGGATCAAAGAGCAGCCAAGTGCGCCACATGTCTGGGTTTTCCTTCGTTTAGCCGATGAGATGGCTGGCGAGGGAGGCGACAGAGTGCGCGCCGTCCATGAGCGAGGAGTATCCGTCCTCACCCGGCAGCCAGGGCCGCCACAACCAAACCAAGATGTGAGCGACGATCGCGACGAGGGTGAAACCCACGAAGCTCGCCATGAAGACACCGTGGAACTCCTTGGCCTCCGTTTCGGTAAGGCCGGACAGCGACACGGTCCGTTCTGGCTCAAGTGCCATTTGTTTTCCTCCAGTAAGACCACAGAGGGTCACGCCGCCCGGGGGCAGCCGTCATGTCGCGGGGTTCCACGACCACACCTCCCGGCTTTCGCCGGAAGCTTTCTAGTGCCGGTAGGCGTAGGCCAGCGCCGATGAGGCGCAGAGCCGTGCTTCCTGCACGATGGAGCGGCGCGGGCCGTTGGCCCGTGCAAAATTGACCAGCCTCGCAACGCCGAGGGCGACGATGAGGACGGAAAGGGTGATGGCGTAGATCGCCCGGTACTCGCGGGCGCGGCCCTTCTCGGGGTCGAGCGCGGTGCCGTGGAAGCGGTCAGCCAGCGTCGGCGTGGCGGGGGCGGCGTCAAACATTGTCTGGATGGTCATGCCATTGCCCTTTCAGCGTCCTGGCCCGCGACATCGCAGGCGGAGACGGTTGTGGTGCCACGCGCTTCGGCGCGGCGTTCGGCGTCCTCACGCAGCCGTTTGGCGGCGGAGATGCGCGTGAGGATCGGAGATCTTGCGGTGAGGTCGTCCAGCATCCGGCGGGCGTCTTCGGCCCACTGGAGGCGCGGTGCGTCAGCCGGCGTCGCCTTGATGGCGTCCATCTGGCTGGCGAGCGGCAGGATGTTGAACAGCGCGTCGAACAGGCTGTTGCAGACTTCCTGCACGAGATAGGTGGCGCCCGAGTAGCCCATGAAGGGCGTGCCGGTGTGGCGCCGCACGATGGGAAGAGGGAAGCTCGCCGGGATGAAGGCGGCGCGGCCCCCGGCTTCCGCCAGATACATCTTCTCGTTGTACGAGCCGAACACGATCAGCGGAGGGCTCGCCTTGAGGCCTTCCTGCACGGCCACGTTGTCGATCTTCACGCCCGCCTTGCGGATCGTGTACGTGGGTGCACGGGAAAGCCCATCTCGTCTTCGAGGAAGTGGCGCACGCCGCGGGCATAGGTCTCGCCGGCGACGATGGCGAACCCTGCGGTGCCGAAGAAGTCCTGCGTCACCGAGCGCCACAGGTCCCACAGCGGCTTCAGCGTGGTGTGCTTCTCCTGCTCGATGAAGGGCTCGGGGTCGAGCCCGGTCATCTGGCCGAGGGTGCGCAGGAACGCCGTGGTGGAGTGCAGGCCGATGGGGGCCTGGAGATAGGGGTTGTCGAGCGCCTCGCACAGCGCACGGCCATACTCGCGGTACATGCACACGTTGACTTCGCCGTCGACCAGGCGGGGCGTGTCGTCGATGTGGCTGCCGAGCGGGAAGGTGAGGTTCACCTCCGCGCCGATGCCCTCGATGAGGCGGCGGATCTCGGCGATGTCGGACGGGCCGTTGAACATGCCGTAGGCCGGGCCGATGATGTTGACGCGCGGCTTGTCGCCTTCCTTGCGGGGGCGGGGCCTGGGCGTCTTGCCCTTCTTGGCGCCGTACTGGTTCCAGAGCCACAGGAGGGCGCGGTCGGACGCCTGCCACTGGTCCTCGTCGATGGTGCGCGGCAGGAAGCGCTGGATCGAGGTGCCCTCGGGCGTCACGCCGCCGCCGATCATCTCGGAGATCGAGCCGGTGACGACGACGCTCGGCATCTCGGGGTCGAGGGTTTCCCAGGCGCGCTTCATGGCGCCTTCGGTGCCCTTGCGGCCGAGCTCTTCCTCGCCAAGGCCGGTGACGACGATGGGGAGTTCGTGCGGCGGCAGCGCGTCGGTGTAGTGGAGCACCGACGTGACGGGGAGGTTCTCGCAGCCGACGGGGCCGTCGATGATGACCTGGAGGCCCTTGATGGCGGAGAAGGCATAGACGGCGCCCCAGTAGCCGCCGGCCCGGTCGAGGTCGAGGATCAGCATGAAGCGTCCTCCACGATCGAGCCCTTCACGAAGTCGCTCTTCTGCTCGGCGCCGCCGATCAGCGTCTTGCCCTTGCGCTTCGCCTTGGGGGCGGGCGGCTGCTTCTGCCACACGCCTGCGGTGTGGCCGGTGCCGACGCCCAGCGAAGAAGGACTTCATGTCGTCCATCCGGCCCTGGCGGCCGATGGCGGTGTTGACGACGTCGGCCAGCGAGCCGGCGCCGGCCGGGCCCATCAGCGGCCGGGCGGAGATGAGGTTGGTGAAGTAGAGCGCCGGCTTTCCGCTCTCCTTCACCTTCTGCACCACAGGCGTGGTGCCGATGGCGAGATCGGGCTCGAACGCTTCGACGGCGGCAAGGTCCTGCTCCAGCGAGGCGCGGAAGGTGACGGGCACGCCGCGCGCTTCCAGCCACTGCCGGTCGGCTTCCGCATAAGGCGTCTTGGGGCAGGCGGTGCCGACGTAGCGGACATCTGCGCCGGATTCGATCAGGAGGCGGGCGACCAGGAGTTCGGAGCCCTCGTAGCCCGACACCGTGATGCGGCCGTTGATCCGCTTGGCGGCGAGCGCGGCCGGCGATCGGTCCGTCGGCCGCGTTCTGCGCGGCGGCGATCTTGGACGGCCGATACCCCGGCTGCGTTGCCGATGTTGGCGAGCCAGTCGCGCGTGCCCTCGCGGCCGACGGGGCCGGAGCCGACGATGGGGCGGCCTGCTGCCGAGAAGGCGCGGAAGGAGGCGGTGTAGAAGGGGTGGATGCCGGCAACCACGGCGCCGTCGAGCGCGGCGTAGAGTTCGCGCCACTCGCGGGTCGGGACCACGGGGCCGACGTCGAGGCCCATCGGGTCCAGGAGGCCGCCGATGATCATCGGGTCGGCCGGGAACATCTCGCCCACCAGCGTGACGGAGGGGCGGGTGGTGCGCTTGGTCGGCGCCGCGACGGGGCCTGCGACGGCCTCGTTGCGGGCAAATTCCAGCATCGCGCCGGCCAGCACGTCCTTGGCTTCGGCGTGGGTCGGCACGCCGAAGCCCGGCACGTCGATGCCGATGATCCGCACGCCGTTGATGACGTGGGGCAGCAGCCGCAGCGGCACGCCGGACGCGGTGGGGACGCAAAGGTTGGTGACGATGATGGCGTCGTAGAGGGCGGGGTCGGCGAGATCGTGGACCGCGTCGCGGATGTCCTCGAACAGCTTGCCCGTCACCAGCGTCTCGGAATTGAACGGGACGTAGCCGACCGTCCGCCGCGCGCCGTAAAAGTGCGAGGTGAAGGTGAGACCGTAGACGCAGCAGCCGGAGCCCGAGAGGACCGTGGCGGTGCGGCGCATCCGGAGGCCGACGCGAAGCGAGCCGAACGCCGGGCACATGGACTGGGGCTGGTCGTGCGGGCCGACGGGGTAGTCGGCGCGGAATTTGGCGAGAAGTTCGGCGTTGCCGGCAGCCTCTGCGGCAGCCGTCATCCGATCCTTGCCGCTGTGGCAGGCGCCAGCCTCTTCGGCCGGGCTGTGGTCATCGGGGATGGCGTCGAAGGGGCGATCCATGGCTCAGGCCTCGTCGTAGACGACTTCGAGGGAAGCCTTGGGCGTGAAGGATTTTCCGCGCATGGCGGCAGGGGTCGCGGGGGTGAGGACCACGTGGCGGCCGGTGACGTCACCGTCGAAGAGGCCCAGGAGGCCGTCGTTGTCGAGCGGGGTCGGGTGCATCGGCGGGGCGTTCGCCACGTTCTCGGCCAGTTCCTCGAACAGCGAGGCCCACTCGGTGCCGGGCGTGCCGATGATCTGGTAGTTCGCGCTCTTCTTGCGGATGTCGTCGTGGGCGGGGATCGCGGCCAGGACCGGGATGCCGACGGCCTTGGCGAAGGCCTGCGCCTCGCCGGTCTGGTCATCCTTGTTGATGACCATGCCCGCCACACCGACGTTGCCGCCGAGCTTGCGGAAGTATTCGACCGCCGAGCAGACGTTGTTGGCCACATAGAGCGACTGCAGGTCGTTGGAGCCGACCACGATGACCTTCTGGCACATGTCGCGGGCGATCGGCAGGCCGAAGCCGCCGCACACCACGTCGCCCAGGAAGTCGAGGAGGACGTAGTCGAAGTCCCACTCGTGGAAGCCGAGCTTCTCGAGGAGCTCGAAGCCGTGGATGATGCCGCGACCGCCGCAGCCCCGGCCGACCTCGGGGCCGCCGAGCTCCATCGCGTAGACGCCGTCACGCACGAAGCAGACGTCGCCGATCTCGACTTCCTCGCCGGCGAGCTTCTTCTTGGTGGAGGTCTCGATGATGGTCGGGCAGCTCTTGCCGCCGAACAGGAGCGAGGTGGTGTCGGACTTCGGATCGCAGCCGATCAGGAGCACCTTCTTGCCCTGCTGGGCCATCATGTAAGCTGAGATTGGACAGCGTGAACGACTTGCCGATGCCGCCCTTGCCGTAGATCGCGATGATCTGCGTCTCTTTCTTAACCGCGGTCGTGACGACGGGATCGGGCTCGACGGCCGCTTCCGCCGAGAGCCGCTGGTCGTAGGACTCGGCGTCATGGTGGTCGGATGTGCGGGCGTGAAGATCGGTCAATGAACGCTTCCCCAGTTGAGGACCATCTTGAGACAGTCGGGATCGGTGAATGCGGTGCTGTACGCAGACGAGGCGCGCCGTGACGGGCGCCGTGTGGGAGATGAGGCCGGCCAGCGAGAGGGTGCCGGCGGACGAGGAGCCTGCGGACCGCGGTGAGGTCCTCCGGCTTCCATTCGGCCGCGATGCGGATCGCGGCCTCCCGCATGAAGGCTGCGGGGAATGCGAAATCGAGGCGCGCGCCGTAGAAGCCGGCGAGCGTCACCGCGCCGCCGCGGGCGAGCCGGGCGACGGCGCCGTCGATCACGTCCTTGGCGCCGCTGGCGTCGATGATGGCGCGGTAGTCGCGCTTCTCGTCGGCATCGGGCGTCACGACGGCGTAACCGTCGGCGGCCATGCGGCCGGCGTGGAGTTCGTGGACGGTCGGGGCGGGGTTGCCGAGCGCGACGGTGATGCGCGCCATCAGCTGGCCGAGGACGCCGTGGCCGATGATGAGGTCCGGCGCGCCGGCGATGGCGAGCGCGTGGTGTGCGGTGGCCGCCAGCGCCAGGAGCGTCATCTCGGCGTCCGTGCCATCGATGCGGTGGAGGCGGGCAGGATCGCAGAAGAGGTTGGCGGCTGCACCGCCGAAGATCGGCTTCACGTCGCGGTAGCAATGAGCGCCGGGGACGAAGACGGCGTCGCCGGGCTTCAGTGCGGCGTCGGTGCTTGTCACGACCCGGCCGATGGTCTCGTAGCCCGGAACCAGCGGGTAGCCCATGCCTGGGAATGACGGCATCGCGCCTTCCCAGAGGAGCCGTTCGGTGCCTGCGCTGATGCCTGAGAAGGCGACTTCGACGAGAACGTTGCGGTCCGCAGCGCCAGCAGCCAGCTCGACCTTCGCGAGGTCGATGGTGCGTGGCTCTCGGAGGACGACCGCCAGCGTTTCCATAAAATCCCTAGTTCGCGCCTGGGTCTGCCTTCGTCTGGCGTGGCCTCGTTGTGCGCGGCTCTGTCTTCGTTATCTGTCACTCTACATTGACACTAGGGTATGTCAATCAGGTTTACACCTTGCGACGAGGGCACGAACAAGCACGGGATTTTTGGACTTGAGGGGCCGGATATCCGCGTATCCGGCGGCGCGCAGAAGGGCGCAGAGTTCATCGTATGTGCGCAGGCGGCCCTGGCCCATCGCCATGAAATACCAAGGGAAATATGCGTCCATGCCGGTCGGGCGGGAGAGATCCGCCATGGGCTCGATCACCACCAGCGCGGCATCCGGCGTCGCCCTGGCGAGAGACCCCAGCAAAATGGCGACATTGGCGTCGTCATGGTCATGGAGGACGCGGACGAGCGACACCAGATCTGCTGGAAATTTCAATGTATCCCGAAAGAAATCAACCGCTTGCACGGTAGCTCGGCTGCTGAGGCCTGCGGCGGCAATCGCTGATTCGGCGAGCGGAACCACTTCGGGCCGGTCAGCGACCGTAACTGTCAGATCTTTGTGACACTTGAGTGCGGCGACGCCGAAAGCGCCTGCGCCGCCGCCGAGGTCGACGAGGTGCCGGGCCTTCGCGAAGACGCCGTTGTGCAGCACCGCACTCGCGACGAAGGCCTGGGAGGCCGCCATCAGCTTCGAGTAGGGCGCTGCATCCGGCGCTGCCGCCCCCTCAGGCGGGTCAGCGGCGGGGCCGGTCTCGCCGTCGTGGCCGGTGTAGGTCCAGTAGGCGGCGAGCTCGGTCGCCTTGCCGCCGCGCATCAGCGCGACGGGGTCGGCAAGATCGGCGTAGAAGTGGTGGTGGTGGGCGACCATCTCGGCGATGCCGCCCTGGGCGAGAATCGCGGCGCCCTTCATGCCGAGCCCCCAGCCGCCGGTGCGCCGGTCGACCAGCCCCCGCGCATGGGCGGCGCGCATCATCACTTCCACCGCGCGGGGCGCGAGGTCGAACTCTGCTGCAAGGCTGTCGGTGGTCCTTGGCCCGTTCCGCAGCTTCTCGAACACGTCCAGCGAGACGAGGGCGGCGAGGGTCTGGGCGTAGACGAAGCCCGCGACCACGTCGAACGTCGCCTCGGTCTGCGATGCCGCAATACGGCGCACGAGGGGGATGGAGGTAACGGCCCGGTGGAACGCGGGCGCCATGACGAGCCGGTCCCGCAGGCGCGCCACACGGTCGTAGAGCGCGCCCAAATTGGCGGCTCAGGCGATGGCTGTGGCGCGCTGGGCCGGAACGAAGCGGGCGGTCTGGGCCCGGATGAGCTGGCGAATCTCGTCGGACGCTGTGCCGTCGGGGACGGCGGCCGCGGTTTCCTCGATGAGATGCTTCAGCGCACGGATGGCACCGTCGACGCCGTATGCGTCGATGCTGCTGGGGCGGCCGAGCCTTGCATCCTGCCCGGTCGGCTTGCCGAGCGCGCCGTCGGCACCGAGCCGGTCGTGGATGTCGTCGGCAATCTGGTAGGCCGCGCCGAGGCGCCGGCCGATGATGCGCCAGTGCCGCTCGTCGCCGCCGGCCGCCACGGCACCGCCCGCCGTCGCCGCCTCGAACAGGGCGCCGGTCTTGGCCGCATGGTAGGGGGAGAGCTCGCACGCTTCCTCGCTCTCCATCGCCTGGCCCGCGACGAGACCCGCAGGGGACCCCGCGCTTTCCGAAACGATGGTGAGGAGCGCCGGAAGCCGCGTGCCGGCCTCGCGCGAAATGTCCGCAAGTGTCTGGAAGGCGAGGACGATCAGCCCGTCACCGGCGAGCACGGCCATCGCCTCGCCATGGGCTGCGTGGACCGAGGGGAGGCCGCGGCGGGTCAGCGAATCGTCGAAGCAGGGTAGGTCGTCGTGCACCAGAGAAGCGCAGTGCAGGAACTCGATGGCGGCGGCGAGGCCGTCAGCCACTGCGGGCCTGTCATCGCCGCAAGCCTTCGCGACGGCGATTGCGAGACATGGCCGCACCCGCGCACCGCCCGGAAACAGCGCATGTGTCATGGCATCGGTCAGTTTTCCGGGCTGGTTCCGCCCGGTGAGGTGGCGGTGAAGGGCCCGTTCGACGCGTGCGGAGACGTTCATCATTGTCGAAACCGTCTACCTCAGTTGACACTTCGTAGTGCACGATGACCTTATCGAAAGCATACCTTGAGTCAATTCGGCTGGAGCCCATGCGGGAATGAGCCACACAGCGGTCGTTGTCGGAGGAGGGTTTGGCGGGTTGGCAGCCGCGCACCGCCTGCAGTCTGCCGGCGTTTCGGTGACGCTGGTGGAACGCCGGGCCACCCTCGGCGGCAAGGCGCGCAACATCGCCGTCGGCTCCTCCGTCGCGCCCGGCGGCCCCACTGTCCTCACGATGCGCCATGTGTTCGACGCGCTGTTTGCCGCAGGCGGCGGAGCGCTGGAGGACCACGTCGCGCTGTCTCCGCTGCGAACCATCGCGCACCACCGCTGGAGCGACAGCGAACGCCTCGACCTTCATGCCGACGTGGAGGAGAGCGCCGCCGCGATCGCGGACTTCGCAGGCGCTCGGGAGGCCGACGGCTACCGCGCCTTCGTGAAGGACGCCGCGCAGATCTACGCCACCGTCGAAGGGCCGTTCATCCGCTCGCCCAAGCCCGACCTTCTCGCGCTCGCCCGCGCCGTCGGCCCGCTCGGCGCCTCCAGGATCCGCCCGTTCGACACGATGTGGTCGGCGATCTCGCAGCATTTTTCCGACCCGCGCCTGCGCCAGCTCTTCGGCCGTTACGCCACCTATTGCGGCGCCTCGCCGTTCCAGGCCCCGGCGACTTTGATGCTGGTCGCCCACGTCGAGCAGTGCGGCGTGTGGGCGATCGACGGCGGCGCGGCGGCGCTGGCAGGCGCCATCGGCCGGGATTTCGAGCGGATGGGCGGGACGGTCCGCCTCGGCGCCCATGTTGGCGGCATCAGTATCCGCAACCGCGCGGTCGAGGGCGTCGTCGTCGACGATGCGCTGATCGCTGCCGACAGCGTTGTCTATGCCGGGGATGCGGCGGCGGTCGGGGCAGGGCTTCTGGGGCGCGCGGCGTCGCGCGCGGCGCCCGAGATCGCGCCGCGCCACCGCTCGCTCTCCGCCGTCACCTTCGTGGCCGAGGCGCGGGCGGAGACGCCGCTCGGCTACCACACGGTCGCGTTCGGACCGGACTATCCGGCCGAATTCAAGGCGCTGTTCGGCACCCGCACGATGCCGGACGAGCCCACGGTCTACGTCTGCGCTCCCGAACCGCCCGGAGAGGCCGGCGGGGCGCAGGGCATTCTCATCATCCTGAACGCGCCAGCCGACGGCGACACGCGTCACTACGGCGGGGAGGACATCGCCAGATGCAGGGAACAGGTGACGGCGACGCTCAGTCGCTGCGGCCTTTCGGTCAGCCTGGAGGCGGCGCACTGTTCGACGCCGGAAGACTTCGCCGCGATGCTGCCGGGGACGGGGGGCGCGATCTACGGCAGGGCTTCGCACGGCTGGACGGCTTCGTTCCAGCGCCCGGCGCTGCGCACCCGAACGCGGGGCCTCTACCTTGCGGGCGGGAGCGTTCATCCGGGGCCGGGGGTCCCGATGGCGGCGCTGTCGGGCCAGATGGCGGCATCCGCGTTGATGGCGGACTTCGGTTTGAAGAGCCCGTCCCGCCCGGCGGCTATGTCTGGTGGTATCTCGACGGCGTCAGCACCGACGGCTGCCATGCGATCACGGTAATCGTCTTCATCGGCAGCGTCTTCTCGCCCTACTACGCCTGGTCGGGCAAGCGCGACCCGCTCGACCACGTTGCGGTCAACGTCGCCCTCTACGGCAAGCCCTCGCGCTGGGCGATGACGGAGCGCACCCGGCGCGACGCCGCCCAGTCGGCGACGGGGTTCAGTGTCCGCGCGAGCGCCATCGAACAGCTCTCCGACGGCCGGATCAGGATCGAGGTCGACGAGCGGGGCGCACCGATCCCTCGCAAGGTGAAGGGCGAGATCATCCTCTCGCCGTCCGCCATCGCACGGACCGCCTATCCGATCGACCGGGCGGGCGACCATCTGTGGCGGCCGATCGCGCCGTCCGCCGGCGTTTCGGTGAAGATGAGCGCGCCGGACCTTTCATGGGAAGGCACCGGCTATCTCGACATGAACTGGGGAATGCGCCCGCTCGAGAACACCTTCGCGCACTGGGACTGGATGCGCGTCGACCTCGGCGAGGGCCGGTCGGCGGTGTTCTACGATACCGAGGAGCTTGCGGGCGGCGGGCGGCAGCTTGCGCTGCTGTGCGAGTCCGATGGATCGGCAGCGCCGATGGCGGCACCGGCGCGGCACAGGCTGCCGCGCACATTCTGGCGGGTCGCCCGGCAGGGCTGGTCGGACGGGAAGGGGCCGACGGTCCGGCGGACGCTGGAAGATACGCCGTTCTACGTCCGCACCGAGCTGGACGTCGACATCCTCGGCGCGCGGCGCACCGCCATCCAGGAGACGCTGTCCCTGCGGCGGTTCCGCAGCACGGTCGTGCAGCTCATGCTGCCCTTCCGGATGCCGCGATCGCTGTGAGCGCCAGAAGTCTCCGCTACTATTTCCGGTTCTGACGCAGTGCGCGGATATCCCAGATCGCGAATGCGATACATCCGCCGAAAATCAACAATAGTTCCATCAAAATCAGAAGACTGCCGTCCATCGTTAAGTCCTCTCAGTTTAGTTCGTCCGACTAATGCTCAAGTCAGGTCTTCAGAGGTGCATTACGACGCATGATGCTATAGTTCAGCGCGCTCGCAAAGCCGACCCAGGCGAGATACGGCACCAAAAGGTAGGCTGCCGTGGGAGAATGCGGGTAAAACGCCAGGATTGTCGCGGCGATCGAAACCCACATCAAAAGCGCGTCAGCAAGCGCGAGATCGATCCGCTTGGCCCCGAAGAAGAGCGCCGACCACCCCGCGTTGGCGACGAGCTGGACCCCGTAGAACACGAGCGGAACGAGCCGGTTTTCAGGCGCCGCATCCATCGTGAAGCGGTAGCCGGAATAGGCGATCATCAGGAAGAGGATGGTCCAGGCCGGTCCGAACAGCCAGTCGGGCGGGGTCCACGACGGCTTGTCGAGGTTGCGGTACCAGGCGCCGGGCATAAAGACCGCGCCGCTCGACGCGGCGGCGACGTTGACGGCCACGAAAATGAGAAAAATCGTCCAGTTTTCCAAGCCCGTCTCCTCCTGCACCGCAATGCATTGTGTGAAATCTAGTCCAGCCCCGTCTGGGTGCAATGGCAAGCGTTCAGGTTTGCTCGCCGGCCAGGAGTTCCAGAAGGAGCGCCAGTGCGATGCGAACGCTCGCGAGCCGCACGGCACCGCGGCCGATGTCGCCGAAGTTCATCGCGCGGTGGAGCGTTACCGTTCCGTCGCTGGCGCCAAAATGCACGAGGCCGACGGGCTTTTCCGCCGATCCGCCGCCGGGACCCGCAACACCTGTGATCGACACCGCGGCAACCGCGATCCCGGACCGTGAGGCCGCCGCGCAGGCAGCCTGTGCCAGCGCCCGCGCGGTCTCCTCACTCACCGCGCCATGCTCGGCGATGACGAATGCGGGCACCCCGAGCCGGATCTTGGCCTCGTTGGAGTAGGTGACGAAGCCGCCTTCCACCGCGTCGGACGAGCCGGCTATCGCGGTGAGGGCGGCGGCGACCAGCCCGCCGGTGCAGGATTCGGCCGTCACCAGCATCCGGCCGGCGGTGCGGGCGGCGGCGAGCACGGCCTCGGCCTCACGCCCGAGATCGTCGTCGAACGGGGCGATCACCGGCGCCTCACCGTGGCGAGCGCCTGCGCGGCAATGCCCTCGCCGCGGCCGGTGAAGCCGAGCCGCTCCGTGGTCGTCGCCTTCACCGACACCGCCTCGACGGGCAGCGCGCAGATCTCGGCAATCCGTGCCCGCATCGCCTCCCGCACGGGGCCGATCTTCGGGCTCTCGCAGATCACCGTGAGGTCGAGGTGGACGATTTCGCCGCCGGCCCGCACCCGCTCGCAGGCATAGGCGAGAAACTGGTCGGACGCTGCGCCCCGCCACTTCTCGTCGGACGGGGGGAAGTGGTGGCCGATGTCGCCGTCGCCGATGGCGCCGAACAGAGCGTCGGTAAGTGCGTGGAGCGCGACGTCGGCGTCGCTGTGCCCGTCGAGGCGGACGGGGGAATCCAGCGTCAGGCCGCCCAGGATCAGCGGCCCGCCGGGGACGAGGCGATGAACGTCGAACCCCTGGCCGACGGTGGTGACGGCGAAGGCGCGGGCGGCGTCGGCAAGGTCGTCGGCCGTGGTGATCTTGTAGTTGGCGCGCTCGCCGTCCACCACGGCGACGGTGTGGCCTGCGGCCTCCATCAGCCCGGCATCGTCGGTCAGCGTGTCCGCCGCCGCGGCGTGGGCGGCCTGGAGGGCAGCAAAGTGGAAGCCCTGCGGGGTCTGCGCCTGCGCCAGCCCTTCGCGCGGGACGGTGGCGCTGACCGCACCGTCCGCCACCCGCTTCAGCGTATCGGCGACCGCGACTGCCGGAATCACCGCAGACGCCTCCTCCAGCGCACCCACCACGCGGCCCACCAGCGGCGCGCTCACGAACGGGCGCGCCCCGTCGTGGATGAGGACGTTGTCGGGCGGATCGGCGGCGAGCGCGCCCAGCGCGGCGGCGACGGAGGCCTGCCGCGTCTCCCCGCCGGTCACCGTGATCACCGCGTCGCGCCTGCTGCCGATTGCGGCATCGAATGCCGCCGCATCGTCCGCCCCGATGGCGACGACCACGCGCCGAATCAGCGGATGGTGCAGGAATGCATCGACGGAGCGGGCCACGACGGCGACCCCGCCAACCGGCAGAAACTGTTTGGGAACGGCACTACCGAGACGCGTTCCGCGCCCCGCCGCCACCACCACGGCATCGGTTATCTTCGCCATCTTCGACCGAATTGCACCTTTCAACGGCTTTGCCGTATCGACTGCTTGCCAATTTTTCTGCCATGGTCAAATTATGTGCAAGCACCAATCCTGATACAGTCGACAGAATTGGGAAGTTGAGGTTCGAACGCATCACGCCATGAACGTTGTCACAGTTGGTTCCCTCGCGATCAAGGGGCGGGCGTTTCTTGCACCGATGTCCGGCATCAGCGACTGGCCTTTCCGCAGGCTGGCCGCAAGGTTCGGCGCGTCCCTCGTGGTCAGCGAGATGGTGGCGAGCGACCGCCTGATCGCCCGCGAGGCCGAAACGCGTCTCAAGCTGGAAGGCGAGGGACTCGACATCCACGCCGTCCAGCTCGCCGGCTGCCGCGAGGAGGATCTCGCCGAGGCCGCCCGCATTGCCGAAGGCGCCGGCGCCCACCTCATCGATATCAACATGGGGTGCCCCGCCAAGCGCGTCGTCGGCGGCTGGGCGGGCTCGGCGCTGATGCGCGACCTCGACCATGCGGCCCGGCTGATCGCCGCCACCGTCGCAGCGGCGAGCGTCCCGGTCACCGTCAAGATGCGCCTCGGCTACGACCGGACCAACCTAAACGCGCCCGAACTTGCCCGCCGCGCCGAGGCGGAGGGGGCAAGGCTCGTTACCGTCCACGGCCGCACCCGCTGCCAGAAGTACAAGGGCCGGGCGGACTGGGCGGCCATCGCCCCGGTCAAGCAGGCCGTCTCGATCCCCGTCATCGCCAACGGCGACGCGGCAACGGCGGACGACGCCCGCGCGATGATGGCCGCCTCCGGCGCCGACGGCGTGATGATCGGCCGGGCGAGCCTCGGCGCGCCGTGGCTTCCCGGCGCCATCGCCGCCGCGCTCGACGGCAGGCCGGTCCCCGAAACGCCGACGCTCTCCGAGCGCGCGGCGATTGCACAGGAACACCTCGACATGCTGAGCCGATCGGCCGGACCCATCCTCGGCGTGCGGCTGATGCGCAAGCACACCGCCGCCTACATCGAAGGGCTCGCCGTGCCCGAGGCGCTGCGCCGCGCCGCGCTCACCGCCGAGACCCCGCGCATCGGCGGCGGAAGCGCTGCGCGCCGTGTTCGCCGCCGCCGAGCCCGCCACCGGAAGGGCCGCCGCGTGAACATGTCGACCCGGCGCGTCACCGCTTCCGCCATCATCAACGCCCTGCCGCACGCCATCCTCGTCCTCAACGGCGAGGACGAGATCATCGCCGCCAACGACGCCGCGCAGGCCTTCTTCGGCGTCAGCCTCAACCACATGAAGAAGCGCCCGCTCTCGGTCTTCGCCCCGTTCGGCTCGCCGCTCCTGTCGCTCCCCGCGATGGTGCGGGCGGAAAACGCCTCGCTGGTGGAGTACCGCGTCGACCTTTCCTCGCCGCGCGGGGCAGGGGCCGGCCACATCGTCGACATTCACGCCGTCCCGATGCCGGAGGACCCCGAGATCGTCGTCCTGACGCTCGACCGCCCTCTATGGCCGAGAAGATCGACCGGGCGCTCACCTCGCGCAGCGCGGCGCGGTCGGTGTCCGGTCTTGCGGCAATGCTTGCCCACGAAATCCGCAATCCGCTGTCCGGCATCCGCGGCGCCGCGCAGCTCATCGAGCCCGCGCTCAACGAGAACGACCGGCTGCTCGCCCAGCTCATCACGGACGAGACGGACCGGATCGTGAAGCTGATCGACCGGATGGAAGTGTTCGGCGACGCGCGGCCCGTCCAGCGCACCCCGGTCAACATCCACGACGTGCTGGAGCACGTGGAGCGGCTCGCCCGCTCCGGCTTTGCGCGGGGGATGGAGATCCGCAAGCAGTTCGACCCGTCGCTCCCCTCGGTGCACGCCAACCGCGACCAGCTCGTCCAGGTCTTCCTCAACCTCGTCAAGAATGCGGCGGAGGCGGCGGGCGAGCGCGGCACGATCACCCTCACCACCGCGTTCCGGCCGGGCATGCGCGTCCAGGCGCCGGGCTCGCCCCACAAGGTGCGGCTGCCGCTGGAATTCTGCGTGAAGGACGACGGGCCGGGCGTGCCGGACGACCTCGTCCCGCATCTCTTCGAGCCGTTCGTCACCACCAAGACCAACGGAACTGGCCTCGGACTTGCCCTCGTTGCCAAGATCATCGGCGATCACGGCGGTGTGATCGAAATCGATTCCGGGCAGGGCGCCGGGACCACAGTGCGAATTCTCATGCCCGCCTACGAGGGCACCGACACCGAGGAGCTTCAATGACGGGGACGATCCTTGTCGCCGACGACGACGGCGCGATCCGTACTGTCCTGAACCAGGCGCTGTCGCGCGCCGGGTACGATGTGCGCTGCACCGGAAACGCTGCGACGCTGTGGAGCTGGATCGACCGCGGGGAGGGCGATCTCGTCATCACCGATGTCATCATGCCCGACGAGAACGCCTTCGAGCTTCTGCCGCGCGTGAAGAAGCGCCGGCCGGACCTTCCGGTGGTGGTGATCAGCGCGCAGAACACCTTCATGACCGCCATCCGCGCTTCCGAGCGCGGCGCCTACGAGTATCTGCCCAAGCCCTTCGACCTGAAGGAACTCATCAGCGTCGTCGGGCGGGCGCTCGCCGAACCGCGCTCGCGTCAGCTGGAAAAGCTTCCCGAGGTCGGCGAGCCCATGCCGCTGGTGGGCCGCTCGCCCGCCATGCAGGAGATCTACCGCGTCCTCGCCCGGCTGATGCAGACCGACCTCACGGTCCTGATCCACGGCGAGTTGCGGCACCGGCAAGGAGCTTGTTGCCCGCGCCCTGCACGACTACGGCAAGCGCCGGAAGGGCCCGTTCGTCGCCATCAACATGGCCGCGATCCCCAAGGAACTGATCGAGGCCGAGCTGTTCGGTTACGAGAAGGGCGCCTTCACCGGCGCCACCTCCCGCCATGCCGGGCGCTTCGAGCAGGCCGAGGGCGGCACGCTGTTCCTGGACGAGATCGGCGACATGCCGATGGAGGCGCAGACCCGGCTCCTGCGCGTCCTGCAGGAGGGTGAGTACACCACCGTCGGCGGCCGCCAGCCGCTGCGCACCAACGTGCGCATCGTCGCCGCCACCAATCGGGACCTGCGCCAGTGGATCGGGCAGGGCCTGTTCCGCGAGGACCTCTACTTCCGCCTCAACGTGGTGCCTCTGCGGCTGCCGCCGCTGCGCGAGCGCAAGGAGGACATTCCAGACCTCGCGCACCACTTCTTCGCCGTGTGTGAGGCGGAGGGGCTGCCGGTCAAGCGGATGGACACCGAGGCGGTCGTCGCGCTCCAGAACCACCGCTGGTCGGGCAACGTGCGCGAGCTCGAGAACCTGATCCGGCGCCTGGCCGCCCTCTACCCCGAGGACGTGATCACCGCGCAGCACATCGAGAACGAGCTCGACGACGGGCCGGCGCAGCCGGCGTCCACCCCCGCCGGCAACCCGAGCGAGACGCTGCAGGAGTCCGTCGAGCGCCACCTCAGCGACTATTTCGCCGAGTTCGGCTCGCAGCTGCCGCCGCCCGGCCTCTACCACCGCATCATGCGGGACGTTGAGTATCCGCTGGTCAGCGCCGCGCTGGCGGCGACGCGGGGCAACCAGATCAAGGCGGCCGAGCTTCTGGGCGTCAACCGCAACACGCTGCGCAAGAAGATCCGCGATCTCGACGTCAGGATGATGCGGGGGGTGCGTTAGGGGCGGGAGGCCTGTACGGCTGCGCTCTTCCCGCAGCGCAGGATCTTTCGGGTGCAGCGCAAAAAAGATGGATCGAAAGTAGCGGTTTCTTCGTTGTGAGTGAAACTAAGGAGTTTTCCATGGCCGACATCATTCGCATTATCTTGGCAGTTCTGCTGCCGCCGCTTGGCGTTTTCCTCCAGGTCGGCCTCGGGCTGCAGTTCTGGATCAACATCCTGCTGACGCTTTTCGGCTACATCCCCGGCATCATCCACGCCGTCTGGATCATCGCGCGCCGCTGATCCGGCAGGCCGAGCGCCGCAGGACGACGGCCGGCGAGAGCCGAAACAAAAAGGGCGAGCCGCATCCGTGGCTCGCCCTTTTTATGTGCGCCGACCGGGTCCAATCCGCGGGTCGGTCGGTGTTCGTATTGCCATGCGGCGACGATGCCGCCGCAGGCGCGCCGGTCCGCCTCAGCGGACGAGGTTGTCGCAGCTGAAGTCGGCGAGGCAGCGTGCGCTGTGGCCTGCGTTCGCATTCTGAACGGCGACCACCAGCGGTCCGATCATCAGAAGCCCCAGTAGGGTCAGCGCAGTGATAGCGCCCATGGTTTCGCGCATCAAAACCTCTCAACGGTGTTCGCGCCTGGCGTCAGGCTCTTCGATCCTCTCCGCAGGGCGGTTCGCCTTGCAGAAAGCGTCTCGCGGAACGCTTGCCCCAGGCTTGGCTTCCCATTGAGGTGGGAGGGACGCCCGGTGGATCAATGTTCCGACCCGTTCGTCTCACGGTCGCCATTGATGCTGCCTGAACGGGATCGGCGCAATTGGACAGGCTTCGAGTAACGCGCGGTCCGTGCGGCGCAATCGCATAGGGTGCCGCATAAAACACACACTGCCGCGCGCAGGACGCGCTCGCGGCGCTTCCGTTCCGGCGCCGGGCAGCGTAGGAGGGCCGGCTATGAACCCTTCAATCTCGCTCCACGACACGCGAACGCGCCGCAAGGCCCCGTTCACTCCCATCGACCCGGCGAACGTGCGCCTCTACGTGTGCGGGCCGACGGTGTACGACCTTGCCCACATCGGCAACGCGCGCCCCAACATCGTCTTCGACGTGCTGTTCCGCCTCCTGCGGCACACCTACGGCGCCGACCACGTCACCTACGTGCGCAATTTCACCGACGTCGACGACAAGATCAACGCGCGGGCGGCCGAGCGCGGCATCTCCATCGACGAGCTCGCCGGCGGCACCATCGAAGCGTTCACCGCCGACATGGCGGCGCTCCAGTGCCTCGAGCCCACGCTCCAGCCCCGCGCGACGCACCACATCGCCGAGATGCGCGAAATGATCGACCGCCTGGTCGAGACCGGCAACGCCTACGTCGCGGAGGACCACGTCCTCTTCGCCGTCGCCTCGATGGACGATTATGGCGCGCTCTCCGGCCGCAGCCTCGACGAGATGCTGGCCGGCGCGCGCGTGGAGGTCGCCCCCTACAAGCGCGACCCGATGGATTTCGTCCTTTGGAAGCCCTCGCGCGAGGGTGAGCCTTCGTGGCCGAGCCCTGCGGGGATTGCGGCGGAGGGGCGCCCCGGCTGGCACATCGAGTGCTCGGCGATGGCGCACACCCACCTCGGCGACACGTTCGACATCCACGGCGGCGGCATCGACCTCACGTTCCCGCACCACGAGAACGAGCGGGCGCAGACCAAGTGCGCGCTCGGCGTCGCCGAGATGGCGTCGGTCTGGATGCACAACGGCTTCCTCCAGGTGGAGGGCCGCAAGATGGCGAAGTCGGAAGGCAACTTCATCACCATCCGCGATGCGCTGGAGACCGCGCCCGGCGCGGTGGTGCGCCTCGCGATGCTGATGACCCACTACCGCCAGCCGATCGACTGGACCGCGGCCCGCCTCGCCGAGGCTGAAGCCATCCTGAAGACCTGGACGAACGCGCCCGTTGCCGAAGCGCCGGGCGAGGTGGACGAGGCGGTGCTGGCCGCGCTCGCCGACGATCTCAACACCCCGCTCGCCATCGCGCGCCTCGGCGAGCTGGCACGGTCGGGATCGCCTGCGCTCGGCGCCAGTGCCGCGCTTCTCGGGGTCGACGTCGATGCTATCCGCGCCGAAAGCACAGCGGCCGGCAACGACGCCCGCGCCGCCATCGCGCCGAAGGTGGAGGCGCTGATCGCGGCACGGCTCGAGGCACGGGCCGAGCGCCGCTTCGAGGATGCCGACCGGATCCGCGACGAGATCGTCGCTCTCGGCGTGCGGATCATGGACCGCAAGCGGCCCGACGGGACGCTCGCGACCGAATGGGACCTCGGCGGCTGACACGGCCGCCGAGCGCGCCCGTCAGGGCCGGTTCAGCCGCCGGTCGATGTGCTGGGGCAGGCGGCGCGGCCAGCGCCGCCGCGCGTCACGCGCCCTGAGCGCCCCGAGGTCGGTGTCGTGCGGGGCGGCGGACGCGATTTCCACGCTGCCGTCCGCCGGCCGCACGTCCGCGGTCGGCGCGATGGTCCGCCCCTCCGCACGGCCGTACATCACGTAGTGGACGAACGGTGCCATGTCGCCGACGCCGGTGTCGGTGTTGATCCTCATGTAGCCGTCGGTGGAGAACCACGGCGCGGGATCGAAGCCCTGCTGCCAGCCCTCGCGGACATAATGCTCGACCGGCGAGATGTCCCGCTCGCGCACGTGCGGGTAGCGCGACAGGTAATAGCGCTCGTCGAACAGCGGCTCGATCGCCTCGATGAACTCCGCGATCCGGCTCGTCTTGCGCGCGTTCCCCGGCGATAGCCGCCGCAGGATGCCGATCACCCTGTTCTGGACGCCGCGCCCGCCGGCTGGGTGGTCGCTCATGCCGAGACCTTCAGTTGCGCCAGCGCGGCTCTGACCATCGCCGCCTCGTCGGCCTGCCGCGTGTGGGCAAGAAGCGCAGCCTGCCCGACCGAGCGCGTCTTGAGAAGGAGCGGGTCCTGCCCCTTCAGCGAGGAGATCGCATCCTCGAGGAGGGCGACGTTGTCCATCGGCACCGTGCGCACCGGGCTGACGCCGGGAGGAAGGGTGGTGAGCGCCTCGCCGACCGGCATGATGAGCGCGCAGCCCGCCGCGGTCGCCTCGAACGCCGGCTGGGAGAGGCCCTCGTCGTGGCGCGGGTCGACCAGCGCCACGATGCTCGACGCATAGGCGGCCGCGCGCTGGGCCGGCGTGGTGGTCGCGTCGATGATGCGAACCGAGATGTCCATCCCGTCCGGGTTGATCTCCGACAGGGTGCGGGCCGCCGTGTCGGAATCGGCGGCGTGGACCGTCACGATGAACGCGTCGTGCCGCTGCGGGGGGCTGACGAACGCGTCGAGCGCGAATGAAGGCGGGATCACTTCCATCTCCACCGGTCCGGCGACGAGCTCGATCCGGCGGGCGATCCTTTCCGAGACGGCGATTCGCGCCATCGGCTTTGCAAGAAGGCGGTAGCCGTAGCCGGTGTTGCCTTCGGTGGATGCTGCCGTTGCCGACTGGATGAGGTGGAGGAAGCGCGGCGTGATCCTGCCGTAGCGCGCGTTCACGATGTGGTGGACCATCGGCGAGGAGAAGATGACGAGGTCGTCCCGTCCGGGCTTCAGCGCGGAGATGCCGGTGAACGCATTCACCGGGGCCGGCGTGTAGGCTCCGGCGCTGAGATAGGTGTCGATATTGGCCGAGGTGAGCGGCATCACCACGGTCTCGATCCCGGCCCGTTCCGCATAGGCGGCGTAGGCGAGGAGGCGGCTCCTCACCGTCCACGGCTCCTCGCGCGCGATGGCGACGACGACGCGCATCAGGCGAGGCCCGCGAACAGGGTCTCGTCGCGGCTCCAACCCTCCATCAGCGTCCGCGCGCTCGCGACCGCCGCATCGAACGCGCCATCCTTTGCGCTGGCTGCGAAGGCGGCGATGTCGTCCCCCGTGATCGGGCCCGTGAGGCGGACGCCGGGGAAGGGGTCGAAGTAGCCATCCAGCGCAGTATCGGCCTGGTGGAGGACGGGAAGGCCCGCCGCGATCGCCTGGAGGACGCGCCAGGACGCCGAACGTGCCCGGACGGGGTTCATCGGCGCCCACTCCACGTAGCCGTAGCCGAGCGACAGGATCTCCGCGTCGTTCACCGCGGAAAGGTTGGACAAAAGCGTGACGCGCGCCATCAGCCGGAGTGCCGCGTACTCCAGCGCATGACGGGACTCGGGCTGCGGCGGCGGCATGATCAGGATCGCTTCCGCTCCGGGATCGGCGCGCAGGTGATCGCCGAGGGCAGCGAGGAGAGGGGAAGGGTCGCCCCGCCGGGGGATGGTCTCCCCGGCGATGAGGTGGCTGCGCGCGCCGCCGTTCCTGCGGACAGCCGAGCCGGTGACGCCTTGCCGGTTGAGGCGCACCTTGCCGCCGCGGTCCTCACGCTCGCGCGGGTCGACGGTGGAGACGAACGTGCGGTCGGCAATTGCGATCATGCGCTGGTGGGCGCGTCTCGTGGTGGTGACCGCGCTGGCATCGCCGCCGTCATGCGCCACCTCCAGCGCACGGGGGGCGCTGGCGTCGTACACCACCCTGTGGCGCTGCTCGGCGTAGCCCGCCTCCTCGGTATAGTCGGTGTTGAGGAAGACGAAGACGGCCGGCTCGATCCGGCCGCAGAACGTGTCGAACTCGGACGAGGCGATGATGATGGTATCCTCGCGCGCCACCGCGAGGATCGCGCCGTTGCGGTCCGACTGCAGGTGGTTGAAGCGCTCGAGAAAGAGGATGAAGCGGACGTCGGTGAACACCTGGCGCGCCTGATGGGCGAGCTGCGAGGCGCGCAGACCGTCAGGGCGCACCTGCCAGCCGAAGTGAACGGGGAGTGCGTTGACGACAATGTAGCAGGTGCGGGTCAAACGACGTACTCGCCGTAGAGGCAGCCGAGCGTCGCCTCCTCCTGTTCGCCCAGGATCGCGACGTCGTGGACATGAAACGGCTCGCGCCGCGCATCGACGAAATCGGACAGAAGCTCGTCCACCGGGATCTGGTTGCTGAGCGCGAACGGTGCGACCACCGAGACCGACTGCGGCATCGAAAGCGCCTCGAGCCGTCCGACTTCCGCCGGGTCGACGAAGAGGAGCGTCGGCGTCACCTTGTCGAACGGGCCGCCGTTGCCGACGCGGATCATCCCGGCCGCCGCCATCACCGTCTGCGCCATCGCGCCATGCTCGCCGATGATGCGCCAGAAGTGCTGGACGGTGGGGAGGGCGAACGGCGCGCCCTGGCTGCCCGCGCGCGAGAAATCAGCCTTCGAGAACGAGGCGAACCGCGACAGCGTCGGCGGCAGGACGGCCTCGGGATCGGTCGTCAGCCATTCGCCGACCGAGGCGAACAGATGCTCGCGGAAGCCGCCGCGCGGCGCGATCCCGGGGGCGAGGACGATCCCGTCGTGAGGCGACAGGATGATCTTGCGCGAGACGAGGAGAAGCGAGAGGTGCATCGCGTCCGCCTCATCGTCGATGACGAAGAGGGTCGGGCGCGCGCTGAAGAGGTTGAGCGCCACGTCGCTGAGGAGGCGCAGGTCCTCGATCACGCTCGCCTTCACGTCGGTGCGGAAGAGGGGTCCTTCGTCGTCGAACCAGACGACCGGCCCTTCGCCGCGCGAATCCGGCGATCCGGCGACACGGAAGCCGGCGACCAGCCCTTCGACGTCGCCCGATGTCGGCTGGAGCGATGTCATGTCCACTATGCGGCGACGTCCAGCGATGCGCTCCGCGCCCGGGCGTCGAGCAGCGCCGACCACATCCGTTCGGCAAGCTCGGCCGTTTCGCGCGACAGGATCACGTGCGCGTCCGCCGTGTTGCGGTAGAGCGCGGGATCGAACGTGTCGGACAGCGGAACGTCGGCGAGCGGCAGGCCGAAGCGGCGTTTGAGGTCGCCGGCGATCGATCCCTCGAGGTCGCCGACGTCGACGGTGTGGACGATTTCGGGCCGATGCCGCATCAGGTTGAGGAGGGGCATCATGTGACAGACCCAGGAGCGCGCGATCGCGTCATGGTCGACGGAGATGCGCATCTGGTCCTGCGCCTCGTCCTGCTCGGCGGTGCTGCGCACGGCCTGAAGGGCGCGACGCACGACCGAATCGACGCACGCCCGGTAGTGGCGCAGGCAGATGAGAAAGCGCGGCTGCGGCAGGATCGTCCGCCAGAAATCGACGAACAGGCACGCCCGCGGGTCCTTGAAGCCCCAGACGTCGTGCCAGGCGCTGCGCGTCGCCACGTAGTCGACGGCCTTGGAGCGGATCATCGGCGAGATTACCGGGACGAGCGGGTTGGGCGACAGCCAGTTCTGGCCGTTCTCGCGGAAGATCGCCTCGTGGATCGCCACGACGGCGCGGTCCTCGAAATGGCCATGGGGGTTGGACTCGTACGCCGCCAGAAGATCGTCACCGACGAACAGGCCCGCACGCGCGAGGTGCTGCGTCGCTGCGGACGTGCCACTGCGATGGTACCCCAGAATGACGAGCTGCAAGCCGTTTGCCCCTGTTTCCTCCGGCGGAGCTTCCCGCGTCCGCCCATTATGTGCAATCAGCAGATTGTAAACGACGCTGATTGAGTATGACGCCGCTCCACATGCCCCGATATAACAGGTCCACAGGCATTTCGCCGTCAAATCCAAGTCCGCGTCCCAATGTAACGGAAACGCTCGAACAGGGTGTGTTCTAGACCACACAGCGAAGAACTTCTGCTGAATCCGTGTGCAGCGCGGCACCCGTCCCGCCTACCAAGGGGGCGCGGGACGCGGGATAGCGCTGCCCACAACCAATCACGAGAGGCAAAATGGCACGTCACGCGTTGATCACCGGCATAACCGGACAGGACGGGGCCTACCTCGCACAGAACCTCCTCGCGAAAGGCTACGAAGTCTTCGGGGTCGTGCGGCGCTCCAGCCACTTCGGCATTGCCGACCACCGGCTCCGCTGGCTGGGGATCGAGAAGGACGTGCACTACGTCGACGCCAACCTCACCGACCTCTCGAGCCTCCTGCGCTCGGTCGAGATCTCGAAGCCGGACGAGGTCTACAACCTCGGTGCCCAGTCCTATGTGGCGTCGTCGTGGCAGCAGCCGATCCTGACCTCGCAGGTCACCGGCGTCGGCGCGACAAACGTGCTCGAGGCGATCCGCATCGTGAAGCCGGACGCGCGCTTCTACCAGGCGTCGTCGTCGGAGATGTTCGGCCTCATCCAGGAGGCGCACCAGAACGAGCGGACGCCGTTCTATCCGCGGTCGCCCTATGGCGCGGCCAAGCTGTTCGCGCACTGGATGACGGTGAACTACCGGGAGAGCTTCAATCTCCACGCCTCGTCCGGCATCCTCTTCAATCACGAATCCCCGCTGCGCGGGATCGAGTTCGTGACGCGCAAGGTCACGGACATGGTGGCCCAGATCAAGCTCGGGAAGAAGAAGGAGCTGCGCCTCGGCAACATCGACGCCAAGCGCGACTGGGGCCATGCCCGCGACTACGTCGAAGCCATGTGGCTGATGCTCCAGCAGGACCGGCCGGACGACTACGTTGTCGCCACCGGCCGCACGACGTCGGTGCGCGACATGGTGGAGATCGCGTTCGACTACGTTCAGCTCGACGCCGACGAATTCCTGACGATCGACCCGGACCTCTTCCGCCCCGCCGAGGTGGACGTCCTCCTCGGCGATCCGTCGAAGGCGCGGGAGACGCTCGGGTGGACCGCGACCACCTCGCTGGAGGACATGATCCGGGAGATGGTCGATGCCGACCTCGCGCGCCATACCGCAAACGGCGGCTGATCCGGCCGTGCCCGGCGGGCACAACGCGCCGCAGTCCCCGCCGGAGCCTTGACGCGGCGGCGCGGGCAAGGTTCTGAACGGATGGAGCCTGCATGTCGGGCAAAGAGGGGTGGAGCGTGGCGAACGGGCCGATCCTAGTCACCGGAAGTGCCGGGTTCGTCGGCTCGCGGCTGGTCGCGGCGCTGCGGGCGACGCCCGGCGTCACGGTCCTCACCCACGCGCGGCGGGAGGGGCCGGGCGTGGACGTCGCCGCCGACCTTGCCGACGAAGCCGCGACCGCCGCGATGATCGCGAAGGTGAAGCCCGCCGCAGTCGCGCACATCGCCGGCCACGCCTCGGCCGCCACCGCGCGCACCAACCCGCGCAAGACCTGGCGGGACAACCGCGATGCGTCGCATTCCCTCGCCAAGGCCGTCGCACGGCATGCGCCGGAGGCCGCCGTGCTCTTCGCCGGCACGGCGGAGATCTACGGCGAGAGCTTCCGGCAGGGCCCTGCGGACGAGAACACGCCGCCGCGCCCCCGCGGGCCGTACGCGACGTCGAAGCTTGCCAGCGAGTACGTCCTTGAGCATGCGCTGCCGCAGACGGCGAAGCTGATCCTGTGCCGGCCGGTCAACCACACCGGCACGGGGCAGGCGGAGAATTTCGTCGTCCCGTCCTTCGCGGCGCAGATCGCTCGGATCGAGGCCGGGCTCGCCCACCCGATGATGGAGGTCGGCAACCTCGATGCGCGGCGCGACTTCATCGACGTCGACGACGTGGTCGACGCCTACGTCCGCCTCCTTCTCAGCGCCGACGTCATGGGGCCGCGAACCGCCGTCAACATCGCGCGCGGACGCTGCCAGCCGATCCGCTACGTGCTCGACCACCTCATCGGCCAGGCGAGCTGCCCGATCGAGTGGCGCGTGGCGCCGGAGCGGCTGCGCCCGGACGACATTGCCGAGGTGACCGTGCGGGCCGACCGGATCGCCGGTCTGATCGGCTGGTCTCCCCGAATCTCGCTGGACCGCACCCTCGACACGGTTCTTCAGGACAAGCGCCAACGGCAGCGCGAAATTTCCGCCGCGCGCTGACGGCTCTTCCACTTCGCTTATTACAGGTTTAACCCGGCGATCTGGAACGCAACCCCGATGCGCGTTTCCGAACCCTTGCTTTGCGGCATAATCGAAGGCACGCAGCAGGCTAACCGAGTTTGGAGAACGAGAATGCAGCGGCGATACCTTCCATCGTTCGGTGGCCATCGCGGCGGGCGTCCAGGAGAAGCTGGCGAGCCCGCCCCCGACCACGGGCCGGAACCCGCCGCCGCGTTTTCAGGCAAATGCTTCATCGACCGCTTCAGCGCCGGTGAGATCGCCGGCTGGGCGACCTCGGTGGACGACCCCGAGCACCCGCTCACGATGCATTTCAGCGTCGATGGCGTTCTCGTCGGCATCGCCCGGGCCGACATGGTGCGCGCCGACGTGGCGAGCGCCGGGATGGGTCCCAAGCACTGCGGCTTCCAGTGGCGCATCCCCGCCGCCGTGGCCGACGCCGCCCGCCGGTCCAGCGCCACGATCGACGTTTCCGGCGTCGAGGTGTCCGGCCGCAAGGCGATGTTCCACCGGCTCCCGCTCGTTGAGGAGACCACCGTGTCGGACGGGGCGCGCGCCGTCCTGCGGCCACTGATCGACCAGGCGATCGTCAACGCCTCGGTCACCGCGCTCGACACCGGCAACCTCGAGGTGACGCCGCACGACCCCGGCCGCTACCCGCTGCACGAGAAGATGTTCGCATTCGAGGGCGCGCCGAGCGGCAACGTCAGCCACACCCTCTCGCCCTATACCGATTTCACCCACAAGCGGCTGAACCGGGCGCCGCACAACCCGCTCGACGGGTCCGAGGCGGCCAAGAACGCCTACCTGCGCTGGTACCTCGACGTCTACGGCAACGCCCGCAAGCCCAAGCGCGCGCCGCTGGGCGCGGACGAGATCGCCTACCTCAACGCGCCGGTGGCGCTCGTCGGCGTACCGTTCAAGGCCTCGCGGATCTCGCTGTCCTACGCGATGACCGACCCCAATGCCTCGAAACTCTTCCCGATCCACGACATGGAGCGCTACGAGGCGTTCGTCGCATGGTGGTCGTGCGAGAAGGCCCCGGAGCTCAACTTCGAGGACTGCCTGGTGCCCGACTACTATGTCGAGGTGCTGCGGCGGATGGAGCCGGTCTGGATGGGCAGCAACTTCGCCCCGTCGCAGATGATGGCGCGGATCTACCGCGAGGAGGGCGCAGACGAGGCGCTCGACATGTCGCAGGAGACGGACCGCATCCTCTTCCACGTCTGGTACATGCTGGACGCCATCGCGGAGCCCGGGCGCCTGCGCTTCATGCCCGCCCGCAACCTCGCCGCCCTCATCGAAGGTCCTGCCGGGCAGACGCTGTTCGACCGCGTGATCCGCTCGATCTACGAGCGCGGCGCCGACCTTTCCGCAATCTTCAACGTCGAGACCTACCGCGACCTCCTGTGGCGCCGCGGGTTCGACCTCACGCGCCGCAGGTTCATCTTCCGCGACGTGCGCGGCAACCGCTTCGAGGCCGCGCGCTTCCCGCCGGCGACCAAGCCGTGGGACGAGCGGGTGCGCCTTCAGGTCATCGGGCCTCTGCACAAGTCGTCCGGGCTCGGGCAGGCGATGCGGCTTTCGGCCGAAACCATCCAGCGCACCGGCATCGAAGCCTCGTTCGTGGACTTCGGGCTCGATAATCCCGCGCCCGTCGGGATGACGACCAACCGCGTCACCGGCAGCGAGGCGCAACCGGCGCAGGTCAACCTCATCCACCTCAACGGCGAGAGCATTCCGATCGCGCTCTCCTACATGCCGGACGTGTTCAACGGCGCCTACAACATCGGCTACTTCTTCTGGGAGCTGTCGACGCCGGCGCTCTCGCAGCACCTCTCGCTGGAGCTTCTCGACGAGATCTGGGTCGCGACCGAATACGGCGTCGAGATCTACCGGACCGAGGGCGGGATGCCGGTGCGCAACGTCGGGATGGCGTTCGACCCGGTGGCGGAGCCGAGCCGGGAGGAGGCGCGCGCCTACGTAGAGCAGCGCCTGCCGGTCGGACCGGAGACGTTCGTCTATGTCGCCGCGTTCGATTCGTTCTCCTTCCTGGAACGGAAGAACCCGCACGGCGTGGTCGAGGCGTTCCGCGCCGCCTTCGCGCCGGAGGACGACGTCCTCCTCGTCCTCAAGACCCACAACCGGGACTTCGTGCTCGACGCGCACCAGACCATGCGCTGGAACCGGATCGTCGAGATCGCGTCCACCGACCCGCGCATCGTCATCATGAACGAGACGCTGAAGTTCGAGGACCTCATCAAGCTGAAGAAAGGCTGCGACTGCTACGTGTCGCTGCACCGCTCCGAAGGCTGGGGCTTCGGGATGATCGAGGCGATGTCGATCGGCGTTCCGGTCGTCACCACGGGCTACTCCGGCAACCTCGACTTCACGCGCCCCGACAACGCCTGGCTCGTCGACTACGACCTCGTGGAGCCTCGCGACAACGAATACCTCTTCGTCTCGCGCGGGCAGGTGTGGGGCGCGCCGAAGCTCGAAAGCGCCGTCGAGCAGCTCCGCGCCGTGCGCAGCCGCAAGGAGGAGCGCGAGGCGAAGGTGGAGGCGGCGCGCGCCTTCGTGCACGAGAATTTCTCGCTCGACGCGCAGGCGAAGAAGTACCGCGCCCGGCTCGACGAGATCTTCGCGATGCTCGACGCCAGAGGCAGATGACACCGCCGCGGAGCGCGCAGCGGGTCGTCTCCGCCGTGCTCCGCCGCGGGTCGCGGAGCGCCCGCCCGGCGGCGGCGATCGCGTGCCTTCTGTTCCTCTCTCCGGCTGCGGCGCAGTCTCCGGCGCCCGCCGTCCGCGCCGACCCGCCGGCCGTCGTGCAGGTGCCGCGGCCCCCGGCGGCGCTGCTGCAGCCGCCTGTGCGCGAGGGGCGGCCGGTCATCACCGCCCCTGCCGCGCCCCCTGCTGGTTCGGACGGCGGTGCCCACCAGCCGGCGCCCGCGGCGGCGGCTCCCGACCCGGCCACGCCAGTCACACCGCCGGCCAACAATGCCGCTGCTGCCGCCGGCGCGGCAGGCGAAGCGGCGCCCTTCAGACCCTCGCGGAACTGGCCGCGTGCGAGCGCTGCGGATGCGCTGGCGCTGACGACTGGCGGCCCCGACGCCGACGAGCTGATCGAGACCGACATCGTCCCCGTGTTCGACAGGCTGGCGACCTCCGCCGTGCGCCTGCAGAATGCCGTGATCCGGCACTGCGCCGTCCCGTCCTCCATCAGCGAGCGGAGCCTGCGGGACAGTTTCGACGCCGCGGTGCGCGACAGTGCGGCGATCCTGCCGCTCGCGATGGGCTCGCCGGCCGGGCAGAACGCGCCTGCGCTCCTCCTCACCAACGTATCGAGCAGCGTGTTCAGCACGAGCCAGCTGAACGCCATGATGGCCGGCCGCCGATCGGCACCGCGGACGCTCATTGCGCTCGCCAGTCTCGACAACGCACGCCCGCTGATGGGGCTGCCAGCGCTGGAGCGCCTCCTCATCGCAAGGGATCACACCCGCGAGGAGACCTTCGAAAACCGCTGCCGGCTCGCGCTCGTCGTGTCCGCCAGCATTGCGGACACGTCGCGGATCCTGCGCCATCACTGGCGGCGGCGCGACCTCGCCCCGCACTGGCAGGGCGACACCGTGGAGCTGTCCGACCGGCTGCGGCTGCGCGACCTCGTGCAGGGCGCGATCAACACGGTCGACCGGCTGAACCGGGAGGCGAGGCAGTACGGGCAGACCCCCGCCCGCAACCCGGCGCTGCCGTTCTCGTCCGCGCGGATCGGTAAGATCTATCTCGGCGCGGTGACGGCGGCGCTCGGCAAGCACATCGCACGGCTGCGCAAGTTCGATCCTGAGGGCAGCGCAGGCGAGGCGCTGCTCACGGAAATCGAGCTGGCGCTAGAGGTCGGCGGGACCCGGCTCGCCGAGGGAAGGCCGGGCGACGGCGGCGGCTACGTCCTCGCCTTCTCGCAGGCACAGGCCGACATCATCGACCGTCTCCCGGGCGTGTTCGCGTTCGACGCGACCGCATTCGACCGCGTGACGAGCTCGTTCGAGCCGCCGCCCGCCCGGCAGCCGTGAGCGCCTAGCCTGCGCGCAGCCGCTCGATCGCGCGCCGCCGCTCGAACAGGGTGAGGAGGGCGCGCAGGCCCGGGCCGCGCTTGCCGCGCAGGTCCCGGTCGGTCGCCACCACCAGCCGCGCGTCGTCCGTCGCCGCAGCGAGAAGGTCGCCATGGATCGCGACGTCGGCGAACCTGAAGGACGGCGCGCCGGACTGGCGGGTGCCGAGAAGCTCGCCTTCGCCGCGCAGCTTGAGGTCGTCCTCGGCGATGCGGAAGCCGTCGTTGGTGGCGCGCATGGTGTCGAGCCGCTGCTTGGCGATGGCGCCGAGCGGCGACCTGTAGAGGAGGAGGCAGTGCGACGGGCGGTCGCCGCGTCCGACCCGGCCGCGCAGCTGGTGAAGCTGCGACAGGCCGAAGCGCTCGGCATGCTCGATCACCATGATCGTGGCATCCGGCACGTCGACGCCCACCTCCACCACGGTGGTCGCGACCAGCACCTTGAACGTCCCGTCCCGGAAGGCGGTCATCACCCGCTCGCGCTCGGCGGTCGGGGTGCGGCCGTGGACGAGGCCGACGACGTTGCCGAGCCGCTTGGTGAGCGCGCGGTGGCGGCTCGTGGCCGCCTCCACGTCCATCGCGACATTCTCCTCCACCAGCGGGCAGACCCAGTAGGCCTTCTCGCCCCGTGCCAGCGCTGCGGCGAGGCGCTCCACCACCGCCTCGGTCTGGCTCTGGGAGACGGCGCGGGTCTCGATCGGCTGGCGGCCGGCCGGCTTGTCGGTGAGGCGGGAGACGTCCATGTCGCCGAACTGCGCCAGCACCAGCGTGCGCGGGATCGGCGTCGCGGTCATCACCAGAAGGTCGGAGTGCGGGCCCTTCTCGGACAGCGCCATCCGCTGGTGGACGCCGAAGCGGTGCTGCTCGTCCACCACCACCAGCGCCAGATCCTTGAACTCGACGCGGGTCTGGAAGAGGGCGTGGGTGCCGACTGCGACCGTCGCGCTCGCCGTCCGCCAGCGCAGCCTGCGCGGCGTTGCGCTCGGCGTCCGGCACACGGCCCGTCACGAGGCGCACCTCGATCCCGAGCGGCGCGAGATAGCGCGACAGCGTCTCGTGATGCTGGCGGGCGACGAGATCGGTGGGCGCCATGATGGCGGTCTGCCCGCCGCTGCCGGCTGCCATCACCGCCGCGAACAGGGCGACCATGGTCTTGCCGGCGCCGACATCGCCCTGGACGAGGCGGATCATCCGGTGCGGCGAGGCAAGGTCTGCCGAGACCTCGGCGATGGCAAGCCGCTGCGACGCCGGTGAGCGGGAAGGGGAGGGCCGCTTCCAGCGCCTCGAGCCGCGCGGCGTCCCACTTGCGGGCAATGCCCTTCTTGGTGCGCTCCCGGTCGCGCACGATGGCAAGCGCCAGCTGGCTGGCCAGAAGCTCGTCGTAGGCGAGGCGCCGGCGGGCGGGGGACGAGCGGCTCGAGCTCGGCGGCGAATCTCGGGCCGGTGGACCGCCCGCAGCGCATCGGCGAAGGCGGGAAACTTCTCGCGGTCGGCGAACGGGACCGTCGAGCCAGTCCTCGATGTCGCCGACTGTTTCGAGCGCGCTCGCGACGATGCCGGACAGGACGCCGCCGGTGATCCCCTGCGTCAGCGGATAGACCGGCTCGAGGCCGAAGCTGTCGTCGAGCGGGGCATCGGGGCCGTCGACGCGCTGGGTCCGGTCGGGGTGCGGCATCTGCGGCCGGCCCTCCCACCACTCGACCGTGCCGGAGACGCGCACCCAGTCGCCGATGGGGAAGGCGCCCGCCAGCCACTGCTCGCCGCCGCGGAAATAGAGGATCGTCAGCGTCCCGGTGTCGTCCTCGCCGAGGATGCGCGACGGCGCACCCGGCCGGCGCGACCCTTCGTGCCGCACGATCTTCACCGTGAACGTCGCGACTTCCTTGTCGGGTGCGTCGGCGACCCTGGTCAGCCGCCGGCGGTCGATGAGGCCGACCGGGAGGTGCGACAGAACGTCGAACACGCGCGTTTCCGCCGCGCTTTCCCTGCCGAAAAGGTGGGCAAGACGGTCCGCGCGGGCAGGGCCGACGCCCTGAAGGCGATTGACCGAACGCGTCAACGGTCCGATATCGAGAAGACCGCTCACACCGACGCCCCGATCCCGGGACGGCGGTTTCCGTGCGTTCGGCGCAACGCCGTCCGCCCCATCATCCGATCGGAGCCCCGATGTCCGGCACCACGCGTTCCTCCGCCAATCTGGCCCCCCGCCGCAAGCGGCTGATCTTCCAGGCCTGGCACCGCGGCACGCGCGAGATGGACCTGTTGATGGGCATGTTCACCGACGAACACATCGACACGCTGACCGATGCGGAACTTACCGAGTTCGAAGCGCTTCTCAATCTGCCCGATACGGAACTCTACCGCTGGATCACGGAGCAGGACGACGTGCCGGACAATCATAGAAGCGCCATCCTCGACAAGGTCATCTCCTTCCACAAGAGCCGCGCCCAATGAGTTCAAAGCCGAAAGGCAAGGCGCTGTCCCTTGCCGAGATCCGCGATGCCGGCAAGCCATCGCTGAAGCCGCTCACGTCTCCCGACCTACCGCCCATGGTCACCGTGGACAACGTGCCGGACGGGATGGAGGGCGATGTTCTGGCGACGATGGCCCGCGCCAAGGACACGCCGGTCGTCTTCGTCGCCCGTGACGGGCACCGCCAGAAGGAGGCCGAGCAGGCGCTCGCCTTCTACGGCCCCGACGTTCGCGTGATCCGCCTCCCGGCGTGGGACTGCATGCCCTACGACCGCGCGTCCCCCTCCGCCGTCGTCCAGGCGCGCCGCACCGCGGCGTTCGCCGCGCTCGCAACCGGCGTCGAGGGCCCCACGGTGGTGATGACGACCGCCAACGCCATCATCCAGCGCGCGCCTTCGCCGAAGACCGTGCGCGACGGGGTCCGCATCCACAAGGCCGGCGCCGACGTGCCGATGAACGACGTCGTCGCCTGGCTCGAGCTCAACGCCTTCGTGCGCACGCCGACCGTGCGCGAGGCGGGCGAATACGCCGTGCGCGGCGGCATCGTCGACCTCTACGCGCCCGGCACCGTGGAGCCCGTCCGGCTCGACTTCTTCGGCGACACGCTGGAGACGATCCGCCCGTTCGACCCCGAGACCCAGCGCACCACCGGCCAGTGGCAGGAGATCGCGCTGATCCCGATGAGCGAGGTGGTGCTGACGGACGAGACCATCAGCAGCTTCCGCGAGGGGTACCTGCGCCATTTCGGCGCCGCCACCAAGGACGACATCCTCTACCACTCGGTTTCCGAAGGCGTGCGCGCGGCCGGCATCGAGCACTGGCTGCCGCTGTTCTACGACGACCTCGCTGCCGTGTTCGACTACGTGCCCGGCGCGCCGGTCGTCCTCGACCACCTTGCCGAGGATTCCATCTCCAAGCGGATCGCCGAGATCGAGGACCACTACGCCGCCCGCAACAGCGCGCTCGATTCGGCGATGGGCGCGCCCTACCACCCGCTTCCAACCAACGAGCTCTACCTCACCGGCCAGACACCGCAGCAGATCTTCGACGCGCACACCCTCGTGCGCCTGTCGCCGTTCGCGACGCCGGACGGCAACGTCCTGCCGATCCCCGCGGGCGGCAAGGTCGGCCGCAGCTTCGCCGCCGAGCGCTCCGCCGAGAACGTCAACATCTTCAGCGTTCTCATCGAGCATGTGAAACAGCTCCAGAAGGACGGGCTGCAAACCATCATCGCCGCATGGTCGGAAGGTTCGCGCGACCGCCTTTCGCAGGTGCTGGTCGACCAGGGCCTCCGCCGGGTGGAGCGCGTCGGCTCGTTCGGCGAGGCGATGGCGCTCGACAAGGGCGTGACCGCGCTCGTTGTGATGGAGCTGGAGCAGGGGTTCCAGACGCCGGACTACGCGATCATCGCCGAGCAGGACGTGCTCGGTGACCGTCTCGTCTCCGGCGCGCGGCGCCGCAAGAAGGACGCCAACGTCCTCACCGAGGCGGCCTCGCTGGCGGAAGGCGATCTCGTCGTCCACGCCGACCACGGCATCGGCCGCTTCGTCGGCCTCAAGACGCTGGAAGCCGCAGGCGCCCCGCACGACTGCGTGGAGATCGCCTACCAGAAGGACGACAAGCTCTACCTCCCGGTCGAGAACATCGACCTGTTGTCCCGCTACGGCAGCGATTCGGGCGACGTGACGCTCGACCGCCTCGGCGGGGCAGGCTGGCAGGCGCGCAAGGCCAAGATGAAGGCCCGCGTGCGCGAGATCGCGGACGAGCTCATCAAGACCGCCGCCGCGCGGATGATGAAGAAGGCTCCGGTGATCGAGCCGCCCACCGGCGTCTACGACGAGTTCGTGGCCAAGTTCCCCTACGACGAGACCGACGACCAGCTGAACGCCATCGAAAGCGTCGCCGAAGACCTCGCCAAGGGCCTGCCGATGGACCGCCTCGTCTGCGGCGACGTCGGCTTCGGCAAGACCGAGGTCGCGATCCGCGCCGCCTTCCTCACCGTGATGACGGGCCGGCAGGTGGCGCTCATCGTTCCCACCACGCTGCTCGCCCGCCAGCACTACAAGACGTTCCGCGACCGCTTCAAAGGCCTTCCGGTGCGCGTCGCCCAGGCTTCCCGCCTCGTCGGCCCGAAGGAGATGCGGAGCGTCCGCGAGGGGCTGAAGACCGGCGACGTCGACCTCATCATCGGCACCCACGCGCTCCTGTCGAAGACCATCGAGTTCCGCGACCTCGCGCTCCTCATCGTCGACGAGGAGCAGAAGTTCGGCGTGAAGCACAAGGAAGCGCTGAAGGCGCTGAAGTCCGACGTCCACGTCCTGACGCTGTCCGCGACGCCGATCCCGCGCACCATGCAGCTCGCGCTGACCGGCGTGCGCGAACTCTCCATGATCGCCACCGCGCCGATGGACCGGCTCGCCGTGCGCACCTTCATCGCGCCGTTCGATCCGCTCACCATCCGCGAGGCGCTGCTGCGCGAGAAATACCGCGGCGGCCAGACCTACTACGTCTGCCCCCGCGTCTCCGACCTTGCGGGCCAGAAGGAGTTCCTCGAGCAGCACGTGCCGGAGGTGAAGGTCGCCGTCGCGCACGGGCAGATGACGCCGACCGCGCTCGACGACGTGATGAACGCCTTCTACGACGGCCAGTACGACGTGCTCCTCGCGACCACCATCGTGGAGGCAGGCCTCGACATCCCGACCGCCAACACGCTGATCGTGCACCGGGCGGACATGTTCGGCCTTGCGCAGCTCTACCAGATCCGCGGCCGCGTCGGTCGTGCGAAGACCCGCGCCTATGCGCTGCTGACCACGCCGGTGGACAAGACGCTGACCGCCACCGCCCAGCGCCGCCTCAAGGTGCTGCAGTCGCTCGACAACCTCGGCGCCGGCTTCCAGCTCGCAAGCCACGACCTCGACATCCGCGGCGCCGGCAACCTCCTGGGCGAGGAGCAGTCCGGCCACATCAAGGAGGTCGGGTTCGAGCTCTACCAGTCCATGCTGGAGGAGGCGGTGGCGAGCCTGAAGTCGGGCTCCGACGAGGAGGCGGCCGATTCGTGGTCGCCGCAGATCTCGGTCGGCATCCCGGTGCTGATCCCGGAGGAGTATATCCCCGACCTGCAGCTCAGGATGTCGCTCTACCGCCGCCTTGCCGACCTCGGGGATGCGCGCGACATCGACGCCTTCGGCGCCGAGATGGTCGACCGCTTCGGCCCGATCCCGGACGAGGTCGAGTGGCTGCTCAAGATCGTCTACATCAAGTCGCTCTGCCGCCGCGCCAACGTGGAGAAGATCGACGCCGGCCCCAAGGGCTGCGTCGTCACCTTGCGCGGCAACGAATTCGCCAACGCGGCGGGCCTGGTGCAGCTGATCGCGGCGGAGGGCTCGTCCGCCAAGGTGCGCCCGGACCACAAGCTGGTGTTCATCCGCGACTGGCCGGACGCGACGGAGCGGACGAAGGGGGTAGCGGTGCTGTTGTCGAAGCTTGCCAAGTTGGCGGAGGTGGAGACGCGGGTGGCGGCCTGAACCGATTCAACCTTGCGTTGCAA
Source organism: uncultured Alphaproteobacteria bacterium (assembly GCA_963704595.1). Classification (GTDB taxonomy): domain Bacteria; phylum Pseudomonadota; class Alphaproteobacteria; order Rhizobiales; family Amorphaceae; genus Acuticoccus. The sequence continues at coordinate 2,636,524 of OY969922.1, forward strand.
AACGAGCGGAGGCACTATGGCGGTCAGCTCTCGCAACGGGTTTGAATGCGGCCAATGGTGTTCGAATGGGACGAGGCCAAACGGCTCACGAACATAATCAAACACGGCTATGATTTCAGCGATGCGCAGCGGGTTGCGTGGAACCGTGCGCTGGTTGCTCAGGTGCAGGATGTTCGCGGCGAGGAGCGCAAACTGGTATACGCTCCTCTGGACGGCCGCCTGATCGTGATCATCTATACTTTGCGTGACGACGCGATGCGGCTGATTTCTATGCGCGCTGCAAACCGGCGGGAAAGGGATATCTACATTGATGCAAGTGAATGATCCCCCTATTCAAGAAGACGGCGAAGCACGCGAATTGCGGGAGGACGAGCAGCTGGCACTCGTCCCCATGCCTGAGCCGCGCCCGCAATCCGTACTGTCGGACGAAGAGCAGGAAGCTTCGTTCCTGCGGTTCAAGGCGCGCTATATGCGTGAGCGGGCGGCTGAGCTGGAGGCTGAGGCATCAAGCCTCGAAGAAAAAGCCTGAGCCGGCGCTGGACGCGCATTCGTTGTAGAGCACTGTGCCAAATGACGCCCGTCCGCTTCGCGTTGACCGGGTCGCCTAATCTCCGGCGGAAACCCGCTCCTGCGCCACCTGCCGGATCGCCCCCTCCAGCACATCCGCAGGCTGCGCACCGGAAACCGCGTACTTCCCGTCCAGGATGAAGCACGGCACGCCCGTGACCCCGATGGCCTGGGCGTGGACAATCTCGGCTTCCGTCTCAGCAAGGTCCGCGTCCGACGCCAGCAGTCGCGCGACCACTTCGCCGTCCATGCCGGCGGCCTTGGCGGCGTCCACCAGCACGGCGTGGTCCGTCAGGTTGGCGCCTTCCACGAAGTAGAGCTGGAACAGGCGCTCGACCACGGCGTCCTGCAGGCCCTCGATGCCGGCCCAGCGGATGAGGCGGTGGGCGTCCAGCGTGTTGGGGGAAACCTCGATCTTGTCGAAGGCGAAGGGGATCTCCTCGTCGGCGCCGGCGGCGGTGATCCGGCCGTAGATCTCGGAAATCCGCTCGGCGCTGCCGAACTTGTCCTCGAGGTACTTGCGGCGGTCCTTGCCTCCCGCCGGAATGGTCGGGTCGAGCTGGAAGGGGTGCCACTCGACCTTCACGGGCACGTCGTGCGCGGCCTCCAGCGCCTTTTCGAGGCGGCGCTTGCCGATGAAGCACCACGGGCACATCACGTCGGAGACGATGTCGATCTTGAGCGGCTCGAGGGCCGAGGCGTCGATATTCATGGCTTCACCCACCAGGTTTCCCATTCCACGCCCGCGAGCGATTGATTGTCGGGATGGCCGAGGCGGGTGGAATAGGCGATCCACTGCGCCGGCTTGTTGAAGAGGGGGACGACATATTCGCCCGCAAGAAGCACCCGGTCGAGCGCGCGGACGGCGGTGATGAAGTCCTCCCGCTCGGTCGCCTCCAGCATCGCGGAGACCATCGCGTCGACCGCAGGCTCGCGCACGCCGGCATAGTTGAGCGTGCCCGATATGTCCGCCGCCTCGCTCGACCAGCGGCCCATCTGCTCGTTGCCCGGCGACAGCGAGGCCGACCAGAAGGTGCGGATCATGTCGAAATCGAAGTCGCGCAGGCGCTCGTAGTACTGGCCGGGGTCGACGTAGCGCACGTTCGCCTCGATGCCGATCGGCTTCAGCATCCGCTGGTAGGCGAGCGCCAGCCGCTCGTCGTCGCGGAGCGCCACGAGGAGCTCGAAGCTGAAGGGCTTGCCGTTGGCGTCGACGAGCCTGCCGTCCTTCACCTGCCAGCCCGCCTCGTTGAGGAGCGCGAGCGCGGCGCGGATGTTGGTCCGGTCGCGGCCCGATCCGTCCGACTTCGGCGGCGCCCAGGTGCCGTCCATGATGTCGGCCGGCACGGCGTCGGGGAAGGCGCGAGGAGGGCGCGCTCGCGCCTCGCTGGCGCGGCGTGCCGGTGGAGGCGAGCTCGGAGGCCTCGAAATAGCTCTCGGTCCGGTCGCGCAGGCCGAAGAACATCTGCTGGTTGACCCACTCGAAATCGAACAGGAGGGTCATCGCCTTGCGCACGCGGATGTCGTCGAACGGGGCGCGGCGGGTGTTCATCGCGAAGGCCCACATCCCGCGCGGCTGCCCGGTCGGCACCTCCCAGCGCTCGATCCGCCCGTCACGGACGGCGGGGAAATTGTAGCCCTGCGCCCAGCGGCTGGCGTCGGCCTCCATGAAGGCGTCGATCTCGCCGGTCTTGAACGCCTCGAACATCGTCGTCTCGTCGCGGTAGTAGAGGAATTTCACGACGTCGGCGTTGTAGCGGCCCCTGTTGAGCGGGTTGTCGTTGCCCCAGTAGTCCCGGTTGCGGCGAAAGGTCACCGAGCGGCCGGGATCGACCGCCTCGACCACGTAGGGGCCGGTGCCGGGGGGCGGGGAGAGTGTCGTCTTCTCGAACGTCTCGGGGTCGGTGGCGTGCGCGGGCAGGATCGGCATGACGCCGAGGATCAGCGGCAGCTCGCGGTCGTTCGCGGAGGGGAAGCTGAAGGTGACGGTGCGTTCGTCCGGCGTCTCTACGCTCTCGATGCGCTTGTAGTAGCTGCGCTGGAACGGCCAGCCCTTCTCGCGAAGCAGCTCCATAGTGAAGACGACGTCCTCCGCCGTCACCGGCTCGCCGTCCGAGAACGCCGCTTTCGGGTCGATCCTGAACGTGATCGAGGAGCGGTCGTCCGGTACGATCACCTCTTCGGCGAGGAAGCCGTAGAGGCTGAACGCCTCGTCGCGGCTGCGCTCCAGGAGGCTCTCGTAGACGAGGTTGCCGTAGTACATGAGGTCGCGCAGCCCTTCCGCGGTGGTGCCGCGGGGGATCATCGGGTTGAGGTTGTCGAAGCTGCCGAGGACGCCGAACGTGATCGTGCCGCCCTGCGGCGCGTCGGGGTTCACGTAGGGGAGGGGCTCGCCGGGGGCGAGTTCGGGCGCCCCGTGCATCGCGATTCCATGGGCCGCCTCCTGCGCAAGGGCGGGCCCGGCGAGGCAGAACGGGAGAGCCAGCATCACCGCGATGAGGCATCGGCGGGGGATGCGGCCCCAATATTTACAGTTCGTCATCATTCACATCCTAGCCATTTTCGCTCATGCGGTCTATTCCGCACCATGGATGGAGCGGGCGCACGTTCCAAAGCAAGAGACTCTTCATTGGGGGACAGTAGACATGCGTTTTAGTTCGATCGGCAGCGCTCTGGCGCTCCTCGTCGCGGTCGCTGGCGCGAGCGCGGGACCTGCAGCAGCCCAGGAGGCCCAGGGCCAGCCGCAGGACAACAACTGGATCAAGATCTGCAACACCGATCCTGCGGCAAAGAAGCCGGTGTGCCTCATCACCCAGGAGCTTCGCACCGACGCCGGGCAGTTCCTGACCTCGGTTGCGATCCGCGAGACTCCGGGCGAGGCGCGCAAGACGATGATCGCCTCGGTTCCGGTGGGCATGCTGATCCAGCCGGGCGTGCAGATGCAGATCGACGGCGGCCAGCCGTCCGAGGCGAAGTACTCGATCTGCTTCCCCAACGCCTGCTACGCCGAGCTTCCGATCGACGCGGGCTTCGTGACCCGCATGAAGGCCGGCGGCAAGCTGCAGATCACCACAATCAACCAGCAGGCCAAGCAGGTCCGGTTCGACATGTCGCTGATCGGCTTCACCGCCTCCTATGACGGCGAGGGAATCGATCCGCAGGCGCTCCAGCAGAAGCAGCAGGATCTCCAGAGCGAACTCAACAAGAAGGCGCAGGAAGCCCGCGACCGCCTGGTCGCCGAGCAGCGCCGCGCGCTCGACGAAGCTTCCCCGAACTGAGGCGTTCGCCGCCGGGCAGGGCGCCCGGCGGCGTCGTCCTGACGCGAAAAGGGCCGCCCCTCGCGGGTACGGCCCTTTTTTTGGTCTGTCTGGTTCAACTGGTCAGGCGGTCACACAAAAAAACCGCAGTGCCGGGGCACCGCAGCCTTTCGATCGCCTCAATTGAATGGCGAGATCGGAGCGTGGTCCCTAGTGGAAGTTCTCCGCGCGGGGCGCGTAGGAGCCGTCGCGAAGCTCGAACATGTCGCTCACCTGGGGGTGGCGGACCGGTTCGCCAGTGTCGTCCGGCAGGAGGTTCTGCTCGGAGACGTAGGCGATGTACTCGGTCTCGTCGTTCTCGGCGAAGAGGTGATAGAAGGGCTGGTCGCGCCGGGGGCGGATGTCCTCCGGGATCGCTTCCCACCACTCCTCGGTATTGGAGAAGGTGGGGTCGACGTCGAAGATGACGCCGCGGAAACTGAAGACCCGGTGCCGCACCACCTGTCCCAGCTGAAACTTCGCAGTTCTGATTCTACGCATCGGACGGCCTAACTCATGGTCGACAAGCGACCGGGACGAACCCAAAAGCGGTAAGCACACCGTGCGCCAACCACAACTTCCGGCGACGAGATCGGAAGCGATACAGCGTGAAGCTGGTGCCACCTCGTCCCCGGCTCACACAAATGCTGCGTGACCATGTTCGGTTCGTCCCCCTTGCAAGCCCGACGCAAGGCAACGCGTGCCAGACAAACGGGTAGCGTTCTCCCGAATCAAACGCAAGCCCGACAAGACCGGACATGACACAATGGTGTATGAACTTGACACCCAGGCCGACTATCTAAGGAAAAATTGGACAGCGTTCCAAGTGTGCCCTTCGTCCAAAACCGCGGCCGCCACGAAATGTTTCCGATGTTGTTGTGGCCGCAATATAAATCGGCAGTAAAGCAAAGTGTTGATTGCCGATGGACGGTGTAACGTCCGTCATCCGCAGTCGTTCCGGCCCCTCGTTCCGTTCGCGAGCAGAGCCGAACGCGAATGACTGCGCGAAATCAAACGGATGAGATCATCCGGCGACGTTGCGTAACAAGTCGTCGACTGCAGTGGCGAGCGCCAGAGTGGCCAGTTTCATGTCCCGGAGCGAAACGGATTCGTCTCCGGTGAAGTCAACGCCCTCGCCGACGATCGGCGGGCCGACGCCGTAGAGCGCCAGCGCAATACCAGCCACCGCGTAATGCCGTGCGCCCGATACCACGGGCGCGGACACGACGGGGATCGCATGGCCGAACGCGGCTTGCGCATGGCGCGAAAGTGTTGCCGCCAGGCGTTCGGACGGCTCGGACGTGTTGACCGGCTCGGCCAGGAGAAGGCGGCGGCACTCCACCTCGACGCCCGGATCGACGATCGACTGAACGACGAGATCGGCGAGCGCCTGTTCCACGGCCTCTCCGTCCTCGTCCTGCGACAGGCGGCGGTCGATGGTGAAGCTCACCGTGTCGGCGACGATGTTGACGCCGCGCCCGCCGCCGATGGTGCTGATCGTCAGGGGCTCGGCAAGGGTGTCGGAATGGGCGTAGAGGGCGGCCATCAGCGGCACCGAGGCGCGGATCGCGTCGCGGCCGTCCTGCGGGCGGGAGGCGTGCGCCTGCTGGCCGCGCAGGAGCACCTCGAGATGGAGGACGCCCTGCTGGCCGGTCACCACCTGGTAGGCGGTGCCTGCGGCGATCACCGCGTCGGGCTCCGTCAGCGACTGGCCAAGCAGGAACTGCGGGCCGAGGAAGCCGCCGCCTTCCTCATCCGCCGTGATGTGGAGCTCCAGCGTGCCGTGGGACGCACCGGCGGCGGCGAGCGCCTCCAGCACCGCGACGTAGGCGGCAACGTCGGCCTTGGAATCGCGGGCGCCGCGGCCGTGGAGGTAGCCGTCGCGGATCTCGGCGCCGAACGGCTCGCGGCTCCAGCCGGCGCCGGCGGGGAGGGTGTCGATCGGCGCATGCAGCGCGATCGTCGGCCCCGGCCCGAACGTGCGCCGCACGATGAGGTTGGTGACGTCGGTGCGCCGGTAGTGCCTCGCGAAAGGGGCGGGCACGGGATGCCGCTCGACGATGTGGCCCCGCTCCTCCAGGTAGGCTGCGAGCCACTCCGTGGCCTCCGCCGTGTCACCGGGCGGGTTCTCGGTCGGCTGGGTGACGAGGGCGGACAGGAGCGCAACGGCATCTTCCTGTCCCGCGAACACCGCGGCCTCCAGCGCATCGCTCATTGTCGGGGCAAACTCCGTGTTTCGATAAGGAGGCTCACGGGATGAGAACCGTGGAGCCGGTCGTCTTGCGGCCTTCGAGGGCGCGGTGCGCTTCGGCCGCCTCGGCGAGCGGGAAGGTCTGGCCGATGTCGATCCCGACCGAACCGTCCGCCACCGCCGCAAAGAGGTCCGCGGCGTTCGCCTCCAGCCGCTCGCGGGTCGCGATGTAGGTGAACAGAGTCGGCCGGGTCGCGAACAGCGAGCCCTTGGCCGACAGGTCGCCGAGGTTGAAGTTCTCGATGAGGCCGGAGGACTGGCCGAACGTCGCCCACAGTCCGAACGGACGCAGGCAGTCGAGCGAGCCCGGATAGGTGTCCTTGCCGACCGAATCGTAGACGACGTCGACGCCCTTGCCGTCCGTCAGCCCCTTCACCGCATCGACGAAATTCTCGTCGGAATAATTGATGACGTGCTGGTACCCGTTAGCGCGCGCGAGCTCCGCCTTGGCGGCGCTGCCGACCGTTCCGATGGTGGTCGCCCCGAGCGCCTTCGCCCACTGGCCGAGAATGAGGCCGACGCCGCCCGCCGCGGCGTGGCAGAGGAGGGTGGTTTCCGGGCCGACCTTGTAGACCTCCTTGAGGAGGTAGCGCGCCGTCATCCCCTTCAGCATCATCGCGGCGGCGGTCTCGTCGGAGACGCCGTCCGGCACCGCCACCACCTTGTCGGCGGGGAGGGCGCGGCGTTCCGCGTAGGCACCGAACGCGCCGGGGTAGGCGACGCGGTCGCCGGGCTTGAACAGCGTCACCCCGTCGCCGACGGCTTCCACCACGCCTGCCGCCTCGTTGCCGATGGTCATCGGCAGGCCGTTGGGCGCGGGGTAGATCCCCTTGCGGAAATAGGTGTCGAGGTAGTTGAGACCGATGGCGGTATGGCGCACCACGATCTGGCCGGGGCCCGCAACCGGGTCGGCGACCTCCCGGTAGGACAACACGTCCGGGCCGCCGGTCTCGTCCTGCACGATGGCGTGCGTCATAGTCAGTCTCCGCGTTGCGGTGGCGGCACGTTAGGTTCGGGCCGGCGTGCAATCAAGTTGGGAGCGTATCATGGCGGTTGACGAGGGGAACGGACAGGGCGCGCCCGCAAGGGTCGACGTTGCGGTGGTCGGCGGCGGGCCGACCGGCCTGTTCGCCGCGCTCTGCGCCGCCGACGCCGGCTGGAAGACCGCGCTGGTGGCGCCAGATGTGGCGCACGATCCGCGCACCACGGCGCTCCTGATGCCGGCGGTGGAGCATCTCATCCGCCTCGGCGTGTGGGACGAGATCGAGGAAGAGGCCGCCCCGCTCGCCACGATGCGCATCATCGACGCGACGGACCGCCTGCCGCGCGCGCCCGAGATCGCGTTCGACGCCCACGAGGTCGGCATCGACCAGTTCGGCTTCAACGTCCCCAACACCGTCCTCAACCGCGCGCTGTCGGATCGCGCTGGACAGCGAAGGCGTCAAGCGGATCGCGGGCGTCGCGCGCGCCGTCGAGCCCGGCTATCCCGCCCGCATCACCACCGACGACGACGAGATCCTGGCGGACTTCGTGGTCGCCGCGGACGGGGCCAATTCGGTGGTTCGGGGCGACGCGGGCTTCGGCCTCCGCCGCTGGGCCTACGACCAGTCCGCCTTCGTCACCACGCTCTCGCACGAGCGGCCGCACGGCGACACGTCGACCGAGTTCCACACGCCGGGCGGGCCGTTCACGCTGGTGCCGCTGCCGGGCGACCGCTCCTCGCTGGTGTGGGTCGGCCGGCCCGACGAGGTCGCGCGCTGGGCCGGCATGGACCCCGGCCCGCTGGCGCGCGAGATCGAGCACCGCGCCCACAAGATCCTCGGCAGGATGAGCGTCGACGGGCCGCGCGGGACGTTTCCGCTCGAGGGGCTGGTGGCGCGCCAGTTCGGCCGCGGCAACATCGTTCTCGTGGGCGAGGCGGGGCACCGCTTTCCGCCGATCGGCGCGCAGGGCCTCAACCTCGGCGTGCGCGACGTCGCGACCCTCCACGGCCTCCTCGAGGGCGCCCGGCAGACCGGCACCCTCGCCGGCCTCGGTGATGTCTACGACACCCGCCGCCGGCTCGACGTGAACGTGCGCAGCGTCGGCGTCGACCTCCTCAACCGCTCGCTCCTGTCGGACTTCATGCCGGTCGCGGGGCTGCGCGCGCTCGGCGTCGCGGCGGTGCGCAACGTCGGCCCGCTGCGCCGCGCGATGATGCGGGTCGGCCTCGGCTAGAGCAGCCCCTCGCGGATCGCGTAGAGCACCGCCGTCACCGTGACGGCGGAGACGGTCGTGCCGACGAGGACGGCGTTGGACGCGCCCTCGACGTAGGTCCGGTACTGCGTCGCGAGGACGAAGACGTTGGTGGCGGGGGGCAGCGCCGCCATCAGGACGGCCGTCGTCAGCCACACCGGGTCCGGGTGCACCGCGGAGACGAACAGGAACGCCATCACCGGGTGGACGGCGAGCTTGAAGAGGAGGAGCGCGGAGAGTTCGCCCATCGCCCCGCGGGTCGGCAGCGGCTGGAGCGCCACCGTCACCCCCATCGCGAAGAGCGCGCACGGCGCCGCCGCGTTGCGCAGCATCGTGAGCATCGAGTTCACCATCTCGGGCGGCTGCCAGGAGAACGCCGCCGCCGTCGCGCCGAAGATCACCGCGAGGATGAAGGGGTGGGTGAAGATCCGCCTGAGGATCATCCGCGCGGTCTCGGCGGGGGTGCCGAGCGCGGCGCCCCCGATCGCCATCATGATCGGCGTCAGCGTGAAGAACATCGTGTTCTCGAACGCGAAGATCAGCGCGACCGGCACCGTCGCCGAGGCACCGACGGCGCTGATCGCAAGGCCCGGCCCGAGATAACCGTTATTGGAATAGGCGGCGACCAGCGCCTGGATGGTGGCGCGCTCGATGTTGCCGCGGCTCATCCACAGGGCGAGGCCGAAGCCTGTGACCATCACCGTCGTCGTGGCGCCGAGCACCGCGAGGATGAAGCTGACGTTGGAGAGCTCCTCGAACGGCGTCGCGGCGAGGAGCTGGAAGAACAGCGCCGGCAGCGCGACGTAGAGGATGAAGATGTTCAGCCACTCGAGCCCGGCGGCCGGGCGTTTCGCCACCCGCCCGACCACGAAGCCGAGGAAGATCAGCCCGAAGAAGGGCACCGTCAGGGTAAGGACGTCACGCATGGGGGAGGCGCTCCGGCAGGAAATTTTGCCTCACACAGGACGGGCGCGGCCGCAAGGGCCAACCGGCCGGCGCTTGGCGGGGCGGCGCGGAGCGTCTATCTCACGCAGCTTGTGAACGGGCGGCCCGCGCGGCCCTGCGCCGCAAGGGAGATCGACGAGTGGACGGCACCAACCCCGCCAGCGCGCCGCGCGGCCCGCGCCGAGGCAGGCGCAGGACCCGCACCGGCGAGGCGACCTTCCAGCACAGGCTCGAATATGCCGGCGTGCGGGCGGCGGGGGCGATCCTGCGCGTCATCCCGGTGGAATGGACCTCGGCGGTGATGGCGGCGGTGCTCGGCGCCATCATGCCCTGCACGTCCAAGCACGCACGGGCGCTCGATCATCTCGCCTTTGCGATGCCGGAGGTGCCGGAGGCCGAGCGCAACGCGATTGCGAAACGGATGTGGCGCAACCTCGGCCGCGTCGCAGGCGAATCCTTCCAGATCGACCGCCTGGTGCAGCAGACGTCGCGGGTGGAGATGCCGGCCGATCTCGAGCGCTTCATCGCGCTGTGGCGGGAGGGCGCGGTCAACGCCAGCGCCCACCTCGGCAACTGGGAAATCACCGGCGTCCTCGCCCATGCGGACAGGCTGCCCTTCGCCGCAGTCTACCAGAAGCTCCACAACCCGTTCGTGGAAACCTACCTCAAGGCGCTGCGGGAACCGGCCTACCCCGCCGGGCTCTACCCCAAGGGGCCGCAGCTCGCCTACACGATGATCCGCCTTCTGCGCGAGGGCGTGTCGGTCGGGATGGCGGCCGACTTCCGCGAGCTGCGCGGCATTCCGGTCCGCTTCTTCGGCCAGGAAGCCTACGCGACCTCGTTCCCGGCGATCCTCGCGCGGATGACCGGCAAGCCCCTCATCGCCGGTGCCGTGACGCGCACGAAGGGCGTCCACTTCCGCGTGACCCTGCGCGAGATCGAGGTGCCACACACCGACGACCGGGATGCCGACATCGCGGTGGCGACGCAGGCGCTGCACGATGCGTTCGAGGAATGGATCCGTGCCGCGCCCGACCAGTGGATGTGGTCGCACCGCAAGTGGGCACAGCGCGGCAGGGACGCCGCCTAGTCGACGAGCGGCGGGGCGGGCTTCAGGAGAAGCGGCAGGTAGGAGAGGAGCTGGAGGACAAGGAGGATGCCGAGCGCCACCTGGTAGCCGAGCCGCGTGCCGCCTTCGCCGCCGTCCGCCGGGAAGAACTCCAGCACCAGCCCGAAGCCCCACTGAACGAGGAACGCAAAGAAGAACACGAGGAAGTTGAGCGTCGTGTTCACACGGCCGGCATGTTCCTCGCGAAAGAGGCGCGTGGTGACGGCGTAGGTGAGGACTGCCGACGAACCCAGCGCGCCGAACGCGACCCATAGCGGCGTCGCGGTTTCCGGCGGCAGGACGATGATGAGGACGATCACGACGGCGTAGAGCAGGGTGCCGATGATGCACACGTGCATTCCCTTGCCGGCCTTCTCCGCACGGCTTGCGATGAGGCCGAATGCGAGGAAGCCGAACATCAGCCCGAACGCGCCCATGGAGAGCCAGAACGCGGCGGCATCGGCCGAGAGACCCGCGACATCGCGCAGCCAGGGGCCCGTCCACAGGCCGAGGACGCTGAGGAAGCCGGCGTGGCTGACGAACGACAGCGGCGCGATCCGCCACAGCGCGCGCGACTTCAGGACGCCGCCGAGCTCGCGCGTGAGGGCGGCAAGTGTCGGGCTTGCCTTCTGCTCGCGCTTGCTCGGCACCACGAAGAGGATGGATGCCGCGCACGCCAGCGTCAGCGCGGCGCCGAGGAGGAAGACCCCGCGCCACCCCATCACGCCGAGCAGCGCCTCGGCCGGGGCGCCGCCGAGCGCGGAACCCGCACCGCCGAACACCATCAGGAGGCCGATCGCGAGGGGCAGCCGCTCCGGGCTGAACCATTTGCGGTAGGCGGTGAACGGCGCCATCAGGCAGACAGAAGCGCCGACGCCCATCGCAATGCGCCCGATGGTGAGCCCGGTGAGGGTCTCGGCGAGCGCAAAGCCCGCCGTCCCCGCCGCCGCCAGCACCAGAAGCGCCGCCTCGACCCGGCGCGGCCCGTAGCGGTCCATCAGGAGGCCGAACGGGATCTGGAAGACGGCGAACGCGGCGAGGTAGACGCTGGTGAGGAAGCCGAGGTCGGCCGCCGAAAGGCCGAGATCGGCGCTGATCGGCTCGCCCGCGACGGCGTTGATCACCCGCAAGGTGTAAGCCAGCAGATAGGTGAGGGCGAAGGGAAGGAAGACACGCAGGGCAATCGACATGGCGCCCTGATACGCCCGCCGGCTGCCCGCGCATAGACCGGACCGCGGCCAAACCTTGCCTTCGGTCTGATCTTGCCGCGGTAGCCGTCAGGTCCGGCGGAAACGGTCGACGAAGGCGCGGTCGAACCGGTCCTTGAGGCGCCAGACCCAGCGTCCTTCCGCAACGATGCCGTTGCGAACGCCGATCGCGCGCCTGTTGCCGGTGGAGAGAAGCACCAGCCCGCGCTTCTGGAGCTTCAATGGCGGCGGCTCGGCGCCACCCAGGAGCGCCGCGACAGCCTTCGCCAGCGGCTTGCCGGAGCGCACCGAGAAGACGCCCGCCTTGGGCCGCGGATCGTCCGCCGCGGTCGCGACGTCACCCACCGCGAGGACATGGGGGTGCGATATGCTGCGCATCCGCCCGTCGACCGCGAGGAAACCGTCCGCCCCGCGTGCGAACGGCATGTGGCAAAGCACGGGCGGAGGCGCCGCGCCGGTGAAGGCGAGGGTGCATTGGCTTGCGATCCACCGCCCGTCCGCCAGCGTCACGCCGTCCGGCAGGACCGCCGCCACCGCGCCGAAGGCGAGGTCGATCTCCGCCTCCTCGAGCCGCGCCAGAACGCGCCGGGCGAAACGCCGCGGAAAGGCCGGGAGGATCTCGTCCGCGCGCTCGACGACGGTAATGGCCGCCGCCGGATGCCGGGCCCGCAGCGCGAACGCCGTCTCGAGCCCCGCAGGTCCTGCGCCGACCACGGCAAACGCGCGCGCCGCGGGGTGGGCGCGAAGCCCGGCGATCAGCGCATCGAACGGTTTTGCCGGGGTGACGAGCGGCGTATCCAGGGCGTCGTTCCGCCACGCGACGGCGCCGAGGTTGAGAACCAGATGGTCGAACGCCAGCGCACCCGCCGACGTGAACAGCGTGCCGGCGTCCGCGCCCTCGATCCGCGCATCGACGAAGCGAACGTTCCGCGCTGCCGCGAACGGGGCGAGGGGGATCGACATCGCGCCGTCCGGATAGATCCCCTCGATCCATCCCGGCACCATCCCGCTGTAGTGCGTCGACGGGCCGTCGGAGACCAGCATGATCTCGGCGGCCGGTGCCATGCTGGCGAGATGGTCGAGCGCGATCAGGCTCGCATGGCCCGCACCGGCGAAGACGACACGCCTCATCGCGCCTCGCAGGGGGCGGGCAGGCCGACGCAGCCCGCGCAGCTTGACCGCGCCCGGTGGTAGCCACATACGCTCAACGTTCCGAACAATCCTTCGAGGCAGAGCCATGAGCGATACGGTCGCGCCCTATCAGCCACCGTTCGACTCCCCGGTGCGCAGTCTGGGCATCGTAGTCATCGCGCTCGCGCTCATCGCCGTCACCGCAACCTTCCTGATCCTGACGGGCCTCACGCCGATCGAGCCGACCCATCAGGTCGTGACGATCGCGCTCGCAATCAACGCCGTCCTCGTCGCAACGCTCCTCGTCGGCGTCGGCTACGAGGCGATGGAAACTCTGGCGCGCCCGCTCCGCCCGCCGAGCCGGCGCCCGGCTCCACGTGCGGATCGTCGCGCTCTTCTCCGTCATGGCGGTGCTTCCCGCAGCGCTGGTCGCGGTGGTCGCGACGCTGACGCTCGCCCGCGGGCTCGACCGCTGGTTCGAGGAGCGGACGCAGGCGATCGTCGCCAACTCCGTCGCCGTCGCGGACGCCTATGTCGGCGAGCACGCGAACACGCTGCGCACCGACCTCGTCGCCATGGCGCGCGACATCGACCGGATGGAGGCCGTCTACGAGTTCGAGCCGTCGCGCTTCGACACTCTCCTGCAGACGCAGACCGCCTGGCGCCAGCTTCCCTCCGCCTTCCTCCTCAACGGCGCCGGCGAGGTCATCACGCGCGCCGTGGTCGCGCCCGAGATCGAGCTCAGGATGCCGCCGCCGGACGCCATGTCCGAGGCGCTGAAGGGCGAACCGGTGCTGATCGCGCCGGGGGAGGCGGACCAGGTCGGCGGCATCATGAAGCTGCCCAACTATACCGACACCTACCTCTACATCGCCCGGCTGATGGACCCCAAGGTGAACGGCTTCCTGCGCCTCACCAAGGCCAACGCGCAGGAATATATCGAGCTGGAGTCCTCCCGTCTCGGCGTGTCGCTGGCGTTCGGCCTCGTCTACGCAGGCGTGACGCTCGTCCTCCTCGTCTGCGCCGTCTACCTCGGCTTCGGGTTCGCCAACCGGCTCGTCGCCCCGATCCGCGAGCTGATCGGCGCGTCCGACGCCGTCGCCAAGGGCGACCTCTCGGTCGAGGTGCCGGTGCGCATGTTCGACGGCGACATCGCGCACCTCGGCGAAACCTTCAACGCCATGACGAGCCGCCTGAAGTCCCAGCGCGACGACCTCATCGAGGCCAACACGCAGATGGACCGGCGCCGCCGCTTCACCGAGGCGGTGCTCGGCGGCGTCACCGCCGGCGTCGTCGGCATCGATTCGGAAGGGCGGGTGTCGCTCGCCAACTCCTCCGCGCTCAACATGCTCGACATCTCCACCGCAGACATCGTCGGCAAGGACGTGACGAAGGTCGTGCCCGAGCTCGACCCGCTTGTCCACGGGGAAGGCGGGCTCGCCGCGCTCCGCTTCAAGCCCGAGCAGATCGCCCTCTCGCGCCGCGGCCGGGACCGCACCATCACGGTGCGCGCCACGACAGACCGGGCCGACGCCGCGCGCCCCGGCTTCGTCCTCACCCTCGACGACATCACCGACCTCGTGACCGCGCAGCGCTCCTCCGCCTGGGCGGACGTCGCGCGCCGGATCGCCCACGAGATCAAGAACCCGCTGACGCCGATCCAGCTCTCCGCCGAGCGGATCAAGCGGCGCTACGGCAAGCAGATCAAGCCGGACGACCACGAGGTGTTCGACCAGTGCGTCGACACCATCGTGCGCCAGGTCGGCGACATCGAGCGGATGGTCAACGAGTTCAGCAATTTCGCCCGGATGCCCGCCCCCGCGATGGAAGTGCGCGACATCCGCGAGGCGGTCCGCGAGGCGGTGTTCCTGCAGGGGATAGGTCACGAAAGCGTGATCAAGGACACCGACATCCCGGACGATCCGGTGCTTGCCCATTTCGACCATCGCCTCGTGGCGCAGGCGCTCTCCAACCTCGTCAAGAACGCGGCGGAGGCGATCGAGCAGACCACCGAGGAGGATCGCGGCGGGCCGGGGCGCATTTTCGTGCGTGTCGCCCGCAGCGACGACGAGCACGAGCTGTGGGTCGATATCATCGACAACGGCATCGGTTTTCCCGCGGAGGGTCGAGAACGCCTGCTGGAGCCCTACATGACCACGAGGGCCAAGGGGACGGGGCTCGGCCTTGCGATCGTCAAGAAGATCGCCGAGGAGCAGGGCGGCCGGATCGAGCTTCTGGACGCCTCTGCGGTTAGCGAAAACACGCGCGGCGCCTGCATCCGTTTTGTCCTCCCGGCGCTCGCCGAGATATAAAAAATAGAGAGTTGAATGATCGTCAGACCGGAAGACGTTACCTCGCCGCTGGAGAAATTTGATCCGAAGCCGCATGTCCTATTCGATAAGGATGGCGGCTGGGCGCTCGCCTGTGGCGCTTGGACAGATGAAGTTCACGATCGAAATAGGGTACTAGCGATTCGGTGGAACGGAACAGCCAACAAACCTGTCGGTTTTCCGCATGTATATGGAAGAACCCCTGTTTGGTTTATCGTTCCGGGTGAGCTTGTCTGGTCAGTACTCGAAGTTTTACCGCGACAAACTGATCGGACATTAGTGTTGAAGTGGCTCGGAAAACCTGCGGACGGATCGCAGGACGACCCCACGGATGGACTCCCTGAAACGTACAGGCCCCCGGTAGCCGGAGATGAGGCTGCCGCTTGACGATTTCTCAACGGCGCGCGACGTAGAGCGGCATACTGGGTCATCGCGCGCCCGGTTTTGGATGGAGTAGGGATGGCGTCGGACATACTGGTCGTCGACGATGAGATCGACATCCGCAATCTCATTGCCGGTATCCTTGAGGATGAGGGCTACGACGTCCGCACCGCAGCTGACAGCGACGAAGCGCTGGCTGCCATCGGTGCGCGGCGCCCGCAACTCATCTTCCTCGACATCTGGCTGCAGGGCTCGAAGATGGACGGGCTCGGGCTGCTCGACACCATCCACGCCCAGCACGAATCGCTGCCAATCGTCATGATTTCCGGCCACGGCAACATCGAAACCGCCGTTTCCGCGATCAAGCGCGGCGCCTACGAGTACATCGAGAAGCCGCTGAAGGCCGACCGCCTCGTCCTCACCGCCGAGCGCGCGCTGGAGACCTCCAAGCTGCGCCGCGAAGTCGAGCGCCTCGGCACCAAGACCGGCGAGTTCCAGGAGATCATCGGCAACTCCGGCGTGATGAACCAGCTCCGTTCGACCATCGAGAAGGCGGCGCCGACCAACTCGCGCATCATGATCATGGGCCCGTCCGGCTCCGGCAAGGAGCTCGTGGCCCGCACGATCCACCGCAAGAGCCTGCGCGCGGGGGGCCCGTTCGTGGTCCTCTCGTCGGCGACGATCACGCCCGACCGCTTCGAGGAGGCCCTGTTCGGCGCGGAGGCGCGGCCGGGCCACGAGCCGTCCGTCGGCGCGCTCGAGGAAGCCCACGGCGGCACGCTCTATCTCGACGAGATCGGCGACATGCCGATGGAGACGCAGGGCCGGATCCTGCGCGTCCTCGTCAACCAGGAGTTCACCCGCGTCGGCGGCACCCGCAAGGTGAAGGTCGACGTTCGGATCATCTCGTCCTCCGCCCGCGACCTCCAGGAGGAGATCGCCGAGGGGACCGTCCGCCAGGACCTCTTCCACCGCCTCTCTGTGGTGCCGATCCGCGTTCCCGCGCTCGCCTCCCGCCGCGAGGACGTGCCGATGCTGATCGACTATTTCGTCAAGCAGACGGCCGAAAACCAGGGCCTGCCGCGTCGCATCGTCGGCGAGGACGCGATGGCCGTCCTCCAGGCGCACGACTGGCCGGGCAACGTTCGCCAGCTCCAGAACAACGTCGAGCGGCTACTGATCCTCACCCGCGACGGCGACCCCAACGAGCCGATCTCGGCCGACTATCTCCCCAACGAGATCGGTGCGATCGTCCCGCCGCTGTCCTCCCAGACCGGCGGCGAGCACATCATGGCGCTACCGCTGCGCGACGCCCGCGAAATCTTCGAGCGCGACTACCTCAAGGCCCAGATCAACCGCTTCTCCGGCAACGTCTCCCGCACCGCGGAATTCGTCGGCATGGAGCGGTCCGCGCTGCACCGGAAGCTGAAGACGCTTGGGATCGCGTGAGCACCACAACCGAACGCGGCTGCGGCAGCCGCGGGTGATTGAGAGCAACCCATGCGCATAGTCATCTGCGGAGCGGGGCAGGTGGGGTTCGGTATCGCCGAGCGCCTGTCGTCCGAGGGGCATGACGTCTCCGTCATCGACGTGTCGCCCGATCTCATCGCAAACGTGCGCGACCAGCTCGACGTTCGCGGCGTCATCGGCCACGGCTCGCATCCCGACATTCTGGCCGCTGCCGGCGCCGCCGACGCTGACCTCCTGATCGCCGTCACCCAGTCGGACGAGGTCAACATGGTCGCGGCGCAGGTGGCGCACACCCTGTTCCAGGTGCCGACCAAGATTGCCCGCGTCCGCGCGCAGAGCTATCTGTCGCCGGTCTACCGGCACTTCTTCGCGCGCAACCAGATGCCGATCGACGTGGTGATCTCGCCCGAGATCGAGGTCGGCGAGATGGTGATGCGCCGGCTCGCGCTGCCCGGCGCCGTCGAGACAGTGCGCTTTGCGGACGACAACGTCGTGGTCGTCGGCATCATGTGCGGCGATGACTGCCCGGTGGTGGATACGCCGCTGAGGCAGCTCACCGAGCTTTTCCCCAACCTCGGCGCTGTGGTGGTCGGCGCCTTCCGCAACGGCAAGCTGTTCGTGCCGCAGTCGGAAGACAGTCTGCGGGTCGGCGATCTCGTCTACGTGGTGGCCCCGCGCGAGCAGGTGCGCCGCACGCTGGTCATCTTCGGTCACGAGGAGCCCAAGGCCCAGCGCGTGGTGATCGCCGGCGGCGGCAACATCGGCTTCTACGTGGCGCAGGAGCTGGAGAAGCGCGAGCCCGGCACCAAGCTCAAGATCATCGAGGCGAACCGCGGCCGCGCCGTGCAGATCGCCGACGCACTGCACCGCGCCGTCGTCCTCCACGGCTCCGCGCTTGACCAGGAGATCTTGCGCGAGGCCGACATCGAGGACGCGGACACGATGGTCGCCCTCACCAACGATGACCAGGCCAACATCATCGCCTGCGTCATGGCAAAGACGCTGGGCTGTACGCGCAACCTCTCGCTGATCAACAACGTCTCGTATCCGGCGCTCGCCAACGCGCTGGGGATCGACGCCTACGTGAACCCGCGCGCGGTCACCATCAGCCGCGTCCTGCGGCATGTGCGGCGCGGGCGGATCGAGAGCGTCCACTCGCTGCAGAACGGGCAGGCGGAGGTGATCGAGGCCGAGGCGCTGGAGACCTCCACGTTGGTCGGCCGGCGCCTGCGCGACCTCGAACTCCCGGCGGGGGTGCGGGTCGGCGCGATCTACCGCAAGAGCAAACCGGTGGAGATCAACGGGCAGACGCAGATCCTGCCCAAGGATCGCGTCATCATGTTCGCCTTGGCCGAAAAGGTGCATCAGGTGGAACAGATGTTCCGCGTGAGCCTCGAATTCTTCTGATAGGACCCCCTCGATGAGCCGCATCGCCTACGTCAACGGCCGTTATCTCCCCCATGCCGAAGCCAACGTTCACATCGAGGATCGCGGCTTCCAGTTCGCCGACAGCGTTTACGAGGTCTGCGAGATCTGGAACGGCAAGATCGTCGACATGACGCGCCACCTCGACCGCCTCAAGCGCTCGCTCGGCGAACTGTCGATCGCATGGCCGGTTTCGCGCCGCGCGCTGGAGGCGATCCTGCGCGAGGTGGTGAGCCGCAACCGCGTCACCAACGGCCTCGTCTACCTCCAGGTGACACGCGGCGTGGCACGGCGGGACTTCAACTTCCCCAAGCCCGGCACGCTGCCGACGCTCGTCGTCACCAGCCGCTCGATCAAACCGGCGGTGCCGAAGAAGTCCACCGAGGACGGCATCCGTGTCGTCACCACGCCCGACATCCGCTGGGACCGTGTCGACATCAAGACCACCGGGATGACCGCGCAGGTCCTCGCCAAGGAGACCGCGGTGCGTGCCGGCGCCAAGGAAGCCTGGATGGTGGACGGTGAGAACCGCATCACCGAGGGCTCGTCGTCGACCGCGTGGATCATCGACGGGGAGGGGACGCTCATCACCCGCCCGACGGACATGAACATCCTCCCCGGCATCACCCGGATGGCGATCATGGACTACGCGAAGGCGAACGGGATGAAGGTCGAGGAGCGGCCGTTCACCGTGGAGGAGGCGAGAGGCGCGCGCGAGGCGTTCATCACCTCGGCCAGCGCGACGTTGACGCCGGTGGTCCAGATCGACGATGTGGTGATCGGCAACGGCAAGCCGGGGTCGATCGCGAGCGGGATGCGCGCAGCCTTCCACGAAGGCGTGGAAAAATTGCCGGTCCGGCATTACTGACCGTCCCGCGAGAGGCGACTGGTGGGGACCCCGTTGCAACGGCAAGCCTCCACCCTAAATCATGTGAGATCGTGAAGGGCCTTGCCGCCAAAGACCCGTGTGTGTCGGCGGTACGCTCTCCCGTAACAGCGCGCTTGAAAGAATAAAAAATGGCAGAAAAACAGCAAAACCTGCAGGACACGTTCCTCAACCACGTCCGCAAGACGAAGACACCGCTGACGATTTTTCTCGTCAACGGCGTGAAGCTGCAGGGCGTGCTCACCTGGTTCGATAACTTCTGCGTCCTCCTGCGGCGCGACGGTCATTCCCAGCTCGTCTACAAGCACGCGATCTCCACCATCATGCCCAACCAGCCCGTCCAGCTCTTCGAGCCGGCGGAAGAGGAGCCGGCACGCTGATCCTCCGAGAAAGCCTTCCGGCGCGCCCATGGGCGTGACCGACGACACCGAGGACCGGGCGGCACTCGTCACCCGGCCCACCTCCGAACCCGCCACGCGGGCGCTCGTCCTGCTGCCGATCCTGAAGACGGCGGCGGAGGACCCGCGTGCGCCCGAAGGCCGGCTGCAGGAAGCTATCGGTTTGGCGGCCGCCATCGCGCTCGACGTCGTCGAGGCGCGCGTCGTGCCCGTTCGCCAGCCGCGTCCCGCAACCTTGTTCGGCACCGGCATCGTCGATGACATCGCGGCGCTCGCCGCCGGCACGGAAGCCGAGCTCATCATCATCGACCATCCGCTGACGCCCGTGCAGCAGCGCAACCTCGAGAAGGCGTTCAAGGCCAAGGTCCTCGACCGTACGGCGCTCATTCTCGAAATCTTCGGCGAGCGGGCGCAGACGGCCGAAGGCGTGCTCCAGGTCGAGCATGCGCACCTGTCGTACCAGCGTTCGCGCCTCGTGCGGTCGTGGACCCACCTCGAACGCCAGCGCGGCGGCTTCGGCTTCCTCGGCGGCCCGGGCGAAACCCAGATCGAGGCCGACCGCCGGCAGATCGCCGAACGGATCGCCCGCGTCGAGCTCGCGCTCGAAGACGTGAAGCGCACCCGTTCGCTCGCCCGCGAACAGCGCAAGCGCAACAACCAGCCCGTGGTGGCGCTGGTCGGCTACACCAACGCCGGCAAGTCGACGCTATTCAACGCGCTCGCCGGCGAACACGTCGAATCGCGCGACCTCCTTTTCGCGACGCTCGACCCGACCCTGCGCAAGCTCGACCTGCCGCACGGCCGCACCGCCGTCCTGTCCGACACGGTGGGCTTCATCTCCCACCTGCCGACGGCGCTGGTCGCCGCCTTCCGCGCCACGCTGGAGGAGGTGACCCTCGCCGACCTCGTGGTCCACGTGCGCGACATCTCCCACGAGGAGACCGAGCCACAGGCCGCCGACGTGATGGACACGCTCCGCGCCCTCGGCGTCGAGCCCGGCCACCGCGCCATGCTGGAAGTCTGGAACAAGGCCGACCTGCTGCCGCCCGACGAGCGCGCCATCCGCACCGAATCGGCCAAGGCCCAGGGCGCGGTGCTGATTTCCGCGACCGACGGGCGACGGCGTCGCTGCCGTCCTTGCGGCGATCGAGAATGCGCTCGCGGCGCACGCCATCACCCGCGAAGCCACCATCAAGGCGGCCGACGGCGCGCTTCTCGCCTGGCTCTACCGCAACGCGGAGGTGCTCGACCGCCGCGATGATGGCGACGAGGTCCACCTGACCCTGCGCATCTCCGAGGCGCGGCTCAGCGACACCATGGCGAAGCTCGGCGAGCCACAGGTCCGCCCCGAGCCGGTAAGCGTTCCCTACGCCCCGTGACACCCGGCGCGCTGTCGATCCGCAGCGCGACGGTGAACGACGCGCCGGCGATCCAGGCGATCTACGCCCCGATCGTTGCGGAGACGGTGATCTCGTTCGAGACCGAGCCGCCGTCGGTCGAGACGATGGCGGAGCGGATTGCGGCAACGCTTGCGGCTTATCCGTACCTCGTCGCCGAGCGGGACGGCGCCCTGATCGGCTACGCCTACGCCAGCCAGCACCGCAGCCGCAGCGCCTACAACACCTCGGCCGACGTCACCGCCTACGTCGCCGCGCCCGCGCGCGGTCAGCGCGTCGGCCACGCCCTCTACGCCGCCTTGCTGCCTGAAATGGTAGCCCGCGGCCTCCACGCCGCCACCGCGGGCATCACGCTGCCCAACGCGGCCAGCGTCGCGCTCCACGAGAGCTTCGGCTTTCAGAAGGTGGCGGTTTTCCCGGAGATCGGCCGCAAGTTCGGCGCGTTCCACGACGTCGGCTGGTGGCAGAAGCTCCTCTGACCTTTCCTCAGGCCGACCGCGTCGCGGCCTTGGCATTCTCCCAGCGGCGGTCCCATTCGGCCGCGTCGAACGTGTCGACCGCCACGCCGTCGGCCTTCGCGGCAGCCTCGATGGCGCGGACGCGGGCGGCGAACTTGGCGTTGGCGCCGCGCAGCGCCTCGTCGGCGTCGATCCCGGCGTGGCGGGCAAGGTTGACCAGCGAGAACAACAGGTCTCCGAACTCGTCGGTCATCGCCGCCCGGTCGCCGGACGCCATCGCGGCCTGAAACTCTGCGACTTCCTCGGCCACCTTTTCGGCGACGCCGCTGATGTCCGGCCAGTCGAGCCCTGCCTTGGCGACCTTCTTCTGCATCTTCTGGGCGCGGACGAGGGCGGGGAAGTTGGCCGGCACCTGGTCGATCAGCCCGGCCGGCCGGTTCGCCTTCTCCTCGGCCTTGATCTCGTCCCAGACCTTCTCGATCTCCTCAGGCGTGCGCGCGGCGCCGTCGCTGAAGACGTGCGGGTGGCGGCGCACCAGCTTGTCGGAAATCACCGTCGCCACGTCGTCGAAATCGAACCGGCCTTCCTCCGACGCGATCTGCGCCTGGAAGACGACCTGGAGGAGCACGTCGCCGAGCTCCTCACAGATGTCGTCGTAGTCGCCGCGCTCGATGGCGTCGGCGACCTCGTAGGCTTCCTCGATGGTGTAGGGGGCGATCGTCTCGAAGGTCTGCTCGATGTCCCACGCGCACCCGGTGTCCTTGTCGCGCAGCCGCGCCATGATCTGCCGCAGGCGGTCGATGGGCTGTGTCATGGGCGTTCTCCTCGGGGCGCGGCCGTCTGGTGACGCTGGTCGCATAAGATGGATTATGGAACCAGAACCATCATGTCGTATGCCGGCTCGACGTGGGCGGGCGTCTCCGCATTCAGCGTCTCGTAGTCGAGATCCTGGTGGAGATTGGTGAGGATCGCGCGCCTGGGCTGCATCCGCTCCACCCATTCCAGCGCCTGTTCCACCGTGAAGTGGCTCGAGTGCGCCTTGTAGCGCAGCGCGTCGATGATCCAGACGTCGAGGTCCTCGAGGTGCGGCAGCGCATCCGCCGGCAGGTCGTGGAGGTCGGACGAGTAAGCCAGGCCCTCGATCCGGAACCCGAGCGAATCGATGCTGCCGTGCCGCTGCGTGAACGGCATCAGCGTGATCGGTCCGCCGTCACCGTCGACGGTGACGGGTTCGCCGGTGACGATCCGGCGGCGGTCGAGGATGGGCGGATAACCGCTCGCGCCTTCGAAGCAGTAGCCGAACGCATCGCCGGCGCGGGCGAACGTCTCGTCATCCATGTAGACGCGGACGCGGGTGCGCTCGGCCATCGCAAAACCGCGCAGGTCGTCGATGCCGTGGAGATGGTCGGCGTGGGCGTGGGTGTAGACCGCAGCGTCGAGCCGCGGAACGCCCGCCGAGAGGAGCTGCTCGCGCATGTCGGGCCCGGTGTCGATCAGGACGCGCGTGGTGCCGCCGTCGCCGTCGCGCTCCACGAGCAGCGCACAGCGGCGCCGGCGGTTCTTCGGGTTGGCGGGGTCGCAGTTGCCCCAGTCGCCGCCTACACGGGGCACGCCGCCGGACGAGCCGCAGCCGAGGATCGTGAAACGCAGCGTCATGAAACGGCAGCCGGCGCCTTCACCTTGGTGAACAGCCGGTAGAAGTTCGCCGTGGTCGCCGCCGCCAGCTCCTCGGCCGGCACGCCGATCGCCTCGGCCAGGATGGACGCGGTGTCGGCGACGAACGCAGGCTCGTTGCGCTTGCCGCGGTGGGGCTGCGGCGCGAGATACGGCGCATCGGTTTCCACCAGCATCCGGTCGAGCGGCACGGTGCGCGCCACATCGCGGATGCTCTCGGCGCTCCGGAACGTCGCGATGCCGGAGAACGAGACGTAAAGGCCGAGGTCGAGGCCGCGGCGGGCGAGCTCGGCGCCGGACGAGAAGCAGTGGAGAATGGCCGGGAAGGCCCCCTTCCCCATTTCGTCCTCGAGGATGTTCGCCACGTCCTCGTCCGCCTCGCGGGCGTGGATGACGAGCGGCAGCCCGGTTTCGCGCGCGGCGGCGATGTGGTTGCGGAAGCCTTCCGCCTGCGCCTCGCGGGGCGACTTGTCGTAATGGTAGTCGAGCCCCGCTTCGCCGATGGCGACGACCTTCGGCTGCTCCGCGAGCTTCACGAGGTCGGCGACGGTGATGTCGAGCTCCTCGTGCGCGTTGTGGGGATGGGTGCCGATGGAGGCGTAAACGTCCTCATGCGCCGCGATGATGGGTGCCAGACGGTCGAATTGACGCACGCGGGTCGAGATGGTGACGAAGCGCTCGATGCCGCGCGCGCGGGCGCGGTCGAGTACCGCGTCGCGTTCGGCGTCGAAGTCCGGGAAGTCGAGGTGGCAGTGGCTGTCGACGAGCCTCATGACGGCCACCGGCAGCTCGAGCTTGGGCACGATCGGCGTCGGTGCCGGCAGCGCGGTGCCGGCCGCGGGCGCTGTCTCCAGCGACGCCAGCGCGCGCGAATCCTGCGGCACGGCCAGAAGGTCGAGCAGCGCGGACGCGGTGCCGGGCACGAACGGCTGGATCAGGATGCCGAACCAGCGCAGCGCCTCCGCCGTCACCGCCAGAACCACTTCCATGCGCGCCGGGTCGGTCTTGCGCAGCGCCCATGGCGCCTCGCCCGCGAAATAGCGGTTGGCGTCGGACACCACCTCGTAGATGGCGCCGAGCGCGGTGTGCAGCGCCTGCACATCGACCGCCTTGCGGCACGCCTCGGGCAGCGCGCGGACGCTGGCGAGCAAGGCCTCGTCGGCAGCGGTGAGCGGCGCCATCGCGGGCAGCTTGCCGTCGCAGTGCTTGGCGATCATCGACAGCGAGCGCTGGGCGAGGTTGCCGATGTCGTTGGCAAGGTCGGCGTTGACGCGGGAGACGAACCCTTCCAGCGAATAGTTGCCGTCCTGCCCGAACGGGCACTTCGCGCAGGAGATAATGCCGCAGCGGGTCGACGCCGAACGCCTCGACGAGATCGAACGGGTCGAGCACGTTGCCGACCGACTTCGACATCTTCTCGCCCGCGTTGAACAGGAAGCCGTGCGCGAAGACCCGGCGCGGGGTCGCGATCCCGGCGCTCATCAGGAACGCCGGCCAGTAGACCGTGTGGAAGCGCACGATGTCCTTGCCGATCACGTGGAGATCGGCCGGCCAGTATTTCGCCACCCGCTCGGTGTCGTCGGGGTAGCCGACGGACGTGAGGTAGTTGGTCAGCGCATCGACCCAGACGTACATCACGTTGTCCGGGTCGTTCGGCACCGGGATGCCCCATTTCAGCGTGGTGCGCGAAATGGAGAGGTCCTTGAGGCCGCCCTTCACGAACGAGATCACCTCGTTGCGGCGGGACGACGGGCCGATGAAGTCCGGCTCGTTCTCGTAGAGCGCGAGGAGACGGTCCTGGAAGGCGCTGAGGCGGAAGAAGTAGCTCGGCTCCTCCATCCACGCGACCGGGGCGCCGGTCGGCGCGCGCTTCTCGCCGTCCACCTCGGTGAGCTCGCTCTCGGCGAAGAACGCCTCGTCGCGCACCGAGTACCAGCCGCCGTACTGGCCGAGATAGATGTCGCCGGCGTCCGCCATCGCCTGCCAGATCGCCTGGCTCGCCTTGATGTGGCGCGGCTCGCGGGTGGTGACGAAGTCGTCCTGGCTGGCGTTCAGGACGTCCGCCATCTTGCGGAACAGGGCCGAGTTGCGGTCGGCGAGTTCGGCCGGCGTGATGCCCTCTCTCTGCGCCGTCTCGACCATCTTCTGGCCGTGCTCGTCGGTGCCGGTGCAGAAGTGGACGTCGTAGCCGTCGAGCCGCTTGAAGCGGGCGATGGCGTCGGCCGCGATCAGCTCGTAGGCGTGCCCGATGTGGGGCGCACCGTTGGGATAGGAGATGGCGGTGGAAATGGTGAAGCGCTTCATGCCGCCTCAGTTGCCCCCGGCCCCTCGCTTGTCAAGGCCGCTTGGCGTGCGCGTCGGCTTCCGCCATTCGTGCGGTCAGCGCCAGCATGAATTCCTTACGGTCGAGGTTGAAGATCTCGACCTTCCGCCGCTCCTCCAGCGCCTCCAGATAGCCCCGCGCATAGGCGTCGAGCGCCTCCAGCGAAGCCTGGCCGGCACCCCGCCGCGCCCGCGCCGCGAAGGCGTCGAGCGTGAGGTCAGCGACGACGGCGAAATTCTCGCCCCGTTTGGCGGCGGCAAGGTCGGCGATCTGCGTGCGGCGGCGCACGTCGCCAAGGTCGCCCGCCAGAAGCCGCTGCGCGCTCATCACCGCGTCGGCACCGGCGGAGGCGAGCGTCAGCGCGCGGCGGACCGAGCCGTCCGCCGATGCGGCGAGCGAGGGGTCGGCGCCGAGATGGCGGAGCGCTGCCGCCATCTCGTCCTCGCCGAGCGGCGTCATCCGCACCACCTGGCAGCGCGAGCGGATGGTCGGCATCACCCGGCCCGCCACGTGCGCAATCAGCAGGAAGAGCGTGCGCTTGGGCGGCTCCTCGAGGCTCTTGAGGAGCGCGTTGGCGGCGTTGGCGTTCATGTCGTCGAGCGCGTCGACGATCACGATCCGCCAGCCGCCCCCGGCCGCGGTGGCGCCGAGGAACGGCACCAGTCTGCGGACGGTGTCGACGCTGAGTTCGCTCTTGAAGCGCTTGGTCTTGTCGTCCCAGGCGCGGGTGAGATGGAGAAGGCTCGGGTGCGTGCCGGCGACGATCTGGTGGACGTCGCGCGCCTCCGGGTCGCTGTCGAGACCTTCGGACAGCGGCGCGCCCGAGATCAGCGCCTTGGCGAGGCGGAAGGCGAGCGTCGCCTTGCCGATGCCGCGCGGCCCGGTGAGGATCAGGCCCTGCGGCGGCTTGTTGCCGTAGGCCTCGGCGAGCTGGGCCCGCGCGCCGGCGTGCCCGAACAGCGCGGTCGCCTCGCGCGGTGCGGGTGCGTTGTCCAGAAGGTCGGGCTCGATCGGCGCGCCTTCGACGATGACGGCCTTCGGCGTGCGCGCCATCAGGCGGGCCTCACGCGACGATGAGCGAGGGTAAGAGCCGCTCGCGCACGACGCGCCAGATGGCATCCGCCACCTCGTCCGCCGAGATGGTGGCGTCGACCACCACGCAGCGGCCGGGTTCGCGCGCGGCGATCGACAGGAACGCGTTGCGGCGCCTCGCCTGCACTTCCATCGTGTCCTTCTCGAACGCGTCGAGACGGCTGCGCTTCTCGGCGCGGCTGCGGCCGATTTCGGGCGGAAGGTCGAGGACGAAGGTGAGGTCCGGCACGAGATCGCCGGCGGAGACGGTGCGCAGGAGCGCCATCAGCCCGGTCGAGGCGCCGGCCGACCCCTGATAGGCCTCGGTGGAATCGGCGAAGCGGTCGCAGACGACCCAGCGGCCTTCCGCGAGTGCCGGCTCGATCACGGTCTCGACATGGTCGGCCCGTGCGGCGGCGAACATCACCGCCTGCTCGGTGGCGCTGAGGTCCTTGCCGGAGTTGCTGAGAAGCGCCGTGCGCAGGCGCTCGGCCCATGGCGAGCCGCCGGGCTCGCGCGTCATCAGAACGTCCTTGCCGCGGGCGCGGAGCTGCTGCGCAAGGGCGCGGGCCTGGGTGGACTTGCCCGCCCCCTCCCCGCCTTCCAGCGTGATGAACCTGCCGCGGATCGGCATCAGCGGGTTCGCAGCGTCGCCGGCGTCATCATCGGGTCGTTACTGCGCCTCGGCGGCATCCGCGACGGCGGTGCTGATCCCGGTATCGTCGCCAATGGCGAACATGTCGAACGCGCCGAGGACACGGTCCTCGCTGACGTTCGCTGCAGATTCGGGCAGCGGCTGCGCCTCGATCTTGCGCTCGGCTGGAGCCTTGGGTGCGTCGGGAGCCTTCGGCGCGGGCGGAACCTCGGCCTCGACCTCGTTCATCGCGATCACCGCGTCGAGCGCATCGCTGGGCTCCGCGGTTTCGACGTAGGCCGCGGCGGTCGGCTGGGGCTCGGACGCCGGTGCTGCAGCACGGCGGGCGGCCGCTGCGGCTTCCTCGTGGCGCGGCAGGTAGCGGGTCTGCACGCCCGGGAGCGGCTCGCCGGAGGTGACCGGCTCGCTCACCGCCTGCTTCACCTCGATCAGCTTCGCGCTCTCTTCGTCGTCGGACTTGCGGCTGCCGAACAGGGAGAAGCCGCCGGAAGATTTCTTGCGCGCTTCGGAGAGCATCGCGACCTGACGCTCCCGCGGGCTCTGGATGTTGCGGCGCGCCTTGCCCTGCGCGGTCTTGTTGTAGCGGGCGGCGGCCATGAGGGTTTCCTCATTGGTGCCTTCGGGGCCCGCCGGGCCGAGATATTCGACGCGGACCTTGGCGTGTCCGGCGTTGATGAAGCCGAGCTCACTGGCCGCGGCCTTCGACACGTCGATGATCCGGCTGGGGCTGAACGGCCCGCGGTCGTTGACGCGGACGACGGTCGACTTGCCCGTCTTCTCGACCGTCACGCGAACGTAGGACGGGAGCGGCAGGGTCGGATGCGCGGCGGTGAGGAGATGCTGGTCGAACTTCTCGCCGTTGGCGGTGCTGCGACCGTGGAACTTGGGACCGTACCAGGAGGCCATCCCGGTCTTGTCGTAGTCTTCGTCTTCGGTGGGGTGGTACCAGCGGCCGCCTACCTTGTAGGGCTCGCCGATCATCGTGCGGACTTCGGCCTTGTCTCCGCCGTCGTCCTTCTTGGCCACCGTCATGGCGGGTTCGAGCGCGCCCATGGTGCCGTTACACCCCGCGAGCGCTGCACAGAGCAGCACAATCAGCGGGGCCGCAATTCGGTAAGGTCCGGTCACGGCGAAAACCTCTCGACACATTTCACGACGATCGCCCTCGCCGCATAGGCGCACACTATGCTCGGTGCACACCCTCGACCAGAAAGTTTGGCCAACTTCGTCAACGCAAACTTAACGGATAGACAATTTTGCAACAGTTCCCGTGCACCAATTTGGCGTTTTCAGGACAAACCGGCCCGGTCCAGCGCCACGTAGTACGGAAAGATCATCTGTGCCCCCAATGACTTGGCGGCATGGAACGGGATCTCGGCCGGTCCCTCGTGAACTTCCAGTGGAAGATCGCCGAGTTCTGGCCGCTCCACCCACCACCTTGCCGAGCGCAGCACCCGAAATCTGCGCCATGCACACGCCGCGAGTCGCATAACCGGCGACGGAGAAGACGTTGGGGGCGAGACGCTGCACCCGCGGCAGCCCGTTGTCGGTGACCGCGCACCATCCGGTCCATGTCGCCTCCAGCGGCGTATCGCCCAGCGAAGGAAAGAGTTGCCGCATCCTGCGCTGCGCATGGCGCGCGTGGCTTGCCTTGCCGGAGAGCGGCGCAAACACCAGCCCGCCAGAGATCAGCCTGCCATCCCGGTCATAGCGCGCAAAGCCGCCCGAGCGGCGAATGTCGGTGAAGCACACCCGCGTCGGCAGGATCTTCGCGCGGGTCGCCTCATCGAGCGGGGCGGTCATGGTGTGGAAGAGCTGGACCGGAATGAGTGCACGCTTCTCGTTGCCGATCAGGCGCTCGGTATAGCCGTTGGTGGCGAGGATGACCGTCCGGGCCCGCACCGTGTGCCGGCCGACCGACAGGACGCTCCCCTGCCCGTCCCGCGCAATCGCATCAACAGCGCTCTCCTCGAACAGCATCGCCCCCTCGTTGGCGGCGGCGCGGCCGAGGCCGCGGGCGAGCGCCGTGGGGTTCACCGTCGCGCCGTTGGGCCGCGTCCAGCCACCCACGTAGGTGGCGGCGCCGGTGAGCGACCGCGCCGCGTCGGCCGAAAGCCATTCGACCGGGGCGCCGAACGCGCGCCAGTCCTCGAACACGCGGCGGACCTTTGCGAGCGAGCGCTCCGAATGCGCAGGCTGCACCCAGCCGTTCTGCTCAGCGTCGCACGCGATCTGGTAGCGCTGGATGGTCGCCATCACGGTGTCCGGCCCGCCGGTCACGAGCGCCGCCAGCGCCTCGCCCTTGCGCCGGCCGATGGCGGCGACGACGTCGGACACGCTGGTGGAGCTCGGGAAGTGCGGCACCACGAAGCCGCCGTTGCGGCCAGAGGCGCCGCAGCCGATCCGCCCCGCCTCCAGCACCGCCACCGATGCGCCGCAGCGCGCCGCCTCCCGCGCCGCCGACAGCCCCGAATAACCGCCGCCGACGACGGCAAGGTCGACATCGAGGTCAGCGTCCAGCGGCGCGTGCGGAACGTGGGGCTCGCGCGAATGGGCGGCCCAGTGAACGCCCTCCAGCGCCGGGTCGGGCCGCCGGGGCATCGCTCAGGCGCCGCAGCCGATGACGGCGGTCACCTGCAGTTCGAGCTTGATGTCGGGAAAGGGGAAGGCGACCACCAGCGCGGTGTTGGTCGGCCTGATGTCGCCGAACACGCGCTTGAGCTCCGGGATGATCGCCTCCATCACGTCCGCCCCCGTCACGTAGGTGACGAGGGTGACGA
Source organism: uncultured Alphaproteobacteria bacterium (assembly GCA_963704595.1). Lineage (GTDB taxonomy): Bacteria > Pseudomonadota > Alphaproteobacteria > Rhizobiales > Amorphaceae > Acuticoccus. Next base: position 2,666,513 of record OY969922.1, read on the forward strand.
CGTCGCCGAGGGAGGCGCCCGCCATGGCGAGCGAGCGCTCGATGGTGGCAATCGCATTATTGAACTGCGCGACCGGGTCGGCCGGGATGGTCCGCGTCTCGTAGTCGAGGCCGACCGTACCGGAGACGAACACCTGTTCGCCCACCCTGACGGCGCGGGAGTAGCCGACGGCTTCCTCGAAATGCGATCCGGTCGAGAAGTTCTGCCGCTTGTCCATGGTCCGTCCGTGGCCCGTTGAGACCCTATCCGTCGCACGGAAAAACGCCGCTGTCAGCCTGCGACCGAAGCGAGATCAGCGCCCTGCCCCGCGGGCCGTTCGCCCGGCGTTTCACCGGCAAGGACGGAGCGAAACAGCGCGGTATCGATGTTCTGGCCGCACAGGATCACGCCGACGTTCCGGCCCGCCATCTTCGCCCGTTCCTGCATCAGCCCCGCCATCGGCGCGGCCCCTGCCCCTTCGGCGACGTTGTGGGTCGCGCGGAAGATGAGGCGGATCGCATCGGCGATTTCCCGCTCGCTGACGGTGATGACCCGGGCGGCCTGCTTGCCGTAGATCTCGAACGCCTCAGGCACCGGGGCCCGGACGGCAAGACCGTCGGCGAAGGTGTTGGCGGTATCGCTCTCCGTCGGCACGCCGGCGTCGAACGAGCGCTTGGCGTAGTCCGCGCCCTCGGCGACGACGCCGATCACCTCGGTCCTGTAGCCGAGCGCGTTTCTGGCGTGGATCACGCCGCAGATGCCCGAGCCGCAGCCGATCGGCACATAGACCGCATCGAGCTCGCCGCAGGCACGGAAGAGCTCCAGCCCGTAGGTCGCGACGCCGGCGACCAGCGCCTCGTGGAACGGCGGCACGAAGTGGAAATTCTCCTCCTCCGCGATGCGGAACGCCTCGGTCTTGGCCTCGTCGAAGTCCTTGCCGAACTCGACCACCTCGGCGCCGAAGCTCGCCATCGCCGCGTTCTTCTCGGCCGAGTTGCCGAAGGGCACGACGATCTTCGCGCCGAGGCCCGCGGCGGTGGCGGCGAGCGCCTGCCCCTGGCCGTGGTTGCCGCGGGTCGCGGTGACGATCCCCTTCACGTCCGGGCGGTTCTTGCGCAGCCAGTCGATGAAGGTGAAGGCGCCGCGCACCTTGAAGGCACCCGTCGGCGTGTGATTCTCGTGCTTCATGTGCACGCGGGCGCCAACGGCGGCCGAAATCTGCGGCCATTCGTACTGCGGGGTCGGCGGCATCTGGCGGTACACCACTTCGGCGGCCCGCTCGATCGTCTCAAGGTTCATGTACGCTCGCGTCTTTCAGGGTTCGCGGCACGCCATCAGAGGGCGTGCCTTGCGAGGCGTTCATAGTACGGACGGGCGCGATCCGCGAGGCGGCGGGCGTGATCGGTCATCGGCGGGGCCGTGGTGCGCTCAGTCGCGAACCCCGTGGACTGCTCGACCGCGCCGTACCAGTGCGCCGCCCACACCCCGTCATCGGGACGCCGGCCGGCCGGCCACGACAGCATCGCCGGATCGAACGCGATCCCGAGCGCGTCGCACAGCGCCGTCAGCGCGGCCTCCGGCGCCGCGGTGATCCGCACCGAATCGATCACCGGCGGCGCGCGGCCGAGTTCGTCCGCCGCACGGTCGAACAGCTCCGCCTGCCGCTCGACGCCGAGGTCGGCAAGGGTCGGCTCCTCCCGCTTGATCTCGTAGCTCGCCGCCACCATCGCAGGATCGCGGATGAGGAAGGCGGACCGCACGTGACGGGTCCACGAAAGGTCCATGCCCTCCACCATGTGGTGGGTCATGTGCTTCTGGTAGAACAGCGGCTTGCCGCCGGGGGCTGCGCCTTCGCAGGCCCTCGCGACGACTTCGGGGTCGGTCTCGTGCGCGGCGAGCACCTCCTCGCGCATCGGATGGTCGATCCCGGTGGCGGCGAGGAACGGCGCGTAGAACGGCTCGTCCCACACCGCACAGTCCGCACGCTGGCCGAACGAGCGCATCAGCGCCGTCGACAGGTTGCGCGGGCCCGACCACATCGCGATCCGGACGGTGTCCTCTGCATCAAGGGTCATCGGATCGCCCCGTTGCACGCTACCGATGAGACGGCAGCCTTATCGATCGCCCCGAGGGGGCGGCATACCCATCTCATACGTCCTCCTCACTTGACCTTGAATCCAAGCCGCAATACCCGCCGATGTATTAAGTCCGCGCCCGAGGAGCGCAATCCTTCGTGTCACACGACGAACCGCAGATCACACCCGACATCGTGGCCCGCCATGGGCTGACGCCGGAGGAGTACGAGCGCTTCGTCGGTCTCGTCGGCCGCACGCCTACCCTTTGCGAGCTCGGCATCGTGTCCGCGATGTGGAACGAGCACTGCTCCTACAAGTCCTCCAAGCCCTGGCTGAAGACGCTGCCGACCGAAGGCCCCAACGTCATCCACGGCCCCGGCGAGAATGCCGGCGTGGTCGACATCGGCGGCGGCCTCGCCGTGGTCTTCAAGATGGAGAGCCACAACCACCCGTCCTACATCGAGCCGCACCAGGGCGCCGCCACCGGCGTCGGCGGCATCCTGCGCGACGTCTTCACCATGGGCGCGCGGCCCGTCGCCGTCCTCAATGCGCTCCGCTTCGGCCAGCCGGACCATCCGCGCACGCGGCATATCGTGTCGGGCGTCGTCGCGGGCGTCGGCGGCTACGGCAACGCGTTCGGCGTGCCGACGGTGGGCGGCGAGACCGAGTTCGACGCGTCCTACGACGGCAACTGCCTCGTCAACGCCATGGCCGTCGGCATCGTGAAGACGGACGCGATCTTCCTGTCCGAGGCGAAGGGCGTCGGCCGGCCCATCGTCTATCTCGGCTCCAAGACGGGCCGCGACGGCATCCACGGCGCCACGATGGCGTCCGCGACCTTCGAGAGCGACAACGACACCGAGCGCTCCGCCGTCCAGGTCGGCGACCCGTTCTCCGGCAAGCGGCTCCTCGAAGCATCGCTGGAGCTGATGGCGACCGGGGCGGTGATCGCGATCCAGGACATGGGCGCCGCCGGCCTCACCTCCTCCGCGGTCGAGATGGGCGCCAAGGGCAACCTCGGCATCCACCTCAACCTCGATCATGTGCCCTGCCGCGAAACCGGCATGACCGCCTACGAGATGATGCTGTCGGAAAGCCAGGAGCGGATGCTCATGGTCCTCGATCCCGACCACTGGGACGAGGCGCAGGCCATCTTCAAAAAGTGGGAGCTCGACAGCGCCATCGTCGGCGAGACGGCGGACGACCTGCGTTTCAAGGTCTTCCACAACGGGAAGCAGGAAGCCGACCTCCCCATCAAGGACCTCGGCGACGAAGCCCCCGTCTACGACCGCCCCTACACCACCCCCCCGCTGCCCGAGCCGATGACCGCCGCCCACGCCGCCGCCCCGGCAGACCTCGGCGCCGCAATCCTCGCGATGGTCGGCAGCGCCAACGGCTCGTCCCGCCGCTGGGTCTACGAGCAGTACGACACGGTGATCTCCGGCAACGTCGCCTCCGGCCCCGGCGGCGACGCGGCCGTGGTGCGGCTCGGCGACGGGCCGCAGGCGCTCGCCATCTGCGTCGACGTCACGCCGCGCTACTGCTTCGCCGACCCGTTCGAGGGCGGCAAGCAGGCGGTGGCGGAAGTCTGGCGCAACCTCACCTCGGTCGGCGCCGACCCACTTGCGATCACCGACAACCTCAACTTCGGCTCGCCGCAGCGGCCGGAAATCATGGCGCAGTTCGTCGGCTGCATCAGAGGCATCGGCGAGGCGTCGCGGGCGCTGGAGTTCCCCGTCGTGTCCGGCAACGTCTCGCTCTACAACGAGACCGACGGCACCGCGATCCTGCCCACCCCCGCCATCGGCGGCGTCGGCACGCTCGACATCCACCAGCGCATGGGCATTGCCTGGAAGGCCGGCGACACACTCTTCATTGTCGGCGGCCATGGCGAGCACCTCGGTGCCTCGCTCTACCTCCAGGTCGCCCACGGCGGCGCGTTCGGTCCGCCCCCACCGGTCGACCTTGCCCGCGAGAAAGCCCACGGCGACTTCGTGCGCAGCGCCATCCGCGGCGGGCTCCTGTCCGCATGCCACGACATCTCGTCCGGCGGCCTCGCGATGGCGGCGGTGGAGATGGCGCTCGCCTCCGGCGTCGGCGCACGGCTCGACCTGCCGCTGACGCCCCACGTCCTCCTGTTCGCCGAGGATCAGGCGCGCTACGTGGTCGCGACCTCCGACCCGGACGCGCTGATGCAGGCGGCGCTCGACGCGAAGATCGGCCTCGCGCCCGCTGGGCATGGCGGGCGGCGATCAATTGACCGTCCCCGGCGCGCGTGTATCGTTGGCCGCACTGCGCGACGCCCACGAAGCGTGGTTCCCCGCCTACATGGCGCGGCAGAACTGACTGGAGAGCAGACGTTATGGCCATGGACGCCCACCAGATCGAGGCGCTGATCCGCGACGCGTTGCCAGACGCGAAGATCGAGATCCGCGACCTTGCCGGCGACGGCGACCACTATGCGGCGACCGTCGTCTCGTCCGCCTTCGTCGGCAAGACTCGCGTTGCCCAGCACAAGCTGGTGTATGATGCGCTCCGCGGGCGCATGGGCGGCGAATTGCACGCCCTCGCCCTTCAAACCAACGTCCCCGACGCCTAGATGCCGGCGGAAAGCCGAAGGAATTTGCCATGAGCGCCCACGAGACGATCGACAACGCCGTCAAGTCAAACGACGTCCTCCTCTTCATGAAGGGCACGCCGAACTTCCCGCAGTGCGGCTTCTCCGGCCAGGTGGTCCAGATCCTCGACTATCTCGGCGTCCAGTACGGCTCGGTGAACGTGCTGGAGGACGACGAGGTCCGCTCCGGCATCAAGGAATATTCCAACTGGCCGACGATCCCGCAGCTCTACGTGAAGGGCGAATTCGTCGGCGGCTGCGACATCGTGCGCGAGATGTTCCAGGCCGGCGAACTGCAGGACCATTTCGCCGGCGCCGGCATCCCGATGCGCGACACCGCCGCCACCTGACCAGTGATCGGCGCGGCGGCGGCTCGGCTCGCCGCCCGCTTCCTGGTCAGCTCAGGAACGCGTTTCGCAGGTCTCTCGGCCTGATCGGCTTGATCAGGATCCGGTACGGGTGGTCCGCCTTGATCCTGCGCATCGTGTCAGGCTCGGCCGACGCGGTGATGTAGATGATGCGGCTGTCGAGGCCCGCCTCGAAGACGGCGTGCGCCACGTCCACCCCGTCCGCCTTCCCCGCCAGCCGCACGTCCATCAGGACGAAGTCAGGCCTGTGCTCGAGGATGGCGTCGAACGCCCCTGCCGCGTGACGGCGGACGGCGAGCACCCGCACGCCGAATTCGGCGCAGAGTTCCGACAGTTCGCCAGAGATAAGCGCGTCGTCCTCGACGATCACGGCGCTGTCCGCGGCGGCGCCGAGGCCCGGCTCGGCAGGATGCGATCCTTGTTCAATCATGGTGAACCCTTCGGTCATAGTCGGACGGAAGGTCGATGGTGACGGTCATCCCGTCGCCATGCGTGAACCTCATGCGCCCCTCGAGGTTCTCCACGAACCCCGTCACGATCTTCATGCCCGAGCCGCCGATGCCCTTGCCGCCGCCGGGCCGTGATTCGACCATGCCGGTGTCCGCCACCGTGATCCGCACCCCGTCGTCCCTCACCCTGTAGGTGACGGTGATCGCGCCGGCGGTTTCGCCCGGAAAGGCGTGCTCGACGGCATTGATGATGAGCTCGTTGACGATGAGACCGACGGAGATCGCACCGTCGAGCTTGATCTGGTGGTGGTCTACGTCCGCGGTCAGGAAGATCTTGCGGCGGACGAGGTCGTTGCCCAGCGAGATGTTCTCGATCAGCCGCGGCAGGAACTCGTCGATGTTGACTTGCGAGAGCCTGTCGGACGAGACGAGGAGGTGGTGGACGAGGCTCATCGCCGAGACGCGATCCTCGACGAGGCGCAGGCTGCGGGTCAGCGCCGGATCGTTCATCTGCCGCGATTCCATCCGCAGGATCGCGTTGACCTGCTGGAGGTTGTTCTTCACGCGGTGGTAGACCTCGCGCAGCAGGAGCTCCTTCTCCGCATTCGCGAACTCGAGCCGGTCGAGCGTTTCGTAAAGGTTGTTCATCACGCCGAGGAGCTCGCGCTGCGACCGGTTCTCGAGCGCCGCGTTCCGCAGGACCGTCGCGCCGATCGCGAGCACCATGGCGATCGCCACCACGCTGAGGCGGAAGTTGGCATCGACCAGGCCGCTATGGGTCGTCATGAGCGCGAGAAGGCAGACGAGGAGCGGCCCGACGATCACGATGGGCAGAACGCGTCTCGCCCCGCTCGACCCGATCCCGCCCTCCCAAAGAAGGTCCATCCAGCTCGCTTCGGGCCGGGACAGGAGGATCGCGATGAAGAGCGCGGCGAGAGCCAAGGCCGTGTGCAGCGCCATCGAGGTGAACAGGAACATCGCGTAGAGCGATTCGGCGTCGAACATGTAGCCGACCAGGGCGACGGCCGACATCGCAAGACCTGCGGTCGCCGTGACCTCGAAGGCGGTGCGGTTGAAGAACCGGTGCCGCGCCTGCGCTGCGATGCAGTAGCTTGCCAGGACGATCCCGATCGCCGTTCCGAACGCCATGTTGTCGGTCGGATCCAGGATGGGCAGCACCAGGGCATCGAGCCCGGTCGGATAGCCGAGGAAGTTGAACAGCGACTCCACGACCGCGATTGCGGTTGCAAGGCACGCGCAGATCAGCATCACGCCTTCCCTGCCGCTCAGCATCGCACCCGACAGCAGGAGAAGGCTGAGCGCCGTGCCCGGAACCATCGCGCCGTAGCCCGGCGCAATCCTGACAAGAAGTTCGGAACCCGCCAACCATCCGATCAGCGTGAAAGCCGAAAACGCCGCCGTAAAAATTGTGGCGATCCTGACGAGCAGGAGACGAACTTTCGCGAACGCCGCAGCGTCGGCTGAGTCCTGGAAAGGGACGGAATAACGCAAAGCTTCAGCTCCTTGAGGTTGTAGGAGCAAGCCAGTTTTAGGAATGCGTGACAAGATCTATTTGATTAGATGTCTAACGTCTTTCTGTAACTTTATGGCATCACGCGGTTATTTTTAGGCGGAACGGTGTTCGCTTTCTTGGGCCTTCAGAGTCTAGGTTTCGCCTGGAAACCTCAGTCGCGAAGCCTGTAGCCGGTGCGGAACATCCACCAGATGATCCCGAGGCAGATCGCCGAGAAGAGGGCGATCATCACCGCCGACAGCGCGAGGTTGACGTCCGCCTCACCGAAGAACGACCAGCGGAAGGTCGAGATGAGGTACACCACGGGGTTGAAAAGCGTGACCTTCTGCCAGAGCGGCGGCAGCATCGAGATCGAGTAGAAACTGCCGCCGAGGAACACCAGCGGCGTGATGATGAGGAGCGGCACGAGCTGGAGCTGCTCGAAATTCTTCGCCCAGATGCCGATGATGAATCCGAACAGCGAGAACACGATGCAGGTGATGACGAGGATCACCACCATCATCACGGGGTGCGCGATGTGGAGATCGACGAAGAAGGTCGACGTCGCGAGAATCACGAGGCCGATCACGAGTGATTTTGTCGCAGCCGCCCCGACGAAGCCGATGACGATCTCGAGGAACGACACCGGCGCCGACAGGAGCTCGTAGACCGAGCCGACGAACTTGGGGAAGAAGATGCCGAACGCGGCGTTGGTGACGGCCTGCGTCAGGATCGTCAGCATGATGAGGCCGGGCACGATGAAGGCGGCATAGTCGACCCCCTCCACCATCTGGATGCGCGAGCCGATCGCGGTGCCGAACACCACGAAGTAGAGCGAGGTGGTGATCACCGGGGAGATCAGCGACTGGCCGACGGTGCGGATCGCACGCATCATCTCGTGGTGGTAGATCGCCCAGATGGCGCGCGGGTTCATCGGCCGTCTCCGTTGCCGTTGTGGACGAGCTCGACGAAGATTTCCTCCAGCGAGCGCTGGTGGGTGTCGATGTCCGCGACACCGAGCCCCGCCGCCTGCATTTCTCCCAGAAGCGTGCCGATCGTGGCGCCGCCCTCGGCGTAGGTGTATTCGAGCGACCGGCCATCCTCGGACAGCGCCAGCCCGTAGTCGGCGAGCGAGGGCGGTACCTCGGTGACCGATTCGGTAAGCGAGATGCGCATCTGGCGGCGGCCGAGCCGCTTCATCAGCGCGGCCTTCTCCTCCACCAGGAGGACGCGCCCGCCGGAGATCACACCGACGCGGTCCGCGATCGCCTCGGCTTCCTCGATGTAGTGGGTGGTGAGGATGGTGGTGACGCCCTCCCCCTTCAGCCGGCCGACGATCGCCCACATGTCCTTGCGCAGCTCCACGTCGACGCCGGCGGTCGGCTCGTCGAGGAACAGGATCTTCGGCTCGTGCGACAGCGCCTTGGCGATCAGGCAGCGCCGCTTCATGCCGCCGGACAGCTCCTTGGTGGCGGCATCGCGCTTGTCCCAGAGCGAAAGCGTGCGCAGGAGTTCTTCGAGGTAGGCCGGGTCGTTCTTCATGCCGAACAGGCCGCGGGAGAAGCGGATCGTGTCCATCACCTTCTCGAACGGCTCCAGCACCACTTCCTGCGGCACCAGGCCGACCATGCGGCGGGCGGCGCGGTAGTCGTCGACAATGTCGTTGCCGGCGATGCTGACAGTGCCGCTGGTGGGGCGCACCAAGCCGCAGATGATCGAGATCAGCGTGGTCTTGCCGGCGCCGTTGGGGCCGAGAAGTGCCAGGATCTCGCCCTTCTCGATGTCGAGTGACACGTCGTCCAGCGCCGTGTGGCCGGAGGCGTAGGTCTTGTTCAGCCCCGCCACCTTGAGGATCGTCTCGCGCATAAGCTCCGTCCGGGTCGGTTCGGCCGCCCGTCTAACACAGATTTTGCGGCCGGGAGCCCCCCGTCCGGCTGGGGTCTGAAATGTTCGTGAACGCCTTTTGCAGTGCCGAAGGCGGCACTACATGATGCGCGAATGGCTGGAGTATCCCGATGATCGACCGCGTCCGCATTACCGCGACCGCTGCTGCCCTCATGCTCGGGTTCGGCGTCGGTTACGCAAGTGCCGCCGAGCCGGAGACGGCCGTCTTCGCGGGCGGCTGCTTCTGGTGCGTCGAGGCCGACTTCGACAAGGTGGACGGCGTGCTCGCCACCATCTCCGGCTTCGCCGGCGGGACGACCGAGAACCCCACCTACGAGGACGTCACCTACGGCGACACCGGCCACTACGAGGTCGTCGAGATCAGCTACGACCCGGACAAGGTCTCCTACCGCGCGCTGGTCGACTATCTGCTGCGCCACATCGACCCGACGGACGACGGCGGCCAGTTCTGCGACCGCGGCCACAGCTACAAGACCGCAGTGTTCGCCGACGGGCCGGAGGAGCGCGCCGAAGCCGAGGCGGCCGTCGCGGCCGCCAACGAGACCCTCGGCGGCAAGGTCGTGACCCCCGTGCTAGACGCGGCGTCCTTCTACCCGGCGGAAGACTACCACCAGGATTACTACACCAAGAACCCGCTGCGATACCGCTACTACCGCTACGCCTGCGGCCGCGATGCGCGGATCGACGAAGTCTGGGGCGAGGCGAAGCCCTCCTGAACCGTCCGGCCGTTGCCCTCATGGAGTGGACGGTTCGCAGGCTTCCGTGACACAAAGTTCCTCCGGCGGCGCACCAAAGTCCACGCGCCGCGAGAGGTTCTGCGATGACCGAACGCCCGTCCGGCCCCTCCGGTCCGCCCCTCAAGCTGGCGCTCGTCGGCGCGGCCCACATCCACACCCGTGACTTCGTGCGCAGCCTTTCCGCCCTGCAGGATGCGGGCGCGGCGGAGGTGGTCGCGGTGTGGGATCACGACGCCGCCCGCGCCGCGGATGCCGCCGAAGCCCTCGGCACGACGCCGACCACGGATCTGGCGTCGATCCTCGAAGGCCCGGCGCGCGCCGCGATCGTCGGCGCGGAAACGAACCGCCACATCGAACTCGTGCCCGCGATCGCCAGAGCCGGCCTCGGCCTCTTCGTGGAAAAGCCCCTCGCCGCCGCGACCGCGGACGCAGAGGCGCTCGCCGCCGTCATCGAAGCCGCGGGCGTCCCCTTCCACACCGGCCATTTCTACCGCGTCGTCCCGGCGATCCGCACCGTCCGCGACGCCATCGGCAGCGGCACGCTCGGAGACCTGCAGTCGCTCACCATCCACGTCTCGCACGACGGTCTGGCGGGCAACATCTTCGAGGGCTTCGAGTGGATGACGGTGCCGGAAGAGGCCGGCGTGCTGGCGTTCGGCGACCTCGGCCTCCACGCCATCGACCTTGCCGGATGGCTCGCCGGCCCGCTCACGGCCGTCTCCGCCGAAATCGACGGGCCGGATCACTACGGCACGGGCCACCTCACCACCGCGTCCGGTGCGCGGGTGAAGATCGTGGCGGGCTGGCACCCGGCGGACCCCGCATTCCTTCTCCACGTTGCCGGCAGCGCGGGGACCGCGACGGTCCTCGCCGACGAGGCGTTCTTCGAGATCGGCGGCACGCGCACCGCCATCGCCCACAGCCGCAAGCCGTCCTCGGGCGACGGCCCGTCCACCTTCGTCGCCGCGCTGACAGGCGGCGGCGCGGAACTGGTCTCCGTCCGCGAGGCGGTGGAGACCATCGCGCTGATGAACGCGCTCTACGCCGCGGCGGGCCGCCCGATCATCCCGCTCGGCGTGCCGGCAGCGTGACGGCCCATGACGAACTCTGCTAAGCCTGACGGCGTGAACGACACCATCGAGCCGAACGGCGGGCGCCTCGCCGAAAACATCGCGATGTTCGCCCGCGTCCTGCGCGACTCCGGCCTCCCGGTCGGCCCAGCGCACGCGGTCGATGCCGTGCGCGCGGTCGAGGCCGCAGGCGTCGGCTCGCGCGCCGACGTCTACGCCGCGCTGAAGGCCGTGTTCGTCCACAAGCGCGACCAGATCGCGGTCTTCGACGCGGCGTTCGACGCCTACTTCCGCGGCCGCAACCTCCTCGACAAGATGATGGAGCTCCTCTCCCCGGTCGCCGACGAGCGGGCGCCGGACAAGAAGCCCCGCGCCGCCGCCGCCCGCGTCTCGCAGGCGCTCCAGGCCCCCAAGCGCGCCGACAGGCCGCCGCCCGCCGAAGTGACGATGGACGCCCGGCTCACCTCCTCCGCCCGCGAGGTCCTGCGCACCAAGGACTTTGCGCAGATGAACGCGCTGGAGCTCGCCGAAGCGCGCCGCGCGCTGGTCGCCCTCACCTTCGCGCAGGACCGGACGCCCCAGCGCCGCCGCGTCTCGGCACCGCGCGGCAAGTTCGACGCGCGCCGCTCCATGCGCAGCGCCATGCGCACCGGCGGCGAGCTGATCTCGCCCAAGCGCACCGCCCGCGCCATCAAGCCGCCCCCCATCGTCGCCCTGTGCGACATCTCCGGGTCGATGACCGACTATTCGCGCGTGATGCTGCACTTCCTCCATGCGCTCGGCGAGCGGCGGCGGGTCACCACCTTCCTGTTCGGCACCCGCCTCACCAACGTTACCCGCGCGCTCGACCGGCGCGACCCTGACGAAGCGCTGGAGCGGGTTTCCGCTCAGGTCGCCGACTGGTCGGGCGGAACGCGGATCGGCCCCTCCCTCGCCGCCTTCAACAAGGACTGGTCGCGCCGGGTGCTGTCGGGCAACCCCATCGTCCTCCTCGTGACCGACGGTCTGGAGCGGGAAGGCGACGCGTCGATCCTGTCGCGCGAGGCGGACCGGCTCAACCGTTCCTGCCGCGCGCTCTACTTCCTCAACCCGCTCCTGCGGTTCGACGGGTTCGAGGCGAAGGCGAGCGGTATCCGGGCTCTTCTGCCGCATGTCACCGAGATGCGGCCCATCCACTCGGTGGAAAGCGTCGCCGACCTCGTCGCGGCCCTGCGCTGAGGCTTTCGGCCCCGGTAAGCGTGTGTGCCGCGGGGCCTGAACCTTCCTTCCCCACCCGATCCGTGGCACAACCCGCCCACTGTTCCAAAACGAAGGCAGAGTACATGCGGTCCACTGTTTTTGCTTCGGCTTTAATGCTCGCAAGCGGCGCGGTTATTCCTGCGTTCGCCCAGGATGCGGCACCCTCCGGATCGTTTGATGCCGAATCGGCGGTCAAGGGCTTCCTGACAGATGCAGCGCTTCTCGGCGCCGATGTCGCAACCGTGGAGCGCGTGACGACCGACGGTGACACGGTCATCGCCGAGGGTGTCACGATGCGCTGGCAGGTCGCGATCGACGCGCCCCAGGGCGGCGGCGTCGTCGACGCCAGCGCAGGCATCGAAACCCTGCGCATCACCGGCCTGACGGCGACGGACGGCGGCTACACCGCGTCGAACATCTTCTCGCCGAAGATCGAACTCAGCATCAGCGGCAAGGACGTCGAAACCGGGACGACGGACGGCAGCGTCTCCCCCGACACGACGGACACCGCAGCAAGCGCCGAGGAACCGGCAGGCTTCCAGTACGACACCACCCTCGTCGACTACGGGATGACCGACGTCTCCTGGCGCGACTTCCCCCGCATCAGCGGCGATCCGTCGAAGCCGGTGTCGCGGTTCGCCCCGCTGCTCGACTGGTCGGTCGAGATGTCCTACCGCGAGAACAGCGTCGGCCGCGTCGAGACCCATCTCGTCGCCGGCGGCGAGACGCAGGACAGCACGTACGGCCCCTTCACCTTCGGCCCGTACGCGGACGGGCGGATCGAGGAGATCAAGTACCCCGCCTTCGCGGTCGACCAGCAGACCGAGATGCCGGCGCTGCCGGGCGAGGACGGCGAGACGGACGAGGGCGGGACCAAGACCGTCAACCTCCACGCCGAGTACGGCGAGATCGTCGCGACGGGCATCGACATGCGCCCCTACATCCAGCTCCTGACCGGCAACGGCGAGCTCAACGGTCCATCCCCCGTCATCGACGGTTTCAAGATGGACGGCGTGAGCATCAGCTTCGACGACAGCGCCATGGGCGGTTTCAGCATGGGTGAGATTGCCGGCAACGGCTTCACCATCGACCCGTCCGTCGGCCCGCTCCTCGAGAAGTTCGACGGGCTGGTCGCGACCATCCTCGCAGACGGCGAACCGGACCCGATGATGCCGATGATGCTGGCGCTCGACATCTACGGCGCGCTCGGCGTCGGCGGCTACACCATCAACGACATGGCGTTCTCCGGCGAAGGCATGAGCGCGAAGGTCGGCGAGATCGCCGTCGCGGACGTCTCGTCCGCCGGCATGGGGCGCGTTGCCGTGTCCGGCGCCACGATCGAGGGGGACGGCCGCACCGGTTCGCTCGATACGGCCGAGATCTCCGGCATCGTCTTCCCGAGCCGCGAGGCCTTCATGAACGCCATGATCGGCGGGATGATGGGGATGCCGTTCAGCGCCGAGAACATGGACGCCCTGCCGACGCTGGGCGGCCTCAAGGTCGCAGGCCTCTACGCGCAGCTCCCGGGCGACACCGGCGAGGAAGTGAAGCTCGACCTCTTCGACCTCGCGCTCACCAACTACATCAAGGGCATCCCGACCAACATCGCGATGACGCTGGACGGCTTCTCGATGCCCGTCAGCCAGTTGAACGCAATGCCGGCGAAGATGGTGCTCAACTCGATCGGCGTCGAGCAGATCAACGCCGACAGCAAGCTGGAGCTCGCCTGGAACGAGGACAGCCAGACCGTGTCGCTGAACGACCGGATGTCCGTCGAGGGCGTCGGCAACTTCAGCGCCGCGGCAGAGCTCTCCGGCATCCCGCGCACGCTGTTCGAGAACGTCATGCAGGCACAGCAGGCGATCGCGACCGCCGCGGTCGGTGACATCACCGTCCGCTTCGAGGACGAAGGCATCGTCCCCGCCGTCCTGGGCATGTTCGCGCAGATGTCGGGCGCATCGCCGGAGGAGTTCGCCGACGGGATCGCCGCGCAGGCCGAGATGCAGATCGGCATGATCGCAGGCCCCGAACTCGGCGCAAAGGCCGGCGAGGCGCTGCGCACCTTCCTCGCCGACCCCGAGAGCCTCACGATCACCGCCGACCCGGACGCTGCCGTGCCCGTTGCACAGCTGGTGGGCGCGGCGATGACCGCCCCGGCGCAGATCGCCAACATCCTGAAGCTCTCCATCACCGCCAACGACTGACGACGACCACCGGGCGGCGGCAGCCCCGCCGCCCGGTTCCGTTTCGCGCGCAAAGGCGAGAGTGACCGGAACCCTCGCGCGCGCAGGCGTCTTTTCACCATGACGCCCGGAGTTGAAATGACAGCGAATACACCTCCCCGAGACCTCGAAACGGAAACCCCTGCCCCGGCCCGCCGCAAGCGGCGCGCCTGGCTCGGCCCTGCGCTGTTCGTCGCCGGCGCCGCGGCCGTTGCCGCCGCCGTCCACCAGAACAAGCGCTCGCGCAGTGCCGAACGGGCATTCCCGGCGCGCGGAAAGTTCGCCGATGTCGCCGGCACCACCCTCCATTTCACCGACACCGGGGGCCACGGCCCCGCCGTCGTCCTTATCCACGGCATCGGGTCGACGCTGGATGACTGGCACAACTGCGGCATCGTCGCGCTTCTCGCGCGCACGCACCGCGTCATCGCCCTCGACCGGCCCGGCTACGGTCATTCGGCCCGCCCGTCCGGCATCGACTGGACGCCCGAGCGCCAGGCTCTCGTGATCGGCGCGCTGATGGACCGGCTCGGCGTCGGCGATGCCGTCCTCGTCGGCCATTCCTTCGGCGTGCTTCCGGCGCTCGCCATGGCGGTCCACGCGCCCGAGCGGGTGCGCGCGATGGTCCTCCTCGGCGGCGTCTACTACGCCGGTGCGCCGCTGATCGACGCGATGGACATGGTGCCCAGCGTCCCCGTCCTCTCGCCCTTCGTGCGGCGCACCATCACTCCCTCGTTCGCCCGCGTCGCCAGCCACCAGCTCGTCAAGGCGATGTTCGACCCGCAGCCGGTGCCGACGCTGTACCGCGAGCGCGAGTCGATCGCGCTCGCCTGCCGCCCAGGCCAGCTCGCCGCCTCCTCCGCGGATGCCGAGGCGATCACGCCCGCGGTCGCACGCCTCGGCGCCGCCTATCCGCGCCTGACGATGCCGATCGTCCTCGTCGCGGGCGACAGCGACGCAGTGTTCAAGGCCGCCGAGCAGTCGCTCCGTTTCGGGGCCGCCGTCCCCCACGCGCGCACCATCGTGCTGCCGAATGTCGGGCACATGCCGCACCATGCGGCCGCGACGCGGATCGTCGCGGCGATCGCGGAGGTGGGCGAGCCGTCCGCCCTTCCCGCCCCGGCCGTCCTGCCCGCCGCCGCTAACACGTGACGATGGCGTTCTGGCTGGCGCTCGCCGGCTATCTCTTCGCCGTGAACCTCGCCGGCGGCCTCGTCTTCGTCGCCGACAAGCGGGCCGCCGTCGCCGACCGCCGCCGCGTCCCGGAGCGCGTGCTCCTGACCCTCGCGGCTCTAGGCGCCTCGCCTGCAATGATCTTCCTCACGGGCAAGATCCGCCACAAGACGCGCAAGGAGCCGTTCCGCACGCTGCTGCGCCTGATCCTCGCCGCGCAGGTCATCGCCCTCATCGGCTACGGCGCATATTCGCTCGGGCTGGTCTGACGCCGCCGCCCCAAGCCCGGCGCGATCCCGCCATGCTCTACCCCCTTGCAACCCATTGCACTCGGGAGAAAGTTTGGTGAGTGTGGGGCCGTCAGGCTCGGCCCGGCATCCTTCCGGCAGGACCCTTGCATCGGCCTGCCATTCCTCGACGCCACAGGAGACGCGTGATGGAGGCACTCTTCATCGGCCACGCCTATATCGACATCACCTTCATCGCCGACCATCTGCCGACCGGTGACGAGAAGACCATCGCGGACGACTACGCCGTCGCCTTCGGCGGCAACGCGACCACGTCGGCCTTCTGCGCCGCCAAGCTCGGCCTCAAGCCCGATCTTCTCTGCCAGCAGGCGGACGACTGGCTGGCCCGCATGTTCCTCGAGATGGCCTCGCGGGCGGGCGTATCGGTCCACGGCCGCAAGGTGAAGCAGTCGAGCCTTTCCTTCATCATGCCGAAGGACGGCAAGCGCGCCATCGTGCGCTGCCGGGACGACGAGTTCATCCACCCGTTCCCGGCGCTGAACCTCACCGGCTGCCGCGGCCTCCACGTCGACGGCCACATGGCGGACGCCGCGATCCACTACGCCAAGGCAGTGCCGCGAGATGGGCGTCCTCACGTCGCTGGACGGCGGCTCGGCCCGCCCCACGACCGACGAGCTCCTCCAGTTCATCGACGTTGCGGCCGTGTCGGAGCGGATGTGCGAGCAGATGCAGCTCAACCCGCTCGCGATGCTCGACTATCTGCGCAGCAAGGGCGTGAAGGTCGGCGCGGTCACGCTCGGCGAGCGCGGCCTCGTCTGGTACGAGGACGGCGGCGAGGCCCACACCATGCCGGCGCTCCAGGTGCCGGCGGGCAAGGTGATCGACACGTCCGGCGCGGGCGACGTGTTCCACGGCGCCTACTTCACCTCGGCGCTCACCCACCCGGACCGCTCGTGGGCGGACCACTTCGAGTATGCGCCGCGCCGCCTCGGCGTTCGCGGTGCAGCGCCTCGGCAACGAAGCGTCGCTGCCCGTCTATCGACGATGTCGCCGAGATCCGCGCCACCCTCAAGGAAGCCGCCTGACGGCTGCCGCTCAGCGTTCCTTCACGTAAGGAATGCTGAGCGCCCGCGGCGGGATCGCCTTGCCGAAGAAGCCTGCCAGCAGCACCACCGTCAGCACGTAAGGCGCGATCAGGATCACATCGACGGGGATCTCGCCGATCCCCGGCAATGCCGACGTTGGAAAGGCGCGAGGCGGAGCTTTCCAGCGCGCCGAACAGCAGGCACGCAAACAGCGTCGGCACCGGCCGCCACTTGCCGAAGATCAGCGCCGCCAGCGCGATGTAGCCCTTGCCCGCGCTCATCTCCCGCACGAACCCGCCGCCGTGCGCCGTGGAGAGGTACGCCCCCGCAATCCCGCACAGCACGCCCGCGATGATGACGGCCCGGTAGCGCAGCCACGCCACCGAGTAGCCGGCGCTGTCCACCGCCTCGGGCGCCTCGCCGACGGCGCGCAGGCGCAGGCCGAACGCGGTGGAGAACAGCACGAACCCCGTCAGCGGCACCGCGAGCAGCGCGACATAGACGAGGATGTTGTGGCCCGAGACAAGCGTGCCCAGAAAGTCGCCGAGGAACGGCACGTCGGCGAAGCGTCTCGTCGAGCGGCAGGTCGAGCGGCTCGAACCGTTCGCTGCGCTGCAGCGGCGGCGACTGGCCGCCCTGCGCGAACAGCGCGATGCCGAGAACGATGGTGAGCCCCGAGGCGAGGATGTTGATCGCGATGCCGGAGACGATCTGGTCGCCCCGGTGCGTCACGCAGGCGAACGCGTGGATCAGCGAGAGCGACCACGCCCGCGCCGATGGCCGGCGGCGAGGCCCGCCCATTCGGAGCCCGTCAGCGTGGCGGCAGCGGCAGCGGCGAAGGCGCCCATCAGGAGCTTGCCCTCGAGGCCGATGTCGACCACGCCCGCGCGCTCGGAGAACAGCCCCGCCATCGCGCACAGGATCAGCGGCGTGGAGAGCCGCAGCGTGCTCGCCAGGATCTGCATGGCGTCGAGAAAGAAGTCTTCCATCACGCCGCCTCGGACTGGAGCTTGGCCCGGCGCCCGAAGACGCGCGACAGCGGCGCCTCCAGCATGTACGCGAGCGCGCCGGAGAAGAGGATGATGAGCCCCTGGATCACCAGCACCATGTCCCGGTCGATGGTGCGGAACTCGAACGAAAGCTCCGCCCCGCCCTGGTAGAGCGCGCCGAACAGGAGGCTGGCGAGGATGATCCCGACGGGGTGCGAGCGCCCCATCAGCGCCACCGCGATCCCGGTGAAGCCGAAGCCGGACGGTGAAGTTGATCTGCAGCTTCTCCTGCGCGCCCAGAACGTCGTTGATCGACATCAGCCCCGCCAGCGCCACCCGAGATGCACATCGTGATGACGATGATCGAGGCGACGCCGACGCCGGAATAGCGCGCGGCCGGCTCGCTCTCGCCGAATGTGCGCAGGCGGTAGCCGAACGGCGTGCGCCAGATCAGCACCCACACGCCGACGCAGGCGATCAGCGCGAGGATGATGGAGATGTTGAGCGGCGAGGCGGCCATCTCGAAGCCCAGCGCCTCGGCAATCTCGTGGATCCGCGGCAGGCTGGCGCTCTCGGCGATATCGCGCGTCTGCGGCGTCGACTGCCCCTCGCGGATCAGCGGCCCGGTGAGGAGCGTCACCAGCACGCCCGCCGGCGATGAAGTTGAACATGATGGTGGTGATGACGACGTGCGACGCCGCGCGTCGCCTGCAGGAAGCCCGGCAGGAACGCCCACGCCGCGCCGAAGAGCCGCGGCGGCGGTGATCGCGAGCGGGATGATGATGATGCCCGGCAGATACGGGTCGAGCGCGAGGCAGACCAGCGCCGCGCCGAGCCCGCCGATCATCGCCTGCCCCTCCCCGCCGATGTTGAAGAGCTTGGCGTGGAAGGCGACGGCGACCGCAAGCCCGCTGAAGATGAAGTTGGTGGCGTAGTAGAGCGTATAGCCGAGGCTGCCCGGATAGACGAACGCGCCGTCGATCATCACCATCAGCGCCTTGATGGGGTTTTCGCCCGAGCAGCGCGACCACGATCCCCGCGACGACGAACGCCATCATCAGGTTGAGGATCGGGATGAGGCCGAGGTCGACCCAGCGCGGCAACGTGCCCCGGCTCACGAGGCGATCCTGTCACCGGGCGCGCCTCTGCGACGCCGGCCATCATCAGCCCCACGGTCTGCCGGTCGGCCGCGGCCCCCGCGACCTCGCCGACGATCCGCCCGGCATTCATGGCGATCACGCGGTCGGACAAGGCCAGGATCTCGTCGAGCTCGACCGAGATGAGGAGGATCGCGCAGCCCGGCATCGCGCAGCGCGAGGAGCTGGCGGTGGATGAACTCGATGGCGCCGATGTCCACCCCGCGCGTCGGCTGCCCGACCAGCAGCACCTTCGGCGCCGCGCCGTGCTCGCGGGCGAGCACCAGCTTCTGCTGGTTGCCGCCGGAGAAGCCGACGGCGGCAAGGCGCGGGTCGGGCGGGCGCACGTCGAATTCCTGCATCAGGGCGGCGCAGCGGGAGAGCATCCGGCCGCCGGTCGAGCAGCCAGCGGCGGCGCCGGAGCGCGCTTCGCCGAGATAGCCGAGGACGGCGTTCTCGCTCATCTCGAACGGCAGCACGAGGCCCTCGCGCCGCCTGTCCTCCGGCACATGGGCAACGCCGAGCTTGCGCATCGCGCGCGGGTCCGCCGGCGCCGCCTTGCTGATGACGCGCCCGCCGGTCTCCACCGTCCCGCTGGTCGGCGGCACGAGCCCCGTCAGCACCGAAAGAAGCTCGGACTGGCCGTTGCCCGCCACCCCCGCGACGCCGACGATCTCGCCGGCGCGCAGCTCCAGCGACAGGTCGTCGAGCCGCAGCGTGCCCGCCTCGTCGCGCAGCGAGATGTTGCGGGCGGCCATCATCACCGCGCCGCCCTTGTGCCGCGTCTCGTTGCGCACGGGGATCACGGTGCGGCCGACCATCAGCTCGGCCAGTTCCTCGCGCGTCGTCTCGGCGGTCTTGCGGTGGGCGACCATCTTGCCGCGGCGCATGACGGAGACGTTGTCGGTGATCGCCATGATCTCGCGCAGCTTGTGGGTGATGAGGAGGATCGTCACGCCCTGCCGCTTCAGCACGCCGAGGCTCTCGAACATCTGGTCCGTCTCGTCCGGCGTCAGCACGCCGGTCGGCTCGTCGAGGATCAGGATGCGCCCGCCGCCGATCAGCGCCTTGATGATCTCCACGCGCTGCTGCAGCCCGACGGGCAGCGTCTCGACCACCGCGTCGGGGTCGACGTTGAGGCCGTAGGCGGCCTGCAGGTCGGTGAGCTTGCCGCGCACGTCGGCGCGGCTCGTCGCCAGCAGAGGGCGCTTGGCGAGGCCCAGCATCAGGTTTTCGAGGACGGTGAAGTTGGGCACCAGCATGAAGTGCTGGTGGACCATGCCGATGCCGTTCGCGGATGGCATCGGCGCTGGAGGCCATCTTCACCGGCTCGCCGAACAGGGCGATCTCGCCGTGGTCGGCCTTGTAGTGGCCGGAGAGGATCGAGACGAGGGTCGACTTGCCCGCCCCGTTCTCGCCGATGATCCCGTGGATCGTGCCGGCCTCGACGGTGAGGTCGACACTGTCGTTGGCGCGGACGGCGCCGAACTCCTTCACGATCCCGCGAAGGCGTGACGGCGGGCGGCGACGGCTTCAGCACGGTGCCGCCCGGTCGGCTCGGATGTCGCGCCAAGATCACGCCCCGATCAGATCGGGCAGGCCTTGTCGTCGTCGTAGTTGTGGACCTCGATCTCGCCGGCGACGATCGCGGCCTTGGCCGCGTCGATCTTCTCGCGCATTTCGGCGGTCAGAAGGTCGGCGTTGTCGTCGTCGGCGACGTAGTCGACGCCCTCTTCGGCGAGGCCGAGGATCTGGACGCCCGGCGTGAACTCGCCGTTCATTGCGTCCATGAAGGTGTCGTAGGCGGCGTTGTCGACGCGCTTCAGCATCGAGGTCAGCACCGAGCCCGGCGCCACCTGCTGCTGGTCGCTGTCGACGCCGATGGCAAGCTTGCCCTGGTCGGCCGCCGCGCGGATCACGCCGAGGCCGGTGCCGCCGGCGGCGTGGTAGACGACGTCGGCGCCGCGGTCGATCTGGCTGCGGGTGAGCTCGGCGCCCTTGGTGGGGTCGTTCCAGGCGGCGGGCGTGGTGCCGGTCATGTTCTCCAGCACCGTGGCGTCAGGGTTGGTCGCCATCACGCCCTGCTTGTAGCCGCAGGCGAACTTGCTGGATCAGCGGAATGTCCATGCCGCCGACGAAGCCGACCGTGCCGGTCTCGCTGGCGAGCGCCGCCGCGACGCCGACGAGGTAGCTGCCCTCATGCTCCTTGAAGGCGTATTGGCGCAGGTTCGGCCGGTCGAGCCACGACACGTCGATGATCGCGAACTCGGTGTCGGGGTATTCCTCGGCCACCTTGTCGATGGCGTCCGCCTGGCTGAAGCCGACGCCCAGGACCACGGTCGCGCCGCGCTGCGCCATGCGGCTGATCGCCTGCTCGCGCTGCGCCTCGTTGGTGACCTCGAACTCCATCACCTCGACGCCGGTCTCGTCCATGAACCGCTTCACGCCGTTCCACACGCCTTCGTTGAAGGACTTGTCGAACTTGCCGCCGAGGTCGAACACGACGGCGGGCTTGAAGTCATCCTGCGCGGCCGCGACCGTCGCCACCGCCGCCAGCCCGAGGCCCGCCATCAAAGACTTCAGCATACCCATCTCCCGTTTCAGGAATTTGCGCATCGGCGGTAACCTTAGATCGCGCGCGAACGCGTTTGACCAGCGGGCGCACCATCACGCCGCACCCTGCCCCACAGGAGGCAAGGCGAAGGCCAACAATCAGCTCGCGAGGCCGATTTCGCGCAGCCGCTCGGTGAGGTAGTCGCCCGCGGTCTTCTCCGGCGACAGCGCGACGTCCGGGCCGGGGGTGGACGAACATCGGCATCGAGAAGCGCGCGCCGCCGCCGGTCTCCGGGTTCACCACCCGGTGCGTGGTCGACGGGAACACGCCGCCGGTCGCAAGCTCCAGCATGTCGCCGGTGTTGACCGCGATCATGCCGGGATCGCACGGCACGTCATGCCAGTTGCCCCTGGTGTCCTGCGCCTGCAGGCCGGGGGCGGAGCCCGCCACCAGCAGCGTGATGAGGTTGATGTCCTCGTGGGCGGCCGCACGCTCGGCGCCCTCCTCCACCACCACGCCGTCCTGCGCCGGGTAGTGCAGGATACGCAGCATCGACTGTTCGCTCCGTTCCAGCATCTTCGGCAGCGGCTCGCTGAGCTTGGCGCGCACGTCCTCCGGCGCGCAGTCCTGGATCCACTGGAGCATCGTCATCCCCATCAGGACGAGGTCCGCGTAAAGCCCGTGCGTCACCTCGGCGACGCCCTCCGGCAGGCGTGGTGGCGGGATAGACCTGGAAGAACTCCTTGAGGTCCTTCGCCTTGGCGCCCTTGGCATTCTCGGAGCGGAAGGGGAAGAACCCTTCCGGCGAGCCTGCGGCGTTGCGGAAGTCGTCCTTGGCCGCGGAGTTGAAGAACTCGCCCCACGCGGCGTAGGCGGCGTCGATCCGCTCCGGCGCGATCGGGTGCCCCTCGACCACGGCAAAGCCCGTCTCCAGCAGCGAGCGGGTGAACTTTTCGGGCGCGCCCGGGTCGCGGAAGTCGACGCGTTCGATGGAAAACATGGGCGTTGTCTCCTTCACTCGGCCGAAGCTGCGGGCCGTCCGGTTTACAAAGAGGTAGAGCAACCGCGCGCCGCGGGAAATCGGCGGCGGGGCAGAATTACGACAAACCGCGGTTCAGGACACCGCAGCCGGCGCGTCGATCGGCGGCGAGCACCGCGTCGACGTCGACGGTCCACGCGAACGGCTTCTTCGGAATATCCACCGGTGTGCCGAAGAGCGGCGTGTAGGGCGCGCCGACGGCATCCGCGAGCCCGCCATAGACGGCGGTGCCCTTGAGCGGGTTGAACAGCTCGATCACCCTGGTGCCCGGCGTGGCGGCGACGATGCTCGCCAGCGCCGCGCCGTGCGGCGCCACCACGCACTCGGCCTCCCGCACCGCGGTGAGCTGCTGCCGCGGCGTGAGATCGGACATCTCGATGATCTCGAACCCGCGCCCCGCGAGCCTGTCGGCCAGCTCCTTCTCGTTGAGGAGCCGCCGCCGCTTGGTGGCGAAGCGCGACATGTAGATCCGCCGCCCGTTCGGCTTCTCCGGCAGGTCCGCCGTCAGCGCCGGCAGCACGCCGTTCTGCGCCATCTCGTTCATGTAGAAGAACGGATGCCCCTGCGGGTGCGCGCAGGTGCTGAGAAGATAGAGCGTGTCGAAGTGGTAGTGCGTGTTGGCGGCGAGCATCGTGACGTCCGGCGCACAGTGCTCCCGCGCATAGGCAGCGTAGGGCGGAAGCTTGCCGAACATCACGCAGTCCTTCTGCGTGAGGCCGGCAAGCTCGGTGTAGAATGTCACCCGCGGCAGCCGGTCGACCATGAAGTGGCACGGGTTGCTCGGGCGGAACCGGTCGTCGCAGTAGGCGCCGAGCTTGATGCGGATGGGCTTCCCGCCGGCGAGCTTCTTGAACCCGAGGAAAAGCGCGGTGCTCTCCTCGTCGATCTCCTCGCCACGGAACAGGGTGAACATCTGCCCGTCGGCGACCAGCGAGACATCCTCGTAGCGCTGGAGCAGGAGCGCGGACTGGCGCCTGTACTCGTACACGACGCCGTTGATCTCCGTGCCCTCGAACGCGCGGGCGAGCGGATGCTCGGTGAGCGGGTTCGCCCGCTCCGGCAGAAGCTCTCTCACGTGGGCACGCAGGTCCGCCATCCTGAGACCATGGAGATCGCGCATCCGGCTGGAGTCGGCGGCGTTGTCGACGACCTCCGTGACGCTCGGCATGTCCCGCACCGCGCGGACCGGCAGACGCATCCGCTTCCACAGGTGGTAGGGCCGGTGGAGGCGCAAGTTGGCTTTTCTACGGAAGAACAACACCGTACACCTCTGGCGCGACGCTTGGCGATTTACTCATGGCCGGTTGTTCGCCGCCCGGCCCTCGTCGGCCGCCTCGCCTCAGGCCGCGGCCGAGTCTCCCGCTTCGGGCGCCTTGCCGATGTGGCCGTAGTGCGTCGTGTCGAGCTTGTAGTGGTCCTTCACGAAGTCGGCGATGACTTCCGGACCCTGGGTCTCGATGTCGAATTCGAGGAGCTGGCCGGGCTTGTCGGCGAAGAATTCGCGGACCTCGCGGTGGTGGGCGTCCCACATCTCGCGCCACAGCGTCTCGACCGCCTCGGAACCTTCCAGCCCGTAGCCGCGGTTGAAGCGGACCACAAAGTCCGGGTGCCGCATCCGGCTCTTGATCCAGTTGTCGACGTTGCGGGTATTGAGGATGAACAGAGCATCCGGATAGGCGTCGTAGAGCGCCTTGTAGTAGAGGTGCCCCTCGAACACGGGTTGGCCGCGCGGGCCCATCATGTCCGAGTAGAAGATGAAGTCTTCCTGGCCCTCCAGCGGGCGGCGGCCGGTCACCAGATTATAGCGGATCGCGTGGCCGACTTCGCCCTTGTCCCAGTGCATCGCGGCGAGGCCGCTCTTGCGGAACATCTGGTACATCGAACGCGTACCACACTTGTTGAAGCCTATCTGGAAGACTTTGGCCTTCGCCACACGACACTCCACGTTTCGACAAACTGCGGCGAACCTTCGAGGCCCGTACCGCGACGGGCCCTTCATTTGCCAACAGGTCACGCTTGTCAAGAATCGGCTGTTGACGGGTCCGCGGCCGCGCATTGCCGGCGCAAATGCCGTAGCATCGCGCCATGCGCAGGTTGAGCCCCCGTGCCCTCGTCGTCGTCATCCTCGGCATCCTCGTGGTGGGGGTGCCCGCGGCGTATTTGGCTGGCCTCACCCGCTTCCAGGTCAAGCCGCTGCGCATCTCGTCGGGGACAGACGGCGGCACCTACCGCGCGTTCGCCAACGCGATGGACGCCACCTTCAGCGCCGAGGAGGTGCGGGACCTCGTCATCCTTCCCTCCGCAGGCGCCAACGAGAACGCGGCGCGTCTTGCGAGCGGGGACGCCGATTTCGGGCTCATCCAGTCCGACACGGCGGTCCAGCCCAACACGCTCGTGGTCGCGCGTCTCTTCCCCGAGGCGTTCCATCTCGTCGCGCGGGAGGACGCCGGGATCAGCTCGGTGTCGGACCTCAAGGGCAGGCGCGTCGGCCTGATGCCGCAGGGTTCCGGCTCCAATGCGCTGTTTGCCCATCTCCTGCGCCATTACGAAGTCCCGTTCGACGCGCTCAGCATCGTCTACGGCACCCTGCCCGAGCACGCCGACGCCATCGCGCTGGGCGAGATCGACGCCTTCTTCATGGTGATCGCGCTCGGCAACGACACCATCGAGGACATCATCGAGCGAACGCCGACGCAGCTCGTGCCGATCGAGCAGGCGGAAGCGATCGCTCTCTTCGACCCCGCGCTCTCAGCCGCGATCGTGCCCACCGGCACCTATTCCGGCGACAGGCCGGTGCCGGCTTCGCCGATCCCCGTCGTCACGGTGCAGAGCCTCCTCGCGGCCCGCGGCGGGCTCGACGATGCGACGGTGGAGACGATCACCCGTGCCCTCTTCGAGAACCGGCAGCGGATGGTGCGCCAGATCCCGCAGGCGGCCTTCGTCGCCGCGCCGACGGAGGAGGACCGCCTCGCCTTCGGCGTCCACCCCGGCGCCGAGCTCTACTACAGCCAGGACGATCCGTTCTTCATCGTCGAGTACGCCGAGCCGATGGCGCTCGGCGTCACCGCGCTGGCGCTGCTGGTCTCCGGCCTGTGGCAGGCACGGATCTGGCTGGCGGGCGCGCGGAAGAACCGGGCCGACCACTACAACCTCGCCATCGTCGACATCATCGGCCGCGCCGAGCTCGCCTCCACGGAGACCGAGTTTGCCCGCATCCGCCGCGAGCTGTTCGACATCTTCGAGAAGGTGATCGTCGACCTCGACAACGACCGGATCGAGGAAAAGTCGCTGGTGTCGTTCTCGTTCGCCTGGCAGGTGGCGGCGTCGACGCTCAACCACCGCCAGCTCGTTGTGGCGAGCGGCGAACACGGGCCAGCGACCCCCGCGGCACCCGACCCGTTCGCCGACCGCGAAACGGTTCTCAGACCAAAAAATCGTCCGCAGTGATCTCGGCGCGGCCGACGTCCTGCAGCCTGATGTTGTCGCCGTAGCCGAGATAGACCACCGTATCGCCCCCGTCGGTCCCGATCCGGGCGAGAACATCGGCGACGGTGTTGATGTACGGCCGGTCGAACCCGCGAAGGTCGATCCGGTCGCCGGGGCCGAAGTCTAGCACCAGGTCGGCATCGTCGCCCTCGCGGAAGACGATGACGTCGGCACCCTCGCCGGTGCGGATGACGTCGAAGCCGTTGCCGCCGTCGAGCGTGTCGTTGCCGATGCCGCCCAGCATGGTGTCGTTGCCGTTCTGGCCGAAGATGCGGTCGTTGCCGTGTTCGCCGACCAGCCAGTCGGACCCGTCGTCGATCGTCTCCAGCGCCTGTGGCCGCGGATCGCCCGACGACGGGACGTACGTGTAGGCATCGCCGAAGATGAGGTCGTCGCCCGAGCTGCCGACCACGACATCGCTCTCCGCCCCGCCGGCAAGCTCGTCGATGCCCACGCCGCCGTTGATCGTGTCATTGCCGCCGCCACCGAGGATGGTGTCGTTGCCCTCGTCGCCGTAGAGGATGTCGGCGAACGCACCGACCTTGAATGCGGCGTAGTCGCCGAAGATCCGGTCGTTGCCCCCGCCGCCCGAGATCGAATCCTGCCCCTCGCGGCCGAAGATCTCGTCGCTGCCAACGCCACCCTCGATGCTGTCGCCGAGGATACCGCCGTTCAGCCTGTCCGACCCGCCTTCTCCGCGCAGTATCCCTGCCACCCGCGCAGTCGGCGAGATGTCGATCGTGTCGGCACGAGAGGAGCCGACGAAATTCAGCGTCTTCGCGCCGGACGACGCGACCGACTGGCTGAATGCGCCGGGAATATCGGTCGTCACGGTGACGAAGGGGCTGACGCCCGGCAGCGCCACGCCCGTTCCGCCCAGAAGCGGCCCCTGCGGCGCGCTGTCGCCGAACACGTTGACGACGACAGGATTGTCCTCGCCGATGACATCGATCACCCCGCCGGAGCGCAGCCCGACTCCTTCGACGAAGACCTGGCGCGTGACGACACCGCGGCCGCCATCATCATCGTAGACCACGGCGGACATCGTATAGATGCCCCCGTGTTTGTAGAAGTGACCGGTGCGGAAGCCGCCTCTTCCGAGGTATGCGTAGTCGCTGGCGTAATCGAATTTCCACGGCGTCTCCGCCGACCAGATGACCTCACCATCCCCCCAGTTGACCTGGATATTGTACGTGTCGGCAGGGCCGAGGTCCTCGAAGGAGGCCGAAACCACGACAAGGCCGCCAGCTGCGATCGTGTTGTCACCGAGCTTCATGTTCGTGAATTCGAGCGTCGACGTAAATCGCGGCGCAACGTTCAGGACCTGAACGCCGACCTTCCCGGTATCGGTCGCCCCAGCCGGATCCCGCGTGGTGACGGTGATCTCATAAAAGTCCGGCGCGGCGTACGGCCGGTCGTCGCGATAGGTGTATGTGCTGCTAAACTGGCGCGGGCCGTCGGGAGTGACCGCGATCTCGAAAGTCTCCTCGCTGAAGGTCCCCCCGTCTCCCCAATCCACGAAGACGGTCTGCGGGCCGGCAGCATCCGGGTCGGTGATCGTGACGGTCAGCGTCACGCAGCCGTTCTCGTTGATCGTGGTGACGTTCCCGAGCGACAGCGAAAGAGTCGGCGCGGTATTCTCCGCCTCGACCACGCGGGTGGCGCGGGCCGTGCCGCCATCGTCGTCCACCACGGTCGCGACCACGTTGTGGCGGGCGGCCGTGGGGTCGTCGTAGACGTGCCGCCGCGAGAAGTTCTGCGAACCGGTGGCGCTTGGCCCGAGGATGATGGTCTCGAACCGGGTCGCGCTGCCGACCTCGCCCCAGTCGATCAGAACCGTGAACGTGTCCTGCCGCCCGGGGTCGAAGATCGTCCCCGTCAGCATCGCGACGCCGTCCGCTCCGATCGGCTCGATCGGTGCAAGGGTGAGCGTCGGCGCGACGTTCGCGACCGAGACCTCGGTCGCCGCGCTGCCGGTGGCACCGGCGCTCCCCACCGCGGTGACGGTGACGCCGTAGCGGTCCGCCCCGGTCGCCCTGTCGTCGAGGTAGCGGTGCGAGAGGGTGATCGTGTCGCTCCCGTACGCTGCCGGATTGAAGCGCAGCGTCTGGACCGCGCCGTCTCCCCAGACGACGGTGAGGTCGAACGGGCCCTCGTCCGCAAACGTCGCGATCGTCGCATCGATGGACACGATGCCGTACTCGTCGATGGCGCCGGGCTTGGACAGCGTGACCTCGGGCACATCCTCCACCACGTCCACGGTCCGCGAATATGTCCGCACCGCCCCGTCGTCGTCCCTGACGGTGATCTCGATCGGGATGCCCGCTGCCGGCCCGTTCGCGAAGACGTGGTCGAGAGAGAAGGGCTGCCGGCCGGTCGGTGACCTGCCGAGCGCAACCGAGCTCGACGTATCGTCACCCCACGAAACGTCGATGGTGAAGGTGTCGTTCGTGCCGGGATCGATCACGTCGCCGGAAAGGGTGAGGACGCCCCCCACGAGCACCGCCTCGATCGCATCGAGCCGGAGCGTCGGGGCGACGTTGCGGACGGTCGCCATCCCCTCGTCGGCGACCCTGATGCCGGGCGCGATCACGGTCGCCGTCACCGGGTAGGTGTCCCGCGCAGACGAGCCGGTCTCTCCCGCGAACACATGGCTTGCGGAGAAGAGCCCGCCATCCTCGGAACGCACCGTGACGCGCTCGACGGTGCCGTCGCCCCAGTCGATCTCGACCCTGTAGAGCTCAACCCCTTCCATCCCGCTGACGACGCCGGAGAGGAGCACCGCGTCGCCCTCCTTCGTCACGCCGAGCGGCGCGAGCGTGATCTCGGGCGCCTCGATGTCGCCGACCTCGATGCTGGTCTCGGCCGTTCCCTTGCCTCCGTCGTCGTCCATCACCGTCACGCTGACGGGATAGGCGCCGCCTTCCGCCCCCGCCGCGTAGACGTGGGTGAGCGAGAAGGCCTGTTCCCCGCTGGCTGAGCGCGAGAGCGGGAGTTCCTGCGTGGTGCCGTCGCCCCAGTCGACCAGAAGGACGAACGAGTCGAGCACGCCGGGATCGGTGATGATTCCGGTCAGCTTCGCCGTTCCGCCGACGGAAATTGCGGGAATGGGGTCGAGCACCACGACCGGCGCCACGTTCTCGACGACGATGGGCACGGTCCTGCGCGTCAGTCCGCCGCGCGCGTCGACGACCTCGACGACAAGTGAGTCCGCAAGGTCGTCGGCAATGGTGAAGCGGGCTACGCCGGTGGTGTTCTCGACGTCGAACACCCCATCACCGTCGATGTCGAAGCGGTAGGTGAGACCGCCCACTGTCGCGTCCGGATCGTGCGCGTCGACGCGAACCGCGAATCGGCCGCCCTCGAGGATCGTGCCGGGCAGCGAGACGGCGTCGATCACCGGCGACACATTGGGCGGCTGGCCGACGTCGACGAACTCGCCGTCGATCCCTTGCGTGAAGTCGAAGAAGTTGTCGCCGGGGTCGACGTCGGAGAGCGCGAACGTCACCTCCCCGCTAGACAGGCTCTGGTAGAGCGCGGAGAGCGCGGCGGGATCGGTGAGGTGGAAGAACCCGGTCGCGAGCTGGTTGTTGGGAAAGCCCGTCCCCGGCGCGCCGAGTTCGTTGCCGACGCCGTCGGTCACAACGGTCGGCACATCGGAGAAGTCGCCGAACGCGATACCGTTGATAAGGAGCGTGTTCTCGTGATCGTCGAAGTTGAACGGGGCGGTGTCGCCGTCGTCGATGGTGAAGCGCACGGAGCCTTCGGCGATGCCGCCGCCGAGCGCATCGATCGCCGTTTGCGTGAAGCCCGCCTGCGTGCCGATCAGCCCCGGGTTCTGGTCGAAATACCCGATGTAGAGGTCGCTCGCCGCAATCTGGCTGACCACGCGTACGCCGCTGACGCCGATGATGTCGAAGACGATGCCGCCGACCGGCGTGACGCCTTCCGGAAGAGGAATGCCACCTGCAACGGGCGAATTGGTCGTGAAGGGCATGGGCGGATACCTGAACCTTGCGGACAAACCTGGGGGCGACCCGGCCCCGCCTCGCGTCCTGGCAAGATCAGCGTCGACAGCTGTCCGATTACGGCACTTCGCGGAGCGTTTAAAGGACTAAATCACCAAAATTATCGCAATCGAAGGATCACATTCTTCGAAATGCACTCAACATTCTTTAAGGAAGGGGCGGATTTCAGCGGCGGTTGTCGCATAAAGTATGAGAAAGTTCGTCTATGCGGTAACCCGCCTCGCTGAAGTTTCGCGGCGCGGTAATCTTCTGCGGCTTCGTCGCCCGCCGTAGCGGGAACGGTACGGCAATCTACACAACGGTTTCAGGGAATTGACCATGCGCGCGCCATCCCGGCTGACGATCCTGCGCTCCGGCCCTGCCGCCCTCCTGCGGGTGGCGGCAATGCTCCTTGCACTCGGCGTCGGTGCCGCCGCGGCGCAGACCGCGACGTCCACCGCGAACGCGCCCGCCACGCCGGCATCCACCCCGGCCGCGACCGCCGCCGAGCTCGCACCGCTCTCATCGGAGGAACGCGCCGCCCTGATCGGCCGGATGACCGACGCGCAGTCGCGCGACCTCCTCCTCTACTACCTGTCGCAGAACGCTCCCGCCGCCGCGGCGGACGCGCCGCAGGGCCACGCCGCCGCCCTCTCGATGAAGGTCCTTCAGGAGACCGGGACGCGGCTCAACGAGAACCTCGCGGCGGTGCTGTCCCAGTTCGGCCGCCTCATCGGCGACTATGCGCTGAAGATGCAGGAGACGCTCCGCATTACCATCGGCGACGGCGGCATCTTCTACGTCATCGGCACGCTGCTCGCTCTGGCGCTCGTCGGCGGCGCGCTCGAGTTCGGCTACCGCTACCTCACCCGCTTCATCGTCGAGCGCTACGAGGCCGCGCCCGTCGTCACCGTGCGG
Organism: uncultured Alphaproteobacteria bacterium; assembly: GCA_963704595.1. Taxonomy (GTDB): domain Bacteria; phylum Pseudomonadota; class Alphaproteobacteria; order Rhizobiales; family Amorphaceae; genus Acuticoccus. Next base: position 2,697,322 of record OY969922.1, read on the forward strand.
CAGAAGCTGATGCGCGCGCTCGGCCAGCTCCTCCACGGCCTCGGCGCCATCGCGGTGTTCTCGCTCGGCTTCATCGGCACCTTCTTCGCGCTCTGGAAGGGCGACATCCCGCGGCGGGACTTCCTCATCGTCGTCCTCCTCGCCATCGTGGTGACGCGGGTCACCGTCGCGCTGATGCGCTTCGTGTTCCTGCCCAAACATCCCGCCTGGCGGATCATGCCGGCCGACGACGAGGCGGCGGCCCACTTCGTCCGCGGGACCCGCCGACAGGTGACGCTCGGCATCGTCCTCCTCCTCATCGGAACGCTGGGCCGGATGTGGGGTGTCGAGAACGACGTCTGGCGCCTCGGCGCGCTGATCGGTGCCGTCATCTTCACCGTGTCCTACCTCTTCTTCCTGTGGCGCTACCGCCGGCACGCCGTGCGCACCGTGCAGGCTGCGATCGAGCACACCACCGCGCCGCGCTGGGCGAGCGGAGCCGCCGGGTGGACGTGGTACGCGTTCGCCGTCGCCTACGTGATCATCGCGGCACTCCTCGGCATCTACGCCCTCCTCCTCGGCAACACCTATGACCCGCTGCGGGCCGCCGCGGGCTTCCTCGTCCTCTTCGTGGTGAACCCCTACGCCACGGCGGTCGCCAAGGCGCTCTTCCTCTCCGGCGACGTCGTCGCCGCCCCCGCCTCGCCCAAGCAGATCTACGTGACCGACCCCGACGACGGCGAGCGCGTCAACCTCAGCATCGCGCAGCAACCCGCCGGCGACGGCATGGCGCCCCCCGATCCCGAAACGCAGATGATCCTGCGCGACAAGCGCGTCCTCAGCCGCGTCATCTCCACGGTGGTGCTGATCCTGTCGCTCACCGTCTTCGCCACCGTCATCGGCGTCGACGTGTTCTCGTCGACCAAGGAATATCCGCTCGCCCAGTTCGTCCTCGGCATCCTGATCGACATCGGCGTCGTCGGGCTGCTCGGCTACGTCGCCTGGGCGTTGATCTCGGCGTGGATCGACAAGAAGCTCGCCGAGGAGCGCGCCAAGGCCCCCGTCACCGAGGAGGAGACCGACGGGCCCTCCGCCAACGCCGGGACGCGGCTCCAGACCATCCTGCCGCTGCTGCGGCGGACCATCCAGATCGTCATCGTGGTGATGGCGGTGCTCGTCGGGCTAGCGGCCATGGGCGTCAACATCGCGCCGCTGATCGCCGGCGCCGGCGTCTTCGGCCTTGCCGTCGGCTTCGGCTCGCAGACCCTCGTGAAGGACATCATCTCCGGGCTCTTCTTCCTGATGGACGACGCCTTCCGCATCGGCGAGTACATCGAGACCGGCGGCACGGCGGGCACGGTGGAGCGGTTCAACGCCCGCTCGCTGGTCCTGCGCGGCTACCTCGGCGCGGTCTACACCGTGCCCTACGGCAGCCTCGGCATGGTCACCAACTTCAGCCGCGACTGGGTGATGATGAAGCTGCGCTTCCGCGTCCCCTACGACACCGACATCGAGAAGGTGCGCAAGCTCTTCAAGAAGATCGGCCAGGAGATGGAGGCCGACCCCGAGCTGGGCCCTGCCTTCCTCCAGCCGTTCAAGTCGCAGGGCGTGGTGAAGATGGACGACTCCGCCTTCATCATCAGCGGCAAGTTCATGACCAAGCCGAACCAGCAGTGGGCGATCCGCAAGGCGGTCTACACGAAGGTCCAGAAGGCGTTTGCCGACAACGGCATCAAGTTCGCGCCCAAGCGCGTGATCGTCGACGTGCCGCAGGCGGCCGACATGGAAGACCACGGCCCCAGCGACGGCCGGCGCGAGATGATCGCCAAGGCCGGCGCCGCCGCAGCGTCCGAGTAGCCGCCTAGCGCTGGAACAGCCGCCCCCAGCCGGTGATCGCCGAAGGGTCGCGTCCCGCCTTGCGCAGCGCGCCCCACACGGCGGTCGCCACAGTGTCGAGCACCGCGATCCCGGTCTCCGCCTCGATGCCCGCCGCGAGGGCGCCGCCGCGCATGTTGGTGCAAAGGACGATGATGCAGTCGGGCTTCGCCGTCGCGACCGAGAGGCACATCGCCCGCACCTCTTCCTCGCTCACCATCCCGAACGCGAAGTTCTCGGTGATCGAGAGGTGCTCCTCCGCCGCGCACGTCAGCCCCAGCCCCGCGAAATTCTCCACGATCCGCGTCTGCACGTCGTCCACGTAGGGCGTCACCAGCCCGTAGGACTTTGCGCCGGTCCGCTGCATGATCTCCATCAGCGCCAGCACCGAGGACGACGCCGGCACCCCGGTGCGCGCCTCGATGGCGGCACAGAGCGCCTCGTCCTTGTCGAGGCCGAGCCAGCCGGCGGACGTCCCGTTCCACGCAATGGCGTCCACCTTGGCGTCAGCCAGAAGGTCGGCCGCCGCCAGCATCGGCTCCATCTCAAATTGCCCCAGCGCTTCCTGCCGCATGGAGATCTCCACCACGCGAAAGCGGGAGTAGTGCGCGGTGACGCCGGGAAGCCCGCCACCATCGCGTTGGTCATCGGCTCCAGCACCGTGTTGGACGATGGCGTCAGCATCCCGAGGCGGGTCGTGGGGGTCATTTCCGTTCAACCTTGTTCGAGCACGGGCGGGATCAAACCCCGCCGCCGCCGTGCCAGCAAGCCTCACGCCGGAAAGCCGACGTCCAGTTGCACAAATCCAACGCGCTGCGATGCAAACGAGCACGCCATGGTTAAATGAAGGTCATTCCCGCCTCTTCTGCGCGATTGGACAGCATCTGGCCGCATCGCGAGGCACTGCCGCTTGACCGGGCACAGTGGAAAGGACCACCATCGCGTAACCAGACAATCAAGGGGATCGTTGATGTTCGCTCGTGCTGTTGCGGTGGCCGCACTTGGCCTTGGCCTGATGAGCCCTGTGCTCGCGCAGGATCTGCCTTCTCTCCAGCTCAAGGTCATCGGCCTGAACGGGACCACCCCGGTCTCGATCTACGATGAAGTGCCGTTCTGGAACGAGACCCTTCCCGAAGCCTCCGGCGGCCAGATCACCGCGCAGTACACCCCCGTCGACCAGATGGGCATCGACGACAAGACCATGCTGCGCCTCCTCAAGCTCGGCGTGATGGACTTCGGCAGCATGGACATCTCCAAGATGTCCGGCGACGATCCGGTGTTCGAGGGCTGCGACCTTGCCGGCCTGGCGCTGACGCCGGAGCAGGCGCGCACGGCCTGCGAGGCCTGGCGCCCGATGATGGACAAGGCGATGCAGGAAGACTGGGGCGTGAAGCTCCTCGCAATCGGCGGCAACACCCCGCAGGTGTTCTGGTGCCGCGGCGAGATCGCGGGCCTCGACGGCCTGCGCGGCAAGAAGATCCGCGTCTTCAACAACACCATGCGCGACTTCCTCGCCGGCCTCGACGCCAGCGCGATCTCCATGGCGTTCGCCGAGGTCATCCCGGCGCTCAACAACGGGGTGGTCGACTGCGCGGTGACGGGCAGCCTGTCCGGCAACACCGCCGGCTGGAACGAGGTGATCGACACGATCTACCCGATGTCGCTCGGCTGGAGCATCAACGTCCTCGCCGTGAACCTCAACACCTGGGAAAGCTTCGACGAGCCCACCAAGGAATTCTTCCTCGCGCAGGCCGACGCCTACGAGGACAAGATGTGGGACACCCTCACCCGCGCCACTGACGAGGCCGAAAACTGCAACACCGGCCAGGAGCCGTGCGAACTCGGCAAGATGGCCGGCTCGACCATCACCCCCGTCGCCGAGGCTGACAGCGCGGCCCACAAGGAGCTCGTCGAGACCGCGGTTCTCTCCGGCTGGGCGAGCCGCTGCGGCGCCGAGTGCGTGACCGAGTGGAACGAGACCGTCGGCAAGGTGCTCGACCTCGAGGCCCCCCAGCCCTGACGCTCCCGCGCGGACGCACGTTGCACGACCACGCCTGAGGCTGCGCCACCCACCGCATGAAGTGCGAGGGTGGCGCCCAACGCGAAGCGATCCCGCATGGACAGTCTCCTCTCCTCCCTCAGGGGCATCACCCGCGTCAGCGCATGGTTCGCGGGGGCGCTGATCCTCATCGCCGCCGTCCTGATCGGGGTCGATGTCGTGCTGCGCGCCGTCTTCCGCACCTCCATCGGCGGGGCGGACCTTCTCGCCGGCTACGCCCTCGCCATCGCGCACCGCCTGGGGCCTCGGCATCGCGCTGGTGGACCGCGCGCACATCCGGATCGACAGCCTCTACGGCATGTTCCCCCGACCCCTGCGCCTCGTGCTCGACTTCGTCGGCCTCGGCCTCTTCCTTGCCTTCTTCGCCTTCGCCGGCTGGCACGGCATCGGCGTCCTCGAACAGTCGCTGAAATCGGGTTCGCGCAGCCAGTCCGCGCTTCAGATCCCGACCGCCATCCCGCAGTTCCTCTGGCTCGGCGGCCTCGCCGTCTCGCTCCTCGTCGGCGTCGCGCTCATCGTGGCGGGCGCAGTCCTCCTGATGCGCGGGCGGACAGCCGAGGCGACCCACATCCTCTCCACCCGCTCGGGCCAGGAGGAGGTCGCCGAGGAGATCGCCGCCATGCAAAGCCGCCAGGCGGGACACGCCTGATGGTTCTCGCCACCGTCCTCATCCTCCTCGGCCTCCTCGCGCTCGCCGTGCCCGTCGCCGCCACGCTCGGCGTCCTCTCGATCTCGCTGTCGAGCCTCTATTCGCCGCTGCCGCTCACCTTCGCGCTCGGCGAGGTGATGTGGTCGACGTCGAACAACTTCCTCCTCGTCGCGATGCCGTTCTTCATCCTGCTCGGCGAGATCCTGCTGCGCACCGGGATGGCGGAGCGGATGTACACCGCGCTCGTCCACTGGATGCCGTGGCTGCCGGGCGGCCTGATGCACTCCAACATCGCCTCCTGCGCCCTCTTCGCCGCCACGTCCGGCTCCTCGGTCGCGACCGCCGCCACCATCGGCACCGTCGCGCTCGACGAGGTGGACAAGCGCGGCTACTCCGAGCGCCTGTTCCTCGGCACCATCGTCGCCGGCGGCACGCTCGGCATCCTGATCCCGCCGTCGATCAACATGATCATCTACGGCGTCCTCACCGAGACCTCGATCCCGCAGCTCTACATCGCGGGCTTCCTGCCCGGCCTCGTGCTCGCCATCCTCTTCAGCGTCACCGTCCTCATCCTCTGCCTCATCAACCCCAAGCTCGGCGGCGAGCGCACGACGTCCACCTGGGCGCAGCGCCGCGCCTCCCTGCCTGACCTGTTGCCGCCGGTCGTCATCTTCCTCGCCGTCGTCGGCTCGATCTATGCCGGCTGGGCGACCGCGACGGAGGCGGCGGCACTCGGCGTCATCGCCGCGCTCGGCATCGCGGCGGTCCAGCGCCAGCTCACGCGTGCAGGGTGCTCCTCTCGGCGTTCGAGGGCACCATCCGCACCACGGCGATGATCATGGCGATCATCCTCGCCGCCTACTTCCTCAACTTCGTCATCACCGCCATCGGCCTCACCCGGCAGGTGAACTCGCTCATCACCTCGCTCGGCCTGTCGCCCTACGAGCTCCTCGGCATCGTCGTCCTCTTCTACCTCATCCTCGGCATGTTCATGGAAACGCTGTCGATGATGGTCGCCACCGTGCCGATCATGACGCCCGTCGTGGTTGCCGCCGGGTTCGACCCGGTGTGGTTCGGCGTCGTCATCATGCTCCTGATGGAGCTTGCGATGATCACGCCCCCCGTCGGCATCAACCTTTTCGTGGTGCAGGGGCTGCGCAAGAAGGGGCGGATCGACGATGTCATCATCGGCGCCTCGCCCTTCATCATCGCCATCGCGGTGATGATCGGCCTTCTCACCCTGTGGCCCCAGATCGCACTGTGGCTCCCCTCCACCCTGCGCTGACCCTCGTTCGGAGACTCCCAGTTTGACGGACCCCCACATCCGCATCGGTATCGACATCGGCGGCACGTTCACCGACCTTCAGATCCTGAATGAGGCCACCGGCTCCATCGCGAGCTTCAAGACCCCCACCACCCCGGACGACCCCTCCGTCGGCCTCGTCACCGGAATTCGTGGCGCGGCCGAGCGCTACGGCTTCACGCCCGCCGACATCCGCCTGCTGGTCCACGGCACCACCATCGCGACCAACGCCGTCCTCCAGCGGCGCCTGGCCAAGGGCGTGCTCCTCACCACCGCAGGCTTCGAGGACGTGCTGGAGATCGGCCGCCATGGCCGCCGCGATATCTACGGCCTGAAACCCCACACCGAGCCGCCGCTCATCCCGCCGCGACCGCCGCCTCGGCCTCGCCCGAACGCATGCGCGCCGACGGCACCCCCGAGATCGCGCTGACCGAGGCCGCCATCGAGGCGATCCTGCCGCGGCTCGACGCACTCGGCGCCGAAGCCGTCGCCGTCTGCCTCCTCCATTCCTACGTGAACCCCGCGCACGAGGAAGCGATCGCCTCGATCATCGCCGAGCGCCGGCCAGACCTGCCGGTCTCAATCTCGTCCGCCATCAGCCCCGAGATCCGCGAGTACGAGCGCTGCTCCACCACGGTGCTGAACGCGCTCCTGATGCCCATCGTCGGCGGCTACATGGACCGGCTGGGCGCCCGCCTGAAGGAGGCCGAGATCGGCGCGCGCCTCCTCCTCGTCCAGTCAAACGGCGGCGTCTGCACCGCGGACCTTGCGAAGACGCAACCTGCACGCCTCCTACTCTCCGGCCCCTCCGGCGGCGCGCTCGCCACCCTGCGCACCGCGCGGGCAATCGGCCGCGAAAACGTCATCGGCGTCGACATGGGCGGCACCTCATACGACGTGTGCGTGGTCGCCGGCGACCGCCTCACCTCGGTCACCCAGGGCGAGATCGACAGCCTCCCCGTCCGCCTCCCCATGGTCGAGATCCGCACCATCGGCTCCGGCGGCGGCTCAATCGCCCGCGTCGACGAGGCCGGGCGCCTCCGCGTCGGCCCCCAGAGCGCAGGCTCCCAGCCCGGCCCCGTCGCCTACGGCCGCGGCGGCACGCTCCCCACCGTCACCGACGCCAACGTGGTGATGAAGCGCCTCGACCCCGAGTTCTTCCTCGGCGGCGCCATGGCGCTCGACGCCGAGGGCGCCGCAGCCGCGATCCACCGCGAGGTCGCAGCCCCCCTGTCGCTCGGCACCGAGGAGGCCGCCGAAGGTCTCCTCACCGTCACGGAGGCCAACCTTGCCGCCGCCGCCCGCCTCAGCCTCTTCGAGAAGGGGCTCGACCCGCGCGACTTCACGCTCCTGTCCTTCGGCGGCGCAGGCGGCCTCCACGCTACACAGGTCGCCGAAGCGCTCGGCATCGACGAGATCGTGTTCCCGGCCGACGCCTCCACCTTCTCCGCCTTCGGCATCCTCTATTCCGACATCACCCACGACCTCGCCCGCTCGCGCGTCCTGATCGCGGACGACGCCGCGCTCCCCTTCCTCTCCGAGACGCTGGCCGACCTCTCCACGCAGGCCGAAGCGCTCCTCACCGAAGACGGCGTGCCCGCCGAAGACCGCAAGAGCGCCGTCTCCGTCGACATGCGCTACCGCGGCCAGGCGTTCGAGCTGGTGGTGCCGTGGGACGACCCGAAGGCCGACGCCGGCGGGCTCGAAACCCTCCTCGCCAGCTTCCACGACCTCCACAAGCAGCGCTTTTCCTACAGCGATCCCGCCGCCCCGGTGGAACTCGTCGCGGTCCGCCTCTCCGCCATCGGCGTCCTCAAAGCGCCGCCGCCGAGCGCCGACGCTGCCGCCGCCACGGCCGGCGAGACCCGCGCCCGCAGCGTCTTCACCGGCGGCGCGTGGCGTGACGTGGCGATCCACCGGCGCGAACAGATCGCGGCCCCGGTGAAAGGCCCCGCGCTGATCGAGGAGGAATACACCACGAGCTACATCGCAGAAGGCTGGACGTGCGAGCCCGGTCCCGCAGGAACATTGATCGCAAGGAGGGCCACACGATGACCGAAGATGCCCTGAGCCCCGTCAGCCTGGAAATCTTCCGCAACGCCCTCACCGCGACGGCGGCGGAGATGGACATCACCGTCTGGCGCACCTCGCGCTCCACCGTGGTGCGGGAGCTCCTCGACTACTCCACCGCCGTGTTCGACCGCGACGGCTACAACGTCGCCCAGGCCGCCCGCATCCCGCAGCATCTCAACTCGATGGGCGCGGGCCTCCTCACGGTCGTCGGCAAGCACCTGCCGCTGGACGAGTGGGAGGAAGGCGACGTCGTCATCACCAACGACCCCTACTGCGGCGGCCAGCACATCCCGGACATCCTCGCCTTCCGCCCGGTGTTCGTGGATGGCGAGCGTGTCGCCATCGTCGGGACCCTGTGCCACCACCTCGACATGGGCGGAATGGCAACCGGCTCCTACTCTGCCACCGCGACCGAGATCGTGCAGGAGGGCCTGCGCATTCCGCCGCTCAAGCTGATCCGCCGCGGGGTACGTGACGAAGCCATCTTCGCCATGATGATGAACAACGTCCGCCGCCCCGACATGCTGTCCGGCGACCTCCAGGCCCAGCTCGCCTCGCTCAACGTCGGCGAAGCGAACGTCCGCAAGCTCGCCACCCGCGTCGGCACCGAGACCTTCGTCGCCTCGTGCGCAAAAATCCTCGACCAGTCCGAGACCGCGATGCGCGCCATGATCGCCCGCATCCCCGACGGCACCTACGCCTTCGAGGACTTTCTGGACGACGACGGCATTACCCCGGACCCGATCCGCATCCACGCCGAAGTCACCATCGCCGGCGACACCGCCACCATCGACCTCTCGGGTTGCAGCAAGCAGGCCAAGGGCCCCGTCAACGCCACACTCAACTCGGCCCTCTCCGGCGTCACGTTCGCGATGCTGGCGGTGTCCGACGTCGACATTCCCGCCAACGCCGGCGTGATGCGCCCCATCACGGTGGTCGCCCCCGAGGGCAAGGTGGTCAGCGCCAGGTATCCGGCGCCGGTCGCCAACCGCATCGCCTGCGTCCACCGCGTCGCCACCACCATTCTGGGCGCGCTGCATCAGGCGATCCCCGACCGCGTGCCCGCCGCCTACTATGGCGTCAGCTATGTCGCGACGTTCCAGACCATCGCCGAGGACGGCACGCGCGGCGTGCTGGTCGAGATCGAGGTCGGCGGCTCGGGCGCGCACCACGATACCGACGGCCTCTCGGGCTACACCTACGGAATGCACAACAACTCCAACATCCCGGCCGAGATGATCGAGAGCGACATGCCGCTCACCATCACCGCCTACGGCCTCCTGCCGGGCTCCGGCGGCGCCGGCCGCCAGCGCGGCGGCCTCGGCCTCTTCCGCGAGTGGCGCATCGACAGCCCTGAGGCGGTGTTTTCCGCCAACGGCGAGCGCTTCCGCTTCCGCCCCTACGGGCTCGAAGGCGGCGAACCCGGCCGCGAGGGCCACCTCACCCTCATCCGCGGCGAGGAGCGCCGCGAGCTCGGCTCCAAGGTCAACAACCTCGCGCTGAAGAAGGGCGACATCATCCGCCTCGAAACCTCCGGCGGCGGCGGCTATGGCGCCCCGGCGGACCGGGTCGCCGCGCGCGCCGAAGAGGACGTGGCGCTCGGATACGTCTGACCCGCTCAGGAGGAGTGGCTCAGGCCGAGGTCCAGGCGTCGCCGATAAGGGCGATGCCGGATTCCCGCCACCTCTCCCAGAGCGAATACATCGACCGGTCGTCGGTCTTCATCGCGGCCGGCCCGCGGGCCTTCCGTCGCCCGTTCCCCAACCCACCAGAACTCCTCGGTCGAGCGAGGCCCGCGTCGGTCCTGGATCTCGCAGACGAGGTTCGGCAAGATTTCGTCGGCCTGCCCCTTCAGGAATGGATCGTTCTGGTAGCCGCAAGGCTCTAATGGTCCTTCACCGCTCCACATAACGCCTATTACCTGCTTTAAATGCATAATTTCCTGCATCTGGCCCGAACGCCACAATAGCACGCAACCTGGCTGTCGTTTCTGCTGTATTCGTTCTGGGTATACTGTAAGAACAGGCCGGGAATCACTTGGCGGCTTGATGCATTCGCCCGGCGATAACGACGCTGCGGCATCGCAGCACGGTGTGGCATTTCATGTTTCCGCCACAATCGCCTCCGAATATTCTCCAGCTTGAAAACGATTTTGCGCAACCGAAACCCGGCCGCCGCGTTAGATCAAGCCCAGCCATCATTTGCCCCTGACAAGGAGCGCACGCTTCAGGAGTTAAACGTGGGGTCTCGCATCGACGGAAACCTCGCCATCTCGGCCATGGATGCGCTGACGTCCAGCATCTGCGTCGTCGACCTCGAAGGCACCATCATCGGCGTCAACAAGGCCTGGGTGGCGTTCGCGTCGTCGAACGAAGGCGCCACCGGGGACGACTTCATCGGCATAAATTACCTCGAGCTCTGCCGGACCGCGAGCGGCAGCGCAGGCGAGGAAGCTGCCGATTTCTATGCAGGCCTACGCAGCGTCCTCAACGGCTCGCAGGGGCTATTCGAGCTGGAGTATCCGTGCCATTCGGCAAAGGAACTGCGCTGGTACCTGGCGAGGGTGACGCCGCTCGTCTGCGATTCGGACGGCGGGGAACCGCGGCGCCTCGGCGCCGTCGTGTCGCACATGAATGTCACCGACCGGAAGCTCGTGCAGATCGCCTATGCGAAGCTTGCCGCAACCGATCCGCTGACCGAACTGCCGAACCGCCGGTTCTTCGAGGAATACGCGGAGATGGAGCTGGCGCGGATGTCGCGCTTCGGCCGGCCTGTCGCGCTCCTCATGCTCGACCTCGACAACTTCAAGCTCATCAACGATTCCTACGGGCACCCCGTGGGCGACGCGGTGCTGAAGGAGATCGCGACCCGGTGCAAGGCGGTGATCCGGGCGAGCGACATCTTCGCCCGCCTTGGCGGCGAGGAGTTCGTCGCCCTCCTCATTGGCTCCGACCTCTCCGAGGCCTACGACATCGCCGAAGTCCTTCGCTCCGTTATCGAGGACCTCATAATCGAGACCACGGCCGGGCCAATCCGCGTGACCTCCAGCATCGGCGTGACGGCAATCGGGTCCGGCGAGCCGTCGATCGACGCCGCCATCGAGCGCGCCGACCAGGCGCTGTACGCCGCCAAGACCGCCGGCCGAAACCGGGTCGCCTAGGTCCCGCCGACGCCCACCGTCGTCACCATCGCGAGAAAGTTGGCGAGCGTCGGCGTCGCGTCGTCGTGCCGCCAGATGATGCCTGTCTCGAGCTCCGGCGCACGGCCCTCCAGCGCCAGGTAGCGCACCCCCGACCGGGCGAGATTGCGCAAGGAGGCCGGCACCAGCGCGATCCCCATTCCCGCCGAGACGAGGCTGATGATCGTCTGCATCTGGATCGCGTGCTGGACGACGTGCGCCTTGCCGCCGGCGGCGGCGTAGTAGTCGGTCACGAGGTCGTAGAACGAGGGGGCCGCCCGGCGCGGAAACACGATCAGCGGCGAGGAGACGACCGCCGCCGCGGGCAGATCCGCGCCGATCGCCCCGAACCGGCCCTCCGCGAGCCAGCTTTCGGGCACTGCCGCGACCAGCGGCTCGCGCACCAGCGTGCGGTAGGCGAAACAGTCCGGCAGAACCTCGTTGCCGTGCGGGATGATGATGCCGACCTGCCCATCTCCGGCAAGCAATGCCGCAATCTGCCGGTCGCTGGTGGATTCGGTGAGCGAAAGCTCCACGTCCGGGTGGAGCTGACGGAAGCGGTGCACCAGCGCCGGCAGGATGCTGTAGTCCGCCGTGCTGACGAACGAGAGCGAGAGCCGCCCCGCGTCCCCCTTGAGGATGCGCTCCGCGGTCCCGGCAAGGCCCGCCACGCCGTCGAGTGCGGCCCGCACATGCGGCAGCCACTGTTCGCCGAACGACGTCAGCGCCACGCTGCGCCTCGTGCGGGCGAACAGCGGCGCGCCGAGATCCCGCTCCAGCGCCATGATCGACTGGCTGAGCGGCGGCTGCGTCATCCCGAGCCGCTCCGCCGCCCGCCCGAAGTGCAGCGTCTCCGCGACGGCGACGAAATGCCGGAGGTGGCGCACGTCCATACTGATACCTTCAGCGTTCCAATAGCGTGCTAATAATATATTTTACTCGCCCGTTCGAGCCTTGTACCCTGCAGCTATTCTAATTCACGTGGATCTTGTGATGCCCCCTTACCGCTCCAGAACCAGCACCCACGGCCGCAACATGGCCGGCGCCCGCGGCCTGTGGCGCGCCACCGGCATGAAGGACGGCGACTTCGGCAAGCCGATCATCGCCATCGTCAACTCCTTCACGCAGTTCGTGCCAGGCCACGTCCACCTCAAGGATCTCGGCCAGCTCGTCGCGCGCGAAGTGGAGAAGGCCGGCGGCGTCGCCAAGGAATTCAACACCATCGCGGTGGATGACGGCATCGCGATGGGCCACGACGGGATGCTCTACTCGCTGCCCTCGCGCGAGATCATCGCCGACAGCACCGAGTACATGGTCAACGCCCACTGCGCCGACGCCATGGTCTGCATCTCCAACTGCGACAAGATCACCCCCGGCATGCTGATGGCCGCGATGCGCCTCAACATCCCGTGCGTCTTCGTCTCCGGCGGCCCGATGGAAGCCGGCAAGGTCGTCTGGGAAGGCAAGGAAGTCGCGCTCGACCTGGTCGACGCCATGGTCGCCGCGGCCGACGACAAGTATTCGGACGCGCAGGTCGAGGAAATCGAGCAGGCCGCCTGCCCCACCTGCGGCTCGTGCTCGGGCATGTTCACCGCCAACTCGATGAACTGCCTCACCGAAGCGCTCGGCCTCGCCCTCCCCGGCAACGGCTCGACGCTGGCGACCCACTCCGACCGCGAGCGCCTGTTCGTCGAGGCCGGGCACCTGATCGTCGATCTCGCCCGCCGCTACTACGAGCAGGAAGACGAAAGCGTCCTGCCGCGCAACATCGCGTCGGTGAAGGCGTTCGAGAACGCGATGACGCTCGACATCTCGATGGGCGGCTCCACCAACACCGTCCTCCATCTTCTGGCCGCAGCGCACGAGGGCGAGGTCGACTTCGGCATGGCCGACATCGACCGCCTGTCCCGCCACGTTCCGGTGCTGTGCAAGGTCGCCCCGGCCAAGAACGACGTCCACATGGAGGACGTCCACCGCGCCGGCGGCATCATGGCGATCCTCGGCGAACTCGACCGTGCCGGCCTGCTCGATACCACCTGCGGCTCGGTTCACGCCGAGAGCCTCGCCCACGCGCTCGACCGCTGCGACGTGATGCGCACCAACCAGGAAAGCGTGCACGAATTCTACCGCGCCGCGCCGGGCGGGGTGCGGACGCAGACCGCCTTCTCCCAGTCCCGCCGCTATGACGAGCTCGACCTCGACCGCAAGAACGGCGCGATCCGCGACGTCGAGCACGCCTTCTCCAAGGACGGCGGCCTTGCGGTCCTCTACGGCAACCTCGCCGAGGACGGCTGCATCGTGAAGACGGCGGGCGTCGACGAATCGATCCTCAAGTTCTCCGGCCCGGCCCGCATCTTCGAGAGCCAGGACACGGCGGTCTCCGCCATCCTCACCAACAAGGTGAAGAAGGGCGACATCGTGCTCATCCGCTACGAAGGCCCGCGCGGCGGCCCCGGCATGCAGGAAATGCTCTACCCGACCTCGTACCTGAAATCGAAGGGCCTCGGGAAGGACTGCGCGCTGGTGACGGACGGGCGCTTCTCCGGCGGCTCGTCGGGCCTCTCCATCGGCCACGTCTCGCCGGAAGCGGCCGAGGGCGGCACCATCGGCCTGGTGGAAGAAGGCGACCGGATCGACATCGACATTCCGAACCGCAAGATCACCCTCGCGGTCGACGATGCGGTCCTGGCCGAACGCCGCGCCGCCCGCGAGGAGAAGGGCTGGCAGCCCGAGGAGCAGCGCAAGCGCAAGGTTTCCACCGCGCTGAAGGCCTACGCCGCGCTCACCACCTCCGCCTCGCGCGGCGCGGTGCGCGACGTCGACCAGCTCGCCGCCCGCCGCCTCAACTGAGGCGCCGCACCCCGGCACGAATGCAAGGCGCGGCGGACAACGCCGCGCCTTTTTTCGTGCCCGTCAGAGCGTCTTCGCGATCAGCTCCGCAAGGTCGCGCCACGCGAGATCGTGCGCGCGCAGAATGTCCTTCGGGGCGGACGTGTCGGCCGGGATCCTGATCGAGAACAGCTCGATCCGGCTGCGGCTCTCCTCACGGTCGCGGCGGATCGAGAACTGGCCGGTGAGGATCATCGTGCCCGGTCGTATCGGCGATCATCTGCTCCACCCGCACCCGCACCTCGGCTTCCGGGATGCCCGCCAGCGGCCAGGGGTCCGCGGCGACCTTGGCGCCGGTGATTTCGGAGAGGTGCCGCACCAGCGCGAAGGTCATCGCGCGGCTCGGCTCGTCGGCCCAGTCCGCATCGCGCAAGGGAACGAGTGCGCCCGCCTCGTCCTGCACGGTCAGCCAGTTTTCGGTGGCGTAGTTGGGGAGCGTCACGTCCGCGAGCTCGATGGTGCTGGCGGACGTGCGCACCTTCACGGTCGACGGGACAGGCTCGACGGCAAAGCGCGGCGCCTGCCCGGAGAGACAGCCCGCGAGCAGGAGGGGAAGGAAGAGGGCCAGAATACGCATGACTAGCGGCCTGTAATCAGAGAATTGGGATTTCGTTCGAGCGTACGGGCGAGCGAGCGGAACGCCTCCGCGGCGGCGGATGCCTCGCGCAGCACACCGCGGAGGTCGCCGTAGAAGCGCGAGTCGGGCGAATAGCCGGAGACCACCGCCTGCAGCCCGCTCGCCGCCTCGTCGAGCCGCCGCGCCAGCGTCGGCAGGGCGAGCGCCGCCGCGTCGATCGATGCGAGCGTGCTCTCCGCCGCCAGCAGCGTGGTGTTCAGGCTTTCGATCGCCCCGCCCGCGCGGATCTCGGCAGATCAGGCTGCCGATTTCGGTGAGCGTCCCGTCCAGCGTCTCGGGGATCTTCCCGATGCCCTCGGACGCCAGCACGCTCTCCGCCTGCACCGCCACGCGCGAGACGCCGCCCAGCGCCTCGGTCGCCGCCGTCATCAGCGCCTCGATTGGAAGGTTGGAGACGCGGGTGACGAGGCCCTCGATGCCGCTCTCGCCGTCCGACTTCGCCTCGGCGACCGTCGGCAGCATCGTCCGCCCGTCGGCGATCTCGATGGTCGCCTCCGGCGCGTCCGCAACATCGACCACCTCGAGGATGGTCGTCTGGCCAAACAGGCCCTCCTTGGCGAGGCGCACCCTGAGGCCGTCTTCAACCCGGCTGGCCAGCGCCGCCGTCAGCGCGTCGCCCGAGAGCCGCGGCGGAAGGCCGATGCGCTCGGGCGCCAGCCCCATGTCGATCCTGAGGCGGACCGGTTCGTCGCTCCCTTCCGGCGAGGCGACGCCGGCAAGGTCGCGCACCTCGCCGACCTTCACGCCGCGGAAGCGCACCAGCGTGCCGACGCCGAGCCCGCTCACATCCGAATCGAGAAGGATCGACGCCGCGATCTCGGGGTCTGATCCGGCCTCGAACGCGTCGGCCCGCGCCGCCGCCTCGCTGGCGAACACCTCGTAGACGAAGCCGTCGGCCACGGGGTCGCCGCCGGTGACGGGCGTGCCGAAATTGATGCCGCCCTCGATCAGCGCGGCAAGGCTGTCCACCTTCACCGACAGGCCGGCGGCGCCGACGTTGACCGAAAGGCCCGACGCGTCCCAGAAGCGCGCGTTGGTGGTAAGCCGCTGGTCGTAGGGCGCGGCGATGAAGGCGTCCATCGTCACCGTCGAGCCGGTGGCGGACAGGACGGGCTGGCCGATCCGGCCGACCTCGATGCCGCTCGCCAGCACCGGCGCACCGGCGGCAAGCTGCCCGCCCGCTCGGGTGCGCAGCACGATCCGCGTGCCCTCCTCTCCGAACGTGGTGAGCGGCGGCGTCTCCAGCGCGGCGAATTCGGTCTGGGACGTCCCCGGCTCGCCGTCCCAGCTCGCGGCAATGTAGACGCCTGAGAGGATCGTCCCGATCCCCGTCACGCCGCGGGCGGACACCTGCGGCTGCACCAGCCAGAACCGCGCATCGGAATCGATGTAGCGCGCGACGTTCTTGTCCACGCGGACATGCGCCTCGACCGCCTCCATCCCGTCGGTGAAGCCCACCGCCTCGACGACGCCGACCCTGAGGTCGCGGATGCGAAGCTCCGTCGCGGCCGCCCGGATGCCGGCCGCGGAGGGAAAGGTGATGGTGATGAGCGGCCCCTGGTCGGCGTAGTTCTTCCAGACCACGCCGCCTGCCACCGCGATGGCGAGGAGCGGCATCAGCCAGACCAGCGAGGGCCGCCGCCGCCGGGTTTCGTGACGGGGGGTCGCGAGGTGGTGGTCAGTCATGATGACCTTCCGCTTCTATGTGATCCCAGATCAGGCGGGGATCGAAAGCCTGGGCCGACAGCATGGTGAAGACGACCGACAGCGCGAAACAGACCGCCGCCAGCCCGGGCTTCACCGAGGCAAGCACGTCGAACTGGACGAGCGCGGTGAGGATCGCGACGACGAAGACGTCGATCATCGACCAGCGGCCGATGAATTCCACCGCCTCGTGGAGGTGGTGAAGCCGGTGCGGGTCCTTGCCGTGCCGGCGCGACAGCAGGAACGCGAGGTAACCGATGACGAGGAACTTGCCCACCGGAATGAGAACGCTCGCGACGAACACGATGGCGGCAATGGCGTAGGCGTGGTGGTGGACGAGGTCGACCACGCCGCCGACGATGGTGCTGTCCTGCTCCTGGTAGAGCGTTGTGGTCCGCAGCATCGGGTACACGTTCGCCGGAATGTAGACGACGAGCCCGGCGCACAGCCACGCCCAGACCTTCTGCAGGCTCTGCACGTCGCGGCTGACGAGGCGCGCCCCGCAGCGCGGACAGGCGTGGGTCTCCGGCGGCGCGACGAGGCCGCAGGTCCGGCAGGCGACGAGGCCTGCGCTGAGTGCGGTCGCGATCACCGCGTCTCGTCCAGTGCCGTCCAGAGCGTGTTGCGGCACATGAAGGTGTCCTGGAAGCCGTTGACGAGGACGAAGAGCGCGAAGGCGTAGAACGCCGACCCCATCTCCACGTGCGCCATGCCGGCAAGCTTCACCAGCGCGACCGCCACCCCCACCATGAAGATCTCCGCCATCGCCCAGGGCTTGAGGCGGAACGCGGTGCGCAGCGCGTTCGCCGCGCCCGGCAGGTTGCGCGCCCCGGCAACGATTGGCGCCAGCGCATAGATGAGGAGCGCTGCCCGCGTCACCGGCAGGACGATGATGAAGCACAGAACCGCCAGCGCCAGCGGCGTCATGATCCCGGTCGCAAAGCCGAGGATGACGTCGACGACCGATGCGGCTGAATCGAATGGTCCCGCGTTCAGCCGCAGGAACGGCGCGAACAGGACCACCACCATCACGATCGTCGACGTCAGCGCCAGGCTCACGACCCGCGCGATCGCCTCCGACCGGCCGAGCGTCAGGCGAAACCCGCACCGGACGCACCGCGTCCGCATGGCCATGTCCTCGCGCGTGACGCGGTGCATCACGTCGCAATTCGGGCAGGCGATGCAGGTGGGATCGAAGATCAACGGCGCAGCCTTTCCGATGGGTTCGCGTGGTGCCGCAGGGTCTCGTGGCGCCGTCGTAGGGGTCGTCGGTGGGGAAAGCCCGGAGAAAGGGTGGCGGGCGATCCTCTCTGAAGTCGGGGCGGTGAATGGACCAACGATATCCAGAAAATTATGAACACTTAGCTTTCGGGACGGAGGCCTGAATGCCGGCACGCCTCAAGTCGCGTGCCCGAAACCTCTACCAAACGGGCCGGCCAACCGTGCCCGTCTCCTGGGGCGCCAAAGGTCGCACCGCGGGTCGCAGACATCGAGGTCAAAGGATCGTCATGTCAGGCCATTAAACTTTGTCTATGGACAAAATATTCCTGCCGGATATATGAGCGCCATGACAGCAGACTGGCCCGAACGCGTGAGCGACCGCCTCGTGCGCCTCTACGGCGAGGCGTTCGGCGGCAAGGATGGCGGGCGCTACCGCATCTCGGCAAAGATCCTGCGCGAGATGGCCGGCCGCCGCCGGCTCTACGAGGACGACATACGCAATCTTGCCCGCGCCCTCTATGAAAAGGACCACGTCCTCATCGACCTCGACACCTTCTTCGTCGTGATGAGCGTCAACGCCTTCACCAACTACCGGCGCGTCAGCGCGGACGGCGCACGATGAAACCGCCCGCAGGCGACCGGAAGTCCCCGCGGATCACGGTCGGCTGGCGCGAGCACGTCGAGCTTCCCGAACTCGGCGTCCCGCGGATCAAGGCGAAGATCGACACCGGCGCGCGAACCTCGGCGCTCAACGCCCGCGACGTCGAGATCGTCGAGGAGGACGGCCGGGCCTTCGCCCGCTTCACGGTGCCGATCACCAGCATCTCGAAGGTCGTCCGCAGCACGGCGCACTTCGTCGGCGAGCGGCCGATCAAGAACACGAGCGGCGTGCCGGAAAACCGGGTTATCATCCGCACGCTGCTTCGGCTCGGCACGGGCGTATGGCCGATCGAGGTCTCGCTCGCGGAGCGGGACAACATGGCGTTCGACATCATCCTCGGTCGCACCGCGATCCGCAGGCACAGGCTCCTCGTCGACCCCGGCCGATCCTTCCTCCTCGGCGGCCGGGAGCGGACCGAGGGCTGAGAGTTCCCGCCCCCCGGCGGCAAACCATCCAACCGGACGGGCGCGCCGTGCGCACCGCCCGCCCCCTGGCCCGACCCGGCATCCCCGGCGGCGCCGACGTTTAAGGATCCGATCGCCGTGAAAATCGCCATGCTGGCGCGCAACCCGAACCTTTATTCCCACCAGCGCCTCAAGGCGGCTGCGGAGGCGCGCGGGCACACGCTCGACATCATCGACACGCTGCGCTGCTACATGAACATCGCGTCGCGCCGGCCGGAGGTCTACTATAACGGCGAGAAGCTGCCGGATTACGACGCGGTGATCCCGCGCATCGGCGCCTCCATCACCTTCTACGGCCTCGCGGTGCTGCGCCAGTTCGAGGTGATGGGCGTCTTCCCGCTCAACGAATCCGTCGCCATCGGCCGCTCGCGCGACAAGCTGCGCTCCATGCAGCTTCTCGCCCGCGAAGGCATAGGCCTCCCCGTCACCACCTTCGCCCACGACCCCAAGCAGACCGAGGAGGTGCTGAAGCTCGCCGGCAACGCCCCCCTCGTGGTCAAGCTCCTCGAAGGCACGCAGGGCATCGGCGTCGTGCTGGCCGACAGCAACCGCTCGGCAAAGTCGATCATCGAGGCCTTCCGCGGCGCCAAGGTGAACATCCTCGTCCAGGAATTCATCAAGGAGGCCGGCGGCACCGACATTCGCGCGCTCGTCGTCGACGGCAAGGTGATCGCGGCAATGCAGAGGAAGGGCGCCGAGGGCGAGTTCCGCTCCAACCTCCACCGCGGCGGCAGCGCGAAGACCATCAAGATCTCGCCGGAGGAACGCTCGACCGCGATCCGCTCGGCCAAGGCCCTCGGCCTCTCGGTCTGCGGCGTCGATATGCTGCGCGCCAACCACGGCCCCGTGGTGATGGAGGTCAACTCCTCGCCGGGCCTCGAAGGGCGTCGAGAAGGCGACCGGGATCGACGTCGCCGGCAAGATCATCGAATTCCTCGAAAAGCGCGCCGCCAAGGGGAAGACCCGCACCCGCGGCACCGGCTGATGGCAAGGCGTCCCCCCTTCATCCTGGGCAGCCGCGAAATCCCGGCCGGCACGCGGGCGACGGTCGAGTTTCCGGTCAGCGTCCTGTCGGACAACACCCCTGTTTCCATGTCGGTGCGGGTGATCCACGGCGCGCGGCCCGGGCCGACGCTGTTCGTCAGCGCCGCCATCCATGGTGACGAGGTGATCGGCGTCGAGGTGGCGCGGCGCGTGCTGCGTTACTCCGAGCTGTCGGCGATGCGCGGCACGCTGATGGTCATCCCGATCGTCAACGGCTTCGGCTTCCAGAACCTGTCGCGCTACCTGCCCGACCGGCGGGACCTCAACCGCACTTTCCCCGGCAAGGCCACGGGCTCGCTGGCGGCCCGCCTCGCGCACCTCTTCATGGAAGAGATCGTCTCGCGCGCCGACCTCGGGATCGACCTGCACTCAGCCTCCATCCACCGCACCAACATGCCGCAGGTCCGCGTCTCCTCCTCCGCCAAGCCCGAGACGCTTGCCCTTGCCGACGCGTTCGGCGCGCCAATCGTCCTCAAGAGCAAGCGGCCCGAGGGCTCGCTGCGCCAGGCCGCCGCCGATGTCGGCGTCGATGTCATCCTCTACGAAGCCGGCGAGGCGCTGCGGTTCGACGACCAGTCCGCCCGCGTAGGCGCCCTCGGAATCCTGCGCGTGATGCGGGCGATGGGGATGCTGCCGGCCGGCCGCAAGCCCGGCGCCGCCCGCAAGCCGCTCCATGCCTCGCGCAGCGTCTGGGTCCGGGCACCCGTCGGCGGGCTCCTGCGCACCGACATGACGTCCAAGGCGATCATCGCCCCCGGCGAGATCCTCGGCGTCATCTCCGACCCCTTCGGCGAGGCCGAGACGCTGGTGACGAGCGATACCGCCGGCATCCTCGTCGGTCTCACCAACCTCCCCCTCGTCAACGAGGGCGACGCGCTGTTCCACATCGCAATGCTGGACGAAGACCTCGGCGCCGAGGAGATCGAGAGCCTCGCGGAGGATCTTGAGCGGGACCGCGAGGAAGACCGGGAATTCTCCTCCATCGGCTAGGGCGTGGCCGGCCTTCAGTCGCGCTTCTTCATCGCGTCGAGAAGGGCGGCGCCGAGGGCGCCGGTGCCGGCGCTGGACGGCTCAGGTGGACGGCCGCCGCCGCGCTTGCCATTGCCCGCAGGCGGCCGGTTCCTTGCGTTCTGCTTGCTACCCGGCGGCTGGCGGTCCGGCGCTGCCGGGCGGGCGGGCGCGGCCCCCTCCGCCGGTGCATCCTTGCGCATTGAAAGGCCGATGCGCTTGCGCGGGATGTCCACCTCCATCACGCGCACCCGCACCACGTCGCCGGCCTTCACCACCTCGTGGGGGTCCTTCACGAAGCGGTCGGCGAGCTGGCTGATGTGGACGAGCCCGTCCTGGTGGACGCCGATGTCCACGAACGCGCCGAACGCCGCGACGTTCGTCACCGTCCCCTCCAGCATCATGCCTGGCTTGAGGTCGGAGATCTGGTCGACGCCCTCCGCAAATGTCGCGGTGCGGAAGTCGGGGCGCGGGTCGCGGCCGGGCTTTTCCAGCTCGGCCAGAATGTCGCGCACCGTCGGCAGGCCGAACGTGTCGTCGACGAAGTCCTTCGGGTCCATCGCCTTCAGCACGGCGGAGTTGCCCATGATCTCGCGAATGTCGCGCCCGCAGGCCGAAACGATCCGCCGCGCCAGCCCGTAGGCTTCCGGGTGGACCGCCGAGCCGTCGAGCGGCTCCGCCCCGTCCCGGATCCTGAGGAACCCGGCGCACTGCTCGAACGCCTTCGGCCCCAGCCCCGAAACCTTCATCAGCGCCTTGCGCGTCGCGAACGCGCCGTTCGCGTCCCTGTGCGCCACGATCGCCTCCGCCAGCGAAGGCCCGAGCCCCGCCACCTGCCGCAGAAGCGGCGCAGAGGCGGTGTTGAGGTCGACGCCGACCGCGTTCACCGCGTCCTCGACCACGGCGTCCAGCGTGCGCGCCAGCCGCCCCTGGTCGACATCGTGCTGATACTGGCCGACACCGATGGACTTCGGCTCGATCTTCACGAGCTCCGCCAGCGGGTCCTGCAGCCGCCGCGCGATCGAGACCGCCCCGCGGATCGAGACATCGAGCCCCGGAAACTCCCGCGCCGCCAGCTCCGACGCCGAATAGACCGACGCCCCCGCCTCCGACACGATCACCTTGGTCGGCCGCGCGACGCCATCCGGCAGAAGCTTCAGCGTCTCTTCCACCAACCGCTCGGTCTCCCGGCTCGCCGTGCCGTTGCCGATGGCAATCAGCTCCACCCCGTGCCGCTTCACGAGGTCGACGATGGCCGCCTGCGCCCCGCGCACGTCGTTCTTCGGCTGGAACGGGTAGAGCGTCGCGGTGTCGACGAGCTTGCCTGTCGCGTCCACGACGGCCGCCTTCACGCCGGTGCGGATGCCGGGGTCGAGCCCCAGCGTTGGCCGCTGCCCTGCGGGCGCCGCGTGGAGAAGATCCTTGAGGTTGCGCGCGAACACCGCGATGGCGCTCTCGTGCGCCCGCGTCCGGAGGTCGCCGAAAAGGTCGAGATACATCGAGAGCGCGAGCTTCACCCGCCACGCCCAGCCCGCGACCCCGCGCAGCCACACGTCGCCCGGCGCATCGCCGTCGATCCCGATCGCCGCGGCCACGATCCCCTCCGCCCGCGCCGTCCCGGTCTCCGGGTCGGGCGCGATGTCGATGGTCACGATCTCCTCGTTGGAGGCGCGCATGATCGCGAGCGCCCTGTGGGCGGCAATGTCGGCCCACTTCTCGCGGTGGTCGAAATAGTCGGAGAACTTGGCGCCCTCGGTTTCCTTGCCGGGCACCACGGTCGCCGAAATAATCGCGTCCTCGCGCATGAACGCCCGCAGACGGCCGAGAAGGTCGGCGTTCTCGGCAAGCTCCTCGACCTTGATGTCGCGCGCGCCGTCGAGCGCCGCCTTCACCGTCGCGACGGTCTCGGTCACGAACCGTTCAGCCAGCACCTCGGGCTTCGCGGAGCGGTCGGTCTCGATGGCGCGCAGCAGCGGCTCCAGCCCGTTCTCGCGCGCGATCATCGCCTTGGTGCGCCGCTTCGGCTTGAACGGCAGGTAGAGGTCCTCCAGCCGTGCCTTGGTGTCGGCCTTGCCGATCGCCTGCTCCAGCTCGACCGAGAGCTTGCCCTGCTCGCGGATCGACTGGAGGATCGCGCCGCGCCGTGCCTCCAGCTCGCGCAGGTACGTCAGCCGCTCGCCGAGGGTGCGCAGCTGGGTGTCGTCGAGCCCGCCGGTCGCCTCCTTGCGGTAGCGCGCGATGAACGGGACCGTCGACCCGCCGTCGAGCAGCTCCACGGCCGAGGTGACCTGGGCGGGCCGCGCACCGATCTCCTCGGCGATGAGGCGGGCGATGGTCTCTGCGGTCTTGTCCACGGGCGGCTCCTGTCGGTTGGAGCGGTGGCATAGCGCGTGCCCCCGCCCCGTTCAAACCGCCGCCGCCACCAGCGCACAGCCAATCCCGCCCGCCGCCGCAGCCTCAGTGCGCAGCAGCCTCCGCGGCCCCGACGTTATCGAGCCGGGCAAGCGCTTCGGCGGGCAGCGTGACTTCGGCCGCTGCAAGGTTCTGCGCAAGGTGCGCCCGCGAGGACGTGCCCGGAATGAGCAGGATGTTCGGCGAGCGCTGGAGAAGCCACGCCAGCGCCGTCTGCATCGGCGTCGCACCAAGACCGTCCGCCACCGCGGTCAGCGTGTCCGACTGGAGCGGCGAGAACCCGCCGAGCGGGAAGAACGGCACGTAGGCGATCCCGGCCGCGGCAAGGTCGTGGATCAGCGCATCGTCGCCGCGATGGGCAAGGTTGTACTGGTTCTGGACGCAGACGATATCGACGATTCGCCGCGCATCCGCGACCTGCCGCGGCGTCACGTTGCTCATCCCGATCTCGCGGACCAGCCCCTCCCGGCGAAGGTCGGCAAGCACCGAGAGCGGCTCCTCGATCGGCCCTTCCGCAGGCCCGTGAATGTCGAACATGATGCGAAGGTTGACTACATCGAGAACGTCGAGCCCGAGGTTGCGCAGGTTGTCGTGCACTGCGGCGGTGAGTGCCTCCTTCGAGTAGGCCGGAAGCCACGAGCCGTCGTCGCCCCGCCGCGCGCCGATCTTGGTCACGATGGTGAGGTCGTCCCCGTAAGGATGAAGCGCCTCCCTGATGATCTCGTTGGTGACGTGCGGGCCGTAGAAATCGCTGGTGTCGATGTGGTCGACGCCGGCCTCGCGCGCGGCACGCAGCACCGCGACGGCCTCCGCGCGGTCCTTCGGCGGCCCGAACACGCCGGGCCCCGCGAGCTGCATCGCGCCGTAGCCCATGCGCGTTACGGTCCGGCTGCCGAGCCTGTGCGTTCCGGCCTGTTGAATGTCGGTCATCGTTCGATCCCCTTGTTGGCTAGCCGGTAGATAAACCGCCCGCGACCGTGCGATAATCACTGCTCATCCGCACGGGTTGTTCGGGGAAACGCACAATGGTCGATCTCAGCGATCTGCCCGAGTTCATGGCGGTCGTCCGCGCCGGGGGCTTCCGCGATGCCGCGCGGGCGACCGGCCGCAGTGCATCGGGCCTCAGCGAGGCCGTCCGCCGCCTCGAGGCGCGGCTAGACGTGCGCCTCCTCAACCGGACCACGCGCAGCATTTCGCCCACCGAGGCCGGCGAGCGGCTGATCGCGCGCCTCGCCCCCGCGCTCCTCGACGTCGAGGCGGCCCTCGGCTCCGTCGACACGTTCCGCGACCGCCCTGCGGGGACACTCCGCCTCAACGTCCCGGTGGTGGCCGCCCGCCTCGTCCTGCCCCGCCTCCTGCCGCCGTTTCTCGCCGCCTTCCCCGGCATCACCGTCGAGGTCGTCGCCGAGGACAGCCTCGTCGACATCCTGGCGAGCGGCTGCGATGCCGGCATCAGGTTCGACGAAAGTCTCGAGCAGGACATGATCGCCGTCCCGATCGGCCCGCGCCAGCAATCCTTCGCGACCGGGGCGGCGCCGTCCTACCTCGCCCGGCGCGGCCGGCCGCAGCATCCGCGTGACCTTCTGGAGCACGACTGCATGCGCGCCCGCTTCTCCTTCGGCCTGATCCCGGACTGGGAGTTCGAGCGCGATGGCGAGACCGTGAAGGTCCAGCCGAAGGGGCCGCTCATCGTCAGCCTCGGCAACGCTATCGATCTTGCCGTCGAGGCGGCGGTCGCCGGCTGCGGGATCATCCAGCTCTTCGAAGAATGGCTCCGCCCCTACTTCGACGACGGCCGCCTCGTCCCGCTGCTGGAAGACTGGCAGGAGCGTTTCTCAGGCCCCTTCCTCTACTACCCCGGCCGGCGCCATCTCCCGCCCCCGCTCCGCGCCTTCGCCGACTTCGCCCGCGAAAACCGCTGGTAGCGTGGCGCCCTCAGCCGCCGCACGTCAGCCGTTGCGCGGGCGGCGCAGAACGTCCTGCCACTCGGGGTGACGCTCGATCTGCGCCTTCGCGAACGGGCATAGCGGCAGGATCTCCACCCCGTCCCGCCGCGCATCCTCGATCGCCTGCAGCACCAGCCGCTCGCCGACGCGGCGGCCGCGAAGTGCGGCCGGCACCTCGGTATGGTCGATGATGATGAGCCGCTCCCCGGCCCGGCTGTAGGTCATCTCCGCCTCGACCCCGTCCACCACCATCCGGTAGCGGCCCTTGGCGGGGGCATCCTCCCGCTCCACCGGTTCGCCGGGCAACCCTGCCTTGCCCGCCGGCGCGCCTGTCTGGACCGGCCGCACGATCCGGGGCTTCCCCGGTGCGCACTCCAGGAGCTCGCGGTCCCATTTCCCGCCGTCTGCCGCCGCCTCGTAGGTCGACACAAGAAAGTCCATCAGCGCACGGTCAGGGTTGGCCGCCGCGCGGACGGCGTCGTAGGGCAGGATGAACTCCGAGAGATCGGCGTGCCAGAAGGCGGCATCTGGCCGGACGGGCGCACTCTGGAAGCCAGCCGGGGCCGGATAGGCGTAGGAATAGAACGCCGGATAATCGAGCCCGCCGCCGCCCGGCCAGAAGCCCGCGGACGAGACCTCGCGGTCGTACGCCTCCCGCGCCACATCGTCCGGCAGCGCGGGGACGCCGCCCGGATGCAGCGGCGCCGGGCGGCCCGAGAACCGCGTGACGGCAAGATCGAAGCTCCCCCAGAAGAGGTGCACCGGGCTCGATTTACCCAGAAACGATGTCCTGAACCGCTTGAACACGTCGTCGACCGCGACCAGCGCCTCGTGAAACCGCGCGACGGCCTCCGCGTCGTAGGGCCGGTCGCGGTCATCCTCGCGGAACGGCACGGGATCGCGCACCTCGTTCGGGCTCCCGTCGAATGCCGCCGTCCCGCCGATCTCCTCGACGAGCCGCACGAAGTCGGCGTGAAACCCCGCAACCGTGGTCGGCCCCAGCGCGAACGAAGCACTCCGCCCGTCCCCGCTCCAGCCGATCACCTTATGGTCCCTGAGATCGAACAGGATCTCGATCCCCGACCCATCCGGGATCGGCGAAGACGCGAGGCCCCGCGGCGTGACATAGAACGTCGCGTGCCACGAGTGGTTGATCCAGGGCGTATGCGCCAGCCGGTACTTCCCGGCGACCTGCAGGTAGAGATGCAGCGCCGCCGCAGTCTCACGCCAGCTCAGATAATCGAGTTCGGGCCAGTCGTTGCTCATCGGCGTCTTTCGGTTTCGCAGGTTCTCGGATCGCCCGCCACCTGCGATCGAAACCGCCATCCCCGAAACGAAACGGTTCTCCCGGCACACGATCACACCCCGGCGAGCCGGTATGGACGGATCGCCCATCACTTGGCCCACCGGTCGCCCACGCCGCAATCATACGAAAGTCTGGGGCGCGGCAGGAAACCGCAGCGCGCCCGCGAACCGCTCAAGCGGCACACGGCAAACCTGCGATCCGTTCCATGCGGCAAGGGCCGAGATCCCTGCCGCATGGTTCACGCGCGCCGTGGCCCTTCGCTACGGCATCGGGACGCATTCTTTCTGGCGCGGGACGCCGGGCACGGATCCCGTCACCTGCTTGACCTGACCGGACGGGCAACTGCCGTCGTCGACGAGGACCGTTTCACCAGTCGCCAGGGTCCCTGCAGGCGGCTCGCTTTGCATAACGCTCTGGCAACCTGCCAGTCCCACAAACAGCCCGAGCGCCAGAATCTTGTAAGTCATTGTGATCTCCTCGCAATTTCACCCCGGAGGGCGACGGCACCAGAGATCACGCCGAGAAGGAGCTGGCCTCCCCAATCCGGGTGAGGAACCGGTAATTTAATTCTTGCCGGATCACTAGCGATCGACCGGCGGGATGGACGCGATCGCCGCGACAAAATCCGTCTGCCGCTCCATCCCCGATTTCGCCAACAGTGATTTCACGTGGGTCCGGACGGTTTCGACGCTGACGCCGAATTCGGTTGCCGTGCTCTGAACGGTTTCGCCGCGCGCCAGATTGCCCCCGACCTTCGCTTCCGCCGGTGTGAGATCGAACAGACCCTGGATCAGGTCGACCGACGGGATCGTCCTTTCATCGACCGGCGTCACAATGGTGAGGAACGCGGTTCCGAGAAAGATATCCCGTGCCGCCCCCGCAATGGGAACGATATGCACGACGGCGGGCGGTGAACCCGGCACCGCCGGAATCGGAAATGAATGACCGGGAGCGGACGTCCGCTGACCCCGCTCCTTTGCCTCGAGCAAGACGCTGCGAAAGAACCGGTTCGACCGGTCATCGCGAAACCCAAGCCTGTCTCTCGCCTGCACCACGATCTGAGGCGAGAGCTCGTTGAAGGCCGCATTGCAGTCGATGACGCGGCCATTCGCCTTGACCACCGCGGTCGGAAGATTGGCGAGTTGCAGGGCCTGCAGCGCCGCTTCCATTCGGGCGAACTGGAGCTGGCTCGCCAACAGGGCTGCGCGGGCAAGGTGGGGCCGGTAGCCGTCCAGGACATCGAGGTCCTTCTGCTCGACAGGGCCGAGGTCGCGTTTCTTCTCGATCGAAAAGGCGACGACATCGCCGCTCGGGATCCTGATCGTGGTTCCTGCAGCGTATCCGAACCCGTGCTCCCACAGGAAGTCGCGGTAGACATCCTGCCGCGCCATCCAGTCTTCACCAAGGTAGAGCGCATCGCTGATGAACCCCGGATAGGTGCTTTCCAGGAGCGCTTGCGTCTTGGGATTGTCGTAGGCAAGACCGCGCTCGAAGAAACGCTCGTAAAGCTCGGTGACACCGTCGCTGCTAAACCACGGACAGTCCGGCTCGCTGACGTTCGCGAGGATCGCCCCTTCTGCACAGACCTGCGCGGAAAGCTTATCGAGGACTTGCGGCCACTGTTCCGGAACGACAGCCGCCTCGTAGATCAGGTCCTCCATCAGCCACCATTCTTCTGCACGAATGCCGACTGTGGGCATAGCCCCGATGCAAGTGTCAACGCAGCGCCGGACAACGCATGCGCTGTCCGAACCGTCCGTCTACCGCTCGAACAAACGTGATTTCTCAAGCTGTGCGCATCGGCCCGTGGGATTTCTCGCACCGACGATGCGTCATCGCGGTTCTGATTGTTCGGTCAGGTGGTGGCCGGAGAGAATGGCTGGGGGACGAGGATTCGAACCTCGACTAACGGAGTCAGAAGTCCGCTGTTCTACCATTAAACTATCCCCCAACGAGGGCTGGCTGCGGGCGGGCCGCTGCCGTGGCGCACCAGCGTCTTCGCGCTGCGGCCGAGCGGGGAAATGGCAGCTTGCCGCAGCCCCGTCAAGGCCCCGTCGCAACAAGCCTCACGCCGGAGCGGGTGCAGAAGCCCCCTTCAGCGGTGCCGGGGCGCTTCCCGGCCGCTCACGGCTGAGGCCGAGGGCTGCGAGTTCCGCCTCGTACTCTCCCCAGTTCTCGCCGCGCGAGGCGGCGAGCGTGTGGAGCGACGTCAGCGGATAGATCCCTGTGGAATGGCCGTCGTCGAAGGTGATGCGCACCGCGTAGCGCCCCACCGGCGCCACCGCGTCGATTCGCACAGCCTTCTTGCCGCCGATCACCGTGCGCCTTCCGCCGTGCCCGGTTCGCTCGGCGGAAGGGGTGAACACCCGCAGATATTCTGCCGGAAGACGCTCCACCGCGCCGCCCGGATAATGCACGGCGAGCACGTCACGCGCCGGGTTGACCCGTAGTTCCTCCGGCCACCATGACTGATCCATCAAAAAACGCTCCGAATTGATTTGAGGGGCGTGGGAAATCCTGCTGCCAGGTGCCATATAGGTGTCATGACATCTTCGAGCACGCGCCCCCTCGTCGACACCTTTGGCCGCACCGTATCCTACCTCAGGATTTCGGTGACCGACCGGTGCGACTTCCGCTGTGTCTACTGCATGTCGGAGCACATGTCGTTCCTTCCCAAGAAGGACCTCCTCACTCTCGAGGAGCTCGACCGTGTGGCCTCCGCCTTCGTCGAGCGCGGCACCACCAAGCTGCGCATCACCGGCGGCGAGCCCCTCGTCCGCCGCAACGTGATGAGCCTGTTCCGCGCCCTCTCGCGCCACCTTGAGAGCGGCGCGCTCAGGGAGCTGACCCTCACCACCAACGGCTCGCAGCTCGCAAAACACGCCGCCGAGCTCGCCGACATCGGCGTCCGCCGGGTCAACGTCTCGCTGGACACTCTGGACGCAGACACCTTCAAGCGGATCACCCGCTGGGGCGAGCTTTCGCGCGTGATGGAGGGCCTCAACGCCGCGAAGGCGGCCGGGCTCAAGGTCAAGATCAACATGGTCGCGCTCCAGAACGCCAACGCGCACGAGATCGAGCCGATGCTGCGCTTCTGCCATGGCGAGGGCCACGACCTCACCCTGATCGAGACGATGCCCCTCGGCGAGATCGAGGAAGACCGGACCGACCAGTATCTTCCGCTCTCGGCCGTCCGCGCCGGCCTCGCCGAGCGCTACACGCTGACCGACCTTCCCGATTCCACCGGCGGCCCCGCCCGCTACGTCCGGGTCGAGGAGACCGGCGGCCGGGTCGGCTTCATCACCCCCCTCACCCACAATTTCTGCGAAAGCTGCAACCGGGTGCGCCTCAACTGCACCGGCACGCTATACCTGTGCCTCGGCCAGGACCATGCGGTGGACCTGCGCGAACCGCTGCGCGCGTCCGAATCCAACGAGGCGCTGCACGCGGCCATCGACCAGGGCATGTTCATCAAGCCCAAGGGCCACGACTTCGTCATCGAGCGGCGCGGCGCAGGCCCTGCCGTATCGCGCCACATGTCTTCCACCGGCGGCTGACCCGCCAGCTTCTCGGGCTCATTGCGGCGGGTTGAAACCCGCCGGCTTCGGGCCATTTTCCCGGCCGGTCGTCGCGCCGCTTCCGCCTCACCGCCTTTCCGGCCGGTCGAGGCAGCGCGCCGGCCGCCACCCGCAAAGCCCAGGAAACGTCCCGATGCGCCGCGAACCTCTCTCCAAGGCTCCCGTCGCGGATGCGCCCTTCCCGACCTCGCCCTCCCCGATCGCGACCAGTCCGTCCGCCACGCACGCCCCGCGCGTGCCCATCGCAGCCGATGCGCCGATCTACCTTCTCATCCTGGTGTCGACCATCCAGCCGATGGCGCTCAACATGTACGTGCCGGCGATGGCCGCGATGCAGGGCGACCTGTCGACCACCGCCGCGCTGATCCAGGCGACGCTGTGGGCCTTCCTCGCCGCCACCGCCTTCGCACAGCTCGTCATCGGCCCTCTCAGCGACATCTACGGCCGCCGCCCTGTCCTCATCGGCGGCGCGCTGGTCTTCACCTTCGGCACGCTGGTGTGCATCGCGGCGCCCAACGTCGAGGTCCTGATCGCGGGCCGCATCATCCAGGGCGCAGGCGGCTGCGCAGGCCTTGCCCTGTCGCGCGCCATCATCCGCGACATCCACGGCACCCGCACCTCCGCCTCCATGATCGGCTACGTGACGATGGGAATGGCGCTGGCGCCGCTGATCTCGCCGGCGATCGGCGGCTTCCTCTACGGGATCTCGTCGTGGCGGATGATCTTCGTCGTCATGGGGATCGCGGGCCTCGCGAGCCTCGTCCTCACCGTCGTGCGCCTGCGCGAAACGCATCCGCCGAGCCCCCATCGCACCAATGTCTTCGCCAACTGGCTGCGGGAAGTTCGCGAACTCCTCGCGATCGGCGACTTCTGGCTGATCTCGGCGACGCTCGCCGCGCTCTCGGTCGCGTTCTTCGCCTTCATCGCGGGCGGCGCGTTCGTCGCCTCCGCGGTGTACGAACTCGATGCGCAGACCTACGGGCTCTATTTCATCTTCATCGTCACCGGCTACGTCATCGGCAACTACTTCACCGGCCGCTATTCGGCACGGGTCGGCGTCGTGCCGATGATCCTGATCGGCAACACGATTGCCGTCATCGGCATCGCCGCCGCCATGGTGCTGGCGTGGGCCGAGGCGCCGCACCCGCTCGCCCTCTTCGCGCCGATGCTGGTGATGGGGATCGGCAACGGCTTCTCGCTGCCCAACTGCGTTGCGGGCTGCGTCAGCGTCCGGCCGGACCTTGCGGGGACGGCGGCGGGGGTTGCGGGCTTCTTCCAGATCGGATCGGGTGCGCTCGCCAGCGTCGGCGTCGGCCTCCTGATCGAGTTCGACGTGTTCCCCGCCTCGTCCTGGCCAGTGCTCCTGCCGATGGCGGCCGGCGCCGCGATCGCCCTCGTCCTGTCCTTCTGGCTGCGCCCCGCCCGCTTCTCCTGAGCGAGGCTCAGGCCTCGAACACGATCCTGGGGAACGGCTTGTCGTCCGCGCCTTCCAGAGCCGCCATCAGCCCCTCGGCGATGTGCCTGTAGGCGGCGCCAGCGCCGGTGTCCTCGAGCGCCACCGGCCGCCCGGCATCCGCGGCCTCGCGGATCGCGATGGTGAGCGCGATGCCGCCGAGGAACGGCACGCCCGTCGCCGCAGCCTCCGCCTCGCCGCCGCCATGGCCGAAGATATCCGTCGCCTCGCCGCAGTGCGGGCAGACGAAGGTCGACATGTTCTCCACCATCCCGAGCAGCGGAATGTTGACGGTGCGGAACATCTGCGCCGCCTTGCGCACGTCGACCAGCGCGAGGTCCTGGGGCGTCGTCACGATCACCGCGCCGTCGAGCGGCGTCTGCTGAGCGAGCGAGAGCTGGATGTCGCCGGTGCCGGGCGGCATGTCGATGATGAGGCAGTCGAGCGGCCCCCAGCGGGTGTCGCGCAGGAGCTGGTTGAGCGCGCCCGTCACCATCGGCCCGCGCCACACCACGGGCTGCTCCGGCTTGATGAGGTAACCGATCGACATCGCCCTGATCCCGAACCGCTCCACCGCGGCGAACCCCCCGGGCTCGGTCTGCGGCTTGTGGTCCGGCACCCCCATCAGCGTCGGAACCGAAGGACCGTAGATGTCGGCGTCGAGCAGGCCGACACGCCAGCCCATCGCCGCCAGCGCCACGGCAATGTTGAACGACACGGTGGACTTGCCGACCCCGCCCTTGCCGGACCCCACGGCGACGATCCGCGATATACCCTCGACCGGCCCGGTCCGCGCCGCACCACCCTTCGCCTGCGGCCCCGGCGCGCCCGGCCCGCGCCGCGGCCCTGCCGGCGCTGGCGCTGCTGCCTGTGCGGGTGGCTTCGCGTCGGCGTCGGCGCCGTCGCCGTCCGCACGGCCGACGCCGGCAAGCCGCTTCACCTTGCCGAGGAGGCCCGCCTCGCGCCGCTCCGGTGCGGCCTCAGCGTCCTCCACCAGCGCCGCGAGGACACGGCTCACGCCCTCCAGCGCCTCCACCCTGCGCTGCGCCTCGGCGCGCACGGGCTCCATCGCCGCCCGCTCACCGGGCGCCACGGAAAGCGCGAAGGCGACGCGTCCGCCCTCGACCACCAGCGAGCGGATGCGCGAGGCCGGCAGCGCAGCGCCACCCGGCAGTTCCACACTGGCCAGCGTCGCCTCGACCGCCGCCCGGTCCACCTGATCGCCAGCCATAAGTTCCCTTTCGCGTCACGCACCGCACACGCCGCGCCCATGGCGCGCGGCCGGCATCCTTGTTAACCGTCGTTGACGCGCCCCGGCAAACGCTGATGATGCCGGTCCCTCAGTTCCCGCCGCCAGGATCCTTCACATGCCCCCCCTCGCGACGAGCAGTCCCGCCCCGTGAGCGAACGTTTCGCCTTCCTCGCCGCCGACACCGACGAGGCCCGCGCCGCGGCCGACCTGCTCTCACGCCGCTACGGCAGCGTCGAGCCCGAGGACGCCGACGTCATCATCGCGCTCGGCGGCGACGGGATGATGCTGCAGACGCTCCACCGCTTCATGTCGTCCGGCAAGCCAACCTTCGGCATGAACCGCGGCTCCGTCGGCTTCCTGATGAACGACTACGTGCTCGACGACCTGCCGGCCCGCCTCGCGAAGGCCGACACCACCACCATCCGCCCCCTGATGATGACGGCGGAGGACGTCTACGGCGAGGTCACCACCGCGCGCGCGATCAACGAGGTGTCGCTGCTGCGCCAGTCCCACCAGGCCGCAAAGCTGTCGCTCCACATCGACGGCCGCGCGCGCCTCAAGGAGCTGATCTGCGACGGGGTCCTCGTCGCGACCCCCGCGGGCTCCACCGCCTACAACCTCTCCGCCCACGGCCCCATCCTGCCGATCAACGCGCAGCTCCTGGCGCTCACCCCCATCTCGGCGTTCCGCCCGAGGCGCTGGCGCGGCGCGCTGCTGCCGTCCCACGTGACCGTCACCATCGAGTGCCTGGAGCGGGACAAGCGCCCCGTCGCCGCCGCCGCCGACCACGTCGAGATCCGCCGCCTCGCCCGCGTCGAGATCCGCGAGGACCGCGACGCCTCCTGCATCATCATGTTCGACCCCGACCACTCGTGGGACGAGCGCATCCTAGCAGAACAGTTCACCTATTGACGCGTAGAGGCTTGGCACCCGGCCGTCCCGACCTTCGGCGCGACGCTCGGGCCCAAAACCCCTCGGCAACCGCCCCCACTGTTCCTCTGGTGAATCGGGTCGCGTCATGTTCCCCCGGCATGTTCCTCCGGAGCCATCATGCGAACGCAATGGCCCGGCCCGGTGAGGGTGTCACCCGAAGGGCCGGAACGATAGTGGAGGACGGCGCAGCCGTTGACGCCCTCACCGGGCCGGGCCACCCTCGCCCCATGATGCAACGGGGTTCCTGGCACCAGCGCCACCCCCAAAGCCGAACACGGGAATGAAGCCATGGCAGGCCTCTACTACGAGGATTTCGAGGTCGGCGCGGTCACGCGCCACACCCTGTCGCGCACCATCACCGAGGCCGACAACATCCTCTTCTCCAACATGACGCTGAACCCCCAGCCGCTCCACATCGACAGGCACTTCTGCGAGCGGCACACCGAATGGGGCCAGCCCATCGTGAACTCGCTGTTCACCCTCGGCCTTCTCATCGGGATCTCGGTGAACGACCTCACGGTCGGCACCACGGTCGCCAACCTCGGCATGAGCGAGACTCGCTTCCCCCATCCCCTCTTCAACGGCGACAGCCTCTACGCGGAGACGAAGGTGCTCTCGAAGCGGGAATCGAAATCCCGCCCGGACGTCGGCCTCGTGGAGTTCGAGCACACCGGCTTCAACCAGGACGAGGTGGTCGTCGCCGTCACCAGACGGATGGCGATGATGAAGAAGCGCGCCGCCTGATGCGTTCCTGGCTGTTCGTCCCGGCGGACCAGGAGCGCAAGATCGAGAAGGCGTTCGCCACCGAGGCCGACGTCGTCATCCTCGACCTCGAGGACAGCGTCGCCCCCGCCCGCAAGGCCGCCGCGCGCGAGTGCGCCGTCGCCGCCCGCGCCATCGCGCCGGCGCGCACCGCGATCCGCATCAACGCCCTGGATGCCGGGATGGTCGACGCCGACATCGCCGCCGTCGCCGGAGCGGCCCCGGCGTTTGTCGTCCTCCCCAAGGCCGAGGGCGGCGCCAGCATCGGCGAGCTCGCCGCCCGCCTGTCGGTGGCCGAGGCCGAGGCGGGTCTCCCCGACGGCTGCGATCCGCATCATGGCGATCGTGACGGAGACCGCCGCCTCGCTCTTCAAGCTCGGCACCTATGCCGGGGCGTCGACGCGGCTCGCCGCCATGGGCTGGGGCGCGGAAGACCTCTCCACCGCGCTCGGTGCCACTCGCACCCGCGACGCCGAGAACCGCCTCACCGGCGCCTTCGCCCTTGCCCGCACGCTCACCCTCGCCGGCGCCCACGCCGCAGGCGCGCTCCCGCTCGACGCGGTCCACACCGCGCTGAAGGACGAGGCCGGCCTCACCGCCGAATGCGAGGCGGCGGCAGCGGACGGTTTCCTCGGCAAGATGGCGATCCACCCGGCGCAGGTGCCGGTCATCAACCGCGCCTTCACGCCCGCCAGCAGAGGCACTCGCCGCGGCAGGGCGCATCGTCGACGCATTCGCCGCCGAGCCCGATGCCGGCGTCCTGTCGCTGGATGGGAAAATGGTCGACCGGCCGCATCTCGCCAACGCGGAGCGGCTCATCGCGAGGGCACGGGCCCTCGGGATCTGAGCGGCAGCGCAGCCCGCGCCGCCGCTCAGTCGTTTACCCCGGATAGGTCTCCCGGAACGGCGTGAGCGTCATCGCCCGTTCCGCCAGCGCCTCAAGCGCGGGATACTCGCGATCCACCACCCAGGGCGTCGCGATCTTCGCCATCTGGTAGGCGCAGACGACGGCCACATCGCCGCCGTCAGGCACGCCGGCACCGGCGAACTCGCCGGTCTCGCTGGCGTTGGCGTCCATTGCAGCCAGACCGTCGCGGGCCTGCCCGGTGATCCGGTCCAGCCACTCGTCCCACACAGCTCAGGCGGGCGGCGACCCTTCTCGTAGAACACCGCCACGATCTTCTCGGTGGTGGAGTGCGCCAGCGCGATGCGCTGGAGCGTCACCCGCCGCGCCGGCCCGCCCTCGGGCACGAGGCGCAGGTGCGGCATCGTCTCGTCGAGGTAGTCGCAGATCGCGAACGTCTCGATCAGCGACGTGCCGTCGTCGAGCACCAGCGCAGGAACGCGCCGGCTGGGATGGACCTCGGCAAGCCTGTCCGCCACCGCAGGATCGAACGTGCCGAGAATCTCCCGGTCGATCGCCCGCTCCTGCAGCGCACACCAGATCGCGACGCGCCGGACGTAAGGCGAAAGATCCCGCCCGACGAGTTTCATCAGCCGACGAGCTCGGTGCCGGAGAACCAGAACGCGATTTCTTCGGCAGCGGTCTCGGGCGCGTCGGAGCCGTGGACGGCGTTCTCGCCGATGGAGTCGGCGAAGTCCTTGCGGATGGTGCCCTCTGCGGCTTCGGCCGGGTTGGTGGCGCCCATCACTTCGCGGTTCTTGGCAATGGCGTTCTCGCCTTCCAGCACCTGGACGACCGTCGGGCCGGACGACATGAATTCGGTCAGCTCGCCGTAGAACGGGCGCGCGGCGTGGACGGCGTAGAACGCTTCCGCCTGGCGCTTCGACATGTGGACGCGCTTGGAGGCGACGACGCGCAGGCCAGCGCTCTCCAGCCGGTCGATGATCTTGCCGGTCACGTTCTTTGCCGTCGCATCGGGCTTGATCATCGAGAAGGTGCGTTCGATCGCCATGGGTTTCGTCCTTTGAAACAGATAATATCGGCGGGAGGCATCCCGCATTGCCCGCTCCATACGCTGGCGGGCCGCCGTGCTGCAACGGGTGCCGGCCAGAATGGAGACCAGAAGCCGTGAAAGCGCTCTATACGATGCTCGCCAACTACAACAGGTGGGCCAACCAGCGTCTCTATGCCGCCGTGGCGCCCTTGCCCGAGGCCGCCTACCGGTCCGACGAGGGCGCCTTCTTCAAGTCCCTCCACGGCACGCTCAACCACCTCGTCGCGGCCGACCGCATATGGCTCACCCGCTTCACCGGAGAGGGCGAGGCCCCGTCCCGGCTCGACGCGATCATCGCGGAAGACTTCACCACGCTCCGCGAGGAGCGCGAGGCGACCGACAACGCCTATATCGGCTACGTCGCCCGCCTCACCGAGGAGGCGCTCGGCAAGCCCTTCACCTACACCCCCGTCACCACCCCGGTGCCGGTGACGCAGCCGCTCGGGCCGGCGCTCCTCCACGCCTTCAACCACCAGACCCACCACAGGGGCCAGTGCCACACGCTCCTCACCCGCCTCACCGGCGAGGCCCCCGGCTTCGATCTCATCTCCTACCAGCGCGAAACCGGCGAGGGCATGGGCTGACGCTCCGGCGCCGCTTCATACGCGCTCGGGCGAAGCCGTGACGTTCTGCGAGGCGCGGTGCTTCACGTAGTAGTCGGTGAACTCCTCGCCTGGCATCGCCCGGGCGAAAAGCCAGCCCTGCGCCGACTGGACGCCCTCCCGCGCCAGGAAGGCCGCCTGCGCCTCCGTCTCCACGCCTTCCGCGACCAGCGTCAGGTCGAGGTCGTTCGCGAGGGATATGATGTGGTCGGTCACGCTGCTGGTGACCGCTTCGGTCCCGACGGCGTCAATGAAGGCCTTGTCGATCTTGAGCGTGTCGATCGGCAGCTCCTGCAGATACTGGAGGCTGGAGTAGCCCGTGCCGAAGTCGTCGATCGCGGTCCGGTAGCCGCGACGGCGCAACTCCTTCAGCGTCGTCCTCGCACCGTCGATGTCGACGAAGCTGCGCTCCGTCGCCTCGATGCAGATCTGGCGGGGCTCGATGTCCGATCCCGCGAGTGCGCGGTCCAGGCCCAGCAGGATTCGTCCCGAACTGATGTCCGCGGCACCGGTATTGACTGCGATGTAGAGAGAGCGATCCTCCCGAAGGATGGCTCCAAGGTCGTCGACGACCATCTCGATCACCTCGTCGGTTATCCGTGAAAGGAGCCCGATCTCTTCGGCAATCGGAATGAACAGGTCAGGCCTGACGATTTCGCCATTCGGCCGCCGCCAACGCACCAGCGCCTCGCCGCCCAGGCAGGTCCTCGACGGCAGGGCCACGATGGGCTGGTACTCGAGGAAGAATTCATGGTGCCGAATCGCCGCAGACAGCTCCGACCCTACCGACCTGCGGTGGCGCAGGACCCAGAAACTGCCCGCACCGAACAACCATGCGATCCCCGCGGCCGCCGGAATGAGGGTCGATGTCCCGTCTGCGAACCTGTCGGCGACGCGAACCGGATCGGCACTCACCGTCACCACCCAGTGCGCCGACCGCGCCTCCGCGACAACGGCATTTTCGCCCGGTGGCGGCAACTTCGCTCCGGCCGCGGGAGCCGCCAGCAAGGTGATCCCTTCTGGCGTTCCTATCGTGACATTCAAGCCCCGGGCCGCCCAGGCGAGGGCATCGTAGAACTGGCGCTGGTCGACGAGGACGCGGTATCCACCCCGCCGCAGGATCAGGATGGGTCCCCGGTCTGGAAGCTCGGCAAGCCACCCCCCCGGCCAGTTGATGACCAGTTCGATGCCGTCGGGCTGGATCGTGTCTGTGGGCTGGACGATGTCCTCGAGCCGCTCCCCGCTGAAGCCGGAGCACAGGACATCGTCGCCTTCGCCGTAGGCAACATTATGAGCCCAAAGTGACTCCAGGCCCAGGAGAAACATCTCGTGAATGTTTTCCGGTGAGCACGGGACGGTGTCGGAGGCTTCGATTCGCTCCAGAACGCTTACCGCGTCGGCGTAGATGAGGTCGGAATGGGCCGCGACCTGTTGGGCGGCCTCCCTGACTGCGTTCCGGTGGTCGGCGACGTCCGTTATCCACGACAGCAGGACCACCAACGCGAGGAGCGCGCCGGTCCCGGCAAACGCGATGAGCAAGCTGAGCCATAGAGCGCGCACTCTGGACAAGGGATCATCTTCCATGCGCAGCCGTCCCGCGTCTGGACGGCTTAGAGGCCCGATCGCCCTGCTCCTCTATAGCATTCCGGCAGGAGGCCTACAAACTGAAGGTTCCGGGGTCCTTTGTGACCCTGTCCGCATCACGCAAGAGGCGAATTGCGAAAGCCTGACTTTTCCGCGTTCTGCCCCATCCGCCACCGGTTCGACTTTTGCCCGACGTTAGGGATTTATCAACGAAGCCCCCTGCATCTTGTTGTTTCACCAACCGCGAAACACCATATCTTGTGCCGGGCAACATTCACGAGCGGTGGAAAAACCCGCTCTTCCACAGGAACGAATCGCTCCTCGGGTTTCCCCAACTGCCCTGCACGCTCATCGTCGCGGCCATAGACACGCCGACACCGAAGACGGGATGCTTAACTGATGCGGATCGAACGACGCTACACCAAGGACGGCAAGTCCCCCTACGACGGGATCGAATTTCGCACGGCGACCTCCGAGATCCGCAATCCCAACGGATCGACGGTGTTCAAGCTCGAGAACGTGATGGTCCCGAAGACCTGGAGCCAGGTCGCGACCGACATCATCGCGCAGAAATATTTCCGCAAGGCCGGCGTGCCTGCGAAGCTGAAGAAGGTGAAGGAGTCCGGCGTCCCCGAGTGGCTGACCCGCTCCGTCGCCCGACCAGAAGGCGATCGACGTCCTCCCCGCGGACGAGCGTGACGTCGGCGAGACCGACAGCCGCGCCGTGTTCGACCGCCTCGCCGGCGCATGGACCTACTGGGGCCACAAGAACGGCTACTTCGACACCGAGAGCGACGCGCGCGCCTTCTATGACGAAGTGCGCTACATGCTCGCCACCCAGAAGGTCGCCCCCAACTCGCCGCAGTGGTTCAACACCGGCCTCCACTGGGCCTACGGCATCGACGGTCCCGTCGCAGGGCCACTACTACGTCGACCCCGTGAAGAAGGTGCTGACCCGCTCGAACTCCGCCTACGAGCATCCGCAGCCGCACGCCTGCTTCATCCAGTCCGTGTCGCGACGATCTCGTCAACGACGGCGGCATCATGGACCTGTGGGTCCGCGAGGCGCGCCTCTTCAAGTACGGCTCCGGCACCGGCTCCAACTTCTCCGCGATCCGCGGCTCGGGCGAGAAGCTCGCCGGCGGCGGCAAGTCGTCGGGCCTGATGTCCTTCCTCAAGATCGGCGACCGCGCGGCCGGCGCCATCAAGTCCGGCGGCACCACCCGCCGTGCGGCAAAGATGGTGGTGGTCGACGTCGACCACCCCGACATCGAGGAATACGTCGACTGGAAGGTCCGCGAGGAGCAGAAGGTCGCGGCGCTGGTCACCGGCTCCAAGGTGGTCAAGCAGCACCTCACCGCCGTGATGAAGGCCTGCGTCAACTGCGAGGGCTCGGGCGACGACTGCTTCGACCCCGAGAAGAACCCCGCCCTCAAGCGCGAAATCAAGGCCGCCCGCCGCGCCCACGTGCCGGAAAACTACGTCCTGCGCATCATCCAGTTCGCCAAGCAGGGCTACACCACCGTCGAATTCCCCGAGTTCGACACCGACTGGGATTCGGAAGCCTACCTCACCGTCGCAGGGCAGAACTCCAACAACTCGGTGCGCGTCACCGATGCGTTCCTGCGCGCCGTCGAGAAGGACGAGAACTGGGACCTCACCTACCGCACCTCCGGCGACGTCGCGAAGACCATCAACGCCGCGGGACCTGTGGGAGAAGATCGGCTACGCCGCATGGGCGTCCGCCGACCCCGGCATCCAGTTCCACACCACCATCAACGACTGGCACACCTGCCCGGCCGGCGGCGAGATCCAGGCTTCCAACCCGTGCTCGGAATACATGTTCCTGGACGACACGGCCTGTAACCTCGCCTCGCTCAACCTGATGCAGTTCAAGTCCGAGACCGGCGACTTCCACATCGGCCTCTTCGAACATGCCGTGAAGCTGTGGACGATGGTGCTCGAAATCTCCGTCACCATGGCGCAGTTCCCCTCGCCCGCCATCGCGCAGAACTCGTACGACTACCGCACCCTCGGCCTCGGCTTCGCCAACATCGGCGGCCTCCTGATGGTGTCCGGCATCCCCTACGATTCGGAGAAGGGCCGCGCCATCTGCGCCGCCATCACCGCGATCATGACCGGCACCGCCTACGCCACGTCCGCCGAGATGGCGCGCGACCTCGGCGCCTTCCCGAAGTACGAGGAGAACGCCGCGTCGATGCTGCGGGTGATCCGCAACCACCGCCGCGCCGCCCACGGCGACACCGGCGGCTACGAGAAGCTCGCCACCCGCCCGGTCCCGCTCGACAAGGCCGCCTGCCCCGACGCCAACCTGGTGGAACGCGCCGCCGCCTGCTGGGACCGCGCGCTCACGCTCGGCCAGAAGTACGGCTACCGCAACGCGCAGGCGACCGTCGTCGCGCCCACCGGCACCATCGGCCTGGTCATGGACTGCGACACGACCGGCATCGAGCCCGACTTCGCGCTGGTGAAGTTCAAGAAGCTCGCCGGCGGCGGCTACTTCAAGATCATCAACCGCGCCGTCCCGCAGGCGCTCCGCGTGCTCGGCTACGAGAAGGAGCAGCGCGAGGAGATCATCAACTACGCGGTCGGCCACGGCACCCTCGTCGGCGCCCCGCACATCAACGCCGAGAGCCTTGCGAAGAAGGGCCTCACAGAGGAAGCCATCAAGGCCGCCGAGGAAGCCGTCGCACAGGCCTTCGACATCCGCTTCGTCTTCAACAAGTGGACGATGGGCGAGGCGCTCGCTCAAGCAGATCCTCCCCGACGCCGACCTCGACGATCCGAAGTTCGACACCCTCAAGGCGCTCGGCTTCACCCCGAAGCAGATCGACGAGGCCAACATCTACGTCGCCGGCGCGATGACGCTGGAAGGCGCCCCGCATCTCTCCGAGGAGCACATCCCGGTGTTCGACTGCGCCAGCCCCTGCGGCCGGC
This sequence comes from uncultured Alphaproteobacteria bacterium, assembly GCA_963704595.1. Classification (GTDB taxonomy): domain Bacteria; phylum Pseudomonadota; class Alphaproteobacteria; order Rhizobiales; family Amorphaceae; genus Acuticoccus. The sequence continues at coordinate 2,738,810 of OY969922.1, forward strand.
TCGGCAAGCGCTACCTCTCGGCCGAGGCGCACATCCGCATGATGGCGGCGTCCCAGTCGTTCATCTCCGGCGCGATCTCGAAGACCATCAACATGCCGAACGCGGCAACGGTGGCCGACTGCACCGCCGCCTACGAGCTGTCCTGGAAGCTCGGCGTGAAGGCCAACGCCCTCTACCGCGACGGCTCCAAGCTCTCCCAGCCCCTCCAGTCCTCCCTCGTGGCGGACGACGAGGACGAGATGGACGAGGTGATGGCCGAGCCGATGCCCAAGCGCGTCGCAGCGGTCGCGGAGCGGATGGTCGAGCGCGTCATCGAGCGCGAAGTGGTCAACCGCAAGCGCGACTCCATGCCCGACCGGCGCAAGGGCTACACCCAGAAGGCCATCATCGGCGGCCACAAGGTGTACCTGCGCACCGGCGAGTTCGACGACGGCCGTCTCGGCGAGATCTTCATCGACATGCACAAGGAGGGCGCCGCCTTCCGTGCGATGATGAACAACTTCGCCATCTCCATCTCGCTCGGCCTCCAGTACGGCGTGCCGCTCGAGGAGTTCGTTGACGCCTTCACCTTCACCCGGTTCGAGCCGGCGGGCATGGTGCAGGGCAACGAGGCGATCAAGAACGCGACCTCGATCCTCGACTACATCTTCCGCGAGCTGGCGATCTCCTACCTCGGCCGCAACGACCTTGCGCACGTGACGCCCGAGGACATCCAGTCCACCACGCTCGGCCGCGGCGTGGCGGGTGACAAGCCGCAGCCGCAGATGGTGTCCCACGGCCTCGTCCGCGGCCAGCGCTTCAAGCTGATCCGCGCCGATGCCCCCGAGGCAAAGGCGGTCGACGTGATCGCCAACGCCATCAGCCGCGCCGGTGCCCAGGCGGCGGCGGCAGCAACGTCGCGACGGCCCTCGCCCCGACCGAGCTTGCACCCGACGGGTTCGCCCAGCGGCGCCGGCTACGCCCAGGGCGCCGAGGCCCGCCATACGGCGGCCCCTGCGGCTCCGGCCGGCGGCGGTGGCGGCGGCGGCACGCCCGCCAACGACGCCCCGCGCTCGCCGATCGACGAGATCCGCGCCGAAGTCGCGGCACTCCTCGGCCTCGTCGAGCGGCAGGCGGCCACCCCGGCGCCGGTCGCCGAGAAGGCCCCCGAGCCGCGCAAGACCGAGAGCTCGGCCGAGCGCTCGATGATGGCCCGCCTCAAGGGTTTTGAAGGCGACCCCTGCGGCGAATGCGGCAACTTCACCCTGGTGCGCAACGGCACCTGCCTGAAGTGCGACACCTGCGGCGGCACGTCCGGCTGCAGCTGACGCACCGCCCGCACCACGACACGAAAAAGCCCCCGGCACACCGCCGGGGGCTTTCCTGTTTCAAGTCACCGAGATGCCGGTCGGGGCCGAAGCCCCGGCTATCAGCGGACGCCGGCGCGCTTCTGCAGGCGCTCGATCCGGTCCCGCATTTCCGCGACCCGACCCTTCAGGTCGTCGATCGTGGCGTTGCGGTTGCGCACCGCCTCGCGCGCGTCCGCAAGCTCCGTGTCCCGCTCCTTCACCTGTGCCTCGAAGCGGTCCGCCCGATCGCGAAGGCGCTGGACCTGATCGCGCAGGTCGGCGTTGTCCGGCCGGTCGCGCAGACGCTGCCGCAGGTCCTGCACTTCCACGCTCGCCGCCTTCGCTTCAGCCTCGAACCGGTCCGCCCGATCGCGCAGACGCTGAACCCGATCGCGCAGCTCGGCATTGTCCGGCCGGTCGCGCAGCCGCTGCCTGAGATCGCGCACCTCCAGGCTCGCCGCAGTCGCGTCAGCCTCGAACTTGTCGGCCCGCTGCCGCAGGGCCGCGTTGGAGGCCCGCAGCTTGTCGATCGTAGCGCGCATGCTGGCGGTGTCGTCCGCCGCGCGTCGCAGCGACACCACTTCGCCCTGGAGCCTGTCGACTCTCGCCTGCAGCGCACTCTTCTGGTCCTTCAAGCGACAGCTTTTCCTGGCGCAGGCGGCGGACCCAGTCGTGCAGCTCCTGCTCGGAAGCACGCACGGTCATCACCGCACCCTGCGCGCCGAAAGGCACGGCAACGGGGCCGAAGGCCTGCGCATTCCCGACGAGCGGAAGGGCGCACAGCGCGGCGGCGGCGGTCATCTTCAATACATGCATGGTCATTCCTTTCAGCTTGGCCGGCAGAGAAATTGCCGTCGATCTTCAGAACCAACGGCCGCGACACTAGAACGGTTGCGATGAACGTGAGGCGAAAGCCCCGTTCATCCACCGTTGCGACGGCCGAAACCGCCATAAAGACCGGGAAGCGTTGACAGAACGCGCGCCCGTCCCCTTGCTTGGCCGCACACCACCCGCCGAGGCCATTCGTGCTGCAAGACTTCCGCAACGCCGACACACCGTCCGCACTCGAGGCGGACATCGCGATCATCGGCGCCGGCGCGGCGGGCATCACCCTCGCCCGCACCCTCGCGCGGACCGGCGCCCGCATCGTCCTCACCGAAAGCGGCGGCGCCACCCCGGCGGACAACCAGGACCGCCTCAACGCCTGCGAGATCGCGGGCCAGCCGTTCCCGGGCGCCGAGGAGGGCCGCGCCCGCGTCCTCGGCGGCGCGACGACGCTGTGGGGCGGCCAGTCCCTCCCGTTCGACCGGGTCGACTTCGAGACCCGCCCGCACGTCCCCCACAGCGGCTGGCCGATCAGCTACGACACGCTCGCCCCCTACTACGCGCCCGCCGAAAAGCTCCTCCACCTCGACCGGATGGCCTACGGCGCGAACGGCTGGCAGATCGTCGGCGTCACCCCGCCGCCCTTCGATCCCACCAGGGTCGGCTGCCAGATCTCATGGCTCTCGCACCGCAAGAATTTCGCCGCCCTCTACGGCGCAGAACTGGAGGCGGCGCCAAACGTCACCGTCTTCCTCAACGCCACCGCCACCTGCCTCGTGGCGGACGAATCGGGCGCCCGGATCGACCACGTCGCCCTGAAATCGCCCGAAGGCCGCACGGGCACGCTGAAGGCCCGGACCGTCATCGTCGCGACGGGCAGCATCGAGACCGCACGCCTCCTCCTCGCGTCCCCCTCGCCGGACGGCACCGGCGTCGCCAACCGCCACGACGTCGTCGGCCGCTATTTCCAGGACCACCCCAGCGCCCACGTCCTCGACATCGAGCCCGCCGACCTCTTCGCCTTCGCGCACCTCTACCGCCCGCACAACCGGCGCCATTACCGCCTCTTCCCCAAGGTGCCGCTGGCGCCCGAGGCGCAGGCCGAACGGCAGGTCATGAATGCCACCGCAGAAGTCGTCTTCCAGCTTCCGTCGGGATCGCCGATGGAAACCGCCAAGGCCTTCTACGGCTCGCTCGGCGCAGGGCGCATGCCGGACGCGCGCAACATCCGCGGCCTCCTCGGCGCCCTCACGGAGCTCCCCCGCACCGCGCGCGACGTTCTCGTCCGCCGCCGCTCGCCGACAGCCAGGGGATCCACAGTCGTCCTCTGGGCGCACATCGAGCAGGCGCCCAACCCCGAAAGCCGCATCACCCTCTCGGCCGAACGCGATGCCCTCGGTGAACCCCGCGCCAAGAATCGACTGGCGCCTGACCGAACTCGAACGGAAGACCTTCACGGTCTTCGCCGAGACGGTCGCGGCCGAACTCGCCCGGACCGGCCTTGCCCGCGCCACCCTCCCGGCATGGCTCTCCGGCGACGCGTGGCGCGACAACGTCACCGATTTCTACCACCAGATGGGCACCGCCCGGATGGGCACGGACCCCACGACGAGCGTCGTCGACGCCGACCTCCGGGCGCACGGCATGGAAAACCTCTACGTCGCGGGCTCCGCCGTCTTCCCCACCGGAAGCGCCTCCAACCCGACGCTGACGCTCCTCGCGCTCTCGCTCCGCCTCGCCGATCACCTCGCCGCCCGCGCCGGCTGACCGCCCGCCCCTTCCCGGAAACCACCCATGCCCATCGGCGCGCGCGAACTGTGGATCTACTGCGTCGGCCTCTACGCCGCGGCGCAGCTCGGCAAGATGCCGCCGATCATGCCGCTGGTTGCCAAGGATCTCGGCCTCACCCTGTTCACGTCCGCCGTGGTGATCGCGCTGATCGAGGTCTCCGGCGCGCTGTTCGGCGCAGCGGCGGCAGCGGTCGGCGCGCGGATCCGTTTCGGCCGCGCCCTCGTCGGCGGCGTCGTCCTCCTGTCGCTCGGCGGCTTCGGCGAAGCCCTGGCGCCCACGCCCGGCGTCCTCTTCGCATTCCGCGCGGTCGAAAGCCTCGGCTACCTCGCCGTCGTCGTCGCCGCCCCGGTGCTGATGACGCGCGAAGCAACACGCCTCGCACCCGGCCCCGCGCTCATCCTGTGGAGCACGTTCCTGCCCGTCGGCCTCGCCCTCGGCGCGATCCCCGCCGGCGCGCTGGCAGGTCTCGCGCGGCTGGCGGGTCACCCTCGCCGTCTTCGCCGCCCTCGGCCTCGCGGTCCTCCTCGCAGCCCCCCGCCGCACCACGCCGCCCGTCCAAGACGACACGGCCGCCCCGCTCTGGCCCTCCCGCCTCGCGGTCATCGCGGCGCTCTCCTTCGGCTGCTACACCACCTTCCAGGTCGGCATGTACGCCCTCCTGCCGCAGAGCCTCGTCACGGTGAAGGGTGCGTCCATCGAGCTCGCAGGCCTGGTGGTCGGCCTCGGCGGCCTTGCCATCGTCGGCGGCGTCCTCGCGCCCACGCTGCTCTCGCGGCGGGCGTCGGGGAGCGCGCATGTGCCGGTGTGGGTCTGGGCGACCGCTTACCTGTTGCCGCCGGCGCTCCTCGTCCCGGCCTTCGCCCCGGGCACGCCGCTCGCCGTCAGCGCGGCGCTGTTCATCGGGCTCAACGTCGTCTCGGGCGCGGTGGCGGCGCTGATGTTCGCGGCGCTGCCACGCTTCGCGGGGCGCAGCGGCATGGGGGCCGCCACCGGCGCACTCGCCCAGGCGGGCGCCACAGGCTCGCTACTCGGCCCGCCGCTCTACGCCCTCGTCGTGGAAGGGCCGGGCTGGACCGCCGCAGCGATCTTCGGTCTTGCGATCTCGGTCGCCGGCTTCGCCCTCGTCACGCTCGCCGAGCGCGAGGCCCGCACGGCGGCCTGAGCATAGTCACAGCCCCGGCGGCGGCGCGGGCAACGCGCCCTCGCCCCGCGTCATCTCGGCCCGGGCGAGCGCCTCCCACAACTGCCGCTCGACCGTCATCCCGCCCTCGTTCATCAGCCCGTGTGCCCTCAGCGCCGCCGCGATCCGCCGGATGCCGGGCACGTCGCCCGCCCCGTCCGGCGGCATCGCCCCGGCCAGCTTTGCCGCAATCAGGAAGTCCATGTTGCGCTCGCTGACCGCCCGGCGGCGGAAACTCCCCGCCCGGCTCCCCATCTTCTCGAACACGCGCCCCCATGCCCCGTTCACGGCCGGGTCGATCGCCTCCAGCCGCAGGAAGTCGCCCGTGGTGTCCGTCCGCGCCTTGTTGAAGAGATGGTCCACCTCGAACCGGGCGAACCCCGGCTCGGGGTCAACGCCGTAGACGAGGCGGATGAAGGCGGCATACGCCTTACGGTAGCTGCGATAGTCCGCCGTGGTCCACACGCTGTAGGCGTCCGGCCCGTCCACGCCCTGCCGCTTCACGATCGCGACCCGCTTCGCGCTCCGCCGCCCGACGCGGGAAATCTCCACGTCGTCGGGGTCGTAGGTCGCCTCGATGATGCCGATCCGCGAAAGATCGCCCGCCGAGACCGGCAGCCAGGGCTCTCGCACCCACCGTGCTAGGAGCGCATCCACTCGCTGCTTCTGGATCGCGTAAAAAGTCATGGCCGAAAATCCTGAACGCTAAAATTGAAAGCGTACAGGATTTCCGGCCATTACGGGAGCCGCGCGGCGGGCCAACCGGCCCGCCGAAACCTCAGTTCGGAAGGTTGAGGCGGATGTGGAGTTCGCGCAGCTGCGCCGGCGTCACGTCGGACGGGGCCTTCATCATCAGGTCCTCGGCGCGTTGGTTCATCGGGAACAGCGTCACGTCCCGCAGGTTCTCCCGGCCGCAGAGGAGCATCACGATCCGGTCGATGCCCGGCGCGATCCCGCCGTGCGGCGGTGCGCCATATTCGAGCGCCGACAGCATCCCGCCGAACTTGTCTTCCAGGACCGACTGGTCGTAGCCCGCGATCGCGAAGGCCTTGCGCATGATCTCCGGCTTATGGTTCCGGATTGCGCCCGAAGACAATTCGATGCCGTTGCAGACGATGTCGTACTGGTACGCATCGATCTCCAGCGGATCCTTGGTCTCCAAGGCTTCCATCCCGCCCTGCGGCATCGAGAACGGGTTGTGCGAGAAGTCGACTCGTCTGTTCTCCTCGTCCCACTCGAACATCGGGAAGTCGACGACCCAGCAGAACGCGAACTGGTCGTTGTCGGAAAGCCCCAGATCGTTGCCGATCTTCGTCCGCGCCTCGCCGGCAAAGCGCCGGAAATGATCCGGCCGCCCCGCGGCGAAGAACACCGCGTCGCCAGCCGCCAGTCCCAGCTGCTCGCGCAGCGCCTCGGTCCGCTCCGGCCCGATGTTCTTGGCGATCGGCCCGGCGCCTTCCGCCTCGCCCTCGCGCCAGAAGATGTAGCCCAGCCCCTTCTGCCCCTGGCTCTGCGCCCAGGAGTTCATCCGGTCGCAGAACGCGCGGCTGCCGCCGGTTTTCGCCGGGATCGCCCAGACGCGAACCTTCGGATCGGACTCGATCATCCCGGCGAACACCTTGAAGCCGGAGCCCGCGAAGTGCTCCGTCACGTCTTCCATCTCGATCGGGTTGCGCAGGTCGGGCTTGTCCGTCCCGTATTTCGCCAGAGCCTCGCGGTACGGGATGCGCGGAAAACCGCCCGTCACCCGCTTGCCGTTCGCAAACTCCATGAAGAGGTCGCGCAGCACCGGCTCGACGGCCGAGAACACGTCCTCCTGCTCGACGAAGCTCATCTCGATGTCGAGCTGGTAGAACTCGCCCGGCGAGCGGTCGGCACGCGCATCCTCGTCGCGGAAGCACGGCGCGATCTGGAAGTAGCGGTCGAAGCCCGCGATCATGATGAGCTGCTTGAACTGCTGCGGCGCCTGCGGCAGCGCATAGAACTTGCCGGGGTGGAGGCGCGACGGCACGAGGAAGTCGCGCGCACCCTCCGGCGACGATGCGGTCAGGATCGGCGTCTGGAATTCGGTGAAGCCCGCCTCAACCATCCGCCGGCGGATCGAGGAGATGATCTGCGAGCGCTTCACGATGTCGTTGTGGAGCGTCTCGCGGCGCAGATCGAGGAAGCGGTACTTCAGGCGCGTCTCTTCCGGGTAATCCGGCTCGCCGAACACCGGCACCGGCAGCTCCGGCGCCGTCGACAGGATCTCGATCTCGCGGGCGAACACTTCGATCATGCCGGTCGGCAGGCGCGAGTTCTTCACCGAATCGTCGCGTTCCTTCACCTCGCCGTCGACCTTGATGACCCACTCGGAGCGGACCTTCTCGGCGGTCGCGAAGGCGGGCGAATCGGGGTCCACGACCACCTGAGTCAGCCCGTAGTGGTCGCGCAGGTCGATGAACAGCAGGCCGCCATGGTCGCGGACACGGTGCACCCAGCCCGAGAGGCGCACATTATTCCCCGCATCCTCGGCGCGAAGGGTGGCGCAGGTGTGGGATCGGTAGCGATGCATGTCAGGCCTCAGGGTGTGGGGTAGTGCCCGCATTCGCCACCATGCGGCTCCCAAGTCAAGGTGCGTGCGCCAAAGGCGGCCACGCACCGCGCCCCGGCCGCCTGCGAGGCTTGAACGCCAGGCCAAGCAAACCCATCCTGTGAACTTATTGTTTGCGTATTCGCCGGCAGCGGCGAAACAACGCCCGATATTTCAACGTCTCATTTTTTTATGGGGACTTCATGTCTACTTTCAAACCCGATACCACGTGGGTCGGCCTGCTCGGCGGCGGCGTGTCCGGCTCGATCCTCGCAGGCGGCAGCGTCTTCCAGATCGACGTTTTCAACATGGGCGGCGAGCGGCTTCCCGTGCGCGCCCTCGTCACCGGCAAGCGCGTCGGCCTCGTCGCCGAAGCCGGCACCGCGATGGCCGCGCTCGTTGTCACCGGCTGCCGCAAGGGCAACGAAATGGACGGCATCACCTCATCCGGGCTCGACTGGGAACTCGCCGTCGGCCTCAAGGGCAGCGCCATCGTCAAGACCGGCGCCAAGCTCTTCAAGACGATGGCCGCGCAGGCGACCGCCGAGGGCGTCAACTGGGCCGTCCACGAAAGCGCCAAGCGCTTCGTCCAGTGGGCAATGGACGACCTCGGCGTCGTACAGTCCGGCAAGCAGTTCAACCTCATCCCGTCGCCGCTCTCCATCGGGCTCGGCGCGGGCGTTTTCTACGAATGGCAGACGCTGAACCTCCTCGGCGGCAAGGTCGCCTGGCAGCACCTCTCCCCACGGTGGAGCATCGAGAACGCGGGCGGCGACGTCTACTTCCAGCTCTGCGACATCCCCGAGCAGGACGGCACCAAGATCCGCATCGGCTTCGGCGTCGACGAGTTCGGCCTCGACCCCCTCATCCGCTGGGAGAAGGTGAAGGGCGAAGGCCACGTCAATTCACAGAACAAGTTCCAGATCGAGGGCTACGTCCACCAGGGCTTCCTGTTCGAGCGGCACGACGGAATGGGTTTTTCCGGCATCAACCTTTCGAACTACCGCCCGATCGGCGAGATGCAGCAGGGCTATTTCTCCAACGAAAACAACAAGGACGTCGCGAAGAACACGAAGATCACCGTCTATCCCGAGGTCTACCAGTTCGGAAACTACCCGCTCTGGACCGCGAGCGACCGGGCCAAGGTGAAGGTCGACAGGACGGGCCGGTTCGCAAGCGTCGACGGCAACAGCAACCTCCGGGACTGATCGGCGCGGCGGCCCCGCGCCCGCGTCGCGGCGCCGCCTTCCGGTCCGCCGGCGTCCGCGCTACCACCGGCCGGCGCAGCGCCCGGAGCGGAAGGACAGGCCATCGCCGACCCCATCATTCTCACAGTCCAGTTCGACGAGACGGCGGCGACCTTCTTCGAGACCGCCCGCCGCACCCACTTCCCGCCGGCGATCAACAGGATCCCCGCACACCTCACCCTCTTCCACGCCCTGCCGGGCGAGGACGAGGCGCGCATCCTGAAAGCCGTCGCGCTCGCCGCAAACCGCCAACCCTTCCCGGTCGCCGTGGAAGGGCTGATGCCGCTCGGCCGCGGCGTCGCCTACAGAATAGGTTCCGAGACGCTCGGGACGGTCCGCAAGGGCCTTGCGGAGACCTTCGCGGAAGACCTCACCCGGCAGGACCGCGAGCGCTTCCGACCCCACGTCACCATCCAGAACAAGGTGACGCCCGAGACCGCCAGAGCCACCCTCGCCGCGCTGGAGGAAACCTTCACCCCCTTCACCGCAACGGCGGAGGGCCTCCAGCTCTGGCACTACCGCGGCGGCCCGTGGTCGCCCCTCGCCGCCGTCCGGTTCGAAGCCTGCCCCTGAACCCCGCCCGATCCGGCCTCAGACGATGAAGTCGTTGGCGTAGAACTGGGTGCCCGCGTTCCCCAGCAGCGTCGCCTCGACGTTGCCCCAGGCGAACACCATGTCGTTGCCGGAGACCTCGAGGCTGTTCAGAGCCTGCCGCGCGCTGATCCCGAGGTCGCGCACCATCAGCCGGTCGTAGTCGTACACGCTGAAGTCGGTGATCCGGTCGCTGCCGCCGCCCCGCTCGATGACGAAGACGTCCGCATCCTCGCCTCCGATCAGGACATCGTTGCCCTGCCCGCCGTAGAGATAGTCATCGCCCCAGCCGCCGTTCAGCGTGTCGTCCCACGCCTCGCCCACCAGCGTATCGTTGCCATTGCCACCGTAGAGCTTGTCGACGCCGACATTGCCCCACAGGATGTCGTTGCCGCTGTCGCCGGCAAGAGTGTCGTTCCCCGTGCCGCCGGACAGCGTGTCGCTGCCCCTGCCGCCGAACAGCACGTCGTTCCAGTCGGCGCCGCTGATGAGGTCGTTGCCCGCACCGCCGTCGACCGTGTCGGCCTGGTTCTCGCCATGCAGCGTGTCGTTGCCGTCGCCGCCGAGGAGGACGTCGCCGCCGTCGCCGCCCCGGATGGAGTCGTTGCCCGCATCGCCATTGACGGAATCGGCGCCGTTCTGGCCGAACATCGTGTCGTTGTTGTTGCCGCCGACCATCAGGTCGTTGCCGTCGCCGCCATACATCAGGTCGAAGCCGCCGCCGCCGTTCAGCGTGTCGTGGTCGCCGTCGCCAGCCAGCGTGTCGTTGCCGCTGTCGCCGAACAGCCGGTCGCGGCCCCAGCCGCCGAAGATCTGGTCGTTGCCCGCGCCGCCGATGCCGAGGTCGTAGCCGTTCTGCCCGTACAGGACGTCCGCGCCATTGCCGCCATCGAGGGTATCGCCCTGCTCGCCGCCGTAGAGCTTGTCGTTGCCGTCGTAGCCGAGGAGCGTGTCGTGGCCGTTGCCGCCGTCCAGCGTGTCATCGCTCTCGCGGCCAACCAGTGCGTCGTCACCGCTGCGGCCATAGATCCGCGTCGCGTCGTTGACGGCGATCAGCGTCTCGCTGCGCCACGTCCCCGTGATCTCCAGAACATTGTAGTAGGCGAACCACTGCAGGGTGACACCCGCCATCTCGGAGGACGCGCCGTAGCGATAGCTGAGCGCCTGCCTGTCCAGCGTCTGGTAGTTGCTCTTGTTCTGCCCCGCCCAGTTGTAGGACATGACCGTGTGATTGGTGTCGTCCTGCGACGGCGGCAGGTTCGGGCTGCCGTCGAACGGGTGCTTGAGGCCGAGCGCATGGCCAAGCTCGTGCAGCATCACCTGGAAGCCACCGGACCCGCGCGAATAGTCGTCGTAGAACCGGTTCATCCCGATGTCGCAGGACGTGTTCTGGAAGTAATCCGAAGTGTAGGGGTAGGACGCCCACGACGTTCCGGTCCGGTCGTCGTTATAGAAGATGCTCACCATCTCTTCGGCGTCGGGCTCGACCTCGACGAACCGGACGCCGCAGACCGCCTCCATCGCCGACATCGCCTGCCGCGCCGCAGTCTTCAGCGTCGCGTTGGCGACGGTGTAGTTGGTGCCCGAAAGGTCCGCCCAGTTCGAGAAGGAATAGGAGACGACGACCGGCGCACCATTGGCGTAGAAGCCGTTCATCGTGTTGTTGTCGCCCGCAAGAAGCGCCCTGAAACTCATACGTCCAATCCAATCCCAAGCGCCTGCCGGCCAGCTGCCCCGAAAATCCACATCCTAAATGGACCGGACCTGAACACGCAGCAACGCACGCGCTCCGTCAGCCGGGCCGCCACCCGAACCCTGCGCCCGGGCCGAACCGCCCCGCCCGTCCCACCATCGCGCACACCCGAGCGCTCGCGCCTATTGAGCCTCACCGAAACTGCGCGAACCTTGCGGGATGCAAAGCCGACCCGTGGCCTGCGCAGGAAAGCCGCCGCACGTCCGCTTCAGACCAGAAAGACGTCCTCGTCGAACGCGCTCCCGGCATTGCCGACGAGCGTCGCCTCGACGGTACCCCAGCGGAACACCATGTCCGCCCCCGAAACGGCAAGCTGCTCAAGCGCGTCCTGCGCCGAGACGCCAAGGCCCCGGATCATCAGCCGGTCGCCCTCGGCAAGGCTGAAATCGGTGATCGTGTCGTGCCCGCCGATAGCCTCCAGCTCGAACACGTCCGCGCCCGCCCCGCCGGTGATCAGATCATCGCCCTGCCCGCCGATCAGCACGTCGCGTCCGTTTCCGCCGTCGAGCGTGTCGTCCCACAGGTCACCGTACAGGGTATCGTGACCGCCTGCGCCGGACAGCACGTCGATGCCGAGGTTGCCGGAGAGGACGTCGTCGCCGCTGCCACCATGGAGGACATCGTTGCCGGTACCGCCTGAAAGCGTGTCGTTGCCGGCGGAACCGAAGACCGTGTCGCTCCAGTCGTCGCCGAACAGCAGATCGTCACCGTCGCCTCCCACGATGCGGTCGTCATGGCCGTTCCCCGAGAGGGTGTCGTTGCCGGCCGAGCCCCTCAGGATGTCGTTGCCGTTGCCACCCCACATGCCGTCGCCGCCATCGTCGCCGGTCATCGTATCGTCACCGGCGTTCCCGCCGAGGGTATCGTTGCCGGCCCCTCCGAACATCAGGTCCGATCCGTCACTGCCGTAGACGAGATCAAGCCCGGCGCCGCCCTTCAGCGTGTTGTCGCCGGCGAAGCCGACGATCGTGTCGTTGCCGTCGTCTCCCAGGAGCGAATCGCCGCCCCGGCCGCCGGACATGGAATCGTTGCCGTATCCGCCGGACAGGATGTCAGCGTCGTTGCCGCCCCACATGGTGTCGTCTCCGGAGTCGCCATGGAGCTCGTTGGAACCGCCCCAGCCTCCGACGAGAGAGTCCGACCCGCTGCCGCCGCGCAACGTATTGCTGCCCGATCCGCCTTGCAGCTGATCGTCGCCGCCTCCGCCGTCCATCACGTCGTCTCCGGCCTCGCCGAACATGCGGTCGTCGCCGTCGTCACCCATCATCCCGTCGTCGCCGGCGCCCCCATACATGCGATCCCACCCGCCGTAGCCGTACATGGCGTCGTCACCCGCATCGCCGTGCAGTTCATCGTCGTCCAGTCCGCCGTAAAGGGTGTCGTCCCCGTTGCCACCGAACAGTTTGTTGAACCCGCCGCCTGCGTTCAGCCAGTCGTCGCCATCGCCGCCGAGCAGCAGATCGTAACCACTGCCGGACAGAATGACGTCATTGCCGAACTCGCCGTAAATCGTATCGTCGCCACTGCCGGCCACCAGAGTATCGCCACCGTCCCCGCCAAAGAGGAGGTTTTCGCCGTCGAAGCCGTCGAGGTAGTCCAGACCAGCGCCGCCATGGAGCGTGTCATTGCCGTCGCGACCCGCCAGGCGGTCGTTGCCTCCTCCGCCATACATGCGGTTGTCGCCGTTCACCCCGGCCAGCGTGTCGTCACGCAGCGTCCCGACGATCTCGAGCAGGTCGTCCTGCGGGAACCACGTCGTCACCACACCGTCGAGCGTTGAGGAGGCGCCGTAGCGGTACGTCAGTGCCTCCTTGTCCAACCGCTGGTAATCGGACTTTATCGGCCCGACCGAATACATTGACATCAGGGTATGGTCGGTGTTGTCCAGTTTCGGTGAAATGCCGAAAGGATCCCTGAGACCCACGGCATGACCAAGTTCATGCAGGAGTTCCTGAAGACCGGCGGATCCCGGCGCATATTCGCCAAGTGAGGGGTCGATCGCGATAGTGGTGTGGGTATGCGCCCGCCCCCGCGGGCCGGACGTATACGAATAGCCGACATCATCGTTGTAAACGATGCTGAGCATCTCGTCGGCACTCGGCTCGACCTCGACGAATCGAATACCGCAAGTCTGCGCCATCACCTCCACCGCCCGACGAGCCGCATTCTCCAGTGCAGGATCGGCAACGCTGTATTCGGTACCGAGCAGATCGTTCGCGTTCGAGAACGAATATGTGACGACGACTTGCCCGTTCGGCGAGCCCACTTTCAGGAATCCGTTCAGGGTATACCACTCAGCCGCAAGAATACCTTCGAACACCATTTCAACCCGGTCCTCTGTTGCGCAGGAACCCGGCACACAGGCGTCTGCGGCGGCAACCATCGCCCTGGAAATCACCGTTGTGATAATCGTCCTGAAGTTCGCTACCGATTGCAGTCAACATTGGAAAGCGGCATCCGCCGCCAGACCGCGCACGACGCTCCGTGATCCGTCCTCAGGGGCAAAAAAGCCACGCTGATGTACCTCGCCCCTATCCTCGGGCGTCAATCTCTCCTATATGCGGGCCGCAGTCAGGCGTCCCGTAACGCTGGCGCCCCTTTCAATCGACACCATCTCTTCGCTACATACGGCCAACGCCGCGAGTAGGACTTTCCCATGCAGACCGTCATCATCGTCATCCACCTGATGATCGTGATCGCCTTGATCGCCGTCATCCTCCTGCAGCGCTCCGAGGGCGGCGGGCTCGGAATCGGCGGTGGCGGCGGAGCCGGCGGCGGGATGTTCTCCGCCCGCGGCAGCGCCAACCTCCTGACGCGCACGACCACCTTCCTCGCCATCGCATTCTTCGTGACCTCGCTCGGCCTCGGCGTCCTCGCCCGCCAGCAGGCCGGCGCACCCTCGATCCTCGACGGCCTCACCGGCACCGAGAGCGGCACCCCGCTCGGGGATGGCGAGACCCGCGGATCCGGCTCCGGCATCCTCGATGCCCTGCAGCCGACCGACGGCACGCCGACCCCGCCCGCCGGCGACAACGCAACGCCGGAAGCGCCGTCCGCGCCGGCAACCCCGGCCTCCCCGCAGGTCCCCACCGGCCAGTAACCCGCTGACGCGGCGATCCCCCAACCGGATCGCCGCGTCGCACCCGCCGCACGCCTGCCCGGAACTCGACGCCGGGCGCTGGCCAGGACGTTCGCGACAGTCGGCACCCGCGTCCCGTCCGCGCCCGGCGAGCACCGCTGAATGTTCGTCAGCCGCGCACCCTCGGCGCGTCACATCTCCCGCCCGAACTTCATTCGCCGCCCTTGAGAGCGCGTCCCTCTGCAGCGCTGTAGTGCGGCAGACGATCCGTGCGCGCGTCCTGTTCAACGACCGCCCAGACAAGTGCATCCGGACTGCCCTCGACGGCCACATACTCCCCAGCACGGCACGCGGCGGCCGCGCAAAGCGTGCGGCCCGGGCCGCTCAGTTCCGGTTAGGGAGGCCGTTGGCGGCGCGCTGGGCACGGATTTCGTCCGCCGAGTTGCGGACGGTCTCGAGGAGCTCGGCGAGCCCCGCTTCGATCCTCTGGTGCGCGGCGGGAAACTCCGCTTTCGGCGTGAGACGGATCGTCGTGCGTGCGTGGCCAGTCCAGCGCGCACGCGATCTCCTCGGCCCATCCCTCCGGGTCGCCCCCGGCCCATTCGTTGATCGGCAGGCCGACGGTCTGGTTGAGGCTGGCAAAGAGCGCGGCGTCTCCGCTGGCTTCGAGCTCCGGCCGTGCCGCCAGATGCACCCGGTAGCGATACTGGCCGCGGTAGAACAGGCAGACCGCCTCGTCCCGCTCTCCCTTCGCAAACAGCGTGGCCGCGCGCTGGTAGTCGGCCGCCGGATGACCGTCGTCCTGCGCCTGCGCCCCTACCGGCTGCGCCATGACAAGCACGCCGGCCACCGCCATCGCCCCGATGATGCCAAATCTCATAGGATCTCTTTCTCACGCAAGGTCCGCGCCGACGCTGGACCCACCGCGCCCAGCCTGTCGAGTCCGCCCGGGCACCGAACCCTGCCCAAGGCCGCACGGAAGCGAGCCACACTATCGGGGCATAACGGCCCTGCATCGGCCGCCGGTGCTTGAAGCCCGCCGCGGCCCGTGCTTTGACGTTTGCCCGGACGCGAATTTCCGGAGGAACTATGCCGCGCTACGTTTTCATCACAGGCGGCGTCGTCTCCTCGCTCGGCAAGGGCCTCGCCTCGGCGGCGCTGGGCGCCCTCCTCCAGGCGCGCGGCTACAAGGTCCGCCTTCGCAAGCTCGACCCCTACCTCAACGTCGACCCCGGCACGATGAGCCCCTACCAGCACGGTGAGGTCTTCGTCACCGACGACGGCGCCGAGGCCGACCTCGACCTTGGCCACTACGAGCGCTTCACCGGCCGTCCCGCCAACAAGCAGGACAACATCACCACCGGCCGCATCTACCAGGACATCCTCACCAAGGAGCGCCGGGGCGACTATCTCGGCGGCACCGTCCAGGTGATCCCCCACGTCACCGACGCCATCAAGCAGTTCGTCCTCACCGGCAACGAGGAGTACGACTTCGTCCTCGTCGAGATCGGCGGCACGGTCGGCGACATCGAGGGCCTGCCCTTCTTCGAGGCGATCCGCCAGCTCTCGGTCGACCTCCCCCGCGGCGACACCCTCTTCATCCACCTCACGCTGATGCCCTGGATCCCGGCGGCGGGCGAACTCAAGACCAAGCCCACCCAGCACTCGGTCAAGGAGCTCCGCTCCATCGGCATCCAGCCCGACATCCTGCTCGTGCGCTGCGACCGGCCGATCCCCGTCTCCGAGCGGCGCAAGCTCGCCCTCTTCTGCTCGGTGCGCGAGACCTCCGTCATCCCCGCGCTCGACGTCGGCACCATCTACGACGTCCCCGTCGCCTACCACCGGGAGGGCTTCGATTCCGAAGTCCTCGCCGCGTTCGGCATCACCGATGCGCCGGACGCCGACCTCACCCGCTGGCACGAGATCTCCCGCCGCCTCGCCAACCCCGAGGGCGAGGTGACGATCGCCATCATCGGCAAGTACACCGAGCTGAAGGACGCCTACAAATCCCTCATCGAGGCGCTCACCCACGGCGGCATCGCCAACAACGTGCGCGTCAACCTCGAATGGATCGAAGCCTCGGTGTTCGAGACCGAAAACCCCGCCGCGCACCTTGAAAACGTCCACGGCATCCTCGTCCCCGGCGGTTTTGGCGAGCGCGGCTCGGAAGGCAAGATCGCGGCCGCAGGCTTCGCCCGAAAGCGCCGCGTCCCCTACTTCGGAATCTGCTTCGGGATGCAGATGGCGGTGATCGAGGCGGCGCGGAACCTTGCCGATCTCCCCGCCGCAAGCTCCACCGAGTTCGGCGAGACCCCCGAGCCGGTGGTCGGCCTTCTCACCGAATGGCTCCGCGGCAACGCGCTGGAGCGCCGCGCGGCCGGCGGCAACCTCGGCGGCACGATGCGCCTCGGCGCCTACCCGGCGGATCTCGCCCCCGGCACCCGCATCGCCGAGGTCTACGGCACCACCCACATCGAGGAGCGCCACCGCCACCGCTACGAGGTCAACATGCTCTACCGCGAGGCCTGGAGGCCAAGGGGATGCGATTCTCGGGCACTTCACCGGACGGGGTGCTGCCGGAGACTGTGGAGATGGATGGACACCCGTGGTTTATTGGGGTGCAGTTCCATCCGGAGCTGAAGATCGCGGCCGTTCGAGCCGCATCCGCTGTTTGCAGGGTTTGTTGCGGCGGCCGTGGAGCAGTCGCGGCTGGTATAAGATATCTTACAATTTATGCTTCAAATGGCGGGAAACGGTTCTGTCCAGCCTTCATGTCCTGTTTCAATCGATCCAACCAATACCAAGGAATGACTGTACCGAGCCGGAGTTCATTCATTTCATTATCGCCGTAACTACCGGTGTAAACACCGACAAACTTCAGAGAAATTGTAACATCATTCAAGCTATCGCGAGACAGATTGTTTGATGTTATGAAACTGATGAATGATTGGTCCTTTGCCTTTGTTAGTGGATTACCTTTTTTGTCTCTATAGTATACCCCCTCCCCTAGGAAAAATACGGAAGAACCAGACATACCACTTCTTCCTGGCGTGTCGACTAAGAAAACGTTTCTGCTGCGAAAATTCAACTTAGGCTCAGATGCAATCATTGCATTCTTCCATAGCGGCGCAGGATGAAAATCTAGTGCGTATGGAAATCCGATGACCGCAACATCCTTGCCTGGCTCTATATAATCAATATCAGACAGACTAAGCTTCTCGATATCGAGAACTCCGCACTGCGGCGGAATGTCAACTGGAAGCATAATTAGGTCGACCGCCTCAAAGCCCTCCTCGCACTCGAACCACAGCGGCTTTTCATCTATTCCGTAGAGAGGAATGCTGTCGATCACCTCAAGCTGCTTGAGGTCCTTGTGTGATGAACTAAAGCTGATGTGAGTTGGCGATACTGGGGGGTATCCAGGCAACGACCTCCCCGGATTGGACGGGTCTTTACCGGTGATGACGTGCCAATTCGTGCAAAGATACCATTGATCGCCGCTCTGTGTGAAAAATCCTGAGCCGGACGAACATTTCTTTAGTGAACCGTCGCTCTGGCCATAGAAGCACTCGACACAACTAACGCCGAATATAATTGGCCTTGGCCCCCGTATATTCATCCAAAACTCACAATTTTGAGAGCGATTTGTTTAATAATAATAATTTGAAGCGTCTGGAATGTATATAACCTCAAATCTTGGCTACGCTGGTTTCGGTGGATAGGGGGGCCTGGCCGCTGTTTGCATCAAACGACAGACGATCCCCGACCGCCTACATTTGAAACGATTGCATGATCGACCAATTCGATTTCCTAGCTTGTTTGCCGCATACTCGCAGACGGAAAGCGGGGAGGTAATGATGGGCAAACACACAATCCTCGTCGAGGATGACCAGGACGCGCTCCTCACGCAGCTGATCGCCAGCGGCCAGTTTCAAGACGTAAGCGACGCCGTCCGCGCCGCCCTGCGGCTCCTCGAAGACGACGAAGCCAGAAGCACGGCGCTGCGCAGCCGCCTTGCGGCAGGCTACGACGAAGCCGTCCGCGGCGAGTTCACTCCCGGCACCGGCGAGGACGCCGTACACGCAGCATTCGAGGAAGCGCGCCGGCGGCGTGCCTAAGCCGTGGCGTCTGACGGAGCGGGCCAGCGCCCGCCTCGTCGAGATCGCGGAATGGACCCTCGACACGTTCGGTGACCGCCAGGCGAGGTCTTACGAGGCGGAAATCATCGATCGGTGCAACGCCGTCGCAAACGGCGAGGCCCACGTCCGCAAGGCCCGCACAGCAATCGATCCGGCGCTCCCCGACGACATGTTCCTGACAAGAGCCGGCACGCACCTGATGGTGTTCATCGATCGTCCCGATGGGATCATCATCGTCGATTTTCTCCACCCGAGGCAGGACATGCCAAGGCGCCTGGCCGAGATGATGCGCGACATCTAGCGGCGTTCCCGAACCGCCATCAAACCAGCGAAGATCGCTTGCCGAGACAAAAATCCCGCCGCATACCAGCGGCGTGACCATCCTCCAGACCCTCCTCAACCCCATCCTCCCGGTCTTCGCCATCGTCGCCATCGGCTACGGGCTCGGCCGCTCGGGGCACACCACCGTCGAGCAGGCGCGCGCGCTCAACCGCTTCGCGCTCACGCTGATGCTGCCCACCCTCCTCTTCGGCCTCATCGTCCGCGCCCCGCTGGAAGACTTCGAGGCGACCCCCATCGCCACCTACGCCGCAGCCGAAGCCGTCGTCTTCGCCCTCGGCTTCGCGCTGGCGCGATACGTCTTCCACCGCCCGCTCGCCGAAGCCCTGCTGCTCGCCATGGCCGGCATCTTCTCCAACACCGTCCTCTACGTCCTGCCGCTGTCGATCATCCTCTACGGACCGGGCAACATCCTCCCCGTCACCGAGATCGTCACGCTGGATTCAACGCTCGTCTTCGCAAGCTTCATCATCGCCATGGAAGTCTTCGCGAAAACCCGCACCAACCTCAGACGCACGCTTCTCAGCATCGCGAAGACGCCGCTCCTCATCGCGATGGCGTCCGGCCTCACGCTCAACCTCCTCGGCGTCACGCTCCCCGCCCCGGTGGAAACCTTCGTCGACTTCAACGGCGCCGCCGCCGCCCCCGTCGCGATGTTCTCGCTGGGCGTGGTCCTGTCGCAGGCCCCGCTGACGCCGGACCGCACGGTGGTCGCCTTCACCCTCATCAAGCTCGCGGTCTTCCCGCTGGCGGTGTGGGCGGGGCTCGAGCTCACGTCCCCCGGCGCCTCGCAGCAATATATCCTGGGGTCGGCCGGGCCCGCGGGCGCCATGGCCTTCAGCCTCGCGCTCCTCTACGGCGTCAGGACCGACGCGATCGCCAAGGTCATCATCTGGTCGAGCGTCCTCACCCTCGGCACCCTCGCCGCCCTCGCCTGACCCCAAGCTGGCGGCGTGCGCCAGACAACCCCACCTTCGGGAACGGACCCCTCAAACGGACCCGAACGCCATGACCGACTACACGCTCCACTACTGGCCGCTCCCCTTCCGCGGCGAGTTCGTCCGCATCACGCTGGCCCACGCCGGCGCAAGCTGGGAGGAGGCCGACGTGGACGCCATCGTCGACCAGCACGACCGCGCCCCGGCGGACCAGCTCGTCCCCCACATGGGCCCGCCCCTCCTCACCGATCATGCCGCCGGCGTCACCCTCGCGCAGACCGAGGCGATCCTCGCCTATCTCGGCCACAAGCACGGCCTCATCCCGAAGGACGCCGTGAAGGCCGCCCTCACCCACAAGGTCGTCGCCGACGCCAACGACGTCCTCTACGAGATGACCCGCTTCAACGGCGCGCAGACGTGGACGAAGAGCGCCTGGGCCGAATACCGCCCCCGCCTCACCCGCTGGATGTCGATCTTCGAGGACCTCGGCCGCCGCCACGGCCTGGAGCCCGGCAAGGGCCACATCCTCGGCACCAAAGAGCCCGGCATCGCGGACCTTGCCACCCACGCCCTCTGGGGCGTGATGACCCGCCAGCTCCCGTCGCTGCGCCCGCTTCTGGAAGAGACCGCCCCCGCCATCGCCGGCCTGTCGGACCGGATCGCCGCCCGCCCCGAGCAGCAGGACCTCGCCGCCCGCAGCCTCGACGCCTACGGCGAGGAATGGTGCGGCGGCGACATCGAGGCATCGCTGCGCAAGGTGGTCTGACGGCACCCGCCCGCCACCCGCCCGCCCGCGCCAACTAATCCCCGGCTGCAAATCCCGTGCGATCCTCCCCTCGCCACCTGGCTCGAGGGGGAGGCGTGCGCCGGACCGTCCGCCACGAGAGCCAGGGGCTTCGGCTGCCTCGTGGCACGGCGCGTAACGGACGCCGCGTCACGGAGCCGGCCGGGTCGAGGCCGCTGCCGCCGCAAGGGGTGACCCGAACGGCGGTCGAGAGAGAGGGGCGCGCCCAGTTCAATCCGCCGAAGCGGGCGGAGGGGCGAAAGCAAGGACGGGCAACAAGGCGCCCGAGCCGAGGTCCCTCCGGTGGCAGCCGGGAAACCGGTGCGGGAGACCGCTCGCCCCGTCCACGCCGAAGGCGGGACACTGTGGGGGCAACCTCACAAAACATATAGCGGTTGCGCCCACAGCGTCCCGCCTTCTCCCCCATCCACCCTGCCCGCGGAATGCGGCGCGGGCCGATCAGCCATGCCAGCGTGAAAGGACGGCACATGATCCACAAACGACGCCGCGCCCGCCGCGCCGCAAAACCCGTCACCAAGGCCGAGGGCGCCCGCCGCCGCAACGCCGCAAAGGCCGCCCGCCTCGCCGCCCGCGCCGAGGCCCGCAAAGCCTACCGCGCCGCCCGCGCCACGCGCGAAGCCGCCCTCGTCAAGGCGCTGGCCGCCGAGCGCGCCGCAGCCGCCGCAGCGGAGGCCAAGGAACGCCGCG
This sequence comes from uncultured Alphaproteobacteria bacterium, assembly GCA_963704595.1. GTDB lineage: Bacteria > Pseudomonadota > Alphaproteobacteria > Rhizobiales > Amorphaceae > Acuticoccus. The sequence continues at coordinate 2,760,084 of OY969922.1, forward strand.
CCTACCGCGAACAGGCCAACCGCCAGCTGGAAGCCCTGCGCGAAATCGAGGCCGCCGCGCTCTCGCTGACGGCTACCCTCCCCGGCGGCCCGGCCCACGCCCACCCCGCGCGCTTCACCAAGGCCCCGCTCCCCAAGGCCCTCCGCCACCGCCCGCAGAGACACTGAGCCCGCCCCGCGAAAGGGCGCCTCGCTGCCTCGAAACCGTCTTCACCGTCACCGAACAGGACGGCAGCCCCCTCCCCAGGACCGAGATCGACGCCGCCTTCCTGAAGAAGACCCTCGGCAGTCTCGACCACCGCTTACACGTCGGCGGCCCCCGCCGATGGTGAAGTCCGTCATCGCCGACCTCCGCCGCGAGGGCGTGCCGGACGACCGGATCATCGTGGAATCGAAGTGGCTCGAATAATCCCCGCCCATCGGGGCAAGGCTACACTCTCCCCGCGCCGGCCACAGGGGAGCGGAAAGGCGGCCAAGGCGGGTTGAGCTTTCGGAACGAAGCCGCTAACCCATCCCCCGACGGACGCGCCGGTAGCTCAGCTGGTAGAGCATTCGACTTTTAATCGAACGGTCCGGGGTTCGAGCCCCCGCCGGCGTACCAGTCCCCCCAAAAGTTCCCGATAATTCGCCCCATCGAAGGATCTGTGACTGCCGTCACTGCAACGAGGCCAGCCCCCGCGTATCTCTTCCTCAACAAGAACGGGGGACCGAGCAATGACCATGACAGCCTGCGATTTCGCCACCACCATCTCCAAGGGGATCGCCGTCCGCGCCGATCTCATCCGCCTCGAAAGCTGCAATCACCTCAGCGTCGAGGTGAGCGGCACCGACACCGGCGCGGACGTCGACAACTGGGCCGTCGACATCTCTGTCCCCGCACGCATCACCGGGGTGTATGGTGCAAAATGCGACGCGGTGAGCGCCACGAAGTACCGCATCACCCCGGACCCCTTCACCCGGCACATCCCGACGGGCGGCACCGTCCACTTCGGCCTCATCTTCGCCTGAGGCCGAATGCGGCGGCGGTCAGCGGACCAGCGCCATCCCGTCCTTGCGCGGATCGGAGCCAGCCGCATAGACCTCGCCGAGGCGCACGATGGCCTGCGCCCCGCCGAAGCCGAACGCAACGCCCGGCGCATCCGCCACAACCTCGTGCCCGAGCGCCTTCAGCCCCTCCAGCGTCTCGGCGGGCATGTGCTCCTCGATGGCGACCTTGCGGCCGCCCAGAACCCTGAACCGCGGCGCATCGATCGCCGTCTGCACGCCCTGCCCGAACCTTGCGATCCGGGTCACGAGCTGCGCCTGGCCCTGCGCCTGGATCGGCCCGCCCATCACCCCGAACGCCATGAACGGCGCGCCGTCCTTCGTGGCAAACCCCGGAATGATTGTGTGGAACGGCCGCTTCCCCGGTGCCACGCAGTTGGGGCTCGCGGCATCCAGAGAGAACGCCGCCCCCCGGTTCTGCAAGCTCACCTGATAGCGCGGCGTGACGCAGCCCGACCCGAACCCGTCGTAGTTCGACTGGATCAGCGAGACCATCATCCCCGAAGGGTCGGCCGTCGTCAGGATCACGGTCCCGCCCTTCAGCGGCTTCCCCGTCTCCGGCGTCCCGACCTTGTCCGGGTCGACCAGCCTGGCGCGGGCATCGAGATAGGCGGGGTCGAGAAGATCGGCCGGGGTGAGCTGCATCGAGCCCGGATCGCCGACATGGGCGTGAAGGTCGGCGAGCGCGAGCTTCACCGCCTCGATCTGGAGGTGGATGCGCGCGCACGCTGTCCGGCTCATCCCCAAGGTCGAGCCGGTCCATGATGCCGAGCGCGATGAGGACCGCGATCCCCTGCCCGTTGGGCGGGATCTGGTGGACCGTGAGGCCGTAGGCGTCCACCTCGAGCGGGTCGACCCACTCGGCGCGGTGGGCGGCGAAGTCCTCCATGGTATGCGCACCGCCGCCGGCCTGCGACTGCGCGACGATCTCCTCGGCGATGGCGCCGCGGTAGAACGCCCAGCCGTTGCTCTCGGCGATGAGGTCGAGCGCATCGGCGGCGCCCGGAAGGCGGAAGACCTCGCCCGGCGCCGGCGCCTTGCCATCGCGGAGGAAGTTTTCGGCAAAGCCGTTCTCGTGCGGCACGAGGCTCACCTGGTCGGCCCAGCTCCCCGCCGTCACCGGCGCGACCGGAAAGCCCTCGCGGGCATAGCGGGCCGCGGGCGCCAGGAGATCGGCGAGCGACTTCGAGCCGAACCGTTCGCAGAGCGCCACCCAGGCGGAAACTGCGCCGGGGATCGTGACGGTGTCCCACCCGCGGTTCGGCATCGCGTCCATCCCGGCGAAGCGGTCGAGCGTCCATGCCGCGGGGGCGCGGCCGGAGGCATTGAGGCCGTGGACCGCCTTGCCGTCCCAGACCAGCGCGAAGGTGTCGGCGCCGAGGCCGTTGCTGGTCGGCTCGGTGATCGTCAGCGTCGCCGCGGTGGCGACCGCCGCGTCGACCGCGTTGCCGCCGTTCGCAAGCACCTCGAGCCCCGCGGCGGTCGCCAGCGGTTCGGAGGTCGCCACCGCCGCCCTGCCGAAACTGGTGGAGCGCTGACTGGGATAGAGGTCGCGTCGTGAGAAGTTCATAATTCTGTTCGCAGCTTGCTTCGACTGGGGGAGCGGGAGCCGATACGCTTAAAGGACGGACCCGGCATTAGCCAAACGCGCATTGACATCGCGATTTTATTGGTTAGCTAAAGCTTTGTAGATGCTGCACCGCAGCGCCCGTGCGCGGCCCCGGTCCGACACCGCGGCGTGCACCACAACACGAGACACTGAAACCATTTCTGATCCGATGTTCAAAGACCTCGGCCTCAGCCCCAAGGTGCTGAGTGCCGTAGAAGCCGCAGGCTATAGCAAGCCGACGCCGATCCAGGCGGAGGCGATTCCGCACGCCCTCGAGAAGCGCGACGTCCTCGGTCTGGCACAGACCGGCACGGGCAAGACCGCCTCGTTCGTCCTGCCGATGCTGTCGCTGCTGGAGCGCGGCCGCGCCCGTGCGCGGATGCCGCGCACCCTCATCCTGGAGCCGACCCGCGAGCTCGCCGCACAGGTGGCGGAAAGCTTCGAGAAGTACGGCGCCAACCACAAGCTCACCGTGGCGCTGCTGATCGGCGGCGTCTCGTTCGGTGACCAGAACCGCAAGATCGACCGTGGCGCCGACGTGGTGATCGCCACCCCCGGCCGCCTGATGGACCACATGGAGCGCGGCAAGCTGCTGCTCCAGCAGATCGAGATCCTCGTCGTCGACGAAGCCGACCGGATGCTCGACATGGGCTTCATCCCGGACATCGAGAAGATCTGCAAGCAGCTCCCGGTCACCCGCCAGACCCTGTTCTTCTCGGCGACGATGCCGAAGGAGATCCAGTCGCTGGTCGACCGCTTCCTGCACAATCCGGTGCGCGTGGAAGTGTCGAAGACCTCCTCCGCCGCCGAGACCGTCGAGCAGGCGTTCGTGAAGTCCGGCAGCGCCGCGTCCGAAAAGCGCGAGACCCTCCGCCGCCTCCTGAAGGCCGAGACCGAGCTCACCAACGGCATCATCTTCTGCAACCGCAAGCGCGACATCGGCACCCTGTTCCGCTCGCTGGAGCGGCACGGCTTCTCCGTCGGCGCCCTCCATGGCGACATGGACCAGCGCTCGCGCATGGCGACGCTCGACGGCTTCAAGAAGAACCAGATCACGCTGCTGGTGGCGTCCGACGTCGCGGCCCGCGGCCTCGACATTCCGGAAGTCAGCCACGTCTTCAACTATGACGTGCCGCACAACTCGGAAGACTACGTCCACCGCATCGGCCGTACCGGCCGTGCCGGCCGCTCGGGCAAGGCGTTCACCATCGCAGCCCCGCGCGAGGACGCAAAGCTGATCGCCGGCATCGAAGAGATGCTGAACGTGAAGGTGCCGTGGATGGACGAGCCGGAACAGACCGGCAAGGCCGTCGCGCCGGCCGCGGCCGCCGAAGAGGCACCCCGCTCCGAACGCGGCAAGCGCCCGCCGCGGACCCGCTCGCGCAAGCGCGGCACGGACGAGGCGGCACCTGCTGCCGAGGCCGAGGCCCCCGAGGTGGTCGAGGCCGCACCCGTGGAAGCGCCGCAGGAAGCCGCACCCGCCGAGGCACCGCGTGAACGCAAGCGGTCCAGCTCCCGCCGCCGGTCCGAAGCGCGTGCCAACGCGCAGGCCGCCGAGGAGCAGCGCGTCGCGGAGCCCGAAGCCGAGCAGCCGTCCGAAACCCGGGCCCGCGAGGACCTGCCGCAGGAACCCGCGCGCGAGATGGTCCGCCCGGCGCCCGTCACCGAGTCGGCACCGCGCGGCGACCAGAACCGCCACCAGCAGCGCCGTGGCGGCGGCAACAATCGCCGGCAGGACGATGGCGGCGACAGCCGCGTCCCGTTCGAGCAGACCCCTTACGTGCCGGCCTTCCTCCTGCGCCCGCTCAACGTGCGCCGCGACACGGCAGAGGATTCGGCCGACTGAAGACGGCCAAACCCCGCGCGTCCTGTGGATGTTAACGGCACATTAACCTTGCTGGTCAACCATATCTGCCGTGGGTTCGCACCGTCGTGCGGGCCCCGAGCGCCCCAACCGGACGCACGAGGCAGAGACCATGGCACAGACCCTCCCGATCCCCGCAGGCGGCCGCGACCTCAGCACCGAGGCATCGTTCGCTGAGGCGCTGAACGAGGAAATGGCCGCAACGCCCCTTCGGGCGATCACCGGCGGCAAGCGCCGCCAGCATCGCGGCACCCGCCCAGCACCGGCTCGAACGGCCCGCGCGGCAGGGCCTGCGCACCGCACACGCAACGCCCCGCTCGATCCTCTCCCTCCCCTTCGAGCACCCGGACGAAGCCGCACCCGCCAACGAAGCGACCGGCGCCCCCCAGGCGTGGCAACCGATCCGTCCCGACCGCGGCATCCAGCCCGCCGCCCCGACCGCAGCGGCGCGTCATCCGTCCGCGCCCTGCGAACGGCTCCTGCTCCTGCGCGACATTCGCCGTGTGTGGATGGGTTCGGCCTTCAAGCGCGTACCGCACACGCTGGTGATCTCATCGGTCCGCCTCGCCCGCGTACCCGGCGCCAACGCACCCTCGGCCGAGAACCTCCTCGGCCGGACCAGCCGAGCCCTCGCCGAAGCGCTGCGCGACCTCGGTATCCTCTACACGCTCACCGACACCAGCAACGGGATGCTGATGGCCGACAAGTCGGTCCGTCAGGCGACGAAGATCGCAGAAGCGATCCAGAAGGCCATCGATTCGCGGGTGTCTGATGCGGTGTCGTCGCCGCTGATCTTCGCGGCGGGTGTCGCTGCCATCCACCGGGACGACGACCCGGTGGCGGCGCTCTGCCTTGCGGAGCGTTGTCTCTCGGTGGCGGAGAAGGAAGGCCAGTCGGCGGTGATTGCCGAGTGCGATCCGAAGATGCGGCAGGCGGCGGCCGGGCAGCGGCGCTGAGGCGCGCCGCCCTCGCCGAAAGAGCAGCCTAGCCGGCGGCCTTCAGCTCAACCAACTCGCCGCAGCCGCAGGCGGAGACCTGGTTGGGGTTCTGGAACACGAAGCCTGCGCGGAACTTCGTCACCTCGTAGTCCATCCGCGAGCCGAGAAGGTAGAGCGTCGCCATCTTGTCGACGAACACGCGTGCTCCGTCCCGCTCGACGATCTCGTCCTTCGGGTCGGCCTCGGCGACGGCGGCCATGGTGTACTCCATCCCCGCGCAGCCGCCCTTCTTGATGCCGACCTTCAGGCCGGCGAGCGGCGGCTCCTGCGCGGACATGATCTCGCGCACCCGGTTCACGGCTTCATCGCTGAGCGTCATCACGGCGGGGCGGTTCATGGCAGTCTCCTAGAACATGTCGAGCGCGACGCGGGCCTCGTCCGACATGCGTGAGGGATCCCACGGGGGATCGAACACCATGTTGACCTCGACCCCGCCGACACCCTCGACGGTACCGATGGCATTCTCCACCCAGCCCGGCATCTCGCCGGCGACCGGGCAGCCTGGCGCGGTCAGCGTCATATCGACCTTGATCGAGCGGTCGTCCTCGATGTCGACGCGGTAGATGAGCCCGAGCTCGTAGATATCGACCGGAATTTCCGGGTCGTACACGGTCTTCAGTGCAGCGACGATATCGTTGGTGATCCGGTCCAGTTCCTCGGCCGGGATATTGGATTCCCCGGCTTCGGCGGCAGTGTCGAGCTTTGCGTTCTCGGCGACGGCATCCATGACGCTCTCCTTACGCAAAGAATCTATGGGATTTTTCGATGGCCGCCGCAAGGCGGTCCACGTCATCCCTCGTATTGTACATGGCGAACGAAGCCCGGCAGGACGCATTCACGCCGAACCATTCCATCAAGCGGTTCGGCGCAGTGCGTGCCCGCCCGCACCGCGACGCCCTCGCGGTCGAGGATGGTCGCGACGTCGTGCGGATGCGCGCCCTGGAGGTTGAACGCGAATACCGCGCCCTTGCCCGGCGCATCGCCGTAGAGCGTCAGCGCGTTGATGCCGCGCAGGCGCTCGCGGGCATAGTCGCGCAGGTCCATCTCGTGGGCGTGGATCGCGTCCCAGCCGATGCCGTTGGCGTACTCGATGGCCGCCCCAAGGCCGATCGCCTGGACGATCGGCGGCGTGCCGGGCTCGAAGCGGTTGGGAAGGCCGGCGTAGGTGATCCTGTCGCGGCCGACCGAGCCGATCATCTCGCCGCCACCCATGAAGGGCGGCATGGCTTCCAGCAGCGAACGGCGGCCGTAGAGGGCGCCGATGCCGGTGGGGCCGTAGATCTTGTGGCCGGTGCAGGCGAAGAAGTCGCAATCCAGCGCCTGGACGTCGACGGGGCCGTGCGCGGCGGACTGCGAGCCGTCGACCAGCACCACGGCGCCCCTGTCGTGCGCAAGGCGCGCGATGTCGGCGACGGGGTTCACGGTGCCCAGGACGTTGGACATGTGGACGATGGCGACGAGCTTGGTGCGGTCGGACAGCGCCGCCTCGAGGGAGGCCATGTCGAGCGAGCCGTCCTCGCTCAGCTCGACCCACTTCAGGACGGCGCCCTTCTCCTCGCGCAGCTGGTGCCAGGGGACGATGTTGGAGTGGTGCTCCATGACCGAGAGCACGATCTCGTCGCCGGGCTGGATCAGCGGGCGCAGGTAGGCCTGCGCCACGAGGTTGATCGCCTCGGTGGAGGAGCGGGTGAAGATCACCTCCTCCGCGGACGGGGCGTTGAGGTGCGCACGGACGATCTCGCGCGCGCCCTCGTAGGCCTCGGTGGAGCGGTTGGCGAGCGTGTGGAGGCCGCGGTGGACGTTGGAATAGTCGTGCGCGTACGCCTGCATGATCCGGTCGAGCACGGCCTGCGGCTTCTGCGCGGAAGCCGCGCTGTCGAGGTAGGTCAGCGGCTTGCCGTGGATCTCCTGGTTGAAGATCGGGAAATCGGCGCGGACCTTCTCGACGTCGAACACGCGCGCGGCGGCATCCATCAGGCCGCCTCCGCTTCGGGCATGCCGAGCGCTTCGCCGAGCGCGGCGCGGAGCGTGTCGGCCAGCGTCTCGGCAAGCGTCTCGTCGCTGACGGTGTCGAGCGCCTCGACCAGGAACGCCTCGACCAGCATCCGCCGCGCCTCGGCGAGCGGGATGCCGCGGGCGCGCAGATAGAACACCGGCTCCTCGTCGAGGTCGCCGGAGGTGGCGCCGTGGCCGCACTGGACGTCGTCGGCGAAGATCTCGAGCTCGGGCTTGTTCACCACCTCGCCGTCATCGTCGAGGTAGAGCGCGTTCGACATCATCTTCGCGTCGGTCTTCTGCGCGCCGGGGTCGACGATGATGCGGCCCTGGATGATCGCCGTCCCGCCCATGCCGACGGCCGAACGGAAGACTTCCGTGGAGCGGCTGTCGAGCGAGTTGTGGCGCATCACCAGCGTGTTGTCGGCGTGGCGCTTGCCGACCGCGACGGTGGCGGTGCGGAAGTTGGTGTCCGCATCGTCGCCGTGGACGTGGGCGAAGATCTGGTTGCGGTTGAGGCCCTTGCCGGTGGAGAGCGTCGTGTGGTCGAGCTTCGTGTGCTCGGCGAGGCGCAGGTGGTGGGTGGAGAACAGCGTGGTGGCATCGCTGGCGCCTTCCACGATGCGCGTCCACTCCAGCGAGGCGCCAGCGCCCAGCGTGATCTCGGCGAGGTGGTTGCCCACCCCGTCCTCGCCGCCGATGAAGCGCTCGACGACGCGCGCCTGCGCGCCATCGGCCAGGAACACCGCGAGGCGGCCCATGGTCAGCGTGCCGGCGGACATGACATGCACGATCTCGATCGGGGCACCGGCGATGCCATCGATCCGCAGGACCGCGCCGCCTTCGAAGAGGCTGATGTTGGCGAGCGTCAGCGCGTCGTCGTGCGCGGCGACCAGCGCGCCGATGCTCGGCGCTGCTCTCGTCCGGGTCGAGGATGGAGGTGAGCGCGACGCCGCCGGGCGCGGACGAATGCTCCGGCACGAAGCGGCCGTTGGCGAGGACGATGCGCGCGGCACCTGCCGTCAGCGGCGGGTTGGCTGCGAGCGCTGCCGCGATGTCGGCATCCGACAGCACGCCGGCGGCGGGCGGCAGGGTGCGCAGCCGTGCCTTGAGGTCGGTGTAGCGGTAGGCCTCGACGCGGCGGTGCGGCAGGCCGGTCTCGGCAAAGCGCGCGAACGCGACGCGGCGCGTTGCGTCGAGCGGCGCTTCGGTGAAGCCGTCAGCGCGCGTCTCGAACAGGTCCGTGAGGGTGCGCTCCGCAGCGGTGGGCTGGACGGGAACAGGGGTCGCCATCACGCGGCCTCCATGAACTCGGCGTAGCCCGTGGACTCCAGCTCTTTGGCAAGCTCAGGCCCGCCGGAACGGACGATCTTGCCGTGCGCCAGAACGTGCACGTGGTCGGGCTCGATATAGTCGAGCAGGCGCTGGTAGTGGGTGATGATGAGGAACGAGCGCTCCGGGCTGCGCAGCGCGTTGACGCCGTCCGCCACGATGCGAAGCGCGTCGATGTCGAGGCCCGGAATCGGTCTCGTCGAGCACGGCGAGCTTGGGCTGGAGCAGCGCCATCTGCATGATCTCGTTGCGCTTCTTCTCCCCGCCCGAGAAGCCGACATTGATCGGCCGGCGCAGCATCTCCTGCTTCACGCCGAGCTTTTCGGCGGCGGACTTCACCACCTTCATGAACTCGGGCGTCGTCATCGCAGCCTCGCCGCGCGACTTGCGCTGGGCGTTCATCGCGGTCTTCAGGAACGTCATCGTCGCGACGCCGGGAACTTCGACCGGGTACTGGAAGGCGAGGAAGATGCCCGCGGCGGCACGCTCCTCGGGGTCCATGTCGAGGAGGTCCCCGTCGAGGAACTTCACCGACCCTTCGGTGACGTCGTAGCCGTCCTTGCCGGCGATGATGTTGCCGAGCGTGGACTTGCCCGCCCCGTTCGGCCCCATGATGGCGTGGACTTCGCCCGGCCAGATCTCCAGGTCGAGACCCTTCAGGATCTCGCGGGTGGTCTCGCCGTCCTCGACGCTGGCGTGAAGGTTCTCGATTGCAAGCATTGTCGTATCCAAGTCAGCGGCCGGAGCCGCGCCAATGTTTTAGGGCGCAGCGAATGCCGCGCCTCGTCCTGTCGAAAGCGGCCGCAGCCGGGAGGGTCGGTCCTAGCCGACCGAGCCTTCGAGGCTGACGCCGATCAGCTTCTGCGCTTCCACGGCGAACTCCATCGGGAGCTGCTGGATCACGTCGCGGACGAAGCCGTTGACGATCAGCGCGACGGCCTCTTCCTCGCCGATCCCGCGGGAGCGGCAGTAGAAGAGCTGGTCGTCGGAGATCTTCGACGTGGTCGCCTCGTGCTCGAACTGCGCGGTGCCGGTCTTCGATTCCACGTAGGGGATCGTGATCGCGGCGCAGGTGTCACCGATCAGCAGCGAGTCGCACTGGGTGTAGTTGCGTGCGTTCTTCGCCTTGCGGTTCGCCTGGACGAGGCCGCGATAGGTGTTCACCGACTTGCCGGCCGAGATGCCCTTGGAGATGATCCGGCTCGACGAGCCTTCGCCCAGATGGATCATCTTTGTGCCCGAAATCGATCTGCTGGCGGCCATTGGAGATGGCGATCGAGTAGAACTCGCCGCGGCTTTCCTTGCCGCGCAGGATGCACGACGGGTACTTCCACGTGATCGCCGAGCCGGTCTCGACCTGCGTCCACGAGATCTTCGCACGGTCGCCACGGCAGTCGCCGCGCTTGGTGACGAAGTTGTAGATCCCGCCCTTGCCCTCGGCATCGCCGGGGTACCAGTTCTGCACGGTGGAATATTTGATCTCGGCATCGTCGAGCGCGATCAGCTCCACCACAGCCGCGTGCAGCTGGTTCTCGTCGCGCTGCGGCGCGGTGCAGCCTTCGAGGTAGGAAACGTACGAGCCCTTGTCGGCGATGATGAGCGTGCGCTCGAACTGGCCGGTGTTCTGCTCGTTGATCCGGAAGTAGGTCGACAGCTCCATCGGGCAGCGCACGCCGGGCGGCACGTAGACGAACGAGCCGTCGGTGAACACCGCGCAGTTGAGCGTCGCGAAATAGTTGTCCGACACCGGGACGACGGAGCCGAGATACTTCTTCACCAGCTCCGGGTGCTCGCGGATCGCCTCGGAGATCGAGCAGAAGATCACGCCGGCCTTGGCAAGTTCCTTCTTGAACGTCGTCACCACCGAGACCGAATCGAACACGGCGTCGACCGCGACCCGGCCGTAGCCGTTCTGGTTGCCGTCGTCGTCGGCGTCGAGGTCGGACGGTTCGCCCTGCTTGCGGACGCCGGCCAGAATCTCCTGCTCCTTCAGCGGGATACCCAGCTTTTCGTAGGTCCGCAGGAGTTCCGGGTCCACCTCGTCGAGCGACTTCGGCCCCTCGCTGAGCTTGGGGGCGGAGTAGTAGTAGAGGTCGTTGTACTGGATCTTGGGATAGTGGACGGTCGACCACTGCGGCTCGTCCATCGTGAGCCAGCGTTTATAGGCCTCGAGCCGCCATTCGAGCATCCACTCCGGCTCGCCCTTCTTGGCGGAGATGAACGCGATCACCTCCGGCGAGAGGCCCTTGGGGGCCTTGTCGGACTCGATATCGGTAACGAAACCGTACTTGTACTTGTCGACGTCGATCGCGGCGACGCGGTCGATCGTCTCCTGAACTGCTGGCATTCTTTCTCCCTCCAAACGGGTTCAAAGCCCGTAGGTTGGACCTCTTCTAGCTATAGAGCGTTGTTCCATTGGCACAACCACGTCCCGCAATGCCACCAAAAAACGCCGGAACGCCGCCTCCGCCCCCACAGGACCCGCGCTGATCCTGAGTGCGGTGCGCGACACATCCTCCGGGACACCCATCGCCGCCAGAACATGGCTCGGCTTCACGCTGCCCGACGAACACGCCGAGCCCGAAGACACCGCCACCCCAGCCATATCGAGCCCGATGAGGCTGATTTCGGCCGGAATGGCGCCTGGCGAGAACAAACTCGTATTGGGCAGACGAGGCGCTCCCCTGCCGAAGATGTTGGCATTCGGGAACGTTTCGGCAAGGGCGGCTTCGAATTGGTCGCGGGCAAGACGGGTTTCGTTCCACGCCAGAGGGTCGGCGGCCGGGCTTCCGAGGGCCGCGCCAAAACCTGCGATGGCGGCGACGTTCTCCGTGCCGCCCCGTGCGCCGCGCTCCTGCCCGCCGCCCACGATCATCGCAGGAACGCTGGCGCGGCCGCGGCGGATCAGCGCCCCCACCCCCGCCGGTGCCCCGATCTTGTGGCCTGAGACGGTGACGAGGTCGCCGACTATGGCCTCGTCCGCGATGCGGCCGAATGCCTGCACCGCGTCGGTGTGGAAGGTGGCGCCCGCCGCGCGGGCGATCGCTGCGATCTCCGGGAGCGGCTGGAGGACGCCGGTCTCGTTGTTGGCCGCCATCACCGAGACCATTGCGGGCGGACCGGCGAGCGCCTCTTCCAGCGCCGCAAGGTCGATCACCCCGTCGGCATCGACGGGGACGATGGTGACGGCACCTGGCGCGAAGCGGCCGCCCGCGAGAACCGCGGGATGCTCCACCGCGGAGATCACCAGCCGCTCCGCCGGGGCGCCGCCCGCCCGCATGGTCCCGGGCGACAGCGCCATGGCATTTGCCTCGGTCCCGCCGCTGGTGAAGGTGACGGCCTCCGCGGAGACGCCGAACCGCGCCCCCAGTGCGCGGCGCGCGGTCTCCACGAGGGCCCGGGCCGCCCGCCCTTCCGCATGGATCGAGGAGGCGTTGCCGCCGGCCGCCATCGCCGCCACCGCAGCCGCCTGTGCCGCCGCGCCGAGCGGGGCGGTCGCATTCCAGTCCAGATAGAGCCGGTCGATGGTCGCCCGCGTCAATTCATTCTCGCCCTATGTTCGAAATGCTTGATTGTCGGCTTTGACATGATGGATAACCCCGCCTCACGCCGTGTCCGGCCAAGTCGCGGCAGAGCCGTACGGACGCGGTTTCAGAATCGATAGGATCTGAGCGGAGCTTTCCGGCGCCCAGCGATGGTGTTGCCCGAACCGCTCATGAGAGCAATGGGTCGCACATGCCTGAAGTCATCTTCACCGGGCCAGCCGGTCGCCTGGAGGGCCGCTTGCAGCCGTCTTCCGACCGGCGCGCGCCTCTCGCGATCGTTCTCCACCCGCACCCGCACTTCGGCGGGAACATGAACCACCAGATTATCTACAATCTGTTCTACATGTTCAAGGAGCGCAACTTCACGGTCCTGCGCTTCAACTTCCGCGGCGTCGGCCGGAGCCAGGGCGAGTTCGACCATGGCGCCGGCGAGCTGGCGGACGCGGCCTCCGCGCTCGACTGGATGCAGTCGGTCCACCCGGACGCGCGCGGCTGCTGGATCGCCGGCTTCTCGTTCGGCGCGTGGATCGGGATGCAGCTCCTGATGCGCCGGCCCGAGGTCGAGGGCTTCATGTCGATCGCCCCGCCCGCGAACCTCCACGACTTCTCGTTCCTGGCGCCCTGCCCCTCGTCCGGCCTCATCGTCCACGGCGACCGCGACCGCGTGGCGATCCCCAAGGACACGCAGACCCTCGTCGACAAGCTGAAGGCGCAGAAGGGCATCGTCATCGACCACACGATCATGCCGGGCGCCAACCACTTCTTCGACGGGCAGGTCGACGACCTCCTGAAGATCTGCTCGAGCTACCTCGACCGCCGGCTCGGCAAGGAAGAATCCGCCGCCTGATTGCTGGTTGTCGGCGCCGACGGGGCCGTGCCTGTCGCTCCCTCGGGGCTTAGTGTCCCGCGGATCGGGGCTCGCCTCAAGGCACGCTGCGCTCACTGAACTTCGCTGTTGCGCAGTTCAGCATCCTTGGTTGCCAAAGTCCGCAACAGCGGACTTTGGTGGCCTTGACCAGAGCCCCGCTCCGCGGGGTTCTGAGGGTGTCGGCTCCGCCGGAATGTCGCTAAGCGGGAAGACACGCCTCCGGCGGGTCTTCCACCGGAATAATAGGGGGGCTTTTGCCCGGCCTTTATTCTGGCGGGAAGCTGGTGATGCCGCCGGTCTGCGGGGATTTGACGCCCGTAGTACCGGGGAACGTCAACGGAAGGCCTCGCAGGCTTCTCACGGCCAGATACGCAAACGCTTCCGCCTCCATGAACTCGGCAGAGAAACCCGCAGCATCCGCATTCTGGACCGGGACGCCGAGCGCTTCCTCGATGAAGCGGATCATCGTGCGGTTCTGGGTCCCACCGCCTGCGGCGATCACCGTCTGTGGGCGCGCGGGAAGCTGGCGCACGCCTGCGGCAAGCGCCTCGGCGGTGAAGCGGGTCAGGGTCGCGATCCTGTCCTCGAAGGCGAGGCCGGCGACCGCGGCCGGCGAGAAGGCATCCCGGTCCAGCGACTTGGGCGGGATCAGCGCGAAATAGGGATTGTCCATCAGCGTGGCGAGGGCTGCGGCGTCGACCGTGCCGGTGGCGGCAAAGGCACCACCGTCGTCGTAGGCCTTGCCGACGGTCGCCATGGCGTCGTCGATCATTGCGCTCGCGGGGCCGGTGTCGAACGCGATCAGCGTATCGCCGTCGATGTAGGTGACGTTGGCGACGCCGCCGAGGTTGATGACCAAGACCGGGCCGGCGAGGCCGGCGTTGGCGGCGAGCGCCCGGTGGTAGGCCGGCACCAGCGGCGCGCCCTGCCCGCCTGCCGCGACGTCGGCCTGGCGCATGGCGCTCACTACCGGCACGCCGAAGCGGGCGGCGAGCGCATCAGCGTCGCCGATCTGGAAGGTCATGCCGCGTTCGGGGGCGTGGGCGATGGTCTGCCCGTGCCAGCCGATGAGGTCCGGCTTCAGCCCCTCCGCGGCGAGAAATGCGGCAATGGCGTCGCCGTGCGCCTCGGTCACCACCCGCTCCGCAGCCTCGATGCGCGGGGTGCGGTGGGCCGCGGTGGGGGCGGCCATCGCGTCGGCGAAGGCGGCGGCCACAGTGGCGCGTTCGGCGGGGGTGTAGGGGCGCGCCATGCCGGGGCCGCGCACGATGTGGCTGTCGCCGTCGGTGGTCAGCAGCGCCACGTCGACCGCGTCCATCGACGTGCCGGAAATGACACCGACCGCCGCGCATGGCAGAGACAACGAGAAGCGCTTGCGATTCTCATCGCGAGGTGCAAACGGAAGATCCATGGCCCGCTCCGAATTCATCGACACCCTCACCGCCCGCGGCTTCATCCACCAGATGAGTGACCCCGAAGGGCTCGACGCCGCCTGCGCAGAAGGGCCGCTGACAGCCTATATCGGCTTCGACTGCACGGCCAACAGCCTGCACGTCGGCAGCCTCGTCCAGATCATGATGCTGCACTGGTTCCAGAAGACCGGGCACCGTCCGCTCGTCCTGATGGGCGGCGGCACGACACGCATCGGCGATCCTTCGGGCCGCGACACCTCCCGCCAGCTTCTCGACGCCGCCGCGATCGAGGCGAACAAGGCCGGCATCTTCAAGGTGTTCGAGAAGTTCCTCACCTTCGGCGACGGGCCGACGGACGCCATCCAGATCGACAACGCCGACTGGCTCGACACGCTGGAATACGTGCCGTTCCTGCGCGACGTCGGCCGGCACTTCTCGGTCAACCGGATGCTGACGATGGATTCGGTGCGGATGCGGCTCGAACGCGAGCAGCCGCTGACGTTCCTTGAGTTCAACTACATGGTGCTCCAGGCGTACGACTTACGTCGAGATCAACCGCGCTACGGCTGCCGGCTCCAGATGGGCGGGTCGGACCAGTGGGGCAACATCGTCTCCGGGATCGACCTCGGCCGCCGGATGACGGGCGCCGAGCTCTTCGCGCTCACCTCGCCGCTGATCACGCTGGCGAGCGGCGCCAAGATGGGCAAGACCGCCGACGGCGCGGTGTGGCTGAACGCCGACCGGACGAGCGCCTACGACTACTGGCAGTTCTGGCGCAACACAGCCGATGCCGACGTCGCGCGCTTCCTCAAGCTCTTCACCACGCTGCCGATGGGCGAGATCGAGCGGCTGGCAGCGCTTGAGGGCGCCGAGATCAACGAGGCGAAGAAGACGCTCGCCACCGAAGCGACGACCTTCATCCACGGCCGCGAGGCTGCGGAGGCGGCGGCCGCGACCGCAGAGGCGACCTTCGTCGCCGGTGCGACGGATGCGGGACTCCCCACCGTAGACGTGCCGCAGGCGGCACTCGGCGAGGGGCTCGGCATTCTCAACGCGCTGGTGACGGCTGGGCTTGCCGCGTCCAACAGCGAGGCGCGGCGCAGCGTCCAGGGCGGCGCCGTCCGTCTCAACGACGACAAGGTGGATGACCCGACGCTTGCGATCGGTCACGCCGACGTCCGCGACGGCGTCGTGAAGCTGTCGATGGGCCGCAAGAAGCACGCGCTGCTGCGGCCGGTCTGACGGCCGCCTAGAGCTCCTCGCCGCGCAAAAATTCCTGCACGGCGATGCGGTCGGGCTGGAAGGCCTCGCGCAGGACGGCGACGCACGCCTCGGGCGTCGTGTCGCCGCACATGAAGATGTCGAGCGCGGCGTAGGCGTGCTCGGGCCACGAGTGGATCGAGATGTGGCTCTCGGCGAGCACCGCGACGCCGGAAATACCGGAGTTGTCGTCGAAATGGTGGAGGTGGACGTGAAGCAGCGTCGCGCCGGAGACCTCGACGCAGCGCTTCAGCGTCTCCTCGATGTGCGGCAGATCGTCGAGGCGGGTGCCGCCGTAGAGGTCGACGATGAGGTGGGCGCCGGCGCAACGCACGCCCTTGCGCATCATCAGGTGTTCCCCGTCATCAGGCGGTGTGGGTATCGCGGGCGCCGGCTTCGTCCAGTCGTCCGCAGGGTCCTTCAGCCGTGCCGATGCCTCGCTTCGCGCCATTCGTTCCTCATGTGTCAGGTGGATCTTCATCCTTGGATGGTAGTCCCGGCAGGCCGGATTTTCAAGGAAGCCAGGCGCACTGAGTGCGCCTATCCATTTCGTCGCGCGGCCTCGGCACCGCTTGCAATTCAACCGGCAATAGATATATGCCGGTCCAACATATATCGATCCGGAATAGATCGGCCCGATAGAGGGTGAGGTTGGATGCCTGGTGAAACGCTGAGTCCCGTGAGCACGCTCTGTCTCGCCATCCTCCATCGCGGGGACGCGACGGGGTACGAGATCAAGAAGGAGTCCGTCGACGGGGACGACAGCTACTTCATCGACGCCAGCTACGGCTCGATATACCCCGCCCTCGCCCGCCTCGCGGCGGAGGACTACGTGACCGTGCGCGAGGAAAGCCAGTCCGGCCGCCCCGCCCGCAAGATCTACTCCATCACCGACAAGGGCCGAAATGCCCTGATCCGTGCCCTCTCGGAGCCGCCGGGACCGGACGTGTTCCGCTCCCGCTTCCTGCTGGTCGCGAAGTTCGCACGCGAATTGCCTGCCTCTGTCCTCGCCGAGGCTGTCGCCGAGCGGAAGCGGCACCTCATGGAGGAGATCGCCCATCTCGACAGGATTGCGGCTGAGTGCCCGGACAATCCTTGCGTCGAATGGGTCATCGACTACGGCCGTGCCTGCATGGGCACGTCGCTGAAGGTTCTGGACGAACGCGCTGACGAATTGATTGCCATCGGCCGGCCGCCGCTCGCCGACGCCGCCGAATAGAGGCTGCCATGATTGCTCGACTGATACTCGCACTCGTCATTGCCGGCGGCATTGCCGCCTGGATGTGGACCGGGACGTTCGTCGTCTCCGGCAGCGCCGAGGAGGCCGCGACGCGCCCTCCTGCCGAACGGTCGGAAGCCGACGGCGCGCTCTTCCAGGTGCGCGCCCTCAAGCTCGAAGCTGAGGAACGCCTGCAGACGCTGACGATGCGCGGCCGCACCCGCGCCGACGCCGTGGTCGAAGTCGCCGCCGAGACGGCGGGCCGCGTCGAGGAGCGCCCGGTCGAGCGTGGCTCGGTCGTGGCACAGGGCGACATCCTGTGCCGGCTCGACCCCGGCGTGCGCGAATCCGAGCTCGCCAAGGCGCAGGCCGAGGCGGCAAAGGCACGGCTCGACTTTGACGCCGCCACCAAGCTTCAGGGCCGCGGCTTCGAATCGCAGACCCGCGTCGCCGCCACCCGCGCCGCCCTCGACGCGGCGGATGCATCCGTCGCTGCCGCAGAGCAGGAGAAGGAGCGCGCCAACATCCGCGCCCCCTTCGCGGGCGTCGTGGAAGACCCCCTCACCGACCGTGGCAGCGTCCTCGGCGTCGGCCAGCTCTGCGCCACCGTCGTCGATTCCGACCCCATCATCGTGACCGGACAGGTGACGGAACGCGACATCTCCAAGATCAGGCCGGGCGCCGAGACGTCGGTCAGCCTCGTCACCGGCGAGAACGTCACCGGCGAGATCTCGTTCGTCTCCCGCACCGCCAACGACGAGACGCGCACGTTCACGGTCGAGGTGCGCATTCCGAACCCGGACCGCGTCCTGCGCGCCGGCGTCACCGCCGAAGCCCGGATTCCCCTGCCACCGGTCCATGCACACCGGCTGTCGCCGGGCGTCCTCACCCTGTCCGATGCCGGCGCGCTCGGCGTGCGCACGGTGGACGACGACGGCATCGTCGCCTTCCAGCCGGTGAAGATCGCCGGTGAGGACCAGGAAGGCTTCTGGGTCACCGGCCTGCCGGACAGCGTCAACGTCATCACCGTCGGGCAGGACTACGTGGTCGAGGGCCAGAAGGTCGATCCGGTCTTTGCCGAGCAACCTCTCGGAGGCGGCGCATGAACACGCTGCTCGACGGGATCCTGTCGCGTCCGCGCACGATCCTGACGCTGCTTCTCTTCCTCCTCGCCGCCGGCGGCTTCGTCTACATGACGATCCCCAAGGAGGCGAACCCGGACATCGACGTTCCGATCTTCTACGTGTCGGTGACGCAGCAGGGCATTTCGCCGGAAGACGCCGAGACGCTGCTGGTTAAGCCGATGGAGCGGCAGCTTCGCGGCCTCGAGGGCCTGAAGGAGATCACCGCGACGGCCTCCGAGGGCCACGCCGGCATCGTCCTCGAGTTCAACGCCGACTTCGACAAGGACGACGCGCTCGCCGACGTGCGCGACAAGGTGGACCGCGCGCAGGCCGACCTTCCCGCCGACGCCGACGAGCCGACGATCACCGAGACCAACTTCTCGCTGGTGCCGACGATCATCGTCGCGCTGTCGGGCGACGTGCCGGAACGCTCGCTGTTCAAGCACGCCCGCGCGTTGAAAGACGAGATCGAGGCGCTCCCCACCGTCCTCTCCGCCGATCTCGTCGGCGAGCGGGAGGAGCAGCTCGAGGTCATCCTCAACCAGACCGCGATGGAGAGCTACCGGATCGACCCGGTCGAGCTCCTGCAGACGCTTTCGGCCAACAACCAGCTCGTCCCCGCGGGCTTCCTCGACAAGGGCCAGGGCCGCTTCTCCGTGAAAGTGCCCGGGCTGATCGAGGACGCCGCGGACGTCTACTCGATGGTCATCAAGGAAGAGGCGGGCAACGTCGTGACCGTCGGCGACATCGCCGAGGTCCGCCGCTCCTTCAAGGACCCGACCAAGTACACCCGCGTCAACGGCCGCCCCGCCATCACGATCGACGTGGTGAAGCGGATCGGCGAGAACATCATCGAGAACAACCAGGCCGTCCGCAACGTCGTCGACGCCGCGACCGCCGAGTGGCCGGATACCATCAAGGTCGACTACCTGCTCGACCAGTCGAGCTTCATCTACGAGGTGCTGGGCGGGCTGGAGGCCTCGATCTCCACCGCGATCGTCCTCGTGATGATCGTCGTCATCGCCGCGCTCGGCTTTCGCTCGGCGCTCCTCGTCGGCATCGCGATCCCGACCTCCATCCTTCTCGGCTTCCTCGTGCTCTCCGGCCTCGGGATGACCGTCAACATGATGGTGATGTTCGGGCTGGTGCTCACCGTCGGCCTTCTCGTCGACGGCGCGATCGTGGTGGTGGAATATGCCGACCGGCGGATTGCCGAAGGGGCGACGCGGGGCGACGCGTTCAAGGAGGCGGCCAAGCTGATGGCCTGGCCGCTGATCTCGTCCACCGCGACCACGCTGATCGCGTTCCTCCCGATGCTCCTGTGGCCGGGCGTTGCGGGCGAGTTCATGAGCTACCTGCCGATCATGGTGATGATCGTGCTCCTGGTCGCCCTCGTGACGGCGATGATCTTCCTGCCCGTCGTCGGCACGGTCCTCTCCAACGCCCTGATCGTGGGCCTGATCGCCGGTGGCACCGCCGCTGGCGCCGCCATCCTCCTCCTCGCCGCGGCGGGGCCGATGAAGTTCGCGGCCGCGGGCCTCGCCTTCGTCCTCGGCACGATCATCGCGACCAGCCTTGCCCGGCGCTGGGGCGTCGGCAAGGAAGCCGCGACGCTCACGCCCGAGCCGCTCGTCTTCAATCCCGATGCGACGACCGGCGTCACCGGCCTTTACGTCCGCACGCTGCGGCTTCTTGCGGGCAACACGCTCGGCATCGTTCTCACGGTAGTCTTCGTGTTCGGCGTGGCATTCGGGGCGCTCAACGTCTTCATGACGCACAACAGCGGCGTCGAGTTCTTCGTCGACGAGGAGCCCGACGTCGCGGTCATCATGATCTCCGGGCGCGGCAACATGAGCGCACGCGAGGCGCTGACGCTGGTCGAGCAGGTGGAGGGCGAGGTGCTCGCGGTCGACGGCGTCGACAACGTCGTCACCAGTGCCTACCCGTCGGGCGGAAGCTCGGGCGGCGGCGGCATCGGCGGCGGTGGCGACAAGCCGGCCGACGTGATCGGCGAGCTTCAGGTCGAGCTCGTGCCCTACTGCTGTCGGCGCAAGGCGGTGGAGATCTTCGCCGAGATCCGCGACCGGACGAACTTCGCCGGCATCAAGACCGAGGTGCGCAAGATCGAGGGCGGCCCGCCCACCGGCAAGGACATCCAGCTCCAGCTGACCTCCGACAACTACGACACGCTGCTGGCCTCGATCGGCAAGGTGCGCGAGCACGTCTCCGGCGTCGCCAACATGCGCGACGTGGAGGACGACCGCCCGCTCCCCGGCATCGAGTGGCAGATCGACGTCGACCGCGAGGAGGCCGGCCGCTACGGCGCCAACATCCAGACGGTGGGGCAGATGATCCAGCTCCTCACCAACGGCGTCCTCCTGAACCGCTACCAGCCGGACGATTCGGCCGACCAGATCGACATCCGCGTCCGCTTCCCCGAGGAGGACCGCACCCTCGACCAGTTCGCGAACCTGCGCCTGCAGACCGCGAAGGGGCAGGTGCCGATCTCCAACTTCATCGGCGTCCAGCCGCAGCAGCGCGTGTCGTCCATCACCCGGATCGACGGGCGCTACGCGATGACGGTAAAGGCCGACGTGGTGGAAGCCCCCGGCATCGACCAGAACACCAAGATCACCGAGCTGGACGCATGGATGAAGGCTGAGGCCTGGCCGCCCGGCCTCGCCTACGCCTTCCGCGGCGCCAACGAGGACCAGGCGGAGTCCATGTCGTTCCTGATGAACGCCATGATCGCCTCGCTGGTGATGATGTTCCTCGTCCTCGTCACGCAGTTCAACTCGTTCTACCAGACGGCGCTGACGCTCTTCACCATCGTCCTGTCGGTGTTCGGCGTCCTTCTCGGCATGGCGGTCACCGGGCAGAAGTTCTCGGTCATCATGACGGGCACGGGCATCATCGCGCTCGCGGGCATCGTCGTGAACAACGCGATCGTGCTGATCGACACCTACAACCGCGAGATCCTCGTCCAGCCCGACAAGCTGCACGCGGTGCTGGCGACGGCGGCGCAGCGCGTGCGCCCGATCCTGCTCACCACCGGCACAACCATCGCCGGCCTCATCCCGATGGCGACGCAGGTCAACCTCGACTTCTTCAGCCGCACCATCGCGGTCGGCGGGATCACCTCGATCTGGTGGGTGCAGCTCTCCACCGCGATCATCTCCGGCCTCGCCTTCTCGACTGTGCTGACGCTGGTCGTCGTCCCGGTGATGCTTGCGATGCCGGAAACCGTGTCGCGCACCTCGCGGCGGCTCCGCGGCCGGCCGGAACCTCGAAGCCCATGCGGTCGCGGCGGAGCTCGCCTCGCCCCCGGCCCTTGCCAGCGTCGGCCGGGACGTGCCAGCGCCGGTGCCCGCCGCCGAGCCCGCGGCGCTGCCGGCAAGGCCCGACGTCTACGCCCCGGTTCTCGCCGGCGGCCGGCGGGTGCGCCGTCCGGACGCAGGCGAGATCCGCCGCGGTCCGCTGACGGAGGCCGCGGAATAGCGCGAACGTGTCCGCCCGACACTGGCGGACACCGCGGTCTGGTCTATTTGTAACTGGGTGAATTCCAATCCATCGCCCCCCGATCGCCCCTTCCCCGCAACACGGCCGCGCCCGGCGCGCGACCGGCTGACCGGGGGAGCCCCCCGCTGATGGCCGACCGCAACAGGATTTCCGCCGAGCGCGGGCAGATGCTGCACGCGCTGCGCGGGCTGTGGCCCTACATGTGGCCGAGCGACCGGCCCGACCTCAAGGCCCGGGTCGGCGTCGCCCTCATCGCGATGGTGGTGGCGAAGATCATCACCGTCCTCATCCCCTACACCTACAAGTGGGCGACCGACGCGCTGACCTCGAGCGAGTTCGGCAGCGCCGGGCCCGCGAGCGGCGACGGGCTGGAGCTTCCCGCCTACCTCGTCGCGCCCGATCATGCTGGTCATCGCCTACGGCGTCGGCCGCATCCTGATGATGGCGTTCAACCAGCTTCGCGACGGGCTGTTCGCCAAGGTCGGCCAGCATGCGGTGCGCCAGCTCGGCCGGCGGACCTTCGTCCACCTCCACGCCCTTTCGCTGCGTTACCACCTCCAGCGGCGCACGGGCGGCCTGTCGCGCGTGATCGAGCGCGGGGTGAAGGGGATCGAGACGCTGGTGCGCTTCACCATCCTCAACTCGATCCCGACGGTTCTCGAGTTCATCCTGGTGGCGGCCGTCGTCGCCTACCAGTTCTCGTTCTCCTACGTCGGCGTCATCGCGGCGGTGGTGGTGCTCTACGTCTGGTTCACGGTGAAGGCGTCGCAGTGGCGCATCTCGATCCGGCGCGAGATGAACGATTCCGACACCGACGCCAACTCCAAGGCGATCGACAGCCTGATCAACTACGAGACGGTGAAATACTTCAACAACGAAGAGATGGAGACCGACCGGTTCGACCGCTCGATGGCCCGCTACGAGGGCGCGGCCATCCGCACCTGGACCTCGCTCGCCTGGCTCAACATGGGCCAGACAGTGATCTTCACCGTCGGCCTGACGGTGCTGATGGTGATGTCGGCCAAGGCGGTGATGGCCGGCGAGCAGACGCTCGGCGACTTCGTGATGGTCAACGCACTCCTGATGCAGCTCTCGATCCCGCTCAACTTCATCGGGTTCGTCTACCGCGAGATCAAGCAGGCGCTCGCCGACATCGAGACGATGTTCGGCATCCTCGAACTTCCCGCAGAAGTGGTCGACAAGCCGAATGCCCCTGCCCTCGCGGTGCCGAAGGGCAACGTGCGGTTCGAGAACGTGGTGTTCCACTACGACCCCGACCGCCCGATCCTCCACGGGATCGACTTCGAGGTTCCGGCCGGCACCACGCTCGCCATCGTCGGCCCGTCGGGGGCCGGCAAGTCCACCATCTCGCGGCTTCTCTATCGCTTCTATGACGTGGTGGACGGCGCAATCCGGATCGACGGGCAGGACATCCGCGATGTTTCGCAGGATTCGCTGCGGCGGCGGATCGGCATCGTCCCGCAGGACACGGTGCTGTTCAACGATACCATCGCCTACAACATCGCCTACGGCCGACCGGACGCCACGGAGGCGGAGGTCGAGCGCGCGGCCGAGATGGCGCAGATCGGCGACTTCATTCGCGCGCTCCCTCGCGGTTTCGCGACCGAGGTCGGCGAGCGCGGGCTCAAGCTTTCGGGCGGCGAGAAGCAGCGCGTCGCGATCGCCCGCACCATCCTGAAGGCGCCGCCGATCCTCATCCTCGACGAGGCGACCTCCGCGCTCGACACCAAGACCGAGGAAGAGATCCAGACCGCACTCGACGAGGTGGCGCAGGGCCGGACCACGCTGATGATCGCCCACCGCCTCTCCACCGTGGTCAATGCCGACCAGATCATCGTGATGGAAGCGGGCCGCATCGTGGAGCGCGGCACCCACCAGGCGCTGGTGGAACAGGCCGGGCTCTACCACGCCATGTGGGAGCGCCAGCGCCGCGACGCGGAAGCCGTCCCCGGCCCCGAGGAAGAGCCGGAGCGCATCCTGTCAGTGCGGGAGCGGGAGGAGCGCGGCTAGCGCTTACCCTCAGGTCTTGTCGAGGTCGGGCGGGCTTGGCAGCGGGATGTCTTCCAGCGTGATCCCGCTGTTCAGCACCAGCACCAGGATGCAGAAGCCGACCGCGGCCGCGACCGTGGTGATGAGGATCTTGAGCGCCATCCGCGGCCGCGCCGGCGCGCCGCGCTCGTTGCCGCTGACGAGCTCGCTGTCCTTCACCGGGTCGCGATTGAACATCGCGAGGACCGGAAAGAACATCATCCACCAGATGATGAAGTAGACCGCGATGGCACTCGCGATGCCGATACCGATATCCATGGCGCTATCTTTCCGCCGCGCCGGGCGCGGCTTTCCGGCTCACGCTAGACTTCCTCGAGCTCGGTGAGCACGCCGCCGGTGTCCTTCGGGTGAAGGAACACGACGGGCTTGCCGTGCGCGCCGATCTTCGGCTTGCCGTCGCCGAGGATGCGCGCGCCCTCCGCCACCAGCCGCGCGGTGGCGGCCTTAATGTCGGCCACCTCGTAGCAGACGTGATGAAGCCCGCCGCCGGGGTTCCTGGCAAGGAACGCCGCGATGGGCGAATTGTCGCCGAGCGGCTCGAGAAGCTCGACCTTGGTGTTGGCGAGGGTGACGAACACCACCCGCACGCCATGCTCCGGAATGTCCTGCGGCGCCGAGACCTCCGCCCCCAGCGCGCCGCGGTAGAGCGCGGCGGCGGCCTCGAGGTCCGGCGTAGCGATCGCGACGTGGTTGAGCCGGTCGATCATGACGCGCCCCGTCAGGTGATGATGGAGACGAACACGTGGCACATGGGCTTCTTGCCCCAGCGCTGGGCCATGTGGGAGCGGATGGCCCGGCGGGCGGCCTGACCCACCACGTCACGGTCGCGGCGCCGGTTGCGCGGGATGCTCTCCACGGCGTTTTCCACGGCATCAGCCAGAGCCTCGGAGAAGAGCTCGCCCTCGTCGTCCCGGTCGGGGATGCCGACCAGCACCACCTCGGGGTCCGACATCGAGCTCGAACTTCTCGTCCAGCGTCACCATCGCGGAGATGATGCCGGCGACCGCGAGCGTGCGCCGCTCACGCACGTTGGAATCCTCCGGCGTGCGCAGGAGCTTGCCGTCGAGGAGGAGGACGTCGGTCATCACCTCGTCGATCACCCGGGCGGGGCCCGGCGCGAGGCGGACCATTTTGCCGTTCTCGGTCATCACCACTTCGGGGATGCCCTCGGCGGTGGCGAGCTTCGACTGCGCGGCGAGGTGGGCCGGCTCGCCGTGGACCGGCACCAGCACCTGCGGGCGGATCAGCCGGTACATCTCCTTCAGTTCCTCGCGCCGGGGGTGGCCGGAGGTGTGGACGAGGCCGTCATGGTCGGTGACCACCTCGATGCCCTGCAGCGCGAGACCGTTGATGACGTTGTTCACCGCCTTCTCGTTGCCCGGGATGGTGCGGGAGGAGAAGATCACCCGGTCGCCGGCCGAAAGCGCGACGCGGGGGTGCTCGTCGCTGGCGATGCGCGCGAGCGCTGCCCGCTCCTCGCCCTGGCTGCCGGTGAGGAGGAGGAGCACCTTCTCGCGCGGCAGGTGACCGAAATCGTCTTCCGCCAGCGGCGCGGGCACGCCTTCCATGAAGCCGCACTCGGTGGCGACGGAGATGACGCGGCGCATGGCCCGGCCCATCACCACCACGTGGCGGTCGGCCGCGGCCGCAGCTTCCATGATGGATTTGAGGCGCGACACGTTGGACGAGAATGCGGTGACGGCGACGCGGTTCCTGGCCGAGGCTACGAATGACTTCAGCCCCTCGCACACGTCAAACTCGGAGGGGGAATGGCCCTCGCGGTTGGCGTTGGTGGAATCGCACATCATCGCGACCACGCCGGCGTCGCCGATCTCGCGCAGGCGCTCGATGTCGATCGCGCGGCCGATGCCGGGGCGCTTGTCGATCTTCCAGTCGCCGGTGTGGACGATGGTGCCGAGCGGGGTCGAGATGGCGAGCGCGTTGGGCTCGGGGATCGAGTGGGAGACTGCGACGAGCTCGACCTTGAAGGGGTCGAGGTCGATCGTGGCGCCCTGCTCGACAATCCGCACGTCCGGGTGGTTGTGGCGGCCGTTCTCGTTGGCCTTGGCCTTGATCAGCCCTGCGGTGAAGCGGGTCGCGTAGACCGGGACCTCGAGCCGCGGCCACAGGTCGAGGAGCGCGCCGTAGTGGTCTTCGTGGGCGTGGGTGATCACGATGCCGAGAAGGTTGTCCCTCTCTTCCTCGATGAACGCCGTGTCGGGCATGATGAGGTCGATGCCGGGGGTGTTGCGCGGATCACCGAAGGTGACGCCGACATCGATCATGATCCACTTCTTGGCATGGGGCGGACCGAACCCGTAGAGACCTAAATTCATGCCGATCTCGCCCACTCCCCCTAATGGGAGAAAGACGAGTTCATTCGTATCACTCATAAACGCTCCGTGCGGACGAAGACGTCCCCCGCTGAAATTGTACGGGTGCCGCCTTCCTGTTCCAGGATAAGGCGGCCGTCTTCGTCGAGGCCGAGAAACCGGCCCTCGATGGAATTGGAATCATAACGTACGACTACGGGCAGTCCGATGCCAACTGCGCGTTTGAGCCAGAGGGCGCGGATCGCCGCGATACCGTCCGGCGCCGTCAGCGCGCAGAGCGCGGCGGCAAGCGCGGGGCGCAAGGCCTCGAACACCGTTCGTGCTGTTGCCTGAGGTGCATACGCCGCAATGTGGGTTGCCGCAACGTCAACCGGCGCGTGGGCCACATTGACGCCGAAGCCGATGACGGCGCGGCGCTGGCTGGCGCTGGTTTCGGCCTCGATGAGGATGCCGGCGCACTTCCGGCCGTCGATCAGGACGTCGTTCGGCCATTTGAGCTGCGGGGCGGCGCCGAGCGCCTCGATGGCGTCACCAAGCGCAATGGCGCTCGCGAGCGGCAGGATGCCGAAGACCCGCGGCGGCCAGTCCGGCGCGAAGGCGTAGGAGGCGTAGAGGTTGCCGGGTTCCGACGTCCACGCCCGGCCGCGCCGGCCGCGGCCTGCGGTCTGCCGCTCGGCGGTGACCCAGACATGGGTGCCGCCGGCGCGCAGGCGTGCCAGAGCCTCGTCGTTGGTGGAGCCGGCTTCGGTGAGCGCGGCGACGGGCGCCGCGTCCACGGTCAAAAGAGGCTCTGCGCGGCGGTCGTGGCTGCGGAGAGGATCGGCGTCCACACCAGGAAGAACAGGATCGAGAAGGCGCCGGAAAGCGCGAGGACGATGCGCAGTTCGCCCGCCATCGGCTCGAACAGGTCGCGCGGCTCGTCGATCATCATGATCTTGATGATCTTGAGATAGTAGAACGCCGCGACGGCCGAGGAGAGCACGCCGATGACGGCGAGCGGTATCATGTCCGCCTCGACGGCCGCCAGGAAGACGTAGAACTTGCCGAAGAAGCCGACCAGCGGCGGAATGCCGGCGAGCGAGAAGAGCAGCAGCGTGAAGGCCGCCGCCATCCACGGCTTGGTGCGGACGAGGCCGGCGAGGTCGCTGATGTCCTCGACCATGCCCTCGTCGGCACGGCGCATGGCGAGGATGCAGGCGAAGGCACCGAGCGTGGTGGCGAGATAGACCGTCATGTAGATGACGACGCTGATGATGCCGCCCTCGGTGCCGGCGGCAAGGCCGATCAGCGCGTAGCCGATGTGGCCGATGGACGAGTAGGCCATCAGGCGCTTGATGTTGGTCTGCGTGATGGCCGCGAAGGCGCCGAGGATCATCGACATGATCGACAGGAAGACGACGATCTGCTGCCACTGGTCGGCGGCGGGCTGGAAGGCGTCGATCATCACGCGGGTGAAGAGCGCCATCGCCGCGACCTTGGGGGCCGCCGCGAGGAAGGCGGTGACCGGGGTCGGCGCGCCCTCGTAGACGTCCGGCGTCCACATGTGGAACGGCACGGCGGAGACCTTGAAGGCAAGGCCCGCGATCACGAACACGATGCCGAAGATGACGCCGAGGCCGACGTCGCCCGCGGCCATGCGACGCTGCGATGGCGGTGAACTGCGTGGCGCCGGTGAAGCCGTAGATCAGGCTGATGCCGTAGAGGAGCAGGCCGGACGACAGCGCGCCGAGGACGAAGTACTTGAGGCCCGCCTCGGTCGAGCGCGTGGAATCGCGGTTGATGGAGACCACCACGTAGATCGCCAGCGACTGCAGCTCGAGGCCGAGATAGACGCCGATCATGTCGTTGGCGGAGATCATCAGCATCATGCCGACGGTGCCGAGCAGGATGAGGACCGGATACTCGAACCGGGGGAACGACTGGTGGCGCGCGTAGGCGTTCGACATCGCCACGCAGAAGGCCGCGCCGATCAATGTCAGGACCTTGAGGTAGCGGGCGAACCCGTCCTGGATGAAGGCGCCGTTGAACGTCTCGCGCAGCGGCGTGAACACCAGCATGATCGCGATGGCGCCGACCAGCGAGAAGATCGCGAGGAGGCCGATCGTGGGCACGGCCTCTTCGTCGGTGAAGGCGCCGCCGATCAGGAGCCCGATCGCCGCGAGGGCGAGGAAGAGCTCCGGCAGGATTGGCAGGATGTCGGGGAAGGTGTGTTCCATGGCTTATTGCCCGGTCGTTTCGGCGGCGGGGCCACCGGTTTCGGCGTGGTCGGCGGCGTCTGCGGGTGCAGGCGCGGCGCCTTCCGGGCTGGCGTGACCGGCATCGCCCGGGGTTTCGGCCCCGTGGCCCGCGTCACCATGAGCGTCGCCCTCCTCCGGCACGTCCTTGCCGGCGGCGATCAGGCCGGCGCGCACAGCATCGGACGACGAGCCCGTGGCGGCGTCGAACGAGGAGGTGTCGACCACGGGCCGCGTCTGCGGCAGCTCGGCCTCGCCGATGTCGGCGATCAGCGCGTTGACGGAGGCGTCGGTCACCTTCAGCACCGGGTTCGGGTAGACGCCGAAGACGATCGTCAGCACCACGAGCGGGACGAGGACGAACTTCTCGCGGGTGGAGAGGTCGAGCATCCGGCGCATGGATTCCTTCTCGAGCGGGCCGAGCACGACCTTGCGGTATAGGTAGAGCGCATAGGCGGCCGACAGGATGACGCCGGTGGTTGCGAGGACCGCGGTCCACGTCGACGTCTTGTAGGTGCCGACGAGCGAGAGGAATTCGCCCACGAAGCCCGAGGTGCCAGGCAGGCCGACGTTGGCGAGCGTGAAGACGAGGAACACGGTGGCGTACCAGGGCATCCGGTTGATGAGGCCGCCGTAGGCCGAGATCTCGCGGGTGTGGGCCCGGTCGTACACAACGCCGACGCACAGGAAGAGCGCAGCCGAGACGATGCCGTGCGACAGCATCAGGAAGATCGCGCCCTGCACGCCCTGCACGTTCATCGCGAAGATGCCCATGGTGACGAAGCCCATGTGCGCGACGGACGAATAGGCGATCAGCTTCTTCATGTCCTTCTGCGCCAGCGCCGTCAGCGACGTGACGATGATGGCGATCACCGACAGCGTGAACACGAGCCACGCGAAGTCGGCCGAGGCGTTGGGGAACATCGGCAGCGAGAAGCGCAGGAAGCCGTAGCCGCCCATCTTGAGGAGGATGCCGGCGAGGATGACCGAGCCTGCCGTGGGTGCCTCGACGTGCGCGTCGGGCAGCCAGGTGTGGACCGGCCACATCGGCATCTTCACCGCGAACGAGGCGAAGAAGGCGAACCAGAGCCAGACCTGCATGTCGGCCGGGAACTGGTAGGCGAGAAGCTCGGGGATCTGCGTCGTCCCGCTCTCCCAGTACATCGCGATGATGGCGACCAGCATGAGGAGCGAGCCGGTCAGCGTGTAGAGGAAGAACTTGAACGTGGCGTAGATGCGCCGCGGCCCGCCCCACACGCCGATGATGAGGAACATCGGGATGAGGCCGCCCTCGAAGAAGATGTAGAAGACGACGATGTCGAGCGCGGCAGAACACGCCGATCATCAGCATCTCGAGGATCAGGAACGCGACCATGTACTCGCGCACCCGGTCCGTGATCGAGCGCCAGGAGGCGAGGATGCAGAACGGCATCAGGAACGTCGTCAGCACGATCAGCGGCATGGAGATGCCGTCGACGCCGAGGTGGTAGCTGATGAGGCCGGGGATCCAGTCGCGCTTCTCGACGAACTGGAAGCCTGCGTCCGCCGTGTCGAAGCCGAACCACAGCGCCAGCGAGATCACGAAGTTGAACAGCGTCGTGATCAGGGCGACGCGGCGGATGTTCTCCATCGCGCTCTCGTCGTTGCCGCGCACCGCAAGGATGAACGCGACACCGACCAGCGGCAGGAAGATGATGATGGAAAGGAGCGGCCAGTTGCTCATCGGCTCGGCGCCTTGCGGAAGGAAGGCCGGATCGCGGCGGTCATAGGATGCCCCGGTCGAAGGCGATCATCACGGTGACGAAGATGGCGATCCCCGTCAGCATCACGAACGCGTAGTGGTAGAGATAGCCGGTCTGGAGGCGGCTTGCGAAACCCGCGATGTCCTTCACGCGGGCCGCAATGCCGTCGGGACCGAGCCCGTCGATCACCTTGCCGTCGCCGCGCCAGAACAGGCGGCCGAGCGCGCGGGCGGGACGGACGAAGATGAAGTCGTACAGCTCGTCGAAGTACCACTTGTTGTAGAAGAACGCGTGGACCCGCGGGAAAGTCTCGACGAACTTCTTCGGCGCAGCCGGCCAGATCACGTAGTGATGCACCTGCGATCAGGAAGCCGAGCACCATCACGATGGCCGGCGACAGCACCACCCACTCCGGCACGTCGTGCACGGTGTGGAGGATCTCGTTGCCTGCCGCCATGAACAGCGAACCGTTCCAGAAGTCACCGGTGGTGCTGCTTTCGAACGAGTGGACGAAGACCCAGCCCGCACCGAGCGCGCCGACGCTGAGGACGGCCATCGGCACCAGCATCGTCCACGGCGATTCGTGGGCGTGCTTGAAGGTCTCGGCAGGCGCGCGGGTCTTGCCGTGGAACGTCATGAACAGCAGGCGCCAGGAGTAGAACGACGTCAGCAGAGCCGCGCCGACGGTCATGATGAAGGCGTACATGCCGAGCCAGCCGCCTGACAGCGAACGTGCTCTCGATGATGAGGTCCTTCGAGAAGTAGCCGGCCGTCAGCGGGAAGCCGGTCAGCGCCAGCGAGCCGATGACCATGCCGGCGTAGGTGAACGGGATCTTCTTCCACAGCCCGCCCATGCGGCGCATGTCCTGCTCGTCGTGCATCGCGTGGATGACCGAGCCTGCGCCGAGGAACAGCAGCGCCTTGAAGAAGGCGTGCGTGAAGAGGTGGAAGATCGCGAACCCGTAGGCGCCCATGCCGAGCGCCGCGAACATGTAGCCGAGCTGCGAGCACGTCGAGTAGGCGATGACGCGCTTGATGTCGTTCTGGGCGCAGCCGATCGTGGCGGCGAACATCGCGGTGGTCGCGCCGATGAAGGCGACGATGGCGAGCGCGTTTGGCGCGAACTCGAACAGCGGCGACATGCGGGCGACCATGAAGACGCCGGCCGTCACCATGGTGGCGGCGTGGATGAGGGCCGAGACCGGGGTCGGGCCTTCCATCGCGTCCGGCAGCCAGGTGTGGAGGCCGAGCTGGGCCGACTTGCCCATCGCGCCGATGAAGAGAAGGACGCAGGCGAGCTCGAGCGCCGGGATCTCGATGCCGAGGAAGTTGAACGTGAGGTCGGCGAGCACCGGGCCCGAGGCGAACACCGCGTCGAGGTTCACCGCGCCGGTCAGCGCGAACAGCGTGAAGATGCCGAGGAGGAAGCCGAAGTCACCCACGCGGTTGACGACGAACGCCTTGATGGAGGCCGCGTTGGCGGACGGCCGGTCCGACCAGAAGCCGATGAGGAGGTAGGACGCGAGGCCGACGCCTTCCCAGCCGAAGAACATCTGGACGAGGTTGTCGGCGGTCACCAGCATCAGCATGGCGAAGGTGAACAGCGACAGGTAGGCGAAGAACTTCGCCTTGGCCGGATCGTGGCTCATGTAGCCGAACGAATAGAGGTGGACCAGCGAGGAGACGGTGGTCACGACCACCAGCATCACCGCGGTCAGCGTGTCGACGCGCAGGCGCCACGCGATCTCGAGGTCGCCGGAGATGATCCACTGCGCGACGAGGATGCGCTCGGTCGGGCGCTTCGCCGAAGCCCCACGCGATGAACACGATCCACGACAGGACCGCGCACACGAAGAGGAGACCGGTGGTGAAGACCTGCGCCGCGGTGTGCCCGACCTGGCGGCCGAACAGGAAGGCGAACAGGAAGCCGACGAGCGGCAGGAAGACGATGAGTTGAACCACGGTCTAGCTCCCCTGCCCCGGTCGGTCCGCGTGGCGCGGCTGCCCGTTCTTGGTGCGGGGCATCTTGGGCGATGCGGCAGGAATCATTCAGTCTTTCCTCGAACGAGACCGGGTCGGACAGGGAAACGGGCCGCAGCGGCGCGCGCCCCTCTTACCGGACGGGTCAGAGCGCGTCCACCGCGTCCCTGCCCCACGCTTGCATCGTGCGCGCCAGTGCGACTTGCGCGCACGACGCCATGAAAAATTGTCGCCTCGACCGACGGCGCCTGCCGCTGCGCGGCACTGCCGTGGGGTTCGGCCGGCACGCCGCTCAACCCCGCAGCGTGTCGATTTCCTCCACCGCGATGGTGCCGCGGTTGCGGAAGAATGCGACCAGAATGGCGAGGCCGATCGCAGCCTCGGCCGCCGCCACGGTCAGCACGAACAGGGCGAAGACCTGGCCGACGAGATCGTTGAGCGCCGCCGAGAAGGCGATGAAGTTGATGTTCACCGCGAGGAGGATGAGCTCGATCGACATCAGGATGACGATCACGTTCTTGCGGTTCACGAAGATGCCGAACACGCCGATGACGAACAGGATCGCCGCGACGGTGAGATAATGCGAAAGCCCGATCACAGCTGGAGCCCCCGGCCGGACGCGACGTCCTTCACTTCCATGGTGTCCTCCCGGCGGCGGTTCACCTGCTCGACGATGTTCTGCCGCTTGGCGAAGTTGTTGTGCCGCAGCGTCAGCACGATGGCGCCGATCATCGCGACCAGCAGGATGAGGCCGCAGACCTGGAAGTAGAAGGCGTAGCGCGTGTAGAGCACGAGGCCGAGCGCCTCGGTGTTGGTGATTTCCGACGGCGGCGGGATCGGCACGGCCTGAAGGTCGGCCAGCGACGGCGCCAGCGTGTAGGCGCCGAGGACGAAGATCAGCTCGACGAGGAGCACGATGCCGACCAGCGCGCCCACCGGCAGGTACTGCATGAAGCCCTGCCGCAGCTCGGCAAAGTCGACGTCCAGCATCATGACGACGAACAGGAACAGCACCATCACCGCGCCGACGTAGACGACGATCAGCACCAGCGACAGGAACTCCGCGCCGGCCAGCATGAAGAGGCCCGCGCCGTTGAGGAACGCCACGATCAGGAAGAGCACCGAATGAACCGGGTTCTTCGACGAGATGACCATCAGCGCGGATGCAAGCATCACGGCGGCGAAGAGGTAGAAGAACAAGGAAGCTAGCGTCATCCGGAAATCCGTCTAAGCGGCGCTGGGGAGTGCGAAAGGTGGCCGCCCAAGCAGCTCCCGCCCTCTTAGCGGACGCACAATGGAACGTCCACCGCAGTGGGCACGAATGGTCGACCCTTTGGACCGCCGGGCCGGGCCAATGTGGCTTTCATGGCTTGTGCGAGGGCGACCAGTGGAAAAGTTCACCTCACCCGCGCCGATCCCGCATGTGAATCTCGAACATCTTCACATCCCGCAGCCAGCGGCCGAACGCAATGGTGACCGAAAAGGCGAAGCCGTAGATGCCGGCGAACATCATCCGCCGCATCACGTATTCCTTGAGGAAATAGACCGGCATCGCGAAGAAGACGCGCAGGACGGTGATGGGAAGCGGCTTCAGCGCCTCGACCGCCCGCGCCTCGGTGTTGCGGTTCAGCTTCGTCACGAGATGGGCGATGCCGGTGAAGGCGTGGTGCATCAGCGCACCTTTCAGGACCGTGATCTCGGTCTCGGGCGGAAACTCGAGCTGGTCCCAGGCCTTGCTGTCCGGCATCCGGTTCACGGTGCGGTTGTAGAGCTTCTCGCGCCACTGGATGCGCACGGTGTACCAGGGCCGGCCGATCGGCGGCACGGTGATGAGCTTGATGCGGAAGACGCGGTCGGGGGCCGGATTTGCCGCAAGAAGCCGCGCGATCTCGCCCGCGAGCTCCTCGCTCACCACCTCGTCGGCGTCGAGGTCGAGGAGCCAGTCGTTCTTCGCGAGCGATTCGCCGAGGCGCTTCTGGCGGCCGACGCCGACCCAGCCCCGCTCCTCGACCCGCGCGCCGGCCGCCCGCGCGATCTCCTGCGTGCCGTCGGTGGAGCCGCTGTCGACCACCACCACCTCGCGCGCGACCCGCAGCGCGCTGCGCACCACCGCGTCGATCATCCGCGCCTCGTTGAGGGTGCGGATATAGGCGGTGAGCGGCGGGCGGTGGTCGGCCGCGTCCTCGCGCACGGCCGCGGAAGCGGTCCGCGCCTCGGTGTCTGCCTGGGCGGTCATGGTGTTTCAGTCCTGCGAACAAATGCGCTGCAACGCGGCGGCATATTCGCGCAAACGGGCCGCGATGCCAATGGATCGAGGGATGGTGCCTTCAAATCGGCTCAATCCTGCACCGAACTTGCGCAATCGCCCGTTTAAACGCGGGCACCGGCTTCCCATATGTCAGGGAACTGCATCTCTGGAGTGTTTCATGCGCGCCTTAAGCCGCCTTCGTGGTTTCGTCCTCCTCGCCATCCTCAGTGTCGGCCTCACCCTCGTCGCGACCGATTTTGCCGAAGCGCGAAGGGGTGGCGGCTTCGGCAGCCGCGGCGCGCGCACGTACAGCCCGCCCGCCGCGACCCGTACCGCGCCGAACCAGGCGCAGCCCGTCAACCGCTCGATGACCCCGCGTCAGGACAGCGCCTCCCCCGGCACCGCCGCCGCAAACCGCGCTGGCACCGCCGCAACCCCCGGCCGCGGCATGTTCGGCGGCGGCATGATGGGCGGCCTCCTCGGCGGCCTGATGCTCGGCGGTCTCGTCGGCATGCTGTTCGGCGGCGGCCTCGGCGGCATGGCGGGCTTCCTCGGCCTCATCCTGCAGGTCGGCATCGTGATCCTGGTGGTCTCGCTCCTCATGCGCTGGTTCCGCTCCAGGAAGGAGCCCGCAATGGCAGGCTCCGCCCCCTCCGGCGCGCGCCACGAGTTCCGCATGCCCGAAACCGGCGGTGACGTCGGCGGCAGCACCCGTCACGCCCCGGCCGCCGCCGCTAGCTATGCCGCAGGCCGACGCCCCGATGACCGCCACCGGCACGGACGAGGTCGGCATCACCAACGATGACCTCGAGGCGTTCGAGCAGCTCCTCACCGAGATCCAGGCCTCCTTCACCCGCGAGGACTATGCCGGCCTCCGTGCCCGCTCCACGCCCGAGATCGTCTCCTACCTCTCCGAGGAGCTCAGTGAGAACGCGGTCAACGGCGTCCGCAACGACGTGACCGACGTCAAGCTCCTGCAGGGCGACCTCGCCGAGGCCTGGCGCGAGGGCAACGAGGAGTACGCGACCGTCGCGATGCGCTACGAGAGCATCGACGTCATGCGCGACCGCAACACCGGCGCGGTGGTCGACGGTGACGCGCAGCCCAGCGAGACGGTCGAGATCTGGACGTTCGTCCGCCCGGTCGGTGGCGCCTGGAAACTCTCCGCGATCCAGGACCTCTAGGACCGCAACGCAAAACACGAAAAAGCCGGCGGCGGGATTGTCCCGCCGCCGGCTTTTTTTTGGCCCTCGCCTCCGCCGGTTACGCGACGTCGGGCTCCGGGCCGAAGACCCGTGCGAAGATCGTGTCGACGTGGCGGAAGTGGGAGCGCTCGTCGAACGCGGCCGCGCGGTCCTTCTGCTCGACCGCAGCGCAGATCTCCGCGTCCGCCTCGACGAGGTCGCGGAACTTGCCCTCGCCGTTATGCGCGCGCATCGCGTTGCGCTGGACCATCTGGTAGGCGTCCTCGCGCGAAACGCCGCTCTTCACCAGCGCCAGCAGGAGCTGCTGCGAGTGGATGAGACCGCCCAGAAGGTCGAGATTCGCGGCCATCTTCTCGGGCCGCACCACCAGCCCTTCGATCACCCCCGTCAGCCGCGACAGCGCAAAGTCGAGCGTCACCGTCGCGTCGGGGCCGATCATCCGCTCGACCGAGGAGTGCGAGATGTCCCGCTCGTGCCAGAGCGCGACGTTCTCCATCGCCGGCAGCGCGTAGGCGCGGACCATGCGGGCAAGGCCCGTGAGGTTCTCGGTGAGGATCGGGTTCTTCTTGTGCGGCATCGCGGAAGAGCCCTTCTGACCCTTCCCGAATGCTTCCTGCACCTCGCCGACCTCGGTGCGCTGGAGGTGGCGGATCTCGGTCGCGAGCCGCTCGACCGACGAGGCGACGACGCCGAGCGTCGCGAAGAATGCCGCATGGCGGTCACGCGGGATCACCTGCGTCGAGATCGGCTCCACGAAGAGCCCCATCTTCTCCGCGACGTGCGCTTCGACGCGGGGGTCGATGTGCGCGAACGTGCCGACCGCGCCTGAGATCGCGCAGGTCGCCACCTCCTCGCGCGCAGTGATCAGCCGGGTGCGCGCCCGCTCGAACTCGGCATAGGCGAAGGCGAGCTTGAGGCCGAACGTTGTCGGTTCGGCGTGGATGCCGTGGCTGCGGCCGATGGTCGGCGTCAGCTTGTGTTCCCTGGCGCGGACCCGGAGCGCCGAGAGCAGCGCCTCGACGTCGGCGATCAGGAGATCGGCGGCGCGGGTGAGCTGGACCGCAAGCGTCGTGTCGAGCACGTCCGACGAGGTCATCCCCTGGTGGACGAAGCGCGCTTCCGGGCCGACGATCTCGGCCAGATGGGTGAGGAAGGCGATGACGTCGTGCCGGGTTTCGCGCTCGATCTCGTCGATCCGGGCGACGTCGAACGTCGCGGCGCTGCCCTTTTCGCGAATCACGGCGGCGGCCTCGGCGGGGATCGCGCCGATGTCGGCCATCGCGTCGGCGGCATGCGATTCGATTTCGAACCAGATGCGGAAGCGGGCTTCCGGCGACCAGATCGCACTCATTTCGGGACGCGAATAGCGCGGGATCATCTCAACATCTCCTAGGGTGCCCGGCCGGGCAATCGTGGCGAGCAAGGCGTCGCGGGTGGTCGCCGACAGACGACGTCCGGCGCCGCCGGAGGCGGACCCGCCTTGCGAAGGCCACGCCATAGCGCTTTCCCGCCGCCGGGGGCAATTCCACGCCTTGCGAGGCCGAGCTCGCTTAACCTTTGATGGAATTGCGCTAACTTCCGGAATTGATCAGAATTAGACCGAAAAAAGGCGTGAAAACGACCGTCAAATAGCCAGAAGCCATTGCGAAATGCGCTTAAATACGTCGGAAGATTGCCTGTCGGTGTTAAATCACACCATTGGCCTCGGCATATAAATTCGCTATCTGAACAACGTACACGGCATGAACAGTCATACCTGTCACACACTTAGGTTGGCTTATGCCGTCTTCTTGCAATCTATGGCCTGCCAGCGGGCGCAGTTTGTGGGTAGCTCATAGTGTCAATTAAGAGAGAAAGCTCTGTCGCATCATGAACGATTGGAGAGCACGACTGAGAGCGCAACTACAGTTGAGCGGTAAAACCCGCTCACAGGTGTGTAGCGAGGCAGGTCTCAACCCCGCCTATCTCACGCAAATTCTGGAACAGAAGGGTGCAACGCCGCGGATAGACAACCTGAGCAAGCTCGCTGCGGTCCTCGATACCTCGGTCAGTTACCTCGTCGAAGGTGTCGAACTCGATCCCGTCTCCGTGCAGGTGGTCTCTTACTTCGGGACGCTTACGCCTGACCGGCGCGATGCAGCGCTCGCACTTCTGCGTGATATGGCCGCGGCCTCTCACGCAAACGGTTAAGTCTAAAGTGCCGGATAGCCCGGCACACAAGTAAAGG
Source organism: uncultured Alphaproteobacteria bacterium (assembly GCA_963704595.1). Classification (GTDB taxonomy): domain Bacteria; phylum Pseudomonadota; class Alphaproteobacteria; order Rhizobiales; family Amorphaceae; genus Acuticoccus. The sequence goes on from OY969922.1 coordinate 2,797,911, forward strand.
TGCAAGAACTGTTTCCCATGACGGTCATTGGGCAACGCCTCCGGTTCCCCGCTTGCACCACCACTCTTCTGCCCCGCGAATGGATGACCGACCGGATGCGGGGCCCTCGTGTCACCGGGAGCCGCCTTTGGCCGGCGCCCGGCGCGCGGTCCCGGTTCCAGCGTCGGCCGGAAGGCCTCATAGGAGCGCTTGCAAGGCTCGCCGGGCGACGCTGCACGGACTAGGTGATCGACTCATAACGCCCGGATCCAGATCCTCGTCGAGGCCAGGTGGATGGCGGCGAGGAAGTTGTCCGGGTCCTTGTCGTAGCGCGTGGCCACGCCACGGAAGTGCTTGAGCTTGTTGAAGTATCGCTCAGCGTGGTTGCGATAGCGGTAGAGAAACGTGCTGAAGGCCGGCTTCCGCTTGCGGTTCAGCATGGGGCGGACGTTGGCCCATGCCCCTCGCGCGGCGAGGTCCTCGCGCAGGTGATCGGCGTCGTAGGCGCGGTCTGCGAGCAGGATCTGGCCTTCGCCGATGCCGCCCAGCATGTCCTCAGCGCTGCGCCCATCATGCGCTTGGCCCTCGGTCAGCTTGATGGCGATCGGCAGCCCATCGGCGTCGACGAGAGCGTGGATCTTGGTGGTCAGTCCGCCGCGGGAGCGGCCCATGCAGCCTTCCGGCCCCCCTTTTTGCCGTTGGCCGCGTGCTGGTGGACGCGGACCGACGAGGAATTGATCATCTGCAAGTCACCGTCGTAAGCCCCCGATACAGCTTTGAAAATACGCTCCCAGATGCCACGTTTTCGCCATCGCACGAAGCGATTGTAGCAGGTGGTATGAGGGCCATAGCGGTCTGGCAGATCTGCCCATGGAGCGCCGGTTCTGAGCCGCCAGAAGATCCCCGACAGGACCTTGCGGTCGTCCACCCGAGGCATGCCCCGCACATCGGTTGGAAGCAGCGGCTCGATCACCGCCCATTCCTTGTCCGTCAGATCAAACCTTGCCATCGCCCCATCTGCTCCGTCGCCGCCCTACGTCGGCGATGGAATCAGCGAATGATACCGATACCGTTAACGAGTGTATGACCTAGACTGAGCGCCATGGCCAATACCGACACAGCCCCCGCCCCGTCCGTCGGCGACGACGCCCCGATCGACATTCCCGCCCGCACCGACGGGCCGTCCCGCGCCGTGCTCGACCATAGCGCCGACATCAGCGTTCTGACCGCGCTCCTGCGCGCCCGCAGGGAACACGGCGGCAGCACGGTCGCCGTCGAGGACGGCGACAAGCGCACCCTCACCTACACCGAGCTCGTCCGCGCAGTCTCCGCGTTCTCCCGCGTGATTCGCCGCGAGGTGCCGGGCGATGTGGTAGGCATCATGCTCCCCTCCAGCGTCGGCGCTGTGATCGCCTACTTCGCGGTTCTGGCGGCGGGGAAGATCCCGGCGATGCTGAACTTCACGGCCGGGCGCGGGCCGCTTCTCGCCGCCTGCCGTTCCGCCAGGATCGGCGCGATCCTCACGGCCGACCGTTTCCTGTCCGTCGCCAACCTCCAGCCGCTGGCGGACGCGCTGGCGCAAGCCGCGCCCGTCATCGCGCTCGAAGAGCTGCGCAAGCGCGTCACCGCGCGGGACAAGGCGTTCGCCGCTGTCGCCGCGCCGCTCGGGCTCCTCCCGCGCCACGCGGCCGATTCGCCCGCCGCGATCGTGTTCACGTCAGGCGCGGAAGGAAACCCGAAGGGCGTCGTCCTCACGCACCGCAACTTCATGGCGAACACCGCGCAGGTGGTCGCGGCGCTCCCGCTGGAGCGGGTGGAGACGTTCTTCAACCCGCTGCCGGTGTTCCACAGCTATGGCCTCGGGCCGGGGATGATCCTGCCGCTCGTGCTGGGGCGCAAGCTGGTGCTGCACCCGTCGCCCCTGCGCGCCAAGGAGGTGGCGCAGCGCATTGCGGAGACGCGCGCCAACGTCCTCTTCGCCACCGACACGTTCCTGCGCCAGTACGCCAGGGCGGCGGGCGACGGCAGCCTGTCGACGCTCCACTTCGCGGTCTGCGGTGCGGAGCGCGTGCGGCCGGAGACGCGCGAGTTCGTCCGCGCCAAGTTCGGCTTCCAGGTGGTGGAGGGCTACGGCGTCACCGAGACGAGTCCTGTCCTTGCCGCGAATCACCCGGACGACATCCGCGACGGCACCGTCGGCCGGCTGATGCACGGCATCGAGGCGCGCCTCGTCTCGGTGCCCGGACTTGCCGAGGGGCGGCGGCTTCTGGTCCGCGGCCCCAACGTGATGGCCGGCTACCTCGACCCGGAGACGGGCGCCGTCCACGCCCCGCTACGACGGCTGGCACGACACCGGCGACATCGTGTCCTTCGAGGACGGGTACATGACGATCCGCGGCCGGCTGAAGCGGTTCGCCAAGCTCGGCGGCGAGATGACCTCGCTGGCGGCGGTGGAGAATCTCGCCGGTGCCGCCTGGCCGGACGCGCTCCACGCCGCGGCGATCGTCCCCGGCACCACGCGCGGCGAGGCGATCGTCCTCCTCACCGAGGAAGTCTCGCCCGACACAGACCGGCTGCGGGAAAAGCTGCGCGAGCAGGGTCTGCCGGAGCGCTACCTTCCCCGGCAGGTGTTCTCCGTGGAGGCCATTCCGCTGCTGGGCTCAGGCAAGGTCGATTACGTCGCGCTGACGCGAATGGCGAACGAACTCGTCGGCGGTTCGGCCTGACGGCCCGGGTGCGGCATTTCATCGAGGGCGCGTTTTTCGTCCCGCGGCGTGATCCGGATCCGGGCGCACCTCGTACCTCCTGGTGAAACGGCCCCCGTGACTGGGCCGTGAACAGGAGGAAAAATACTATGCGCACTTCCAGGATCCGGCTTCTCGTCACCGCCGCGGCATTCGCCGCCGTCTCGTCCGTCGCCACCGCGCAGACCATGCCCATGGTGGGCGGCGCGCCGATGGACCCGGCCCAGCCCATCCCCGTGAACGCGTCCAAGGCGAACAACCTCACCACCCTCGTCGCCGCCGTGAAGGCCGCCGACCTCGTCGACACGCTGGCGAGCGCCGGCCCGTTCACCGTGTTCGCGCCCACCAACTCGGCCTTCGAAGGCCTGCCCGCCGGCACCGTCGACACGCTGCTGATGCCGCAGAACAAGGCGCAGCTCGCTGGCGTTCTCACCTACCACGTGGTGCCCGGCGACCTCAGCGCCGCGGACCTCATGGCGATGGCCGAGCGCAGCCCTGACGGGCTCGCCAACCTCAAGACCGTCGAGGGCGGGCCGCTCAGCGTCCGCTTCATGAACGGCGGCGCGGTGATCTACGACGAGAGCGGCAACCGCTACCGGATCAGCCAGGCTGACGTGAACCAGAAGAACGGCGTCGTCCACGTGATCGACGGCGTGCTCCTGCCGAAATAACGGCGCCCCTCTGAAACACGAAAGGCCGGCGCTTGTGCGCCGGCCTTTTTTTCGTTTGCTCGTCGGGCTGGCGGAGTCAGCGGTAGGGCGAATCGGCCGCGATGTTGGCCGCGAGCACTTCTTCCCAGCGGTCGCCGTTGGCGAGGAGCTTGTCCTTGTCGTAGAGGAGCTCTTCGCGGGTTTCGGTGGCGAACTCGAAGTTCGGGCCTTCCACGATGGCGTCGACCGGGCAGGCCTCCTGGCAGAGGCCGCAGTAGATGCACTTCACCATGTCGATGTCGTAGCGCGTGGTGCGGCGCGTGCCGTCGTTGCGGCGGGGGCCGGCCTCGATGGTGATCGCCTGCGCAGGGCAGATCGCCTCGCAGAGCTTGCACGCGATGCAGCGCTCTTCGCCGTTGGGATAGCGGCGCAGCGCGTGCTCGCCACGGAAGCGGGGCGAGATCGGGTTCTTCTCGAACGGGTAGTTAACCGTCGCCTTCGGCTTGAAGAAATAGCGCATACCGAGCCCGAAGGCCGAGACGAACTCGGCCAGGAATAGCGATTTGGCTGTGCCCTGAAGCGTCGCCATAAAATTCCCCAGTTCTTCCGGACCGGCCATGCGCCAGTCCCCAGTTGGTCTTGTCGCGAGCCTGCCCTGCCTCCCGTCAGTTGACGACGGCGACCAGTGACGGGTCCCAGCGCCAGTCGGTCAGCTTCAGCACCACGGCGACCACCACGATGGCGACCAGCGAGGCCGGCAGGAACACCTTCCAGCCGAGGCGCATCAGCTGGTCGTAGCGGTAGCGCGGCACGATCGCCTTCACCATGGCGAACATGAAGAACACCATGAGGCATTTCAGCAGGAACCAGATCACCCCCGGCACCCAGATGAACGGCGCCACCGCGATCGGCGGCAGCCAGCCGCCCAGGAAGAGGACGGTGGTGAGCGCGCACATCATGCCGATGGCGACGTACTCGCCCAGCATGAACATCATGTAGGGGATCGACGCGTACTCGACCATGAAGCCGGCGACGAGCTCGGACTCGGCTTCCGGAAGGTCGAACGGCGGCCGGTTCGTCTCGGCGAGCGCCGAGATGAAGAAGATGATGAAGATCGGGAAGAGCGGCAGCCAGTACCAATTGAGGATGAAGAGCCACGGCACGCCGAGCATGGTGGCAAGCCCGGTCGACTGCGACAGCACCACGTCCGTCACGTTGAGCGAGCCGACGCACAGGAGCACGGTGATCATGACGAGGCCGATCGAGACCTCGTAGGAGATCATCTGCGCCGAGGAGCGGAGTGCGCCGAGGAACGGGTACTTCGAGTTGGAGGCCCAGCCACCCATGATGACGCCGTAGACGCCGAGCGAGGAGATCGCGAGGATGAAGAGGACGCCGAGGTTGACGTCGGCGATCACCCAGCCGGGCGCGACCGGCATCACCACCCACGCCGCCATCGACAGCACCGCCATGACGAGCGGGGCGAGCAGGAACACCGTCTTGTCCGCGCCGGCCGGAATGACCGGCTCCTTGAGCGCGAACTTCAGAAGGTCGGCGAAGGATTGCAGGAGGCCGAAGGCGCCGACCACGTTGGGGCCCTTGCGCAGCTGCACGGCCGCCCAGATCTTGCGGTCGGCAAGGAGCACGTAGGCGATGATGACGAGCAGCACCACGAGCAGCAGCACGCTCTGCAGCACGATAATGATGCCGGGCGCGGCGTAATCGCTCCAGAAGTCAGCCATTCGTCATCCTCAACCGGCTGCGGCCATGGGCCGAGCCTCGATCTTCCCGCCGGCAGTGCCGGCCGTTTCACTCATGCGGGGCCGCGCGGGGCAGCCCCTTGATTCGCCGGCGCCAGTCGCCGCCGCGTCAGCGCCGGGTCAGCCGGCGATGTAGTCCGACGTAGCGGCCGAATACCCAGCCGGCGCGGCAGGGGCCGTTGTAGGCCATCGGCCGCGGCACCGGCGCAGCTGGTGCCGCAGTTCTCGCCATCAGACGATCGCCGAACCAGCTGCCCTTCTCGTCGCAGATGGTCACAACGTCGCCGTTGTAGAGTTCGTCGAGCTTGGCGTAGCCCGCGTCTGGCCCGCCGCGGACGGCCAGGAAGCCGTCACCGTTGGGGTTCGAGGCGGGCAATCCGGCCAAGGCCGGGGCACGCGTCGAGGTCTGCATCGCGGCCGATCATCGACCGGCACCTCCAGCCGGCTGGGCCGCTGCGGTGCCGAGCGCGCCGAGGAGCGGCGAGAGCTGATGGCGGCCGCATGCCTCATTCGGCCGCCTCCGACCACCTTGGCGCCTTCCGCGAAGGTGCGGGCGCATTCGGCCATCACCGCGGAGGCGCGGGCGATCGGGTTGGTGAGGTGGAAGCTGCGTGATGGGGTTGCGGAACGCGCGGTCGCCGAGCTGCCCTGCGCGGCCGGCCAGGCTGCGGATCGCGCCGGCGTCGGCGGGCTCCACCTCGTCGAGTCCGGCCGAGCCAGGGTGCGACGCCGAGCATTGCGGCGTTGAGCGCGGCCAGGCTGTCGAACGGGAGCTTGCGGTTGAGCTCTGCCGAGAGCGCGCGGATGATCGCCCAGTCCTCGCGCGCCTCGCCGGGGGCGAAGGCGGCACGGGCGAGCCGCTGCGGCCGGCCCTCGAGGTTGACCATGGTGCCGGCCTTCTCGGTGTAGGTCGCGCCGGGCAGGATCACGTCGGCGGCATGGGCACCGGCGTCGCCGTGGGTGCCGATGTAGACCACGAAGGGTTTTTCGAGCGCCTCGAAGGGGAGTCTCGTCGGCGCCGAGGAGGAACAGCGTGTCGATGGTGCCGTTGATGGCGCCCTCGATGATCCCGCCGGTCGCCTTGCCGCCCTTTTCGGGCAGGCAGCCGACGTCGAGCCCGCCGACGCGCGAGGCGGCAGTGTGGAGGACGCCGAAGCCGTTCCAGCCGTCCGCGATTGCGCCGCAGTCGACTGCGATCTTCGCGGCGGCGGCCATCACGTCAGCGCCGTCGGGGGCGCCGAGCGCGGCCGGGCCGACGATGACCATCGGCCGCTCGGCATTGGCGAGGATCTCGCCGAATGCGCCGAGGTCGGACAGGGACTGCGTGCCGGCGCCGATGTAGCGCGTACGGGTATGTGAGGTCCACGCGCTCGCCGACGAGGCCGACCTTGGTGCCGTGGTGGACCCACGCCTTGCGGATGCGGGCGTTGAGGACGGCAGCGTCCCAGCGCGGATTGGCGCCGACGATGAGGATCGCGTCCGCCTGCTCGATGCCGGCGATGGTGGGGTTGAAGAGGTAGGACGCGCGCCCGTTCGCGGGGTCGAGCGGCCAGCCGTCCTGCCGGCAGTCGACCGACTTCACCGAAAGGCGGGTCATCAGCGACTTGAAGGCGAACAGCTCTTCCGCAGTCGCAAGGTCGCCGCCAATGGCGCCGATGCGGTCGGGATCGGTCTTGGCGAGACGGTCGCGGATGGCGCCGAAAGCCTCGCGCCAGGTGGCGGGGCGCAGCTTGCCGTCGACGCGCACGTAGGGCTGGTCGAGGCGCTGGGTGCGCAGGCCGTCCCAGATGAAGCGCGTCTTGTCGGAGATCCACTCCTCGTTCACCGCCTCGTTGAGGCGCGGGAGGATGCGCATCACGTCACGCCCGCGCACGTCGACGCGGATGTGCGGAGCCGACGGCGTCCATCACGTCGACGGATTCGGTCTTCGTCAGTTCCCACGGGCGGGCCTGGAAGGCGTAGGGCTTGGAGGTCAGCGCGCCGACCGGGCACAGGTCGATGACGTTGCCCTGCAGCTCGGACTGCATCGCGGTCTCGAGGTAGGTGGTGATTTCCATGTCCTCGCCGCGGCCGATGGCGCCGAGGTCCGGCACGCCGGCGACTTCGGTGACGAAGCGCACGCAGCGGGTGCACTGGATGCACCGGTTCATGATCGTCTTGACCAGCGGGCCGATGTACTTGTCCTCGACCGCGCGCTTGTTCTCCCAGAAGCGCGAGCCGGAGACGCCATAGGCCATCGCCTGGTCCTGCAGGTCGCACTCGCCGCCCTGGTCGCAGATCGGGCAGTCCAGCGGGTGGTTGATGAGGAGGAACTCCATCACCCCCTCGCGCGCCTTCTTCACGAACTCGGTGCGGGTGTTGATCGTCGGCGGGGTGCCGTCGCGGCCGGGGCGCATGTCCTTCACGCTCATCGCGCAGCTTGCGACGGGCTTGGGCGGGCCGCCGACCACCTGCACGAGGCACATGCGGCAATTGCCCGCGATCGACAGACGCTCGTGGAAACAGAACCGCGGGATCTCGGCGCCGGCCGCCTCGCACGCCTGCAGCAGCGTGTAGTGGTCGGGCACGTCGATCTCGGCGTCGTCGATGATGAGCTTCGTCATAGTTTCCCCAGCACTAGGGCCGTCCGCCCGGCACGAGAAGCGCCGCTGCGATGGGCCCGAGATCGGACTCCCGAGCGCGTTCCGCCGACAAGGCCGGCCTTGTAGTTGGACGTGCTCTAAACACTCCGGTCTTTCAATACGAAATTGGCGCGTTCGGCAACGCCATCGCGCCGAACGCGTCACCTGGTTGCACCGCACACACGCCTTTTTTCCGTTCTGCGCAAGGATCGGAGCCTATGGCTGGCGAAGCTCGCGGATCTTGTCCTGCGTCGCGATGACGAGCGCCCCGATCTCGGTGGTGAGCTGCGAGGAGCGGTCGGCGAGCGACTTGATCTCCGAGGCGACCACGGAAAACCCCTTCCCCGCAGGCCCCGCCCGCGCCGATTCGATGGTGGCGTTCAGCGCCAGCATGTTGGTCTGGTGGGAGACGGCGGAGATGTCGCTGGCGGTCTTGTCGATGTCGTCGAGCACCTTGGCGATGAGCTCGGAGACGGCATTGGAGCGCGCCGAGGTGTTGACGCCGAAGAGGATCATCCCCGCGACAGCCCCGTCCGCGCCCCGCACCGGCTGGATGCTCACCGAAAGATTGATTCGCTCGCTCTTGGAAATCTCGAGGGCGAGCGCCTTCTCGATGGTCTCGCCCGATTTCAGCGTCTTGAGTTCGTCCTTGCTGGCGATCCGGGCAAGCGCCACGCGGGGGTCGGCGCGCAGCGCATCCTCCGATTCGGCGCGGAAGAGGTCGAGCGCCTTGGCGCTTGCGCCGGTGAGCGCGCCCTCCCCGTTCCATTCCAGCACCACGGCCGCGCCCTGGATGGCGTCCACCTTGGCCTCGTAGGCGAGTGCGCGGCGCTTGGTCTCGGTGATGTCGATCTCGGTCGCGACGAAGCGGGTGACGTTGCCGTCCGGGTCGCGCACGGGGTTGCCGATGACGAGCGCCCAGTACGCGATGCCGCCCTTGGTGCGGGCAAGCATTTCCTCCGCGAACGGGTCGCCTGCCGCAATACGCGCGGCAATGCGGTCGGCGGCGGAGCGGTCGGCGGTCGGCCCGGTTTGCGTGTCTCCCAGCTTGCGGCCGTGCAGGTGCGCCAGATCGTGGCCCGTCCGGTCGAGATAGGGCTGGCTGACGTGCTGGATGCGCCCCTCCCCGTCGGTGACGATGTTGGCGAGGCCCTCGTGCGGCTCTAGCGCGCCTGCGGCCCCCGGCGCGGTAGCGGCGGCCGGCCCGTTCGGCACGGCGAGCAGCATGATCCGCTCGACGCTGCCGTCCGGGGCATGGACCGGAAGGTAGCTTGCGTGGAAGGTGCGGGTCTCGCCGTTCTTGTTGAGGCGGGCGACCGGGCCGACGGCGGGCTTTCCGGCCACCAGTTCGCGCCAGAACGCCGCGTCCCCGCCGCGCGCGTCCTTCGGGACGAGCTGGCGGTGCGGCGTGCCGCAAAGGCGCTTCTCGTCCGAACCGAGAAGGGACGCGAACGCGGCGTTGGCGGCGGTGACCTGGCCGGCTGGCGATAGTTCGGCGATGGCGCAGGCCGCATCGAGGGCCGCGATGCGCGCGCGGTCCGCACCGCTCTGGCGCACCCTTTCGGTGGCGTCGGCCGCGTAGGCAACGACGGCGTAGACCTTGCCGGCCTCGTTGGTAACGGGGTGGTAGGTCGCCTCGAGGTAGACGGTGCGGCCGTCGCGCGCCTTTCGGCAGTAGAGGCCTCGCTGCTCCTCGCCGTTGCCGAGCGCTTCCCACATCGCGCGGAAAGCCGGGAGCCTCTCCTCCCCGCGGGGGAGGAAGATGGAATCGTGCCGGCCCGCCACCGCGTCGCGCGTGTAGCCGACGATGGAAAGGAAGCGCTCGTTGGCGCAGACGATGGTGCCGTCGGCGAGATATTCGACCACGGCCTGCGTGTCTTCCAGCGCCTTCACCTTGGCGGCGTTGCACAGCGCGCGGCGCTTCTCGCGTGTGATGTCGGTGCCGATGAAGGAGATGCTCTCCGTCTCTCCGTCGCGGCCGAGGATCGGCGCGTAGCTCCCCTTGAACCAGACGATCGTGCCGTCCTTGGCAAGCCGCGGCACCTCCTCGGTGACGCCGGTGCCGCGCGCGAGATCCTGCCAGAAGCGCGCGTACGCCGCCGAGGCGCGGGCGGCGGGCAGGACGACGAGCTTGTGGTGCTGGCCGACCGCCTCCGCTGCGGTGTAGCCGAGCGGGGTGAGGTAGTTGTCGTTGGCGCCGAGGATCGTGCCGTCGGGCGAGAACTCCGCCAGGGCATGGGTGCGGGTCAGGGCCTCGATCAGCGCGCGGTTATTTTGCTGGCGCAGCAGAGGGCGTTTCCGCATAGGGCCTCGGTTGATGGTCGCCACGGGCACCAAGGCGTATCGGATCTGGCTGGAGCCTGGCTGGACTTACCGCGCCGAGGCCCGGACGCACGAACGCCGCGTCCGGCGGGCGGACGCGGCGTTCGGCGACAGACTTGGAGGCGGTGCCTACTCGGCGGCCATCGCAACGGTCGTGCGGGCCTTGATGCGGCGCTCCAGCTCGGGGCGGAAGTGGCGGAGGAGGCCCTGGATCGGCCATGCCGCCGCGTCGCCGAGCGCGCAGATGGTGTGGCCCTCGATCTGCTTGGTGACCTGATAGAGGGCGTCGATCTCGCGCAGTTCGGCGCGGCCCTCGACCATCCGCTCCATCACGCGCCACATCCAGCCGGTGCCCTCGCGGCACGGGGTGCACTGGCCGCAGCTCTCGTGCTTGTAGAAGTGCGCGAGCCGCGCGATCGCCTTCACGACGTCGGTGGACTTGTCCATCACGATCACCGCGGCGGTGCCGAGGCCGGACTGCTTGTCCTTCAGCGTGTCGAAATCCATGTAGAGGTCGTCGCACTCCCAGTGCGGGATCAGCGGCACGGACGACCCGCCGGGGATAACGGCGAGGAGGTTGTCCCACCCGCCGCGCACGCCGCCGCAGTGCTTCTCGACGAGCTCGCGGAACGGGATGCCCATCTCCTCCTCGACGGTGCAGGGCTCCTCGACGTGGCCGGAGATGCAGAAGAGCTTGGTGCCCGCGTTGTTGGGCCGGCCGAGGTCGGCGAACCAGGTCGCGCCGCGGCGCAGGATCTCAGGAATGACCGCAATGGTCTCGACGTTGTTGACTGTGGTCGGCGCACCGTAGAGGCCGACGTTGGCCGGGAACGGCGGCTTCAGGCGCGGCATGCCCTTCTTGCCCTCGAGGCTTTCGAGCAGCGCCGTCTCCTCGCCGCAGATGTAGGCACCCGCGCCGTGGTGGACGTAGATGTCGTAGTCCCAGCCGTGGACTGTTGTTGCGGCCGATGAGGCCGGCGGCGTAGGCCTCGCGCACGGCCTCCTCGAGGTGCAGGCGCTCGGTGATGTATTCGCCGCGGACGTAGATGTAGCAGTAGTGCGCGCCCATGGCCTTGCCGGCGATCAGGCAGCCCTCGACGAGGAGCTGCGGATCGTGCCGCATGATCTCGCGGTCCTTGCAGGTGCCGGGCTCGGACTCGTCGGCGTTGACGACGAGGTAGTGCGGCCGCTCGCCGTCGCCCTTGGGCATGAAGCTCATCTTGAGGCCGGTGGGGAAGCCCGCACCGCCGCGCCCGCGCAGGCCCGAGCCCTTGAGCTGCTCGATGATCCAGTCGCGCCCGTTGTCGATGAACGTCTTGGTCTGGGACCACTGGCCGCGCTTACGCGCGCCTTCGAGACGCCAGTCTTCAAAGCCGTAGAGGTTGGTGAAGATACGGTCCTTGTCGCTCAGCATTGTCTCATTCCCCAGCGGCAGCCATTGGTGTCACGGTCGGTCGGTGCCCGAAGGCGCGGCGAACGCGTCACGACTTGTCCCGGTTTTCCTCGATGATCAGTTTCGCCTGCTCGACCCAGTTCTCGCGGTCGATCCGGCCCTTGAACGCGAGATACGCATTCACCCAGTCCTTGTTGGACTGGTCCCACGCGGCGATCTGCTCGAACTTGAAGACGCCGAGGTCGTGCAGCGTCTTGCGGATGACCTTGCCGATGCCGGAGATGCGGGTGAGGTCGTCCACAGGCTCGGCCTCGCTGCGCGACATGGCGGGCGGGCGCTTGCCCTCACCGTCGGCGCGGGTCGCGGCATCGCGGTTGGGCGGCGGGGCGACGTCGGCATTCTCCTGCGCCGCCTCGTCCTCGGGCTCGACCGCGGCGTCGACCTTCGCGGCGAGCTCTTCGGTCTCGCTGGACGCGCCTTCCGATTCGGCGACGGAGGGGCTCGCAGGCGCCCGGGCGGCGACGGCCTCGGGGGCGTGCTCGCTCTCGTTGTCTTCCGGGGCCGCGTCGCTTGCGCTGCTCTCGCCGGCGGGCGCGTCCTTGCGCGTGTCTTCCTTGGTGACGTCGACGTCACTGTCGTTGCGCAGGCCGGAGTGCTCGGCGGGCGGTCGGCCATGTCCTCGGCCGGGCTGTGCGGCGCGTCCTTGTCTTCCGGTTCGGCGGTGCCGTCCGTCGTATCGTCGCCGGAGCGGGCGACCTCTGTCTCGGCACGGCCCTCGCCGCTCGGCCGGCCGGCCGATTCGTGGCGCGCCTCGGGCACTGCGGGATCGACGTTGGATTCGGGCAGCGCGTCGGTGTCGCCGACTTCGGAGCCCTGGCTGGGGCCCTCGCCCGCCGGTTCGCGGTTCACCGGCTCCTTGAGGGTGGTGATGCCCGACAGAGGCTCGGACGACCGGCGCGCCGACTGCGGCCCGGGGGTCGGCGTGCCGCCGGCGTCCAGGGTGTCGAGCAGCGCGTTGAAGGTCTCGGGCGTCAGGTCCTCGTAGGTCTCGGCGCCGATCTGCACCATGGGGGCGTTCACGCAGGCCCCGGCGCACTCCACCTCTTCCCACGAGAACTTGCCGTCGGCCGACACGTCGAACGCGTGGGCGGCGATGCGCTTCTTGCAGACGGAGATGATGTCTTCCGAGCCGCGCAGCATGCACGGCGTGGTGCCGCAGACGCCGATGTGGGCGACCGTGCCCACCGGCTTCAGCTGGAACATGGTGTAGAAGGTCGCGATCTCGAAGACGCGGATGTAGGGCATGTCCAGCATGTCCGCGACGAGGCGGATCGCAGGCTCGGGCAGCCAGCCGTTGTTCTGCTCCTGCGCACGCCACAGGATGGGGATCACCGCGCTCGCCTGACGTCCCTCGGGATAGTCCGAGATCTTTCCCGTTCGCCCACTCCAGATTGTCGGGCGTGAACTCAAACGATTTGGGCTGATCGTCGGCGAGGCGCCTTACGGCCATGGGTCGGCTCCGGAATTCTTTTGGATCGCGCTGTTCATTAGCACTCTCGGGGCGAAATGACAGCCGCTAACAATGCGGCGATCGCGGGGCATCGGGTGTGGCCGCAAGCCTGCCGCGCCCGCAAGGGGCGCATGGCGCGGGTCGCGGCCGGCAACTTATCGGTCCACCTCGCCGAACACGATGTCGAGCGAGCCGAGGATGGCCGCGACATCGGCCAGCATGTGGCCTTCGCACATGGTGTCCATGGCCTGGAGGTGCGCAAAGCCGGGCGCCTTGATCTTGCAGCGGTACGGCTTGTTGGTCCCGTCCGACACCAGATAGACGCCGAACTCGCCCTTGGGCGCCTCGACCGCCACGTAAACCTCGCCCTCGGGCACATGGTAGCCCTCGGTGTAGAGCTTGAAGTGGTGGATGAGGGCTTCCATCGAGCGCTTCATCTCGGACGCGCTTGGGCGGGGCGATCTTGCCGTCCAGCGTATGGACCGGGCCCGCCGGTCTTGCGCAGCTTCTCGATCGCCTGACGCATGATCGAGACCGACTGGCGCATCTCTTCCATGCGGATGAGGTAGCGGTCGTAGCAGTCGCCGTTCTTGCCGACGGGGATCTGGAACTTGAACTCCTCGTAGCACTCGTAGGGCTGCGAACGGCGAAGGTCCCACGCAGCGCCCGAGCCGCGCACCATCACGCCCGAGAAGCCCCACGCCCAGCATTCGTCCAGCGTCACGACGCCGATGTCGACGTTGCGCTGCTTGAAGATGCGGTTTTCCGTGATGAGGTTGTCGAGGTCGTCGACCACCTTGAGGAACGGGTCGCAGAAGGCCTCGATGTCGTCGATCAGGTCGGGCGGCAGGTCCTGGTGGACGCCGCCGGGGCGGAAGTAGTTGGCGTGGAGACGCGCGCCGCAGGCCCGCTCGTAGAACATCATCAGCTTCTCGCGCTCCTCGAAGCCCCACAGCGGCGGGGTGAGCGCGCCGACGTCGAGCGCCTGCGTGGTGACGTTGAGGAGGTGCGACAGGAGCCGCCCGATCTCGCAGTAGAGGACGCGGATCAGCTGGGCGCGGCTGCGGGATCTCGATGCCGAGGAGCTTCTCGGTCGCGAGCGCGAACGCGTGCTCCTGGTTCATCGGTGCCACGTAGTCGAGCCGGTCGAAGTAGGGCACGGCCTGCGTGTAGGTCTTGTGCTCGATCAGCTTCTCGGTGCCGCGGTGGAGAAGGCCGATGTGCGGGTCGACGCGGGTGACGATCTCGCCGTCGAGCTCCAGCACCAGGCGCAGCACGCCGTGCGCGGCCGGGTGCTGCGGGCCGAAGTTGATGTTGAAGTTGCGGACCTGGCGCTCTTCGGGCGGGGCCTCTGGCATGGTGCGCTGCTGCATGGCTCTACTGTCCCCCAGCCAGCGCCATCACTTCGGCGCCGGTCATCTTGTGGGTCTCGCCCGCGAAGGCATACGTGTCAGGTTTCTGCGTCGACGAAGATTTCGACGCTCAGCGCCTCGGCTGGTGGATTGTCCAGCGCGAAGACGTTGAGCTCGATCATCGAGCCGTCGTTCATGCGCCATGCGAGGGTCGTGCCGCAGCTGGCGCAGAACGAACGGGTCGCCCATTCGGAGGAGTTGTACACGGTCACCGGCGCGCCATCGGCAAAATCGAGGCTCGCCGCGTCCACCGCCATGTAGGGGCCTGCGTACATCCGCCGGCAGGTGTTGCAGTGGCAGGCGGTCACGGTGTCCTTCGCCAGCGTCGCGGTGAACGTGACGGCGCCGCACTGGCAGCGGCCGGTGTGTTCGGCGCCCATCAGCTCGGCTTCTCCGCTTTCTCGTCGCCGGGCAGCACGTAGTCGGTGCCTTCCCAGGGAGACAGGAAGTCGAAGTCGCGGAATTGCTGGGCGAGCTTCACCGGCTCGTAGACGACGCGCTTGGCCTCGTCGTCGTAGCGGACCTCGACGAAGCCGGTCAGCGGGAAGTCCTTGCGCAGCGGATGCCCGTCGAAGCCGTAGTCGGTGAGGATGCGGCGGAGATCCGGGTGCTCGGAGAAGATCACGCCGTAAAGGTCGTAGGCCTCGCGCTCGTACCAGTCGGCCGCCGGGAAGAGGCGCGTCAGCGACGGGACGGCGCGTCCGCTCGTCGGTGGTGAGCTTGAGGCGGACGCGCAGGTTCTGGACCGGCGACAGGAGGTGGTAGACCACGTCGAACCGCTCGGGGCGGGCCGGCCAGTCCACCGCGCAGATGTCGACGAGGTTGACGAAGCCGGCGCGCGGATCGTCGCGCAGGAAGCGCACCACGTCGACGAGGCCGTCGCGGGTGACGTGCATGGTCAGCTGGTCGAAGCTGATCTCGTGGCCGAGCACCGCCTCGTCCTGCGCCGTCTTCACCATCTCGGCAAGGTCGGTCAGCGCGTCCCTGTCTTCAACGTAGTAGGTCATGATCAGCGCTCGATCGTGCCGGTGCGGCGGATCTTCCGCTGCAGCAGAAGCACGCCGTAGAGCAGCGCCTCCGCCGTGGGCGGGCATCCGGGCACGTAGATGTCGACGGGGACGACACGGTCGCAGCCGCGCACCACCGAGTAGGAATAGTGGTAGTAGCCGCCGCCGTTGGCGCACGAGCCCATGGAGATGACGTAGCGCGGCTCGGGCATCTGGTCGTAGACCTTGCGCAGCGCGGGGGCCATCTTGTTGGTGAGCGTGCCGGCGACGATCATCACGTCGGACTGGCGCGGGGAGGCGCGCGGCGCAAAGCCGAAGCGCTCGGCGTCGTAGCGCGGCATCGACATCTGCATCATCTCGACCGCGCAGCACGCGAGGCCGAACGTCATCCACATCAAGCGAGCCGGTGCGGGCCCACTGGATCAGCGCCTCGGACGAGGTGACGAGGAAGCCCTTGTCCTGCAGCTCCTCGTTGACGGAGCGCGAAGAACGCGTCGTCCGGCTTGTTGCCCACGGTGTCGACGGGGCGGGACCGGACCGGAAGGCCGCGCTCGTCGAGCAGCGGCTTGTCAGACGTCAATTCCATTCCAGCGCCCCTTTCTTCCACTCGTACACAAATCCGATCGTCAGGATCGTCAGGAACACCATCACCGAACCGAACCCGAACCAGCCGATCGCATCGAACGACAGGATCCACGGGAACAGGAACGCGACCTCGAGGTCGAAGATGATGAACAGGATCGCGACCAGGTAGAACCGGACGTCGAACTTCATGCGGGCATCGTCGAAGGCGTTGAAGCCGCACTCGTAGGCCGACAGCTTCTCCGGGTCCGGGCTCTTGTAGGCGACGACGAACGGCACCGACCAGCAGCACCGCGCACAGCACGGTCGCGACCCCTATGAAGATGATCACCGGCAGATAGCTCGCTAGAAGCTGTTCCATGACGTCCCCAAAGCCTGTTGGCGCTACCCGTATCGCATGTAGCGCTGGAGTTGGAATGACTCAAAGGGCGCGGCGTCGCAAGGCTGCTTCATTGCGCTGCACCCAGACGATGCCTCTCTGCCACGCCAGACGCAACGGCGGAGACAGCCTGAAATACCCCTTCACCCGCCGTCCGCCGCCCCTGGGTTGCAGGCGCGCGGGCCACACGAGCGCCAGAAGGCGCGCTGATTCGCGCCCCAATGGTGTTAATTGCGTGCCGGACGCGGAATGCTGTCCGCGTTCCGACCCGATGATAGGCGAGCCCGTGCCCGAGAACGACCCCGCGAAGACCGAGCCCGCCCCCGTCGCACCGCCGCTTGTGGCGGACGCAGGTGGGCCAATGCGCCGCATCGCGGGATGGGTCGGCGCCCTCCTCGCCGGCGCGATGGCGCGGATCGTGATCCTGCTGGGCGCGACCATCGTCCTCGCCCGCTTCCTGACGCCGACCGAATTCGGGCTCGCCAGCCTCATCACCAGCATCGTCGTCCTTCTCACCGTGTTCGCGGGGGGCGACGCGTTCGAGGAGGCGCTCGCGCAGCGGCGCGTGCTGCGCAAGATCCACCTCCAGGCCGTCATCGGCTATTCGTGGCTGTTCACGACACTCATCATCGCGGTCGCGATCGTTCTCGGCGTCGTCGTCGGCCCGCTGTTCGACGAGCCGGCGTTCTGGCCGCTCTTCGCGTTCGGCTGCGTCTCGATCTACGCCAACAGCATCACCACCACCGCAACGGCGATGGTGCGGCGGCAGAAGCGCTTCAAGGTGATCGCGCGCGGCGAGCTCATCGGGGCAGCGCTGGGCTCGGCGGGCGCGATCGGGCTCGCGGCGCTAGGGGCCGGGCCGTGGGCGGTGGTGGCGCTGCGCGTCATCATGGTGAGTGCGGTCGCGGTGAACCTTGCGCTGGCGAGCCGCGTCCTCGTCCTGCCGAGGCTCAAGTTCGCGCCGATCCGGGAGCTCCTGCGCTTCTCGTCCTTCTCGCTCGGCCAGCGGCTGGCGACGGACGGAAGCTACATGGTGCTCAACTACGTCGTCGCGAGCTTCTTCAGCGTCGCGGCGGTCGGCTACTTTTCGATGGCGCTCCGCCTCACCGACCCGATGCGCGGCGTGGCGCGCTCCGTCTCGCACAACATCGCGTTCAGCTTCTTCCGCTCGCGCGTCGGGCAGTTCAATTTCACCGAGGTGTTCCTCAACACGCTCGCGGTGGTCTCGCTCCTCGCTTTCCCGGCGTTCCTCGGGATCGCGGCTGTCGCGGGGCTCTTCATCGAGGTGGTGGTCGGCGCCGGGTGGGAAGAGTCCGTCCCCATCGTGCGGGCGCTTGCGATCGGCTCGGCGATCATCATCCCGCTCGATCTGGTGGCGACCGCGCTCAACGCGCGCGGCTTCCCCGCGCATCTCTTCACCCAGCGCATGGTCGGCCTCGGCGCGATGCTGGTGACGCTGGCCGGCTCGGTGGTCGCAGGCCTCTCCGGCCTCGGCGCGGGCATTGCGCGCGCCGTCGGCGACGTCGCGGAGGCGGGCTATGCGATGCGAGCGCTCGGAAAAAGCCTCGACATGGGGCCGCTCGCGCCGCTGAAGGCGCTGGCGCCGCAGTTCGTCGCCGCCGTGGCGATGGCGCTCGCCGTCGACACGGCGGTCTGCGGCCATGCGCGGCTCTGCACCCGATGTGGTGGTTCTGGCGGCCGGTGTCGGCGTGGGGGTCGCGGTCTATGCCGTGCTGGTGGCGGCGCTGTCGGCGCGGGCGCGCGGCTGGCTGCGGCAGGCGCTTTCAGGGCGATTGCGGCGGAAGACGTAGAGGATCAAGGAAAGGCGCGGAGTGCGCGGGCAGGACGATCAGGCTGTAAGGGCTGGGTCGTCTTGTTTGCGGTGGCGGGAGTGACGGGGCTCGAACCCGCGACCTCCGGCGTGACAGGCCGGCACTCTAACCAACTGAGCTACACCCCCGCAACGGAGCGTCGCCGCTCCGATGGGCGCTGACTAAGCCCCGCCCCGTTTTCTGTCAAGCGCGTTGCGCGCGGATCATTTCATTCTTTTCAGCCGGCGAAGTTTTCCACAGAACGCGGCCACTGCGCCGGACGTGCCGGACACCCGCCGGCGGGGCGGCGGATGCGATGCCCCTTGCAGCGGAGGCCGCAAACGGCATAGGGATCGCCCCGCGCGCCACGATGCGGCACCGGGCGGTTAGCTCAGCTGGTTAGAGCGGCTGGTTTACACCCAGTAGGTCGGGAGTTCGAATCTCTCACCGCCCACCACCGCCCCGCGTGCCCCCTCACCCCGCCGGCGACACCCG
This sequence comes from uncultured Alphaproteobacteria bacterium, assembly GCA_963704595.1. Taxonomy (GTDB): domain Bacteria; phylum Pseudomonadota; class Alphaproteobacteria; order Rhizobiales; family Amorphaceae; genus Acuticoccus. Next base: position 2,816,576 of record OY969922.1, read on the forward strand.
TGCCGCGCAGAACTTGAACTCCGGGATCTTGCCCACCGGGTCGAGCTGCGGGTTGGTCAGCACGTTGGCCGGCGCCTCGCCGAAGCAGAACGGGATGAACAGCATCCCCGGCGTCACGTCCCGGTCGGCCCGCAGCGTCAGCGAGATCGCGCCGCGCCGCGTCTCCACCCGCACCCGCTCGCCGGCGGAGAGCCGCTGCCGGCCGATGTCGCGCGGGTGCATCGCGACCGTCGCGACCGGCTCCTGCGCCTCGAGCGCGGTGGCGCGCCGGGTCATCGCGCCGGTGTGCCAGTGTTCGAGCAGGCGGCCCGTGGTGAGGACCATGGGATAGGCCGCGTCGGGCATCTCGTCGGGCGGGACGAGGTCGGTCGGCACCAGCTTGCCGCGCCCGTCCGCCGTCGGGAATCCCTCGCGGAAGATGATCTCGGCGCCCGGCGCATCCTCCGACGCGGCGGGATAGGTGACGGACCCCTCCGCCTCCACCCGCGCCCACGGGATGTGGTCGAGCGAGTGCATGTGGCTCGCCATCTCGGTGTAGACCTCCGAGACGTCGCGGTAGCGCCAGTCGAGGCCGATGGCGTTGCGCCAGCGCGATGATGAGGTCGAGGTCCTGCCGCGCCTCGCCGGGGGGCGCCAGCGCCGGCCGGTTCATCTGGACCTGCCGGTTGGTGTTGGTGGTCGTCCCGCGCTTCTCGGCCTGCGCGGAGGCGGGGAAGATCACGTCCGCCTGCCAGGCCGTCTCGGTGAGGAAGATGTCCTGCACGACGAGATGGTCGAGCTTTGCGAGCGCTGCGCGGGCGTGCGTCTGGTCGGGGTCGGACATCGCGGGGTTCTCGCCCATGATGTACATCCCGCGGATCTCGCCCTCGTGGATCGCGTCCATGATCTCGACCACCGTGAGGCCTGAGCGCGGGTCGAGCGCGCGGCCCCAGGCGTCCTCGTAACGGGCGCGGACGTCAGGGTCGGCGGCGGACTTGTAGTCCGGGTAGAGCATCGGGACGAGCCCCGCGTCGGACGCGCCCTGCACGTTGTTCTGGCCCGCGCAGCGGATGGAGCCCGGTGCCCGGCCGGCCGATGTGGCCCGTCACCAGCGCCAGCGCGATGAGCGCGCGCGAATTGTCCGTGCCGTGGACGTGCTGGCTGATCCCCATGCCCCAGAAGATGATCGCCCGCTCGGCGCTGGCGTAGGTGCGCGCCACCTCGCGAATCGTCGCCGCCGGAACGCCGCAGACCTCCGCCATCGCCTCGGGCGAGAACTCGCGCACCTTCGCGGCCAGCGCCTCGTAGCCGTCGACGTTGGCCTGGATGTACTGCCGGTCGACGAGATCTTCCGCGATGATGGTGTGGAGCATGGCGTTGAGGAGCGCCACGTCCCGCCCCGGCGTGAAGGTGACGGGGTGCGTCGCGTGCCGCATCAGCCCCTGCCGGCGCGGGTCGATGACGATGAGCTTCGCGCCGCGCTTGGCCGCCGCCTTGAGGAAGGTCGCCGCGACGGGATGGTTCTGCTCCGGCCGCGCGCCGATCACCATGATGCAGTCGGCTTCCTCGGCGGCCGTGAACGGCGCGGAGACGGCGCCGGAGCCGACCCCCTCCATCAGGGCTGCCACCGACGAGGCGTGGCAGAGCCGCGTGCAGTGGTCGACGTTGTTGGTGCCGAAGCCCTGCCGGATCAGCTTCTGGAAGAGGTAGGCCTCCTCGTTGGTCCCCTTGGCCGAGCCGAAGCCCGCCAGCGCATGCCCGCCGCGCTCTGCCAGGATGCGCGTGAAGCCCGCCGCGGCATGGGCGATCGCCTCCTCCCAGGTCGCTTCGCGGAAGACGGTGTGGATGTCGGCGAAGTCGAGGCGCATGTCGCCCGCCTTGGGGGCGTCCTCGCGGCGAATGAGGGGTCGGGTGAGCCGTTCCGGGCTCATGACGTAGTCGAAGCCGAAGCGGCCCTTCACGCAGAGGCGGTTGCGGTTGGCGGGGCCGTCGCGGCCGTCGACCTTCACGATCCGCCCGTCCGCCACCGAAATCTCGGTCTGGCAGCCGACGCCGCAGAACGGGCAGACGGAATGGGCGACGCTTTCGGCGTAGACGGTGCGCCTGGTGGCGCTCTCGTCCATCAGCGTGCGCTCCATGAGGGCGCCGGTGGGGCAGGCCTGCACGCACTCGCCGCACGCGACGCAGGTGGAAAGGCCCATGGGGTCCGACAGGTCGAACGCCGGCATCGCCTCCATGCCGCGGTGCGCCATGCCGATGACGTCGTTGGACTGGACGTCCTGGCAGGCGCGTTCGCAAAGGTTGCAGGCGATGCAGGCGTCTAGGTTGACCGCAATCGACGGGTGGGACGCATCGTGGAAGATGCTCGTCAACCGGAATGCCCTGCCCCGCCCCCGGACGGCCGGAGGGAAAGCGCGCCGTCTCGCTCATGCCCGCGAGCGTCGCCTGCTGCCAGAACGCCGCTTCGGGGTCAGGCCCGTCCGCCTGCGCCGGCATGTCGGACGCCAGAAGCTCGAACACCAGCCGGCGGTTCTTCTCCACCCGCTCGCCCGCGGTGCGGACATTCATCCCGGCGGCGGGCTTGCGCACGCACGACGCGGTCAGCACCCGTTCGCCCTCCACCTCCACCATGCACGCCCGGCAGTTGCCGTCCGGCGCATAGCCGGGCTCGGGACGATGGCAGAGGTGCGGGATCTCGGTCCCGTGGCGCGCCGCGACCGCGAACAGCGTCTCGCCCGGAAGCGCGTCCACCTGCTCGCCGTCGAGGGTGAAGCGGATCGTCTTGAGGTCCGGCGTGGGCGCGTTCAAAGGACGTCCTCCGGGAAGTGCTTCAGGAGATGGGCGACGGAGTTGGAGGCCGCCTGGCCGAGACCGCAGATGGAGCTGTCGCGCATCACCGTCATCAGGTCCTCTGCAAGGTTGCGGTCGAGATCGCCGGCCTCGAGCAGGCGGACCATCTTGTCGGTGCCGGAGCGGCAGGGGGTGCACTGGCCGCAGCTCTCGTGGCGGAAGAAGCGCATCAGGTTGATCGCCGCGTCATGCACCGAGTCCTGGTCGCTGAGGACGATGAGGGCGTGGCTGCCGACGAAGCCGCCGTGCTTCTCGAAGGTGCCGAAGTCGAGCGGAAGGTCCGCCATCGACGCCGGCAGGATGCCGCCCGACGCGCCGCCCGGCAGGAACGCCTTGAGGGTGTGCCCCTCGGCCATCCCGCCGCAATAATCCTCGATCAGGCGACGCACCGGAATGCCGGCTGGGCGCGAGCTTGACGCCCGGCTCCGCGACACGGCCTGACACCGAGAAGGAGCGGAGGCCGGAGTGGTTCTCGTCCCACCCCTTCGCGGTGAAGACCTCGGGGCCTTCCGCGATGATGCTCGGCACCCACAGCAGCGTCTCGATGTTGTGGTTGAGCGTCGGGCGGCCGAACAGGCCCACCTCGGCGATGTAGGGCGGGCGGTGGCGGGGCAGCCCGCGCTTGCCCTCGATGCTCTCGATCATCGCGGACTCCTCGCCGCAGATGTAGGCGCCCGCGCCGCGCCGGAGCTCGATCGGCGCGTGGGCTGAGAGGCCCGCCGCGCGCACGGCCTCGATCTCGCGGCGCAGGATCTCCAGCACCGCCTGGTACTCGTCGCGCATGTAGAGGTAGATCCGCTCCGCCTCGACGACGTGTGCGGCGATCAGCGCGCCCTCCAGCATCAGGTGCGGGCGACGCTCCAGCCAGTAGCGGTCCTTGAAGGTGCCGGGCTCGCCCTCGTCGCCGTTGATGGTCATCAGCCGGGGCGCGGGGTAGGCGCGCACGAAGCCCCACTTCCTGCCCGCCGGGAAGCCTGCCCCGCCGAGGCCGCGCAGCCCGGCGCCGGACAGCGCGTCGATGGCGTCCTCGCGGCTGATCTCGCCCGACAGGAGCCGCGCGAGCGTGCCGTAGCCCCCCTCGGCGCGGTATTCCTCCAGCGTCTCGTAGGCCGGAATGCGGGCGCCGAGCGGGCCGGCGGCGACGTTGAGCACCCAGTCGGCGCTGGCACGGTCCACGGCGCGCTGGCCGACATGGGCGGCGGGCGCGCCGTCGCACCGGCCGATGCACGGCACGTCGACGACGCGGATCCGGGACGGGTCCGCGCGCCCCCGCACCGCCTCGGCGAGCGCCTCGGCGCCGGCGAGCTTGCAGGGAAGCCCGTCGCAGATGCGGACGGTGACGGGCGGCGGCGCGTCGCCGCCATCGGGCACGATGTCGAAGTGGTGGTAGAAGCTCGCGACGGCATGGACCTCGGCCTGCGACAGGCGGAAGATCTCCGCGAGCGCCGCGAGGTGGCGCGCATGGAGGCAGCCCGTCCCGTCCTGGATGAGGTGCAAGCGCCTCGATCAGGAGGTCGCGCCGGATCGGCAGCGGGCCGAGCAGCGCGTGGACGTCGGCGAGCGCCGATCTCGTCGACCTGCCGGCCCTTCGGCGTCGCCGGATTGCGCCGTGGCATGCCGCGCTCCGCCACGCCCTTCGACGACCACCTCAGACATAAGCCACGCTTTCCCCGTCCGGAATTATTCCAGCTTGCCCATTCGCTTATGCCACGTCGAGGCCCTGTTTCACATGCGCGGCGGATCGTCCGGGCAGCCGCTCTCTCCGCCGCTTGCTTGCATCGGGAGGTCGAAGTTGTAAGCCTCTCGCCAAACGCGACTGAAACACCGCACGACCAGGGAAGTACCGCTATGGATGTCCGCGCCGCCGTCGCCTTCGAGGCGAACAAGCCGCTCGAAGTCACCACCGTCCAGCTCGAGGGCCCGAAGGAGGGCGAGGTGCTGATCGAGGTGAAGGCCACAGGCATCTGCCACACCGACGAGTTCACCCGCTCCGGCGCGGACCCCGAAGGCATCTTCCCGTCGATCCTCGGCCACGAGGGCGCTGGCGTGGTGGTCGACGTCGGCCCCGGCGTGCGGCACCTCAAGAAGGGCGACCACGTCATCCCGCTCTACACGGCCGAGTGCCGCGAGTGCGAATACTGCCTCCACCCCAAGACGAACCTCTGCCAGAAGGTCCGCGCCACGCAGGGCCAGGGCCTGATGCCCGACGGCACCAGCCGCTTCTCGATCAACGGCAAGCCGCTCTACCACTACATGGGCTGCTCGACCTTCGCGAACTACACGGTCCTGCCCGAGATCAGCCTCGCGAAGATCCGCGAGGACGCGCCGTTCGACAAGGTCTGCTACATCGGCTGCGGCGTCACCACCGGCATCGGCGCGGTGATCTACACGGCGAAGTGCGAGATCGGCTCCAACGTCGCGGTGTTCGGCCTCGGCGGCATCGGCCTCAACGTCATCCAGGGCGCGAAGATGGCGGGCTGCGACAAGATCATCGGCGTCGACCTCAACGAGGAGAAGGTCGAACTCGGCGAAGAAGTTCGGGATGACGCACTTCATCAACCCGGACAAGGTCGGCCGCGACAAGGTGGTCCAGGCGATCACCGACCTCACCAACGGCGGCGTCGACTACTCGTTCGAGTGCATCGGCAACACGACGACCATGCGCCAGGCGCTGGAGTGCTGCCACAAGGGCTGGGGCGAATCGATCATCATCGGCGTGGCGCCGGCGCGGCGCGGAGATCTCCACCCGGCCGTTCCAGCTCGTCACCGGCCGCGTGTGGCGCGGCTCGGCGTTCGGCGGCGCGCGCGGCCGGACGGACGTGCCGAAGATCGTCGACTGGTACATGGAGGGGAAGATCAACATCGACGATCTCATCACCCACACGATGCCGCTCGACGACATCAACAAGGGCTTCGACCTGATGCATGCCGGCAAATCGATCCGCTCGGTGGTGATCTACTGAACGCTGCGGTAAAGTGACCGGATCGGCGGGGCAGCGCGTCCCCGCCGAGACCTGACGGCGCCCCGCTCGCCGGCCGCCTCCGGCCAGGCGCACCATCGCGGGCCGCATCCGCCCCATTCCGCACCACGCCGGCCGCGCGCCGGACGAAACGGCAGACCGAGTACCTTATGAGACTTCAGATCACATCGCGCTGGGCAGCCCATGGCGGCGAGCAACTGGTGTGCCGCCACGCCTCGCAGGCGACCCGCACGGACATGAACTTTCGCGATCTACCTGCCTCCGCAGGCCAAGCACAGCAGCGTGTCCGGTGCGTGTGGTACCTTTCCGGCCTCACCTGCACCCACGCCAACGTGATGGAGAAGGGCGAGTACCGCAAAGCCGCGGCGGAGCACGGCATCATCGTCGTCTGCCCGGACACCAGCCCCCGCGGTGACGACGTTGCCGACGACGAGGCCTACGATCTCGGCAAGGGCGCCGGCTTCTACGTGGACGCCACGCAGGCCCCGTGGTCGCAGCACTACCAGATGAAGACCTACATCCAGGACGAGCTGCCCGAGCTCGTCGCCGACGAATTCCGCGTCGACATGAGCCGCCAGGGGATCTTCGGCCACTCGATGGGCGGGCATGGCGCGCTCACCATCGCGCTGCGCCATCCGCGCCGGTTCCGCTCGGTCTCGGCGTTCGCGCCGATCGTTGCGCCGTCGCAGGTGCCGTGGGGCCAGAAGGCGTTTCCCGCCTACCTCGGCGACGACAAGGCGCAGTGGCGCCGCCATGACGCGGTGGCGCTGATCGAGGACGGCGCGCGCGTGCCCGACATTCTCGTCGACCAGGGCGACGCGGACAATTTCCTCGCCGAGCAGCTGCAAGCCGGAGCTTCTGAAGAAGGCCTGCGCGGATGCAGGGATCGCCCTGACGCTCAGGATGCAGCCCGGCTACGACCACTCCTACTACTTCATCTCCAGCTTCATGCCCGACCACATCGCCTGGCATGCGGAGCGGCTGAAGCGGCGTCAGACGTAGGGCGCGGGGAAGGCCGGACCGATGAGGTCCATCACGTTGCCGAACGGGTCGACGAACTTCACGACCTCGCCGTAGCTTTCGTCGCGCGGCTCTTCGAGGAAGAGCACGCCCGCTGCGGTGAAACGCGCGAAGTCGGCGGCGAAATCGTCGGTGTGGAAGAACAGGAAGCAGCGCCCGCCGGTCTGGTTGCCGATGCGGGTCTCCTGCTCCTCGTCGGCGGCGCGGGCGAGGAGGATGTTGGCCCCGCCGCCGGGTGACACGACGACCCAGCGCTTTTTCGCGGTGACCTCTTCGTCGCGCACCAGCGCAAGGCCGAGAATGCCGCAATAAAAAGCAATGGCCTCGTCATAGTCGCGCACGACCACCGTGACGAGATCCAGCCGTTCGATTGCCATCGGGATCTTTCAGATGGCGGCGAGGGTCGCAGCCAGGGCATCGGCGAAGAAATCCGCTTCGTCCGTCGTGAGACAGAGCGGCGGGCGGATCTTGAGGGTGTGACCATAGGGCCCTGCGGCCCCGATGAGAACCCTGCGCTCGCGCAACCCATTGGTGACCATGGTGGCAAGGTCGCCGTCGGGGCTTGCGGGGTCACCGTCGCGGCAGAGATCGGCGCCGAGGAAGAGGCCGGCGCCGCGCACGTCGGCAAGCCGCGCGTCGGCCGCCTGGACGCTCCCTCAGCCGCTCCAGAAGATACGCGCCGACCTTCGCGGCGTGGGCGACGCGCTTCTCCTTCGCGATCACTTCCAGCACCGCAAGGCCGGCGGCGGCCGCCGGCGGGGTGGCGGCGAAGGTGTTGAAGTAGCCTATATCCTCGCAGAAGCGCTCCAGCAGCGCGGGCGTCGTCACCATTGCGGCCATCGGGTAGCCGTTCCCCATCGGCTTGCCCATGGTGACGATGTCGGGCGAGACGCCGTGCCGCTCGAAGCCCCACATGGTCCCGGTGCGGCCGAACCCCGGCTGCACCTCGTCGGCGATGTAGAGCCCGCCTGCGGCGTGGACGGCATCGACTGCGGGCTTCAGGAAGCCGGCCGGGTCGGGGTAGACGCCATCGCTGGAGAAGATCGAATCGGCGATGAAGCCCGCCACCGGGTAGCCGCGCCGCGCCAGGGTGTTGATCGCGCGCTTCACGTGCCGCGCGAAGCCGCCGGCAATGTCGTCGCCATAGTTGCGGGCCGACGGCGCGGGCACCGTCTTCACGTGCGCGGGCGGCTTGCCGCGCTTCAGCGAGGACGGCGAGATGTCGATCACCGCCGACGTGTTGCCGTGGTACGCCGTCTCGGTGACGATGAAGCCCGTGCCGCCGGTGTTTGCGGTCGCGACGCGGATCGCAAGGTCGTTCGCCTCGCTCCCCGTGCACGTCATCGCGACGTTGGAGAGGTGATCGGGGAGCGTCGCGGTGAGGCGCTCCAGATAGGTCTCGGTGGTGCGGTGGAGGTAGCGCGAGTTGATGTTGAGCGCCGCGATCTGCTTCTGCAGCGCCTTGACGACGTGCGGGTGCCCGTGCCCGACGGACGGGACGTTGTTGTAGAAGTCGAGATAGCGCGTGCCGTCGGCGGCCTCCAGCCATGCGCCCTTCCCGCCGACCATCTCGATCGGCTGGCGGTAGAACAGCACCGACGCCGCGCCGACGTTCGCCATCCGCCTCGCCAGGAGCTCGTCCGTCTCCTCGCGCGCCTCGGTGCGGTCGAAGGCGTTCATGTCGAGGATCTGGCGCGGTTTCGGCGTGGCGCGGCGGGTCATCGCGAAAGGTACGCCCGTGCCAGGCGCAGCGTGCCGTCGGTGTAGCCGACGCCGAGTTCCTGCGCGGTCGGCGTTTCGGCGTGGCTCGCGAGCCATGCGGTGAGGAGGAGCCGGCGCAGCATCACGAAGGTGGGCAGCATCGCCTCGTCGGCCGTGCTGACCGGGGCGACTGTGCGGTAGCCCTGCAGCCACGCCGCCTGCCATGCGGGGAGCGCCGGGTCCTCCTCGAAGAAGGAGACGGCGGCGGCGAAGTCGTACATGAACCAGCCGAAGCCGCAGTCGTCGAAGTCGATCACGCCGATGTGGCCGGTCTCGTCGACGAGAAGGTTGGCGAGGCGAAGGTCGGCGTGGATGAGGCCGAAGCGGTCCGGCCCCGTGCCGTATGCGGCGAGTTCATCGCGCAGCGTTGCGGTCGTTTCCTCCAGCAGCGCCTTACCTTCCGGGGTCAGGCCGATGGCGGCGCGCCAGTCGCCCCAGTGCGGCGAGGGGCCGACCGTGGTGTCGAAGTTCCAGACCTTGCGCTCGAACCATTCGGGCGGTTGCCATGTGCGGGCGTGGCCATGGAGGCGGGCGTTGATGGCGCCGAGTTCGCGAAAGCCCGCGACGAGGCCTTCGCCGTGCGCAGGCTCGGTCCCCGGCATGAAGGCGAAGCCGACCACGTCGCGCTCTTCGCCGTCCGCCGCAAAACCTGCGATGTGCCCACCGCTCAAGCAGGGGACCGGCGCGGGAATGTCCACCACCCTCTCCGCCCGCAGCGCCTCGATCCAGGCCAGCTCGGACTCGATCTCGCGCCGGGTGTGGTAGCCCGGCCGGTGAACGCGCAGCACCACCGGGTCTGCGCCCGGCGCATCGGCCCGGAACGTCGCGTTCTCGGAGACGGTCAGAAGGCTGACGTCGGCGTGCTCCGAGAGCCCCCATTCGGTGACCAACGATTGTGCACCGCGGCGCAGTGCTTCGATGAAGTTATCGTCGTACAGGCCCGACATTCCTGCCTTTTTCGCTTAAGGTCCCGGTTAGACGAATGCTATCGGCGCAGAAACATCTTCGCAAGAATTTTGCTCTTGCGCTGAAATTTTGCGCAGGACACGATGCATTTAACAAATCGTGATCCTCCCGCTGCGAATACGCCGCCTCGCAAGTGATCGGCGCCGCGCAACCTTCCCAAGGAGACTGTCATGTCGCTGACCCGTCGCAGATTTACGCAGGGCGCCGCAGCGCTCGCAGGCCTCGGCGCCTTCGCCGGATCGCGCGCCTCCGCGCAGGTGTCCGACCGGCTGAACATCCTGTGCTGGGAAGGCTACAACACCGACGACGTGCTCTCCCCGTTCCGCTCCGCGCACCCCGGCGCGACGGTCCGCGCCGAGAGCGGGACGTCCGACCCCGACATGGTCAACAAGCTGCGGGCGGGCGAGGTGAACGTCTGGGACCTCATCAACCTCAACCAGCCCTGGGCGCGGCAGCGGCTCTACCCCGAAGGCCTCATCAAGGCGCTCGATAAGGAGCGCTTCATGCCGTACTTCGACAAGTACATGGAGGGCTTCACCAACCCGCCCTACCCGCTCGCCTTCGCCGACGACGGCGAGCTCATCGGGATGCCGCAGCGCTTCGGCCCGTTCTCCTTCGTGGTCAACACCGACAAGATCAGCCGCGAGATGGCCGAGGACCAGGGCTGGAAGCTCTTCCTCGACCCCGCGATGGCCGGCCGCTACGGCATCCTCACCTACGACAACTGGAACGTCATGCACATGTGCCTGACGGGCGACCAGGACCCGTTCAAGCCCATCGAGGGCGAGGGCCTCGAGACCTTCAAGGGCACGGCCGAGACCATCTTCGGCGGCGCCAAGCTCCTGTCCGACGATCTGGTCGCGATGAACACCGCGCTCATCAACGGCGAGATCGACGCCTACTTCACCGGCGGCACCTACACCGCGTCCCCGGCGCGGCTCGACGGCCTCACCAACATCCGCGGCATCACGCCGAAATCCGGGCCCGCTCGACGGCAAGGGCGGCGTGGTGTGGATCGAGCTGACCTCGGCGGTGAACAACCCCGACCCGTCGAGCCTTGCTGAAGACTTCCTCGAGTTCGTCCAGCAGCCGGAGATCTGCAAGGCGGTCGGGTTCGCGGAAGGCACCTACAACCCGGTCTGCCAGATGGGCGACCCGGCCGTGTTCGACCAGTGGGACGCCGACGAGCTCGACGCGATCCAGTGGGACAGCCTGGAGGAGGAGATGGCCAACTCCGTCGAGTACCAGGTGGTGGCGTCGTACGACGAGCTGTCGAAGATCTACAACGCGGCCAAGCGTGGCTGACACCGCCGCCATGGCACCGCCCGAGACCCCTGCGCCGCCCGCACCGGCGGCGCAGCCGATCCTGACCATCGCCGGCCTCGAGAAGACGTTCGGCACCTTCACCGCGCTCCACGGCGTCGACCTCAAGGTCGCCGAGGGCGAATTCCTCACCATCGTCGGCCCGTCCGGCAGCGGCAAGTCCACGCTGATCCGGCTGCTGGTGGGTATGGACGAGCCCACAGAGGGCACCATCTGGCTGCGCAATGCGCGGATCGACACCGTGCCTGCCGCGAAGCGGCCCACCTGCATGGTGTTCCAGTCGCTCGCCCTCTTCCCGCACCGCTCCGTCGGCCAGAACATCGAGTTTCCGCTCAAGATCCGCGGCGTCGGCAAGGCCGAACGCAAGGCGCGGGCGCTCGAGCTGCTGGCCCTCCTCCGGCTGCCTGCGGATTATTACGGCAAGCGCATCCAGCAATGCTCCGGCGGCGAGAAGCAGCGCGTGGCGCTCGCCCGCGCGCTGGCGTTCGACCCCGAAATCCTGTTCTTCGACGAGCCGCTGTCCGCGCTCGACTATCGCCTGCGCAAGACGCTGGAGAAGGAGCTGAAGGACCTCCACGAGCGCACCGGCAAGACCTTCGTCTACATCACCCACAGCCTTGAAGAGGCGATGGTGATGTCGGACCGGATCGCCATCATGCGCGCCGGCCGCTTCGAGCAGATCGCGACGCCCGACGAGATCTACGCCCGCCCCGGAAGCCGCTTCGTCGCCGAGTTCATGGGCGAGGTGAACCTCTTCGAGATCCGCGCCACCGAGGCCGGCATCGAGTGCGACGGCGTGATCCTGAAGCCGGACGCCGCCGCCCGCCTCGGCCTCGCGCCCGGGAGAAGCGGCGCGCTGGTCGTCCGCCCCGAGACGCTGCACTTCATCGAGCCCGCCGAGGACGCCGACGCCGTCATCGAGGGCACGCTCCACACCGAGTATGCGCTGGGCTCGCGCCACCAGTACGAGGTGGACCTTCCGGACGGCGGCAAGCTCACCGCCGAGGTGCTGCGCGAGGACCGCGTGAAGGTCGGCCCCGGCGAGCCCGTGCGGCTCGGCTGGGACCTTTCCGGCGCCCACATCATCCGGGAGGGGTGAGGTGGACCGCCACGACCGCCGCCTCGGCATCCTCTCCGCCCTCCCCGTCGGGCTCCTCCTCGGCCTCGGCTTCCTCGCGCCGCTTCTGGTGGTCGCCGCCTTCTCGGTGATGCCGCAGGGCGTATTCTCGCTCGGCCATGTGCCGGATTTCTCGTCCTACGCGGAGTTCGTGAAGCAGGGCTACTGGAAGTCGCTCGCATGGTCGCTCGGGATGGCGCTGGCGGCGACGATCATCCTCTTCCTTCTCGCCTGGCCGCTCGCCTACGGGATGGCCAAGGTGTTCGGCCGCTTCACGCTGGTGATCACCATCCTCGTGGTGCTTTCGCTGTTCGTGTCGGAGAACATCCGCCTGTTCGGCTGGGTGCTGACGCTGATGAAGGGCGGCCTGATCGAGGGCCACCTGGCGGGCGTGGACCGGCGAGGGCTTCGACGGTCTCCTCTACAACGTGCCCGTCATCGTGTTCGGCCTCGTCTACGTCTACTTCCCCTTCATGCTGTTTCCGCTGGCGCAGGGGATCGCCATGGTGCCGGACGATGCGCGCCAGGCCGCCGCCGACCTCGGCGCCTCCCGCTGGACCATCCTGCGCGAAATCGAACTGCCGCTGGCGGCGCCCGGCATCGTCGGTGGGCTGCCTCCTCTCGTTCGTCCTGTCCGCCGGCGCCATCGCCGAATCGAAGCTTCTGGGCGGGCAGGCGGTGATCGTCATCGGCGACGACATCGAGACCGCGTTCACCTACGGGCAGAACTGGCCGCTGGGGTCGGCGATCTCGGTGGTGCTGATCGTCATCATCGGTGCGCTCGCCCTCTTCGGCATCAGCCGGGTGGACCTCGATGCGGTGATGGGGCGCAAGCGCTGATGAAGCCGTCCCGCGCCACCACCATCGCGCTCTACGTCTACGGCATCGCCGCGATCCTCGCCCTCTACCTGCCGCTGGTGTCGGTGGGGTTCGCGAGCGTCTCCAAGGCGCGCTACCTCACCTTCCCCATCCGCAAGTACGCCACCGGCTGGTACGCGGAGGCGATCGAAAGCCCCACGGTGCACGACCTTGTGGCGACCTCCCTCAAGGTCGCGGTGCTGGTCACCGTCATTTCCATGCTGGTGGGCTTCTTCGGGGCGCTGGCGTTCGCGCGCTACCACTGGCGCTTCCGCAAGACGTTCCAGCAGCTCATCCTCCTCCCGATATTCTTCCCGCAGACCGTCCTCGGGCTCGCGCTCCTGATGTGGTTCAACGCCATCGGCGTCATCCCGTCGTGGCACACCGCGGTGATCGCGCACCTCGTCTGGATCGCGCCGATCGCAACGCTCATCATCGCGATCCGCGCCTACTCCTTCGATGCCGCGCTGGAGGAGGCCGCGCGCGACATGGGCGCCTCGACGTGGGTGACGTTGCGCGAGGTGACGATCCCGCTCCTGATGCCGGGCGTCATCTCCGCCGGCCTGTTCGCGTTCCTTCTGTCGTGGGGCAACTTCCCGCTTTCGCTGTTCACCACCGGCGCCGATTCCACCCTGCCTGAGTGGCTCTACGCCAAGATGGTGTCGGGCTACTCGCCACTGGTGCCGACGGTGGGCATCCTGTCCATCGCAGCCTCGGTGCTGCTTCTGGCCGTCGGTCTCACCGTGCCGTGGCTGATCCGCGCCGTCCGGCGCAGCCGACACTGGAGACTGACATGCTGACCCCCATCACAGGCCGTTCCACCATCGTCACCGGCGCCTCCAAGGGCATCGGCAAGGGAATTGCCGCCGTGTTCGCCAGGGCCGGAGCAAAGGTGATGGTGGTCGGCCGCAACGAGGCGGACGGCCTTGCCACCGTCGAGGCGCTGCGCTCCGCCGGCGGCACCGCCGAGTGGTGCGCCGCCGACGTCACCGACTGGGACGCCGTGCAGGCGATGGTGGCGAAGACGATGGAGGCGTTCGGCGGCGTCGACATCCTGTGCGCCAACGCCGGCGCCTTCCCGCAGACCAAGATCGTCGACATGGACCCCGCCGAGTGGGACGGCGTTATGGCGACCAACCTCAAGAGCACGTTCCTGTGCGTGAAGGCGTGCATTCCGGCGTTCGAGAAGGCCGGCAAGGGGCGCGTCGTCGTCACGTCGTCGATCACCGGGCCGATCACCGGCTATCCGGGGTGGGCGCACTACGGCGCCTCCAAGGCCGGGCAGCTCGGCTTCCTCAAGACCGCCGCGATGGAGCTAGCGCGCTACAACACCACCATCAACGCGGTGATGCCGGGCAACATCATCACCGAGGGGCTGGTGGATCTCGGCGAAGACTACATGAAGGCGATGGCCGCCTCGATCCCGCTGAAGCGGCTCGGCGCGGTGGAGGACATCGGCAACGCGGCGCTGTTCTTCGCGTCCGACGAGGCCGCCTACATCACCGGCCAGCAGATCGTCGTCGACGGCGGCCAGATCATCCCCGAATCGCTGGACGCCATCGCCGAGATCTGACCGCCGGCAGCTGAGTGGTGGCGCGGTGCGGCTGGCGCGCCGGATCGTTGACATTCACGACGATCTCTCGAATTCATCCGCCACCGCGGCGGTCAGCTGATCGCCCCCAATTCGAGCGAGACCAGCGTGAGCGAACACGGGACGGCCCCTTCAGACGCCTTCGAGCTTTATGACCTGCGCGTAGAGATCGTCCGGTCAGGCGAAGGGAACATCTACTGCGGAAACGAGGGGGACTGGTTCGAGATGCGCGGCGAGATGCTGCACATGCCGGAAGGCCAGGGCTTCTCGATCTACTCCATCGCCGCCGTGATGCCGCTGATCGCCGCCAAGCAGCGCGAGACCGCGCCCAACGACTGGATGTCGACCGACGCCGAGGTCGCCTGCCCCGACCCCAACTGCCCGAGCCGGCTCAGGATCACCCGGATCGGCAAACGCACCTTCAGCCACGCCGAGACGACCGCCGTGCCCCTCGGCCCCAAGGACGACCAATGAGCGCTATCGAGACCGCCACCCTGCGCCCCGGCTACGAGATCAGCCGCCTCATCAAAGGCGGCTGGCAGCTCGCCACCGGCCACAGCGAAACCGCCAGCGTCACGGCCATCGACGAGATGACCGACTACGTGCGCGCCGGCGTCACCGCGTTCGACTGCGCCGACATCTACACCGGCGTCGAGGAGAAGATCGGCGACTTCCGTCGTGCCGCGAAGGCGAGCGGCAACGAAGCCCTGATCGCCCCGCTGAAGGTCCACACCAAGTGCGTGCCGGATTTCGACAAGCTCGCTACTATCCGGAAGGCCGACGTCGAGGCGACCATCGACCGCTCGCTGAAGCGCCTCTCCGCAGAGCGGCTCGACCTCGTGCAGTTCCACTGGTGGGACACCGGCGTGAAGCGCTACGTGGAAGTGGCGAGCTGGCTGTCCGACTTCCAGAAGGCCGGCAAGATCGACCTCGTCGGCACCACCAACTTCAACACCGACTGCATGGAGGAGCTCGTTTCCTCCGGCTACGACGCCGCGTCGATCCAGCTCCAGTTCTCGCTGCTCGACCGCCGGCCGACGAAGCGGATGGTCGACTACTGCGCCGCCAACAACATCAAGATCCTGTGCTACGGCACGGTGGCTGGCGGCTTCCTGTCGGACAAGTGGCTGGGCGTCGCCGAGCCCACAGGCGCGCTCGAGAACCGATCGCTGGTGAAGTACAAGCTCATCATCGACGACATGGGTGGCTGGGACGCCTTCCAGTCGCTGCTCGCCACGCTGCGCGCCATTGCCGAAAAGCACGGCGTCGACATCGCGTCGGTCGCGATGCGGGCTATGCTGGTGGAGCGGCAGGTGGCGGGCATCATCGTCGGCGTGCGCCACGGCGGCCACCTCGGCCGCCACGCAAAGCTCTTCGATCTCGTCCTCGACGCGGACGACCATGCAAAGATCGACGCCGCGCTCGCCGAGGCGACGCCGCTCGAAGGCGACGTCTACGATCTGGAGCGCGACAAGACCGGCCGCCACGGCTCGATCATGAAGTACAACCTCAACGCCGACTGAGGGCGGCGCGGCGGCTCAGAGGTCGCCGCGCAGGTGCCACAGCTCGGGGAAGAGCTCGACCTCAAGCATCCGCCGCAGATACTTCACGCCGCTGGTGCCGCCGGTGCCGCGCTTGAAGCCGATGATCCGCTCCACGGTCGTCACGTGGTTGAACCGCCAGCGGCGGAAATAGTCCTCGAGGTCGACGAGCTTCTCGGCGAGTTCGTAGAGCGTCCAGTAGCGGCCGGTGTCCTGGTAGACCATCCGCCACGCCCGGCGCACCTCGTCGTCGTCCTTGTGCGGGCTTTCGAGCTCGAACACGTGGTCGCCGAACGCCACGCCTGTCTCCTTCGACAGGAGGCGCAGCGCGGCGTGATAGATGGACGGGCGGGCAAGCTCGGCGGTGAGCTTCTGGTGGATCTCGCTGCGGTGGTCGTGGACCTTCATCATCGCGGTGTTGCGGTTGCCGAGCATGAACTCGATCATCCGGTACTGGTAGGACTGGAAGCCCGACGAGGCGCCGAGATCGTCGCGGAAGGTCGTGTAGTCGCTCGGCGTCATCGTGCGCAGGACGTCCCAGCTGGAATTCAGCTGCTCGAAGATCCGCGCTACGCGGCTCAGCATCTTGAACGCCGGGGCGCAGTGACCGGCCTCGATCTCGGCGCGCGCGGCGCCGACCTCGTGGAGGACGAGGCGCATCCACAGTTCGCTGGTCTGGTGCTGGATGATGAACAGGAGCTCGTCGTGGGCACGCGACAGCGGGTGCTGCGCGAGGAGGACCCGGTCGAGGTCGAGATAGTCGCCGTAGCTCATGTCGTCCTTGAACGACATCTTGGCGCCTTCGGTGCCGGGATCGTAGCCCTTGTCCATGGTCTTCGGTCCCTATTCGACGAGCGCGCGGGTGAGCGGGCTGTCCCGATCGGCAAGCTGGGTGACGACGGTGAAGTGGTTCTTGCCGTCGTCGTAGACCTGCGGCAGCGGCTGGCCGCCGGGGCGCCAGCGCTCGCTCATCAGCCGGGTCTGGCGCAGGAACTCGGGCCGCTCGTTGGCACCGACCCACAGGAGGACCGGAATGTCCGCACCGCGCGCGAGGAGCGCGGGGCTTTCGGCCTCGGCCTCCTCCGGCGTCAGGCGAAGCGTCTCGTTCATCCTTATGAGGAGCATCGGGGTGAGATCGAAAACTCCGCTGAGGGGGATGATCTTCTCGATGCGGGCGAGGATCTCCGCGCCGAGCGGCGTATCGGCGCAGGCCATCCGCGCGACGAGGTGGCCGCCGGCCGAATGGCCGATCAGGCGGACAGGCCCGCCGACCGCCTCGGCGGCACGGGTGATCGCAGCGCCCACCTCCTGCGTGATCTCGGCGATCCGCGCCTCGGGCGCAAGCGTGTAGCTCGGCATCGCGACCGCCCAGCCGGCGTCAAGCGCACCGGCCGCCAGATGCGACCAGTAGTGCCGGTGCAGCGAATGCCAGTAGCCGCCGTGGACGAACACGATAAGGCCGCGCGCCTCGCCCTCGGGCCGGAAGAGGTCGAGCGCGTTGCGCTCCTTCGGGCCGTAGGTCAGCGTCTCGAACGTGCCGGCGGGGCGGGCCTCGCGGAAGGCCTTTGCGATCGCCGCCCAGGCGTCGGGATCGCGCTCCTCCTCGAGCACGTTCACCGAGTTCACGAAGGCGTCGTCCCAGTCAATCATCGCAAGATCCCCAACGGCGCTGCGAAAATGCGGCCGCCTCCCTGCCATCGCGCAGGGACAAGGGCGGTCCGCGGCGCGGCATCGGCGCACGCTATGCCCGGGGCAGCCGTATTTCAATCATCAACATTTTAGGGTTAAACTAGATCTTCGGTTGCACTGCCCTCGCCCGGACGACGCCGCGGCCTACCTGTCATCCTGAGCGCCGTGTTGACGTTCCGGGCGGCGCAAGGCACGGCTTCCCGCCACCCCCGTTCCGGCCGCCTGCGCGAACCAACGCGACAGTTCCCCATTAGTATTCCCATGAGATCATGCCAACTGCGAAGGACAAGCGGCCCAACGTGACGCCAGACCAGCCCGAGCGCGCTCCATGCAAGCCTGACGCCCACACCGCCGCCAACGGTGCCCGCCCATGACCGGGATGATCGACTTCCTGTCGAACCAGCTCGCGGTCAACCCGCTGGGCGTGGCGCTGATCGTCGGGCTCCTGTCGATGGCGGAGGCCGTCATCATCGTCGGCACCTTCGTGCCCGGCGTCACCATCGTCCTCGCCATTGCGGCCGCAGCCGGTGCCGCCGGCCAGGGCCTGTGGCCGGTGTTCGTCGCAACCGCGATCGGCACCATCCTCGGCGACATCGTCTCCTACTGGGTCGGCCGGCGCTACGGCATCCAGATCGCGGGGTGGGGCCCCCTCGCCCGCCGCCCGCAGGTGTTCGCAAGGTCGGAGGCCTTCTTCGAGAAGAACGGCTTCATGAGCGTCGCGATCGCGCGCTTCCTCCCCGCCGTGCGGACGCTGGTGCCGACGTTCGCGGGCATCGCCAAGATGTCGCCGGTGACGTTCACCATCGCCAACGCGGTGTCGGGCGTCATCTGGGCGGCGGTCCATGTGTTCGGTGCGGGGCTTGCGGCGAGCGCGCTGGCCGAGATCGGCGGCCGCCTCGCGGCGGTGCTGATCGGGGCGCTGATCGTCCTCGGCGTCGCCATCTGGCTTGCCCGCATCGCGACGCTGTTCTCCATCGTCATGATCCGCAAGGCGCGCGACCGGGTGCACCGCTGGGCCTCGCAGCGGAACGACCGCGCCTCGCGCGTGCTCGCCCGCACGCTGTCGCCGGAGGACACCTCCGGCCTCCTCGTCATCTTCTGGACCTCGCTTCTGATCGCCGGGATCGTCGCGTTCGCGGGGCTTCTCGAAGCGGTCTGGTCCGGCAAGAACATCGTCACCATCGACCTTGCGTTCAGCCGCTTCGTCCAGTCGATGCGCACGCCCGGGCTCGACGACGTGATGATCATCATCACGAGCTTCGGCGACGCGATCGTCCTCGCTGCGGTGATCTGCGTCATCCTCGCCTTCCTGCTCTTCAACCGTCACCTCTGGATCGCCGGGGCGTTCGCGCTCGGTATCGTGTCGCCGCTCCTGTTCGTGCCACTGGTGAAGGGGACGCTGTCACGCGCACGGCCGCTGACGGACCTCTACGACGGTGTCGACAGCTTCAGCTTCCCGAGCGGGCACACCACCAACACGGCCGTGGTCCTCGGCCTTCTCGCGGTTCTCCTCGCCGGGTCGATGCGGGGCCGCACGCGCTGGACGATGGCGACGCTCCTGTTCGTGCCGGTCCTGCTGGTGGCGTTCTCGCGCATCTATCTTCAGGCACACTGGCCGTCCGACGTTGTGGCGGGCCTCGCCTTCGCCGCCGCGGTGACCGCCGGTTTCGCGCTGTCGCTCAGCGTCCTGCCGGACCACGAGATCCGCCCCTGGCGGCTCGCCGCGCTGGTGTTCGCGACGTTCGTTATCGTCGGCGGCATCAACATCGGCACCGGCTTCCGCGACGACAAGACCGCCTACGCGCCGCACACGCTGACCGAGCAGCTCACCGAGACCGAATGGCTCGACCAGGGCTGGGACGTGGTCGGCCCCGGCCGGATCGACTTCGAGGGCGACGTGGAATCGCCCTTCCACGTCCAGTGGATGGGGCCGCTCACAGCGCTCGACGAGGCGCTCCTCGCAGACGGCTGGAAGGGCGCGCCGCCGTGGGACACGACGTCCGTCAGCGCCCTCTTCCGCGGCCGCTCGACGCTCGGCGAGCTCCCGCCGGTGCCGCGGCTTCACCTCGGGCGCCTGCCGATCCAGACCTTCATCAAGCCGTTCGATGAAGACCGCAGGCTCGTCTTCCGGCTCTGGCCGTCGCGCTACAACGTCGGCGGCATGGCGCTTACCGTCGGCGCGCTGGAGGCGGAGGTGCTGGAGCATTCCTTCAACGTCACCACCTTCCTCGACGACGAGCGGGCGACGCCGGCCGAGGTCGCGGCGCTGATCGACCTCGTCAGCACCGCCGCCAGCGCGAGCGGCGACGAGGCGATCGTCCGCCTCGGCCGCGACCGCGAGGAAGAGGACGACGACTGACGGGAGCGGGCACGGTTGTCGCAGGGTATCGCCGCGGGCAATAGTCTGCGTCAGACGCGCGCCGGCAGGAGAGCCCCATGAAGAGCGACACCGATCTTGCCCGCCCCGCGGACGTTGCGGAGCGGCAGGACGCGATCGTCGCCCTTGCCCGCGAGAACGGCCGCGTGACGGTGGACGACCTCGCCTCCCACTTCGTCGTCACGCCGCAGACCATCCGGCGCGACCTCAACGAGCTCGCCGCGCGGCGCATCCTCCAGCGCGTCCACGGCGGCGCGGTGTTCGCGACCGGCGTCGCCAACCTCGAATACGAGAAGCGCCGCCAGCTCGCGGCCGCCGAGAAGGCCGCCATCGGCGAGGCCGCCGCCGCGCTGATCCCGGATGGCGCGTCCCTCTTCATCAACATCGGCTCCACCACCGAGGCGGTGGCCGACGCGCTCCAGACCCGGCGCGCGCTGATGGTAATCACCAACAACATCAACGTCGCCAACCGCCTGCGCCTCCAGCCGCAGATCGAGGTCGTCATCGCAGGCGGGGTGGTGCGCGGGTCGGACGGCGGCATCGTCGGCGAGGCGGCGAGCGACTTCATCCGCCAGTTCAAGGTCGACTTCGCGGTGATCGGCACCTCCGCCATCGACGCCGACGGCGCCCTCCTCGACTACGACTTCCGCGAGGTTCGCGTCGCGCAGGCGATCATCGCGAACGCGCGGCACGTCATCCTCGTCGCCGATGCGTCGAAGTTCGACCGGACGGCGCCGGTCAGGATCGGCCACATCTCCCAGGTGCAGACGTTCGTGACCGACCGCTGCAGTGCACCCGTTCGCGAAGTTTGCCGCGATAACGAAGTGCAAGTCATAGAAACCGAATAACCTCTGTTTCGAAGGCATATAAATGCAATTTTAGCCTGAGTGCGCCAATGCGTTTTCGTTTGACATTCGTTATGTGTTCGGTAGCGTCTCAATCAGGGAGAAAACGCACGTGGATAAACACGGCACCTTCGATGTTCTGGTGGTCGGCGGCGGCATCAACGGATGCGGCATCGCGCGCGACATGGTCGGCCGCGGCTACAGCGTCGCGCTCGCCGAAAAGGCCGACTTCGCGTCCGGAACCTCGTCCTGGTCCACCAAGCTCATCCACGGCGGCCTGCGCTATCTCGAGCATTACGAATTCCGCCTGGTGCGCGAGGCGCTGATCGAGCGCGAAGTGCTGATGGCGATGGCGCCGCACATCATCCGCCCGCTGCGGTTCATTCTGCCCCACCACAAGGGCCTGCGGCCTGCCTGGATGCTGCGCCTCGGCCTGTTCGCCTACGACAATCTCGGCGGCCGCAAGCTTCTGCCCGCCACCCGCACGCTCGACCTCAGGACCGATCCCGCCGGCGCACCGCTCGGCAAGGACTACGGCAAGGCCTTCGAATATTCGGACTGCTCGGTCGACGACGCGCGCCTCGTCGTCCTCAACGCGCGCGATGCGGCCGACCGCGGCGCCGTCATCATGCCGCGCACCGAAGTGGTCTCCGCCCGCACCGACGGCGGCCTGTGGTCCGTCACCCTCCGCAACGAAAATGGCGAACGCGAAGTGAAAGCGCGCGCGCTCGTCAACGCCGCCGGCCCGTGGGTCGACCGCGTGCTCGGGCGCCGCACTCGGCCGCAACGACGCGCACAACGTCCGCCTCGTGCAGGGCAGCCACATTGTCGTGAAGAAGCTCTACGACCACGACAAGGCGTACATCTTCCAGAACAGCGACGGGCGGATCATCTTCGCGATCCCCTACCACGACGACTTCACCCTGATCGGCACCACCGACCAGGACTACAAGGGCGACCCGCAGGACGTTGCGATCACCCCGGAAGAGACGCGCTACCTCCTCGATGCCGCCAGCGAATATTTCGCGGCGCCGGTGCTGGAAGAGAACATCGTCTGGACATTCTCGGGCGTTCGCCCGCTGTTCGACGACGGTGCCTCGAAGGCACAGGAGGCGACGCGGGACTACGTGCTGCGCACCGAGGGCGGCGAGGGCAAGCCGGCGCTCCTCAACGTCTTCGGCGGCAAGCTGACCACGTATCGGCGCCTTGCCGAGTCCGCTGCGGAAAAGCTCGGCGAGATGATCGGCGTGAAGGGGAAGCCCTGGACGGGCGGCTCGCCCCTCCCCGGCGGCAACATGCCGGTGGCGGAGGCGGAGCGCTTCTGGGGCAAGCTCACCGATATGTACCCGTGGCTGCCGGATCCGCTCGCTGCGCGGCTTGCGCGCCTCTACGGCACCCGCGCGCTCGGCATCCTCGAGGGCGCGCAGAGCCTCGCCGACCTCGGCCACGACTTCGGCGAGGGGCTGACGGAGCGCGAGATCGCCTACCTCGTGGAGCACGAGTGGGCGCGGACCGCCGAGGATATCCTCTGGCGCCGGACCAAACTCGGCCTCACACTATCGCAGGATGCCGCCAAAGAGGTTGGCGCCTTCCTGCAAGAAAACAAACAGGACTCCAGAGCGACTGTGACGTAACGCTGTAATCTTACGTGCCCGCAAAACAGCGGGCGCGGCGGCAACGACCGCAAGGGAGGATGAATGCTCGAGTTGAAGGGCGTCGACAAGCGCATCGGTGACGATGTGCATCTTGCCGACATCACGCTGGCGCTGGAACCGGGGTCACTCAACGTGCTCCTGGGGCCGACGCTGGCCGGCAAGACCAGCCTGATGCGGATGATGGCGGGGCTCGACCGGCCCACCGCCGGCCGCATCTTCATGGACGGCGTCGACGTCACCGGCGTCCCCGTCCAGAAGCGCGACGTCGCGATGGTCTACCAGCAGTTCATCAACTATCCGGCGATGACGGTGCGCGCCAACATCGCCTCGCCGATGAAGATTGCCGGCAAGTCGAAGGCGGAGATTGCCACCACCACCGAGCGCGTCGCCGCCCTCCTCAAGCTCGAACCCTATCTCGACCGGTTGCCGCTTCAGCTCTCCGGCGGCCAGCAGCAGCGCTGTGCGCTGGCCCGTGCGCTCGCCAAGAACGCCCGCCTCGTCCTCCTCGACGAGCCGCTCGCCAACCTCGACTACAAGCTGCGCGAGGAACTGCGTGCGGAGCTGCCGAAGATCTTCGCCGAGTCCGGCGCGATCTTCGTCTACGCCACCGCCGAGCCCGAGGAGGCGCTGCTTCTGGGCGGCAACACCGCCACCCTGAAGGAAGGCCGCATCACCCAGTTCGGGCCGACTGTGGAGGTCTACCGCCACCCCAACACGCTGGCGACCGCCCGCACCTTCTCCGACCCGCCGCTGAACGCCGTGCCTATGACGAAATCCGGCGACACCTTCCGCCACGACAGCGGTTTCGAAACCCCCGTCCCCGCAGCGCTCCGTAGCCTGCAGGACGGCACCTATCACCTCGCCGTCCGTCCCCATCATGTCGCGCCCGTGGGCGACGGGGCGGCGGAGGACGCCATCACCCTGCCGGCCACGGTCCGCGTCACCGAGATCACCGGCTCGGAGAGCTACGTCCACGTCGACTGCCTGGGCGAACCCTTCGTGCTCCTCGCCCACGGCATCCGCATCTACGAGCGTGGCGACGAGTTCACCATCGCGTTCCGGCCCGAGAACCTCCTCCTGTTCGACGCGGACGGTGCCGCAATCAGTTCCACCGGCGAAAGGATGGCGGCCTGATGGCAAAGATCACGCTCGACCATATCCGCCACGCCTACGGCCCCGCCCGCACCGCGTCCGACTATGCGCTGAAGGAGCTCGACATCGTGTGGACGGACGGCGGCGCCTTCGCGCTCCTCGGCCCCTCCGGCTGCGGCAAGACCACCCTCCTCAACATCATTTCCGGCCTCATCACCCCGTCCGAAGGCCGCGTCCTGTTCGACGACCGGGACGTGACGACGCTGCCGCCCGAGGCGCGCAACATCGCGCAGGTCTTCCAGTTCCCCGTCGTCTACGACACGATGACGGTGCGCCAGAACCTCGCCTTCCCGCTCAAGAACCGCGGCGTCCCAAAGGCCGAGATCGACGCCCGCGTCGCCCGCATCCTCGACATGCTGGGCCTCACCGCCCTCGCCGACCGCCGCGCCGAAAGCCTGACGGCGGACCTCAAGCAGAAGATCTCGCTCGGCCGCGGCATGGTCCGCGAAGACGTCGCCGCGATCCTGTTCGACGAGCCGCTGACAGTCATCGACCCGCACCTCAAGTGGCAGCTGCGCGCGCAATTAAAGACGCTCCACCGCGAGTTCGGCCACACCATGGTCTACGTCACCCACGACCAGACCGAGGCCCTCACCTTCGCCGACAAGGTGGTGGTGATGTACGACGGCGAGGTGGTGCAGGTCGGCACGCCGCAGGAGCTGTTCGAACGGCCCGCGCACACCTTCGTCGGCTACTTCATCGGCTCGCCCGGCATGAACGTCCTGCCCGTCACGCTCAACGGCGCCACAGCCTCGCTCGGAACCGAGACGATCGCGCTGCCCGGCGGTGCGGCCACCCGAGCCGGCGCGAAGACCGAGCTCGGCATCCGGCCGGAGTTCGTGACGCTGGGGGCGGAGGGCCTCCCCTTCACCGTCACCCGCGTCGACGACATCGGCCGCGAGAAGATCGTCCACGGCACGCTCGGCGGCCATCCGCTGGCGGCGATCCTGCCCGAAGGCACGGAGGTGCCGGCCGAGCCGCGCGCCGCGCTTCGCCCCCGAAGGCATCAACATCTACGCCGACGACTGGCGCGTGGAGACGGCCGCATGAACAAGACCGTCAACAACCGCGCCTGGTTCCTCGTCCTCCCCGTCCTCCTGCTGGTCGCGATGAACGCCATCATCCCGCTGATGACGGTGGTGAACTACTCGCTGCAGGAAAGCTTCATCGCAGGCTTCTGGGACTGGGTCGGCACCCGCCACTACGTCGAGGTGCTGCACTCGGAGCGCTTCCACGGCGCGCTGATCCGCCAGCTGATCTTCACCGGCATCATCCTCCTCATCGAGATCCCGCTGGGCGTCGCGGTGGCGCTCGCGATGCCGAAGAAGGGGGCGTGGGCCTCGGTCTGTCTCGTCCTGATGGCGCTGCCGCTTCTCATTCCGTGGAACGTGGTCGGCGCGATCTGGAACATCTTCGCGCTGCCCGAGATCGGCCTCCTCGGCTGGGGCCTCAACGAGCTCGGCATCAACTACAACTACACCAACCAGCCACTGGCCGCGTGGTTCACCGTCATCCTGATGGACGTGTGGCACTGGACCTCGCTGGTGGTGCTCCTCGCCTACGCCGGCCTCCAGTCCATCGACGACGCCTACTACCGGGCGGCGAAGATCGACGGGGCGTCGCGCTGGGCGGTGTTCCGCTTCATCCAGCTTCCCAAGCTGCGCACCGTTCTCATCATCGCGGTGCTGCTGCGCTTCATCGACAGCTTCATGATCTACACCGAGCCGTTCGTGCTCACCGGCGGCGGGCCCGGCAACGCGACCACCTTCCTCTCCATCGACCTCGTGAAGGCCGCCGTCGGCGAGTTCAACCTCGGCATCGCCGCCGCCATGTCGATCATCTACTTCCTGATGACGCTACTGGTCTGCTGGCTCTTCTTCACGCTGATGAACAACGACAGGGAGCGCCAGCAATGACCGCACAAGACACCGCGATCCCGCCCGCCGGCCACTCCCCCGCCGCGCTCGCCCGTGCGCAGGCACAACCCGCCCGTCGTCTGCGTCTCAAATGGCTGGTGCCGACGCTCTACATCATCTTCCTGATGCTGCCGATCTACTGGCTCATCAACATGAGCTTCAAGACAACCAACGAGATCCTCGGCGGCTTCAGCCCCTACCCGCAGAACTTCACCACCGACTCCTACGTCGAGATCCTGACCAACCCCGCCTGGTACTGGGGCTACATCAACTCGCTGATCTACGTGACGATCAACACGGTAATCTCGGTCTCGGTCGCGCTCCCGGCGGCCTACGCCTTCTCGCGCTACAAGTTCGTCGGCGACAAGCACCTCTTCTTCTGGCTCCTCACCAACCGGATGGCGCCGCCGGCGGTCTTCGTGCTGCCGTTCGTCGAGCTCTACAGCTCGATGCAGCTCTTCGACACGCACCTTGCGGTGGCGCTGGCGCACTGTCTCTTCAACATTCCGCTCGCGGTGTGGATCCTGGAAGGCTTCATGTCCGGCGTGCCGAAGGAGATCGACGAGACCGCCTACATCGACGGCTACTCGTTCCCGAAGTTCTTCGTAAAAATCTTCATGCCGCTGATCGCGAGCGGCATCGGCGTAACGGCGTTCTTCTGCTTCATGTTCTCGTGGGTGGAGATGCTGCTCGCCAAGAACCTCACCACGGTCGCCGCCAAGCCCATCGCGGCGGTGATGACGCGCACCGCCTCCACCTCCGGCTACGAGCTCGGGCTCCTGGCTGCGGCCGGCGTCCTCACCATCATCCCGGGCGCGATCGTCATCTATTTCGTGCGCAACTACATCGCCAAGGGCTTTGCCCTCGGGCGCGTCTAGGAGGCAGCAATGGCAGAGACATACAGCCTCACGTGGATGGCGTGGACTTGGCAGACGGCGACCTTCTTTGCCGTGATCGCAGCCACGCTGATCCTGATGACGGTGTGGGAGCTCGCCCGCCCCGGCGGCCACCCGCGCCACGGCATCCTCGGCCTCACCACCACGCGCGGCGACCGGCTGTTCATCAGCCTGATGGCGGCGGCGTTCATCCACCTCGGCTGGCTCGCGTTCGCGACCGCGGCGCCCTTGTGGGGCGCCTCGATCGTCTCGGCGGTGGTCGCCGTCCTCGTCTTCGCGTTCGTCTGAGGGGCAGGATGGTCATTTGCCACCCTCTCGCGAAAGCCGCCGTCAGCGCCGGGTCAGGACGCGGTGCAGCCGAACGAGCGCTCGCCCTTGTGGTCGTGGAAGTTCAGCGACGTGCGGGTGGTGTCGTAGACGGAGTAATGGCCGCCGTCGGTCATGAAGAGGCCGTAGTCGACGTTCTTGCCGGTCTCGATCCAGGCGATCTTCTGGGTCTTGCCGTCGAGCTCGACCGTCTTCGCGGTCATCACGAGCTTCGTCTCGCCGCACTGCCATTCGCCGACGAAAGCGTCGGACGCGAGATCCACCTCGTTGCTGGCGCAGCCGGAGACCGTACTCACCGCGGCCGCCGCAGCGAGCGCGCACAAGATCTGAAACACAACACCCATCCTATCCAAGCACGCCAGGCGCGTGCCGGGATCGGCTCCGCGCCGGGGCACACTAGCGCGGCACCAACGGCGAAACACGCCCAATCAAAACACCGGGAGATTATACACGCATGAAACGCTTACTGATGGCATCAACCTGCATGGCGATGCTCTACGGCGCCGGCCCCGCCGCCGCCGACATGGCCGCCGCCGAGCGCTGGATCGACGAGGAGTTCCAGCGCGCCGCCATCTCCAAGGAGGAGCAGATGGCGGAGATGGAGTGGTTCATCAACGCCGCCGAGCCATTCCGGGGTATGGAGGTCAACGTCCTGTCCGAGACGATCCCGACCCACACCTACGAGTCGGAAGTCCTCACCAAGGCTTTCGAGGAGATCACCGGCATCAAGGTCAACCACCAGCTCCTCGGTGAAGGCGAGGTCGTGCAGGCGGTCCAGACCCAGATGCAGACCAACCGCAACCTTTACGACGCCTACGTCAACGATTCGGACCTCGTCGGCACCCACGCCCGCCTCCAGGCGGCGGTCAACCTGACCGAGTACATGGCCGGCGAAGGCTCGGACGTCACGAGCCCCACGCTCGACCTCGACGACTTCATCGGCAAGGAGTTCACCACCGGCCCCGACGGCGCCCTGTGGCAGCTCCCCGACCAGCAGTTCGCCAACCTCTACTGGTTCCGCAAGGACTGGTTCGACAACGAGGAATACCAGGCCGCCTTCAAGGAAAAGTACGGCTACGACCTTGGCGTCCCGGTCAACTGGTCGGCCTACGAGGACATCGCCGAGTTCTTCTCGAACGATGTCGGCGAGATCGACGGCGTGAAGATCTACGGCCACATGGACTACGGCAAACGCGCGCCCGACCTCGGCTGGCGCATGACCGATGCATGGCTCTCGATGGCCGGCACCGGCTCCAAGGGCCTCCCCAACGGCCGCCCGGTCGACGAGTGGGGCATCCGAATGGAGGAAGGCTCCTGCAACCCGGTCGGCGCGTCGGTGTCGCGCGGCGGTGCCACCAACGCCCCGGCTTCGGTCTACGCCATCCGCAAGTGGGACGAGTGGCTGCGCACCTACGCACCCCCGGCGGCTGCGTCGTACGACTTCTACCAGTCACTCCCCGCGCTCAACCAGGGCAACGTGGCGCAGCAGATCTTCTGGTACACCGCCTTCACCGCCGACATGGTGAAGCCGAAATCGGAAGGCAACCAGACCGTCGACGACGAGGGCATGCCGCTGTGGCGGATGGCCCCCTCGCCCCACGGCCCCTACTGGGAAGAGGGCATGAAGGTCGGCTACCAGGACGTCGGCTCGTGGACGTTCA
Organism: uncultured Alphaproteobacteria bacterium; assembly: GCA_963704595.1. Classification (GTDB taxonomy): domain Bacteria; phylum Pseudomonadota; class Alphaproteobacteria; order Rhizobiales; family Amorphaceae; genus Acuticoccus. Next base: position 2,845,081 of record OY969922.1, read on the forward strand.
TGAAGTCGACCCCGGTCGAGAACCGCAAGGCCGCCTGGCTCTACGCCCAGTTCGTGACGTCGAAGACGGTGGACACCGAGAAGTCCCACGTCGGCCTCACCTTCATCCGCAACTCGACGGTGAACGGCGACAGCTTCTCCGAGCGCGCCCCTGCGCTGGGCGGTCTCGTGGAATTCTACCGCTCGCCGGACCGCGTGCGGTGGACCCCGACCGGCGTCAACGTGCCTGACTATCCCAAGCTCGCGCAGCTCTGGTGGCAGTATATCGGCGACGTCAACGCAGGGAACCTCACCCCGCAGGACGCGATGGACCGCCTCGCCGCCGAGATGGACACCATCATGAGCCGGATGCAGGAAGCCGACGAGAAGGCCAACGTCTACGGTGGCTGCGGCCCGCGCCTCAACGAGGAGCGCGACGTGTCCTACTGGCTGAACGAGGTCGAAGGCTCCCCCAAGCCGAAGCTCGAGAACGAGAAGCCCCAGGGCGAGACCATCGCCTACGAGGAGCTCATCAAGCAGTGGCAGTAAGCGCCATCGCCTGACGAACGCGGTAAGGGCCGGCCTGGAGCCGGCCCTTATTCGTTGGCGGACCGCCTCTCACGCGCTGGCGGGAATGCGGGCGATCACCTTCACCTCGAAGTCGAAACCGGCGAGCCAGTTGACGCCCACCGCCGTCCAGTTCGGGTATGGCTTTGCGGGAAACACCTTCTCCTTCACCGCCATGATCGTCTCGAACTGGGCCTCCGGGTCGGTGTGGAAGGTCGTGAGGTCGACGATATCGTCGAGCGTTGCGCCGGCGGCGGCGAGCGTCGCCTCGAGGTTGCTGAACGCCCGCTCGACCTGCGCCCTGAATTCGGGTTCCGGCGAGCCGTCGGGCCGGCTGCCGACGTGGCCGGATACGAACAGGAGGTCACCGGAGCGGATGGCGGCCGAATAACCGTGCTTCTCGAAAAGGTCCTGGCGTTCGGCCGGGAAGATCGCATCGCGTTTGGACATTGGGTTCTCACGGGTTGGCAGCGCCTTTTCTCGTCACGCCGCGTGATATACGTTGCGTATGTGAGATAGTGAGATACACGCCGTATGTCAATTAGGCATACGCGACGTATGTGAGAATTGAGCGAGATGGCGAGACGGCGTGCGGAGACGATGGAGGAAAACCGCGGCAAGCTGATTGCGGCGGCACGTTCGGCGTTCGCGCAGAAGGGTTTTGCGGCCGCGTCCATGGACGAGTTGACGGCGGCGGCAGGGCTGACGCGCGGCGCGCTCTACCACAACTTCGGCGACAAGCGCGGCTTGTTCGCCGCCGTGGTCAACGAGATCGATTCGGAAATGGCAGCGCGGGCGCAGGCCGTCGGTGCGGCGGCTGGCGATGGCTGGGCGGCGCTTCTCGCGGAAGCTGAGGCCTACATCGAGATGGCGCTCGACCCGGAGGTGCAGCGGATCGTCCTGCTCGACGGGCCGGCCGTCCTCGGCGATCCCTCGCAATGGCCGAGCCAGAACACCTGCCTCGCGGTCACGATGGCAGCCGTGGAGCAGCTGATCGCGGACAAGGTCTTGAAGCCGGTAGACGCGGAAGCCGCGGCCCGGCTTCTGAGCGGTGCCGCGCTGAACGCCGCCTTGTGGATTGCCGCCAGTGACGATCCGAAGGCCGTTCTGGCCAAGGCGGTCGATGCATTTCGCAGCCTTGCCGAGGGATTGCTCGCCCGGCCCGGCTGAAAATGTTCGCCGCGCCGCCGCCGCAGACTGTTGCCGATGAGCAAATCGTGGGGCGGAAGTGGCGGAAGTGTCAAGGGAAAGAGCGGCTACAGGTTTGCGATTCGATCCGATTGCCGCAATAAGGGGGGATACCTTCTCGGTCGGGGAGCCTTGCGCCCCCGATGCGGCCGCCCTGGCCGTGCCCGCGCGCCTGCCGCGCGTGAGGTCGTTTGCCCATGCCGGGCGTTGCCCGCCGCGCGGCGCTGAAATCCCCGCCCCCGTCACGCCGACCGCTGGTGTTGACGGGGCAAAGCGCTCGAACACCGTTCGATAGAGGATCAAGACTCGATGACAGAATTCACCGAACCCAATGCTGATCTGAAACTCGAAGAGCAAAGCTATTCGAGCGATCCACTGAACGACCGGAAGACCGATCACTATCGCAATGAATATGTGATGTCGTTCGTCGAGAAGTGGGACGAGCTCATCAACTGGGACGGTCGGGCCGAAAGCGAAGGCCAGTTCTTCATCGACGTCCTGCGCGCCCGCTCCAAGGAAACGGTGCTCGACGTCGCGACCGGTACGGGCTTCCACTCCGTGCGCCTCGCCGAAGCCGGCTTCGACGTCACCTCCGCGGACGGTTCTGCCGCAATGCTCGCCAAGGCGTTCCAGAACGCGGCCGCCCGCGGCCTCATCCTGAAGACGGTGCAGGCAGACTGGCGCTGGCTCAACAAGGGCATCAAGGGCAAGTACGACGCCATCATCTGCCTCGGCAACTCGTTCACCCACCTGCACGAAGAGAGCGACCGCCGCCGGGCGCTCGCCGAATTCTACGCCGCGCTGAAGCATGACGGCGTGCTGATCCTCGACCAGCGCAACTACGACCAGATGCTCGACCACAGCTTTTCGACCAAGCACAAGTACTACTACGTGGGCGACAAGGTCTCCGCGGAGCCGGAATATCTCGACGAAGGCCTGATCCGGATGAAGTACAGCTTCCCCGACGGGTCGCAGTACACCCTCAACATGTGCCCGGTGCGGAAGAACTACGTGCGCCGCCTGCTCGACGAGGCCGGCTTCCAGCGCGTGCGCACATTCGGCGATTTCCAGGAAACCTACGCCGAGGGCGACCCGGACTTCTTCATCCATGTCGCCGAGAAATCGGCCATCCAGTCGCGCTGGGGCGGTGCAACGTCCTCACGCGCCGACATCCAGGCGACCACCGAGGACTATTACGACTCCGACGATGCGGACACGTTCTATTCGCTGGTCTGGGGCGGCGAGGACATCCACATCGGCCTCTACGACGAGACCGAGACGAAGGCGATCCGCGAGGCGAGCGACAAGACCGTGGAGCGCATGGCCTCCAAGGTGAACCTCGGCAAGGACGGCCGCATCCTCGACCTCGGCGCAGGCTACGGCGGCGCCATGCGCTACATGGTGCGCACGACCGGCGCGGAAGCCGTCTGCCTCAACATCTCGTCGACGCAGAACGACCGCAACCGGCACCGTGTGCGCAAGGCGGGCATGGCGGACAGGATCACCGTCAAGCACGGCGTGTTCGAGGACGTGCCGGAAGACGACGCCTCCTTCGACGTGGTGTGGAGCCAGGATGCGTTCCTGCACTCCGACCAGCGCGGCAGGGTGATGGCGGAAGCCTTCCGCGTCCTGAAGCCCGGCGGCACGCTGATCTTCACCGATCCTTGCCAGGCGGACGATGTCGGCCCCGGCGTGCTCCAGCCGGTCTACAACCGGATCAAGCTGAAGGACCTCGGCTCGTTCCGCTTCTACCGCGAGGCGGCTGCCGCGCTCGGCTTCGAGGTGGTCGAGCAGGAGGACCTCACCCACGAGCTGCGCAACCACTATGCGCGGGTGCGCGAGGAGATGCTGGCCAACACCCCGGCGCTGCGCGATGCCGGCGCCTCTGCCGAGTATCTCGACAACATGGCGACCGGGCTCCAGCACTGGGTCGATGCGGCGGACGCCGGCAACCTTGCCTGGGGCATCCAGGTGTTCCGCAAGCCCGGCTGATCAGGGAGCACCACCGAAAACACGAACGCCCGGGCGCATAGCGCCCGGACGTTTTTCGTTTTTCCGTCGGGGGCGGCTCAGGTGCCGCGCTGCTTGGCCCGCTGGTCGATCGCCACGGCCAGCACCAGGATCACGCCGATCAGGATCTGCTGGACGAACGACGACACGTTGAGAAGCACCAGCCCGTTGCGAAGGACGCCGATGAGGAGGACGCCGACGACGGTGCCGAAGATCGACCCGATCCCGCCGAACAGCGACGTGCCGCCGATCACCACCGCCGCAATCACGTCGAGCTCGAGCTGCAGCCCCGCCACGGCCTCGGCCGAGTTGAGCCGCGCCGACAGCAGGAACGAGGCGATGCCGCAGAACGCACCGATGATGACGTAGACCGAAAGCGTGGTCCGCCTGACCGAGACGCCGTTGAGCTCGGCCGCCTGCGGGTTGCCGCCGATGGCGTAGACGTGCCGGCCGAACTGGCTCTGCGTCAGCACCACGTGGGCGACGAGGGCGCAGAGCGCGAAGATCATGACCGGGACCGGGATGCCCCAGATGCGCCCCTGCCCCCACCACACGAAGTCCGCCTCGAAGCCGGAGATCGGCCCTCCCCCCGAAAGCAGCAGCGCCGCGCCGCGAAAGGCTGTGAGCCCGCCGAGCGTCACCACGAAGGGCGGCACCTTGAACTTCGTGATCGCGTAGCCCTGCACACCGCCGCACGCCATGCCGACAGCGACGGCCGCCATCACCGCGAAGATCACGGGGTTGCCGGAATCGGCCGCAGCGCCGAGCGCAAAGCGGTCGTCGAGCCCGCCCTTGGCGACGTAGGCGCCGACGAGACCGCACAGCGCGACCAGCGAGCCGACCGAAAGGTCGATCCCCGCCGTCAGGATCACGAAGGTCATGCCAACTGCGACGAGGCCCGAGATCGAGACCTGCCGCAGGATGTTCATCAGGTTGAGAGGGTGGAGAAAGCGCGGCTCGAGCAGCCAGAACAGCGCCACCAGCGCGACCAGAAACAGCGGCGCGGCATAGCGGGCGAGGAAACCGACAAGGTCGAAGCCCGTCTGGCCTTGGTCGCGTGTCGTCATCAGTTCCATCGCCCCGGAAGGACGGGCCGCGCCCGCCGGAAAGAAGTTGCGGGGGCCGGCCTTGGCCCCCGCAGGTCGATCAGTTGATCTCGCCGAGGCGCTCGGCCTTGTCGAGATTGTCCTTGGTGATCGCGAACGGGTTCAGAAGCTTCACCGGCTCCGGCTTGGTGCCGTCGCGCAGGAACGCCACGATCGCCTTCATCGCCTCGGCGGACTGGCCGCCTGGCATCTGCTCGATGGTGGCGGTGAGGTTGCCGTCGCGGATTGCCGCCAGCGCCTCCGGCAGAGCGTCGAAGCCGATGATGGCGATGTCGTCGCCACGCTCGGAGACCACCTGCATCGCGCCGAGCGCCATGTCGTCGTTCGCGGCGACGATCACGTCGGGCGGGGTGTCCATGCCGCCGAGGATCGCCTCGGTGACGGATGCGCCCTCTTCGCGGGCGAAGTTGGCGGTCTGCTCGGCGACAAATTCGTACTTGTCATCGCCGTCGAGCGCATCATGGAGGCCCTTGTTGCGGTCGATGGCGGGAGACGCGCCGGGCTGGCCCTGAAGGTTCACGATCCGCGCACCGTCCGGGAAGAGCTGCTTGACGAGCTCGCCCTGGGCGACGCCGCCGGCAACGTTGTCGGCACCGACGTGGCCGAGGATGCCCTCGACGCCGTCGACCCGGCGGTCGATGGTCACGACCGGAATGCCGGCCTCGACGACCTGGCGCACGCCCGGCGCCATCGCGACGCTGTCGAGCGGGCTGATGACGACGCCGTCGACGCCCTGGATGATCGCGGCTTCAAGGTCGCCGGTCTGCTTGGGCGCGGAGTTCTGGCCGTCCTGATTGACGGTGGTGACGCCGCCCAGCTCTTCGGCGGACGCGTTGAGCGCGTTCTGCATGTGGACGAAGAAGGGGAATCCGAGGCTCGGCACCGAGGTGACGATGGTGAGGTCCTGCGAGGACGCAGGCGTGGCAAGCGCCATCGCGCCGGCCATGAGGGAGGCGAGCGCCGCCCCCTTGAATGCTTTTTTCATTGGGTCTCCTCCTGGGGAGCGGGTCGTTTTGATGCCCGCTCTTCAAAGTTTCAGGAGCCACTATCTTCACGCACCTTGGTGCCGGTCAATAGCCTTGCGGCAGCATCCGTTGCCGAGCGTCGCAACATTGTTTTCACACCGCTTGTCCGCGGACGCCGCTGATTGCATCATGACGAGCGGTGGTCCGCCATGACCACTTCGCTCACGCTCATCGCCGTGCTCGGCGTCTTCATTCCGGCGCTGATGCTGCCGGGGCCGGACTTCGTCGCCGTGGTCCGCTCTTCGATGACACACGGCGCACGGGGCGGCATCCTCACCACCCTCGGGGTGACGGCCGGCCTCGTCCTCTATGCCACGCTCAGCCTCGTCGGCCTCTCCGCGCTTCTGGTGCAGTACCAGTGGCTGACGTGGGTGGTCCGGGTGGCCGGCGGCGCCTACCTCGTCTTTCTCGGCGTACGGCTGATTCTCACGCGCGCTGCGGAGGCCAACGTGCCGGCAGGCCCTGCCCCGCCCGCCGGCCGCGCAGTCCTTTTCGGCTTCATGGTCACGCTTACCAACCCCAAGGCGGTGGTGCTGTTCGCAAGCGTCTTCGCGACCGCGGTGACGGCCGAGACGCCGGGCTGGGTGCTCGCGCTGATGGTCGGCCTCGTCGGCGCCTCCGCGTTCGGCTGGTACGTTTGCGTCAGTCTCTTCATGGCCTCGCCGCCGGTGATGCGCCGCTTCCAGCGCGCCCGGCACTGGATCGAGCGTACGGCGGGCGTGTGCTTCGTCGCGCTCGGCGGCAAGGTGCTGGCGGATGCCCGAAGCACGCTCTCCCCCTAGAGCAGCGGCGCCAGAAGCCGCGTGGCGGGCGCGATGGCGCGGGTGATGGGGTGGAGGCCGGCGTAGGGGCTTTCGTTGTGCGGGCGGCAGCGCTCGAAGTCGCGTTCCAGCATCGCGGCGGTCTTGGCGGCGAACGCCTCGTCCATCACCACCACCGTGTTCTCGAAGTTGAGGTGGAGGGAGCGGTTGTCGAAGTTGACGGTGCCGACTGCGGCGAGCTCGTTGTCCACCAGCATCACCTTGTGGTGCATGAAGCCCTCCATGTAGCGGTAGAGCTTCACGCCGGCGCGCATCACCTCGTCGGCGTAGGAGAAGCCGGCGAGCCAGACGATGGTGTGGTCCGGCCGGTCGGGAATCATGATCCGCACGTCGACGCCCCGGAGTGCGGCGACCTTCAGCATGCTGAGAACGTCGAGGTCTGGGACGAAATAGGGCGTGGTGATCCACAGCCGCTCCTTCGCGGCGCCGATGAGGTGCATCAGCGCGAGCGAGCAGGCGGCGAGCGTGTCGGCCGGCCCCGTCGGCAGCAGCAACACCGCCGTGTTGGCGAACGAGCGCTCCACCTCCACGGGCGGGCGGTCGAGCGCTGCAGGATCGCCGCCCGCCCACTGCCAGTCCACCTCGAAGCTCGCCTGCGCCACGCGCGCGGCGGGGCCGGTGATCTCGATCGCGGTGTCCCGCCAGAGGCCGAACGACGGGTCGAGGCCGAGATACTCGTCGCCGACGTTGAGGCCGCCGATGATCGCGACCTTGCTGTCCGCCGCGACCAGCTTGCGGTGGTTGCGATAGTTGAGCCGCATCACCTTGGGGAGCCGGCGGCGGAGGTGAAACTCGTGCGCGTCGACGCCCGCCTCCCGCAGCCCCGCCCAGTAGGCCTCGGGCACGTTGCGCGCCCCGATCCCGTCGTAGAGGAGGAGCACCTTCACCCCCTCGCGCGCCCGCCGGCAGAGCGCCTCGTGGAGCCGGCGGCCGAGCCCGTCGTCGCGGTAGATGTAGAACTGCACCACAAGCTCGGCCTCGGCCTTCTCGATGGCGCGGAAGATGGCGTCGAACGTCTCCTCGCCGTCGACCAGCAGGCGCGGCGGGCCGGAATAGACCGCGGGCGCCGGCGCGAGCTTTTCCAGAAGCTGCCATTTGGGATCGAGCGGCGCGACGGCCTCGGGCGGCATCCGGTGCGTCATCAGCGGGGCATAGGCGTCGGCCCGGAAGTCGGCCTGGTCGACCTCGAGCTCGCCGGGGCGCGGCGGGCCGATCAGGAGATAGAGCGGAAACGCGAGATAGGGGATCGCGATCAGCGAGATCGCCCACGCCACGGCGCCCTGCGCGCTGTGCGCATGGCGTGCCGCGCGAAACGCAGCGATCACGCCGCAGGCATGGATCGTGACGACGAGGAGGATCCAGAGCGCTGCAGTCACCGTGCCGCGCCGATCTCGATGTCGGCCCAGAGCGGCAGGTGGTCGGACGCGACGGGCGCCTTGCCCTCGCGCATCACGCCCTGCGCACGAAGGGTGATGTCGTGGCTGAGGGCGATCCGGTCGAGCGCGGCGACAGGGCGGCTGGCATGGAAGGTCGGCGCCGGCGGCACCAGGTCGAACCGGCTCGCCAGCACCGCGATCGAGCCGCCGGTGGTGTGCCAGGTGTTGAGGTCGCCCATGATGATCGTGGGCCGCTCCTCGAGTTCGCCGATCTCCTCGACGATCCTGTGCGCCTGCCGCACCCGCATTCCACGGGTGAGGCCGAGGTGCGCGCCGACCACGCGCAGCGGCCCGCCCGGCGCTTTGAGGTCGACGATCACCGCACCGCGCGGCTCGAACGCCGGGAGCTGGACGCGGTGGATCTCCTCGGTCTCGATGTCGTTGCGCACCAGGACCGCGTTCCCGTGCCAGCCGATGCCGCCGTCGTGCGGCGCGAGGTCGACCGCATGCCACCCCGCGTCGCGCAGGCTGAGGTGTGAGAGCGTCGCGATCCGCTTGCCGAAGCGGCGGTCCGCCTCCTGCAGGACCACGACGTCGGCCTCCAGCGCGTTGATGACCGAAAGGACCCGATCAGGATCGCGGCGCCAGTCGAGGCCCACGCATTTGCGCACGTTGTACGTCGCTACCCTGAGCCGCATCGCATCGTCCTCTCGACTGTCGCCGTCGCACCCAATTGGGCTGCAAGTAGGAGAAGAACAAGCGGGCGCATGGGTTCCGGGGAATGCGCGACGGCTGCGTTGACACGTCTTTCCCGCCCGCCCTAGCCTGAATGCTCCGCAGGGAGGCGGGCACGAATTGACCAGGAACACGACGCGACCGCTGCGGTCGCGCATCACGACGGACGGCATCGACCGGACGCCGCACCGCGCTTTCATGCGCGCCATGGGCCTCGACGACGAGGCGATCGCAAAGCCGATGGTCGGCGTCGTCTCGATGCGGGGCGAGACCACCCCGTGCAACATGACCCACCCCGCACAGGTGGAGTACGCGAAAACCGGCATCGAGGCCGCGGGCGGCACGGCGCGCGAGTTCGCCACCATCTCCGTCTCCGACGGCATCGGCATGAACCACGAGGGGATGAAGTTCTCGCTGGTGAGCCGCGAGCTGATCGCCGATTCGATAGAGGCGGTCGTCCACGGCCACGCCTATGACGGGCTGATCGGCTTCGGCGGCTGCGACAAGACCCTGCCCGGCGTGATGATGGGCATGGTCCGCTGCAACGTGCCGTCGGTCTTCATCTACGGCGGCTCGGCGCTTCCCGGCCGGATTGGCGACCGCGACCTCTCCGTGCTCGACGCCTACGAGGCCGTCGGCGAGGTCCAGCGCGGCGCACTCGACGAGGAGACGCTGGCGCTGATGGAGCGCGCCTGCAAGCCGACCATCGGCGCGTGCGCCGGCCAGTTCACCGCCAACACCATGGCGATGGTCGCCGAAGCCATGGGCCTCGCGGTCCCCAACTCGGCGATGATTCCCGGCGTACACTCCGAGCGCCGCGGCGTCGGCATCCGCGCCGGCGCGATCGTGATGGAGGCGATCCGGAACGGCGGCCCCCTGCCCCGCGATCTCGTCACGCTGGCTTCGCTCAAGAACGCCGCCGCCATCGTCGCGGCGACCGGCGGGTCCACCAACGCCGCGCTGCACATTCCGGCGATCGCGCACGAGGCGGGCATCCGCTTCACAGTCGACGACGTGGCGGCGGTCTTCAACGCGACGCCGCTCATCGGCAACCTTCGCCCCGGCGGCAAGTATCATGCGCTCGACGTCTACCGCGATCGGCGGCTCGTCGGTCGTCCTGCGCGCGCTGATCGAGGCCGGGCACATCGACGGCGGCGTCCTCACCGTGACCGGCCGGACGCTGGGCGATGAAGTCGCCGGCGCCGCCGCTCCCGACGGCGAGGTGATCCGCCCGCTCTCGGCCGCGATCAGCCACACCGGCGGCCTCTCGGTGCTGAAGGGCAACCTCTGCCCGGACGGCGCGCTCCTCAAGGTCGCGGGGCTGAAGTCCAAGCAGTTCACCGGCAAGGCGCTCGTGTTCGAGAGCGAGGATGCCGCGGTGAAGGCGGTCAACCGGCGTGAATATGCCGAGGGCGACGTCATCATCGTGCGCAACGAGGGGCCGGTCGGCGGCCCCGGCATGCGCGAGATGCTGGGGCTGACCGCGGTCATCTACGGACAGGGCATGGGCGAGAAGGTGGCGCTCATCACCGACGGGCGCTTCTCCGGGGCGACGCGCGGGATGTGCATCGGCCATGCCGCGCCTGAGGCTGCCATCGGCGGCCCACTGGCGCTGGTCGAGAACGGCGACGAGATCGCCATCGACGGCGCCGCGGGCACGATCGTCCTCAATGTCGACGATGCGACGCTGGCGGACCGGCGCGCGCGCTGGATCGCGCCGCCGCCCAACCACCGCGCGGGGCTCCTCTCCAAGTACGCCGCGACCGTCGGCCAGTCGCACGAGGGTGCCGTCACCCACGCCGGCGGCGCGGTGTGGCCCGAAGGGCAGGCCCGCCAGTGAGCGCGCCGCTCGGCTACATCGGCATCGGCCTCATGGGCCTGCCGATGACGCGCCGCCTGCTCGCCGCGGGCCGCAGCGTCACGGTCTGGAACCGCACCCGCGAGAAGACCGCGCCTGCGCTCACGGACGGCGCGATCCTCGCCGAAACGCCGGCGGGCGTCGCAGCCGCCGCCGAGATCGTCTGCCTCTGCCTCTCCGACACCGCGGCCGTGGAAGCCGCCGTGTTCGGTCCCGGCGGCGTCGCCGAGGGCGGCTCGCGCGGCAAGATCCTCGTCGACTTCTCCTCCATCGCCCCTGACGACACGGTCCGCTTCCGCGACCGGCTCCTCGAGCTTTGCGGCATGGAGTGGGTCGATGCGCCGGTCTCCGGCGGCGTGCCGGGCGCCGAACAGGGCACGCTCGCCATCATGGCCGGCGGCGAGGCCGCGGCGGTCGAGGCGGTGCGCGAGACCGTCATGCTGATGGCCGCGCGCTTCACGCACATGGGCCCGTCCGGCGCCGGACAGACCGCGAAGCTGTGCAACCAGATCATCGTCGGCTGCACCATGGCGGTGCTCGCCGAGGCGACCCGCCTCGCGACCGACGCCGGCGTTGATGCCGCCCGGCTCCCCGAGGCGCTGAAGGGCGGGTTCGCCAATTCGATCCCGCTCCAGCTCTTCGTCCCCCGCATGGTCGCGGCACAGCATGAGCCCCCGCTCGGCCACGGGCACACGATGCTGAAGGACCTCGACAATGTGCGCGCGCTGGCGAAATCCACCGGGACCGCGCTGCCGATGACCTCGCTGGCGGCGGAAACCTTCCGCCTGCTGGTCGCCCGAGGCGGAAACGACGCGCTGGAAATTTACAAGCTATCGGCCCGCAAGAGCCTCGATTAAAACGATCCCAAACAAACAAGAGGAAACACCATGGTGATCCGATCCCTCCTGGTGGGCGCGACCGCGCTCTCCGCCATTGCGGCGTCCGCGCTGCCGGCCTCGGCCGAGACCGTCATCCGCGTCGGCAACTGGCTGCCGATGCACCACCTCGTGGTCACCGGCATCCTGCAGCCGTGGGCGAAGGCGATCGAGCTCGAGACCGACGGCGAACTGAAGCTCGAGATCATGACGAGCGCGCTCGGCCCGCCCCCGGCGTACTTCGACATGGTGATCGACGGCACGGTCGACGCCGGCTGGGGCGTTTCGGGCCACAACGCCGGCCGTTTCACCATGACCCAGGTGATGGACCTCCCCTTCTCCTCGCCCGACCCGTGGGCCGGTTCCGCCGCGGCGTGGGCGACCTATGAGCGCTACGGCGAACAGTACGGCGAGCACGAGGGCGCGCACGTCGTCGGTCTCTTCACCCACTCGATCCCCTACCTCCACACCCGCGGCGAGCCGATCACCACGCTTGCCGAACTCGAGGGCATGAAGGTGCGCGTCGGCGGCAACGTCACCGGCCGCATCATGTCCGCGCTCGGCGCGACGCCGGTGCAGCTGCCGCCGACCGAGGCGCAGACTGCGATGAGCCGCGGCGTGGCGGACGCGATCACCTTCCCGCTGGAGTCGATCGACTTCTTCTCGATCACCCCGGTCATCAAGGGCTCGGTCGAGATCCCCGGCGGCCTCTATACCGACACCTTCTGGATCGCGATCAACCAGGGCGTCTGGGACGGCCTGTCCGACGAGCACAAGGCCGCCATCGAGAAGCATTCCGGCATGTCGATCGCGCTCCTCGCCGGCTGGGCGTGGACGAACGGCGACACCGTCGGCAAGGCCGCGCTCGACGAGGCCGGCGTGAAGTTCGTCACGCTCGACGAGCCGAGCGTGGCGGAGGCCAAGGAGCGCCTCTCCGTCCTCACCGAGGAGTGGCTCGCCGAAGCCGAGAACCGCGGTCTTCCGGGGCAGGAAATCCTCGACTACGCGCACGGCATGGTCGAGGCCTACACGGCCGACAAGATCGTCAACAAGAAGTAATCCAACGTGAGCGCAGCCGACTATTCCGAAGAACTTCCGTGGGCTGCGTTCCCGTTCCGGGTGCTGGCGTATGCTTCCGCCCTGCTCGCGGCGCTGATGATGGTCACCACCACCATCGACGTCGCGGGCCGCTACCTTTTCAACAGCCCCCTCTACGGCGCGTTCGAGATCACCGAGATCTCGATGGGGCTCATCGTGTTCACCGCGCTGCCGCTTGCGATCCATCACCGTGAGATGATCCTCGTCAGCGTCATCTCCGACCGCTATCCGCTGGCCGGGCGGCGTCTCGTCGATGCGCTGGGCGACCTCGTCGGCGCAGGCCTCTTCGCAATGATCTCGTGGCGGATGTGGGCGTATGGCGAACGGCTGTGGAGTTATCGCGAGCGAACGCTCGAGTTGCGCGTGCCAAAAGGGCTCATCGTGCAGTCGATGAGCGTGCTCGCTGCCTTCGCCGCGCTCGCCTGCCTGCTCGGCTTTGCTTCCGTCCTCATCCGCCGGCGCCGCTAATGGAATTCTTCTACGAACTGCCGCTTGCCTGGCGCGCGGCGACCCTCGGCTTCGGCGGGGTTCTTCTCCTCATCCTCCTCGGCCTCCCCATCGCCTATTCAATGATGGCCGTCGGCGCTGCCGGCATCTGGGCCGTCATCGGCCAGAACTCCGTTCTCGGGATGCTGGGCCAGCTTCCCTACACCACAGTCGTCAGCTACGACCTCTCGGTGGTGCCGATGTTCGTGCTGATGGGCGTGCTCGTCGCGCGCGCCGGCATGTCGGAAGACCTCTACCGGCTCTGCCACGCCTTCCTCGGCCACCGGCGCGGCGGGCTCGCGATGGCGACCATCGTCGCCTGCGGCGGCTTCTCGGCCGTCTGCGGCTCCTCGCTCGCCACCGTCGCCACCATGGGCAAGGTCGCGATGCCCGAGATGCGGCGCTTCGGCTATGGCGACGGGCTCGCCTCCGCGTCGGTCGCGGCGGGCGGCACGCTCGGCATCCTCATTCCGCCGTCGGTCATCCTCGTCCTCTACGGCATCGCGACGGGGACCGACATCGGCGCCCTCTTCATCGCCGGCATCGTCCCCGGCATCATCGCGATCCTCTTCTACATCGCCGCGGTGTGGATCGTGGTGCGGCTGCGACCAGGCGTCGGCCCCGCCGCGCCGCGCACGTCCTGGGCGGACCGGTGGCGCGGATTTGCCAGCATCGGGCCGATCGTCCTGCTCTTTCTCATCATCATCGGCGGCATCTACCTCGGCGTCTTCACGCCGACGGAGGCGGCCGGCGTCGGCGCCTTCTTCGCGTTCCTCTTCGCGCTGTGGCGCCGCGCGCTGACGCCGCGGCTGATGATGGCCGTGCTGGTCGAGACGGTGCTGACCACCGCCGCCCTCTTCACCGTCCTCATCGGCGCGCTGCTGTTCTCCAACTTCATGAACCTTGCAGGGCTGCCGGATGCGCTGAAGGGGGTGATCGCAGCCGCCAACCTTTCCCCGGTCGGCGTCATCTTCATCATCCTCGGCATCTACCTCGTCCTCGGCTGCTTCATGGAATCACTTTCCATGATGCTCCTGACCGTGCCGATCTTCTTCCCCGTGGTGGTCGGCGAACTCGGCTACGACGCGATCTGGTTCGGCATCTTCGTGGTGATGGTGACGGAGCTCTCCCTCATCACGCCGCCCGTGGGCCTCAACCTCTTCGTCCTGCGCTCGGTGGTGAAGGACGTCCCGATCGGCACGATCTACCGCGGGATCCTGCCGTTCGTGCTGGCGGATGCCGCGCGGCTTCTCCTCATCATCGCCGTGCCGTGGCTGGTGCTCTTCCTGCCGCGGATGGCACAGTAGACGGCAACGAACAAAAAACGCTGGAGGAAGGCATGAAGGGTTTTGGCGTCCACACCTCGCTGTGGTCGATCGACTGGACGCGCGAGGCGGCCGAGTACGCCATCGCGGAAGCGCAGAAGTACCCGATCGACTTCATCGAGATCGCGCTCCTCGACCCGCCCGCCGTCGACGCGCCGCACACCGCCGCCCTCCTCGACAAGGCCGAGATGACCGCCGTCTGCTCCCTCGGCCTCCCCGAGGAAGCCTGGCCCTCGCGCGACCCCGAGGCCGGCATCGCCTACCTCAAGATGGCGCTCGACAAGACGGCCGAGTGCGGCGCGATCGCCTTCACGGGCGTCACCTTCGGCGGGATCGGCGAGCGCACCGGCCATCCGCCGACCGAGGCCGAGCGCGACAACGTCGCCCGTGCCCTCAAGGTCGCCGCAGACTACGCCAGGTCGAAGGGGCTCGCGTTCGGGATCGAGGCGGTGAACCGGTACGAGAACCACATCCTCAACACCGGCTGGCAGACCCGCGAGATGATCGAGAAGGTGGGATCGGACAACCTCTTCGCCCACCTCGACACCTACCACATGAACATCGAGGAAAAGGGCCTCGCCAACGGCATCCTCGATTGCCGCGAGCACCTTCGCTACATCCACCTGTCCGAGAGCGACCGCGGCGTGCCGGGCGCGGGCACCATCGGCTGGAACGAGGTGTTCGCCGCCCTCGCCGCCATCGGCTTCGAGGGCGGGATGGCGATGGAGAGCTTCATCAACCTGCCGCCGCGGATCGGCTCGGCTCTTTCGGTCTGGCGCCCTGTCGCGGACAGCGCCGAGCAGGTGATGGCGGAGGGCCTGCCGTTCCTGCGCAACATGGCGCACCAGTACAGGCTGATCTGATGCGCACGCTGGGGGCGGAAGATTTCGCCGCCGAGATGGTCGCCCTCGCCGGTTCGCTGGCGGCGGGCGAGCGGCGCATCATCGCCATCGCCGGGCCGCCGGCGTCCGGCAAGTCCACCCTCGCCGACGCCGTGGTGGCAGCGGTCAACGCCGCCCACCCCGGCCGCGCGGCCCTCCTGCCGCAGGATGGCTTCCACTTCGACGACACGCTCCTCTCCGAACGCGGCGATCTCCCCCGCAAGGGCGCGCCGCACACGTTCGACGTCGGCGGGCTGGCGAGCGCCATCGCGCGCCTTCGCGGCGGGGAAACCGAGGTCGTCGTTCCGCGGTTCGACCGCTCGATCGAGATCGCCCGTGCCGGCGCGATCGTCATCGGCCCAGACGTGCGGCTGGTGGTTTGCGAGGGCAACTACCTCCTCCTCGACGAAGACCCGTGGGGGCAGCTCGCCGGGGCGTTCGACGTCACCGCCGCGATCAGCGTCGACGAGGCTGAGCTCGCGCGGCGCCTCACCGCGCGGTGGGAGAGCCAGGGCTTGCCGCCCGCCGTCGTTGCCGCAAAGGTGAACGAGAACGACCTTCCGAACGGCCGATTGGTGATGGCGAAAAGCCGGGAGGCGGATATCCTCGTCCGCTGAGCCCCTTGGCATGGAGGACGGGATGGCAAAGGCGGTCGGACTGGGTGCGGTCGTCTGCGCGGTCTTGATCGGGGCCGCGGAGGCCGCCACGCAGGCGGAGTGCACGGCCGCGGTGCGCGATGCGCAGCGCGCCAGCATCAACAGCATCATCCTGCGCAACGAGAAGCAGAAATCGATGCGCTTCTCGCAGCTTCTCGCCCGCGCCAGCGCCATGGGCCAGCGCGGTGATTATGAGGGTTGTCTCCAGCAGGTGCGGAACGCACGCGGCGGGTACGGGATTCCGAAATAGCACGCCGGATCCGTTGCCCGTTTCGTGCTAGAGGTCAGATCCGACCTTACAACGGAGTTCAGAGGAAATGTTCAGGATTCTCGCAGCCGCGGCCGTCGCCTTCAGCCTGTCCACGTTCGGCGCGCAGGCGGCCACACAGGAAGAATGCGACGCTGCCATCGCGCAGGCGCAGCAGGACGCCGAGAACAACGTGATCATCGCCCAGAAGGAGCAGAAGGAGATGGAATTCTCCGAACTCCTCGCCAAGGCGAGCGAAGAAGGCGTCAACGGCGACTACGACAAGTGCCTTCAGTGGGTGCACGACGCCCGCGGCGGCTTCGGCCTCGAGCAGTAACGCCCTCGCAGTCCGGCCGGTGCGGCCGGACTGCCCCCCGCTGCCGCCGGCCGGATTGCGGCGCGGGACTTGCTCGCATCTCGCCGGCGGGGCAATGTTGCGCCGCACAAACCGAACATAACGCGAGACCCGCGGCAGGCCTCTGCCGCAGCGAGGACCCGGCCATGACCATCATGCCCGACATGACCAACGTCGACGACACGCCCGACAAGGACGCGCCGCTGCGCGAGGACATCCGCCTTCTCGGCAGGCTCCTCGGCGACGTGGTGCGGGACCAGGAGGGCGGCGAGATCTTCTCCGCCATCGAGACGGTCCGGCAGGACGCGATCCGCTTCCACCGCGACGAGGACCAGTCCGCCCGCGACGAGCTGGGGCAGATCCTCTCCTCCATGTCCCGCCACGGCATGATCTCGACGATCCGTGCGTTCAGCTACTTCTCGCACCTCGCCAACATCGCGGAAGACCAGCACCACATTCGCCGCAACCGCGCGCACAAGATCGAGGGCTCGGTCCCGCGCAACAGCACGCTGACCCGCGCGCTCGGCCGCATCCGCGAGGCCGGCCACACCGACGCCGAGATCCGCGAGGCGCTGTCGCTCGGCCTGATGAGCCCGGTCCTCACCGCCCACCCAACGGAAGTGCGCCGCAAGTCCACCCTCGACCGCGAGCGCGAGATCGCGGACCTTCTGGCCGAACGCGCCCGCGGCGGTCTCGCGCCGGACGAGGAGGACGACATCCGCACCGCGCTTGAGCGCGCGATCCTGACGCTGTGGCAGACCTCGATCATGCGCCGCAACCGGCTCAAGGTGCCGGACGAGGTGACCAACGCCCTCGCCTATTACGACTACACCTTCCTCGAGGAGATCCCGAAGCTCTACGGCCAGCTCGAAGACATGCTGAAGCCGCAGAACAGCGCGGACCGCCTGCCCTCCTTCTTCCGCATGGGCTCGTGGATCGGCGGCGACCGCGACGGTCACCCCTTCGTCACCGCCGACGTCCTCTCCGAAGCGCTGGCGGCGCAGAGCGACAAGATCCTCTCCCACTACATCCGCGAGGTCGGCTCGCTGGCGGCCGAGCTGTCGCTCGACGAGCGCCTTGTCTCGGTCTCGCCGGAGGTCGACGCGCTGGCAACAGCGGCGGACGACCGCTCCCCGCACCGGCAGGGCGAACCCTACCGCCGCGCGCTCATCGGCATCGGCAACCGGCTCACCGCCACCCACCACGGCCTCGGCCTCAACGGCGACGGCCCGCTGCGCACCAACGCCAAGCCGTATGCGAACTGCGACGAGTTCCGCGCCGACCTCGAGGCGATCGCCGTCTCGCTGAAGGCGAACGGCTCCGCAGGGCTCGCCTCCGGCCGCCTCAGGAACCTCCGCCGTGCCGCCGACGTCTTCGGCTTCCACCTCGCGACGCTCGACCTGCGCCAGAACTCGGACGTCCACGAGCGCGTCGTCGCCGAGCTCTTCGCCAAGGCCGGTGTCCACCCGGACTACAGCGGGCTCTCGGAAGACGAGCGCGTCGAGCTCCTCTCCGCCGAGCTTCAGGTGCCGCGCCTCCTCGCCTCGCCCTATGTCGACTATTCGGACGAGACCAATTCCGAGCTCGCCATCGCCCGCCGTGCCGCCGATGCCCGCCGCCTCTACGGCAACGCTGCGATCGAGAACGCCATCATCTCCAAGGCCGACGCGCCGTCCGACGTCCTGGAAGTCGCCGTCATTCTCAAGGAGGCCGGGCTCCTGCGGCCGACCGACGGCACGCTCGAACTCAACATCGTGCCCCTGTTCGAGACCATCGGCGACCTCCGCGCCGGCCCCGCCATCATGGACACGCTGTTCTCGCTGCCCGCCTACCAGCCGCTTCTGGAAAGCCGCGGCCGGCTGCAGGAAGTGATGCTCGGCTATTCGGACAGCAACAAGGACGGCGGCTTCCTCACCTCCCGCTGGGAGGTGTTCAAGGCCGAGTTCGCTCTGGTCGACGTCTTCGCCAAGCATGACGCGAAGCTGCGGCTCTTCCACGGCCGGGGCGGCTCCGTCGGCCGCGGCGGCGGCCCGTCCTACGAGGCGATCGTCGCGCAGCCGGAGGGCGCCGTGCGCGGCGCGATCCGCATTACAGAGCAGGGCGAGGTCATCACCGGCAAGTACTCCAACCCCGAGCTCGGCCGCCGCAACCTCGAGGCCATCGCCGCCGCGACGCTGGAAGCCACCATGGTGCCCGACGCGCACAACAAGGCGCCGGCCGAGTTCATGGACGCGATGGACGATCTCTCCCAGCGCGCCTTCGAGGCGTTCCGTGCGCTGGTCTACGAGACCGAGGGGTTCGAGACCTATTTCTGGTCCTCCACCGTCGTCTCCGAGATCGCCAACCTCAACATCGGCTCCCGCCCCGCGAGCCGGAAGAACTCGCGCGCGATCGAGGACCTTCGGGCAATTCCCTGGGTGTTCGGCTGGTCGCAGTGCCGGGTGATGCTGCCGGGCTGGTACGGCTTCGGCGCCGCCATCGAGGGTTTTCTGGCAGAGCGCGGCGACGACGGCCTCGCCCTCCTCCACAGAATGGCGCGCGAGTGGCCCTTCTTCGAGACGCTCCTCTCCAGCCTCGACATGGTGCTGTCGAAGACCGACCTTGCCATCGCCTCCCGCTATGCCGAGCTCGTCGAGGACGAGGCGGTGCGCAATGCCGTCTTCCCGCGGCTTCGCGAAGAGCACGGGCGGACCATCAAGGCGCTGTTCAAGATCACCGGCCAGAGCGAGCTTCTGGAGAACAACCCGCTGCTCGCCCGCTCCGAGCGCAACCGCTTCCCTTATCTGGACCCGCTCAACCACCTCCAGGTGGAGCTCCTGAAGCGCCACCGCGCCGGCGACACCGACGACCGGGTGATCCACGGCATCAACCTCACCATCAACGGCGTCGCCGCGGGCCTGCGCAACAGCGGCTGACCCCGCTGGCGGCCCGCCCCGGCCCCCTGTAGGTTCTCCCCCAAAAGATGCGGGGGAAGCTCAGGAATGTTCGACAAGGGCACATGGCTCAATCCGCCGCCGGAGTGGCGGATCGCCGAGGACGGCACGCTTCGCGCCACGAGCGGCGAGAAGACCGACTTCTGGCGCCGGACCTACTACGGCTTCGACCATGACAACGGCCACGCGCTGCTCGTCCCCCGCAGCGGCGAGTTCACGGCCTCGCTGACGTTCTCGGGTGACTACACGGCGATGTTCGACCAGGCCGGGCTGATGCTCCACGCCGCGCCCGACCGGTGGATCAAGTTCGGCATCGAGCTGACGGACGGTGCGACCCACCTCAGCGTCGTCGTCACAGACGGCAAGTCGGACTGGTCCGCACGCAAGACCGCCCTCGCCGGGCCGCTGACGATCCGCGCCACCCGCATCGGCGACGCCGTCTTCATGCAGCAGGAAACGCCGGAGGGCTGGGAGATGGTTCGCCTCGCCCCGTTCGGCACGGCGCCCGACGTCGGCGTCGGCCCCTACTTCTGCTCGCCGGAGCGCAGCGGCTTCGAGGCGACGTTCCACGCCTTCTCGGTCGAGGCGCCGGTTCTGAGGAGCGTTCACTGATCCGGCGACGGCGCCTATGGTCGCGCGGGCCGATCTATAGGGGACAGCTATACTGGAACGCTTAAAATTTATTGGACATCCTATCGTTAGGCGCGATATTCGAGGGCATCCAAGAATGACTTAGAGGACTTCGACTATGGCGGAGCGCCCGAAACTGACAACCACGGCTGGCGCGCCGTGGCCCAACAACCAGGATTCCGTTTCTGCCGGTGAGCGCGGCCCGCTGCTCCTGCAGGACTATCAGCTGATCGAGAAGCTCGCGCACCAGAACCGCGAGCGCATCCCGGAGCGGACCGTGCACGCCAAGGGCTGGGGTGCCCACGGCAAGCTCGTCATCACCGGTGACATTTCCCGCTACACCAACGCCAAGTGCCTTCAGCCCGGCGCCGAGACCCCGATGCTCGCCCGCTTCTCCACCGTAGCCGGCGAAGCCGGTGCGGCGGACCACGAGCGCGACGTCCGCGGCTTCGCGCTGAAGTTCTACACCGACGAAGGCAACTGGGATCTCGTCGGCAACAACACCCCGGTGTTCTTCGTCCGTGACCCGATGAAGTTCCCGGACTTCATCCACACCCAGAAGCGTCACCCCAAGACCAACATGCGCTCGCCGACCGCCATGTGGGACTTCTGGTCGCTGTCGCCCGAGGCGCTGCACCAGGTGACGATCCTGATGTCGGACCGCGGCCTGCCGCAGAGCCCGATGAACATGAACGGCTACGGCAGCCACACCTTCTCGTTCTGGAACGACAACGGCGAGCGGTTCTGGGTGAAGTTCCACTTCAAGACCGAGCAGGGTCACAAGTGGTACTCCAACGCCGAGTCCGAGAAGATCATCGGCCAGACCCGCGAGGGCTACCAGGAGCGCCTCTTCAACACGATCGAGGAGGGCAACTACCCGCGCTGGAAGTTCCAGGTCCAGATCATGCCGGAAATGGACGCAGAGAAGACCCCGTACAACCCGTTCGACCTCACCAAGGTGTGGCCGCATGGGGACTATCCGCCCATCGACGTCGGCTACTTCGAGCTGAACCGCAACGCGGACAACTACTTCGCCGAGATCGAGAACGCCGCGTTCTCGCCGTCGAACATCGTCCCCGGCATCTCCTGGTCGCCGGACAAGATGCTGCAGGCGCGCATCTTCTCGTACGCCGACGCACACCGTCACCGCCTCGGCACGCACTACGAGACGCTGCCGATCAACCGTCCCCGCTGCCCGGTACACCATTACCACAAGGACGGTGAGATGAACATGTACGGCGGCGTCGCTTCCGGCAGCGAGAACGCCTACTACGAGCCGAACTCGTTCTCGGGTGCAGCCGAAGTCCCGTCCGCGCAGGAGCCGCCGCTTCGCATCAGCGGTGACGCCTTCCGCTACGACCACCACAAGTACGACGACTACCTCCAGGTCCGCGACCTCTACCTCAAGGTCATGGACGACGGCGAGCGTGACCGCCTGCACCAGAACATGGGCGGCGCCATGGTCGGCGTGCCGACGGAAATCGTCGAGCGCTGGTTCGGCCACCTCGGCCAGGTCGATCCCGGCTACGAGGCCGGCGTGCGTGCAGCCTGGCAGAAGGCCTCAGCCGATGCCGGGTACGACCCCAACGGCATCCCGGTGACCGGCAACACGCCGCAGTCCACCGACGGCACCCACGGCACTGGTCTCCCCCCGATGTCCCACGCCGCGGAATAGTCCGCGGACCGGGCGTCGCGCCCGAAACGAGAAAGCCCGCGGAGCAATCCGCGGGCTTTCTTTTGTTAATTCAGGCTGCTGCGAGCGCAAAGGCGATGGCAAAGGCGACGATCGCGGCAATGCCACCGGCGAAGATCGCGCGGCTCCACTTGTGGCGCAGGATGATTTCGCCCTGCCGGGCGTCCTGCGCGCCGATGGTTTTTCCGGCCTGATGGTCTGCCATAAGGGCTCCTTCTGTGGCATGGGATTGCCCACGGCCGACGGGCGGTCGTTGCGGGCAAGCCTCATCCCTACAACGCGTTGCGCCGCGTGCCGTTGCGCGCGTTGACCGTTTGCGCGCAGCCGGGATAATCTGAAGCGGTCTGAAACAGGTTAGGTCGGGAAGGTTTGCTCGGCCCCCGCTTTTGCGGGTCCTTCCGCTGCAAACGCAGCGGCCCAGGACTATCACGCCGTCCGCAATGGAGCGGGCGGCGAACGCAGAGGCTCGACCATGCAGCAGCAACTTTCCGTCATCACCCTCGGCATCGAGGACCCTGAGCGCACGCGCCGTTTCTACGGCGAGGGGTTCGGCTGGGCGCCGGTGTTCGAGAACGACGAGATCGCATTCTACCAGATGAACGGCTTCGTCCTCGGGCTCTTTCTGGCGTCGTCGCTCGCCGAGGACATGCAGCGCGCCGCGTCCGGCGCGCCGGGTGCCTTCGCGCTCGCCCACAACGTGCCGCAGCGCGAGGACGTCGAGCCGCTGATGGCAGCGCTCGTCGCCGCCGGCGGCAAGCTCCTGCGCGCCGCGGATGCGCCGCCCCATGGCGGCTTCCGTGGCTACGTCGCCGATCCCGACGGTCACGCGTGGGAGATCGCCTGGAACCCGCAGTGGGCGATCGACGAGGAAGGCCACGTCACCTTCGGCGTCTGACCGCGTGCGCTCCGGCCCCGGCTTCTATCCGCCGGGGCGGGTGACCATGTTGTCGGGCAGCCAGGTGGCGAGTTCGGGCACGAAGATCAGCACGAACACCATCAGCACCATGATGAGGAACATCGGGATCGCGGCCTTGGCGATGAAGGTCATCTCGTGCTCCGTCATCCCCTGCAGGACGAAGAGGTTGAAGCCGATCGGCGGCGTGATCTGCGCCATCTCGACCACCACCACGATGAAGATGCCGAACCAGATGATGTCGATCCCCGCCTGGCGGATCATCGGTTCCACCACCGCCATCGTCAGCACCACCGAGGAGATGCCGTCGAGGAAGCAGCCGAGGATGATGTAGAAGACGAGGAGCACCATCAGGAGCTCGAAGCGGGAGAGCTCCATGTCGGCGATGAGGTTGGCAAGACCGCGCGGCAGGCCGGTGAACCCCATCGCAAGCGACAGGAAAGCGGCGCCGGCGAGGATCAGCGCGATCATCGCGGAGGTGCGGGTGGCGCCCATCAGCGAGGCGGTGAAGGTGCTCCAGGTGAGCGAGCCCTGCGTTGCCGCCAGGACCAGCGAGCCGATGACGCCGAACGCCGCCGCTTCGGTCGCGGTCGCGTAGCCGAGATACATCGAGCCGATGACGACGGAGATCAGACAGGATCACCGGGATCAGGAAGCGCGAGTTGACGACCCGCTCGCGAAAGGTCATCGGCGGCTCGGGCGTCCGGGTTGAACGAGCGCGACACCTTCGAGGCGATGCCGACATAGGCCATGAACATCGCCGGCCAGCACCAGCCCCGGCAGGATGCCGGCGATGAAGAGCTTGGTGATCGATTCGTTGATGGTGACGCCGTAGACGATGAGCGTCAGCGACGGCGGGATCATCAGCCCCAGCGTCGCGGCGCCGGCCAGGGTGCCGATGATCATCGTCTCCGGATAGTTGCGGCGGCGCAGCTCCGGGATCGACATCTTGCCCACCGTGGTGAGCGTCGCGGCGGACGAGCCGGACACGGCCGCAAAGATGGTGCAGCCGACGATGTTGGTGTGGATCAGGCCGCCCGGCAGCGACGCGCAGCCATGGCGACAGGCCGCGGAACATGTCTTCCGACAATCGCGTTCGGTAGAGGACCTCCCCCATCCAGATGAAGAGCGGCAGCGCCGTCAGCGTCCACGACGAGGAGGCCGACCAGACGGTGGTGAGCATCGCATCGCCGGTCGGGCGCGAGGTGAAGAGCTCCATGCCGACGAACGCGACACCGAGGAGCGCGAGCCCGACCCAGACGCCCGTGCCGAGGAGCGTGAAGAGGACGAACAGGAAGAGGAGGATGATCGAGACGTTTTCCAAGACCCTATTCCCCGTGGCTCTGTTCGATGACGTTGTTCTTGATGCGGTGGTCACCGTCGGTGAACAGGGCGATGAGGTGGTCGGTCAGCGCCAGCGCGAACACGAACGCGCCGAACAGCATGGCGCTCTGCGGGATCCAGAGCGGCGAGGCGTCCGTCCCCTGGCTGATGTCCTTGAACTTCCACGACCAGAACACGAAGCGCGCGCCGTAGTAGACGAAGTACCACGCGAGCGCCGCGCCGATCCCGAAGCACCAGACCTCGACCCAGCGCCGCGCGGCGGGCGGGACCGAATTGAGGAGGAGCGAGACGCGGATGTGGGCGCCCCGGTTGAGCGCATGGGCGAAGGCGAAGAAGGACGCGGCGGCCATCGCGTAGCCCGCATAGTCGGACGCGCCGGGGAAGACCTCGCCGGTCCAGCGCGCGACCATCTGGAGGACGATCAGGACGAGGATCGCGACGAGGCAGAGTGCCCCGAGGACGCCCGAGCCGAAGTAGAGCGCGTCGAGGATCGCGCGGATGGTCCGCTTCACGGGGATTCCTCTCGATTGGGCGACGGATCGGTGCGGGCGATCCGGCAGAGCGGATGCGCATAGACGCCAAAGACCAAGAATTGATTGATGAGATTGCGCACGGCGTCGTCGAGAAGCGGCGGTTCTGCCGCCTGTGGGGCGGTATCGGGCCCTCGCTGCGTCAGCCCGGTGGGAGCGTCGCGCCAG
This sequence comes from uncultured Alphaproteobacteria bacterium, assembly GCA_963704595.1. Taxonomy (GTDB): domain Bacteria; phylum Pseudomonadota; class Alphaproteobacteria; order Rhizobiales; family Amorphaceae; genus Acuticoccus. The sequence continues at coordinate 2,869,879 of OY969922.1, forward strand.
CCTGCCGGCTCGAAGCGGAAGTCCGGCTGGCCGGCGGGTTGGCCTGACGGGAGACAGGCCGGCGTGACGCCGCCGCCCGGAGGGGCGGCGACGTCGGGTTGCGGCCGAGCAGGGTCTGCCACGGGGCGGGCCCGGCGAAGGGTGTCGTCAGTTGGCGTTGTAGGTGTCGACGATCGCCTTGCCGGTGTCGCCTGCCGACTCCAGCCACTCGGTCGTCATCGTCTCGCCGATCTCGCGCAGTTCGCTCGCAAGCTGCTCCGAGGGCGGCTCGACGGTCATGCCGTTCTTGGCGAGTTCCGTCGAGCGTGAAGTCGGTGTAGTCGATCGCCTTCTTGGTGCCGGCTTCCTCGGCCTTCGCCGCGCAGTCGAGCACGACGGCCTTGTTCTCTTCCGACTCGCCGTCCCAGACCGACGTGTTCACGAACACGTAGTTGCGCGGGATCCAGGCGTCGACCTCGTAGAAGTTGGTGAGGCTTTCCCAGACCTTCCGGTCGTAGCCGGTGGCACCGGAGGAGATCATCGATTCGGCGACGCCGGTGGCGAACGCCTGGGAGATCTCGGCCGCCTCGATCTGGACGGGCAGCATGTCCGGTCAGCTCGGCGAGGCGTGCGGTGGCGTTGTTGTAGGAGCGGAACTTCACGCCCTTCATGTCGGCGACGCTCGTCACCGGCTTGTTGAAGTAGAGGCCCTGGGGCGGCCACGGCACGGAGTAGAGGAGCGTGAGGCCCTGGCTGGCGAGGAGCTCCTCCATCGCGGGCTTGGCGGCTTCCCACAGCTTGGCGTGCTGGTCGAAGGAGGTCGCGAGGAAGGGGATCGAATCGAAGCCGAACAGCGCGTTCTCGTTCTGGTGCGCCGACAGGAGGCGCTCGCCGATCGGGGCCTGCCCGGTCTGCACGGCGCGCTTGATGTCGTCGCCGGAGAACAGCGAGCCCGACGGGTGGACCGCGATCTCGATGTCGCCGCCGGTCCCCTCGGTGACGCAGGCGGCGAACTCCTCGCCGGTCTCGGAGTGGTAGTTGCTGGCGGCGTAGGCCATCGGCATGTCCCACTTTTCCGCAAAGGCGGCTGCGGACCAGAGGGTGGCCACGGCCGTCGTGGCGACCAGAAGTGATTTGCTCATTCCCGAAACTCCGTTCTGTGCGGCGTTCTTTGCGCCGTCGTCAGGGGTCCGCTACCGGGCGGACCGAGATGCGAAGCGTGATGGAGCGAACATCGAAATGTCAATGTTCGGGGTCCGTCCCGCGATGAGCTGCGCCAGGAGCCGGCCAGTCTTGGGTCCCGACGTCAGCCCGATGTGGTGGTGGCCGAACCCCAGGAAAGCACCTTTGATGCCAGACACCTCGCCGATCAGCGGCAGCGAATCCGCCGTCGCCGGGCGGTGTCCCATCCATTCGCGCTTGTCCTTGTAGGTGAGGCCCGGCAGCGCCTTCTTCACCTGCTCCTCCAGAAGCTCGAACGGGCGGCGGGACGGCGGCGCGGTCGAGCCCGCCGAACTCAACAATGCCGGCGCAGCGGAGCCGACCCTCCATCGGCGTCGCGACGAACTTGCCGGTCGCCACCATCAGCGGCGCGCTGGGCATCACGGACGGCTCGATCAGCTCGATGTGGTAGCCGCGCTCTGTCTCCAGCGGCACGTCGATGCCGAGCGCCTTCGCCAGCGGCCCGGACCAGACGCCCGTCGCAAGCACGAACCTGTCGCATGGCACGGTCTCGCCGCCGACGCGCACGCCGGTGACGGCGCCGTTCTCGCGCACGACGTCGCTCACCTCGCCGCGGATGAACTTCGCGCCCTTCGCCTCGGCCTCGGCGGCGAGCGCCTTCACGTAGGCGCCGGGGTCCTTGATGTGGCCGTGGTTGCCGACGCGCACGAGGCAGCCGATGGCCTCGCCGATGGCGGGGTCGTACTTGCGGACCGCACTCGCCCTTCCAGCACGTCCCACGACATGCCGTGGTCGCGGCGGATGCCCCAGCCGAACGCATCGCCCTCGAAATGGGCGCGGTCGCGGTAGCCGAAGTTGTAGTCCGACATGGCGATGAAGCGCTCGGCGGGCGTGCCGCGGGCGATCTCCATGTGCTCGTTGACCGAGTCCGGCACGATCTGCGCGAGGCCGTTGGCGATCCGCCTGGCGTCCTCGGCGTTGGCGTGGGCGAGGTACTTGCGCAGCCACGGCATCAGCTTGGGCAGGTAGCCCCACTTGAGGAAGAGCGGATAGTTGCGGTCCATGCAGCATCCCCGGCGCCTTCCGCACCAGCCCCGGCCCGGTGACCGGCACGATGGAGCAGGACGCGAGGACGCCGGCGTTGCCGTAGCTGGTGCCGTCGCCCGGCGCGCCGCGGTCGATGACGGTGACGTCGTGGCCGTCGCGCTGAAGCCAGAGCGCGGTGGAGACGCCGACGATGCCCTGCGCCGACGATGACGACGCGGCTCATGCCGTCACCGTCGAGCGGATCGCGTAGCGGGCGAGCTTCTCGGGGTCTGGCAGGATGCCGAGGCCGGGGCCTGCCGGGACCTGCACCATGCCGTTCTCGATGGGGAACGGCTCGGCGAGGATGTCTTCCGCGAGGTAGTATTTCGCCTGGTAGAACTCGCAGCCGAGCGTGATGCCGGGCGCGGCGGCGATGGCGTGGACGCCGGCGAGGTGGCCGAGCCCGGTCTCGAACATGTCGCCGCCGTAGGCCGAAAGGCCGGCCGCCCGGGCCATTTCGGCGACGGCCACGGCACGGCGCGGCCCGCCCGACTTCATCACCTTGACGGACACGCCGTCGCAAATCTCTTCCCTGATGGCGCGCACCATATCCTCCGGCCCGAAGACGCTTTCGTCAGCAATGAGAGGGGCTGCCGTCGCCTCGCGCAAGCGGCGCATCAGGCCGAACTGGTCGGCGCGCACAGGTTGCTCGATGAAGGACGGCGCCCGCGAATCGATGTCGATGACGCGGCCCATCGCCTCGTCCGGCGACAGACCCTGGTTGTAGTCGACCCGCACCCGAATGTCGGGAAAGTCCCGCGCCAGCCGGTCGAGCCGCATGATGTCGAAGCCGTGGTCCTGGACCCCGGCCTTCAGCTTCACGATGCCGACGCCGTCGGCCTCCAGCCGCGCGCAGAGCGCAAGGTCGGCCTCGAAGTCGGGGTCGGCGAGCGAGACGGAGAGCGGGATCGCGTCGCGGCACTTGCCGCCGAGCAGCGCCCAGACGGGGACGCCGGCCGCCCGGCCCGCAAGGTCGAGGAGCGCGGTCTCGAGCGCCGCCTTGGCGTCGGTGGAGAAGGCGATCGCCCGCTCGGCCCGCGCCATCACGCCGGCAATGTCGCCGACCTTCGCGCCGATCACGACCGGGCGGATGTAGCGGTCGAGCGCGGCGTAGGCGTTCTCGGGCGTGCCGGTGAAGACGGACCAGCAGCGCCGCCTCCCCAAAACCCTCGATGCCGCCTGCGGACGTGAGGCGGACGATGACCACCTCCACCGCCCCGCCGACGCTGCCGATCCCGTGGTCCCGCCGGGAGACCACGGGGAGCGACAGGTGCCAGAGGTCCAGCCGCTCGATCGTGTCGCCGAGCGCCGTTACGCGATCCATTCGGAGACCGGCGCCGCGGCTTCGTGGAGCGGCTGGGAGATCGACGTCGACCAGCGTCGGCCCGTCGTGCGCGGTGGCTTCCTTCATCACGCGGTGGAGGTCGGCGGGGTCTTCCACCGTCCACGTCTTCACGCCGAACGCGGCGGCGACGGCGGCATGGTTCGTGCGGCTGAAGTCGACGTTGTAGTAGCGCTTGCCGAAGCCCGAATCCTGGCCCGCCTTGATCCAGCCGAACACGGCGTTGGAGAACACCACCGAGGTGATCGGCATGTTGTGGCGCACGATGGTCTCGAACTCGCCGCAGGAGAAGCCGAACGAGCCGTCGCCCATCACCGCGACCGTCTTCACCGAGGGCCGGCCCTTGTGCGCGCCCATGGAGGCGGCGAGCGCGTAGCCGAGCGCGCCGTGCGCGCGGTTGGTGATGAAGTTGCGGCCGGGCTTCCTCCAGCGGTAGTGCGCCGAGAAATACGGGCACGGCGTGCCGGGGTCGGCGACGATGATGGCGTCGTCGTCGAGCACGTCCATCAGCGCCTTCGACGACGGCTTCGGGGCGGATCGGCGTCTCGGTGCTGGCGGCGAGCGCGTTGAACGCCTCGAGCTTGGCCTCCCACGCCTTCTTCGGCGAGCTCGGCGCCGCCCTGCCCGGCCGGGCGACTTCTTCTCGAGCGCCGTGGCGAGCGCGCCGAGCGCGAGGCGCGCGTCGGCGGCGATGGCGACGGCGGTGTCGTAGTTGGCGCCGATCACCATCGGGTCGCTGTCGATGTGGATGATGGTGGCGCTGCGCGGCGGGGAGCGCCAGCGCTCGGTGGTGACGGAGCCGGCACGGCAGCCGACGAACATCACCACGTCCGCCCCGTCGATCACCTCGCGGGTGGACGGTGCGCCGCCGTTGGAGCCGACGACGCCCAGAGCATTGCGGGTGCGTCTCCGCGATCGCGCCCTGACCGGACACCGTGGTCGCGACCGGGCAGTCGAGGAGCTTGGCGATCCGCTCAAGCTCGTCGAACGCGCCGGAGATGACCGGCCCGCCGCCGCAGACGATGACGGCGCGCCTGGCGTTCGCGAGGAGCGACGCGGCTTCCTCGATCGCCTCGGGCTCGGCGCCGGCACGCTCGGCGGGGAAGTGGGTGTGGCGCTTGTCGGCGAAGATCTCTTCGGAATCGACCGGGCCCTTCTGCGTGTCGAACGGAAGGGCGAGGTGGACGGCGCCCGGGCGTGCCGGTGGTCATGGCGCGGAAGGCGGTGCGCATCATCGCCGGCAGGCGGGCCGAATTGTCGAGCGAGGCGTTCCACTTGGTCAGCGGGCGGAACAGGGCCACCTGGTCGAGCTCGGTCAGCGGATACTTGCCTGCGCGAGGTCGTGGCGACGTCGGTGGTGATGGCGAGGATCGGGATCGAGCTCTCGTTGGCTTCCACCACGCCCGGCAGGATGTAGGTCGCGCCGCCGCCGGACGGGCCTTCGCACACGCCGGGCTTGCCGGTGACGCGGGCGTAGCCGTCGGCCATGTAGCCGGCGTGGCGCTCGTCGCGCGTCAGGATGTGGTCGATGTCGGGCTTCATGCGCGCCATCGCGTCATAAAGGGGCAGCGTGGTGTCGCCGCACAGGCCGAAGATCGTGTCGACCTCGTAGGCCTCCAGCATCTTCACCATCGCTTCAGCGCCGGTCAGCGCGTTGGTCAGCGGCTTGCCACCGTCCATCGGAAATCCTCTCGTCTCGTGTGTTGCGGTGCGCGCGGCGCACCCGCCGCGGTCCGGCGCGGCCAGTTGTTCATGCCCTATCGGTACACGGTATTTCGGTCTGTATACAATGGGAGGATCGGGCCGGCGAGGCAACTTCTTGCCAATTGCCGGCGCGCCGTTCATTCACGCGGACATCATCACGGGAGACCTCCATGCGCCTCACCGGCGGAAAATCGATCTACGGCGCCACCCTCGGCATCCTCATGCTGGAGGCGCGCTTTCCCCGCATCGTGGGCGACATGGGCCACGCCGATACGTTCCCCTTCCCGGTGCAGTACCGCCTCGTGCACGGCGCGAGCCCCGACCGCGTCGTCCGCCACGGCGCCGACGGCCTCCTCGGCCCCTTCGTGGATGCCGCGCGCGATCTCGTCCGCCACGGCTGCGACGGCATCACCACCAACTGCGGCTTCCTCTCGCTCTTCCAGGAGGAAATCGCGGCGGCGGTGAACGTGCCCGTCGCCACATCCTCGCTGATGCAGGTCGCGACGGTGAACCGCCTCCTGCCGCCCGGCAAGCGCGCCGGCCTCCTCACCATCTCAGGCTCGACGCTTACCGAGGCGCACCTTCTCGCAGCAGGCGTCCCGCTCGACACGCCGATCGCGACGACCGAAGGCGGCGCCGAGTTCACCCGCGCGATCCTCGACGACGAGGAGACGCTCGACCCCGAGCTTGCCGAGGCCGACAACGTCGCCGCCGCGACCATGCTGTGCGCGGACGACACCGTCGGCGCGGTGGTTCTGGAATGCACCAACATGACGCCTTACGCGCAGGCGATCCGGGCCGCGACAGGGCGGCCGGTGTTCACGATGGCGGGCTTCGCAACGTGGTTCCATTCGGGCCTCTCGCCGCGCCTGACGGGAGGCCGTTATGCCCTTTGAGAGCCAGCGCCTCGTCGAATGGGGCGACTGCGATGCGGCGGGCATCGTGTTCTTTCCCAACTTCTACCGCTGGGTGGACGGGCACTATCACCGCTTCACCGAGGCGTGTGCGGGCTACGACCAGCGCACGCTTCTCGCCGAGTACGGCCTCCTCGGCACGCCGCTGCGCGACACCGGCTGCACGTTCTTCTCCCCCGCCCGCTTCGGCGACATGCTGACGATCAACTCGTCGCTGATCCGGCTGGGGTCGACGAGCCTCACCTTCACCTACGTCTTCACCCGCGGCGAAACGCTGATCGCGAAGGCGAAGGAAACGCGCGTCGTCGTGCGCGAGGTGGACGGGGCGATCGAGAAGGCGGAGATCCCCGAGGCCGTCCGCGCCCGCCTCGCCCCGCTGGTGGAGCCGGCCTGAGCCTCAGCCTGCGAACGCGCCGAGGTAGTGGCGCCAGTCCTCCGGCATCAGCGCATGGCCGCCGGGCCTGAGGTGGAAGCCGAGCGGCCCGCGGCGCAGCGCAACCGTGCGCTCGCAGGGCTCGGCAAAGAGTTCCACGGACGGCGGCAGCGTGACGCCCCATGCCGGGGCCGCCGCGGCAAGGCCGGCATATTCGGCGGCGGGGTCGGCCCATGCGTCGCCCGCCGCGGAGCCGATCAGCACCTGCCGCGGCGCCACCGAGGCGATGAGGTGATGCTGGTCGAGCCCCGCGCGGGCGAGCCGCTGCGGGTCTTCCGCGAGCCCCGGCGCCACCCAGTGCGGATAGCGGCTGGCGAGATCGGCGAGCTGCTCACCGCGCGAGACCGAGGCCAGCGCAGGCCCGCCGCAGCCGGCGTTGTTGACGATCGCCGCCGCGATCCGCGTGTCGTTCGCCGCGGCCCACAGCGCCGCCTTGCCGAGCCGGGAGTGCCCCGCCACCGCAATCCGCGACGGGTCCACGGCATCAAGCGTGCGCGCCACGTCCACCAGCCGCGACAGCGCGAAGGCCCACAGGCTGATCGCCCCCGATCCTCCGCTGCGCAGGAGCGGCGCCAGCCCCTGCTCCTGCCAACGCCGCGCGCAGTCGGGAACGAACGCGCCGTAGGGCGCCAGAAGCAGCCCGACGCCGCGCTCCATGAACAGCTCGACAGGCCAGCGGGCGGCATGGGCTCCGCGCATGTGCTCCCCCGGCGCGCCGTTGACGAGACCGAGCGCGGGGTCGGCATCGACGATCATCCGCCCGTCGATGGGAAAGCCCGTCCCCATGAGGACGCCCGCGGGGCCGAGAAAGGACAGGCCGATGACGAGAGGCACCGGGCCTTCGGCCTCGGGCAGCCACAGAGCGCAGTCGACTTCGTGGGCGCCGACGTCGGTCTCGATGCGGACCGTCACGCGCCGGCACGCTTCGCCGGGGATTTCTGCCGTCAGCGTGGAAACACGGGTCGGGGTCGAGGGTATGGGGCCGAAGAGAAGGCGGGCGAAATCGCGCCGCCATCCCGGTTGGGCCGCCGCCAGCCCTTCGGCCGAGACGGCGGACGGTGCCATGGTCAGGCGGACAGGCGGCGGGCGGCGCGCCACAGCGTCCACTGCACCGCGAGCGGACCTGGCTCACGGGGCGCGGCGGGTCGCTTGCGGGACGCAGCGAGGGCGGCTCTGGCGGTGAACGCTGGCAGGAGCGCCGGCCGAACTGCGGGGTCGGTGCCCGCGACGAGCGCGCCGGAAGGCCTCGTCCGCCGCCTCGCCGTGCGCCACCATCGCGCGGACCGCTTCCGGCAGGGCGTCCGGCACCGTGCCCGCGGTGAGATGGGTCGCGATGTCGCCGGCGCCTGCCGCCTGCCACAGGCTCGCGGGGATGTGCGTGCGTCCCGCCTTCAGGCGCGCGGCTTCGTGGAGCGCGGCGTCGGCGGCGGCGAGGGCGACGCCGCCGTGGCCCGCCGCGCCCGCCGCGGTGCGGGACGCGGCATAGCCCGCCTCCTCGCCGTGGACGGCGATGGCCTGCGCCATGGCGGAAAGCTGGAGGGGGGCAGCGAACGCCTCCCCGGCAAAGCCGTCGAACCCGTCCGTGTCGGCGAAGGGGTCGGCGTAGAGGTCGTGGATGCGGGCTTCGCTGATGGCGGCGAGCGTGTCGGCGGGCCACCCGTAGCGGTCCATCGCCTCGCGCAGCGCCACCACGAGCGGCACCGGCGCGCCCTCCCCGAAGCCTTCGTTGCGGATGGCGTCGCGCCACCACTGGAGGCGCACCTCGGCGGCCATCGGGTCGCGCGCGCGGGCGACGATGCGGGAAAGCTCGAGCCGGTAGGCCGCGAGCGCATAGAGCGCGGGCCGCGCGCTTTCGGGCGCGAACAGGATCGAGAGGTAACTGGTCCGATCGCCAGTGCGAACGTCCGCGGCAAAATCCATCAGACGACGATGAAACCGGCGGCGACGCGCCTCTCCTCGGCGATCATCACGTTGTAGGTGCGGACCGCAGCGCCGGTGTTCATCGTGTCGAACCGGACGCCGGCCTTGCGCAGAGCCGCCGCCGTCTCGTCCATGAGCGGGACCGGCATCGTGCCGACGCCGACGAGGAGCACGTCGATCTCGCCCTTCTCCGCGATCACGCGGGCGACAGCGTCGGGCGTGATGTCGTCCACCCCGACAGGGTCCCAGCCGTAGATCCCCGACGGGACGCACAGGATCGAGCCCTTGTGCGACATGTCGGCGAAGCGGAAGCCGCCGTTGCCGTAGGCGTCTATCGGCGCGCGCCCCGGAAAGTGGGCTTCGCGGATCACCAGGCCGGCCATCAGGAGGCCGCCGGCTCCGGTGCGGTCTCCTCGGCCGTGTCGTCGCCGCCGCCGCTGCTGGTGCGGCTCGGCCGCAGGTTCAGCGTGATGAGGAGCGGCGCGGCGATGAAGATCGACGAGAACGTGCCGACCACGACGCCCCAGATCATCGCGAACGTGAACGAGCGGATGACCTCGCCGCCGAAGATGAACAGCGCGACCAGCGCCAGCACCGTGGTGATCGACGTCATCAGACGTGCGCGACAGCATCTGGTTGATCGACAGGTTCAGGAGTTCGGGCATCGACATCCGCTTGAACCGGCGCAGGTTCTCGCGGACGCGGTCGTAGACGACCACCGTATCGTTGAGCGAGTAGCCGACGATGGTCAGCACCGCCGCGATCGATGTGAGGTTGAAGTCGATCTGTGTCGCCGAATAAAGGCCGATCGTCAGGATCACGTCGTGCAGCGTGGTGAGCACGGCGCCGACGGCGAAGTGCCATTCGAACCGCAGCCAGATGTAGGCCATGATCGCAAGGAGCGCAGCGACGACCGCGATGGCGCCGGCACGGGCAAGCTCGCCCGAGACGCGGGGGCCGACCACCTCGACGCGGCGGAACTCCGCTTCGGCGCCGAACATCTCGCGCAGGAGGATGACGACGCGCTGCTGCGCTTCCTCGCCGCCCGGCTGCTCCGCGACGCGGATCATCACGTCGGTCGGCTGGCCGAACTCGACGATCTGCACTTCACCGAGGTTGAGGTCGCCGATGTCGCTGCGCAGGGCGCCGATGTCCACCGGTTCCTCGAAGCGCAGCTCCACAACGGACCCGCCGCGGAAATCGATGCCGTAGTTCATCCCGAAGATCAGGAACAGCGCGATCGAGGCGACGCACAGGAGGAGCGAGATCCCGACCGCCGGCACGCGCCAGCGCATGAACGGAATGTTGGTGTCACTGGGAAGCGAAAGGAGCTTCATGAATTACACCGGTATCGCAGTCGGCCGCTTGCGGCGCACCCAGAGCGCCACGAGAAGCCGGGTGAACAGGAAGGCGGTGAACACCGTGGTGAGGATGCCCAGCGCCAGCGTGACGGCGAAGCCGCGGATCGGGCCGGAGCCCAGCTGGAACAGGATCACCGCCGCAATCAGCGTGGTGACGTTGGCATCGAGGATGGTGCCGAATGCCTTGGAGAAGCCGGTGTCGATGGCGAGGATCGGCGTTCGTCCCGCCTTCCCCTCCTCGCGGATGCGCTCGTAGATGAGGACGTTCGCGTCCACCGCCATGCCCATTGTGAGGACGATGCCGGCAATGCCGGGAAGCGTCAGCGTGGCGCCGAGGAGCGACAGGAGCCCCATCAGGAGGACGACGTTGGTGACGAGCGCGATGTTCGCGAACAGGCCGAACAGGCCGTAGACGAGCAGCATCGACAGCGCGACGAGGACTGCGCCCACGATCGCCGCGGTCTCGCCGGCCGCAATGGAGTCGGCGCCGAGGCCGGGGCCGACGGTCCGCTCTTCCACCAGCGTCAGCCCGGCGGGCAGCGCGCCGGCGCGCAGGAGGATCGAGAGGTCGTTGGCCGACTGGACCGAGAATGACCCGGAAATCTGCCCCGACCCGCCGGTGATCGGCTCGCGGATAACGGGCGCGGAGATGATTTCGTCATCGAGAACGATGGCGAACGGGCGTGCCGACGTTGCGGCTCGTCACTTCGCCGAAGCGGCGTGCACCGGCGGTGGTCAGGCGGAAGGTGACCAACGGCTCGTTGGTCTGCTGGTCGAAGCCGGGCTGCGCGTCGACGAGGTCCTCGCCCGAAAGAAGCGGGCTTTCCTCGACCACGTAGGGGCGGCCGGGCTCGACCTCGTCGTCCTCGGACGTGGTGAGCACGAGCGTACCCGCGGGCGGACGGGTGCGCATCGCCTCGGCGCCGGAGATCGACGTGTCGACGAGGTGGAAGGTGAGCTGCGCGGTGGTGCCGACGAGGCCCTTCAGCTGCTCGGGATCGCCGCCCGGCGCCTCGACGAGGATGCGGTCCTCGCCCTCGCGCTGGATGCTCGGCTCCGTGGTGCCGAGTTCGTCGATACGGCGGCGGACCACTTCGATCGACTGGTCGACGATCGAACGGATGCGCTGGTCGAGGCCCTCCTCGGTGAAGCCGAGGCGAAGCGTTTCGTTGGACCCTTCCGTCAGGCCGAACTCGTTGACCGAACCACCGCCGAAGAGGGACTGGTTGAGCGGATTGACGAGACCGGTGAGACGTTCGCGCGCTTCTGCGAACTGGCTGGCGTCGCGGATGCGGACCTGCACGGCACCGTCGACCACACCGAGGCCGGTGTAGCCGATGCGCGGCTCGTCACGCAGCGCCGTGCGAACCTCGCCCGTCAGCGAGCGCAGGCGCTTCTCGATGTAGTCCTCCTTGTCGACCTGGTAGAGCAGGTACGCCCCGCCCTGAAGGTCGAGACCGAGAACGATCTGCTGTTTGGGCACCCAGCCCGGCAGGTCCGCGAGGACACTGCGCGGCAGGAGGTTGGGCAGCACCGCAAGGAAGCCGACCACAACGGTGAGGACGATAAGGACGATCTGCCAGCGCGCGAAGTGGAGCATTGCGGATCAGTCGTTGGCGGCGGCAGGTTCGGGTTTGACGCGGACCTCGGTGATGGTGGCACGCACGACGCGAATCGGCTCGTTCTCGCCGAACTTCACCTCGATCTCGTTGTCGTCGACGACCTTGGTGATCTTGCCGACGAGACCGCCTGCGGTGACCACGACGTCGTTGCGCTTCACACCGGCGACCAGCGCCTGGTGGGCCTTCATCCGCTGCCGCTGCGGGCGGATGATGAGGAAGTACATGATGACGAAGATCAGAAGGAACGGGGCGAGCGAAACGATGAAGTCTGCGCCGCCGCCGGCACCCCCGGTCTGCGCGTAGGCCTCGGTCACGAACATGGGTCAACCTTTGGATATGTGGCGCGCGGCATCTGTGACGTCCGAGCCGCGCCGTTCAGTTGGGCACTTAACCCCTGCGCGGTGCGATTGCAACGCGCGCGGGTGGCGGTGAACGCCCAATAACCGATCCGTTTGCACCGTCCCGTCGCCGTGCTAGGCGGTGAGCCCGAGCCGGAAACCGACATGCCCAACAAGAAACTCATCGCCCGACTGGACACGCTGATCGCGCTTCTGGAGCGCGCCGTGCCCCCCGCCCCGCCCGAGCCTGATTTCGACGCCGCAGAAGCCTTCATGTGGCACGCTGCCGCGCATCACCTTGCGCCGGTGCCGAAGGTGAGCCGGGTCGACATCGGCCTCCTCAAGGGGATCGACGCCAACCGCGACCGGCTCCTCGAGAACACCGAGCGCTTCGCCAAGGGCCTCCCCGCCAACAACGCGCTCCTCTGGGGCGCGCGCGGGATGGGCAAGTCCTCGCTGGTGAAGGCGGTCCATGCCGCCCTCCCCGGCCTCAAGCTGGTGGAGATCCACCGGGAGGACATCTTCAGCCTGCCCGAGCTGATGGGCATCCTGCGCCCCGCGCCGCACCGCTTCGTCATCCTGTGCGACGACCTGTCGTTCGACCCCGGCGAAACGTCCTACAAGTCGCTGAAGGCGGTGCTGGACGGCGGCGTCGAGGGGCGGCCGGAGAACGTCATCTTCTACGCCACCTCCAACCGGCGCCACATCCTGTCCCGCGACATGGTGGAGAACGAGCGCGGCACCGCGATCAACCCCGGCGACGCGGTGGAGGAGAAGGTCTCGCTGTCGGACCGCTTCGGCCTGTGGCTCGGCTTCCACCGCTGCTCGCAGGACGAGTACCTGGCGATGGTGAACGGCTACGCCGACGCCTTCAAGCTTGGCATCGCGCCGGACGATCTGCGCCGCGACGCGCTGGAATGGGCGACGACGCGCGGCGCCCGCTCAGGCCGCGTCGCCTGGCAGTTCGTGCAGGACCTTGCGGGCCGCAAGGGCATCCACACCTCCTGAGCCCGCGGACTGCGGACACGAAAAAGCCCGGCCACCATGACGGTGGACCGGGCTTTTCTTCGTGCCGCCCAGAAGGGTCGGCGCCGTGCCGTCAGGCGCCGGCGAGGTGGGGCAGCGGGTCGACCGGCTTGGACTTCTTGCGCAGCTCGAAGTGAAGCTGCGGCATCTCGACGGAGCCGGACTTGCCGACGCTGGCGATGGACTGGCCGCGGGTCACCTTGTCGCCGCGCGACACCTTCAGCGTCTCGTTGTGGGCGTAGGCGGAGACCCAGTCATCGTCGTGCTGGACGAGGATGAGGTTGCCATAACCTTCCAGCTCGTTGCCGGCGTAGATCACCGTGCCGTTCTCGGCGGCGTGGACCGGGGTGCCTGCGGGAACGGCGAGGTTGATGCCGTCGTTGCGGGCGCCGTCGGCCTGCTTGCCGAAGCCTGCGATGATCCGACCGCGGACCGGCCAGCGGAAGCCCGAGGCTGCGGCCTCGGCCTCTGCCGGGGCGGCGTCGGTCGGGGCGAGCGCGGCGCTCTGGATGTTGGCGGGCGCGGGGGCGGCTGCCGCCGGAGCCTGCGCCGCGGCCTGCGACTGGAGGGTGTTCTCGACCGGCGGGGTGGCGAGCGCTTCGGCGGGCTCGAGCGATGCGTCGTTCATGGTCGGCGCCTGGAGGCTCGCGACCTCGTTGGGTGCCGGCGCAAGGCTCGGTGCCGGGATGCGCAGCGTCTGGCCCAGCGTCACCGAGGAGCTCGGCGGGATGTTGTTGAGCGATGCCAGCGCGGCCGGGTCGACGCGGTGCATCTGCGCGATGGAGCGGAGCGTCTCGCCGTACTGGACGACGTGGCGGCCGCCGTCGGTCTGCTGGCTCACCGGGGCGGACTGGGCGCCGAGCGGCGCCGTGGAATCGGGAATGCCGGCGGTGTCGTAGGGGTTGCTGCCGGCAGGGGCGCGGACCGGAACGATGAGGCGCATGCCGACTCGCACTTCCTCGGGACGGGCGATGCCGTTGGCTTCGAGCAGGACCGAGACAGGCACGCCGTAGCCGGTGGAGATGGTCTGCGCCGTGTCCGCCGCACCGATCTCGACGATGGGGGCGTTCTCAAGCGTGTAGCCCTGCGCCTTGAGGCGGGCCGGGGTGCCGATCTGCGCGCCTGGGGTCAGCGCCGCGGGCGGAAGCTCGGCGCTCTCGATCGGGCTGAGGGCGGTCGGCTCGGCGTTGTTGGCGCCGAAGAGCGGCGTTCCGGCAAGACGCATGTTCCCGCTCGAGCAACCGGCCGCAAGGCCGGCCACCGCCCCCACCAGGACGAGGCGGGAGAGGAGGGAATGGACGCTTCTGTTTTGCCGGCCGCGCATGACTAATACCCTTGTGCGTCGCTGGAAATCGAGGCCCATAAGGCCGCCGATTGCGTTGACGAAACTTTAACTCGGATAGGACAATTGGCCCTCCGCCGTCAGAACCCGGTCCGAATTTGACCATCGTTCAGAGTGTGTTGCGGGAGTGTCACAGGGTTGGCGACGAACCGGGCAGCAAGGGAACGAAACGCACGTCCGCAAGGCGCTCACCTTCGAGCTGCCCGTCCTCCAGGGTGCACTTCAGGAGCTCCTGGACACCGTCGCGCGGGCCGACGGGAACGACGATGATTCCCCCCTCCCCGAGCTGCTCGACGAGCGGCGCCGGCACCGCCTCCACCGCCGCGGTGACGATGATCCGGTCGTAGGGCGCACCCTCGGCCCACCCCTCGTGCCCGTCGCCGACGTGGAGTTCGACGTTGCCGATTTTGAGGACGCGGAAGCGGTCCGCGGCAAGGTCGGAGAGGAAGCGGTAGCGCTCGACGCTGACCACCTCGGCGGCGAGGTGGGCGAGGATCGCGGTCTGGTAGCCGGAGCCGGTGCCGATCTCCAGGACCCGCATCCGGGGCGAAAGCGCCAGCGCCTCTGTCATCATCGCGACAATGGAGGGCTGCGAGATGGTCTGCCCGCACTCGATCGGCGCGGCACGGTCGGCGTAGGCGAGGCTTTTGTGCCGCGCGTCGAGGAAGAGCGAGCGGGGCACGCTCTCCAGCGCGGCGAGCACGGAGCGGCCCGCCACGTTCTGCCGGCGCAGGTGCATCGCGAGTTCGGCGCGGGCGACCTGTTCGGCATCTTCTTCCATCAGGCGTCGATCCTGTCGAACCCCGTGTAGGGCACCAGCACCTCGGGGATGCGGATCGAGCCGTCCGCCTCCTGATAGTTCTCCATCACCGCGATCAGCGCGCGGCCGACCGCGACGCCGGAGCCGTTCAGCGTGTGAACGAATCGCGGCGCAGCGTCCGCCTCCGGCCGGTACCGCGCGTTCATCCGGCGAGCCTGGAAGTCCCCGCAGACGGAGACTGAGGAGATCTCGCGATAGGTATCCTGTCCGGGCAGCCAGACCTCGAGATCGTAGGTGCGGCGGGCGCCGAAACCGAGGTCGCCGGTGGAGAGGGTGACGACGCGGTAGGCGAGCCCCAGCGCCTTCAGCACCGCTTCGGCGCAGGCGGTCATCCGCTCCTGCTCGTCGAGCGACGTCTCGGGCGTGGTGATCGCCACCATCTCGCACTTGGTGAACTGGTGCTGGCGGAGCATCCCGCGGGTGTCGCGGCCCGCGGAGCCCGCTTCGGAGCGGAAGCACGGCGTCAGCGCGGTCACGCGCATCGGCAGGACGGACGCGTCGAGGATTTCCTCGCGCACCATGTTGGTGAGGGGCACCTCGGCGGTCGGGATCAGCCAGCGGCCGTCGGTGGTGCGGAAGAGGTCTTCGGCAAACTTGGGGAGTTGGTTGGTGCCGAACACCGCCTCGTCGCGCACCAGAAGCGGCGGGCTGACCTCGGTGTAGCCGTGCTCTGTGGTGTGCAGGTCGATCATGAACTGGCCGAGCGCCCGCTCCAGTCGTGCCAGCTTGCCGGTGAGGAGCGTGAATCGCGCGCCCGCGATTTCGGCCGCCTTGCCGACGTCCATCAGCCCGAGCGCCTCGCCGAGCGCATCGTGCTCCTTGGGCGCGAAGTCGAACTTCGGCGGCTCGCCGACGCGGCGGAGCTCGACGTTGTCGCTCTCGTCCACACCGTCCGGCACTTCGGCGAGCGGCGTGTTGGGGAAGCTCGCCAGCGCGGCGTGCAGCTTTTCGGAGACGGCGCGTTCGGCCTCCTCCCCGCTCTGGATTTCGGCCTTCAGATGCGCGACCTCGTCGATGAGCCGCTGCGCCTCAGCCTCGTCCTTGCTTGCCTTGGCCTTGCCGATGGCCTTGGAGGCGGTGTTGCGGCGGGTCTGCGCGTCCTGAAGCCTGGCGATGACGGCGCGGCGCTCGTCGTCCAGCGCGATCAGCATGGCGGACGACGGCGGCATCTTCCGGCGGGCGAGGGCTTCGTCGAAGGCGGCGGGGTCGTCGCGCACGGCGCGGATATCGTACATCGGTCTCGCTCACTGGGTTGCTGCGGCCGCGTGATAACCCGTCGCCGCCGCCGATGCGAGGGGCTGCGCGCCGCTCGCCCGGCCCCGGAGTTCGCTGCGCAGTCCGCCTTCGGTCCGAAGATTCGAGATGCGATCACTTCGCCGCTGGAGTATACACCCCGCCGAACACTTCATCGACTTTGCCCCGGAGGGCATTCAGTTGCGCGCGCTTAAATTATTCCCGGCACTTTCACTTGGGGCGGCAGTGCTGTTCGGGCCGGCCGCGATGGCGCAGTCGACCACCGATGCCGTGGCCCACGGCGAATATCTCGCGACGATCATGGATTGCGGCGGCTGCCACTCCCGCAGCTCGTTCGTCGGCCCGCCGGACCCGGAGACGTATTTGTCGGGGTCGACGGTCGGCTTCCTTGTGCCGGGGCTCGGCGTCTTCTACCCGCCCAACCTTACGCCGGACAAGGAAACCGGGCTCGGCGAGTGGAGCGACGAGGAGATCGCCGCGGCAATCCGCGAGGGCGTTCGGCCCGACGGGCGCAGGCTCGCCCCCGCGATGCCGTCGGCGAACTACGGCAAGATGACCGACGAGGACGTGCACGATCTCGTGGCGTACCTGAGGTCGCTGCCGCCGAAGCCGTTCCCGGACGAGCCGCAGCCGGCGAAGGAAGGCGAGGCGACGGCGCCTTATCTCAGCGTGGTCTTCCCCGCCAAGTAGGCGTGTCGGGCGGCCGCCGTCACTCCGCTGCTGCGGCGGCGGCGGCCTTCTTCTCGCGGTCCTTCTCGATGTAGCGCACGCACAGGATCGAGATCTCGTAGAGTGCCAGCGCCGGCAGGGCGAGGCCAATCTGGCTGATCGGGTCCGGCGGGGTCAGCACCGCGGCGAGGATGAATGCGATCACGATGGCGTACTTGCGCTTCTTGCGCAGGTCCGCCGCCGAGACGAGGCCCGCCCGGCCGAGCAGCGTCAGGATCACCGGCGTCTGGAACGTGATCCCGAACGCGAAGATCAGCACCATGATGAGGCCGAGATATTCGCTGGTGCGCGGCAGAAGCCTGATCGCCGCCTGCCCGTTGCCGCCCGCCTGCTCCATCGACATGAAGAACGCCATCGCGAGCGGCATCACCATGAAGTAGACGAGGCACGCGCCGAGGACGAAGAGCACCGGCGTCGCGATCAGGAACGGCAGGAACGCGCCCCGCTCGTTGTGATAGAGCCCCGGCGCGACGAACATGTAGATCTGCGACGCCAGCACCGGGAACGCCAGGAACAGCGCGCCGAACAGGGCTAGCTTGAGCTGGGTGAAGAAGAATTCCTGCGGCGCGGTGTAGATGAAGGAAATGTCGGCTTCCGCCCCCGCCGCCCGCTCGTAGGGCACGATCAGGATGTTGAAGATGTCCGCCGCGAAGTAGAAGCAGACCGCGAACGCCACGGCGATCGCCAGTATCGACTTGATGAGGCGGGACCGCAGCTCGATCAGATGCTCGATCAGCGGTGCCTTCGAGGCCTCGATATCGTCCTGGCTCATCGGCCCTCGGCTCCGGCGGCGGCGCGCGGCTTTTCGGCCTCGGCATCGCCTGCGGGTGTTGTGGCGGGGACCGGCTCGGCGGCTGCGGCCATCTCGGCGGCGGCCGTGGCCTCGGGCGCCGGCTGGGGCGCGGCGGCCGGCTCGGCCTTTGCGGGTTCGGTTGCTGGGCCCTTCACCGCGGCGGGCTTGTCAGCGGCGGGCTTTGCGGCGGACTTGTCGTCGATCTTGCCGGAGAAGGTCTTCCGCGTGTCGTCGAGCGACTTGCGCAGATCCTTGGTCGGATCGAGCTTGCCGATGTCCTTCTTGATGTCGTCGATGCCGGCCTGGCGTTCCGCCTCGCGCAGCGCTTCGTTGAAGGTCGACTGGAACTCCCGCGCGGTCCGCCGGACCTGACCGAACGTCTTGCCGAACGCCCGCAGCATCCCGGGCAGTTCCTTCGGGCCGACGACGATGATTGCGATCACCGCGACGACCATGATCTCGGTCCACGAAATATCAAACACCTGAGTTTACCCGTCTATCGGTTCAGGCGTTGCGGCTTTTCTCGGCTTCCTTGGACGCCACGGTGGTCGGAGGCGTGTGGTCGATCGTCTTCTGATCGTCCTCGTCCTCGGCCATGCCCTTCTTGAAGCTCTTGATCCCCTTCGCGACGTCACCCATCAGCTCGGAGATCTTTCCGCGACCGAACAGGAGCACCACGATCACGCCGATGATGACGACCTGCCAAAGACTGATACCCATTGGTCTTTCCCCTTTTGGCCCGCTACCGGGCCGCGCCGTGACCGTACTGTGGCGCGTGTTTCTCGTCCGGGCCGCTGGCCCCGTCGCCCCCGTATAGCGAATTCGGCCCCGTCTTGCCTATGCCTATTGTTGGGCAGGCAAAATGATCGCCTGGCGCAAATCAGGCACGACGCGCACTTTTTCGCCATGCGGCATCGCGTAGGGGTCGGCCCGTAGAGACGACCTCGTCGGCCCCGACGCGGCCGGCAATCTCGACATGGGTGCCGAAGAAGCGCCTGCGCATCACCTGCACCTCGACCCCTGCCCCGCGCTCGTGGGGGAATACCTGGAGTGCCTCGGGCCGGAATGCAATCGTCAGCGGCTCTCCGTCGCGGTCCGGCGACACCGGGACGCGGCCAATGGCGGTCTCGATCATCCCGTTGCTCGCTCGGCCCGAGAAGACGTTGACGTGGGAGAACACGCGGGCAGCCTCCAGATCGACCGGCCAGCGCCAGATATCCTCCGGCGACGCGACCTGGACGATCCGCCCTTCCCGCATCAGCGCGATCCGCCCGGCCATGGCGAGCGCTTCCTCGGGGTCGTGGGTGACGATGACCGCCGTCGCCTCGCGGCTTTTCAGGAGCGAGAGCGTGTCCTCGCGCACCGTGTCGCGCAGCGAGCGGTCGAGGCCGGAGAACGGCTCGTCGAACAGGACCACCTTGCGGCGCCGGCAGGAGCGCGCGGGCGAGCGCGACGCGCTGCTGCTCGCCGCCGGAGAGCTGGTGCGGGTAGGCCCGCTCGTAGCCGGCCAGGCCGACGCTCTTCAGCGCCGCGAGCGCGGCCTCGCGCGAACCCTTGCCGCGCTTGCCGTAGCCTACATTTTCAGCAATCCGCATGTGCGGGAACAGCGCAAGATCCTGGAAGACGAGGCCGAGGGGCCGCGTTTCGGCGGGATCGAAGCGGTTGTCGTCCGCCACCACGGTGCCCGAGACGCGCACCGTCCCGCTCGACTGGCGCGAGATGCCGGCCGCGATCCGCAGAAGGCTCGTCTTGCCGCAGCCGGAGGGACCGAGCAGGCACACGATCTCGCGCGGCCGCACGTCAAGCGTGATGCCGTGGAGGATCTTGTGGCTGCCGGCCTGAAAGGTGATGGCTTCGAGCGAGAGCGGTGCGTCCGCCTGCGGTGGTTCAGCGGTCCTGATCGTCACTCTCCCGGTGTTCGTCCAGCGGCGCGTCGGGCTCGTCGTCCGCGTCGGTCTCGCTCGCGGCGCCATCATCGTCCTCCAGCGGGTCCTCGTCGGCGTCGAACGCGTCGTCGTCGCGCGGCTGCGGCATCGTGAAGCCCGACGGCGGCGTTCCTTCCAGCAGGCCGGAGCCGCGCAGGTCGTCGAGCCCCGGCAGGTCCGTGATCGAGGCGAGCGTGAAGTGGTTGAGGAACTCCGGCGTGGTGCCGAAGGTCACCGGACGGCCCGGAACGCGGCGGCGACCCCGCAGGCGCACCCACCCCGTCTCGAGCAGGATGTCGAGCGTTCCCTTGGCGACGGCGACGCCGCGGATCTCCTCGATCTCGGCGCGGGTGACGGGCTGGTGGTAGGCGATGATGGCGAGGGTTTCGAGCGCGGCCTGGCTGAGGCGGCGCGTCGCCTCGCGCTCGGCGGTCATCAGCTCGGCAAGGTCGGGCGCGGTGCGGAAGGCCCAGCCGTCCGCCGCCTGGACGAGGTTGACGCCGCGGTTGGCGTAGACGGTCTGGAGCTGCCTGAGGCGGGCGAGAACGTCGGTCTCCTCCGGCAGGCGCTGGGCGAGCGTCGCCTCGGGGAGCGGCGCCGAGGCGGCGAACAGCACGGCTTCGAGCCGGCGCAGCGCCTCCCCTTCGGCAGGATCGCCGGCGAAGAGCGAGATTGCCTCAGCCATTGGGGTTTCCCCTGATGTAGAGCGGCTCGAACGGGCCGGACTGGCGCACCGAGATGCGCCCCTCGCGCGCCATCTCAAGCGCCGCACCAAAAGCGCTCGCCGTCAGCGCGCGACGGTCCTCGGAGCGCGGCATCGCCGAGACCAGCAGCGACAGCGGCATCCATTCCGACTGCGGGCCGATCAGCCGCTCCATGATCTTGCGCGCGTCTACCAGCGAGAAGACGGGGCGCTTCTCCATGGTCATCGTGCGCACGATCTCCTGCTGGCGCACGCTGCCGTAGGCGGAGAGGAGATCGTAGAGCGAGGCGTTCCACACGGTTTCGGTCTGCACCGAGATCCGCTCGGGCATCCCGCGCGGGAAAATGTCTTCGCCGAGGTGCGGGCGCTTCATCAGCGCGGCGGCGGCGGTGCGCATCGCTTCGAGACGGCGCAGGCGAAAGGCGAGGTCTTCGGCGAGTTCCTCGCCGGCCTCGGCGTCCTTGTCGTCGGCGGGCGCGATCAGGCGGCTCTTCAGCCAGGCGAGCCATGCCGCCATCACCAGGAAATCGGCCGCGAGCTCGATCCGCAGCGCCTTCGCCTTCTCCACGAAGGCGAGATACTGCTCGGCGAGCGGCAGGATCTGGATCTTCATGAGGTCGATCTTCTCCTGCCGGGCAAGGGCGAGGAGAAGGTCGAGCGGGCCCTCGAAGCCGGTGACGTCGACGATGAGCTGCTCGTCCGGCGTCTTCGGCTCGCGCGGCGCGTCCTCGAACGGGTCGGCGGTCATGGCGCCGCGTCCGCAGCGCCGGTCAGCGCCTCGAACTCGCGGCGGAGCCCGGCAAGGTCGGCCTCCTCCGGCACGCGGCGGGCAGCGCGGACATTTTCGAGGCGGCGCATCGGCCTCGCTGCCCATCGCGCGGAAGGACGGCTGCGATCCGCTCCATCTCCGCCATCCGCCCGTTGCAGTGGAGGACGCAGTCGCACCCGGCGGCGAGCGCGGCGACCGCGTCGTCGGCGATGTTGCCGCCGAGGGCGCCCATCGAGATGTCGTCGGTCATCAGGAAACCGTCGAAGCCGATCTCGTCGCGGATGATGCCGATCACGGTGGGCGAAAGCGTTGCCGGCAGCGTCGGGTCGAGGGCCGTGTAGAGGACGTGGGCGCTCATCCCCAGCGGGAGGTGATTGAGCGCGCGGAAGGGGGCGAAGTCGCTGCCGAGTTCGGCGCGGCTGGCGTCGACACGCGGCAGCGCCACGTGGCTGTCGACGGCGGCCCGCCCGTGCCCCGGAATGTGCTTGAGGACCGGGAACGCGCCGGCATCCAGAACGCCCTCCGCCGCGGCGCCCGCCAGCGCTGCGACGCGGGCGGGGTCGGTCCCGTAGGCGCGGTCGCCGATGATGTCGTGCGCGCCGGGGACCGGGACGTCGGCGACGGGCAGGCACGGCGCGTTGAGGCCGGTCGGCTGCAGATCGGACGCGATGAGATGCCCTGCGAGCCAGGCGGCGCGCAGCCCGGCCGCCTCGTCGCGTGCGTAGATTGCGCCGATGACCGCGGCCGGCGGGTAGGACGGCACGAGCGGCGGGCGCAGGCGCTGCACCCGGCCGCCCTCCTGGTCGACGAAGACGAGATCGGTGCCGGACGCCGCGACCGCCTCGGCGACGAGCTCCGTCACCTGCGCCATCGTCTCGATGTTGCGGGCGAACAGGATCAGCCCGACGGGGCGGACCCGTTTCAGGAATTCCGCTTCACGAGCCGTGAGGCTCGTTCCGGACAGCCCGACGATGAGTGGCGTCATTCTACTCAGTTTCGCCCGATGAAGCAGTCGGCCCCGGCGGACTTCAGCCGCTGGCAGAGGGCTGCCGCCTCCCCGCGCGAGTTGGCGGCGAGGCGGACGCGGAAGAAGCGGCCGCGGCCCGGCAGGTCCGCCGGCATGATGATCGGCTGCACCGAGCCGAGGATCGACGGGTAGCGCTGCTGGAGGTTGCGGTAGGAGGTCTGTGCGTCGGCCTCGGTCCGCTGCGAGGAAACCTGTACGCCCCAGGGCGCAGACGGGTCGGAGACCACCGCGGGCTGCTGCGGCGCCGCCGGGGCCGCGGGCTCTGCTGCGCGCTGGCCCGCAAGGTCGACGGGGCCGCTGCCGGTGCTGGCGACGGTGCGGCTGCGCGCCGGCGGGGCCGGCCGCGGCGCCGGGAGCGCCGTCACCGGGACGACGCCCGGCGGCAGGTCCGCGTTGTCGAGCGTCTCGAATTCGGGCGTCTCGGGCGTGTCCAGCGTTTCGGGGTCGTCGAGCGGCTCCTCGCGGTCGATCGGCGCTTCGGTCAGCGCACCGATCGGATCGCTGGAGTTCTCGACCGACGCGACGTCGAACTCCGCGACGTCCGATTCCTCGGGCATCGTCTCGAGAATGTCGGCATCGCTCGCGAACGCGTCGGCCGGCGCTTCGTCCGCCAGCGCCTCGGCCTCGCCGCCGCGCACGATGGTGCCGTCGGGCCGGACGGTGACGGTGCGCACGCGCCGCGACAGGATGTCGGCCGTGTCCTCTTCCGGGCCGGGGCCTGCGGTGTCGTCGAAGCCGCCGATCTCGACCTCGTCGGGGATGACGAGGCTGTCGGTCTCGCCGATCTCGGCGCGCTCGGCGATGTCGGGCTCGGGCTCGGGGGTGTTGTCCTCGGCGGGACGGACCTTCACGTCCACCGCATCGGCGCGGATGAGCGGCGGTTCCCCGCCCCCGCCGACGCGGCCGTCGCCGGCGAACACGTTGAGGCCGATGACCACGGCGCCGCCGAGCACCGCGAGGGCGCCGATCGCGGCGCCGATGCCGGCAAGGCCGGGCCTGCGGCGGCGCGGTGCCTCGGCCTCGCGGATCAGCGAAGGCGGCAGGCGGTCGTCGACCTCGCCGTCGAAATCGGCGAACTCGTCGCCCATCCCGTCAGCGTCGATGTCGGCGAGAAGGTCGGCGCTGCCGACCTCGCTGTCGTCGGCCGGCGGATCGGCCCGGTAATTCTGGAAGAAGATGCTGGAGAGCGGATTGTCGAGGTCGGGCGCAGCGGCGACCGCATGCTCCTCGGTGTCGGTCCGCCTGTCGAACCGGAAGGTCGGGATCGGCTTGCCGCGACCGGGGGCCGCCACGGGGCGCACCGGCTGTTCCATGCGCGGCATGGTCGCGCCGGCCTTGGAGCTGAACGGATCAGGGCCGGGATCGGGCTCGGCGGCCTCCTCCAGCGGGATGTTGCGCGGCTGCGGCACGGCCCCGGCGCGCGGCCCGTCTGCGGCCTTCGCGGCAGACGGATCGGCGGCGGCGCGGGGCGCGGGCGCGTCGGGCGACTGCGGCGCCGGCATCGCAATGGGGGCGGCGGGATCGGCAGGGGCGTTGCCCCCGGTGGAGCTAGCGATGATGGCGCCTATGGCGTTGTCCAGTTCCCAGTCGAGCGCGTCGACCGGCTCTTCGACGACGCCCGACTGCACCGGGTCGTCGTTCTCGTCCTCTGCTGCGTCGTCTTCGGTCCAGACCGGCGACGGCGGGGTCCGTTCGGCCGCCGGAAGCGGGGTCGACCATTCGGTCTCGCGCTGCGACGTCTCCGGCTTGCGCGGCCCCTCGCCACGCGGCGCGACGCGCGGTGCGGGCGCTTCCACCTTGGGCGGCGGCGCGGGCTCGGGCGGTTCTGCGGGGCGGGAAAGCTCGGCCTTCAGGCGCGCCTGGAACGCCTCGCGCCGCCCGCTCGCCGACGCGCGGCTGAACGCGACGTCCGCCGCGGCACTGTCGGGTACAGGTGCGACGGGGCCGCCGGTGCGGGGCTCGGGATCGGCATAGGGTTCGACGATGCCGTCATCGTCCGCCGTTCCGCGCAGGAACTCTCCGGAAGGCACGGCCTGTCCGCGATCCGAGCGGCGCTCGGACCAGCCGACCGGCTCGCTGTCCACGAACTGGTCCAGTTCCTCGAAGATATCGGCAGCCGAATTCTTGCGCGCCCCACCGACGGGGCGCTCACTCTTAAAGGATCCGGGCCGCGTTGGACCATTCATGGGTCGCCCGCCACTCAAAACTCGCACCCCCAGTCGCGCGACTAATCCGGTCGCATGGTTACGGGGAAGCGGCTACCGCATTTCGTCCGGTGCCGTGACACCGAGCGTTCGAAGACCCTCCGCAATCACCGCCCTCACTGCCTCGACGAGAGCGAGACGACTGCGCGTGGACTCTCGATCATCCGCATTAACAAACCGTAGAGCGCCTTCATCCTTGCCCCTGTTCCACTGCATATGCAAGGCCGAGGCGAGTTCGTGCAACGCAAAGGCGAGCCGGTGCGGTTCCGCCTGATCGGCAGCATTCGCGACCGTCTGTGGCCACCCGGCCAGCTGCACGACAAGCCCCCGCTCCCCGCTATCCCTGAGGTCATTCAGGGATGCTTGACCGAGTTCGTCAAGTATGTCCGGCCCGAATGCCTCCACGGCCTGGCGTTTGACCGAGCAGCAGCGCGCGTGGGCGTACTGGACGTAGAAGACAGGGTTCTCGCGGCTCTTTTCGGTGACCTTCTGGAAGTCGAACTCCAGCGGCGCGTCCGCCTTGCGGAACAGCATCATGAAACGGACGGCATCGGCGCCGACTTCGTCGACCACTTCGCGCAACGTCACGAAGTTGCCGGAGCGCTTGCTCATCTTCACCGGTTCGCCGCCGCGGGTCAGCTTGACGAGCTGGCACATGAAACAGTGCGAGCGGCACGGTGTTGCCCGACAGCGCCTTCACGGCGGCGGTCATCCGCTTCACGTAACCGCCGTGGTCGGCGCCGAGGACGTCGACGAGCTGCTGGTAGCCGCGCGACAACTTGTCGTCATGGTAGGCGATGTCGGACGCGAAGTAGGTGTAGCTGCCGTCCGACTTCATCAGCGCGCGGTCGATGTCGTCGCCGAACTCGGTGGAGCGGAACAGCGTCTGCTCGCGGTCCTCCCACTCCTCCGACTGCCCCTTGGGCCGCGGCAGCGTGCCCTCGTAGACGAGATTGGCGCCCCGCAGCCGCTGAATGGTGGCGGCCACCTTGTCGACCGGCTGTTGCAGCGTGCGTTCGGAGAAGAACGTGTCGTGGACGATGTTGAGCGCGCCGAGATCGTCGCGGATCATCGCCATCATGCCGTCGATCGCCCGGTCGCGCACCAGCGGCAGCCATTGCGCCTCGTCCATCGCCTTGAGGCTCTCGCCGAACTCGGCCTTCAGCGCCTCGCCGACGGGGACGAGGTAGTCGCCGGGGTAGAGGCCTTCGGGGATCTCGATCGTCTCGCCAAGCGCTTCGAGGTAGCGCAGGTACGCCGAGCGGGCGAGGACATCCACCTGCGCTCCGGCATCGTTGATGTAGTATTCGCGCGTCACCTCGTGGCCGCGCACCTCGAGGATCGAGGCCAGCACGTCGCCGACCACCGCGCCGCGCGCGTGGCCGACATGCATCGGCCCGGTCGGGTTGGCGGACACGAACTCGACGTTGACGCGCTGCGGCGCGTCGGTCCGCGCAAGCGCCGTGTAGGCCGCGCCGTCCTGCGCCGCGCGCACCACGGCGGACGCCGCCTCGGCGGTGATGGTGAGGTTGATGAAGCCGGGGCCCGCGACGCTCACCGCCTCGATCAGCGGATCGTCGCCGAGGCGCGCGGCGATCGTCTCGGCAAGGTCGCGCGGCTTGCGGCCGGCGGACTTGGCGAGAACCATCGCGACGTTGGTGGAAAAGTCGCCGTGGGTCGGGTCGCGCGGTGTCTCGACCGCAACGCGCTCCAGCCCCTCGGAGAGGCCTTCGGCCTCGGCGATGGCGATGATGCGGGTCCTGAGCGTGTCGAGAAGGTGCATGGGTGGTCCGGCGTTTGGCTTGGAAAGGAGTGCGCATAACGCGTTCGTTGCCCAAGCGCGAGGGGGCGGCGCCGCGAACCCGCCATGTCGCCCGCCTCTGCGCCGGGCTCACCCGGCCGAGTGCCACTCCTTCAGCTCGGGCGTGTTGCCGACGAGGCGGGTATGCTCGCGCAGCGCGAAGCGGTCGGTCATCCCGGCGATGTAGTCGCACGTGCGGCGAAGACGCCGGGGCTCCTCGTCGGCCGGATCGCGCCAGCTGTCCGGCAGCAGCGCCGGGTCGTTCGCGAACACGGTGAAGAGGTCGGCCACCACCTGCCCGGCCTTGTCGCGCGCCTGGAGGACGTCGACGTCGGCGTAGAGTTCGCGGTGGAGGGTGCGCTTCAGCGTCTTCTCGGCGGCGGCCATTCCGGCGGAGAACGCCACCATCGGCCCGTCCTGTGCCGCGACGTCGTCGGCGGTCGCCACGCCCGCGGCGGCGATCCGGCGGATCGTCTCGGAGATGGCGTCCTCGATCATCCGGGTCAGCAGGCGGCGCACCAGTTCGTGGGTCTGGCGGATCGGCTCCAGCCCCGGCGCCTCGCGCTCCACCTCGGCGAGGATGTCGGCGATGAGGTCCACCTCGCGCGAGCGCGTCCAGCGAGAGGATGCCGGAGCGCAGGCCGTCGTCGATGTCGTGGCTGTCGTAGGCGATGTCGTCGGACAGGGCCGCGATCTGCGCCTCCAGCCCCGCCTGGTCGACGAGGTTGAGGTCGGCCACCTCGGGGTCGCCGTAGAAGGGGCTGGTGCGGTCGTCGCCCGGCGGACCGTTGTGCTTCACAAGGCCTTCCAGCATCTCGTAGGTGAGGTTGAGGCCGTCGTAGTGGGCGTAGCGGCGTTCGAGCCGCGTCACGATCCGGTAGGCCTGGACGTTGTGGTCGAACCCGCCGTGGTCCGCCATCATCCGCGCCAGCACGCGCTCACCCTCGTGGCCGAAGGGGGTGTGGCCGAAGTCGTGCGCCAGCGCCAGCGCCTCGGCAAGGTCCTCGTCGAGCGACAGGACGCGGGCGATGGAGCCCGCGATCTGCGCCACCTCCAGGCTGTGCGTGAGGCGGGAGCGGAAGTGGTCGCCGTCGGTGGTGATGAAGACCTGCGTCTTGTGGGTCAGCCGGCGGAAGGCGGAGGAATGGACGATCCGGTCCCGGTCCCGCTGGAACGGGGTGCGCGTGGCGGACGAGGCTTCCGCGATCCGCCGGCCGCGCGACCGCGACGGGTCGGTGGCGAACGGGGCGAGGAGCCGCGGCGACGGTCGCACGTTCTGCAAGGGGCAAGACTCCAGACTTGGGCCGGGCAGCGAATCGGCATCAGGTGGCGTGGCAACGATCATCCCTATATGAAGGGGTGTAAATCCTTCGCCACCGGGAGAATGTCATGGCCGAAGCCACGTTCGAGGTTACGCCCCGCGCCTTTGCCCGCGTCTCAAAGATCCTGTCCGCCGAAGCCGCCAGGGCGCTGCGCGTGTCGGTGGAAGGCGGCGGCTGCTCGGGCTTCCAGTACAAGTACGACCTCGTCGAGGGTCCTGCGGACGACGACCTCGTCCTCACCGGCGAGGCGGCGACCGTAGTTGTGGACCCCGTGTCACTCCCCTTCCTCGCGGGCGCCGAGCTTGATTATGTGGACGACCTGATGGGCCAGTCCTTCCAGATCAAGAACCCCAACGCCCAGTCGTCGTGCGGCTGCGGCACGTCCTTCTCGCTCCTCTAGAGGTCAATTCGTGCGGATCGCCACCTGGAACATCAACGGCGTCAAGGCGCGAATCGACAGCCTCACCCGCTGGCTCGAGGAAAGCGCGCCGGACATCGTGTGCCTCCAGGAGATCAAGTCGCAGGACGAGACGTTCCCGGCCGAGGCGATCGAGCGGCTCGGCTACAACGTCGCGACCCACGGCCAGAAGGGTTTTAATGGCGTCGCCCTTCTGTCGAAGCGGCCCCTGGAAGACGTGATGCGGCGCCTCCCGGGCGACGATGGCGACGAGCATTCGCGCTACATCGAGGCGACCGTCTCGACCGACAAGGGCGCCGTCAGGGTGGCGAGCATCTATCTGCCCAACGGCAATCCGATCGACACCGAGAAATTCCCCTACAAGCTCGGCTGGATGGACCGCCTGCTCGCGCACGCCGAGGAGCTTCTGGCGACCGATACGCCCATCGTCCTCGCGGGCGATTACAACGTCATCCCGACCCCCGACGACGCGCGCCACCCCGACCGCTGGACCGACGATGCCCTCTTCCAGCCGGAGAGCCGCGCAAAGCACCGTGCGCTGGTGAACCTCGGCTACACCGACGCGCAGCGTGCGGTCGACAGGTCGGACGGGATCTACACGTTCTGGGACTATCAGGCCGGTGCCTGGCAGAAGAACAACGGCATACGGATCGACCACCTCATGCTGTCGCCGCAGGCGGCGGACCGGCTCGAGGGCGTCGTGGTTGAGAAGCACACCCGCGCCTGGTCGAAGCCGTCGGACCACGTGCCGGTCGTCGCGACGCTCGACCTCTAGCCTCTACCGCGCAATCAAATGGCCGCTTGCGCGGCCCGCATAAACGGAAAAGGGCCGCTTGCGCGGCCCTCCGTGGAATGTTCGCGGACGGATCATGTCCGGCGAAGCACCCGACCGATCAGCAAGATCCCAGAGGTTGCTCCAGAGTCCGCCGATTCGATCCAGACGTCGCCGTCCGCATTAGAATCCCACTCGACATTGGATCACCTCCTTTCGATGCGTTGAACACGGCTACAAGGTTGCCATGATTCGCGCGAACTTCAAGCCGATTGCGCCGCTCTGACGCGCTGCCACACAAGCCTGCGGCCATCGAGACACACCTAACCCCGCCACAGCAGCCACACGCTGCTTCCGGCGGTCGGTCGTGTGCCGGAGACAGACCGCTCGTGCGGACCAATTTCCTGATATATGCTCAGGAATGCGATTCCCGTGATACCGTCACGGCCTGTGTTGGCCGTTCCGCTCCCGGTCACTTTGAAGACGGACGATCCTTCATGAACTTGCGGCGCCTGCGCATCATTGCGATTGCCGTTGCGCTGGCGCTCGTCGGAGCCGTCCTCCCCCTTGGCGCCATGTCCTACGTCTCGTGGCGCAGCGCCGTCGGCGGCGCGGAGGAGATGCTGAACGACATCGCAGCCGATCTTCTCCTGCGCGCCGAGGCCACGATCGAATCGGTCGGCACCGCGCTCGTCGACCTCAACAATTATGGCGGCGAGACCTGCACCGATGGTCACATCGGGCTGATGCGCCACGTCACCGCCCGAACTCCGGCGATCTACGAACTCTACTACGTCGAGGGGGATGCGATCCGCTGCACGCCGTGGAGCCGCACCTTCGAGGGTCTCGCCCTCGGCAACCCGAAGTTCGTCACGGCCGGCGGTCTCGAGATCTTCCAGTATCCGCGGCCCGATAGCGGGACCGGCGCGGAAGACAGGGCGCCGCTGGTTCTGGTGCGGGACGGCAGCTACATCGCGGTCGTCGACCCCAACCGCTTCGTCGATGTGCTGGGTTCGCACGCCACCACGCTAGTTCTCGGCACGGAAGGCGGCGAGATCCTCAGCGTCAGCGGCGATCTCGGCAAGGTGCCGCTCCAGGTCCTCACCTTGCCGCCCGCCGCGGGCGTTTCGGAGGGCTATATCTACGCCACGGCCCACAAGGCGCGTCTCACCGCCCTCGCCGCCCGGCCCCTCGCCAGCATCCAGACGGCCATCCGCCGCGAGCAGCTCCAGCTCCTCCCCTGGGGCGCGTTCATCGCACTGTTCGTGATCGGGCTCACCGTCTGGGTCCTCCGGCGCCAGCTCTCGCCCGAGACCGAGATGCTGACCGCGATCCGCAACGGCGAGCTCATCGTCCATTACCAGCCGCTGGTAGACCTCCAGAGCGGCCGCTGCATCGGCGCGGAGGCCCTGGTGCGGTGGCGGCGGCGCGACGGGCGGGTTATCCCGCCCGACATGTTCATCCCCTTCGCCGAGGCGCACGGGGTGATCTCGGCGATCACCGACTCCGTGATCGACACCGTCGTGCGTGAACTCAAACGCTTCCTGAGGACCGACCCCGAACTCCACATCGCCATCAACCTCGGCGCCCGCGACATCGAGGGCGCCCGCGTTCTCAACGTTGTCGAAAAGGCTCTGACGAAAAGCGGTATCCGCAACGAGCAGATCTGGCTCGAGGTGACCGAGCGCGCCTTCCTCGACACCGAGATCGCGAAAGCCGGCCTCGAGGAGGCGCGGGCGCGCCGGCACACCATCGCGATCGACGATTTCGGCACCGGCTATTCGAGCCTTGCCCATCTCCAGAACCTGCCGCTCGACGTCCTGAAGATCGACAAGGCGTTCGTCGACACCATCGGCTACGACGCTGTCACCAGCGTGGTGACGCCGCACATCATCGCCCTCGCCAAGACGCTCAACCTGAGGATCGTCGCCGAGGGGATCACGACCGAAGAGCAGGCCTCCTACCTGCGCGAGGCGGGCGTGGAGTACGGCCAGGGCTACCTCTTCGGAAAGCCGATGCCGGCGCGCGAATTCATCGCGTTCGCCGTCAGGTCGCGGGCGGGTCGCGGCCGGCGGGGAGTTCCCGCCAACGCCGCCTGAGATCGGCCGCCTCTTCAGCCCTCCTGCGAAGCCAGCGGCAGGTAGAGTTCGCCCCCCTCGCGGAATTTCTCCGCCATCGCCGCCAGCCCCTCCTTCTGCGCCTCGGCGCGGATGTCGTGGCTGATGCGCATGGAGCAGAATTTCGGCCCGCACATGGAGCAGAAGTGCGCCACCTTGTGCGCCTCCTTGGGCAGCGTCTCGTCGTGGAACTTCTGCGCCGTCTCGGGGTCCAGCGAGAGGTTGAACTGGTCCTCCCAGCGGAACTCGAAACGCGCGCGGCTGAGCGCGTCGTCCCGCGCCTGCGCCGCAGGGTGCCCCTTGGCGAGGTCGGCGGCGTGGGCAGCGATCTTGTAGGTGATGACGCCCGTTTTCACATCGTCGCGGTCCGGCAGGCCGAGGTGCTCCTTGGGCGTGACGTAGCAGAGCATCGCGGTGCCGAACCAGCCGATCATCGCCGCTCCGATGCCGGACGTGATGTGGTCGTACCCGGGCGCGATGTCGGTCGTCAGCGGCCCCAGCGTATAGAACGGCGCCTCGCCGCAGACGGCGAGCTGCTTGTCCATGTTCTTCTTGATCTTGTGCATCGGGACATGCCCCGGCCCCTCGATCATCACCTGGCAGTCCTTCGCCCAGGCGATCTTCGTGAGCTCCCCCAGCGTCTCCAGCTCGGCGAACTGCGCGGCGTCGTTGGCGTCGGCGATGGAGCCCGGCCGCAGCCCGTCGCCCAGCGAGAACGACACGTCGTAGGCTCTGGCGATGTCGCAGATCTCGCCAAAATGCTCGTACAGAAAACTCTCGCGGTGATGATGGAGGCACCACTTCGCCATGATCGACCCGCCGCGCGAGACGATGCCGGTCACCCGGTCTACGGTGAGCGGAATCATGTGGAGCCGCACGCCCGCGTGGATCGTAAAATAGTCCACCCCCTGCTCGGCCTGCTCGATCAGCGTGTCGCGGTAGACTTCCCACGTCAGGTCCTCGGCGATGCCGCCGACCTTCTCCAGCGCCTGGTAGAGCGGCACGGTGCCGATGGGGACCGGCGCGTTGCGGATGATCCAGTCGCGGATGTTGTGGATGTTGCGGCCGGTGGAGAGGTCCATCACGGTGTCGGCGCCCCAGCGGATCGCCCAGACCATCTTTTCCACCTCCTCGCTCATGGACGAGGTGACGGCCGAGTTGCCGATGTTGGCGTTGATCTTCACCAGGAAGTTGCGCCCGATGATCATCGGCTCGGCTTCCGGGTGGTTGATGTTGGCCGGAATGATCGCCCGCCCCCGCGCGACCTCCTCGCGCACGAATTCCGGCGTGACGTGGTCCGGGATCGCGGCGCCGAAATCCTCCCCGTCGCGTACGGCGGCTGCGGCAGCGTCGCGGCCGATGTTCTCGCGGATCGCGACGAACTCCATCTCGGGCGTGATGATGCCGGCGCGGGCGTAGGCGAGCTGCGTCACCGCGCGGCCACCTGTTGCGCGGCGGGGCCGGTTCGCAACCGGAAAGGGCGGGGTCAGCCGTTCTGCGGAGACGAAGCCGTTGTCGGCGGCTTCCACGGCGCGCCCCTCATAGGTCGCGGTGTCTCCGCGCGCCTCGATCCACGCTTCACGCAGCCGGGCAAGGCCGCGGCTCACGGAAATCGGCGTCGTGCCGTCGGTGTAGGGGCCGGACGAATCGTAGACAGTGACGGGCGGCTCGCCCGCGGTCGGGTGCACCGCGATCTCCCGCATCGGCACGGCGATGTCGTGGAGCGTGCCGCCGACGTGGATCTTGCGCGACGCGGGCAGCGGTCCGGTGGTGACGGTGTTGGTGAAAGCGTCCAAATGAGCCTCCCTGCTCAGGCAATGGAGACCCAGTTCGGCGGGCAAAGAAGGCTTGAGGCTTCGGCTCTGCTGGCGGGCCGGTCGCGAACGAACGAGCCCTTCTCGAAGCGCACACCATCCCTACGCCAGTATGAACTGGATCAGGTTCATCGGGTCACTGCGCTTGTCCGGCATCGTGCCGGCCCAGCAGAATCTCAGCCCCTTGTCGGGACCCCCCAGGTGAGCCTCGATGATCGGCTCCTGCCCCGCCGCTTGTCAATCACCGTCCGGCGCATCGGCCTTCCGCGCCCGCCGCAGGTCGCCCTTGCACCGCTCCGAGCACGTCTTCACGCTCTCCCAATCGCGCGCCCACTTCTTGCGCCATGCGAACGGGCGCCCGCAGCCGGCGCAGATCTTCTGCGGCAGGTCGGCCTTCTCAACGCGCTTGGCCATCAGAGGCTCTCAAGGAAGTCGGCGGCGCTCTTTGCGATTCGCTTGCGCTCCTCCACGTCGAAGTTGTCCCACGTGCGGACCATCTGCTTCATCCGCGGATTGCCGCCGATCTTGTCGCGGCTCCGCGCGATGAAATCCCAGTAGAGCGCGTTGAAGGGGCATGCGTCCGGCCCCGTCCGCTGCTTCACGTCGAACCGGCAGTTGCCGCAGTAGTCCGACATGCGGTTGATGTACGCTCCGCTCGCAGCATACGGCTTGGAGCCGAGGAGCCCGCCATCGGCGAACTGGCTCATGCCGATGGTGTTGGGCATCTCCACCCACTCGTAGGCGTCCGCGTAAACGCACAGATACCACTCGTGCACCTCGGCCGGGTCGACGCCCGCCAGCATCGCGAAGTTGCCCGTCACCATCAGCCGCTGGATGTGGTGGGCGTAGGCATTGGCCTTCGTCTGGCCGATCGCCTCGGCGAGGCAGTGCATGTCCGTCTCGCCGGTCCAGTAGAACCAGGGGAGCGGGCGCTTGTGGCCGAAGAAGTTGCTGGTCTCATATCCCGGCATCTTCAGCCAGTAGATCCCGCGGACGTATTCGCGCCAGCCGATGATCTGGCGGATGAAACCCTCCGCGGCGTTGAGCGGCACATCGCCCGCCCGCCACGCATCCTCCACCGCGGCGCACACCTTCAGCGGATCAAGCAGGCCGGCGTTGAGGTACATCGAGATGACGGCGTGGTAGAGGTAGGGCTCGCCCGTCAGCATCGCGTCCTGATAGTCGCCGAACCGGGGCAGCGCCTTGTCGACGAATGCCGCGAACGCCGCCTCCGCGTCTGCGCGCGTCACCGCGAAGACGAACGGCTCGAGGTCGCCGAAATGGTTGTCGAACCGCGCCGCCACCAGCTCCAGCACTTCGCGCGTAATCTCGTTCGGCGCGTATTCTGCCGGGCGGGGCATGAAGAGGTCGGTCTTCGCGGGCTTGCGGTTGTCGTGGTCGAAATTCCACTTGCCGCCGGCGGGCTCGCTGCCGTCCATCAGAAGGCCGGTCTTCCTGCGCATCTCGCGGTAAAAATACTCCATCCGCAGCGCCTTGCGCCCGTCCGCCCAAGCGGCGAACGCGTCGATGGAGGAAAGGAAGCGGTCGTCGGGCAGAATGTCGACGGGCAGCGAGAACCGCGCCTCCCAGCCCTTCATCATCTCCGCAACGCGCCACTCCCCGGCCTCGGTGACGACGACCCGCTCCGGCTTCAGCGCCCTCACCGCCCGCTCAACCTCGCCCGTGAAGCTGCCGGTATTGCCGTCGGCATCCAGCGTGACGTAGTCGACCTGCCAGCCCTCGCTCCGCAGCTCGTCGGCGAAGTGACGCATCGCGGCGAACAGGAACGCGATCTTCTTCTTGTGATGGCGGACGTAGGTGGCTTCGTCCTGGACCTCCGCCATCAGCACCCGGTCGCGCTTGGGGTCGCCGGCGGCAAGGCTCGACAGCCCCGGCGTCAACTGATCACCGAGGACGAGAATGAGATTGCGCAGGCGTGTCATGGGGCGAAGCCGGCCCGCCGGCCGGGGCAATTCTTAGGCGCTGAGATCATGCCGCAAGATTTGCCCGCCGGCAGCCCGGCGCCAAGGGCCGGGCCCTGTGACGTGAGATCGCGCTCAGCGCCGGGCGACGGCGATCAGCGCGGTCGATGGCACCGGCAGGGTCCGCCGGCCAGCTGCAATCCGCCGGACCTCGGCCACCACTGCCGCCTTCTCGGCGCCGTCGAGGCTCGTCCAGTCGGGCGACATGCCGAACAGCGTGTCGGGCTCGTCAAGCGCGGCCACGTCGAGCTCGTAGTCGTGGGTGACGGGCTCGATCTCGGGGTCCCGGTAGCCGGCGGCGACAAGTTCGCGCGCAAAGTCCGCCGGATCGCTGAGCGCGGTGACGGCCTCGGGCATCGTCATCCCCTGGCGGTCGGGAAACAGCGTTCGGCGCACCTCGCCGAGGAGTAGGAACGTCGCCGCGCCTTGCGATTGCCAGGTCGCGACCACGCCGACACCGCCCGGCCGCGTCACCCGCGCCATCTCGGCAAGGCCGCGACGCCAGTCGGGGAACATCATCACGCCGAAGATCGAGAACACCGCGTCGAACGCAGCGTCCGGCAGTGCCAGCGCCTGCCCGTCCATGACACGGGCTTCGACGTTGGGCGGCGCCACCGCCGCGATCCGGGCGACCATGCCCGGCGAGAAATCCGTTGCGACGACGCGCGCGCCGCTCCGGGCCGCCGCTAGCGCCAAGGCGCCCGTGCCAGCCGCAACGTCCAGCACGTCGCTGTCCGGCCCCAGCGGGACGCGCGCCAGCGCCGCTACCGCAAAGCGCGAGGTGAACGGATGCGCCGTCTTCTCGTAGTGCCGGGCCGCCTCGTCCCAGTGGTCAGGGTTATCGAACTGCTGCATCACCACGCTCCGTTTCATGTAACTTACGAAGTATCATGACATGGCGGAGCTTGCCTAGCCCCGGCCGTTGATGGAGGATTGCGCCGTGCGCAGCGACAGTCGCCTCTCCCGGATGCTCCACGTGCTTCTCCACATGGCGCGGCACGACGGCCCGATGACGTCGGACGCGATCGCGCGGATGCTCGGCACCAACCCCGTGGTGGTGCGTCGGACCATGGCGGGTTTGCGCGAGGCCGGCTACGTGCGGTCGGAAAAGGGCCACGGCGGCGGCTGGGCGATCGCGGCAGACCTCGAGACGGTGTCGCTGCTCGACGTTCACCGCGCCGTCGGCGGCCCGCACCTCTTCGCCATCGGCAACGAGCACCCGAACCCCGACTGCGCGGTCGAGCGCGTCGTCAACGAAGCGGTGGCGGACGCGCTCAGCGAAGCCGAGGCACTGCTCGTCGCGCGGCTCGGGGCGGTGAGCCTCGCAGCCCTCGCCCGCGACTTTGACGCCAAATGCCGCGCGCCGGAAAAGGCCGGCTAAGCGGCCCGCTTCAGGCGCGCAGGATCATTCCCACTCGATGGTGCCCGGCGGCTTGGACGTCACGTCGTAGACCACGCGGTTGACGCCGCGGACCTGGTTGACGATGCGGCTTGCCACCCGGGAGAGGAACATCGGGTCGAAGGGGTAGACGTCGGCGGTCATGCCGTCGGTGGAGGTTACGGCGCGCAGGGCGAGGACGTGCTCGTAGGTGCGGGCGTCGCCCATCACGCCGACGGTTTTTACCGGCAGCAGCACCGCGAAGGCCTGCCAGATCTTGTCGTAGAGGCCGGCGGCGCGGATTTCCTCGATGTAGATCGCATCCGCCTTGCGCAGGACGTCGAGGCCCTCGGCGGTGATCTCGCCGGGGCAGCGGATCGCAAGGCCCGGCCCGGGGAACGGGTGGCGGCCGACGAACGTCTCGCCAAGGCCGAGCTCACGCCCGAGCGCCCGCACCTCGTCCTTGAAGAGGAGCCGAAGCGGCTCGACCAGTTTAAGCCCCATTCGCTCCGGCAGGCCGCCGACGTTGTGGTGCGACTTGATGGTGACGGAGGGGCCACCGGTCGCCGAGATGCTCTCGATCACGTCCGGGTAGAGCGTGCCCTGGGCGAGGAAATCGCCGCCGACGGCCTTGGCCTCCTTCTCGAACACCTCGACGAAGACGCGGCCGATGATCTTGCGCTTCTGCTCGGGGTCGGTGACGCCGGAAAGCTCGGACAGGAAGGCATTCGAGGCATCAACCTTGTTGAACACCACGTCGTTGCGGCCGGCGAACATCGCCTCCACTTCCGCCGCCTCGTTCTGGCGCAGGAGGCCGTGGTCGACGAAGATGCAGGTGAGCTGGTCGCCGATGGCCTCGGCAATCAGGACGGCGGTCACGGTGGAATCGACGCCGCCCGAAAGGCCGCAGATCACCTTGCCGTCGCCGACCTGTTCGCGGATGCGCGCCACCGCCTCTTCGCGGAAGGCGGCCATGGTCCAGTCGCCGGTTGCGCCCGCGATGCGGCGGACGAAGTTCTCGATCAGGCGCGCGCCGTCGGGAGTGTGGACCACCTCGGGGTGGAACATCAGGCCGTAGGCGCGGCGCTCCTCGTTGGCGATCAGTGCGAAGGGAGCGCCGGCGGAGCGGGCGATGACCTCGAAGCCGGGGGCGGGCTCGACCACGCGGTCGCCGTGGCTCATCCACACGGTGTGGCTCTCGCCGGGGGCCCAGACGCCCTCGATCAGCGGGCTCGTGCCGATCACCTCGACCTCCGCACGGCCGAACTCGCGGTGGTCGTCGGCCTCGGCGCGGCCGCCCATCTGCGTGGTCATCGTCATCTGGCCGTAGCAGATGCCGAGGACCGGAACGTCTGCGTCGATGATCTCCTGCGGGGCGCGGGGGCTGCCTTCGAGGTGGGTGGAGCCCGGCCCGCCGGAGAAGATCACGCCGCGCGGCTTGGTGCGGCGGAAGGCTTCGCCGGCTTCGGAGAACGGGGCGATGACGGAAAAGACGCCGGCCTCGCGCACCCGCCGCGCGATGAGCTGCGTCACCTGGCTTCCGAAATCGACGATCAGGATGGTGTCGTGGCTCATCGGTTTCCCTTGGGCGTGTTGGCGGTGGCGCGGATCAATCGGTCATCCGTTCGAGGACGGCGAGGAAGAAGCCGTCGGTATCGGTGGCGGCGGGTGTCATGGTGAGGCTCATGCCGTCGGCGCTCCACGGCTTGGGGCCGCCGACGCCGAAGAGGTCTTCCCACGCCTCGCCGGCCGAAACCGGGGCGAATTCGGGAGAATGCTCGAGGAAGGTGTCGATGGCGCCCTCGTTCTCCTGCGGCAGCATCGAGCAGGTGACGTAGACGATGTAGCCGCCCGGCCGCACGAAGCTGCGGGCGCGCTCCAGCACTTCGGCCTGGTCGTCCATCCGGCGCTCCAAGGTCTGCTCCGACAGGCGCCACTTGGTCTCGGGCCGGCGCCGCCATGTGCCGCTGCCGGAGCACGGCGCGTCGATCAGCACGCGGTCCATCTTGCCCTCCAGCGCGGAGAGGTCGTCGCGTGCGCCGTGGATCTGGACGTTGCGCGCCCCTGCCCGCTTCACCCGCTCGAAGATCGGCGCGAGCTGGCCGGCATCGGCGTCGGTGGCGTGGATCTGGCCGCGGTTTTCCATGTGGGCGGCCAGCGCCAGCGTCTTGCCGCCGGCACCTGCGCAAAGGTCGAGCACCTGGTCGCCGGGTTGGGCGTAGACCAGGAGCGCCGCCGCCTGCGAGCCCTCGTCCTGCACCTCCACGTGGCCGCGCTGAAAGATCTCCTCGCGCTGGATGTTGGGGGCGCGCTCCCAGCCTGCGCGCGCGGGAAGGCGCACGGCGACGGGGCTGATCCTGCCGGCAGTGGCGCCGAAGCGCTTCAGCTGGTGGAGCACCTTCTCGCGGTCGGATTTCAGGGTGTTGACGCGCAGGTCGAGCGGCGCGCGGGCGGCGAGCGCTGCGGCCTCCGCCGGCCACTCGTCGGCGAAGTTCTCCTCGAACGGGCCGGCGAGCCAGTCGGGGATGTCGACCTGCACCGCGGTCGGTGCGTCGGTGAGGCGATCCTCGGCAAGCGCGGCAACTTCCGCCTCGCTGGGTGCGCCGAAACCGAACCCCTCGGCGCCGAGGGTGGCGAGGTCGTCCGGGCCGACGCCCCAGCGAAAGCGAAGCGTGCCGAGCACGACGCCGCGCGGAGAATCGTTGTCGGCGCGGAAGGCGGAGGAGCGTTTCCAGCGCACCGCGTCGTAGACGAGGTTGGCGATTGCAGCGCGGTCGCCGGAGCCGGCGAAGCGGTGCGACAGGCCCCAGTCCTTGATGGCGTCGGCGACGGGCCGGGACCGGTTCTCGATCTCGGTCAGCACCTCGATGGCGGCGGCGATCCGACCTGCTGTGCGCACTACCGGCGCCTCCTAGCGGCCGGACGGATAGTTGGGGCTTTCGCGCACGATGGCGACATCGTGGACATGGCTTTCCGTAAGGCCGGCGTTGGTGATGCGCACGAAACGGGCCTTCTCGCGAAGCTCCGCAAGGTCGGCGGCACCGACGTAGCCCATGGCCGAGCGGAGGCCGCCGACGAGCTGGTGCAGGACCGTGGCGACGGGACCGCGGAACGGCACCTGCCCCTCGATGCCTTCCGGCACCAGCTTCAGGCTGTCGCTGACCTCGGCCTGGAAGTAGCGGTCGGCCGAGCCGCGGGCCATGGCGCCGATGGAGCCCATGCCGCGGTAGGATTTGTAGCTGCGGCCCTGGTGGAGGTAGACCTCGCCCGGTGCCTCGGCGGTGCCGGCGAGGAGCGAGCCGACCATCGCGCACGACGCGCCGGCGGCCAGCGCCTTGGCAAGGTCGCCGGAGAACTTGATGCCGCCGTCCGCGATCACCGGGATGTCCGGCCCGGAGGCGGCTGCGGCAGCCTCCATCACCGCGGTCAGCTGCGGCATGCCGACGCCCGCGACCACGCGGGTGGTGCAGATGGAGCCCGGGCCGAT
This sequence comes from uncultured Alphaproteobacteria bacterium, assembly GCA_963704595.1. Lineage (GTDB taxonomy): Bacteria > Pseudomonadota > Alphaproteobacteria > Rhizobiales > Amorphaceae > Acuticoccus. The sequence continues at coordinate 2,909,443 of OY969922.1, forward strand.
GCCGACCTTCACAGCGTCCGCACCGGCGTCGATCAGAGCCATTGTGCCGTCGCGGGTGGCGACGTTGCCCGCAAGGATCTGGGTGGCGTTGGAAAGCCGCTTCACCCGGCGCACGGTTTCGAGCACCAGCGCGGAGTGGCCGTGCGCGGTGTCGATCACCACGAGGTCGACCCCGGCGTCGATCAGCGCCTCGACGCGCTCGATGCCCTTGTCGCCGACGGTGCTGGCCGCGGCGACGCGCAGGCGCCCCTGCGCGTCCTTCACGGCGTTCGGATAGGCCCGTGCCTTCTCCATGTCCTTCACGGTGACGAGACCGGTGCAGTTGCCCGCCTCGTCCACCACCAGCAGCTTCTCGATGCGGTGCTGGTGGAGAAGCCGCTTGGCCTCCTCCTGACCGACGCCGTCCCGCACGGTGACGAGGTTCTTGGCCGTCATCAGCTCGCGCACGGGGGTGTGCGGGTCGGAGGCGAAGCGCACGTCGCGGTGGGTGAGGATGCCGACGAGCTTGCCCTTCACCGGGCCGCCCATCCCGCCGTTCTCGACCACCGGGATGCCGGAGATGCCGTAGCGGTCCATCAGCGCCAGCGCATCGGCGAGGCTCGCCTCGGGGCCGATCACCACCGGGTCGACGATCATCCCGCTTTCGTACTTCTTGACGCGGCGGACTGCCGCGGCCTGCTCTTCCGGCGTCATGTTGCGGTGCATCACGCCGATGCCGCCGGCCTGCGCCATCGCGATGGCAAGCTCGGGCTCGGTCACGGTGTCCATGGCCGCGGAGAGGATCGGGATGTTGAGCGACAGTTCGCGGGTGACGCGGGTGCGAAGGTCCGTCTGGTTGGGCAGGACGCTGGAGGGGCCCGGCGTCAGGAGCACGTCGTCGAACGTCAGTGCCTCACCGCTCTCGAGTGTCAGAAATTCAGCCACGGTGAGACCTCCCAATTGCGCCCGGCATCTGCCAGGGGCCCGCCGGCGCCCGGCATCGCGCGGGCAGCGGCGTCACGGTCCGCGCGGGTTGCGCCATCTATACGGGCGGACCCTGCCGTTTCAATGGAGTGTCGCTCAATCGAGCTATGCATTTCGCCATTGCACACAGGCCCGAGCTACCCGGCCAACGGTTTGCGAGAGATCAACTCGTGTCCTATGGTCGGCATCAAGCCATTTCAGAGCCCACCTTGAATCGTCCGCAACTGACAGCGCTGATCGTCGCCTCGGCGTTGCTCATGGAGAACGTCGACTCGACGGTCATCGCCACGGCGTTGCCGACCATCGCCCAGGATCTCGGCACGGACCCGATCCGGCTGAAGCTCGCGATCACCTCCTATCTCCTCAGCCTCGCGACCTTCATCCCCATCTCGGGCTGGGCGGCCGACAAGCTCGGCGCGCGGCTGGTGTTCCGCGCCGCGATCGTCGTCTTCATGCTGGGCTCGATCATGTGCTCGCTGGCGACATCGCTGCCGGAGTTCGTGATCGCGCGGATCGTCCAAGGCGCGGGCGGCGCGATGATGACGCCGGTCGGCCGCCTCGTCCTCCTGCGCACCACGCCGAAGTCCGAGCTTTTGTCCGCAATGGCCTGGCTCACGGTGCCGGCCATGATGGGCCCGCTGTTCGGCCCGCCGCTCGGCGGCTTCATCGCGACCTACTTCGACTGGCGGTGGATCTTCTGGATCAACATTCCGGTCGGTGTCGGCGGCATCATCCTCATCACGCTCTTCATCGACGACGTGAAGAGCCTCGACAAGCGGCCGCTCGACTTCATCGGTTTCATCCTGTCGGGGATCGGGCTGTCCGGCCTTGTCTTCGGCCTCTCGGTCCTCGGCCAGAACATGCTGCCGCTCCCGATCACGCTCGCGATGATCGCCGTCGGCGCGATCTGCATGACGCTCTACCTCGTCCACGCGAAACGGACGCCGACGCCCCTCCTTGACCTCACCCTGTTCCGCCTGCCGACATTCTTCTGCAGCGCGGCGGGCGGATCGCTGTTCCGCATCGGGATCGGCGCGATCCCGTTCCTGTTGCCGCTGATGCTCCAGATCGGGCTCGGCATGTCCGCCGTTCCAGGCGGGCGGGCTGACCTTCTTCTCCGCCGCAGGCGCGCTCCTGATGAAGTTCACCGCCAAGCCGCTGGTCTACCGGTTCGGCTTCCGCTCCGTTCTCATCTGGAACGGCTTCGTCTCCTGCGTCGCGCTGATCGCGATGGCAGCGTTCGCCTTCAACGTCCCGGCCATCCTGATGGTGTCGGTGCTTCTCGTCGGCGGCTTCTTCCGCTCGCTCCAGTTCACCTGCCTCAACTCGATGGCCTATGCCGAGGTCGAGCAGTCGCGGATGAGCCTCGCGACCAGCCTCTACAGCGTCGCCCAGCAGGTCTCGCTGGCGGCGGGCGTCGCGGTCGGGGCGGCGGTGATCGAGTTCCAGCGCGCGCTGCGGCCGGACCACGTCATCCTGGCGAGCGACTTCGTCGGCGCCTTCGGCACCGTCGCGCTGATCTCGTTCTGCTCGCTGTTCTTCTATTTCCGCCTGCCGGCGGACGCTGCCGCGGAGATGGCGCAGCGGCCTCAGGCGCCGCCGCGGAAGCCCGTCGCCAGCATATAGGTCTCGGGCGACTGCGGGCGCGACGACGGCGGCTTCACGTGCCGGACGATCGAAAAGTCCTTGCGCATGGCGGCGAGAAGATCGGCCTCGGCCCCGCCCTGGAACACCTTGGCGAGGAACGTGCCGCCCGGCGCCAGCGTCTGCCGCGCGAAGTCGTGCGCGAGCTCGACGAGATGGACGACGCGCAGGTGATCGGTCGCGCGGTGGCCTATGGTCTCGGGCGCAAGGTCGCTCAGCATCACGTTGGGGCGGCGCCCGCCCAGCGCCTCGATCAGCATCGCGGGCGCCTCCTCGGCGGTGAAGTCCTGATGGAGGATCTTGACGCCGGTCATCGGGTCCATGGGCAGGATGTCGATGGCGACGACCGGGAGCATGCTGGTGGCGTGGCAGCGCTGCACGGCGACCTGGCACCAGCCGCCGGGCGCGGCGCCGAGGTCGACCACGGTCTGCCCGCGCTTCAGGATGTTGTAGCGCTCGTCGATCTCGATCAGCTTGTAGGCGGCGCGGGAGCGGTAGCCGTCCGCCTTCGCCCGCTGCACGTAGGGGTCGTTCAGCTGGCGCTGGATCCAGAGGGTCGAGGAGAGCTTGCGCCCCTTCGCGGTCTTGACGCGGGTGTGCATCTGGCGCGGCGTGGCACCAGTGCCCTTGCCGGCGCCGCCCTTGGCGCCGCCGGTCTTGCCTTTTCCACTTGCCATGATGTCAGGCGTGGATCGGAACGCGGTTTGCGCTCCGCCGTTGCCGGCGGTTGCGCTGCGCGGCCAGGCGGTCGCGCTCGATCAGTTCCATCAACATTCCCTCGCGCAGGCCACGGTCGGCCACACGCAGTCGCTCGCAGGGCCAACGCCGGCGAATCGCTTCGAAAATGGCGCAGCCGGCGAGGACGAGATCCGCACGGTCGGCACCGATACAGGGATTGGCCACCCTGTCGTCGAACGACATGCCCAACAGTTGCGCTATGAGCGTGTCGACCTGCCGGTTGTCAAGCCACGTTCCGTCCACCTGCCGCCGGTCGTAGCGCTTGAGGCCCAGGAACAGCCCCGCCAGCGTGGTGACTGTGCCGGACGTGCCGAGGAGATGCACCCCGCCCCGCGCGACCGCTTCGGAGAGGACGCCGCGGCTGTCGATGTTGCTGAGGAGGCCGAGAACGTCGTCCACCATCGCGGCGAACACCTTCTCGTCAACGTCCTTGCCGCCGTGGCGTTCGGCGAGCGAGACGACCCCGATGGGCAGCGACGTCCACGCGCGGATGCAATGGACGAGGCCGGTGCCGCGCAGGTTGTAGCGGCTGCGAAGGTCGAGCCAGACGATCTCGGACGAGCCGCCGCCGATGTCGAACAGGAGGACGCCTTCCGCGTCGTCCGCCACCAGCGGCGCGCAGCCTGCGACAGCGAGGCGCGCCTCGGTCTGCCGGTCGACCACCTCGAGCTCGAGGCCCGTCTCGTCGAGCACGCGGGCGGTGAAGGTCTCGCAGTTTCTGGCGGAGCGGCAGGCTTCGGTCGCGATGGTGCGGGCGTGGGCGACGCCGGAGCTCGCAAGCTTGGAGGCGCAGATCTGCAGCGCGCCGATGGCCCGGTCCATCGCCTGTTCGGAGAGCTGGCCCTCGTCGGACAGCCGCTCGCCGAGGCGCACGATGCGCGAGAAACCGTCGACGACGCGGAAGCCGCCTCGGCGGGCTTCAGCGATCAGGAGGCGGCAGTTGTTGGTGCCAAGGTCGAGCGCTGCATAGCGGCGGGCGGTGACGGGGCGCGATTCGGCGACAGGGTAAGGGCGGCGGGCGCGGCGGGACTCGTCGCCCACGGAGCGGACCATCGCCTCTGCTGGCATGCAGCGCGGCTCTCGCTCCGGATTGCTCAGGACGTCCATGCGTCGCCTCCCCTAACTCACGATTACCCTTGTCTTCTCTCCTGCTCTCCACGCTGCCGCTTGCCGCGTTGAGGGACTTCAAACCATACGTCACCGACGGGCGAATGGTTTGCCGTCTTCAGATACGAACAATAACAAGATTGGGGCCAAGTTCAAATTCTAGGCACGGCGCAAAGACAAATCAGTCATGCGAATCCGCAATCGGCCAGCATGCCGTGGCAGTTCCGCCACGCCCCGCGGGGGATAACCTGGAGCTAGATCTTCACCACGTTGATTTCACCCGGGATCGCGGCGCGTGCGACGGCTTCGAGGTGGTCGTGGTGGGTGAGGTAGAACACCTGCCGTTGCTCAGCGAGCCCGGCAAGGGCGCGGAATCCGTGGGCGGCGCGCACGTCGTCGGCATTCACGAAGAGGTCGTCGGCAATGAACGGGAGGGCGCAGTCCTGCGCTGCGGCGAATCGCACCGCGGCAACGAGCTGGTCCCGCGTCCCGGCGGACATCTGCCGGACGTTGACGTCGATATCGTCCTCCACCCGGTGGGCAAGGACGAACGCGTCCTCCCCCGTCCCTGCCTCGATCCGGTCATAGGCGCCGCCAGTGAACGCAGCGAACACCTTCGACGCACGTTCCAGGATCGGCGAGCGGTGCTCGCGCGCGAAGAGGTCCTGCGCGGCGGAGAGGACGGCAAGCTCCAGCCGTAGGCGGATCGCGGCGGCGGCGGCCTCGGCCGTCTCCCGCTCGATCGCGGTGTGCTCCATCCTTGCGCGGGCAGCCTTGCCGTCGGCGCTCTCGACCTCGCTGCGGTGAAGCTCCTGCCTTGCCCGCACCGCCTCGTCGTTGGCCGCGCGCTCGGCGGCTTCGGCCTGCGCCAGCCTGTCCTCTGCGCCTGCGAGCGCTGCGGCGCGGCCAGCCTCGTCGGTCCCCTCCAGCGCCTCCGCGAGCGACTGCGGCGAAAGGCCCGCGGTCTCCAGCGCGGCAAGGCGCTCGTCGCGGTCGGTTTCGAGGTCGCGGCGGCGGTCGCTCGCGGTTGCGGCAGCGGCAAGCTCGTCGGCCGGGGCATCGTCCGGCAGGCCGGCGCCGGCAAGGTCGGCGGCGAGCTCGCTGCGGGTCCGCGCCATCGCCTCGACCGCCTCGTCGCGCGCCGCGATCGCGTTCTCGAGCCGCGCGGTGAGTTCGTCGCGCCGCCGAGCCGCCTCGCGCGCGTCGGAAAGACGGCGCGTGAGCGCCGCGACCACCGCGCCGTAGGTGTCGGCGGGAAGCCCAAGCGCCCGGCCGAGGCGGGCAGCGTCGTCCGCGAGGGCATCCTCCAGCGCGGTGATTCGTTCTGCTTCCGCCGCGGCGTCGGCAGCGCTCTTGGCGGCGGCGACGATCTCGCCATACGCATCGAACAGATCGTCGAGCCGTGCCGGCGTGATTTCGGCGTCGAGGTTGCAGCGGTCGGCGAGCGACTGCCAGCGGGTGCGCCACTCCGCCCTTGCGCCTTCGGCTTCGGCGAGCGCATCGCGAAGGCGCGGCAGATCCGCCTGCCCCTTCGCGAACAGCTTTTGCGCGGCCTTCGCGTCCGCCTCGGCGGCCTGCGCGGCGGCCATCGCGGCGCGCGCCGCGGCGACGAGCCGCTCCAGCGCCACCACCGGCGGGCCGGAGGGCACGTCCTGCGCCAGCGCGCCGCAGCAGGCGTCCAGCGCGGCCTTCAACTGCGAGAGCAGCGCGTCCCGTCGCCCGGTCGCCGCGGCGAGCGCCCGCGCGGCATCGGCACGGTCGGCGCGGCGGCGGTGCCAGGCGGCATAGTCCTGCGGGACGGGCGAGACGCCCGCCGCCTCCAGCGTCGCCGTCCAGTCCGCCACGAGGCCGTCGAGGGTCTTGCGCCGCGCATCGCGTGCCGCCTCCCGCTCCTGCAGGGTGCTCGCCGCCTGCATTGCCTCGGCACGGTCCTGCTCGGCCGCGGCGACCGCCTTGCTTCGGGCGAACCGCTCGTCCGCGAGCCGGTCGGCCGCCGCCACCTCGGCCTCGTAGGGCGCTGCGGCGTCGGCGAGCGGTCGGCCGGCGACGATCTCCCGCCACAGCGCATCGCGCGCGCCCCGTGCCGCCTCGATGTCGGCGCCGGTCGGGATCTTAAGCGACGCGGTGCGCCTCCACCGCGGCCCGCCGCCGCGCATGATCGACGCGCGCCGTATCCACCGCGGCTTCCGCGGCGCGCAGCTCGTCGCGCGCGGCCTCGATCGCCTTCTCGCGGCGCACGCCCTCGGTGTCGGCGGGCGGGTTTTCCGCGACCGGATCGGCGGCGGCTGCACGCTCCGCCGCCTCCAGCGCAGCGGCAGCGTCGTCCACGGCGGCCTGGAGATGTGCAAGGTTCGCGGCCGCGTCGCCGAGGCGGGCGACATCGTCCAGCGCGCGCACCAAGGGCTCGGGCGGCGGCTCCGGCGCGGGGGGCGGCTTCAGTGCCTCCGCCCGTTCGAGCGCGATAGCGGCGGACTGGACCGCGCGATCGTGCGCGGCCTTCTCCGCCAGGGTCCGGCGTGCGTCGTTGCGGTCGATCGCGGGCGGCAACGATCCGGCGAGGCGGTCGATGTCGCCGGCGGGAACGTCGAGGCCGATGTCGGCGGCGCGGCGTGTGGCGGCGAGGCGCGCGGCGGCGGCCGCGTCCCTGCACTCGCGCCGGCGCTCGGCGTGCTGCGGCATCGCGGCGGCCCGTGCGGCGAGCGCCTCGATCTCGCCGGCAGCGCCCAGTATGTCGGCGTCGACGGTGATGGCGTCGCGCGCCGCGGTCTCCTCCTCCACCTCGGCGGCTCGCCTGCGCGCCTCCGCCGCGGCGACCGCCTCGTCCGACAGGAGCGCGCCGACCCGCTGAACCGCGCCGGGCGCCATCGCGACGCGCGGCAGCGCGTCCAGCTCACGGGCGATGCGGCTCACGATGCCGCCCGTCGCCGGCGTGGTCGCGGATGCGGGCCTGGCGGGCGACCTCGGCGCGCGCCTCCTCCAGCGCGATCCTGAGGCGCTTCTGCTCCGCCTCGGCGTCGTTCACCTCGCGCATCAGCCGCGCGTAGGTGCCGCTGTCGAGCCTTGCTTCCTGGTAGCGCGCGTCCGCCTGCTCGCGCTTCGCCTCGAGCTGGCGGATGAGGTTCTGCTTGTTGCCCTTGTGGCGGACGAACAGCGCGGCAAGGTCCTTCTCCACGCCGCGCTTCACGCTTTCGACATGGACGAGACCGCCGGCCGCCTTCTCCAGCAGCGTCCGGAGGTCGCCCGACTGGTCGTAGAGCGCGTCGGCGTGCTCGCGCATCTGGTCGTGCGAGAAGGCCTGCGAGAGGAGGTAGGTGTCGGCGGTGGCGTCCGCCTCGGCGAGCGCGGCCTCCAGCATCGCCGCGACCTCGCGGTCCTTGATCGTCCGGCTCGCGCCGGCGCGGTCCACCCGCACGTCGGTCCCGCCGATGGCTGAGGTCGGCCGAAAGACGCGGCGTACCGCGGAAATTGTACGTGTTGTTGCGCGGGATGCCGAAGAGGCTCTGGATCAGCGCCGTCTTCAGCGTGGTCTTGCCGGCCTCGTTGCGGCCGATGACGAGATGAAGGTCGGGCCCCTCGCCGCGCGGAAAGGCGAAGCGCTGGTCCTCGAAAACGCCGTAGGGCGCGAGCGAGATCGACGAGAAGCGCACCGCCGTCATGAGCGGACGGGCCCCGCAAGGCGCGCCGCCACCGTGGCCGCCGCCTCCTCGGCGAGCGTGGAAAGGTCGCGCGCAGTCTCGAACGCCGCCACTTCCGGCATCAGCTCGAGGAGCGCCGCCCGCGCCTCTCCCGACCCTGCGTTCTCGAGGATGGCGAGAATGTCGTCATGCGCCGCCTTCGCGACCTCGGGGTCGGCTGCGGCACGGCGGAGGAAATCGTCGAAGTGGCTCGGAAGATGCGGCGTCTCCTCCACCGGCGGCGGGGTGGTGGCAATCCGCACCCGCTCGATGAGAAGCCGCCCGTTGGCGAGGCTGCTCGCGGCGAGGCGGGCATCGTCGAGCAGCGCGCGCTGGCGGGCGAGAAGCGCGAAGTGCTCGGCCGTGGCGCCGGTCAGGACCAGCCGCACGGGCACGATCTCGCCGGTGGCGCGCTCCGCGACACGCTCCAGCGCCGCCCGGATGGCGGCTTCCACGGGCTCGGCGGTAACGTCGGCCGCCTCCTCGAACCACTCGACGCCGGCAAGGTTGATTTCAGACAGGCGCACCCGCTCGCCGTCCACCGTGCCGTGGAGCGCACCCTTCACCCCGGCCTCGCGGATGTGGCGGCCCTGCAGCACCCCGCAGTAGGCGATGGTGCCGCCCAGCGTCGCGGTGTTCTCCTGCAGCGTCTCGCGGGCATGGATGTGGCCGAGCGCCCAGTAGTGGTAGCCCTTGGCCGAAAGGTCGGCGAGCGAGCACGGCGCGTAGCGGGCATGGCCGCGCGGGTTCTCGAGCCCGGTGTGGAGGAGGCCGATATTGATCCGCCCCGGCCACGCGGGGGGATAGCGTACGGCAAGGTTGTCCACCGTCTCGCGCTTCGCGAAGCTCATGCCGTGGATCACAGCCTCGCCGCACTCCACTGATTCGGGCCGGTCGGTCCCGAAGAGGGTCAGCTTGTCGAAGTGGCGGATGCGGTCGGTGATGTGGCTCGCGGCATCGTGGTTGCCCAGAATCGCGAAGACGGCGATGCCGGCGTCCGCGAGCCGGGCCACCTGCTTCTGCGTGTAGAGCCCGGTGCCTACGTCCTGCCAGTCGCCATCCCACAGGTCGCCCGCGATCAGGAAGGCGTCGACGCGGCGCTCGATCGCGATGTCGACGAGTTCGGCGAAAGCGCGGCGGCCTGCGCCCGCGATCTCGGCCGCGCGCTCGTCCTCCATCGAGACGAGCCTCGTCAGCGGGCTGTCGAGGTGAAGGTCGCCGGTGTGGATGAAGCTGAACGCCATGAACCCTCCGTTCCGGCATCTGTCCCACCGCGGGCCGCGGGCGCAAGGGCGGTCCCCCGACGGCTCAACAACTAATCGGCCTCTCCCGCCGCTTGGCCTGCGCGGGGGGCGGCGGAAGAGCCGCGGAATGGACGAAATATGGTTCCTTCCGCCACTTCCCGCTGCCGGCAGCGCGCTATCTTTGGGGAGCGGCCAGAAAGACCGCGTTCCGGAGGATGTTCAATGAGGTTTCGTTCTCTTCTCGTCGTCGCCCTGCTCGCCCCGACCGCGGTCTGGGCACAGGACGGCGTCCCCTTGACCAAGGCGCTCGAGATGGCTGCCGACGAGCAGATCACCGACGTGCAGGAGTTCTGGTACAACCCCGACAGCCAGTTGACCGGGGTCGAGGGTTTTGGCGCCGGCGGCGACTGGCACACGCTCGTGCTGGGCGCCGATGGCAAGATCGTCCGCTCCGGCGCGGATGCGAACACCACGCCCGCGATCTCGCTGGGCGAAGCGGCCGAAGCCGCGATGGGCGACGGCATCGCAAGGCTGCACGGCGTCTACCTGCGTGACGGCAAGTGGATCGTTCAGGGCTGGACCGACAGCGACGAAAGCCGGACGGTGGTCGTCGACGGCACGAGCGGCGAGGTCGAATAAACCGCGTCGCCTGAAGTGCTCCCCGGAACTACGGGTCCGGGGGGCACAAAGCGGTGCCGTTTGGGTGTGCCGTCGATCTTTGATGAAGGGCTTTGGTGCCGGGTGGTGGGCGCGACAGGGATTGAACCTGTGACCCCCTCGGTGTGAACGAGGTGCTCTCCCGCTGAGCTACGCGCCCCCAAGGCCCGGGTGACTTATCGCTTCGATCCGGCGGACGCAAGGGGTTCGAGCGCCTCTTGCGCCGCTAGCGCGCGCAAAACGTCGTGCCGCACCTTGCCGAGCGCCGTGAGGGGCAGGGAATCCACGATGCGGATGTCGCGCGGGACCTTGTAGCGGGCAAGTTCGGCCGACATGTGGGCGGCGAGCGCGTCCCGGTCGATGGCGGTGCCGACCACGAAGGCGACAGGCACCTCCTGCCAGCGCGGGTCGGGCTTGCCGACGACCGCGCATGCGGTGACGGAGGGGTGCGCGGAGAGCACACGCTCGACCTCGGCCGGATAGATGTTCTCCCCGCCGGAGATGATCATGTTCTTCTTGCGCTCGTGCACCGTCAGCGTGCCGTCGGCTGCTAGGCTTCCGATGTCGCCGGTGCGGAAATGGCGGCCGGCGAAGGCGGCTCGGGTCGCAGCCTCGTCCTCGAAGTAGGCGGACAGGATCGGTCCGGCGACGGCGATCTCGCCGTGGGTGCCGGGCGGCTGGGCAACGCCGGCATCGTCGAGGATCGCGATCTCGCTGAGGAGGCCCGCGCGGCCGGTGCTGCCGCGCAGGCGCGGCGTGCCGTAGCGGTCGTAGGCGGCGATCGGGCAGGTTTCGGTGGCGCCGTAGATGCACAGGATCGGGATGCCGCGCGCCTCGAAGGCATCGCACAGGCCCTCCGGCACGATGGTAGAGCCGGTGGCGACGGCGCGCAGGGAGGAAAGGTCGGAGGCCGCAAAGTCCGGGTGCGCGAGGAGCGCCTGCATCACGGCGGGAACGAAGACGCTGAGCGTCGGGCGGTCCGCGGCGATGGCGGCGAGGGTCGCCCCGGGGTCGAACCTGTCGTGGAGGGTGACGGTGGCGCCTGCCATCAGGGCGGGGGTCGTCTGGATGTTGAGGCCGCCGACGTGGAACATCGGGAGGACGGTGAGAACGTGGTCCGCAGCCGTCATCTGGTGCATGTGGTGGGACTGGACGGCGTTGCCGAGAAGCGCCGCCTGTGACAGGAGCGCCCCCTTCGGCCGCCCCGTGGTGCCGGAGGTGTAGACGAGGAGGCACGGACGGTCGGGCGCGCTTGCCGCCTCCACCGCGCGCGGGGTAGCGGCGAGGTCGCCCCCCTCGCCCATGCGGCGGCGCTCGGCGGCCGGCATCAGGGCGGCGGCGACGGGCTCCAGCGCGTCGTCGTGCGCCAGCAGCCGCGGGCGGGCGTGGCCGATGGCCCAGGCGAGCTCGGGCTCTGCGAGGCGCCAGTTGAGCGGTACCATCATCGCGCCGAGGCGGGCGCAGGCGTAGAGGATCGCCAGCGTATCGGGGTGGTTGTAGGCGAGCACCGCGACGCGGTCGCCGGGGCCGACGCCGGATGCGGCGAGGCCCGCGGCGACGGCGTGGACGCGGGCGACGAAGGCGGCGTAGGTGAGCGCGGTCCCGCCGAAACGGACGGCGATCCGGTCAGGATCGAACGCCGCGTTCCGCTCGACGGGGGTGAAGAGGTCGCTCAATCGTCGTCTTCGCCCGGCTCGTAGAGGGCGGCCTTGCCGAGACGGTCGAGGCAGAGCTCGGCGGTCCACGGCAGCATCAGCGCGCCGCAGCGGCTGTCGCGGTAGATCCGCTCCAGCGGCAGGCGCTTCAGCATCGACTGGCCGCCGCAGGTGCGGATGGCGAGCCGCGCGATGTCGTTGGCGAACTCCATCACGGTGTACTGTGCCGCCCAGGCGCGCATCACCTGGTCCTTGGAGGGACGCGGGCCGGCCTCGGAAATCGCCTGGAACCACAGCGTCTTCGCCTGCTCCAGCTTGATCTTCATCTCCGCCACCGCGATCTGCTTGGTGGCATACTGCCGCCGCTTGACCGGCGGCGTGCCGGGCATCTCGCCGCGCAGATATTTGACCGTGAAGTCGTAGGCGGCCTGGGCGAGGCCCATGTAGGCCGGCGACAGGGTCATGAACATGTGCGGCCAGTTGGACGCGGCCTGGAAGTAGACGCCGCGCGGCATCAGCGCTGCTTCTTCCGCGACGAACACGTCGTCGAAGATCAGCGTGCGCGAGACCGTGCCACGCATCCCGAGCGGGTCCCATTCGCCCACCACCGAGACGCCCTCGGCGTTGGCGGGGATCGCGAGGTAGAGCGTGTTGCGGCGGCTCTTCTGGCCGGAACCGTCGGTCTCGGTGCAGAGGACGCCGTAATAGTCGGCGCTGCCCGACAGCGAGGCGAAGATCTTCTTGCCGCGGACGATCCATCCGCCATCGACGGGCTCGGCCTCGGTCGCGAACGCAATCGCGCCGGACGCTGCCGCGCCGCCCTCGGAGAAGGGCTGGGCGTAGATCGCGCCGTCGTCGACGATACGCTTGTAGTGGACCGCGCGGCGCGCCTCGTGCTCGGCGCGGGTCGCCTCGTCCATGTCGAGATCGTCGGCGAGCGGGCCGGACCACAGCGTGGAGCAGACGTGCATGTTCCAGGTGAGTGCCGTCGCGCCGCAGTAGCGGCCGATCTCGGCGGCGGTCAGCGAATAGGCGCGGTAGTCCGCCCCCTCCCCGCCGAACCGCTCGGGAATGCAGATGCCGAGAAGGCCGGCACGGTGCATGTCGGCGAAGTTCTCGGTCGGGAACCGCGCCTCCCGGTCGATCTCGAAGGCACGCTCGGCGAAGACCGGGCCGAGCGCGCGGGCACGGGCCGCGAGATCCGCCTCGAACGGCGTGAGGCGGAAGGCGGCGGGGTCGAACATCGGCGCATCCAGCGCCGTTTCGGCTACGGGCGGCTGCGCGACGTTCATGCGCTTACTTCACTTCGTCGTGGTCGATGATCCAGCTTTCCTTGACCGCCTCGTCGCGCCACTTCTTGAAGCTCGCGTTGTCGAGGAGTGCGTCGACGTAGCGGCTGGTCTCGTCGTTCACCGTCCAGCCGTAGGTGCGGATGCGGGTCGCGAGCGGCGTGTACATCGCGTCGACAGCGCACCACTTGCCGAAGAGATAGGGGCCTTCGGAGCGCATCATCCGGTCGCGCACGATGCCTTCGAAGCGCTCGATGTCCTTGCGGGCGTCGGCGCCGCCGCGCGGCTTGAACGGGAAGGTCTTGCGCAGGTTCATCGGGCATGCGCGGCGGAGCGCCGGGAAGCCGGCGTGCATTTCGGCAGAGAGGGCGCGGGCGCGGCCGCGGTCATGGCTGTCCTCGGGCCAGATGCCGGCTTCGGGCTTCACCTCGGCAAGATGTTCGATGATGGCGAGGCTGTCCCACACGGCGTAGGAGCGGTCGATCAGGATCGGCACCTTCGCCGCGGGCGAGTAGAGGAGCAGCGAGGCGCGCGTCTCGGGCGTATTGAGGCGCACGAGTTCTTCCTCGTACTCGAAGCCGAAGTGATCCAAGACCAGCCACGGCCGCATCGACCAGGAGGAGTAGTTCTTGTTGCCGATGACGATCTTGTAACGCATGCCTGTCTATGTCTCTTCCATGGTGCGGTGCGCGGCGCCGCTGCGCCGTAACCGGTCCGTGCGGGTGCTCCGATGGTGGGCCCGGAGCCGCGATCATTGCCAAGATGGCGCGAAAGGTCCACGCCCCCGCGCCCGAATTCACTGCACCCCGAACTAGCGCGGCGGAGCGGAAAGAGCGAGGCCGCACAACGCTCTTTCATGCCGGGACCGTAAAATGCAAGGCCGCGGCAGGCGGCGTGCGCCACGAGGGCCGCGGCCTCGCCCCGTGCCGGGCGTCGCCGCGCGACGGCGGCCGGCGCCGGCACGTGGATCAGACGAGCGACCAGTCTGGCGCGAAATCCGGGTTTACGAGGCGCCCTTCCTTGGAGCCGAGCGCGTCGATCCGGCTCACCTCGTCGGCCGACAGCTCGATCTCCAGCGCCTCGAGGTTGCTCGCCAGCCGCTCCGGGTTCTGGCTCTTGGGGATCGCGAGGACGCGGTCCTGCTGGAGGAGCCACGCGAGCGAGACGATCGCGGGCGTGGTTCTGTGCGCTTCGGCGATCTCCTTCAGCACCGGGTCGCCCAGCACCTTGCCGCGGGCGAGCGGGCAATAGGCGGTGACGCCCATGCCGAGGTCGGCCGCGGTGGAGAGAATGTCCGACTGGTCGATGAAGGGGTGATACTCGACCTGGTTAACCGCGAGCTGCACGTCGGCAAGCTTCGCCGCCTCGCGCATCAGCGCCGGCGGGAAGTTCGAGATGCCGACCGAGCGGGCGAGGCCGCGCTTCTGGATCTCGCACAGTGCCGGGATCGATTCGGACAGCGGGGTCACGTCGCCCGGCCAGTGGATGAGGTAGAGGTCGACATAGTCGAGGCCGAGCCGGCCGAGCGAGGCTTCGCACGTGGCGGGCAGGACGTCGGCGGCGAGATGATCGTACCAGCCCTTGGTGGTGACGAAGATCTCGTCGCGCGGCACGCTGGCGGCCCGGATGCCGGCACCCACCGCCACCTCGTTCTCGTACTTCTCGGCGGTGTCGACGTGACGGTAGCCTGCATCGATGCCGGATGAGACGGCCTTGATGCAGACGTCGTCGTGGAGTTCGTACGTGCCGATCCCGAGCTTGGGGATCGTCACGTCCGCGGTCTTGAAGTTCAACAAGTGGCTACCCTTTCGTGTCCGAGAGGGCGGCCCTGCACGTCAGTTCAGGTCTTCGACCCGGCTGATCACCTTGCCGACGAGCCCGTATTCGATCGCCTCGTCCGCACCCATCCAGTAGTCACGGTCGGTGTCCTTCTCGATGCGCTCCAGCGGCTGGCCTGTCGCCTTGGCGAAGAGCTGGTTCAGCCGTTCGCGCATCTTGATGATCTCGCGTGCCTGGATCTCGATGTCGGTCGCAACGCCGCCTGCCCCACCGGAGGGTTGGTGCAGCAGGAAACGGGTGTTGGGCGTGCAGTACCGCCGTTCCTTGGGAACGGAGATGTAGATCAGTGCACCGGCCGAGGCGACCCACCCCATGCCAAGAATGTTCACGTCCGGCTTAATGAGGCCGATCGTGTCGTGGATCATGTCACCGGATTCAACGTGCCCGCCCGGGGACGACACGATGAGGGTGATGGGATCGCTCGAAACATGCGAGAGCGCGAGGAGGCGCTGGCACACGTCACGTGCCAGATCCATCGTGATCTGGCCGACGATCATCACCTGGCGCGCCTCGAAAAGGTGCTTGTCGACCGGGATCGACTGCTGCGCCTTGACCTTCTCGTCGTCGTCTTCTTCGTCGTCGAAACGGGGGATTAGCGGCATCACATCCTGTCCTGGAAATATGGCTCGCTATCTATGGAATGTGGCCGGCAAACGCAAACGCCGATCCGCGCTGCAACCGTAAAGGGATCAAAACGTCGCTGAATTCATTGTCATACCAATTATGGATGGAGCGAACGTGAACACACCCCAACCGCAGCACCGCACCGCATGGGAGCGCGTGAACAAGCGAAAGCTGTTCGAACGGTTCGCCATCGAGATCGGGCCGGCGCTCGCGTTCGTGATCTCCCTGCAGATCCTCGGCCTCAACCAGGCGACGATTTTCTTCATCGTGGCGACGGCAGTCGCCGCCCTCTACTCGTGGTTCGAGAAGCGGCACTTCCCGTACATCCCGTTCGGGATGGTGATTCTCGCAGCGGTGTTCGGCGGGCTGACGATCGCGTTCGGCAATGCGTCGTGGATCGAATTCCGGGCGACGCTCGTCAATGCCGGCGGCGCGATCGCGCTGCTCGTCGGCCTTCTGTCGGGGAACCTCCTCCTCAAGAATTCCCTGCAGGACGGCTTCAAGCTCACCGACGGCGCGTGGTGGGTGCTGACGCTGCGGATGATCGTGTTCCTGTTCCTGATGGCCGCCGCCAACGAGTTCATGCGGCTGACGTTCAGCACGGAGACCTGGGCGTGGTTCAAGACCGCGACGCCGATCTTCAACGTGGTCTTCCTCGCGCTGAGCTGGGGTACGATTCGCGACAACCTGACGGCCGAGGATGCCGCCGAGATGGACGAGACGCCGCCGGTGGGGCCTAAAACCGCACTTCGCCCCGCCGGTTGACGGTGGCCCGGTGCGTCGCTTGCGCTAAGGTCGCCGCCAATCAAACGGCAGGACGGACAACGCAATGGCGTACATCACCATGAACCGCTTCAAGGTGAAGAAGGGCAGCGAGGCCGAGTTCGAAGAGGTGTGGCTGACCCGCGATTCCTACCTCACCGAAGTGCCGGGCTTCGTGGAGTTCCAGCTCCTCAAGGGCCCCGAGAAGGAAGACCACGTCCTCTACGCCTCCCACTCGGTGTGGCAGAACGAGGCGGTGTTCCTGGCGTGGACGCGGTCGGAGAGCTTCCGCAAGGCGCACGCCGGCACCGGCAGCACCAAGTCGATCTACGTCGGGCACCCTGAGCTGGAAACCTTCACCTCGCTCCAGCGCGTCGCCAAGGACTGACGGGAGGGCGGCCCCCAAGGGGCCGTCGCCCCCCTATTCCATCACGGGCATCGAGAACTCGGCGCCCTCTTTCACGCCGCTCGGCCAGCGCTGCGTCACCGTCTTTGTGCGGGTGTAGAAGCGGATCGAATCCGGGCCGTGCTGGTTGAGGTCGCCGAAGCCGGAGCGCTTCCAGCCGCCGAAGGTGTGGTAGGCGAGCGGCACCGGGATCGGCACGTTGACGCCCACCATGCCGGTCACGACCTTGGACACGAAGTCCCGCGCGGTGTCGCCGTCGCGGGTGTAGATCGAGACGCCGTTGCCGTACTCGTGCTCGGTCGGAAGGCGCAGCGCCTCGTCATAGTCCTTCGCGCGCACGACGGAGAGCACGGGGCCGAAGATCTCCTCGCGGTAGATCGTCATGTCCGGGGTCACGCGGTCGAACAGGCACGCGCCCATGTAGAACCCGTCCTCGTAGCCCTGCATCCGGAACCCGCGCCCGTCGACCACCAGCTCGGCCCCCTCCTCGACGCCCTTGTCGACGTAGGAGCGCACCCGGTTGACCGCGGCGCGGGTGACGAGCGGGCCGAAGTCCGCGTCGGGGTCCTCCGACGGGCCGATCCGCAGCGCCTCCACCTTGGGCACCAGCTTCTCCATCAGCGCGTCGGCCGCCTTCTCGCCCACCGGCACCGCGACCGAGACGGCCATGCAGCGCTCGCCGGCCGAACCGTAGCCGGCGCCGATAAGGGCGTTGGCGGCCTGCTCCATATCGGCGTCCGGCATCACGATCATGTGGTTCTTGGCGCCGCCGAAGCACTGGACGCGCTTACCGTGCGCGGCGCCCGTGGCGTAGACGTAGGCGGCGATGTCGGACGAGCCGACGAAGCCGACGGCCATCACGTCGGGGTCGGTGAGCAGCGTGTCGACGGCCTCCTTGTCGCCGTTGACGACGTTGAGGATGCCGGCCGGCAGCCCCGCCTCGATCATCAGCTCGGCAAGGCGCATCGGCACGCCGGGGTCCCGCTCGGACGGCTTCAGGATGAAGGCGTTGCCGCAGGCGATCGCGGGGCAGAACTTCCACATCGGGATCATGGCGGGGAAGTTGAACGGGGTGATGCCGGCGACTACGCCGAGCGGCTGGCGCACGGAGTAGATGTCGATCCCCGGACCCGCCCCTTCGGAATATTCGCCCTTCATCAGGTGCGGAATGCCGATGGCGAACTCGGCGACCTCGAGGCCGCGCTGGATGTCGCCCTTGGCGTCCGGCACGGTCTTGCCGTGCTCGGCGGCGAGGAGTTCGGCGAGCTCGTCCATGTTCTCGTTGAGAAGGGCGACGAAGCGCATCATCACGCGGGCGCGGCGCTGCGGGTTGGTCGCGGCCCAGGCCGGCTGCGCTGCGGCGGCGTTGGCGATGGCCGCGCGCACCTCGTCTGCGCTGGCGAGCGCCACGCGGGCCTGCACCTCGCCGGTCGCCGGGCGGAAGACGTCCGCCTCACGGCCGGATGTTCCCGCCACCCTGGCCCCGCCGATGAAATGGCCAACCTCACGCATGTTCACTCCCGTGTCGCTCGTCTGTTTTGAGCGGATATCCTGCACAAATCGAAGGCTGACGCCACCCGAAGGCGATGAACATCACGCCGTCCGTTGCGCGGTCAAATCGCTGGCGCTAGAGACGCTGGATGCATGATATTTCCCCGCCCCGCAGCACGGTAAATGAAGTCAAGGCGGGGATGCTCACCATCCTGCCGCTGCTCGGCGCGGTGACGCCGTTCGCCATGGTCTTCGGCGCGCTGGCGGCCCAGAAGGGCATGACCGTCGCCGACGCGACGCTGATGTCCCTCACGTTCTACGCCGGCGCAAGCCAGATGGCGGCGGTCGAACTCCTCGGCACCAACGTGCCGATGTGGACGATCATTCTCTCCGTCCTCGCGGTCAATTTCCGCCACATCCTCTATTCCGCGTCCCTGACCCCGATCATCGCCGGGCAGCCGGCATGGGCCAAGGCGCTGGTGTTCCTCCTCCTCGTCGACCCGCAGTTCGCGCTGACGGAGAAGCGCGCGGA
The DNA here is from genome assembly GCA_963704595.1 of uncultured Alphaproteobacteria bacterium. GTDB lineage: Bacteria > Pseudomonadota > Alphaproteobacteria > Rhizobiales > Amorphaceae > Acuticoccus. The sequence goes on from OY969922.1 coordinate 2,928,068, forward strand.
GGAAGGCAAGCCGTTCTCGATCGCGTGGTATCTCGGCCTCGGGCTGCCGATGTATTGCATCTGGGTGGCGCTGACGGCGGTGGGTGCCTATGCGGGCCGGCTCGTCGCGCACCCCGAGGCGCTGGGTCTCGACATGCTCCTGCCGATCTACTTCATCGGGCTGGTGATGGGCTTTCGCAAGCGCGCCCGCTGGGGGCTGGTGGTGACGGTGAGCGGCATCGCCTCGCTCCTCGTCTACAATGCGCCCGCGCTGGGCGTCGACTGGCTCGGGCCGCCCTGGCACGTCTCGCTCGGCGCACTCGCAGGCGTCCTCGCCGCCGCGGCATGGCCGCCGTCCGGCCCGCGCCGCAGCGTCCTCACAGTTGCCGAACACGAGTACGTGCCCGGCATGGGCGCCGAGGGGCCGCGGGCATGACCGTCGACCTCCTCCCCCTCATCCTCATCGGCGGCCTCATCACCTACGGCGTGCGTGCCGGCGGCTACCTCTTCCTGTCGCGCCTCAAGAGCGTGCCGCGCCGCGTGGAAGTCGGGCTCGACGCGGTGCCGGCGGCGGTGATGACCGCGCTCGCGGCCCCCGCCCTCGTCTCCGGCACGTGGCGCGAGGCTCTGGTCATTGCCTTCGCGGCGCTGGTGTCGCTTCGCTTCGGCCTTGCCATCACGGTCTTCGCACCGGTGTTCCTGCTGATCGCGCTGCGCGCCTACACCTGAGCTGGCGGAGGGCGAAGCTTTTCGCGCAGCCGGCGTGGCGCGCCGCTTGCCTCGACAGGCCGGCTCGGCGATGACCGGACAGCCAGTTCGCGAACGGGACGGATCGATGACGCAGAACTTGAAGATCGACGGCGGCCGCCTCTGGGACAGCCTGATGGAGACGGCACGGTTCGGCGCCCTCTCCAAGGGGGGCATCTGCCGTCTCGCCCTCTCCGACGAGGACAGGCTGGTGCGCGACTGGTTCCGCGACGCCTGCGAAGCAGCCGGCCTCACCGTCAGCGTCGACGGGCTCGGCAACATGTTCGCGACGCGCCCCGGCACGAAGCCGGACGCGCCCGCCGTCGCCTTCGGCAGCCACCTCGACACGCAGCCCGCCGGCGGCAAGTTCGACGGCATCCTCGGCGTCCTCGCGGGCCTTGAAGCGATCCGCACCCTCAACGACGCGGGCTACGTCACGGAGCACCCGCTAACTCTCGTCAACTTCACCAACGAGGAAGGCGCGCGCTTCTCGCCGGCGATGATGTGCTCCGGCGTCTTCTCGCGCGACCTCCCCGCCGAACCCGTCCTCGCCAGCGTCGACCGCGATGGCCGCACCTTTGGCGAGGAACTCGACCGCATCGGCTATGCCGGGCCCGAGCCGGTGGGCGAGCGCCGCTTCCACGCCTTCGTCGAGCTCCACATCGAGCAGGGGCCGCTCCTCGAAGCCGCGGACGAGACCATCGGCATCGTCACCGGCGGCCAGGGGCTCCTGTGGTTCGACGGCGTCATCACCGGGCAGGACAGCCACGCGGGCACCACCCCGATGACGCTGCGGCGCGACGCGATGACCGCCCTTGCCGCCGTCGCGCTCGCCATCGAGGACGTGGCGCGCCAGCACGGCCCCGCAGGCGTCGGCACCATCGGCGAGGTCGCCGTGCTGCCGGGCTCGCGCAACACCATCCCCGGCGCGGCGACCTTCAAGGCCGAGTTCCGCCACCCGGACAACGACGCCCTCACTGCAATGGAGACCGCCCTCGCCGCGCGAATCGAGGCGATCGCCGCCGAGCGCGGCGTTGCCATCGAGACGCGCCGCAGCTTCCGAAAGGATCCGACCGCATTCCACCCGATGGTGGTGGACGCGATCGAGGCCGCCGCAGCCGGCTACCCCCACCGCCGGATGATCTCCGGCGCGGGGCACGATTCCTTCTACGTCTCCTCGACCTGCCCCACCGCGATGATCTTCGTTCCCTGCAAGGACGGGATCAGCCACAACGAGCTCGAAAGCGCGACGCCGGAGCACTGCGCCGCCGGCGCACAGGTCCTGCTCGACGCCATCCTCCGCCTCGCCCGCTGACCGGCGCGCCACCCAAGAGACCAGGCGCCCCGCGCCGCCCCAGGAAACCGAAGATGCCCGAACTCACCCCCGAAGCCGCCGCCAACCTCTCCGTCGCCGCGCTGGCGGAAGCCTACCGCAAGGGCGAGGCCGACCCGGTCGCCGTCACCGAAGTGTGCCTGTCTCGGATCGAGGAGGCGAGCGGCGCTTCGGTGTTCCTCGCCGTCACCGCCGACCGGGCCCGGGCCGAGGCGAAGGCCGCGAGCGCACGCTACGCCGAGGGCCGGCCTGCCTCCCCGGTGGACGGCGTGCCGGTCGCCTGGAAGGACCTCTTCGACATGAAGGGCGAAGTCACCACCGCGGGTTCGGCGCTCCTGCGCCATGCCCCGCCAGCCGAGGCCGACGCGCCGGTGGTCGAGCGGCTGGCCGAGGCCGGGATGGTCGCCGTCGGCAAGACCAACCTCACCGAGTTCGCCTTCTCCGCGCTCGGCCTCAACCCGCATTACGGCACCTGCGCCAACCCGTGGGACTCCGAGACCCCGCGCTGCCCCGGCGGCTCGTCCTCGGGCTCTGCCGTCGCGGTGGCGGCGGGCCTCGTGCCGGTCGCGATCGGCTCCGACACCGGCGGGTCGGTGCGCATTCCGGCGGCCTTCAACGGGCTCGTGGGCTCCAAGTCGTCCGAAGGGCGGATCAGCACGGTGGGCGCCTTCCCGCTCTCCTACACGCTCGACACGGTCGGCCCGCTCTGCCGCACGGTGGAAGACGCCGTGCTGATGGATGCGGCCCTCCGCGGCACGCTCCCCACCATCACCCGCGGCGACATCTCCGCGCTGCGCTTCGTGGTCGCCGAGGGCCTGCCGCTGGAGACGTGCGAGGACGCGGTGCTCGAGGCGTTCGAGGCTGCGGTGGAGCGGCTCGCGAAGGCCGGCGCCACCATCGAGCGGCACGAGTTCGCGGAGCTTTCCGAGGCCAGCCAGATGCTGGCGACCCATGGCACGATCGCGAACGCCGAGGCCTACCACTTCCACAAGGAGCGGGTGGACGGGCCTGACGTGGAGGAGATCGACGGCCGCGTCGCCGCCCGGATCCTGCGCGGCAAGACGATGAGCGCGGACGACCTCATCACCCTCCAGCGTGGCCGCCGCCGCCTCGCCGCGAGCCTTGCCGCGACCCTCGACGGCGCGCTCCTCCTCTACCCGACGGTCGCCCACATCGCGCCCGAGATCGCCCCGGTCGACGCCGACCCCGCCTTCTTCAATGAGGTCAACATGCGCTCGCTGCGCAACACGATGATCGGCAACTTCCTCAACCTGCCGGGCGTCGCGCTGCCTGCGGCGAGCCCCTCGCCTATGCCCGTCAGCCTCCTGGTCTCCGGCATGGCCGACGCCGACGACGCGGTGCTCTCGGCGGCCTGGGCGATCGAGGACGTGGTCGGTGAAGCCTGAGCCCCGCCGCCGTTATCAAGCCGCCGGAAGGGCCTTCGCCTCAGGGCGGAGGCCGATGATCATGTAGTTGACGTCGGTGTCCTTGGACAGCGACCAGGCGTCCTTCACCGGGTTGTAGACGACGCCGATGGGGTCCTGCGGCGAGATCCCGTTCGCGACGAACGCGCGCTCCAGTTCAACAGGCTTCACCAGCCTGTCGTAGCTGTGGGTGCCGCGCGGCAGCCAGCGGAGGACATACTCCGCGCCGACGATGGCGAGCGCGCCGGCCTTCAGCGTGCGGTTGATGGTTGCGAACACCGTGAGGCCGCCGGGCTTCACCATGGCAGCGCAGGCCGCCACGAACGCATCGACGTCGGAGACGTGCTCGACGATCTCCATCGCGAGCACGGCGTCGAACGTCTCGCCCGCGGCGGCGAGGCCTTCGGCGGTGGTGGCGCGGTAGTCGACGGGCACGCCGGTCTGCGCGGCGTGGCGTCTGGCGATCTCGATGTTGGTGGGCGCAGCGTCCGCGCCGACGACCTCCGCCCCCATCCGCGCCAGCGGCTCTGACAGAAGCCCGCCGCCGCAGCCGATGTCGAGGATGCGAAGGCCCTCCAGCGGGCGTTCTGCGCGAAAGTCGCGGTCGAAGTGGCGGCACAGCTTTTCGCGCAGGAACTTGAGGCGGACCGGGTTGAACTTGTGCAGCGGCTTGAACTTGCCGTTGGGGTTCCACCACTCGGCGGCCAGGCGGTCGAACTTGTCCACCTCGCGCGCATCGATCGTCGTCTCGCTCATGGCACCCACCGCGGTTGTTTGAAGATCACAGTGCTGCTAGCTAGCGGTTCCTGCCGATCGCGCAATCCTTCGAAGTCGTTCCAATGCCTCGCCTCGTCATGAAATTCGGCGGCACGTCCGTCGCCGACCTGTCCCGCATCCGCCACGTGGCGGCCCACGTCGCCCGAGAAGTCGAGGCCGGCAACGAGGTTGCCGTGGTGGTCTCGGCGATGGCCGGCGAAACCAACAAGCTGGTTTCGCTCTGCCGCGAGGCCTCCCCGCTCCACGATGCGCGCGAATATGACGCCATCGTCTCGTCGGGCGAAAACGTCACCTCCGGCCTGCTGGCCATCGTCCTGCAGTCGATGGGGATCGACGCCCGCTCATGGCAGGGCTGGCAGATCGCCATGCGCACCGACGACGCGCACGGCGCCGCGCGGATCGACGCGATCGATTCGAAGGTTCTGCTCGAGCGCCTCGCCATGAAGCAGGTTGCCGTGGTCGCCGGCTTCCAGGGCCTGTCGCCGCAGAACCGGATCACCACCCTCGGCCGCGGCGGCTCCGACACCACCGCCGTCGCTCTGGCGGCAGCGCTCGGCGCCGACCGCTGCGACATCTACACCGACGTCGACGGCGTCTACACGACCGATCCGCGGATCGTGAAGACCGCGCGCCGCCTGCCGAAAATCTCGCACGAGGAGATGCTCGAGATGGCATCCCTCGGCGCCAAGGTCCTCCACGTGCGTTCCGTCGAGCTTGCGATGCTCTACGATGTGCCGCTGATGGTCCGCTCCACCTTTACCGACCCCGCCGTCGCACCGCCCGGCACGCTCATCACAGGCGAAGACCTCATGGAACAAGAAGCCGTCACCTCCATCGCCTACGCCCGTGACGAGGCGCAGGTCACCCTGCGCGACGTGTCGGACGCCCCCGGCGTCGCCTACCGCGTGTTCGGCCCGCTGGCGGCCGCCAACATCAACGTCGACATGATCGTCCAGAACATCTCGGACGACGGCACCTCGACCGACATCACCTTCACCCTGCCGGAAGCCGACTACGACCGCGCCATGGCGACCCTTGAAGCTGCCAAGGACGAGATCAAGTTCGACAAGCTGACCGGCGACAAGGACGTGGTGAAGGTCTCCGTCATCGGCGTCGGCATGCGCAGCCACGCGGGCGTTGCCGCGACCGCGTTCAAGGCGCTCGGCGAAAAGGGCATCAACATCCGCGCGATAACCACCAGCGAGATCAAGATCTCGGTGCTGATCGATTCGGCCTACACCGAACTCGCGGTGCGGACGCTGCACTCCATTTACGGTCTGGACAAAGCCTAATAAGCACGTATAAGTTGCGCCGGTAGACGGAGCAAGGACGATGAATCAAGGACTTGCCCGCGCGCGATTCGCGCGGGAGATTTCCATGTGCCGTCGGCCGGAGCCTCGCCCGGCCGCATCCCTCTCCGGCGGCGCAACGCACCAGCCGTGCTGCGCCGTACGTCGGGGTCAAGCGATCATGACATGCCAATCTGGCGCGCGGCTTGCTTCTGTGGTGTGATGGCTGTGCGTCCAGTCTGGCGGACGCATCGGTTGAGGCCAGCGCCCGGCAAACGCGACCCCACTGATTCAATTTTTGGTTTAACTAATTTTTCCAGGGCACCATGCGTGAACGATTGATCACGGCTGCGCACTCTTCGCCACCGACTGGCCCGGCAACGCGATGCGCACGTGGCTGGCGCGCCTCGGCATTGCGCTCGGTCCGAACCGCTCCTACCTCAGCCGCGGGGCGCGACCTGCTGCCGCACCAGCTTCGGCACGGCTCGGCGGTCTTAACTCCGGCGGTTGGGCAAAGGTTGGAAAAACCGGCTGGGGCCGCGCTTTCGTCATGATGACGACACCGTGGCGCGGCAACGCAGACAAGGCCCGACAGCAACCGGCCACCCGGCACCGACGATGGTGCCGGAGCGTTACGGCATCAGCCGGACGCAACACGAAGCCGGCGCACGGGACGGACGTTCAGGGAGCGGGGAGATACGGATGCGCGATACACTCGCCGGTCCGAGACAGCTTATAAAGCAGTTGCACGCCGTCATGGCCGCACCCCTGCAGGCGCAGGAGCGGCTCGACGGGATCGTGCGGCTGATCGCCAACAACATGGTCGCCGAGGTCTCGTCCCTCTACGTCCTGCGGTCGGACGCTGTGCTCGAACTCTACGCCACCCACGGCCTCAACCCGTCCGCGGTGCACCGCGCGGGCCTGCGCGTCGGCGAAGGCCTCGTCGGCCGCGTCGCGAAGACCGCGCAGCCGCTCAACATCACCAACCCGCGCTCGCATCCGAGCTTCGCGTACCTGCCTGATGTGGGCGAGGACGACTACAACACCTTCCTCGGCGTGCCGGTCCTGCGCGCGGGGCGGATGCTCGGCGTCCTCACCGTCCAGAACCGCGCCCCCCGCCGCTACGACAACGAGGAGGTCGAGGCGCTGCAGACGGTCGCGATGGTGATCGCCGAGATCGCCGGCACCGGCGACCTCGACCAGATCCCGCAGAACGTCGCCGCGCTCGACATCAAGCGCCAGCTCCACGTCTCCGGCGCGATGCTCAACGAAGGCGTCGGCCTCGGCCGCGCCGTCCTGCACGAGCCGCGCGTCGTCATCACCGAACTCCTTTCCGACGACGTCGACCACGAGCTGTCGCGCCTCGAGACCGCGCTCGACAAGGTGCGCGGCAACCTCAAGCAGCACCTCTCGCGCCAGGAGGTGAACACGCGCGACGAATCGCGGGACGTGCTCGAAGCCTTCCTGATGATCGCGCAGGACCGCGGCTGGGCCCGCAAGATGGCCGACGTCATCCGCTCGGGCCTCACCGCAGAGGCCGCAGTCGAGCGCGTCCAGTCGGACAACCGCGCCAAGCTCCTGCGCTCGACCGATCGCATGGTCCGCGAGCGCCTGCACGACCTCGACGATCTCGCCAACCGCCTGCTGCGCGAACTCCAGGGCCGCCACTCCACCGCGATGGCCGAGATCACCGGCGACGCGATCATCGTCGCCCGCTCCATGGGCCCCGCCGAACTCCTCGACTATGACCGTGCGCGCGTGCGCGGCCTCGTCATGGAGGAAGGCACGCCCGCGAGCCACGTCGTCCTCATCGCCCGCGCGCTCGGCATCCCGGTCGTCGGCCAGGCGCACGGCGTCACCTCCATGGTGGAATCGGGCGAAGCGATCATCGTCGACGCCGACGGCGGCGACGTCCACATCCGCCCCTCGGCCGACGTCGAGAACGTTTTCGCCGAGAAGGTGCGTTTCCGCGCCCGCAGGCAGGCCCAGTACCGGCGCCTGAAGGACCTGCCGGCGATCAGCCGCGATGGGCTCGACGTCACGATGTCGATGAACGCCGGGATGCTCGCCGACATGCCGCACCTGTCGGAGAGCGGAGCGACCGGCATCGGCCTCTTCCGCACCGAGATCCTGTTCATGGTGGCGCCGTCCCTGCCGCGGATGCAGGCGCAGGAACAGCTCTACCGGCAGATCTACGAGCTTGCCGGCGACAAGCCGGTCGCCTTCCGCTCGCTCGACATCGGCGGCGACAAGATCCTCCCCTACCTCTCCACGCTGGAGGAGGAGAACCCGGCGATGGGCTGGCGCGCGATCCGCCTCGGCCTCGACCGGCCGGGCCTCTTCCGCACGCAGGTCCGCGCGCTCCTCCGCGCTGCCGCCGGCCGTGAGCTCAAGCTGATGTTTCCGATGATCGCGACGGTCGCCGAGTACAATGCCGCCCGCGCGCTGGTCGACAAGGAACGCCGCTTCCTCAAGATGCACGGCTACCCGGTGCCCGAATCCACCCAGCTCGGCGCGATGCTGGAAACCCCGTCGCTGCTGTTCGAGCTCGAGGAGCTCCTCGCGGTCACCGACTTCATCTCCGTCGGCACCAACGATCTCTTCCAGTTCGCCATGGCGGCCGACCGGTCGAACGTGCGCGTCGCAGGGCGGTTCGACAATCTCGGCCAGTCGTTCCTGAGGATGCTGAAGCGAATTGTAGACGCGGCACGGGACGCGAATGTTCCCGTCACCGTCTGCGGCGATATCGCGAGCCGCCCGCTCGAGGCGCTGGCGCTGGTGGCGCTCGGCTACACCAACCTGTCGATGCCGCCTGCCGCCATCGGCCCGGTGAAATCGGCCATCCGCGCGGCGGATATCGGGCGCCTGCGTGCAAGGCTCCTTCCCCGCCTCGAGCCCGGCCGCGGCAACGACGATGTGCGCCACCTCCTCGCCCGCTTCGCCGACGCCAACGACATCCCGGTCTGAGCTGCCGCGCGGCGCCACCGGCGCCCGCGCGGCCCGCGCCTCAGAGGGACTGGAAGCCGCCCACTGCCAGTGCGGGCCCGGTCGGCCCGCCGGTGGGCGAGCCGCCCTCGGGCTCTGCGGTCACGACCAGCTGGGCGTCCAGCAGCGTCGCCTCGCTTTCGCGCGGCAACCTGATGCGGCTCCCCTGGTTGGCTTCGAGCAGGCCGAGCGAAACGGGGGCCGTGCCCTCGATCACCAGCCACAGCTCCGGGTCGCGGTCCGGCGCAACGTTCTCTCCGAACGGTGCGGTGACGAGCGTGCCGTCGCGCTGCAGGCGGGCGAGCGTGATGCCGCCGCCATCCGCCGTCGTCCCCACCAGCGCCGCGACCAGCGCCTCGTCGCTGAGGATGACGCCGGGCCGCACGATCAGCACGGCAGCCAGCGCGAAGCCGCCGACGGCGGCAGCGCCCAGAACGCTCGCGAGGCTGCGCCAGAAGGCGAGCGCCACCGGCGTCCCACGCCGGACGACAGAAGCATCCGGAAACAGGCTCTTCTCGATATTCTTGAGGACACGCGGCGAAGGCTTGCGTTCAGGCAGCGCTCCGGCGAACGGCGCCAGCATCGCCTCGGCGCGCCAGACCTCGTCGGCGAGCGCGGGGTCGTCGAGCAGCGCGAGCTCGAACTGGCGGCGCTCCGCTTCGCTGGTGAGGCCGAGGACGTACTCGAGCGCGTCTATCCTGTCGTCGTCGGTCATGCGGCCTCTCCCACGCACGACTTCAGGTCGGAAAGCGCGCGGCGCATGCGGCTCTTCACCGTGCCCAGCGGCACATTGTCCTTGTCGGCGAGCGCTGCGTAGGTCACGCCGCCGAAGTAGGCCATGCGCACGAGGCGGGTGTAGGGTTCGCCGAGGCCGTTGATGCAGCCCAGAAGTATGCGGGCATAACCGCTCGCCATCGCCTTCTCGTCGGGCCGCATCGTGGTGTCGGCGACCCGCTCGGCGGCGTCGAGCGCCGCGGCCGGCGCCTTGCGCGCCCGCAGCCGATCGATCGCGACGTTGCGCGTGATCGCGGCCATCCACGTCATCGGTGCGGCCTTGGCCGCGCTGAACCGTTCCGCGTAGCGCCATATCTTCACGAACGCATCCTGCAAGGCATCCTCCGCTTCCGTGCGGTCCTGTAGGATACGCAGCGCGACGGCGAATAGTTTTGGAGAGGCGCTTTTATATAGTTTCTGGAAGGCGGCACGGTCGCCGAGGGCGCTGCGCTCGAGCAAGGTCTTCAGTTCAACGTCGTTCATCCGGCGATCCCGCATTGCCGCCCAGCCATAGCTGCCACGCAACTGGCTGACAATTCTCTGCGCCACCGCAGGCAAGATCGGCCCGCTGCCGAACCGATCGCGTCGCTGTTAAGTGCAGGCGCAACTGTAATGCTATGCGGAGAATGCGGCGGAATATGGCTGCACGCTCGGTGCAGCCGCTGGCTAACGGGGGAAGCCTTCGCGAGCCCTGGGGCTACCACTCAGCCATCCTCGGGCTTGAGCCGAAGCTTCGTTCGATGCCACGAGTCCGGAGCGCGAGAAGTGTCCGCGGAATGCTTGGCGCGAATGGGTCGAGGCCTGTGCGACCGCGCTCTAGCCCTGCCTGGTTCCGGCGGATGGCGGAAGGAAGGCTTCGACCGGGGTGTTGAGTGCCTTGCTGAGATTGCACAGCCGGAGCACGGAAATGTTCGCCTCTCCGTGCTCGAGCTGCGCGATGAAGCGTTCCGAAAGGCCGGAAATGTCCGCCAGCTTGCGGCGGGAGAGGCCTGCGCCGGTGCGCAGGTGCTTGACCCTCTCACCCATCGCCAGAAGGAATTCGCTCTCAGCCTTGTTGCGAATTGGCGAAGCCATCTTGCTCAGTACACTCATCCCCGACCCTGTTCAGGCGTTCGGCTTTCCGATCGAAGGCACCCGCGGCCAACAGGCTTCATTCCGTTACACAAAAATGCGCATAAGGAAACCGGTTACGGAGACGTTCGTTCCGCATGTTGGCCGCGAGCGGAGTTTTTCCACGGTGACGCACCGCGCGAGGAAGCAGCGCGTCGGCGGATCTCCATATCTCACGGATTGTGTAAAGCGTTGCCCGGTCAGGAAAGGTGGGTGGAACCAACGTCATAAGGGATCGGAGTGTTGCGGAGGTCGCATGACTGGTTGGTCAACGCGTCGATCGCCCGCGAAATCAGTGCGGCGCAGTAGGCTTCCCCATGTCTCTCCGCCTCGACCATTGCGTACTCAAGGAGTCGAGAAAGTACCTCGTAGTCGTCCGGAATGTCGGGATTGGTTATCGGATTGTTTGTCTTCGAAATATTCATTTTTCCCCCGCCTATTATGCGTTTGCATATCCGTTCTAATGTGGCATCGTGATTTCATCGTGAAAGGGCAATTCTGCAGGAAACCTCCGCCCTTTGACCCAGGCCAAGGACGCAGGACGTCTTTGAACGCATGATTTCGACACAGATTTGACAGGTTCCGGCAGGGGCGCGGTGGTTTGTCGCGCAACATATTACAGAACCGGATGGGTGGGACGAGGCTCGAATGGATCGTTGCGCTGTCAGAGTTCAGCTCCTCGGACAACCCACATTCACTCTGAATGGCGGTATTGATTTCCCATCGCGTAAATCTCACGCACTCTGTGTCTACCTCGCCGCCAACAGCGCGCGCCGGATCGACCGCGGGCACCTCAGCGCCCTCCTCTGGGGCGACGTCGACGAGGAGCAGGCACGCGGTTCCCTGCGCAAATGCCTCAGCGTCATCGGCAACAACCCGTGGACGAGCACCCTCCTGTCGCGCGACCGCGGCCACGTCTGGTTCGCGGGCGATCCCGCGCGGGTCGACGTCGCGCGCTTCAACGCCGCAATCAGCCGGCGCACGGCGAGCGGCTTTGCCGACGCGCTCAGCTTCTGGGTCGGCGAGCCTCTCGCAGGCATGGAAAACGGCGCGACCAACTTCGACGAATGGGTCGTCCAGTATCGCGCGCAGACGCTGCATTTCTCGCACAATTACCTGACCGACATCCTGAACCAGATCGTGGACGAGCCGGTCGAGAAACGCTCGGAGATGCTCATTGCGCTCTGCGAACTGATGGTGCGCGTGGAGCCGGCCGATCAGCGAGCGGGCGAACTCCTGATTTCCGAATATGCCCGAATCGGCAACATCGCGGCCGCGGCCAGGCACTTCCGGGCGCTCGGCAATTCGCTGCGCGAGCTCGATATTCCCGTCCCCCCGAGGATCCTTGCACAGGCCGAAGGTCTCGGGATCGCGGCCTCGAGCGCGCCGATAGAGGTGCGCACCGGTTCGGGAACCGGGAAGGTGGAGCGGGGCATTCCCACCGTCATGCTGATGCGCCCGCTCGGCAGCCAACCGGCCAACGCGATCTCCAGCTTCACGCAGTCCGAGGTGATGAGCCAGCTCTCCCGCTTTCGCTCGATCGAAGCATTCGAGGACATGTCCGGTATCGGGGGCGAGCCGTCGCCGGTGCCGGACATCCGCGTCGAAGGCGGCGAGGGCCATGACTACCGGCTCCTGTTGTGGAACGAGCCGAACGTGCGCTCTCTCTACCTGCGATGCGTGAACCGCCGGCGCGGGAGCACGGTCTCCTGCGTCAGGCTCGACTACGACCCCCTGGAAGACGCTTCGCGCACCCGCGAGGTGATCGCGCGGGCGATCAACACGATCGAGCGCGACATCCTGAACGACGAGTCCCGCCCGCCGGGTACGGTCTTCGCGAGATGGCTGAGCGCATACCGCGAGCTGCAGAATTTCACGATCAAGTCCGACGAGGTCGCATCCGAAATCCTGGAAGACCTTGCCGGAAGTCCTGACGGAGCGCGCCTCAGCCTCGTCCACTCGTGCATCGGCGCCGTTTCGATGAAGCGCAACCTCTACGCGCCGCCACTCTTCGCCAACGACGAGCTCAGCCTCTCGAACGCCCGCCGCTCGATCGACCGGGCGCTCAGCCTCGACCCGCTCGAGCCGTTCAATCATGTGATCTCCGGCTGGCTCGAACTCCAGCGGGGGCAGCACGACCGCGGTCTCGCAGCCTTCGAGGTCGCGCTCGAACTGCAGCCCTACTCCAACCGCACGCTGATCTCGGCGGCGGAGGCGCACGCCTATTGCGGCCATATCGATACTGCAAGGACGCTCGCGGACCGGGCGATGGCGATCTCCGGTCGCTATGCGCCGGCCTACTTCTACAGCTACCTCGCCACGATCGCGTACCTCTCGGGCGACGTCGAGGAGTGCGTGCGGCGGCTGAACCGGGCCCCGGTCAACATCGAGACCCTCCTCCTCGCGATCGCGGCGAACGAGGAGCGCGGGGACGCCGACGCTGCGGCCGAGGCCCGCGTGATGTTCGAGCGGGAACTGCGCCAGCTCGCGCCGCCGCAATCATTCGATCACGCGGCGCTGTCGCGCTGGATCATCAGGTCGAACATGACGAAGTGCGATACGATGCGCCGGCGCATGTTCGCCTCGCTTGAGCGGGCAGGCGTTGCCGCCGGCGTGCGCTAGGCCAGCCGGCCAGCTTTCAAGCCTCAGTTGAGCGGCCGGAGGCAGCCCAGAACCGCCATGGTCCCCAGCATCTTCAGGTACTCGTGATCGTTGGCCCGCAGGCGTGCCTGGTCGACCGCGCTCGGAAGGACGAGATGGATGGTGTCCTCCTCATCCTCGTGGAGGACGATCTTCAACCCCTCGAGGTCTTTCGGCGCGACGCCGGCGGCGGTGAGGTAGGCTTCGGGATCGGCCCGGAACGCCTCGCGCCGCGCAGGGTCGTTCGCCGCCTCGCCGAATGCCTTGCCGATGGCGGGAACCGCCGAACGGTTGACCGTGATCCGCGCCATGTTGCCCCCGAGCTGATCGCGTTTGCTCAAACCTTCGAGATGATCTGCGACGTCGAAAGGATCGCAGTCGATTTTCGTTTCGTAGAACATGATGGTTGACCTGTTCGCTTTTCGTGACCGCTGGATCGTGTCCGGCAGCGCAGTCACTATACCTATAGTTGATATGCATATTCAAGCGCTCATGCTCGAGCGCTTCGAGATCACGCTCGCCAATTGCCCCGCGCACTTTCATTTCTGCTTCCCCAAATGCCCCCAGCCGGATGTTCCGGGCTGGATGCTCGCCTGGGGCGGGGCGGGAGGTCGCGCGATTTCCGGCGAAAAATCAGAAATCTACGCAGTATTCGAAGCGATCGAGCGCGCGTGCTTAATGTCGAGCGATATCGACGATACTAGGATAAATAATTACACCGATGGCGCCGGTCACTCGATCTCGACCGCCGCTCTCGTGAACCTCAGCGCGCGCCAGATCGCTCAGCTCGGAACCACCGCACCGCATGATACAATCAAAAGTTTATTCTCCGGCGATGGTTCGCGTTCGGTTTGCGGGATTGAACCGTTCAAAGGCGAAACCATACGAATTCCGGCGCTTTCGGTGCTGTTCGGCGAGGATGCCAGGGTGGGGCTGCCGCCTGTGTTCGCGAGCTCGTCGGGCGCGGCGCTGCGCGAGACGCCGGAGGCCGCCTTCCGCCACGGCACCCTCGAACTCGTGGAACGCGATGGGGTCGCGATCTGGTGGTACAACCGCCTCGTGCCGCCACGCCTCGCGGATGCCGGAGCCCTCCCCGACGATCTCGCGCACTTCCTCCACGATCGCCCGCGGAAAACCTGGCACCTGCTTCTGCCGACCGACCTCGGCGTGCCGGCCATCGTCGCCCTGTCGGCGCGCGCGGACGGGACCGCGCCTGCCATCGGCTGTGCGGCGGCGCTCGACCCGGCGTCCGCCGTGCTATCCGCGACGCTCGAGCTCCTTCAGGGTGAAATCAACCTCATGCTGATGCGGCAGGCGCAGGCGGGCCCGAACCCGCCGCCCGTGCCGCCGCTGCTCGACTGGTCGGCCCGAACCAACGCATTCGCCACGGATTATCTCGCAGGCGCCGGCCACGCGGAGCTGCCGCCTCCGTGCACGTGGGACGATCTCCTCGCCACGCTGCAGGAGAAGCGGATCGACCTTTATCATGTCGACCTCACGCGCCCCGAGTTCGGCATTCCCGTCGCGAAGGCGGTTTCGCCACAGCTCAGGGACTGGCTCCCCCGCTTCGGCCCCGGCCGGCTTTACGACGTGCCGGTCGCGCTTGGTCTTCGCCGGCATCCCACCGCGGAAGACGCGCTCAACCCGATACCCTTCGTCATCTGACGCGCGATCCGGGGCGCTGCCGCGTTGACATCTCCGCCCGCCCCGTTCAGCGTCCGGCCCGATCCGGGCGCGCGGCGGGGCGCGTCCCCCTTCGGGAAACCAGTGATGCGCGCACTGAGCTATGAGACGGCCGGGGGCGTCCACGTCCGCCGGCAGGACCATGAGACCCAGTATGACGGCGCGCTCCTGCGCTGGCTGAAGCGGCTCGACACCGAGCGCGGCGTCGCGCTCGCCTCCTCCTACGAGTTTCCGGGCCGCTACACCCGCTGGGAGTTCGCGCTGGCGAGCCCGCCGCTCGCCGTCGAGAGCCGGGGCCGCACCGTCACCGCAACCGCCCTCAACGCGCGCGGCGTCCCGCTGCTCGCCGCCTGCCGGGCCGCCTTCGAGGGTGCCGGGCTGACTGCCGTGGCGGGCGACAACGCCGTCTCGACCACGGTGCCCGAGGCGGACGATTCCCTCCTCACCGAGGAAGACCGCAGCCGCCGCCCGTCCGTCTTCACCGCGCTGCGGGCGCTGCGGGACTTCTTCGCCAGCGAGGCGGACGGTCAGCTCGGCCTCGTCGGCGCCTTCGGCTACGACCTCGCCTTCCAGTTCGACCCCATCGCGCAGAAGCTGGACCGCCCCGCAACCCAGCGCGACATGGTGCTCTACCTGCCGGACGAGATCCTGGCGGTCGACCATCACGCACGGCAGGCAACGCTCGCCCGCTTCGAGTTCTCCTTCGCCGGTGAGACCACCGAGGGCCGCTCGGCCGACAGCCAGCCTACCGCGCAGCCCGTCGCCCGCAACCTGGTGGAGAACGACCACGAGCCCGGCGAATATGCCGAGACCGTGCGCCGCGCCTTCCCCCACTTCGCCCGCGGCGACCTCTTCGAGGTGGTGCCCGGCCAGGTGTTCCGCGAGGCGCTGTCTGACGCGCCGTCGGAGATCATGAAGCGGCTGTCGGCGATCAACCCGTCGCCGTATGGTTTCTTCGTCAACCTCGGCGAAGGCGAGTATCTGGTCGGCGCATCGCCCGAGATGTTCGTGCGGGTGACGGGGACGCGGGTGGAAACCTGCCCGATCTCCGGCACCATCGCGCGGGGGCGCGACGCCATCGAGGACGAGGCGCAGGTCCGAAAACTCCTCAACTCGAAGAAGGACGAGACGGAGCTCACCATGTGCTCCGACGTCGACCGCAACGACAAGAGCCGGGTGTGCGAGCCGGCTTCCATCCGCGTCCTCGGCCGGCGCCAGATCGAGATGTACTCGCGGCTGATCCACACGGTCGACCACATCGAGGGCACGCTCCTCCCCGACCGCGATGCCCTCGACGCGTTCCTCTCCCACGCCTGGGCGGTGACCGTGACCGGCGCGCCGAAGCGCCGCGCCATGCAGTTCATCGAGGACCACGAGAAGAGCCCGCGCGAGTGGTACGGCGGCGCCGTCGGCGTGGTCCACTTCAACGGCGACCTCAACACGGGGCTGACCCTGCGCACCGTCCACATCAAGGACGGCATCGCCAACGTGCGCGCCGGCGCCACCGTGCTCGCCGATTCCGATGCAGACGAGGAAGAGCGCGAGACCGTGCTGAAAGCGTCGGCAATGCGCGCCGCCATCCGCGGCGAGACGTTGGCCGCCAGCGCGGCCAAGGCGGTCGCGCCGCCGGGCACCGGCCGCCGCGCGCTGCTGGTCGACCACGACGACAGCTTCGTCCACACCCTCGGCGGCTACCTCCGCCGCTGCGGGCTCGAAGTCACCACGGTGCGCGCACCCCTCACCACCGATGCGCTCGACCGCTTCCGGCCCGACCTCGTGGTTCTTTCCCCCGGCCCCGGGACCCCGGCCGACTTCGACTGCACGGCCGGGATCCGCCTCGCGGAGGCACGGGGGCTGCCGATCTTCGGCGTCTGCCTCGGCCTGCAGGCCATTGTGGAAGCCTGCGGCGGCCGCCTCGCGCAGCTCGACGTGCCGATGCACGGCAAGCCCTCGGCGATCGCGCTGTCGGGCGGCGGCGCGCTGTTCGAGGGGATCGAGGGCGAGGTGGTCGTCGGCCGCTACCACTCCCTGGTCGCCGACCGCGCGCATCTTCCCGCCAGCCTCAAGGTGGTCGCCGAAAGCGCGGACGGGGCGGTGATGGCGATCGAGCACCGCGACAGACCGATGCTCGCGGTCCAGTTCCACCCCGAGAGCATCATGTCGCTCGGCGGCAACGTCGGCATCCAGATCGTGCAGAACGCGGTCCGTGCGCTCCTGCGCGAAGCGCCCGGACAGCGCAATGCGGCCTGACGTTCGGCGCGGATCGGCGGCGCGGCGATGAGCGCGCGTGACGGGCGGCCGAAATTCGTCGTCCACGCGGGGATGCACAAGACCGGGTCGAGCGCGGTGCAGGACTATTGCCGCAGGCACCCGCGCGTCCTGAAGCGGCTCGGCCTCGCCTACCCGCGCGCCTTCTACCAGAATCACAAGTTCGGCACGATCTCGCTGTTCATGGACGATCCGAAGAATGCGCGCGAGGATGCAAGCCACCGCCCGCGCGGCTACGCGCCCGACGACCTTGCCCGCGCGTTCGACGCCTTCCTCCAGCGCGCCGCCAAGAAGCGCCAGCACGTGCTCCTTTCCTCCGAGACGGCGGTGAACCTGTCGCCGGCGGGGCTCGACCGGCTGGAGGCTGCCGCCGCGCCGCGCTTTGCGCCGGTGGAGATCGTCGCGCTCCTGCGCCCGCCGCTCTCCTTCGCCCGCAGCGCCAGCCAGCAGCGGCTGAAGGGCGGCGTTCCGCTCGGCCGCTTCGAGGAGAAGCTGCCGCTGCCGAACTATGAGCAACGTTTCGGCAAGATGCTCGCCCACTTCGGCACGGAGCGGATGCACCTTGCGCCCTACCACCCCTCGACGCTGGTGAACGGCGACGTCTTCCAGACCGTCGTCTCCCTGATGGGGCTGGACCCCGCGCCGGTCGCAGGCAGCCGCACCGAGCGCCGCAATGCCGCGATGAGCCTGACGGCCGCAAAAGCCCTCTCCGCCTTCAACGCCTGCATCCGCGACCACGCGCTCACGGCGGACCTTCCGCCCTCGCTGGCAGAGCGGTTCGACGATCCGGTGATGCACCGCTTCCACGACGGGTTCCGCGTGAGCTTCCAGCGGCACGACACGCCGATGCGCCTCCTCCTCCCGGTTTTCGCCGAGATTGCCGGCCCGCCCTATCGCCTCACCGCCAACGTGATGGAAAAAGTCGCGGAAGCCTCGAAGGCGGATGCCGAGTGGCTGAGCCGCGAGTTCGGCATCGACATCGCGGCCTACGACATCTCGCCGGACGAGGCCGTCGCGCCCGAAATGCTCGCCACCTTCGAGCCGGATGAGCTTGCCCGGATCGAGACCGCGCTCGACGCCTTCATCGCCAACGCCGAGAACACGCTGATGGAGTTCGAGGAGCGCGAGCCGACGCCGCTCGACCGGGTACGCAAGGTCTGGCGCGCCATCACGGGCTTCGGCTGACGCTCAGGACAGCGGGCAGCCTTCGCGCTCGATCCGCCAGACGGGGTTATTCTGGGACATTGCGCAGAGGGCAAGCCGGTCGCGTCCCGCGACGGTGAGGCAGGCGCGCTCGCCCATCTCCACCCTCTCGCCGCGGCTCCCGGTGCAGTAGCAGTCGGGGTATGCGTAGCCGTCCTTGGCGGGCGGCGGCACGAACGGTGCAAGCCCGCGCGCCTCGTCCGCCAGTGCGGCGGAGCCTGCAGCGGCGCCGATGAATACGCCGATCATCCAAGGTGAAAAGCGTGCCATGGACCGATCATGTCCATGGCACGCGTTCAATTGCAAGGCGGCCGCCAGCAGGCAGCCGCCCGTGCGGTGCGATCTACTTCGCGTCGAAAGACCAGAAATAGGTTTCTCCCGAGGAATTGTCGGTGCCGTCGTTGTCGGTCACGGCGAAAGCCTTGCCGGAAGCGTCGATCGCAAAACCCTCGAGCTTGTCGACGACGTAGCCGTTGTGTGCTGCAAGGTCGGGCAGGAAGTCACGCACCAGGGTCTTGGTGACCACCGGGAGCTCCGTGCCGAGTTCCGCCGGCTTCAGCTCGGCGACGGGCACACTGTAGAGGCGCTTCACCTTCACGTTTGCGCCGATCTGGTTGTCGCGTTCCACGATGAGCACGCGCTCGCCATCGGCGGTGATCTCCGAAAGGCCCATCCAGCCGGCCTCAGGCTTCTCCAGCGGATAGTGGACAGCACCCCAAGCGTTCGTTGCGGGGTTGTAGCTGACGAGCTTCACGAAGCCTTCGGCGTCGTCCTTCCACTCGCGCTGCATGGCGATCCACAGCGTGTCGCCGACCATCGTCACGCCCTCGGCGCCGAAGCGGATCTCGTTCGCGAGCAGCGCCTCGGGGAACGCCACCTCCTCGGTGATCGCGCCGTTGCCGTCCACATGGAGTAGCGCGTGCGGGATCTCCTTGTCGGTCCGCCCTTCGGAGGCGAGCCAGTAGCCGCCCTCGCCGTCGGGGGTGATGCCCTCGAGGTCGAGCTTTTCGGCGGGAGCGCCGTCACGGGTGACGGTCATCGCCGACACGATCGCGGCAGGCGTCTGCGATGCGTCGATGGTGAGGATCTGCGGGTTCATGGCGAAGAAGGAGTCCGTCACCGCGTAGAGCTTCGACGGCTCGGTCTCGTCGGCGGCAAGGCCGGAGAGCGCGCCCCACGCGATCGGCGGCTCCTCGCCGTTGGTGGCGGACGCGATGGTCGGATAGGCCGGCTCGGCATCCTGAAGCGCGTAGATCATCACGTGGGCGCGGGGGCCGCCGTCCTCGCCGAGGTCCGCCTCGTTGGCGGTGACGAAGAGGCCGCGGGACGGGATGGTCACCGCCCCCTCGGGCGCAATGCCGGACGGCAGAAGCTGCTTCAGCGCCGGCACGCCGTCCGCAATCTCGTAGACGCCGACCATCGAGCCGCGCTCGGACAGGACGAAGGCATACTGCGTGTCGCCGAAGGTGCCGACCGCGAGGCCCTCGGGCTCCACGCCCTTGTTGCCGGAGCGCTTCTCCGGGTAGTGCCCGGCCGCCGCGACCGCGTACTCGAACGACAGCCCCGAATCGAACACCTCGGTGCCGTCCTTGTTGAAGACGGTGAAGCCGCGCGAGCCGCCCTGGTAGTCGCCCTCGTTGGCGATGACGAACGTGTCGTCGCCGAGCCACTTCACCGCGTCGGGCTCGCGCTTCACGTCGGCGAGGCTGCCGGCGAAGGTGATCGCGCCCTCTTCCTCGGTGTCGACATGGTCGAGCGAGACCGCGCCCGCCGAAAAGTGGCTCAGAACCTTGCCGGTGCGGTCGAGCACGGCGATGTGGTTGTTCTCCTGCAGACTGACGACGATCTCGCCGGCGGCGTTGATGTCCACGAACTCCGGCTCGGGGTCTTCCGGCGCGATCTCGGCAAGGCCGGTGACGTCGGCCTGAACCAGCGCGGCGCAGTCGGGACCGTCTTCGCCGAGCGGGATGATCGCGACCGAACCGCCGGGGAGCTGCGGGATCGCGCCGTCGTTCAGCTCTTCGTCGCGTTCGTTCTCGATCGCGATGGCGAGGAAGCTGCCGTCGCTGGCGATGGCCGCCGAATCGGGCTGACCGCCGAGGTCGCAGCTTTCGCTGACGGTGCGGGTGGCGAGGTCGACGATCTTCAGGATGCCTGAGGGCTCGGTGTAGCTCTGGCTGGTGTTGACCGCGACGTAGGCGTTGCCGCCGGAAACGATCAGCGAAGTGGGCTCGCCATCCATTGAAACGGAGCCCAGCGGCTTGGGGCTCGCGGGATCGGAGATGTCGATCATCCCGATCGCGCCCAGCGGCGAGTTCGAATAGACGAGCGTCATCCCGTCTTCGGTGGCGTCGATGATCTCGGGTGAGGTCTCGGTCGCCGAGTCCGCCTCGTCGGGCAGATTCTGCACGACGGCGAACGATGCGACGCGGTTGAACGCCTCGGCATTGGCGCCGGAGGTGATCGCCGTGCTGGCAAGAAGCGCTGCCATCAGCGCCAAGTGATTGATTTTCATAGGTCCCCTCACGAATTTTCGGGGAACCTAAACAACGCCGATGATGGGTTTGTGACAGTTCCTTGCCCGTCCCCCGCGCCGGGCCATGCCGGACGAAGGCGCGAGGATGCAGGACGGCAATTCCTTTTCCCGTCGATCCCGCCTAAATCATCCCCATGAACGATCAGGTCGAAGCCGCGCAGAAACTGGAAGACGCGCTGCGGGCCGAAGGCGTGCGGATCACACGCCAGCGGGCCGCGATCCTGCGTGTCCTCGCCGAATCGGAGGATCATCCGGACGCGACGGAGCTTCACCGGCGCGCGCGGGAGATCGACGAGTCGGTTTCGCTCGCCACCATCTACCGCACGCTGGCAGCGCTGGAGGAGCAGGGCATCGTCCACCGCCACACCTTCGAGGGGACGCCGTCCCGCTTCGAGACGGCGGAGGCGGACCACCACGACCACATCATCGACGTCGACACCGGAGACGTCGTGGAATTCCGCTCCGACAAGATCGAGCGCCTGCAGGCCGAGATCGCCGCCGAACTCGGCTACGACGTGGTGCGCCACAGGCTGGAGCTCTACTGCCGCCGCCGCGACGACTGAGCCGGCTAATCCCGGCCATGCACCGGCGGGGACTTGTAACGGCCCCCGGATTTGCGCCAGAGGATATTGACGCGCGTCAATCGCGAAGACGCCGCCCGAGGGCGGCCCACCCCGGCGCGCCCCCAATTTGAGGACCGATGATGAACGCCAGTCAGACTCTCCTTGCCGACCGCATCTGGTCGCAGGGTCTCATCCGCAACGTCACGCTTGCCGTCCTCGGCTCGCTGGCGCTCTGGATTTCCGCCAAGATCCACGTCCCGTTCTATCCCGTGCCGATGACGATGCAGACCTTCGCGGTGCTGGTGATCGGCATGGCGTTCGGCTGGCGCCTCGGCGCCGCGACCGTCCTCCTCTACCTCGCAGAGGGTGCGGCCGGGCTTCCGGTGTTCTCCGGCACGCCCGAGCGCGGCATCGGCCTTGCCTACATGGCCGGCCCGACGGGCGGCTATCTCGTCGGCTTCGTCGTCGCCGCCATGGTGACGGGCTTCCTCGCCGAGCGCCGGTGGGACCGCAACGTCCTCACCACCCTCGCCGCGATGACGCTGGGCACGGCGATCATCCTCGCCTTCGGTGCCATCTGGCTCGGCGCGGTGATCGGCTTCGACAAGGACGTGATGGCGCTCGGCGTCACCCCGTTCCTGCTGAGCGGCGTCTTCAAGATCGCCCTCGCCGGCGCGATCCTGCCGCTGGTCTGGCGCTTCCTGAAGCGGGCCTGACGCCTGACGCGGGGACGCTTGCGGCCCCGCCCTTCCGGAGCGATCCGCAGATGAGCCGCACGCGAGTAAAGATCTGCTGCATCGCCTCGGCAGAGGAAGCGGCGCTCGCCGTCACGGCGGGCGCGGACGCCGTCGGCCTCGTCGGTGCCATGCCGACCGGCCCCGGCATCCTCGCCGACGACCGGGTCGCCGCCATCGCGGCCACGGTGCCACCGCCTGTCGCGCCGATTCTCCTCACTTCCGAGCAGACCGCCGAAAGCATCATCGCCCACGTCCGCCGCTGCGGCGTGACGACGGTGCAGATCGTCCGCCACGTCGACCCGTCGGTCCACGACCGGCTCGCCGCCGACGCACCGTGGCTGCGCCGCCTGCAGGTGGTCCACGTGGAGGGGGAGGACGCCCACGGCGTGATCGCGGAATATGGCGAACGCCCGCACGCGTTCCTCCTCGATTCCGGCCGCCTCGGCGCGGACGAACTCGGCGGCACTGGCCGACGGCACGACTGGGCGATCAGCGCCGCCATCGTCCGCGCGGCGCCGCGCCCGGTCTTTCTCGCAGGCGGCCTCGGCCCCGACAATGCGCGCGAGGCGATCGAGACGGTCCGCCCCTACGGGCTCGACCTGTGCTCAGGCCTGCGCGGTCCGGACTGGGCCTTGAGCGAAAGCCGCGTCGCGGCCTTCATGGCCGCGGTGAGGGCGGCGGACGCCTAGTCGTCGAGGTCGCGGTCGCGCCAGGCGCGCAGGCCAGCGAGAGCGCACACCACCACGAGCCCGACGATGTTGGCGGCAATCCCCGGCCAGCCGAGCGGAACGGTGCCGACCGGCGCCACGATGAGGGCGTAGATGCCGAGTCCGGTCGCGGCGAGCCAGACGACGATCCCCCAGCTCGCGGCGAGCCAGAGGCCGACGGAGACGACCGGCGCCATTATCGCCGACACCATAACCGCCATCCACGGCCCTTCCGGGGCATGCCAGGCGATGGTGAGGTCAGCGTCGAGGTAGCCGATGAGGCGGCCCCAGATCAGCACGGTCACCGCGAGCCAGGCGACGCCGATCAGCCGCATCAGGCTGGCCTGCGCGAACCACACGATATCCCGCTCGCCCTCCTCCGCCGTCTCGAGCGGTGCCTCCTGCGAGGTCATCGACAGGATGGCGGCGCGGGAGGACGACATCCGACCCTTTGGCCGCGTCATCGCCCAGCGCGAGGCGGCCTTTCCCTGCGCACGCGGAGCAGGCTGTGGCGCAGGCAGCGCGGGGCGGGCCTCTGCCGCCTGCCGCCGCGCGGGCGGAGCCGCCGGGGGTGTGGCGGGCGCGGGCAACTGCGCCGCCGCAGGCCTCTGCGCCGGCGGCCGGGCGGGCGCCGCTGCGGGAGGCTTTGCAGCCTCTCTCGCAGGCGGCGGACCGGGCTTGACCGGAACCACCGCGTTCGACGGGGCTGCCTTTGCCGCGCCGCTTGCAGGGGCCGCAGCGGCCGGCGCCTGGCCGCCTTGGGCTGGCGGCTTTGCGGCAGCCTTCTCGGGCGGCTGAGGCGGGGCTTTGGCGGCAGGCGGCGCTGGGGGACCGGCATCTGGCTCCGAGGCGCCATCGCCGGGCTCGGAAGTGCCGGACAGGGATTTGCGCAGCTTTGCGATCCGGCTGGTCGCGCTCTCGAACCGTGCCCGGTCGGCGCGCGGCGCGTCCTTCGGGTCCACCGCCGTCTTGGCGGATGCGGCGGGGCCCTTCTGCGGGATCTTGCGCGGCGGCTGCGGTCCGGCGACCTCGGGCTCGGCGATCACCGGCTTCTCGACGCCCGGCCCGCTGTCAGGCGCACCCTGCGGTTCCGGCCCGGCATCTTCCTTCGCAGCCGGTTGCTGGGGCGGCCCCTGGACGGCGGGCGGCTCGGCCGCCGGGCCGGAGGTCGGCGGCTTTTCCTCGGCGGTCATCGCGCGGGCGCCTTCTTCGGCGCGGGAAGGTCGAGATCGCCGTGGCCGGGCTCCTCGAAGTGCGCTTCGACGTACTCGCGGTCGACGCCATCCAAAGTCGCGGGCGACCATTTCGGCGCGTGATCCTTGTCGATCAGCACCGCACGGATGCCCTCGTAGAGGTCATGGCCGTCGATGATCCGCGACAGGATGCGGAACTCGTTGCGGATCGCGTCCTCGAACGTGATGCCCTCGGCACGGCGCATCTCCTCGAATGTCACCGCAAGGCTGGTGGGCGACTTGGTGCGGATGGTTTCAGCGACCGACTTCGCGAACGCCCTGTCGTCCGCCGAGAATGCGTTCTCGGTGGCGGCCTTGCCGTTGGCGGCGTCGTCCAGCGCATCGAGAATCGCCGACACGCTGTCCCCAGCGAAGCACTCGTCGATGACGGCGGCCTCGCGCGCATTGCGCGGCGCCGTCTTCTCGGAGAGTTCGTCGAGCGCCTTGTCGAGGTCGCGGGCGTGGGCGGTGCGGTCGAGCGCGTCCTCCAGCCGGTCCGAATCGGTCGGGTGGGTGACGAGGCCGAGGGCCGCCGCATCGTCACGCCCCAGCCGCGCCCCGGTGAGCGCAAGGTACATCCCCGCCTCGCCTTCGAGGTCGGACAGGATGTGGCTCGACCCGACGTCCGGGAAGAGGCCGATGCCGACCTCGGGCATGGCGAACACGATCTTCTCCGACGCGACGCGGTGCGAGCCGTGCATCGAAACGCCGACGCCGCCGCCCATGCAGATGCCGTCGATCAGCGCCACGTAGGGTTTCGGGAACTGCTTCACCCGCGCGTTCATCTGATATTCGGTGGCAAAGAAGTCGAGCGCGCCCGCGCGGCGGTGGTAGACGTCGCGCACGTCGCCGCCGGCGCAGAACGCCTTGCCCTCGCCGCGGATCACGACGCGGTGGATGCGGTCGTCCCTTGCCCACTCACCCAGCGCCTCGCTCATCTCGGCGACCATCGCCTCCGACAGCGCGTTGAGTGCCTTGGGCCGCGACAGGACGATGAGGCCCGCGCGGCCGACGGTCTCGAAACGGATGTCGCTCACTGGTTGGAGGCTCTGAGGATGTGGCGGGCGATGATGACGCGCATGATCTCGTTGGTGCCTTCCAGAATCTGGTGGACGCGGACGTCGCGCAGGAGCCGTTCCAGCGGATAGTCGCGCAGGTAGCCGTAGCCGCCGTGGATCTGGAGCGCGGTGTTGACCACGTCGAACCCGGTATCGGTGGCGAGGCGCTTGGCCATGGCGGCGAGCGGGGTGGCATCCGGCGCGCGCCGCTCCACGGCCATCGCCGCCTTGTGCAGGAGAAGCCGCGCCGCTTCAAGCTGGGTCGTCATGTCGGCGAGCTTGAACTGCGTCGCCTGGAAGTCCGCGATCGGGCGGCCGAACTGCCGCCGCTCGCCGGCGTAGCGCGCGGCGTGGTCGATCGCCGCCGCCGCGGCGCCCAGCGAGCAGGCGCCGATGTTGATGCGCCCGCCGTCGAGCCCGGCCATGGCGATCCTGAACCCCTCGCCCTCCGCGCCGAGCCGGTTGGCGGCCGGAACGCGGCAGCCGTCGAACATCACGGCGGCGGTGGGCTGGGAGTGCCAGCCCATCTTCTCCTCGTTGGCGCCGAACGACAGCCCCTTCGTGCCCGCCTCGACGAGGATCGCCGAGATGCCGCCCGCGCCCTCGCCGCCGGTGCGCGCCATCACCACGTAAAGATCCGCCCGGCCGCCGCCGGAGATGAACGCCTTGGCGCCGTCGATGACGTAATCGTCGCCGTCGCGCCGCGCACGGGTGGAGAGCGAGGCGGCGTCCGACCCCGAGCCCGGCTCGGTGAGACAGTAGGCGGCGAGGCGCTCCATGGTCCCGAGCGCCGGAAGGTGCGCGGCGTGCTGCTCGGCGCTGCCGAAGCGCTCGATCATCCCCGCCACCATGTTGTGGATCGAGATGTAGGCCGCCGTGGACGGGCAGGCCCGCGACAGCTCCTCGAACACGATGGCGCCGTCGAGCCGGGTGAGGCCCGAGCCGCCGTGCGCCTCGCTGACGAACATCGTCGCGAAGCCCAGCGCAGCCGCCTCGCGCAGGACGTCGACGGGGAAGGTGTAGTCCCGGTCCCAGTCGGCGGCGAAGGGGGCGATCTTCTCGGCGGCAAATTCGGCGGCCATCGTCCCTGATGGCCTGCTGCTCTTCGGTGAACTCGAATTCCATGGCGCTTCTCCGCTGGCGGGACGTTCCATCGCACGGCCCGCCCCGTCAACTCCCGGCCACCCCTTGCCCTCGGGGCCCCGCATGGACGAGATGGCTCGAACTATTCTAACGTCAGAAAAACCCTTGGGACGTGCATCATGGACCTCGAAGCCCGCCGGCAGTTCGCACCCGACATGATCGAAATCCTGAAAGGGCGCCGGATGCGCCGTCTCAGGAGGACCGACTGGTCGCGCAGGCTGGTGCGCGAGAACACGCTGACGGTGGACGACCTCATCTGGCCGATCTTCATCACCGAAGGTTCTGGCGTACGCGAGCCGGTGCCTTCCATGCCCGGCGTCGTGCGCCACTCCGTCGACGAAGCGGGCGCCGCCGCCGAGGAGGCTCAGGCGCTCGGCATCCCGGTGGTCGCGCTGTTCCCCTACTCGGGGCCTGACAAGCGCGACGAGATGGGCTCCGAGGCGCTCAACCCCGAAAACCTCGTCTGCCGCGCCTGCCGCGAGATTTCGGCGAAGGCCCCCGGCCTCGGCATCATGACCGACGTCGCGCTCGACCCCTACACCAGCCACGGGCACGACGGCGTGATGGCCGGCGACGAGATCCTCAACGACGCCACCATCGCCCAGCTCATCGGCCAGTCGATCAACCAGGCGGCGGCGGGCTGCGATATCATCGCCCCGTCGGACATGATGGACGGGCGCATCGCCGCCATCCGCAAGGCGCTCGACCGGGAGGGCTACGAGCACGTCCAGATCATGGCCTACGCGGCCAAGTACGCCAGCGCCTTCTACGGCCCGTTCCGCGATGCGGTCGGCGCGTCGGGCGCGCTCAGGGGGGACAAGCGGACCTACCAGATGGACCCCGCCAACGGCCTCGAGGCGCTGCGCGAGGCGGAGATCGACCTTGCCGAGGCGGCCGACATGATCATGGTGAAGCCCGGAATGCCCTATCTCGACATCGTCTGGCGCATCAAGGAACGGCTCGGCGCGCCGACCTTCGCCTACATGGTGTCGGGGGAATACTCGATGATCGAGGCCGCCGCCGCCAACGGCTGGATCGACGGCGAGAAGGCGATGATGGAGAGCCTCACCGCCTTCAAGCGCGCCGGGGCCGACGGCATCCTCACCTACCACGCGCCGCGCGCCGCGCGCCGTCTCGCCGCGGGTTGACCGGGTGCAGATGAGCGCCCCGGCAGTGACGCTGGCCGGGATCGAGGACGCCGCCCGGATGCTGGACGGCGTCATCATCAAGACGCCGTGCCTGCCCGCCCCGCGCCTCTCGGCGCTGACCGGCGCCAACGTCTGGGTGAAGTACGAGAACATGCAGGCGGTCGGCTCCTTCAAGGAGCGCGGCGCCTTCATCAAGCTCTCCTCGCTGAGCGACGCCGAACGCGCCGGCGGGGTCGCGGCGATGTCGGCCGGCAACCACGCGCAGGCGGTCGCCTATCACGCGACGCGGCTCGGCATCAAAGCCACCATCGTGATGCCGGAGCGCACGCCGATGGTGAAGATCGCCGCCACCGAGGCGCACGGCGCAAGGGTCGTGCTGGCAGGCGAGACCATCGCCGAATCCGCGGTCCACTGTGCCGAGCTCGTGGAGCGGGACGGCCTTACCCTCATCCACCCCTACGACGACGACGACATCATCCGCGGCCAGGGCACCGTCGGCCTCGAGATGATGGCCGCCGCGCCGGACCTCGACATGATCGTAGTCCCCATCGGCGGTGGCGGGCTGATCGCAGGCACCGCCATCGCCGCGCAGGGCATTAAGCCCGGCGTCAGGATGATCGGCGTCGAGGCCGCGCTCTACCCCTCCGCCACCGCGGCGCTGGAAGGCCGCGACGGCCAGTGCGGCGGGTCGACCATCGCGGAAGGCATCGCGGTCAAGAAGGTCGGCGCCCGCACCCTCCCCGTCATCGCCGAGCGGGTGGAGCGGATCGTGCTGGTGGACGAGCCGCACCTGGAGCGCGCCGTCAACGCCTACATCACGCTGCAGAAGACGATGGCGGAGGGCGCAGGCGCCGCTGGCCTCGCGGCGATGCTCGCCGAGCCTGAGTTCTTTGCCGGCCGCAATGTCGGCCTCGTCCTCTGCGGCGGAAACATCGACCCGCGCATTCTCGCCTCGATCATGGTACGCGAACTGGCGCGGCAGGGCCGCATCATCTCGCTGGAGGCCAACTATGCCGACGAGCCCGGCCTCCTCGCCCGACTCTACGACAGCCATCGGCTCAGCGGGCGGCAACATCCTCGACGTTTCGCACAACCGGCTCGACCTCACGCACCTCGCCCGCGAGACGTCGATTCGCCTCGTCATCGAGACGCGCGACGACAGCCACACCACCCGCGTGGTGGAGGCGGTGCGGGCGACGGGCCTCGCCGCCCGCCTCACCGATCACGTCGACGGCGGCTTCTGATGGCCGGCCCGATTGTGGCGATCCTTTGACAGGGGGGCCGAGCTTCGGCATTAGACGCCGCCGAACAGAGGGAACAGCGCCCATGGTCAGAGCCAGCCATTGATGGAGACCGACCTCGCGATGACGGCGACGCTCGTCATCATCGTCATCTCCACCGTCCTTTACGCCACCGAGCGCTACTCGATCGAAGCGATCAGCCTCGGTGTCATCGCGTCCTACCTCCTGGTCTTCGTGGCGTTCGGCCTGCCGACCCGCGAGGGAACGCTCAGCGCCGGCGCCATCCTCGAAGGCTTCTCCAACCCCGGCCTGATCACCGTCCTTGCGCTCCTCGTGGTCGGGCAGGGCCTCTTCCACACCGATGCGCTCGAACGCCCGGCGCACCATCTCGTCCGCCTCAACAAGAAGCTCGGCGCCGCCGGCCTGATCGGGACGTTCCTGATCATCGCGACGCTCTCGGCCTTCCTCAACAACACCCCGGTGGTGGTGATGTTCATCCCGATCATCGCGTCCCTCGCCCACGCGATGAAGACCCCGTCGGCACGGGTGATGATGCCACTGTCCTTCGTCACGATCCTGGGCGGCATGACGACGCTGATCGGCTCGTCCACCAACCTCCTCGCCGCCAACGTCGCCCGCCAGTCCGGCGCCGTGGACCTTTCGTTCTTCTCGTTCACCCCGCTTGCGGTGATCATCGCCGGCGTCGGCATCGTCTACGTCCTCGGCGTGGTGCCGTTCCTCCTGCGCAAGCGGGAATCGATGGCCGAGGCGATGCAGTCCGCGGCGGGCAAGCAGTTCATCGCCGAGATCCCGATCCGCGCGGGCCACCCGCTGGTCGGCGCGACGGCCAACGCCGGCATGTTCCCCCAGCTGCGCGACATGACGGTGCGCCTCGTCCAGCGCGGCGAACGGCCGTTCCTGCCGCCGTTCGAAAACGTGAAGCTGCGGCCCGGCGATGTCGTCATCGTCGCCGCCACCCGCGGCGCGCTGGAACGTGCCCTCGCCGGCCAGACCAGCGTCCTGCGCGATTCGGAGGATGACCGCCCGCCGGGCGTCGTCACGCTCGCCGAAGCGCTGGTGGCGCCGGGTTCGCGCCTCATCGGGCGGACGATCTCCCAGTCGGGCCTGCGCGGCGAGACGGGGTGCGTCGTCCTCGCCATCGAGCGCCGCTCGCGCATGCCGCGGATGCCGCTGGCGGACATCCGCATGGAAGCCGGCGACGTTCTCCTGTTCGCAGGCCCCCGCCGCGGAATCGAGGAGCTGCGCGGCAACCGCGACATCCTCCTCATCGACTGGAGCGCGGTGGACATCCCGGCCCGCCAGCGCGCACCGATCGCGCTCGCGATCTTCGCATCGGTGGTCACGGTCGCCGCGACGGGTCTGATGCCGATCGTGGTCGCGGCGCTTCTCGGCGCCTTCGCGATGCTTGCGACGCGCTGCCTCAACACGCGCCAGGCCGCGCGCGTGATCGACGGACGGATCGTGATGCTGATCGCGTCCGCAATTGCCTCGGCGACCGCGCTGCAGGCGACCGGCGGGGCGGAGATCCTCGCGACCTCCCTCCTCACGGCGCTGGCCGACGCGCCGCCGGCGGTGGTGATGTCGGCGCTCTTCATCATCATCGCGCTCACCACCAACGTCCTCACCAACAACGCCGCGGCGGTGCTGTTCACGCCGATCGCCATCGGCGTCGCCAACCGGCTCGGCCTGCCGGCGGAACCCTTCGTGGTCACGGTGATCCTCGCCGCCAACGCCTCGTTCGCGACGCCGGTCGCCTACCAGACCAACCTTCTGGTCATGGGCCCCGGTCATTACAGGTACCGCGACTTTATGGTCGCCGGCGGGCCACTGGTTTTGTTACTGTGGGGCACGTTCTCTCTTGTGGCGCCATGGTGGTACGGTATTTGATGTGACTTCGGTAATCGCAGGTCGGGACAGCGAAGGGGCGGGGCGGAACGGATGATGAAATCCCATGGCCGCTTCGACGATGATGCGCACGAGAGCCCGGCCGTCGACCGCGGCTGCCGGACAGACGCGCCCGAGACCGCGGCCGTCAGCCTCGACAAGCCGCCCCGCCGGCGGCGCCAGGTCACCGTCCGCAGGCTGAGCGAGCATCCGCAGTTCTACCTCACCTCGCCCTCGCAGTGCCCCTACCTGCCGGGCCGGCTGGAGCGGAAGGTGTTCACCCACCTCGTCGGCGAACGCGCCGAGGGGCTTAACGACATCCTCACCCAGGGCGGTTTCCGCCGCAGCCAGAACATCGCCTACCGCCCGGCATGCGACGGCTGCCGCGCCTGCATCTCGGTCCGGGTGGTGGTGAACGAGTTCGAGTGGACGCGCTCGCTGAAGCGGGTGGTGAAGACCAACGGGCACCTGGAGCGGATCGAGCGCCCGGCGCTTCCCTCGTCCGAGCAGTACGCGATCTTCCGCGCCTACCTCGACACGCGCCACGCCGAAGGCGGCATGGCCGACATGACCGTGCTCGACTATGCGATGATGGTCGAGGACACCCACGTCGACACCCGCGTGTTCGAATATCGCGCCCCCGGCGATTCGCACGGCCGCGGCCCCCTCCTCGGCTGCGCGCTGACCGACGTCCTGAGCGATGGCCTGTCCATGGTCTATTCGTTCTACGAGCCCGACGAGGCGGCCAACTCGCTCGGCACCTACATGATCCTTGATCATGTCGCCCGCGCCGCCGCCATGGGCCTCCCCTACGTCTATCTCGGCTACTGGGTCGAGGGGTCCGAGAAGATGGCGTACAAGACGCGGTTCCAGCCGCAGGAACAGCTCACCAACCGCGGTTGGGCCCGCTTCTAGCGGCACCCGCCAAGCGCGTCGGCATACCGCAGCGCTCCGCAACGCCGGCGCACGGTTCGGGCAAGGCTCGTCCGATACCAAGGTTCGAGCCTCAACGGGAGCCGAGCCAGCATGAGCACCGTGTCCACCTTCGGTCGCCGACCAAGCGTCATCAACAACATCGACGCGTCGACCAAGATCGTCGTCTCCATCCTCGTGGTCTTCCTGCTTCTCGCGGTCGGCCTCGGCTCCAGCTTCCTGCGCGTTCGCACCATCGCCGACAACTTCCTCGGCCTGAAGGATGCCGCCGACGAGACGCTCCACATCGTCCGGCTGGAGGAGCGGCTCGGGAACGCCTGGGCCGACCTTCTCGAATATCGGTCCACCGGATCCGACGACCGCCTTCAGGCCGTCACCGCGTCGCTGCGCGAGATGCAGCGCGAGCGCACCTACGTGGCACGCGCCGTCACCAGCGAGGCCGCACAGCCCCGCCTCGCCGCGGTCGGCAAGGAGCTCGACCGCTTCGAGGAGAACATCGCACGGATGCTCGCCCTCCACGAACGCCGGGGCACCCTGATCGCGACTCTGGAGAATACCGGCAGCCGGCTGATCGAGACGCTCGATGACGTCGTCCGCGGCGCCAGCGCCAGCGACGACTTCTCCTCGCTGCAGGTCGCCCATGCGGTCGAGACGCTGGTCCTCCTCTCCCGCCTTTCCGTCCAGCGCTTCCTCGTCACCAACAGTCCAGCGCAGCTCAATAACGCCCTGTCGCACTTGGCCGAGGCCGACGCGCTCAAGCAGCGCCTCGCCAGTCTTGCCACCCGCCTCACAGGGCGCAGCGGGGCGCAGACCTTCATGCAGGACATCGAAAACTACCAGGATGCCGCCCGCCAGCTCGGCGAAGTCAGCACGGAATACAACACCGTCGTCGTCAACGAGACCGGCAGCGCGATGACGAGCGCAATCCAGAACCTCGACGCGCTCGCAACACAGCTGATCGAGAGTGAGGAAGCGCTCGCCGAGGCGACCGCCGCCGGGCTCTCTTCGGCGCGGAACTGGTCGATCACCCTACTCGCCGCCGGGTTCCTCGTCCTTGCCCTCATCGGCTACTTCCTGATCCAGAACCTGTCCCGGCCGCTCCGCACGCTGACGGACGTTCTCGACAGGCTCGCAGATTTCAGGACGCGCTTCGACGTCACCGACAACAACGCGAAGGACGAACTCGGCAAGATCTGGGACAGCGTCGCCAAGCTTCGCCCGGCGCTCGAAGCAATCGACACACAGACAAAGATGGTCAACGGCATGTCCCTCCCAGTGATGCTGGCGGATCCGAGAGACAACTTCAACATCAGCTACATGAATGATGCGGCGAAGGAGGTTCTCAGCCGCCTGCGCGAGCATCTGCCCTGCGGACCCGAGGAGATGCTCGGCCGCTCGATCGACATGTTCCACGAGAACCCCGAGCGCCAGCGCCGCATTCTCAGCGACCCGACACAGCTTCCGTGGCGCGGCCTCATCAACTTCAAGGATCTTGAGTATTTCGACCTTTACGTCGCGCCCCTGTTCGATCGCGAAGGCGTCTACAGCGGCACCGTCCTGTCCTGGCGCGTGGTCACCGCGGAGATGACCCGCCTCGGCGAGATCGAGGACGACGTACGCCGCACTGTCCACGACATCAACGAGACGTTCAGCGCCATGCGCGGCCGCATCGGCAATATCGGCGAGGGCGTCGAGAAGACGCGCACCCACCTCAAGTTCGGCTCCGAGGCTGTGTTCTCGGCCTCCAGCAGCGTCCAGACCGTTGCCTCTGCGGCCGAACAGCTCTCAGCCTCCATCAGCGAGATCTCGGCGCAGATGACCCAGTCCTCCCGCCGCAGTTCGGAGGCCGCCACGGTCGCAAAGGACGTCGCGATGCGCGCCGAAACCCTAAGCGCCGCCAGCCGCAACATCTCCACCGTGGTGGAGACCATCTCGGAGATCGCCAACCAGGTCAGCCTCCTCGCGCTGAACGCAACGATCGAGGCCGCCCGCGCCGGCGAGGCCGGCAAGGGCTTCGCGGTGGTCGCGACGGAGGTGAAGAACCTCGCGGTCCAGACCGGACAGGCGACGGCGAAGGTGAGCGAGCAGACCAGCGCCATCCAGGAGCAGATCGCAAACGTCACCGAGGGGATCACTAACGTCTCGAAGGTGATCGAGGAGATCAACGAGGTGTTCGTGAGCGTCGCCGCCTCGGCCGAGCAACAGCAGGTCGCGACCAGCGAGATCAGCCGCAACGCCCAGATCGCCGCAGAGGGCGCCGAGAACGCCACCTCCACCATCCAGGAGGTGGAGAGCTTCTCGGAGGCCAACCGGGAGGCCACCCACGAACTCAGCCAGTCGGCCGAAGCCGTCGCCTCCGCCAACGACAACCTCAGCCGCGAGACAGACCGCTTCCTCGAGGTCCTGCGCAGGGTGTGACGGCAGCCGCGCCCCGTCCGCGAAAGCCCGATGCGGCGACCGAAAATACGGCGGTGCGCAAACTGGCAGCCCGCCAGCCATCCCTCGCTCGGGTCCGTTCAACAGCCGACTTGGCCCCCCTGCTCTCGGTCCCGTCCGGCAACACCGGCTACGAAAACGCAAAGAAGCCCCCGCCGGACCGATCCGGCGGGGGCTTCTTCGTTATCGCACCGGCTCGCCGCCGTGGCGGGGCTCGCCGCCCTTCCAAGGCGGCGGCCCCTCGCTGTGCGTCAGGCGCCGGACTGCTGGTCCCAGGCGACGTCGTGGAGGCCGCTTTCCGCGTTGCGGGTCTGCGATTTGGCATGGCCCGCCGTGTCGAGCGCGAAGAGCATGAGAGACCGCCCGGTGACGTTGAACGTGTCGCCAGACTTCAGCGTCTCGGGGTCTTCGAGGTCCGGCCGCGTGGTGTCGACGAGGCAGAGCCAGTCCGTCCCGCCGGTGACCTCGGGCAGGATGAAGCCGACGTCGTCATGATATGAGTTGAGGATCAGGAGCAGCGTCGCATCCTCGCCCCGCTTGACGATACCGGAGGGCTGCGCACGGCCATCGAGCAGCATCCCGAAGCAGCGCGTGTTGGGGTCGTCCCAGTTCTCGCTCGACATCTCGGAGTTGTCGGGCGCCAGCCACGTCACGTCCTTCACGTCGAGGTCGGCGTTGTGCTGGCCGGTCAGGAAGCGGTTGCGCCGCAGCATCGGGTAGGTCCGCCGCAGGACGATGAGCTTGCGGGTGAACGCGGTCAGCGCGCGGTCGTCCTCGCTGCGGCCATCCCAGTCCAGCCACGCGATCTCGTTGTCCTGGCAGTAGGCGTTGTTATTGCCGTCCTGCGTGCGGCCCATCTCGTCGCCGGCGAGTAGCATCGGCGTTCCCTGCGAGAACAGGAGCGTCGCGAGGATGTTGCGCTTCTGCCGCTCACGCAGCGCCTTGATCTCGGGGTCGTCAGTCGGCCCCTCTTCGCCGTGGTTCCACGAGATGTTGTGCGAGTGGCCGTCGCGGCCCTCCTCGCCGTTCGCCATGTTGTGCTTCTCGTTGTAGGAGACGAGATCGTTAAGCGTGAAGCCGTCGTGCGCCGTCACGAAGTTGACGCTTGCGAACGGCTTGCGGCCGCGCTTGTCGAACAGATCGCCCGAGCCCGTCAGGCGCTTTGCCAGATCGGCGGCCATCCCCTCGTCGCCCTTCCAGAACTCGCGCACGTTGTCGCGGAACTTGTCGTTCCACTCCGCCCAGCCCGGCGGGAACTGGCCGACCTGATAGCCGCCCGGCCCGATATCCCACGGCTCTGCGATCAGCTTGACCGACGAGAGCACGGGGTCCTGCCGGCAGCTGTCGAGGAAGCCGCCGCCCTCGTCGAACCCGTAGGTTTCGCGGGCGAGAATGGTCGCAAGGTCGAACCGGAAGCCGTCGACGCGCATCTCGTCGGCCCAGTAGCGCAGCGAATCCGTCACCATCTGCAGGACGCGCGGGTGCGACAGGTTCACCGTGTTCCCGGTACCGGTGTCGTTGATGTAGTAGCGCGCGTTGTCCGGCATCAGCCGGTAGTAGGACGCGTTGTCGATGCCCTTGAAGGAAAGCGTCGGCCCAAGCTCGTTGCCCTCGGGAGTGTGGTTGTAGACGACGTCGAGGATGATCTCGATGCCCGAGCCGTGGAGCGCCGCAACCATCTCCTTGAATTCGTTGACGAACGGCGTGCCGAGATAGCGCGGGTCCGGCGCGAAGAAGCCGATCGTGTTGTAACCCCAGTAGTTCACGAGGTCCTTCTGGACGAGATAGTCGTCGTCGACGATCGCCTGGATCGGCAGGAGCTCGACCGCGCTGATGCCGAGGCGTTTGAGGTAGGCGACGGTCGCGTGGTGGGCGAGGCCCTGGAAGGTGCCGCGGATTTCTTCCGGCACGTCCGGGTGGCGCTCGGTGAAGCCCTTGAGGTGCGTCTCGTAGATGATGGTCTGGTCCCACGGCACGAACGGCTTGCGCTCGGCGCCCCAGGTGAAGGCGGGGTCGATCACACGGCACTTGGGCATGAAGGCGGCGCTGTCGCGCTCGTCGAACGAGAGGTCGCCGTCCTTGTGGCCGAGGGTGTAGCCGAACAGCGAATCGTCCCACTTCAGCCGGCCGATGAGCTGGCGGGCGTAGGGGTCGAGAAGCAGCTTGTTGGGGTTGAAGCGGTGGCCGGCCTCGGGCGCGTACTCGCCGTAGACGCGGTAGCCGTAGGTGGTGCCGGGGCGCGCCTCGGGCAGGTAGCCGTGGAACACCTCGTCGGTGTATTCCGGCAGGCGGATGCGCTCCAGCTCGGTCTTGCCGTCGAGGTCGAAGAGGCAGAGCTCGACCTTGGTCGCATTGGCCGAAAACAGCGCGAAGTTGACGCCGACGCCATCCCAGGCCGCGCCGATGGGAAAGGGCCGCCCTTCGCGGATCAGGGAACGGCGCATTACCTGGGGGGCGGCAACGCGGGTTTCGGTTGTCCCGAGGGTCGCGTCAGTTTCGCTCATGCAAATGTTCTCGTTGTCTGGTGAAAGCGCGGCTCCACGGGATCGTGCGGGCCGGTCGCGATAAACGTTATCACTTCACCAGCGTTCCAAGCGTTGCAAGAGCCCCACCTGTGCGCAAATCGGCCTCGACGCGCGATCGCTGCCGCGGCCGGTCCGGTTTTAGCGCCACCCATGCGGGGCGCCGGCGCCGGCCCGCTGGACCGCGTCAACACAGCGCGGGCGTCAGATCGGGTGGACGCGGATGTTGCCCAGAACCGTACGCAGGGTCGTCATGAAGGCCGTGCGTTCGGCGCGATTGAGGCCCGCCAGCATCCGCTCCTCCTGCTCGCGCATCAGCGGCCATGCGGCGGCGAAGGACGCCGCGCCCGCCTCGGTAAGCGACACTTCGCGCACGCGCCCGTCCTCCGGCCGGAGCCGCCGCTCCACCAGGCCGGCGACTTCCATGGCGTCGAGCGTGCGGCTCATGGTCGACTGTTCCATGACGGCGTAGACCGCGAGCTCGTTGACCGTGAGGTCCGGATGGACGCTGAGGACGGCGAGCGCCCGCATCTGCGGCGTCGTAAGGCCATGCTCCTTGAGGCTCGCCGCCATGTCCGCGTTGTAGCGGGCCGAGATGCGGTTGAGGAGGTAGGGCGCGAACGCGTCGAGGCCGACTTCGACCAGCGACGGTTCTGCGGCAGGCGCAGGGGCGCCGCCGTCTGCGGCGCGCTCGTCGTGGACATCGCTCACGACTTGAGGTCCGCCGCCAGCAGGAAGCCGGACGTGCCGCCGAGCCCGGGCCCCGGGTGGGTCGCGGCCCCGATCATGTAGACCCCGTCCACCGCGGTCTTGTAGTTGGTGTGGCGCGGGATCGGGCGGAAGACGAAGAACTGGTCGATTCCGCACCAGCCGGCGTAGGGATCGCCGCCGACGAGATTGATGTTCATCGCCGCAATGTCCGCCGGCGACAGCGCCTTGCGCGCGACGACGGTCTCGCGGAAGCCCGGGACGTGCGCTTCGATCATCGCCTCGACGCGGTCGGCGTAGGCCTCGCGCACCGCTTCGGTCCATGTGCCGTCCGCGGGCGTTTCGATGGTGCCGGCAGCGTCGCCCTTGATGGTGGTCGGGCATTCGGGAAGCTGGACCCAGAGGACCGCCTTGCCCGCCGGCGCCCGCGAAGGGTCGGCGGCCGTGGGCTGGCCGACGCACACGGTCGGCCGCTCCGGCAGCATTCCGCGCTCGGCCTCGTTGGTGGCCTTTGAAACGGCGTCGACACCGTCGGTGAGGTGGAGGAGTTGCACGTCGTTCAGCGCGGCGTCGGCCCAGGCGACCGGGCGGTCGAGCGCGTAGTGGATCTGCATGTTGCCCTTGCCGTACTGGTAGCGGGCGGTTTCCTCGCCGTAGACGGCCGGCAGGTCCCAGTCCTTCAGGAGGCGGCCGTAGAGCTGTGTCGGCGTCACCGAGCAGATCACCGAGGGGCAGGAGATCTCCTCGCCGTCCGCGAGCCGCACGCCCGCGACGGTGCGCCCGTCCGTCCCCGGCAGGATCGCGTCGACGTCGGCGCCGGTCCGGATGGTGCCGCGCCCGCCCTCGATCATCGCCCTGAGCGCGTCCGGCACCCGCGCAGCGCCGCCGGTGACCACGGGCGCCCCCATCGCCTCCAGCGCGTAGGCGATCACCGCCCCCATCTGGCCGGAGAACGGCTGCTCCGGTCCGAGGCCGGCATGGAGCGGCCACGGCGCGAACAGCGCCTGCACCAGATCGGACCCGTAGGTCTTCTCGAGCCGGCGCCGGTTGGTGGCGAGCGCCTCGCCGAAGAAGCTCTTCATGCCCTTGAGCCCCATCCGGCGGGCCTGCCCAGCGAAGAGCTTTGCCGCCTTGAGGCTGATGAGCTTGTTGTTGAAGAGGCCGAAGAGAAGCGGTGCATCACGGTCGATCCCGCCCATCTCGGCGAGATAGCGGGCGCCGTCGCCTGAGTGGAGCGCGTCGAACGCGGCGGCGTTGGCGGCGCGGTCGGTCGTCAGCACCAGTGCGCGGCCGTCGGAGGTGAGGACGCCGGTCGGGCTTGCCGTCTTCGAGAACGTCGCTCCGTTTCGCGCGAGCGGCTTCTCGAGTGCGCCGAAGGCGGGCGAGGCGTGGAGGAGCACGAAGGTGGCGGCCATCGTGTCGCAGAGGAAGCCGTCGGCCAGCGTGTCGGTGCGCATGGTGCCGCCGATCACCGGCTCGCGCTCCAGCACCAGCACGCGCCTGGAGGGCGAGAGCATCGCCGCGCAGACGAGCGCGTTGATGCCCGAGCCGATGATGATGTGATCGTAAAGCGCCAAAGCCCGTCTCCTTCTCACAAGCCGTGGCCAGGCGAGGCCGGTGGCCGTTGCGGCCCGGCCGAAGCCGGGCCGGTCAGTCCCGCCCGTTCGGTGCGATCAGCGCTCGACGAGCGCCAGCGCGCGCACGGGGCTTCCCGTGCCGTGCACGATCTTGAGCGGCGCCACGATCAGGATCGCGCCCTTGGGGGGCAGCTTGTCGAGGTTGCACAGGCTCGCGAGTCCGTAGCGCTCGTTCTTGTGGAGGATGTTGTGCGCCGGGAACGGAGGCTCCATCCCGCCCGCCTGCCCGGCGTCGGTGCCGATGCATTCGGTGCCCCAACCGACGGCGCCGCGCGCGACGATGTGCTCGATGCAGTCGACCGAGGGGCCGGGCGAATGCGGGCCGGTCTCGTCGGCGTTGAGGAAGTCGGCCTCGGAGCCGTTGCGCTTGTGCCAGTCGGTGCGCATCACCACCCAGGAGCCGGCCTCGATCTCGCCGTGCTCCTGCTCCCAAGCCTTCACGCCGTCGGCGGTGAGGAGGAAGTCGGGGTCGGCGGCGGTCTCGGCGGAGCAGTCGATCACGCAGACCGGGGCGACGACCTTCTGCACCGGCAGCCGGTCGGTCGAGCCGTCGGCATAGTCCTTGCCGGTGATCCAGTGGATCGGCGCGTCGAAGTGGGTGCCGGAGTGCTCGCCGATCTTCAGCCAGTTCCACGCCCAGAACGGGCCGTTGTTGTCATACTCGGAGATCTTGTGGATCTCGATCTTCGGCGTGTCGACCGCGAGTTCAGGCGGCAGCTTCAGGAGCGGTGTATCGGGCCCCAGCGGCGCCGCGAGGTCCACCACCTCGACTTTTCCCGACAACAGTCCTTCGGCCAATTCATTGAGTGCTGACATGCCATCCTCCACGTTTCGGCGGCGACGTTACTGCCGACTTTGCACCCGATGCAATCGGGTGAGACACGATACATGCACTTGCATCCACCGGCCGCTTTCCACTTGATGGGGCCGTTCGCATGAGGAGACGCCCCTTGAGCACCAGCTTCGACGCCGTCGTGATCGGCGGCGGCCACAATGGCCTCGCCGCCGCCATCCACCTTGCCAAAAGCGGCATGTCGGTCGCGCTGGTGGAGCGCAACCAGCGCCTCGGCGGCGCGATCGCGACGGACGAAGTCACCCTCCCCGGCTTCCGCCACGACCTTTACGCGATGAACCTGTCGCTGTTTGCAGGCTCCCCCTTCGCACAGGCGTATGGCGCGGACCTTGCCGCCCACGGCCTCGCCTACGTTCCGGCGGCCGACTGCTTCGCGAGCCCCTTCGGCGACCGCTGGCTCGGCGTCTCCACAGATGCCGAGGCGACCGCCTCGCGCATCGACGCGCTTCAGCGCGGCGGACGGCGCGCGCTGGCGCGAGATGACGGCGGCCTTCGGCGGCGACGCGGCGCACTATTTCGCGATCCTCGGCGCGCCGATGCGGCTTTCCTCGCTCGCCGGCCTCTTCTACCGGACGATGCGCGCCAAGGGGCGGACGTGGACGTTCGAGGCGATCCGCCTCCTCCTCTCCAGCCCGCGCGATTTCCTCGACGCCAACTTCACCTCTCCCGAGGTGAAGGCCCTCCTCGCCCCATGGGGAATGCATCTCGACTTTCCGCCCGATGCCTCGGGCGGCGCGATGTTCCCCTATCTCGAGGCGATGGCGGACCAGGCGTTCGGCATGGCGCTCGGCAAGGGCGGCGCCGACGTGGTGCCGAAGGCGATGGCAGGCCTCTTCGCAGCGCTCGGCGGCGAGGTCCGCACCGGCGCCGAGGCGACCCGGATCGCGGTGAGCGGCGGACGCGCCACCGGGGTTGAGCTCGCGAGCGGCGAGATGCTGACCGCGAAGGAGGCCGTGCTCGCGTCCGTCACCCCGTCCGCGCTCCTGCGGCTCGTCGGCGGGTCCACAGGCAAGGCTGAGACCGACCGGGCGCTTGCCGGCTTCCGACACGGCCCCGGCACGATGATGATCCACATCGCCTGCGACACGCTGCCGGACTGGCGGGCCGGCGAAGCGCTGCAGCGCTTCGCCTACGTGCACATCGCGCCGACCATGTCCGGCCTCTCCACCACCTACGCCGAGGCGATGGAGGGCCGGCTGCCGGCCGAGCCCGGCATCGTCGTCGGCCAGCCGACCGC
This sequence comes from uncultured Alphaproteobacteria bacterium, assembly GCA_963704595.1. GTDB lineage: Bacteria > Pseudomonadota > Alphaproteobacteria > Rhizobiales > Amorphaceae > Acuticoccus. The sequence continues at coordinate 2,968,876 of OY969922.1, forward strand.
GATCGACCCCTCCCGCGCGCCGGACGGCAAGCACATCCTCTGGGTCCAGGTGCGCGTCGTGCCGTCCACGGTCGCGGGCGACGCGAAGGGCGAGATCGCGCCCGGCGCGTGGGCAGGCGTGAAGGAGGCGATGGCGGACCGGGTGATGGCGATCATCGAGCGCGAGGCGCCCGGCTTCGGCGCCAAGGTGTCTGGCGCGCACCGTCCATTCGCCGGACGATCTGGAGGCCGCCAACCCCAACCTCGTCGGCGGCGATTCGCTGGGCGGCAGCCATCACCTCCGGCAGAACTTCTTCTTCCGCCCTGCCCTCGGCATGGCGGACCACACGAGCCCGGTGAAGGGCCTCCACATGATCGGCTCGTCGACCTGGCCGGGCGCCGGTGTCGGCGCGGGCTCAGGCTTCCTCGGCGCCAAGCGCATCACGCGGCGCTGACGGCGGGCCGCAACAAGTCTAGACTGGGCGGGATAACAATAACAGGAGGCCCCGATGCCCGAGACAGTCCGCATCGCCGCTCTGGCGCTCGTCCTTGCCGCAGCGTTCACCCTCCCCGCCGCAGCGCAGAGCTTCGACTGCGCCAAGGCGAGCGCGCCCGACGAGAAGGCCGTCTGCGCCAGCGGCGAACTCTCCGCCCTCGATGACGAGATGAGCGCCCTCTACGACGACATCATGAGCCACGCGATGATGGGCGTTTCCGGCGAGACCCGCGACGGCCAGGAAGCCTTCCTCGACTCCCGCGCAGCCTGCGGCGCCGCCGACGCGTGCCTCGAAACCGCCTACAAGAGCCGCATCGCCGAGCTCACCCGCATCAAGAAGGACATCGGCCAGGGCGGCGCGAACTGACCTCTCCGAGGGGCAGTTGTCCGCGGGACGACTTCGCAGACATTCTGAGAGCGCCGGGTTCATTTCAACTCACGCGCAAGTCCCGATTGACACGGCACGGTCGTTGCATTTCCATAATTTGAAGTCTGAAACAAAATTCGGGGCGGGTCGCCCGCCTCGGGACGGAGGACGACCATGGCTTTGACCCGGCGCGCGCTTGGCATTTGCGCGCTCACCCTCGGCCTCGCCGCCGCAATCGCAGGCGGGCCGGCCCTGCCCGCCGCGGCGCAGGACGACGACACCCTCACCATCGCCTACAACGTGTCGCTCCCCTCCTGGGACCCGACCGTCGGCCCCTCGGCGGTGAACCCGACCATCCAGGGCATCTACCGCTCGGTGTTCGACCAGTTCATCGGCCAGGCGCCGGACCTCACCATCGAGCCCGGCATCCTCACCGAGTGGGGCTGGACCGACGACAACACCCGGATCCGCATGGTCGTCCGCGACGGCGTGAAATGGCACAATGGCGACCCGCTGACGCGCCGAAGACGTGGTCTGGTCGCTGGAGCGCGCCGGCACCGCCGAGACCGGCAACCCGATCCAGTTCGTCTGGTCGAAGGTCGGCAACTTTCCAGATCGACGGCAACGTCATCACCGCCGACGTGATCGAGTACGAGCCCACCCTCTTCAAGTGGATGGCCTTCCTCACCGGCTACGTCCTGCCGAAGAACTACTACGAGGAAGTCGGCCCCGAGGGCTTCGCCGAGAAGCCGATCGGCTCCGGCCCCTACATGGTCGACGAGTTCCAGCAGAACGCCTTCGTCCGCCTGAAGGCCAACCCCGACTACTGGGGCGGCGCGCCGGCCTACGAGACGGTCGTCATCAAGTTCGTGCCGGACGCGACCTCCCGCGTGGCGGAAGTGGAGTCGGGTGCGTCCGACGTCGCGTTCGACATGCCCTACGAGGAGTATGACCGGCTGAAGGAGAAGGACGGCCTCTCCGGCATCACCACCCCCGTCTCCGACATCGCGATGATCTTCCTCAACGACGTCGAGCCGATGCTGGACGAGAACGTGCGCAAGGCCGCGGCGATGTCGGTCCCGAAGGATCTCCTGATCGACCGCCTGCTCGCCGGCTACGGCGTCCCGATCTCGACGCTGCAGACCGCCGAGTACGACGCCTACGACGCATCGATCGAGGCGCCCTACGATGTCGAGAAGGCCAAGGAGCTACTCGCCGCCTCCGGCTACGGCCCCGAGAACCCGGTGAAGTTCACGATCCAGACGACGCGCGGCTTCAAGCCGAAGGATTACGAGATGATCCAGGCGATCGTCGGCGCGTGGCGGCGGATCGGCATCGAGGCGGACATCGAGGTCTACGAGATCGCCAAGCACTACGAGCTGCGCGCGGCGGACACCCTCGCCCCGGCGGCGTTCTACAACTGGGGCAACGCCATCGGCGACCCGGCGACCTCCACCGGCTTTGCGATGTTCGGCCCTTCGCCGCACTCGGTCTGGGACGGGCAGGAGCTGATCGACGCCATCATCCCGCTCTGGGGCGAGGCTGACGAGGCCAAGCGCATCGAGGGCTGGAAGGCCGTCGACAAGATGATCGCCGAGAACGCCTACGTGATCCCGCTCCTCCAGTACGTGCAGCCGATCATCCATTCGGACAGCGTGAAGGTGACGCCGAACGTTTCGGGCGCGGTGATGCCGTCGCTGATGGAGCCGGCCAACTGACGGGACCTCTCGCCCGCTGAACGGGGCGGCACAACAGAAAAGCGCCGGCGGATCGAACCTGCCGGCGCTTTTTCTGTGTCTGGACTGTCGAGGCGTTCAGCGTGCCTGGGCGTGGTCGTCCGCAGGCGCCATTGGGCTGAAGAATGCGCGGGCAATGGGCTCGAGCACCGGGCGGATCTGATCGTCGATCGCCTTTCTGGCAGGCCTGTGGTGACGCTGGCCGAAAGTTCGTCGAGCGTCATCTGGGAGCGGCCGGGAATATTGAGGAGGGCCGCAGCGTAGAGAAGGTCGCGTTTCGAAAAGCCCGTCGCGCCGAATTTCTGCGCTCTTTCCTCGACGCGTTGGTTCAATTCGCTCTGTGTCATCGCAAACCTCAGGATAACGACGCCGTCTCAGGCTCTATTCTCACACATCGACCCGAAGAACACAACCCCTCGTTGATTGAGGCTTCAGCATAGTCTAACCTAGCCGATTCCCGGCGACAATCGCGAAATCGTTCGTCCGTGTTCGTCAGATCAACGGTCCTTGGCACGAGCCGGTTCCCGCCTCTCGCCCCAGCGTTAACCGCTATCTGTCGCTTCTGCACAGATTGTAACGATCAGAAAAGCCGGAGCTGATCGGCAAGGAAAGCCGCTGCTATGAGGAAAATCGCGACGCCCGCAAAAAGTTGCATCAACGGGACTGCATAACGGGCATACCGCGCTCCGCTGGCGAGCACCGTGGCGCCGCGGGCACTCACCGCCGAGACAGCGACGAGGCTGATGAAGGTCCCGGTCCCTATTGCCATCGCGACGGCCGACGCCGCACCGATCCACAACAGGTTGAGGCGCCAGGCCGCGACGAGAACGAAGACGGCGCCGGTGCAAGGCCTGAGACCGATGCCGATGATCAGCATCAGCGCATCGCGCAGCGAATGGATCGCCTCGGCCTCGGCAAGGGTCGGCGCGTGGCGGTGGCCGCATCCGTCATGATCGTGGTCGTGATGGTCGTGGTCATGGCCTGGTGATCGTCGGCGGGCTCGAACCAGACGTTCATGCCGCGCCATGCCCGGCGGATCAGCACAAGCGAGATGACGATCACCGCGACGTAGCTCGCCGGGACGAGAACGACGTCGGTCGCCATCTGCGCCCAGCCCGCCGTGATGTCGAGAACCGAGAAGCTGCCGTAGACGAGGACGATGGCGGTGAGGGCCTGCGCGAGGCTTGCGAGGCCGGAGAGGACGACGAGGCGCAGCGCCGTCATCCGGCTCGCAAGCCCCGCGCCGGCGATCAGGAACTTGCCGTGGCCCGGAACCGCTGCGTGGATGAAGCCGTAGGCGAGGCACGCGCCGAGCAGCGTGACCGACGCCGAGAGCGCGTTGCTCCCCTCCATCGAGAGGAGCTGGGTGATCATGTCGTAGAACGCGCGCTTCTGCGCGCCGGCCCAGTGCGCGAGGTCCACCAGTCCGAGGCCGGTGGAGAGCGCTACGGCAAGCGCGAAGAAGGCGGCGACCGCGGCGGTGGCGCTCGCCCACGTCCGCCAGCGCGAGGGCGGCGGCGTCCAGACGCGCCCGCCCGGCGCTGCGTGCGGATCGGCCTCCTCGCCCTGCCGCGGGATGGTGGGGACGGACATGCGGTTCACCGGCCCCAACTGGCGTCCGATCGCGGTGCCGTCAACTCTGCGGCCCGAGTTCGGCGGCGATGGTGTCGGCGTTGTGCTCCATCATCGAGAGATAGTCGGGCGCCGGGCCATCCTTGGCGGACAGCGTGCCGGCGTAGAGCGTGCCGCCGATCCGCGCGTCGGTCTCCGCGGCGATCTGACGCGACAGGCGCGGGTCGGACGCCGCTTCCAGGAACACCGCCTTCACCCCGTCCTGCCGGATGCGGGTGATGATCCGCGCCATGTCGGTCGCGGACGGTTCCGCCTCGGTGCTGAGGCCGACGGGGGAGACGAACGTGAGGCCGTAGTCGCGGCCGAAATAGGCGAACGCGTCGTGGTTGGTGACGATGAGGCGGTCCTCCTCGGGTACCTTCGCGAAGGTCGCGGCGATCCTGCCGTCGAGCGCCTTCATCTCGGCGACGTAGCCGGCAAGGTTGGCGCGGTAGGCTTCGGCCCCCTCGGGGTCGATCGCGATCAGCCCGTCCGCGATCGCCGTCGCGTAGAGCGCGCCGTTCCTGAGGCTCTGCCACCCGTGGGGGTCGTAGGCCCCATGGTCGTGGCCGTGGCCGTGGGCTTCCGCGTGCTCTTCGTGATCGTCGTCGTCATGCTTGCCGTGCGCGGCGTTGTCGTGATCGTGCTCGTCTTCCTCGTGCGCGGCATGATCGTCATGGCCCGCCTGGCCGTGCTCGTCGGCGTGGTCGCCGTCCATCGCGATGGGGTCGATGGTTCGGCTCGCGACCACGACGGGGCCGTCGTAGCCGGCGCTCTCCTGCAGCCGCTCCATCCAGCCCTCGAGCTGGAGGCCGTTGACGACGAGGAGATCGGCCTCGGCGATGGTCCTCGCGTCCTTCGGCGAGGGCCGGAAGACGTGGGGATCACCCATTTCGCCGACGAGCGAGGTGACGACGGCGCGCTCCCCGGCAACGTTGCGGGTCATGTCGGCGAGGATCGGCATGGTGGCGACGACGCGGACCGGCTCGGCGGACGCTGCGGTCGCGGCGAGGATGGCCGATACCGCGACGGCGGTGGCGGAGAGTTTCATGGTGGTCATGCCTCCAGATGGCGCGAGCGCGGCCAGAACCGCGCCGCAATGCTGCCGTTGCGCCCCAGAAGGAGCGAGGCCACGTAGAACACCCCGAGGACGAGGATGATCGCGGGGCCGGACGGCTGATTGAAGTGGAAGGAAAGGAGCAGGCCGGCAGCGCTCGCCGCCAGCGCAAATGCGACCGCGATCGCAGCCAGCGCACCGACGCTGACGGCCCAGAAGCGGGCCGCCGCCGCGGGCAGCACCATCATCCCGACGGCCATCAGCGTGCCGAGCGCATGGAACGCGGCGACGAGATTGACGACCGCGAGCGTCAGGAAGCCGATGTGCGCCACGAACGAAAGCCGGCTCACCCCGCGCAGGAAGTGCGGGTCGAGGCACTCCATCACAAGCGGCCGGTAGAGGACCGCGAGGGCGAACAGGGTGAAGGTCGCGATGGAGCAGAGGAGCACCAGCGCGTCGTTGTCGAGCGCGAGGACGGACCCGAACAGGATGTGCATCAGGTCGAGGTTATTGCCGCCCGCCGAGATCATCGTCACGCCGATGGCGAGCGAGATGAGGTAGAAGGCGGCGAGGCTGGCATCCTCGCGAAGGATGGTGGTGCGGCTGACGGCGCCGGCCGCGAGCGCCACCAGAATGCCGGCGATCAGCCCGCCGATGGTCATCGCAGAGAGCGAGAGGCCGGCGAGAAGGTAGCCCGCCGCGGCGCCCGGCAGGATGGCGTGCGCCATCGCGTCGCCGGTGAGGCTCATCCGGCGCAGCATCAGGAACACGCCGACCGGCGCCGCGCCGAGGCCGACCGCGATGCAGCCCACCAGCGCCCGCCGCATGAAGGCGAACTCCACGAACGGTGAGAGAATGTCGACGCTCATGCGGCCCGCCGGCAAAGGTCCGCGTGGTCGTCGAACGCCTCGCCGACGGAGCGGGCGCGGGAGAGGTTGCCAGGCAGGAGAACCTCGTCCGTCGGGCCGTGGGCGACGAGCTCGCGCGCGAGGAGCGCGGTCTCGGGAAAGGCGCGCCGCACGAGGTCGATGTCGTGGACGACGGTGACGATGGTTCGCCCCTCCCCGTGCCACTTCGCGACGATGGCGAGGAGATCCTCGATGGTTCTGGCGTCCACGGCAGCGAACGGCTCGTCGAGCAGGATGATGCCGCTGTCCTGCAGGAGGAGCCGGGCGAACAGGACGCGCTGCATCTGCCCGCCCGAAAGCGCGCCGATGGACCGCCGCTCGAAACCGTTGAGGCCGACCGCCGCAAGGGCATCGCGCGCCGCCGCACGGTCGGCGACCTTCAGCCGTCCGAACGCGCCGACCCGGGACCACAGGCCCATGGCGACCACTTCCAGAACGCTGATCGGGAAGGTGCGGTCGATCTCGCTGAGCTGCGGCAGGTAGGCGATGCTGGCGCGCGGCGGAGCGGTGATCGTCCCGGTGCGGGGCTTCAGCTCGCCGACGATCGCCTTCAGAAGCGTGGACTTGCCGCCGCCGTTGGGGCCGACGAGCGCTGTCATCGAGCCCGGCTGCAGTGTCGCCGAAACATGGTGCACCGCCGGATGGTGATTGTAGCCGAGGGTGACGTTGTCGAGCGTGATCGGGCCGGTCATCCGATCGCCCACGCGAAGAGGGCCCACAGGATCGCCGCCAGAACCGCCGCAAGCACCAGCCGCTCGGCGACGCCGGAGAGGAGCAGCCCCCTCACGATGCGCCCCGCTGGCACCCGGCGCAGAGGCCGTGGAGCTCGACGACGGACTTCTTCGGCGCGAAGCCGCTCTGCCCCGCGCGGGCGACGAGGGATTCCACCGCGCCGCGGTCGGCCATCTCGTCGACGTCGCCGCACGCGTCGCAGATTGCGAACAGCGGCGCGGCGTCGGCATGTTCGGCGCAGCAGGCGACGTAGGCGTTGATGGATTCCAGCCGGTGCGCGAGCCCGAGGGCGATGAGGCGTTCGAGCGCGCGGTAGGCGGTGGGCGGGGCGGCGGTCGGGCGTTCGGCGCGCAGGGCGTCCAGAACGTCGTAGGCGGTGAGCGGCCGGCCCGCTTCGCTGAGCGCGCGGAGGGCGGCGCGCTGGCTGTCGTTGAGGCGAGGTTCTGTCGTCATGTGAGGGCGTATAATATACGCCCTCACGCCATGCAAGAGGCTTTGGCGTCAGCCGTCGCGCTTGTTGAGCACGTCGAAGATTACGGCGGCGAGAAGGACGAGGCCCTTGATCATCTGCTGGTAGTCGATCCCGATGCCGAGCAGCGACATGCCGTTGTTGAGGACGCCCATGATGAACGCGCCGACCACTGCGCCCATGATGGTGCCGACGCCGCCGCGCATCGACGCGCCGCCGATGAAGACCGCCGCGATCACGTCGAGCTCGACCACCTGGCCGGCCTTCGGCTGCGCGACGTTGAGGCGGGCAGCGAAGATGAGGCCGCCGAGCGCTGCCAGCATCCCCATGTTGGCGAACACCAGCATGGTCAGCCGCTCGGTGTTGATGCCGGAGAGTTTTGCCGCCTTCTCGTTGCCGCCGATGGCGTAGACGCGGCGGCCCGCCGTCGTCTTGTTGGTGATGAACGAGTAGATCGCGATCAGGATCGCCATCACGACGAGGACGTTGGGAAGGCCGCGGAAGTTCGCCATCAGCCACGAGAGGTAGATGAGCGCGCCCGCCACCAGCACCTGCCGGCCGACGAAGAGCGCGGTCGGCTCGTCCTGGTCGCCCTTGCCCGAGAAGCGCTGCCGCATCGCGAACGCGAACACCGCCACGGCGACGCCGGCGCCGATCAGGAAGGACAGCGTGTTGAAGCGCGATGCGTCGAAGACGTCGGGCAGGAAGCCATTGGCGAGGAGGCCGAAGATGTTCGGGAACGGGCCGATGGAGGCGCCGCCGAGAACGAGCAGGATCGCGCCCTTGAAGACGAGGAGCCCGGCGAGCGTGACGATGAAGGACGGGATCTTGAAGTAGGCGATCCAGTAGCCCTGCGCCGCCCCGATCGCGAAACCCACCGCCATGCAGACAATCGACGTCACCAGCGGGTTGATCCCGTAGGTCACCATCATCACGCCGGCGAGCGCGCCGATGAAGCCCATCACCGAGCCGACCGAAAGGTCGATGTGCCCGGCAACGATGACGAGCAGCATCCCGAGCGCCATCACGATGATGTAGGAGTTCTGAAGGACGAGGTTGGTGAGGTTCACCGGGCGCAGCAGGATGCCGCCGGTCGCATACTGGAAGAACGCCATGATGACGATCAGCGCGATCAGGATGCCGTACTCGCGCATGTGATTGCGCAGGAATCCCCATGCCAGCGCGCCGCGCCTGTCATCGCTCATCTTGCCTGCAACCTCTTGCGACATGACTGGTCCTTGAATCCGTTCAGCGCTCGGAGAGCGCGAGTTTGACACCGAGTAGCGCGAAGCTCGCCGCGAAGGAGCGGCGCAGCCAGCGCATGACCGAAGGGCGCGACAGCACGAAGTCGCGCGCCAGCGCGGCGGCCGCGCCGTAGACGACGAAGACGGCGAACGTCATCGCCATGAAGACCGCCGCGAGCCCGAGCATCTCCACCGTCGGCCGCGCCGCGTCCGCCGGCACGAACTGCGGCAGGAAGGCGAGGAAGAACAGCGAGAGCTTGGGATTGAGAACGTTGAGAAGAATGCCGTCGCGCACGAGGCGCACCGCCCGCACCGGCGCGGCGTTGGCCTTCACCGACAGCGCGCCGCCTTCCCGCGCGATCCCCCACGCCATGTAGAAGAGGTAGAGGACGCCGAGGATTTTTACGGCCTGAAACAGCGTCGCGGAGGTGTGGAGGAGCGCCGCGAGGCCCACCACCGAGGCGAAGATGTGCGGCACGATGCCGAGCGTGCAGCCGACCGCCGCGACGGTCGACGCGCGGAAGCCGCGGCCGAGCGCGATCGCCAGCGTGTAGAGGACGCCGGTGCCGGGAAGCAGCACCACCACCAGCGCCGTGACAAGGAATTCAACGCTCATCATCGCCCTCCGTCAGCGCAAAGCCCGCCGCGGTCCACGCGGCGCGCGCCTGATCGTGCGTCGACGCCTTCACCAGCACCACGTCGCGCGCGAAGGTGGAAAGGACGAAGATGCCGAGCCCGGCCTTCGCGATCGGCTCCGTCACCGCCAGCACCACGCCCGGCGCGTCGAGCGCTCCGGCGGCGTCGACGCGGTAGGCCGCCCATGGCCCCTCCTGCGCAACGTCCGCCGGCATCCGCTCGGCGCGGCAGACGACGGTCGGCGTGCCGTCGTCGACAAGCGCATAGACGCCCTCGCCGGCGAGCCAGCCCGGGATCGCATCGCCGGCGCCGAGCGCTGCGACGGCATAGTCGCCCGGCAGCGCGGTGAGGCCGAGGTCTGCTGGGCGGGCGAGCGCCGTCATTTCGCGTTGCGGATGATCATCTGCATGATCTTTTCCTGGCTCGCGTCGCGGATCGGGAGTTCGCCGAGGAAGCGGCCCTCGTTCATCACGTAGACGCGGTCGCACACGCCGAGGATCTCGGGGAGCTCGGAGGAGATGACGATCACGGCCCTCCCCTCGGCGGCGAGCTCGTGGATGATCGTGTAGATCTCGAACTTGGCGCCGACGTCGATGCCGCGGGTCGGCTCGTCGAGGATCAGCACCCGCGGCTCGGTGAAGAGCCACTTCGACAGCACCACCTTCTGCTGGTTGCCGCCCGAAAGGTTCACCGCCGCCTGCCGGATCGACGACGACTTGATGCGGAGCTTGTCGCGGTACTCCCGCGCCACCGCCACTTCCCGCGGGTCCGAGATGATGCCGTTGGAGGACACCCCCTCGAGGTGGGCGAGCGGGATGTTGCGCTGGATCGTGTCGTCGAGAACCAGCCCGTACTGCTTGCGGTCCTCGGTGACGTAGGCGATGCCCGCCTTCACCACCCGGTGGACGGACGACGTGTCGATCTTCTCGCCGTCGACGTAGGCTTCGCCGGAGATGTTCGTGCCGTAGGTGCCGCCGAAGAGGCTCATGGCAAGCTCGGTCCGCCCCGCCCCCATCAGGCCGGAGATGCCGACGATCTCGCCGGCGCGCACCGTGAGCGACACGTTGTCGACGGCGCGGCGCTCGGGGTGGGACGGGTCGTGCACCGTCCAGTTCTTCACCTCGAACAGGACGTCACCCAGCTTGCGGTCGAGGTCGCGCGGCGGGAACCGGTCCGACAGGCTGCGGCCGACCATGTCGCGGATGACGCGCTCCTCGGTCACCTCACCACCGCGCGCCGCGAGCGTGGAGACCACCTCGCCGTCGCGGATGATGGTGACGGTATCGGCGACCTTCTCGATCTCGTTCAGCTTGTGCGAGATCAGGATCGAGGAGATGCCCTTGGCCTTGAATTCGAGCAGAAGGTCGAGGAGCGCGGCGCTGTCGGCCTCGTTGAGGCTGGAGGTCGGCTCGTCGAGGATGAGGAGCTTCACGTCCTTGGCGAGGGCCTTGGCGATCTCGACGAGCTGCTGCTTGCCGAGGCCGAGGTCGCCGACGCGGGTGCCGGGCTTTTCGGAGAGGCCGACGCGGGCGAGCACCTCTGCGGTGCGCTTGTGCGTCCTGTTCCAGTCGATGACGCCGCCGGACGCCTGCTCGTTGCCCAGGAAGATGTTCTCGGCAATCGACAGCAGCGGGACCAGCGCCAGCTCCTGGTGGATGATGACGATGCCGACGCGCTCGGAGTCGGCGAGCGAGCGGAATTTCTGCGGCTCACCCTCGTAGATGATCTCGCCGTCGTAGGTGCCGTGCGGATAGACGCCGGAGAGCACCTTCATCAGCGTCGACTTGCCGGCGCCGTTCTCGCCGACGACGGCATGGATCTCGCCGCGCGTGACGGAGAAGGTCACGTCGCTGAGCGCGGTCACCCCGGCGAAGCGCTTGGTGATGCCGCGCATCTCGAGAATGGTGTCGGCTTCGGGTTCGATCCGTTCGGCAACGCTCACCGGTCACTCCCAACACGTCTGCGCCCTGGCGCAGGGTATCAAACGAAACGGGGCCGCGCACGATGCGCGGCCCCGTCTTTCTGTCGCCGATTATTTCAGCTGGTCGGCGGTGTAGTAGCCGCTGTCGATGACGGTGGACTGGATGTTGTCCTTGGTCACCGAGACGGGCTCGAGCAGGTAGGACGGGACGATCTTGACGCCGTTGTCGTAGGTTTCGGTGTCGTTGATGGTCGGCTCGCGGTCGTTGAGGATGTCGTCGACCAGCGCGACGGTCACCTTGGCGAGCTCGCGGGTGTCCTTGAACACGGTCGAGGTCTGGTCGCCGGCCTGGATCGCCTTCAGCGACGGGATCTCGGCGTCCTGGCCGGAGATGACGGGCATCGGCTGGTCGCCGGAGCCGTAACCCACGCCCTTCAGCGAGGAGATGATGCCGATGGACAGGCCGTCGTAGGGCGACAGCACCGCGTCGACGTTGTCGTCGGTGTAGTAGGCGCTGAGGAGGTTATCCATGCGCGCCTGCGCGACCGAACCGTCCCAGCGCAGGGTGCCGACGGTGTCCATGCCCATCTGGCCGGACTTCACGTTCAGCTTGCCGGAATCGATCAGCGGCTGAAGCACGCTCATCGCGCCGTCGTAGAAGAAGTAGGCGTTGTTGTCGTCGGGCGAGCCGCCGAACAGCTCGATGTTGCAGGGGTCGCAGTTGTCCATGTCGAGCGCGTCGACGATCGACTGGGCCTGCTGCACGCCCACCTTGAAGTTGTCGAAGGTGGTGTAATAGCTGACGTCGCCGAAGTCGCGGATGAGGCGGTCATAGGCCACGACCGGCACTTCCGCCGCGGCGGCGTTGGCGAGCACGTTGGACAGCGTGGTGCCGTCGATGGCGGCGATCACCAGAGCGTCGACGCCGCGCACCAGCATGTTCTCCACCTGGGAGAGCTGGGTCGGGATATCGTCTTCGGCGTACTGGAGGATGGTCGTGTAACCGGCGTCCTCGAACTGCTTCACCATCGAGTCGCCGTCGGAAATCCAGCGGGTCGACGACTTGGTGGGCATGGCGATGCCGACGGTGCCCTTGTCCTGCGCGAAGGCCGGCAGGGTGCCGGCAGCGGCCACCGCGAACGCGGCTGCGGCCAGAATGAATGTCTTCTTCATTGGGTCCTCCCCTCGTGTTTTGGCGCCGGTGGCGTCACGCGCGGATCAGGTTGCGGACGGGCACGGGCGAACGTGCGGGGACCGTAACCACGGCTTTCAGCGGCGGGCAAATAAAAAATCGGATGAATTCACGTTTGGGTGATAATGGCCCCTAACATCAGTAACTTGATCGATCTAGCGACCGCCATTCCGGTCTCACCAGCCCCTTTCGTCCGGCACCGCGCCGCGTTAATGAGCGCGCATGGAACGGACGGGGGCACGATGTTGAAACTTGGTCTGGTGGGCGTCGGGGCGATTGCCCGCAAGGCGCACTTTCCCGCGATCGAACAGAACCCCGATCTCACCCTGGTCGCGGTCGCAAGCCGCCATGGCAGCGTCGACGGGGTCGCCAACTACTCCACCCTCACCGAGATGCTGGAAGGCTCGCCCGAGATCGACGCTGTGATCCTCTGCGTCCCCCCGGGACCGCGCTTCGAGATGGCGCAGGAGGCGATCGCCGCCGGCCGCCACGTCTTCCTCGAGAAGCCGCCGGGCGTCACCGTCTCCGAGGTTCATGCGCTGGAGGCTGCGGCACGGGACGCCGGCGTCACCCTTCTGGCAAGCTGGCACTCGCGCCATGCGCCCGGCGTCGAGACCCTGCGGCGGCGCCTGTTCGCCACCCCGCCGACGAAGGTGAGCGTGACGTGGCGGGAGGACGTGCGCGTGTACCATCCCGGCCAGACCTGGATCTGGGAGCCCGGCGGCTATGGCGTGTTCGACCCGCTCATCAACGCGTTCTCGATCCTCACCCACATCCTGCCCCGGCCCTTCCACGCGGTGTCGTCGCGCTTCGAGGTGCCGTCCAACTGCGCGCAGCCGATCGCGGCGGACGTCCTTTTCCGCGACACGGCGGGCGTCGAGATCCACTGCGACGCGAGCTTCGACCAGCCCGACCCGCCCACCTGGGATATCGTGGTCGAGACCGCCGAGGGCACCTTCCACATGCAGAAGGGCGGCGCGATCCTCTCCCTCAACGGCGAGGTTCTGGTGGACGAGCCGGAGATCGAATACGCCAACCTTTACGCGCTTTTCGCCGGCCTCGTCCGCGCCGGCCGCAGCGACGTCGACGTCACCCCCCTCGCCCACGTGGCGGACTGCTTCCTCCTCGCCGAGCACGTCACCGTCGGCCCGTTCGACGAGAACGTCCCGGCCCCCGCCGCCTGAGCGCCCGCAAGGATGAGAACCATGCCGAGGAGCCTTGCCGCCGCCGTCGTCGCGCTCACCCTCGCCGCCGCCCCGTGCGCGGCGGAGGGGCTGACGGTGGAGACGGCGGCGGGCGAGCGGATGCCCCTCGCCGCCATCACCGGGGAGAAAGCGGCGGTCCTGCACTTCTGGGCGACGTGGTGCGGACCGTGCGTCGCCGAGCTCCCGGAACTTGCAGCCTTCGCGGCGGCGCACCCTGAGCTTGCGGAACGGATCGTCCCGGTCTCCATCGACCGCGCGCCTGTGGCGAAGATCGCCGCATTCCTGCGCGATCTCGGCGTCGGGCTCGCGCCTCTCAAGCTCGTGGAAGGCAACGCGGGCTCAGAGTACAAGCTCACCGGCTATCCGAGCACGGTGTTCGTCGCCGCGGACGGAACAGCCGTGCGCGTCATCGCCGGGCCGGTGCCGTGGGATGCGCCGCAAACCCTCTCGGCCATCGCGGCGCATCTCGGCACAGTCGACTAGGCGCGAAGGTCGGCGACCACGTCGCGCCGCATCGCAGCGAACGCCGGCAGGAGCGCGAGGATGACGGTGAGGCTCACGAACCCGGCGACGAGGTGGGCTTCGGGCCAGCCGAGCGATGCGCTGACCAGAATGTCGGTCCGCTCCGTCACGATCCGCGACAGCGCCGCGCTGGCGCCGTAGCCGAACGCGACGCCGAGCGCCGCCCCCGCCGCGATCAGCGCCGCCGCATAGCACCAGATCACCGCGAACACGAAGCGCGCCGGAGCCCCGAGCGCCCGCAGGAGCGCGAGCCGCTGCGCATAGAGCCGCGCCAGCACGAGGAGGCCCGGCGAGGACGCCTGCCGTGACGAGGATCTCGGTGACCACGGCGAGGATCGACATCGCCTGCCGCACATCGCCGAGGAGACCGTGAAGCTGCGAGAGGACGGTGCCGGGGAAGAAGGCCATCGCATCGTCCCGGCTGAACTCGGATTTCAGCGCGTAGTTGGCCCACAGCGCCTCCGCCCGCACCATGATCGCCGGGGTGCCGGCAAAGTAGGCCGGGTCGAACGGCGGGCCGACCGAGCCATCCCAGCCCGGCGCATGGCCGGTCGCAAGGCCGTGCACGTCCCACACCGCCTCGACCGGCACCAGGATCGCGCGGTCCCACGGGCTGCCGGTCGGCGCCATGCGGCCGACAACGTCGTAGTGCACGCCTTCGTGGACGTGGTGGCCGTCCTCCTCCTCGTCGCCGTCGCCGGCTTCGGAGGCCTCATCGTGGTGTCCGGCTTCGTCCTCATGGCCGGGCTCGGTCATGCCGTGGGCGGGCGAGAACTCGTCGCCGACATTCACCGGCGCGTTCGCCCCGGCAACCGCCTCGCCCATCGCGGCGAAGAGCCGACCGTCCGCCAGCGTGCCGCCGAGGTGGGTGACGAACTGGGGCGTGGTGCCGACCACCGGGGCGCCCTCGAAGCTGTCACCGAACGCGATGGGCGCTGCGATCGCAACGCGCGGATCGTTCGCGATCTCGGCGTAGATGTCGCCGCCGAGGAGCGGCATGTCGGACGGCTGGAGGTAGACGGCCGCCAGCATCGCGGTGATCTCGCTGCCGGGCGCCGCGACCACGAGGTCGAACCTGTCGGCCGCCCGCGCGGTCCCCTGCCGGAGCCCGCGTTCCTGCGCGATCAGGCCGACGCCGATGCCGATCGACGCCGCGATCAGGACCACGAACAGGAGGTTGGTCCAGCGGAAGCGCCACAGCATCGCGCCGACGAGTCCGAACGGGCGAAAGCCCGCGGTGAGCACGAGGCCGATGAGGACAGCCGGCGCGAGGAGCGCCGCGAACAGCGCCGCATCCTGCGTCGCCGCAGGCAGGCCGGCCCACCAGGCGAGTGCTGCTGCCTGGGCGGCGAGAACCCAGGCGATGACATTGTCCGGGAAGCCGGACCAGAGGGCGTGAAGCGCTTCGCTCATGACAGGGTGCCGTTCTCGATGGTGACGACGCGGTCCATCGCCGCCAGGAGCGACGCGTCGTGGCTGACAGCGATCAGCGAACGGCCGGTTTCGCCCGCGAAGGCGCGGATGTCGTCGATCAGCCGGTCCGCGGTGGCGCGGTCGAGGCTGGCGGTGGGCTCGTCCGCGAGGAGGATGGCGGGCTCGTTGGCGAGCGCGCGGGCAAGGGCGATCCGCTGGCGCTCGCCGCCCGAGAAGGTGCCCGCGCGGCGCACCCCGGCCGGAACGCCGAGCGCGGCGAGCCGCTCGTCGCCGCGGCGCTCGATCGCGCGCCGGTCCCGCCCGCGCGAGAAGGCGGCGACCAGCGCCGCGTTGGCGGACGCGCCCATCTCCTCGAACAGCATCGGCTCCTGGAAGACGAAGCCCATGTTGCGGCGGCGGAACGCTGCCCTGCGGCCGGACCGGAGCGAGAGAATGTCAGTCCCGCCCCAGCGCACGGCTCCTGCCGCGCGCGGCAGGAGGCCGGCCAGCGCATAAAGAAGCGTCGACTTGCCGGCGCCGGACGGGCCGCGAATGCCGAGCGACTGCCCGGGCTCCAGCGACAGCGCCGCGACGGAGAGGATGCGGCGCCCGCCCTCGCCGTCAACGGCAAGGTTCTCCACGGCGAGCGGCATCGCCGCCCGGTCAGGCGCGCGCATAGGTGGCGTCCATGAGGCGGATCTTGCTGACGAAACCGGTTTCGGGGTCGGTGAACGCGCCGAGCGCCAGCGTCCCGTCGGTGACGATGGGGACGTTGAAGGGCACGACGTTAAGCGTGCGCTTGGTGTAGACGGCGAGAATGTCGAGCGGCCAGTCGGCCGAGCTTTCGCAGAACGGGCAGACCGCCATCGGCCGCTTGGTGAGGACGAAGAACGTCGCCTCGGCCTTCAGCGGCGGCGCCATGAAGCCGCGCACGGAGAGGCGCCTGCCTTCGTTCGCGGTGGCGAAGTCCGAGAAGGACTGGTCCTTGTTGTAGAGGTCGCGCATCCGCACGGTGTCCGTTGCCGCGAATGCGGGGGCGCCGAGGGCGGCGGTGGCGCCGAGCCCCACGAGAAAATGTCGCCGGTCCATCGCCTGATCTCCTGACAGTGGTCGAAACGGCCGGGGGCGAACCGCCCCCGGCCGGAAGAGACGGCTTATTCGGCCGCGTTCACAGCGTGGTTCATCACGTGGAAGATGTAGTTCTGCTCGATCGTGCCGTCGAAGAGGTGCGCGAACGGGCCCTTGGCGTAGACCGCGACGTCCTCGCCGGAGTGCGTCTCGGAGTCCATCGGGATGAGCGCCTGCTGGAGGTACTCGGTGTCCGTCGCTTCTTCCTCGGTGAGGTCGGGGCGCGAACCGGAGTACGTGCCGTCCGACTGCTCCTTCAGGACCGCGCCGGCGCCGTTGAGGTAGCCGATCACGGTGTAGGGCTTGCCGTCGGCGCCGAGGTTGGGCTCGGCGGCGTGCTCGATCTGGCCTTCCTTGATGTCGTAGCAGAGGCCCAGGATGGGCGAGCCGCGGCCGCAGTAGCCGTTGAACGCGATGGCGTGCTCGTGGTCGGCGGTGGCGATGATCAGCGTGTCGGCATCATCGGTCAGCTCGTCGGCGGCGGCGACGGCGGCGGCGAACTGCTGCGCGTCGGTCAGCGTGCGATAGGCGTTGCCGTCGTGGTTGGCGTGGTCGACGCGGCCGGCCTCGATCTCGAGGTAGTAGCCGTTCTCGTTCTGCGACAGGAACTCGATGGCGGCGCGGGTCAGGTCTTCGAGCGAAGGCTCGTCGCTGTCGTCGCGGTCGGCCTCGTACTTCATGTGGCTGTCTTCCAGCAGCGCCAGCACCGGGGTGGTGCCGTCGAGGCTGAGGCCGTTGAAGGTCTCGGTGTTCCAGGCATACTGGGCGCCGGCTTCGGTGGCTTCGTTGATGAGGTTGCGGCCGTCGGCGCGCTTGCCCTTGCCGCCTTCTTCCGTGTTGTTGCCCGAGGCCACGAACTGGGCCCGGCCGCCGCCGATGGCGAGGTCGATCACGCCGGCCTTCATCTGGTCGATGAGCT
Organism: uncultured Alphaproteobacteria bacterium; assembly: GCA_963704595.1. GTDB lineage: Bacteria > Pseudomonadota > Alphaproteobacteria > Rhizobiales > Amorphaceae > Acuticoccus. The sequence continues at coordinate 2,986,411 of OY969922.1, forward strand.
GGTCGGCGATGTCCTTGGAATTGTCGCAGCCTTCCGGCACGGCGTCTTCCCAGTTGCGATCGGCGGTCTTGGCGTACACCGCGGCGGGGGTCGCGTGGGTGATGCGCGCGGTGGAGATGATGCCGACCGACTTGCCGGCGGCCGACTGCAGCTCGGCGAAGGTGGTGAGCTCGTTGCCCGCCTCGGACGTGCAGTCCTTGTTGATCGCCTTCTCGGGGTCGAGGTTGATGGTGTTGAAGATCTGCTTCACGCCCGTGTTCATCGAGCCCGCGGTCGGTGCCGAATCGGGTGTCTGGGCGTTGACGTTGTAGGTCTTCACCAGTGCGAGGTGCGGGAACGCCTCGTGCGCCTGCACATAGTCGTCGCCGAAGCCGCCGGCCTGCTGGCCGCCGAACATGCGCGCGGCGTAGTTGGTGCCGACGCCCTGCCCGTCGGACACGAGAAGGATGACGTTCTTCGCGCGGTTGGTGTTGGGCTGGATGGCGAGGCGCGCCTGGATGGCGGCTTCGGCGTCGGTGTACCAGGGGCTGCCGGTCTGCGCGGCGGGCATTTCCTGGGCATGGGCGGCGCCGAGGACGAGGCCGAGTGCGGTGGTTGTGGCGAGAGCGATGCGGATCACGTCTGTCTCCAGAGGCTGAGGATCGTTGGCCCTTCGCCTAGGAGATTGATGTGACGGTTTGATATCACTCGGCGCACTCGGGCAGGGGAAACGCGATCGCCGGCGCCTTCTCCCACGTCCGCCGAATGACCCCGCGACAGGAGCCGCGATGACCGAAATCATGCCACCACCGACGCCCGCCATGGTGGACGGCGCGCCGCGGATCGCGGTGGAGTTTGAGGGCCGCGGCCCGCTCGTCGTCTTCCTCCACGGCGTCGGCGGCAACCGCACCAACTGGCGCGCCAACCTTGCCGCGTTCGCGCCGTCGTTCACCGCGCTCGCCATGGACATTCGCGGCTACGGCGACAGCGGGGACTATAACGGCCCGTTCCGCTTCGCGGGCACCGTCGCCGACCTCGCCCGCGTGCTCGCCCACATGAAGGCCGAAAAGGCGCACCTCGTCGGCCTCTCGCTCGGCGGGCGGATCGCGGCGCACTTCCATGCCGCGCACCCGGACCGCGTCGCCTCGCTGACGCTCTGCGACACCCACCTCGGCTTCGGCCACTATCCGGAGCACGTGCGCAAGCGGTTCGTCGAAACGCGGGTGGAACCGCTCCTCGCCGGCCGATCCCCCGCCGACCTCGCCCCCGACATCGCGCGGACGCTGATCGGCGACCCGGACGATGCGGAGATCATGGCAAGGCTCGTCGCCTCGCTCGGCAGCGTGCACAGGGAAAGCTACATCAAGACCGTGCGGGGCTCGGTCGAGGACGACATGACGCCTCTTCTCGATGATGTCGCGGTGCCGACGCTGGTGCTCACGGGGGAACGCGACAGGCTCACGCCGCCGGCGATGGCGCGGGAGATCGGCGCGCGCATTCCGGGAAGCACCATCGAGATCATCGAGGGTGCGGGGCACCTTTCCAACATCGAGCGGCCGGCGGCGTTCGAGCGAGCGGTGCTGGCGTTCCTGAAACGGGCCGAGGGCGCCGCCTAGCGGATCGGCTCGTGGACGGTGACGAGCTTGGTCCCGTCCGGGAAGGTCGCCTCCACCTGCACGTCGTGGATCATCTCGGCGATCCCTTCCATCACCTCGTCGCGGGTGAGAACGTGGGCGCCGGCTTCCATCAGGTCCGCGACCGAGCGGCCGTCGCGCGCGCCTTCCACCACGAAGTCCGAAATCAGCGCGATCGCCTCGGGGTAGTTGAGCTTGACCCCGCGTTCGCGGCGCTTGCGGGCCACCTCGGCGGCCATGGCGATCAGGAGCTTGTCTTTCTCGCGGGGGGAAAGGTTCATCGGTCGGGTCTCTTCAGAGTTGCCAGGCGCGGGGCGGCGGCGCGCCGCTGAGGTGGGTGACGACGCGCGCCAGTTCATCCTGTAGCGCACCGTGCGAGGGTGCAAGCAGTCTCGCGACAAGGATGCCGGAGACGACGCTCGCCCCGCCAAAGCGCAGGAGCGCCGCAAGACTGTCCCGCGCCCCTGCAAGGTCCGGACCGCGGTGGAGGACGAGGCCGAAGGCGAGGTTGTCGCCCAGCATCGCGGGCGTTCCGGCGCGTGCGAGCGCTGGCGTGTCTAGCCGGACGGCATCGGCGAACACCAGAGCGCCGCCGAGATGGACCTCCGTCCAGTCGCGACGGAGACGGTGCGCACGCTCTCGCCCATCGCCTGCCTGCCGAGGACCATGCCCTCGCAGAAGGTGAGCCCGGCCCCCTCCTCCAGATGGATCGTGGTGCGACGGGTGAGGCCAGAGCCGTCGAACAGGATGGTCGGCTGCGGCATGTGGCGGAGCGTCCCGGCCGCCGCGACACGCAGCGTCTGCACGACGCTCGCGCGCCCGCCTTCGGCGCGGTAGATCCGCTCGCTCGCCTGTGTGGAGGTTGTCAGGGCATGGGCCTGGACGTCGACATCGAGCGCAGAAGACGTCGCCGCCGGCGAGCCCGCCTGCCGTGTTGAGGACCATCGCCTCCATGCCGGACGGCAAGCGCGGAAAGCGCAGCTTGCCCGAGCCCGACTGGTACGAGCGAGCAAGCCGCGGGCGGCCGCGGTCGTCGGCCAGCGTGATGCGCACGTCGCCCGTGGCGCGCTGGTAGACGAGCGGCGGGGCGATGGTGTCCACGCCGCTCAGATGCCGAGGAAGCGGCGTCCGGCAGGGCGCGCCCGCGGGTCGAGGCGCTGCGGCTGATCGGCGAACCAGGACTGCTGCCCGTTGCGGATGAACTGGATCGGGAAGCCGAGCGGAATGGCGCTCGCCTCCTCCAGCACCGCCATCACGTCATCCGGCACCATCAGGTCGACGGCCTTGAGGTTGTCGGTGATGTGGCGGACCGACCGAGCCCCCACGACCGGAATGTGCATGTCGGACCGGGCGCGCAGCCACGCCAGCGCCAGGCGGCCGGGTGTTGTCCCCATCTCCTCCGCACAGGCCATCAGCACGGTCACGAGCTGGTTGACTGCTTCCGACTTGTACTTGTCGAACGTGCGGGCGACCTGCGAGGCGGCGACACGGCCCTGGTAGTTCTCCTCAGGGTCGGGTCGCAGCAGCTTGCCGGTCAGGGTGCCGCCCGCGAGGGGCGACCAGTCGAGCACCGAGAGGCCGAGCGCGTCGGCCATCGGCAGAAGCTCGCGGTCCCCGTCGCGCATCGCGAGATTGTACTCGATCTGGATGCAGGCCGGCCGGGTGAGGTGCGCGAACTCCGCGTAAAGGTCCGCGCGGGACACCATCCATGCCGGGAAATCGGAGAGGCCGACATAGAGGATCTTGCCTGCGCGCACCGCATCGTCGAGCGCGCGCATCGCCTCCTCGATGGGGGTGAACCCGTCGAACATGTGCGCGTAATAGAGGTCGATATAGTCGGTGCCGAGGCGCTTCAGGCTGTCGTCGATGGACCGGGCGAGGCTCTTGCGGTGGTTGCCGCCGCTGTTGGAATCGCTCTTGTCCGTCGCGATCGTGTACTTGGTGGCGATCACGAAACGGTCGCGCATCCCGGACACGAACTTGCCGACCATCAGCTCCGCCGTGCCGTTGGTGTAGGCGTTGGCGGTGTCGATGAAATTGCCGCCGGCATCGGCGAATGCGCCGAATATGCGCCGCGATTCGTCCTCGTCGGCGCCGAATCCGGTCTCGGTGCCAAAGGTCATCGTGCCGAGGCAGTACTCGGAGACGCGCAGGCCCGTGCGGCCGAGAAACGTGTTCTTCATCGAGGTTCGCCTTGCCGCGCGGCGGCGCAGGTCCGCCGGCGTTCGTTGTTCTCGCATTCGAGCTTGCGCATGAAGGTCGACAGCGCGCGCTCGGGTGCTTTCTTGAACTGCCGTCCGGCCAAGTGCAATCCGTCGATCCTGTCGAGGCGGAACATGCGGAAATCGTCCCGCAGCTCGCACCAGGCGACCAGCGTCCACACCTTGCCCCAGAACCACAGGCCGAGCGGGTGGATCTCGCGCCGCGTTTCCGCGCCGCTCTCGTCGGTATAGGCGAAGGCGAGCACAGCGCACTCCTCGATCGCACGCTCGGCGAGGTCGATATCCACGCGCACCGCCTCGCTCATGCCGTAGCCGTTGGCGAATACCCTGGCGTCCACCGCCTTGGCGCGGACATCCGGCGGAATGACCGCCTCGATCTTGACGAGCGCCTCCTCCGCCGCGCGCGCCATGGCAAGCCCGCCCCAGCTCCGCACCATCCGCGCGCCAGCCACCAGCGCCACGATCTCGTCGCGGGTGAACATCAGCGGCGGCAGCTCGAAGCCGCCGCGCATGACGTAGCCGACGCCCGCCTCGCCATCGACCGGCACGCCGGTCGACTGAAGGTCCGCGATGTCGCGGTAGATCGTGCGCTCGCTGACCTCCAGCCGTGCGGCGAGCGACGCCGCGGTGACGAGCCGGCCGCCCCTGAGATACTGGACGATCTGGAAGAGGCGGTCGGCCCTTCGCATCGATCAGGCCTCGAAGATGCCGATGGAATTGCCCTCGGTGTCGAGCGCGTAAAAGAAGCTGCCGGCCGGGATGGTGATGATCTCGCTCACCGTCTTGCCGCCGGAATCCCTGATGCGGGTCATAGCCTCGTCGAGCTTGCATTCCACCGCGAGGTGGACGGTCGGCCCGGTGCCCTCGGGCGCAGGCTTGCCCTCGTACACATGGCCCGAGCGCCCCCCGGTCTGTTCGTAGGGGAAGACGGCGATGGTGTCGGGCCCGGCAGTGCTCATGATGAGCGGGGCACCGAAGAGGGCGGCGTAGAAAGCCTTCGCCCGCTCCATGTCGGCGGCGGGAAGTTCGGCCCAGACGATGCGGTTTTCAACGGTCACTGGCGGTCTCCTTGTCGGTGTTGCCTGCACCCGTGTTCGCACACTGCTCCTGACAGCATTCTGTCAGGAGTGTGCGCCGCGAAAGCCCGTTTGCTCAAGAAATCCGCTTAGGCAGCCCGCGTCCGTTGTTCCACCACCTGTTGGGATTGTCGCTGTTCGGATCGTAGGCGGCACGGCTCGCCCGGTCCTCGCGCAGGAAGATGACCGGCTCCTCGTAGTGGTGCGCGCCGATGATGGCATCCATCACCTTCTCCAGCGCATCGAGGTCGCGCTCCAGCGAGATCTTCAGCTCGACCATCGGGTAGGTCTCTGTAGCGCCTGCCTCGAACCCGTCGACGTGAGTGGTGGTCGTGGAGCCGGGTTCGGGCTGCGCGGTCTCCTTGCCGACGGTGGAGCCCCCGCGACCGGGTCGCGGGGGCAGGTCTTTAAGTGTCAGGCCGGGATCGCCTCGACGACAACCCGCTCGATCTCGCCCTTGCGGGTGGAGACCATCGCGACGCCGCCGCCGCGCTCGACGAGGATGCGGCGCGCGGTCTCGAGCGCCTCCTCGCGGGTCTCGAACACGTCGGTCGACATGCCGGTCGCGCCGTCGTTGACGACGAAGCCCTCGAACACCTCGACCACGTCGATCCGCTGCTCGGCGGGAGCGTCCGGGTCGGGCACCGCACGGGCGCGACGGATGTCGGGCGCCGTCGCCTCCTCGACCAGCATCTTGACCGCTTCGTCGAGCGGGATCGTCTTGCTGTCGCGCGAGCCGAGGCGGCGCATGTTGACCGTGCCCTCCTCCGCCTCGCGCGCGCCGACGACGAGGATCACCGGCACCTTGGCGGCGGAATGCTCGCGGACCTTGTAGTTGATCTTCTCGTTGCGCAGGTCGGCCTCGGCGACCAGCCCCGCCTTCTTCAGCGCGGCAACGACCTTCACCGCGTACGCGTCCGTCTCCGACACGATGGTGCAGACCGCGACCGGCATCGGCGACAGCCACAGCGGCATGTGGCCGGCGAAGTTCTCGATCAGGATGCCGAGGAAGCGCTCCAGCGAGCCCACCATCGCGCGGTGGAGCATGACGGGAACGTGCTTCTCGCCGTCGGCGCCGATGTAGAACGCGCCGAGGCGGCCCGGCATGTTGAGGTCGACCTGGATCGTGCCGCACTGCCACTCGCGGCCGATGGCGTCACGCAGGGTGTATTCGAGCTTCGGGCCGTAGAACGCGCCCTCGCCCTTGTTGGTCGACCATTCGCGGCCCGTGGAGTTGAGCACGTCGACCAGCGCCTTCTCGGCCCGGTCCCACACCGCATCGTCGCCGACGCGGGTTTCCGGCCGGTCGGAGAACTTGATGATGACGTCGTGGAAGCCGAAGTCCTCGTAGATGGAGAGGATGAGGTCGTTCATCTTCAGGCACTCGGCCGCGATCTGCTCCTCGGTGCAGAAGACGTGCGCATCGTCCTGCGTGAAGGCGCGCACGCGCATCAGCCCGTGCAGCGCGCCCGACGCCTCGTAGCGGTGCACCTTGCCGAACTCGGCCACCTTGTGCGGCAGCTCGCGGTAGGAGCGCAGCCCGTTCTTGAACACCTGGACGTGGCCCGGGCAGTTCATCGGCTTGATCGCGTAGGTGCGCTCGTCCGGCGTCTGCGACAGGTACATGTGGTCGCCGAACTTCTCGGCGTGGCCGGAGGCCTGCCACAGCGAGATGTCCATCAGCTCGGGCGTGTTGACCTCGTGGTAGCCCGCCGCCTCGTTGCGCCGGCGCACGTAGTTTATGAGGTCCTGGAAGACCCGCCAGCCCTTCTCGTGCCAGAAGACGGCGCCCGGCGCCTCCTCTTGGAAGTGAAAGAGGTTCATTTCGCGGCCCAGGCGGCGATGGTCGCGCTTCTCGGCCTCCTCCAGCATGTGGAGGTAGGCGTCGAGCTCCTTCTTGTCCGGCCATGCGGTGCCGTAGATGCGCGTCAGCATCTGACGGTTGCTGTCGCCGCGCCAGTACGCGCCGGCGACCTTCATCAGCTTGAAGGCGTCGCCAACGTTGCCGGTGGAGGCCATGTGCGGGCCGCGGCAGAGGTCGAACCACTCGCCCTGGCGGTAGATCTTGAGGTCCTGCCCCTCGGGAATCGCGTCGACGAGCTCGACCTTGAAGTCCTCGCCCATCTCGCGGAACGTGTCCTTCGCCTTCTCGCGCGACCACACTTCCTTGGTGAACGGGGCGTTGGCCTGGATGATCTGGCGCATCTTCGCCTCGATCTTCGGCAGGTCCTCGGTGGTGAAGGGCGTGTCGCGGTAGAAATCGTAGAAGAAGCCGTCCTTGATCACCGGGCCGATGGTGACCTGCGTGCCCGGATAAAGGCTCTGCACGGCCTCGGCCATCACGTGCGCGGCATCGTGGCGGATCAGCTCGACGGCCTCGGGATCGTTCCGGCCGATGAAGTGGAGCGTGGCGTCACGCTCGAGCCTGTCGGAGAGGTCGGCGACCACGCCGTCCACCTTCATCGCAACGGTCTTCTTGGCGAGCGATTTGGAGATGGAGGCGGCGACTTCGGCGCCGGTGGTGCCCTCGGCATACTCGCGGGAGGCGCCGTCGGGGAATGTGATGGTGATCATGGTCTCTCTCTGTGCCCACTCGCTGCCCACTGATGCAGGTAAGCTTTCGTCGTCCTAATGGTGGAGGGCGCGGGATGTAAACCCGCGCGGCGCCCGTGCCAAGGTTACCCGTCCAGCCTTTGCTCTGGCGGGATGTGGCGGCCGGTCCAGCGGGCGTGGCGCCAGGGGCGGCGCCCGGCATCCGGCGGAAGGTCCGGCACGGGGTCGAAGCCGGAGGCGCCCCACGGGTTGCAGCGCAGGAGCCGGGCGAGCGTCAGCCAGCCGCCGCGCCAGGCGCCGTGGCGGCGCAGCGCCTCGTCGGCGTACTCCGAACACGTGGGAAAGTAGCGGCACTGGCGGCCGATCAGCGGGCTCAGCGTCACGCGGTAGACGAAGACGAGGCCGCGAAGCCCCGCCGTCACCGGCCTCATGCGGCCTGGTGGAGCGCGGCCTGCTTTGCCGCCTCGAGCGTGGCATCGAACGTCAGCATGGTGGAGGCGTGGCGGGACTTGTGCTCCGCAACCGGCGCGAGGCAGGCGAACTCGGCGAACTTGCCCGCAGGCGGCGGGCCGCCCTCCTTCAGCATCGCGGTCATCGTGGCGTGGAGCGCCTCCAGCTCCTCGACCGTCGCGCCGATGACCGATTCGGCCATGATCGACGACGACGCCTGACCGAGCGCGCAGGCCTTCACATCGTGCGCGAAATCGGCGACACGGCCATCGCGCATGACGACATCCACCGTCACCTGCGAGCCGCACAGGCGCGAACGGTGGGTGGCGCTGGCGTCCGGGCTGTCGAGCCGGCCCAGCCGCGGGATGTTGGCCGCATGGGCCAGGATCTTTTCGTTGTAGAGATCGCTAAGCATGACGTCCTCCGGCGACTTCCCATATAGGGCGTCCGCCCGGTCCGCGAAAGACGAGTTGAAATGTCCCACTTCCCACCCCCTTCCGCCGACAAGACCGAGCAGGAAGCCGGCACGGCATTCCGTCCCCGGTTCGACGCCGCAGGCCTCCTCACCGCGATCGCGGTCGACGACGGCGACGGCGCGATCCTGATGGTGGCGCACATGAATGCAGCCGCGCTGGACGCGACGCTGGAGACCGGCATCGTCCACTACTGGAGCCGGTCGCGCGGGGAGTTGTGGAAGAAGGGCGAAACGTCCGGCCAGCTCCAGACGGTGCAGCGCATTCTCGTCGACTGCGACCAGGACGTGCTCATCGTGCGCGTCACCGTGGGTGGCGACGGCGGCGCGTGCCACACCGGCGCGCGCTCGTGCTTCTATCGCGCGCTGACCGCCCGAACGGACGCTGGCACCGGCCGACTGAACGGCCGGCGCCGCTGTCTGATTAACCTCAGATTGAATGGATGTAGTCGCGCATGTCGTCGCGCTCGCGCACGGCGGCCTCGATCCTGCGCTTGACCACGTCGCCGATGGAGACGACGCCGACCACCTTGCCGCCGTCCACCACGGGCAGATGGCGGAAGCGCGAGGCGGTCATCCGCTCCATCACGTCGTCGATCATGTCGTCGAGCGCGCAGGTCTCGACCTTGGCGGTCATCACGCTGGAGGCCGTGGTTTTCAGCGCGTTGGCGCCGAGCTTTGCGAGGACGCGCACCACGTCGCGCTCCGACAGGATGCCGGCCAGATGGTCGCCCTCCGTGATGAGGACCGCGCCGACCCTGCGTTCGGACAGTTCCCTGACGACGTCCTCCAGGGTGGCCTCGGGGGACATCGAGAAAACCTCGGTGCCCTTCTCGCTCAAAACTGCCTTTACCGTCATGAGAGTCACTCCCAGCAATCTTTGATTATGGGATATTGTACTCTCAATTCGCCGCAATTTCCTACCGCGGAACGGGGTCGAACCAGCGGAACGCAAGCAAGCCGACGAGGAAGCCGCCAACGTGGGCTTCCCACGCGATGGAGAGCCCGCCGGCGTAGGAGCTGCCGCAGCCCGACCACGAGGTTGATCGCGAACCAGATGACGATGAACCCCAGCGCGCGCCTGTTGCGCAGCGTTGCGAGCAGCGGCAGCGCGGGTTTCATGAACTTGGCGTCGCTGCCGCCGCCGCCGCCGAACACCAGCGGCCCGCCCCTGTCGAACACGAAGCGGGTGGCGGCGGCCATCAGCCCGGCGATCGCGGCGGACGCTCCGACGACGGGAATCGGCTCGCCGAAGTGAAACACAAGGTGAAGACCGGCACCGCCCGCAGCGGCCACCGCGGAAAACAGGAAGAAGCGCAACGGCCCGAACCGGCGCGCCACGGCCGAGCCGAATGCGAGGAGCCAGATCGCGTTGGTGAAGATGTGCAGCCACGAGCCGTGCAGCAGCGCGTAGGTGACGAACGTCCACGCATCCGCAGCGAGACCGCCCGGGAGCTGGGACCATTCGTTGCCGTAGCGGGCCGGAATGAAGGCGAACCAGGCGAGAATGGTAATGTCGTCTTCAAGCGGAAGCTGGGAGCGCACGGCGTGAATGATGCCCATCACCGCGAGCATCACGATGACTGCGGTGGGCATGGTGAACATCGGCTCGCGGGCCGGCGGACGCGGCGGCGGGACCGGGCGTTGCCAGTGCGGCGGCTCGTCCTGCCGCGGGATGTTCGGGATGTGGTTCACGGCCGCGTGCCGGTCGGTGCGGCCTGAGGGTGCGGCGGGCGGCTTTCTGTCATGGGACCCATCTGGATCGTTCAGACGGGACGGCAAGTGGCGGCGTAGCGCCGCGCATTCTCGACGTAGCGGGCGGTCCCGGCCGCCATGCCCGCGATCTGCTCGGCGCTGAGCTCGCGCACCGCGCGGGCGGGCGCGCCGACGGCCAGCATCCGCGGCGGGACGGACTTGCCCTCGGGCACCAGCGCGTTGGCGCCGATGAGGCTTTCGGCGCCGATGGTGGCGTGGTTGAGCACGGTGGCACCCATCCCGATCAGGCTCCCCTCGCCGACGGTGCATCCGTGCAGGATGGCCGCGTGTCCCACGGTGACGCGCGGCCCGATGGTGAGCGGCGCACCCATGTCGGTATGGCAGACGACGCCGTCCTGGACGTTGCTGCCCTCGCCGAGCTCGATCCACTCGTTATCGCCGCGCAGGACCGCGTTCCACCAGACCGAGGCGCCCGCCTTCAGCCGCACCCGGCCGATCAGCACCGCGGTCGGCGCGACCCAGGCGTCCGGATGGATGTCGGGAACCGCGCCGTCGATCGCATAGAGCGGCACGGATCAGGCGCCTTCCAGATCCATTTCGAGAATGGCCATGGTGAAGTTCCAGGACAGTTCGCCCTCGTCCTCGTCGCGGTACATCACGCCGATGAATTCCTCGCCGAGATAGACTTCCGCCGAGTCGTCCTTGCGGGGGCGTTCGCGCACGGTCAGCGTGTCGTTGCCGAACTTCCTGCGCATGTAGGCTTCGAGCTTGGCGATTTCGGTCTTGTCCACAGTCACTCCTTGGTCTGCCGCGGGGGCGGCGAACGCATGTTGGTCTGCCGCGTCATGCGGCTTGCACACGGCGAGGGGGCGGGGCCGAAGGGGGCGCCGTCGCCTCGCAACGATCGTGCGATGAATTGGAAAGCACGCTGCCCGAACGGCCCCGCGCAATCAACCGCGCGGGGGTCAGAACATCAGCGTTCGGAGAGATCGGCCAGGATCTGGTCCATGGAGCGCGACGGCTCCTGGCAGCCGGCCTCGCCGACGATGCGCGCCGGCACGCCGGCGACCGTGACGCACGGCGGCACCGCCTGGAGCACCACGGAGCCAGCGGCGACGCGCGAGCACGAGCCGATCGAGAAGTTGCCGAGCACCTTGGCGCCTGCGCCCAGAAGCACGCCGCGGCCGATCTTCGGATGCCGGTCGCCCCGCTCCTTGCCGGTGCCGCCGAGGGTGACGCCCTGCAGCATCGACACGTCGTCGCCGAGCCGCGCGGTGGCGCCGATGACGATGCCGGTGCCGTGGTCGATGAAGATGCCGCGGCCCATCGGCACCGCCGGATGGATATCCACCTGCAGGGCAGCAGACATGCGGCTCTGGAGCATCAGCGCGAAATCGCGCCGGCCGCGGTTCCACAGCGAGTGCGCGACCCGGTGCGCCGCCAGCGCGTGAAAGCCCTTGAAGTAGAGGAGCGGCTCGATGATCCGCTCGCACGCCGCATCGCGGTCGCGGACGGCCACCATGTCGACGCGGAAGATGTCGGCAAGCTCGGGCTGGTGGTCGAGCGCATCGGCGAAGGCGTTGCGGATGTGCGTCGCCTGCAGCGTCGGGTCGGCGAGCCGCGCGGAGACGCGCTCGGCGATGGCGTCTTCCAAGCGACGGCTGGTCGAGAACGGTGGCGTGGACGAGGCCGCCCAGCGCCGGCTCGTTCCGGGCGATCTTCTCGGCATCCTCGCGCACGATCCGCCAGACCGGATCGTGGTGGGACAGTGCGACGGCCTGTTCGCTCATCGGCGTATCTCCCGGCTCTCACCGCTTATATTCGGTGCCGATGCACTTATCGCAACCGGTGCGGCGATCAAACCTTCGTTGGATGCCGCGCCAGGAACGCAAGGACGGCTTCCTTGTGGCCCCTGTCGCCCACGGCGGTCATGTGGTCGCGGCCGGGCAGCGTGACGGGCTCGGCATCGCGCATCAACGCCGCAAGCCCCTCGGCGGATCCCGCGATGTCGTCGTCCGCCCCCGCGACAACCAGCGTCGGCGCGGTGATCTCGTGCACCTGCTCTTCGGTCAGCGTCTGACGCGATGCGCGCACGCAGGCGGCGAGCGCCTTGCGGTCGGCCTTGGTCTGCTCGGCGAACACGCGGAAGGCGCGCGCGCCGCGGTCGGTCACGTCCGCCACGCTGTCGGCCTCCATCGCGGCGGCGATCGCGTCGCTCCCGCCGACACCGTCGACGAGGTTGCTGGCGAGCCCCGAAAGGATCAGCGCCCGCACCCGCTCCGGCGCCGCAAGCGCCGTGAACGCGGAGATGCGCGCGCCCATGGAGTAGCCCATCACCACCGCCGTTTCGGCGCCGAGATGGTCGAGCAGCCGCACGACGTCCGCCGCCATGTTGCCGGTCTGGTAGGCGTCGCTGTCGTAGAGCTTCTCGGACTTGCCGTGGCCGCGATTGTCGAGCGCGACGACGCGGTAGCCGGCGCCCGTCAACGTCTTCACCCAGGAGGTGTTGGCCCAGTTGATCGTCTTGTTGGAGGCGTAGCCGTGGACGAGGACGACGAGCGGCCCCTCCCCGTCGTCCGAATAGTCGATGGTGACGCCGTCGCTGTCGAATGTGGGCATCAGGCGACGCCCAGCTTCTTCTGAAGCTTCGTCGAGCTCGTGGTGTACTGGAACACGATCCGTTCGCCGGGCGCGCAGATCCGCTTGGCGGCCTGCGTCATCAGCGCCGCCTCGTGGAAGCCGGAAAGGATGAGCTTCAGCTTCCCCGGATAGGTGTTGATGTCGCCGATGGCGAAGATGCCGGGCTCCGACGTCTCGAATTTCTCGGTGTCCACGGGGATGAGGTTCGTTTCCAGGTTGAGGCCCCAGTCGGCGATCGGGCCGAGCTTCATGGTGAGGCCGAAGAAGGGAAGCATCTTGGTGGCGGGCACGGGCACCGGGCCGTCCGCCGTCTTGACCGTGATGCCGGAGAGGACGCCGCCGTCGCCTTCGAGGCCGGAGACCTGGCCGATCACGAGGTCCATCTCGCCGGCTTCGACGAGGGCGCGCATCTTGTTGACGCTGTCGGGCGCGGCGCGGAACTCGTCCCGGCGGTGGATAAGTGTGATCCGCTCGGCGATCGGATGAAGGTTGAGCGCCCAGTCGAGCGCGGAGTCGCCGCCGCCGACGATGGCGAGCTTCTCGCCGCGGAACTCGTCCATCCGCCTGACGGAGTAGTGGACGCTGGTGCCCTCATAGGGCTCGATGCCGGGGATCGGCGGGCGCTTGGGCTGGAACGAGCCGCCGCCTGCCGCGATCACCACCACCTTCGCCATGAAGTGGTTGCCGATGTCGGTCTCCACCAGGAAGCGGCCGTCGTCCATCCGGCGCAGCGCGCTTACCATCTGCTCGAAGTGGAACTGCGGCTCGAACGGGGCGATCTGCTCCATCAGCCTGTCCACCAGCCCCTGGGCGGAAATCGAGGGATACGCCGGAATGTCGTATATCGGCTTTTCGGGATAGAGCTCTGCACATTGCCCGCCCGGCCGGTCCAGGATGTCGACAAGGTGGCAGCGCATGTCGAACAGGCCGAGTTCGAACACGGCGAACAGCCCGACGGGGCCGGCACCGACGATGAGGATATCGGTCTCGACGGGGCTGGTGGCGACGTGATCCATCCCGTCAGGCCTGCCGTTCCGGGACCTTGACGGTCAGTCCGTCGAGCGCCGCGGTGACCTTGATCTGGCAGGAAAGCCGGGACCCTTCGCCCACTTCGTAGGCGAAATCGAGCATGTCTTCCTCCATGGGAGACGGCCCGCCGACAGCTTCGCGCCAGCTTGACGCGACATAAACATGACATGTGGCGCAAGCACAGGCCCCCCCGCACTCGGCTTCGATGCCGGGTACCATGGCCCGAACCGCGGCCTCCATCACGGTGGAACCCGGTTCGGCCTCCACCTTGTGCTCTTCGCCGTCATGCGTAATGAACGTGATTGCTGCCATGGTCCCTCGCGCGGTTAACGCCGCGACATAACCGATGGACGGGCTGCGTCAAGCGGGCTGGCCGATTGAGCGGCCCGAGGCGTGGAATGGCCGCAAGAGCGGATCAGTCGGTACAATTTTATTCAAATCCGCTCAAGGGTTAACAGAATTAACCATACGCCCGCACCCCCAATTGGCTTTCTTGTTAGAGCATCTAGAGTATGGCATTAGCCATTTGTTAACGAGTGACTGTGGCGCTCCTTGCGTGAAGCCCGATTGCCGCAGAGAGCTTGTGTAAACAACCGGTGCCTGTCCTGGGGCCAGGCGCCATTCCGGCGGCGAACAATGTCGTTCGACGCATGTAGCGTATCCACTGAGGCGATGAACATGGCCACTGACCCGACCCGCTCCTCGGAAGCACCCGGCTCTGACGCTTCCGATGCAGCGCTCACCGCCGTCGAAAAGGCGCTAAAGTTCAATCTCGATCCCGTGGACGCCGAGGAAGGCAACCTCGCCCGCAAGATCGACGATGCCCTGCTGGAAGACGACACCTTCGGCCCCTCCGTCGGCGACGCCGGCGCGATCCAGCCCGACAATCCCGACAATTCGCTGACCCCCGCCAACGACGCACCGGACGCTTCGCCCCAGTCGCGCCTGCGCCGTCGCCGCAACCGGATCGCAGCCCGCCAGAAATCCGCCGCCAACGACGACCGCGCCCGCTTCGCCGAGGCCTCCGCCGAGGGGCGCCGCCGCGGCGCCGCGACCTTCGGCATTGCCGTGTTCGCCTCGCTCCTGTGGGCTGCCCTCGGCATCACCATCTTCTTCGTCGCCGCCAGCTCCACCGGTCTCGTCGCATTCGCCACGTCCCCGGCCGCCTTCGCGGTGATCGCCGCCACCATCGCCCCCATCATCCTCTTCATGATGATCGCCTCCATGGCGCGCCGGTCCGACGAGCTGCGCCTCAGCGCCCAGTCCATGGGCGAGATCGCGCGCCGCCTCACCGAGCCCGAGGTTCACGCCAGCGAGAACGTCGCCACCGTCGGCCAGGCGATCCGCCGCGAGGTCGCCAGCATGAGCGACGGCATCGAGCAGGCGCTGGAGCGCGCCTCCGAGCTCGAAGTCCTGGTCCACCGCGAAGTTGCAGCGCTCGAGCGCTCCTACGGCGACCACGAGGCCAAGATCCGCGCCCTCTTCGAGGAGCTCGTCGCCGAGCGCCAGATGCTGATGGCGAACTCCGACAAGATGCGCGACGAGCTCGCCGAGGCGAAGACCGGCCTTGCCGACCTCATCGGCGACCTGCGCACCACCGTCATCCAGAGCCTGACCGACACCACCGGCCAGATCGGGACGAGCTTCGAGCAGGAACGGACTCGGATCACCGAGAACCTGAACTCCTCCGGTCAGGCCCTTCTCAACTCGTTCGCCAACACCGGCGACGATTTCGTTACCAAGCTGCTCGACCGCGCCCAGGAGCTGGAACAGCGCCTGACGTCGACCGGCACCGACGTCGCGGGCCGCCTCGAGACCGTCAGCCAGACCCAGGCCGACGCGCTGCAGCACTTCGTCGAAGCCCTCATCAACGCGATCAACGACCAGTCCGAGGCGACCATCGCCGCGGTGAAGTCCGCCTCCGAGACCCTCGTCGGCAGCCTCCACTCCGAGACCGGCCAGACCGTCGAGACCATCCGCTCCACCGCCGAGTACCTCGTCGGCAGCCTCCAGGCCGAGGCGGGCTCCGCGTCCGAGACGATCCGCTCCACGTCCGACATCCTGATCGATTCCATCGTCGGCCAGTCGAAGGAGATCACCGACGAGTTCGGCCGCGTCGGCCAGGAGCTGGTCGACACCCTCGCCGACCGCACCGTCGCGATGACCGAGAGCTTCTCCACCACAAGCTCCACCATGGCCGACACCGTCATGGAACGCGCCGAGGAGGTGACCAAGGTGCTGATGTCGGCCGGCGAGAACGTGTCGACCGCGATCAACGCGGTGAACACCACGCTGACCGAGACGCTCGACGAGAAGATGAACAGCCTCGCCGGCGCCCTCAACGAGGCAAGCGCCCGCTTCGACGACACGATCACCGCCCGCATGGGCGCGCTCGACGGCACCGTCAACATGTCGGTCGAGCGCCTCAGCAACGTGGTCGAGGACCGGATGAACACGGTCGATACCACCGTGTCCTACGCCGCCGAAAACCTCACCTCGACGCTCGACGAGCGCCTCGAGGCCATCGAGAACATCGTCGCCACTGCGTCCGAGACCTTCGCGAGCCTCGTCGAATCCTCGATGACTGGCATCGACGGCACGCTGGAACGCGCCTCGCGCGACCTCATCGAGAGCATCGAGAGCAACATCGGCGAGGCCGACGGCTCGATGCGCCGCACGTCCGAGATGCTGATCACCACGATGACCGAGCGCTCCAGCGCCGTCACCGCCGAGATGGCCCGCGCCAACGAGACGATCACCGCGACGTTCGACCAGCAGCTCGCCAGCATCGACACCACGCTCACCCGCGCGTCGGAAGAGGTCGTCACCATCGTCGACGAGCGGCTCGCCACCATCGAATCGACGCTCGTCACCGCCTCGCAGACGCTGGAGGACCAGGTCGGCGCCCGCCTCGCCCTCGTCACCGACAACATGGCGCAGGCCGGCGAGAACCTCACGGGCGTCGTCACCAACAGCCTCACCCACCTCGACACCACGCTGTCGGACGCTGCAGCGCGCATCGGCGGCATGATCGAAGGCCGCCTCAGCGAGATCGACGAGCGCGTCGATGCCGCATCGCGCCACATCTCCACCACCGTCGGCGAGCGCATGTCGATCATGGAGCGCGAAGTCGCCGACAGCGCGGAGCGCGCCGGCGAGACGATCACGCTGCGCGCTACGATGGTCGACGAGCGGATGACCGAGACCGCCTCGCGCGTCGTCGCCTCGCTGGAATTGAAGGTCGGCGAACTCGACGCCACGATCGCCCAGGGCGGCTCCATCGCCGCGAGCGCCATCGCCGGCGCGTCGGAGGAACTGTCGAGCCAGCTCATCACGCAGGTCGAGCAGGTCTCCTCCACCCTCGGCGTCCTCGGCGACCGCCTGACCGACGCCATCACCAACTCGTCCGGCGAGATGAGCGATACGCTGATCACCCGCGCCGACCAGATCGAGGTCACCCTCAACACGCTCGGCGACCGCCTGACCGACGTCCTCGGCAGCGCCTCCAGCCAGTTCAGCGACACCATCGGCCGCCAGGTCGACGACATGGAGCAGCGCCTCCATGTCCTGTCCGAGCACCTGTCCGGCACGGTCCAGTCCACCACCACGGCGATGCTGGACAGCTTCGACAGCCGGATGAACGAGTCCGAGGAGCGCCTCACCCACCTCAGCGACCGGATGACCGAATCGCTGAACGGCACCTCGACCCAGCTCCAGGATTCGGTGCTCGCCCAGATCGACCAGATCGAAAGCTCCATGGGCGCCCTCGGCGACCGTCTGACCGATGCCGTCGCGCAGACCTCGACCGCCCTGTCGGAGACCCTGCTCACGCAGGCCGACCGCTCCGAATCCCTCCTCAAGGAGCGCCAGCTCCTGCTCGAGGAGAGCTTCATGACCCACGCGGCGACCTTCGAGAAGACGCTGGTCTCCTTCAACGAGGCGCTCGACCGCACCTTCACCGAAGGCACCGAACTCGCCGGCAACCAGCTCGCCTCCCGCACCGACCAGCTGGTCGAGCGGATCTCCGGCGAAGTCGACCGCGTCGCCGACGTGGTGGCGGGCTCCGGCTCCAGCCTCGTGGAAGACATCGGCCTCAGGATCGAAAGCTTCAACGAGCGTCTCGAGGGTTTCCAGGGTGCGATCTCCCACTCGCTCACCAACGACGGCGACGCGCTGGCGCTCCGGATCGAGGGCACCGCCGAGCGGATCGAGAAGGCCATCGTCACCGAAGGCGCCTCGCTCGACGCGCTCCTGCGCTCCTCCACCGAGGCCTTCCAGGAGAACATGCGCGAGCAGACCGAGATCGCCCGCACCACGCTGGGTGACAGCGCCCAGGACATCTCCGGCGCCATGCGCCGCCACAGCGGCGAGATCGCCGAGACGCTCGCCCGCGCCGGCGCCGAGATCGCCAACGCGGTCACCGACCGTGCCGCGAGCGCCGCGGAAGAGATCAACCGCTCGGCCGGCTCCATCGCCGACATCATCGCAGAGCGCGGCGATTCCATCCGCGTCACCCTCGACAACGAGGCGACCGCCTTCGCCTCCCGCGTCGACACCATCCGCGATGCCATCGCCGGCGACATCTCGCGCCTCAGCGCCCTCATCGAGGAGCGTGCGGTGCCGGTGTCGACCGAGCTTACCGACGCGATCTCGCGCTATGACGAGCTCGTCAACGAGCGCTCCACCGAAGTGGTGAGCGCACTCACCACCCACGCCGCCGAGGTCGCCACCGTCCTCACCGAGCGGCTCGACGCGATGGAAGACGCGCTCGACGGCCGCGTCGAGAAGGTCTCGCAGGCCCTCGTTGAACGCGCCCGCTCCATCTCGACGATCCTTTCCGAAGGCCAGGCGACCATCAACGACGCCTTCGCCGCCCGGCTCGACGAGATCACCGCCCTCACCCGCGACGCGGTGGAGACGGTGTCCGACGGCCTCTCCGCCGAGGGCCAGCGCGCGCAGGTCTCGCTTCGCGAAAGCGTCGATGCCGCACGCCGCGACGTCCTCGACCCGATGCGCGAGATCTCCGCGCAGCTCTCCGAGGAGACCACCGCGGTCAACCGGATGCTGGCCGAGACCATGGCTTCCATGTCCGGCGAGGTCGCATCCGGCGGCAAGCTGATGCAGGAGGCGATGGTCGACGCGCTCGACCAGCTCCTCGCGATGATCGACGAGCGGACCGAGAACACCCGCAACCAGATCACCGAGACCATGAAGCACGCCCACCATGCGCTGGCCGAGGAAGGCTCGCGCACCACGGAGGCGATGCAGGTGGTGGCGCGCGACGCCGCGGCGAGCCTGTCGGACCTGCGCGTCGTCATCGACGAGCACGGCGACCAGTTCCTCAACGCCCTCGCCGAGCGTGGCGGCAATGCCATCGCCGAGCTGCGCGAAACCCACCGCGCCCTCATCGACGAGCTCGGCGGCACGTTGTCCCGGGTCGAGGAGACCAACAAGTCGCTCCACGACATGCTTGGCTCCGTCGGCGCCACGCTGGCGGACATGGAGACCAACCTTGCCACCCGCGGCGACGACCTCAAGGCCGTGCTCGACCGCTCGCTCGCCGACACCGACCGGACAGCCGAGGAGATGGCCCGCCAGGCTTCGCAGCTTCGCGACACCTCCGACGCGTCGCTTCGCGACCTCTCGGCCATCGCCGACCGGATCGAGCGTGATAGCAAGTTCCTCGCCGCCTCCGTCGACCGGTTCGACCAGGATGCGTCGACCTTCGACGAGCGGATGGAAAACCGCCGCCGCGGCCTCGAGGACCTCTCCACCACGCTGATGGACAAGTCCGAGCAGGTGGACAGCCTGATGCGCGCCTTCACCGAGCAGGTGGACGCGCAGCTCCGCTCCACCGAAGAGCGCGTCCACGACGCCCGCCTCCTCCTCGAGAAGTCGCTCGAAGACGCCTCCCGCGCGATCGGCCCCCAGCTCGCAAGCTTCCACGAGGCTGCCAGCGCCGACGCCGACCGCATCCGCGATGACCTTCGCATCACCAACGAGGCGGTCGCCGCCGACATGGTCGAGGCGCTGCAGCAGGTGGCCAAGCGCTTCGCCGAGGCGACCGAGGAGATGCGTCAGTCCGCCCGCTCCGTGCAGGACGAGTTCGAGATGACGCGGACCGCGCTCGAACGTTCCGTGCTCGAACTGCCGGACGAGACGATCCAGAACGCCGATGCGCTCCGCCGCGCGGTCACCGACCAGCTCGACGCGGTGCGTGAGCTTGGCGCCATCGTCGCCCGCCATACCGGCGGCGGCGAGCCGATCGAAGCCAACGCCGACGCGATTGCCGCCCGCCGCCGCGACCGTGCCGAAACGCGACGGGCCGAGCCGGCGGCCCGCAACCGCTACCCGGAGGAGGCCCCGGTCGCCAACGGTCGCGGCCGCCACGCCGACGACGAAGTGGACGCCCCGAAGGCGGTGGAAGCCAACGGTGTCGGCCGCCTCGCCCGCTCGGCCGCCAAGGCAATCGAGGACGGCGTCTACCGGGACCTGTGGGCCCGCTTCAACCGGGGCGAGCGGCAGATCTTCTCCCGCCAGCTCTACACGCTCGACGGACAGCAGACCTTCGAGGACGTCCGCCGCCGCTACCAGCGCGACCGCGACTTCCGCGGCGAGGTCGACCGGTACGTGGACGAGTTCGAGACCGTGATCGGTGACGCCGGCCGCGCCGACAGCACGGGCCGCCGCCGCCGCGACACCCTGATGAGCGAGGACGGCAAGCTCTACACCCTCCTCGCCCACGCCTCCGGCCGCCTCGCCTGAGGCAGGTTGACGACGCAGAACGGAAAAACGACGCCCTTGGGCGCCGTTTTTTGTTGGGTCTCATGCGTAGCGAGCCAAACGGCGCTCGAGCACACGTTTAATGGCCGAGGCCGAATTCGGCGTTTGTCGGTCGGGGCTGGCCGGCTCACGTGCAAACAGCCGGCACTCCGTGGGGAGCACGCATCGTAGCGGGAGCTTCGTGGCCGTGAAGGGAGCCGGAAACGGGCGAAAGCCTCGACCCGCTCGTCGGGCCGCTGGTGTGGCGTCCCGACTTCCCCGCCGACGTCCCGGAGCCTTTCCGGTCCCGGAGCCCTCCCGGCGCCGTGCCTCTGCGCGAAGACCGTCGCCGCCGGCGTCCCCGGCCCCGCCCGTCGGCGGCCCCCCCTCAGCCCGAGGCGGCCTGCAGCGCTTCGAGGCGGGCGGCGATGGCGTCGGGCGGAACGTTGAGGGTGTGCAGCGTGACGTGGATTGCGCCGGACTTGCGGCGGGCGTTGGCGGCGCTGAGGCGGCGCAGGAGGCCGATGCGGTCCGGCACCGCGATCGCCTCCTTCAGCGGGCGCCGGGTGCGCACGATCAGCGTCGAGAGGTGCATGGTGCGCAGCGCACGGTGCTGCACGCCGAATTCGGCAACCTCGGACCACGGGATCATTCCGAAGCGGGCGATCCAGATGCCCTCGGTATCGGCGCCGAGCTGCGGGGTCTTGAGGTCGATCGTCGGGTAGAAGTAGAGCGCGCACAGCGAGCCGACGATGCTGATGATGAAGAACACCGGCGAGCCCTGAACGACGGCAGCCATCACGCCGATCAGCGTCATCATCCCGCCGCCATAGACCATCATGTCGCCGGTGTGGGGCCGGTAGCCGACCGCGAAGGCAGGCGGGCCGCCGGCCCCTTCGCCGCCACCGCCGCCCGCGCCGGGGAAAGGAACCTCGGCGTCCATCAAAGGTCCACCGGCTTGTTGCCGGTGATGGTGATGCCGAAGCCCTCGAGCCCCACATAGCGGCGGTCCTGCGAGGACAGGAGGACGATGGAATTGACGCCGAGATCGCGCAGGATCTGTGCGCCGAGGCCGATGTCGCGCCATTCGCGCTCGCGGGTCTGCGCGCTCTGGTGGCTCTCGTCGGGCTGGGCGGCGGCAACGCCGGTGGCCCCGTCGCGCAGATAGATCATCACGCCGCGGCCTTCCGCGAAGATGCGGTCCAGCATCCGCTTGGGAGCCGCTTCGCCCAGAATGTCCTCCACCACGGATTCGCGCATGATGCGAACGAGAACGTCAGCCCCGTCGCGGATGTCCCCGACCACGACGGCGACATGCTGCATCGGGTCGAAGCGGGTGGAATAGGAGACGACGCGCGCCTCACCGCCCGCAAGCGTGCGCTTTTCGTCGACGACACGCTCCACCAGCCGCTCGGTCCGCTGGCGCCACGCGATGAGGTCATTGACGGAGACTTCCGCGAGGCCGTGCTCCTTGGCGAAGGCGCTGACCTGGGGGCCGCGCATCACCGTGCCGTCGTCGTTGACGAGCTCGGAGAGGACGCCGACTTCCGGAAGGCCGCAGAGGCGGCAGAGGTCGACGCCGGCTTCGGTATGGCCCGAGCGGATGAGGAGGCCGCCGTCGCGTGCCACCAGCGGGAAGACGTGGCCGGGGCGCACGAAGTCGGCGGCGCCGGAATTGGGGTTGGCGAGTGCGCGCACGGTGTTGGTACGCTCCTCGGCCGAGATGCCGGTGGAGAGGCCGTGCTTGACGTCCACCGACACGGTGAAGGCGGTGGCGAGCGGGGCGTCGTTGTCGGCGACCATCGGGGCAAGGTTGAGGCGGCGGGCGGCCTCGCGCGTCATCGGCGCGCAGATGATGCCGGAGGTGTGGCGCACCATCAGCGCCATCATCTCGGGCGTTGCGAGGGAGGCGGCGCAGATGAGGTCGCCCTCGTTCTCCCGGTCGTCATCGTCGGTGACGACGACCAGCTCGCCGCGCTCGAAGGCGCGCAGCGCGGCCGCCACCCGTGTGTTCACGTCACTCAAAACGAACCCTTTCGATCAGGCATCGGCCCGACATAGGCGATAGCGTGCCATGGCGCCAAGCGCCAGATCGCCCCGGCCTGACCCGCCAGAGCCGCCGGCCAGCCATTCACGTCCGCACCAGCGTAACGGCACAATTCCGCACTTCGCAGGACCCGCGCAAAGTCTGGCCCCTCTTTTGCAGATTTTCTCTCGACTGAACAAAGAGGAACCCATGAAAAAGAACTTCACCAGCCTCAGGCGGACGACTTGCCTTGCCGCACTGATGACAGGCGCGCTTGCCTCGGGACACGCGAATGCACAGGGGACATCTCCCGAAGCCTGCGCGACAGCGCCCGAAGCTGCCAGCCATCACACCATTCCCGTCAGCGCCGACACGGTGCACTGGGGCTACTTCTCCAAGGGGCTGGTACCGGCCGCCGTCATCAATTCGGGCGATCTCGTCACCATCGAGACGCTGACCCACCACGCCAACGACGATGCCTCGCGCATGGTGACCGGCGACCCCGGCGCCGAAAGCGTGTTCGCCTGGGAGCCCGGCGAGAAGGGCGTCGAACGGCGCGGCGCAGGGCCGATGGATGCCTCGATCCACGGCCGCGGTGCCGGCGAGGGTTTTGGCGTCCACATCCTCACCGGGCCGATCTACGTCTGCGGTGCCGAGCCCGGCGACGTGCTGGAGGTGGAAATCCTCGACCTCAAGCCCCGTCCCTCCGCCAATCCAGAGTATGCCGGCCGCACCTTCGGCTCGAACGCCGCCGCATGGTGGGGCTACCATTACAACGACCTCATCGAGGAGCCGAAGCCGCGCGAGGTCATTACCATCTACGAGCTCGACGCCACCGGCGACGAGAACTGGGCCAAGGCCGCCTACAACTACCGCTGGACGCCCCAGACCGACCCCGACGGCGTGGTCCACGAGCTGATCGACTATCCGGGCGTGCCGGTCGACCACGCGACCGTGGAAGAGAACCACGAGATTCTGGAAGGCGTGCGCGTGCCGATCCGCCCGCACTTCGGCACCATGGGCGTCGCGCCGGCGGGGCCTGATTTCGTGGATTCGATCCCGCCGTCCTCGTTCGGCGGCAACATCGACAACTGGCGCGTCGGTCCTGGCGGGACGATGTACTACCCGATCGCGGTCGAGGGCGCGCTCCTGTCGGCCGGCGACCCGCACGCCGCGCAGGGCGATTCGGAGCTCGCCGGTACCGCCATCGAGACCTCGCTGACGGGGCTGGTACGCGTCACCCTCCACAAGGCCGCAGACCTCGAGGGGACGCCGGTTGAAGGGCTCGATTTCCCGCTGCTGGAGACCGCCGACGAATACGTCGTCCACGGCTTTTCCTACCCGGATTATCTCACCGAACTCGGCGAAACCGCGCAGAGCGAGATCTACTCCAAGTCCTCGGTCGACCGCGCGATGCGGGACGCGTTCCGCAAGATGCGCACGTTCCTGATGACCAACTACGGCCTGTCGGAAGACGAGGCGATCTCGCTGATGTCGGTCGCGACGGACTTCGGGATCACGCAGGTGGTGGACGGCAACTTCGGCGTCCACGGCGTGCTCGACAAGGCGGTGTTCGCGGGCCGCTGAGCCGCGAGGCTAGAAGATGGGCCAGACCGGGCCGTCGCGTCCGGTCTGCGCCCGGTGGCGCAGGAAATGGTCCGCCAGCACCAGCGCCATCATCGCCTCGCCGACCGGGACGGCGCGGATGCCGACGCAGGGGTCGTGCCGGCCGGTGGTGGAGACGTCGACCTCCTCCCCGCCCCGCGTCACGGAGCGGCGCGCGGTGTGGATCGAGGACGTCGGCTTCACCGCGAAGCGCACGACCACGGGCGCACCGCTCGAAATGCCGCCGAGCACGCCGCCCGCCTTGTTGGACTGGAATTCCGGCCCGTCCGCGCCCATGCGCATCTCGTCGGCGTTCTCCTCGCCCGACAGGCGCGCGGCGTTGAAGCCCTCGCCGATCTCCACGCCCTTGACGGCGTTGATGGACATCATCGCGCTGGCAAGGTCCTGGTCGAGCTTGCCGTAAAGCGGCGCGCCCCAGCCGGCGGGCACGCCGGAGGCTTCCACCTCGACGACGGCGCCCAGCGAGGAGCCTGCCTTGCGGGCGGCATCGAGCCTTGCTTCCCAGCGGCGCGCGGCCTCTGGGTCGGGGCAGAAGAAATCGTTGGAGCGCACGGCGTCCCATTCGCGCGCCTCGGCCCGGTCGCCGCCCATCTCCACCAGCGCGCCGCGGATCGCAACGCCGGGCACGACCGCGCGGGCGATGGCGCCGGCTGCGACGCGCACGGCGGTCTCGCGGGCGGAGGAGCGGCCGCCGCCGCGATAGTCGCGCAGGCCGTACTTGGCGTCGTAGGTGTAGTCGGCATGGCCGGGGCGGTAGCGCTCGGCGATGTTGGTGTAGTCCTTGGAGCGCTGGTCCACGTTCTCGATCAGCACTGTGATCGGCGTGCCGGTGGTCACCAGCCCGTCGTCCGTTTCCAGCACGCCGGAGACGAGCCGCACGGTGTCCGGCTCGCGGCGCTGGGTGGTGTGGCGCGACTGGCCGGGGCGGCGCTTGTCCATCTCGGCCTGGATCGCCGCCAGCGACAGGACGATGCCCGGGGGGCAGCCGTCCACCACGCCGCCGATCATCGGCCCGTGGCTCTCGCCGAAGGTGGTGAGGCGGAAGAGGTGGCCGAACGTGTTGTGCGA
Source organism: uncultured Alphaproteobacteria bacterium (assembly GCA_963704595.1). Taxonomy (GTDB): domain Bacteria; phylum Pseudomonadota; class Alphaproteobacteria; order Rhizobiales; family Amorphaceae; genus Acuticoccus. The sequence continues at coordinate 3,011,664 of OY969922.1, forward strand.
CATGGGCGCCCTCCTAGATCAGCGTGACGGTGCCGTCCGCGAACACGGAGAAGCGGTCCTGCGGCGCCGGGAGGCCGGGCACCTCGTGCCATGGCCGGTCGCACAGGTGGCCGTGGAGCACGCGGAACACGCCGCCATGGGTGACGGCGACGGTATCCCGCTCGATGGTCTCGAGCCATTCGCCGACGCGGGCGGCAAGCTCGCCGTAGGTCTCGCCGCCGGGCGGGCGGAAGGACCACTTGTCCTTCTTGCGCGCCTTCACCAGCTCGCGCTGGCCGCCTTCTTTCAGCTCCTCGTAGGTGAAGCCGGACCATTCGCCGAACGCGACCTCCTTCAGCCGGTCGTCGGTGGCGAAGCGGTCGTCGAGGCCGAGTTCGCCGCGCGCGATCCGCATCGTCTCGCACGAGCGCGACAGCGGCGAGGCGACGAAGTCGAGCGCGTTGAGGGCGATGCCTTCCGCGGCCAGCCAGTCGCGCAGGGTGCGGCCGTTGCGGTGCGCCTGGCCGCGCCCGGTGTCGTTCAGCGGAATGTCGAGCTGGCCCTGAAGGCGGCCCTCCACGTTCCAGTCCGTCTCGCCGTGGCGAAGGTGGATGAGGCGAACGCCTTCGGGAAGCATCAGCCCTTGTCTTCCGCGACCGCCTTGGTGATGTCCGGCGCGTCGACGGCCTTCATGCCGACGACGTGGTAGCCGGAATCGACGTGGTGGACTTCGCCGGTCACCGCCGAGGACAGCGGCGACACGAGGTAGGACGCTGCACCGCCGACTTCCTCGATGGTCACGGTCCGGCGCATCGGCGCGTTGTACTCGTTCCATTTGAGGATGTAGCGGAAGTCGCCGATGCCGGAGGCGGCCAGCGTCTTGATCGGGCCGGCCGACAGGGCGTTGACGCGGATGCCGCGCGGGCCGAGGTCCGCCGCGAGATAGCGCACGGACGCTTCGAGCGCGGCCTTGGCGACGCCCATCACGTTGTAGTGCGGCATCACCTTTTCGGCGCCGTAGTAGGTGAGCGTGAGGAGCGAGCCGCCCTCGTTCATCAGCGGCTCGGCGCGGCGCGCGATATCGACGAAGGAGTAGCAGGAGATCGCGAGCGACTTCTGGAAGTTGTCGGCGGACGTGTCGATGAACCGGCCGGTCAGCTCGTTCTTGTCGGAGAAGGCGATGGCGTGGACGAGAAAGTCGAGACCGCCCCACTCTGCCTTCACGCGGTCGAACACAGCATCCATGGAGGCCGGGTCGGTGACGTCGAGGTGGCCGAAGACATCGGCATCGAGGGTCGCGGCGAGCGGCTCAACGCGCTTCCTCAGCGCGTCACCCTGGTAGGTGAGGCCGAGCTTGGCGCCATGATCCGTCACGGCCTTCGCGATTCCCCACGCGATCGACCGGTTGTTCGCGACTCCGAGGATCAGACCGCGCTTTCCCGCGAGAATGCCGGAGTCAATAGTCATGGAAATCCAACCTTTTGGGACGGGGCGGAAGAAATGCCCTAATGGGTGCCGTCATAGCCATCACCCCTCTCCCTCGCAAGATTGACCACGAGTTAAGAGCAACCGCCATGTCCATCAGCCCACACCTCCCCACCGACAAGCCCGACTTCGACGCCCTGCGCAAGGCTCTTGCCGCAGCGCTCGGCGACAGCGCGCTGGTGACGGACCCGGGCGCGATGGAGCCCTACCTCACCGAATGGCGCCACCTCTACCACGGCGCGACGCCCTTCGTGGTCCGCCCGGCCGATACCGAAGGCGTTGCGACCGCCCTCCGCCTCGCCGCCGAGCATGGCGTCGCGATCGTCCCGCAGTCGGGCAACACGGGTCTCGTCGGCGGCCAGATGCCGGCCGAATCGGGCGAAGAGCTGCTGATCTCCACCGACCGGCTGACGAAGATCGAGTTCGGTCGACCCCGCCGGCAACACGCTCCTGTGCGGCGCCGGCACGATCCTTGCTGACGTGCAGGCCGCCGCCGAGGAGGCGGGCCGCCTCTTCCCGCTGTCGCTGGCATCGGAAGGGTCGGCGCGGATCGGCGGGCTGATCTCCACCAACGCGGGCGGCACCGGCGTGCTCGCCTACGGCAACATGCGCGACCAGGTGCTGGGGCTCGAGGTGGTGCTGGCGGACGGCCGCGTCTGGAACGGCCTCCGGGCGCTGCGCAAGGACAACACCGGCTACGACCTCAAGCACCTCTTCATCGGCGCGGAGGGAACGCTCGGCATCGTCACCCGCGCGATGCTGAAGCTGCGGCCCCTCCCCACCGCGCGCGACGTGGCGCTGGTCGGCGTCGCGGACCCTGCCGCCGCGCTCACGCTGCTCGGCATGGTGCAGTCGACGCTGGGCGAGGCGATCACCGCGTTCGAGCTCGTCCCGAAATTCGGCATCGAGATGGTGCTGCGCCACGGCGCCGGCACCCGCAACCCGTTCGAGACGATCCCGCAGTGGGTGGTGCTGATCGAGGCGAGCACCTTCTCGCCCGACCGCCCGATGCGCGAGCCGCTCGAGACCGCCCTGATGGCCGCCTACGAGGCCGGCGTCGCCAACGACGCGCTGGTCGCCCAGTCGATCTCCGAGGCGCGCCGACTTCTGGCGCCTGCGCGAACTCCTGTCCGAGGTGCAGAGCCACGAGGGCGGCTCGATCAAGCACGACGTCTCGGTGCCGATCCACGCCATCCCCGCGTTCCTCGCCGAAGGGATGGCGGCGGCCGAAGAGGCGATCCCCGGCTGCCGCCCGGTGCCGTTCGGCCACCTCGGCGACGGCAACATCCACTTCAACTTCACCCAGCCCGAAGGCGCCGACAAGGACGCCTACCTCGCGCAGTGGGACAAGCTGAACACCGCCGTCCACGCGGTGGTGGCCCGCCACAACGGCTCGATCGCGGCCGAGCACGGCGTCGGCCGGCTGAAGGCGAAGCTGGTGCCCACCGTGCGCAGCCCGCTGGAAATGGAAATGATGCGCAAGATCAAGGCAGCGCTCGATCCGGACGGCCGGATGAACCCCGGCCGCGTCCTCCCGCTCGAATAGTCTAGAGAAGCCGGGGCTGCTCGCCGTCCGCTGGCGGCGCGGGCGGCTCCGGCGCATCAGGCGTCATCAGCCCCGCCCCCTCGTTGCGCGCGTTGGAGAGTTTCCGGGAGACCGGCCGCGCGGTGTAGCGGGCCTTCTCCGTCAGGCCGAGCGCCCGCTCGCCATCGTCGTTGGCGGGATCGAGCCACGCCGCAAAGTTCCTATGCGGCACGGTGAGAGGCATCCGGTCGTGATAGTCCGCCGGGACGCCCTCGGCCGATCCGGTCAGGACGGCGACGGTGTCCATCTCCTCGCCGTCAGGCCCCATCCAGGTCTCCCACACCCCGGCGAGCCCGATGGGCGCCTCGGGCTCGAAGAAGAAGGGCTGCTTGACGTTCCCCTCGCGCAGCCATTCGTAGAAGCCGGTGGCGGGCAGCAGCGCCCGGCGCCGCCGCAGCGCGTTGCGGAAGGTGGGCTTTTCCGCCGCCGTCTCCGAGCGGCCGTTGATGACGAGCGGAAAGTCCTTAGGGTCCTTCACGAACGGCGGCAGGAGGCCCCAGCGCATCAGCGTCACCGCGCGTCCGCCGGGGACCGAGCGGACCACATGCACCGGCTGCGTCGGCGCGATGTTGTAGCGCGGCGGATAGACGGCGGTGTCGTTCGCCACCGCGAACAGCTCGCGCATCATCTCCAGCGGCAGGGTCAGCTGGTAGCGCCCGCACATGTCAGATCACCTCGAAATACGTCACCGAAAGCCTGCCCAATATAAGGGCGCCGAAGCCGAGGAGAAGCGCGCCGGCGATGACGTTGAACTTGGCGATCATCGTCTCGTTCAGCCGCACCCGCATCTTGGTGACGGCAGCGGACAGGACGCACCACCAGCCGAGCGTGCCGAGCGCGACGCCCAGCACGAGCTGGGCGGTGCCGACATAGTCGCCGTCGTCCGGCGCCCAGTCGCCGAGCGCGCTGAAATAGGCGATGAAGCCGAAGATGGTGGCGGGGTTGGAGATGGTGAGGAAGAACGTCCCGACCGACATCTCGACGGCGCCGCGCTTGCGGGTCTCTTCCGGCAGCGGCTTGTCAAAGCCCGGCTGCCGCCACAGGATGCGCGCGCCGATGAAGCCGACGATCAGCCCGCCGAAGAGCTGGATGATGCGCGAATGCCCCTCGATGAAGCCGCTCACGGTGGAGACCGAGAAGGCGGCCGCGCTGGCGAAGACCACGTCGGCGAGCGCAGCGCCGACGCCGGCGCCGAGGCCCGACACGAACCCATAACGCAGAGCGCGCTGCATGATCAGAACATTGACCGGGCCGAGCGGGGCCGTCACGAAAACACCCCCGAGCATCCCGAGGGCGATGAACGCGAGGGGCGTCACGTTGGAAATTCCGTCTTCAAGGGGACTCGCTTCGCTGTGGCGCCGGAGGGGGAGACTGCGCGATCGGACCGCGAGTTTCTACATCTCATTCTTCAACCCCCGGAGTGGACTAATGGTTCTCACCTTTGTGGGGATCGTGGCCTTGGCCGCCGGCCCAGCGAGCGCCTACTCGCCGGAGATCGAGCTCGACAGCGGGCCCGACGCCCCGCAGATCGGGGCGACCCTGCCGTTCACGCTCGACACGCCGCCGGCCGACGCTGCGGAAGACATTGTTCCGGCGGATGAGGGCGAGGGAGAATTCGGCGGGCATTCTTCCGATTATGATGCAACGCGTGTGCCAGCGCCCGCCCGCGCCGGCCTTGCCGACATGCGCACCGGCGAGACCGGACTGCCGGCCGAAGTCGCCGCGACGCGGCAGAAACTCCTCGACGCCGCGAAGAGCGGCGACATCGACGCGCTCCGCCCGATCTTCGAGGCCCAGCGCATCGCGCCGATCGTCGGCGGCTACGACGACATGCCCGACGCGGTCGAAGTCGCTCCGCCTCCAGTCGGGCGACGACGAGGGGCGGGAGATCCTCGCCATCCTGATCGAAATCCTCGAGAGCGGCCATGTCGCGGTCGGCAAGGGGTCGACGCTGACGTATGTGTGGCCCTACTTTGCCGAAGTGCCGCTCACCGCGCTGGAGCCGCCGCACATGGTGGACGTCTACCGCATCCTCACTTCGGTCGACGTGGAGGAAATCCAGCGGCAGGGGCGCTACACCTTCTATCGCGTCGGCATCGCCGCCGACGGCCGCGTGCGCTACTTCAGCGCCGGTGACATCGAGTAACACGCCATGAATTCCGCCCTTCCCGGCCGCGCCGTCATTTCCGTCAGCGGCGCGGACAGTGCCCGTTTCCTCAACGATCTCCTCACCGTGCAGGTGGCCGAACTGGCGCCGGGCGGCCTCGCCTACGGCGCGCTCCTGTCGCCACAGGGCAAGATCCTGACCGACATGATGATCTTCCGGCAGGAGGACCGCTTCGCGCTCGACGTGCCCGAGGAGGCTGCCGACGACGTCATCCGCCGCCTCACGATGTACAAGCTGCGCGCCGCGGTGGACGTCGCACGCACCGGCGAACACGTCGCGATCTCGGCAGACGACGGCGCGCCCGACCCCCGCGCGCCGGGGCTCCTCAACCGCGTGCTCGCCGCGGATGCCGCCCCCGAAGGCGGCGAAGCGCTCGGCGCCTACACCGCGGCGCGGATCGCGGCCGGCGTGCCCGATGCGGTCGCCGACTTCCCGATCGGCGATACGTTCCCGCACGACGCCAACATGGACCTCACCGGCGGCGTCAACTTCCACAAGGGCTGCTATGTCGGCCAGGAGGTGGTGTCCCGGATGCGCCATCGCGGGACCGCGCGACGCCGGATCGTGCTGGTCTCCGGCGCCGATCCGCTGCCCGCTCCGGGCACCGCCCTCACGTCAGGCGGGCGGGCCGTCGGCCGCATGGGGACGAGCCGCGGCGGACAGGGTCTCGCGCTGGTGCGGATCGACAGGACGGACGGCACGGCGGAAGCGGACGGAATCACCGTCACGCTCGCCCCGCCGCCGGGCGCCCCGTTCACGCTCGGTCGCACGGCCACCAGCGATGAGGCCTAGCGCGCCCCCGCGGCGGACGCGGAGGACGCGGGAAGCGCCGGACCGGGCGTGGCAGCGGATGCTGTCCGGGCGACGGCTCAACATCCTCGACCCCTCGCCGCTCGACATCGAGATCCGCGACATCGCGCACGGCCTTGCAAGGGTTGCGCGCTGGAACGGGCAGACGACTGGCGACTGGCCGTTCTCGGTCGCGCAGCACTCGTTGCTGGTCGAGGCACTGATGCCGGCGGTGGTCGGCGCCTCAGCGCCTTCCACCAACCTCGCCGCCCTCCTCCACGATGCGCCGGAATACGTGGTCGGCGACCTCATCTCGCCGTTCAAGGCGGCGATCGGGGAATCCTACAGGACTGTCGAGCACCGTCTGGAGGCCGCGATCCTGCTGCGCTTCTCGATCCCCCCCGACCCGGCCGGCATCCGCAAGGCGGCGATCAAGGCTGCGGACCGGATCGCGGCGCACCTCGAGGCAACCGCCCGCGCAGGTTTCACCCCCGCCGAGGCCGACACGATCTTCGGCCCCCCCGGCATCGACCCGGACGACTACGCGCCCCTCCTCACCTCCTGGCCGACCGGCGAGGCCGCAGAGCGCTTCCTCGCCCGCTTCGACACGCTTGAAGCCGAAACCGCCCGCGCCTGAACCAAGGCCCGCGACAGGGTCAAGGCCCCGCCCGGAGCCACGCGCAGCCAGAGGCGAGCATGGCGAGGACGGGGCCTTGACGCTGACGCGGGCCGACCAACGCTTGAAGCAGGGGTTCAGGACAGAAGGACGCGCAGCGGCCGGCTGCCCTGAACCCCTGCCACGTGGCGAACGGGAGGGAGCGCGAGGGAGGAAATCCCTCGCCCTTCAAGTGAAAAGCCGGCGCGCAGCGCCGTCCGCATCAGGCCGACGGCTCGGCCCCCCAGATGTCCGCCGCATACCCGCGGATCGTCCGATCCGAGGAAAACCAGCCGCACTGCGCCGTGTTGAGGACTGCGCTGCGGACCCAGGCCGCGGGGTCCTGCCACGCGTCGTCCACCCGCCGCTGCGCCGCGTAGTAGGCGTCGAAGTCGGCGCACAGCATGAACCAGTCGCGGTGGCGCAGGTCCTCGGTCAGCGGGCGGAAGCGGCCGGGATCGTCGGGCGAGAAGGCGCCGCGCTCGATGTCCTCGATCACCTCGCGCATCCGCGGCGAGCGCTCGATGCATTCCGACGCGCTGTAGTGCCCGCGCAGCGAGGCGACCTCCGCCGCCGTAAGGCCGAAGATGAAGATGTTGTCCGGCCCGACCCGCTCGGCGATCTCGACGTTGGCGCCGTCCAGCGTCCCGATGGTGAGCGCGCCGTTGAGGGCGAACTTCATGTTGCCGGTGCCGGAGGCTTCCATGCCGGCGGTGGAGATCTGCTCGGAAAGGTCCGCCGCCGGGATCAGCCGTTCCGCCATCGAGACGTTGTAGTTGGCGGGGAAGACGATCCTGAGGCGCCCGTCTAGGCTCTCGTCGGTGTTCACCACCGCGGCGACGTCGTTGATCAGCTTGATGATGAGCTTGGCCATGTGATAGCCGGGCGCCGCCTTGCCGCCGAACATTTTTACGCGGGGCGTCCAGTTGGCGCCGGGGTTGCGCTTCATCTCGTTGTACAGCGCGATCGTCTCGAGGATGTTGAGGAGCTGGCGCTTGTACTCGTGGAGGCGCTTGATCTGGATGTCGAACATCGCAGACGGGTCGATCGCGACGCCGGAGCGGCGCGCGATGTAGTCCGCGAGGCGGCGCTTGTTCTCGGCCTTGGCTGCGGCGAAACGCTCGCGGAAGGCGGCGTCGTCGGCATAGGGGGTGAGCTCGGCGAGGCGCTCGAGGTCCTTCACCCAGGCGTCGCCGATTGTGTCGAGGAGCAGCGCGCGCAGCGGCGGGTTGCAGCTGTAGAGCCAGCGCCGCGGGGTGACGCCGTTGGTCTCGTTGACCACGCGGTCGGGGTGGAGATCGTGGAGCTCGCCGAACACCGTTTCCTTGACGAGCTCGGTGTGGAGCGCGGAGACGCCGTTGACCCGCCGGGCCATGATGAAGGCGAGGTTGCCCATGCGGACCTCGCCGTGGTCGATGGCGCGCACCGACGCGCTCATCGTGCGACCGGCCTTGGCGCAGTCGCTGGCGTGGCGGTCGTCGATCCGCTCGATGAGGCCGATGTGGCGCGGCAGGACGTGGCGCATCAGGTCGTAGGACCAGCGCTCCAGCGCTTCGGGCATCAGGGTGTGGTTGGTGTAGTTGAGGCAGCCCGACGCAAGGTCGAATGCCTCGTTGAAGGCGAGCCCCCGCTCGTCGACGAGGAGGCGGATGAGTTCCGGCCCCGCGATCGCGGGATGGGTGTCGTTGAGCTGGATCGCGACCTTGTGCGGCAGGAGCGACAGATCCTCGTACTGCTTCTCGAACCGGCGCAGGATGTCGCGCAGGGATGCGGCGGTGAAGAAATATTCCTGCCGAAGGCGCAGCTCGCGGCCCTGCGGCGTCGAATTGTCCGGGTAAAGGACGCGGCTGATGGTGCGGGCGAGCATCGCAGGCGTCGCGGCCGCGACATGGTCGCCGCGGTTGAAGGCGGACAGCTCGAACGCGCGCGTCGGCTGCGCCGCCCAGAGGCGCAGCGTGTTCACCCATTCGCCGCGCCAGCCGGGGATCGGCGTGTCGTAGGCGGCGGCGATCACCGTTTCGGCCGGGTTCCAGCGGGCGCTGTCGCGCTCGCCGTAGACGACGTCCCCGCCGAAGCCGATCGGGATCGCAGCCTCGGGCCGCTCGAACTCGAAGACGTGGGCCTGCGCCAGCCAGTCCTCGGCCTCCTCGGTCTGCCAGCCATGGTCGAACCCCTGGCGGAACAGGCCATGGTCGTAGCGGATGCCGTAGCCGTAGGCGGGCAGGCCGACGGAGGCCATGGAATCCATGAAGCACGCGGCCAGCCGGCCGAGGCCGCCGTTGCCGAGCGCCGCGTCAGGCTCGTCGAGGACGACACGGTCGTAGTCGATCCCGATCGCCTCCATCGCGGCGCGCGCATTGTCCTCGAGGCCGAGGTTGACGGTCGCGTCGTGCAGCAGGCGGCCGATCAGGAATTCCAGCGAGAGGTAGTAGACCCGCTTTCCGTCCTGCCGGTAGACGCGGCGCGTGGTCTCGAACCAGGGGACGACCACCTCGTCGCGGATCGCGCGCGAGAGGGCGAGGCGCCAGTCGGTGAGCTTTGCCGCGTTGCGGTCCTTGCCGAAGGAGAACACCAGGTGATGCTCGATGCGCCTGCGCAGCGTCTCTGCACCCGCGGTGCGAGCGCTGGCAAAGTCGGTGATGCTGAAGTCGTCCATCCACGAAACCTTCTGGCCGGGAGACGCCACGCGGCGCCCCGTCATTGCGGAAACAATCGAACCCGACGGGCTTGCTTTCGTACAGTCCCTTCCGACCGTTGCGGGGGGCTATCGCGGGGGTGATTGCATTTCTGGCGGGGAGTTGTGTCTTATTCGTCCCAGCTTCCACGTTTCGCCGGCCAGCAGGCGGCCCCCCGCCCCGCCCTTCGAAAGACCCGATGACCCTCACCATCGCACTCGAAAAGGTCGACTTCGTGCCGCCGGAGCGCTGCACGGACGACGCCTCGCTCCTCACGCTGAAAACGCTGGCGCTGGAACCGCTCCTCACCTGGGCGAACGGGCGCGTCGGCCCCGGCCTCTGCCACCATTACTCGCACGACGGAACTGCCCGGCGCTGGCGTTTCGAGATCCGCCCCGGCGCCGTCTTCCACGACGGCACGCCCTGCCGCGCCGCGGATATCCTCGCCTTCATCAAGGCGATCCTCGGCTCGCGCGACGGCTTCGGCATGAAGTGGGCCTACGCCGACTATCTCGCAGGCACGACGCTCACCGCAGCGTCGGAAACGGTGGTCGAGGCAGTCTCGCCGGAGCCGTTCGCCGACCTTCCCGAGATCTTCTCCGAATTCTTCGTCGCGAAGGCGGATGCGGACGGGCACGGCACCATCGGCACCGGCCGCTGGCGGGTCGCCTCGCTCAGGCCCGGCGACCGCGCCGTGCTGGAGGCCGAAGGGCGTCAGCTCACGTTCGTGGCGATGGCCGACGCCGCAGCGCGCCTCGCCGCCGTGACGGAGGGCACGGTCGATGCCGCGCTCAATGTCGAACGGGTGCCCGGCCCGCCGGTAGAATCCCCCGCGCTCAGGTTCGGCTCGACGCTCAACACATTGTCGGTGATGGCCTACTTCAACTGCCGGTCCGGGCCGTTCGCGGACGCGTCGCTGCGGCGCGCCGCCAACCTCGCGGTCGACCGGGAGCGGCTGATCGCGGAGGTCTTCGGCGGGCGGGCCGAGGCGGCCGCCACCGTGGTCAGCCCGTTCCACCTCGGTATGGCGCACCGCACCGTCGCGCCGTTTCCGCACGACCCCGCGGAAGCGCGCCGTCTCGTGGGCGACCGCCGCCCCGCCGTCACCCTGCGCACCCCCACCCACATGCCGGACCGCGCGCCGGAAATCGCCGAGGCGGTCGCGCGCGACCTCGAGGCCGCCGGCTTCGCGGTCACGGTGGATCTCGTCACCGACCGCCCCGGCTATGCCCGGCGGATCGGTGCCGGCGACATGGGCGACCTCGCCATCTTCGATTCCTCGCCCCACAGCACCTACCGCATCCTCCAGGACAAGGTTTCGTCCGTCCGCAAGGGCACGTGGTGGCAGGGCTTCAGCGACCCCGCGATCGACCGGCTGATCGAGGCTGCCGCCCGGACCGTAGGTGACGAGGCCCGCGCCGCCGCCTATGCCGCCGCGCTCGACGCCTTGCGAGACAACCCGCCGTGGCTTTTCCTCGTGCACCCTGTCGAGGTGTTCGCGGCACGGCCGGGCGTCACTGGCCTGTCCATCGACAACAGGGGCGTCCTCGGCGTCGCCTGACGGAGTTTTTATGCGGATCGCGAAGGTCGAGAGTTTCCTGATGCAGGCCGGGTCTCCGTCGGAGACCGCGTGGTCGGCAGCGTCCGCCGGCGGGCTCAGCACCTCCGGCACCCGCCACTGGTGTTTTACTCGGGTGACGGCGGAGGACGGCACATACGGCGTCGGCGAAGGGAGCGGCTGGCCGAAGGTGGTGAAGGCGGCGATCGACGACCTCGCGCCGCTCCTGGTGGGCGAAGATGCGCGCAACGTGGAGCGCCTCGCCGCGCGGCTTCATCTGGCGCAGATGGGCCACGGGCTCACGGGAACGCCCGGCGCGGGGGCGATCAGCGGCCTCGAGATGGCGCTGTGGGATCTCAACGGCAAGGCGCTCGGCGTGCCGGTCTGGCGCCTCCTCGGCGGACGCTTCCGCGACCGCGTTCCCGCCTACGCCCACGCCAGCACGGTCGAGACCGCCGAGCGGCTCCGCGCCAAGGGCTACCGCGCCTTCAAGTGCGGCGGCGTCAACGAGGCGCTGCGCAAGGTGACGGCGCTGCGCCAAGCGATGGGCGACGACATCGACCTTATGGTCGACCTCCACGGCCCGCCCTGGCTTACCCCGGCGGACGCCAAGCGCCTCGTGCGGCAGATGGAGCCGCTCAATCTCCTCTTCGTCGAGGAGCCCGTCGCGCCGGAGTTTCCGGGCGCGCTCGCAGAGATCCGCGCCGCCACCTGCGTGCCGATCGCGGCCGGCGAACGCACCGCGCGGCTCCAGGGGCTGGCGCCGCTCATCACAGGCGGCGCGATCGACGTGGCGCAGCCCGATACGGGCCGTTTCGGCGGTATTGCGGAGATGCGCAAGATCGCGGCAGTCGCCGAGGCGCACGGCGTCACCTTGGCGCCGCACGCGGGGACGCTGGGGCCGGTCGCCGAATTCGCGGCGCTCCACTTCATGGCGTCGATCCCCAACGCGCTGGCGCTGGAGCGCTTCGGCGAGGACTGGGCGGGCCGCGCAGGCGTCGTCAGCCACACGCCCGAGCTCGTCGACGGGTCGCTCGTCGTCCCGGACCGGCCGGGCCTCGGCGTCGACATCGATCTCGACTTCATCGCCGCCCATCCGCCCGCGCACAACACCGGCTTGCCCCGCGCGATCCACGAATACGCGCCCGGGACGGCGGACGAAAATCTCTGCGTCCAGGCCCGGCGGGGTGCGGCTCTGGCGTTCGGGCCGAGGGACGGCGAAACCTAGAACTCGCGCAGATACTGCTCGGCCGGGCCGTCCGTCTTGATGAGGCTGCGCCGGGTCGAGATCAGCGTCACGACCGCCTGTGCCTGGCCGTGATAGTCGAGCATCGGGCGGGCCAGCGAGAACAGGCCGGGGCTCGTCTCGTCGCCGCGGTAGATGGTTCCGTCATTCGACTCGCCGCGGATCGCGTCGAGGTCGTGGACCATGTGGGGCGCCTCGGCGGTAAACACCGGAAGCACCACGTGGTCCGGCAGGTGGCCTGCGAACGCACGGCCGGTCGCGCTGCCGACCACCGGCATCCGCGAGCCAACGGAAAGCTGGACCGACAGCGGTTCGCGCTCCCGCTCCCAGCGCACGACCATCGCCCCCTTGTCGGTCCAGACACACAGGACCCCGGCGGCGTTTGCCCGCTCCACGAGCTCGGGCAGTTTCTCGGACGCGCGGCCGATCACGTCGACCCGGGTGAGCGCCGCCATGCCGACTTCTCCGGCAGCATGGCCGAGGTCGTAACTGCCGCTGCGCTGGTGGTCGACGAATCCGGTCTCGACGAAGCTCACCATGTAACGGTGGACCTTCGCGGGAGACATGCCCACGGATGCCGACAAGTCCCTTAGGGACATCGGGCCGTTAGACCGGGAAAGCGCAATCAGGAGTTTAATCCCGACTTCGACGGACTGGACGCCGCGGCTCCTGCCGTCGGATGCCGAGGCTTCGCCGGTGCTTTCCTCGGCGCCGGCCCCGGAACTGTCGCGGACGTCATCCTGCGCAAAAGGATTTTCCATTACGTGCCCCAATCGCGCAAGTTTTTGACAGACACCGCGTTTTGCATCTGAGGTAGCCTATGCTGTCGCAACTTTCTGTTCCTGTCGTTTGCCGGCAAGCGGGTGAAAGAAACGGCACAGAGAGCCGCAAGGCAAGGCCTTGGGAACGCCGTCCTTTGAATTTATGGTAGAGTGCATAAATATTCACCCTGTTCGCAAGGCAGGGCTTCGGACGCCACCGTCCGTTTGCGGCGAGATTGCGACATCGCAATGAACTTTCAGGTTCCTTCTTGTCGCCCGGACGATGACCTTCGCAGAAATTGCGTTAGAACCGCGCGGCATGAAGCCCGTCAGGGCTGCGCTCCAAGGCAAGGAACCTCCCAGCAATGTACGTCATCGATCCGCCGCAGCAGGCCTCGGTCGCAGTCAGCGGCCGGGAACAGCGCTTCCCAGTCCGCCGCATCTTCTGCGTCGGCCGCAACTACGCGGCCCACGCTCGCGAGATGGGCAAGGACCCGGACCGGGAGCCGCCGTTCTTCTTCACCAAGCCCGCCGATGCCGTGGTGGAAAGCGGCGTTGCCGTGCCCTACCCGCCGGACACCTCCGACCTTCACCACGAGATCGAGCTCGTCGTCGCCATCGGTGAGCACGCCCGGGCGATTTCGGTGGAAAACGCCCTCTCGGTGGTCTGGGGCGCTGGTGTCGGGATCGACCTCACCCGCCGTGACCTCCAGGCGGTCGCCAAGACGATGGGCCGCCCTTGGGATTTCGCGAAGGGCTTCGACAACTCCGCCCCGATCGCCCCGCTCGTGCCGATCGCGGATGTCCCATCCCTCACCAGCGGCCGGATCTATCTTGAAGTGAACGGCAAGATCCGGCAGGACGCCGACCTTGCGGAGATGATCTGGCCCGTCGCGGACACGATCGCCTACCTGTCCGCCTCGATCGCGCTCGCCCCCGGCGACCTCATCATGACCGGCACCCCCGCCGGCGTCGCCGCGGTCTCCGCCGGCGACGTTATGACCGGCGGCATCGACGGGCTCGGTACCATCCGCACCGAGATCGGCCAGCCGCTCGCCTGACCGGCAACGGCGCCAGACGAAGGGACCGGAATGCCGCGCGAACGCGAATGGGTCGACGAGCACATCAACGCCGACGCGGGCTTCCGCACTCTCTACGAGGCCGTCGGCGGCGTGCGCAACGTCGCCGGCGCACAGGACCTCGCGGTGTTCCGCAACCCTTCGTTCGGCAGGATGATGGTGCTCGACGGCGCCGTTCAGGTCACCGAGCGGGACGAATTCATCTACCACGAGATGATGGCCCACGTGGCGCTCTTCGCCCACGGCGCGGCGCGGCGCGTGCTCATCATCGGCGGCGGTGACGGCGGCATCGCCCGCGAGGTGCTGCGCCATCGGTCCGTCGAGGCGGTGACGCTGGTCGAGATCGACCGCGCCGTCGTCGATCTCTGCATCGCCGAGTTTCCCGCCATTTCCGCCGGCGCGTTCGACGACCCCCGCCTCTCGCTGGTGATCGCCGACGGTGCCGCATTCGCCGCCGGGACGGACATGAATTTCGACGTCATCATCGTCGATTCCCCCGACCCCGTTGGGCCGGGCGCCGCACTGTTCGAGCCACCATTCTACGGCGCCTGCAAGGCCGCTCTCTCACCCGGCGGGATCATGGTCACGCAGTCCGGAATGCCGTTTCTAACGCCGGACTGGTTCACGCAACACGCGGCAACTCTACGGCAGGCATTCCCGGCAGCCGCCTTCTTCCTCTCCAGCGTGCCGAGCTACACCGGCGGGCCGATGGCCCACGGCTTCCTTTCGGAAGACGGCAGTACTTCCGCGGCGCCCATCGAGACGCTGCGCGAGCGCTTCGCTTCCGCGGGCCTTGTGACGCGGTACTACACGCCCGAGGTGCACCGTGCGGCGTTCGCGCTGCCGCCCTACATCGGCACCCTCACGGGCGCCTGAACGGCCTACCGAAACTCGAAGATCTTGCGGAAGATGCCGGGCGCGATCGCCGACATCGGGTTCAGCACGAGCTGCGGGTTGTCGATCGGGCCGGCCAGCCGGAACGTCACGCCGAAGAGCCCGCCCTTGCTGCCGCCGCCGAGGATAGTCCCCACAAGCGGCACCCTGCCGAACAGGTTGTTGACCCCGTAGGCGGGGATGAGCGTCCCGTTGAGCAGGACCGACTTGTTGGCAAGGTCGACGATCCCGCTCGCGCTCCCGCCCATGATCGGCCCGCGCATGATCGCCTCGTTCACCGCGATCACGTCGCCCCGCTTGGTGAAGTCGACCGCGAGCTTGTCGAACGACATACCGTCGATCGCGCGGTTGGGCCTTGCCACGGCGGGCGCGGTGGAGTTGCTCAGCTGGGCATCGCTGGCGCGCGTCTGCTGGAGGATCTGCTCCAGACTCTTCTCGTTGGTGAGGACGAACTCGGTGGCGGTCATCCGCCCGGAGACGACGCCGTCCGCATCGAGCCGCGCATCGAGCCTGGTGCGCCCGCCGCGCATCCGCTTGTAGATGTCGAATGCGGAGAGGAGCCGCCCGAGCTCCGTCACGTCCACCTGCAGGCGGCGGGTGTTGTTCTCGCCGGCGCCGATCTCGATGGCAACCGAGCCCGCGTTCACGTCGTCGACCTTGCCGGAGGCGGACAGGGTCTGCACGCGGCCGCCGCCGACCTTCGCCGCGACCTTCACGTCGGTGAGGGTACTGACGTCGGAGATCCGCAGGATGTCGACGTCGGCGTCCACCGCCATCGCCGGCAGCGAGTCCTTCTTCGCCCCCTCAGGCTTCGGCTTCGCGCCTTTCATCGACTTCAGCAGGGCGCGCGCGTCGAACCGGCTGGCCTCGAACGTCGCATTCAGCACGTCGCCGTCCTTCGCGACTTCGAGCCGCGAATCGTCGCCTTCCGCCAGCGCGAATTTCGAGAAGGACGCACGGGCGAGAGCGCCGTCGCGCACCTCCACCGCCCCTTCGATCTTCACCTTGCCGCCGATCACGCGCAGGGCCTCCACCGTGAGTGCAGGCGCCTCGCCCGACACCTCGCCGGTTGCGGTCAGCGGGCGGCCGGGCGCCTTGGCGTAGACGGGCAGCGTGATGGCAGCCTCGGTGAGGTCGGCGGTGAAGAGGTTTGTCGCGTCCGCCCCCTGCTCCAACGTGATGGTGACGGGCCCGGTCAGCGCCTTGCCGGTGTCGAACCCGCGGGAGCGGCGGTCCTTGTCCGTGAGGACGAAGCGGGCCGCGCCGGACTTCTCGCCGTCGAAGATCTCAGAGTAGTTCACGTCCACGGTGAGGCCGTCGATGGTGGCACGGCCGCGTGCGGCAAGGCGCCGGCGGTTGATCAGGACCTCGACATTGGCGTCGGCAAAGGTCTGCCCGCCGATGGCGACTTTCGAGCCGGCGTTCATCAGCCGCGCATCGATCGACCAGCGGCGATCCTCGTCGGCCACGTCGTCAGCGAGCGGAGTGTTGAGGGCGACCTCGGCGCGCACCGTGCCCGTGACGTCGGCCGGCGTCAGCGGCGTCTTCTTGAGCTCAGGCACGTCGAGAGCCGCGGCGAGGCTGACCACGGCGGAGACCGGTCCCTCCATGGTTGCGCTGAGGTTGGCGACCGGCGGCTGGGTGCCGAGGTCGGGGATGGTGAAGCGCCCTTCGGACACGGCGATCGTGCCGCCCTCCCCGGCACCGATGGTGCCCCGGTCTAGCCGGACGGAGAGCGCCTTGTCGCGCAGCCGCATCGCACCGCTCGCATTCTGGATCGCGACCGGGAGCTCCGGCGAGGCGAACGTCGCGCCATGGAAGCCGAGATCGACCGAGAGGCCGCCCTCGATCATGTCGCTGGTGGCGGGGTCGCCGTCGAGCTCCAGCGGCGTCAGCGCGAATTCGAGGTCCACCCCGCTGGTGAAGCCGCCGAGCACGGTCTGCAGCATCGCGATCCGCGGCTCGTGCGCCACCACCGGCGGCCAGGCGCCGAGGACGGTCGCCATCGCGGACGGGGTGATCCGGGCGGCGCCCGTGAGGTTCGGGCCGGCCGGCGAGAAGTCGAACGTCATCACGCCGTCGATGCCGCCGTTCGCCATCTCGGCGTGCAGCGAATCGATATGGAGCGCCTCGCCGGCAAGATCGAGCCGGCCGTCCAGCGTCAGCGTCTCGGCGACGACGGGGGGCGCCGCGATGTCCGGCGCGTTGAAGATCGCCTCGCTGGTCTCCAGCGAGAAGTCCCACGGGTCGGCCGGGTCACGGGCGGGCACCACCGTCCCGGCGAGCGCGACATGGGTGCCGCCAGCGTCGAACGTCGCGCCGTGGAGGCGGAAGCTCTCGCCATCGTCGGCGCGGGTGAAGGTCAGCGCGGCGCCGTCGATCGCGCGCGGAGGGTCCTTGCCGAAGACGAAGACGCCGGGGCCGACGTCGACGCTGAGGTCGGCCGCCCTCACCGCTCCCTCGGGCGAGAGCCGGCCGGTGAAGTCCGCGGCGATCGCGAGACCGGAGCGGACGGGCTCGATGCGCGTGAGGTCCTTCGGCGTCATCCCCCGCATCGCTCCCGACAGGGTGGATCCGCCCTCCGGGTCGAGGCTGCGGGTGAGCGAGACCTCGATCGGTCCCTCGGCGCCGATCGTGCGGATGTCGCCCCGGAGGTCGCCGGGGTCGGCAAGCAGGAACTCGGCCGTGAGGTTCTGGAACACCCGCGCTTCGTTCACGGGGCGTCCCGCGCTCACGATGTCGAGCCGCCCGTTCTCGATCCGAAGGCTCTCGAGCCCGTTCTCGCGGGCGAGCGCGCCGATGGCGGAGAGGCCGCCGTCCAGCGCCTCGATCGCGGCATCGGGATGCGGGACCGGCGCGGGCTCCCGCTCGCCGTGCGACGGGTCGACGCGGATGGCGGGACCTTCGAGCCGGACCGAGCGGCCGGTGAACCCCTGGAGGACGCTGATGCGGTCGATCGAGGCGGAGTAGAGATCGGTCCGCACGCGCACGTCGTCCACCGTGAGGGCGACCGCGCCGAACTCCAGCTTCACGCCGACGGGACCGAGGAACACCGGCGTTCCCAGCGCAGACGTCAGCCTTTCGGCGATCCAGCCGGAGACGGGAATGCGCACCGGCGTGACCGAGACGCGCACCAGCGCGAACACGATGACGCAGGCGATCGCCGCCAGAAGAAGCGTTCTCCGGCGCGGCCCGAACGTGATTTCCGGCTTCAACAGCAGGGGCGAGGAGACGCGGATGGAGTGGATCTCCTGTGAAGGGTTGCACTGCAGCCGTGGACCCGCGGGACGAGCCTCTTCATTCTACTCCCTGCGCCTCGTATCAGACGAGGAACATCCTCTCTGCAAGGAAAACGGCTCATGAACGAACCCGGCGAAGGGCAGCCCGCGCCCGACTTCACCCTCCCCGGTGACAACGGGTCCGAGATCTCGCTGGCGAGCCATCGGGGTTCGCCGGTGATCGTGTATTTCTATCCGAAAGACAACACCTCCGGCTGCACCAAGCAGGCCGAAGCCTTTAACGCGCATTACGGCGAATTTTCGGACGCCGGGGCGACGATCATCGGGATTTCCCCCGATCCGGTCGCGAGCCACGACAAGTTCAAGGCGAAGTTCGGCCTCGCATTTCCGCTCGCCTCCGACACCTCGACCGAAGTCGCCGAGGCGTATGGGGTGTGGAAGGAGAAATCCATGTACGGCCGCAAGTACATGGGCGTCGAGCGCTCCACCTTCCTGATCGACCGGGACGGCAACATCGCCAGGGCGTGGCGCAAGGTGAAGGTGCCCGGCCACGCCGAGGCGGTTCTAGAGGCGGTGAAGGCGCTGTAGGCGCTGCCCGTGGGCACGAAAGCGTTCCGGTCGCTCGCCGAGGCCGCCGCGCGGATTGTCGCGGCTCCCGCACCGGCCGACAAGGTGGCGCTGACCCGCGCGGCCGCCGCGGCGTGGCGGGCGCGCACGCTGTCGCTGACGCGCGGGCAGCTCGACCCGAATATGCCGCAGCGTCCCGGCCGGCCGGAGCGGCCGCTCCTGATGCATCCACGCGACGTGCCCCGCCGCGGCTTCGGCACCGCTGACGGGCGCACGGCGTTCATGCACGCGATCGCCCACATCGAACTCAACGCCATCGACCTTGCGTGGGACATCGTCGGCCGCTTCGCCCACATAGCGATGCCGCGCTCGTTCTATGACGACTGGGTCCGCGTCGGCTTCGAGGAGGCGCACCACTTTTCGCTCCTGTCGGCACGGATGGCGGCGTTCGGCGCGGAGTACGGCGACTATCCGGCCCACGACGGGCTGTGGGAGGCCGCCGAGGCGACGGGCGGCGACCTTATCGCCCGCCTCGCCATCGTGCCGCTGGTGCTGGAGGCGCGCGGGCTCGACGTGACGCCCTCGATGGTGACGAAGTTCGAGGCGCTGGGCGACGCGGAATCGGCGGCGGTGCTGGAGCGGATCTACGAGGACGAGAAAGGCCACGTCTATGTCGGCGCGTCGTGGTTCCGCTATCTGTGCGACCGGGAGGGCCTTTCCTCCGAGCCGACGTTCCATGCGATGGTGCGTCGCCATTTCCGCGGCGCGCTGAAGCCGCCGTTCAACGACAGGGCACGCTCCGCCGCCTGCCTGACGCCGGGCTTCTACCGCCCTCTGGAAACCATCCGCACATGAGCGTCACCGCAGCGCGTCGCCACCCCCTCGCCGCCCCGGCCCGAGCCATGGCCGCCGTCCTGTCCCTGCTTGTCGCTGGCACCGCGCTCGCCGCGCCGCCGCTGCCGGAGCCACGGCCAGGCGCCGCCCCGGCCCCTGCCGAAGCGGCCGAAGCGCCACCAGCCGAGGCGCGCCAGCCGAGGCGCCTGCGGACACCCCGAAGGTCGCGGGCGGCGTGCCGCTCCCCGCGCCTGCGCCGCGCGCCGGGCGGGCGGAAGCCGCAGATGATGCCGTCGCCGCACCGGTCGCCGAGGCCGCACCCGACGAGCCGGAGGAGGAGCTTGCCGAAGCTGCCCCTTCCGCCGGCACGCCCCTGCCACGCAAGCGACCCGCGCCACCGGAGCGGCGGCAGGCGAAGGCCGCAGCGCCCGCGCGCGCCGTGCCGATCCAGGTGCCGGTCAAGGGCCCGGTCGAGACGATGACGACGGCCGAGGAGAACGCATGCCGCGCCGCGCTGACCCGCGCCGGGGTCGACTTCCGCCCGCGCGGCCAGATCGCCGAGGGCGGGTGCGGCGCACAGCTGCCGCTGGAGGTTTCGGGCGTCGGCGGCATCAAATTCTCGACCGCGGCGACAATGCGCTGCGATGCCGCGCGCGCCACGGCGGACTGGCTGAACGGCGTCGTCGCCCCGGCCGGGCGGACGCACATGAAGTCGGAGGTGACGGCGGTCCGCGTCGCGGCGTCCTACCACTGCAGGACGCGGCGCGGGAACGGTCCCAGCACCAAGCTCAGTGAGCACGCGATGGCGAACGCCATCGACATTTCGGCAGTTTCGTTCGCGAACGGTGAGACGATGGTGGTGTCGCTGAAGAAGAGCGGTACGGCCGAGGCGGGCTTTCAGGCGGAAATCCGCAAGGGGGCCTGCCCGATCTTCACCACCGTGATCGGCCCCGGCACCAATGCCGCGCACGCCGACCATCTCCACCTCGACCGGGCGTACCGCCGCGGCGGCTACCGGATGTGCCAGTAGCCGCCGCGTGCCGTCAGTCGATGTCGGAGACCTCGCCCTCGTCGCCATAGGCGCGCTGGGCGAGCGAGGCTTCCATGAACGGCGTCAGCTCGCCGTCGAGCACGTCGTCCGGCGAGGTGCTCTCGACGCCGGTGCGGAGGTCCTTCACCAGCTGGTAGGGCTGGAGGACGTAGGAGCGGATCTGGTGGCCCCAGCCGATGTCGGTCTTGGAATCGGCCTCGGCCTGCGCCGCGTCCTCGCGCTTCTTGAGCTCCGCCTCGTAGAGGCGGGCGCGCAGCATGTCCCACGCCGTGGCGCGGTTCTTGTGCTGCGAGCGCTCGTTCTGGCACGCCACCACGATGCCGGTCGGCACGTGGGTGAGGCGCACCGCGGAGTCCGTCGTGTTGACGTGCTGGCCGCCGGAGCCGGACGCGCGGTAGGTGTCGACCCGCACGTCGCCCTCGTTGATCTCGATGTTGATGGTGTCGTCCACCACCGGATAGACCCAGACCGAGGCGAAGCTCGTATGCCGCCGCGCCGCCGAATCGTACGGCGAGATGCGCACGAGGCGGTGGACGCCCGATTCGGTCTTCAGCCAGCCGTAGGCGTTCTCGCCCTTGACCTCGAGCGTGGCGGACTTGATGCCCGCCTCTTCGCCGTCCTGATACTCCAGCGTATCGACCTTGAAGCCCGACTGCTCGGCCCAGCGCACGTACATGCGCAGGAGCATCGACGCCCAGTCCTGGGACTCGGTGCCGCCGGCGCCCGAATGCACCTCGATATAGGCGTCGTTGCGGTCCGCCTCGCCCGAGAGGAGCGCCGCGATCTGCTTCTTGCCGAGGTCCTTCTTGAGCTGCGCGAGGGCTGCTTCGGCATCGGCGATGACGGTCTTGTCGTCTTCCATCTCGCCGAGCTCGATCAGCTCGACGCAGTCGTTCATCTCCGACTCGATTCCATTGATGGTGTTGATCTGCGTTTCGAGCGACTGGCGCTCCTGCATCAGCTTCTGCGCGCGCGTCGGGTCATCCCAGAGGGAGGGATTCTCGGCGCTGGCGTTCAGCTCCTGGAGGCGTTTCTGGGCGTTGTCCCAGTCAAAGATGCCTCCTCAGCAGGCTTACGGCCTGCTTGATTTCGTCGACGAGGTTTTCCGTCTCGGTTCTCACGAACGTCTCCTTGATCTCGTGGAGGGCATATCGCGGCGGCGGAAGACGGTGCAAGGGGGCGCGCCGCAATATGGCGGCGCCGCATCCGGGCAGGCGTCAGGCGAGGCCGGCCTCGGGGCAGGTCGCGGGGCGGTCGGCGAGCCAGAAGCGGGCGTCCCAGCCGGTGCCGGTCAGCCGGTTCATGTAGCTGGCCGGCGGCAGGCCGCGCTCGCCGGTGAAGTAGAGGTCGAAACAGTTCTCGGACCGCTGCCAGACCACGAAGCAGCCGGTGTTGATCGGCTCGTCGTAGGAGAAGCAGAGTTCGCCGCCCTCGACGCGGTAGACGCCGCCGCTCTTCCACTGGTCGTCCTGGTAGAGGGTGGTCATGTCGGAGCGCAGCTCTTCGTAGAAACGGTCGCCGCTGTTGTAGATGCCCTCGGTCGGCTTCCCGACGACGATGGACTCCAGCAGCGCGTCGTCGAGCTGGCGCCAGAGCGCGTTGTCCCTCGCCGCCGCCGGTGCGACGGCGGAGGGAAGCGTGGCGGCGAACAAGAGTGCCGCCGCCGCTGTGCAGGATGCGCTTGCCTTTCACCAGGCTGCCCGGCGCGCCGCTAGTAGAGGCCGCCGGTGCCGGACAGCACCGCCCGCTCCGATTCGCGGGTGATGCGGCGCTCTGCCGGCGCGTTGTCGTTGAGGCCGATGATGGAGAACGTGTCGCCGGGCGCGGTGCCGGGCTTGAACGCCTCCAGGATCACGCCGGGGCCGGTGCCGGACACCTCGCGGCCGCTGACGCGGTCGATCGGGATGAGCTTGATGCCCTCCGGCGGGCGGAAGTCCACGACGGGGGTGCCTTCGAGCGCGTCCTGCATGAACTCGAGGAAGATCGGCGCGGCGAGCTGGCCGCCGGTCGCACCGCGGCCCATGGGCTTCGGTTCGTCGTAGCCGACGAAGACACCGGCCACGAGGTCCGGCGTGAAGCCGACGAACCAGGCGTCCTTCTCCTCGTTGGTGGTGCCGGTCTTGCCGGCGACGGGGCGGCCGAGCGCCTTGATCCGGGTCGCGGTGCCGCGCTGGACGACGCCTTCCATGATCGAGGTGATCTGGTAGGCGGTCATCGGGTCGAGGACGTATTCGCGCTCGTCGATCAGGGTCGGCGCGGTCTGCTTGTTCCAGGACAGGACGTTGCAGCTGTCGCAGCGGCGGTTGTCGTGGCGGAACACGGTGCGGCCGTGCCGGTCCTGGATGCGGTCGATCAGGGTCGGCTGCAGGCGCTGCCCGCCGTTGGCGATGATCGAGTAGGCGCCGACCATGCGCTTGACGGTGGTCTCGCCAGCACCAAGCGACATCGGCAGGAAAAGGCCGAGATTGTCGTAGATGCCGAAACGCTCGGCGTACTCGGCGACCAGCGGCATCCCCATGTCCTTCGCGAGGCGCACGGTCATGACGTTACGCGACCGCTCGATGCCGACGCGCAGGGTCGACGGCCCGGCGAACTTGCCGCCGTAGTTCTTCGGCCGCCAGACCTCGCCACCGGCGACGATCTCGATCGGTGCGTCGAGGATGACGGAGGCCGGCGTGTAGCCGTTGTCGAGCGCGGCGGCGTAGACGAACGGCTTGAACGAGGAGCCGGGCTGCCGGTAGGCCTGCGTCGCGCGGTTGAACTCGGACGCGGCGTAGCTGAAGCCGCCCTGGAGGGCGAGCACGCGGCCGGTGTGGGGGTCCATCACCAGGATCGCGCCCTGGATCTTCGGGATCTGCCGCAGGGTCCAGCGGTCTTCGCCCTCTGACGACTTCTCGACGTAGACGGCATCGCCCGGCGACACGAAGTCGCTCACCCGGCTCATGCCGCGATAGCGCTCCGAATGGTCGCGGGTGCCGCGGCGCCACGGAATGTCGGCGGAGGTGATGCGGCCGCGGTCACGCGTGGTGGAGAGCGCACCCCAGACTTCCTGCCGCGGGCGCAGGCCGATGTTGGCCTCGTTGCCGTCCACCGACAGAACGATGCCGACACGCCACTCCGGCACGTCCGCGAGCGGCGGCACGGCGGCGATGAGCGGGCCCCAGTCCGCCTCGGGCGTGAAGCCTTCGAGCTCCTTGACCGGACCGCGCCAGCCGGTGCGCTGGATGTCGATCTCGGTGAGGCCGTCCATCAGCGCCTTGCGCGCCATCTCCTGCATCTCGGGGTCGAGCGAGGTGCGGACCGAGAGGCCGCCGCCATAGAGGCTGTCCTCGCCGTAGAGGTCGATCAGCTCGCGGCGGACCTCCTCGGCGAAGTATTCGGACGCGAACAGGAACTGCGAGCGCTCGCGCGGTTTTACGCGCAGCGGCTCGGCGACCGCAGCCCGGTGCTCCTCCGGCGTGATCACGCCGTCGAGCATCATGCGCTCCAGCACCCAGTTGCGGCGCTCGATGGCGCGCTCGGGCTCGCGGAACGGGTGGTAGTTGTTCGGCGCCTTGGGGAGCGCGGCGAGGTAGGCGGTCTCGGCGATCGACAGCTCGTGGACCGACTTGTCGAAGTAGACAAGCGCGGCGGCGGCGACGCCGTAGGCGCCGAGGCCGAGATAGATCTCGTTGAGGTAGCGCTCCAGGATCTCGTCCTTGGAGAAGGCCGCCTCGATGCGCAGCGAAAGGATCGCCTCCTTCACCTTGCGCTCGTAGCTCACCTCGTTGGTGAGGAGGAAGTTCTTCGCCACCTGCTGGGTGATGGTCGATGCGCCGACGGGGCGCGAGTCCGACCCGCGGTTGCGCAGGTTGGTGATGAGGGCGCGGATGATCGCCTGCGGGTCGACGCCGGTGTGCTGGTAGAAGCCCGAATCCTCGGCCGACAGGAACGCGTCGCGGATGCGCACCGGGATCGCCTGGATCGGCAGGAAGAGGCGCCGTTCGCGCGAATATTCGGCGACCAGCGAGCCGTCGGCGGCGTGGATGCGCGTCATCACCGGGGGTTCGTAGTCCCGCAGCTTGTCCACGCTCGGCAGGCTGCTCGACATCTGCGCGATGTAGACGCCGATGCCGGCGGCCACCAACAGGCCCATCACGGAGCCGATAGAGAACAGATAGCCCAGGAAGCCGACGAAAAGTCTAAACACGGTCACACGCCTCCAAGAAGGGTTGCGGCCCGGGCGCTCCATTCGCGCCCACCGGCTCTGCGTGCGGCCCGCGTTTTCTCGCAAGTCTGGCCGGCACTGTTCCCAACGATTGTTCGGGTACTGTAAATGGCGGTGAGCTTCAAGCGCATTGCAACGATCTCCGCCTTACTGGGTGGTACGGTCTGCATCGACGCGCCCGATCTGCCGGCCCGTGATCGGCAACCTGAAGAAATCCGCGACCGCATCGCGCAGGGCAATCGCCGCGTCCTCCTGCCAGTTGGCATCGGCGAGGCGGCGCGCGTCGTCGTCGTTGGTGAGGTAGCCGAGCTCCAGGAGCACCGAAGGCACGTCGTGGGCCATCAGCACGCGAAAGCGCGCGTAGCGGTGCGGGTTGGAGTTCATCTTCATCACCGGGCCCAGCGCCTTCACCGCAAGGTCGGCGAAGGAGAGGCTGAAGGTCTTGGTCTCGCGCCGCATCAGGTCGGCGAGGATGCCGCTGACGTCTTCCTGAAGGTCGGGCTCGACGGCGCCGGAGACCCGGTCGGCAAGGTTCTCGCGGGCGGCGAGCGCTGCGGCCTGCGCGTCCGACGGGCGCTCGGACAGGGTGTAGACGGTCGCCCCCTCCACATAGTCCTGCGGCGCGGAGTCGGCGTGGATGGAGACGAAGAGGTCGGCGCCATAGGCGCGGGCGATCCTGATCCGGCGGTTCAGCGACAGGAAGCGGTCGTCGGTCCGGGTGAGGTGAACCGTCATCCCGTCAACCTCCTCCAGCCGCTCGCGCACCCGGTTTGCGAAGATGAGCGCCAGATCCTTCTCGAGGCTGCCGTCGCGGGCGACCGCGCCGGGGTCGATCCCGCCGTGGCCGGGGTCGAGAACGACGACGACATCGTCGGAACGGTCGACATCCGGGAGCGGCGCGTTGAGGTCGGCGACAGCGTTGCGCGCGGCTGCCGCGAACCGCGCCTGGCTGACGCGCTTGAGGTCGAGCACGAGCCGGGCCGGCCGTCCGGCGAGAGCGGGGAGGAAGAAGTCCCGCGCAAGCAGCGCCGGCTGGTCGAGATCGAAGACGATGCGGCTGGTGTCGGGGCCGAGCGGGCCATAGCGCCAGTCGCCCACGAGCCCTGCCCCGCCGACGGCTTCCTCGAGTTCGAAGCTCAGCCCCTCGAAGTCGATCACCATGCGGGCGGGTTCGTCGACGACGAAGACGCGGTGCGTCGTCTCGCCGTCCATCTCGAGCACGAAGCGCGTGACGTCGCCAGTGGCGCTGAACGCGGCGGCCGAAGCACGCACGTCTGCCGCCGCCGGCACGGACGCGAAGGCAAACATCGCGAGCGCACATGCCAGCAGCAGGCGCGCCATACTGGTAATGGGCCGATTCGGGACCATCTGAACTCCAACGGGACGTTTCGTCTGCATATCACATCAGGCAAAACGGCAGGTGAACGCCTGCCGACCGTTCGCCCGATCCGTATTGAGCCGCAATTTGGTTAGAAAAGTGTCGCATTGCGCGCCGGTCGCCCGATATTGCGTGCCGCTGCATACAAATCGTGTTGTGAAGACCAGACTTTGTCGATACCCTGCGGTAAGCCCCTTGCGTTAAAGACTCAAGGCTCGGGCAACCTTCGCATCACAGCGCATGATTGTCCCTTGGCGGAATTATCGATCCCGCCAGCTCAGCGACAGGCCGTTTTCCGGCGCTGCGCCTGCTGGCACGTTTGAGTTTTGCGGCGCCCTGCCGCTTCCTTGCGCCGCGCCGCGGCGCGAAAGGACGACGACAAGATGATCCAACCCCGAGCCCGCAGAAACGAGGTCGCGGAACATCCGTACCTTGCCTGCGCTGCTGGTCTGGATCGTTCGGCGGTGCGTTCGCGCCCCCTTCCCGTTTCGGCCGCGCGCACGTCGCGCCTGGCTCTTCCAAGGCGCGCCGCCCTGCGGCCGTCCCTCTGCGCGGCCAGCGGCGTCACCGCCGCCCCGCAATTCCCAGCGCCGCAGATGGCGCCCGCATCGACGGGCCGCCCGCGCAGCGCTTCCTATCCGAACAGACAAGCTCGCTTGAACGCGCCGTGCGGAGACACAGTCCGCCGCGCCTCGCGAGCGCAGGAGCAATTCAATGTCCAACAAGATGCTGATCGATGCGATCCACCCGGAGGAGACCCGTGTGGTCGTCCTTCGCGACAAGAAGGTGGAGGACTTCGACTTCGAGGCCGCGAGCAAGCGTCCGCTCCGCGGTAACATCTATCTGGCGCGGGTGACGCGGGTCGAACCCTCGCTCCAGGCCGCCTTCATCGAGTACGGCGGCAAC
The DNA here is from genome assembly GCA_963704595.1 of uncultured Alphaproteobacteria bacterium. Lineage (GTDB taxonomy): Bacteria > Pseudomonadota > Alphaproteobacteria > Rhizobiales > Amorphaceae > Acuticoccus. The sequence continues at coordinate 3,038,719 of OY969922.1, forward strand.
CGCCACGGCTTCCTCGCCTTCTCCGAAATCCACCCGGACTACTACCAGATCCCGCTCGCCGACCGGCAGGCCCTCCTCGCCGAACTCGAGGAAGAGGACACGCCCGAGCCCGCCGCGAAGCCGAAGGCGCGCCGCAGCCGTTCGCGCGGATCGTCCCGCAGCAACGCCGCCGCCGACGAGACCGTTTCGGCCGAAGCGGACACCCCCGACACAGACGAAGCCCCCGAAGTCGACGCAGCACCCGTGACCGATGACGGCGCGAGCGCGATCGCTGCGGTCGAAAGCGTCGAACCGGAGACCGTCGAGGCGAACCCCGCGCCGGCCGAAGCTGCCGAGGACAACGCGCCCGCCGATCCCGATGCGGCCGCCGAGGTGACCGCCGAAGCCGCGCCCGAAGCCGAGCCGGAGAAGCCCAAGCGCCGCCGCCGCACCACCAAGGTGACGACCGACGATGGCGCGCCCGCCAAGAAGCCGCGCACCCGCAAGCCCACCACCAAGAAGTCCGACACCGGCCTCGCCGACCCGCAGGTCAGCGACGACGACGACCGCGATTCCGGTGAGGACGGCGACGACAACGTCACCTCCATGGGCGGCGACGACGCCATGGAAGAAGTGCCGGAGCGCCGGGCCCGCCGCACCCCGCGGAAAACCTACAAGATCCAGGAAGTCATCAAGCGCAAGCAGATCCTGCTGGTGCAGGTGGTCAAGGAAGAGCGCGGCACAAAGGGCGCTGCGCTGACGACGTACCTGTCGCTTGCCGGCCGCTATTCGGTGCTGATGCCCAACACCAACCGTGGTGGCGGCGTCTCGCGCAAGATCACCGACAACGCCGACCGCAAGCGCCTCAAGGGCCTCGTGTCCGAGCTCGAAGTGCCGGAGGGCATGGGCATCATCCTGCGCACCGCAGGCGCTGCCCGCACCAAGACCGAGATCAAGCGCGACTTCGAGTATCTCATCCGCATGTGGGAGAGCGTGCGCGACCTCACGCTGAAGTCGATCGCGCCGGAGCTCGTCTACGAGGAGGGCAACCTCGTCAAGCGCGCGATCCGCGACCTCTACACCAAGGAAATCGAAGAGATTCAGGTCTCCGGCGAGGCGGCGTACCGTGAAGCGAAAGACTTCATGAAGATGCTGATGCCGAGCCACTCCAAGAACGTGAAGCCCTACCGCGAGGCGACGCCGATCTTCACCGCCTACGGCGTGGAATCCCAGCTCGACGCGATGTTCTCCCCGACTGTGACGCTCCCCTCCAAGGGCTCGATCGTCATCAACCCGACCGAGGCGCTGGTCGCCATCGACGTCAACTCGGGCAAGTCGAACAAGGAGAGCAACATCGAGGACACCGCGTACAAGACGAACCTGGAGGCCGCCGACGAGGTGGCCCGCCAGCTCCGTCTGCGCGACCTCGCCGGCCTCATCGTGATCGACTTCATCGACATGGACGACAAGCGCCACATCCGCGCCGTCGAGAAGCGCCTCAAGGATGCGCTGAAGATGGACCGCTCGCGCATCCAGGTCGGCCGCATCTCCCCGTTCGGCCTCATGGAAATGAGCCGCCAGCGCATCCGCCAGGGCATGGTCGAGACCTCGATGGTGACCTGCGAGGAATGCGGCGGCACGGGCCACGTGCGCTCCACGCAGTCGGTGGCGCTCTACTGCCTGCGCGCGCTGGAGGAGCATCTCCTCAAGCACTCCGACCATCACGTCACCATCCGCACCTCGTCTGCGGTGGCGCTCTACATCCTCAACCAGAAGCGGTCCCACCTCAACGGCCTCGAGGAGCGCTTCCGCCTCACCATCGGCGTCCACGCCGACGAGAACCTCTCCGGCCAGCACATGGAGATCGTCAACGGCGACATCGTGAACCGCGACCCGTCGATCGTGCCGCCGACGGCGCAGATAGCGCCCGATGCGGTCTACATGGACGATGACGACGATGTCACCGAGGAGGACGAGGACGAGACCCCCGCGGTCGCCGAGGGCAACGGCAACAGCCAGCCCGAGGGTTCGGGCGAGCGCTCATCCCGCAGCAGGCGCCGGCGCCGGCGGCGGCGTGGCGGTGGCGGCGGCGACAACGCCCAGTCCGACAACGCCCCGTCCGAGACCGCGCAGGCCGCGCGTCAGGATCAGGATCCCGAGGACAGCCGCAGCGTCCCGCAGGACAACGCACCTGCCGACGCGAGCGCCCCCGTCGCGGTGACCGCCGCGAACGACACGGCCGGGAACGACGATGACGACGAGGACGCCGACGAGCGCGTCTCCGCCGACGCGACGGACGCTGACGGCGACGACGAGAGCCGCCGCAACCGCCGTCGCCGCGGCCGCCGCGGTGGCCGCCGCCATCGCCGCGAGGACGAGGCCGGCGCCGAGGGCGAGACCGCGACAGCCGATGCCGCGCCCGAGGCCCCTGCGGCCCCGGTCCGCGAGATCGAGATCGTCGAGGCGACCCCCGCGCCGCAGCCCGAGCCTGAAACGGCCCACGCCGGCAACGGTGCCGCTGCCGAGGCGGAGGCTGCCGAAGAAGAGGCGAAGGCCGAGGAACCCGCCGAAGCCAAGCCCGAGGCGCCGAAGCAGCGCCGCGGCTGGTGGCAGCGCCGCTCGTTCTTCTAGGACGGGCGCGCCTCCCCGCCCCGTCCATCAATCGAATGTGAGCGTGGCGCGCGGCTTTCCCCTTCATCGGGAGGGAGCCGCGCGCTAACCACGAGCGTCACACCCACGCCAATGAGGTCATCCATGTTGCGCGCAGCCCTTGCCGTCCTGCTCACCGTGTCCGCCAGTGCGGCCGTCGCGCAGGAGCCCCTCGCCCGCGGCGACGTCGAAACCATCGTGCGGGAATACATCCTCGCCAACCCGGAACTCCTCGAAGAGGCCTACACGATCCTCCAGCAGCGCCGGCAGGCCGAGCAGGACGCCGCAGTCGCGACCTCGCTGGAGACCCACCGCGAAGCGCTCGAAAACTCGAAGTTCGGCGGGATCATGGGCAACCCCGACGGCGACGTCACACTGGTCGAGTTCTTCGATTACAACTGCGGCTACTGCAAGCGCGCCATGGACGACCTCGAGCGGCTGATCGAGGACGACGCGAACCTGCGCGTCGTGATGAAGGAATTCCCGGTTCTGGGGCCGCAGTCGGTCGAGGCGGCCGCTGTCTCCATAATCGTCAACGAGATGAAGCCCGAGATCTACGGCGAATTCCATGACCGGCTGCTCGCCACCGAAGGCCCGGCCGACGGCGAGATCGCCCTCACCATCGCCGCCGACATGGGCCTGCCGCGCGACGAGATCGCCGGCAAGCTCCGCTCCGACACCGTGCGCAGCGCGATGCAGGAAAGCTACGACATCGCCAAGGCGCTCGGCCTTTCGGGCACGCCGTCCTACGTGATCGGCGAGAACGTGGCGTTCGGCGCCGTCGGCTACGACGAGTTGAAGGCGCACATCAACACCGCCCGCTGCGGCGAGACGACCTGCTGAAGGCTCAAGCGATGCGGGCGATCCATCTCATCAACGGGCCGAACCTCAACCGGCTCGGCAAGCGCGAACCGGCGATCTACGGCCACGAGACGCTCGCCGACATCGAGGCCGACTGCAGGGCGCTGTGCGAGAAGCACGGGCTGGGGCTTGTCGCGCGCCAGTCCAATGTGGAAGGAGAACTCGTCACTTTCCTCCAACAGGCTGTGGACGAGGGTGCGGTCGGGGTCGTCCTCAACGCTGGAGCGTACACGCATACCTCAATCGCGCTCTATGATGCGATCCGGAGTATGGACGTGCCCGTGATCGAGACACATCTGTCCAACACGCATGCGCGGGAGAGTTTCCGGCACCATTCGGCCATCGCCCCGGCGGTGACGGGTGTGATCATGGGTTTTGGAAGCCAGTCATACCGGCTGGCCGTGCTTGCGCTTTGCGAGCGCGTGGGCACTAGTTGATCGAGCGAATGTGCGGAGCGCATCCGCGCTGCTAACAAAGGGGTACTGCGCGTCTGATCGCGCGTAACAACAATGGCGCAATCCAACATCGACGAGGCGGCAATCCGCACGCTTGCCGCCCTCCTGCACGAGAACGACCTCACCGAAATCGAGATCGTCGAAGGCGACTCGAAGCTGAGGGTCGCAAGGCAAGTCACCGTTCAGGCCCCCGCTCCCCTGCCCGTGGCAGCCGCGGTGCCCGCGCCCCGCGCCGACGCAACGGCCGCGCCCGCAGGCCGCCCCGAAGGCGCCGTCACCTCCCCGATGGTCGGCACCGCCTACCGCGCGTCCGAACCCGGCAGCCGCCCCTTCGTCGAGGTCGGCGACACGGTCCGCGTCGGCCAGGTGGTGATGATCGTGGAAGCCATGAAGACGATGAACCAGATCATCTCCGACGCAGCCGGCACGGTGCGCGAGATCTTCGTGGAAGACGGCCAGCCGGTCGAGTACGGCGAACCGCTGCTGGCGATCAGCTGACGATGATCAAGAAAGTCCTCATCGCGAACCGCGGTGAGATCGCGCTCCGGGTGCTGCGCGCCTGCAAGGAGCTCGGCATCGCCACCGTCGCGGTCCACTCCACCGCCGACACCGACGCCATGCACGTGCGCCTCGCGGACGAATTGGTCTGCATCGGCCCGCCGCAGGCCTCGGAGAGCTATCTCAACATCCCGAGCATCGTCGCCGCCTGCGAGATCACCGGCGCCGACGCGGTCCACCCCGGCTACGGCTTCCTGTCCGAGAACGCCCGCTTCGCCGACATTCTCGACGCGCACGGGATCATCTTCATCGGCCCGACGGCCGAGCAGATCCGCATCATGGGCGACAAGATCGAGGCCAAGCGCACCGCGAAGGCGCTCGGCATCCCGGTCGTTCCGGGCTCCGAAGGCGCCATCCGCTCCAACGAGGAGCTCCTGCGCGTCGCCGAGGAAGTCGGCTATCCCGTCCTCATCAAGGCGAGCGCCGGCGGCGGCGGCAAGGGCATGACCGTCGCCAAGGGGCCGGACGAGGTGGTCCAGGCGGCCGCCCGCGCGCGCGCCGAGGCGAAGGCCAACTTCGGCAACGACGAAGTCTACCTCGAGCGCTATCTCGCGACCCCGCGTCACATCGAGATCCAGGTTCTGGGCGATGGCCAGGGCGGCGCCGTGGCGCTCGGCGAGCGCGACTGCTCGCTCCAGCGCCGGCACCAGAAGGTGTGGGAGGAGGCCCGTTCGCCCGCCCTCACCGAGGAGCAGCGCGCCACGATCTACGCGACCTGCGCCAAGGCAATGCAGGACATGAAGTACCGCGGCGCCGGCACCATCGAGTTCCTGTACGACAACGGCGAGTTCTTCTTCATCGAGATGAACACCCGCCTGCAGGTGGAGCACCCGGTCACCGAGATGATCACGGGGCTCGACCTCGTCCACGCGCAGCTCAGCGTCGCGGCAGGCAACCCGCTTACAATCCGGCAGGAAGACATCCGCTTCCAGGGCCACGCCATCGAGTGCCGGATCAATGCCGAGCACCCGGAGACCTTCATCCCGTCGCCGGGCACCATCACGCACTACCACCCGCCGGGCGGTCTGGGGGTGCGCGTCGATTTCGGCCGTCTATCAGGGCTACAAGATCCCGCCATATTACGACAGTCTGATCGGGAAGCTGATCGTCCACGGCAACAGCCGCAGCGAATGCCTGATGCGGCTCAGGCGTTCACTTGACGAGTTCGTGGTCGACGGTGTCGAATTGACATTGCCGCTATTCCGCCGGCTCATCCAGAACGAGGATATTCTGGAGGGCAACTACGACATCCACTGGTTAGAGAAGTTCCTCGCCAAGGAGTAAGCTCAGATGAGCGGGCCCGACAACATCGTCCTGGAGATCACCCCAGAGGTCCTGCTCAAAGCCTATGCGTGCGGCATCTTCCCGATGGCCGAATCCGCCGAGGATCCCGGCCTTTACTGGATCGAGCCGGAGCGGCGGGGGGTTCTGCCCCTCTCCGCCTTCCACGTCCCGCGCCGGCTCGCACGCCTCGTGAAGCAGGACCGCTTCGAGGTCCGCGTCGATTCCGACTTTCACGGCACGCTCGACGGTTGCGCCGCGCCCGCGCCCGGCCGCCAGCGCACCTGGATCAACGCGCGCATCCGCCAGCTCTACTCCAGCCTCTACGAGATGGGGCACGCCCACTCGGTGGAGACCTGGCTCGACGGCAAGCTCGTCGGCGGCCTCTACGGTGTGCGCCTGCGCGGTGCCTTCTTCGGCGAATTGATGTTCTCGACGGTGCGTGACGCCTCCAAGGTGGCGCTCGTCCACCTCGTCGCCCGGCTCAACCGCGGCGGCTTCACCCTCCTCGACACCCAGTTCATCACCGACCACCTCTCCCAGTTCGGCGCGACCGAGATCAGCCGGCGCGCCTACCAGGGGCTGCTCGACGAAGCGCTCGGCATCAACGCCGACTTCGGGCCGTGCCTGCCCATGAGCGGCACCGAAGCCATCGCCCACGCCAGCGTCGCCGCGCATCCCCCTTCATGAGCGAACGGGAGACGCACGGCGAAACGGCAGGGCGCCCCGCTATCGGGGTGATCGGCGCCGGCCTGATGGGCCACGGCATCGCCTGGCTGTTCGCCGCCCACGGCCACGAGGTCGCGCTCCACGATCCCGTGCCCGAAGCGCTCGCCCGTGCGCCCGAGCGGCTCGCCGCCATCTCCGCACTGCTCGGGCGCGGCGAGGACGCCGCGAGCCGCATCCGCCTCTGCGCTGACCTTGCCGAAGCCGCGGAGGGCGCCGCGTTCGTATTCGAGGCCGCGCCCGAAAAGCTGCCGCTGAAGCGCGAGATCTTCGCCGCGCTGGAGCGCCACGCGCCGGCGGACGCGATCCTCGCCTCCAACACCTCGGCGCTGCCGATCACCTCGATCTGCGAGGGCTTCGCCACCGCGCACCGCATCGTCGGCACCCACTTCTGGAACCCACCGCACCTCGTCCCGCTGGTCGAGGTGATCGAGGTCGAGGGCGTCAACGGCGACGCCATCGCGCCGACCATGGCAATCCTCGCCGCAGTCGGGCGGCACCCGGTGCATGTGCGCAAGGACGTGCCGGGTTTCATCGGCAACCGCCTCCACCACGCGCTGAAGCGCGAGGCCATGGCACTGATCGCAGGCGGCGTGTGCGACGCAAAGACCATCGACGACGTGGTGAAGCTCGGCTTCGGCCGCCGCATGGCGGTGCTTGGGCCTATGGAGCAGTGCGACCTCGTCGGGCTCGACCTGACAGCCGACATCCAGGCGACCATCGCGCCCGCGCTCGACAACACGGCAGGCATCCACCCCGCGCTGCAGGAGCGACTCGACGCTGGCCATCTCGGCATGCGCTCGGGCGAAGGCTTCCGCCACTGGGGCCCCGGCGAGGCCGACGCCGTGCGCGAGCGCCTCTCTCGCTTCCTCGCCGATCAGGCCCGCGACTCGGACGGTTGAGCCGCCGCTTTTCGCCAAGTGCGGCATTGAACCCTGCCAGTTCCACCGGCGATACTGGGGCGATCCCCTCCCCATCGCCGCCGTTGCCCGGCCCCATCGCACGAGGAAAGTCCGGCGTGAACGCCTCAGCACCCTCCGCCTCCCCCCGCATCAATCCGCTCTGGGTGCTCGTCGTCCCGCCGGCGGCGCTGGTGTTCGCGCTGCTCGAAGCCCTTCACATCCTCCCCGGCAACGTCTGGTTCATCCACCTGATCGCGGCCGCGCTCCTCGGCGGTGCGGTGTTCGCGGGCGTCCACCACGCCGAGGTGATCGCGCTGCGGATCGGGGAGCCGTTCGGCTCGATGCTGCTCGCGGTCGCCGTCACGGTCATCGAGGTCTCGCTCATCATCTCGATCATGCTGGCGCGGCCAGAAACCGCGTCCGACATCGCGCGCGACACGGTGTTCGCGGCGCTGATGATCGTGCTCACCGGCATTGTCGGCGTCTGCCTCCTCGCAGGCGGGCTGCGCCACCACGAACAGGGCTTCGGCATCAACGCCGCCACGGGCACGCTCGGCGTCCTCGGCACCCTCGCGACGCTGGCCCTGATCCTCCCCAACTTCACCGTCGCCGAGGCCGGGCCGCATTATTCCAGGGGGCAGCTCATCGGGGTCGCGGCGGTCTCGCTCCTCCTCTACCTCCTCTTCATGTTCGTCCAGTCGGTCCGCCACCGGGACTATTTTCTGGACGCCAACGCGCCGGAGCACGTCGTCGCCCATGCCCGGCCGTCGACCGGGTGGACCATCGTCAGCCTGATCCTCCTCGTCGTCGCGCTGATCGCGATCGTGCTGACCGCGGAGGGTCTCTCGCCGGAGGTGGAGCGCGCCGTCGTGGCGGCGGGGCTGCCGTCCGCATTCGTCGGCATCATCATCGCGGCGGTGGTGCTGCTGCCGGAGGGGCTCACCGCGTTCAAGGCGGCGCGCAACAACGCGCTGCAGCAGAGCCTCAACCTCGCGCTCGGCTCATCGCTCGCCAGCATCGGCCTCACGATCCCGGTCGTCGCGATGACGTCGATCGCGCTCGGCATCCCGCTGACGCTGGGGCTCGAACCCGCCGACATCGTCCTCCTGATGCTTGCCCTCTTCACCTCGACGCTGACGCTGGCGACCGGCCGCACCACGGTCCTCCAGGGCGGCGTTCACCTCGTCCAGTTCGCGACGTTCCTGATCATCTCCGCCATCCCCTGAGGGTGGCGGGCGCGGGTCAGGCTCCGGCCGCCCCGGCGAACGCGCCCGGAAGATCGCGCGGCGCGTCAGTGTTTTCCGCAGGATCGCGCGCGAGGTAGGTGGTCTGCGAGGGGAAGGCGAACGCGGCGCCGCACGCCTCGACCGTGTTCATCACGCCAATGTAGAGTTCCTGCTGGATGCGCAGGAACTCGCCCCAGTCAGCGCTCTTCACGTAGGCCCAGATCTCGACGTTGAGCGCATACTCGCCAAAGCTGCGGAAGACGACGCGCACGGTGTCGTCCTTCACCCTGTCGTCGGCCTTCAGCATCGTCTCCAGCGCCTCGCACACGGCCGCCATCTGCGCCGGCGCCGTTTCGTAGCGAAGGCCAATGGTGGTGTGCATCAGGTTGGAATCGCGCCGGGTGAAATTGGTGATCGACATCTGCGCAAAGTCGGAGTTCTGGACGGTCATCAGCGTCCGGTCGAGGCTGCGCACCTTGGTAGACCGCAGGCCGATCGCCTCCACCGTGCCGAGCTTGTCGCCGAACTTGCAGAAGTCACCGACTTTCACCGGCCTGTCGGCATAAAGGATGATGCCGCCGATGAAGTTCTCCAGCGTCGGCCGGACCGCGAGCGCGATGGCGAGACCGCCGACACCGAGGCCGGCGACGATGCCGTAGACCGGGATGCCGACGTCGGTCGCGCCCATGAAGAGGATGTAGCCGGCCACCGCGATGCCGACGACGCGGACCACAAGGCGGATCAGGCTGGCGTCGAGGCTCTCCTGCCGGAAGCGCGGCGAGGCGATGACGAGCGCCGCGAGGAGGTTGAAGAGAAGCACGGCGAGGAGCGCGAATGAGAAGGCATGCGCAAGCTCGATCCCGAGCTCGAAGAGCTCCAGCACGCGGCCGGTGAGGTTGATGATGTCGTCGACCACCCAGTGATAGACGTTGAGAAGGACGATGATCCAAACCGGCAGGAACACCCGGTGGAATGCGCGCCGGAGCTGGCTGACCGACTGGGCGCGCCGCATCTCGAAGCGCATCAGCCCGGAGATCAGAAGCACAAGTCCGATGGTGACGATCGCGAGCGCGATCCACTGCCAGGTCGCCTGTTCGAGATAGGTCGCCCGCATGAACGGCGGCATTTCGAGAACGTAGCGGTAGAGCTCGATCGGCATCGAGAGACCGGGACCGGTGACGAAGTGCTGGTAGAAGTCGATCGCGTCGGCCGAGAGGCGCGGCTGGTCCCGCACGGTCGCGTAGTAGCCAGGCAGCGCCGCCAGCGTGTCGGACGAGAAGCGGTACTCGGGTTCGCCGGCCGGTCCGGTGCCGCGCATCATGCGGATCTGCGTGCCGGGCAGGGTCCAGCCCGCCTCTGCGGCGCCCGCGGCCACCTCCTCGTCGCCCGGGATATCTCCCAGATCCGGCAGCGGGATGCGGTCCATCACCTCCTCGAGCAGGAGCACCGAGTTGATGCCGAGCGTCCGCCGCGTCGCCGGTGGTGCCTGGGAAAGGTCGAGCGTGGTGGCGGCGCGGGCGAGCCGGTCGAGCGCCTGATCCTTCAGCGCCAGGATGTCGGGGGTGTCGAGCAGCGAATCGTTGGTCTTTGAGATCTCGAACGCCTCGACGAGCGCATCGGCGGCCCCCTGCGCCAGCGCGCGGAAGCTCGCGAAGGTCTGCCGCGGCGACGAGATCGGCGCCGGCGCCAGCGGCGAACCGGCGTTGAGCGGATTGATCACGGTGGACGCGGGATCGACGTCCGCCTCGGCGACAGTGGCGGGGGCAGCCTGGGGTGTGCTGGATTCGCGGGTTTCCGCGGCAGGCTGGGATGACCCCTGTTCCGTCGTGGCAGCGGGCGCCTCGATGGTAACTCCGGGTGCCGCGTCTTCGCCGCCGACCTGCGCGCTTGCTGGCGCTGCCGTCAGGAGAACGATCGCAACCGCTGCGATGGACAGATTTGCAATTATCCTGCGGAGATCCTGCAGTGCGCCAACGCGCACAGCGCGGAAGTCCCCAAAGCCCATTCCCACCACAATACACCCGCGCGAAATCAGAAAGCTGCAATGCAGAAAAGTTTATTGCCGTCGGGGAATGTTTTGCAAGGCAGTGAAAGACGTTACGCCGAGTGCACCGCCCGGCCGCGTCCGCCAGCGTGCCAATTTCCAACGGCCGGAACCCGTCGAGTTTGCCGGATCGTTCGAACAGCCTCGCTGGTTTCGGACCGGTTCCGGCGCTGGGCAGGGGACCGACACGGGCCTCGAGCCTACACGCTCGAGCTAGGAACAATTGCGTGGCCTGGGGTTGACCGGTAGGCTCGGGGGAGCAGCGATCCTCCGCGCAGTGGCGCGATCCACCCACCCCGGCGGCCTTTTCCATGCATGTCATCATCTGCGGCGGCGGCATCATCGGAGCGGCGACGGCGCTTTTCCTGTCGCGCCGCGGCGTGCGCACGACGGTGGTCGAGCGGACGGCGGTCGCGGCTGCGGCATCGGGCAAGTCGGGCGGGTTTCTGGCGCGCGACTGGTGCGACGGCACGCCCCTCGAACGCCTTGCCCGCCGCAGCTATGCGCTCCATGCCGCGCTCGCCGCGGACGGCATCGGCGCCTGGGGCTACCGCGGCCTCACCACCTACGCCGGCACGGCGGACTTCATGCGCATCGTCGCCCGGCCCGCGCCCTCGCAGAGCCGCCCTGCCCGCTGGACTTCGCCGGAAACGCAGATCACCCAGACCATCGGCGTGCCGGACGATACCGCGCAGGTCGATCCCGCCGCCCTCACCCGCGCGCTCATGGCCGCCGCCCTCGCCAGCGGCGCAAAACTGGTGACGGGCACGGTCGACGCGGTGCGCGAGGCACCGGACGGGGCGATGGCGGTGACGGTGGAAGGCGCACCGCTCACTGCCGACCGGGTCGTCGTCGCGATGGGCCCGTGGTCCAACCGGATCGACGGCGTGCCCCTTCCGCCCGTCTACGGCGTGAAGGGCCACAGCCTCGTCTTCCAGACCGGCGACGATGTCCCGCCCGAGGCGCTTTTCCTGCAATGCCGCGACGAGACCGGCGCGATCCTGACGCCCGAGATCTTCCCCCGCGCCGACGGCACCACCTACGTCTGCGCCATCTCGAGCGAACCGCCGCTCCCGGCCGATGCGGCGGCGGTGGCGCCCGACGAGGGTGCCGACGGGCAGCTCGAGCGCCTCTGCGCCGCGCTCTCGCCGCACCTTGCGCCCGAATGGATCATCGCCCGGCAGGCCTGCTTCCGCCCGATCACCGCCGACGGGCTCCCGCTGATCGGCAAGGTACCCGGCGCACCCGGCGTCTTCGTCGCCACCGGCCACAGCGTCTGGGGCATCCTCAACGGGCCTGCGACCGGCGAGGCGATGGCGAACCTCATCGTCGAGGGTGACGGCGGGGCCGTCGACCTCCGCCCGTTCGACCCGGCCCGTCTCCCGGCCGCGGGCTGACGGCGGCCCTGCGCGGGGATTGCTGCAATGCACTGCCGTGGGGGCTCGGAAGCCCGCAATGCCTTGCGCGGACAGGGGCCTTGGTCTATCTACCCTCCAGCATCTGCGCGTGGACGGTCGTTGTTCGTCTGGCAGATGCAAGCTTCTCGTCGTGATCGTCGCACAAGCCGTCGGATCGTTGCCGGGAAGGGTGCCCGTAGGGGTGCGTGAATCCAAGGCAGCTGATCTACGCAAGCTTCCATCGCCGAAGACATGCCGCTGCGCCGCGCTTCCAGGCGCGCCACGGCTGACGAAAGAATATTTTTTGACCAAGTTTACCGATCTCGGCCTCGCCGAGGCGCTGCTCCGTGCCGTCGCTCAGGAAGGCTACGAGAGCCCTACCCCCATCCAGGAAAAGGTCATCCCGCCGCTGCTCGAAGGGCGTGACGTCCTCGGCATCGCGCAGACCGGCACCGGCAAGACCGCAGCGTTCGTCCTGCCGCTCCTCAACCAGATCAACGCAGACGGCGGCCGCCCGGCCTCCAAGTCCTGCCGCGGCCTGATCCTCACGCCGACCCGCGAGCTCGCCACGCAGATCGCCGAAGAGATTCGCCGCTACTCCAAATTCATGCGTGCTTCGCTCACCGTCGTCGTCGGCGGCGTGAAGCCCGGTCCGCAGATCCGCAACCTCGCCCGCGGCGTCGACATCGTCGTCGCGACGCCGGGCCGCCTGCTCGACCACCTGCAGACCGGCGCCATCGACCTGTCGCTCACCAAGTTCGTGGTGCTCGACGAGGCCGACCAGATGCTCGACCTCGGCTTCCTGCCGCCGATCAAGAAGATCCTCGCCAAGGTGCCCCGTGCGCGCCAGACCGCCCTCCTCTCGGCCACCATGCCGGCGGAGATCCGCGGGCTCGCCGCCCAGTTCCAGAAGGATCCGGTGGAAGTCTCCGTCGCGCCGGTGTCGCGCCCGATCGAGCAGATCGAGCAGTCCGTGATCGCGGCCGACGCATCGACCAAGAAGGACGTGCTCGCCAAGCTTCTGTCCGAAGCCGAGGTGACGCGCGCCATCGTGTTCTGCCGGACCAAGCACGGCTCGGACAAGCTGACCAAGCACCTCACGAACGTCGGCCTGAAGGCCGTCGCGATCCACGGCAACAAGAGCCAGAACCAGCGTGAACGCGCTCTCGACGCCTTCAAGAAGGGCGAGACGCCGATCCTGGTCGCGACCGACATCGCCGCCCGCGGCATCCACGTGAACAACATCTCTCACGTGTTCAACTACGAGCTGCCGGAAGTTGCGGAAGTCTACGTCCACCGCATCGGCCGTACCGCCCGTGCCGGTTCCACCGGCATCGCGGTTTCCCTATGCGATCCGGCCGAGCGCAAGCTGCTCCGGGCGATCGAGCGGCTGACCAACATCCCGCTGACCCGCGCCGGCGGCACCACCGCAGGTTTCCTGGCCGACGAGCCGGACCGCCGCGAAGGCCCGTCGCGCAACAGCCGTCGCCGTCCGGGTGGCGGTGGCAACCGGCGCCCCGGCGGCACCGGCGGCCGCCCCCAGGGTGCAGCGCGCGGCGAAGGCCGCGGCCGCTCCCCGCAGGCCGCCTACAACTAGGCTCTCGCCTTACCGGCGAAACGACGAACGGCGGGGCCTTGGCCCCGCCGTTTTGCGTTCGGCGGCTGGTTCAGGCCGTTTCCCAGCGGTAGCAGGACCGGCCGGCCGACTTGGCGGCGTAGAGCGCGGCATCGGCGCGGCGGATGACATCTTCCACCCGCCCGTCCGTCGGCCCGGCGATGGCGACGCCCACCGAAACGCCGACCGAGAGCGGCACATCGCGGTAGACGATCTCGTCGTCCGCGATGCGCACGAGGCGCTTGCAGAGCTCATGCAGCCGCGTCTCGTTCCGCCCGCTCGCCACCACCACGAACTCGTCGCCCCCGATCCGGGCACAGAACTCGTCCTGCCGCACCGCTGCCGAGATCCGGCGGCCGACTTCGCGCAGGGCAAGGTCACCGGCCTCGTGGCCGTGCGTGTCGTTGATCGCCTTGAAGCGGTCGAGATCCACGAACAGCACGGCGAAAGGCTGCTCCGGAGGGACCCGTAGCGAGCGGATGTGACGGTCGAACATCGCCCGGTTCGGCAGTCCGGTGACGGCATCGTAGAGTGCCTGCCGCTCCAGAACCTGGTGGGAGCGCTCCAGATCCGCCGCCGCCGCCCGGCTGAGCGCCGCAATCCGCAGCCCTTGCCGCGCGAGCAGCGCGACCACCACCGCGATGACGAAGCAGATGGCCGCAAACCACGGGACGACCGCGGCCAGCATGGCGCTGCCCGGCCGCGGCGGTGTCATGTCGAGCGCGTAGCCGATGGTGCCGTCGATCGAGCGCAGGAAGACGTCGCGCGCCGGGACGGCGGCCGGATCGACCGGGACGAGGGCGAGCCGCTCCAGCCCCAGCGACGTGCGCAGGTGCTCGAGCTTCTCGCCGGTGAGGAGATTGCCGAAGATCATGATCGACGGCTCACGGTCGTCCCGCTGGACCGAGGTGTCCGGCCCCGGGGTGATCTGGCTCGCGGCCGCCAGCATCGGTGCGCCGTTCTCGTCCGCAAGCACCCCCACCGCCGATGATTTTTCTGAAAAGGGCAGCGCCCTCGTGATGCGGACAAGTTCGTCGACGCCGCCGCGCAGGGAGAGCACCGGGTCGTCGGTCCGCATCGCCTCGCGGACGACGCTGTAGACCTCCCTGCCCTCCGGGTCGATGACGGCGCCGTATTCGATCCCGAGATCGTCGGTCAGCATCGCGCCGATGTTGTCATCGACAAACGCCCACTGCGTGTCGACCGTCAGGTGAAGGTGCGTGTAGGCGAGCCCCCAGTTGGCGAAGTTGATGACGTTGCGGTTCAGCCATTCACTGCGCTCGTCGAGCGAGACCGCGATGTAGCGGGCCGTCTGCTCGTATGATTCCGCGTCGAGCGTGCGCGCGATGTTGAGGAGAAACCCGGCCACGAGAACGAACGAGAAAAGAATCAGCCCGGCGATCAGGAACACCGTGCGCCGGCCGAACGCGATCGCGAAGCTGATGTCTTCCTCCACTCTCTGCCGGGAGGCTCGCCCCTCGTTTGCAGGTGCGCGCACTATAATTCAGGTCAAAATCGAGGCAACGTGCGTAGGACGGCGGATCTGACCGTATTTTCGGCAGTCACCGGCTGAACAATCGAGCATTCCGGCGACAAGCTCCCGATGGTCCGGTGGTCAGCCACCTTCCGCGAAGCCGGGATAGCATGTCATCCCGCCATCGACGAACAGGGTGATGCCGGTGATATAGTCCGCCATGTCCGACGCGAGGAAGATCGCGGCCTGCGCGATGTCTTCCGGCTCACCGATGCGGTTGTAGGGCACGAGTTCCATCAGCTTGTCGTAGGCCTCCGGCGTTTCCCACGCGGCGGTGTTGATGGGCGTGCGGATCGCGCCCGGGCCGATGGCGTTGACGCGGATCCGCCGCGGCGCCAGCTCCTGCGCGAGGCTCTTCATCATCATCGAGACGCCGCCTTTGGAGGCTGCGTAGTTGATGTGGCCCGCCCACGGGATCACCTCGTGCACCGAGCTCATGCAGATGATCTTGCCGGCCGCGACCGAAATCTCTTTCCGCACGCCGCGTCGGTCGAACTCCTTCACCGCCTCGCGGATGCACAGGAACTGGCCGGTGAGGTTGACGTCCATCACCTTCTGCCATTCGGCGAGCGTCATGTCGCTCACCTTCGAGTCGCGCTGGAGGCCGGCGTTGGGCACCATGATGTCAATGGTGCCGAGCGCCGCGATCGCTTGTTTGAACATCGCGGCGACGTCGTCCTCCTTCGACACGTCGGCGTAGACGGCGACGGCCTTGCCGCCCTCCTTCTCGATCGTGGCGACGACCTCGTTGGCTGCGTCCTCGCCGACCACCCAGTTGACCGCGACCGAGGCGCCGGCTCGGGCAAGGCCGATCGCGACCGCGCGGCCGATGCCGGAGTTCGCCCCCGTCACCAGCGCGGCCTGCCCCTCGAGGAGCTGCGGCTGGGTGCGGTAGTTCGGCAGGAGCCGGTTGTAGGGTTCGTTCGCCATCTTGGTCTCCGTTTAACGGTTCGTCAGCCTCGCCTCGCGTCGCGGGGCGCGTTCCTCTACCCTGTCACGGAAGATCCACCGGACGAAGGGAACGAGCCTGAATGGCGTACCAACCTATTGATAACTACGCCATCATTGGCGACATGCACTCCGCCGCGCTGGTCAATCTCAATGGCTCGATCGACTGGCTGTGCCTGCCGCGCTTCGATTCTCCCTCCGTCTTCGCCCGGATGCTCGACGACCAGAAGGGCGGTTTCTTCCAGATCAGCCCGACCGAGGAAGCCGTCACCAACTACCGGCAGAACTACTGGCCGGACACCAACGTCCTCGTCACCCGCTTCCTCCTCCCCCTCGCCGCCGCCGAGCTGGTCGACTTCATGCCGGTCGGCGAAGGCTCCCACTTCAAGACCACACACCGGCAGGTGATCCGCCGCATCACCGCGGTCCGCGGCACTATCGACCTTCACATGTCGTGCCACCCGGCGTTCAACTTCTCGCGCGACACCCACACCGTCGACGTGCAGGAGGAAGGCGCGGTGTTCCGCTCCGCGGGGATCGGCCTTGCGCTGGTCTCCTCCGTTCCGCTCGCGGTGGAGGGCGGCGCCGTCACCGCCAACTTCACGCTGAACGCCGGCGAAAGCGCGACGTTCATCCTGCGCGAATTCACCGACGAGGCGGACATTCCGCACCGGATGAGCGACATCGACTGCGACGCCTCGTTCCGGGCAACCGTCGAATACTGGCGCAAGTGGCTGTCGCAGAGCACCTACCGCGGCCGCTGGCGCGAGATCGTCGACCGCTCGGCGCTGGCGCTGAAGCTGATGACCTACGAGCCGACCGGCGCCATCGTCGCCGCGCCGACCACCAGCCTTCCCGAGGAAATCGGCGGCGAGCGCAACTGGGACTACCGCTACACCTGGCTGCGCGATTCGGCGTTCACGGTGTTCTCCCTCGCCCGCCTCGGCTTCATGGACGAGTGCGTGCGGTTCGCGGAGTTCCTGCAGAACGTCGCGCAGCACCCCAACGACGACGGCTCGCTCCAGATCATGTACGGGATCGACGGCCGCGCCGACCTCGAGGAAGAGACGCTCGACCACCTCGACGGCTACATGGGCTCGCGCCCCGTGCGGATCGGCAACGGCGCCTACAACCAGCTCCAGCTCGACATCTACGGCGAGCTGATGGATGCGCTCTTCCTCCTCAACCGCGAGATCAAGCCCATCGGCTACGACGCTTGGAAGACCGTCGTGAAGCTCGTCGACTACGTGATCGACCACTGGCAGGAGCCCGACGAGGGCATCTGGGAGACCCGGGGCGGCCGCCAGCACTTCGTCTATTCCAAGGTGATGTGCTGGGTCGCGATCGACCGCGGGCTGAAGATCGCGGCGGACCGGTCCCTCCCCTGCGACATCCTCAAGTGGCGAAACACCCGCGACGCGATCTACAACGAGGTGATGGAGAAGGGCTGGGACGAGAAGCGCGGCCTCTTCGTTCAGAGCTACGGGAGCGACGCCATCGACGCGTCGAACCTTATGATGATCATCACCGGGTTCCTGTCGCCCAGCGAGAGCCGCACCGAGCGCTTCCTCGACGCGGTGATGAAGTCACCCAACGAGGGCGGGCTCGTCGCCAACTCCCTCGTCTACCGCTACAACCACGAGCACACGTCGGACGGGCTGCAGGGCACCGAAGGCACCTTCAACCTGTGCACCTTCTGGCTCGTCAACGCGCTCGCCCGCGCCGGCTGGCACAACGAGGAGCGGCGCGACCAGGCGCGGCTCATCTTCGAGCGGATGCTGGGCTTTGCCAACCACGTCGGCCTCTATGCGGAGGAAACGGGGCCGAGCGGCCAAGGTCTCGGCAACTTCCCGCAGGCCTTCACCCACCTCGGCCTCATCACGGCGGCGATCAACCTCCACCGCGCCATCGAGGGCGAGAAGTAGCGCCGCTCAGCCGGCGTTTTCGGGGGCGCGCTTCCAGCCGATCATGATGACGGTGCGCATCGCGTCTTCGGACGCGTCCTCGTCACGCGCGGCGATCGCCTCGCCGAGCGCGCGGTGGCGCGCCGCCACCCGCACCGTCTCCGACGGATCGGAGGCGGGCGAGGAATTCTGCAACACGTTCATCAGCACCGCCTCGATCACGTTGCCGGTGCAGTGAAGGAGCGGATTCTTGGTAGCCTCGAACACCGCGCGGTGGAACTCGAGGTCGACCAGCGCGAAGCTTTCCGTGGTGTGCGGTTCCAGCATCTCGTCGGCACGGGCCAGGATCGCCTCCGCATCGCTGTCGTCGCGGTTGCGGGCGGCGAGACGGGCGGCCGACGGCTCGAAGGCGAGCCGCATCTCGTAGAGGTGGCGGATGAAGTCGTCGTCGACGCCGAGCTCGAAGTGCCACTTCAAGACGTCGGCATCGAGGTAGTTCCACAGACGCTTGTCGGTGACCCGCGTTCCGATTCGGGTGCGCGGCACGACCATCCCCTTGGCCGCGAGCGTCTTCATCGCCTCGCGCAGGACCGAGCGGGAGACGCCGAACTGCTCGCCGAGGTCGTGGTCCCCCGGCAGGACTTCGCCGACCGCGTAGGTGCCGGCGACGATCGCAAAGCCGAGACCGTTGACCACGTTGGAGTGGCTGGTCTTCGGCCCCCCTCCGGACAGGACGGATTTGAGCAATGTCATCGTCAGGTTCCCTGCGCCGCCCGCAGGCTCCCGGATGTTGTGAGCCAGAGCAGAATCTTTTGCAAAAGGATAAACGAAATTGAGGTTCTGCGGGCAATAACCCTCGGGCAACGGGCGTCCCCGGCGATGCGCCTCGAGGCGATCAGGCGGCCCGGGCGGACTGGCCGGCGAGTTCCCAGTAGCGGGCGGCGCGCTCCGGGCGGGTCGATGCCTCGTACTGCACGGCGATCAGCTCGGGCTTCGTCCCGGCGATCTCGGGGAAATGCCGCTCCAGCGTCTCGGCGACCTTGCGGTGCTTCTGGCGCACCTCCTGCGGCACGATCGACCCGTACGCCGCATCGCGCATCAGGACGTGGCGGAAGCTGTAGGCCGGATGGGCGGCGAACTCGTCCTCGGCGAAGATGTCGTGCGCGGTGAGGCTCTCCATCGCCTCGTCGAACTCAGCGTCCGGCATCTCGCTGAGAGCCTTGAGGAGCTCGCGCGGGCATTCCTCGCCCACCACCGCCGCCCACTGGGCGAGGGGCCGTGCCGACCCGCACTCGAGGAGGCGGCTGAGCAGCAACCCCTGCAGGCTGTCGGGCACCGCGTCGGGTTCCATCGCGGCGCCGCCCTCGCCTGCGGAGGCGCGGGAGCCGGAGAGGCGGGTGATTTCGCGCAGGTAGAGCGGGACGCCGTCGCTGCGGCCGATGATGGTGTCGATGAGGCGCGCGGGAAGGCCGGCCTCTTCCTCCAGGCTGCCGAGGAGTTTCAGGCTCTGGCTGCGGGTGAGGCGGGCAAGCTCGAATTCGAGCGCGGTGCGGCCGTGGTCGGCAAAATCCTCGATCGGGCCGCGGCTCGTCAGCACGATCATCAGGGGCAGGCTGGAAAAGCGGCTGATCAGCGCCTGAAGGGTTTCCTTCGTCGCGCGGTCGCCCCACTGCATGTCGTCGATCCACAGGACGTGCGGGCGGTCCTCCAGCGCGGCGGTGATCATCAGGAGGATGGTTTCCATCGTCCGCTCGTAGCGGCGCTGCGGACTGAGGCGCAGGCCCGCAAGCTCGCTGTCCGCCGCGGTGACGGTGAGGAGCGAGGCGAGGATCGGCAGGTGATCCTCCGCCGGCCGGTTCTTCGCCTCCAGATACTGCTCGATCTTCGTCAGCGCCTCGAGCCGCGGGGTGCGCATGTCGATGCCGAGCAGCGAGCGCACGAGGACGAGAAGCGGATAGAACTGCGTGTCGTTGTGGTGCTGCGAGCAGCGGCCCACCAGAACCTCGTTTTCCTCGAGGCCGGCGCGGTGGAGGAAGCGCTTGACGAGCTCGCTCTTGCCGATCCCCGCCTGGCCGAGGATCGTCGCGATCTGACCCTGCCCCGCCTTGGTCTTGCGCCATGCCGCCTCGAGCTGGAGGAGCTCGTGGTCGCGGCCGACGAACACGGCGTCTTCCGCGCCGACGGCATCAAGGAGCGGGGTCGCGCTGTCGAGACGCAGGAGCGTCGCCTCCTCGCCGGTGGCGAGCTGGCGGGTCACGCGCGAGAAGGTCGCGCCGTCGCGCACGAGGTCGGCGGTGCGCTGGTCGAGGAAGATCTCCGATTCGGGGCCGAGGGGTCCTGCTAGGCGGAGCGGCGAAACGCCGAGGAGCGCCGTCACGTCGTCCGAATCGGACACCGGGCCGAGGATCGCGCGGCCGGAGGTGACGCCGGCGCGCATCACGATCTCGAGCTCTTCGGCGCGGGCGAGGCAGGCGTTGGCCGCGGCCGTCGCCACCAGCGCGGGCTGCTCCAGCGCTGCCGGGTAGCCCGCCTGGATGATGAAGTTGGAGCCGAGTGACCCCACCATCACGCAGGCATGATGGAGGACGATGGCGCGGCACTGCTGCAGGAAGTCGAACAGGTCGCCAGAGCGGTCGATGAGGGTGCCGCCCCGCGGGGCGAAGCTGATGTCGACGATCGCCACGAAGCGCCGTTCAGGCCCGCCGGCGACTTCCGCGGGCCCCGCGACGGGGGTGCCCGGCTCGGCGGCGGCCACGGCATGCCGGACCGGCGCTTCGTCAGTGACGACATCGCCGACGAAGCGGTAGCCGATGCCGTGGAGGGTCTGGATCGGAACGTCGGCCTCGCGCGGTTGCCCGAGCGCCAGACGGATGCGGCTGAGGCAGCGGCTCAGCGTGCCGTCGCTCACCACCGCATTCGGCCAGCAGTGCGCGAGGAGCTCCTCGCGCGCCACGACCCTGTCGCGGTTCTGGATGAGGAAGTGGAGGACGTCGAACACCTTCGGCTCGACGGGCACGAAAGCGTCCCCGTCCACCAGCCGGCGCTGGCCAACATTGAGCGTGAATGATCCGAAGTGGTAAGCCATCGGCGCCATCAAGACCCCAACCGTTCAGCCGGTTCAATGGGGAAACAGGATTTAATCTCTGTTTCCCGCGGCGGCCTCATCCGGCATCGACCGCGACGGAATTCACGGCCTCATCGACGGTGCCGAATCGCTCGAACAGCTTGTCGAACCCGGTCAGCACCAGGATGTCGTCGACGTCGGGCCGCATCGCGGCGAGGGCGAACTCGCGCGACTGGGCGCGCATTCGCTTGTTGAGCTTGAGGAGGACGCGCAGGCCTGCGCTGCTGATGTAGTGGACGCCGCCAAGGTCGAGCACCGCGGGGGCGCTGCTGGCCCCCACCACGGCGTCCGCCGCTGCCTCGAACTCGGGCGCGGTTGCGCTGTCGACACGGCCTTCGACCTTGATCACGGCGACACCGCGCAGGGTCTGGCTAGTCACTTCCATCGCCATCGGGACTGTCGCTCCGTGGGGTGGCCGGCAGGATCGCAGGCACTCTGCTTCTAGCTTCGCAGCCGCGCGCAGCCAACCCTTGCCGGATACGGCACGTCAGCGCGCTTCGGCAAAGATCGCAGCGGCGCCAACGCCCTGGCTGTTCGGCACGACCACCGATCCGCCCGCCTCGGCAAACGCGACGTCGTGCGCCTCGAGCTGCTCGCGCACCGCATCGATCGAGCGCACGCGGAAGCCGAGGGCATGGTAGCCCGGTCGCACCCGGTCGACGGGGATCGACGGAAAGCACGCCTGCCACGCCGTTGGTGCGAGCATCCTGATCCGCGCCGTTCCGGTTTCCACGGTAAGGGAGTCGGCGTCAGCGCTGACGTCGTCGCCGTAGAGCTGGCGCCAGGGTGCGGCGAGCGCAGCCGGGTCAGGCGCGACGCCCCAGACGTCGGTCAGCGCTTCGGCCGTGTTGGGGTGGCCGAGATAATCCCGCCGCCACACCACGCCGGGGCTGTGGTGCTCGCACACGAAAGAGTAGAGCGCCGGAAGGGCGTCGAGCCGCATCGGTGCGATGGTGAAGCTCGCCTCCCGATGACCGCCGGGGAGCTCGACCATCCGCGAGAAGCGGATGATCTCCCCGTCCGCCATGCCGGCCCGATCGAGCAGCGGACGCGCCTCTTCGGCGGCCCCCTTCAGCGCGATGCCGAAGAGATGCCGGCCGCGGGAGGCAAGAAGCCGCCGCCTGTCCGCGTTGGCGGGGTTCGGCGCCCGCACCACCATGATCTCGAAGTAGGTCTCCTGGTCCGGCAGCACGACGGTGACGTTCTCGGTGCCGAGGGCGTCGCCGTGGTAGCCGGGCGGTGTCGGGCGGAAGCCGAGCCGGTGGAGACCGTCCACCGCCTTGCCGAGGTCGTCGTGGATGACGATGGCGTGGTCAAACGGCAGGGGCAGTTCCATGGCAGGCCTCGCGCTTCGGCGTTATTTTAGACCTTCATATCATGATTTTACCCAGTCGACCCGTCCGGCAGCACCCACCCACCGGCGAACCCGAACGATACCGTCCCCTCGCCGGGCGGCTGCCGCAACTCGGCGGCGACTGAAAGCGCCCCCGTCTCGATGGTCATTTCGAAGATCCCGCCGCGGTAGGCCGTCCGCTGGACCGTCCCCCAGAGCGGGCCCTCCCCGACCGCGACGTCGTGCGGGCGGACGACGATCCGGGCAGGCCCCGGCCGCGTTCCGGAGGCGCAGGCGACGCGCCACGACATGCCATCAACCTCGGCGGTCGCGGCGGTGCCGTCCACGTCCGTCAATGTCGCGTCGAGGATTGTGGAGCGGCCGATGAAGCGCGCGACCGGCTCGCTCGACGGCCGCTCGTAGAGTGCCTGCGGCGCCGCCACCTGCAGGATCTTTCCGCTCTGCATCACCGCGACGCGGGTGGCGAGCGCCATCGCCTCGCGCTGGTCGTGGGTGATGTAGAGCGTCGTCGCGCCCGAGACGGCGTGGACGCGGGCAAGCTCGTCCTCCATCGCGGCGCGCAGGTGAACGTCGAGGTTGGCGAGCGGCTCATCCATCAGCACGGTGGACGCACGCGAGGCGAGGCAGCGGGCGAGCGCAACCCGCTGCTGCTGCCCGCCGGACAGTGCGGCGGGCTTGCGGTCGGCGAACGGCTCCAGCGCGACCGCCTTCAGCGCCCCGTCGACGATCGCCGCGCCCTCCTCGCGGCCGAATCCCCCGCTTTCCACAGGAAAGGCGACGTTCTTGCGCACGCTCATGTGCGGCCACAGCGCGTAGGACTGGAACACCACGGCGACGCTCCGGCCCTCCGGCGGCACGTCCCGCCCCTCTCCCGCGACTGTCTTGCCGGCAAGGCTGATGGTGCCGGAATCCGCCGTCTCCAGCCCCGCAATCAGCCGCAGGAGCGTGCTCTTTCCGCAGCCGGACGGCCCCAGCACGACGAAGAACTCGCCGTCCTCGATGTCGAGGGTGACGCCGTCCACCGCCGCGGTGGCGCCGAACCGCTTGGTGAGGCCGCGCAGGCTGATGCCGGCCGGGGCATTGCCGCAGAAATTTGCGTTTATTCCGTCATTCGGGTGCCTGACCCGGGTTGTCTCGATCACCATGCCTGCCTATAACCCGCCTTGCCGCGCGTGATGCGCCCTTCGTCTATCGGTTAGGACGCCAGATTTTCATTCTGGAAAGAGGGGTTCGATTCCCCTAGGGCGTGCCACCCGTGGCCCTCCATTACAGCCCGACATTCACCCCGGCCACCCGCCGCAAGGCTTCTGCCGTCGCCCCGGCGCCTTAGCACGCGGTTTGTGTCATACAGGTGATGCGCCGACGGCCGAGCGGGCGGGCGACTGCCGCCACTGTCACCGTTCCTTCATACTGGCGTGTAATGGCTGGCGCTTTCGCTCCCCCCGCCGGCCGAGGTTCCCCGCCGCCATGCTCGCTTTCGCGATCTTCATCGTCACGCTCGTCCTCGTCATCTGGCAGCCGAAGGGGCTCGGGATCGGCTGGTCGGCGCTCGGCGGCGCGGCGGTCGCGATGGCGGCCGGGGTGGTCGGCTGGGCCGACGTCGCGGTGGTGTGGGACATAGTGTGGGACGCTACCTTCACCTTCGTCGCGCTCATCATCATTTCGCTGATCCTCGACGAGGCGGGCTTCTTCGCCTGGGCAGCACTCCATGTCGCGCGCTGGGGCGGCGGCCGCGGGCATCGCCTGTTCCCGCTCATCATCCTTCTGGGCGCCGCCATCGCGGCGGTCTTCGCCAACGACGGCGCGGCGCTTCTCCTCACCCCGATCGTGCTCGCGATCATGCTGCGGCTTGCGGTGCCGCCGGCAGGCGCGCTCGCCTTCGTGGTCGCCTGCGGCTTCGTCGCGGACACGACGAGCCTGCCGCTCATCGTCTCCAACCTCGTCAACATCGTCACCGCGAACTACTTCGACGTCTCCTTCGGCCGCTACGCCGCCGTGATGGTGCCGGTGAACTTCGTCTCACTGGCCGCGACGCTCCTCGTCCTGTGGCTCTATTTCCGCAAGGACATTCCGGCGCGCTACGAGACGGCCTCGCTCGAGGCGCCGGCCGGGGCGATCCGCGACCGGCAGGTGTTCCGCGCCGCCTTCCCGCTCCTCGCGATCCTCCTCGTCGCCTACTTCGTCACCGCGCCGCTCGGCCTCCCCATCGCCGTCGTCACCGGCGCGGCAGCGCTCGTCCTGATGGCGATCGCGGGCCGGTGGGCGTCGGCCGGCAAGGGCGCCGTCGTCCCGATGGTCAAGGTGCTTCGCGAGGCGCCGTGGCAGATCGTGCTCTTCTCAATCGGCATGTATCTCGTCGTCTACGGCCTCGGGAACGCAGGGCTGACGGACATCGCGGCGGGCGTCCTCGAATGGCTGAGCCTCCAGGGCACGCTCGTCGCCACCGTCGGCACCGGCTTCGTCGTCGCCGCGCTCGCCTCGGTGATGAACAACCTGCCGGCGACGCTGGTCGGCGCGCTGGCGGTCGACCAGGCGGACGTGCCCGCCCTCACGCGCGAGCTGATGGTCTACGCCAACGTCGTCGGCAACGACCTCGGGCCGAAGTTCACCCCCATCGGCTCGCTCGCCACGCTCCTCTGGCTCCACGTTCTCGCGGGCAAGGGGCAGCGGATCACGTGGGGGCAGTACATCAAGGTCGGCTGCGTGCTGACGCCGCCGGTGCTGCTCGCCACCCTCGTCGCACTCTGGCTCTGGCTGCCGCTTTCCGGCTGACCCCACGAGGGATTGTTTCCTCGCGCATTCAGGAACGATCCCCGCTCCCATCTGTTGGTGGTGAAGAACGCCAGGTGAAAGGCGAGTCGGTCAGATCCCGAGACGTCTCCTCCTGCAATTCGACGCACCGACGCTTTCCGGAGTGTCACGGTCGGCGTCTCGCCGGCCGGCGGTGCGTTTTACGCTTCACGACGCTTGGACAAGAATATGCACAAGGAACTCAAATGAGCGAAACTTACACCACGGTACCGGCCGGGACCGTCGCGACCGGGGGGATCGCAAGGCGCGTCTCCTGGGGCGCAATCTTCGCAGGTTGCGTTGCGTCCGCCGCGCTCATGGTCCTCTTCACGACCTTCGGCATCGGCATCGGCGCCGCCAGCTTCGACCCCCTCTATGACAATGATCCCGCCTCCGGCATGGGCATCGTGTCCGCGATCTACGTCGTCGTGACGCAGCTCATCGCACTCGGCGCCGGCGGCTTCATCGCCTCCCGCCTTGCAGGCGTGCCGCGCACGACCTCGTCGGTCCTTCATGGCGTGTCCGTCTGGGCCGTCACCACCGTGGTGTTCGCCTATGCGTCCGTCGCGGGCGGTGGTGCCATGTTCGGTGCCGTCTCCTCGGCCATCGGCAAGACTGCCGGCGCCATCGGCTCCGTCAGCGAAGCCGTCCTGCCGGACGACATCTCGCTGCCGAACCCGCGCGACCTCGCCGACCGTCTGACCATCGACGCTCTGCCGCAGGAAGTGCAGACGACGCTGCAGGAGCGTGGGATCACCGAGGCGAACATCCGCCGCGAAGCGACCGCCGCCTTCCGCAACGTGTTCAGCGAAGAAGAGCAGCAGGCCGCGATCGCCAACGCCCGCGAGACGCTCGGCGACATCATGCAGTCCCCCGGTGATGCCGGCGCCGACATCGAGGCGTTCTTCGACAAGCTCGTCGAAGGTCCGGATGCGATCCTCTCCGAGGAAGACGCCCAGCAGGCGATGACCCAGCTCGAGACGCGCCTCGGTGTCACGCCGCAGGAAGCGGAAGGCATCGTCCAGTCCGTCCGCGACGGCGTGCAGACCGCCATCGACGAGACGCAGGCCGCCGTCCAGGAAGCCAAGCAGGCCGCACTTGAAGCCGCGCAGAAGGCGAGCGAGGCCATTTCGGCCGCGGCGCTGATGCTGTCGCTTCTCTCGGTGATGGGTCTGCTGGCAGCAGGGATCGGCGCCTACTTCGGCCGCGCCAACACCCTGGTCGGCGACCGTGTGAGCGACCACGTCCGGGTCTGATCGACCTCAGTGACCTCCATGCCCGGTTCGCCGGGCATGACCGGAGCCCTGCCGCGGACCCCCGCGGCAGGGCTTTTTCGTTTCTGCGTCAGCCCCGCGAGGTCTTGCGGGCCGCGCTGCGGCGCACCGGGCGCGGCGTCGGGGGCGACGGGCGCCACTGGCGGGCGCCAATCTCGCCGTCGCGGACCAGCTCCATCTGCATCGTGAACCGCTCCGGGTGGTAGAGCGCGTGGAGGTGCTCCATCCCCTCCCGGTTCGGCCCGTAGACGACGCGGGTGAGCGAGACCAGCGGCGCCCCGGTGTCGACGTCGAGCGCTTCCGACACGTCAGGACCCGCCAGCACCGCGCTGATTTCCTGCCGCGCGAACTCGGTCTTGAGGCCGGAGCGTTCCATCAGCTCCAGCAGCGGCATCCGGGCAAGGTCGCTCTCGGAGTACACCGAGCCGATCCGGCCCGGAACGTGCGCGGTGAGGTAGGAGAACGGCCGGTCGTCCACCAGCCGCACGCGGACCGAGCGCTGCACGATCTCGCCCTCCTTCAGCCCGAGGGCGATCCGCACCGGCTCCGGCGGCTTGACGTACTCGAAAGAGATGAGCCTGACGTTGGTGGTGCGGCCCATGGTGATGAGGCCGGTGAAGACGTTCGCGACATCGGTGATCAGCGCGCGCACCTTGGCCGGCTGCGTCGAGACGAACGTGCCCGACCCCGCCCGCCGCTCGATCAGCGACTCTTCGGCAAGGCGCGCCAGCGCACGGCGGATCGTCACGCGCGAGACATCGAACTCCTCCGCGAGCTTGGGCTCGCCCGGAAGGCGCGCGCCCGGCTCCAGCTCGCCGGCGACGATCCGGTCGCGCAGGACGAGATAGACCTTCTGCGTCTTCAGAGGGTCGGTGGAATGCCTCACCAGAATGGTCCTTCTGCACCCGGCGCGGGGCCGGACCGGCCGCGCCGGGTGCGGGGTGTGGGCGTTTCGCGCGTCAAAAGCAACCTTGGCGTTTCAGTCACGCGCCGGGGTTGCCAGCACACTGCGCGACTGAGACCGCAGCGGCGTGCGCCGGTCGCCCCGCTCGGTGAGGATGGTGAAGAGGCGCGCCTGCGCCGTATCGAGCGCTTCCCGCGCCTCGGCGTTATATTCGGGATCCGCGGCGAGCGCCTTGAGGCTGTCCGGGTCGAGCGTGCCGCTGCGGGCGAGCGCGGTCTCCAGCGCCATCCGGCGCTGCCGCTCGATGTGGAGCTGAGCGGCAAGGTCGAACACCAGCGCCGCGAGCCTGTCGACGTCCGGGTCGGCGAAGAATGTCAGTTCCTCGAGGTCGCGGCTCACAGGGGCTTCTCCGCTTCGAGGACAGCCCACGGGAAATGCCATTCCTTGCGAGCCGGCCATTCCAGCGCATCGAGCCGGCCTGCGCCGCGTTCGTCGAACGCGGTCCAGCGGGCGCCCGCGAGCCCCGCCGCCTCGCACATCGCGACGGTGTCCGCGCTCATCGCGCCGGGCATGAAGGGCTCGTTGTTGCGGGCGCCGTGGCGGGCAATGTGATGGTCGCGGAAGGCGTCGCCGGTGAACTGGAAGTCCAGCATCCGGAGGATGCCGCCGGGCTTCAGGATGCGCGCCGCCTCGGAGATGATCGCCTCCAGCGCGGGCCGCGGCACCTCGTGGAGGAGCATGGTGGAGGCGACGAGATCGGCGGAACCTGCCTCCAGCCCGGTCGCCTGCGCATCGCCCTGCCGGTAGTCGATGGCAAGGCCCAGCGCCTCGGACTTGGCGTGCGCCATCCTGAGGCATGGCGCGGCAAGGTCGATCCCGATCACCTCGGCGTCCGGGAATGTGCGCTTCATCGGCCAGGTGGACTTGCCGAAGCCGCAGCCGAGGTCGACCAGCCGCGTCACCTCCCGGCCCTGGAGCGGGGCGAGGCAGGTTTCGACGAAGGCGCGGTGGAAGGTGTAGTCGTCGTTGCCGCCGAGCATGACGAGCTTGGCGCCGAGCTCGTAGGTGTGGGCCGACATGTCGCTCTGCCACACGCCGCCCGGCTGCACGTGGATGTCCCAGTCGGTGTACCAGGACGGCATTTCGAGGTCCGGGTTCAGCGTCAGCGATCCGCCGGGCGCCTCGGGCGTCGCGATCGGCGGCGCGTCGGCTACGGCGTTCTCCACCGCGCGCCAGAGCATCTTCTGCGAGCCGCGCTCCATCCACGCGAACCACGGGTAGATCGAGAGCGTCTCGGCGACGTCGCCGGCCGCGCTGCGGTCCTGTGGCGGAGCGTCGGCGGTGGCGTCGTCGTACTCGCTGCGCAGCGCCGGGTAGAGGCGGTCGGCCCAGCGGCGGCGCATCGCGAGCACGAAGTCGAGGTCGGCTGCGGTGTCGAGGGGATGGGGCATGTTGCTTCCTCCTTGGTCCCGGTAGTGGTCAGAGCCGCAGCGCGGCCTGATGTCCCTCAAAGACGGCTTCGAGAGCGGTGCGAGGCGCTTCGGCGTCACCGATGGCGTGGACGGGGATGCCGAGCGCAGAGGCGAGCGCGTTGCGCGGCACGCCGTGGACGGGTGCCACCACCGCGTCGACGCCTTCGATGACGTGCCGCTCGCCGGTCGAGACGTCCGTGATCGTGGCCGCCCCACCTGAAAAGGCCGCGAGGGTGGCGAGCGCACGGATCGCGATGCCCTTGTCCTTCAGCCGCTGCCGCATGGCGAAACTGGAGTAGACCGAGATCGTCCAGCCCGGCGTGCCCGTCGGCGCCAGGAGCGTCACCCGGTGGCCGCGGTCCGCCAGCCATTCCGCGACGGAGACGACGCTCCACGTCCCGAGCCTGTCCTCCAGCACGACATGGCGGCCGAGCGCCTCGCGCTTTGCCATCGCGGCTTCCAGTGTCAGCGCCTCACCCTCCTCCAGCGCCAGCGCACGGGGCGAGGCACCGGTGGCGAGAATCACCGCGTCGGCGCCCGTCTCGGCAAGGTTGCCCGCCGTTGCGGTGCGGCCGAGGCGAACGGTAACGCCTGCGCGGTCCAGCGCGGCGGCCTGATAGTCGAGGAAGCGGTGGAAATCCGACCGCAGCGGCATCGCGGCGACCGGACCGAGCGTGCCGCCCGGCGTGTCCGTCGCGTCCCACAGCTCGACCGAATGGCCGCGCGCCGCGGCGGTTGCGGCCGCCTCCATCCCGCCCGGCCCCGCGCCGACCACGACGAGGCGCTTCGCCGCGCCCTGCGCCAGAGGAGGCGCGGCTAGCGCCTCGCGGCCGGTCTCGGGGTTGGTTAGGCAGGTGATGGCAAGGTTGAGGCCGAGGAAGCCTGCACAGCCCTGGTTGCAGTTGATGCAGGGGCGGATCTCCGCCTCCCGCCCAGCCCGGCTCTTCGCCACGATGGCGGGCTCGGCGATGTGCGCGCGGGCCATCCCCACCATGTCGGTGCCGCCGGACGCGATGGCCACCTCCGCCTCGTCCATCGTGCGGAACTTGCAGACCGCCATCACCGGCGGCGGCGCCGGCATGTCGGCGAGCGCTGCCTTGATGGCGGGCGCGAAGTGGCGGAAGGCGTCGTTGGCGAACGCCATGTCGGCCATCTGCGTCGAGATGGTGGCGCTGCCGTGGTAGGCGGAGTGGCTGACGTTGACGAAATCGACCCGCGCCGCCTCGCACAGCCGCCGCGCGATCCGCGTCATGTCCGACAGGCCGAGGCCGCCGGGAAGGAACTCGTCCGCGCTGATGCGGATGCCGAGCGTCGCGTCGCCCACCGCCGCGCGCACGGCCTTGAGCGTCTCTAGTGCGAAGCGGAGGCGGTTCTCCTCGCTGCCGCCGTAGCCGTCTTCCCGCGTGTTCACGGCAGGCGACATGAACTGCTGCAGAAGATGGCCGTGCGCCATCTGGAGCTCGATGCCGTCGAGCCCGGCCTCCAGCATGTTGAGCGCTGTGCGGACGTGGCCGTCCACCACCGCCGCGATCTCGGCTTCGGTCATCGGGTGCGGCGGCGGGGCGGTCATCGTCCACGGCGTCGGCGAGGAACTCCAGGCCGCGGTGCGGGTAAAATTGCCGTCGATGTGGCGGCCGAGGTGGATGATCTGGCCGAAAAGCTTCGCGCCGCCTTCGTGGACCGCGTCGGCCATCTTCGCGAACGCAGGCACCGCTGCGGCCTCGTAGCCGTTCACGCCCTGCGCCCGCCCCAGCGAACTCTCGTGGACGCGGATGCCCTCGAAGATGATGAGCGCGACGCCGCCTTCCGCACGCGCCCGGTGGTAGGCTGCATGCCTGTCACTCGGCAGGTTGGCATGGCCGAAATTGGTGGTGTGCGCCGGCACGAAGATACGGTTGGCGAGCGCCGTTCGCGCCCAGCGTGATCGGCGATAACGCGGCGGCGTAGCGGCCGGACGGCGCCTCGTCAGTGGCTTCTGCGATCGGTGCGATTGCCATGTTGACTTTCCGTTATGCGCCATCATAGCCTTGTACTAAGTTTAATACAAGAAACTGCAACAAGCGTGTGAACGGATAAGGCGGGAAGCATGTCTGAGACACTTGCCAGCAGCGAGCGCGGCGCTCCTCTAGCGGTTCCGCTCGGCTTCGTTCCGGTGCCCGGACGCGACTGGACGAGGGCCGACCTCGATGCGCGCGCCGAAGAGATCGTCCGCCCGGTTCCCGCAAAACTCAATGCGCAAATTGCAGCAATGCTCGAACGGGTGCACCGGCAGGGGCTGACGCTCGACACAGTGGAGCCGGAGGACACGCTCCTCCCCGCGCTCGCCGCCATGGTGCCTCAGCTGCGCGCCGAGCTCGACACCGGCTCCGGCGTCACGGTGCTGAAGGGGATCGCCGTCGAGGGGCTGCCCGCTGAGGATGCCAGCATCGTCGCCTACGCGCTCGGGAACCACCTCGGCCGGATCATGCGGCAGGGCATCTCGACCGACCGGCGGATCTTCACCGTCACCAACACCGGGGCCGAGACCACCGACCCGATCCGCATCGGCGCCACCGCGAAGAAGAGCGCGATGCACTCCGACAACGGCTGCCTGGAGCGCCGCGCGGCGGACTATCTCGGCCTCCTGTGCGCCGAGAACGCGGCCGCCGGCGGCGAGAGCACGCTGGTTTCCGGGCAGACGCTCTACCGCACCATCCTCGCCGAGCGGCCAGACCTCCTGCCCCATTTCCACCGTGAATGGCACTTCCTGCCGCCACGGCTCCACACGTGGCCCGAGGGACCGGAGACGATCAAGAAGCCGATCTTCGACACCGAGGACGGCGAACTCCACGTCCACTACGCCCGTGTGATGGTGAACGCCGGCCAGGAGAAGGCCGGCGCTCCGCTGACCGAGGCCGAACTCCAGGCATTCGACTGGTTCGACGCGCTGCTCGAGCGCGACGAGATCGTCTGGACCTACACGCTGGAGCCCGGCGACCTTCTCCTCACCCACAACCTCGCGACGCTGCACGGCCGCCTCGCCTTCACCGACGACGGCACCAAGCGCCGCGTCCTGAAACGCATCTGGATGCGCCAGCGCGGCCGGGGCCTGCGCGACGACCCCGCCCTTCTCGCCCTCGACCTCGACCGCTACGGGAGCCAAGCCCTTTGAGCCGCACACTCGCCCTCACCGCCCAGTCGCGAGAGGGCGCCACCGCGCCTCTCTCCATCGACCTTGCCGCGGTCATGAACATGGGTTCCGCGACGCGCGACCCCGCCGTCGCCAAGCTGCACCAGGACGAGGTGGCCCTCCACGGCGTCGCCATCGCCACCCACGTCCCCGCCCCTCGCCTCTACCCGATGGCGGTGGACGGCCTCTCGACCGGCGAAAAGGTCGAGGTCCACACCGACCAGACCTCGGGTGAAGTGGAGATCGTGCTGATCTTCGCCGACCAGCTCTATGTCGGCGTCGGCTCCGACCACACCGACCGGCTCTTCGAGAAGGCGTCGATCCCCTACTCCAAGCAGGCCTGCGCCAACGTCCTCGCCCCCACCGTCTGGCCGTTCGCGGAGATCGCGGACACCTGGGACCAGTGCATCCTGCGCTCGTGGGTCGACGGGCGGCTCTACCAGGAGGTCGGCGTCGACGCCTTCCTGCGGCCGGAAGACATCGCGGCGATGCTGGCCGACCGTGCGCCGGGCTTCCCGCAGGAAAACACCGTCGCCTTCTGCGGCACCATCGTCAGCGTCGACAAGCGGCTCGGCTTCGGTTCCCGCTGGGAATTCGAGATCGAGGACCCCGTCGGCGGGCGCACCATCCGCCACGGCTACGACGTGGTCGACATGTTTCAAATGATCCGTCCCGAGTACCGCGTACCGGTGCTGACCGGCACCGTCGGCCCCAACTCCCTCAAAACCTGACGAGGCGACGACATGACACTTCACGCCAAGGCCGCCGCTTTCTCGGCCCTTCTCCTCTCCGCCACCGCCCTCACCGCGCTGGCGCCCGGCGCCGCGCTGGCGCAGAACCTCGTGATCGCGGCCGCTGCCGTGCCGGAAGGGTTCGACGGCGATGCCCTCCGTCCCGGAACGCAGGAGGTCGTCACCCAGGTCTACGAGGGCCTGACCCGCTACGGCCGCACCGAGCGCGA
Organism: uncultured Alphaproteobacteria bacterium; assembly: GCA_963704595.1. Classification (GTDB taxonomy): domain Bacteria; phylum Pseudomonadota; class Alphaproteobacteria; order Rhizobiales; family Amorphaceae; genus Acuticoccus. The sequence continues at coordinate 3,071,846 of OY969922.1, forward strand.
CGGCCGCCCCTACCTCGACGCGTCCACCATCAAACCCCACCTCGCCGAAAGCTGGGAGGTGTCGGAAGACGGCCTCACCTACACCATCAAGCTGCGCGAGGGGGTGATGAGCCCCTACGGCAACGAACTGACCGCCGACGACGTGGAGTGGTCCTGGAACAAGTCGTTCGACCAGAAGCGCACCGGCAACTTCATCGCCAAGGTCGCGAACGTCGAGAGCGTGACGGCGAAGTCGAAGTACGAGGTGGAGTTCCACCTCGGCGCGCCGAGCTCGATCTTCCTGTCGGCGCTGACGCTCTACGTCCCCGGCATCTACAATTCCACCGAGGTGAAGAAGCACGCCACCGAGGCCGACCCCTGGGCGCTCGAGTGGCTCGCCACCAACACCGCGGGCTTCGGCGCGTATCACCTCCAGCAGGTGCGGCCGGACGAAGCGGCGATGTTTGTCGTCAACCCGAACTATTTCGGCGAGAAGCCCTACTTCGAGCGGGTGATGTACCGCGAAGTGCCGTCCGCCGCTTCCCGCGCCACGCTCCTCCTGTCGGGCCAGGCACAGTGGATCGACCGCCCGTCGATCCAGCAGGTGGTCGACCTGCGCGACGACCCGCGCGTGAAGGTCGAGGACGCGCCCGGCCGCGCGATGGTGGCGGCCCGCATGAACCCCACGTTCAAGCCGTTCGATGACGTGAAGGTCCGTCAGGCGCTCAACTTCGCCATCGACCGCAAGGAGCTGATCGACAGTGTTCTGCGCGGCACTGGCGACGTGGGGAACTCGATCGTCCCGCCGATCGTGGACGGCTACGACCCGTCCTTCTTCAACTACGAATACGATCCCGAGAACGCCAAGGCGATGCTCGCCGAAGCCGGCTATCCCGACGGGTTCGAGGTGGAGCTGATCTACTCGGACCTCTGGTGGTGGCTCGAGCCGCTGTCGATCCAGCTCGCCGCGCAGCTTGCCGACGTCGGCGTGACGGTGAAGCCCATCCGCATCACCGGGTCAGACATGCGCTCGCGCGGCTCGCCCGGCACCTCCGACATGCCGTTCTTCGCCTTCGAGGACGGGCCGATCGTCCTCGACCCTGTCTACACGTTCTATCTCCTCGCCCACTCCGAAGGCGTCTCGAACCGCGCGAAATTCTCCAGTCCCGAGCTCGACGCGCTGATCGACGAGGCCCGCCAGACCCTCGACCGCGACAAGCGCCTGGAGCTGATGACCAAGGCGCAGGAACTCTGGATGGAGAACGCGCCCTGGATCACCGTCGCCTACCCGCGCGTGTTCGAGGCGATGGCGCCCAACATCGTCGGCTGGACGCCGCACCCCGACGACCACGAGCGCTGGTCCGACCTTCGCATCGCCGAATAGAGCCGGCCGGCGGCGGCCTCACGGGCCGCCGCCCCACCCCTTTTGCCGAGACAGCCAAGGACCGCCTCCATGAAGCTCCGCGCCGCCCTTCTCGCCGCAGCCGCCGGCATCGCCCTTGCCGCCACCACGCCGGCGTTTGCCGAAACGCTGGTCATCGCCGCCGCCGACGTCCCTGAAGGCTTCGACGGCGACGCGCTCCGCCCCGGCACGCAGGAGGTGGTGCCGCAGATCTACGAAAACCTTACAAAATACGGCCGCAAGACCGACGAGGACGGCCGCGAGGTGCTGGACCCCAGCGTCATCGAGGGCGCGCTCGCCGAAAGCTGGACGGTGTCGGAGGACGGCAAGCGCTACGTCTTCAAGCTGCGCGAGGGCGTCAAAAGCCCCTACGGCAACGAGCTGACGGCCGACGACGTGGTGTGGTCGTGGGAGAAGTCGCGCGAGCAGAAGCGCACCGGCAACTTCATCGGCAACGTCGCCAACGTCGACACCGTGGAGCGCGTGTCGAACTACGAGGTCGCGTTCAACCTCTCGGCGCCGAGCTCGATCTTCCTCAACACGATGACGCTCTACGTCCCCGGCATCTACGACAGCACGGAGATGAAGACGCACGCCACCGAGGCCGACCCCTTCGCCATCGAATGGCTGGTCGACCACACCGCAGGCTTCGGCCCCTACACGCTGCAGCAGGTGCGGCCGGACGAGGTCGCCCTCTTCGTCGCCAACCCCAACTACTACGGCGAGCAGCCTTATTTCGACCGCGTGATCTACCGCGAGGTGCCGTCGGCCGCCTCCCGCGCGACGCTGCTTCTGTCGGGCGAGGTGGACTGGATCGACCGCCCGTCCCAGCAGCTCGTCAACGAGTTCAAGGATGACGACCGCGCCAAGGTGATGGACGCGCCCGGCCAGGCCATGATGGCCGCCTGGATGAACCCCAACTTCAAGCCGTTCGACGACATCCGCGTCCGCCAGGCGCTGAATTATGCCGTCGACCGGCAGTTGATGATCGATTCGGTGCTGGGCGGCGAAGGCGACGTCGCCAAGTCCGTGGTGCCGCTGTTCGTCGACGGCTACGACGACAGCGCCTTCCCCTACAACTACAACCCGGAAAAGGCGAAGGAACTCCTCGCCGAGGCCGGCTACGCGGACGGCCTCGAGATCGAGCTGATGTACTCGGACCTGTGGTGGTGGCTGGAGCCGTTCACCATCCAGCTGTCCGCACAGCTCGCCAAGGTCGGCGTCACCGTGAAACCGGTGCGCCTCACGGGATCCGACATGCGCTCCCGCTCCGCACCCGCCGTGCGCGACATGCCGTTCTTCGTCTACGAGAGCGGCCCCATCGTGCTCGACCCCGGCTACACGCTCTACCTCCTCGCCCACACCGCGGGCGTGTCGAACCGCGGCGACTACAAGAACCCGGAGTTCGACACGCTCGTTGAGCAGGTGATCGCGACGCCTGACCGCGAAAGCCGCCTCGCCTTCGTGAAGCAGGCGCAGAAAGTCTGGGTCGAGGATGCGCCCTGGGTGATGGTCGCCTACCCGAAGACCTTCGAGGCGATGAAGCCCGACATCGAGGGCTGGGTCTTCCACCCCGACAACCACGAGCGCTGGGCCGACCTCAAGCGGGCCCAGTAGCCGGGCGACGACCAGAAATGTCAGTCAAGAGTTTCCTCCTCCGGCGCGTCGTCTTCATCCTGCCGCTGCTCATCGGCATCGTGTTCTTCACGTTCATGCTGGTGCGCCTCGGCGGACAGGACCCGGTGGAGATGCTGGCCGGCCCCACGGCAACGCAGGCGCAGATCGACATGATCCGCGGCGACCTCGGGCTCGACCAGCCGCTCCTGACGCAGTTCTGGATCTACCTCGGCAACGTCGTGCAGGGGGACCTCGGCCGCAGCTGGATCTCCTCCCGCCCGGTCCTGTCCGACATTCTCCAGCGCATCCCGATCACGCTGGAGCTCCTGTTCCTCGGCATCGGCCTCGGCGCACTGATCGGCATTCCGGCCGGAATGCGCGCCGCGGCCCGGCCCGACGGTTGGTTCGACCAGACCGCCCGCGCGGTCTCGCTGCTCGGCTTCTCGATCCCGACCTACTGGCTCGGCCTCGTCCTCCTCTTCGTGTTCTTCTACCTCCTCGGCTGGGCACCGCCCGGCGTCGGTCGGATCGGCATGATGGTCTTCCCGCCCGACCGGGTGACGGGCTCCTACCTCATCGACAGTCTCCTCGCCGGCGACATGGAGGCGGCGAAGTCGGCCGCGGGCCACCTCGTCCTGCCGGTCGTCGCGATAGCGATCATCTCGGCGGCCCCCATCATCAAGCACACCCGCGCCATCGCGCTCGACGTGTTCGGCGGCGACGCGGTGCGCTACGCCAGAGCCTGCGGCCTGCCGGACAGCACTGTGCGCCGGATCGTGATGCGCAACGCCACGGTGCCAGTTCTCACCTTCGTGGGCGGCGAGATCACCGGCCTCGTCGGCACGGCCTCTCTCATCGAATTCGTGTTTGCCTGGGGCGGGCTCGGGCAGTACGGGCTCAACGCCATCGTCTCCGGCGATTTTGCGGCGGTGCAGGGCTACGTCCTGTTCCTCGCGCTGTTCTCTGTCGTGGTGTTCCTGATCGTCGACCTTCTCGTCGTCATCCTGGAGCCGCGCAACGTGGAGGCGGCATGAGCGACATCGCCATCCCCCGCCGCCGCAGCCCGTTCGGCCGCATCGCCGGCATCGCGCGGCGCAGCCCCACCGGCGCCATCGGCTTCGCGATCATCGCGCTGTTCGCCCTCGCCGCGGTCTTCGCGCCTTGGATCACGCCCTACGACCCCATCGAGGCGTTCCCCCGCCAGATCCTTGCCGAACCCTCCGCCACCTTCTGGTTCGGCACCGACGGCAACGGCATGGACATCTTTTCGCGCGTCATCTTCGGCGCCCGTTACGCCTTCGCGATCGCGGTGCCAGCCGTGCTCCTCTCCATGCTGATCGGTGTGCCGCTCGGCCTCTGGGTCGGCTACGTCGGCGGCACGCTCGACGAAGCCACCATGCGAATCTTCGACGCGCTGCGCGTCTTCCCCTCCATCATCCTCGCGCTGGCGGTGGTTGCCGCCGCCGGGCCGTCCGTGCTCAACGTGGTGCTGGTGATCGGCGTGCTCGACAGCCCGATCTTCGCGCGCATCGTGCGGTCCGAGGTGCTGGCGCTGCGCTCCTCCACCATGGTCGAGGCGGCGCGCGCGGCCGGCAACCCGACGTGGCGGATCGTCCTCGTCCACCTCCTCCCCAACACCATGCAGGGGGCGATGGCGCAGTCGGCCGTGCGCGCGGCGTGGGCGGTGCGCATCTCCGCCGCGCTCGCCTTCCTCGGCGTCGGCATCCAGGTGCCGACACCCGAGTGGGGCGTGATGATCCGGCAGGGCGCGGAGTTCATGGTCACCGGCCAGTGGTGGGTGGCGCTCTTCCCCGGCCTCGGCCTGATGCTGATGATGCTCGGCCTCAACATGCTGGGCGACGGCGCGCAGGACCTCCTCAACCCGCGGCGGGCCAAGTGATGACGACGCTCCTTTCGATCCGCGACCTCGAGACCCACTTCGTCGCCCGCACGCTGGACAACGAGATCCGCACCGCACGCGCGCTCAACAAGGTCTCGTTCGACGTGGCGCGCGGCGAGATCGTCGGCCTCGTCGGCGAGACCGGCGCCGGCAAGTCGCTCACCGCACAGTCCGTCCTCGGCCTCCTGCGGGCGCCCGCGCGCGTCGTCGGCGGCACGGCCTCGTTCGCGGGGCGCGATCTCCTCGCGCTTCCGGCCGGGGAGATGAACACCCTGCGCGGCAACGAGATCGGGCTTGTGGTCCAGAACCCGCGCACCTCGCTTGACCCGCTGTGCCGGATCGGCCGGCAGCTCGTCCGCATCCAGCGCGCCCACCGCTCCGTCTCGCGCGGTGCCGCCTGGAAACGCGGCATCGAGATGCTGTCTGCCGTGGGCATTCCCGAGCCTGAAAGCCGGATGAAGGCGTGGCCGCACGAACTCTCCGGCGGCATGGCGCAGCGTGTCCTGATGGCGATGGCCCTCGTAAACGAGCCGCGGCTCCTGATTGCGGACGAGCCGACGACCGGCCTCGACGTGACGGTGCAGGCGCAGATCCTCGACCTTCTGCGCAAGCTCGTGATCGAGCGGCAGATGGGCGCGATCATCATCACCCACGACCTCGGCGTGGTGGCGCACTACTGCGAGCAGCTTGCCGTGATGTTCGCCGGCTCCATCGTCGAGCGCGGCCGCACGGCCGACGTTTTCGCGAACCCCAGCCACCCCTACACCCGCGCCCTCCTGTCTGCGACGCCGGAGCGGCTGAGGCTCGGCACCGGAAGCATCATAGGCGGTGCCCCGCCCGACCTCTACAACCTGCCGGACGGCTGCCACTACCGCGACCGCTGCAGCCGCGCCGCCGACGTCTGCCACACCGCGCCGCCGATGGCGGCGCTCGGCGAGGGCCATGGCGCCCTCTGCCATTTCGCGAAGGAACTTCGAGGGAGAGCCGATTTGACCGCCGCGTCCCCCGGCACCGACGGCGCCCGCCCGATCCTCGACGTGAAGGGCCTCGTCAAGCACTTCCCGGCGGGCCGGCAGACCGTCCATGCCGTCAACGATGTCAGCTTCTCGATCCGCCCGTCCGAGATCGTCGGCATGGTCGGCGAATCGGGGTCCGGCAAGTCGACCATCGGCCGCCTCGCGGTTTCGCTTCTGGGCGCCACGTCGGGCAAGGTCGAGGTCGAGGGCAACGACCTTGCCGGTCTGAGGCCGGCGGAGCTGCGGGCGCTCAGGGCGCGGATGCAGATCGTGTTTCAGGACCCGTGGAGCGCGCTCAACCCGCGCATGTCCGTCGGCCGGCAGATCGGCGAGCCGCTGGTGCTGCACACCAACCTCTCCCGCGCCGCCCGGCGGCAGAAGGTGGAGGAGTTGGCGCGGCGGGTTCAGCTTCCGGTCGAATTCCTGTCCCGCGCACCGTCGGAGCTCTCCGGCGGCCAGCTCCAGCGCGTCTGCATCGCCCGCGCCATCGCCACCGACCCCGCGCTCATCGTGCTCGACGAGCCGACCTCCTCGCTCGACCTATCGGTCCGCGCCGGCATCCTCGACCTTCTCGCCAAGCTGCGCGCCGAACTCGGCGTCGCGATGCTCTTCATCTCGCACGACCTCGGCACGGTGAAGCTGGTGTCGGACCGGATCGTCGTCCTCTACCTCGGCACCGTGGTGGAGGAAGGCCCGGCCGCCACCGTGTTCAACGACCCGGCTCACCCCTACACGCAGGCGCTCCTCTCGGCGCACCTGCCACCGGACCCGACGGCAAAGCTCTCCCGCCACGTGCTGGAGGGCGAGGTGCCGAGCCCGATCAACCTGCCGAAGGGCTGCCGCTTCTCCTCGCGCTGTCCGCTGGCGATCGACGCCTGCCACCGCGAGCTTCCCCCGCTCATTCCGGCCGGGCCGGACGGGCGCCGCGCCGCCTGCATCCGCATCCCGGAAGGCGCGAACCGCCTCGCGCTCTGACGCGCCACAGTTAGGACGACCCCCGTGCAAGCCACCGCCCCCCGCTACCCCGTACGAGACGCTGCTGAGCCCCATCAAGGTCGGCCCGCGCACCATCAAGAACCGTGCCTGGATGCTCGCCCACGCGACGCTGCTGGTGAAGGACAACCTCTTCACCGACGCGCACGTCGGCTATTACGTCGCGCGCGCCAAGGGCGGCGTTTCGGCGATCACGATGGAGGCCATGGCCGTCCACCCGACGACGCAGCCCTACAAGGGCAAGGCGTTCGCGTTCGACGAGCGGATGGTGGCGCAGTACCAGAAGATCGCGGCGCCCGTGCAGGCCGAGGGCGCCCTCCTCCTGATGCAGCCGTGGCACCGCGGCCGGCAGACCAACTCCGTCGCCAACGGCCTGCCCGTCTGGTCGCCGTCGCCGGTGCCGTGCGCGGTCTACCGCGAGATGCCGCACGTGATGACCGGCGCCGACATCGCCGAGATCATCGAGGGCTATCGCCTGTCGGCCCGCTACGCGCGGATCGGCGGGCTCGACGGCGTGGAAGTCGCCGGGATGGCGCACGGCTACATGCTGAACCAGTTCCTGTCGCCGGGCATCAACAACCGGACCGACGCCTACGGCGGCCCTCTCGAGAACCGCATCCGCATCGTGGAGGAAATCCTCGCCGCCACCCGCGAGGAGGTGGGCGACGACATGATCATCGGCGTGCGGATGAACGGCGAGGACGGCCACGAAAGCGGCAACCACCCCGAGGCGTGGGCCGAGATCGCGGCGCGGCTGGAGGCGACCGGCAACGTCGACTACTTCTCGGTCTCGCAGGGCACCTACATCAACCGGATGCTGATCTACCCGACCAGCCCGGAAGGGCACGGCTACCAGCTCCCCGCGACGCAGCAGATCGCGGACGCCGTGTCGGTCCCCGTCATCGGCGCTGGGCGCATCGTGACGCACGCCGAGGCCGAGCAGTTCCTGGTCGACGGCAAGTGCGAGATCATCGGCATGGCGCGCCAGCTGATCGCCGACCCCAACTGGGTCGCCAAGGCGAAGGACGCGGACGCCGAGCCGATCCGCCCCTGCGTCGGCGCCAACTGGTGCATGTCGTCGATCTTCGCGCAGGCGCCGATCGCCTGCATCCACAACCCCGCCGCCGGCGCGGAGACCAACCTTGCCGAAAACACCCGCCAGCCTGCCGCCACGCGCAAGAAGGTCGCCGTGGTCGGCGGCGGCCCCGCCGGGCTTCAGGCGGCGCTGACCGCCGCAAAGCGCGGCCACGCGGTGACGCTGTTCGAGGCGCGGCAGAAGCTCGGCGGACAGGTGCGCCTGTGGGCCGAGGCCGACTCCCGGCGCGAGCTGGTGCAGATCGCCGACTGGCTGATCGACCGACTTCGCGAGACCGACGCCGAGATCCGCCTCGGCACGAAGGTCGATGCCGCCGCCCTAAAGGCAGAGGGTTTCGAGGCCGTCATCGTCGCGGCGGGCTCGAGGGGCTCAAGCACGGCTGGTCGCCGCTGCGGCCGGAGCACTGGCTCGACGGCACGGTGGTCGACGGCGCGGAAGGCGACAACGTCTGTTCCTACATCGAGCTCCTGGAGACGCGGCCGAAGCTCCCCGCCAACGTGCTGGTCTACGACTGCCTCGGCGGCCGGCAGGGCGCGGTCGTGACCGAATACTGCGCGCGGCAGGGCGCCAAGGTGACGTTCGCGACGCAGCTCGGGCAGGCCTCGCCCGACCTCGCATCGAGCCGCGACTGGGGCAAGGTGCACAAGATGCTGCGCGGCCTCGGCGTCACCTTCGTGCCCGACGTGGAGCTTGCCAAGATCGCCGACGGCAAAGCCACCCTGCGCGACGCCTACACCGGGGAGACCACCGACGTCGCGGCGGAGGCCGTCGTCATGATGGTCGGCGCCGAGGCGCAGGACGGCGTGTTCCACGAGCTTGCCGGCACCCCCGGCCTCGACCTCCACCTCATCGGCGATGCGATGGCTCCGCGCCGCGTCAACGATGCGATCCGCGAAGGCGAACTCGCCGCCCGCGCGATCTGAATTTCCAACCACGAAGGACTGCGACCGATGGCCATGACCCCCGATGGCGAAGCCGAACTCGAGAAGATCCGCGCCGTGCGCGGCTACACCCTGCCGCTCCACGATGCGCTCGCCGAACTCAACCCCGAATTCCTGCGCCGGTACGGCGACCTTGCCTCCTACACCCTGTTCGGGGAGGCGGAGGGTCGCGCACTGGACCTCAAGACCCGCTTCCTTGTCCTCGTCGGCGTCACCACCGCGGTGAAGGGTGATCGCGAAGGCGGCGAATGGGCGGCGGTCCGCGCGGTGCAGAACGGTGCGACGTGGGACGAGGTCTACGAGGCGGCGTTCATGGCGGCGCTTCCGGCCGGCATTCCGGCATTCGAGGCATTCTGCAAGTCGATGAAGGAGATGAAGGCCGGGCGCGGCTGGGTGGACCAGAAGGTCCCCGACTGAGCCAATCGATGAACGCGGCCCCCACCGCCCGCCGGCTGGACCGCGCCGATGTCGTCATCATCGGCGCCGGCGCGTCGGGGGCCGCCGTTGCCTGGCGGCTCGCCGCGGCGGGGGTCGACGTCCTGACTTTGGAGCGCGGCGGCTGGCACGATCCGGCTGCCGCAGCCTCCACGCGGGCCGACTGGGAGTGGGCGCTCCAGACCGAGCGCCACCCGGACCCCGACATCCGCCGCGACCCGGCGGACTACCCCTTCACCGCCACCGACACGCCGATCCGCCCCGCGCTGTTCTGCGGCGTGGGCGGCTCGACGCTGCGCTGGGGCGCGCACTTCCCGCGCTTCCACCCGTCCGACTTCCGCACGGCGTCGCTCGACGGCGTCGGCCGCGACTGGCCGCTCTCCTACGACGACCTCGCCCCCTACTACGACCTCAACGACCGGATCATGGGCGTCTCGGGCCTCGCCGGCGACCCGGCCAACCCGGAACGCCCGGCGCGCGCCATGGCGCCGCTGCCGCTGAGCGCGGACATGGCGCAGCTCGCGCGCGGGTTCGATGCGCTCGGCTGGCACTGGTGGCCGTCCGACAGCGCCATCAATGGCGCGGCGGACCCTACCACCGGCCGCGGCGCCTGCAACAACTGCGGCCCCTGCGGCCTTGGCTGCCCCCGCCGCGCCCGCGCCTCCACCGACATCACCTACTGGCCGCGCGCGCTGGAAAAGGGCGCCCGCCTCGCCACCCACGCCGCCGTCTCGCGGATCGCGTGCGACGCCGATGGCCGCGCCGTCGCCGTCCACTGGCTCGACGCGGAGGATCGACCGCAGCGCACCGCCGCCGACGTCATCATCCTCGCCGCCAACGGCGCCGGCACGCCGCGCCTGATGCTGGCCTCGGCGTGCGAGGCGCATCCGGACGGGCTCGGCAACCGGCACGGCGGCGTCGGCCGCAACCTGATGCACCACCCCACCGCCATCGTGACGGGGCTGTTCGACGCTCCGTTCGGCGGCCCAAAAGGCGCCTTCGCCTGCTCGCTCTACAGCCAGGAATTTTATGAAACCGACCCGTCGCGCGGTGCGGCGCGGGGCTACCAGCTCCAGGGCCTGCGCGGCGCCGGGCCGCTCGCCACCGCGCTGGGCGGCTACGCCACGCGCCTGCCGTGGGGCGCTGCGCATCACGAAGGCTTCGAGGCCACGTTCGGCCACAGCGCCAGCGTCACCGTGACGGTGGAAGACCTTCCCGCCGCCGACAACCGCGTCACGCTGGACCCCTCTCGGCGCGACCGTGCCAGTGTTCCCGCCGCACGCCTCGCCTACGCCGTGGGCGATAACGAGCGCCGCCTTCTGGCGCACGGCAGCCAGCGCGCCGAGGAGGCGCTGCAGGCCACAGGCGCCCGCAGAATCGTGCACACACCGTTATCGCGGCAGGCGGGGTTCCATTTCCTCGGCACCGCCGCGATGGGGGCTTATGAGCGCGCCGTCACCGACCCGGAGGGCCGGGTGCGCGGCTGCCCCGGCCTCGTGGTGGTCGACGGCTCCACCTTCCCCAGTTCCGGTGCCGTCAACCCGACGCCGACCCTCCAAGCCAACGCGCTGCGCATCGCCGATGCGCTGATCGGCCGGCGCGCCCTCGCCGCCCCCGCCAACGCCATGAGCGCCCCATGACCGACCGCCTCACCATCGTGCTCGACCGCCTCCTCCCCGGCGACGCGGAACGCGGCTGGCCCGCCGCCGGCAGCCTCGGCCTCGCCGCCACCGCCCGCCGCCTCGCTGAGGACCGGGACGACACCGGCGCGCTGGAGGCAACCCTCGCGGTCCTGCCCGAAGACTTCGACACCGCGCCGGACGCCGCGCAGACCGCAGCCCTCGCAGCGCTGGAGGCCGCCGAGCCGGACGCCTTCGCCCGCCTCCTCCTCTATGCGTACGGCGCCTACTACACCGACGCCCGCGTCCGCGCCGTGGTCGAGGCAAGGACCGGCTACCCCGCACGCCCGCCGCAGCCGGAGGGCTACGACCTGCCGCCGTTCGACGACTCCCTCCTCGAAACCGTACGCCAGCGCGCCCCCTTCTGGCGCCGGACCGACGCGTGAGCCCACCCTCCGACACACCGGCAGCGCGCCCGCGCATGAGCGACGCCGCCCTCGGCGTCGCGGCGATGCTCGGCAGCACCATCGTGGTGCCGCTGATGGGCATGTGCGTAAAACTCCTCGCCGACGAGGGGCTGGGGGCGATCTCGACCATGGCGCTGCGCTCGGCCGGCGTCCTCGCGATCTTCCTGCCGCTCCTCCTGTGGCCCGCCAACCGCCGCGCCATCGTGACGGCGGACAAAACGGCGCACTTCTGGCACGCCCTCTTCGGCCTCTCCTCGATGGCCTGCTTCTACTACGGCCTCGGCTACCTGCCGCTGGTAGTCGTCACGTCGATCAACTTCACCACGCCGATCTTCGTGATGCTCCTCGCCATCCCGCTTCTTTCGGAGAAGGCCGATGCCGGGGCATTCGCCGCCGTCGCGGTCGGATTCGCCGGCACGATGCTGGCGCTGAACCCCACCGGCGAAACCTTTTCGGCGGTCTCGCTGGTGGTCCTGCTCGGCGCGTTCCTGACGGGGTGCATGATCATCGCGATCCGCAGGATGCCGGCGGCCAGCACGCACTTCGCGGTGCTGTTCTACTACGCGGCGCTCGGCACGCTGGTGTTCGGCGCGCTCGCCCTCCTCACCGCGACGCCGGGGGACTGGGCGGCGCTCGGCAAGCCCTACACCTGGGTGCTGGTCGGGCTGATCGCGGTGCTCGCGTGCGTCCTCCAGTACATGCTCACCATCGCCTACCGCCTCTCGGCCTCCACCAGCGTCGCCGCGCTCGACTATCTGCGGCTGATCTGGGCGGCGATGCTCGGCTGGTTCGTGTTCGCCGAATGGCCGACGCCGCTTGCCGTCGCCGGCATGGCACTGATCACGGCGAGCGGCGTCTGGCTCATCCTGCGGCAGAAGAAGGTGCGTCCAGAAAGCCTGCAAGCAGCGCCGCGCTAGCCGCCGCATCCGCCGGCGTCGCGGTGCCGGGAAGTTCGGCGACGGCGGCATCCGGCTTCACCGCCGCCATGGCAGGCAGCGTCTCGATCAGCATGTCGGTCCGCTGCGCGCAAATAAGGGTTTCTTGGCGAACGCCGGGGAGTTTGGCGCGCATGTCGTAGCGGAAGGCGGCGCGGTAGGAGCGGTGGTAGGTGCCCACAGCCTTCAGTACCTCCACCAGAAGCGCGTGGAGATTTTCGGCGGACGGCAGGTCGAGCGGGACGCGCCGGTCGGCCCGTTTCTCGAACCAGGGGAACCAGATCCATTGATCGCGCGAAAAGTGCCACGCCCACATCAGGTACTGGCCGAGCTGGTCGGGCGCCATCTCCGGCGCATAGGTGGCAAGGATCTCGGCTCGCCGGTCCGCGCCGTAGACGCCGAACCCGTCGAGCACCAGCCTGCGCACCCGCGCCGGATGGCGGAGCGCGATGGAGGTGGCGAGCCGCGCACCGGTGTGGCTGCCGTAAAGGTCGAACGGGGTGTCCGGCAACAGCGCGTCGAGGCCGGCGAGGATCGCATCGGCGAGGTCGTCGATCTCGGGCACCTCGGCGGGGAGCGGCGTGCTGTCGCCATTGCCGGGGCAGTCGGGCGCCAGAACGCGGCGGGATGCGCCGAGCGGGGCCATCAGGTCCACCACCTGCCGCGACGAGCCGGGCGAGGCGTGGAGCATCACGAGCGGCGGCCCGCCACCGGCGCCGGTGTGCCGGAGGTGGAGCTGGCCGTGCGGCACGTCGACGAACTGTCGCTTGATCATGAGGTCTCGCAATCGCTGGGGATTTCTGGCGGTTCACACGAAGGAAAGGCATGACATTGCAGGGATTCAGCGCTCCGCTTTCGCCGGACGGCACCACCAGCGCCTACGGCCCGCCGCCGTGGCACTTCCACGGCCGCTCGCTCACCGTGCTGGCGCTGTGCGACGCGGCTGCGGTCGCGGCACTCGTGCCCGCGCCGCTCACACCGGTCGGGCCGCCGGTGGTGCGGTTCTCGATCCACGATCTCGTCTGCGACATCGGCTTCGGCCGCGCGTTCGCTCAGCGCAACCCGGAGCGGTGCCAGTTTCGCGAGGCGGTGGTCGGCATCGCCGTCACCGACGGGACGGCGAGCGGCTACTGGGACCCGTTCCTGTGGTGCGACGGCGAGGCGGAAATCGCCGTCGGCCGCGAGCTCTACGGCTGGCCCCAGCGCGAGGCGCGCCTGTCGATGACCGCACCCCACAGCCAGCGGGACTGGCAGGCCGGCGACGTGGTGACGGGCAAGGTCACGCGCTTCCACGAGCCGGCGCTCTCCCTCGCGCTGGAGGTGGAGCGCGCCGGCGACGTCGACATCGACCTCCCCGCCTTTCTCACCTTCTACACCGAGCGCGTTCTGCCCGACCCGACCGACGGTTCGGTGGTGCGCGAACTCTTCGCCTCCGACATGGAGGACGCCCATGCGGCGGACTTCTTCACCGGCAAGGCTTCGCTGGGCCTCTTCGCGCCCGAACTCTCGCCGCTGGCGCCGGTGGAAATCCTCGGCGGGCGGATCAACACCATCAGCTGGACCAAGAACCGTTCGCGCCGCGTCAGCCGCACGGTGGGCTGACGCGCCGGTCATGCGCGGCGGGTGGCGGCGATCCGGTCCGCTGCCCGCAGCGCCAGCGCCTGGATGGTGTGCGTCGGGTTGAGCGCCGCCGCCGTGACGAAGAGGCTGCCGTCGATGACCCAGAGGTTAGGCACGTCGTGGGTCGCGCCCCAGCGGTCGGTGACGGAGGTGGCCGGGTCGTCGCCCATCCGCGCCGTGCCCATCAGGTGGAAGCCGGCGTTGGGGGTGTGCGGCGTGGTGTGGAGTTCGGCCGCACCCGCCTCGGTGAGAAGCTCGGCGCCTCTCTCCAGCCCGAAATCCAGCGCGCGGCGGCTGTTCTCGCTGACCCGGTAGCTGAGCGCGGCAGCGGGCCGGCCGGTGACGTCCACCATGTCCGGCGAGAGCGTGACGGCGTTGGCCTCCTCCGGCAGATCGTCGGCGCATACCGAGACCGAAAGCGTGTGGTCGAACACCGCCTCGAACCCGGCGGCATGGCCGGCGCCCCACGGAACGGGCGCGAACATCGACCCCATCGCGGTGAGCAGCGGCCCGTGCGAGCGCATCACGAGGAGTTTGACGCCGCGCACGAACCCGCGCGACCAGTCGGTCTCGTAGAACTGGTGGCTGACGATGCCGCCCGCCGTGATGCCGCGATGGCCGCCGACGGGCTCGGCGAAGCGGCCCGTGACGCGCGCCAGCGGGTGCAGCATCAGCCGCTTGCCGACGAGGCCGGAGCGGTTGGCGAGCCCGTCGGGGAACACCGCAGAGGCCGAGTTGAGGAGAAGGCGGGGCGTGTCGATGCCGTTGCCGGCGACGATCACGGTCCCGGCCGAAATGCGGTGCTCGGCGCCCTCCAGATCCGTCCAGACCACGCCGTCGGCCCGCCCGTCCGGCCCGAGGCTGACGGTGTGGACACGGGCGTGGGTGATGAAGCGGACGCCCATCCGCGCGGCCGGCAGCGCATAGACCACGTCGGCGGAAGCCTTGGCGCGGTGCGGGCACATCAGCTCGCACGGGCCGCAGTTGTTGCAGGCGCCGCGGGCACCATAGGGCGCGGTGTTGATGGCGAGGTCGGCCGGCCACCATGCCCAGCCGAGCCTGTCCATGGTGGCGGCGACGTGGGCCTCGGCCGGGCCGAGCGGCACGGGCGGCGTCTGGCGCGGCGGCATCGGCGGATACGCCGGGTCTCCGGCGATGCCGGCGATCCCCATCCGCTGCTCGTTGAGCGCGTAGTACGGCGCAAGCTCGTCGTAATCGAGCGGCCAGTCGTCGCCGACGCCGTCCAGCGTTCTCATCCGGAAGTCGGACGGGTGGAAGCGCGGCATGTGGCAGGACCACATGACGGTGGCGCCGCCAATGCCGGAGACCATCAGCGTCTTGATCTCGCTGTGGCGGTCGTCGACCCGGTCGTCGTCGGCCCGGCGGCGGACGTTCGGCATCGGGCTGAACGGGCCGAGGCGCTTCCACTCCCAGTCATCGTTCTGCGAGGGCGCCTCTTCCGGCCTCCACCAGCCGCCCCGGTCGAGCACGACAACGTTGAGCCCGTGCGCCGCGAGCCGCCATGCGGCCGCCGCCCCCGAGGCCCCCGCGCCGACGATGACGACATCGCACGACACCGGCAGCGTCATGGGCGGGCGATCACCTCGGCGGCGACAACGAGGTCGCCCGCCGCGGGTTTTTCGGCGGAGAAGCCCAGCCAGTCGTAGCCCAGCGCGTTGCGCGCGCCGGCGTCGGCAAACCACGCGCCGGTCGCGCCGGCGTAGTGCCGCAGGAGCGAGCCCTGCACCCTGAACGCGGTCTCGGTCCCGGCCGGCGGTTCGCCGTTGCCGAACGAGAGCCAGCCGGTGTCCCGGTCGAGCCCCGTCCGCGTGTTCGTGGCGGTAACGACGTGGCTGAAATTGTGCATCGGGAGCGGGCGCTCGCCATAGCCCCAGAGCTTCACCCAGTTGGTGCGGAAGGTGTTGAGGTCGGCGTTGAACCATACCTTTTCGAGCTCGCTGGGGTCGGTGAGGACCATGAAGTCGAAATAGGCGAAGGGCGCGGGGCCGACTGTCTTCCAGTTAGCGTAGTGCGCGATGCCGGGGATGGCGTTGAAGAAGGGGCAGTCGGTTTCGCGCAGCCACGGCTCGTAGCCGCGTTCCTCCGCCCCCTCCGCGGTGTTGTAGACGATGAAGATCATCGCTGCGCCGCGCTTGAGGGCGCCGGTCACAGGGCCTCGATCTCCGCGCTTATCTCGGCGATGGAGGCGACCCGCCCCACCGGACGCAGCGCGTCGACGGCGGTCCGGTGCGTCTCGACCGAGAACGCGCCGCAGCCGTCCTCCAGCAGGATGGCGTCATACTCCCGCACATGCGCCTCGCGGAAGGTCGTGGCGACGCCGCCGTTGGTGACGATGCCGCACGTCAGCAGCCGCGTGACGCCCGCCTTGCGCAGCACCCAGTCGAGCCGGCTCATGTAGAAGGCGTTGTAGGCGATCTTCTCCACCGCGAAGTCCGCCGGCCCCAGCTCGTCCACCAGCCGGTTGCCCCAGGAGCCTGGCGCAAAGTCGCCCTTAGCCAGGAACGGCCGCAGCTTTTTGAGGTGCGGCGCGATCATCGGCTCGCCGCCGCGCCCCGGCACCAGCGTGAACTGGGTGGACACGACGACGCCGCCCTTAGCCCGCACCAGATTCGCCAGCGGTTTGACCCGGGCCGGCAGCGCGGCAATTTCGGGCGAGGCCTGGCCGGCTCTGCCGTAGGCGCCCTCGGGGTGGATGAAGTCGTTCTGGAGGTCGACGATCAGGAGGGCGGTTTCTCTCATTTACGCTCCACGATGAGGTTGCCGTAGGCGTCGATCCGCGCCGTGAGGTCGGGGTCGACGACGGTGGTGGCGTCCGGCTGTTCCAGGATCGCGGGGCCTTCGATGCGGGTGCCGATCGGAAGGTCGAGCCTCGCGTAGATGGCGGTGTCGTGCCATGCGCCATCGAACCACACCGGGCGGGTGCCGAGGCGCGCCTCCTCCACGGTGCCGGTGCCGGTCGGCGCGAGTGCGGCGAGGTCGAACCGCGGGCGCACGCCGATGGCGGTCGTGCGCAGGTTCACGATGCGCATCGGCACCCCCGGCAGAAGGCGGCTGAAGCTTGCCTGATAGGCCGCCTCGAACGCCTCCTTCACGAGTCCCTCGGTGATGGCGACCGGGCCGCCGTCGTAAGCGGCGTGGATCGGCACGGCGAGCGTGTGGGTCTGGCCGACATAATGCATGTCGAGCTCGAACACGGTGTCGATGCGCTCCATTGCAAGCCGCGCGTCCTTCACCACGGCGTGCGCGCTTTCCGCCTCGGCCGCCATGCGGGCGCCGAGCGCCGCCGCGTCGAGGCCGATGGCGGCCATGTTCAGTGTTTGCACCTGGTCGTGCCGGATGTCGGCGATGATGCAGCCGAGCGCCGACGTCACGCCGGGATAGCGCGGCACGAGCGCCGCCTTGAGGCCGACTTCCTTGATCATCGCGCCGGCATGGAGCGCCCCGCCTCCGCCGAACGGCACGGCGGCGAAGCGGGACGGCTCGTGCCCCCGCTCCACCGACATCAGGCGGATGGCACCCGCCATCTTTGAGTCGGCGATCTTCACGATGGCTTCGGCGGCTTCCATCACGGAAAGGCCGAGCTTGCTGGCGACATGGGTGTCGATGGCGGCCTTGGCGGCCTCCACGTCGAGCCGCTTGAGGGCACCGCCGATGGGCTTGTCGGCGTTGATGCGGCCGAGCACGACGTTGGCGTCGGTCAGCGTCGGCCGGTTGTTGCCGGCGCCGTAGCAGACCGGGCCGGGCACCGAGCCCGCGCTTTCCGGCCCCACCTCGAGGAGGCCGCCGGCGTCGACGTGCGCGATGGAGCCGCCGCCTGCGCCGATGGTGGTGATCTCGATCATCGGGTTGCGGATGACGAGGCCGAAGTCGATCGTGGTCTGCGCGGCGAGCGCCGTCTTGCCGCCGACGATCAGCGAGCAGTCGAACGAGGTGCCGCCGAGGTCTCCCGTGATGACGTCGGGGAAGCCTGCGGCTTCCGCAATTGCCGCCGCCGCGATCACGCCCGCCGCGGGGCCGGACAGCGCGGTGCGCGCGGGAATCTTCCGCGCCATCGCGGTGGACATCACGCCGCCGTTGGACTGGACGATGTGAAAGCGGCCGTCGAAATCCTGGCTCGCCAGCGCGGCTTCGAGCTTGGCGAGATAGTTGCCGACCACGGGCTGGAGATAGGCGTTGAGGGTCGCGGTGGATGTGCGCTCGAACTCGCGGATTTCGGGGAGGATCGCGGAGGAGCAGCCGATGTGCTCGTTCGGCCAGATTTCCCGCGCGGCTTCCAGCGCGGCTTCCTCGTTGGCGGGGTTGGCGTAGGCGTTGATGAAGACGATCACCAGCGCATCGGCGCCCTTGTCCCGCAGCGTCTCGGCCGCCTGGCGCACGGCGGCGGTGTCGACGGCGGTGCGGATTTCGCCGCTCGCCAGCGTGCGTTCATCGACCTCGACGCGCATGTCGCGCGGGACCACGGGCATGAAGTCGCCCGAAAGGCCCCAGGTGGATTTCCGGTCGCGCCGACGCATCTCCAGCACATCGCGGAAGCCTGCCGTCGCTATGATGCCGACCCTCGCGCCCTTGCGCTCGAGCAGCGCGTTGGTACCGACCGTCGTGCCATGTACGACGGACGAAAGGTCCGACACCGCGCCAATAGTCTGGAGGCCTGCGAGGAAGCCTGCGGCCTCGTCGCCCCGGTTGGACGGGACTTTCGCGGTGCGGAAGGTTCGTGCGGTCTCGTCGAAGCAGAAGAGGTCGGTGAAGGTGCCGCCGACATCGACGCCGACGATGGTGTTCTTCTCGCTCACGCGCCAAAACCTTTCCGCAGGGTGGCGGTCGCCGCCGCATCGACGGCACCGTCCGCCAGCGCGACGCCGTAGGTGTCCCGCGCCGTGTCTGGCGACACGAAGCCGAGCGCCACGTCACGCGCAACGGCGGCGGGGTCGCGGCCGTGCGGGTCACCCCAGCCGCCGCCACCCGGCGTTTCGAGCCGCACCCGGCCGCCGCGCGCGACTTCCACGCCGGTGATCTTGGAGACCATCGGCGGCGTGCCCTCGCCGGCCGAGCTCTTCCACGAGAAGCGGTTCTTGCCCGCCTCCCCGCCGCCCGCGACGCCGAACGGCGCAGCCTTGCCGCGCTCGCCGAGCAGCGAGACAGACGCATCGGTCAGCACCTCCACCTCGTAGATGGCGCCGACGCCGCCGCGGTGGGTGCCCGCGCCTGCCGAATCCGGCCGCAGCGCCCATTGCGTGAACATCACCGGATACGCGGCTTCGAGGATCTCGACCGGCGGGATGGTGGCGGTGGAGATCGGGTTGTTGGCGTGGTTGAGGCCGTCCGACTGGGGACTGCCGCCGAGGCCGCCGCCGAAGAAGGAGAACATCACCCAGCGCGAGCCATCGTCGCGGTGCCCTGCCAGCGAGAGCGCGTTGATGGTGCCGAACGGGCCGCCGAGCGCCCTGTTCGGGTCCGCCTGCGCGATCGCGCCGAACACCACGCCGATGAGCCGCAGGATCGTCTCGGTATAGCCCGCCACGGGCTTGGGCGGCCCGGCGCCCAGCAGCGAGCCGTCGGTGATGACGAAGTCGATCGGACGCAGGCAGCCGGCGTTGGCGGGCACGTCGGTGAAGATGTGCTTCAGCGCGACGTAGCAGGCGGCGATGGTGGTGGAGCGGGAGATGTTGATAGGCCCCTGCGCCGGCCCCGACGAGCGGGAGAAGTCGAGCGTCATCCGGTCGCCGGCCACCGTGGCATCCAGCGCGACGGTCAGCATGTCGTCGGTGATGCCGTCGTTGTCGAGCACGTCCTCGAACGAATATGTGCCGTCGGGGATCGCGCTGATGGCGGCGCGCATCATCGCCTCGGCGCGGTCGGAGAAGGCGTCGAATGCTGCGGTCAGCGTCGCGTCGCCGTAGTCGTCGAGCAGCGAGTTCAGGCGCTTTTCGCCCAGGTCGAGCGCGTTGAGCTGTGCGTTGAGGTCGCCCCAGTTCGACATCGGCACCCGCGCGTTGGCTTCGAGGATGCCGATGATGTCGCCGTTGAGCCTGCCGCCGGAGATCAGCTTTACGGGCGGGATGCGTACGCCTTCCTGAAAACTCTCCGTGGCCTTGGGGTTGTAGCCGCCCGGCACGTTGCCGCCGATATCGAGCCAGTGGCCGACCGAGGCCATCCAGCAGAACAGCGCGCCATCGCGGAAGATCGGGCGGACGAGGCGAAAGTCGTTGAGGTGGGTGCCGGCGTCGTAGGGGTCGTTGAAGACGAAGGTATCGCCGGGTTCCAGCCCGCCCTCCTTCGCGACCTTGGCGATCACCGCGCGCACGGCGAACGCCATCGCGCCGACGAAGATGGGGAGGCCGCCGGAGCCCTGCACCAGCGTGTCGCCGGTCTCGGGGTGGTAGATGCCGTGGCAGGCGTCCTTGGCCTCGGCGATGGTGGGGTTGAAGGCGGAGCGGTAGAGCGTGGCGTCCATCTCGTCGACGATCTGCTCCAGCCGCCCCTTCAGCACCGCAAGCGTGACGGGGGACAGCGCGCTCATGCGGCGTCCTCGGCGGAGGCGGTCTTGGGCGCCTGGTAGCGCTCGCCGAGCGCGATCATCTCCGGCGTGCCGATGAGTTCGTTGAGGCCGTCGAAGTCGAACATCCGGTCGCGGAACGGGGCGTTGGTGCGGTGCGTGTGGAGCGAGGCGTAGTAGTCCCGCGCCTGCCGTGCGAGCGCGCGGACGATGCCGCCGGGGAAGATCACGATGCGGAAGCCGAGCGCTGCGAGATTGTCGACGTTGTCGTTCGGCGTCATCCCGCCCTCGACCATGTTGGCGATCAGCGGGCGCACCGGGGCCATCCGCCGGGCGACGGCGGCAAGGTCCTCGCGCGACGTCGGCGCCTCGATGAAGAGGACGTCGGCGCCGGCTTCCGCATAGGCCTCGGCGCGCTCGATGGTGGCGGCCATGCCCTCCACCGCCAGCGCGTCGGAGCGGGCGACGATCAGCGTTTCCTCGCTGGCGCGCGCATCGGCGGCGGCCATGATCTTGCCGACCATCTCGGGCAGCGGCACGATCGACTTGTCGCGCAGGTGCCCGCAGCGCTTGGGGAAGGTCTGGTCCTCGAACTGGAGCGCGTTGGCGCCGGCGCGCTCGAACAGGCGCATCGTGCGCTGGACGTTGAGCGCGTTGCCGTAGCCGGTGTCGGCGTCGACGATGAACGGCGTTTCGACCCGGTCACGCACCTGCGCGATCACCTCGGCGACCTCGCTCATCGACACGAGGCCGATGTCGGGCCGGCCGAGCCGCGTGTAGGCGATGTTGGCGCCCGACAGGTAGAGAACCTCGAACCCGGTGGCGGCCGCGATCGACGCGGTCAGGGGATCGCTGATGCCGGGCGCCAGGATCGGCCGATCCTCCCGGATGCGGGCACGCAGATTCATTGGAGAATTCCTGTTTGTTGCCGGCCAGCGGTGCGCGGGACACCGCCGCGCGGCGTCAGCCCACGGTCGGCAGCCTCCGGCCTTGGCGTTGCCGAACGCCCGGCATTGCAATGACTTGGCTTACGAACCAGAGTGCCGCGGCGGGGGCCTGACCGGGCCGCCGCGACCTCGTGCGGAGCGCGCCGCGGGGCGCCGGCGATCCGGCGCTGTCGTGGCGGCGAAGCGGGGTCAACTCTCACACGAACTCTCCGGTCGAGACGAACCAAGTGGCATACGGTTGATGCAACAACCTGTATCAAACAGGTGACAGGCTGGGTCAACCGCCCTATGCTTTCGAAGCCGATTTGGCGTGAGGGCACGCCCCGTTCCGCGCCCCCGTCCACACCCGGCCGCACGCCCCGCGCGCTGCCGAGCCACCGTCTGAAGGAACCTCGACCTTGACCCTCCTCGTCACCGGCGCCGGCGGTTTCGTCGGCCTCAACATCCTCGAAGCCGCCCTCACCGCAGGGCAGACGGTGTGTGCGCTCAGCGACCGGCCGCTGTTCGCTCCCGCCCTCGACGTGCTGAAGGACCTGCCCGGCACGCTCGACGTCGTCACGGCCGACGTGCGCAACCCGAAGGCGATGACGGACGCCTTTGCACGGCACGACGTGGCACAGGTCATCCACGCCGCCGCGATCACGCTGGGGCCGGCAAGCACGCTGGCGCCGGCCGAGACGGTGATCGACGTCAACGTCGTCGGGACGATGAACGTGATGGAGGCGGCACAGGCGGCCGGGGTGCGGCGGTTCGTGTACCCGAGTTCGGTCGCGGTCTACGGACTCGCCCCGTTCCGCGCGCCTGTCGACGAGGCGACGGCGCCGACCCCCGCCGGCCTCTACGGCTTCACAAAGCTCGCATGCGAGCGGCTGCTCCTCGACGCCCACGCCCGCCATGGTCTTGACCTTGCCATCGGCCGCATCGTCGCCGTGTTCGGTCCGTGGGAGCACGACACCGGCGTCCGCGAGACGCTGAGCGCCCCGTTCCAGCTCGCCGGCCGCGCGCTCGGCGGCCTCTCCGCCGCCATGCCGGAAGGCGGCGCGCGCGACTGGACCTCGAGCCGCGACGTCGCCCGCGCGCTCCTCACGCTGGCGACGGCGGACGAACTCCCCCGCCGCATCTACAACATCAGCGCCAGCGAGATCTGGCACCCCCGCCTTCTGGCGGACGCGCTGTCGGAGCGCCTCGGCCGGCCCATCGACACCGCGATGAAGGACGGCGGCTCCGAGATCGCGTTCAACGACAACACCGACGCCGTGCGCAATCCGGTGAGCGGCGCCGCCCTCTGCGAGGATTTCGGATTCTCCTTCATGCCCGCCGCGGAGGCGGTGGCGGACTATGCCGACTGGGTCATGAGATCCGGCCGCGCCGCACTCGGCGCCGCCCCGGCGCGGTGACCGGAATGGCCGCGCGCACCCTCTTCGCGAAGGTGTGGGACGCGCACGTCGTCACCACGCGCGAGGACGGGGCGGACCTTCTGTGGATCGACCGGCACTTCGTCCACGAGGGTTCGCACCACGCCTTCGCGCGGCTCAAGGAACGCGGCGCACGGGTCGCGCGGCCCGACCTCACCTTCGGCGTCGCCGACCACTACGTGCCGACCAGCACGCGCAGCCTCGCCGGCGTGTCCGGGCAGATCGCGGGGATGGTCGCGAAGCTGAGCGCCAACACCGCCGCCAGCGACGTGACGCTGTTCGGGCTCGACGACCGGCGCCAAGGGATCGTCCACGTCGTCGGGCCGGAACAGGGGCTCACCCTTCCCGGCCTCACCATGGTCTGCGGCGACAGCCACACCTCCACCCACGGCGCGTTCGGCGCGCTGGCGTTCGGCATCGGCGCCTCGGAGGTCGCGCATGTGCTGACCACGCAGACGCTGTGGCAGAAGCGGCCGAAGACGATGCGCATCCGCGTCGACGGGATTTTGGCGGCCGGCACCAGCGCCAAGGATCTGGCGCTGACGATCATCGCCACCATCGGCGCCGACGGCGGGCGCGGCCATGCGCTGGAATATGCCGGCAGCGCCGTCACCGCGCTCACGATGGAAGGCCGGCTGACGCTGTGCAACCTCTCCATCGAGAGCGGCGCGCGTTGCGGGATGGTCGCGCCCGACGCGGTGACCATCGACTACCTGCGCGGCCGCCCCTTCGCCCCCTCCGGCGCCGATTTCGACGCGGCGGCAGCGGACTGGCTCGCCCTCGCCAGCGACGCCGACGGCGCCTTCGACCGCGAGATCGTCCTCGACGGGGCGAACGTTGCGCCCATCGTCACCTGGGGCGTCAGCCCGGAGGATGCGCTGCCCGTGACGGGATCGGTGCCGGTGCCCGATTCGCTCGCAGACGGCGCGCGCGCCAACCATGCGCGGGAGGCCATCGAGTACATGGGTCTCGTTCCCGGCCAGCCGCTCTCCGAGATAGTGGTGGACCGTGTCTTCATCGGCTCCTGCACCAACAGCCGGATCGAGGATCTGCGCGCCGCGGCAGCGGTGCTGGCGGGCCGCAAGGCGAAGGTGCCGGGGATCGTCTCGCCGGGCTCGACGCCGGTGAAGCGGCAGGCGGAAGCAGAAGGCCTTGCCGCGATCTTCACCGAGGCGGGCCTTACCTGGGTGGAATCTGGCTGCTCGATGTGCGTCGGCATGAACGGCGACCTCGTGGCGCCGGGCGAGCGCTGCGCCTCCACCACCAACCGCAACTTCCGCGGCCGGCAGGGGCCCGGGGCGCGCACGCACCTGATGTCGCCCGCGATGGCCGCCGCCGCTGCCGTCACCGGCCACCTCACCGACGTTCGGCCGCTGCTCGAAGGCCGCGACCTCAGGGGGCCCGCCGCATGACGCCGTTCACCAAGGTCCATGCTGTTGCCTGTCCGCTGCCCTATTCGAGCATCGACACCGACCAGCTCATCCCCGCCCGTTTCATGAGCCGCACGCGGGCGGAAGGCTACGGCCCGGTCCTCCTGCATGACGTGCGGCGCGATGGCGACGGCAACCTCGACCCCGCCTTCCCGCTCAACGATCCGGCGCGGGCGGATGTGGGGATCGTTGTCGCGCGGCGCAACTTCGGCTGCGGTTCTTCGCGCGAGGCGGCGGTCTATGCGCTGGCGGACGGCGGCATCCGCGCCGTGATCGCGCCGAGCTTCGGCGACATCTTCGCCTCCAACGCCGTCAACAACGGCCTCCTCCCCGCGGTGGTCGCGGAGGACGCCGCCGAGGCGCTCCTCGCCCACATCTCGGACGGGGCGAAGGCACTGACGGTGGATCTCGAGGCCTGCACGATCACCGCCGGCAACGACGTTCATCCGTTCGAGATCGACCCGATCTGGCGCACCAAGCTCCTCAACGGCTGGGACGACCTCGACCTGACGATGCAGCACGCCGGCGCGATCGCGGACTTTGCGAAGGCGGACGCGCAGCAGCGCCCATGGGCCGTGCCGCGTCGAGACTGATGGTGAGATGTGTGCACCAAGGCGGCCGGGTGGCTGCGAGTGGTACGCCCTAGGGGAATCGAACCCCTGTTTCCGCCGTGAGAGGGCAGCGTCCTGACCGCTAGACGAAGGGCGCATCGCGGTGTGGGGTGATGAATAGTGGTTTTGATCCGCTGCGCCAAGACCTAATTTCGCCTTTTCCGCACCCGGCTTCAGGCGAAGGTGCGACCAAGCCGCTCAATCCGCCCCGCGCCCTGTGGCATCCACTGCGCCCGCCCTACCTTCAAAGCGGAAACCCAACGGGAGACGCGCGATGAACAGGTTCACCAGACGCACCGCCCTCGGCTTCGGCCTCGCCGCGTTCCTCGCCATCGGCGGCGCGGCACAGGCTCACCACGGCTGGGCCTGGACCAGCGGCGGCAACATCGAACTCACCGGCATCGTCCGCGAGGCCAACCTCGGAATGCCGCACGGCGTCCTCACGGTGGATGCGGACGGCGAGATGTGGACAGTGGAGGTCGGACAGCCCTGGCGCAACGACCGGGCCGGCCTGACCGAGGCGGACTTTGCGCCCGGCAACGAGCTCACCATCATCGGCGAGCCCGCCGCTGACCCCGCGGAGCGCAAGCTGAAGGCCGAGCGCATCAGGATCGCCGGCGAGATGCACGAGCTCTACCCCGAGCGAAGCTGAGCCCTTGGAGCCATTCCTCGCAGCCCTCGAGGCGGCGCCCCCCGCCGTCTGGCTGCGGGGCGCGCGCTGGGGCTATGCCGCGGTCAACACCGCGCACATCCTGGGGATAGCGCTGCTGGTCGGGTCCATCGCTGCGCTCGACCTCAGGCGTCTCGGCGCCTTCCGCAGCGTTGCGATGGCGGACGCCGCGCGCCTCCTCACCCCCGTTGCGGCGTCCGGTCTGGCGCTCGCAATCCTCGCAGGCTTCTGCCTCTTCGCGCCGCGCGCCACCGAGTATGCCGTCAACCCGGTCTTCGTCGCCAAGGTGGCGCTCGTTGCCGCCGGCACGGCCTTCGCCATTCTCCTGCACGGCCCGCACCGCTTCCGGATCGACCGCCTTCCTGCGCGTAGCCGTGCGGCCTGCGCCGCGCTCTCGCTGGCGGTCTGGCTCTCCGTCCTCACCCTCGGCCGGCTGATCGCATTCACCGGCTAGGCCGCGCCGTTCGTTGCACAAAGGTGCGCGAAACGGGGCGGTTGCGGTTTGCAGAGGCTGGCGGAACGGCTTAGTCCTCAACCCAACAAAATTTGAGGGGAAGAGCGTTGAAGACCATCGTATTGACCGGGGCATCGGGCGGCGTCGCAGGCATGATCCGGCCTCTCCTGCGCGACAAGTACAAGCTGCGCCTGTCCGACCGCGGCACCGCGCCAGCCGACCTCGGCGCCAACGAGGAGTGGCACCAGGCCGACCTCACCGACGCCGCGGCCATGGAAGCGCTGGTGGATGGCGCGGACGGCGTGATCCACCTCGGCGGCCAGTCGGTCGAGGCGGACTGGGACACAGTGGCGAAGCCCAATATCGAGGGCCTGCACAACATCCTCGCCGCCTGCCATGCCAAGGGCGTCGAGCGCTTCATCTTCGCCTCGTCCAACCACGCGATGGGCTTCTACCCGCGCCGCCGCTCCGTCGGCATCGACCAGGCGGTCCGGCCCGACGGTTTCTACGGCGTCTCGAAAGCGTTCGGCGAGGCGA
The DNA here is from genome assembly GCA_963704595.1 of uncultured Alphaproteobacteria bacterium. Classification (GTDB taxonomy): domain Bacteria; phylum Pseudomonadota; class Alphaproteobacteria; order Rhizobiales; family Amorphaceae; genus Acuticoccus. The sequence goes on from OY969922.1 coordinate 3,098,447, forward strand.
TGTGCTCGCTCTACGCCGACAAGCACGGCATGCGCTGCATGTCGATCCGCATCGGCAACGTCGGCTACGAGCCGCTCGACATCCGCCGCTTGTCGATCTGGCTGCACCCGGAAGACCTTGTCCAGCTCATCGAGATCGGCCTCGAGCATCCCGAGATCCACCATGCCATCGTCTACGGCTGCTCCGACAACGCGCGGGGCTGGTGGGACAACACCGCCGCCCATTCGCTCGGCTACGAGCCGAAGCACCAGGGCGAGGACCACCGCGACCATGCGCTGGCCGAGCAGGCCAAGATGCCGGCCGACAAGGTGGGCGACCTCTTCCAGGGCGGCACCTTCACCGCCGACGGGTTCGACGGCGACCTCGACCGCACGCTGAAGGCCCGCCCGGTCCGATGACCGTCACCGCCGCCACCCTCGCCGTGTTCGTTCCGGCCGCGATGCTGGTGGCGGCGACACCGGGCGCCAACAACCTCCTGTCCCTCGTCCACGGCGTGAAGGCCGGGTGCGGGCGCACGGTGGTGAGCCTGTTCGGCCGGATGGCGGCATTTGCGCTGCTGCTGATTGCGGTGGCGACCGGCCTCGGCGCGCTGCTCGCGGCCTCCGAGGTCGCGTTCCGGATCGTGAAGTGGGCGGGCGTCGCCTACCTTGCGTATCTCGGCTTCAGGATGTGGCGCGCTCCGGCGGCCGACGTCACCGCCGGGGACATCGCGCCGGCAAAACTCCTGCGCAAGGAGTTCACCGTCGCGATCACCAACCCCAAGGCGATACTCCTCTTCACCGCCTTCATCCCGCAGTTCGTCGACACCTCCACCGGCGCGACGGGGCAGCTTTTCACCCTCGGTGCGGTCTACATCGTGATCGAGTTCGCCATGGCCTCGCTCTACGCCCTCGCCGGGTCGCTGCTGCGGCGCGCCGATGCGCTCGCCCGGCGGGGCCGCCTGTTCAACCGCGTCGGCGGCGGGATGATGATGGGCGCCTCAGCCCTCCTCGCCACCGCGCGCAGAAATTGAGACCGCAATGAAAACCTTCGGCACAATCGGCGGCAAACCCGTCCACGAAGCGACCCTCCGGGACGGCGACGTCGAGATCAGCGTCCTGTCGCACGGCGCGACCATGCGGGACTGGCGGGTGCCCGATGCAAGCGGCAGGCACCAGTCGGTGATCCTCGGCTTCGACGATATCGGCCCCTACACCGACAACAAGCGCTCGTTCGGCATCCTCGCGGGCCGCATCGCCAACCGCGTGCGTGACGGCCGCTTCACGCTGAACGGGCAGACGTACCAGCTCGACCAGAACCAGAACGGCAACCACCTCCACGGCGGCAGCCAGGGCATCGGCCGCCAGCACTGGGACATGGAGGCGGACGAGAAGAGTGCGCGCCTGACGCTCCGCAGCCCCGACGGCGCCATGGGCTACCCCGGCAACGTCGACTTCACCTACGTCATCTCGCTCGATGGCCACACCGTGACGTTCGACATCACCGCGGTGCCCGACAGGCCGACGCCGATCGCCCCGGCGCAGCACAACTACTACCGCCTCGGCGCCCCGCTCGCCGAGCACGTGATGACGATCCCCGCGAGCCGCACCACGGCGGTGGACGATGGCCTCATCCCGACCGGCGAGCTCAACACGGTCGACGGCACCCCGCTCGATTTCCGCACGCCGAAGCGGATCGGCGACCAGAAGATCGACGACAATTTCTGCCTCGACGGCGAGCTGGCCTGCCATCTCCAGACCAGCGCCTACGTCCTCACCATGAAGACGGACCGGCCCGGCCTGCAGGTATTTACGGGCTTCACGCTGCCTCAGTTCGAGACTCCGGGGCACGACGGCATCGTCTACGGGCCGTTCGCCGGCGTCGCCCTCGAGGCGCAGAACTTCCCCGATACGGTGAACAATCCGTCCTTCGGAAACATCATCGCGACCCCCGACCGGCCCTACCGGCAAACGACGCGGGTCACGATCGTCCATGCCTGAGCGCGTTGAAATGGTAGGTCCAACGGTCTAGTTGCTAGGGCAACTTGAATTTGTCGGGAGAACCACATGGACCTTCACCAGAATCTGATCGGCGGCGAGTGGACCGAAGGGCCCGACGCATCGGACAACATCAACCCGTCCAACACCGATGACGTCGTCGGCCGGTACACCAAGGCAGACGCCGCGCAGACGCAGAAGGCCATTGCCGCCGCCAAGGCCGCGAGCCACGACTGGGCGCGCTCCAACCCGGCCCAGCGCCACGCGGTGCTTTCGGCCGCCGCGAAGGAAATCTTCGCCCGCAAGGAAGAACTCGGCGACCTCCTCGCCCGCGAGGAAGGCAAGACGCTGGCCGAAGGCATCGGTGAAGCCGGCCGCGCCGGGCAGATCTTCGACTTCTTCGCCGGCGAGACGATGCGCCTTGCAGGCGACACGATCCCCTCGATCCGCCCCGGTGTCGAGATCGACATCACGCGCGAGCCGATGGGCGTCGTCGGCATCATCACGCCGTGGAACTTCCCGATCGCCATTCCGGCGTGGAAGATCGCGCCGGCGCTCTGCTACGGCAACACCGTCGTCTTCAAGCCGGCCGACCTCGTTCCGGGCTGTGCCTGGGCGATCGCCGATATCCTGAAGCGCGCCGGCCTGCCGGACGGCGTCCTCAACCTCGTCATGGGCCGCGGCTCCGTCGTCGGCGAGGCGATGCTTGACTCCAAGGACATCGACGCGATCTCCTTCACCGGCTCGGTCCCGACCGGCAAGCACGTGGCGGCCAAGTGCGCCGAGCACATGCGCAAGTGCCAGCTCGAGATGGGCGGCAAGAACCCCCTCATCGTCCTCGACGATGCGGACCTCGGCATTGCCGTCGACTGCGCCGTCAACGGTGCGTACTTCTCGACCGGCCAGCGCTGCACGGCCTCCTCGCGTCTCATCGTGACCGAAGGCATCCACGACAAGTTCGTCGAGGCGACCATCGAGAAGCTGAAGTCGCTCTCCATCGACGACGCGCGCAAGAAGGGCACGCACATCGGCCCGGTGGTCGACCAGAAGCAGCTCGAGACCGATCTCAAGTACATCGACATCGGCAAGAACGAGGACAACGCCAAGCTCGCCTGGGGCGGTGAGATCCTCAACCGCGAGACGCCGGGCTTCTACCTCCAGCCGGCGCTGTTCACCGAGACCACCAACGACATGCGGATCAACCGCGAGGAGATCTTCGGCCCGGTCGCGACCGTGCTGAAGGCGAAGGACTACGACGAGGCGCTGGCGCTCGCCAACGACACGCCGTTCGGCCTCTCCTCCGGCATCTGCACCACGAGCCTCAAGCATGCGTCTCACTTCAAGCGCAACGCCGAGGCCGGCATGGTGATGGTGAACCTCCCCACCGCAGGCGTCGACCCGCACGTGCCGTTCGGCGGCCGCAAGGGCTCGTCGTACGGGCCGCGCGAGCAGGGCCGTTACGCGGCGGAGTTCTACACCACCGTCAAGACCGCCTACACGCTGCCGTGATGACGGACGCCGAACGCCTTGCCGCGGCATTCCGCGGCGAGGGGCGGCTCGAGGCTCTCGAGAACCCGCCCCAGACCGTGGAAGCAGCCTACGCGCTGCAGGACGCCGTGCGCGAAGCGATCGGCAAGCCCATCGTCGGCTGGAAGCTGGCGCAGACCACCGCCAAGGCGCAGGCCGCGGCGGGGCTCGACGCGCCGACGGTCGCTCCTCTCCTCGAGGGGATGATCGTGCCGGCCGACACAGTGTTCCCCTCCGGCCGGTTCTACCGGCCGGAGGTGGAGGCCGAGGTCGTCCTCGAACTCCGCCGCCCGATCGACCGCCCGATGTCCGGCGGCGACATCGTCGACCTTCTCGCCGGCGTCCGGCTGGGGATCGAGGTCGCCGACAGCCGTTACGCGGACAAGCCCTCGATGGGGGCCAAGGCCGTGATCGCGGACATGAACTCCTGCGGCGCGCTGGTGGTCGGCCCCCTCCTCGACCTCGACGAATTCTCCGGCGCGGCCGAAGGCGAGATCGTGATGCGCCTCGGCGACGGCACGACGCTCGCCAACCTCGCCCCCGACATGCGGCCCAAGCCCATCGAGGTGCTGGAGTTCCTGAGCCGCTTCGCCACCGAGCGCGGCCACACCCTCCCCGCCGGCATGTTCATCACCACCGGCACGCACACCGCGCCGACGGTCTCCGGCCCGGGCGTGATCACCGCGGACTTCAAGCGCGTCGGCAAGCTCAACGCGCGCCTCTCCGAGACCCATCCCTGACAATCACGTGGCGGGGCCTCGGCCCCGCTCAGTCTGCCGGCTTCCCGGCCGTCTCAGCGTCCGCCCGCATTTGTGAGCGGGTCCGGGCCGGCGTGTCGCGCTCGAGGTGGGCGAGGACGCCGCGCAGGGTTCGGACCTGCTGGCGGTCCCATTTGGCATCGGAGAGGATGAGGCGGAGGTTCATCGCCATCTTCTCGGCCATGTTCTCCGGGCGGAAATAGCCCTTCGGCGTCAGGAGCTTCATGAGATGCTCCCAGAGGCCGGCGACATCCTCGCGGGTGGCGGGCGGGTGCGGCGGCGGCGGGCTCGGCGCGATGCCGTGGACCGCGCGGCGCCACTCGTACGCCATCAGGAGGACGGACTGGGCGACGTTGAGGGACGCGAACGCGGGGTCGACCGGGAACGTCACGATGATGTTGGCGCGGGCCACCTCGTCGTTCTCCAGCCCCCACTTCTCGCGGCCGAAGAGGATGCCGGTGCCGTTGCCGGCGGCCGCCACGCGGCAGAGCTCGGCGAGACCGTCTCCGGGGCCTTCGACGCGCTTCGTCATGTCCCGCCCGCGGCGCGTGGTGGCGATGACGAAGGAGAGGTCGGCGATCGCATCGTCGAGGCTCTCGAAGACCCTCACCTTGTCGATGACGTGGCTGGCGCCGGACGAGGCGGCGATCGCGCGCTCGTTGGGCCAGCCGTCGCGCGGGGTGACGAGGCGCAGGTCGGTCACGCCGAAGTTCGCCATGGCGCGGGCGGCCGTGCCGATGTTCTCGCCGAGCTGTGGCGAGGCCAGAATGATTGCGGGCGGGGCCACGGCGGGGGCCGTGGCAACTTTATCAGCGCTCCCGGTCATGCTAAGCCGTGCCGAGCACGCGGCATCCGCCGCGAGACGATAATTTCCGAACGTAAGGTCCTGGTATGGCGAAGATCAAGGTGGCGAACCCCGTCGTTGAACTCGACGGGGATGAGATGACCCGCATTATTTGGGCATATATCAAAGATAAACTGATCCACCCGTACCTCGATATCGATCTGGAATACTACGACCTTGGCATGGAGCACCGCGATGCCACCGACGACCAGGTGACCGTCGACGCGGCCAACGCGATCAAGCGCCACGGCGTCGGCGTCAAGTGCGCGACCATTACCCCGGACGAGGCCCGGGTGGAAGAATTCGGCCTGAAGAAGATGTACCGTTCCCCCAACGGAACGATCCGCAACATCCTCGGCGGCGTGATTTTCCGCGAGCCGATCATCTGCAAGAACGTGCCGCGGCTGGTGCCGGGCTGGACCAAGCCGATCATCATCGGCCGCCACGCCTTCGGCGACCAGTACCGCGCGACCGACTTCGTGGTTCCCGGCCCCGGCAAGCTGACCCTCACCTTCCAGCCCGAAGGCGGCGAGCCCGAAGTCCACGACGTGTACGACTACAAGGAGTCCGGCGTTGCGATGGCGATGTACAACATCGACCCGTCGATCCGCGACTTCGCCCGCGCCTCGCTGAACTACGGCCTGCTGCGCGGCTACCCGGTCTACATGTCGACCAAGAACACGATCATGAAAGCCTATGACGGGCGCTTCAAGGACATCTTCCAGGAGATCTACGACGCTGAGTTCAAGGCCGAGTTCGAGAAGAAGGGCCTCACCTACGAGCACCGCCTGATCGACGACATGGTCGCCTCGGCGATGAAGTGGTCCGGCGGCTACGTCTGGGCCTGCAAGAACTACGATGGCGACGTCCAGTCCGACACGGTCGCGCAGGGCTTCGGCTCGCTCGGCCTGATGACCTCCGTGCTGATGACGCCGGACGGGCAGACGGTGGAAGCCGAAGCCGCCCACGGCACCGTGACGCGCCACTACCGCCAGCACGAGCGCGGCGAGCAGACGTCGACCAACTCCACCGCGTCGATCTTCGCCTGGTCGCGCGGCCTCGCCCACCGGGCAAAGCTCGACGACAACAACGCGCTGATGGAGTTCGCCCACACCCTCGAGACCGCCACCGTCGGCGCCATCGAGAGCGGCCACATGACGAAGGACCTCGCCCTCCTCGTCGGCGCCGACCAGAAGTGGGAGTCCACCACCGGCTTCCTCGACAGCGTGGCTGCCCGCCTCGAGAAGGACATGGGCATCAGCGCAAGCTGACCCCGGCGCGGTCCAGCGATCAAAAACGGTGCTGGCGGCCGATGCCGCCAGCACCGACTGCTTCCCGGATTACCGGCATCCAAGCTCTTGCCGCGACAAGGGCGCGAGCGTCAGGTCAGCACGTAGCGATACTGCTTCGACCTCCCGGACTGCTCGATGACGAAGCTCTGCTTCGTTCCGTCGCTCAGCGACATCGTCACCACGCCACCGCCGGCAACGCTGCGGTCCCCCGCCTCAGGGATGCACGAAGATCGTGCGATCGACGCAGAGCAGCTTGCCGTGCAGCGTGGTGAGTTGCAGCGGGAACGGCGGCCTTGCGAGGATCACCATGCCGTCACCAGGCTCCAGCGGATTTGCGACGATGAAGCGGTCGTGACCGTCGTTATCACCGCTACCGCGGCGCGCGGCGGCAGGCTGCCGCGGGTCCTCCGGTTGCAAGCTCGGGATAAGCGCCTGGACTTCCCTTTCGATCGCGATTCTGAGCGCGGCGTACCGCTCCAGCGTCTCGAGATAGTCGGCAATCTCGCGCGCGGTCCCGAAACGGGTGACGCGCTGCCGGAACGTGTCCGATCGCACCAGGCCGCGGATGATGATGGTCAGAAGTTCGGGGCTCATCGCCGCGGCGAACGGCCAGGGGCTGCGGCTCGCCCGCTCTTCACCGAAGAACACCGCGAGGAGCGGCGGCCATTCCACCCGCACGGTTTCATCGGGAATAGAGACGGGAATATCGCAAACTTCGATGTCGAATCCTGACTCTTCAGGGCTGTAATATTTTTTCCTGAGGTAATTCATGCCCATCCGCCCAGATGTTTGCGTGTCCAGCGCTTCCATGCCTTGACGCTGTATTTCGCGCCCCGGGGCACAGCCTGAGAAAGCTTACACCGCCTACAGTTGAATTGACCAAGCGAATAAGTCCCCAGAATTCAAAATGCACATATGCAGGAACTTGGGTTTGCAGGTTTAAACATAACTAATAATACGGAAAATACATTGCATTACGTTTGACAGACATATGGGTCTTTGCTCAAATCATCAGACAGCATCATCTTCCGCACCCAAGTCGGCCAATTTGTCGCTGTAAGTTTGCAAAGGAACGTTCAAATCATGGTTACCAACACTGAACACAGTGCGCGTTCGACGATGATCGGCAAACAGATGACCGCTGATTACAATGAGGCCGAGAATTCCATTGTAGATCGGCCGACGACAAAACGACTGAGCCTCGACGTTCCTGCCGAGTTGCACACGCGCTTCAAGACATCGTGCAGCGCGACAGGCCGAAAAATGGCAAACGAGCTCATGCGATTTGTTCTGGAACGGACGGAAGAGCTTGAAAACGAAGCCGCAGAGAGACGGAAATCCAGACGCTGATCCGGCAACCTTAATTTGCACGAATGCTCCAGCGGTTCCGGATCAACGCCTTCGCTCCGTCTGATTCCGATTTCGCGTTAGCGGCGCTTTACTTTCAGATCGCTTCCGATCGTCATGGAAGGGATATTGAGATGAAGCGGGCACCAGTGATTACGGATCGACGAGATTCCCTCAGGTCCGTCTTCGGCCAACTCCCGTTCCGGCACTCCTGGTTATTCTCCCCAAAGCCACAGTTCAGGAAATGTTGTTTTGAACTATTGGGGGCGCGTTTCCACGCTTCGGCAGGCCGGAATGAGGCAATAACGCGGCGTCATCGCCACAATCGGGCAGAATTACGACGCAAATAGGATATCCTGCCTTTACACAACCTAAGATTGTTAATATCTGGTGGATAGCTGTTATGGGAGGTTGCTGTGGACGATCGGCTGGCCCTGAAAGAACGGATTTGTACCGAAATCCTTTACGCCATCCACGACTTCGGTGGCGCGGCGATCAACGATCTCGCACAGATTGCGGACGCCCTCACTCTCCTCCTCGGCGACGAGACAGAGGGCCAGCGCACCGACATCCCCCTCTATGCCGAAATCCGCGGCGCGCTCAGCGTCACCCGGCCCGCCTGATCTCCCTGCCAAGCCCGCCAGCGCCGACGCAGACCATCGCTCTCACGCAGTGCGGCGCGCAGGGTTCGGAAGGCTGGATTGCGCCCTCCATATCCGCGCGTCGGGCGACGCAACGGAGCGCAGGAGAGTTGTGCCCGGCGTGAGGAAGGCTTGCGCAGACGGCAATCCGCGCCTCAAAGCCGGATCACGTATTCCTTGGTGGTGGTCTCGATGACCTCCCACGTGCCCTTGAAGCCGGGGCGCAGGATGAAGCTGTCACCCGCCTTTACCGTGCGCACCTCGCCGCCTTCCTGCGCGATGACGGAGTGCCCCTCGAGGATGTGGCAGTACTCCCATTCCTCGTAGGCGATGCGCCACTTGCCGGGGGTCGCGCGCCAGATCCCGCAGTAGAGGTCGCCATGCTCCTCGACGTTCCATGTCGTGAACACGGGGTCGCCGTGGATGAGCTTTTCCGGCGCGGGTCGCTCGATGTCCGCTGCGGCTGCGGACGGGGTGACTGGCTGGAAGGTCGAGGGCATGGGTTTACGGTCTCGCTCGCGCTTTCTGCAGGATCGACCCTGAACTTCTATCAATTCAGCTTCACCCGTTCACTGTAGAGGGTCGCCACCCTGCGCTGAAGTCTGTTTTCGAGGCCTTCATCGAGAAACGCCTGCATGAAGCTCTTCCCGTTCTGCGCAATCCTCTCGCATTTTTCTTCGTTCGCGATGCACCAGGCATGGACGTCCGCGAGGTCCGACAGGTCAGCCGCCACGGGGACATAGTGCGTGAACGGTCGCAGGAGACTTTCGCACGCCCAGGATTCGACACCCGGATGCGGCATGACCGGCACCGAATTGGAGTACAGGATCCACTTCAGGCTGGTCGCGACGTCGTTGCCTTCCAGACAAAGGATGTACTTCGACCTGAGGTGCGCGCGCATATCGAGACCGTCTTTCACGAACGGCTCGATCCGCAGCGCGGTCGCAGGGTCGATGTTCGGCGTGATCTCGCTGAACCCGATGTCGACGTCCTTGCCGGTCATCTTCGCGGTGATCGAAGGAATGTAGGCTCTGGCGCCGGGCCGGGTTTCCCCGTCCAGCGGGAAGTGGCCGGTGGTTGCCCCCCGCCAGATCAGCCTGTCGTCCTTCTCGCGGAAGGGAATGTCGATGCCGTCGACTTTGGCGACCGGCCCGAAATGCCGACCGTATTTGATCGGAAAGGGAATCGCGTAGCCCGGATCAGGCAATCTGCGCGCCTTGCAGAAGATCGGCGCCTCGGGGGATGGCCTGCCGTCGCCGAGATAGACCGCGAAATTGCCGTCGATCTCATGCTTCTGGAAGACCCTGAGCACCGGCACCACGTAGATCCTGAGCATCTGGCTCAGCTGTTCCGGGGTGTTGTTCTTCAGGTAGCGCCGCCCCTGAGGCTGGCGGGCTGCTGATTCGAACAGATCCTCCAGCGACATGCTTCTGTCGGCGATGCATCCGTTGAATGCAGGATGCAACGTGAACGGCTGCTTGACCGGCTCTCTCACGCCCGAGAGGTAGACCTGAATTCTCCGGATGGGCGGGGGATACAGTTTCGGGACAGGCGGCGGTTCGACTACGTTCTGGATTAAACTGGACACCAACTCACTCTACTCGTTCACGCGCATTCATGCTGTCTTTTCGAACAGCTCCCGGCCGATCAACATCCGCCTGATCTCGCTCGTTCCCGCCCCGATTTCGTATAGCTTCGCATCGCGCAACAGCCGCCCGGTGGGATAGTCGTTGATGTAGCCGTTACCGCCCAGCGCCTGGATGGCGTCGAGCGCCACCATTGTCGCTTTCTCGGCGGCATAGAGGATCGCGCCGGCGGCATCCTCGCGTGTGGTGCGGCCGAGATCCGCCGCGCGGGCGACGGCGTACACATAAGCCTTGCAGGCGTTCATCGTCACGTACATGTCGGCAATCTTGCCCTGCATCAGCTGGAACGAGCCGATGGGCTGGCCGAACTGCTTTCGCTCGTGGACGTACGGGAGCACCACGTCGAGCGCGGCCTGCATGATGCCGAGCGGACCCGCCGCCAGCACCACGCGCTCATAGTCGAGGCCTGACATCAGGACGTTGACGCCTTTGCCGACCGCGCCAAGAACGTTCTCCTCCGGCACCTCGCAGTCCTCGAACACCAGCTCGCAGGTGTCGGAGCCGCGCATGCCGAGCTTGTCGAGCTTCTGCGCGGTGGTGAAGCCGGCAAAACCCTTCTCGATCAGGAAGGCGGTGATGCCGCGCGGCCCGGCGTCGGGGTCCGTCTTGGCGTAGACCACCAGCGTCTCGGCGACGGGGCCGTTGGTGATCCAGAACTTCGAGCCGTTGAGGACGTAGCGGTCGCCCTTTTTCTCGGCGCGGGTCTTCATCGAGACGACATCGGAGCCGGCGCCGGGCTCGCTCATGGCGAGCGCGCCGACGGCCTCGCCCGAGATGAGGCGCGGCAGGTAGCGGGCGCGCTGCTCGGGCGTGCCGTTGCGGGCGATCTGGTTGATGCAGAGATTGGAGTGCGCACCGTAGCTGAGGCCGACCGAGGCCGACGCGCGGGAGACCTCCTCCATCGCGACGCAGTGGGCGAGATAGCCGAGGCCGGCGCCGCCGTCCTCCTCCGGCACGGTGATGCCGTGGAGCCCGAGTTCGCCCATTTCGGGCCACAGGTGGATCGGAAATTCGTTCGTGCGGTCGACGTCGGCCGCGATCGGGGCGATCCTGTCCGCCGAGAACGCACGGACCTGGTCGCGCAGCATGTCGAGGTCTTCGCCGAGGCCGAAGTCGAAACTGGCGAAATCGTTGCGCATGGGCGGCCCTCCGGTGTTTTGACCGGAGCCTATCGGGTCCGGGGGCGTTGGGACAGTAAAGGGAGGATTTTCATGCGGATAATCGTTGCGGCACTTCTTCTGGCGGCGGGCGCGGCAAGCGCCTCAGCGGCAGACATGTGCGACACCACGGCCGACTGCGCCGACGCTGCCACCACCATCGACATGATGGAGTGCACGGCGGCCGCGACGGAGCGGGCCGACGCCGAGCTCAACCGGCTGTGGCCCGAGGTGCTGGCGCTCTACGACGGCAACCAGGACCCCGAGGCGGACAAGGCGACGCTGAAGAAGGCGCAGAATTCGTGGATCAGCTTCCGCGACGCGACGTGCGACGCGGAGCAGGCGACGGCGGACGGCGGCTCGATCGCCGGTATCTACTACGAGGCGTGCGAGTGCGCCGTGACGGCGTCGCGGATCGCCGACTTCGAGCGGATGATCGGGAACCGCAGCGAGGGCAACTGACGCGTCGCCCCCGCACCGCAGCGCAACTGCGCTGTCGGTATCAGCCCGTGACGGGGCTTTCCATCGGCGTCACCCCGCGACGGCTTTCCCTAGGCGTCACCCGGTGACGCCGATGGGCCACGGTGCGAACTCCTCCTCGCCGACGCCCATAAGTTCGCTTTTGGAGCGCTCGCCGGAGGCGACGGCGAGGATCTTGGCGAAGATCTCCTCGCCCATCTCGTCGAGCGTCTTCTGGCCGTCGACCACCGGGCCGCAATTGATGTCCATGTCGCCTTCCATCCGGCGGTACATGGGAGTGTTGGTGGCAAGCTTGATGGTCGGCGCCGGATAGGAGCCGAAGCAGGAGCCGCGCCCGGTCGTGAAGCAGATGAGGTTGGCGCCGCCCGCGATCTGGCCCGTCGCCGACACGGGGTCGAAGCCCGGCGTGTCCATGATGACGAGGCCCTGCGCGTCCACCGGCTCGGCGTATTCGTAGACGGCCTCGACGCCCGTGGAGCCGCCCTTCTTTGCCCCGCCCAGCGCCTTCTCGATGATGTTGGCGATGCCGCCGTCCTGGTTGCCCGGCGAGACGACCCCGTTGATCTGCGTGTCGCGGCCCTTGGTGTACTCCAGCCACCAGTCGACCCGCTCGATCAGCTTCTTGCCGACCGTCTCGTCGCGCGCGCGGGCGGTCAGCGTGTGCTCGACGCCGTAGAGTTCCGGCGTTTCGGAGAGGATGGCCGTGCCGCCGTGGCGCACGAGAATGTCCACCGCCTTGCCCAGCGCAGGGTTGGCGGAGAGGCTGGAGAACCCGTCCGACCCGCCGCACTGGAGGCCGACCTTGATGTGGCGGGCCGACTGTGGCGTGCGGCGCGCCTTGTTGGCCTCCACCAGCATGTCTTTCACGGCGGCCTTGGCGCGCTCGATGGCGGCGGCGGTGCCCCCCACCTCCTGCATGGTGACGGTGTGGAGCATCTTGCCCGCCGACAGGCTCTGCTCGTCGAAGAACTTCTTCAGGTTGTTGCGCTCGCAGCCCAGCGACAGGACCACGGCGCCGGCCATGTTGGGATGGCGGATGTAGCCGCCGAGGGTGCGGCGGAGGAGGTCCATCGGCTCGCCGGTGAGCTCCATCCCGCAGCCCTGCTCGTGGATGAAGGGCACAACGGCGTCGACGTTCTCGTAAGGCTCCAGCCGGTCGGCGTCGAAGTAGGCGGCGGCCTTGCGGGCGACCGTCGCCGAGCAGTTGACGGTGACGAAGAGGCCGATGACGTTGCGCGTGCCGACGCGGCCGTCCTCACGGGCATAGCCCATGAAGGTGGCGCGCTCGGCTTCCGGCAGCAGCTCGGCGGGGCGGTAGTCCTCTGCGTACCGGTAGTCCTTCGCCACCGCGCCGTTGAGGACGTTGTGGGTGTGGAGATAGTCGCCGGGCGACAAGTCCTCGCCGGCGAAGCCGATGACGGTGGCGTACTTCAGGATCGCCTCGCCCTTCGCGATCGGGCGCGTCGCGATCTTGTGGCCGAGCGGGATGCGCGCCCGCGTCGTCACCTCTTCGGACGGGATCGCGGTGCCTTCTGCGATCTCCTCGCGGGCGACGACCACGTTGTCCGCCGGGTCGAGGCGGATCACAGGCGTGTTGGCGCGGGTCTGAGGTTCGAGGACCAGGCTCATGGCGTTACTCCCTTACGCTGGATTCTATTTCTTGGCTTCGTGGGTGGCGCTGGTCCAGCCGCGCGCCTGGTCGGAGAGGGTGAGGCCGAGGCCGGGGCGGTCAGGCACCCACATGCGGCCATCCCGGATGTCGAGCCGCTCGTTGAACATCGGCTCCAGCCACTCGAAGTGCTCCACCCACGGCTCGTGCGGGTAGGCTGCGGCGAGGTGGAGGTGGATCTCCATCGCGAAGTGGGGCGCGAGGCGCATCCGCTTCTCGCTCGCCAGCGCGCAGATCTTGAGGAACGGCGTGATGCCGCCGACGCGCGGCGCGTCAGGCTGGATGAAGTCGACGCTGCCCAGGCGGATGAGTTCGGCGTGTTCGGCGGCAGACGCCAGCATCTCGCCGGTGGCGATGGGGGTGGCGAGCTCACGCGCGAGGTCGGCGTGGCCCTGTGCGTCGTAGGCGTCGAGCGGCTCCTCGATCCATTCCAGGTTCAGCGGCTCGACGATGCGGCCGAACCGGAGCGCGGTGACGCGGTCCCACTGCTGGTTGGCGTCGATCATCAGCGGGCGCGAGCCGCCGATGTGGGCGCGGACGGCTTCGAGCCGCTCGATGTCGATCATCGGGTCGGGCTGGCCGACCTTGATCTTGATGCCTTCGATGCCCTTGCCGAGCGCGATGTCGATCTTCTCCTTCACCTCGTCGATGGGCGAGGACAGGAAGCCCGACGAGGTGTTGTAGCAGCGCACGCCGTCCCGGTAGGCGCCCAGCAGCTTTGCCAGCGGCAGGTTCGCGCGCTTTGCCTTCATGTCCCACAGCGCGATGTCCATGGCGGCGATCGACTGGATCGCGATGCCGGAGCGGCCGACGGAGGCGCCGGCCCAGCACAGCTTTTCGTGGAGGCGCGCGGTGTCGTTCGGGTCCTCGCCGATGAGGTTGTCGCAGATCTCCTTCGCGTGGGCGAAGAGGCCGGGGCCGCCTGCGCGCTTGGAGTACGAGAAGCCGAGGCCGACGAGCCCCTCCTCCGAGGTGATCTCGGCGAACAGCATCGCGACCTCGGTGAGCGGCTTCTGACGGCCGGTCAGCACCTTTGCGTCCGAGATCGGGTTCGGCAGCGGCAGCGCCGCGAGGGAAAGCTTGACGCTCGCGATGCGATCGCGCGTTGCCGGACCGGCGGCGAGACCCGCCTGCACCGGGTTCGCCGGAATGAGCCGCTCGCGCTCGGGGTTCGCCATCACGTTCATAATATTTAGTCCTCAAGTTGGGGGCTCGTACCGCCCGCCCCGCACCCTCCCAGTTCCTCTGGAGAGTCGGGCTTCGTCACGTTCCCCCGGTCGTTCCTCCGGAGCCGTCATGCGAACCGCATCGCCGGCCGTGCCGGACGGGTCACCCGAAGGGCCGGAACGCCAGTGGAGGACGGCGCAGCCGTTGACGCGTCCGGCACGGCCGGCGACCCTCGCCGCCATGATGGACCGGATGCCACCGCGCGCCGCCCTCAATGCGGGTCAGTGAATTTCGGGCTCGGGCACAGGGGCGCCGAAATCCTTCGTCAAAAAGTCGAAGTCGCAGCCGTCGTTGGCCTGCTGGATGTGCTTGGAGAACATCACGCCGTAGCCGCGGCCGTAGCGGGGCTCGGGCGGCACCCACGCCGCACGCCGCGCCGCCAGTTCCTCGTCGGAGACGGCCATGTTGAGCGTGCGGTTGGGCACGTCGAGCTCGATGATGTCGCCATTCCTGAGAAGCGCGAGCGGGCCGCCGACGTAGGCTTCCGGCGCGACGTGGAGGATGCAGGCGCCATAGGAGGTGCCGGACATGCGCGCGTCCGACAGGCGCACCATGTCGCGGTGGCCCTGCTTGATCAGCGCCTGCGGCACGGGGAGCATCCCCCATTCGGGCATCCCCGGCCCCCCTTGCGGGCCGGCGTTGCGCAGGACGAGGACGGTGTCGGGCGTCATCGGATAGTCGGGGTCGGAGACGATCTTGGTGAGCTCGTCGTAGCTGTCGGCGATCAGCGCCGGGCCCTTGTGGACGCGGAACTTCGGGTCGCAGGCGGCCGGCTTGATGACCGCGCCGTCGGGCGCGAGGTTGCCCTTGAGGACCGCCAGCGAACCCTCGTGGTAGACGGGGTTGGACAGCGGGCGGATGACGTCGTCGTTGTAGACCTTGGCGCCTTCGAGCCCGTCGCCCAGCGGCTTGCCGGTGACGGTGATGGCCGAGCGGTCGAGGTTGTCGCCGAGCTGGTTCATCAGGGCGCGGAGGCCGCCGGCGTAGAAGAAGTCCTCCATCAGGTAGCCCTTGCCGGAGGGGCGGACGTTGGCGATCACCGGCACCTCGTGGCCGATCCGGTCGAGATCGTCGAGCTCCAGCGGGACGCCGGCCCGGCGAGCCATGGCGATGAGGTGGATGATGGCGTTGGTGGAGCAGCCCGTCGCCATCGCGACGACGACCGCGTTGCGCACGGACGCCGGGGTGATGATCCGGTCGGGCGTGAGGTCTTCCCACACCATCTCGACCGCGCGGCGGCCGCAGGCGGCGGCCATGCGCTGGTGGTTGGCGTCAGCCGCCGGGATCGACGACGCGCCGGGCAGCGTGAGGCCGAGCCCTTCGGCGATTGCCGTCATGGTCGAGGCGGTGCCCATGGTCATGCAGTGGCCGTACGAGCGGGCGATGCCGCCCTCGACGCCGGTCCACTCTTCCTTGCCGATCAGGCCCTCGCGGCGGTCGTCCCAGAACTTCCAGGCGTCGGTGCCCGAACCCAGCGTCTGGCCGGCGTAGTTGCCGCGCAGCATCGGGCCCGCGGGCATGAAGAGGAAGGGCAAGTTCATCGACGTGGCGCCCATGACGAGACCCGGCGTGGTCTTGTCGCAGCCGCCCATCAGGACGGCGCCGTCCGCCGGGTGGGAGCGCAGGAGCTCCTCGGTCTCCATCGCCAGCATGTTGCGGTAGAGCATCGTCGTCGGCTTGACGTAGCTCTCCGACAGGGAGAGCGCCGGAAGCTCCATCGGGAAGCCGCCGGCCTGGAGGATGCCCCGCTTCACCCACTCCGCGCGATCGCGAAAATGCATGTGGCAGGGCTGCGCCTCGGACCACGTGTTGATGATCGCGATGACAGGCTTGCCCTCCCAGTCCTCCGGTCCGTAGCCCATCTGCATGGTGCGCGAGCGGTGGCCGAAGGAGCGCAGGTCGTCGGGGGCCATCCATCGGGCGGAGCGCAGTTCCTCGTAGCTTTTCTTCTTGTCGGTCATTTTCGTCCAGCGGTTCCGGGGTGCGGGTTTTCCCGCGAATGCGTCACTCTAGCAGCAGTTTGGGGCGCGGCGGATGCCCCAGTGTCTTACGCCGCTTCGGCAAGGCCCCGGATGCGCGCGACCAGATCCTCCAGCCGCTTGCGCTCGTCGGGCTTCAGGCGCGGCACGCCCGGCAGGCGGACGGGGCCGGCGGGCTGGCCAAGGATTTCGAGCGCTTCCTTCACAACGGTCACGTTGGCGCCGTTGTTGTAGAGGGTGCGCAGCTTCTCGAAGTCGACCACCTCGTCGATGTCGGCGCGGGCGCTCGCGTAGTCGCCCGCCTCCAGCGCCGCGAAGATGCGCAGCGAAAGCTCGGGGAAGACGTTGACGAGGCCGGAGGTGAAGCCCTTCGCGCCCAGCGCGTACATCGGCGGTGCCCAGCCTTCGGCGAGGCCGCAGACCCACAGTGTGTCGCAGTGCTTCGTCGCGCGGATCACGTCGGCCAGCATCATCATGTTGGCGTTGGCGTACTTGATGGCCGCGATGTTGGGGTGCTCGGCGAGGCGGATCATGTTGGCAAGGCCGGGCTCGTCTGACCGCAGGTACGCGACCACGGGAACGGTGACGTGCTCGGCGATCTCGAGGAAGTAGTCGATCTTGTCGGCGGGGCCGGCGAAGGGGTCGGTCGGCCAGTGGACCATGATCGCCCCTGCCCCGTCGGCGATCGCGGCACGGGCGCTCGCCTTCGCCTCGACCAGTGCGCGGCCGACGGCGGCCGTCACCAGCGCCTTGCCGTCAACCGCCTCGGGGACGGCGGCGTGGAGGATGCGGATCTCGTCGGCCGACAGCGAGAAATATTCGCCCGTGTTGCCGGCGGCGATCACGTTCTTCACGCCGGCGTTTGCGATCTGCGCGGCGATGGCGCCGGAGCGCTTGCCGTCCACGTTGCCGTCGGCATCGTAGACCGTCACGGGGACGCCGGAGATCTGGGAGAGGTTCTCAATCGCAGGCACGGACTGCCCCTTTTTCTGTGAAGACGGAGGTCATGTAGAGGTCGCCGGAGCGGCGGACGTGGCTGTGCATGGCGTCGGACGCGGTGGCGGCGTCGCCGGCGAGGATCGCCTCGCAGATGGCGCGGTGCTCATCCAGCGCCCTGGCGCTGTCGGCCGCCTGCCGGTGGATCACGCGGCGGGCGCTGTCGTCGTAGAATTGCTGCTGGGCGACCATGCGCACCAGATGGCGGCTGCCGGAGATGCGGTGGATCTCGCCGTGGAACGCCTCGTTGAGGACGATGAGGCGCTCGACGTCCGTCGCGGCCGTCGCCTCCTGCATCAGGCGGACGGTGGCGTTCAGCCTGTCGCGGCCCTCGGCGTCGATCCGCTCCGCGCACAGCGCTGCGATGGGGGCCTCCAGTGCGGCGCGGGCAAGGATCATCTCCTGCGCGAACGCCTTGTCAAAGCGCACGACGAGGCCCTTGCGGGGCTCGACCTCGATCAACCCCTCAGCCTCGAGCTGGCGCAGCGCCTCCTTGAGGGGCGTTGTGGAGACGCCGAGATCCTCCGCGAGGGCCCGTTCGTTGAGCCGCGTGCCCGGTGCGAACCGCCCCGCGATGATCGCCATGCGCAGCGACTGGCGCACATGATCGCGCAGCGAACCGCGCGCGGCCGCATCGGGGCGCATCAACATCGGTTCTCTGCCGTCCTGCGCGTCCGCGTTCATCGCGTGCCGGATTCCCTTCGCTGGATGGCGCCTTGATATATCACGCAGCCGGCGCTGTCGAGGCGCCAGTCCAGCGGGCAGGATGCCGGCCGGTGAATAACCGGAAGGCGCCATGAAAACACCGTTCCGGCTCTGCTATGCCGGGCGTGGAACAGCGAGGACGACCCCCATGCAACGCCGGCATCCCGGACCCATCATCGCGATCCTCGCTCTCGTGATGGCGCTGCTTCTCCCTGCCACCGCGCGGGCGCACTTCGACCTTTCGGCCGGAAAGCGGGTGATCGTGATCGCGCGGGAGGACAGCGCGATCCGCCTCTACATGCGGATTTCCGGCCCGCTCCTCTATGCCGGTGCCCTCGCCGCGCACGGCGACGACACCACCGCACCGCTGGTGGCCCCCTTCCTCGATGCCGCGACCGGCGAGGCCAACGCCGCGCTGTTCGACCCCGCCGCCATTGCCGCCGATCCCGAGGGATTCGCGGCGTTCGTCGCCTCCGGCTACGCGTTTGCCGTGGACGGGCGGGCGGTGGACGGCGCCCCTGTCCGCGCCGTGGTGCAGCGCGACCTCGACGTGCTGCCCTTCGCCAGCGCTGCCGATGCCGATGCCGCGGCAAGCATGGCCGAGGCCGAGCCCGCCGGTACCATCCCCGTCGGCGAAGCGATGGTGGACGTGGAAATCCTCCTCGACAATGTCGACGGCGCGGGCAGCCTCTCCATCGCCAGCACGCTGCCGCCGATCCCGCTCGCGGAAGGGAGCAGCGTCTCCAACCACATCATCGACACGCTGGACGACGGGACGGCGCGCATCCTCACCGTGCCCGGCCCGCTGGAGACGCCGGTGGTGCTCAACCGCTCGCTTCCAGCGGCGGTGAAGACGTTCGTGATCCAGGGCATCCACCACATCCTGGAGGGGCCGGACCATGTCCTGTTCGTCCTCTGCCTCGTGGCGGCCGCGAGATCCGTCAGCGTCCTCCTTTGGGAGGTGACGGGCTTCACCATCGGCCATTCGGTGACGCTGATTGCGGGCTTCCTCGGCTTCGTGCCGGCAGCGCCATGGTTCACGCCCGCCATCGAGACGGCGATCGCGCTGTCGATCATCTTCGTCGCCGTGCTGGCGCTGAGGCCGGGGCGGCAGCGGCACATGGTGCTGATTACCGGGGCGTTCGGCCTCCTCCACGGCTTCGGCTTCTCGTTCGTGCTGCACGACATCCTGGGGCCGGATGCGCCCAACCTCATTCCGGCGCTGCTCTCCTTCAACCTCGGCGTGGAAATCGGGCAGCTGATGATCGTGATCCCGGCGTTCCTGCTTCTCGCCCTCCTCCACCGCGTCAGCGGGCGGCTCGACAACTGGGCGCGCTATGGCGCGGCTGCGGTCGCGATCGCAGTGTCGGTGGTGTGGGTGGTCGAGCGGGTCGATCTGGTGCGGATCGCGGTGGAGACCGGCGCCTGAACCGTCAGGCCTCGCGGGCGAGCCAGAACAGCTTGTGCGACGCGCTGCCGTCCTGCGCCAGAAGCACCGTCAGCGGCGGCAGCAGCACCTCAAGCTCGGCCTCCAGCGTGTAGGGCGGGTTGACGATGACGAGGCCGGAGCCTTCGAGCCCGGTCTCGCCCTGCCGCACGTCCATCTCCACGCACAGGATGTTGGGGATCTTCGTGGCGGCGAGCGCCATGTGGAAGGCGGTGATCGGGGCGCCGTACTTGCGCGGATACCAGAGGCAGAATGTGCCGCCGGCAAAGCGGCGGTGGCCGAGGGCGAGACCGTCCGCGAGGCGCGTGTACTCGCCCGGCTGCTCGAACGGCGGGTCGACCAGCACCAGCCCGCGCCGCTCCTTGGGCGGCAGGTGGCCCTTCAGCGCCAGCCAGCCGTCGAGCCGCGTCACCCGCACCTGATGGTCGCCGGCGAAGAAGTCCGCCAGCACGGCATGGTCGTCGGGATGAAGCTCGATCGCCGACAGCCGGTCCACCGGCCGCATCAGCTGACGCAGGAGCGCCGGCGAGCCCGGATAGGCGGTGAGTTCGCCGGGCGCGTTGAACGCCTGCACAGCATCCAGGTAGGGCGCCAGCAGCGCGGAGGCGTCCGCAGGCAGGTCGGCGCCGAGAAGGCGGCCGATGCCGTCGCGCCACTCGCCGGTGCGCTGGGCCTCGTCAGCGGAGAGGTCGTAGAGGCCGAGGCCGGCGTGGGTGTCGATCACGCGGAAGGGCTTCGGCTTGCGGCAGAGGTAGTCGACGAGGCGCGCGAGGACGGCGTGCTTCAGGACGTCGGCGAAATTGCCGGCGTGGTAGATGTGGCGGTAGTTCACGCTTGTGTCAGAGCGCGGCGAGCGCGAGCGCGGTAAGCCACAGGCCGAGGCCGAAGACGACGTGGTTGGAGAGCTGCACGGCGCGGACAGTCCAGCGGTCGGGCCGCTTCTGAGCCGCGATGCCGCCGCCCATGCACGGGCTCATCACGCACCAGCCGAGGAGGATGGTGGTGATGCCGACGATCATCGCCGGCCCCGGCGTCGGCGCGTCGGCCCACTCCACGCCCCAGATGAGGAGGAGCGCCGCGGCGAAGACGATGCCGGTGACGTAGTGCATCGTCCAGCCGATGGCGGTCTCGCCCGGCAGCGACGGCGAATTGGCGATGCCGTCGTGAACCAGCTTGCCGCGCGGGATGTAGGCGAACCAGCGGCCGCCCATGGTCCAGTTGGCGCCGGGCAGGCCGACCGCCGCCACCAGGCGGACCCAGATGTCGAAGATCAGCGTGGCGCCGGCGCCGATGAGGATGCTCTTGAGGAGGAATTCGGCCATGACGGGCGCGGAAGGTGCGGCGGATTACTCCGCCGCCACCCCGAGGCGCTGGGCCTCCATCTCTTCGAGCACGCGGCGGTAGTCGACCGGCATGACCTTGACGAACTTGGGCCGGTACTCCTCCCAGTTGTCGAGGATCATCTGGCCGCGGGCGGAGCCGGTCCACTTGATGTGGGCGGTGATCAGCGCGCGGATGCGGTCGTCGTCGTGGTGGTTCATGTCGTCGGTGATGTCGACACGGCCCTTGGTTTCGAGGTCGCCGCCGTGGTGGTGGAGACGCTCCAGCAGCATGTCCTCCTCCGGCGACCGGCTCCAGCTCGACCATCGCAAGGTTGCAGCGGCGTGCGAAGTCGCCCGCCTCGTCCAGCACATAGGCGACGCCGCCGGACATGCCGGCCGCGAAGTTGCGCCCCGTCTGGCCGATGACCAGCACGATGCCGCCGGTCATGTACTCGCAGCCGTGGTCGCCGCAGCCTTCCACCACCGCGATGGCGCCGGAGTTGCGCACGGCGAACCGCTCGCCCGCGACGCCCGAGAAGTAGCACTCTCCCGAGATCGCGCCGTACATCACGGTGTTGCCGACGATGATCGAGTCCGACGGCACGATGGACGTGTCCGGCCGCGGCTTCACCACGATCCGGCCGCCGCACAGGCCCTTGCCGACATAGTCGTTGGCGTCGCCGGTGAGGTTCAGCGTGATGCCGTGGGCAAGCCACGCGCCGAACGACTGGCCGGCGGTGCCCGTGAGGTTCACGTTGATGGTCCCGTCCGGCAGGCCTTCCATGCCGTGCACCTTGGCGACTTCGCCCGACAGCATGGCGCCGGCCGTGCGGTCGACCGAGTTGATCGCCATGTCGATGGTGACGGGCTCCTCGTCCTCGATCGCCGGGCGGGCGCGGGCGATCAGCTCCCGGTCGAGCACGGTGTCGATCGGGTGCTTCTGCAGCTCGGTGTGGCGCTGCTCGTCCCGCGGCGCGTCGGACGCCACGAAGATCTTGCGGAAGTCGAGGCCGCGCGCCTTGTAGTGGTCGACGAGGCGGCTCTGGTCGAGGACGTCGACCATGCCCGTCGCGTCCGAGAGCGAGCGGAAGCCTGCGGCGGCGAGGTACTGGCGCACCTCCTCGGCCACGAAGAACATGAAGTTGATCACGTGCTCGGGCAGGCCCTTGAAGCGGCGGCGCAGCACGGGGTCCTGCGTCGCCACACCCACCGGGCAGGTGTTGAGGTGGCACTTCCTCATCATGATGCAGCCGGTCGCGATCAGCGGCGCGGTGGAGAAGCCGAACTCGTCGGCACCCAGCAGCGCGCCGATGAACACGTCACGCCCGGTGCGCAGCCCGCCGTCGACCTGCACGGCAACGCGCGAGCGCAGGCCGTTGGCGACCAGCGTCTGGTGCGTCTCGGCAAGCCCCATCTCCCACGGCGAGCCGGCGTGCTTGATGGAGGTGAGCGGCGATGCGCCGGTGCCGCCATCGTAGCCAGCGATCGTGATGTGGTCGGCGCGTGCCTTCGCGACGCCCGCCGCCACCGTGCCGACGCCGACCTCCGACACCAGCTTCACCGAGATCGCGGCCGCCGGGTTGACGTTCTTGAGGTCGAAGATCAGCTGCGCAAGGTCTTCGATCGAGTAGATGTCGTGGTGCGGCGGCGGCGAGATGAGGCCGACGCCCTGCGTTGAGTGGCGCAGGCGCGCGATCACCGCGTCCACCTTGTGGCCGGGCAGCTGGCCGCCCTCGCCGGGCTTGGCGCCCTGGGCCATCTTGATCTGGATCTGGTCGGCGTTGACGAGATACTCCGTCGTCACGCCGAAGCGGCCCGACGCGACCTGCTTGATCGCCGAACGCTTGGACGCGCCGCCCGGAAGGACGCGGAAGCGGCCGGGATCCTCGCCGCCCTCGCCCGTGTTGGACTTGCCGCCGATCTTGTTCATCGCCAGCGCCAGCGTCTCGTGCGCCTCCTTGGAGATCGCGCCGAGGCTCATCGCGCCGGTGACGAAGCGCTTCACGATCTCCGCAGCGGGCTCGACCTCGTCGATGGGAACGGGCGCGCGGCCCATCTCCTCGGCGTCCTTGATGCGGAAGAGGCCGCGGACCGAGTAGCGGCCCGATTCCTCGTTCACCATGCGCGAGTAGTCTTCGTACTTGGTCGGCATCGTTGAGGCGGACGGCGTGCTGGAGCTGCGCCACCGTGTCGGCCTGCCAGAAGTGGTGCTCGCCGCGGGTGCGGAAGGCGTACTCGCCGCCGACTTCGAGGCCGCCGGCGAGGATCACGTCGTCGGAGAAGGCGATGGTGTGGCGCCGCACGGTCTCCTCGGCGACCTCGGCAAGGCCGACGCCCTCGATCATGGTCGCGGTGCCGAAGAAGAACTTGTCGACGAACTCGGACGACAGGCCCACGGCGTCGAAGATCTGCGCGCCGCAATAGGACTGGTAGGTCGAGATGCCCATCTTCGACATGACCTTGAGGAGGCCCTTGTCGATCGACTTGATGTAGCGCGTGACGACTTCCTTGTCGTCCACCTCCTCCGGGAAGGTGTCGTGGATCTCCACCAGCGTCTCGAACGCCAGATACGGGTTGATCGCCTCGGCGCCATAGCCCGCGAGCACCGCGAAGTGGTGCACTTCACGCGGCTCGCCGGACTCGACCACGAGGCCGACGGAGGTGCGCAGGCCCTTGCGGATGAGGTGGTGGTGGACGCCGGCGGTCGCCAGCAGCGCGGGGATCGCGATGCGCGAACGGGAGATCAGCCGGTCCGACAGGATGATGATGTTGAACCCGTCGAGCACGGCCTTCTCGGCACGCTCGCACAGGCGCTCGATCATCGTCTCCATCCCCTCGGCGCCGCGCTCGGCGGCGTAGGTGATGTCGAGGGTGATGGTGTGGAAGTGGTTGTCGCCGATGTCGCCGATTTCCCGGATCTTCTCCAGGTCCTCGTTGGTGAGGATCGGCTGGCGCACCTCGAGCCGCTTGCGGTCCTGCAGGCCCTCGATGTCGAAGAGGTTCGGGCGCGGGCCGATGAACGACACGAGCGACATGACCAGCTCTTCGCGGATCGGGTCGATCGGCGGGTTCGTGACCTGCGCGAAGTTCTGCTTGAAGTAGGTGTAGAGCACCTTGGAGCGGTCCGACAGCACCGAGAGCGGCGTGTCGGTGCCCATGGAGCCGAGCGCCTCCTGCCCGGTGATCGCCATCGGCGACATCAGGAGCTTGAGGTCTTCCTGGCTGTAGCCGAACGCCTGCTGGCGATCGAGCAGCGATTCGTTGGTGCGGGGCGCGCGGGCGCGGACCGAGGGCTGGTCCTCCAGCACGATCTGCGTCTCGTTCAGCCAGGCGCGGTAGGGATACTGGGTGGAGAGGCTGCGCTTGATCTCCTCGTCGGAGACGATGCGGTGCTCCTCGAGGTCGATCAGCAGCATCTTGCCCGGCTGCAGGCGCCACTTCTTCTCGATCCGGTCCTCGTCGATCGGCAGGACGCCAGCCTCCGAGCCCATGACGACGAGCCCGTCGCGGGTCACGCAGTAGCGCGCGGGGCGCAGGCCGTTGCGGTCGAGCGTCGCGCCGATCTGGCGCCCGTCGGTGAAGACGATCGCGGCGGGGCCGTCCCACGGCTCCATCAGGGCGGCGTGATACTCGTAGAAGGCGCGGCGCTTCTCGCCCATCAGCGGGTTGCCGGCCCAGGCCTCGGGCACGAGCATCGCCATCGCGTGGGTCAGCGAGTAGCCGCCCTGCACGAGGAACTCGAGCGCATTGTCGAAGCAGGCGGTGTCGGACTGGCCTTCATAGGAGATCGGCCACAGCTTCTCGATCTCCTCGCCGTAGAGCGAGGAGGACGCGGTCGCCTGGCGCGCTGCCATCCAGTTCACGTTGCCGCGCAGCGTGTTGATCTCGCCGTTGTGGGCGACCATCCGGTACGGGTGCGCGAGCCCCCAGGAGGGGAACGTGTTGGTGGAGAAGCGCTGGTGCACGAGGGACAGCGCCGAGACGTAGCGCTCGTCGCGAAGGTCCTCGTAGTAGGCGCCGAGCTGGTGGGCGAGGAACATGCCCTTGTAGACCACCGTGCGGCACGACAGCGAGCAGATCACGAAGCCGACCTCGGCCGGGGGCCGCCCGTCGAACACGGTGTTCGAGATCACCTTGCGGGTGATGAACAGGCGCCGCTCGAAGGTCTCGGGGTCGCAGATGTCAGCGCCGCAGCCGATGAAAAACTGCCAGATCTTGGGCTCGGAGGCCTGGACCGACGGCGGGATGGCGGTGGAATCGACCGGG
Organism: uncultured Alphaproteobacteria bacterium; assembly: GCA_963704595.1. GTDB lineage: Bacteria > Pseudomonadota > Alphaproteobacteria > Rhizobiales > Amorphaceae > Acuticoccus. The sequence goes on from OY969922.1 coordinate 3,123,726, forward strand.
ACCGCGCGCCAGCCGAGGAAGTTGTTGCCTTCCGCGCGGCACACCTTCTCGACGACGGCCTTCAGCTCCTCCTCGCGCGAGGGCGGGATGAACACCATGCCGACGGCGTAGTTGCCGACGGACGGAAGGGTGAAGCCGAGCCGCTCGGCCTCGGCGCGGAACAGCGCGTCGGGAAGCTGGGTGAGCATCCCCGCGCCGTCGCCCATTTCGGGGTCGGCACCCACGGCACCGCGGTGCGTGAGGTTGACGAGGATCTGGAGCCCCTGCTCCACGATTGCGTGCGTCGGCCGGTTGTGAATGTCCGCGATGAAGCCGACGCCGCAGGCATCGTGCTCCTTGTCGGCGCGGTACAGACCCTCGGTCGGCGCCATGCGGGGCGCACGGGTGGGGGTGGCGATGTTCGGCCGTTCGGCCGGGGACGGAATAAGCGTCACCTTTGTCATCGTCATGCTCCCTCTTTGCCCGTCGATGCGGGCACGTCCTCTGTTCGGGTCGCCGGTTCCCTTTGGCAAGAAACCTGCGGCTCGAGCGTCCGTTGATCCAAGAATGCGGAGGCTCGGCGCGCGAGTGGCCTTGTCCGGGCCTGTCGCGCGGCAGGCTCATATACAAGTTTTAACAGCTACGGCAAAGCCCGTCCCGCCGCATGACTGAATCGCGACTGAACGATACCCGAAAGTTTGCACTTGCACCCAAACCAACCGGTCGGTATGGTGCGGAATGAACCAGCAATCGCCCCGCTACTCACAGCCCAGAAGCGCGCGAACGCGCCTCCTCGACGGCGCAATCGCCATCGTCCGGCAGAAGGGCTTCGCCGCCACCTCCGTCGCCGAACTCTGCGCGGCCGCCGGCGTCACCAAGGGCGCGTTCTTCCACCATTTCGAGAGCAAGGACGCACTGGGCGCGGCAGCGGCAGAGCACTGGGGCACGACCACCGGCGCCCTCTTCCGCAACGCGCCGTACCACGAGCCGGAAGACCCGGCGGACCGCGTCCTCGCCTACATCGCGTTCCGGCGGCAGATCCTCGCCGGGCCGATCGCCGAGATCGCCTGCTACGCCGGCACCCTGGTGCAGGAGGCGTTCGCCTCCGACGGCCTGCGCTCGGCCTGCGCCACCGCAATCTTCGATCATGCCGCCACGCTCGACGCGGACATCGAGGCCGCCCTCGCGGCGGCCGGCGGCAATGCCGACTTCACCGCGAGCAGCCTGTCGCGCCACATCCAGGCGGTGCTGCAGGGCTCGTTCATCCTCGCCAAGGCGGCCGCGGACACGGAGGTCGCCGCCGAAAGCGTCGACCACCTCGGCCGGTACGTCGCCTCACTCTTCAACCGTCAATGGAGTGCCGCACATGGCCCCTCTCGATGATTTCGACCCGGACCGCGACCTCGTTCTCGAACTCACCCTCAAGGCGGACCGCGCTTTCGTCTGGCGCGGCTGGACCGACGCCGACCTCATGAAGGAGTGGTTCGCCCCTGCCCCCTTCACCGTGCCGGTGGCGGAGATCGACCTGAAGCTCGGCGGCGTCGGCCGCGTCGAGATGGCAGGGCCGGACGGGATGCGCATTCCTGCGATGTGGACCTACGTCGCGCTGGAGCCGGAGCGGCGCATCATCAGCAGCAGCGTGGGCGAGGCCTGCGGCGGGATGCTGAAGAGCCCAGCGCTCATCATGGACCTCGAATTCGACGACGCGCCGGGCGGCGGCACGCTCTACCGCGCGCACGTGCGCCACTGGACGAAGGCCGACCGCGACACGCACGCCGAGATGGGTTTCGAGGCAGGTTGGACGATGGCTGCCCGCCAGCTCGAGGCGCTCGCCGGGACGATGAAGGCCGCGGCATGAGCTACGTGCAGGGGTTTCTCATTCCGGTGAAGACTGCCAACAAGGAAGCGTTCACCCGTTACGCCGCCGTTGCCGCCGAATGGCTGAAGAAGGAAGGCGCGCTCCATGTGATGGAAACGTGGGGCACCGACGTGCCGGACGGCAAGACCAACTCGATGAAGTCCGCCGTCCTCCTCGAGCTTGACGAGACGGTGGTGTTCTCCTGGGTCGTCTGGCCGGACGAGCCCACCGCGTCGGCTGCGATGGGTAAAATGATGGATGCCGACGAGTTCGATCCCCGCACCAACCCGATGCCGTTCGAAGGCGAGCGGATGATCTTCGGCGGGTTCGAACCGGTCGTCGACGTCTGAGCGTCAGGTCTCGTCCTCTTCGTCCGTGGCGACTTCCGCGCCGCGGGCGGAGAGGAAGCTGCCGACGTTCTCCAGCGGCGGGATGTGCTCGCAGAAGACGCGGATGGTGACGAGGAGCGGCGTCGCGATCAGCATCCCGACGACCGACCACAGCCAGGCGCACATCGCGACCGACAGGAACACCACCACCGTGTTGAGCCTAAGCTGCCGGCTGACGAAATAGGGCGAGATGAACTGCCCGAAGAGCGTGGTGAGCACGAGGTAGGACGCCCCGGCGAACGCCGCCTCGCTAAGCTGGTCGAGGCTGACCAGCGCGACGGCGACCGCGATCCCCGCGCCCGCGAACGCGCCCACGTAAGGCACGAAGTTGAAGGCGAAGCCGATCACGCCGAAAAGCGCCGGGTTGGGCATCCCGAGCGCCCACATCGTGCAGCCGATCGCGATGCCGAGCACCAGATTGATGGCGGTGATGGTGGACAGGTACGTCGAGAGCTTGCGCTCGATGTCGTAGGCGATGCGGATCGCGTGACGCTTGTCGCGGAACGTCGGCATCACGTGGACGATCTTCTCGTAGATCATGTCGCCGGACGACAGCAGGAAGAAGAGCAGCACCAGCACGAACGCGAGCTGTGCGACGACGGCGGGCGCGAGGAGCGCCAGCGAGGACACGAGCGTGTCGTCCTGCTGCTGGACCACCACGGTGTCGCCGGGCGTAGCGTCCGGCCCTCCGCCGCTCGCGATCTCGGAGATCTTGGCGCCGGCCTCCACCACGGTTTCCGCCGCCCCGCGCAGGCTCTTCAGCTTGGATTCGATCTTGCTGGCGAGCTGCGGCGCATCGTCGATCCAGGTCGCGACCGGATTGGCGAGGAGCACCACGCCGCCCGCGAACACCAGAAGCAGCGTGCCGACGATGAGGAAGGCGGAGATGACGGAGGGAAGCCGCCTGTCGAGCAGGCGGCGGACCGGGCTGAACACCAGCGTGAGCAGGAAGGCAAGCACGACCGGGACGAGGAAGGGCCGGGCGAAGCCCAGCGCACCCACCAGCATGATCAGGAAGATGCCGATGATCGCCCAGCGCGGCCCTGCCTTGATGAGGATCGAATCATCCTCCTCCGCGGCGGGTGATTGGGGCGCTGCGGGCGCTTGTTCGTCCATTCGTCACCCATCAAGGAGCCTGTGGCTCGCGTTTGGCTCAAAGATGCCGGGGAGCGGTCGTCTGCCGCAATTTCAGATCGAAGGCAAAACGCCTACTCGGCAGCCTCGGCCGGCAGGAAACCACCCGACTGGCGCGACCACAGATCAGCATAAACGCCGCCGCGTGCCAAAAGTGCCGCATGCGGGCCTTCCTCGATCACGCGTCCCTCGTCAATCACGATGATCTTGTCCATCGCGGCGATGGTCGAGAGGCGGTGCGCGATGGCGACCACGGTCTTTCCCTTCATCACCTCGTCGAGCGCTTCCTGGATCTCGGCCTCCACTTCGGAGTCCAGCGCCGAGGTCGCCTCGTCGAGGATGAGGATCGGCGCATCCTTCAGGATGGCGCGGGCGAGCGCGATCCGCTGCCGCTGCCCGCCGGAAAGCTTGACGCCACGCTCGCCGAGGTGGGCGGCGTAGCCGGTCCGGCCGCGCGCATCGGCAAGGTGGGCGATGAAGTCGTGCGCACGAGCCCTGCGCGCCGCGGCGTGCGCCTCCTCCTCCGTGGCATCCGGATCGCCATAGCGGATATTGGCGAGCGCGGATCGATTGAAGACCGCAGTCTCCTGCGTGACCGTGCCCACCGCCTGCCGGAGGCTGTCCTGCGTGAGGTCGGCGATGTTGTGACCGTCGATGGTGATGGCGCCGCTGTCGATGTCGTAGAGCCTGAGGAGCAGCGCGACGGCGGTGGACTTGCCGGCGCCCGAACGGCCGACGAGGCCGACCTTCTCGCCGGGCTTCACGTGGAAGCTGAGGCCGTGGACGCCGCCGGTGGGACGGCCGTAGCGGAAGGTGACGTCGTCGAACCTGATGTCGCCGCGCGGGCGGCCGAGGTCGATCGCGCCCGGCCTGTCGGTGATGTCGTGCGGGGGTGACAGGGTCGCCGCGCCGTCCTCGATGGTGCCGAGCTCGCCGAAGATGCTGAGCGCGGACTGCGCCATCCAGTTGCTCATGCCGGTGAGGCGGATCGTCATCATCGAGGCCATCGCGATCACGCCGACGGTCGCCTGCCCTTCCGCGTAGAACCACAGCGCGCCGAAAATCATCGCCAGCGTCACGAAGATGTTCATCAGGACGATGTAGACGCGCATCGCCATCATCGCCCGGCCGAACGCGAGGCTGGTGTCGCGCAAGGTGGTGATCGCGTCGCGCGCGGCGGTCTCCTCGCGCCGGGCGTGGGCGAAGATCTTCACCGTCTTCATGTGGCTGATGCTGTCGACGAACTGGCCGGAGACGTTGGCGCGCGCCGCCGCCCGCGCCTTGGAGCGCGCCCGCACCCGCGGCACGCCCCACCGCAGCGAAACGGCGAAGGCGAGCGCCCACAGGATGACGACGACACCGAGCCAGGGTTCGGCCGACCACAGGAGCGCGGCCATGGTGACGATGTAGGCGGCGAGCATCCCGATGCCGGACAGCGTGTCGGACGTCACGCTCGTGAGCGCGTTGCCGGTCTGCATCTGCTTCTGCGCGAGGCGGCCGGCGAAGTCCTCCTCGAAGAACTGCATCGCCTGCCCGAGGGTGTGCCGGTGGAGGCGCCAGATGGTCTGCTGGTGGATGCCGGGGCCGAGAGTGAGCGAGGTGAGCGCACTCTGGCACAGCTGCGTGACGGGCTTGGCGACCACCACGGCGAAGACGAGCGCGCCGAGCCACACGAGCTCGGACGTGAAGATGCCGTCGGGCCCAGCCGCGACCGCCCGGTCGACGAGACCGCCGATGAGATAGAACACCAGCGCCTCTGCCGCGCCGAACGCGAGGCAGACGACGCCGAATGCGATCACCGGCCAGCGCACGTCACGCAGGCCCCAGCGAAGGAACTCGAGGAGGTCCGAAGGCGGCCGCTCGTCGCTGTAGGGTTCGAACGGGTCGATCATCGTCTCGAACGGGCGGAACAGCCGCGAGAACGGATCCCTGCCGAGCTTGTCCGTGTCGGGAAGCCTTATCCGCGCGTTGGCTGGCGTGGCGGACGGGTCGGCGGATGTGTGCTGGGACATGAGGCTGATATAGGCCGTGTCGCGCGCTTGTCTCCGATGAATTGCAACGCGCGCGCCAGCGTCGCCTCGTCGCACGCGCGCCCGGCTACCGGGCGGGGCTCAGAGCGGGTCGAAGGTGCAGAAGACGTCGCTCGCCGTGCGGCCTGTGATCAGGAGATCGTGCAGGAAGCCGACGGCCTCGCTGTCGGTCTGGATCGGGTACGCCCCGCTGTCGGAGAAGCGGTAGACGTAGCGGAACATGCCGCGCAGGGTCTGCAGGAAGTCGCGCGGGTTCTGGTCGCCCACCGTCATCAGGGTGAAGAGGTTGAACTCGATGAAGGCGGCCGGCTCGTCGCGCGCGATCGTCCGCTGCGCGCCGGCGAGGACGTCGTCCTCCGCGCCCTCGGCGTCGATCTTGAGGAAGTTGACGGGGCCGCCGAGCGGGATGGCGAAGGTGTCGACGGTCGAGATGTCGACCGAGCCGTTGCCCTCGTGCCCGAGGGTGTGCGGCAGCACAAGATGGCTTGCGCTGGAGTCGGGGTCGACGAAGAACGGGAGCGAGCCCGGCTCCCGCCCCAGCGCCAGGCGGATGGGGGTGACGTTGTCGGCCTTGTTGGCGATCAGCGTGCGGCGGAGATAGCCGAAGGTCTCGGGATGCGGCTCGAATGCGTAGACCGGGCCCTGGAGACGGCGGGCGATGGTGACCGCGGTGAGCCCGATGTTGGCGCCGACGTCGATGGCGACGCCCTCCGCCCGCACGCCCTTCTCGAGAACCTCGATAAGGAGTCGTTCGGACCGGCGCTTGAGGTTCGCACGCTCGAAATAGGCGTCCCCCGGCCGGCCGCACAGGGTGACGGACTTCCTGCCATCTTTCACGGTCCGTTTGCCGGAACTTGTCTTGCCCGCCCCTGATGGACGACGGGTCAGGCCGTTGAACAGTCGCATCGATTCCCCCGGGCCGTTCGGTCTCACCTTCGCGCAGGCTGCGCAAGAAAAGTTTCGCGGACCGAAGCTGAGGGTGGCGGGCCGCGCGAACAGCGAAGAAGGCAACGCCTATAGTCGTGACGACCGAGGGATGGCAAACCAAAACGCGATCGAACCCGCCTAAGCTTGGCGGCCCGCAAGTTCATGATGTCTCGATCGATCGTCGCCGAAGATGCAAAATTTCTTTCATCGACCTGGGAACCGGGCTTGCGCGGTCTGGCGGGCCTCCCATCTCGGGCCGGTCGGCGTTGGCCGGCTCGTAGTCCTCAAACCAGACCTTGAACCACAGACCTTTTCGAAAGCCATTTTATGTTCACGCGAGGAGCGTTTTCCCTGCTGGCGTTCGCGCTGGCGCTCATCTCGATCGTCTTCACGATCGGCAATATCATGCAGGCGCCTGACCGCGACGGGGCCGGTGTGGCGGCTTCCATGCCGGGTCCAGCCGGGCGTTACAGCCCCGCCCGGCTTGGCAACGACGTCCGCGACGGCTTCAGCCGCGACGGTGGCCGCTGGTGCGAATATCGCGACGAGAAGACGTTCGACCCTCTCCATGGCGAGACCTTCTACGTTCCCGTGAAGGTCTGCCTCTGAGGCCGGCCGCCGCGCCCTACTCCGCGGCGGCTTCCGCCGCGGCGAGCCGGTCGCCCAGAAAGCCGCCGGACTGGTGCGACCAGAGGCGCGCGTAGAGCCCGCCCGCCGCGGCGAGCTCGGCGTGGCGGCCCTCCTCCACGATCCTGCCGTTCTCCAGCACCACCAGCCGGTCGAGCGTCGCGATGGTGGAGAGGCGGTGCGCGATGGCGATGACCGTCTTCCCCTCCATCAGCGCGAACAGGCTCTCCTGGATGGCGGCCTCCACTTCGGAGTCGAGCGCGGAGGTGGCCTCGTCGAGGAGGAGGATCGGCGCGTCCTTCAGGAAGACGCGGGCAATCGCGATCCGCTGGCGCTGGCCGCCGGAAAGCTTCACGCCGCGTTCGCCGGCGTGCGCGTCGAACCCGCGGCGGCCCTTGAGGTCGGAAAGGCCCTCGATGAATTCGAGCGCGTTGGCGCGGCGGGCGGCCTCGCGCACGTCCTCGGCCGTCGCGTCCGGCCGGCCGTAGGCGATGTTGTCGTGGATCGAGCGGTGCAGCAGCGCAGGCTCCTGCGTCACCACGCCGACGGCGGCGCGCAGGCTCTCCTGCTCGACCTGCGCAATGTCCTGACCGTCGATCAGGATGCGCCCGAACTCGAGGTCGTGGAGGCGCAGGAGGAGGTTCGGTCAGCGTGGTCTTGCCGGCGCCCGACGGGCCGACGAGGCCGATCTTCTCGCCGGCGCGCACCGTGAGGTCGAGATGGTCGATCACGCCGGCGGCCTTGCCGTAGTGGAAGCGCACCGCCTCGAAGCGGATCTCGCCGGCCCGCACGTCGAGCTTCGGCGCCTCGGGCACGTCGTTCACGGTGGGGGGCTTGGACAGCATGGTCTTGCCGTCGGCGATGGTGCCGACCGCCTCGAACAGCATCGTCATCTCCCACATCACCCAGTGCGACAGGCCGTTGAGGCGCAGGACGAGCGTCAGCGACACCGCGAAGGCGCCGAGCGAGATTGTCTCGCTGCAGCCAGAAGCTGATGCCGAGCGCGCCGATGGTGAAGAGGAGCACCGCGTTGGTCGCGTAGTTGGCGGCGTTGAACCACGAGACGAGCCGCATCTGGCGGTGGACGGTGACGAGGAAGTCGTCCATCGCCTCGCGCGCATAGTCCCGCTCGCGCTGGGCGTGGGAGAACAGCTTCACCGTCTGGATGTTGGTGTAGCTGTCGACGATCCGGCCGGTCATCATCGAGCGCGCGTCGGCCTGCGCTTCGGAGACCTTGGCGAGCCGCGGGACGAAGTAGGCGAGCATGATGCCGTAGACGATGGCCCAGGCGATCATCGGCAGCATCAGCCGCCAGTCCGCCTGCGCGGCCACCGTCAGCATCCCCACGAAGTAGGCGAGGACGTAGGCGAAGATGTCGAAGATGCGCAGCACCGTGTCGCGCACGGCGATCGCGGTCTGCATCACCTTGGTGGCGATGCGTCCGGCGAACTCGTCGGCATAGAAGGCGACCGGCTGGCGCAGGAGCTGGCGGTGGGCGAGCCAGCGCACCAGCATCGGGTAGTTGCCGGACAGCGTCTGGTGGACGATCGCGGTCTGGAAGAGGACGAGGCCCGGCAGGCCGACGAGGATCGCCGCGCCGACGAGGGCCAGCGTCCACCCCTCCTCCGCCATCAGGGTCGCGCGGTCGCGCTCGGTCAGCCAGTCGACCAGCGTGCCCATGAAGCCGTAGAGGAACGCCTCGCCGAGGCCGATGGCCGCGGCGGCCAGCGCCATGACCATCACCCACGGCCAGACGTCGCGCGAATAGTGCCACACGAACGGCCAGAAGCCGGACGGCGGCGTGGTGGGTTCGCGCGTCGGATACGGGTCGACGAGCCGCTCGAAATGCCGAAGCATGGTGGTACCTCCGGCGGCCGCTTATAGGCGCGTCCCCGGCGGAAGGCGAATGACCATTTCGTGGCATTCCACCGCGGCGGGCGGGCCGGCTATCTGAGGCTGGCGCCGGCCTGCTCGAGCGCCTCGGCGATCTTGGTCGCGGCGTAGGGCTTGGTGACGATCGGCACCTGCTTGAGGCCGTCCGGCAGGATGTTGCCGTCCGAATAGCCGCTGGCGAAGATGAACGGCACGCCCTTGCCGATCAGCACCTCGGCAATGGCGACGGAGTTGCCGTCGCCGAGGTTGATGTCGAGAACCGCGCAGTCGAAGGCGCGTTTTTCGAGTTCGTCGAGGGCGCCGGAGGACGAGTTGGCGACGATGGTATCGCCGAAACCCATGCCCATCAGCATCATCTCGGCGTCCATCGCGATGATGACGTTGTCTTCCACCAGCAGGATCGCCGCACTCTTCACGTCGATCTCTCGGCCCTTGCTGGGTGCGGCAGGCTCTTGTTCGGGCATCTTCACTTCGTTCTTGGGTCGGGCTTCGCCAAGGAACCGAACCGGGACACGGAATTTCGCACGCAAACCGGAATGCGCAAAATCTATGTCCGCCTCGCCTTCGAGTTCGAATGGAATGGCACGGTGGATCAGTTCGGAACCGAAGCCCTTGCGGGTCGGCGGGGTGACGGGCGGACCGTTGGTTTCGGCCCAGTCGATCAATAGGTCGCCGGAGGCCTGATCGCAGGACCAGCGGATGGTCAGCACGCCGACCGCATTGGCAAGCGCACCGTATTTGACGGAGTTGGTGACCATCTCGTGGATCACAAGGGCGATGCAGGTGTAGGCCGTCGGGGTCAGCATGACCGTCGGCCCCTGCATGATCACCCGCTCATGCCGGTCGGAGGCGTAGGCCGCAACCTCGTTGTCCACCAGCGCGCGGAGCGAGGCGTTGACCCACTTCTCCTGCGTTAGCTGGTCGTGGGCACGGGCGAGCGCCTGGATCCGGCCGCCGAGCACCGCGGCGAACTCGTCCACCGAGGAGACCGTGCCCGCAGTCTGCGCGACGACGCCGCGGATCAGGCTGAGGACGTTGCGGACGCGGTGGTTGAGCTCGCTGATGAGGAGCTCCTGCGTCTCCTGCGAGCGGCGGCGCATCTCGCTGATGTGGTCGATGGAGCGGACGATCACTTCGAGAAGGGTGATGCGCAGCGCTTCCGCGATCCTGAGCTCGGCGCTGGTCCACGGGGTGCTGGTGAAGCGCACCAGTTCACGCCAGGCCTCGAAGCTCTTGCGCGGCGACAGGCGAACGTCGTTTCCGGCGACATTCACCGGCTTTACCGGGTTGCCGGCCCAGGTCACCGTGCGGGTCACCTCGCGGCGGAACACGATGAGATAGTCGCGCGGATTGCGCGACACCGGGATGGCGAGGAGACCGGAGACGCGCTCGGCGAAATCGGCGGCCGCCGGATAATGCGCTGAGAGATTGTCGGTCGAATAGACCCGGGCGGCAGCGGCGCGGTTGAGGAAGCGCACCAGCGGCTTCATTTCCTCGGCGGTCAGCGCGATACCCTCGCTGACATACTGCTCGTCGATCCAGAGGCCCGCGCCGTCGCCGCCCATCACGTCGCGGATGCGGTCGAGATGCGGGGCGAGGTTGTCCATCGGCGTCCCGTCGATCGAGACGACGGACATGATCCGGTCGTGCACCGCTTCCGCGGCCTGGCGGTTTTCCATCGCGAGGCGCTGGTTGCGGTGGGCAAGCTCCAGCGAGAAGAGGTCGCCGAAGAACTCGGCGACCGTGCGCTTGTGGAAGGAAACCTGGCGCGGCGTCAGGTGGTGGCAGGCGATCAGCCCCCACAGTTCCCCGTCGATCACGATCGAGATCGAGAGAGACGCACCGACGTCCATGTTCTTGAGATATTCGATGTGGACGGGTGAGACGGCCCGAAGGAGCGAATTGGACAGGTCGAGCGGCTCACCCTTTGGGGAGACGGCGGGGACGATGTTTGAGCACGGGTCGTTCACGTCCGCGATCAGGCGGAAGCGGTTTCTCACGTAGAGTTCGCGCGCCTGGCGCGGAATGTCGGACGCCGGGTAGCGCAGCCCCATGAAGCTGTCGGCCCGTGCCGAACGGGCCTCGGCGACGACTTCGCCGTTGCCGTTGCCGTGGAAGCGGTAGATCATCACCCGGTCGAAGCCGATGACGCGGCGGACCTGGCGGGCGGCCGCATCGAGAAACTCCTCGATCGTCCTGCCGACACGGATCTGCGCATTCATCGAGCGCGCGAGGCTGATGACTTCCAGCGTCGGATCGGCACGGGTCGACGGCTCGATCTCGATGATGATCAGCTGGCGCGACTTGTGGACCGCCGCATCGAAAACTCCGCCGCCTGCAAAGAGGTGCTGGCTGAAGATGCGTTCGCCGTTGCCGGTCTCGTCGACGGCCGCGACCCGGCCGCGCAGGATCGACATCGCTTCGCTCGTGATCAGTCCGGAGAGCGGCATCCCGAGCCAGTCGTCCGGCCTGGTGCCGCTGAACGCCTCGATGTTGTCGCTGACGTGGACGATCATCCAGTCGAGCGAGACGGCGATAAGCGCGCCGAAGCTCTGGATGCGGCCCAGGAGATGGATCGGCTCGCGGTCGCAGGCCGTGAGGTCGGCCGGCTGGAGTTGGATGTCGGCGGCCTGGGTCACGCAACGAGCTCCGGCTCGCGGACCGAACGGCCGCCCGTCACGAATGCGACATCCCCGATGGCGGAGGGGTCGACGCGCAGGAAGGCACCGAACGCGGCTTCGGCACCGGCGCGGATCCCGGCTGCGTCCACGCCGCGCTCGGCGGCTGCGTCGAGGCGGGAGAGGAAGACCGGCCAGAACACCGGCTCGTCCTTGGCGAAGAAGGGATTCTGTCTCAAATAGCTCGACTGTTTTGCAAGCCACCGCCCACCGAGGCGCGACCCTTCGAGCACGTAGAGCGCGCCCCAGATCTCGGCATCGGACGCGAACGGGACGGTGTGGCGATCGGCCGGAGCAGGCATGAGATGCGCTCGCCGGCGGGCCGGATATTCGGGCAGGACCTCCGCTGCGTTCGCTTCATTCAGGCCATTTTCGACGGCGTGGACCCCGATCGCGAGAAAACGGGTCAACGCGTCAGCGCCGGATTCGGCCGACAGCTCGAAAATGGCGCAGCGTCGGTCCACTTCCTCGTGAAGCGGGGAGATCTGCGCGGACAACCAGGAGCGGACTTGATACATTCCTTATCGATTATCTCAACGGAATATGCTCCTCAAGCCACAAAATTAGGCTATCAGCAATTTGTGGACGCGTTCATCAAGCGTTCATAAGAATTACGCGAGCAGATATAAAACTACATTTAGATCCGGGCCCTTCGCCACTAAACTACTGGAAACACCAGACTAATTTTTCAGCAGTTTTGACAGAATGCCGCAAGCAACGGCGGCCTGTCGCCAGCATCGCCCACCGGCGCCAATGCCGGTCATTTCAACCTCTGGGCATTCAGATCAACAGTGACAGAGGTGGTGAAGACACGGAATCGCTCCCAATTATCGGAATATATTCATGCTCACTGCCGACCGCCTTACGGCGACGCCCCACAGCCACCGGGTTGCTCGCGCCGCAGCCATCGCCGGAGTGCTGATCTTCGCGACAGCGCCGGCAGCGGCCGCGCCGCGGAGCGATGGCGCGACGGCGACACAGGCGGAGAGTCGGGGCGTGGAGGTCGCGCAGGGCGGCGGGTTGTTCGGCGGCCTCTTCGGCCGGCGCGGTGGCGGCGGGTCTTCGGACAAGGCCGCTCTCACCAGCGCCTACCCCGGCGCCTTCCGCATCGAGGGCAACACGGTCGTCTTCGCCAACGGAGCGCGGATGGCATGGGACGACGGCCGGCAGAAGTCCGCCGAGCAGGCGCTCGTCGACCCGGACGTCGAGGACATGATGGCGACGCCCTACCCGCTCGCCCGTGAGGGCGCCCGTGCGCCGCGGCCGGGCGAGGACCCCGGCCGGGTCCGGAGCGACGCGTTCTTCAAGGCGCTCTATGGTGGCTCGGAGGGCGAGGTGCGCGCCAGCCTGGTCAGCGTTCCCTTCGTGCCGAACCTCGGCGGCGGCACGCTCACGGTCACGACCCGCTTCGGCGTCGACCAGAAGATTGCCGCAATCTCCCGCGATCTCGAACGCCTGCCGCGCGAGTTCCACAAGTATCTCACCCCGCCGGGCGGCGCGTTCAACTGGCGCGCCATTGCAGGGACGGACCGGCTCAGCGTCCATTCCTTCGGCGCGGCGGTCGACATCAACACCCAATACTCCGACTACTGGCGTTGGGCCGGACACACGGCAGGCGGCGCGATCCCCTACCGCAACCGCATTCCGATGGAGATCGTCGAGGTGTTCGAGAAGCACTGCTTCATCTGGGGCGGCCGCTGGTACCACTACGACACCATGCACTTCGAGTACCGGCCCGAGCTCATCCCCGCCTGCCACCGCTGAGACGGCACGGCAGCGGGCCGCATTGCGGACCCCGCGAAGACAGCGATAGGCTCCCCAAAAGACAGACCGGGAGTGCAGCGCTTGGTTTCCCTCAACGACAAGTATGATCTGACGAAGGAGACCGTGTTCCTGTCCGGGACGCAGGCGCTGATCCGCCTCGTTCTGGCGCAAAAGGCGCGCGACCGCGCCGCCGGCCACAACACCGCAGGCTATATCACCGGCTATCGCGGCTCGCCGCTGGGCGCCCTCGACCAGCAGTTCGGCCGTGCGAGAAAGGTGCTGGGGCCGGACATCCTGTTCCAGCCCGCCATCAACGAAGACCTTGCCGCCACCGCCATCTGGGGCACGCAGACCACGCACCTTTCGCGGCGAAAACCGCTACGACGGCGTCTTCGCGCTCTGGTACGGCAAGGGCCCCGGCGTCGACCGCTCCGGCGATGCGCTGCGCCACGCCAACCTTGCCGGCACCTCGCCGCTCGGCGGCGTGCTCGCGCTGATGGGCGACGACCACACCTGCGAAAGCTCCACCACCGCCCACCAGTCCGAATTCGGGATGATCAACGCGGTCATCCCCGTCCTCTCGCCGTCCGGCGTGCAGGACATCGTCGACTACGGCCTCCTCGGCATCGCCATGAGCCGCTATGCCGGCGTCTGGACCGGCTTCAAGCTGGTGAAGGACACGGTGGAATCCACCGCCTCCATCGACGGCCGCGCCGACCGCCTCGCCATCCGCCTGCCGGACGGCCCGAGGCCCGACGTCCACATCCGCCCCGGCTTCGACGCGCTGGAGCAGGAGGCGCGGCTGCATGAGATCAAGCTCCCAGCGGCCATCGCCTTCGCGTCCGCGAACGGGCTCAACCGGATCGTCCATTCGCGGCGGCGCGCGGGCGCGGACCGGCATCGTCGGCACCGGCAAGAGCTGGCTCGACGTGCTCGAGGCGCTGGATGCGCTGGGTCTCGACGAGGTGGCCTGCGCCGACCTCGGCATCCGCCTCCTCAAGGTCGGCTGCCCCTGGCCGCTGGCGCGCGAGGATGTGCGCGCCTTCGCGGACGGGCTCGAGACCATCATCGTGGTGGAGGAAAAGCGCGGCCTGATCGAGCCGCAGATGAAGGACATCCTCTACGGCACCGCCAACGCGCCGACCATCATCGGCAAGATGGACGAGGCGGGCGCGACGCTGTTCCCCGCGCCCGGCGCGCTGGAGGCCCACCACGTCGCCGCCGAGATCGGCCGCCGGCTGGTCGACCGCGGCGCCGAGCGGGTCGCAGGCCCCCTCGCCGAGGTGGAAGCGCTGACGGCGCGGCTCGGCGCAACGCAGTCCATCGCCGTGCGAAAGCCCTATTTCTGCGCTGGCTGCCCGCACTCTTCCTCCACCGTGGTGCCCAAGGGGGCACGGGCGGCTGCTGGCATCGGCTGCCACTTCATGGCGCTGTGGATGGACCGGCAGACCGAGGGCTTCACCCAGATGGGCGGCGAAGGGGCGCAGTGGATCGGCGAAGCGCCCTTTTCCACCCGCAGCCACCTCTTCCAGAATCTGGGCGACGGCACCTACAACCACTCGGGCTCTCTGGCGATCCGCGCTGCCGCCGCGTCCGGCGTCAACATCACCTACAAGATCCTGTTCAACGACGCCGTCGCGATGACCGGCGGCCAGACCCACGACGGCGGCCTCACGGTGCTCGACGTGGCGGCGCAGGTCGCCGCCGAGGGCGCCAACGCCGTCGCCATCGTGTCGGACGAGCCGGAGAAATACGGCCACGTTCCGGGCCACGTCACCGTCGACCACCGGGACGACGTGATCGGCGTGCAGGAGCGGCTTGCCGAAGTCTCCGGCGTCGTCGGTGATGATCTACGACCAGACCTGCGCCTCCGAAAAGCGCCGCCGCCGCAAGCGCGGCACCTTCCCCGACCCCGACGTGCGCATCCTCATCAACGAGCGCGTCTGCGAGGGCTGCGGCGACTGCGGCGTGCAGTCCAACTGCGTGGCGGTGCAGCCGGTGGAGACTGCATTCGGGCGCAAGCGGCAGATCGACCAGTCCGTCTGCAACAAGGATTTTTCCTGCCTCAAGGGCTTCTGCCCCAGCTTCGTCACCGTCCACGGCGCAAAGCTGAAGAAGGCCGAGGCGCCCGATGTGCCGGACGACCTGCCCGATCCCGTCCGCGCGCCGCTCGAGGGCACCATGGGCATCCTCGTCACCGGCGTGGGCGGCACGGGCGTCGTCACCGTGGGCGCGGTGATCGGCATGGCGGCGCACCTCGAGGGGCTTGGCGCCGGCGTCATCGACATGGCGGGGCTGGCGCAGAAGGGCGGCGCGGTCCTCTCCCACATCAAGCTGTCGAAAAACCGCGAGGACGTGACCACCATCCGCGTCGGCCCCGGCGGCGCATCGGCCGTCCTGGCGTGCGACATCGTGGTCGCCGGCGGGGCCAAGGTGCTGGCCGCCATCGGCCCCAACGCGACCGTGATCGCCAACACCCACGAGCAGTTGCCGGGCGAGTTCACGCGCGACGTCGACTTCTCGCTTCCCACCCGCCGGATCGTGCAGGCGCTGGCCGAGCGCGCGACACTCCATGCGTTCGACGCCACCGCCGCGGCGCGCGCCCTCTTCGGCGACACCATCGCCGCCAACTCCATCGTGCTGGGCGCCGCCTACCAGTCCGGCGCGCTGCCGCTGTCGGCGGAGAGCCTCGAGGAGGCGATCCACCTCAACGGCGCCGCGGTGGCGATGAACATCGGCGCCTTCCGCCTCGGTCGCCTGTCGGTCGCCGACCCGGCCCGCTTCGCCGCCACGCTCGACGCGGCCCGGGTTGCGCCGCTCCCCCACCGCACGCTGCCGGAGACCCTCGACGAGCGGATCGCCCGCAACGTTGCAAGCCTCACCGCCTACCAGAACGCCGCCTGGGCCACGCGGTACGCCGATCGGATCGCCGCCTTGCGCAAGGCCGCAGGCGACAAGGTGGCCGAGGTCGCCGCGAAGGAGCTCTACCGGCTGATGGCGGTGAAGGACGAGTACGAGGTCGCCCGCCTCTACACCGACGGCGGCTTCGAGGCGCAACTGCGCGACGCGTTCGCCGGCTACGACGGCCTCACCTTCCACCTCGCCCCGCCCGCAATCTCCCGCACCGACCCGAAGACCGGACGGCCGGCGAAGATGGCGTTCGGCGGCTGGCTGCGGCGCGCCTTCCCGCTGCTGGCGGCGCATGAAGCGCCTGCGCGGCACGCCGCTCGACGTCTTCGCGCTCAACCCCGAGCGCCGGGAGGACCGCAAGGTCCTCGCCGAATACGAGGCGACGCTCGCCCACATCGTCGCCACCGTCACGTCAGCGCGGATGGACGACGCCGCCGCGCTGGCGGGATGGCCGTCCCGCATCAAGGGCTACGGGCCGGTGCGCACCGGCAATATCGCCGTGGCGCGCACCGAGCGGGACCGCCTCCGCGCCGCCTACGACGACGAGACGAAGGCGCTGATCGCCGCCGAGTAGTCAGGCGCGGGGCAGAACCGCGACTGCCTCGATCTCGACCATCGCCTCGGGCTCGACCAGCTCGACCACGCGCACCAGCGCCATCGACGGGAAGTGCCGGCCCATCACCGCGCGATAGACCGGGCCTAGGTCACGCAGGCTGGCGCGGTAGGCGTCCATGTCGGTGACGTACCAGGTGAGACGCGCGATCCCCTCCACCGACCCGCCGGCGGCTTCGACCACGGCGACGATGTTGGTGAGCGCCTGCTCGATCTGCGGCAGGAGGCCGCCTTCGGGGAAGGTGCCGTCGGGCCGCCAGCCGATCTGGCCGCCGACGTGGACGAGCGGACCGTCGGTGACGGTGCCGTTGGCGTAGCCGCGCGGGGCGGGCCAGCCCTCCGGCAGGACGGCGCGGACGAGGTCGCTCATGCCGCGCCCGCTTCCGCGGCGGCGCGCTGGCGCAGCGCAAAGCGCTGCAGCTTGCCGGTCTCGGTGCGGGGCAGCGCGTCGACGAACGTCGACGGCGCGGGGGTACTTGTAGGGGGCGAGTTCGGCTTTCACGTGGTCCTGCAGGGCTTTGGCCATGGCGGCGTCGCCGGTGTCGCCGGGTTTCAGCACGACGTAGGCCTTCGCGATCTGGCCGCGCTCGGCGTCGGGCGCGGCGACGACGCCGGCTTCGGCCACGGCCGGGTGGGTGAGAAGGCCCGATTCCACCTCGGGTCCGGCGATGTTGTACCCGGCGGAGATGATCATGTCGTCCGAGCGGGCCTGATACCAGAAGTACCCGTCGTCATCGCGGATGTAGGTGTCGCCGGTGACGTTCCAGCCGTTCTGCACGTAGTCGCTCCTGCCGCGGGTCGGAGAGGTAGCGGCAGCCCGTCGGGCCGCGCACGGCGAGGCGGCCGGGGGTGCCGTCGGGCACGGTGTCGCCGCTCTCGTCGATCACCTTGGCCTCGAAGCCCGGCACCGGCTTGCCGGTGGCGCCGGGGCGGACCTCGTCCTCGCGCGCGGCAATGAAGATGTGCAGCATCTCGGTCGCGCCGATCCCGTCGAGGATCTTGATGCCGGTCGCCTCCTTCCACGCCTCCAAGGTGGCGCGCGGCAGCGCCTCGCCGGCCGACACGCACTTGCGCAAGCGCGCTGAGGTCGTGGTCGCCGAGCTTGGCGAGCATCGCGCGGTAGGCGGTGGGCGCGGTGAACATCACGGTGGCGCCGTAGCTTGGCGGCGGCGTCCATCAGCGCGTCGGGCGCGGCCTTCTCGATCAGGATGGCGGCGGCGCCGATCGCGCCAGGGGAACAGCACCAGCCCGCCGAGGCCGAAGGTGAAGGCGAGCGGCGGCGAGCCGATGAAGCGGTCGTCGGCGTCGGCACGCAGAACCTTCGCGGCGTAGCAGTCGCAGATGGCGAGCATGTCACGGTGGAAGTGCATCGTCCCCTTGGGAATGCCGGTGGTGCCGGAGGTGAAGCCGATGAGGCAGACGTCGTCCGACGCGGTGTCGCAGGGCGCGAACTCGGGGCTCGCGGCGGCGACCTCGCCGTCGAACTCGGCGGTCGCCGAACAGGATGACCTCGCAGTCGCGGCCCTGCGGCTGCCTTCTCCATCTCGTCGCGGAGCTTCACGTCGCAGACGGCAAGCGTGACCTTCGCCTTGTCGAGCATCACGCCGAGTTCCTTGGCGCGCAGGAGCGGCATGGTGGCGACCACGATGCCGCCCGCCTTCAGCACCGCGAAGTAGACCGCCGCCATCATCGGGTTGTTGGCCGAGCGCAGCATGCACGCGGTTGCCGGAGACCATGCCGCGCGCCGTCAGCGCGTTGGCGATGCGGTTCACCTGCGCGGCGAGTTCGGCGAAGGTCCAGCGCACGCCGTCGCCCAGCACCGCGAGGCGGTCGCCGCGGCCTTCGGCGACGTGCCGGTCGATCAGCTCGACGGCGCAGTTCAGCCGTCCGGGTAGCCGAGGTCTTCGAGGCCTGGAAGACCGGCCAGGACTTTGACGGGAGGGAGATTGTCGCGCGCGAAATGGTCGACGAGACCGGTCCGGTTCATTCGGCCGCCTTTTTGGCTGATGCCGCGGCGGAGAGACGCTGCGAGTGCTGCCCGGGCAATGACGATCTTCTGCACTTCCGACGCGCCCTCGTAGATGCGCAGCGCACGGATCTCGCGGTAGAGTTCTTCAACCTTCGTGCCAGAGCGCACGCCGTCGCCGCCGTGGAGCTGGACGGCGCGTGTCGATCACCTTCTGCGCGGTCTCCGTGGCGAATAGCTTGGCCATGGAGGCTTCGCGGGTGACGCGGGGCGCGCCCCATGTCCTTGGTCCAGGCGGCGCGGTAGACGAGGAGCGCGGCGGCGTCGACGCCGAGCGCCATGTCGGCGATGCCGGCCTGCGCCAGCGGCAGGTCGCCCAGCGGCGCACCGAAGAGGTACCGGCCGTGGGCGCGGACAAGCGTTGCCTCAAGCGCGGCGCGGGCAAAACCGAGCGCTGCGGCGCCGACGGTGGAGCGGAAGATGTCGAGCGTCGCCATCGCGAGGCCGAAGCCGCGGCCGGGCTCGCCAAGGCGGTTGGCGAGCGGAATGCGGCAGTTCTCGAATTTCAGCCGGGCGAGCGGGTGCGGGGCGATCACCTCGAGCCGCTCGGCGATGGTGAGGCCGGGCGTGTCGGCGTCGACGATGAAGGCAGAGAGACCGCGGGCGCCAGCGCCCTCACCCGTGCGGGCGAAGACGACGTAGAAGTCGGCGATGCCGCCGTTGGAGATCCACGTCTTCTCGCCGTCGATGACCACCTCGTTGCCCTCGACCCGGGCGGCGGTCTCGATGGCCGCAACGTCGGAGCCTGACTTGGGCTCGGTGAGCGCGAAGGCGGCGATCCATTCGCCGGAAGCGACCTTCGGCAGGTAGCGGGCCTTCTGCGTCGTCCGTGCCGGCGAGGCCGATGGGGCCGGCGCCGAGGCCCTGCATGGCGAAGGCGAAGTCGGCGAGGCCTGACTTGGCTGGCCAGCGTCTCGCGCGGCGAGGCAGAGGGTGCGCACGTCGAGCGGGCCATCCAGCGGCACGGTGACGCCGAGGTAGCCCGGCCTTGCCGAGCGCCTTCACCAGCGCGCGGCAGGAGCCATCGACGTCGTGATGGTCGGTGAGCGCGCAGCGCCTCGCGGTCCGCGAAGTCGCCGATCTTCTCGGCGAACGCGCGGTGCGCGGGCTCGAAGAAGGGCCAGGACAGGGTTTCGGCGCGCGGGTCCGCCGGGTCGGCTGTTTCCATGGACGACATCAGTTGCCCTCGAACACCGGCTTCTCCTTCGCGGCGAAGGCGTCGGAAGGCACGGGCGAAGTCTTCGGTCTGCATGCAGAGCGCCTGCGCGATGGCCTCCTGGTCGATGGCCTCGTCGACGCCCATCGCCCACTCCATGTGCAGCATCTTCTTGGTGATGCCGTTGGCGAAGGTGGGGCCGTCGGCAAGGCGGCCGGCGAGCTTCTGGGCCTCGGCGAGGACTTCGGCGGGGCCGCAAAGGCGGTTGAAGAAGCCCCAGCGCTCGGCCTCCTCGCCGCCCATGGCGCGGCCCGTGTAGAGGAGTTCGGACGCGCGGCCCTGTCCGATGATGCGCGGGCAGGATCGCGCAGGCGCCCATGTCGCAGCCCGCGAGGCCGACGCGGTTGAAGAGGAACGCGACCTTGGCGTCCGCCGTGCCGAGCCGCATGTCGGACGCCATGGCGAGGATCGCGCCCGCGCCGACGCAGACGCCGTCGATGGCCGAGACGATCGGCTGCGGGCAGGCGCGCATCGCCTTGACCGCGTCGCCGGTCATCTGGGTGAATTCCATCAGCCCCTTGGTGTCGCGGTCGAGCAGCGGCTTGATGATCTCGAACACGTCGCCGCCGGAGCAGAAGTTGCCGCCGGCGCCGGTGAGGACGATCGCCTTCACGTCCGGCTCGTACTGGAGGGCGCGGAAAAGGTCGCGCAGTTCGGCGTAGCTCTCGAAGGTGAGCGGGTTCTTCCTGTCCGGCCGGTTGAGCGTGATGGTCGCGACCTTGCCGTCGACGGCGAGTGCGAAGTGCTGTGCCGCGTAGTCGGCCACGGGGAGCGTGATGTTGAACCGGTCGCTCATGTACGCTCCGCCACGCTGTCGCGTGCAGTCTTGAGAAGGGTCGAGAGTTGGGTCGCGGCTGTCGCGGGTCGAGGCCGTCGAACAGCTCTTCGATCCAGCCGCGGTGGACCTTTGCCATCGCCGCGAACCGCGCAGCGCCTTCGGGCGTCAGGCGCACGGTGGCGGACCGGCGGTCGGCGCGGCGAACCTTGCGCTCGACGAGACCGTCCTCGGCCAGCCGGTCGACGAGGCCGGTGACGTTGCCGTTGGTGACCATCAGGCGGCGGGAGAGTTCGCCCAGCGTGACGCCCTCCCCGGCCTTGGCGAGCTGGGCCATCAGGTCGAACCGCGGCAGCGTCATTGCAAACTCGGCGCGCAGGCGCCGGGAGAGCTCGGCCTCGACCTGGTTGGCGGTGGCGAACAGGCGCAGCCAGAGGCGCAGCGCGTCGGCGCCGTCGGTCGTGCGGTCAGGCTCCGGGGCGACGCGCAGGTCCATCTACATGACCTCGCCGCCCGCGACCGCGATCGCCTGGCCGGTGATCGACGCGGCGCCGGGACCGGCGAGCCAGCGAACGGCGTCCGCCACTTCCTCGGGCGCGACGAGCCGCGCCATCGGGTTGTTCTTCGCCAGCGCCGCGCGCGCCTCGTCGGCGCTGCGGCCGGTCTTGGCGGTGATGTTGGAGATGCTGGCGGCGGTCATCTCGGTGTCGGCGAAGCCGGGGCAGACGGCGTTGACGGTGACGCCGGTCTTCGCGGTTTCCAGCGCCAGCGAGCGGATCAGGCCGAGGACGGCATGCTTGGTCGCCGCAGTAGGCGCCGGCGTAGGCGTATCCCTTGAGCGAGGCGGTGCTGGCGACGGCGACGATGCGGCCGAAGCCGGCCTCCGTCATCCCCGGCAGGACGAGCTGGATGGCGTTGAGAACGCCCTCGACGTTGACGGCGAACATGCGGCGGAGCGCCTCGGGGTCGGTCTTGCCGACCGGCGCCGTCTCCGAAATGCCGGCGGCGGCGACCAGCACGGTGACTGGTCCGAAGGCGACCTCGGCGGCGCGAACGGCCCTGGCGAGCGCCGCAGGGTCCGTCACATCGGCAGCGAAGCCGCGGGCCTCGCGCAGGGTTGCGGCAGTCTCGTCCAGCGGCGCGGCACGGCGGCCGACCAGCGAGACGGCATGCGTCGGCGCCATCGCGGCTGCGACAGCGCGGCCGATGCCCGTCCCCCCGCCAGTGATTAAAACATGGCCTGTCATGGGCGACAGTGTGCGCTTGTCGTGCTATTCCTTCAAGTATAAAATAGTTCCGTGAGCCAAGGAGAGGCGCTATGCGCATTGCAGTGATCGGCGGCGGCCCGGCGGGCCTTTACTTCTCGATTCTCCACAAGCTGTCCGACCCTGCCGCGCAGATCACCGTCTACGAGCGCAACCGTCCGTCCGACACCTTCGGTTTCGGCGTCGTCTTTTCAGACGAAACGCTGCAGAATTTCGAGAAGTACGACGCGGAGAGCTACCGCCTCATCACCAGCCGCTTCGCTTACTGGGATGACGTTGCCGTCTACTTCAAGGATGAAGTCTACCGCATCGGCGGAAACGGCTTCTGCGGCTGCTCGCGCAAGACGCTGCTGGAGCTCCTCAACTACCGCGCCAGCCAGCTCGGCATCGAGATCCGCAACGAGACCGACCTCTCCATCGACGCCATCATGAAGCTGTCGGCCGAGAACGACCTCGTGGTCGCCGCCGACGGCATCAACTCGGTGGTGCGCGAGCATTTCGTCGACCACTTCAAGCCGTCGACCGACCTGCGGCCCAACCACTTCTCGTGGATGGGCTCGACCCGCGAGCTCGACGCCTTCTCCTTCTTCTTCGAGAAGAACGACGACGGCCTCTTCATCGCCCACGCCTACCAGTACGAGCCCGGCGCCTCGACCTGGGTGATGGAGACCGACCCCGAGACCTACGCAAGGGTCTTCAAGGACAAGACCGAAGAAGAGAGCGCCGCCTACCTCGAAAAGGTGTTCGCCAGGGCGCTCGACGGCCACAGGCTGAAGACCAACCGCTCGATGTGGCGCAACTTCCCGATGATCCGCAACGAGCGCTGGACCCACGGCAACATCGTCCTTCTCGGCGATGCCAAGGCGACCGCGCACTTCTCCATCGGCTCCGGCACCAAGCTTGCGATGGAAGACGCCATCGCGCTGGCGCAGGCCGTGAAGAAGACGCCCGACATAAAGGCCGCCCTCGCCGCCTTCGAGACCGGTCGCCGCGAGGAGGTGGAGAAGACGCAGCATTCCGCCGACGTGTCGCTGGTGTGGTTCGAGCGTCTCGACCGCTACTGGAAGATGGACCCCGTGCAGTTCGCCTTCGGCCTGATGACCCGCGCCAAGGCGATCACCTACGACAACCTCGAGCTGCGCGCGCCCGAGTTCGTGGAGGAGGTGACGAAGCACTTCGCCATGGGCGTCGCGGACGCAGGGTTCGACGTCGACCTCGACCACCCCAAGCCGCCGATGTTCCAGCCCTTCCGGCTGCGCGACATGGTGCTCGACAACCGCGTCGTCGTCTCGCCGATGGACACCTACAGCGCGGTCGACGGCGTCGCGCAGGATTTCCACCTCGTCCACTACGGGCAGCGGGCCATGGGCGGCGCGGCGCTGATGTACACCGAGATGGTGTGCGTCACCGACGAGGGCCGGATCACCAAGGGATGCACCGGCCTCTACACCGACGAGCAGGAAGCCGCCTGGCAGCGCGTGGTGGACTTCGCGCGCGCCCATTCGGACACCAAGATCTGCATCCAGCTCGGCCATTCGGGCCGCAAGGGCTCGACCCGGCTGATGTGGGACGGCATGGACCAGCCGCTCGACGAGGGCGCGTGGGAGACCCTCGCCCCCTCGGCGCTCCCCTATTACGGCCACTCGGGCAAGCCGCGGGAGATGACGCGGGACGACATGGACCGCGTGCGCGACGCCTTCGTCGCGGCGACCGAGCGGTGCGTGCGCATGGGCGTCGACATGATCGAGCTCCACTGTGCGCACGGCTATCTTCTGGCAAGCTTCCTCTCCCCCCTCACCAACCGGCGGACGGACGAGTATGGCGGCTCGATGGAGAATCGCCTGCGCTACCCGCTCGAGGTATTCGACGCGATGCGCGCGGTGTGGCCGAACGAGAAGCCGATGTCGGTCCGCGTCTCGGCGACCGACTGGGCCGACGGGCGGCATCACCGGCGACGACACGGTGGAGATCGCGAAGGCGTTCGTGGAGCACGGGGTCGACCTCGTGGACGTGTCGACCGGGCAGACGGTGCCCGAGGCGAAACCGATCTACGGGCGCATGTTCCAGACCCCGTTCGCCGAGCAGGTGCGCGCCGAGGCCAAGATCGCGACCATGGCGGTCGGCACCATCACGCAGCGCCGACCAGATCAACACCATCCTCGCGGCGGGGCGTGCCGATCTCGTGGCGCTCGCCCGCCCGCACCTCGTGAACCCCTACTTCACCCTGCTTGCGGCGGCGGACTACGGCGTGACGGACGTCGACTGCCCGCCGCAGTACGCGCCGGGCCGCGACCAGGCGTTCCGCAATGCACCGCGTGCCCGTCAGGAGCTGAAAGACCTCAAGCTGAAGGCAAAACCGCGCCATCGGTATCAGAGTGAACGGGGACGGGCCGCTGCTGAGTAAGGTTTGGGAAACCATTCGCATTCACCAACTTGGACTGCTATCGGGGTCCGGCCGGCCGGACCCGTCGAAATTCAAGGAGGCGCATGCGATGGCTTTTGCCGTCATGCCCGCAACGTTCATTCGCCATGCCGCCTCGGCACTCGTCGCAGCCTCGCTCACCGTCAACGCGGTGCCAGCGCTGGCGCAGGCCACCATTCCGCGCCCGCCGATGGACGGGCTGATCGACCGGGGGGGCGATTGGGTCGCAGAGCCTCCTGAGCGGCCGGCGGGCTACGTCATCCCCGAAACGGACTGCGAGCCGGCCGATCCGGCGATCGTCTGGGCGAGCCTTCCGCGGCCGCTGCGCGAACTGTCGCTGCGGCAGATGATCGGCCAGTTGCTGGTGGTGAGCTACTCCGGCACCGCGCCTGATTCGGCGGGCGTTGCCATCGCCGAGGGCGCGCTGCGCAAATCCGAGATCGGCGGCGTCCTCACCTTCCGCCACAACATCGAATCGGCCGATGACACGCGCGCGGTCAACAAGACGCTGAGCGACGCCAACGCGCTCCTGCCGGCGATGATCGCCGTGGACCAGGAAGGCGGCGCGGTGATGCGCCTGCGGCCGAGCGAAGGCGGCCCCGACACGCCCTCCGCCGCCGACGTTGCCGAAGGCACGGTCGAGGAGGCGCGAGCCACCTACGACGAGATGGCGACAGCCCTCGCCGACCTCGGCTTCAACGCAAATTTTGGCCCAGTCGTGGACCTCTCGGTCAACCCCAACAACCCGGTCATCGCCCAGTTCGGCCGCGCATTCGGTGACGCTGCCGAGACGGTCGTCGACTACGCCCGCGCCTTCATCGACGCGCACCGTGCCGCCGGCGTCGCCACCGCGCTCAAGCACTTCCCGGGCCACGGCTCGTCCCGCGCCGACAGCCACATCGGCGCGATCGACCTCTCCCCCACCTGGACGCCGGAGGAGATGGTGCCGTTTCGCGAGCTGATCGCCGAGAAGGAGGCCGACATGGTGATGATCGGCCACCTGTCGCTCGAAGGCGTCTCCGGCCCCGGCGATCTCCCCGCGTCCCTCTCCCCCATCGCGATCCAGAAGATCCTGCGCGACACCTTCTGCTTCGAGGGCGTGGTGGTAAGCGACGATCTCGCGATGGACGCGATCGAGGAACACTGGGGCTCGCCAGAGGCGACGCGGCTGATGATCGAGGCAGGCGGCGACATCGCGCTCCTGTCCCTCTCGGCCGACAAGGGGATGACGCTGGTGACCGAGATCACCGACCTCCTCCTCGCCGAGGCGGAGGCGGATCCGGAATTCGCAACCAAGATTCGCCGGGCCTACGCCCGGGTCGCGACGCACAAGCTCGACCTTGCCGAGCGGCAGAAGGCCGCCGAGCGGGAGGCGATGGCGCGGCTTTCCGAGAAAGACCCCGGCACACGGCAGAACTGACGACACGAAAACGCCGCCCGGACGCTGGTTCCGGGCGGCGAATGCAGTCAGTGTCGCCGGTGGCCCGGCTTGCTGCGGCTCTTATCGGTTGAAGATGCCGTCGTTGTCGAACGCGCCGTACTCTTCCTCGTTGAGCATGCCGTCCCGGTCGGCGTCGTAGCGCGAGAACACGCCGCGATTGTACTCGTCTTCGTCGATCGTGCCGTCCTGGTTGGCATCGAGCGTACGGTAGTCGCTGCGGTCAGCGAACAGGCCGCCGAACTCATCGTTGTCCAGAAGACCGTCCTGGTTGAGGTCATGGTCGCGGACCATCTCGGCTGCGGTCTGAGCCTGAACGGAACCGGCCATCAGAGTAGCAACAGCAGCGGCACCGATAATCTTGGCAACGTTATACATAATTATTTCCCTTCGAGCTTTGACCGCCCCAATTCGTACAGGGCGTTTAAATTAAGAATGCGAGGGATAAGGCATTCGTTCCGCGATTTATGATCGAAACATCATTTATGAGCACGATTAAGAGAATGTAATCTTACTCGATACCGACAGAAGTCGGTCTGGCTCCGATCGTGCGCACAGGAAGACGCCGCCCGGACGCGGGGTCCGGGCGGCGAATCATCAGGTCGGTGCCGGTTACCCGGCGGACACGGATCTTATCGGTTGAAGATACCGGTATCGGAGAACGCACCGAATTCCTGCTCGTTGAGCATGCCGTCGCGGTCGGCGTCGTAGCGACCCAGCGTACCGCGGTTGTACTCGGTCTCGTCGATCATGCCGTCCTGATTGACGTCCCAAGTCGCATAATCGCTGCGGCTCGCGAAGCCGGCGTCGAATTCGGTCTGGTCGATGTAGTTGTCCTGGTTCTGGTCGAGCTCACGGAGCATATCGACCGCCGTCTGAGCCTGGGCTGCGCCAGCAAGCATCATCGAAACAGTAGCAACACCAACGATCTTGGCAAAGTTAAACATAGATTATCTCCTCAAATCGATCGCCCTACACATCTGCGCTGGGCTGTTGGGAGGTAAACGCGCCCAAAATCCAGTCCGTTCCGGATTTAATTCGGATGTAATATTATAACTCTTCAGCGAACTAAGACCAAAAACCTCTGCCGAAGAACTTACCGATCGGATCAGTCAGAACGTGAGAAGGGCAGGAACTCCTCGGCGATAGCGCCCCTGCCCGTCACCATACTTCCGCCACGGCCGCGCGATCGAGAACCTCGGCGAGGCGGCGGTGAAGGCTCTGCGCCGATCCCTGCGGCAAAGCGCGCACCGGGAAAAGCCCGACCTCGGCAATCTCGCCGGCTTCCGGCCGCAGCTCGGACGCCTCCAGGACCCGACGCACGCACGCGATATAAAGAGCGACATGGTCGCGCCCCTCGAGCGCCCTGTTGAAATAGAAGCCAAAGAAGGCCGCAGGCTCGGTGAGCGCCAGGCCGGTCTCCTCGAGAAGCTCGCGCTCGGCCGCCTCCCGCGCGCTCTCATGCGGATCGACCCCGCCGCCGGGGCAGTGCCACCCGGCCGTATAGGTGTGGCGGACGAGAACGATGCGGTCGTTTGCGTCGATCGCCATCAGCCGCACGCCGAGCGTTACGGGCGGGCGGACCAGAGCGCGCAGGCGCCAGATGATTTTCCCCCGCCGATCAGCCACCGTTCAGGTCCACGTCTTGCGCAAGGGCGCCGCAGCCGTCACCAAGGGATCCATAGACCGCCTCCGCGTCGTCCATGGAGCGCCCCCCGTGTCCCGTATCCGCATCGCTCATCTGTCCGACCTTCATCTCGGGCCACTGCCCCGTCCGCCGCTGGCCTCGCTCGCCTCCAAGCGGGTGTTCGGCTACCTCAACTGGCTGCGCAACCGCCGCGGCTCGCTCGACGAGGCGATTCTCGATGCGCTGATCGAGGACATCAAGGCCAAGAAGGTCGACCACGTCTGCGTCACCGGCGACCTCGTCAACATCGCGCTGCCGGACGAGTACGGGACCGCTGCCGCCGTCCTCGCGCGGCTCGGCCCGCCGGAACACGTCAGCCTCGTCCCAGGCAACCACGACGCCTATGTGCCGGGCGCGCTGCGCGCCGCCAAGGCCGCGTGGGCGCCTTACATGTCCGGCGACGACGGCGTCCAGCAGTTCCCCTACCTGCGGCGGCGCGGCGACGTCGCGTTCATCGGCATCTCGACGGCCGTGGCGACCCCGCCCCTTTCGGCGCGCGGGCGGGTCGGCGTCACGCAGCGCGAGCGGCTGGCGACCCTGCTCGACCGCGTCGACGACGCCTACAAGGTGATTCTCATCCACCATCCGCCGGACGATTCGCTGGCGAGCGGCCACCGCGGCCTCTCCGATCACGCGGAAGTGTCGCGCATTCTCTCAGAGGGCTGCGCCGACCTCATCCTCTTCGGCCACAATCACGAATGGTCGGTCACCCGGCTCGAGACCCCGCGCGGCGCGGCGCCGATGATCGGCGTGCCGTCCGCCTCCTCCGACGGCAGCAAGCACGCGGCCGCCGGCTATGCGCTGTGCGATATAGAGACCGGCACGCGCACCATCCGCCTCTCCCGCCGCTGCTACGACGTGCCGAGCGGGGTGATGCGCACGACCCAGCAGGTCACGCTGGAGCACATGGACGCGGCGGAAGAGGAGCGCCTCGCGGCTGGCTGAACGCAATCGCCCGCCGGCAGGGTTGCTGCAGGCGGGCGATCTGCGTTTCGGCCGGGGCGAAGTCAGCCCCGGTAGTGCTGCACCTTGGTGGCGCGCAGCCCGGCGAGGCCGTGACGGTCGATGAGGGCGTTCCAGTTGAGGAATTCCTCGATCGTGAGCGTGTAGCGGTCGCACGCCTCTTCGATGGACAGGAGGCCGCCGCGCACCGCGGCCACCACCTCCGCCTTGCGCCGGATCACCCAGCGCTTGGTGTTGGCCGGCGGCAGGTCCGCGAGGGTCAGCGGAGTGCCGTCGGGGCCGATGACATAACGGTAACGGGGCTGTGGATACTCGGACATGATCGAACTCGATACGCAACGCACAAACTTGACAACCGGACTAAAGCGCCCCGGTCATTAACAGCCGCCTAATCGACGCGATGTTGCCGTTTGCGAAGAATGCGCCTAGCTAACGCCCTATGAGCGCGAACGAGACAAATAGCCTGGACCTGCCCGGACGGCCGCAGGACCACCGCGTGGTGGTCGCGATGTCGGGCGGGGTCGATTCGTCCGTCGTGGCGGGCCTGCTGGCCGCCGAGGGGTTCGACGTCATCGGCATGACGCTGCAGCTCTACGACCATGGCGCCGCGACCCAGAAGAAGGGCGCCTGCTGCGCCGGCAGCGACATCCACGACGCTCGCCTCGTCGCCGACCGGCTCGGCATCGCGCACTACGTTCTCAACTACGAGAGCCGCTTCCACGAGGGCGTGATCGAGGCCTTCGCGGACGCCTATGCCCGCGGCGAGACGCCGGTCCCCTGCATCGCCTGCAACCAGACCGTCAAGTTCACCGACCTTCTCGCCGCCGCCCGCACGCTGGGCGCCTCCGCGCTCGCCACGGGCCACTATGTCGCGAGCCGCACGGTGGACGGCCGCCGCCGCCTCTACCGCCCGCACGACGAGCGGCGCGACCAGAGCTACTTCCTCTTCGCCACCACCCCCGAGCAGCTCGAGTTCGTGCGCTTTCCGCTCGGAGACATGCCGAAGGACCGGGTGCGCGAACTCGCCGCGGAAATGAACCTCGTCGTCGCCGACAAGCCGGACAGCCAGGACATCTGCTTCGTCCCCGACGGACGCTACGCGAAGATCGTCGCCGCGATGCGTCCGGACGCGACGCAGGCCGGCGACATCGTCCACGTCGACGGCCGCGTCCTCGGCCGCCACGAGGGCGTCATCAACTACACCGTCGGCCAGCGCCGCGGCCTCAACATCGCGCTCGGCGAGCCGCTGTTCGTGGTCGCGATCGACGCCGAGCGGCACCGGCTGATCGTCGGCCCGCGCGAGGCGCTCGCGACCCACAAGGTCACGCTGCGCGATTCCAACTGGCTCGGCGAACCGCTGGCCGAGGGCGAGGAGCGCGCCGTGTTCGCGCGTGTCCGCTCCTCCCGCCCGCCCCGGCCGGGCATTGCCCGCGTGTCCGGCGGCGTCTTCACGGTCGATCTCGTCGGCGGCGAGGAAGGGGTCGCCCCCGGCCAGGCCTGCGTCCTCTACGACACCGATGCCGCCGGCGCCGAAGTCCTCGGCGGCGGTTTCATCGAGCGGACGCCAGCATCCATCTCCTCCCTCGCCCTCGTCTGAAGTTTACAATGCCCGCATCAAAGCCCAGCGCCGTCGAAGGCAAGCACGTCAAATCCGCATACGCCCGCTGGGCGCCGGTCTACGAGATCATCGCGAGCCCGACGGTCCCGGCCCGCAAGGTCGCCGCGAAGCGCGTCAACGCCCTCGGCGGCCGCTTCCTCGAGGCCGGCGTCGGCTCCGGCTCCGCGCTCTCCCTCTACGGCGAGCACGTCACCCTCGTCGGCGTCGACCTTTCGCACGACATGCTGAAGATCGCCCGCCAGCGCGCGGCGAAGATGCCCAACGTCGAGGCCATCGCCGAGATGGACCTGATGACCCTCGGCCTGCCGGACAACTCGTTCGACGGCGTCGTGTGCATGTTCACGATGACGGCGGTGCCCGACCCGCGCCAGGTCCTCTCCGAGTTCGCGCGCGTGACGCGGCCCGGCGGCACGATCCTCGTCGCCAGCCACTTCGAGGCGAAGTCCGGCCCGTGGAAGGTGACGGACAAGCTCCTCGGCCCGTTCGGCAAGAATCTGGGCTGGAATCCGTCGCTTCCGGTGGAAGGTCTGCTCTCGATCCCCGGCCTCGACCTCGTCGGCAACGAGCCTCTGCCGCCGATGGGGATGATAACCCTCCTCACCTACCACAAGCCTGGTTGACTTCCCGGCGCCCATGCGGTTAATCCGCCGCATCCGGTCCGGCGGAGTAGCTCAGCTGGTTAGAGCAGCGGAATCATAATCCGCGTGTCGGGGGTTCGAGTCCCTCCTCCGCTACCAAGCCTCCGGCTTGTATCCTTCATTCCCTATCGGCCCATTTTCATTCCTTCGACGCCGCCTACGCAGCGAAACGCTGCTGCAGCGCGATGCTGATGCGGTCGGCGAAGCGGGCGGCGGCGACCGAGAGGGTGCGGCCGCTGAGCTGGCGCAGCGTCAGCATGCCGGGCGCGAGATCGCGGGCGGCGATGGGGACGGAGACGATGGGTTCGTCTTCGTCGCGCGCCGGTGCGCCGACGGGGATCTGGATCGTCACCGCGCCGGTCCGCGCGACATAGGCCTTCAGGAATTCGAACGAATTGCTTTCGAGCTGCGGCTCGACGGGGAAGCCCTTGCGCGCCATCGAGCGGTCGAGAAGGCGCCGGCCCTCGAACGTGCGCACCGGCAGCGCCAGCGGATGGTCGAGGAGCTGGCGCAGGCGCACTTCGGGCGCGGCGGCCAGCGGGTGGTCGCGGGACACGACGACGCCGATGTCCTGCCGGACGGCGGCCAGGATGTCGACCGTCGGCATGTCGTCGACGCCGTAGACCAGCGCGAGGTCGACCGAATAGTCCTCCACCGCGTCGATGGCGGCGAGATGGTCGAGGACGCGCACGTCGAACGTCACCTGCGGGAAGTCGGCGCGGTAGGCGGCGATCTCGTCCGGCAGGAAGTGGGGCGCGAGGGCCTGCGAGCAGGCGATCGCGACATGGCCGCGGCGCACGCCTTCGAGGTCCGCGAGGCGGGAGCGGAGGCGCTCGGTGCCGGCGAACTCCTCGCGGATGTGGTGGACGACGAGCTCGCCCGCCGCGTTGAGCCGCACGCCGGTCGCGAGCCGCTCGAAGATCTGCTGGCCGATCTCGGCCTCGAAGCCGCTCACACGGCGCTGCACGGCGGACGGCGTCAGCGCCAGCGTCTCGGCGGCGCGGCGGATCGAGCCGGTCCGGGCCACGACGTCGATCACGCGGAAGGTGGTGAGGTGGCGCATCGGCGCGAGCCTCGTGTTGCGTTTTGGACAACGGACTGCGCACTTCATAGCAGAAGACAGCAACACCGCGGAGTCCGCCATCATCCGGGCATGCCGCACCGTCAACGCGCCGCCAACTGCACGCCAGAAGGAATGACCATGCTCCTCACGCGCCGCTCCCTCCTCAAGTCCACCGCCGCCGCCGGCCTCGTCGCAGGCACGGGCGTCCGTCGCCGCGTTCGCGCAGGACCCGGCCAAGCTCACCATGATCCTCAACTGGCGCTACCAGGGCCCGCAGGCGTGGTTCTTCATCGCGCAGGACAAGGGCTACTTCGAGGAGTACGGCCTCGAGGTCCAGATGGACCAGGGCAACGGCTCGGGCGCTGCCGTCGGCGCCGTCGCCTCCGGCACCTACGACACCGGCTTCGGCGACGTGAACGCCCTCATCCAGCTCGCCGCCGACGAACCCGGACGAGGCGCCGATCTGCGTCTACCAGATGTACAACAAGCCGCCGTTCACGGTGGCGGTGATGTCCGACAGCGGCATCGAGACCGCGGAAGGACCTCGAGGGCAAGCATCCTCGGCGGGGCGGCCAACGACGGCGCGCTGAAGCTGTGGCCGGCGTTCTCCTCCGTCGCAGGGCTCGACACGTCCGCCATCGAGATCACCAACTTCCAGCC
Source organism: uncultured Alphaproteobacteria bacterium (assembly GCA_963704595.1). Taxonomy (GTDB): domain Bacteria; phylum Pseudomonadota; class Alphaproteobacteria; order Rhizobiales; family Amorphaceae; genus Acuticoccus. The sequence continues at coordinate 3,156,298 of OY969922.1, forward strand.
GAACCTGCGCGAGCAGATGCTGAAGTCCGGCCAGGTCGACGGCGTGTTCGGCTACGTCAACACCATCCGCTTCTCGGCCAAGCTCTCCGGCATGGACCCGGACAAGGAGATCCGCTTCATCTCCTACGGCGACTACGGGATGGACCTTTATTCCAACGGCATCATCGTGCCGAAGAAGATGGCCGAGGAGCAGCCCGAGGTGGTGAAGGGGCTGGTGCGCGCCATCAACCGCGCCATCGCCGACACGCTGGCCGATTATCGACGCCGGGGTCGAGGCGGTCGCCTCGCGCGAGCCGCTCATCAACAAGGCGGTCGAGAAGGAGCGGCTCGTCGCGACGCTGGCCGACGAGATGAACCACCCCGAGATCGCGACGCTCGGCCTCGGCAACATCGACCCCGAGCGCTTCCGGAAGGCGATCGACATCGTGGTGAAGGCCAACGACCTGCCGCGCACGCCCGAGGTCTCCGAAATCTTCACCGATGCGTTCCTTCCGCCGGAAGACGAGCGGATCTACAAGCTGAGCTGAACGATGGATCTTCACATGCAGGGGCAGGTCGCGGTGATCACCGGGACCTGCCAAGGGGATGGGCGCGGCGATCACCCGCGCCTTCGCCGAAGAGGGCGTCGACCTCGCGCTGTTCGGGCGCGACACCGACGCCATCGCGCCGGTCGCCGCCGAATGCCGCGCCATGGGCCGCCGGGTCGAGGTGTTCGCCTGTGACGTGACCGACGCCGCGGCCGTGGACGCGGCCGTCGCGAAGGTCGCCGAGGCGTTCGGGCGGATCGACATTCTGGTGAACGTCGCCGGCGGGACCGGGCCCGATCGGCAAGACCGGGGTCCGAGACCACCGCCGAGGAGTATGACGAGATCGTCTCGCTCAACATGGGCGGGCCGTTCCACATGATCCGCGCCGTCGCGCCGCACATGCAGGCGCGAGAAGTTCGGCAAGATCGTCAACGTCGGCGGCACCTTCGGGATGAAGGGGAAGGCCGGGCGGCTCGCCTACTCCAGCTCCAAGTGGGGCCTGCGCGGGCTCACCAAGAGCTTTGCGATCGAGCTCGGCGGCGACAACATCAACGTCAACTGCGTGGCGCCGGGCATGGTCGACGGGCCGCGCTTCCGCACCAAGGTGGTGCCGGAGATGGCCCGCCGCCTCGGCATCACCGAGGACGAGGCCGCCGAACGCCACGCCGCCGACTATGCGCTGAAGCGCGTGTCGACCGACGAGGACATTGCGGCCGCGACCCTCTTCCTCGCGTCCGACCGTGCGCGGCAGCTCACCGGCGTCGACATTCCTGTCGACGGCGGCTGGGCCGCGCTGTGACGACCCCCTCCAGCAGCCTCGCGGCGCCGCGGCCCCTGCCGCGCGCCGACGGCTGACACGAAGGCCGCCCATGGAAGCCCCTCGCCCGCCCGTGACGCAGCACCCGCTGATCCAGTTCGACGACGTGTCCGTCACCTACGGGCGCGGCAAGAAGGCGACCCCTGCCCTTGCGCCGACGAGCCTCAGGGTGGCGTCCGGCGATTTCGTCGCCCTCGTCGGCCCGTCCGGCTGCGGCAAGTCGACGATCCTCAAGATCGTGTCGGAGCTTCTCGCGCCGTCCACCGGCCACGTCTTCTCGGGCGGGCGGGAGCTCGGCGCCAACCCGGTGCGGGTCGGCATGGCGTTCCAGTCGTCGACGCTGCTGCCGTGGAAGACGATCCGCGCCAACGTGATGCTGCCGCTGAAGATCGTGCAGCCCTTCCGCGCAGAGTACCGCGCCAAGAGAAACGGCGAGTTCCGCGACCGCGTCGATGCGCTGCTGGAGCATGTCGGCCTGATCGACTTTGCCGAAAAGCACCCGTTCGAGCTTTCCGGCGGGATGCAGCAGCGGGCCAACCTTGCCCGCGCGCTGATCCACGAGCCTGACCTCCTCCTCCTCGACGAGCCGTTCGGCGCGCTCGACCAGTTCACCCGCGAGGAGCTGTGGCTGACCTTGCAGGACCTGTGGCAGGAGCGGCGGTCCACCGTCCTCCTCGTGACCCACGACCTGCGCGAAGCGGCGTTCCTCGCCAACCGCGTCGATCGTGATGAGCCCCCGCCCCGGCCGCATCCTGGAGGACCGTGCGATCGACTTCGCCCGCCCGCGCAGCCTCGACATCACCTACGAGGCGGAGTTCACGAAGATCGTGCAGGACCTGCGCGCGCTGATCGTGCGCACGCCGACGGGCTCGGCGAAGGCGCGCAAGGCCGCGACGACGGGAGCTGCGGCATGAACGAGACCGTGCGCCGCAAGATCTACTCGGCGATCCTCATCGTCGGCGTCTTCGTCCTGTGGGAGGCGGCGTGCCGGCTCTTCGGCATCTCCTCGCTGGTCCTCCCCAAGCCCAGCGAGATCTACACGACGTTCGTCCAGTACGCCCCGGCCATCGCGCCCGCACGCCTACCAGACGCTCTACACGACGCTCGTCGGCTTCGCCTTCGGCGTCGTCATCGGGCTGTCGCTGGGCGTCCTCATCGGCTCCTCCAGGCTGGCGTTCGACACGGCCTACCCGCTGCTGGTCGGCATCTCGTCCATTCCCAAGGTGGCGGTGGTGCCGATCTTCGTCCTGTGGTTCGGCGCCGGCACTGTGCCCGCGATCCTGACGGCGATGATCATCTGCATCTTCCCCATCGTCGTGAACGTCGCGACCGGGATCGCCACCGTGGAGCCGGAGCTCGAAGACGTGATGAAGTCGATGAAGGCGTCGAAGCTCGACATCCTTTGGAACGTCGGCCTGCCGCGCGTCGATGCCCTACTTCTTCGCCTCGCTGAAGGTGGCGATCACGCTGTCGTTCGTCGGCTCGGTGATCGCCGAGACGGTGGCGTCCAACCGCGGCATCGGCAACATGATGCTGGTCGCCTCCGCCTCGTTCAACGTGCCGCTGGTGTTTGCCGGCCTTGCGGTCCTCTCCGCCATGGGGGTGACGCTCTACGTGATCTTCTCGCTGATCGAACGGCGCGTCACCGGCTGGGCGACCCGCAAGGCCGCCTGATCGCTCAGGGCGCCGGGCAGAGGGCGGGCGCCGGCCGCGGCAGCCGTTCGCGCGTGACGAACACCGCGCCGAGGCCGAGCGCTGCCATCGCCGCGCCTGCAAGCGACACGGCGGGGTAGCCGAGCCCCAGCGAGATCACCGCACCGCCGAGCGCCGCGCCCACGGCATTGCCGAGGTTGAAGGCGCCGATGTTGACCGCGGAGGCAAGGTTCGGCGCGTCCGCCGCGGCGCCCATCACGCGCATCTGCATCGGCGAGATCATCGCGAACGTCGCGATCCCCCAGAGCGCCATCAGGATCGCGGTCGGCAGCTGGTAGGGCATCAGTGCGGCGAACGCGACGAGGATGATTGAGAGCGAGCCGAGGACGACCACCAGCGTCCTGTCGACCGAGCGGTCGGCGAAGTGACCGCCGAGCCAGTTGCCGAGCCCGAGGCCGAGCCCGTAGATCACCAGCATGGCGGAGACGAACCCCGTGCTCCCCCCGGTCTCGCTGGTCAGGATCGGCGCGATGTAGGTGAACACGGTGAACATCGAGCTCGCGCCCAGCACCGTGAGCGCGAACGCGCCGAGCACCGGCCAGCGGCCGAGGACACTGAGTTCGGCCAGCGCGTTGCCCGCGCGTGGGGCCGCGGCGTCCGGCAGCGTGAACCGCAGAGCGAGCATGGTGACGAGACCCAGCGCCGCGATCCCCCAGAAGACGATGCGCCAGTCGACCACGTCGCCGACGTAGGTCGCGAGCGGGACGCCGACAACGTTCGCGACCGCAAGGCCCATGAACATCGTCGCGACCGCGCTCGCCCGCCGGTCGGGCGGGACGAGGCTTGCCGCCACCACCGCGCCGACGCCGAAGAACGCGCCGTGGTTGAGCGCGGTTACGAGCCGGGAAACCACCAGAAGCGCGTAGCTGTCGGACAGCGCCGTCAGCGCGTTGCCGGCGGTGAAGATGCCGGCGAGCGCGATCAGCAGCGTGCGCCGCTTCATCCGCCCGGTCGTGAGGATCATCAGCGGCGCCCCGACGAGGACGCCGATCGCATATGCGCTGACGAGGAGCCCCGCCGCGGGAATCGAGACGCCGAGGTCGGCTGCCATCACCGGCAGCATTCCCATCGGCGCGAACTCGGTCACGCCGATCCCGAAGGCGCCGGTGGCGAGGGCGAGAAGCGGTGGATTGATCTTCATGGTGCGAACTTCTCTCAGACCAGCGCCGGGTTCAGGCGGGCAAAACCTTCCTGCTGGCGGTAGGGCGTGTGCGGATAGGGCGGCAGCTGATCGGAGGCCTTGTCCAGAAGCGCGATCTGTTCGGCGGCGAGCGACCAGCCCACTGCCCCGAGATTTTGCCGCAGCTGGCTCTCGTTGCGCGCGCCGATGATGACGGAAGACACCGTCGGGCGGGTCAGGAGCCAGTTGAGCGCGATCTGCGGGACGGTCTTGCCAGTCTCTTCGGCCACCACATCGAGCGCATCGACGACATTGTAAAGATGCTCCTGCGCGACCGGCGGGGCGAATTGCTCGGTTTCGTGCAGTCGGCTGCCGTCCGGCACCGGTTCGCCGCGGCGGATCTTGCCCGTCAGCCTGCCCCAACCCAGCGGGCTCCAAACCAGCGCGCCGACACCCTGGTCCGCGCCGAGCGGCATCAGGTCCGCCTCGTAGGCGCGGCCGATCAGCGAGTAGTACACCTGGTGCGCGACGAAGCGCGGCCAGCCGTGCCGGTCTGCGGCGGCGAGCGCCTTCATCAGCGCCCAGCCGGGGTAGTTCGAGACGCCCACCTGGCGGATCTTGCCGGCGGTGACGAGGCCGTCCAGCGTGCCGAGGAGCTCCTCGACCGGGGTCGACGCATCGAAGGCGTGGAGCTGGAAGATGTCGATATGGTCGGTGCCGAGGCGCTTCAGCGCAGCGTCCACCGCGCCGATGAGGCGACTGCGGGAGGCGCCCCAGTCTCCGGGGCCGTCGCCGGTCGGGAGGCCCGCCTTGGTGGAGATCAGCACTTCGTTGCGGCGGCCCCTGATCGCTTCGCCCAGCACCTCCTCGGAGGCACGGTCCGAATAGACGTCGGCGGTGTCGAACAGGGTCACGCCGGCCTCGAGGCAGATGTCGACCAGGCGGCGCGCTTCGGTCGCGTCGCTTTTGCCCCAGGCGCTGAACAGCGGACCGCTGCCGCCGAAGGTTCCTGCACCGAACGCGAGTGCGGGGACGCGGAGGCCCGACCGTCCGAGTTGGCGATATTCCATGTGTCTCAAAGCTCCAGCGATTCCGGTTGCCCCGAAAGTGGACTCGATCGGCGGTGCGCAGTAGGAGGGCCCGAAGCCAAGGATCTTTGAGATGAATGCAAAGGCGGAGCCACTCGGCGACAGGGCGCGGGCGCTGGAAGTGTTCGTCGCCGTCGCGGCGCACGGGAGCTTCTCCGCCGCCGGCCGGGCGCTGGGGCTGACGCCGTCGGCCATCAGCCGCAGCGTGGACCGGACGGAGCAGCGCCTCGGCGTGCGCCTCGTCCTGCGCACCACGCGGGCGCTGACGCTGACGGCGGAGGGCCAGTCGTTCCTCGCCTCGGCCCGGCGCATCCTCGCCGACCTCGACGACACCGAACAGGCGATCGCCGACCGGGGCGTGCCGCGCGGACGGCTGAGAGTGAGCGCCTCGCAGGCCCACGGCCGGCTCGCCATCGTGCCTCTCCTCGGCGAATTCTCGCGCCGCTATCCGCACATCCTGCTCGACCTCAACCTCAGCGACCGGCTTGTCGACATCGCGGGCGGACAGGCAGATGTCGGCATCCGCTTCGGCCCCCTCCCCGACAGCACGCTGACGGCGCGCAAGCTCGGCGTCTCGCGCCGCGCTGTGGTGGCGTCGCCCGAGTACCTCGCGCGCTGCGGCACGCCGGAGGTTCCGGAGGACCTCCTCGGCCACAACTGCCTCAACTTCAACTTCAGCCGCGTCGAGCCGGTCTGGCCGTTCCGGCACGACGGGCACGACCATGCGCTCCCCGTCAGGGGAACCATCGAGGCCAACAACGGCGAGACGCTCGGCCAGCTCGCGGTCGCAGGCGTCGGCATCGCGCGGGTCGGCGACTTCAGCGTCGCCGCAGAACTCGCCGCCGGCCGGCTCGTGCGGATCCTCGAGGAGTACAACCCGGGCGACGAGGAGGTGATCCACGCGGTGTTCGTGGGCGGCGCGAACCTTCCCGCCCGCGTCCGCGTCTTCGTCGACTATCTCGCCGAGACGCTTTCCTGACGCCCGCCCCGCGGCAGCTCACCGGAGGATGTCGCGGATGCTGGCCGCCAGGGCGCGCGCCGCTGACGCTGTGGCGGAGTTCGGCGTGCGCGCGCAGGAGCACGATGTCCGACGCGGGCAGCGGCGGCAGCGCGAGATCATCCGGCGCAAGGGGCAGATCGGCGCCGACGAGCCTGCCGAGCGGCGCGACCCCGAGGCCCGCGCGCACCGCGGCGAAGAGCGCAAGGCAGCTCCCGCCAGTAAAACTTTCGCGGGAGGGAATGCCCGCGCGCTCGAGCGCCTTCAGCGCCACCGCCCGCACCGCGCAGGGTGCGGGAAGGAGGACGAGCGGCAGCGGGCCCTCCGGGCGCCTCCAGTCGGGCGCCACCCGCCAGTCCAGCAGATCGGTGCCGAGAACCTCACCGGTTTCGCCCCCGGCCTCGCGGCGGATGACGGCAAGGTCCACGGCGCCGCTGTCGAACAGCGCCCGCACCGCGGCGGACTGGCCGAGCGAGACGGCAAGCCCGGTGCCGCCGGGCAGAGCATGGCGCAGCCGGGCGAGCACGGCATCGAACCGCGTGCCGAGCGCATGATCGCTGATCCCGATCGCGACGGGCTGGCCGGGCTCCTCCGGCGCCAGCGCAGCGTCGTGCGCGGCGAGAAGCGCTTCCGCCCGAGGCAGGAACGCGGCACCGGCTTCGGTCAACCTCACGAAGCGCGGCGTCCGGTCCAGAAGCCTGCGGCCGAGCACTGCCTCGAGCCGCTTGATGCGCTGGCTCACCACCGGCTGCACGGTGCCCGCCGCCTCCGCCGCTCGCATCAGGTTCCCGTATGCCGCGGCAGCGACGAAAAGGCGAACCGATTCCAGGTCAAGCATCATAGCGATCCGCAATGGCAACGATCATCAATGATAGCATTCCATCAGGCATGGAAAAACGCCAGATTGGCGGCGAACCAAACGGAACTACGCCGATGCCGATGATTACAGTTCGCTACGTGACCCCCGAGCCCCGCCCCGGGCTGCGGGCAGAGATTGCGGCACTCGCCGCGAGGCTGGGGGCGGAGGCGCTGGGGAAGTCGCCGGCCGTGACGGCCGTGCTGGTGGAGCCTGCCGACCCCGAGGCATGGTTCATCGGCGGCGCGAACCCCGCCCATGCCGGCCTCTCCGCCTACTGGCTGGAAATCAGGGTCACCGCCGGCACCAACACCAAGGCCGAGACGGCAGCGTTCGTGGCAGCCGCCCACGCCGGGATGGCGGACCTCCTCGGCCCGGTCCACGAAACCTCATACGTGCGCGTGACGGCCGCCGACGGCGACGCCTACGGCTACGGCGGGCGGACGCAGAACGCCCGCTGGGCCGAGGCGAGGCGCTAGCGGTCAGGCAAGGCGGGCCGACCAGTCCTGCCCGGCCCAGTCCTCGCCATGGCGGCGCGTGAACTCGATGCTGCCATGGCCCGCAAGGTCCGCTGGCTCGAGCCGGACGACATGGAGCCCGAAGGCCCCCGGAACCGACTCGCTGTCGCGAGGGTCCCGCCAGCCGTCGAAGCCGTAGCGGATGGTGAAGGGGCGCGTGTCCTGGAACATGAGCGCCGTCCCCGCGGGGAGCGTGCCGACCGGCACGTCGGGACGCCAGCGCCATGCCTTCGGCGCGGGGGCCGCTCCGCCATAGCGCGCAACCACCGCGGCGAGCTGCTCGACCGGGGTGCCGGACGCGCTGGCGAGCACCAGCTTGATGAACTCGGCATGGGTCCAGACCAGCGGCATCGCGCTGCCTGACGGGCGACCGGGGAAGAGCTCGCGGCCGGGGATCGCGTCCGTGTCCCACACCTGCTCCGGCATCATCCCGCCGGCGCTGGCGCTCGCGACCATCGCCTTGAGGTAGGGGAGCGGGTCCTCGTCGGCCGCCAGCGCAAGGTGGCCGCGCTCGCCGGCGAGGAGCGGCCAGGCGCGACCGATCCCGCTGCCGTCGAACGCGCTTCCGTCGGGATGCTCGCCGTAGCCGTCCTCGTTGTAGCGGTGAAAGAGCGGCCCGCAGGGAAGCTCGACCCGCAGCCGGGCGTCGACCCGCTCGGTGGTCTCGGCGACCACGGGGTCGTCGCCGCGCCTGAGGCCGAGGCGGACGAGGTAGGAATAGTCGAGCCCCAGAAGGTCACGCGCGGGCACGGTGACATCCCACCGGTTGCGGATCTGGACGCCGCCGGCCATGCCGCCGTCGTGTGCCGGCGGGCCGATGCGCACGTAATAGGGCGCGTCGCCGTCCGCCACGCACCACGCGGAGAGGCGCGCGTTGAGTTCGTCCGCTGCGTCCTCCGCCTCGGCGCGCTCGTCCGCCTCGAGCCACGGCGCGGCCGACACGAGGGCGGCGATGTGGGCGGCGAGCGCGAAGGGGCTGAAGCCGCTGTTCTCCTCCCAGCGGTCCTGCGGAGTGATCGGTCCGGTGCGCAGGAGCCGGGCGACGGCGCGGCGCACCATGTCGCCGGTGCCGATCAGCTCCCGCTCGCCCATCTCGCGCAGCTTTGCAGCGAGCATCACCGGAAAGGCGATCTCGTCGAGCTGTTCGCCGACCCAGTAGGGCTCGCCGTTGGGGTGCGCGCACTGCGCCCACCCGCCCCCGTCGGTCTGCGTCGCGATGAGGTGGTTGAGGATGCGACGGGCGTCCTCCGTCTGCCCCGCCGCAATCAACGCGAAGGCGGACAGGCACGTGTCGCGCGGCCAGACGAGGTGGTAGCCGCCCGAATTGTCGGACGTGTTGCCCCAGGGGACGCTGAGGCTCGCCACCGCCGCGCCCGGAAAGGTCGTGTCCTCGTGGATCTTGAGGACGGTGACGGCAAGGCGCGCGGCGCGCTCGATGTCGGCGTCGGGGTGGGTGATGGTAAGCGCGCTGCCCCAGGCCTCCCAGCCGGCGACGAAGGTCTCGCGCACGGCGTCGAACCCGTCAGCAAAGCAGGAGCGGGCCAGAGTCTGCGTTCCCGCCTCGCTGCCGGCGAAGGTGATCGCGATGACGCCCGCCCGCGCGGCGGTCACCGCCGTCAGCGCGACGTTGCCGTTCTCCGCGCGATCGAAGGTCTCGGTGAGGCGCCCGTCCTCGACGAGCTGGCGCCAGCCGTCCGACGCGCCGACGAAGCCTGCGTTGACCTCTGTAAACGGTGTATCCGCCATGATGCCGAGAACGCCGCCGTGCGGTCCCGCGGCATGGAGCCGTGCGCCCTTGGTGTAGGCGGTGTTGGCGTAGCCGGTGCCGGAGAGGCGGGGAGCCGCGAGAAGCACGAGGTCGCCGCCCTCCACCGCGTATCGGACGAGGAGCGCGTTGCGGTCGGGATCGGGCAGGAACTCCAGCGTGACCGTGTAGCCCTCGTCTTCGTGGATGACGGTGAGCAGCGGCACGTGGGGCGCCGGGGTCTGAAGCCGGTAGCGGCGGATGCGCTTGAGGTCGACGAAGCCTTCCGGCCGCAGGAGGCCGAACGCGACGTCGCGCAGCTGCGGCGTGCCGGTGTTGGGGCAGTATACCTCGTTGAGAACGCCGTGGCCGATGGTGGCCCACAGGTGCGAGGAACCGAGGCTCGTGGTGACGAAGTCCTTGTCGCTCGAGGACCATGTGGGGGAGATGCCGGGCCAGCCGGGCGCATACGCGGTCCCGCCGGACCGCTCCGTCGTCGTGTCTCCCAAAACGCCCTCCCCCTGCCGCTGTCGCGGCCTCGTATCTTTGCCGAACATTTGTGGCAGTGGCGGCGCGCTTGTCGATCCGAAAGGCGTCCGACGCGCGACATTTTCCGCCGCGGCAGCATCATCGCGCGCGCAGGAGTGCGCGGTGAATTTCAGCTTTGTAACGGAACGCTTCGCGAGAGATGATCCGTTCACCGGATGGTCTGCGATAACGAACGCGGCGGGCATCGCGTCAGCACAAGGGGCAAGGCATGACGACACGGCGAATTCTGTCTCTCGTGGCGGCGACGCTCCTGTGTGCCGCCCCCCTCAGCGCCGCCGAGACCGGCGACGTCGACGCCGGCCATGCCGTTGCCAACGCGGCCGGTTGCTCGGCCTGCCACACCGGCCCCTCAGGCGAGCCGTTCGCAGGCGGGACGGTGCTGGATTCGCCCTTCGGCAAGCTCGCGGCCCCAAACATCACCCCCGACCCCGAGACCGGCATCGGCGGCTGGACGTACGACGACTTCGAGGGCGCGCTCCGCCGCGGCGTCAACGAGGACGGGATGCCGCTTTATCCGGCGATGCCCTACGACCACTACACCAGGATGACCGACACCGACCTCGACAACCTCTGGGCCTACATCCAGACGGTGAAGCCGGTGAAGAACGAGGTCGACGTCAACCGCCTCCCCTTCCCGTTCAACGTGCGCGTCAGCCTGTTCGGATGGCAGGCGCTGTTCTTCACCGAAGGTCGCTTCGAGCCCGATCCCTCGCACAGCGACGAGTGGAACCGCGGCGCCTACCTCGTCGAGGCGCTGTCGCACTGCGGCGCCTGCCACACGCCGCGCGATGCGCTCGGCGGATCGATCACCTCGCAGAGGCTGCAGGGCGGGCGGATCGAGGAATGGTATGCGCCCGACATCTCCAACGGCCCCAACTCGGTGATCGCCGACTGGGACGTCGCGCGGCTCGAGGCGTTCCTGATCGGAAACGACGGGATGAACCACGTCGCCGTCGGCGCGATGAGCGATGTGATCGGCGAACTCCAGACCGTACCGGAGAGCGATGTCCACGCCATCGCCGTCTACCTGAAGGACCAGCCGGCGGCGGACGACACGCGCGGCAAGCCTGAGGAGATGACCGTGACGCCGGCGCTGCGCGAAAGCTGGGCCTCGCTCTATGCCGGCGAATGCACGACCTGCCATGGCGCGGACGGGACCGGCGCGCCGGGCGTTGCGGCATCGCTGGTCGGATCGGGCGCGGTGCTTGCGCGTGAGCCGGTCAACGTCATCTCCGTGCTTCTGGAGGGGATCGCGCCGCGCGGCGACTACGGCGCGATGCCGAGCTTCCGCAATTCGCTGAGCGACGCTGAGATCGCGGGCCTCGCCAACTACGTGCGCACCTCCTGGGGCAACGACGCGCCGGCCAATGCGCGACCCGAGATGGTGGCGGGCCTGCGCAACGTCACCACCGCGACGCCGGGCGCGCTGGAGGCGGACACCTGCCCCAACGTCCCCGCCGCCCGCATCCCCGACGCGCTGCGCGAGGACATCACCAAGGCGGCGTCCGCCTCCAGCGCTCGACGAAGGCGACGGTCCGCGACCTCGTCGCCGCCTACGATGCGGCGAACCCCGATGCCACCATGACCAACCGCGTCGTCGATCTCGGCGGCGTCTACTGCCAGAGCCTCGAAGAAGCCGGCGCCGGCAAGGCGACCATCGTCAGCCGCCAGCTTGCGCTGATGAACGCCGTGGTGGCCGAGGGCGGCGCCAACTGACGCACCGGCCGGCCGCTCAGGCGGCCGGTTGCGGCTCCAGCGCGTCGTTCCAGGCGACGCGGCCGGGCGCCAGCCTGATGCCGTGGTGGCCGAGCGCGGGGGCGATCGCCGCCCGCGCGTGCGCCGACCCCATGGCGATGGCGGTCGGCAGATCCGCGATCCCCCAGCGCACGACGTTGCGCACAGCATCGTCCATGGTGAGGGCCGACCCGGCGAGGTTGTCGCCCGTCGCGGGCCTGACGGCCCCGGCCTCGGTCCGCCGCACGTCCATTCCGGCGAACCGGTAGGGGCCGGCGGGCGCTGCGGCGGCGAGCACCGCGTCCGTTACCAGAATGGTCCGCGCCGTTCCCTTCAGCGAGACGACGGCGGCGAGCGCGTCGGGCGACATGTGGTGCCCGTCGGCGATGACGCAGGCGGCGAGCCGCTTCTCGGAGAGCTGCGCGAGGAAGGTGTTCTCGAGCTTCGGCAGCACCTGCGGCAGGCCGTTGCCGAGGTGGGTGGACAGCGTCATCCCCGCGTCGACTGCGGCGCGCACGTCGGCAAAGCCCGCCGCGGAGTGGGCCATCGCGCTCACCTTCCCGCGCGCTCCGAGGGCCTTCACGAACTGGGTCGCGCCGCGCCGTTCCGGCGCCAGCGTGACGAGGAGGATCGGGCGCGACAGGGCCGCATCCAGACGGTCGACCAGCGCAATGTCCGGGTCCGTCATCGCCTCGGCGGGGTGGACGCCGCGGTAGCCGTCGCCGGGGTTCAGGAACGGGCCTTCGAGGTGGTAGCCGGGCACCATCGCGGCGCCGAGGCGGCTGCCCCGTACCGCGCCGTCGAGCGCCTCGAACCGCTCCTCGAGCTCGTCCGGGTGCGCCGTGATGATGGTCGGCAGGCAGCCGGTGACGCCCGCCTCCCGCATTGCTTCAAGCGCAGTGTCGAGCGCTGCCGGCCCGATCGCCGGGTCGTTGAAGTCGACCCCGGCGTAACCGTTGACCTGGAGGTCGAACAGCCCGTCGCCGACGAACGCGCTCACCCGCGATGCCTGCTGAGGCGCGAGGCCGACGCGGGGTCGAGGTGGAGCGTCGTCGCCGGGTGCTCCTGCAGGATCGAGGCGGGGTAGAGGTTGCTGACGGGCCCCTCCACGGCGTGCTGCACCGCTTCGGCCTTGCGCTCGTCCGGAACGGAGAGGACGATCTTTTTCGCCCTCATGATCTGCTGCACGCTCATGGAGACGGCGGTCTTGGGCACCGACTCGAGGTCGGGGAACCAGCCTTCGCCGAGCTGCTGGCGGCGGCAGGCCTCGTCGAGCTCGACCACGAGGTAGGGCTTAGTCGTCTCGAAGTCGGCGGGCGGGTCGTTGAACGCGAGGTGGCAGTTCTCGCCGATCCCGGCGAAGCACACATCGACCTCGAGGTGGCCGAGGCGGTTGTTGAGGCGCGCGATCTCGTCGTCGATGTCCTCCGCGTCGCCTTCCACCGCCACAAACTCGCGCAGGCCCGGCACCCGGGTGACGAAGCGCTCGTTGAGGTAGCCGCGGAAGCTTGCCGGGTGGTCGACCCCGAGGCCGACATATTCGTCAAGGTGGAAGACCGTGACCTTGCCCCAGTCGATCCCGGCGCCGATCAGTTCGGAGAGCATCGCGAACTGGCTCGCCCCGGTCGCCAGCACGACGACCGCCTCGCCCTTCCGCGCGATCGCGGCCTCGATGGCGGCAGCCCCCTCGGCGGCGGCGGCCTCTGCGAGATCCGCGCCGTCCTCATGCACGATGGTTTGCATGTGTGCTCCCAACCCAAATAATGAACAAGTGATGATCGGAAATTAGCCAGCCGCTGCAATCCGGTCAATCTTCCGCGTCGCACAGCGTCGCATAATTTAAATCCGCTCCCGTTCTAAAATATTGACGGATGCGGGTATTGCCCGAATAATCCCCTTAACCAACCCAAGGGGGATACCGTCGTGAAGGCATATATCACCGCTCTGATGGCCGCAGGCCTCAGCACCTCGATCATGGTCGGCGGCGCGTCCGCGCAGACCGTTCTGCGCCTCGCGGAGAACCAGCCGGAGGGCAATCCGGTCACCGAGGCGATGCACAAGTTCGCCGATCTGGTGAAGGAATATTCGGACGGCGAAGTGGTCGTTCAGGTGTTCTCCGGCGCGCAGCTCGGCCAGGAGCCCGAAACCATCGAGCAGGCCCAGGCCGGCATCGTCGACCTCGCCCGCGTCAACGCGGTGGTGCTCGCCAACGTCAGCCCCTCCATGGGCGTGACGACCCTGCCCTACATCTTCAGCGGCTGGGACCAGAAGTACGCAGTGCTCGACGGTGAAGTCGGCGACGAAGTCCGCGCCGACCTCGCCGACGTCGGCCTCGTCGGCTTCGAGTTCATGGACGCCGGCGCCCGCTCCTTCTACACCGTCGAAGGCAAGCCGGTGACATCGCTTGAAGACCTCAAGGGCCTCAAGATCCGCGTCCAGCCTGCGCCGATCTCGATCCGCATGGTCGAGCTCCTCGGTGCAGTGCCGACGCCGATGAACTACGGCGAGGTCTACTCCGCGCTGCAGACCGGCGTGATCGACGGCGCCGAGAACGACTACGTCTCCTACCAGACGTCCGGCCACTACGAGGTCGCCCCCAACTACGTCGAGGACGGCCACCTCAGCCCGCCCGCGATCCTCATCATGAACAAGGCGAAGTTCGACGGCCTGCCGCAGGAGCAGCAGGACGCCATCTCGAAGGCCGCGGAAGAGGCCGCGATGTCCGAGCGGGACGCCATGCGTGCCGCCAACGAAGCGGCCCGCAAGACCGTCGAGGAAGCCGGCGTCACGGTCACCGAGATCGACAACGCGCCCTTCCAGGAAGCCGTCGCGCCGATCTACGAGGAGTTCCCCGAACTCGCGCCGCTGATCGAGAAGATCAAGGCCGTGAAGGCCGAGTAGGCCCCGTTACGGCACCAACCCGGAAAGGCAAAAACCCTTGCGACGACAATTTGAACGCTTCGTCGATGGCCTGAACGTCGTCGCAAGCTGGGTCTGCTACGCCCTTCTGGTGGTGATCACCGCGATCACCTGCCTGCAGGTCTTCCTGCGGTTCGTCATGAACAACCCGACGAGCTGGTCGGAGGAGGTCGCCCTCCTCTGCCTCATCTGGTTCGGGATGCTGGCGATCGCCGTCGGCATCCGCCGGCACGAGCATGTCGCGATCAGCTACTTCCGCGACATGCTCCCCTACCCTCTGGCGCTCACGCTCGACTTCATGGCCCAGGTCCTGACGGCCGGCTTCATGCTGGTGGTGGTGATCTACGGGCAGGACCTCGTGGCGCTCGCCGGTGCGCAGCTTCTCCCCGCCTCGATGCTGTCGAAGGCGTGGCTCTACTACCCGACGCTGGCGGGCGGCGCGCTCGGCGCCTTCAACGCCGTCAGCAACATCCTTCTTCGAGACCTCGGCAATGCGCCGATCACCGCTGTGGAGCCCGTCGATGCCCGTTGATTATACCGGGATCGGGATCCTCCTCGGCGGCTTCCTGCTCCTCATGGGCCTGCGCGTCCCGATCGCGTTCGCGCTCGGCCTCGCCTCGCTGGCGACCACGCTCTATCTCGGCCTGCCGCTCCTGATGGTGGCGCAGCGGATGGTGAACGGGCTCAACACCTTCACCTTCCTCGCGGTGCCGTTCTTCATCCTCGTCGGCAACATCATGGGCGAAGGCGGCATCTCGGACCGCCTCGTCAGGCTCGCGGACGTTCTCGTCGGACGCCTTCGCGGCGGCCTTGCGCAGGGCAACGTGGTCGCGAGCACCCTCTTCGGCGGCATCTCCGGCTCGTCGGTGGCGGACGTCGCCTCCATCGGCTCGATCATGATCCCGGCGATGACCAAGGCGGGCTACCCGGCCGGCTACACAGTCGCCGTCACCGTCACCTCCTCGGTGCAGGGCGTCCTCATCCCGCCCAGCCAGAACATGATCTTCTACGCGCTCGCCGCGGGCGGGCTTCCGATCTCGACGCTGTTCCTGGCGGGCTACGTCCCCGGCGTCCTCCTCGGCCTGTCGCTGATGGTGATCTGCTGGCTGGCGGCGCGCAAGCATGGCCACCCCGTCGGCGCCCACTACACGATGCGGCAGGGCCTGCGGGTCGCAGGCGATGCGGCGGTCGGCCTCTTCACCATCGTCATCATCATCGGCGGCATCCTCACCGGCGTCTTCACCGCCACCGAGTCCGCCGCGGTCGCCGTCGTCTACGCCCTCCTTGCGACGGCGTTCTTCTACCGGACGCTCGACCGGCGGGCGATCGGGCGGATCTTCGCCACCACCCTCACCACGCTCGCCATCGTGACGGCGATCATCATGACGTCGTCGGTGTTCGGCTTCCTGCTGTCGTACCTGCGCGTCCCCGCGCTGTTGGCGGACGCGATCTTCGCGATCTCGGAGAACCGGGCGTTCGTCCTCCTGTCGATCAACATCCTCCTCCTCATCCTGGGGATGCTGATGGACATGGGCATCCTCATCCTGATCCTGACGCCGATCCTCCTCCCCATCGTCACCAAGGTGGGCGTCGACCCGATCCAGTTCGGCATCATCCTGATCCTCAACCTCGGCATCGGCCTCTGCACCCCGCCGGTGGGCACATCGCTCATCGTCGGCTGCGGGATCGCGCGGATCAACATCGAGCGGACCATTCGCAGCCTCCTGCCGTTCTACGGCGCGATGGTCGTGGTCCTGCTCCTCGTCACCTACGTCCCCGCGCTGTCGCTGACGCTGCCGGCCTGGTTCCGCTGAAGGCCACTGTCATGGAGCCGCCGCGCGCCAGGGAACTTGCCAACGTGCTCGACCTCGTCAGCACGGGCCGCGCCACCACGCGCGGCGAGATCGTCGCGCACCTCAACCTGCGCTCCACCAGCGTCTCGGACTATGTGGGCGAGCTGGTCGCCAAGGATCTCTTGCGCGAAAGCGTGGTGAAGCGGCAGGGGCGCGGGCGGCCGGCCGCCTTCCTCGCCTACAACTGGCAGCGCTTCGGCGCGATCTTCATCCAGGTGACGAGCCGCTCGATCGCCGCCAAGGCCGTCGACATGGCCGGCCGCGTGGTGGCCGAGCGCCGCGCCGCACCCGGCCCGGAGGCCGGCAACGCGGAGATGGCGGCAACGCTGCTGTCGTTGGCGCGCGGGGTAGAGGGCGAGTTTCCGGCAGGCGTCGAGGTGGTGGAGGTGATCTGCTCCCTCTCCGGGCTGCTCGATGCGCCGTGCCGCCGGTGGTGCTTCACCTCGCGCTGGCCGGAGGTCCGCAACCTCGACGTCGCGGACGCCCTCGCCCCCCTCGGCCACAAGGTCACGCTGGTGCGCAACCTCGATGCCGAGCTTTCGGGCCGCCTCGCCAATGCCGCGCCGGAGCGGGCCGGCGAGAGCGTGCTCCTCCTCCACTGGGGCTACGGCATCGGCGCGGCGTACTTCACCGAGGGCGCCATCGTGAACCGCACGCAGGGGCGCTTCTGCGAGATCGGCCACTGGCGCCTCGGCAACCAGCGCGGCGTCACCTGCACCTGCGGCAACACGGATTGCCTGGAGACTGTCGCCGCCCTCTGGTCGCTGGGTCCGAAGCTTCAGGAGGCGTTCGAAGGCGTGCCCATCGCTGAGGCCGAGTTCGGCCCGGTGGCGCGCCAGCTCGATCTCCTGTCGGTCCCAGCGATGGCGGCCGCCACCAGCGAGGTGGTTCGCCTCACGGCCAACCTCTCCCGCCTGCTCTTCCCGGACAGGATCATCCTCACCGGCCCGTTCGTCCACAACCCGGACATCTTCACCCGCTTCGTCGACGAGCTGGAGCGGGCGCCGGTGCTGAAGGCGCTCGACCGGATCACGGTCGGCGCCGGCGATGCGGTGGAGCGGCACGAGATGGACGGCGCGCTCGCCGGCGTGTTCGAGAATGCGCGGGCCGCCCTTCTCGGCGCCCGCACCGTCGAGGCGTGAGGCCGCGCGATCAGGAGATCGCGTGGCGCACCTTGGCCGACACCCATTCCGACACGACGACGGTGGCGAGGATCACGACGAAGATCATCGTCACCTGCGGCCAGGCCAGCACGTTGAGCGAGGCCTGCAGCTGCAGCCCGATGCCGCCCGCGCCGACGAGGCCGAGGATGGTCGATTCGCGGATGTTGATGTCCCACCGGAACACCGCGACGCCGAAGAAGCTCGGCAGGATCTGCGGCACGATCGCGTAGTCGATCACCTGCGAGGCGGACGCGCCGGTCGCCCTCACCGCCTCCACCTGCTTGGCGTCGATCTCCTCGATCGCCTCGTACATCAGCTTGGCGACGAAGCCGATCGAGCGCAGCCCGATGGCGATGACGCCGGCGAGCACGCCGGGGCCGATGATGGAGACCAGGAGCAGCGCCCAGATCAGCGAGTTGATCGAGCGCGACGCCACGATGATGAAGAGCGCGATGGGGCGCACGATCATCGTGCTCGGCGTGGTGTTGCGCGCGGCCATGAAGGCGACCGGCATCGCGAAGATGATGCCGAGCAGCGTGCCGAGCGTGGCGATGTTGAGCGTATCCCACAGCGGCAGCCACAGCTTCTCGATGTAGGACCAGCGCGGCGGGAACATCCGGCCGCCGATGTCGGCCGCCTGCCGCGGCGCGTCCTCGACGAAGGCCCAGATGGTGTCCTTCGTCATCACCTGCCAGCAGAAGACGAAGAGCGCGACGAGCGCGAGCCAGCCCACCCAGATCGCGAGCGACTGCTTCGACGTGCGCTGACGCCAGACGGGGACGCCGTTTACCGTTGAACTCGGCACGCTACTGCACCCACTTTCGCACGCCACTCGAGGCGTATTCGGCAACCATCACGATCGCGATGATGATGAGGAGGATCGCGCCGGCACTGTCGAACTCGTAGCGGTCGATGGCGGTGTTGAGCGTCGCGCCGATGCCGCCCGCGCCGACGATGCCGATCACCGCCGACTCGCGGAAGTTGATGTCGAGCCGGTAGAGCGAGAGGCCGATGAGGCGCGGCATCACCTGCGGCTGCACCGCGTAGTTGACCGTCTGCCACCACGAGCCGCCGGTGGCGCGGATCGCCTCCACCTGCTTGGCGTCGATGTCCTCGATGTCTTCCGCGAGCAGCTTGGCGAGGAAGCCGATGGTGGCGAACGACAGGGTGAGGAAGCCCGCGAACGGGCCGAAGCCGAACATCGCCACGAACAGGATCGCGATGATGATCTCCTGCAGCGCACGGCTGAGGGCGATGATCGAGCGGCAGATGGCGTAGATCGGGAGCGGCGCGAGGTTGCGCGCGGCACCGATGCCGATCGGAATGGAGATGATGACGCCGACCACCGTGGAGGTGACGGTCATCGTCAGGCTTTCGATGAGACCCTGGCTGATGTCCTTCCAGCGGGAGGTGAAGTCCGGCTGGAGGAAGCCCTGGATGAAGCGCCAGCCCCGGTCGAGACCGTCGTAGACGCGCATCCAGTCGACCTCGACCGAGGCGATGGCCGCGATGAGGTAGAGGACGAGGCCGCCATAGATGACGATCCGCCACTTGCGATCCTTGACGAGGATCGGCGGGCGGCGCCAGACGCGGCCCTCGGTCGTCGTCGTCACGCGAGTCCCTCCAGCCGCTCGACCATTTCGCGCTCGGAGGTGGGCGGACCGTCGTCGTCGCTCTCGGCGGCGCGGCGGCGCATCGCCGTCCAGTCTTCCTCGCCGTAGATCTTGGTAAGAGCCGCCTCGTCGAGATCGGACGGCGGACCGTCGAAGACGAGCTCGCCGGCGCGCAGCCCGAGAAGCCGCTGCGTGAAATCCTGCGCCAGCACCACGTCGTGGATGTTGATGATCGCCGGCAGGCCGCGCTCATCGCAGATCTCGAGGATGAGGCGCATGATCTGGCGGCTGGTCTTGGGGTCGAGCGAGGCGGTCGGCTCGTCGACGAGCAGAAGCTCGGGGTCCTGCTCCAGCGCACGGGCGATGCCGACGCGCTGGCGCTGGCCGCCGGACAGGGCATCGGCGCGCTTGTCGGCGTGCTCGGCGAGGCCGACGCGCTCCAGCAGCCGGAATGCCTTGTCGACGCTCTCCTGCGGGAAGCGGCGGGTGAACGAGCGCCAGAACGGGACGTAGCCGAGGCGGCCGGAGAGGACGTTCTCCATCACCGTCAGCCGCTCGACCAGCGCGTATTCCTGGAAGATCATGCCGATCCGGCGGCGCGCCTTGCGCAGCTCGCCGCGCGACAGGCCGGTGACGTTGAGGTCACCGAGGTGCACCGTGCCCGACGTCGGCTCGACGAGGCGGTTAATGCAGCGGATCAGGGTGGACTTGCCGGCCCCGGACGGGCCGATGAGGCCGACGACCTGGCCGGACGGAACCGATACGGTCACGTCCTTCAGGGCCTTGTCGCCGGTCTTGTAGGTCTTGGTCAGGCGCTCGATCTTGAGCAATTGGATTCTCCGGGTCGAGAGCCGGACGGCCGGGCGAATATCGCCCGGCCGGCCGTTCTTGTTACTGACACTCGTACGAAACGTCGTTCGCTTCGTCGATCTTGCGGATGACTTCCCACTCTTTCTGGAAGGTGATGGGAATGAACTGCGCTTCGCCGTTGCGCTCGAACTCCTCCTGCAGGGACGTGCCCTCCCAGTCGAAGTTGAAGAAGGCGTCCTCGATCTGCTTCTGCAGCTCCGGCTTCAGGTTGTAGACGACGCCGAAGCCGGTCGTCGGGAAGGTCTGCGAGGTGTAGAGGACCTTGATCTGGTCTTCGCTCACCACGTCGCGCTCCAGCATCCGCTTCTTGACGGAGTTGGCGATGGCGGCCGCCGGATAGTCCTGGTTGGCGACGCCGAGGATGGAGTTGTCGTGCTTGCCGGAGAACACGGGCGTGAAGTCCGTCCCGGCTTCCATCCCGTAGTCGGCCTTCAGGATTGCCGACGGTGCCTTGAAGCCCGAGTTCGACGTCTCGGACGTGAAGGCCATTTCCTTGCCCTTGATGTCCTCGACCGTCTCGATCCCGGAATCGGGATGCGTGATGATCTCCATCTCGTAGCCGTAGGAGCCGTCCTCGGCCGCCATGATGGTGAACGGGCGGAAGCCGGCGCACGCCACGGCGAGCGGGTTGGAGCCGGTGTTGAAGCCTGCGATGTGCAGGCGGCCGGCGCGCATCGCCTCGATCTGCGCAGCGTTCGACTGGACCGGGAAGAACTGGACCTTCTTGCCGGTCTGCTCCTCGAGGTAGGTCAGGAAGTCGGACCATGCCTCGGCGTAGACGGCGGGGTCTTCCACCGGGGTGTAGGCGAAGATGAGCGTGCCGGGGTCGAGCTGGTCGGCTGCGTCGGCGGGAACGTCGGCCACCAGATCGCCGTCAGCGTCGGTGTAGCGCGCGTCGAGCTTGAATTCCGCAAGGGCGGGGGTCGCGATCAGGACAGCGCCGGTGACCGCGGCGGCGAGTAAGCGTTTCATAATTCCTCCGATTGCCCGACTTTTCGCCGGGCCTGTCTTGGAGACCCTGCCAGCGGCTCGCCGCCGACGCCAGTCCCGAAAATCCGACTGTCACAAAAGCGTCATAAATAGCAAGCCCTTTTGCGACAGCGGCAAACCCACGCCCCCAGCCGCTTTTTTCTGCCATCGGCCCTTGGCTTTACGATCCGTTGTCACATTTGATTGGAAATAGACGCACAAATTGCGTATGCGTCCCGCTTGTCATTTTCGTGATTCAAAACCGCGTTGCCCGTTTCGGGACAGGTTGCACACGCGGCATCCACAGAACTGGTTCGGCACGGCTTGGAGACTTTCGTCAATCTGGCGGGCGCGGTGGCGCTCCTCCTCTGGGGTATCCGCACGGTGCGCACCGGCGTCGAACGGTTGTTCGGCTCGCGGATCGAGGCGCACGTCGCGGTCCTGACGGGGCGGCGGCTGTCCGCGTTCGGCCTCGGCGTCGGAACCGCGTTCTCGCTCCAGTCGGCGACCGCCGTCAGCCTGATGGCGGCAAGCTTCTGCGCTGGCGGGGTGCTGACGCTGCCGGCCGGGCTCGCGACGGCGCTCGGCGCCGAGGTCGGCTCCAGCCTCGCGGTCGCGATGCTAAACCTCGACGTGAAGGTGCTCGCCCCCCTCCTCCTCTTCATCGGCTTCGTCACCTTCACCGCCTCGGGCGGGCGCCGCGGCAAGCACGTCGGCCGGATCACCCTCGGGTTCGCGTTCATCCTCACTGCGCTCACGCTGCTGTCGGGCGCCACCCAGGCGCTGACGGCGAGCGACGCGGCGCGCGACATCATGCGCATCCTCTCCGCCGAGCCGCTGGCGCTCGTCATCGTCACCGCGCTGCTGACGTGGCTGATGCACTCCTCCATCGCCGTGGTGCTGATGATCGCGCAGCTCGTCGCCAACGGCGGCCTGCCGCAGGATGGCGGGCTGTGGATGGTGATCGGCGCCAACGCCGGCGCCGCCCTCCCCGCCCTCATCGGCGGCTGGACGCTGGGCGGCCGCGCGCGCCAGCTCCTGCTCGGCGCCGTGGGCCTGCGCCTCATCGGCGTGGTGATCGGCGCTGTGCTCCTCAGCGTGCCGGCGCTGGAAGCGCTGCCGCCGGTGCAGTACGCGGGCTCGCACGTCGTCCTCGCGCACCTCGCGCTCAACGTCACCGCCGGCATTCTCCTCCTGCCGCTGGTCGGCCTCGTCGCGAAGGCGATGCAGGTGCTCCTGCCGCCCGTGGTGGTGCCGGCCGACCCCGACCGGGTCACCGGCCACATGTTCCTCGCGCCGGAGGACGTCGCGCGCCCGCAGACCGCCTTCCTCAACATCGCCAACGAGACGTCGCGCGTCGCGCACATCGTCTTCGGCATGATCGGCGGCATCTCGGAGCTCTTCCGCGACCCCGAGGCGGACACGCGCATCAAGGCGCTGGAAGCCGACGTCGACCGCCTCTACCGCGAGGTGACGCTCTACATGGCGTCGATCAAGCTCGACGATCTCGACGAGGACGAGCGCAACCGCTGGTTCGAGCTGTTCGAGTTCATCACCCATCTCGAGCATGTGGGCGACATCATCACCCGCAACATCATCGACCTTGCCAAGCGCAAGCGGAAGACGGGGCTCGAATTCTCGCCCGACGGCGCCAACGAGCTGGAGGGGCTGACGTCAGAGCTATCCGACATCTTCCGCCACGCGCAGGCCGTGTTCCTGTCGCGCGACAAGCGCCGCGCGCAGGATCTGGTGACGGCCAAGCGCCGCTTCCGCACCCACACGCTGGAGAGCCAGCGCAAGCACGCGATGCGCCTCTCCAGCGGTGTGAAGTCCTCGGTCGCCTCCTCGCGGATCCACCTCGACCTCCTGCGCGAGCTGCAGCGGATCAACTCCCACCTCACGGCGGTCGCCTACCCGCTGCTGAAGGACCCGTCCTGACGGACTGCCGCGCTGGCGCCGGTACGGCGACGTTCTTGCCCTGGAGAAGCGGGTTTCCAGGACGGCGAGCCATCGAATGGCACCAGTGCTCCGCGTCCGCGGCAGGCTCGACCGCGTGCCGCTGTATGGGTTTCGTTCACCATAGCTTCACGTTCTTCAATATACCGTCCAACATGACAGTCTCCGGAAGCTGATTGAACATTTTGACGATTATTTCGAGACCAATGTCGGCGTAATCCAAATCATAAAAGAATTATATTTCCTAATTTCGAGAAAATTTTGCTGCGTGAACCGCTTTAGAAGGATCTGATCCAACATGCTGTCAGACGCGCAAGTCCATATTCTACGCCATAGCCTGAAAGCGATTTCCAAGGACCCCGACCGCTTTGCCGGGTCATTCTACGAACGGCTGTTCCAGATCGCCCCGCACACCCAGAGCCTGTTCCGGGGCGACATGCACCGGCAGGGCGAGCTGATGGTGCGGATGCTCGGCGTGGTCGTCGCGCGGATCGACGCGTTCGACACCCTCGTCCCGGTCATCACCGACCTTGCGCGCCGCCATGTCGCCTACGGGGTCGACGCAGCGCACTATTCGCCGGTCGGCGAGGCGCTGGTGTTCGCGCTGCGGCGCCAGTTCGGCGCCGATCAGAGGACCATCGCGGCGTGGACGCTCGCCTACACCATGGTGGCGCAGGCGATGATCGCGGCCGCCTACCCCGCCGAGCTCGAGCTCCAGGCGGACGCGGCCTGATACCCTCGCGCCGCGAAGATCCGTCGGCAGAACAGCGCCAAAACTGTTTTGACGGTCGACTGGGGGAGCCATCTGCCGGGATCGGCATTTAAGCTCCGTGGCATTCGTGCCAGCGACCGGATTGCAGACTGATGTCGATAGTGATCGTTTCAAGCAGCGCGGCGGGGAGCCCGGATTTCCGCAAATTGCGGTCCATCCCCGTTCCGCCTGTCGCAGCCCCCGCGTCCACCAGCCTCGGGGCAGCATCGGCCCAGCCAGGCGCCCATGCCGTGCAATACTGGGCAATCCCGGCCGTCCCGGACAGCGACGAAGGCTTCCTTTACAGCCCCGTGACCGCCGGCGTTCAGACGGCCCGCCCCGTGGCGGAAGTTGCCGACAGCTCCGCCTGGGCCCCGTTCGACGGCGTCACGCTGGACGAGATCGCCAGCGCGACGCCCACGAGCGCGGCGCGGCTCTTCAGCTACAGCCTGTGGTAACGGCGCTGCGGCGGGGGCTCAGCCGCCTGCGGGCGGCTCTTTGGCCGGACGGCCGGGCGCCAGCGCGGCCACTACGTCGGCGGCGCAGATCACGCCGACCGGCTGCCCAGCGTCCACCACACACACGGTCCGCCCGTGGCCGATCGCGTCCATCAGCGACTCGACAAGGTCCCCGGGGGCCGCTTCGACTGCGCCGTCAGGTGCGGTGCCGCACCGCATGATGTCCCGCGCGCGCAAGACGGCGAGCGGGTTCATGTGCGCGACGAACGCGGCGACGTACTCGTCCGCAGGGTGGCGCATGATCTCGCCCGGCGTGCCGCACTGGACGATCCGTCCGCCCTCCATGATCGCGATCCTGTCGCCGATCTTGAAGGCCTCGTCGAGGTCGTGGCTGACGAAGACGATCGTCCGCTTCAGCTTGCCCTGAAGGTCGAGGAGCTCGTCCTGCAGGCGGGCGCGGATCAGGGGATCGAGCGCGGAGAACGGCTCGTCCATGAGAAGGATCGGCGCATCGGTCGCAAAAGCGCGGGCCAGGCCGACGCGCTGCTGCATCCCGCCCGACAGCGAGGCCATCGGCCGCTCCGCCCATTCCGACAGGCCGACGAGATCGAGCTGCGCGCGTGCCGTCTCCTCCCGCTTCGCGCGGGGCATCCCGGAAAGTTCGAGCCCGAAGGCGACGTTGTCGAGAACGTTGCGCCACGGCATCAGCCCGAACTGCTGGAACACCATGGCGACGCGCGAGCGGCGAAGGTTCCGCAGCGTGGTGGTGTCGGCGGCGGCGATGTCGACCATCTCCTCGCCCCCGTCCACCAGCATCGACCCCGCGCGCAATCGGGTTGAGCCCGTTGACGGCGCGCAGGAGCGTCGACTTGCCTGAGCCGGAGAGGCCCATGAGGACGACGATCTCGCCGGGTTCTACCGACAGCGAACAGTCGTGGACGCCGAGGACGTCGCCGGTCTCCTCCTGGATCTCGGCCCGGCTTTTTCCGGCATCGGCGAGCGTCAGGGCGCGGTCCGGGTCGTCGCCGAACACGATCGAGACGTTTTCGAAGCGCAGCGCATCGGTCATGCGCGGCGCCCCACCCGCACGATCCGGTCGAGGATGATGGCGACCACGACGATCACCGCCCCGCTCTCGAAGCCCTGCCCCATGTCGACCCGGTTGAGGGCGCGCACCACGGGCACGCCTAGGCCGTCGGCACCGACGAGCGCCGCAATCACCACCATCGACAGCGAGAGCATGATGGTCTGGTTGAGGCCGGCCATGATCTGCGGCAGCGCGTGCGGCAACTCCACCTTGACGAGGCGCTGCCACGACGTCGCGCCGAAGGCCTCGGCCGCCTCGATCAGCGGCTTGGGCGTGGAGGCGACGCCGATCTCGGTGAGGCGGATCGGCGCCGGCATCACGAAGATGACGGTCGCGATCAGCCCCGGCACCATGCCGATGCCGAAGAACACGATCGCGGGGATGAGGTAGACGAACGGCGGCAGCGTCTGCATCAGGTCGAGCACCGGCCGGATCGCGGCATAGAAGCGTGGCTTGCGCGCGCCCAGAATGCCGACGGGGACGCCGAAGCCCATGCAGACGATGCAGGCGGCGATCACCAGCGTCAGCGTCTCCAGCGTCTCCGACCAGTAGCCCTGGTTGAGGATGAAGAGGAGGCCGAGGCCGGCGAGCGTCGGCATCTTCCACGAGCGGTGGATGAGTGCCGCGAGCACGACGACGATGGCGATGAGGACAAGCGGCGGAACGGCTTCGAGGCCGTCCAGCACGCCGTCGATCATCGCGGACGAGTGTATCGGAGACCGCGTCGAAGAAGACGCGGCCGTGGGTCTTGGCCCAGCCAAACGCGGCGTCGGCCGCATCGCTGATGGGGATTTCGCTATTTTCGAACAGGGCCAAGGCCGCGTCTCCTCAGTCGATCAGAGACCGAGCGCCTGCTTGACGGCGTCGAGCCCGGGCTCGCCATCCGCGGTGGTGACACCTTCGAGCCAGCCGTCCAGCACGTCGGGGTTCGCCTTGAGGTACGTTTCAGCGGCAACCGCAGGCTCCTCGCCGTTGTCGAGGATCGAGGCCATCACCTCGTTCTCCATGGCAAGCGAGAATTCGAGGTTCTCGAGCAGCGCGTAGACGTTGGGGCACGCGTCGGCAAAACCCTTGCGCACGTTGGTGTAGACGGTCGCGCCGCCGAGGTCGGGGCCGAAGAAGTCGTCACCGCCGGTGAGGTAGGTGAGCTCGAAGTTGGCGTTCATCGGGTGAGGCTCCCAGCCGAGGAAGACGATCGGCTCGTCCCGCTCTGTGGCGCGGGCGACCTGCGCCAGCATCCCCTGCTCGGAGGATTCGCGCACGTCGAAGTCCTTCAGGCCGAACGCGTCCTTCTCGATCATGTCGAGGATCAGGCGGTTGCCGTCGTTGCCGGGCTCGATGCCGTAGATCTCGTCGTCCAGCGCATCGGCGTTCTTCGCGATGTCGCCGAAGCTCGCGATGCCGAGCGCCGCGCCGGCCTTGTTGGTGGCGAGCGTGTACTTGGCGCCTTCGAGGTTGGCGCGGACGGTCTCCACCGTGCCGTTGTCGCGGTAGGGCGCGATGTCGCCCTCCATCGTCGGCATCCAGTTGCCGAGGAAGACGTCGATGTCGCCGCGCTCCAGCGAGGCGTAGGTCACCGGCACGGAGAGGACCTTCACGTCGACCTCGTAGCCGAGATCCTCGAGCACGGTCTGCGTCAGAGCGGTGGTCGCGGTGATGTCGGTCCACCCCACGTCGGAAAAGGTGACGCTGTCGCAGGTGTCCTGCGCATGGGCGCTGCCCGCAAAGAGCGCAGCGGCAAGGGCGGACAGGACGGCAATCTTCTTTGACATGGGCGGTCTCCGTGACGTGGGACGGGAAGGTTTTTGATTGATCAGTCAATTAAAAACGATTAGGCCGCCCTTGTCCACCGGGGGGCGCTGGCGCGGAGGAAAGCACGGACCATGCCCAAGGTCGGAATGGAGCCATTGCGCCGCGATGCGCTGATCCGCGCCACGATCGCGGAGGTCGGTGCCACCGGGTCGCTCGACGTCACGGTGCAGGCGATCGCCAGGCGGGCCGGGATGTCTGCCGCACTGGCGCACCACTATTTCGGCTCGAAGGAAGCGATGTTCATCGCCGCTATGCGTCGCATCCTCGACGAGTTCGGCGGCGCCGCCCGTGCGCGCTACCGGCTCGCCGACGGTCCGCGCGGGCGCGTGTCCGCGATCATCGACGCCTGCTTCGGACCCGAGCAGTTCGAAACGGCGACCATCGTCGCGTGGCTTACCTTCTACGTCCAGGCACATAAATCGCGCAACGCTGCGCGCCTCCTTTCGATCTACGGGCGCCGGCTCGACGCAAACCTCGTCCATGCCCTCCGCGCGCTGGCGCCCGCCCCTGCCGCCCGGCGGATCGCAAAGGGGACCGCGGCGATGATCGACGGCCTCTACATCCGCGCCGCGCTCGAAGCCCACACCCCCGACCGGGTTCAGGCTGTCGACCTCGTGGAGGAGTACGTCACGCTGTGTCTCGCCAGGGAGCCGGTCCGTCCGCAGGAGGGAACCCGCTGATGGAAGCCGATTTCGTGATCGTGGGTTCCGGTTCGGCGGGCTGCGCCATTGCCGCGCGCCTCGGCGAATCGGGCGCCTCGGTTCTGGTTCTGGAATTCGGCGGCAGCGACGCGGGCCCTCTCATCCAGATGCCGGCGGCCCTCTCCTACCCGATGAACATGGCGCACTACGACTGGGGCTTCGTCTCGGAGCCCGAGCCCCACCTCGGCAACCGGCGGATGGCGACGCCCCGCGGCAAGGTGATCGGCGGCTCGTCCTCGATCAACGGCATGGTGTACGTCCGCGGCCACGCGATGGACTTCGACCACTGGGCCGAAGCCGGCGCCGCAGGCTGGGGCTACGCCGACGTTCTCCCCTACTTCAAGCGGATGGAGAACTGGCACGACGGCGGCCACGGCGGCGATCCGGCCTGGCGCGGCACCGACGGCCCGCTCCACGTCACCCGCGGCCCGCGCAGGAACCCCCTCTTCCACGCCTTCGTCGAGGCCGGGCAGCAGGCGGGCTTCGAGCTAACCGCCGACTACAACGGCGAGAAGCAGGAAGGCTTCGGCCCGATGGAGCAGACCGTGTGGCAGGGCCGCCGCTGGTCCGCCGCCAACGCCTACCTGAGGCCCGCCATGAAGGCCGGCAACGTCGCCCTTTACCGCTGCCTCGCGCAGCGCGTGGTGATCGAGGACGGCCGCGCCGTCGGCGTCGAAGTTTCCCGCGGCAGCCGGACCGAGGTGGTGCGGGCGCGCCGCGAGGTCATCCTGTCGGCCTCGGCGATCAACTCGCCCAAACTCCTGATGCTGTCCGGCATCGGTCCTGCGGCGCACCTTGCCGAGCACGGCATCGAGGTGGTGGCGGATCGGCCGGGCGTCGGCGCCAACCTGCAGGATCATCTGGAGGTCTATATCCAGCAGGCGTCGACGCAGCCGATCACCCTCTACAAGCACTGGAATTTGTGGGGAAAGGCGATCGCGGGGGCCGAGTGGCTGTTCTTCAAGCGCGGTCTCGGCGCCTCGAACCAGTTCGAGAGCGCGGCGTTCCTGCGCTCCGCGCCCGGCGTCCCCTACCCCGACATCCAGTACCAC
The DNA here is from genome assembly GCA_963704595.1 of uncultured Alphaproteobacteria bacterium. Classification (GTDB taxonomy): domain Bacteria; phylum Pseudomonadota; class Alphaproteobacteria; order Rhizobiales; family Amorphaceae; genus Acuticoccus. Next base: position 3,185,165 of record OY969922.1, read on the forward strand.
TTCCTCCCCATCGCGATCCGCTACGACGGCAAGGCCGCCCCCGAGGGCCACGGCTTCCAGGCCCATGTCGGCCCGATGCGCTCGCCCTCCCGCGGCGCGATCACGCTGCGCTCGGCCGACCCCGCGGAAGCGCCGCGCATCCGCTTCAACTACATGGCGCACGAGGAGGACTGGCGCGATTTCCGCCACACGGTCCGCCTCACCCGCGAGATCTTCGGCCAGGAGGCGTTCGCCCCCTACCGCGGCGCCGAGATCCAGCCCGGCGCGGACGTGCGCACCGACGACGAGATCGACGCCTTCATCCGCGACCACGCCGAGAGCGCCTACCACCCCTGCGGCACCTGCCGGATGGGTGCCGCGCGTGACCCCGGCGCGGTGGTCGACCCCGAGTGCCGCGTGATCGGCGTCGACCGCCTGCGCGTCGTCGATTCGTCGATCTTCCCGCGCATCACCAACGGCAATCTCAACGGCCCGTCGATCATGGTCGGCGAGAAGGCCGCCGACATGGTCCTCGGCCGCGCCCCGCTGCCGGCCGAGAACGCTGTGCCGTGGCAGAACCCGCGCTGGGAAACTTCGGACCGCTAGCCGCCGGCGCGGGCCCAGAGGAGGGCTGCGACGCGGAGTGCTGAGGCGAGCGAGCCGTCCTCGCGCTCGTCGTCGACGTCGGCCATCAGGGCGGCGAGACGACAGGCCGCGGGCGGCGGCGAGCGCCTCGACGGCGTCCCAGAACTCGGGTTCGAGGGCGACGCTGGTGGCGTGGCCGCGCAGGACGACGGAGCGCTTCTGGAGGGCGCTCACGGGCGGCGGTCCGGGTCGATTTGGTGACCGTCGAGCTTTACCGCGGCGCCCTCCGCCTCGCGGCGGCGCGCGTCACGCGCCGCCTTCGTTTCGCCGGAGGACGCGCGGCGCTCGGCCGCGACGGCCTTCTTGGCGTCGCGCGCCTTCTGCTTGCGCGCGGTGCGCAGGTTGACGATGTCCGCCATGGCGGGGCCCGCTCAGGACGGCGAGATCATCTTCTCGGGCCGGACGACGCGGTCGAACGTCGCCTCGTCGACGTAGCCGCCGCCGACGGCCTCCTCGCGCAGGGTCGTGCCGTTCTTGTGCGCGGTCTTGGCGATCTTGGTGGCGTTGTCGTAGCCGATCTCGGGCGCGAGCGCCGTCACCAGCATCAGCGAGCGCTCCATCAGGTCCTTGATCCGGTCGCGGTTCGCCTCGATGCCGACGACGCACTTGTCGGCGAAGCTGACCGCACCGTCGGCCAGAAGGCGGACGGACTGGAGGAAGGCGTCGGCCATCACCGGCTTGTAGACGTTGAGCTCGAAGTGGCCCTGGCTGCCGGCGATCGTCACCGTCGTCTGGTTGCCGAAGACGCGGCAGGCGACCATCGTCATCGCCTCGCACTGGGTGGGGTTCACCTTGCCGGGCATGATCGAGGAGCCGGGCTCGTTCTCGGGCAGCGAAAGTTCGGCGAGGCCGGAGCGCGGGCCGGAGCCCAGAAGCCGCACATCGTTGGCGATCTTGAAGAGCGCGGTCGCCGCGGTGTTGAGCGCGCCGTGGGCGGCGACGTAGGCGTCGTGCGCCGCGAGCACCGCGAACTTGTTGGGCGCGGTGACGAACGGCAGGCCGGTGATCTCGGCGATGTGCTTCGCCACCGCGACGTCGAAGCCCGGCTTTGCGTTGAGGCCGGTGCCGACGGCGGTGCCGCCCTGCGCCAGCGGATAGAGCGCGTCCAGCGAGTGCTTCACCTCGGAGATCGCGAAGTCGAGCTGGGCGACGTAGCCGGAGAATTCCTGGCCGAGCGTCAGCGGCGTCGCGTCCTGCGTGTGGGTGCGGCCGATCTTGATGATGTCGGCGAATTCCTCGGCCTTGGCGTTCAGCGCGTCGCGCAGGTGCGTGAGGCCGGGAATGAGGCGGTGCGTCACCTCCTCGACGGCGGCGATGTGCATCGCGGTCGGGAACGTGTCGTTGGAGGACTGCGAGCGGTTGACGTGGTCGTTGGGGTGGACCGGGTCCTTGGAGCCGATGGTGCCGCCGAGCCGCTCGATCGCGAGGTTCGAGATCACCTCGTTGGCGTTCATGTTCGACTGCGTGCCCGAGCCGGTCTGGTAGATCGTCAGCGGGAAGTCGATGTCGCGCCTGCCCTCGATCACCTCTTCGGCCGCGGCGGCGATGGCGTCGGCGAGGCGCGGCTCGAGGTTGCCGGCTTCCTTGTTGGCAAGGGCGGCGGCCTTCTTGATCACGCCGAGCGCCCGGATCATCGCGGGCGGCATCGTGTCGGTGCCGATCTTGAAGTTGATGAGGCTGCGCGCGGTCTGCGCCCCGTAGTAGCGCTCGTTCGGAACCTCGAGGGGGCCGAACGAATCGGTTTCGGTGCGTGTCTGGCTCATGGGTATTCTCGGTCCGGATTTTTGACGCGGACCTAGCACTTTTGAACGCGGCGCACTACCGGCTGGTGGGCCGCCGGGGCAAGTCTGGCGCCATCGCGGGCACCGGACGCGTCACCGGCGGCGGCAGGGGCCGCTACTTGTCGTCGTTGTCGGCCGGCAGTGAGGTCGACGCGATGGCCTCGATGATGCCGACGGCCTTTTGCTTCAGCTGCGTGTCGGTGATGCTCGCGAAGGCGCGGACGAGGCGCACGGTCGCGGGATCGCTCAGCGCCTGCGACAGCGGCGATTCGTTGGTCTTGCTGACCGATTCGCTCGGCTGCGTCGCCCCGTCGAAGAAGTAGGTGATCGGCGCTTCGAGGACGATGGCGATCTGGTGCAGGCGGCTGGCACCGATGCGGTTGGTGCCGCGCTCGTACTTCTGCACCTGCTGGAAGGTGATGCCGAGCTGATCGGCGAGTTTTTCCTGGCTCAGGCCAAGCTCGAGACGACGAAGACGAACCCTCGATCCCACGTGGCTGTCGACCGAGTTTGCCGACCGCTGGTTGGTGATCGGAATTTCGCCTCTGCCTTCACCAGCCATAGCTGAGCCTGACACTATTTTTTGCACGATAGTTCCCCGTTAGATCCTGAGTCGCATCCCGGACGGCAGTGCCCCCAATGCACGACCTGAAGGGACGAAGCGCAATCAGACAGAAACGAGCCAACTGAGCCGGGATGCTGCCCGAACTCAACCTAGGGGAGGCCTCGAACAGAGAAACCCTCCCTATATTACCTAGGGTAGTTTTTCAATGTATGATTTTAGCGCTCCGGCGGATTTTGCCGGTTTCAGGCTGTTTTCGATCAGTAATTGCGGTTGCAACTTGACCAGAATCAACCCGAAGGTCAATTGGCTATTTGTCCTCTCAACGTGTGGAAAACGGTATCATTGCGCGCCCGTTCCCACGCACCCTGTGTTTTTTCGAATTGCAAATAGGACAAAAGCCCGTCGATTTCGCTACCATAAGGCGATTTACACCTAATTCTGACCATACGGGGTAAATTTCATGTGTGATAACGCAAGCATTCAACCACAGCATGCCACCCATGCAGTCACACCCGGTTAGCCACAGGTGAATGAACCGAGTTCGGTTCCCCACTTTACGCCGCCGTCTCCACCTGCTAGTGACCGCCCCGTTGCCGCAGTAGCTCAGTGGTAGAGCGCACCCTTGGTAACGTCATTGCCTCCCCCGCGGGAAACCGCGGGGTGAAAATCGCTCAAATTCGGGGAAAGCTGCTTCGGCTGCCAATCCCGAGCCAAGCCCGCGAAAGCGGGACGGTGTAGAGACTAGACGGGCGGCGCCCTCCCTCTCCTGACGCGGAGAGCGGGCGAAGGGATAGTCCAGACCACGAACGCGCGGGGTTCCCGGGCGGCGGCGAAAGCCGAAGTGGTATGAAGGGTGAGGTCGGGAGTTCAATCCTCCCCTGCGGCACCAGTCCGATCATCAAATCATCGAACTGATTCGCGCCTGCGGGCGGTACCGCGCACGGCGGGTGCCGGCTTGCGCGTTGCGCCTTGCCGCGCGTTCAATGCCGTGCAGGCCGCTCACGGCCGAAGCGTAGATGCTTCAAGCCTTCGTAATGCTGGCCCCTTCTCTCCAGCGAGAAAAGCGAACGCCCGCATCCCTTTCGGAACGCGGGCGGTGAGCCTCGGTGCTTCTCGCAAGGAAACCCTGCGGCGCGGGAGGGCTGCGCGCCCTTGCCGGGTGTCAGATCCGGCGGGCGGCGGCGATCGCGAGGAGCAGCCAGCCGATGATGAGGAGCCCGCCGCCGACCGGCGTCGCGGTGGCGACGATGTCGGGTCCGCCGAGCGACACAATGTAGAGCGAGAACGAGAACAGGAGCACGCCGAGCGCCATTGCCCAGGAGGCGGCCATCAGCAGGCCATCGAGCACGTGGCCCTTCAGCGGCCCCATCGCCACCAGCACGGCCGCGTGGAACGCCTGGAAGTAGACCGCGGTCTGAAACACTTCCGCGTCGGCCGGCGCCAACTGCCCCTTGAGGACGTGTGCGCCGAACGCTCCAAGCCCGACGGCCACGGCGCCATTCAGCGCGCCTACCAGAACAACCCGCATTCCAAACCTCGTCTGCTGATTCAATTCGGTGCCGCGCCGCAACGCCGCGCCGCCTCAGGCGTAGCAAGATCCGTGCACCATGTCGCCCGTCTTGAGGCGAATGCGGCACGACGAGCCGTCAGCGGGGACACTGGGCCGACAAACAAAAAGGCGGGCCAGTGGCCCGCCTTTGTCGTTTCTTGCCGCCGCATGGCGCTCTGCGCCGGCTGTGCCTCAGTTCGGCACGCCCTGCTCGGGGTTCGGCGGGAACACCTTGTTGACCTTGATGCCGCGCAGGAGTTCCAGCGCGTACTGGAGCTGCTGGTCCTCTTCGCGATCCTGCGGGACGTAGGCGAACGAGCCGGAGCGCTCCTCCTCCTCGCCGTCCTCGGCGATGAGGTGGCCGCGGAGCGAAGCCTCGCCGCGCGCTTCGACCTTGCCCTGGAGTTCCTCGGGAAGCTCCTGGATGACCTGCAGGTCGGGGTCGATGCCCTTCGCCTGGATCGAGCGGCCTGCCGGCGTGTAGTAGCGCGCAGTGGTCAGCCGGATCGCGCCGTTGGCGCCGAGCGGGATGATGGTCTGCACCGAGCCCTTGCCGAAGGACTGCGTGCCGACGACCGTTGCGCGGCGGTGGTCCTGCAGCGCGCCGGCGACGATTTCGGACGCGGAGGCCGAGCCGCCGTTGATCAGCACGATCACAGGCTTGCCACCGGCAAGGTCGCCGGGTTCGGCGCTGTAGCGGCGCGTCTCGGCGCCTTCCTTGCCGCGGGTCGAGACGATCTCGCCCCGCTCGAGGAACGCGTCGGACACCGAGATCGCCTGATCGAGCAGGCCGCCCGGGTTGTTGCGCAGGTCGAGGATGTAGCCCTTGAGATTGTCCTCGCCGATCTCCTTGCTGAGCTCGGTCATCGCGCGGTCGACGCCGTTGTCGGTCCGCTCGTTGAACTGCGAGATGCGGATGTAGCCGACGTCCTCGCCCTGCTTCTCCCACTTGACCGACTGGATGCGGACGATGTCGCGGGTGATGGTGATGTCGATCGGCTCTTCGACGCCCTCGCGGCGGACAGTGATGACGATGTCGGTGTTCACCGGCCCGCGCATCTTCTCGACCGCTTCAGCGAGGGTGAGGCCGGCGACGTCGGTCCCGTCGAGCTTGGTGATGAGGTCGCCCGCCATCACGCCGGCCTCGAAGGCGGGCGTGTCGTCGATTGGTGTGACGACCTTGATGTAGTCGCCCTCCATCGTGACCTCGATGCCGAGGCCGCCGAACTCGCCGCGGGTCTGGACCTGCATGTCCTTGAAGTCGTCGGGCGGCATGTAGCTGGAGTGCGGGTCGAGCGCGGAGAGCATGCCGTTGATCGCGTTGGCGATCAGCTCCTTATCGTCGGGCTCTTCAACGTAGTCGTCCCGGACGCGCTCGAACACGTCGCCGAACAGGTCGAGCTGACGGTAGGTCTCGGTCGATGCCGCGTTGGCGGACAGAGACAGGATATGCGCAGGGTCCGCAACCGCGAGCATCGAGGCCGCGCCAAAGGCCGCGCCGGTCAGCACCAGTCCAATTCGACGGATCATTCAGTAGTCCTTCCACCATCGGGGCCGGGATCACGCCACCAGCCGTGACTATCAATCGCCGCACCGTCATGACGCAACTCAACATATAGTAAGGGTCGCGACCGGGTTACCGCATCGGGCGCACCGGCCGCGTCGGCAAGGGCGGTTCGGCCTGCCCGCATTCCCATCCGGCCGAGAGGTGTGCCGGCCTTCACGCTCATCCCGGCGCTGACGAAGCTCTCGGCCAGTCCCGTCAACACCATATGGTAGCCATCCCCCGCGTCCAGGATCAAGACGTGGCCGTAGGTCCTGAATGGCGCAGCATAGAGCACCGTCCCGGGCATCGGTGCGAAAACTGTGGATTGCGCCAGCGCGGCAATGGTGCGCCCCGCCGACACGCCGCCGGTCGCCGTCGGATCGCCATAGCGGCTGACGACCGTGCCCGCAACGGGGGATGCGAGATTGCCGCGGCGCTCGCGGAACGGCACGCCGGGCGGCTCGGGCGAGCGGATCGCCCCCTTCGACAGCCCCTCCAGCAGCGTCTCGACCGAGTCGGCCTCCTCGGCGAGGCGGGCAAGGTCAGCGCTCGCCCGGTCACGCTCGTAGAGGGAGAGCGCGCGGCGCCGGCCGAGTTCTTCGACGAGGGCGGCGAGCCGGTCGCGCTCGGCGGTGACTTCGGCAAGGTCGGAACGCAGGCGCGCCCAGCGCTGCTCCTCGTCGGTCTCCAGCCGTGCGGCCTCGTTCAGCGTCTCTGTCAGATCGCGGGCCTCGGCGTCGAGGCCGGGGATGACGGCGTTGAGGAGGATCGCGCCGCGCACCAAATCCGACGGGCCGTCCGCGGACGCGAACAGGGCCGGCGGCGGGCTGCGGCCGATCCGCTGCAGCGCCATCAGGACGGTGGCGAGCTCCTTGCGCTTGCCGGCGAGCTTGTGACGGATTGACGCCTGGTCCTTCGACAGGTCCTCGAGCGCCACCTCGTCGTTGGCGATGCGGCCCTCAAGCGTGGAGATCCGTGCGCCCGATTCGTCGAGCCGCTGGCGCAGCCTCGCCTCGTCGCCCGCAAGGTCGACAAGCGTTTCGCCGAGCGCGTTGGCGCGGGCCTGCGTCGCCTCGGTCTCTTCGCGCAGCCGTTCGAGCCGCGTCAGCAGCTGGGCGCGTTCCCGTGCGGCCTCGTCCTCCGGCACCTGCGCGAACGACGAAGAGGCGCACGCCAGGAGCACCAGCGCGAGCACGAGCCGCAACGCTGCGGCGACGGTCAGACGCGGTGGTAGGGGTGCCCGATGCATAGGGTGACGGCCCGGTATATCTGCTCTGCCAGCATGACGCGGGCGAGCTGGTGCGGCAATGTCAGCGTCGAGAGCGAGAGGACGTGATCGGCAGCCTGGCGCAAGCTTGGCGGATGGCCGTCCGCCCCACCGATGGCGAACGTCACGTCCCGCGCGTCGTCCGCGAAGGTCTGGAGGAAGGCCGCGAATTCCTCGCTGGTCATCGCCTTGCCGCGCTCGTCGAGCGCGACGAGAACGCCCTTGCCCCGCTTGGCGAGGATGGACGCAGCCTCGCGGTCGGCCCGCTGCGGCCCATCGCCGTCGGGCAGCTCGCGCACCTCGAAGCCGGTGAGGCCCATGGCACGCCCGGCCTTCGCGGCGCGCTCCACGTAGCGCTCCGTGAGGGTCTTCTCCGGACCCGCCGCCTTGCCGACGGCGAGCAAGAGGATGTTCAGACCACGAGCTCCACCGCCGCGGAGGTGTCGATCTGCCACATCTTCTCGAGATTGTAGAAGGTGCGGACTTCGGGCCGGAACACGTGGATGATGATGTCGCCGGTGTCGATCAGCACCCAGTCGGCCGCGCCGAGGCCCTCGACGCGCACGTTCTTCACGCCGGCGTTCTTGAGGTCGCGCAGGAGATAGTCGGCAACGGCGCCGACGTGGCGGTGGGAGCGTCCCGAGGCGACGACCATGTGGTCTGCGAGCGGCGTCTTGCCGGTCACGTCGATGGGGACAATGTCCTCGGCCTTCGAACCTTCGAGGCTGTCGAGGACGACGGTGAGCTGATCGGCAACGCCGGTCGGCTCGGCATGAGCGGCTTCAGCCATCCCATCAGGCGTCAATGCCATGTGTGCGGGGCTTCCTTTCGTAAAATGCGGCCCTCTCCGCAGGTCGTCATGACCGGTTCGACGCAGAGAATCATGTAGCGTCTGCTAGAAATATAGGTTTTTGTCCATGGCCGTTTCAAGACTTGGACCGAAATACATCGGTTTCGGCCCGGAGCACTGTGGAGGAGAGCGGCTCCAGCGGCCCGTGGAGGAACACCCAGGCGGGCGGCGCACGGGTCGGCAACGCCGCGGCGTCACGCTCGGGCAGCCGGGACGCTGCGAACGCCCGGGCGGCAGGCGCATACAGCGCGGCGCGCGAAGCCCCCGGCCGGTCGACCACCGCGACGGGCACCCGCGCCATGATCTCGCGCCACTCCTGCCAGCGGTGGAAGTCGGCAAGGTTGTCGGCGCCCATCAGCCAGACGAACCGCACGGCCGGATAGCGGCTTTCCACGTAACGGATGGTGTCGGCGCTGTAGCGGGTGCCGATGGCGGCCTCGAACGCGGTCACGCGCATCGCGGGATGCCGTGCGCAGGCCCGCGTCATCGCGACGCGCTCGGCGAGCGGGGCAAGGCCCCTCCCCGCCTTCAGCGGGTTGCCGGGGGTCACGAGCCACCACACGGCGTCGAGCGAGAGCCGGCGGAGCGCGGTGAGCGCCACGTGCCGGTGGCCCTTGTGCGGCGGATTGAACGAGCCGCCGAAAAGCCCGATCCGCTGCCCGCGGCCGGCGAGCGGCACGCGCAGCGCCGCGGCGTCCGCGTCAAGCGCGACCGCCGACGTGCCGAGACGCCCCCGCTGCCTCACGTGCCGGACGGTCGCGGGATCAAGGTCGTGTCTGTCCGACGCCGTGGACGCGGTACTTGAAGGTCGTCAACTGCTCCAGTCCCACCGGGCCGCGCGCGTGAAAACGCCCGGTGGCGATGCCGATCTCGGCGCCCATGCCGAACTCGCCGCCGTCGGCGAACTGGGTGGAGGCGTTGTGGACGACGATCGCCGAATCGACCTCGTTGAGGAAACGCTCGGCGGCCGCCGCATCGGCGGTGATGATGCAGTCGGTGTGGTTGGACGAGAAGCGCTCGATGTGGCCGAGCGCCCCGTCGAGCCCGTCGACGACGGCGACCGAGAGGATCGGCGCCAGATACTCCGTCGCGAAGTCCTCCGTGGTGGCCTCGTTCATCGGGTATGGTCTCGCGCACGCGCGCGTCGCCGCGGAGCTCGCACCCGGCCTTTTCCAGCGCCTCCAGCACCGGACGGGCGCTGGGCAGGAAGGCCTCGTCGATCAGGAGGGTCTCGGCGGCACCGCAGATGCCGGTGCGGCGCATCTTGGCGTTGACCATCACGTCGACCGCCATCCCGGGGTCGGCGGCGCCGTGGAGGAACACGTGGCAAAGGCCCTCGAGGTGCGCGAACACCGGGATGCGCGCCTCCCGCTGCATCCGCTCGACAAGGCCCCGGCCGCCGCGCGGGACGATCACGTCGATCGTGCCGCCGGCGCCAGCCAGCATCTCGCCCACGGCGGCGCGGTCGCGCGTCGGTACCAGCTGCACCGCATCGGTGGGCAGGCCGGCCGATTCCAGCCCGGTTCGGATCGCGCGGGTGATGGCGCGGGCGGAACGCACCGTTTCCGAGCCCGAGCGGAGGATGACAGCGTTGCCCGCCATCACGCACAGCGCCGCAGCGTCGGCGGTGACGTTCGGCCGGCTTTCGTAGATCACGCCGATCACGCCGAGCGGGGTCGACACGCGCTCGATGTTGAGGCCGTTGGGCCGGTCCCACGCGGCGAGCACGCGGCCGACAGGGTCGGGCAGCGCGCCGATCGCTTCCAGCGAGCCCGCAATCGCCTCGATGCGCGCCTCGTCGAGCCTGGCACGGTCGCGCAGCGCCGGGTTGTCGGCCATCTCGCTGAGGTCGGCGAAGTTGGCGGAGAGGATGTCGGGCGCCGCCTCCCGCACGGCGGCGGCCATCGCGACCAGCGCGGCGCGCTTGTCGGCGGTCGGCGCGAACGCCAGACGGTTCTGCGCCGCCCGCGCACGGATCCCCATCGCCGCAACGATCTCGGCGGCGGAGTTCTCGGTCGAAACCATCGGCAGGGTCACGTTTCCTCCGGCGGCGCGGTGTGAAGCGCCATGTCGTCACGGTGAACGATGGTCGCGCGGGAGCGGGCCCCCACGACCGACTGGATTGAAGTTGTTTTCTGCCCTTTTATCAAGCGCGCGTCGTCTGCATCGTAGGCAACGAGGCCCCGGCCGATCTCGCGGCCCTGCGGGTCGAGCAGGCGAACCGCATCGCCGCGCGCGAATGCGCCGTCGACGGCGCGCACGCCGGCAGGCAGCAGGCTGCGCCCGCTCTGGACGGCCGCGACCGCCCCCGCATCCAGCCACAGCGCACCCTCGGCGTTGCAGCGAACCCGCAATCCAGATTTTTCGCGCGGTGACGGGGTCTGTGCGGGGGTGAAACCACGTCGCCCGCGCGCCCTTCTGGATCGCGTCGAGCGGATGCGGAACGCGGCCGGAGGCGATCGCCATCGCGACGCCGCCCTCGGTGGCGATCCGCGCGGCGTCGACCTTGGTCTTCATCCCGCCGCGCGACAGGACGGAGGCGGCATCGCCCGCCATCGCGAAGATCTCCGGCGTGAGGTGCGGCACGTCGGGGATGAAGACGGCGTCGGGATTGGTCGCTGGCGGTGCGGTGTAGAGACCGTCGATGTCGGACAAAAGGACGAGGCAGTCGGCCGAGATCATGGTGGCGACGCGGGCGGCCAGCCGGTCGTTGTCGCCGTAGCGGATCTCGCTGGTGGCGATGGTGTCGTTCTCGTTGATGACGGGAACCACGCCGGCGCGCAGAAGCTCGGCGATGGTGGTGCGGGCGTTGAGGTAGGCGCGGCGCTCTTCGGTGTCACGCACGGTGAGGAGGACCTGCGCGGCGCGCATCCCCTCACGTCCCAGCGCGGCGGACCACTCGGCGGCGAGCGCGATCTGGCCGACGGCGGCGGCCGCCTGGCTCTCTTCCAGCCGCAGCGGGCGGGGACCGTAGCCGATGGGCGTGCGCCCCAGCGCGATGGCGCCTGAGGAGACGACCACGACCTCGGCGCGCTTGTGCAGCGCGGCGAGGTCGGCCGCCAGCGTCGCCAGCCACTCGCGCCGCGCGTTGCCCTCGCCGTCCACCAGCAGCGCCGAGCCGAGCTTGACGACGATGCGTCTTGCCCCGGTCAGCCAGTCCAGCGACGAAGCGGTTTCGCTTAAGGCCGCCAAGGGGCCTGCTCCACCGGCGCCTCGTCGGGCTCAGGCTCGCCCTTCGCGGCGTCGATCACGGCACGCAGCGCGCGCAGCATCTCCTTCATGCCGAGGCCGGAGGCGGCCGAGATCATCATCACCCCGTGCCCGCTCTCTGCCTCCAGCGCGGCGCGCTTCTCGTCCAGCGTATCGCTATCGGCCGCGTCGCACTTCGACAGCGCAAGGATGCGCGGCTTGTCGCCGAGGCCGGCGCCGTAGGCGACGAGCTCGTCATGGACGACGCGGTAGTCAGCGGCGACGTCCTCGCTGGTGGCGTCGACGAGGTGGAGGAGGACGGCGCAGCGCTCGATGTGGCCGAGGAAGCGGTCGCCGATGCCGACGCCCTCGCTGGCGCCTTCGACGAGACCAGGAATGTCGGCGATGATGAGGCGGCGCGAATCCACCTCGGCGATGCCGAGGTTGGGGTGGATGGTGGTGAAGGGATAGTCCGCGATCTTGGGCGTCGCGGCCGTGACAGAGGCGAGGAAGGTGCTCTTGCCGGCGTTGGGCAGGCCGACGAGGCCGGTGTCCGCGATCAGCTTCAGCCGCAGCCAGATCGCCAGCTCCTCGCCTTCGAGGCCCGGATTGGCCCGGCGCGGCGCGCGGTTGGTGGACGACTTGAAACGCTGGTTGCCGAAGCCGCCATTGCCGCCCGCCAGAAGCCGCACGCGCTGGCCCTCGGCGGTGAGGTCGGCCAGCACGCGCTCCTTCGTCTCGTCGAGCACCACGGTGCCGACGGGGACGCGCAGGGTCACGTCGTCGCCGTTGGCGCCGGTGCGGTTGCGGCCCGCGCCGCCGACGCCCGCGCCTGCCTTGAAGTGCTGCTGGTAGCGAAAGTCGATCAGCGTGTTGAGGCCTTCGACCGCCTCGACCCACACGTCGCCGCCGCGGCCGCCGTCGCCGCCGTCAGGCCCGCCGTGCTCGATGAACTTCTCGCGCCGGAACGAGACGGCGCCCGCGCCGCCATTGCCGGATCGGATATAGACTTTGGCCTGGTCGAGAAACTTCACGGCGCATCCTTGGGGGTCAGCCGACCCTCCGGCCGGTCTCGTCAATCAATAAAGTCCCGTCTTCCTTGGCAAGCGGGCCGGGTGGCAGCCGCTCCAGAAGGTCGAGGACGGCCTCGCTCGGCCGGCACAGCCGCACGCCCTTCGGCGAGGCGACGATCGGCCGGTTGACGAGGATCGGGTGCGCCACCATCGCGTCGAGCAGCGCATCGTCGGTCACGGCCGGGTCGGTGAGCCCCATCGCCTCCGCCGGCGACTTCGACACCCTCAGCGCCTCGCGCGGAGTGATGCCCGCCGCCGCGAACAGGGCCAGAAGCTGCGGCCGCGTCCATCCCGTGTCGAGATACGGGATCACAACCGGCGTCTCGCCGGCGGCCTCGATGATGGCCAGCACGTTGCGGGAGGTGCCGCAGTCAGGGTTGTGGTGGATCACGATGGTCATCTCGCGCCCTCGTCTGGGCACCGGGGCCGGCCCGGCGGTCAAATGTCCGGGTTGAAGAGGTCGCGCACCCGCTCGTGCAGCACCCCGACGTCCTCGCCCGGACGGAACGTGGAGAGGAAGCCGCGGGCGGGTCCCGACGTGCCCTCGAGGGGGACGCAGGCGAGATAGACGTCCGCATCGACGCCGCCGACATCGAACGCGGCGACGGAGCGGGACAGTTCCTCGATGGCGCCGCCGCTCTCCGCGGCGACACGGGTCAGCACATCACGGCCGGCGGTCATGCAGGCGAGCCGGCTGTCGAATGTGCCGACGTCGCTCACGCTGTAACTGTCCGCCGCCGCTGCGGTGGAGATGGCCGCGGCGAGGACGAGGCCGGCCGCGGCCCGTCTCATCTACTCGGCTGCCATCGGCGCCGCTGCGGCGTCGTCGTTGGCTGCGACCGGGTTCACGATCACGTAGGTGCGGCCGAGCTTCTTGCGGAACGCGACGTTGCCTTCGATCAGCGCGAACAGGGTGTGGTCCTTGCCCATGCCGACATTGTCGCCCGGATGCCAGCGCGTGCCGCGCTGACGGACGATGATGTTGCCGGGGATGACCGCCTCGCCGCCGAACTTCTTGAAGCCCAGACGACGGCCAGCGGTATCGCGACCGTTGCGGGATGAACCGCCTGCCTTTTTATGTGCCATGCGAAATTCTCCTTACGCGGTCGGGTTGATGCCGGTGATCTTGATCACCGTCTGGTGCTGGCGATGGCCGTTCTTGCGGCGCGAGTTCTGCCGGCGGCGCTTCTTGAAGATGATGATCTTCTTGTTGCGCGTGTGGTCGACGATCTCGCCCGTCACGGTGGCGCCGCTCAGGAACGGCGCGCCGACGGTGATGTTGTCGCCATCGCCGATCATCAGCACTTCGCCGAACGACACGCTGTCGCCGGCGTCGCCGCTCACGGTTTCGATCTTCAGCTGGTCTCCGTCCGACACGCGATACTGCTTGCCGCCGGTCTTGATGACTGCGAACATTGTTCTGTCTGTCCTGTCTCGCTGCGGTCCCGCACGAAACACGCCCGGCTGAACTACCGGGCGAGCGGGCCACTGCCTTCTTGTTGTGGAGGGTGGGACATACGGTCCCCGGCCGCGATCGTCAATAGAAACCATACCGGCGGACGGGCACGGCGCACCGCTTGCATCAGCTCTGCGAACGATGAACAGTTTAAACAGATAACAATTCGGAGAGAGCCATGAAATTCCTGATTGCCGCAGTCCTCTGCGCCGCGATCGCAGTCCCAGCCGCCGCGCAGGACAAGATGCAGCTTCGCATCGGCACGGAAGGCGCCTACCCGCCGTTCAACTACTACGACTCGGACCGCAATCTCATCGGTTTCGACATCGATATTGCGAAGGCGCTTTGCGCGGAAATGAATGCCGAGTGCACCTTCGTCGCCCAGGACTGGGACGGGATCATTCCTGCCCTGCGCGCCAACAAGTTCGACGCGATCATCGCCTCCATGTCGATCACGCCGGAGCGTGACGAGGTCGTCGACTTCACCAACAAATATTACAACACCCCGCCGGCCATCGCCGTCCCGAAGGATTCGGAGCTGACGGAGGCGACCCCCGAGGCGCTCGCCGACATCACGATGGGCGCCCAGTCGTCCACCACCCACGCCAACTATGCCGAGAAGCACTTCGCGGACACCGAGCTGCGCCGCTACGGCTCGCCCGAGGAGTACAAGCTCGACCTCGCGTCCGGCCGCATCGACGCCGCCATCGACGACGTGGTCGTCCTGTCCGACTGGATCGACAGCGAGGACGGCGCCTGCTGCAAGATCCTGTCGACGCTGAAGACCGACCCCGAGATCAACGGCGTCGGCGCCGGAATTGCGATCCGCGACGGCGAGTCCGAGCTTGCCGAGCAGTTCAACGCCGCGATCGAGGCGATCCGCGCCGACGGCACCTACGCCGAGATCCAGAAGAAGTATTTCGACTTCGACGTCTACGGCGACTAGCCTCAACCGACACGCGACGACCGGAGGGGCGCAAAGCGTCCCTCCCCCCGCCGACGGAGCCTCACGGCCATGGATGAAAACCTTCTGGGGCTGCTGAGCTTCGGCCCCGGCGGCTGGGGCGACGAACTCCTCCTCGGCCTCAAGATCACCCTCCTTCTCGCACTCGCCACGGCACCCGTCGGCCTCGTCGGCGGCTTCCTGCTGGCGCTGGCGCGGCGCAGCGAGAGACCCGTGCCCCGCGTGCTGGCGACGGTGTTCACCACCGTCTTCAAGGGCCTGCCGGAGCTCATCACGCTCTTCATCGTCTATTACGGCTTCTCGATGCTGCCTCGCCTGGTTCGTCGGCCTCTTCTCCGACGCCTACGTCGAGGTGTCGTCCTTCCTCGCCGGGATGATCGCGCTCGGCGCGGTGTCCGCCTCGTTCGCGTCCGAGGTGTTCATGGCGGCGCTCGGCGGCATCCCCAAGGGTCAGCCCGAGGCGGCGGCGGCGCTCGGCCTCTCCAAGTTCACCACCATGCGCAAGGTGATCCTGCCGCAGCTGATCCGCATCGCGCTGCCCGGCCTCGGCAACCTGTGGCTCGTCCTGTTGAAGGACACGGCGCTGGTCTCCGTCATCGCGCTGCCGGACCTCTTGCGGCAGACCTCGATCGCGGTCGGCGCCACCAAGGAGCCGTTCTTCTTCTTCACCGTCGCGATCGCGATCTACTTCGTCATCTCGCTCATATCGATGGCGTTCATCGCAATGCTCGAGAAGCGCTACGCCCGGGCCTACGTGCGATGAACCTCCTGCCCGACATCCTCGCGAACTACGGCGACGACCTTCTCGACGGCTTCTGGATCACCATCCAGCTCGTCTTCATCTCGGTCGGCCTCGGCGCCTTCCTCGGCGCGCTGGTGTGCGCGGGGCAGATGTCGAAGCTGTGGCCGCTGCGTTGGCTGGCGACCTTCTACATCGCGATCTTCCGGGGCACGCCGCTCCTCGCGCAGCTCTTCCTCGTCTACTACGGCGCGGGCCAGTTCTCCGGCTTCTGGCGCGACGTCGGCCTGTGGGGGATCCTGCGCGAGCCGTTCAACTGCGCGCTGATCACCTTCACCCTCAACACCGCCGCCTACCAGGCCGAGGTGTTCCGCGGCGCGATCCAGGCGATCCCGCACGGCCAGTGGGAGGGCGCGGCCGCGCTGGGCCTGCGCCGCCGCATCACCTTCCTCACCGTGATCGCACCGCAGGCCGCGCTCTATGCGTTGCGCCCGTTCGGCAACGAGCTCATCCTCATGATCAAGGGCTCGGCCGTCGCCTCCGTCGTCACCGTCTACGACCTCCTCGGCGAAACGCGCCTCGCCTACTCCGACACCTTCCGCTTCGACGTCTACTTCTACGCCGCCGCGCTCTACCTCATCCTGGTTGAGACGCTGCGCCGGGTGTGGAATGTCCTCGAACGGCGCCTGACCCGCCATCTTGACCCCAAGAGCCGCCCGAAAATCGGCGGCGAGGATGCACTCGACTGATGAAGCCCCCCTTCCGCCCGGCGACCATCGCCGCTCAGGCCAACGGACAGATCAACACCGCGACCGGCGGCACCGTCGGCCCGATCGAGACATCCACCACGTTCGAGCGTGACGAGGCCTACCGTCTCCCGCCGTCCGGCGACATCTACCGCCGCGACAACAACGCCACCGTCCGCGAGGCCGAAGCCGTCCTCAATGCTCTCGAAGGCGCGGCCGAAACCCGCCTGTTCGGCTCCGGCCTTGCCGCCATCGCCGCCGTGATGCGCGCCGCCCACGGCCCCATCGCCCTGCAGGACGGCACCTACTACGGCACCCAGAAGCTGGGCGAAGCCTACGCCGCCGAGGGGCGCACCGTCGTCCGCTTCCCCGCCGGCGACCTCGATGCGCTGCGCAGGGTCTGCACCGAGACAAAGCCCGGCCTCGTCGTGATCGAGACGCCGTCCAACCCGTGGCTCGCCGTGGTCGACATCGCGGCCACCGCCGAGATCGCCCACGCCGCCGGCGCGCTGCTGGCGATAGATTCCACCGCCGCGACGCCGATCCTCACCCGCCCGCTGGAGCTCGGCGCCGACATCGTGATGCATTCGGCCACCAAGGCCCTCAACGGCCATTCCGACGTTCTGGCCGGCGCCCTTGTCGGTCCGCGAGAGATCCGCCACCTGGGAGCGCATCCTCGCGCTCCGGGGCATGGAGGGCGCTGTGCTGTCGAGCTTCGACGCCTACCTCCTCACCCGCGGGATGCGCACATTGGCGGTGCGCGTCGCGGCGATGAACCACAACGCCGCCCACGTGGCGCACTGGCTGGAGGCGCATCCCGCCGTCAGCAAGGTGCGCTGGCCGGGGCTTGCCAGTCACCCCGGTCACACCCTCGCCGCGCGGCAGATGGCAGGGCGGGTTCGGCTCCCTCATGTCGTTCGACGTGAAGGGCGGCGCCACGGAAGCGCTCGCCGTCCTCTCGCGCCTGAAACTCATCAAGCGGGCGACGTCGCTGGGCGGCGTCGAGACGCTGATCGAGCACCGCCACTCCATCGAACCCGCGTTCACCAACATGCCGCCGGCGCTGCTGCGGCTGTCGGTCGGCATCGAGGCGGTGGAGGATCTGGTGGCCGATCTTTCGGACGGGCTTGCCGCGATTGCCTGACAACCGGCACATCGTCGGCTAAACCAACGACAACGCAGTCGGCGACACCGACAAGAAACAACAAGGAGCGCAACACCATGGCGAACGTCGCATTCATCGGGCTGGGCGTGATGGGCTACCCGATGGCCGGTCACCTCAAGAAGGCCGGCCACACGCTCACCGTCTACAACCGCACCCACGCCAAGGCCGAGAAGTGGGCCGCCGAACACGGCGGCACCGCCAAGGCGACCCCGAAGGAAGCCGCCGAAGGCCAGGACTTCGTCTTCTGCTGCGTCGGCAACGACGATGACCTGCGCGCCGTCACCACAGGCGAGGACGGCGCCTTCCACGGCATGAAGTCCGGCGCGATCTTCATCGACAACACCACCGCCTCCGCCGAGGTCGCCCGCGAGCTGCGCGCCGCCGCCGACGAGAAGGGCTTCGGCTTCCTCGACGCGCCGGTGTCGGGCGGCCAGGCCGGCGCCGAGAACGGCGCCCTTACCGTGATGGTCGGCGGCGACCAGGCGGTGTTCGACAAGGCCAGGCCCGTGATCGACGCCTACGCCAAGATGGTCGGCCTGATGGGCGACACCGGCGCCGGTCAGCTCACCAAGATGGTCAACCAGATCTGCATCGCCGGCCTCGTCCAGGGCCTGTCGGAAGGCATCCACTTCGGCAAGACCGCAGGGCTCGACATCGCCAAGGTGATCGAGGTCATCTCCAAGGGCGCCGCCGGCTCCTGGCAGATGGAGAACCGCTGGAAGACAATGGACGCCGACGAGTACGACCACGGCTTCGCCGTCGACTGGATGCGCAAGGACCTCTCGATCTGCCTCGAGGAAGCCCGCCGCAACGGCGCGCGCCTGCCGGTCGCGGCGCTGGTCGACCAGTTCTACGCCGACGTGCAGAAGATGGGCGGCAACCGCTACGACACCTCCTCGCTGCTCGCCCGGCTCGAGCGCTCAAAGTAGCGCGCGCGGCCGAAGGGGGCCGTGCCTCGAAGCTCCCTCTGAATTCGAGGCTCCCGCGGAGCGGTGACCGCGTCAACCCACGCTCCGCTCTTCGGGGTTGACCCGGTCACCACTCCGCGGGGTTCTGAGGGTGTCGGCTCCGCCGGAATGTCGCTTCAGGGAAGACACGCCTCCGGCGGGTCTTCCACCGGAATGAGGTGATAGCCGCGCGGTGGGTGTGCTCCGGCCCGCTCTGCGTCTGACGTTCGCGCCTGTGAGGTGTGCTTTCGGAACGAGCCGTGTGCACGCTTTCCGCGCGGGGCGGATTGGCGCAGTCCGGCAGTTTGGTTTGACCGGCCCGGCGCGGGGGTGGCAGCACCTTCCCGAGGGGGACCTGCCATGATGTTTCGCGCCGCTTTCGCACTACTCACGCTGCTTCTGGTGACCGTGCCCGCCGCGGCGGTGCTCGACGAAAGCGGCCGCTGGCCGGCGGACGGGCCGTCCGGCGAGCGTGTCGAAGTCCGCAGCACCAGCCCCTTCGCACTCTACGACGCCGCCAGCGGCACTGCGCCGGCCACCGACGCGCACGTCACGTTCACCCCTGCCGTCGGTGCAAGCGCGGCAGAGCCGGCGCCTGCGGTCATCCTCCTCCACGGTGCCGGCGGTGTCTCCTCGGCGCGCGAGGGGCGCTATGCGCGCGAGTTCGCGGCGCAGGGCGTCGCGGTCGCGGTGGTGGACGTGTTCGGCGCACGCAATGGCGGCGGCTTCATGCAGCGGCTCGTCAACGTCACCGAGGCGATGGCGCTCGCCGATGCCTTCGCCACCCGCGACTGGCTCGCCGCCCGGCCTGACGTCGACGGCGACCGGATCGCCGTCGTCGGCTTCTCCTACGGCGGCATGAGCGCCACCTACGCCGCATACCGGCAGGTGGTGGACGCCTACGGCGCGACGCCCTTCGCCGCCCACGTCGCCTTCTACGGCCCGTGCATCGCACGGTTCGACGACGTGACCACCACCGGCGCCCCGCTCCTGATGCTGTGGGGCGACCAGGACGCGATCATCGACCCCGACGCCTGCTTGGAGACCGCCGCCGACCTCTCCGAGGGCGGCTCGAACGTCGAAATCACCCGCTACGATGCCCGCCACCGCTGGGACGGCGCGGGGCCGCAACTGGCGCGCGCCCGCCCACATCGCGGACTGCCGGTTCCGCGTCGGCCGCGACGGCGCCGCCCGCGACGAGAACACATTCTTCGTGATGGACGGCCCCGTCGCCCGCGCGGCAATGCTCGGCCTCTGCCTCAACCGCGACGGCTACCTCATCGGCGGCGACGAGGCGGTGCGCGTGAAGTCGAACGCGCGAATGGCCGAGTTCCTGAACAAGGTCCTGTTTCCGCCGGCGGATTGAGCCGTGCCCTTGCAACCCATGGCATCAGGCCATATCGATTTGGCCCGTCCAGAAGGCTGAAGTTCATGACCGACAAGATCCAGGCCGACGCGCCGCTGCGCGCCGAAATCATCGCGACCGCGCTCCCCTACATGCTGCGCTACGATGACCGCACCATCGTCGTGAAGTACGGCGGCCACGCCATGGGCGACCCCGAGCTCGCGAAGGACTTCGCCGAGGACATCACCCTCCTCACCCTCTCCGGGATCAACGCCGTGGTCGTCCACGGGGGCGGCCCGCAGATCGGCCAGATGCTGGACCGGCTCAACATCAAGTCCGAGTTCCGCGATGGCCTCAGGGTGACCGACAAGGCCACCGTCGAGATCGTCGAGATGGTCCTCGCCGGCTCGATCAACAAGGACATCGTGTCCACCATCAACCGCGCCGGCGGGCGCGCCGTCGGCCTCTGCGGCAAGGACGGGCGGATGGTCCTCGCCGAGCCGCTGAAGCGCACCACCCGCGACCCCGATTCCAACATCGAGAAGGTCATCGACCTCGGCTTCGTCGGTGAGCCCGTCGAAGTGCGGCGCGACGTTCTCGACGTTCTGGCGCGGCAGGAGATCATCCCGGTGATCGCCCCCGTCGCGTCCGGCGCGGACGGCGAGACCTACAACATCAACGCCGACACCTTCGCGGGCGCCATCGCGGGCGCGCTGGGCGCCACCCGCCTCCTCTTCCTCACCGACGTCGACGGCGTGCTCGACCAGGACGGGACGCTGATCAAGGAACTCACCGTCGCCGAGGCGCGGCGGATGATGGCGTCCGGCGTGATCTCCGGCGGTATGGTCCCGAAGGTCGAGACCTGCATCGCGGCGCTGGAGCGCGGCGTCGAGGGCGTCGTCATCCTCAACGGCAAGACGCCCCATGCGGTGCTTCTGGAACTCTTCACCGACGGTGGCGCCGGCACGCTGATCCAGCGCTAAAAAACGCGGCCGGTCAGAACGGCTCCCAGCGGGCCGAGACGCCGAAGCCGTCGGCGCGTGCCCGCTCTTCCTCGGCAAGCTTCTCGAGGTGGGCGAGGACGGACATGCCCGCCGCCTGCCTGAGGCGCGGGTCTATTCCGCTATAGAGCGAGGCGACCAGCGCATCGACGGTGCGGTCTGACCCATGGAGCCGTTCGAGGATCGCCCGCTCGCGCATCAGCCGGTGGCCGCGCATCGCGGTCAGCGCCTTGCGCGGCTCGGCGATGGCGTCGCCATGGCCGGGATAGTAGCGCGTGTGCGGGACCGCGAGGAGCCGGTCCAGCGAGCGCATGTAGGCGGCCATCGAACCATCGGGCGGCGCGATCACCGTCGTCGACCAGCCCATCACGTGGTCGCCGGTAAGGCACACGTCGTCGACGCCGAACGCCATGTGGTTGGCGGTGTGGCCGGGCGTCGCGATGGCGGTGACGACGGTCTCGCCGTTGTCGATCGCGTCGCCATCGGCAACCGCGATGTCGGGCACGAAATTCATGTCGGCCGAGCCGCGGAAGGGGTTCGCCTCGCCGGGGTTGAGCGGCCGGGCGGTCCGGTGCGGTCCTTCGGCCACCGTCGGCGCGTCGATCACGGCGCGCAGCGCTGGCAGCGCATCGACGTGGTCGCGGTGGGTGTGGGTGATGAGGATGTGGGTGACCGGGCGGCCCGCGACGGCGCGGACGATCGCGTCGACGTGCCCTTCCGCGTCCGGCCCCGGGTCCACCACCATCAGCCGCTCGGTGCCGATGATGTAGGTGTTGGTGCCGGCGCCGGTGAAGGGGCTCGGGTTCGGCGCGGTCAGCCGCTGGAGGCCGGGGCGCAGCGGCACTGGCGTGCCGTACTGGGGGTCAAATTCGCTCACGCGCCGTTCGTACACGAGCGCCGCGCGGTTTCACAGATGCCGCTCAACCGATCATCTTCAGGTGCGCCGCCGTCAGCCGCTGGCGCACGTCGGCAACCCCCGCCCAGGGGTCCGGCCCCTCCACGATCTCGCCGACGTGCCAGACGGGGAGCGACCCCGCCGCCTCCAGCATCTCCCACGTGATCGGCACCGAGAACGGCGCGCCGGGCCGCGAGCGGGTCGAGTACGGCGCGACGGCGGAAGCCTTCAGGTCGTTGCGCAAATAGTCGAGGAAGATGCGGCCCTTGCGGCGGGCCTTCGAGGCCGTGATGAGGAAGCGGCCGGGCTCGGCGTCCGCCATCTCGGCGCTGAAGGCGCGGGTCCAGGCCTTGGCGTCCGGCCAGTCCGTCCGCCGCTCGATCGGCACCAGAACGTGGAGGCCCTTGCCGCCGGTCGTCTTCACGAACGAGACGAGGTCGAGCCCGGCGAGCTTGTCGCGAAGGTCGAACGCGGCCTGCCGCAGTTCGTCGAAATCGACGTCTTCCGCGGGGTCGAGGTCGAACACCAGCCGATCGGGCCGCTCGGGCCTGTCGGCGCGCGCGCCGCGCAGATGGATTTCGAGGACGCCGCGCTGGACGAGTTCCATGACGTCTGCAGCGCTGGAGACGGTGATCGCGAGCCCGTCGTCCTCGCCGACGTCGGCGGCCATCCCCTCGGGCAGACCTTCGGGGTGGCGCTGGTAGAAGCACTTCTTGCCGCTTCCCTGCGGACAGCGCACCAGGGTCAGCGGGCGCCCTTCCACGTGCGGCAGCATCCGGTCCATGTGCGCAAGGTAATGCTCGGCGAGCGCAGCCTTGGTGACCTTCTGGTCCGCGAACAGGACCTTTTCCGGGTGGGTGAAGGTGACGCCGGCGAAGCGGCCGTCGCTGTCCGACGGCGGCCGTCGTTCGGGCGGTGGACTTGGTGCGGGGCTTTTCGGCGGCTTCCATCGGGGCGGTCTCCGCTGGGTGGCGCACGGTCTGCCGGCTTCGTCTTCGACAGGCCCTTGTAGGCGGCCTGCCGGAGCTGCCCGTCCGCGGTCACGGTGAGATAGGCGACGTCTGCAACATATTCGGGCGCGACGTAGACGACCCCGCGCACGCCCCGGCTCGCGAGCTTGCCGGTGAACGGGTTGTCGGCCTCGACCTTCTTCAGCTTGGCGAGAAGCGCCTTGCCGCTGGCGGCGTCGAAGCCGGTGCCGACGCGGCCCATCGGGACGAGCTTGTTCGCCGTCCCACGCGCCGACGAGGAGCGAGCCGAGGCGGCCGCCATCGGCCGTATAGCCGCCGATGACGAAGGCGCCGGTGCGCACGGCGCGGACCTTCACCCAGGCGTCGCTGCGGCCGGAGCGATAGCGGCTGTCCGGCTTCTTCGCGACGATGCCTTCCAGCCCCAGCGCAGCCGCCTGCTCGTAGAGCGCCTCCTGGCGGCCCTCGATGTGGTCGCCGTAGTGGATCGCCTTGCCGGCGGGGGCGAGGATCTCGGCGAGCCGTTCCTTGCGCGCCGTCAGCGGTTCGGCGCGCAGATCCTCGCCGCTTGCGAACAACGCGTCGAAGGCGATGTAGACGGCGCGCTTGCCGCCGGCCTTGATGTCGGCCTGCAAGGGCGGAGAAGTCGGTCGCGCCCTTGTCGTCGAACACGGCGATCTCGCCGTCGAGAAGGACGCCCTGTGCGGCGAGCGGCTCGGCCGCGCGGGCGATTGCGGGAAACTTTGCGGTCCAGTCCTGCCCGGTGCGGGTGAGGATCTTCACCCCATCGCCGGTGGCGCGCAGGATCGCGCGGTAGCCGTCGTACTTCACCTCGGCCAGCCACTTGCCGGTGGGCGGTTTTTCGCGCGCACGGCAGAGCATCGGCGGCACGAAGTCCGGGATCTCTTCCCCTTCGTCGCCTGCGGCGATGGCCTTGAGGTCGCGGCCCGGTCGAGACGCTGGTGGTGTAGCGCTCCGTGACGTCCTCTCCGTCGGGGTCCGCCGCGTCGTCCTTCGTCTTGATGAGGAGCCATTGCGGCGGGCGGTTCTTCTCCGCCTTCATCCGCTGGAGATGGAAGCGGCCGGTGAGGCGCTCGCCGAAGAGGTCGAACGTCAGCGCGCCGACGGCGAAGCCCTCGTCGGCGTCCTTGCCGTCGGCCATCGCCCAGGTGCCGCGGTCCCACAGCATCACCGTACCGCCGCCATATTCGCCGGCGGGGATGGTGCCCTCGAAGCCGCCATAGTCGATCGGGTGGTCCTCGGTCTCGACAGCGAGGCGCTTGTCGGCGGGGTCGAGGCTCGGCCCGCGCGTCACCGCCCACGACTTCAGGACGCCGTCGTGCTCGAGGCGGAAATCGTAGTGGAGGCGCCGCGCGTCGTGCTTCTGGATCACGAACGTGGGCGCCGCCTTCGCCTTGCGCTTTGCGGCGGCGCGTTTTGCCGGCGCTGGCTCGCGCGTGCGGGTGAAATCCCGCTTCTCCTCGTAGCGCTTCAGCGTGCCGGCCATGTCAGTGCTGCCCGGTCAGCCCGCCGAGGCCGACTTCTTCGGGCGCGCCGCCGCCTTCTTTGCGGGCGCCTTGGACTTTGACACCGGCGCGCTGGTGCGCTTCGGCGACGGGGCGGCCTGCGCGGCGGTGCGGCGCTTCGCGGCCGGCTTGTCGGCGGACTTCGCCGACGTCTTCGACGCGGACTTGGCGGACGTTTTCGGGGCTGACTTTGCGGGCGCCTTTGCCTCGGCCTTCGCCGGGGCCTTGGCCTTGCCTTTCGTCGAGCCGTCGAGGCTCGCCTTCAGGGCGTCCATCAGGTTGACGACGTTGGAGGGCTTGTCGTCGCCCTTCGTTGCCGTCGGCACCTTCTTGCCCTTGAGCTTGGTGTCGATCAGCTTGCGCAGCTCCGCCTGGTAGCGGTCGACGAACTCGTCCGGCTCGAACTCGCCCGAGCGCGCCTCGATCAGGCTCTCCGCCATCTCCACCTGATCGGATGAGACTGAGACCTTCTCGATATCGTCGAAATAGGTGCTCGCCTCGCGGACCTCGTCCGACCAGCGCAGCGTCTCGAGGATCAGCCCCTTTCCGCACGGCTGGATCGCCACGATCCGCTCGCGCTTGGACAGGACGATGGTGCCGAGCGCGACCTTCTTGGCGGCCCGCAGCGCGTCGCGGATGGTGGCGAACGCCTCGGTCGCAAGGTCGCCGTCGGGCGCCATGAAATAGGGTCGGTCGAAATAGATCGGGTCGATGTCGGCTAGGTCGACGAAGCGGGAAAGGTCGATCGTGTGCTTCGATTCGACCTGCAGGGCCTCGAGTTCGTCGTCCTCGATCGGGATGTAGCGGTCGCGGTCGTACTCGTAGCCCATCACGATGTCGTCGCGCTCGACGGGCTCTTCGTCGACGACGTTCTGCATCCGGACGCGCTCGCCACTCTCGCGATGGATGCGGTGGAGGGCGATGCGTTCGGTGCTGGTGACCGCCGCGTAGAGGCGCACGGGGAAGCTGACGAGCGCGAGCCTGATGTGGCCCTTCCAGTATGCGCGGGGTGCCATGGGTCGTCCTTCCGCAGTGCTAGTGATTGCGCAGCGCGTTGATCAGCGCCGCCTTGTCCATGCCGGACCTTCCGTCGATGCCGATTTCCTTCGCCCGCTGGTACAAAGCATCGCGGGTCCACTCCTCGTACGGCTCGGCTTCGCCGCCCTTCTTCGACGGCTTGTCGCCCCGCGCCTTCGCGTTGGCGATCCGTGCCGCCTTCTCCTTCGAGGCGCCCTTGTCGCGCAGCGCCTCGTAGGTGTCCTCGTCCTTGATGCTGGGCGATTTCGCGCGCTTGGCCATTCCGGCTCTCCTCGGCTCGTTCGCCCCGGCGGTTCCGTTACGTTCCGCCGGAACGAATCACCAATGGCGAGTGCACGCGAATTGTTCCGGGTTCTGTCAACCCCCGGTCGCGGTTTTCCGCGGCTGAGGCGCATCGGCGAGGCCGCCGCCGAGATGGCGCGCGAGCGTCTCCTTGTAGTCCGGCGAGGCGAGGTAATCCGCGATCGCGGTGTTGAGGTCGGACCTCAGCTCCGTGTCGGCGCTGCGGACCGCGAAGCCCGCCTCGCGCGCACCGATCGACGGGTCCTTCACCGGCAGGGTGGCGAGGCGGAAACCCTCCCCCATCGGTGTGCCGAGGAACTCCTTGCGCGCGGTGACGGCTGTGGCGAGCGCGGCGTCGATCCGGCCGAGGGCGAGGTCGATCCACATCTCCGTCGCGCGGTCGTAGAGGCGGACGGCGCCGGGCCGTTTGTGGATCTCCTCGAGGTACTGCGCATAGATGGTGTCGACCACGGCGGAGAAGACCGCGTCCTCCTCGCCCTCGAGGTCCTTGCTGGTCTCGCGCGGCACGACGTAGCGGGCGACGAGGCTGACGTAGGGGTCGGTGAACGTCGCGACCTCGGCGACTCGGTCCATTCCCCCGCTCGACGCGGCGATGAAATCGACCCGCTTGTCCTTCAGCGCCGCCGGCATGTCGGCGCTCTGCAACGGGAGGAGCCGGCAGTCGGCGTCGATCCGCAGGCAGATCGCGAACGCGACATCGACGTCGAAGCCGCTGCGCACGCCGAGGCGGCTCAGCGAGCTGAACGGCGGCGCATTGTCACTGATGCCGATGACGAGCGAGCGCGGCGTGCGGGCGACCACGGCGCGGCGCGTCGGCCCCGCGTCGCCGGCGCTGGCCGATTCCGCCTCGGCCGCTGCGGCGGGCGGGGTCTGCGCAACCGCC
This sequence comes from uncultured Alphaproteobacteria bacterium, assembly GCA_963704595.1. Classification (GTDB taxonomy): domain Bacteria; phylum Pseudomonadota; class Alphaproteobacteria; order Rhizobiales; family Amorphaceae; genus Acuticoccus. Next base: position 3,211,585 of record OY969922.1, read on the forward strand.
GGCGCTGCCGGGGCGACGGGAACCACTTCGGGCGCAGGCGCTGTCGCGGTGCCCGGCTGGAGCGGCATCGGGCCGGGCGACGGTGCTTCTGCCGCGGCCGCGGGAGCCTGCGCCGGTGCCTGGGCCGCCGCAGGAGCAGGTTCAGCCGTGTTCTGCGCCGGCGCGGGCGCCGCCGGGGCGGGCTCGGTCTGCGCTGACGCGAGGGTGATCGAGCCCAGTGTGACGAGGGCCGCGAGGATCAGGCGGGTCGGTGTCATGAAAGCACTCATTCGGTCAGGCGTTGGGCACGGCGCGAGGCGCGGGCGATGGACGCCGCGGCGCCTGCGGGGTCCACTTCGCCGCGCATCAGGCGGCGCACGGTCTCCGCGACGCCGTCCGCAAGGTCGAGGAAGTTGAGGCCGTAGACGTTCACGGGAACGGTGCGGATGTTGCCCGCGACGCTCGCGATCTGCTGCAGGATCGGCCCGGCGTCGCGCACGGCGGGATCGCGGTAGAGCGCGCTGTAGGTGGGCGCGAGGCCGAAGGTCTTCGCCGCCTGTGCCTGCGTCTGCGGTGAGGCGAGGTAGGCGGCAAGCGCCTCCGCGGCATCGGGCGCCGCAGAGTAGCGCGACACGCCCGCGTACCACACGGTCGCCAGCACCGGCGCGTCGGCCTTCTCGAACTTCGGCAGCGCCTTCGCCGCGACATCGACGGCGCTTTCCGCCTTCTCCAGATCGGGAACGCGGGTCGACCGCGTGAGAAGTGCGGCCGACTGCCCGTCGACGAACTCCGCCGTCGCGTCGGCGGCGCTGGTCGCCCCGGCGCCCGGCCGGCCGACCGCGCCGACGAGCTCGGCGAGGACGGCGAGCGCGTTTTCCACGACTGCGCGGTCGCCGATGTCCTCGGCGCCGAGGCCGTAGATCCAGTCGAGGAAGAAGGCGAACAGCGTCGGGTCGGCCGCCCCCAGGGAGAGGCCTGATGCCCCGTCCGTCGGCGCGGCGAGCAACTGTTCACGCAGCTTTGACCACACGTCAGTGCTCTCGCCCACGACGTCGCTGCGCACGAGGAGGACCGCAATGCCGATATGTTGCGGCCAGCCGATCCGCCGGCCGCGGAAGGACGCGACCGAACCGCCGATGTAGGCCGCAGCGTCGCTGAGCGGCGTCAGCTCGAGGAGATCGCCCGAAAGCGTCGGCCCCCATCCGTCGGGGTATTGGAGAACGTCGACCCGCGGGCTCTCCACCGAAAACAGCGCCTGGTAGCGCTCCAACGCGGTCCGCCCTTCGGCGCGCGCCGACAGCACCTGCACGGTATGCCCGGTGAGCCGCGAAAAGTCCGCCGCGGCACTGCGGCACGCTTCCACGGCGCGCCCCACGTCGAGACACGACAAGGTGAGGGAGGCGGCCTTTCCGCTCCCCGTCATCGCGCATAACAGCGCCAGAACAACTACGATACGCATCCTAAAACTCCTCGGCGGCTTCGATCTGCCGGTCCGGCCGCCGTCCACCCCCGTATTGTGTGCGGTCGCCGGCCGTTCTAAACCCCGGCAGCTGAATGTGCCACCTGGGGCGATCGATGCGCCGCGCCCCGCCTTTGTTTCGAGTACCGGCCCAGTCGGAAGTTCCTGTCATGCAAGCCTGCCTCCTCCGCCACTCGATGAAGCTCGCCCGCGCGCTCCTGCTGCCGCTTGCGGTCCTCGTCATCGCCGCCTCCGGCCCCGCGAAGGCGCAGACGCCCGATCTGGAGGCGCTGCGCAATGCCGCGATCTCGGCCGAAGGGGGCGCGGACATGATCCGCGCCGCCGTCGAGCGGCAGGTGACGGAAAACCGCAGGATCGCCAACCGCCTTGGCACTCTCGGCGAAACAGTCGCAGTTCCGACGCTCGAGGACCTGCGGCAGGCGCAGTTCGAGGTGGATATCGCGCGAACCCGCGTCCTCAACATCGACCAGCGGATCGAGACGCTGTCGGCGACGATCGCCAATGTCAGCGAATCGATCGTGCGCCAGAGCGCCGTGCAGGGGAATGCCGGCGAGACCCTCGAGGCGGCCGTCGCCGCCGAGGCGCTCGCCCTCAGCCAGCGCCAGCGCAAGGGGCTGGAAACCCTCCTCGCCAACCTCGAGGCGCTGCGCGCCGCGACGATGGATTCGGTCAACTGGCGCAGCGAACAGCTGATGATCATCCAGCGCGCGGCCCGGCTCGACGTCCTGATCGCAGGCGCCACGGAGGGCGATGCGGCGCTGGTCGCCAGGCTGCGCGAACTCGTGTCCGAGCTCAGCCAGCGCGCGATGGCACTCGACATGGCATCGGACGAGATCGCCGACGGCAGCGCTGCCTCCGTTGCGCGGCGCAACGCGGAGCGGGTACGGGCGGACGAGATGATCCTGCGCTCCAACGCCCGCCAGACGGACATCACGCTCGTCACCGCCCGCTCGCAGCTGAACGGCATCCGTCCCCTTCTCGACGAGCAGGCGATCCCCGTCCGCCTCTATTCCGAGGCGACTGCGACGCTCGAGAACACGTCGGCCGAGCTCGCCCGGCGGATGGCGGTCAGCGAGACGATCCGAGGCGCGCTGCGCGATCTCAGCCAGATCCTGCAGGATACGCCCGACGCCGAGACCGGCGATCTGCGCGGCAGGATCGCCCGTCTGCGGACCCTGCTGGAGGAACAGGACACCGAGATCGCCTCCACCCGCGAAGCGATCGGCGCACTCGTCGAGCGGCTCTCGCGCGAGCGGTCGGTTCGCGACCGTGCCACCCTGTTCGAGCGGCGCGGCACGCGCACCGACCGGCAGGGCCGCGAGCGCATCCTTGCCGAGATCTACGAGCTTCCCGCAGAGTTCGCTTCGATCTACCGCGCCCGGCTCGCCGAGGTGCGAACGGCCGTCAGCGTCGCGCTGCCGCGGCGGATAGGGGCGTTCGCCTTCGCGGCGCTCGCCCTCTTCGCGCTCGCGCTCTGGCTGCGCCAGCGGGTGCTGAAGCGCTTCATCGGCAAGGAAGCCACCAAAGCGACCGAGATCCCGCTTGAGGTGCTGCGGCGCAACCTCTTCTGGCTGCTGCCTGCGGGACTGTGGTTCACCTTCACCAAGCTCTTTGCGATCTCGCCGCAGACTGCGTCGACGATCACGACGCTCCTCCTCATCCCGCCCGCCGCGGCGTCGCTGCAGGATCTCACGGCGGTGATCGTCAACCGGCGGGGGACCGGCGCGGGCGGCATCGGCAAGCTGATCCGGCGTGCTACCGCCGTCGCGATGATCCTCACCACGGTCGTCGTGACCGCCTACATCCTCCTCGAGGAGGTGCCGCTGCTGCCCTCGACGCAGCTCGCCATCAACCGCCTCGCCTACTCGGTGTTCGTGCTGGCGGGGCTCCCGATGCTCCTCTTCGTCATCTTCTTCGCCCAGTCCGGCGGGGAAGGCGGGCGCGCGCCGCTGCGCAGCATCGTCGCCAGTATCCTCTCCCTGGTCCCGCCCGTCGCGTTGATCGCGACCGGGGCCGCCGGCCTCGCAGGCTACACCCAGCTCGCCGCGATCATGCTGGAGGGCCTTGCCCGCGCCATCGCGATCGGCGCCGGCCTCGCCCTCTCCATCGGCATCCTCAACGACGTGCTCGACGGCATGGCGCTCAGGATCCGCGAGAACGACCCGGCGCGCGCCTATTTCGTGCGGCAGAACTTCCTGCAGCCGGCGAAGATCCTCGGCATCATCGTCCTCGTGGTCCTCGCGGTGATGGTGGCCGCGCAGGTCTTCCAGTGGACCGCGGACACGATGATCATCAATGAGGCGCTCGCCACCTGGCGCTACCGCCTCTTCAGCATCGGCGCGACGCCCTACACCCTCGGCAGCGTCGTGCTCCTGGCGGCGGCCCTCGCCTTCGTGTTCTGGGCGGGCGCGTGGAGCAAGCGGATCGCCTACTCGGTGTTCCTCGGCAATCTCAAGGACATCGGCATCCGGCAGAGCCTGTCGGTGTTCGCGCAGTACGTCGTGATCGTGATCGGCGTCCTCCTCACCCTCTCGGCCGTCGGCTTCGACGTGACGACCCTCACCGTCTTCGCCGCCTCGCTGGGCGTCGGTATCGGTTTCGGCCTGCAGAACGTCGTCAACAACTTCATCTCGGGGCTGCTCCTGCTGGTGGAGCGGCCGCTCAGGATCGGCGACATCGTCACCGTCGGCACGACGTCGGGCACGGTCAGCCAGATCGGCATCCGCTCGATGCGGCTGAAGACGTTCGACGAGTTCGAGCTGATCGTCCCCAACTCGGCGCTGGTGTCGGACACGTTCACCAACTGGACGCGCTCCAACTCGCTGATGCGCGTGCTCCTGACGGTCGGCATCTCCTACGAGGATGCCCCTGAGGAAGCCGTCGCGATCATTGCCAAGATCCTCGAGGATCATCCGGGGATCGTGCCCTCCCCGGCCCCGATGGTGACGGTCGACGAGTTCGGCGACAATTCGGTCAACCTGCGCGTCTGCTACTACGGCGACCTTCGCGGCGAGTACTCGCTCTTCACCGTCCGGAGCGACGTGCTGACGGCAATCCGAAGCCGCTTCGCCGCCGCGGGCCTGTCGATCCCGTACCCGCAGCGCGACATCCACGTCATTTCCGCCAAGCCGGTGAAGAAGCCCGCGGCCAAGAAGGTGGAGGAGACCATCGTCTCGCCGCCGCGCGAGGACGAGGGGTGGCAGGGCGATGCGATCGAGATGATCGACGACGCCAGCAAGGACTGACGGGTCGCCCGTCACCTCGGCAAAAGAAAAGCGGCGCGGGTCCCGGGACCCGCGCCGCTTTGCGATTCAACCCTCAGCCGTGGAGCTGGATCAGGCCTTGGGGGCCCAGATCGCGCACCACCCGTCGGGGTGGATCTCGCCCTGCACCATCTGGCACGCGCCCATGGCAGCGGCATCCGCTCCTGGCACCCAGAAGGCGCAGTTGGAGCACATCTGCTCGCCCTTCGGTTCTTCCTGATACTGCACTGCGGACTTTTCGAGCGCCTGTGCGTTGACCTTGGTCGTCGCCATCGCGGCAGCGGCCACACCAAGGGTCGCTCCCATGAACTGGCGCCGCGAGAGCCCGCGTATGATCGTCCTGGCCATTTAGATCCCTCGTGATTCTTGGGCGACCGAAGCCGCCATCAAGCTTAGAATACCTCCAATGCGGATCTGGTTCAAAACTAAAATGCTTCTAAAGAGGGATTCGCACGCAGCCGATTGACGCGGACCGGGGTCGAGTTTGGCGTGGACCGACCGAATTCGCGGCGTTAGTGTCGAGAGTGTCAGCCGGAGTTGACGCCCTTGAGCGTAGCCACGACCTCCTCGTCCCTGCCGCGGCCCGCCGTGGTGCTGGAACTCCTGAAGCCGATCACATGGTTCGCGCCGATGTGGGCGTTTGCCTGCGGCGTGATCTCGTCAGGCGCGCCTGTCGACGTCCTGCGGCTCGTGGTCGGCATCATCCTCACCGGACCGCTGGTCTGCGCCGCCAGCCAGGCGGTGAACGACTGGTTCGACCGGCACGTCGACGCCATCAACGAACCCGGCCGGCCGATCCCCTCCGGCCGTCTCCCCGGCCGCTGGGGCCTTTACGTGGCGTTCCTGTGGACCGGGCTGTCGCTGGCCGCCGCAACGCTCCTAGGCGTCTGGGGCTTCGTCGCCACCCTCTTCGGCCTCGCGCTCGCCTGGGCCTACAGCACGCCGCCCTTCCGGCTGAAGCGCGACGGCTGGGTCGGCAACGCCGCCGTCGGCCTCTGCTACGAGGGCCTGCCGTGGTTCACCGGCGCCGCCGTCATGCTGAACGCCCTGCCCGACGCGAAGATCGTCTGGATCGCACTCCTTTACAGTGTCGGCGCCCACGGCATCATGACCCTCAACGACTTCAAGTCCATCGAGGGCGACCGCGTCTCCGGCGTGCGCTCGCTGCCCGCACGGCTCGGCGCGCGACCTGCCGCGATCCTCGCCTGCGTGGTGATGGCCGCCTCGCAGGTCGGCGTGATCGCATGCCTCCTCGCGTGGGGGATGATGATCGCGGCCGCCATCGTCGGCGCCCTCCTCCTCGTCCAGCTCGTGCTGATGCGCCGGCTGATCGCCGAGCCCAAGGCGCGCGCCGCCTGGTACAACGCCACCGGCACCACCCTCTTCGTGTGGGGCATGATGGCGGTCGCCATCGGCCTCAACTACGCCGCGGACGTCGCGGCATGAGTGCGGTCCTCGCCTGGTTCTCGATCGTGCGGATGGGCCTCGTCCAGGCGTCCATGGGCGCAATGACGGTGATCCCGCTCACCACGCTCCCGCGCGTCATGCAGAACGAGCTCGGCTTCCTCGCGCTCGCCGCCGGCGTCCTCGTCGGCTGGTACTATGCTAGCCAGGTGAGCCGCGTGGTGGTCGGCTATGCGTCCGACGCGCTCGGCCGGCGCACGCCGTTCATCGTCCTCGGCCTCCTCATCCTCGGGCTTTCCAGCGTCGCCGCCTCCTGGTCGATCACGCTGATGGCCGAGAACCGCCTCCTCGGCTTTGCGGCAGGCTTCGCGGCCTATACCGGCGTCGGCATCGGCGTCGCCTGCAGCGGCACCTCGATCCTCGCCCTCGTCGCGACCAGCATCGACCCGCGCCGCCGCGCCCCTGCCGCCACCATCATCTGGCTCCTGATGATCTTCGGCATCGCCCTCGCCGCGACGCTCGGCGGCAAGGCGATGACGCCGTTCTCCTTCGCTCGGCTCATCGAGATCTCCGTCTGGGTCGTCGCGATCGCGTTCGGCGGCGGCCTCCTGATGCTGATCGGCCTGGAGCGCCGCGGCGGCGAGCGCCCGGCCCGCGAGAAGTTCGGCGCGGGGAACGTGATGGCCGCGGTTCGCACCATCTGGGCCGAGCCCGCGACGCGCACCTTCACCATCTTCGTCTTCGTCTCGATGGTCGCCTACAACATGCAGGAGCTGGTGCTGGAGACCTATCTCGGCAGCGCCTTCGGCTACGACGCCGGCAAATCGACCACCATCTCCGGCTACCACCGGGGCGCCATCGCGCTCGGGCTCGTCGCCTCGGCGGTTCTGGGCCGGATCCTGATGGGCGCGCCGCGCGCCCTCGTCGGGATGACGGTCGGCGGTTGCCTCCTGTCAGGCGCCGGGCTTGCCGGGCTGGCGCTCGGCGCGTTGATGCCACAGGGCTGGCCCATCGTCGCCAACGTCGCGCTGTTCGGCTTCGCCAACGGGGTGTTCGCGGGCGGTGCGGTCGCGTCGATGTTCGGCCTCTCCGGCATGGGCGTGGAGCAGCGCGAGGGCACACGCCTCGGCGCGTTCGGCCTCGCGCAGGCGAGCGGCTTCGCGGTCGGCCTCTTCCTCGGCGCCGCCCTCCTCGACGTCGTCAGCGCCATCGCCGGCGCGATGCCGGGCTTTGCCGCCGTCTTCACCGTCGAGGGGCTGCTCTTCGTGGCAGCCGGACTTATGGCGCTGCGCATCTCGCGCGGGTCCGCCGCCCCCACCCGTCCCATCATCGAAGCGCGGACGCCAAGAGCCGCCTGACCACAACACCGGAGAGCGCCATGGAGACCATTGATGTGATCGTCGTCGGCGGCGGCCCTGCCGGTGCAACCGCAGCCGAACACCTCGCCCGCAACGGCGCCTCCGTGGTCCTCCTCGACAAGGCGGGCCGCATCAAGCCCTGCGGCGGCGCGATCCCGCCCCGCTGCATCCGCGACTATGCGATCCCCGACAGCCTGATCTGCGCCAAGGTGAACAGCGCGCGGATGATCTCGCCGAGCGACCGCGCCGTCGATATGCCGATCGAGAACGGCTACGTCGGCATGGTCGACCGCGACGTGTTCGACGAATTCCTGCGCAAGCGCGCGTCCGACGCCGGCGCGCGGCGGATCAAGGGCACGTTCGTCTCGATCGACCGCGAGGGCGGCTCGCCGGTGATCCGCTACCGCGACGCCGACGGCGTCGAGAACACCATCAGGGCGCGGCTGGTGATCGGCGCGGACGGGGCACGCTCCGCCGTCGCCAAGCAGGCGCTCAACGGGTCGATGACGAAGTCGGTGTTCGCGTACCACGAGATCATCGAATCGCCGGCGGACGGCCCGGCCTTCGACGGCAAGCGCTGCGAGGTCTACTATCAGGGCAAGCTCTCGCCCGACTTCTACGCCTGGGTCTTCCCGCACGGGAAGACGGCGAGCATCGGCGTCGGCTCGGCGCACAAGGGCTTCTCGCTGCGCGGCGCGGTCCGTGACCTGCGCGTCGCGACGGGTCTCGACACCGCCGTCACCACCCGCACCGAGGGCGCGCCTATCCCGCTGAAGCCGCTCGAAGAAGTGGGACAACGGGCGCGACGTGGTGGTGATCGGCGACGCGGCCGGCGTGGTCGCCCCGGCGTCTGGCGAAGGCATCTACTATGCGATGGCGAGCGGCGAGATGGCGGCCGAAGAGGGTCTGCGCGCGTTGTCGGGGCAGACGAAGGCGCTGGCCAACGTGCGCAAGCGGTTCATGAAGGCGCACGGGCGCGTGTTCATGGTGCTCGGGATCATGCAGTGGTTCTGGTACGCCAACGACAAGCGGCGCGAGCGGTTCGTGACCATGTGCGCCGACCCCGACGTGCAGCAGCTGACCTTCGAAGCGTACATGAACAAGCGCCTCGTGAAGCGCAAACCCGGCGCGCACTTCAAGATCTTCCTGAAGGACACCGCGCATCTCCTGCGCATCGTGAAGCCGGTCAAGGAAGGCGAAGGCGCCGCGAAGGCCTGAGGGCAGCGGCGGCAGCGGGCTCGGCGATCAGGCCGAGCCGCTGTCGGCGTCGACGATGCCGAAGCGGCGCATCTTCACGTAGAGGCTCTGGCGGCTGAGGCCGAGAAGCTCCGCGGCGGATGCGCGGTTGTCGCCCGAGAGCTCCAGCGCGGCCTCGATGCACATCTGCTCGATCCGGTCGGTCGTCTCGCGAACGATCGACTTGATCGGAACGCGGCCGACGAGCTCGGTAAGCTGCTGGGCGGAGCGCGCCGGCAGAAGCGGATCGGCCATCGCGGCCTGGCGGATCGAAAGGCCGATGAACTCGCCGCGCGAATCCTCGATCCGGGTCGCGGAGACCTCGACGTCCTGAAGCTGGCCCATGTCGCCCTTCACCACGGTGGCGAAGCCGCGCATCGTTCCGGCGTCGGCGAGGGCGGCGCGAATCACGGAGAGGTCGACGCCCGGGCGGCCGAGCCAGCGGTCGAGCGGCGTGCCGATGAGATTGCGCACGTTGCCGGCCTCGGTCATCACCGCGAACGCCTCGTTGGCGGCGACGATGGTGAAGGTCTTGTCCGTTGTGACGAAGCCGTCCGGCATGGTCTGGATGAGGCGAATGAGCTGGTCCTGGACCTCGTCGACCCGGTCGGCGGGGTCGCGTGCGCGCATCACGACCGCACCGGGGTTGGAGCGGACCGGCGCCAGGATCACCCGGCCGATGCCGAGGGAGACCGCACGCGGAGACTGGGTGCGGCGGACCTCCTGGAGCTCCGAGGCGAGGAGTTCGCGGTCGGTGCCGCGCACAACCTCGACCACCCTGCGCCCGACGAGGCGCGGCAGGCGCGAGTATGCCGTCTGCGCGGCCTGGTTGGCGGCGTTGATGCGGTCGTCATCGTCGATGAAGAGGGCTGGATCTTCCGCAAGGTGGAAGAACTCGCGGAATCGGGATTCGGCGTCGCGCAGCTTGCCGTACTCGACGTCGGCGCTGCGCTGCGCTGCAACGAGGCGCCTCGTCGCTGATGCGATGGGCGTCAGGTCGCGTCCGATTGCAAGAATAAATCCGTTGCCGAGTGACTGGACGGTGTAGAGGATCGGAAGATCATCCTGCCCTTGGCGCGGATGATTGACGTGCACCTTTGGGGACGCCCGGTCCGGCGAGGCGCCGAGGAGGCGGTTCACCTTGTCCCGGCTCTCGACCGTGACGAGGTCCTTGAAGCGGCTGCCGGGCCAGTGCTCGAACATGGCGCGCGGCAGGTCGGGGTCGCCGATCGAGACGTCCACCACAGTACCCTCGCCGTCCAGAACCAGCGCGAGATCGGACGCAGCCATGACCAGCGAGGCGATCCCGCTCGCGGGTATCGCTTCAAATGCGCCGGTGTTGGCCGAGAACATGGGACTTCCGCCGCGTTGCGCGTCCATCCGCCTCAATTCTCCTTAAGTGTCATGGCTGGCCGCTGCACTGGCGACATCAGGGGGTTCATTTGGCACGCCCGACGACGCCGTCCGCGATCCAGCGGTTGGCAATGCTGACCGCGTCGTGGCCGTCAACGGCGACAGCATCTGCACCTATATATGTGGCGAGTTCCCGCCGTCGCAAGAATGCAGGGCCGCCAACGAGTACTTTCAGGTTCCGATTCAACGAGCGATCCCGCACTGCACGCACAATCCGTGCGGCCTCCTCTACCAACGTATCGCCAGAAAGTGAAAGCCCAATCACGCCGAACCAGCGGTCGCGCGCACCCCTGATCAGGTTCTCGCCGTCGGCGGTGGGCCTGTAGTCGACCGTCCACTGCGCCATCCGGAACATGTGCTCCACGATGGCGAGCCCGAAGACGTGCGTCTCCCCCGGCGTCGGCCCGAGGAGAATCTGCCGGTCCGGCAGCGCGATCGCGATGAAGCGCGACGAGATCGACGACACCACGGCGTGAAGGCAGAGCATCCCGGCGCTGACGTCGAGGATGTCGCGTTCGTCGACCTCCCAGTCGGCGCCGAGCTTGCGTGCGGCCGGTGCGATGAGATGGAGGAGCACGTCCGCGTAGGAGGCGCCGCCGTCCATGAACTCGACGATCCGCTCGTCGATCGCGGCGCGCTGGCCTTCGACAGCTGCATCGGCGACGGCGTTCACCGCATCCTCGCCGGCAGTCTTCACGCCCGAGGGCGAGCCGCCCGAAAGGTTCAGGAGCTGCGGGACGATATGATGCTCGATCGTGCGCGCAAACTCGCCGCGCCACGCGTCAGTCTGCGTTCGCCCGTCGGCGCCTGTCATGTCTCCGGAAAAGTCGAGCGGCATGAAGCCCTCCTTCGAGTGCCCCGGCACCCGCGTCCTTCCGCAGCCTAGAGCCTTCGCGCCGTGCGTCCAGCCGAATGCATGCAGCGGCTGGCGGGAGAAGCTTTTTTTTGCACGCGACGCAGCAGGCATCAGCCGCTTCGACTGCGCGCATCAGCAGTGTCAGACTGCCGATACATAAAGCGAGTGTCAATGATGATAGACACACTATCGTCAGCATTGCCTGCCGTCACGTTGTCGCGTCTCCCGCACGTCAACTATGGTTGACAGTTAAGTGGCGCTGGGCATACGCTTCCAGCAACACGAAACAGTCTCTGCGACCCGGCCATGGGCGCCTCTGGGGGGACGATGGCACACCGCGATAAAGCGGGTCTGGGCAGCGAAGCCGGCACTTCCGGCGTTCGTGGAAAGCCCAAGGCTCCGGCCAGGACCATGGCGATCTACACGCCGGAGCAGCGCGCCCGCCGCGATGCGACGCGGTGGACCACCGTGCAGGCCCTGCTCGCGCCTCTGCAGTTCCTCGTCTTCCTCGTCAGCCTCTCGCTCGTCCTGTGGTCGCTCGCGACCGGCACGATGGAAGGCGCGGCTGCAGTGTCCGTCCTCGTCAAGACCGCCGTGCTCCTCACCATCATGGTCACCGGCGCGATCTGGGAGCGGGTCGTGTTCGGCCAGTACCTCTTCGCCCCGTCCTTCTTCTGGGAAGACGTCGTCTCGTTCGGCGTGATCGCGCTCCACCTTGCCTATTGCGCGATGCTGTTCGCCGGCATCGGCACCCCGGCGACGCAGCTCACCGTCGCCCTCGCCGCCTACGCCGCCTACCTCTTCAACGCCGGGCAGTTCCTCTGGAAGATGGCGCTTGCACGGCGCGCCGACCGGACCCCTGCCGCTGCCCTGGCCGCCCCTGCGATCGGCGAGGTCAGCGCCGCATGAACGTCCCCGTCCGCACCCCCGCCCCGCAGGCCGGCTGTGACCGGCCGATCCTGCGCGAGCGCGGCCAGCGCGAGGTGTTCTGCGGCCTCACCGGCATCATCTGGATGCACCGCAAGATCCAGGACGCGTTCTTCCTGGTGGTCGGCAGCCGCACCTGCGCGCACCTCCTCCAGTCCGCCGCCGGCGTGATGATCTTCGCCGAGCCCCGCTTCGGCACCGCCATCATCGACGAGCGCGACCTTGCCGGCCTCGCCGACGCCAACGACGAGCTCGACCGCGTCGTCGCCGAGCTTCTGGCCCGCCGCAGCGACATCAAGCTCCTGTTCCTCGTCGGCTCCTGCCCGTCCGAGGTCATCAAGCTCGACCTCGCGAAGGCCGCCGAACGCCTCAACGTCACCCATTTCCCCGAGACCCGCGTGCTCTCCTATTCGGGCTCAGGCATCGAGACGACCTTCACCGAGGGCGAGGACGCCTGCCTCGCCTCGCATGGTCCCGACGCTTGCCCGCCACCGACGCGAAGACCCTGATGCTGGTCGGCGCGCTGCCCGGACATCGTGGAAGACCAGCTCACCGGCCTCCTGCGCGACATGGGCATCGACAACGTCACCGTGCTGCCGCCGCGCCGCTCGCGCGCGCTGCCGGAGGTCGGCCCCAACACGCAGTTCCTGCTCCTGCAGCCCTTCCTCACCGCGACGGCGCAGGCGCTGGAATCGCGCGGCGCCACGCACCTGCCGTGCCTGTTCCCGTTCGGCGCCGTCGGCACCCGCGAGTTCCTGCGCACCGCGGCGGAAGCGTTCGGCGTCGACAAGGCGCGGTTCGAGGCGGTCATCGAAGCGCCGGAGCGGCGCGCGCGCGAGGCGGTCGCCCGCCAGCGTGCATACCTCGCCGGCCGCACCATCTCGTTCCTGCCCGATTCGCAGCTGGAGCCGGCACTCGCCCGCTTCCTGTCCGAAGAATGCGGCATGGAGCCCATCGAGGTGGGGTCGCCCTACATCAACCAGCGGCACCTCGCCGCCGAGCTTGACCGGCTGCCCGCCACCGTCCGCCTCAGCGAAGGCCAGGACGTGGACAAGCAGCTCGACCGCATCCGCGCCGAGCGGCCCGACCTCACGGTCTGCGGCCTCGGCCTTGCCAACCCGCTGGAGGCGGAGGGCCTCACCACCAAGTGGGCGATCGAGCTGGTGTTCTCGCCGATCCACGGCTTCGAGCAGGCGGGCGACCTTGCCGAACTCTTCGCGCGCCCGCTCCGCCGCGCCGAGAGGCTCAGCGTATGAAGCTGCACCTGTGGACATATGAAGGACCGCCCCACGTCGGCGCCATGCGCGTCGCGACCGGCATGAAGGACCTCCACTACGTCCTCCACGCGCCGCAGGGCGACACCTACGCCGACCTCCTCTTCACCATGATCGAGCGGCGCGACCACCGCCCGCCGGTGACCTACACCACCTTCCAGGCGCGCGACCTCGGCTCCGATACCGCCGAGCTCTTCAAGAGCGCGGCGCGCGATGCCTACGAGCGGTTCAAGCCGCAGGCGATGATCGTCGGCGCGTCCTGCACCGCCGAGCTGATCCAGGACGACCCCGGCGGCCTCGCCAAGGCGCTGGCGCTCCCCTGCCCGGTGATCGCGCTGGAGCTCCCGAGCTACCAGAAGAAAGAGAATTTCGGCGCCTCGGAAACCCTCTACCGCCTCGCCCGCACGCTTTGCGATCCGGCGACCGCGGAAGGCCGCGAACAGGCGACCTGCAACATCCTCGGCCCCACCGCGCTCGGCTTCCGCCACCGCGACGACCTCCGGGAAATCCGCGGCATTCTCGCCATGCTCGGCATCAAGGTGAACGTGGTCGCGCCGCTGACGGCCCGCCCGTCGGACCTTCAGCGCCTGCCCGCCGCCGGCTTCAACGTGGTGATGTACCCCGAGACCGCCGAGACCACCGCCCGCTGGCTGGAGAAGACCTTCGCCCAGCCGCGCACCAAGACCGTGCCCATCGGCGTCGGCGCCACCCGCGCCTTCATCAACGGAGGTCGCCGAGCTTGCCGGCGTCGACCCCGCCCCCGCGCTGGAAGACGCCGAAAGCCGGATGCCGTGGTGGTCCCGCTCCGTCGACTCCACCTACCTCACCGACAAGCGCGTCTTCGTCTTCGGCGATGCGACCCACGCGATGGCCATTGCACGCGTCTGCCGCGACGAGCTCGGCTTCAAGGTCGTCGGCCTCGGCACCTACTCCCGCGAATATGCCCGCGACGTGCGCGCGCTCGCCACCGAGATGGGCCTCGAGGCCGTCATCACCGACGACTACCTCGACGTGGAGCGCGCCGTCGAGGCCGCCGAGCCCGAGCTGGTGCTCGGCACGCAGATGGAACGCCACATCGCCAAGCGCCTCGGCGTTGCCTGCGCGGTGATCTCGGCGCCGGTCCATGTGCAGGATTATCCCGCGCGGCATTCGCCGCAGATGGGGTTCGAGGGCGCGAACGTCCTGTTCGACACCCTCGTCCATCCCCTCACAATGGGCCTCGAAGAGCATCTCCTCACGATGTTCCGCGAGGACTTCGAATTCTCCGACGAGGCAGGAGCCTCCCATCTTGCCGCGCATGCGCCGCAGCCGAGACCGGATCCCCAGCCCGCACCTCCGCTGGCGTCGTCGGAGATACACGTCACGTCCGGCCCCGCCTGGGACACATCCGCAGAAAAGGAACTGAAGAAGATCCCGTTCTTCGTGCGCGGTCGCGCGCGGCAGAACACCGAGCGCTTCGCGGCCGAAAAAGGCCTGTCCGCAATAACAGTCGAGACATTGTACGATGCTAAAGCTCACTTCGGCCGCTAACGCCACACCCGTGCGCGTCGCGATCGTGACGCTCGACAACCATCTTGCGCGCACGGTCTCGCGGGCGGAGGAGCGGCTGCGGCAATCGCTGCCCGGCCTCGAAGTGACTTTCCATGCCGCCGGCGTGTGGCACGACAATCCCAAGCTGCTGGACGCTGCCAAGCGCGATGTCGCGAAGGCCGACATCATCATCGCGACGATGCTCTTCCTCGACGAGCACATCAGCGCGATCCTGCCGACCATCGAGGCGCGCCGCGCCGATTGCGACGCGGTCGTCTCGTTCCTGTGCGCCGGCGAGGTGATCCGCCAGACGCGCCTCGGCAAGTTCGAGATGGGCGGGCCCCAATCCGCGGCGATCCGGATGCTGAAAAAGCTGCGCGGCTCGGACAAGGGAACCAACAAGTCGTCCGGCGCCAAGCAGCTGAAGATGCTGCGCCGCCTGCCGCGGATGCTGCGCTTCATCCCCGGCACCGCACAGGACGTGCGCGCCTACTTCCTCGGCATGCAGTACTGGCTGGCAGGCTCCGAAGACAACATCGCCAACCTGATGGTCCACCTCGTCAGCCGCTACGCCAGCGGCCCGCGCGAGACCCTTCGCGAGGCGCTGAGCGCGCGGCCGCCGGTGGAATACCCGGACGTCGGCCTCTACCACCCGCGCGTCGTCGGCGGCATCTCCACCAGCATCGCGGCCGTGCGCGCCGCATCGCGCACGCCGGCAGCTTCCGAGGCCCCGTCCTGCGGCGAGCGCTGCCTCGCCGAAAACGGTTGCAGCCTCACCGGCCGCAAGACCGCCTGCAGCCGCAGCGCAACCGCCACCTACACCATCCCCGCCCGTGCCCGCGAACTGGCAGCAGGCGGCACCGTCGGCCTCCTCCTGATGCGCGCCTACGTGCTTTCGGGCGACCGCGCGCACTATGACGGCGTCATCGCGACGCTGGAGGCGCAGGGCCTCACCGTGGTGCCGGCCTTCGCCGCCGGCCTCGACAACCGCCCCGCCATCGACGCCTATTTCCGCGACGAGAACGGCAAGCCGACGGTGGACGCCATCGTGTCCCTCACCGGCTTCTCGCTGGTCGGCGGCCCCGCATACAACGACGCCGACGGCGCCGCCGAACTTCTCACCGAGCTCGACGTCCCCTACATGGTCTGCCAGCCGCTGGAATTCCAATCCGTGCAGGACTGGACCGCCAACGCGCAAGGCTACCTCCCGGTCGAGGCCACCATGATGGTGGCGATCCCGGAGCTGGACGGTGCCACCAACCCGCAGGTGTTCGGCGGCCGCTGCTCGGACTGCAACGAGATGGTCGTCCACACCGAGCGTGCCGGCCGACTCGCCGGCCGCGTCGCGCGGATGATCGCGCTGCGCAAGAGCGAGCGCGCCACCCGCAAGCTCGCCACCGTCATCTTCAACTTCCCGCCCAACGCGGGCGCCACGGGCTCGGCCGCCTTCCTCGCCGTCTACGAAAGCCTCTTCAACACGCTCCACGCGCTGAAGGCCGAGGGCTACACCGTCGACCTGCCGGCCGACGTCGACGCGCTGCGCGAGGCGATCCTCACCGGCAACCGCGAGACGTTCGGCGCCGGCGCCAACGTCGCGCACCGGATCAGCGTCGACGACCATGTCGCGCGCGAGCCGCACCTTGCCGAGATCGAGGCCGAATGGGGCGCAGCGCCCGGCCGCGAGCAGACCGACGGCAAGACGATCCACGTCTACGGCGCCCACTTCGGCAACGTCTTCGTCGGCGTGCAGCCGGCCTTCGGCTACGAGGGCGACCCGATGCGCCTCCTGTTCGAGGGCAACTTCGCGCCGACCCACGCCTTCTCGGCGTTCTACCGGCACCTCAACGAGAATTTCGACGCGGTGCTCCACTTCGGCACCCACGGCGCGCTGGAATTCATGCCCGGCAAGCACGTCGGCCTCTCGGCAAAGTGCTGGCCGGACCGGCTGATCGGGGACCTCCCCAACATCAACCTCTACGCCGCCAACAACCCCTCCGAGGGGATGCTCGCCAAGCGCCGCGCCGCCGCGACGCTGGTGGGCCACCTCACCCCCGCCGTCACCCAGGCCGGCCTCTACAAGGGCCTCGCCGCGCTGAAGGCCTCCATCGACCACTGGCGCAAGCAGGATGCCGCCGGCCAGACCGCAGCGCTCGCCGAAACCATCCAGGCCGAAGCCGCCGCGGTGGATCTCGCCGCAGTCGAGCCGGCTGTGGACCGACCCCGAAGCCGAAATCAACGCCCTCCTCGCCCGTGTGCTGGAATGCGAATACGCGCTGATCCCGCGACGGTCTCCACATCGTCGGCGTGCCGCTGCGCGAGGCGGCCCGCGCCGACCTCCTCGCCGCCATGGGCAATGCCCGTGACGGTGGCGACTGGACGAAGGTCGCCGCCGAGATCGCAGCCGCACCCGCCGTGGCGAAGTGCCGCCACCAAGGCCCGCCGCGAAGCGCCCCAGCACCCACGCCCCCTACGCCGAGAACCTCCCCGCCGAGGAGAGCGCCGCCGCGACCCGCGCGATCCTGCAGGCCGCGGACGCCTGGCTGCGCAAGCCCGGCGAAATGGCCGCTCTGATGGCCGCCCTCGACGGCCGCTTCGTGCCCCCCGGCCCCTCCGGCGACCTCCTGAAGAAGCCCGAGATGCTGCCCACCGGCCGCAACATCCACGGCTTCGACCCGTTCCGCCTGCCCAGCAGTTTCGCCATGAAGGATGGCGCGGCACAGGCCGAGCGCATCATCGCCCGCCAGCGCGAGGAGACCGGCGCCTGGCCGGAGACCATCGCGCTCGTCCTCTGGGGCACGGACAACCTGAAATCCGAAGGCGCGCCGATCGCGCAGGCTCTCGCGATGCTCGGCGCCAGGCCGCGCCTCGACAGCTACGGCCGCCTGTGCGGTGCCGCGCTGCTGCCGCTTTCCGAACTCGGGCGCCCCCGCGTCGACGTGATGGTGACGCTGTCCGGAATCTTCCGCGACCTCCTGCCGATGCAGACCCGGCTCCTCGCCGAGGCCGCCTACCTCGCCGCCACCGCCGACGAACCGCTGGAACAGAACGCCGTGCGCCGCCACACCCTCGCCTACGCCGCCGAGCACGGCTGCGACATGCACACCGCGGCGCTGCGCGTATTCTCCAACGCCGAAGGCGCGTACGGCGCCAACATCAACCAGCTCATCACTTCGTCGAAGTGGGAAGACGAGGACGAGCTCGCCGACATGTACACCAGCCGCAAGGGGTTCGCGTACGGCGTCAACGGCAAGCCGGCCGCCCAGCCCGCCCTGCTCCAGACGATGCTGAAGGACGTGTCGGCGGCGCACCAGAACCTCGAATTGGTCGAGCTCGGCGTCACAACCATCGACCATTATTTCGACACCCTCGGCGGCGTCTCGCGCGCCGTCGCCCGCGCCAAGGGCACGCGCATCCCCGTCTTCATCTCCGACCAGACGCGCGGCGACGCCAAGGTGCGGACGCTGGACGAACAGGTCGCGCTGGAAACCCGCACCCGCGCGCTGAACCCCAAGTGGACCGAGGGGATGCTGAAGCACGGCTACGAAGGCGTGCGCCAGATCGAGGCGTCCATCACCAACACGATGGGCTGGTCCGCCACCGTCGGCGGCATCCAGCCCTGGGTCTACGAACGCCTCACCGAGACGTACATGCTCGACGAGGAGATGCGCGACCGGCTGACGAAACTGAACCCGGTAGCCGCGCAAAAGGTGGCCACGCGCCTCCTCGAAGCATCCGAGCGCAAATACTGGCAGCCGGATGCCGCCACCCTCGCCGCCCTCGAAGCGGCTGCCGATGAAATCGAAGACCGCCTCGAAGGGGTCGCTGCATGAACATCCAGATCCGCAATCCAATCCCGCTCGACGGTGACGGCGACGGCTCCGTCCAGGTCATGCTCGACCCGGCGGACAAGATCGACACCGCGCAGGTGTTCGCCGTCTACGGCAAGGGCGGGATCGGCAAGTCGACCACCTCGTCGAACCTCTCGGTCGCCTTCTCCAAGCTCGGCAAGCGCGTCCTCCAGATCGGCTGCGACCCCAAGCACGATTCGACCTTCACCCTGACCAAGAGCCTCGTCCCAACCGTCATCGACGTGCTGGAGAGCGTGAACTTCCACTCCGAAGAGCTCCGCACCGAGGACTTCGTCTACGAAGGTTACAACGGCGTGATGTGCGTGGAGGCGGGCGGCCCGCCGGCCGGCACCGGCTGCGGCGGCTACGTGGTCGGCCAGACGGTAAAGCTCCTCAAGGAGCACCATCTTCTGGAAGACACCGACATCGTCATCTTCGACGTTCTGGGCGACGTGGTGTGCGGTGGCTTCGCGGCCCCGCTCCAGCATGCCGACCGGGCGCTGGTGGTCACCGCCAACGACTTCGACTCCATCTTCGCGATGAACCGCATCGTCGCGGCCATCAAGGCGAAGTCGAAGAACTACGACGTGCGCTTCGGCGGCGTGATCGCCAACCGCTCCGCCGAACACCGACGAGATCGACCGCTTCAACGAGGTCGCCGGGCTCAACCGCCTCGCGCACTTCCGTGACGTCGACGCCATCCGCCGCTCGCGCCTCAAGAAGTGCACCCTGTTCGAGATGGGCGACGACCCCGAGATCATCGCCGTGCAGCAGGAGTACCTGCAGCTGGCCGAGCGGCTGATGGCCGGCGTCGAGCCCTGCGATCCCAAGCCGATGAAGGACCGCGAGATCTTCGACTTCCTCGGGTTCGATTGATCGCCATGGACGAGCGCATGACCCTCACCTATCCGGGCAAGAGCTACGCTGAGAAGCGTGATGCGCTGGAGCATTATTTCGACCGCACCGCGGCCGATGCCTGGCGCGCGCTGACGTCCGACGAGAAGGTCTCGAAAATCCGTGCCACCGTCCGCGCGGGCCGCACCGAGATGCGCGAGACCATCCTCGCCACGCTGGGCAACGACCTTTCCGGCGCGCATCTCCTCGACGCCGGCTGCGGCACCGGCGCGCTTGCCGTCGCGGCCGCCGAGCGCGGCGCCGCCGTCACCGCCATCGACGTGTCGCCGACCATGATCGAGATCGCGCGCGAGCGCACCGCGATGGCCGTCGGCGCGGGCAAGGCGCCGGGCGCCGGCGAGATCGCCTTCAGCGCGGGCGACATGTCGGCCATCAGCGGCGGGCCGTTCACCCACGTCGTCGCGATGGACAGCCTCATCCACTACAAGCTGCCCGACATCATCGAGGCGCTGTCGGCCTGGGCGCCGAAGGTGACGGGCTCGATGGTCTTCACCATCGCGCCGGGCACGCCGCTGCTGATGGCGATGCACGCCGTCGGCAGCCTTTTTCCGCGCGGCGACCGCGCGCCTGCGATCGCGCCCGTGGCGCCCGCCCGGCTGATGGCGGCAATCGCCGCGACGCCTGCGCTCGAAGCGGCTTCGCGCCCGGCCGCACGACCCGCATCTCCCGCGGCTTCTACAAGTCTGAGATGGTGGAGCTCGTGAAACGGTGAGCGGAACGGCCGGTCATAAGCGGGTGGCGCTGCCACGCTTCAGGATCCCCTTCGAGGCGATCAGCCCGCGCTGGCTGCCGTTCGCGGACGCCGCGTCGGCGCGCCTGCCGCTGTCGCGCCTGTTCCGCCTGTCGCTCTTCCAGGTCACCGTCGGCATGGCGCTCGTCCTCCTCACCGGCACGCTCAACCGGGTGATGATCGTCGAGCTCGGCATGAGCGCCGGCGTCGTCGCCGGCGATGGTCGCGCTTCCCGTCCTGTTCGCGCCGATGCGGGCGCTGATCGGCCACAAGTCGGACAATCACCGCTCCTTCCTCGGCTGGAAGCGGGTGCCC
Organism: uncultured Alphaproteobacteria bacterium; assembly: GCA_963704595.1. Classification (GTDB taxonomy): domain Bacteria; phylum Pseudomonadota; class Alphaproteobacteria; order Rhizobiales; family Amorphaceae; genus Acuticoccus. The sequence continues at coordinate 3,232,113 of OY969922.1, forward strand.
TACATCTGGTTCGGAACGCTCCTCCAGTTCGGCGGCTTCGCGATCCTGCCGTTCGCGCTTCTGGTGCTGACCGACAGCGATGCCCCGCTCTGGGTCGGCTACAGCGCGGCGGCGCTCGGCTTCCTCCTCGTCGGCGCCGGGCTCCACACCGTGCAGACCGCGGGCCTCGCCCTCGCCAGCGACCTTGCCACCGACGAGACGCGCCCCCGCGTCGTCGCCCTACTCTACGTGATGCTCCTTGTCGGGATGCTGGTCGCAGCGCTCGGCTTCGGCCAGGCGCTGACCGATTACACGCCGGTCAAGCTGATCCAGGTGATCCAGGGCGCGGCTGTCATCACCGTGGTCCTCAACGTAATCGCCGTCTGGCAGCAGGAGGTGCGCGATCCGTCCCGCACCGCGCACGACCGCAAGCGCGAGCGCTTCAGCGAATCCTTCGCGCGGCTGATGTCCAACCGCCGCGCCCGCCGCCTCCTTCTGGCGCTCGGCGTCGGCACCGCGGGCTTCTCGATGCAGGACGTCCTGCTCGAACCTTATGGCGGCGAAATGCTCGGCCTCTCGGTCGGCGCGACCACGGAGCTGACCGCACTTCTGGCGGCCGGGACGCTCTTCGGGATCTGGATCGCGGCGCGGCGCCTGTCGCGCGGGCGCGACACGCACCGCTCGGCCGCCGTCGGCCTCCTCGCCGGCATTCTCGGCTTCGTCCTCGTCATCTTCGCGGACCCGTTCGGCTCGGCCGCCCTCTTCCGCGTCGGCATCGCCGTCATCGGGATCGGCGCCGGCCTCTTCGGCGTCGGCACCCTGTCGGCGGCGATGAACGAGACCGACACGCGGACCGCCGGCCTCGCGCTCGGCGCATGGGGCGCCACGCAGGCCGCCGCCGCCGGCCTCGGCGTCGCGCTCGGCGGCGCCCTGCGGGACGGCGTCGGCGCACTCGCCGACTTCCGGCGCGCTCGGCGAAGCACTCGCCTCGCCCGCCACCGGCTACAGCGCGGTCTACCACCTTGAGATCGCGCTGCTTTTTGTTGCGCTTGCCATCATCGGCCCGTTGTCGCGCTACGGGTCCAACATTTCGTCACGCCTCGGGCTGACTGAAATACCTGGGTAAAAGGAGACGTCCCATGGAACCTTTCGGCGTGCTTACTGAGGGCATCGATTTCGCTCTCGTCATCCTGTACACCTTCTGGCTGTTCTTCTTCGCGCTGCTGTTCTACCTCTTCCGGGAGAACCGCCGCGAAGGGTTCCCGCTGGTCGACGACATGACCGGCAAGCGCGAGCGCGGCGGCCTGATCTGGATCCCGTCTCCCAAGACCTTCCTGATGCCGAACGGCGAGGTCCACCTCGCGCCGGACTATGCCGAGGTCGAGCCGCCGGTCATCAACGCCGTGCCCGCCTCGCCCTTCCCCGGCTCGCCGCTGGTTCCGCTCGGCAATCCGCTGACCGCCGGCGTCGGCCCCGGCTCCTGGGCGATGCGCCAGGACCGTGCGGACATCACCTCCGAGGGTGAGGTCAAGCTCGTCCCGATGCGCCTCCTGCCCGACCACTGGGTCAGCGACGTCGACTACGATCCGCGCGGCATGGAAGTCGTCGGCGCCGACGGGATGCCCGCCGGCATCGTGGAAGACGTCTGGGTCGACCGCTCCGAGCTGATGGTCCGCTACATCGAGGTCCGCCTCGATCCGCTGGTGATGGCCGAAACCACCACCGACGCCGCGCCCGCGGGCGTCGAGACCGAAGCCGCCGTCGCGGTCGACCTCGACACCGGGGAAGCCGCCGTCGCAGTGGTGACCGAGCCCGCGCACGTGACCGCCGGCAACGTCGACACCGTCCTGATGCCGATGACCACCGCCACCATCGCCGGCCTCTACAGCCAGGTGTCGACGCCCTCGATCACCGCGGCCCAGTTCGCCGACGTGCCGCGCCTCAAACATCCGAACGAGGTGACGCTGCTCGAGGAGGACAAGATCATGGCCTACTATTCCGCAGGCGAGCTCTACGCGACGCGCGCCCGCTCGGAGCCCCTCCTGTGAAGGCCGTGCGGGACGAGATCGCCGAGCACGACGACTTCGACCACGAGCCGACGCCGGGCCTCCCGGAGGCTCTGCCGGAGGGCGAGCGCATCCTGTGGTCGGGCACGCCCGACTGGAAGGCCTTCGCGTTCGACGTCTTCCACGTCCGCGCCATCGCGCTCTACGCGCTGCTGATCCTCGTCTGGCGGGTCGGCACCACGCTCTACGACGGCGCCGGCATCGGCGCGGCGCTCGGCAGCGCGATCGTGCTGACGGTGGTGTTCGGCGTCGGCCTCGGCCTCCTTGCCGTGCTCGCGCTCGTGACGGCGAAGTCGACGCGCTACACCATCACCAACCGCCGCGTCGTGATGCGGATCGGCGTCGCGCTCACCATGAGCGTCAACCTGCCGTTCAAGCAGATCCTCTCGGCCGACTACCGCGACACCACCTTCGGCACCGGCGGCATCGCGCTCGCGATGGCCCAGACCGGCGGCCTCGGCTACCTCGTCCTGTGGCCGCACGCCCGCCCGTTCCGCTTCTCCAAGCCTGAGCCGATGTTGCGCGGGATCAAGGACGGCGAGCATGTCGCGCGTATCCTGTCCCACGCGCTTGCAGCTTCACACGGCCGCGCCGCACCGGAGCTACGCGTCTCCGCCCCGGTCCGTCCGGCAAAGTCCGTCGCAGCGTAGGAGACGATCATGGCGCACAACGAACCGTTCATTCCAAAGGGCACGCTGCGGCTGGTGTTCGGCCTCGTCGGCCTGTCGCTGGTGGTGGTCGTGGTCTCCGTGCTGATGGACGGGACGCCGCACATGCCGGCGACGCCGGACGACCCGCGCCAGGTCGTGATGATCACCGTCGACGACATGGCCGACGGCGGCATTTCCATCGTGTCCGACGCCGGCACCACGACACTGGCGCCCGACAGCCACGGCTTCATCCGCGGCGTGCTGCGGGCGCTGGCCCGCCAGAGCGCACGTCCAGAAGATCGGTCCCGGAGCAGCCGTTCGTGATCTCCGAAGACCAGGAGGGGCGGTTCGCGATCGCCGACCCCCAGACCGGCGCACGCATAGACCTGCGCGCGTTCGGCAATGACAATACGATCGCATTCGCATCTCTGATGCCCGCACTCGCAACGCATAACGCTGGGGAGTAATATGCTGAGCGCTTTCAAGACCAAACTGACCGTTCCTTGCACCGTGGAGGTGAGCCACACCTTCGAGAGCCTCCACGCGCACGTCGTCCTGCCGGACGGCATCAACGCCGAGCCGGGGGACGAGATCATCGTCCACGGCAGCGACATCCGCGTGCCCTACGGCGAGGTCGCCTCCGTGGCGCGCCAGGCCACCATCGTCCGCGCCACCATGATCGAGCGCCTCTGGGTCCGCCTCACCGGCGACCTCGAGTTCATGGAACTTTGCGAATTCTCGTTCTCCGAAAAGGTGGCGGCATGAACGCCCCCGTCCGCCCGCCCGTCGCGGCGCGTCCGGTCCGCGAGGTCAACGAGACCACCCGCGCCGCGACGGAGACCACCACCCTCGCCCCGCGCTTCTACACCACCGACTTCGACGAGATGGACAAGCTCGACGTCACGCCGGTGCGCGAGGAATGGGATGCGCTGATCGAGGAGATGCGGTCCGATCCCAACAAGGGCCACTTCAAGAAGAACGCCGAGTGGGACCAGATCGACTTCGACGCGCTGGATCCCGAACTGCGCCGCGAGTTCATCGACTTCCTCGTCTCCTCGCTGACCGCCGAGTTCTCCGGCTGCGTCCTCTACAAGGAGATGAAGAAGCGCGGCACCAACAAGGACGTGTGCGAGCTGTTCGGCTTCATGAGCCGCGACGAGGCGCGCCATGCCGGCTTCATCAATGACGCGCTGAAGGAGGCCAATGTCGGCGTCGACCTCGGCTTCCTGACGAAGCAGAAGAAGTACACCTTCTTCAAGCCGAAGTTCATCTACTACGCGACTTATCTGTCCGAGAAGATCGGCTACGCGCGCTACATCACCATCTACCGCCACCTCGAACAGCACCCGGACAAGCGGTTCCACCCGATCTTCAAGTGGTTCAAGGAGTGGTGCAACGACGAGTTCCGCCACGGCGAGGCCTTCGCGCTGCTGATGCAGCGCCAACCCGCACGTGCTGAAGGGCGCCAACAAGTACTGGATCCGCTTCTTCCTGCTCGCCGTCTACGCGACGATGTACGTGCGCGACCACGTCCGCCCGGCCTTCCACGATGCCCTCGGCGTCGACCCGACCGACTACGACATGAAGGTCTTCCGCCTCACCAGCGAGATCACCAAGCAGGTCTTCCCGCTGACGCTCGACACCGACTCGGAGGTCTTCCGCAACGGCTTCCACAAGCTGTCGGAGATCAACAAGAAGATGGCGACGCTCTCCGGCCCCGTCGGCAAGGTGCGCAAGGGCTTCCTGATCGCGCGGGTCGCCGCGATTTTCGTGCGGCTCTACTGCCACCGCACGACGCCCAACGTGGCGCCGGCGTCGAGCCGCCTCGAGCCGGTCTGGTAGCGCCATGAACCTCGCCTTCGCCGCCATCTACGTCCTCGCCGTGTGGTACTCGACCACGCAGGCGCTGCTGTGGATGGTGCGGGGGATGCCGAAGTCCGCCCTCAACGCGGTGGCGCTGGTCCTGGCGATCGTCTCCTCGGTGCTGGCGATGATGTCGGCCCAGGAGCCTTCGGTCCACGCGGCCTATGTCGGCTTCACGGCCGGCATCGGGCTGTGGGCGGTGTTCGAGATCTGCTTCCTGACCGGCGCCATCCTCGGCGTCGACGAGCCGGCGGTGTCGGACCGGATCGGCGCGCGGGCATGGTCCGCGCTGAAGGCGATCGTCTGGCACGAGGCTGCCCTGGTCGCGACGCTGCTCGACGCTGGTCGATCGCCACCGGCACGGCGGCGAACCCGACGGCCGCTGCGACATTCGGCGCCCTCTGGGTGATGCGAGCAAGCGCCAAGATCAACCTCTTCCTCGGTGTGCGAAACCTTTGCACCGAGTTCCTGCCGACGGGTGTCCAGCACCTGTCGCAACACTTCCGCAAACGTGACATGAACCCGTTCTTCCCGTTCACGGTTGTTTGCGCCACCATCGCTGCGGCTTTGCTTCTGCGCAGCGGTCTCAACCCGGCGACAAGCCCGGATCAAGCCACGGCCGCGATCCTGATTGCGACCCTCGTCAGCCTCGGCATCGCCGAGCACTGGCTCATGCTCACGCCGCTGTCCGCGCTCGACCTGTGGTCGGCCGGCAAACGCGACGGCAAGGGCGCCATGCAGTCGCGCCCGGTTGGCGCGATCAGGACTTTCGGTTAATTAGAGAAAAGACAAGGACGGGGACAAATGGACTACGAAACCCATTTCGCGAACAGCCTGGACGAGTTGCGCAACGAAGGCCGCTACCGCGTCTTCGCGGACCTGGAACGCCACCGTGGCAGCTTCCCGCGGGCCAAGCGCTACACTGACGGTGATGGCGCCAAGGACGTGACCGTCTGGTGCTCGAACGACTATCTGGGCATGGGCCAGCACCCCGCCGTCCTCGACGCCATGCACGACGCGCTCGACAAGTGCGGCGCAGGCGCTGGCGGCACGCGCAACATCTCCGGCACCAACCACTACCACGTCGAGCTGGAGCGTTCGCTCGCCGACCTGCACGGCAAGGCCGCCGCGCTGCTGTTCACCTCGGGCTACGTGTCCAACTGGGCCGCCCTCGGCACGCTGGCGTCCAAGCTCCCCGGCTGCATCGTCTTCTCCGACGCCAAGAATCACGCCTCGATGATCGAGGGCATCCGCCACTCGCGCGCCGAAAAACACCTCTTCAGGCACAACGACCCCGAGGATCTGGCGAAGAAGCTCGCCGCGGCCGACCCTGACCGGCCCAAGCTCGTCGCCTTCGAGAGCGTCTACTCGATGGACGGCGACATCGCCCCCATCAAGGAAATCTGCGACGTTGCCGACAAGTACGGCGCGATGACCTACCTCGACGAAGTGCACGCGGTCGGCCTCTACGGCCCGCGCGGCGGCGGCATTGCCGAGCGCGAAGGCCTGATGGACCGCCTCACCGTCATCGAGGGCACGCTCGGCAAGGCATTCGGCGTGGTCGGCGGCTACATCACCGGCTCGAAGAACCTCGTCGACTTCGTGCGCTCGCACGCGTCCGGCTTCATCTTCACCACCGCGCTGCCGCCGGCGTGCGCGGCCGGTGCCCGCGCCTCCATCGAGCACCTCAAGGTCTCCAGTGCGGAGCGCGAGGCGCAGCGCAAGGTCGTCGCCAAGGTGCGCGCCCGCCTCAACGCCATCGGCATCCCGATGCTGGACAACCCCAGCCACATCGTCCCGGTGATGGTGAACGACGCGGCCAAGTGCAAGTGGATCTCCGACCTCCTGCTCGACAAGCACGGCGTCTACGTCCAGCCGATCAACTACCCGACGGTCGACCGCGGCACCGAGCGGCTGCGCATCACCCCCTCGCCGGTCCACACCGATGCGGACATCGACCACCTTTGCCACGCCCTGTCGGACCTGTGGTCCCAGTGCGCCCTCGCCCGGGTCTCCGCCGCGGCCTGACCGCGGCGCCCCGCCGCGCCACCGTTCCCGGCGCGCGAGACGAAAAATGCCCGGCCGCACCGCGCGCCGGGCTTTTTCTTGCCCGCTCGCCGGCAGCGGCGCGGATGCACCGGTCCGGCCTTAACGGTAACGTCACCTGTTGGCGGCATCCCGTCACCGTCTTAGCGATGAAGTGCCCGCGATGCTCTGGAACGACCGGTTCCTCTTCCTCCATGTGCCCAAGACCGGCGGCACCTCGCTGACGAGCGCGCTGTGCGCGGCGTGGGAGCGCCCGATCCGGGGCGTCGTCTCGACCGGCAGCTATCGCGAGGAGATGGACCGGGATCCGGCCGGACTGGCACTCACCATCGGCAGCGCCCACGCCAGCCTCCCCCGCGCCAAGGCCGCGCTGGGCGCAAAAGGCATAAGTCTTGCGGACTTCGAGGCCATCTTCGTCGCCATCCGCCACCCGTACGACATCATGGTCTCGACCTACCATTTCATGCGCAAGGCGTACCGCACGGACCCGGACAACCCGAAGAACCGGTTCGCGATGGAGCGCGACTTCCCGACCTTTTGCCGCCGCATCCCGATGACGGACGTCGGCCAGTGGATGTCGATCGACGGCGTGGAGCCGGCCAACCTCGAGCTCCTGCGCTTCGAGCGGCTGTCGGACGACTTCGACAGGATCGTGCAGCAGTACGGCTTCAGGCCGACGAGCCTGCCCTGGCACAACAAGTCGAAGCACACGAGCTTCGAGGACTACATGACGCCCGCATTGAAAGAGGCGACCTACGAGAAGCTCCCCTACCTCTTCGACAAGGGCTACTACGACCGCTGACGGGTCGGCCTGCGCTACACTCTGAGGCCGGTGAGGACCGCGCTGCGGAACAGCGGATCGAGGCCGAGGTTGGGGCGGTAGACTTCACCCACCATGCCGCGCGCGGCCAGCATGTCGACGATGTCGGCGCCGATGACATGCCGCTCGGGCAGCGAGACGCCGCCGCCGACGGGACGCATCGTCGCCTTCAATGCCGGAAGCGTCACGGTCTCGTCAGGCACCGGCCACGGGATGCGCTCCTGCATGATGGCCCAGCCCCCCGGCGCCAGGATGCGCGCGATCGCGTCCAGCGTTGCGGCAAGGTCGTCCGCGGCGAAGAGACGGTTGCGCAGGATGAGGAGGTCGATGCTGCCGGGCGGCTCGGCGAGGAGATCGTCCGCGGCCATCCCGCCGCGCGGCGCAGGCCCGGTGCGGTAGCCGTCGACCACCCACAGCACGTGAGACAGCGCGCGGTCGCCGGAAAGGTCGAGCACGCGGGCCGAGCGCGTCGGCGCCTCGAAGGCCATGCGGTAGAGAAACGGCTCGATTCCGCGCCCGATGGTGGCAAGCAGCGCCTCGGTCAGTTCGATCGACTGGCGGGTGGCACCGCAATGATCGCAGACGCGGCCGGGCTGATCGAGCGCATCCGGCGCCAGCCCCGTGTTGCAGACGGCGCAGCGGAGCGGCTGTTGCGAAGCTCCGGCCGGCCGGCCCTCGCCATCGGGCCCGTCCATCAGGAGAGCTTCCGCGCCGCGACGGCGGCGTTGTCGCGGAGGTGGCCGGAGAGCGGCTCGCCGCGCAGGAAGCGCGCGTGGAGGCCGTGGCGCGCGTGCATCTCGATGAGGTCTACGCCGAAGACGTTCTCGGCGCCGGCGCGCGTCGACCGTCCGGGGAGCGGAAAGGCGAGCGGCACGGAGAAGACGTGGGCGCCGCCGGGCCGCAGCACCCGCGCCACCTCCGCGATCGCCGCCTCCACGTCGGGCACGGTCCGCATCGCGTCGAAGCTCATGACGAGATCGAAGCGGGCGTCGGGGTAGGTCATCGCGGCGAGGTTCTGGCAGCAGACCGCGCCGCGCATCGTGCCGGGCGTGGCGCCTTCGAGCGGTGCCGCGCGGTGGTGGTCGCCGGCCATCTCGAAAAGCACGGTGAACCGGCTCGCCTCGGCGAATTCGAGGATCGCGCGCTCCCCCCAGTTCTGCCTGATGAAGCGGCCGAGAAACGGGTTCTGCCCGCGCGAGAACAGGGTGAGGATCGCCGCCGCCTGCTCCCGCTCGGCGTGGCTGGCGCCGCAGGCGGGACAGGCAAAGGCGTCGCGCCCGTCCGTCCGCGACCCGGAAAACGCGCCGCGGCCGCCGCAGAGACTGCAGTTGCCGGCATAGGTGAGTGGCTTGCGTGTCTCAGGAAGCGGAGTACGGGTCATCGCGCGTCATCGTTGCAGCGCCTCACTAACACCCGCTTCGGAAAGCGGGAAGGCGCTTCCGAAACCTCTCGCTGTCGTCGGGAGACGGATTTGAACCCCACCCCGGCGGCTATTGCACCGCACAGGGTTCCACCCGCAACGAAGATTTAATGTGAACAACTCCGGACCGGCCGGACCAAAGGTCGTGACTCACGAGAAATATGTCCTAGCGACGCGATCCGGATTTGGCGTTTGCTCGTCGCAATTTAACGAAAATTCCAGCGGTCAGGTGCGGCGAAGGCGCGCGGCGCTCCCGGATTCCCGAAGCTTACGGATGTTTAACCTGGGAGACAGGTATGCGCCATAGGCGTAGCCGCGACGGCTTCAGGCTGGCAAAGGCGCCACAGGCCGTTAACGGTTAGGTACAACTTCCTAGACGCACCAATTCGGGACCGGCCACCCACAAAACGACAGAAGGATGTGCTCCATGCGTCTGCGCGCAAAGCCCGTCATGATGGCGACTCTCTTCGCTCTTTGCTCGATCGCTTCCACCACCGTGATGGTTTCCGATGCCTCCGCGCGCACCGTCTCCGGCGTCGCCTCCTACTACGGCGCCAGGTTCCACGGCCGTCAGACCGCCAATGGCGAACGCTTCAACATGTATGCGCTCACGGCCGCTCACAAAACCCTGCCCTTCGGCACCAAGGTCAAGGTGACCAACCCCGACAACGGCCGCTCCGTGGTCGTGCGGATCAACGACCGCGGCCCCTTCCACGGCAACCGCACCATCGACCTTTCGAGGGGCGCTGCCGCGAAGATCGGCATGGTCGAAAAGGGCGTCGGGAAGGTGAAGATGGAAATCCGCTGACAGCGGCGATCCACCACCCATAAAGCGGCGTGATCCCGCCAATCATCACAAAGAATTGGCGCCACCTCGCGACAGGCGCAACTCTATCGAACCGGCGGCGCCGCCGGGGAGATGGAGATCAGTTCCGATGATGACGATCTACGGCATGGCCAACTCGGGAAACTGCTACAAGCCGCGGCTCGTGGCAGCCCTCCTCGGCCTCCCCTTCCGCCACGTCGAGGTCTCCTTCCTCGACGGTGGCACCCAGTCCGCCGGCTTCCGCGAGAAGAACCCCATCGGCAAGGTTCCGCTGCTGGAGCTCGAAGACGGGCGGCGGCTTCCCGAATCCAACGCGATGCTGTGCTATCTCGCCGAACGCAGCCCGCTGCTGCCGCTGGACCCGTTCGAACGGGCGACGGCCCTCTCGTGGATGTTCTTCGAGCAGTACAGCCACGAACCCAACGTTGCCGTCCGCCGCTCTCTCCTGCGCTACGCCGCAATGCGTGGCGACGCGACCCAGCAGCGGCTGGAGGAGACCCTGGCGGCCGGCAACCACGCGCTCGGCGTGATGGAAGGCCGCCTCGCAACCGCCGACTGGCTCGCCGGCGACAGCGCCACCGTCGCCGACATCGCGCTCTACGCCTACACCCACACGGCCGGTGAAGGCGGGTTCAACCTCGCCGCATATCCCGGCATCCGCCGCTGGCTCGCCTCTGTCGAGGCGCTGCCGGGCTACGTGCCGCAGAGCTGGCTGCCCGAATAGGCGGCGGATCGCAGCAGCCCGCGCCCATTCGGCTTTCCCACCCGTCCAATCATCGCGTAAGGAGGACCGGGCGCGCCAGCGGGAGGACCCATGACCGACATCGCGACACGGGTTTATAACCACAAGTGGAAGATCGACCCGATCGTGCGTTCGCTGATCGACACGGACTTCTACAAGCTCCTGATGTGTCAGTCGGTCTACCGCAACAAGCCGGACACGCGCGTCACCTTCTCGCTCATCAACCGCTCGAAGGACGTGCGCCTCGCCGAGCTGATCGACGAGGGCGAGCTGCGCGAACAGCTCGACCACATCCGCTCCCTGTCGCTCTCGCGCGGCGAAAGCACCTGGCTGCGCGGCAACACATTCTACGGCAAGCGCCAGATGTTCCGGGCCGACTTCATGGAGTGGTTCGAGAACCTGCGCCTGCCGCCCTACAACCTCGAAAAGCGCGACGGGCAGTACGAGCTCACCTTCGAGGGCCTGTGGCCCGAGGTGATGATGTGGGAGATCCCCGCGCTCGCCGACGCTGATGGAGCTTCGCTCGCGCGCCGTCCTCAACACGCTCGGCCGGTTCGAGCTTCAGGTGCTTTACGCCCGCGCGATGACCAAGCTGTGGGAGAAGATCGAGCGGCTGAAGAAGCTCGACGGCGTGTCCATCGCCGATTTCGGTACCCGGCGCCGCCACTCCTTCCTGTGGCAGGACTGGTGCGTGCAGGCGATGATGGAAGGCCTCGGCCCCGCCTTCACCGGCACCTCCAACTGCCTGATCGCGCTGCGGCGCGAGGTGGAGGCCATCGGCACCAACGCGCACGAGCTCCCGATGGTCTACGCCGCCCTCGCCGACAGCGACGAGGCGCTGGCCGAAGCGCCCTACCGCGTGCTGGCCGACTGGCACGACGAGCACGACGGCAACCTCAGGATCATCCTGCCCGACACGTTCGGCTCGGACGGTTTCCTCGAGCGCGCGCCCAACTGGCTGGCGCGCTGGACCGGTGTGCGCGTCGATTCGGGCGATCCCGCCACCGCCGCGCAGAAGGCGATCGACTGGTGGCGGAGCCGCGGCGAGGACCCGCGCGAAAAACGCATCATCTTTTCCGACGGGCTCGACGTCGAGACCATCGAGATGCTGCACGCCCGCTTCCACGACAAGGCGCGGATCTCGTTCGGCTGGGGCACCTTCCTCACCAACGATTTCCGCGGGCTGGCGGAGAACAACGCGCTCGCCCCGTTCAGCATCGTCTGCAAGGCGGTGTCCGCCAACGGGCGCCCGACGGTGAAGCTGTCGGACAACCCCAACAAGGCGACCGGGCCGGCGGACGAGATCGCCCGCTACAAGCGCGTCTTCGGTGTCGGCGCCCAGCAGGCGGCCGAGGTTGTGGTCTAGGACCGCCTGCCGAGGGTGAGCGCGAAGGCGATCATCCCCGCAGCCATCGCCGCCACGAACACCGCGACCTTGCCTAGGCCCAGTGACAGGGCGGCCAGCGCCGGCCCCGGGCACAAGCCTGCAAGCCCCCAGCCGAGACCGAATAGCGCTGCGCCGATGACGAGGCGGCGGTCGATCGTGCGCGTCTCCGGCAACGTGAAGCGTTCGGCGGCAACGGGCTTCGCCATCCGGCGCTGGAGGACAACGCCGGGGATCGCCGCTGCAATCGCGCCGGCAAGCACGAAGGCGAGCGTCGGGTCCCACGCGCCGCTCGCAACGTCGAGGAAGGCAAGGACGCGGGCGGGATCGACCATGTCGGACAAAGAGAGGCCGAAGCCGAACAGCGCGCCCGAGCCAAGCGCGGCGGCAATCCGCACGGCGCTCACGATGCGAGCCCCATCGCAGTCGCGGTGACGACCGCGACGCCGAGGAAAACCGCCGTCGCCACCATCGAGCGGCGCGACAGGCGCGCGAGTCCGACGACGCCGTGGCCAGAGGTGCAGCCGGAGCCGAGCCGCGAGCCGAAGCCGACTAGAAGGCCCGCGACCACGAGGAGCGGCCACGACCCGGCGACGGTCACCTCCGGCCAGCCGCCCATCGCAAGGAGGAAGAGCGCGGGTCCCGCGAGAAGGCCGAGCACGAACGCGGCGTTCTCGAGGAACGGGCCGGTGGAGATCAGGCGGCCGAAGATGCCGCTGATGCCGGCGACACGCCCGTTGACGAGCATCAGCAGCGACGCGGACGCGCCGATGCACAGGCCGCCGGCGAGGCCTAACCAGTAGTCCGCGATCATGAGAGCTCTCCGGGTTGGCAGAAGATGTCGTGCAGGGCGAAGACGAGGCTTGCCGCCTTCGCCTCGGCGAGCCGGTAGAACACCTGCCGCGAATTCGCGCCGCGTCTCGACTATCCCGGCATCACGCAGGACGCCGAGCTGCTGGGAAAGCGTCGGCTGGTGGATGCCGAGCTCCTCCTCCAGCGCGCCGACCGAATACTCGCCCTCCACCAGCGTGCAGACGAGGACGAGCCGCACAGGGTGGGAAAGGGTCTTGAGGAGCGCCGCCACCGCATCGGCGCGCTCGGCCATCTCGGCGCGGGTCATCTGCGCCGGGGGTGTCACCACTTCGCGCCGTCCAGGGCGCCTAGCGGGATCTTGAGGTAGCGGCGGCCGTTGTCCTCCGGCTCCGGCAGGCGGCCGGCGTTGGTGTTCACCTGCAGAGCGTGAAGGATGAGCTTGGGCATGGGCAGCGTCCTGTCGCGCTCGTTGCGCAGCGCGACGTAGGCCGCCTCGTCGATCCCGTTCACATGGGGGTTGCGGGCGCGCTGCGCCGCCACCGTGCTCTCCCAGCGCGGATGCCGGCCGCCGGGCTGGTAGTCGTGCCCGGTGAAGAGGCGTGTTTCGGGCGGCAAGTCGAGGATGCGGCCGATGGAGTGCCACAGCGCCGATGCGCTGCCGCCCGGAAAGTCGGCGCGGGCGGAACCGGTGTCGGGCATGAACAGCGTGTCGTGGATGAACGCAGCGTTGCCGACCACATAGGTGACGGACGCCAGCGTGTGGCCGGGACTGAAGAGAACGCGCGCGTCGAGGTTGCCGATGCGGAATGTGTCGCCATCGGCGAAGAGACGGTCCCACTGCGAGCCGTCGGTCGCGAGGCCCGGCATGTTGTAGATGCCGCGCCAGAGCTCCTGCACATCCTTGACGTGCTCGCCGATGGCAGTCGGCGCGCCGGTCTTTTCCTTCAGGTACGCCGCGGCGGAAAAATGGTCGGCGTGGGGGTGGGTGTCGAGGATCCACTCCACCGTCAGCCCCTCGGCGGCGATGTGGTCGAGGATCGCATCGGCGCTGAAGGTCCCCACGCTGCCGGACTTCTCCTCGTAGTCCAGCACGGGGTCGATGATCGCGCAGCGCTTGGTGGCGGGGTCGCTGACGACGTACTGGAGGCTGAAGGTGCGCGGGTCGTAGAAGCCGCGGACCTTTGGCGTTTGCGCTTCCGCGCGGTCGAGCCAGCGGACCGCGCCCGAAAGATCGATGGCGGCCCGGTTTCCGAGCGCGGGAACGTCCGCCCGGTCCATCCGCCCATCCAGAACCTCGCCGATGGCGTGGAGGACGAGCGCGCGCGTTCCGCTGGCGCAGTGGGCGAAGACCTTGCCGTCGGCGGCGGCGACTGCATCGCGGAAGGCGCGCACGTCGGCCTCGGTGATGTCGTCGGCCTTCACGGGTACGAAGGTGTAGGCGAGGCCCGCGCGGGCGGCGGCTTCGGCCTCGGCCGCATTGCCGGGCTGGTCCGCGCTCTCCCCGTCGGGCCGGGCGTTGACGATCGCGGTGAAGCCGGCCTTGCGCAGGTCCGGGAAGTTCTGCACTGCCGGCTGGGGCGCGACGGCAAGGCGCTCGTCGATCTCGCGGATGGTCATGGCGGCTCTCCCTGGCTGACGATATACAATATATAATAATGTATATCATTTGCCAGCCCCACCGTGCGCAAGAGCTTATTTTTTGCGGAAGGCCTGTGCGAACTCGGCGCGGTCGAACTCGGCGGGGGCGCTGCCCGTGACGGCATAGTGGTAGAGCGCCGTGCGGATGACGGTGGAGAGCGTGTTCACCGCCACGAGCAGGAGGCCGAACAGGAGGACGATGATCGCGCCGACGGCGATCAGCGCGTCCGCCGGCAGCGTCGCCGCCGCGACGGCGAAGGCGAGGACCATGAGGACGACGGGCACCAGCATCAGAATGCCGACGCCGATGTTGGTGGTGAGCGCCTCGCCCCACGTCTTGCGCAGGATCGCGGCGGAACGTTGCACGGTCTCCAGCGGCCCGGTCTTCTGCGCCGCGAGGACGGGAATTGCGAAATAGGTGGCAACCGACCAGGCGAGACCCGCCAGCCCGCCGACGATGGCGCCGAGCGCGCCCGCCTTGTCCTGCAGCAGCTTGAGCGCGACGCCGACCGTGGCGCTGAGCGCCGACCACATCAGGATCTGCGGCAGGCGCGTCATCGCGAACCGCAGGCCGTCCATCGCGGACGCGCTGCCGCCTTCCAGCCGCACCAGGATCGCGTGGACCAGCGCGGTGTTGAAGATGTTCACTGCCGTGAACGAGACGAGATAGAAGAGGAAGGCGAGAACGTAGTCGGCGACCTCGGTGTCGGCGCCGTCACCATCGAGAAGTCCGCGCAGCTCGGGGCTTGCGGCGATCGGCGCCGCGAAGGTCGCGATGATGACGAGGAGAACGACGCCGCTCGCCAGCGGCAGGACCATGAGGCCGGGGGAAGACGCCAGAAGGCCGGCAGACTGGCGGGCGAGACGCATCGCCCGGCTGAACTTCTGGCCCATGGTCTGCTCCCGTCAGGTGGCGAACTTGAAGAGGATGATGTCGCCGTCCGCCACGCGGTATTCCTTGCCCTCGTCGCGGACCTTGCCGGCATCCTTCGCCGCCGCCTCGCCGCCGAGGCCGACATAGTCGTCATAGGCGGTGGTCTGCGCGCGGATGAAGCCGCGCTCGAAGTCCGAGTGGATGACGCCGGCGGCCTGCGGCGCGGCGGTGCCACGGCGGATCGTCCAGGCCCGCGTCTCCTTCGGCCCTGCGGTGAAGTAGGTGATGAGGTCGAGAAGGCCGTAGCCTTCGCGGATAAGGCGGTCGAGGCCCGGCTCCGCAAGCCCCAGCGTCTCCAGATACTCGGCCTGCTCGTCGGCCGGAAGCTGCGCGATCTCCGCCTCGATGGCGGCCGAAATCACCACCCAGGACGCGCCCGAGTCTTCCGCCATCTTCGCGGCCTTCTCGGACAGCGCGTTGCCGGTCCCGGCCGACGCCTCGTCCACGTTGAGGACGTAGAGGAGCGGCTTGGACGTGAGAAGATTGAGCATCTTGAAGGCGCGCATGTCTTCCGGCGCGACCTGAAGCTCGCGGGCCGGGCGGCCGTTGCGCAGGAGTTCCAGCGCGCCGTCCATCAGCGCGATGTCGGCCTTGGCATCCTTGTCGCCGCCTTGCGCCTTCTTGCGCGTGTTGAGTGCGCGGCGCTCGAGGCTCTCGAGGTCGGCCAGCATCAGTTCGGTCTCGACCGTCTCCGCGTCGGCGATGGGGTCGATGGTGTCGGCGACATGGGTGATGTCGTCGTCCTCGAAGCAGCGCAGGACGTGGGCGATGGCGTCCGTCTCGCGGATGTTGGCAAGGAACTGGTTGCCGAGCCCCTCGCCCGACGACGCGCCGCGGACGAGGCCCGCGATATCGACGAAGGTCAGCCGGGTCGGGACGATGTTCTGCGACTTGGCGATCTTCGCGATGGCGGAGAGGCGCGGATCAGGGACCGCAACGTCACCGGTGTTGGGCTCGATGGTGCAGAACGGGTAGTTCGCCGCCTGCGCCGCCGCCGTCTTGGTGAGCGCGTTGAAAAGCGTGGACTTGCCGACGTTCGGCAGGCCCACGATGCCGCATTTGAATCCCATTTTACTTCCGAAGTAGATGCGCCAGCACCGAGAACGGCCGGGACGCGGTTTTTTCCTGCGCGCTCTCGGGCGCACGGCTTGGCGGTGTGGGTTCGGGCGCGGGTCTGGCGCTTGCGGCGGCGCGGCTGCCGGACAGGCGCTCGTGCACCTTGGAGGCGAACTTGGCGTCCTCGCCGCGCGCCAGCAGCGGCGCCTCGTCGGCGAAGGCGGCCAGCATCGGCTCCAGCCAGTCGTCGTCGCTCCTGGAGAAATCGTGCAGCACGTAGCTCGGCACCATCTCCTTGCGGCCCGGATGGCCGACGCCGATGCGAAGGCGGCGATAGCCGTCGCGCATGTGGGCGGTGATGGATTTGAGGCCGTTGTGGCCGCCGGTGCCGCCGCCGGTCTTCATGCGGAACTTGCCGGGCGGCAGGTCGATCTCGTCGTGCGCGACCATGATGTCGTTCAGCGCGACCTTGTAGAAACGGGACGCATCGATCACCGCGCGTCCCGATTCGTTCATGTAGGTGTGCGGCTTGAGGAACATCACCCGCACGCCGTCGATGGTGGCCTCGGCGACCTGCCCCTGGAACTTGCTGCGCCAGGGGCCGCCGCGCCACCGATCGTGGATGGCGTCGATCGCCATGAAGCCGACATTGTGCCGGTTGCGGGCGTAGGTCCCGCCGGGATTGCCGAGGCCGACAAACAATTTCAGCATGATGCGGCCTCGACCATCCTCGCGTCAGTCCTCGCTGTCGCCGTCCGCGGCGGCTTCGCCTTCGGCAGCTTCACCGTCGGCGGCCTCTTCACCCTCGACTTCGGGCTCATCCGGCGCTTCGGGATCTTCCTCGGGCACTTCTTCGACCGGCGCCGTGATCGACGCGATCGGGAAGGCTTCGTAGTCGTGCATCGCGAACTCGACGTCCGCCGGCAGCTCCAGGTCGTCGCTGGTCAGCGTATCGCCCATCTGCTTGCCCGCCACGCTCACTTCGAGCACGTGCGGAATGCGCGTTGCCGGTGCGACGAGCGAGACGTTGTGCTGGATGACGTTCAGCACGCCGCCTTCCTCGAGGCCCGGCGAATCCTCTTCGCCGACGAACGACAGCGGAACGTCGACCGTCACGCGCGAGGTCGCGTCGATGCGCAGGAAGTCGACGTGGACGAGACGGTCCTTCAGCGGCTCGCGCTGGAAGTCGCGCGCCAGCGCCTGAACCGGCTTGCCGTCAACTTCGAGCGTCCACACGTTGGTCAGGAAGCCGCCGGCGTAGAGCGCGAGCGTCATTTCCTTGTGCGGCAGCGCGATCGCGACCGGCGGTTGATTGTTGCCGTAGATCACGGCGGGAATAAGACCCTCACGCCTCAGTGCGCGCGCGGCCCCCTTGCCCGTCCGTTCGCGCACGGCAGCCTTTAGGGCAAAGCCTTCAGCCATAGTGCTCTCCTAGGTGCAAAAATAAGGCCGACGCAGGGCGCCGACCTTTGCGCGCAAATTGCGCGCCCCGCCTCCAGGGGTGCGGGTGCCCGTTCTATAAGCGAGCAACCGCGGCTTGACAAGTTTGGAGCCGCGTGCCGGAGCGCATGGCAGCGGTTCGTTACCGGTGCGCCTCAGGCGCTGGCGGCGCGGCGGGCGGAGGCGAAGTCGATCGGCCGGTCGGGAATGGTGATCTCGAACGCCGCACCCGCGCCCGTCTCCATCAGGACCAGCGAACCGCCGTGCGCGCGCACCAGCTCCGCCGCGATGGCGAGGCCGAGCCCGGTGCCGCCGGCGCGGCCACTCCCCTGGAACGGCTGGAAGAGATGCTGGCGCACCCGGTCCGGAACACCGGGCCCGGTATCGGACACAACGATCCGCACCACCGCCCCCGCCCGCTCCGCCGCCACCGCGAGACGCCGCACCACGGCGTCGTGCGAGTTGCTCTCGAGCGCCTCCATGGCGTTGCGGCAAAGGTTGAGGAGGACGCGGTAGAGCTGGTCGGGGTCGGCGTCGATCTCCATCCCCTCCTCCACGATGACGCGGAATTCGATGTGGGGGTCGACGTCGAGCCCCAGCACCTCGCCGACGTCGGTCGCGAGCCGCGCCACGTCGATCAGGCGGCGCGACGGCGGCGCCTCCCCGGCGCGTCCATAGGCAAGAACGCCGTTGGTGTAGCCGACCGCACGGTCGAGCGCGCGGACGATCTTGGGCACGAAGCGCTGCACAGTCGGGTCGCGCACCGTGGCGAGCCGGTCGGAGAAGAGCTGGGCGGAGGCGAGGAGGTTGCGCAGGTCGTGGTTGATCTTGGAGACCGCGAGGCCGAGTTCGGCAAGGCGGCTCCGCTCGGCGATGGTGTCGGCGAGCTGCTGCTGCATGTCGGCGAGGCTGCGTTCGGCATCGCCCACCTCGTCGTTGCGGCGGCTCGGGACGATCATCCGCAGTTCGTCCTCGGGGTCCTCAGCAAAGTCCGCCATCGCGCTCGCGAGCCGCTTCACCGGCCGCACGAACAGCCAGCGCAGCGACATGTAGACGAGGATTGCCGTCATCACCGAGATCACCAGCGAAAGGCCGAGGATGTTGGCCGAATAGGCGAGCATCGCGTCCTTCAGCGCAGTCTCGTCGAGGATGACGTCGACCTCCTCGCTGCGCCCGTAGGGCATGGCGCTGATGCGGATGATCCGCCCGTCCGGCGCCATTAGCGCATCGAACGCGGAGGTGATGGACTGGAAGATGCTCTCGTTGCCGAGCTCGATGTGCCGCTCGACCATCGCGGGCGGCGCGCTCATCGCAAGGAGGCGGCGGCGGTCGCCGTCGCGGTGGGTGATGGCGAGCGTGTTGGTCGCGCTGAGGAGCCGCATCTTCAGCTGCTCCGGCACGTCCGGCGTTTCGGCGATGATCGCGGCGGCGACCGAGGCGTTGCGGTGCGCGTCCGCCAGCCAGTTGTTGCGGAAGTTCGCGATCGACGGGACGAAGATCAGCACCTCGCAGATCATCACGAAAAGGATGGTCAGGAGGAGGAGCTTCGTCCCTAGCCCGGTGCGTGGCCCGGTGGTCGTTGTGCGCAGATCGCCCATGGGCCGGACATCATCACGGGGTTATGCCGCCAGCACACGACCGGCCGCGTCTTCAAGGGAAGCGTTTGAGAAGCGACAGTGCCCTTTTCAGCCACGGCTTGTCGAGCCGTTCGCCGAAGTGATTGACAGCCGCGCGCTTTCCCGCCTCCCCCAGCGTCGGATAGGGCAGGACGAGGCCCGCGATGGTCTGCAGCGACACCTTGCCGGCGAGAGCCAGCGTGTAGGTGGCGATCATCTCGCCGGCGTGCGGCGCGACGATGGTGGCGCCGGCGAGCTTCCCCTTGCCGTCCAGTACCAGCTTGACGAAGCCCTCGGTCTCGCCGTCCGCCTGCGCGCGGTCGTTGCCGCTGAGCGGGGCCTTCCATGCCGTCGCGCCCGGCCAGCGGGCCATGGCCTCGGCCTCGGTGAGGCCGACCTGCGCAAGCTCGGGCGCGGTGTAGGTGCAGCGCGGCATCGCCTCGGCATCGAACGAGACCGGCAGGCGGAACACGATGGCCCGGACCGCAAGGCTCCCCTGATGGCCCGCCACGTGGGTGAACTGCGGCCCGCCGGTGACGTCGCCGATGGCATAGATCCGCCGGTTCGCTGTGCGCATTCCCTTGTTGACGGCGATCCCGCCGGGATGGGTTTCCACGCCCGCCGCCCTGAGATCGAGGCTCTCGATGTTGGGCGCACGCCCCGTCGCCATCAGCACCCGCTCCGCCTCCACGGTGCGGCCGCCGGCAAGATGGAGCGTCGCGCCGGATGGCGAACCGCTGACGCACTCCACCTTCGCATGGTCGATGACGATGACGCCGTCCCGCTCCATCGCGGCGCGCACCACGGCGGCGGCATCCGGGTCTTCCTTGGCGAGAAAGTCGCCGGAGGTCGCGATGGTGACGGTGCTGCCGAGGCGGGCGAACGCCTGGCCGAGTTCGGCGCCGATCGGCCCGCCACCGATGATGGCGATGCTGGCCGGAAGCGCAGTGAGGTCGAAGACGCTCTCGTTGGTGAGCGGTTCGACCGCGGCCAGCCCCTCGATGTCCGGCACCATGGGGCGCGAGCCGGTGGCGATCACGAAACGGCGGGCCTCAATCGGCTCGCCGCCCGCCTCCAGCGTCCGCTCGTCCCTGAACCTTGCGTCGGCCTTGATGACGTGGACGCCGAGGCCCTCGAACCGCTCAACCGAATCGTGCGGTGCGATCGCCCCGATCACGTCGTGGATGTGCCTGTGGACGGCGCCATAGTCGATTCTGGGCGTGGCGTTGACGCCGAAGCGCGCGCCATCGGCGGCCATATGCGCGTGCCGCGCCGCCGCGATCAGCGATTTCGACGGGACGCAGCCGTAGTTGAGGCAGTCGCCCCCCATCCGGCCGCGCTCCACGAGCACGACGTCATGGCCGAAGTTTGCGGCGGCTGCGGCGACGGTGAGGCCGGCGGAACCGGCGCCGATGACGCAGATGTCGGGTTTGAGGGTCACGCTTTTACAGTCTCGCGATTCTTGCGCCAGCGCTTCACGAGCACCGGCAGGAGGGCGACCAGCGACAGCGCAACCAGCGCCGCGATCAGGACCGGGGACACCAGCGCGCCGAGGTCGACATGGCAGCTCCCGGCGGCGGCACAGCCGGGGTTCGCCGCCTCCTGCGCCTCGATCACGTCGCCGAGGCCGTCGCCGAGAAGGACGTAGGCGGCCGTCCCCGGAATGATGCCGATGGCAGTCGCCGCCACATAGGTACCCACGCGGACATTGAAGAGTGCCGGCGCGACGTTGACCAGCCAGAACGGGAAGATCGGCTGGAGCCGCAGCGACAGGAGATAGAGAAAGGCGTTCTCCTCGAACCCGCGCGCAAGGCGGTCGACGAACCTGCCGGCGCGGGCGCGCAGCGGGGCGCCGAGCGAAGTCTGCGCGACGAGGAAGATCACCGAGGCGCCGACCGTCGCGCCCACCACGGTGAGCGCCGTGCCGGCGACGAGGCCGAACATGAAGCCCCCCGCCAGCGTGAGGAGGCTCGCGCCCGGAAACGAGACGGCGACCGCGGTAATATAGATCGCGACGTAGACGAGCGCGGCGGTCAACGCGTTGCCCGCCACCCATGCCTTCAGCGTCGCGTGTTCGCGGATGATGGTGTCAAGCGACAGAAGTTCGTGGAGGCCGAGCGCGTAGCCTGCGACGAGTGCAGCGGCGACCAGGGCGAGCGGCCAGAGGCGCCGCCACGGAAAGCCGCCTTCGCGGCCTCCCCCGCCTGGCCGCGTGCCACCGTTGTGCGCCATCGTGCCTCCCAATCCCGCCCGCGAGACGAAGAACCCGGGCACAGGGTCTAGAGTGTGGCGGCGACGGGCGAGCCGCAAGGCAACACGATCTCGCGCGGTTTCACCGTTGCGTGACAGGGCTCGGCCGCGTTCGCATACGCGCCTTGCGTTGACACGGCGCGCCGCCATTTCTATAGGCGTGGGGTCTGGGCGTGGAAGTGCGCCCTCTTTTTATTTCCGACGATACCGAAAGCGAGACTGGCAGAGAGCGCCAGCCCGAGAGGAACCGATGAAACGCACCTATCAACCGAGCAAACTCGTGCGCAAGCGTCGCCACGGCTTTCGTTCGCGCATGGCCACCGTCGGCGGCCGCCGCGTGATCAACGCGCGCCGCGCAAAGGGCCGCAAGAAGCTCAGCGCCTAAGGCGCGGCGGTTTGCGGCGCGTGAGGAGCGCTTGATCCCCGTCGAACGCCTGAAGCGCCGCGCCGAGTTCAAGCGCGCCGCCAAGGGGGTCCGCGTCGGTCGCGACGCCTTCACGCTGCAGGCGGTGCGCCGGCAGGACGACGCGCCAGCGCGCGTCGGCTTTACCGTGACCAAGAAAACCGGAAACGCCGTGGTCCGAAACCGGATCAAACGGCGTTTGCGTGCGTTGGCGGCGGACCATCCCGCGGCTTTCGAGCGCGCCACCGACTACGTGCTCGTCGCACGTCGGGCGGCGTTGGCGGCGCCCTATCAGGGGCTCGCATCCGAGCTTGCGGCAGCACTCAGCGCGGCAAGCAGAAAACTCCAACGGGACGCGGACAGGCAAGGTTAATGGCCGACAATCGCAACATGTTCCTGGCCGTCGGCTTATCGCTGGCGGTCATCATCATATGGCAGTTCTTCTTCATCCAACCGCAGATGGAGGAAGAGCGCGCCGCACAGCAGGCCGCTCAGCTCCAGGCGCAGCAGAACCCGACCGGCACCGCGCCCGGACAGGTGCCCGCCGCCCCGGGCGATTCTGCGATCCCGGCTGTGCCCACGGCGCCGACGGCGGCCGGCACCCCGGCGGTCCCCGCACCGACGCAGGCGATCGCCTCGGCCGAAAGCTCCGCCCGCGTGAAGATCGAATCGCCGATGGTGACGGGCTCGATCCGCCTCGTCGGCGGCCGGCTCGACGACCTGCACCTCAAGGACTACCACGTCACCGTGGAGCCCTCGAGCCCGACCGTGACGCTGCTGGCGCCGGCGGGAAGCGCCTTCCCCTACTTCGTGGAGACCGGCTGGGTCGCCGCTGGCGGGGCACCGGTGCCGGACAGCAACACCGAGTGGACGCTGGAACAGGGCGAGACGCTCACCCCCGACACGCCGATCACCCTCGCCTACGACACCGGCACCGGGATCGTGTACCGCCGCACCATCGAGGTGGACGAGCACTACCTCTTCACCGTGCGGCAGACCGTCGAGAACAACACCGACGCGGAAATCTCGCTGTACCCCTACAGCCGCGTGCGCCGCACCGGCCTGCCCGACCACGCGCAGTTCTTCATCCTGCATGAGGGCTACATCGGCGTGATCGGCGAGGAAGGCCTCGTCCAGGAGGGCTACAACAAGCTCGAGGACGAGCCCGTGATGGCGATGCCGCAGTCGAGCGCCGGCTGGCTCGGCCTGACGGACAAGTACTGGGCGACCGCGATCATCCCCGACCCGGGCAAGACATTCACGCCGCGCTACCTCTACGATGCGCCGGCCGGGTCCGCCCCGTCCTACCAGGCGGACTACCTCGCCGAAGCCGTCACGGTCGCGCCGGGCGCCACCGGCGAGGCGGTCAACCGCGTCTTCGCGGGCGCCAAGAAGTACCGCATCATCCAGGGTTACGAGGACACGATCGGCGTCGACCGGTTCAACCTCATGATCGACTGGGGCTGGTTCTACTTCATCACCAAGCCGATGTTTTTCCTGCTGGAGTTCATCTACAGCCACGTCGGAAACTTCGGCATCGCGATCCTGATCGCAACCGTGGTCGTGAAGCTGCTCTTCTTCCCGCTGGCCAACAAGGCCTACAAGTCGATGGCGAAGATGAAGGGTCTTCAGCCCGAGATGACTAAGATGCGGGAGCGGTACAAGGACGACCGCATGAAGCAGCAACAGGCGATGATGGAGCTGTACAAGAAGGAAAAGGTGAACCCGCTTGCCGGCTGTATACCGATCCTGATCCAGATCCCCGTGTTCTTCGCGCTCTACAAGGTGTTGTTCGTCTCGATCGAAATGCGGCACGCGCCGTTCTTCGGCTGGATCAACGATCTCTCCGCGCCGGATCCGACCTCGGTCTTCAACCTGTTCGGCCTCATCCCGTTCGACCCTTCGACCGTGCCTTTCGTCGGTGCGTTCCTTATGGTCGGCGTCTGGCCGCTCATCATGGGCATGACCATGTGGGTCCAGATGAAGATGAACCCGGCACCGCCCGACCCGACGCAGGCCATGATCTTCAACTGGATGCCCCTGTTCTTCACCTTCCTGCTGGCGTCCTTCCCGGCCGGTCTGGTGATCTACTGGGCGTGGAACAACTCGCTCTCCGTGCTGCAGCAGTACGTGATCATGCGCCGCCAGGGCGTGAAGGTGGAACTGTGGGACAACCTGACGGGCGTGTTCAAGAAGAAGCCGAAGAAGGGCGCGACCTGACGGTGGCCCCTGACGACGAGCCGGAAACCGGGGCTGCGGCGTTCGCGCCGCCCCCGGAGACCCCGCTCTCCCCCGAAGAGACGCAAGCCGAGGCGGCCGCGCTCGAAGCGGGCCGCCTTCTTTTTGCCGCGCCCTTCGCGTTCCAGCGCGCCTGCCACGCCATGGAGCACCTCCTCCCCGCCGGACCGCCCGAAGTTGCGTTCGCGGGCCGCTCCAACGTCGGCAAGTCCACGCTCCTCAATGCCCTGACCGCGCAGAAGGGGCTCGCCAAGGCGTCGAACACGCCGGGGCGCACCCGCTCGCTCAACATCTTTGCGCGCGATGACGGCGTGGGGCCGGTGATCGTCGACATGCCGGGCTACGGCTACGCCAAGGCGCCGAAGGCGGACGTCGCGCAGTGGACGCGGCTGGTGTTCGACTATCTGCGCGGCCGGCCGGGCCTGCGCCGCATCTACCTCCTCATCGACGCGCGCCATGGCCTCAAGGCGGTCGACGAATCCGCGATGGACGTGATGGACGAGGCCGCGATCAGCTACCAGGCGGTCCTCACCAAGGCGGACAAGGCCGCCCACACCGAAAAGGTCCGCGCCGCAGTGGCCGAAGGCCTGCGCCGCCGCGCCGCCGCCCACCCGATCGTCCTCGCGACGTCGGCCGCCAAGGGCGCCGGCATCGCCGAGCTCCGCGCCGCAATCTATACTCTGACGCAGGAGTGAGGCGCCGCGGGCCGGAAGGCCCGCTCTGCCGGACGAGGGCCTCAAGGTCCGCTTTGCCAGTCCCGAGCGACCGTGGCAGGATCCTGCGCTCGAATGGCGGGAGGGGTTCAGGTGCGCGGCAGATCGGTCAAGGTGATTGCAGTGGGCGTCATGATGGCACTGGCCTCGGCGACGGCCGCGAAGGCCACATCCGGCTTCGGCTGCTACAGGGTCAACGTCGGGCCCGACGATCCGCTCAGGATCCGGTTCGAACCCGACGCGAGTTCGTCCGTCGTCGCCTCCGTGAGCTGGCAGGACCAGCCGATCATCGCCCTCGACGGCCTGGATCGCAGCGAGGAAAGTCAGCCGACGCTGTTCGACGTGCACATGGCGGAGAGCAGGGAGTGCAGCCCGCAAAGCCTGCCGCTGGGGGCGCGCTGGTGCCCGGTTGCGCTTTACGGCGCCGGAGAGACCAGACACGGCTGGCTCAAGCGCCGCTTCGTTGACCACAGCGAGTGCCCCTAAGACCTCTCCCGCGGGCCGTGCCTCGCAGATCGGCGCCAGCGCGCGGGCGTGAGGCCCTACCCCGGCGGCAATTCGCCGTGGAGGACGAGGGGTTCGCTGCTGCCGTCACAGTGCAGGAGCGCCTCCTCGCGTGCTACCTCAAGCAGGTAGGCGAGGAAGCCGAGGCCGCCGCGATCGGCGAGGCCCGCGAGCTCCGAGCACATTGATTCGATGTAGCTCGCCGCCTCCTGGCTGGTCAGAGACATCGCGTTCATGTGCCTGGAGACTTCCAGTTGCACCTTGTTCTGCCCACGAGCACTCATTGTGAAACGCTCCCTCCTTGCGGGGTTCGTACGTTGAGCAATTTCCCGCGAAAACCGCGGGCTGTTCGACGACTGCGCGATCCTTGCAACGGAAGCTGTCCTCAACCTTGCCGGGAATTTCATTGCACCCATGCGTTGCAATCGGTGGGTCCGATGGGCATCACACCCGCCGATTTCGGCTTCCCCCCTTTGCACGAAGCGCCATGCGCCTCTATGTGCGGTCTCCGAACCGGGGGCCTAGCGCATGAATGTTGTCGTGGTGGAATCGCCCGCCAAGGCCAAGACCATCAACAAATATCTCGGAAGCGACTACCAGGTCGTCGCGTCCTACGGACACGTGCGCGACCTGCCGCCGAAAGACGGCTCGGTCGATCCGGACAACGATTTTGCCATGGTCTGGCAGACGGACGCGAAGTCGGCCAAGCGGCTGACCGATCTCGCGAAAATGGTGAAGAGCGCGGATCGCCTGATCCTCGCCACCGACCCTGATCGCGA
The DNA here is from genome assembly GCA_963704595.1 of uncultured Alphaproteobacteria bacterium. Taxonomy (GTDB): domain Bacteria; phylum Pseudomonadota; class Alphaproteobacteria; order Rhizobiales; family Amorphaceae; genus Acuticoccus. Next base: position 3,258,293 of record OY969922.1, read on the forward strand.
AGGCGAAGCGATTTCCTGGCACGTCCTTCAGGTCTTGAAGGACAAGAAGGCGCTGAAGGACCAGCCGGTCGAACGCGTCGTCTTCAATGCCATCACCAAGCAGGCCGTTCTCGAAGCGATGGCCCATCCTCGCGCCATCGAGGGCGACCTCGTCGACGCCTACAGGGCCCGCCGCGCGCTCGACTATCTCGTCGGCTTCAACCTTTCGCCGGTCCTCTGGCGCAAGCTTCCGGGTGCAAGGTCTGCCGGGCGGGTCCAGTCGGTCTCGCTGCGGCTTGTGTGCGACCGCGAGGCGGAAATCGAGCGCTTCAAGCCGCAGGAATACTGGTCCGTCATCACGACGCTCGGCACTCCGACCGGCGACGAATTCGACGCGCGCCTTGCAACGCTCGACGGCAAGCGCGTCGACCGGCTCGGCATTAAGACCGAGGCCGAGGCACGCTCCGTCGTCTCCCACCTCGAAGCCGCCGCCTTCCGCGTCGCCGCCATCGAGGCGAAGCCGCAGAAGCGCAACCCGTCGCCGCCCTTCACCACCTCGACGTTGCAGCAGGAAGCCTCGCGCAAGCTCGGCTTCTCGTCCGCCCGCACCATGCAGGTGGCGCAGCGTCTCTACGAAGGCATCGACATCGGCGGCGAGACCGTCGGCCTCATCACCTACATGCGGACCGACGGCGTGCAGATGGCGCCCGAGGGCATTTCCGCGATCCGCAAGATCGTCGGCAGCGAATACGGCGACAAGTTCGTCCCCGAAAAACCGCGCTACTACGCGACCAAGGCCAAGAACGCGCAGGAAGCGCACGAGGCGATCCGCCCGACCGATGTCGCCCGCAAGCCGGCCCAGATGCGCGGCCGCCTCCCCAACGATGAGGCCCGCCTCTACGACCTCATCTGGAAGCGCGCCGTCGCCTCGCAGATGGCGTCGGCCGAGTTCGAGCGCACCACGGTCGACATCGACGCCGACCACGGCGGCAAGACCGTCGGCCTGCGCGCCACCGGCTCCGTCATGGTCTTCGAGGGCTTCATCAAGGCCTACATGGAAGGCGCGGACGACGTCACCGACGACGATGACGACGACAACCGCCTCCCCGCCATGCGCGCCGAGGACGAGCTCGCGCGCCGGAAGGTCACGCCCTCCCAGCACTTCACCGAGCCGCCGCCCCGCTACACCGAGGCGACGCTCATCAAGAAGATGGAAGAGCTCGGCATCGGCCGCCCGTCGACCTATACGGCAACGCTCGCGACCCTGTCGGACCGCGAGTACGTCACGGTCGACAAGAAGCGGCTCATTCCGGGCAGCAAGGGCCGGATCGTCACCGCGTTCCTGGAATCCTTCTTCAACAAGTACGTCGAGTACAGCTTCACGGCGGACCTCGAGGAAAAGCTCGACGCGGTGTCCGACGGCCGGATCGACTGGCGAGTCGTCCTGCGCGAATTCTGGACCGACTTCTCGCACCAGATCGCCGAGGTGATGGAAGTCCGCACCACCGAGGTGCTGGACGCGCTGAACGACGACCTCGCGCCGCTTATCTTCCCGGCGCGGGACGACGGCTCGCCGCCGCGCGAATGCCCGCTGTGCAAGCAGGGTCAGCTCTCGCTGAAGAACGGCCGCTACGGCGCGTTCATCGGCTGCTCGAACTACCCCGAGTGCAACTTCACCCGCCAGCTGGGCGAAGATCCGAACGCCGATCCGGTGGACACCGGCCCCAAGGTGCTCGGCCTCCACCCTGAGCTGCAGCTCGAGATCTCGCTGAAGACCGGCCGGTTCGGCCCCTACATCGAGATGCCGGCCGAGGAAGGCGAGAAGCCGCGCCGCGCCTCGATCCCCAAGGGCTGGAGCCCGGAAGAGCTGACGCTGGAGCAGGCGGTCTCGCTGATCGACCTGCCGCGCGAGGTGGGCATCCACCCCGAAACGCGCGAGCCGATCCAGGCCGGCATCGGCCGCTACGGCCCGTTCCTCCTGCACGGCGGCAAGTACGCCAAGCTCGAAAGCGTGGAAGAGGTGTTCGACATCGGCATCAACCGTGCCGTGACGGTGATCGCCGAATCCACCGACAAGTCGCGCTTCTCGCGCACGCCCGCCGCCCTCAAGGCGCTCGGCGACCACCCGGAGGGCGGCCCCGTCAACGTGCGCGAGGGCCGCTACGGGCCTTACGTGAACTGGGGAAAGGTCAACGCGACGCTGCCCAAGGGCACCGACCCGCAGGCGATCACGCTGGAAGAGGCGCTTCCCCTCCTCGCGGCGAAGGCCGGCAAGGCCGGCAAGAAACCTGCCGCCAAGAAGGCCGCGCCGAAGAAGGCCGCCGCGAAGAAGACGGCATCGAAAAAGACCACGAAGGCCAAGGCCGACGATGGCGAGGCTGCGAAGAGGGCACCCGCGAAGAAGGCGACGACGAAGAAGGCCGCTTCATCGACACCGAAAACGGCGACCAGCGGCAAAGCCGCGGCAAAGTCCAAGGACGCCGACGGTGGCTCCGACGAGGACCTCCCGTTCTGACCGCGCCCTTTGCCTCCGCCGCTGCGGGGGCAGAATAATGCAGCCAACACGGCGCCCGCTCCTCCTCTCGGCGGGCGCCGCCGCGTTGGCAGGCTCGGCGGGAGTGGTGACGATGGCGGATGCGGCGGAACGGGTCGCCGACCATCGTCCTCCAGCGCATCATCCTTGCAAATCTGCGCGCCGGCTGACGGTGCCGGCACAGCAGTGATGCGCCGCAGGGCCTCGACGCGGCGGGCGATCCGGCCCACATAGGCAAGGTGAACAAAGAACACTTCCCATCCCGCGAAGACATCCTGCGGTTCGTTGCCGAGAGCCCCGGCCGCGTCGGCAAGCGGGAAATCGCGCGCGCCTTCGGCATCAAGGGCGGCGACCGCATCCTCCTGAAACACCTTCTCGCCGAGATGGCCGAGGACGGCGTCCTGACGAAAGAGGGCAAGCATGTCCAGAAGCCGGGCGACCTGCCGCGCGTCGCCCTCCTCCAGGTCACCGGCAAGAGCCCCGACGGCGACCTCGTCGCCGAACCCACGGAGTGGAACGGCGACGGCACGCGGCCGCAGGTCCTCCTCATCGGCAAGGGGCCTGCGCCCGGCATGGGCGACCGCCTCCTCGCCCGCATCCAGTACGCCGAGGACGGCCGGCCGCTCGGCAAGGTGGTCAAGGTCATCGAACGGCGCCCTGCGCAGACGCTGGCCGTGCTGGAGCGGATCGGCGGCAAGCCGCAGCTCACCCCCGTCACCAAGAAGGAACGGGACATCTGGTCGGTCGACCCCGACGCGGTGAAGAACGTGCCGGACAACACGCTGGTGCGGATCGAGGCAGGCCGCGGCCACTTCGCCAAGATCGTCGAGGTGGTCGGTCCCGTCGGCTCCGAGCAGGCGGTCTCCCTGCTCGCGATCCACGCGCACGGCATCCCTGACCAGTTTCCCCAGCGCGTGCTCGACGAGGCCGCCGCCGCCAAGCCCGCGACCCTCAAGGGGCGCGAGGACTGGCGCGACATCCCGTTCGTGACCATCGACCCGGCCGACGCCAAGGACCACGACGACGCCGTCTTCGCCGAACCCGACCCGCACAACGAGGGTGGCCACATCGTCACCGTCGCGATCGCGGACGTGGCGGCCTACGTCACCCCCGGCTCGATGATGGACGTCGAGGCGCGCTTGCGCGGCAACTCCACCTACTTCCCCGACCGCGTCGTCCCGATGCTGCCGGAGCGCATCTCCAACGACCTCTGCAGCTTGCGCGAAGGCGAGTCGCGGCCGGCGATGGCGATCCGCATCTGGTTCGCCAACGACGGGCGGCAGAGCAAGCACTCGCTCCACCGCGTCCTGATGCGCTCGGCGCGCAAGCTCGCCTACGCCGAGGCGCAGGACATCGCGGACGGCGCCGAATCCGACATCGCACCGCAGATCCATGCGCTCTACGCCGCGTACGAGTGCGCCAGGCGCGGCCGCAACCAGCGCCAGCCGATGGAGCTCGACCTTCCCGAGCGCAAGATCGCGCTGACGCCGGAGGGCGACGTCGCGCGGGTCATCGTCCCGCAGCGGCTCGACGCGCACAAGCTCATCGAAGAGTTCATGATCCAGGCGAACGTCGCCGCGGCGGAGCTGTGCGAGGCGGTGCGTCTCCCCCTCCTCTACCGCGTCCACGATGCGCCCAGCCTCGACAAGATCGACGCGCTGCGCGAGTTCCTGTCCACCATCGACATCAAGCTCGCCAAGGGCACGCGCCTGCGCCCCGAGCACTTCAACGCGATCCTCGCGCAGGTGGAAGGCACGCCCAACGCACAGCTCGTCAACGAGGTGGTGCTGCGCTCACAGAGCCAGGCGGAATACTCGCCGGAGAATCTCGGCCACTTCGGCCTCAACCTTCGCCGCTACGCCCACTTCACCTCGCCGATCCGCCGCTATGCCGACCTCATCGTCCACCGCGCGCTGATCCGCGCCTACGACCTCGGCAAGGACGGCCTGAAGGACCACGAGGTCGACGAACTGGCGCAGATCGGCTCGGAGATTTCCGCCACCGAGCGCCGCTCTATGGTCGCCGAGCGCGAGACCGTCGACCGGCTGATCGCGGGCTGGCTCGCCCAGTCCATCGGCGCGACGTTCGAGGGGCGGATCGCGGGCGTCACCAAGTCCGGCCTCTTCATCAAGCTGTCCGACACCGGCGGCGACGGGTTCATCCCGATCTCGACGCTCGGCACCGAATACATGATCTACGACGAGGCCTCGCACGCGCTGGTGGGCGAAGCGTCCGGCCACACCTACCGGCTCGGCGACGACGTCACCGTGCGCCTCCTCGAGGCCGCGCCCTTCTCCGGCGCGCTCCGCTTCGAGATCGTCGAGCACGACGCGGGCCCCAGGATCCGCCGCGTCCGCCGCACCCGGCCCGCGCAGGGCCGCCGCCCCCCACACAGAGGTCGCAGATAATGGCACGTCCGATGTTCCAGTCCCTGCAACGGGGGGCGTCCGCCAGATGCCCCCGCTGCGGCGAAGGGCACCTTTTCGAGGGCTTCCTCACCGTGCGCGAAACGTGCCCGTCCTGCGGCGAGGCGCTCCACCACCAGCGCGCGGACGACGCGCCGCCCTACATCGTGACCTTCATCGTCGGCCACGTGGTCGTGGCGCTGATGCTCTACTACGAGATCTTCGTGCACCCGCCGCTGTGGCAGCACGCGGTGATCTTCCTGCCGATGACGGTCATCATGTCGCTGGCGCTGCTGCGGCCGGTGAAGGGCGGGCTCGTCGGCTTCCAGTGGGCGAAGGGGATGCACGGCTTCGGGGCAGACGGCGAACGCTGGCTGTGAGCGAGGCGGCGGACCGGCTGTCGGCACGGGTCACCGCCGCGGAGAAGGCGCAGAAGCACCCGGCCCTGCGCCCGCGCGATGCCGCCAGCCTCATCGTCTACGACCCTGACGGCCCGCGCGTCCTGATGGGCCGGCGCAGCATGCGCCACGTCTTCATGCCGGGCCGCTACGTCTTCCCCGGCGGGCGGGTGGATGCGACCGATTCGCGCGTCCCCGTCGCCGCCTCGTTCGACGAAACGACCCACCGCCAGCTCGCCGCCCACTGCCGGCGCACGCCACCGGGCGGCACGGGCCCGCGCCTTCGGCATCGCGGCGCTGCGCGAGACGTTCGAGGAAACCGGCGTCCTCATCGGCCGGCCGGACAGCGCGGCGCTTCCACGCAGCGCGCCGTTCGCGGGCTTCGCGACCCGCGGCCTCGCGCTCGACCTGTCGCGCCTCGCGTTCATCGCGCGGGCGGTGACGCCGCCAGGCGGGCCGCGGCGGTACGACACCCGCTTCTTCCTCGCCAGGCGCGACATGATCGCCGACATCGACACCACCGTCGTCGGCGCCGATGCCGAACTCGAGGATATCGCATGGGTGCCGATCGAGGAGGCGAAGGCGATGCCGCTGCCGGCAATCACCATCACCGTGCTCGACGACCTCGCCCACCGCCTCGCCACCGATCCGGCGCTAGAGCCCGGCGGGCCGGTGCCGTTCTACCGCTGGGAAAGAACCGGTTTCACCCGAACAATTCTCTGATATTCGCCATCTGGCGGGGCGCCCGCCACTGGCCTTCGCCTAATTTTTGAGCGACATACGAAATCCAATGGACGCGCCGCCCCCCTGATGGACCAGCAATCGCCCCCCGACGTGTCGACCGACGGAGCGTACCCCGCAGGGGCCGCAGGCCGCACGCAGAAAACCGACAAGATCGCGCTCGCCGCAGTCATCAGCGGCATCACGGGCGTCGGCATGGCACTCAGCCTCTCGCTGCCGCTCCTGTCGGTGGTGCTGGAATCGGCGCGGCGTCTCGCCGTCACTCATCGGCATCAACACCGCGACGGCGGGCATCGCGGCGATCGCGGTGCCTGCCCTTCGTCACCCAGCTCGCGGAGCGGTTCGGCACGGCGCGGCTCATCATCGCGAGCGTTCTTCACTATGGCGGTGACGCTGATGGGGTTCTACCTCATCACCTCGTTCACCCTGTGGTTCCCGCTGCGCTTCCTCTTCTCGGCCACCGTCACCATCATCTTCGCGCTGACGGAATTCTGGATCAATTCGCTGGCGCCGGAGAAGAAGCGCGGCCTCGTGGTCGGCATCTACACGGCATTCCTGTCGGTCGGCATCTCGGTCGGCCCGCTCCTCCTCGCCCTCGTCGGGACGGAAGGGATCGCGCCATTCGCGATCGGGTCCGCCGCGCTTCTCCTCGCCTCGGTACCGGTGATGCTGGTGACCGACCGCCAGCCCATCCTCCCCGGCGGCTCGCACGGCAGCATCTGGCGCTTCTTCACGCTGGCCCCGCTGGCACTCCTCGCGGCGCTTGTGTTCGGCGCGGTGGAATCGGGCGGTGCCGCGATCCTGCCGCTCTACGGCACGTCCCTCGGCCTCAGCGGCGAGAGCGCGGTGGTGCTGGTCTCGGCGATCGCGGCGGGCAACGTGTTGTCGCAGATCCCGATCGGCTACCTGGCGGACCGGATGAGCCGGCGCCTCCTGCTCATGATCTGCGGCGGCGTCGGCGCTGTCGGCGCCGGGCGTGATGCCTCTGGTGTCCGACAACTACCCCGTGCTTCTCGCGGTCCTCTTCGTCACCGGCGGCATCGTCGCAGGGCTCTACACCGTGGGCCTCGTCCACCTCGGCGCTCGCTTCCGCGGCGCTGACCTCGCGTCCGCCAACGCGGCGTTCGTGATGATGTACGCGGTCGGGATGCTGGTCGGCCCGGTCTCGCTGGGCGCCAGCCTCGACCTTCACCCGCCCAACGGCTTCGCCTACGCCATCGCGATCCTTTTCGCCGGATACGTGGCGTTTGCATGGGCAAGGGTCGGAAGAACCGGGTTCTAGGGCCCAAACGCTTGACTTCCTGCCCGCGGCGAACCACAGACAAGGTTTCCGCATTCACCTAAGCGAGCGGCCGCCCCGCGGTCCCGGAGAGACGACAATGGCCAAGGCCGTCACCATCAAAGTGAAGCTCCAGTCCACCGCGGACACCGGCTTCTTCTACGTCACCAAAAAGAACACCCGCACGATGACCGACAAGATGGTCCAGCGGAAGTACGATCCCGTCGCGAAGAAGCACGTCGAGTTCCGCGAAGCGAAGATCAAGTAGGCGGCAGGAACGCCTTCACCGTCGAGATGAACCGGTCGATCGAGATCGGTTTCGACAGGTAAGCTTCGCAACCGGCGGCGCGGATCCGTTCCTCGTCGCCCTTCATGGCAAACGCCGTGACCGCGATCACCGGGATCGGCGCGAGATCTGGATCGGACTTGATCGTCTCCGTCACTTCCAGCCCCGACATTTCGGGAAGCTGGATGTCCATCACGATGAGGTCCGGCCGTTCGCGCTTGGCGACTGCCAAGGCGTCGATCCCGTTGCGTGTCATGAGTATGGTCATCCCGCTCGCTTCGAGCAGATCGTGGAAGAGCTTCATGTTGAGTTCGTTGTCCTCAACGATGAGCACGCGGTGCGCCATACGGTCTCCAGATCTGCCGGTGCGGGAACGCATACCTTCTCAGGGTCAACGTCGATGAGGTCAAGGTCCGTCAACGTCCCGGACGCCGGCACGATCGCAATTGCCGCGCTTTCGCACTTCGCCACCGATTCGCGCATCCTGTCGCGCTTCTTCGCGCTGACCGGGCTCGACCCGTCATCCCTGCGTGAAGCCGCCGGCACCCGCGGCTTCACCGCCGGCATTCTCGACTTCGTGATCGAGGACGAGGCGCTCCTCGTCGCAGTCGCCGACGCGCAGGACCTGACGCCGCAGGACATCGTCGAGGCCCGCCAGCGGCTCGACCGTCCGGCACAGGACGAGGACTGGCCGCCCCGCCCCGCGCGCGACTGGGCCTGACCCCATGCCGAGCCTCTGCCGCGACTGCTTCACCATCGCGGCGCAGGACCCCGACGAGCGCTGCGCCCGCTGCCGCAGCCCGCGGCTGATCGCCCACCCCGAGCTCGAAGCTCTCTCCATCGCCCACGTCGACTGCGATGCGTTCTTCGCGTCGGTCGAGAAGCGCGACGACCCATCGCTCGCCGACGTGCCCGTCATCATCGGCGGCGGCCGGCGCGGCGTCGTCTCCACCTGCTGCTATCTCGCCCGCATCCACGGCGTGCACTCCGCCATGCCGATGTTCAAGGCGCTCAAGGCCTGCCCGGATGCGGTGGTGATCCGCCCCAACTTCGAGAAATACGTGACCGCCGGGCGCGAGGTGCGCAGCCGGATGCAGGCGCTCACGCCGCTGGTGCAGCCGCTCTCGATCGACGAGGCGTTCCTCGACCTTTCCGGCACCACCCGCGTCCACCGCGCGCCCCCGGCCGCGACCCTTGCCCGCTTCGCCAGGGACGTCGAGGCGAATGTCGGCATCACGGTCTCGATCGGGCTCGCCCCGAACAAGTTCCTCGCCAAGTTCGCGTCCGACGCCGACAAGCCGCGCGGCTACACCGTGGTCGGCCAGGGCGACGCCGTGGCGCGCCTGTCGCGCGAGCCGGTCACCCGCCTCCCCGGCGTCGGCCCTGCGGCCGCCTCGCGCCTCGCACGGGCCGGCGTGACCCATGTGCGCGATCTCCAGCGCCTTTCCATGGAAGACCTGATGCGGCGGATCGGGAGCGACGCGCCGCGCCTCCACCGCCTCGCCAACGGCATCGACACCCGCGCGGTGGACCCGTCATCGGAGCGCAAGTCCGTCAGCGCCGAGCAGACCTTCGACGCGGACCTCGTCGGACCGGCAGACGCTCCTCGCGCTCCTGCGGCACCTCTCCGAAAAGGTCTCGACCCGGCTGAAGGCGAGCGAGATCGCCGGCCGCACCATCACGCTGAAGCTGAAGACGCCGGACTTCCGCAGCCGCACCCGCGCCGAGACGCTGACGGCGCCGACCGCCATGGCACACCGCATCTTCACCGCCGGCAAGGCGCTCCTCCTCGCCGAGCCGGAGGGCACGCGCTACCGCCTCATCGGCATCGGCGTCACCCACCTCACCAGCGACAAGGAGGCCGACGGCGCGGACCTCTTCGACCCGCACGCCACCCGCCTCGGCCAGGCCGAGCGCGCGATGGATGCCCTGCGTGCGAAGTTCGGCGACGGCGCGATCGCGACGGGCCTCTCCCTGTCCCACCCGAAACGCAGACCAGCATCCCCCAGGGACCGTTGAGCGTCCTGTTGCGTTCCTGTTCATCGAGCCGGCTCTAAGGCTCGCTCGGGCGCCTCATTACGGTCCGGCACAGGTTCTGCGTACGCCGGCGAGCCGCCAGGCGCGGATGCTTCACGGCCTCCGCGCGGCGGTGTAATGAGGCGCGATCCACTGCGCTTCAAGCGCACCACAGGAGTTACGTCATGCGTCAGGCCAACACGTTCCGCGGCGCGCTCGCGCTGTCCGCCATCGCGGCCGCACTCGCCTTCGCAGCCCCCGCCACCGCTCAGACCGCCCAGACTGCCGCCTGCACCCCCGGCGCGTTCGGTGAAGGCGGCACGTTCAGCGTCAACCAGGGCGACGACAAGAAGATCACCGGCGCCACCGTCGAGTACCAGTGCAGCGAGACGCTCGCCGACGGCACCTATGCGCCCGAAGGCTACCGCGTCATCCTCGAAGGCGAATGCGGCAGCGCCAAGTGCAACTACCCGACCGTGATCGCGCAGGAAGCCGCGCGCGGCGACATGTTCAACGCCACGTTCGTCCAGGACGGCAAGGACGTCCGCCTTTCCCTCCGCGCCCCCCGCAACGGGCGGACGGGCATCCTCAACCTGTCCGTGTCGAGCAGGGCGCCGGAAAAGGGCGCCAAGCCCGAGCGCGCCCGCTACCGGATGCGCGCCGCCCGCTGAGGCGAAACGGAAAAAGGCGGCCCCGACCGGGACCGCCCTTCCATTGAGCCGGCCCGATCACACGATCGGGCCGGCTTTTCTCTGTCTCGCAGGACTAGTTGCGGTCCTTGTCGACCAGCGCCTTTTCCTTGATCCACGGCATCATCGCGCGCAGCTCGGCACCGACCGTCTCGATCTGGTGCTCGTTGTTCTTCGCGCGGGTCGCCTTGAACGAGGTCTGGTTGACCTTGTTCTCCAGCATCCAGTTGCGCGTGAACGTGCCCGACTGGATGTCATTGAGGACGCGCTTCATCTCCGCCTTCGTCTCGGCCGTCACGATGCGCGGTCCGGTGACGTACTCGCCGTACTCGGCAGTGTTGGAGATCGAGTAGTTCATGTTGGCGATGCCGCCCTCGTAGATGAGGTCGACGATCAGCTTCACTTCGTGGAGGCACTCGAAGTAGGCCATCTCGGGCGCGTAGCCGGCTTCCACCAGCGTCTCGAAGCCGGCGCGGATCAGCTCGACGAGGCCGCCGCAGAGCACGACCTGCTCGCCGAAGAGGTCCGTCTCGCACTCTTCCTTGAAGGTGGTCTCGATGATGCCGGCACGGCCGCCGCCGATGGCGGATGCGTAGGCGAGGCCGAGGTCATGGGCGTTGCCGGAGGCGTCCTGCGCGATCGCGATCAGGCAGGGCACGCCGCCGCCGCGCTGATACTCGGAGCGCACGGTGTGGCCGGGGCCCTTGGGGGCGACCATCAGGACGTCGAGGTCCTTGCGCGGCTCGATGAGGTTGAAGTGGACGTTGAGGCCGTGCGCGAACAGGAGCGCGGCGCCCTCTTTCATGTGGGGGGCGAGCTGCTCGTTGTAGATGTCGGCCTGGAGCTCGTCGGGCGTCAGCATCATGACGACGTCGGCCCACTTGGCGGCGTCCTCGACGGACATCACCTTGATGCCTTCGGCTTCGGCCTTCTTGGCGGACGAGGAACCCGGGCGCAGCGCCACTGCGATGTCGGGGCAGCCCGAGTCGCGCAGGTTCAGAGTGTGGGCATGGCCCTGGCTGCCATAACCGACAACGGCAATCTTCTTGCCCTTGATGAGATTGATGTCGGCATCGCGATCGTAATAGACGCGCATTCGGCGCTCCCTGATGTTCAAAGAATTGGGAGCATCTGTCTCCCGTCGCGCCCCTCATAGACGGTTTGCGACGGGGTTGTGAATGGCGTCGTGGCCGCTGGGTAGGCGCTTGGTGCCTCTTTACCCGGCAGCGGCCTGAAGCTCAACAGCTTCTGCCGTCCGAACACGCTCGCCGGGCGCAAATCGTGCCTTCAGCGCGGAGAGGTGTTCGCCCTTCTTGCGGACCTGCGGGGATTCGCCGAGGGCCTTGGCGCAGATCATCTGCAGCTCCGGCACGCGGACCTTCTTGTCCTTGCGCAGTTTTTCCAGCTGTCCCGGGATCTCGCGCCGCTCGGCGGACGTCAGCCGCTCGGCCCAGGCGAGCACCACGTCGCCGCGCACGCCCATCGGCATGTCGCTGACAGGGGCGGCCTGTGAAGTCTCGACCGGGACGACCGGCGAGAGTGTCGCCACCGGCTCGGCTTCCACGGCCGCCACCGCCGCCTTGGCGGCGAGTGCTGCCCGCTCCTCGGCACGGATCTCGTCGCGCTTGCCGGTGAGCGGATCGCGCATCAGCAGCGCACGGGCCGGGCTTTCGAGGTTGCGCGCCTCGCGCTCCTCGCGCCGCTTCTCCTGCGCCGTCTTGTTCGCCTCGGCTTCCATGGCGGCGATTTTCAGGAAGGTCTTGGAGACCCTCGTCGTGTAACGCTCAAACAGATCTGCGATGAACCACATGGGACCCGCCATTTCATGTTGTTTGCGGACACAGCGTCCGCCAGACGGGCTTTATTGTCTGCGGAGAGGGTTAACGCTTTCTTAGTCCATTGCATTTTGCGCAAAATGCCAGAGATTTCGTGGTGTTCCGCAAAGCAATTCGGGCCAACGGAAATGGATATTCTACTTTTGTTCTACTGATAGAGGCTGAAGACTGCAAACGACTTTGCCGCCCGATTGACCGGACGGTCGCAATTGAAAGGGTTCAGTTCAGCGTACCCCAGGCGATGGCGACGAGTGCCAGCGCGATGATCCAGAGCGCCGCCACCCGCAGCGCAGAGCGCGCCGCAGCGTAGCGCCCCAGCCCGTGGACCGACCGCGGCGCGATGGGAACACCCTTCTCCAGCACGTTCTCGAGATCGCGCGACAGGCGGTCGACCCGCTTGGCGAGCTCCGGTGCCTGCAGCACCGCCTCGACCAGCGCGCCCGCCGAATCCTGGACCCGGCGCATGGTGCCGGCGGGCCCGAGCTCCGCCGTCATCCAGTCCCGCACCACGGGCTCGGAAACCTTCCAGATGTTGAGGTGCGGATCCAGCGAACGCGCCACGCCCTCGACCACGACCATGGTCTTCTGCAGCATGATGAGCTGCGGCTGTGTCGCCATCTGGAACATCTCCGTCACCTCGAAGAGCTGCGCCAGAAGGCGCGACATCGAGATGTCGGCGGCGGTCACGTCGCGGATCGGCTCGCCGATCGCCCGCAGCGCCTGCGCGAACAGGTCGACATCCTGCGTTTCCGGCACGTAGCCGGCACGGAAATGGAGTTCAGCCACGCGCCGGTAATCACGCGTGATAAAACCGTAGAGGATCTGCGCGAGAATGCCCCGCTCGTGGCGCGACAGGCGGCCGGTGATGCCGAAGTCGACCGCCACCAGCGTCCCGTCAGGCTCCACGAAGAGGTTGCCCTGGTGCATGTCGGCGTGGAAGAAGCCGTCGCGCATCGCGTGCCGCAGGAAGCTCTGGAGCACCACGCGGCCAAGCTCGGGCAGGTCGAAGCCGGCGTCGCGCAGTTCGCCCACGCGGCTCATCTTGATGCCTTCGATCCACTCCATGGTGAGGATACTGCGCGAGGTGCGCGACCATTCCACCTTCGGCACGCGGAAGCGCGGATCTTCGGCCGAATTCTCCGACATCTCGGAAATCGCGGCGGCCTCCAGGCGGAAATCCATCTCGAAGCGGACCAATTCGGCCAGCGTGTCGACGATCGCGACAGGCCGCAGCCGTTTGGCCGACTTCACGTATTTTTCCATGAAGCGGGCGGCGACGTAGTAGCTTTCGAGGTCCTTCTCGAAGCGGCGGGCGACGCCGGGGCGCAGCACCTTGACCGCCACCTCGCGGGTGCCGGTCACGTCGGTCAGCCGCGTGTGGTAGACCTGCGCGATCGAGGCGGCGGCGACGCAGGTGCCGAGGTCATCGAACAGCGTCTCGACCGGGGCGCCCAGCGCCAGCTCGATCTCGCGGCGGGCGGCCTCGTCCGGCACCGGCGGGACCTGGTCCTGCAGCTTGGCAAGTTCGGTGGCGACCTCCTCGCCGACGACGTCGGCCCGCGTCGCGAGAAACTGGCCGAGCTTGATGTAGGACGGCCCGAGCCGGTCGAGCGCGCGCGAAAGGCGGGCCGCCATGTCAGCCTTCTTGGCACCGCGCCGCTCGATGATCCGGCCCATGCGCACGGCAAAGCGCACCGCGGGCGGCGCTTCCTCAACCGGGACGATGCCGAGAACCCCCTCGCGCGCCAGCACGAAGTTGGCGTGGAGAAGGCGCAGAACGGGGGCGAGCTTCATCAGATCTTGAACGCCGAATGGATTGCCGCGACGCCGCCCGACAGCATCCGCACACCGCACGGCCCGAAGCCCGCCCGCTCGATCTCGGCGGCAAAGCGGCCGGGGTTGGGGAAGGTGCGGATGCTCTCCACCAGATAGCGGTAGGGCTCGCCGTCGCCGGCGATCATCTGCCCCATCGGCGGAATGACGTTGAAGGAATAGGCGTCGTAGATCTTGTCCATGATCGGCAGGTCGACCTTGGAGAATTCCAGACACATGAAGCGGCCGCCGCGCTTGAGCACGCGGTAGGCCTCGCTGAGCGCCTTGTCGCGGCGCGTCACGTTCCGGATGCCGAAGGCGATGGTGTAGACGTCGACGCTCTTGTCCGGCAGCGGCAGCACCTCGGCGTTGCCGGCGGTGAAGACGCACGGCGTGGTCGGCCGGATGCGGCGGCGGTTGCGCTCGGCGCCCACCAGCAACATCTCAGGGTTGATGTCGCACACCACCACCTCGGCGTTGCCGTCGATGCGCTTGGCGATGCGGAAGGCGATGTCGCCGGTGCCGCCGGCGACGTCGAGGACGCGGTAGGGCGCGCGGGGATGGCGCGGCGGGGACAGCCAGGACACCATCGCGTCCTTCCACAGGCGGTGAAGGCCTGCGGACATCACGTCGTTCATGATGTCATAGCGGCTTGCCACCTGATCGAAGACGGTGTTGACCAGACCCTGCTTGTCTTCCAGCGGCACCGTCTTGAACCCGAAGGACGTTTCGCCCGTGCCTGTCCTGCTCCCGCCGGCCTTGATGCCTGCGCCGTCGTTACCGCCGTCCATGCGCTTCCCTCTCTCGCTCCGTGCCACTCCTAGCGCCTTGCGCCGCGCAACTCCATGCGGCTTGGTCGCAACCCTTTGCCCCGCCAACAGGCGAGCCCGTCATGCCTGAACTTCCCGAGGTCGAAACCGTCCGCCGAGGCCTCGCCCCGGTGATGGAGGGCCAGCCGATAGACGCTGTGCACCTCGCCCGCGCCGACCTGCGCTTCCCCTTCCCCGAAAACTTCGCCGTCCGCCTCACCGGCCGCACGATCAAAACGCTCGGCCGCCGCGCGAAATATCTGGTGGCGGACCTCGACGACGGGGTGTCGCTGATCATGCACCTCGGCATGTCAGGCGCCTTCCGGGTGGACGACCTCAGCCCCATCGGCGTCTACGCCCACCCCAAGGGCAAGATCGCCGCGCACGACCATGTGCGCCTGTCGCTGGGCCCTCGCGTCGATCATCTACAACGACCCGCGCCGCTTCGGCTTCATGACGCTGTGCGACACCACCGCGCTCGCCGCGCACCCGCATTTCGCCGGCATGGGCGTCGAGCCCCTCCCCGGCGCGCTGACGCCGCCGCTTCTGGCGAAGGCCCTGTCCGGCAAGGTCACGAGCCTCAAGGCGGCGTTGCTCGACCAGCGGATCATCGCCGGGCTCGGCAACATCTATGTCTGCGAGGCATTGTGGCGGGCAAGGCTGTCGCCGAAGCGGCTGGCCGGCACGCTGGTGCGGCGGGACGGCTCGCCCTCGAAGCGGCTCGTGGTGCTGACCGAGATGATCCTGCAAGTGATCCAGGACGCGATTGCCGCCGGCGGCTCGTCCCTGCGCGACTACGTGACGGCGGATGGATCGCTGGGCCGCTTCCAGCACACGTTCGCCGTCTATGGCCGGGAGGACCACCCCTGCCCGCGCGAGACTTGCGACGGCGTGGTGGAGCGGATCGTCCAGACGGGCCGCTCCACCTTCTGGTGCCCCCGCTGCCAGAAGTAGCGCCAAAGGCGCGCTTCTTCGCTTCTCTTATCTTCCTTCTCTTCCCTATTCCGGTGGAAGACCCGCCGGAAGTCCGCTGTTGCGGACTTCCGCTCTTTGTGGGCCAAAACGCGCGAGCGCGTTTTGGCGTGGCGTGTCTTCCCGCTTAGCGACATTCCGGCGGAGCCGACCCCTCCCCAACCCCGCGGAGCGGGGCTCGGGTCAAGGCCGAAGAGCGAAGCGTGCCTTGAGGCGAGCCCCGCTCCGCGGGAGACTGAGCCCACGAGGGAGCTTCAAGGCACGGCCCCCTCGGCCCCAGCCGCTAGTGCCGGAAGTGGCGCATTCCCGTCATCACCATGGCGATCCCCGCCTTGTCGGCGGCATCGATGACCTCCTGGTCGCGCATCGAGCCGCCCGGCTGGATGACTGCCGTGGCACCGGCCGCGACGATGGTTTCGAGGCCGTCGGCGAAGGGGAAGAATGCGTCGGAGGCGGCGACGGAGCCCCTGGTGCGGGGTTCAGGCTCGCCGGCTTCACGAGCGGCGTCGGCGGCCTTCCAGGCCCCGATGCGGGCGGCGTCGACGCGGCTCATCTGGCCGGCGCCGATCCCCACCGTCGCCCCGTTCTTCACGTAGACGATGGCGTTGGACTTCACGTGCTTGACCACGCGCCAGGCGAAGCGAAGGTCTTCCATCTCCTGGGTGCTGGGCGCCCGCGCGGTGGCGACGGCAAGGTCATCCGGCACTCCGAGGTCTGCGCCCTGCAGCAGGAAGCCGCCGGTGACGGTCTTGACTGTGGCGGGCGCCGTGGAGGGCGCCTCACCGGTGAGGAGCACGCGAAGGTTCTTCTTGGTGGAGAGGACGGTGAGCGCGGCCTCGTCGGCGTCAGGCGCGATGACGACCTCGGTGAAGATCGCGGCGATGGCGCGGGCGGTGGCTTCGTCCAGCGTCCGGGTCAGGGCGACGACGCCGCCGAAGGCGGAGACCGGGTCGCACTGGCGGGCGCGCTCGTAGGCTTCGGCCAGAGTAGGCGCGCTGGCGATCCCGCACGGGTTGGCGTGCTTGACGATGACGACGGAGGTCGCATCGGCAAAGTCGGCGGCGGCGGACCAGGCGGCGTCGGCGTCGGCGATGTTGTTGTAGGAGAGCGCCTTGCCCTGGACGATGCGGGCGGACGCGATGCCGGTGCCACCGTCGCCGTAGAGGCCGGCGGACTGGTGCGGGTTCTCGCCATAGCGCAGCGCCGACAGCCGCTTGCCGCCGAAGGACTGCCATACGGTGTGGTCGACGGCGACGTCGTCGCCGTCGGTCTCGGCCGCCATCCAGCGGGCGATGGCGGCGTCGTAGGCCGAGAGGCGGGCGAAGGCCTTGGCGGCGAGGCGGCGGCGGAGCGCCAGCGGCACGGTGCCGTTGTTGGCTTCGAGCGCATCGGCGACCACGCCGTAGTCGTCGGTGTCGACCACGATGGCGACGTGGGCGAAGTTCTTTGCCGCGGCGCGGGTCATCGAGGGGCCGCCGACATCGATGGTTTCCACCAGCTCGGCGGGCGCCTTGCCGGCGGCGATGGCGGCCTCGAACGGGTAGAGGTTGCTCACCACCAGGCCGATGGGGGCGATGCCGGCGCCGTCCAGCGCCTCGCGGTGGGACGGCTCGTCGAGGTTGGCGAGGAGGCCGCCGTGGATCGCGGGATGCAGCGTCTTCACACGGCCGTCGAGCATTTCGGGGAAGCCGGTCAGCGTGTCGACGTCCGTGACCTTGCGGCCGGCGTCGCGCATCGCCTTCGCGGTGCCGCCGGTGCTGACGAGTTCGATGCCGAGGGCTTCGAGCCGCGCGGCGAACGCGTCGAGGCCCGCCTTGTCGGAGACGGAGAGAAGGGCGCGGCGGACCGGCGCGGCATTCGTCATGGGGAGATGGCCTTGAGTCTGGTGAGTGTCAGGTGTCGTCGTCGTCGGTGGCGTCCGCGTCGAGCGGCTCGGCATGACGGGCGATGTGCCAGCGGATCGTATCGTCGGTCAACGTGTTGCCGGCGATGACCACCTGTGCAGTCCGGCGCAGTCTGCGCTGGGCGGTGAGGACGACGCTTTCCTCCAGCGTCAGCCCCGGCCCCTTGTCGAGGGTGAAGAGCCAGATCGAGCCGTCTTCCAAGTGTAGCATCGCGTTGCGGCGCGGCTTGTCGAGCCGGACGCGGATGCCGGCGCCGAGGTGGAACCGGACGGCGAACTTCGCGCCCGCCAGCCTGTCGTGGCCGATCAGCCGATCGGTGCCTTCAAGGTACAGGCCGTCGCCGGCGAGGACCATCGTGCGCTCGTGGGTGACCCCGAAGGCGCTGTGGTAGCCGTCGTGGCTCGCCGTTGCGGCCAGCGCCTCGCGCGTCATCTCCACCTTGCGCGGCCCGCCGAACAGCGCGTTGCCGAACACCCGCGTCAACGGCCAGAGGCCAAGGATGCGGGCGGAGGAACGGTTCGCGAGCGTCAGCGTCGAGTGCGCGGCGGTTGCGCGGGAAGCGCGAGACCACTCGGGCCGGGCAAGCCCCAGCGCGCCGCAGTTGCCGACGAGGGTGACGCCCTCGTGCGAATACTCGAAGGAGAGCGCGCTGGCGCAGGCGTCCTGCGCAAACTCCGGCGGCGGGACGGTCCCGGTGTCGAACAGGACCACGGCGCGTCCCGCGTCCATCCGCTGGAAGCCGCTGTAGCGCGCGTTGTCGGTGGGCCGGCCGCGCACCTCGTCGAAGCTTTCGATGGCTTCGAGGGTGTGTCCGGGCGTCGGTTCACCGCCGTGGAAGGAGGCGAGCGTGCCGTCGGCGTGCTGGAAGAAGCGCAGCATCGGCAGCATCCGGTCGATGGCGCTGTTGATGGGCGGCGGCACCGGCTGCTGGCGCCGCAGGAGTGCCTCACGCAGCGGAATGAGCGTGGTGAGGAGCCGTGCCAGCGCCTGCGGGCTGCGGGAGGCGTGGCCGCCGTCCGGGAGGATCTGCGCTTCCAGCGTTTCGGCGAGGCCGCCGAGGGCGCTCTTCTGAAGCCTGGTCTCGTCCGCGATCACGGTTCCGGCGAGGGCGAGCGCGATCAGCACCTCGGCCTTGACGATCGACGGGGTCAGCGTCGCCGCCGCGCGCTCCAGCTTGCGCATGTGGCGGCCGATGGCACGCAGGAAGTCGGCCCGGAAGGTGTCGTCGGCGCCCGAAAGGAGCAGCGGCGATTCGACGAGAAAGGCGGTGAGGCGCGCGGCGGTGACGGCAGGCTCCTGCGCTATCGGGCCGGTGCTGGTGCGCGAGGTCATCCACTCCTCCACCAGCGCGCGGGCGTTGGAGGACGACAGCGGCGAGGCCGTCGCCTCGAGGTGGACGAGCCAGGTGAAGCTGTGGAGGGCGCGCGCCCAGGCCTCGCTGGGCGCGGCGACGGCGAAGGGCGAGCCGCCGGCGGTGTCCACCGTTTCGCCGGCAAGGTTGAAGACGCCGGCGTAGATGTCGCTCGACTGCGCGGCGTCGCACTCCGCAAGGCTCTCGGGCGCGAACAGAATGCGCTGCGGCGGCACCGAGTGGGTGCGCCGCCACAGGACGGCGCCCGCGCGGGCGCCTAGGCCCGCGCCGCAGCGGCGCACGGCGCGCCCGGCCAGCGCAGGCAGCGTCACATGGGTCCGTCGGGCGCGGCGCATCAACGGTCCATCGAGGGAGGAATGGGTCGGTCGAACGGCTCGATCATGGACGACCTTTTCGCCGCCAACGCGCCGCTCCGCAACGGGGGGCGGCGCAAGGTGTTCGCTATTGTCTCACGAAGCGGGCCGCGAAGAACCCGTCGAGGCCGGCGAGGCCGTCGGTTTGCGGGACCGGCAGGTGCGTGAGCGTGCGCAGCGAGCCCGCTTCGGTGGCGAACGCGTGCGCCATCCCGTCCGCCTCGGTGATCGGGTCGAGGGTCAGTTCGGGAAGCTCGCGCCGGGCGAAGCCGAGATGGGCCTCGCCCTCGTGCCACTCCAGCGAGCAGGTTGCGAAGACGAGCGTGCCGCCGGGCTTCACCAGCGTCGCGGCATGGGCAAGCAGCGCGCGCTGGGTGCGGGCGACGGAGCCGATATCCTTCGGCGTCTTCGACCATGCGACGTCGGGCTGGCGGCGCAGCGTCCCCGTCGAGGAGCACGGCGCATCGAGGAGCACGGCATCGTAGCTCCCCTCGATGTCGGCGGCGTCGGCGACGCGGACCTCCACCCTGTCGCCGAAGCCGGTGCGGGCGAGGTTGGCGCGCAGGCGTTCCGCGCGACCGGCGTCGACCTCCACGGCGGTGACACGGGCGCCCGCCGCGGCGAGCTGCATCGTCTTGCCCCCGGGGGCTGCGCACATGTCGAGCACGTGCTTGCCCGCCACGTCGCCGAGGAGACGGGCGGGAAGCTGCGCGGCGACGTCCTGCACCCACCAGCCGCCGTCGGCGTAGCCTTCGAGCTGCTCCACGGCGGAGGCGGCGGCGAGGCGGACACCGCCGGTGGGAAGCGCCACGGCGCCGGGCGGCGGCGTGGCGCCGGGTGCGAGCGCGAGGTCGAGCGGCGGCTCGGTGCGGTGGATAGCGGCCATGCCTTCGGCAGCCTCGGCGCCGTAGGCTTCGACCCAGCGGCTGTAGAGCCAGCCGGGCGTGTTGGCGTCCACCGGCAGCGCCGCGATCAGATCCTCCCGCTCGCGGGTGAGACGGCGCAGCACGGCGTTGGCGAGCCCCGCGAAGCCGCCGGTGGAACCGTCCGACTTCAGGAGGTCGACGGCGACGTTGACGGCGGCATGGTCGGCCTGGCGCATGAAGAGGAGTTGCGCGGCGGAGATGCGCAGGACCGAGCGGACCATCGCGGCCTTCTTCGGCAGCTTCCGGTCCATCAGCGCGCCGAGGATGTGGTCGATGTCGCCCCGGCGGCGGACCGTGGTGCGCACGATCGCGCGGGCGAGCGACTGGTCGGGCCCCGAAAGGCCGCTGTCGCCGCCGCCTTCGAGGACGGCCGACAGCGGCACTTCCTCCTCGCAGACGGCATGGACCATCTCGGCCGCGACGCGGCGCGGGTCGCCGCCCACGGCACGCGGGGCGCGCCTCGGGCCTGGTTTCCGGGCGCCGGGTGCGCGCCGCGTCGCGGGCGCTATGCCCAAGGTCCGCGCCGCTTCTGGGCTCTGGACGTCGTGCCGCGGTTCCACGGTCCTGCAGGCGTGTTCAGCGAAGCCGGACTGCCGCCGATCTCTGCCGCGTATTCACGCAATTTTTCGATGCGATTCTGCGTGTTGGGGTGTGTGGAAAACAAACTATCCATCCGGGCGCCGGACAAGGGGTTGATGATGAACATGTGCGCCGTCGCCGGGACGGCCTCTGCTTCGTCGTTGGGGATCTGCCTGCCGCGCTCCAGTTTGGCAAGGGCGCCGGCGAGCCACATCGGCTGGCCGCAGATCTCGCCGCCGAGCCGGTCGGCGGAATATTCACGCGTCCGGCTGATCGCCATCTGCACCATCATCGCCGCGAGCGGGGCGACGATCATGGCAAGAATCACCCCGATGATGCCGAGCGGGTTGTTGCGGTTGCGGCCGAACAGGAACGCGAAATTCGACAGCATCGAGATCGCGCCCGCCATCGTCGCGGTGATGGTCATGATGAGCGTGTCACGATTCTTGATGTGCGCGAGCTCATGCGCCATCACGCCGGCCACCTCCTCGCGCGTCATCAGCTTGAGGAGGCCGCGCGTGGCCGCGACGGCCGCATTGTCCGGGTTGCGGCCGGTGGCGAACGCGTTGGGCTGGTCCTCGTCGAGGATGAAGACGCGCGGCATCGGAAGCTGCGCCCGCGTCGCAAGTTCGCGCACGATGCCGTAATATTCGGGCGCGGTCCGCTCGTCGACCTCCCGCGCCTGGTGCATCTTGAGGACGAGCTTGTCGGAGTTCCAGTAGGACAGCGCGTTCATGACGACGGCGACGCCGAGGGCGATCAGCATTCCCTGCTGGCCGCCGATCACGGCGCCGACCCCCATGAAGACCGCCGTCATGCCGGCCAGCAGCAAAGCCGTCTTGAAATAGTTCATTGGCGTTCACCGCACCCTGTTGTGGTGGACGATGAATATTGGTCATCAAGCCGCCGGTGCAATGCGTTCCCCATGCGTGAATTCGGACATCGTCGTCTAAATCACGCGAAAATTGCGGCCAATTTTTGTGTTACTTCACGGGCCTTGTCGGCGGGCGGGGTCCAGCGCATGACCACGATCCTGTGCCTGTCGAACACGTAGCCGAGCGGCCCGAGAGAGATGGTTTTCACGATCTCGGCGCCGACTGACTTGTAGACGTAGATCGCAGCGTCCGCCGTGGCGCTCGCCTCGGTGAGCCACGCCTTCTTGCCGCGCCGGACGACTTCGGTGCCGAGCCAGTTGAGGAGCGACTTGCCGATCCCCCGGCCGCGGGCGATCTCGTCGACCTTGAAACCTTCGAGATAGAGTTCGTCCGGGTTGCCGCGCCGCAGCGTCGCCTGGGTGAGAAGGTATCGCGCCGACCCGCCGAGCGCACCGAAATGGGCGCGGTACCGGGCGGGATCGGGCCAGACCGAGCCTTCGTTGTCCATCCGGTAGGAGATCAGCCCGGCGATCTGCCCGTCGACGATCGCGATGCACGCGCGGTCCTGCCGGATGCGATTGCCGAGGAGTTCCTGCCGCACCTCCGGCTTGCCGACGATGCGGTTCAGCGTGGCGCGCTGGGCGACGGAATATCGGGCCGCGGCACCGGCGAGCGCATCCGGGATCGGCGCGACCAGCATCCAGTCCGCCCCCTGCTTGACGATGCATTCGGGCGGGATGTCGTCCAAGGAAATCGCGGTCATGGGAAAGGCACCTGGCAGAACGGCAGAAAAACCGCCTCGTCCGGCGGCGGCCATCCTCGTCACACACTGGCCGCCGAAGGTCAAAGGTTGAGTGCCCGGCAGCGGCGCGTTTCAGCGCTCCTCGGTGGCCAGCATCTCGCGGTCGAGCGCCAGAAGCGCGTGGCGGCTCAGCGAAAAGTCGCTGTCGCGCCACATCCGTTCGAGCCGGCGGAGGCGCTCGCCGAGTTCGGCGCCGCCCGTGCCGCCCTGCTCCATCAGGTCGTGACCGCCGACGGGGAAGCGCGGCCGCGCCCACTTGCGCGCCTCGGTGAGGAGCGTCGGCACGTCGATCACGTCGGCGCCGGTGGCGAGCGCCACGATCAGCCCGTCGGTGAACGCCTCCGCGCCGTGTTCGTAGAGGAGCGCGCGCACGTGGGGGACGGAGCGCGGCGGCATCTCGCGCGCCGCGGCGACTGCGGCAAGGCCCCGCCCGCGCATCCGGCGGGAGAGCTTGAGGCGGGTGGCGAGCGCGTCGAACGCCTCGCCGTCGAACCGGACGAGCGAGAGGAAGGCGAGTGTCTCGCTGAGCGGCCGGCCGGTCTTGCGCTCGGCCGCGCAGAGCGCGCGGTAGCAGTCCGCCGCCGGGCGTTCGGGGAAGAACGGCGCCAGAATGTCCTCCGCCGCGATCTCGTCCATCACGTCGGCAGCGCCGGGCGCCTTGAGGAGGCGCATCATCTCGTGGGTGACGCGCTCGACCGGCAGCGTCGCGATGGCCGCCTTGTGCTGGCGGACGGCAGCGAGGCCCTCCACGTCGGGCACGCCCTTGCCGTAGCTGGCGTGGAAACGGAAGAAGCGCAGGATGCGGAGGTGATCCTCGAGGATCCGGGCGCTGGGGTCGCCGATGAAGCGGACACGCTGGTCGAGGCAATCCTTGTAACCGCCGACATAGTCGATGCCGTTGCCGTTCGCGTCGACGTAGAGCGCGTTCATGGTGAAGTCGCGCCGGCGGGCGTCCATCTCCCAGCTGTCGGTGAAGCGGACGACGGCATGGCGGCCGTCGGTCTCGACGTCTTCGCGCAGGGTGGTGACCTCGAAGGGCTGGCCGTCGGCGACGATGGTGAGGGTGCCGTGGGCGATGCCCGTGCGGTGGACCGCGAAGCCCGCGCGCTGGCTGGCGCGCTCGACCCTCTCGGGCGAAAGATCCGTCGCGATGTCGATGTCGCCGGGCGGGAAGCCGAGCACGCTGTTGCGCACCGCCCCGCCGACCACGCGCGCCTCGCCCTCACGGTTGAGCACCTTCAGGAGGCTGCGCAGCGGCCCGCCGTTCAGCCAGAACGTTGAAAGCGCAAACTCTTTCATGTGCCAAAACCCGTTTCTAGCAATTCTGCCCGGCGCGGCGCACCGCAGGGCGAGCGACATATTCGCATGCCCCCGCGGTACTATCGCAACGGTTGTCTGAATGCTTGCGAAACAATAAGAGCGGGATCGTGACGGATCAACGGAATTGCCGTGCGCCGGTCGGACTATTCCCGGACGGGCGCGTCAGGCGTGATCGGGCGGAATTCGCCGGGCACGAGCTTGCCGTCACGGTACTGCGCGGGAACGTAGACGCCCTGGTCCTGCCCGCCCAGGATCGCGAACGCGATGAACCCCGCGACGACGAGCGCCCCGCCCGCAATGATGAGGTAGAACGTCGCCCGGCCGAAGCCTGCGACGCGCGCGCCGGTCCACCCCTCGGTGGCGACCCGGTAGACGAAGAATGCCAGGAACGGCAGCAGGAACAGTACGATCTGTGTGATGATGACGCGGATCATGGTCCGTAGAGCTTCCCGTGCATGAGGCGAAGGATCCCGGCGGTCACGCCCCAGATGCGGCGTGAGCCGGACATGACCTCGAAGTAGGTCCGCTCCAGCCCGTCGCGGGTGACGCGGACCTCGCGGTGATTGGCGAGGGTCATGACCTGTTGATAAGGCGCGGTGAAGACCGACGCCACCTCTCCGGGGTCCGGCGTCAGTGTCGCAGCGCGGCTGAGGAGGCCGAGAACCGGCACGACCACGAAGCCTGTGCGGGTGAGATAGGGCTCGGCGACGCCGAGCACGGTGACGGCCTCGGGGTGGAGGTCGATCTCCTCGTGCGCTTCGCGCAGCGCCGTCTCGGCCGGCCTCTCGTCGCGCTCGATCTTGCCGCCGGGGAGCGCGACCTGCCCGGCGTGGCTGGAGAGGTGCCCCGCCCGCTCGGTGAGGAGCATCACGGGCGAGCCGTCCGCCGCATCCTGCCCGAGCGCGATCAGCACGGCCGCGGCACGCGGCGCGCGGCCGGTTCCGGCGAAGGCGGGGTTCAGCACATGGTCGCCGTGCGGCACGTTGCTGGTGTCGGGTGCGGCATCGGGCGGCAGCAGGCGCGCCGCTCTCTCAGCGATCTCAGCGATCACCGAATTGGCATGGTCGGCGGGCAGCACGTCGATCGAGGGCGGGCCGCCGGGGGCGATGTCGGCGCGCATCAGGCGGACACGGGGAAGAAGGCGCCGCCGCTGAAGATGCCTTCGCGCCCCTCGTGGCTGACGATCTCGCCGGCAAGCTCCAGCGCCAGCGCCCGGGTGAAGCGCGCCTCCAGCCCGCCGCGCACCGTCACGTAGGGCACGAAGCCGCCGCCATCGTCGACCGCGAGGCGGAGGGGATGCTCCCCACCCACCTTCACCACGTCGCCGATGTTGGTGCGCAAGGTGATGGCGGCGTCCTCGCCCTCACCCTCCACGGCCATCTCGACGGCCTGGAACGGCGCGTCCTCCACCTCGATCTCGACCTTCTCGACCGGGGTCACAAGGACGATCGAGCCGTCGGGCTCCTTGCGGAGGACGGAGGCAAACAGCCGCACCATCGCCGGCCGCTCGATCGGCGAGCCGTTGTAGTGCCACGTTCCGCCGGCATCGATGCGCATCGGAATGGCGCCGCAATGGGGCGGATCCCACAGGTGAACCGGGGCTGCGCCGCCCTTCAGTTCGCCAGCGTGGGCGAGGAGATTTGCGAGCCTGCCTTGCGCATGGGCGTCCGCCCCGTCGGCACCAGTCAATCCGTGTCCCCTCCCGTTGCATCCGCCGCCGCGATCGGCGACCCTACACCGAACACGACGTAGTGCGCCCCTAAGCGCACGCCAAACCATGGACAAATGGTTAGGCGACGCCGGTGCGACCCTTGCTTTTACTGGCCCGGAGATGGCCCCCGACCGGGCTCTCGGAGGGATGCTTGATGAACGAATCCGTGCTCCTGGAGCGCAACGACGAGGCGCTCGCCGCTGACGCGGAGGTGGCCGTCGACCGCCTCGGCCAGGCGAAGGCAGAGGTGGACCGCCTCATCTTCGGCCAGAGCGACGTCGTGGAACGCTCGCTGATCGCGGTCCTGTGCGGCGGCCATGCGCTGCTGGTCGGCCTGCCCGGCCTTGCCAAGACCAAGCTCGTCGCGACGCTCGGCACCGTCCTCGGCCTCGAGGAGCGGCGCATCCAGTTCACGCCCGACCTGATGCCGTCCGACATCCTCGGCGCCGAAGTCCTGGAACAGGCCGCGACCGGCGAGCGGGCGTTCCGCTTCATCCAGGGGCCGATCTTCGCCCAGCTCCTCATGGCGGACGAGATCAACCGCGCCTCACCGCGCACGCAGTCCGCGCTGCTGCAGGCGATGCAGGAAGGCTTCGTGACCATCGCCGGCCAGCCGCACATGCTGCCGACGCCGTTCCACGTCCTCGCCACGCAGAACCCGCTGGAGCAGGAAGGCACCTACCCGCTGCCCGAAGCCCAGCTCGACCGCTTCCTGATGCAGATCGACGTCGAATACCCCGACCGTGACGCAGAGCGGCGCATCCTCTTCGACACCACCGGCATGGAGGGCGCCGCCGCCCGCCCCGTCCTCACGCGCGACGAGCTGATGGGCCTCCAGGCGCTGGTGCGCCGGCTGCCGGTCGGCGAAAGCGTCGTCGAGGCGATCCTCGACCTGGTACGCAGCGCACGGCCCGACGAGGACGCAGCGTTCGCCGGCCAGATCGCATGGGGCCCCGGCCCCCGCGCCAGCCAGGCGCTGATGCTGGCGACCCGCGCCCGCGCACTCCTCGACGGCCGCCTCGCGCCCTCGCGCGAGGATGTCGCGGCGCTCGCAGAGCCCGTCCTCCAGCACCGCATGGCGCTCACCTACGGCGCACGGGCCGAAGGACGCACGATCAAGGCCATCATCGCCGAACTCGCGGCGAGGCTGTAGCCATGTTCGGCCGCCGCGCGGGCCCGGAACAGGACACCGGCGCCGCCCCCGAAGTCGCGATGCTCGCCGCCAAGGAAGCGGCAGCGAACCTGCCCGACCTCCTCGTCGAGGCACGGCGCGTCGCGGCCTCCGTGGCGGCCGGCTGGCACGGCCGGCGCCGCGCGGGCACGGGCGAGACGTTCTGGCAGTTCCGCCCGTTCGACTTCGGCGAACCCGCCCGGCGGATCGACTGGCGCCGCTCCGCGCGCGACGACGCCCTCCTCGTGCGCGAGCGCGAGTGGGAAGCCGCGCACACCGTCCTCCTGTGGGTCGACCGCACCGCCTCGATGCGTGCGAAGTCCAACCTTGCGACCGCGTCGAAGGAGGCGCGCGCCGTCGTGCTCCTTCTGGCGCTCGCCGACCTTCTCGGCCGCGGCGGCGAGCGGATCGGCCTCCTGGGCGGCCCGCCCCCCGGCGCCCGCCGCAACGCCGCCGACCGGATCGCCGAGAACCTGATGGAGGTGGACGGCAACGCCGCCCGCCCCGCCCTCGGCGCCATCCGCCGCAACTCCGACGTGGTGCTGATCGGCGACTTCCTCGATCCGCTCGACGAGTGGGCCGAGGTCTTCACGACACTGGCGGCCCGCGGCGCGCGCACCCACATCGTCCAGGTGCTCGACCCGGTGGAGGAGCGCTTCCCGTTCGGCGGCCGCACCCGGTTCGTGGACCCCGAATCGGGCCTCGCCTTCCTCGTCGGCAAGGCCGAGGCGTGGGCGAGCGGCTATCGGGACACCCTCGCCGCGCACAAGGCGGAGCTTGCCGCGCAGGCACGGCGGCTCGGCTCCAGCCTCATCGTCCACCACACCGATGCGTCCGCCGCACCGGCGCTGCTCGCCCTCCGGGCCGCGCTCTCCGGAGACGACCGACCGGCATGAGCCGTTGTAATCAGGGGTTGCATCTGCGACCACAGTATCAGGGCCGGCTGGCGCAGTGCGCCGGACGGAGCCGCATGGGGAATTTGAGATGACCGCTCTCGCCTTCGGCGCACCGGCCGTCCTCTGGGCGCTCCTTGCCTTGCCCGTCCTGTGGTGGCTCCTGCGCGCGACACCGCCGCGGCCGCAGGACATCGCGTTCGCGCCCACGCGCCTCCTGATGCGCCTGATGAAGCGCGACGAGACGCCCTCGCGCACGCCCTGGTGGCTGATGCTGATCCGCCTCGTCGCTGGCGGCGCTCGTCATCATCGCGCTCGCCCAGCCGATCCTGCGGCCGGAAGCCGCCGCGCCCATGGGCGACGGCCCGCTCCTCGTCGCGATCGACGATACATTCGCCGCGGCTGACGACTGGGACGAGCGGCTCGACCGCGCCGAGCGCCTCGTCAACCAGGCCGAGGCCGCCGCCCGGCACCATCGTCGTCCTGCCGACCTCCAACGCCGACGCGCCGCTCAATGCCGTCGATGCCGCCGCCGCACGCGAGGCGCTGCGCAGCCTCGCCCCCAACCCGTGGCGCGCCGCCCGCGGCGCCCTCGCCCCGCGCCTTGCCGAAACCGAATTCGGCGGCGCCGTGTGGCTGACCGACGGTCTCGCCGGCGACGCTGAGGCCGACGCCGCCTTCTTCGCAGCGCTCGAAGGCGCCAGCGCCACGCCGGTGCGGATCTTCGCCGCCGAGGCGGGGCGGATCATCGGCGTCTCGGCCGTGGAAAGCACGGCGGACGGCATGAACGTGACCCTCACCGCCGACGCCAACCCCGGCGGCTTCCCCCGCAGCGTCAGCGTTCTCGACGCCAAGGGCTTCACGCTGGCCGAGGGCGACGCCCCGTTCGAGATCGGCGCCACCACCGCCGTCGCCACGCTCGAACTCCCGACGGAACTCCGCAACGACGCGGTGCGGATCACGATCGGCGGCGCACGCAACACGGCTGCCGTCCGCCTGCTCGACGAGCGCTTCCGCCGCCGCACCGTCGGCCTCATCTCCGGCGGCTCGGTGGACCTCGCGCAGCCGCTCCTGTCGCCGCTCCACTTCCTGCGCGCAGCGCTCGAACCCTCGTCGGACCTGCGCGAACCCTCCGCCCGCGACCTTCCCACCGCGGTCGACGAGCTCATCGACGCCGGCACCTCCGTCATCATGATGACCGACGTCGGCAACCTCCTGCCGTCGACGCAGGACGCACTCGCCCGCTGGATCAACGCCGGCGGCGTGCTGGTGCGCTTCGCCGGCCCCCGCACCGCGGACGGGATGGACGACCTCGTCCCCGTCGCGATGCGCGAGGGCGCGCGGACGCTGGGCGGAACGCTGTCGTGGAACGACCCGCAGCCGCTGGCCGACTTCAACGAGAGCGGCCCGTTCGCCGGCCTCCCGGTGCCGACCGACGTCACCGTCAACCGCCAGCTCCTCGCGGAACCCTCGATCGCGGTGACGGAGCGGACATGGGCCTCGCTCGCCGACGGCACGCCCTTCGTCACCGGCCGCTCCGTCGGCGCGGGCGCTGTGGTGTTCTTCCACGTCACGGCCGACACCTCCTGGTCGACGCTGCCTCTGTCGGCGAGCTTCGTCGAGATGCTGCGCCGCGTCGTCGACCTTTCGACGGCGTTCGGCCCCTCCTCAGAGACCGGCCCCGCGCTGCCGCCCTACCGGATGCTCGACGGCCTCGGCCGCCTCGTCCCGCCCGGCCCGATGGTCGAGCCCCTGCCCGCAGGCGCGGCGGAGATCGGCCCGCGCCACCCGCCCGGCCTCTACGGCGCCGACGGTGCCTTCCGCGCCATCAACGTCCTCGCCGACGGCGAGCGGCTCGAGGCGCTCGACCCCACCACGTTCGAAGGCGCCGGCGTGTTCCCCTTCACCACCGAGGGGCCTCGGGAGCTGCGCGGCCCGCTCCTCACCGCGCGGCGCCCTCCTCCTGCTCGTGGACGCCGCCGCCCTCCTCTTCCTGATGGGCGCGTTCCGCCGCCGCGCCGTCGCCGGCATCGCGGTGCTCGCGTTCGCCGCCGCGCTCTCCGCGGCGCCGGAGGCACGCGCGCAGACCGCTCCCGAGGCTGAAAGCGCCGCGCCCGCCCCGGCGGAGGGCGATCGGCCGGCGGACAGCGAGGCTGCGATCCGCTTCGCGATGGAAGCCTCGCTCAACACCCGGCTCGGCTATGTCGCCACCGGCAACGCGGCGCTCGACCGGATCAGCGAGGCAGGCCTCACCGGCCTGTCGCTGGAGCTCACCCGCCGCACCGCGGTCGAACCCGCCGCGCCGATGGCGGTCAACATCGAGACCGACGACCTCGCCTTCTTCCCGCTCCTCTACTGGCCGATCGACGCCGCCGCCGAGCGCCCGTCCGACGGCGCGATCGCCAAGGTCGACGCCTACATGAAGAACGGCGGCACCATCCTGTTCGACACGCGCGACCAGGCCGGCGCCGCGATCAGCGACAGCCCCACCGGCGCGACGCAGGCGCTCCGCCGCATCCTCGACGGTCTCGACATCCCGGCGCTGGAACCCGTCCCGCAGGATCACGTCCTCACCAAGACGTTCTATCTGTTGCAAGAATTTCCGGGCCGCTGGTCCGGCAGCCCGATGTGGGTCGAGCAGCTCGCCGGTGCCGCGGAGGGCGACCGTCCCGCGCGCGCGGGCGATTCGGTCTCGCCCATCCTCATCACCGCGAACGATCTCGCGGGCGCGTGGGCGATGTCGTCCGACGGAGCCTACATGTTCCCCACCGTCCCCAACGATCCGTACCAGCGCGAGATGGCGGTCCGCTCGGGCGTCAACATCGCCCTCTACACGATGACCGGTAACTACAAGGCCGATCAGGTCCACATCCCGGCGCTTCTGGAGCGGCTCGGCCAATGAACACCGCCTTCACCTTCGCTCCGTTCATCCCGTGTCGCCGCGGTCGCGATCTTCGCCGCGGTCGGCGTGATCCTGTGTGCGGTCGGCATCGCACGGCGCGTCCGCGGCTCGCTGGTGCGCCTCCTCGCGGTCGCCGCCTTCGCGCTCGCCCTCCTCAACCCCGCGCTTCAGAGCGAGGTGCGCGAGCCGCTCGACGGCGTCGTCGCCGTGGTGGTCGACCGCAGCCAGAGCCAGCGCGCCGCCGGCCGCGCCGCCGATGCCGACGCCCTCGCCGCCTCGATGCTTGAGCGGCTCGAGGCCACGCCGGGCCTCGACGTGCGCACCGTCACCGTCGACCGCCCCGCGCCCGACCGCGACGGCACCATCCTCTTCGACCCCCTCAACGACCTTCTGTCCGACGTGCCGCCCGACCGGATCGCCGGCGCCGTCCTCATCACCGACGGACAGGTCCACGACATTCCCGCCGCCGCGCCGTTCGACGCGCCGATCCACGCCCTCGTCACCGGCTCGCCAGACGAGCGCGACCGCCGCGTCGAAATCGTCGCCGCGCCACGCTTCGGCCTCGTCGACAGCACGCAGACCATCGTCGTGCGCGTCGAGGACGGCGCCGCCGAGGGCGAGGACGTGGCGCTCACCGTCAAGGTCGACGATGTGGAGACCGAGCAGCGCGTCGTCAGCATCGGCGAGGACGTGACGATCGCCGCCCCGATCAACCATGGCGGCGACAATTTCTTCCAGTTCGAGGTGGCCGCCGTCGAGGGCGAGCTCACCGCCGTCAACAACACCGCCGTCGCGATCGTCGAGGGCGTGCGCGAGAATCTGCGCGTCCTTCTCGTCTCCGGCGAACCGCACGCGGGCGAGCGCACCTGGCGCAACCTCCTGAAGTCTGACGCTGCGGTGGACCTCGTCCACTTCACCATCCTGCGGCCGCCGGAGAAGCAGGACGGCACGCCGATCAACGAGCTGTCGCTGATCGCCTTCCCGACGCGCGAGCTGTTCAGCCAGAAGATCGACGAGTTCGACCTCATCGTCTTCGACCGCTACCAGCGCCGCAACGTCCTCCCCGCGCTCTACTTCGACAACATCGCCCAGTACGTCCTCAACGGCGGCGCGGTGCTGATCGCGGCGGGGCCGGACTATGCGGGCAACCGCTCGGTCTACAACACCCCGCTCGGCGTCGCGCTCCCCGCCGCCCCCACCGGCGAGGTGGTGGAAAAGCCGTTCCGGCCGGAAGTCTCCGAGCGCGGCGAGCGCCACCCCGTGACGCGCGACCTCCCCGGCGACGAGGCGGAAGACCCGACCTGGAGCCGCTGGTTCCGCCAGATCGATACGGTCCAGCTCGGCGGCGAGACGGTGATGACCGGCGCCGACGGCGCGCCGCTCGTCGTCCTTTCTCGCGAGGGCGAGGGCCGCGTCGCGATGATGCTGTCTGACCACATCTGGCTCTGGGCGCGCGGCTATGACGGCGGCGGCCCGCACGTCCAGCTCCTGCGCCGCCTGTCGCACTGGCTGATGAAGGAGCCGGAGCTCGAGGAAGAAGCGCTGCGGCTCATCACGGGCCCCGGGACGCTGATGATCGAGCGGCAGACCCTTTCGGAAGCCGCCGAGCCCGTCACCCTCACCGACCCGTCCGGCGAGGAGACCGAGATCGCGCTCACCGAAGCCGCGCCAGGCCTCTGGCACGCGACCATCGAGGCCGCCGACATGGGCCTCTACCGCGCCACCGACGGCACGCTGACCGCGCTCGGCCACGTCGGCCCCGCCAACCCGCTGGAGGCGCAGGACCTGCGCTCCGACACCGAGGCGCTGGAGCCGCTCGCGGCAGCCACGCGCGGCTCGGTCCGCCGCGTCGCGCGCCGGGGAAGGCGCACCGCGCGTCCTCCTGCGCGACCCGGGCCGGGCGATGGCGGGCGGCGACTGGCTGGGCCTCAAACGCTCCGGCGCGAGCGAACTCGTCGGCATCGACAGGACGCCGCTCTTCGCGGGCTTCCTCGGCCTCGCGATCCTGCTCGCCGCGGTCTCCGGCACGTGGTGGCGCGAGGGCCGCTGACCGGCGGCCCTACCAGCTCTCGCCGGTCATCATCCCGCTGACCGGGCGCTTCAGCAGCAGCATCAGAAGACGGTGCTTCTCCACCGGGCCGGGCAGCGTCACGAGGTGCGCCGCAGGGTCGAAGCCTGACGGGCCGTAGAAGGGCGGATCGCCGACGAGGACGATGGCGTCCGCGATGGTGGCCCGTGCCGCCTCGATCGTGCGGATGAGCAGCGCGCGGCCGATGCCCTGCTTGGCCGCGGTTTCCGCGACGGCGAGCGGGCCGAGAAGGTAGACCGGCGCCACGCCGACGCGCACGCGGCTCTGCCGGATCGCGCCGATCACAAGGCCCCGCCGCTCCGCAACGAAGCTCACGGACGTGTCGTGCGGGTCGTCCCCGCGCAGCCGGTAGGCCGTGCGTGTGAAGCGGCCGGGGCCGAACGCGACGCTGTAAAGGGTTTCCACGGACGGGAAATCGCGCGGCTCTTCTGGCCGCAAAAGCACATCGGGAGGCACTGGACGCTCGACAACGGAAGGACGGGCAGCCGATTGGCTGGGCGGGACCAAGGTCAGTCGGGGCGTCGTCGGTGCGTCATGGCGCGCGGAGATAGCATGGCGGGTCACGGGCAATCAACGCTTATGCGCGGGCGTTGGATCCCGTGGGCGGAGGGAGGCGGGCTCAGGCAGCCGCCCGGCCCTCCTCCACCGCGTGGCAGGCGACCGCGCCCTCGCCCGCCGGAAGGAGCCGCGGCACCTCGATCCGGCAGCGGTCGTTGGCGAGCGGGCAGCGCGGGTTGAAGGGGCAGCCGGACGGCGGGTCGATCGGGTTGGGAATCTCGCCCGTCACCGGGGTGCGGG
Organism: uncultured Alphaproteobacteria bacterium; assembly: GCA_963704595.1. Taxonomy (GTDB): domain Bacteria; phylum Pseudomonadota; class Alphaproteobacteria; order Rhizobiales; family Amorphaceae; genus Acuticoccus. The sequence goes on from OY969922.1 coordinate 3,291,742, forward strand.
CGCGGCCGGACATGTTGAGGTCCGGCACCGCGTCGAGCAGCATCCGCGTGTAGGGGTGAAGGGGGTCGGAGAAGAGCTGGCGGGCCGGCGCGATCTCGGCAAGGCGGCCGAGATAGAGGACGCCGATGCGGCTTGCCATGTGCCGGACCACAGCAAGGTCGTGGCTGATGAAGAGGTAGGTGAGGCCGAACTCTTCCTGAAGGTCGCGCATCAGGTTGAGGATCTGCGCCTGGACCGAGACGTCGAGCGCGCGAGGTCGGCTCGTCGCAGACGAGGAAGGCGGGGTCCGACGCAAGCGCGCGGGCGATGCAGATGCGCTGGCGCTGCCCGCCGGAGAACTCGTGCGGGAACTTCGTGCCGTCGCGGGCGTCGAGGCCGACGGCCGTCAGCAGCGCCGCGACGCGCTCCTGCACCGCCGCGCCCTTGTGGAGGCCGAACGCGCGGATCGGCTCGGACACGATGGCGTCGACCCGCATCCGTGGATTGAGGCTGGCGTAGGGGTCCTGGAAGATCATCTGCATCCGGCGGCGCAGGGTGCGGACGGCGCGGGTGTCGCTCCCCATGGTCACGCCGTCGATGGTGATCGACGCCGTCGTTGGCGCCGATCAGCCCGACCACCACCTTGGCGATGGTCGACTTGCCGGAGCCCGATTCCCCCACCAGCGCGAACGTCTCGCCCCGGCGGATCGCGAACGAGACGTCCGTCACCGCGTGGAGGTACTGGCGCGGCAGGCGCTCGATCGCGCGGTCGAGCCACGGCGCCGACACGTCGAACGTCTTCGACAGGTTCTCGACCCGGACGAGGAGGTCGGCGTCGGACGGGGCGCTCATGCGGCGGCCTCGGCGGGCGCGTGGAGCCAGCAGGCGGCGGCGGACGCGCCGACCGGGATGAGATCGGGCCGCTGCACCCGGCAGCGGTCGAACACCTTCGGGCAGCGCGGGTTGAACGGGCAGCCGGGCGGGATACGGTCGAGCCGCGGCATCGAGCCCGGGATCTGGCGCAGGCGCGGGTCGTCGTGGTCGAGCTTGGGGATCGAGCCCATCAGGCCGACCGTATAGGGGTGGTGCGGCGACTGGACGACCTCGCGCACCGGGCCGATCTCGGCGATCCGGCCGGCGTACATCACGGCGACGCGGTCGGCCGTCTCGGCGATGACGCCCATGTCGTGGGTGATGAGCATAACCGAGGCGCCGTGCTCGGAGCACATGCGCTTCAGCACGTTGATGATCTGCGCCTGGACGGAAACGTCGAGCGCGGTGGTCGGCTCGTCGGCGATCACCAGCACGGGGTCGGCGGCGAGCGCGAGGGCGATGACGACACGCTGGCGCATCCCGCCGGAGAACTGGTGCGGGTAGGCGTCGATCCGGCGGCGGGCGGCCGGGATGCCGACCTCGTCGAGCAGCGCGACGGCGCGGTCGAGCGCAGCCTTCCGGCCGAGGCCCATGTGCGTCTGGATCGTCTCGGTCAGCTGGCGGCCGACGGTGTAGAGCGGGTTGAGGCTGGTCAGCGGGTCCTGGAACACCATGCCGATCCGGCGGCCACGCACCTTGCGCATCTCGGCCGGCGACAGGTTGTCGATCCGCTCGCCCTGGAGGTGGACCTCGCCGCCGGCGATCCGCCCCGGCGGGTCGAGGAGGCCGATGATCGACGTGCCGGTGATCGACTTGCCGGCCCCCGATTCGCCCACCACGCCGAGGACTTCGCCCGGCGCAACGTCGAACGAAATGCCGTCGATTGCGGTGAGGAGACCCTTGCGGGTGGGGAATTCGACGCGGAGATCCCGCACGGAGAGGACCGGGGTGGCGGCGGTCATGGGCGGCCCCTGATGTGGTCGCGGATGCGGGCGATGTGGGCCGGCAGGACACCGCAGCAGCCGCCGACCATGGTGGCGCCGGCGTCGATCCACGCCTTCGCGTGGGCCGCGTAGGCGTCCGGCGTCATGTCGGCGCGGATGCCGCTGTGGTGGATGGTTTCGCCCGACCCCTCGTCCGGCGAGAGCGGCACGAAGGCGTTGGCGTAGGCGCCGAAGGGGCGCGTGCCGGCAGCGGCCTTCAGCTCCGCGATCGCCATGTCGACCGTTTCGGGCGCGGTGCAGTTGACGAGCACCGCCTCCGCCCCGCCGCCGACGAGGGTGACGGCATCGGCGAGCCGCTCGCCGCTCCGCACGAAGGGCGGCCCGGTCTCGTTGAGGGTGAAGGCGACCCACACCGGACGCCCGGTCGCGCGCGCGGCCTTCACGGTGGCGATCGCTTCGGTGGAACTCGACATCGTCTCGCAGATGAAGAGGTCGACGTAAGGCGCCAGCGTCAGCGCCTGTTCCAGCACCTCCTGCTCGATCACCTCCGGCGGCGGCGCGGCGTCAGGAACGTAGGACGCGCGGACGGGGCCCAGCGATCCGGCGATGAGCGCGGCGGGGTTCGCCATCTCGCGCGCCTCCTCGGCGGCGGCGACGGCGGCGCGGTTGGCCTCGCCGAAGCGCTCGCCGACGCCCTGCATGTTCATCTGCCAGCGGCCGAGCGCGTAGGTGTTCGCGGTGATGACCTCCGCCCCCGCCACCAGAAACTCGCCGTGGAGGTCGCGGACCGCATCGAAGTGGGTGAGCGGAACGAGCGGCGACCAGTCCGGCCCGGTCATGCCGACGCGGCGGTAGAGCTCCTCGCCCATCCCGCCATCCAGAAGCCGCACCGTCATCGGAGCCTCGGGTTGAGTGCGTCGCGCAGCCAGTCGCCGAGGAGGTTCACGGCGAGCACCAGCGTCGCGAGCATCGCGCCGGGGAACATCGTGATCCACCACTCGCCGGAGAACAGGAAGTCCTGCCCGATGCGGATGAGCGTGCCGAGCGATGGCTGGGTGGAGGGAATGCCGACGCCGAGGAAGGAGAGCGTCGCCTCGGTGATGATGGCGAGCGCGAGGTTGATGGTCGCGATCACGAGCACCGGGCCGAGGACGTTGGGGAGGACGTGGCGCAGCATGATCATCCACGTCGGCAGGCCGATGAGCTTGGCGGCGAGGACGTACTCCTTGCCGGCCTCGACCAGCGTGGAGCCGCGCACGGTGCGCGCGTACTGGACCCAGAACGAGAGGCCGATGGAGAGGACGAGGACGTAGAAGGCGCTGTCCTCGCGCGTGAGGCTCGGGAAGAGCCCGCGCGCCGTCCCGTCGATCAGGAGCGCGATGAGGATCGCGGGGAAGGTGAGCTGCACGTCGGCGGTGCGCATGATGATGGTGTCGACGATGCCGCCCGAGTAGCCGGCGATGAGGCCGAGCGTGATGCCCAGCACCGCCGCGAACGCCACCGCGGCGAAGCCGACGCCGAGCGAGATGCGCGTGCCGTAGAGGATGGCGGAGAGAAGGTCGCGGCCCTGGTCGTCGGTGCCGAGGATGTAGTCCGGCGAGCCGCCCTCCTCCCACATCGGCGGGATGAGGCTGTCCATCAGCGAGAGGGAGGCAAGGTCGAACGGGTCGTGCGGGGCGACCCATGGCGCGAAGGCGGCCGCGAGGAAGATCGTGAGCGTGACGATCGCCGCCACCACCGCGACCTTGGAGCGGACGAACGAGTAGACGATGTCGCTGCCCCAGCGCGCGGGTGACGAAGCCGCGCGGGCGGACCATCTCGGCCGCTTCGCTGGCCTGCGCGTCGGCAGCGAGGGTTTCGGGGGTGCGGATCGTTCATGCCGCGCGCCCCGTGATGCGGATGCGGGGGTCGACGACCACGTAGAGGACGTCGACGAGGAGGTTGATGACCACGAACAGGAACGCCACCAGCATCAGGTAGGCGGCCATGATCGGGATATCGACGTTCTGCACCGCCTGGATGAACATGAGCCCCATTCCGGGCCACTGGAACACCGTCTCGGTGATGATCGCGAAGGCGATGACGGAGCCGAGCTGGAGGCCGGTGATGGTGATGACCGGGACCAGCGTGTTCTTCAGCGCATGGCCGAAGTTGATGGCGCGGCGGGTGAGGCCGCGGGCGCGCGCGAAGCGGATGTAGTCGGCCCGCAGGACCTCCAGCATCTCGGAGCGGATGAGGCGCATGATGAGCGTCATCTGGAAGAGGCCGAGGGTGATCGACGGCAGGATCAGCGCCTTGAGGCCCGAGACGGTGAGCAGGCCCGTGGTCCACCAGCCGAGGTCCACCACCTCGCCGCGCCCGAACGAGGGCAGCCACTGGAGGTTCACCGCGAAGACGAAGATGAGGAGGATGCCGACGAGGAAGGGCGGCAGCGAGATCCCGATCAGCGAGACCGACAGGAAGACGTTGGACAGCGCACGAGTTGCGCTTGAGGCCGGTGTAGACGCCCATCGGGATGCCGACGAGGAGCGCGAAGATCACCGAGACGATGGAAAGCTCCAGCGTCGCCGGCAGGCGTGAGCCCAGAAGGTCGGAGACCGGCTGCTTGAACTGGTAGGAGACGCCGAAGTCGCCCTGCGCGGCATCGCCGATGAAGCGCGCGAACTGCAGGAGGATCGGCTCGTTGAGGCCGAGCCGTTCGCGCAGCGCCTCGCGCTGCTCGGGCGTCGTCTCGATGCCGACCATCTGGTTCACCGGATCGCCGACGAACCGGAACAGGAGGAAGGCGATCAGCGACACCACCACCATCACGATGACGGCCTGGACGAGGCGGCGGATGATGAAGGCGATCATGGCAGAACGGCCTCCCGTTGCGCCGAAGAGCCCGGTGACACCGCCGGCGGCGAAACTGGGCCGCCATCACCAAAACATTCACGACTGAAAGGATTGCGAAAATACCCGGCATCATGGCGGGGCGGCCGAAGCCGCCCCTGACCCCTGCTACTTGTTCACGTGGTAGAACATGAGCTGGTTGTCGGCGCGCTGGATCACGCTGACGTCCTTCTGCTTGCCCCAGGCGAGGCTCTGCTGGTGCAGCGGGATGTGCGACACGTCCTCGTTGAGGATCGTGTAGGCCTGCGCGATCAGGTCGTCGCGCTTGGTCGGGTCGTTCTCCTCGAGGATCTGCGCCGCCAGTTCGTCGACCTTCGGGTTGCAGTAGTTGCCGAGGTTGAAGGCGCCGCCCTCGGTGCCGTCCGCGTTGCGGCAGCCGTTGAGGTTGGAGATCACGTTCCAGCTGTCGAACGAGCCCGGCGTCCAGCCGAGCAGGTAGAACGAGGTGTCGAAGCCGCCCGACGCCAGAATCTTGGCGAAGTACTGGGACTTCGGCTGGGCGTTGAGGTCGATCGTCACGCCGATCTTGGCGAGCATCGCGGCGACGGCCTGGCAGATCTGCTCGTCGTTGACGTAGCGGTCGTTCGGGCAGTCCATGCCGACGGTGAAGCCGTCGGGATAGCCGGCCTCGGTGAGGAGCGCCTTGGCCGCCTCGGGGTCGTAGGGGAAGCGTTCGAACTCGTTGGAGCGGGAGAACAGCGCCGGCGAGATCATCAGCGCGGCCGGGGTGGCGAGGTCGCGCATGATCTTCTGCTTGATCGCCTCGATGTCGATCGCCTGGTAGAAGGCCTTGCGCACCTTCACGTCCTTGAAGGGGTTCTTGCCCTTGATGTCGGACGTGGTGAGCTCGTCGCGGTCCTGGTCGAAGCCGAGGAAGATGGTGCGCAGCTCCGGCCCGGTCATCGCCTCGGTGCCGGGGTTGGCGTTGACGCGGGCAATGTCCTGCACGGGCACCGGGTCGATGAGGTCGATCTCACCCGACAGGAGCGCGGCGACGCGGGTGGAGTCCTGACCGATCGGCGTGAACACCACGCGGTCGATGTTGAAGTCCTTGTTGTCCCAGTTCCACCAGTCCTCGTTGGCGGTGAAGATGGTGCGCACGCCCACCTCGTGGCTTTCCACCTTGAACGGGCCGGTGCCGTTGGCGTGGAGCGCGGCGTAGTTGGGGTTCTCGTCGGACGCGGAGGTGACCTTCACCGCGTCGTTCTCCTCGGTCCACTCCTTGTCCATGATGCCCCAGGTGTCCCACTCGTAGTGCAGGATCGGGTTGGGGGCGGACAGCTTCACCTCGACCGTGTGGTCGTCGACGGCGGTGAACACGGCATCGCTCGGGATGCGGGTCAGGAGGTCGGAGCCTTCGGCGCGGACGCGGTCGGCCGAGAACACCACGTCGTCTGCGGTGAAGTCGTTGCCGTTCTGGAATTTCACGCCTTCGCGCAGCTTGAAGCGCCAGGTGGTCGGGTCGACCACTTCCCAGCTCTCGGCGAGGCCCGGAATGATGTTGAGGTCGCCGTCACGCCGGGTCAGCCCTTCGTAGACGTTGCCGAGCATCGAGAGCGAGAAGGTCTCGTTCAGCGAATAGGGATCGAGCCCCTTGAGCTCGCCCTGGAAGGCGTAAGTGAGCGTCTTCGGGTCGTCCTGCGCGAGCGCTGCGCCCCCGAAAGCCGCCAGCGCGACTACGCCAAGTACGATACGTTTCATCCAAGTGCTCCTGGCTTAACAAGCGCCTTTATGAGCGCATGCCTGTTATGCGACCGACAGTAAGCAAAGGCCATGCCCGCCGTCCAGCATCGCAGCAACCTGTCCGTGCGACAGGGCTATTTCAGAACCGAAAGGTCGATGGTGGCGACATCGCGCAGGAGCTCGATGAACCGGTCGGCGTGATACTCGGCGAGCTCCCGGCCCATTTCGGCGGTGCCAAGGGTGGCATTGCCCACCACGCCGTGCGGGTTGAGGTCGCCCGATTTCCACGCGAACGAGTGCTTGCCGTGGACGCGCAGGTGTGTCCGCTCCGCGGCGAGCTTCATCTGCTGGCTCTCGAAGTCGGCGATATGCTCGTCTCGCACCAGCTCGGGGCGGAAATGGCGAACGAGCGCGGTCTCGATCGCGCCGCCGTGGATGCCGACGTGGCGCTCGTGATCGTCGATCAGATCCTTGTCGCCGAAGCGCAGCCACGCGGTCGACACGGCCAGCATGTCGAACCGCACGCGCAGCTCGCGCGTCACGATGTCCAGCATCGACGTGTTGCCGCCGTGGGAGTTGACGAAGACGATGCGGCGGATGCCGGCGCGCGCGGCGCTGGCGCCGATCTCCAGCCACGCCTTGATTGCCGTCTCCCACGTGAGTGTGAGCGTGCCGCGGTAGCTGATGTGCTCGTTGGATTTGCCGATGGTCTGGATCGGCAGGAACGTCGCCGGCACGTCGGCCGGCAGGCGCTCGACGACCGTCTTCACCATGCCTTCGCCCAGGATCGTGTCTGTCCCCACCGGCAGGTGCGGGCCATGCTGCTCGATGGCGGCGGTGGGGATGACGGCGACCCAACCGCCGGTGTCCCCGGTGAAATCGGGCGAGGTCATGTCCGCCCAGTACGGTCGAGGGAGAGCCAATGCCGCAGCCTTTCTCGTCAGCGTGTCGCGTGCGTCGTGTCCGCCCGTGTGTTGATCCGCGGCCGCAGGCGGGTCAACCCCCGGCGCCGTCCGCCACCACCGCGGCGAGCGCCTCGACCTCGACCACGAATTCCTCGCGCGCAAAGCCGGTGACGATCATCAGCGTCGATGCCGGGGCCGGATCGGCGACGAATCGGTCCCGCGCGGCCATGTAGCCGGCAAGGTGCTCGCGCCCGGCGACATAGGCGTTGATGCGCACCAGAGCGTCCATCCCGGCCCCCGCTTCGGCGAGGATCGCCGCGATGTTCTCAAAGCACCGCGCCGCCTGCGCCTCGGCGCCCACGGGCACCGTCTCGTCCGGGCCGATGCCGAGCTGGCCGGACAGGACGATCAGCCGCGCCCCCGCCGGCACCTCCACCCCGTGGGCATAATTGGCGAACGGCGCGCGGATGGTGCCGGGTGTCAGGTATTTCATCGTGCAGTTCCTTCCGCCTCCACCGCCGGAAGGCGGGGCCACCGGCATGGGTCTTGCTAATTTTCGAGGCCACCGAACGGTGTGCCGCCGCGCCAATCGGACCGCGGCGCCTTGCACCGCAATAGGCCGGTGTTATCCATACCGCCACAAGCCACCGAGGGGACCCGATCATGAACCGCACTGCCATCGTCCGCACTGCGCTGCTGGCCGGCGCCGCACTTGCCGCCCCGCTCGCGCCCGCCGCCGCGCAGGACCTCACCAAGGTCACCTTCGGCACCAACTGGCTCCCGCAGGGCGAGCACGGCGGCTACTACCAGGCCCTTGCCGACGGCGACTATGAAGCCTGCGGCCTCGACGTCACCATCGTCCCCGGCGGCCCGCAGGTGAACAACCGCGCGCTGCTGCTGGCCGGCCGCATCCAGTTCCACATGGGCGGCAACCTTCTCCAGGCCTTCTCCGCCGCCGAGCAGGACATTCCGCTGAAGGTGGTCGCGGCGCACTTCCAGAAGGAGCCGCAGATCCTGATGAGCCACCCCGGCGAGGGCTTCGACACGTTCGAGAGCCTGAAGGACGCGACGCTCTTCATCGGCGAGCCCGGCTTCCAGTCCTACTACCAGTGGATGATCGACGAGTACGGCTTCACGGCTTCCCAGCGGCAGCCCTACACGTTCAACCCCGCGCCGTTCATCGCCAACCCCAAGTCGGCGCAGCAGGGCTACGTGACCTCCGAGCCGTTCGCGGTGGAGCGCGAAGGCGGCTTCAAGCCCAACATCTTCCTCCTCGCCGACTATGGCTTCGACAGCTACTCCACCACGGTGGAGACGATGGCCGACATGGTGGAGAACTCGCCCGAGGTGGTGCAGTGCTTCGTCGATGCCTCCGCCAAGGGTTGGTACAAGTACATGTACGGCGACAATTCTGCCGCCAACGCGCTGATCCAGGCCGAAAACCCCGACATGACGGACGAGCAGCTCGTCTTCTCGCACGACGCCATGCAGGAGTTCGACATTCTCGAATTCGGCACCGCCGCGACCGACGGCATCGGCGCGATGACGGACGAGAAGTTCGCCTCCTTCCACGACAAGATGGTGAAGGCCGGCGTGGTGCCTGCCGGCGTCGACATCACGAAGATCTACACGCTCGAGTTCGTGAACAAGGGTGTCGGCCTCGACATCAAGAAAGAGCTGACGGGCCAGTAAGGGCGCGCGGATGCCCATCATCACCCTCGCCGGCGTCGGCAAGACGTTCGACAACGGGACGCGGGCGCTGGCGGGCGTCGACCTTTCGGTGGCGAAGGGGGAGTTCCTGTCCCTCCTCGGCCCGTCCGGCTGCGGCAAGTCCACCATCCTGCGGCTGGTGGCCCGGCTCGACACGCCGACCGAGGGCGACATCCGGGTGGACGCCGCCGGCAACGACGTCGGCTTCGTCTTCCAGGAGCCGACGCTGATGCCGTGGGCGCGGGTGTTCGACAATGTGTGGCTGCCGCTGCGCCTCAACGGCCTCACCCGCAAGGCGGCGGAAGAGCGGGTCATGGACGCGCTCGAAAGCGTCGGCCTCGCCGACTTCCGCGACGCCTACCCGCGCGAACTCTCCGGCGGCATGAAGATGCGCGTCTCCATCGCCCGGGCCCTCGCGACCGATCCCGCGATCCTCCTGATGGACGAGCCGTTCGCCGCGCTCGACGAGATCACCCGCTTCCGCCTCAACGACGATCTCCTCCGCCTGTGGGAAGCACGGAACTGGACGGTCCTCTTCGTCACGCACTCCGTGTTCGAAAGCGTCTACCTCTCGACGCGGATTGCGGTGATGACCGGCCGCCCGGGCCGCATTTCCGCCGAAGTCACCGTGGACGAACCCTCGCCGCGGACGGAAGCCTTCCGCACCTCCGCCCGCTACGGCGAACTTGCACGCGAGACCTCGGCCGCCCTCCACGAGGCGATGGCGGCATGAGCGCTGCCGGAACCGCGCGCACACCGGCGGAGGACGGCACCGCGCTCCCCGCCGCTGCGCCGAACCGGGAGGCCGCCCGCCAGCGCCGCGAGAAGGCGCTGCGGATCGGCCTGCCCCTCCTCGTGCTCGCCGCATTCCTGATCGGGTGGGACCTCATCGTTACCGTCAACGAGATCCCGGAATACATCCTGCCGCGCCCGCAGGTGGTGGCCGAGACGCTGGTGAGCGACTGGCCGGTGCTCGGCCCCGCCCTCCTCAACACGCTGATGATCACCCTCGCCGCGCTCTTCCTCGCCACGGTCGGCGGCGTCGCGCTCTCGATCGCGCTCACCCAGTCGCGGATCGTGGAATATTCGTTCTTCCCGATCGCGGTGGTGCTGCAGGTCACGCCGATCGTGGCGATCTTCCCGCTCATCAACATCTACGTCGGCAACATCTTCGCGAAGCTCCTGCTGTGCGCATGGATCGTGGCGTTCTTTCCGATCCTCTCCAACACCACCCTCGGCCTCAACTCCGCCGACCGGAACCTCCGCGACCTCTACCGCCTCTACGGCGCGACCCGCTGGCAGACGCTGCGTTACCTCAAGATTCCCTCCGCCATGCCCTACTTCCTCGGCGGCCTGCGCATTGCGGGCGGCCTTGCGCTGATCGGCGCGGTGGTGGCGGAGTTCGTGGCAGGGTCGGCCGGCGTAGGGACCGGGCTCGCCTCGCGGCTGATCGAGGCCGGCTACAGGCTCAACAACCCGCGCCTCTTCGCGGCGCTCATCCTGATCTCGGCGACCGGCGTGGTGATCTACGTGATCCTCAGCGTCGTGTCGGCTCTGGTCCTTGGCAAATGGCACGAAAGCGCCATGAAGGAGCGCCGTTGAAAATCGTGAATGCCGCCGTCCCCGCCTGCCTCCTCGACGCCCCCGGCGAGGGGCTGACGGCCGTGGATATCGTCATCGACGGCGCCCGCATCGCGTCGGTCACGCCCGCCGGCGGCGAACCCGGCGACATCGACTGCGCCGGCGGCATCGTCGTCCCCGCCTTCGTCGACATGCACACCCACATCGACAAGGGCCACACCACCCCGCGCCGACCCAACCCGGACGGCACGTTCATGGGCGCGCTCAACGCGGTGAGCGCGGACCGCACGGCCAACTGGACCGCCGCCGACGTCGCGGCGCGGATGGAGTTCTCGCTCCGCTGCGCCTACGCCCACGGCACCGCCGCGCTCCGCACCCACATCGACAGCGCCGCACCGCAGGACGACATCTCCTGGCCCGTGTTCGCCGAGATGCGCGAGCGCTGGGCGGACCGCATCACGTTGCACGGCTCCAGCCTCATGGGGATCGATTCGCTGCCCGAAGACCTTGCCCTCCTGTTCGACAAGGTGACGTCGTTCGGCGGCATCGTCGGCGCCGTCCTCTACCCAGTGCCCGACCTGAAGCCGCGCCTCCGCGTCCTGATGGAGGAGGCCGAATCACGCGGCCTGGACATCGACTTCCATGCCGACGAGACGCTCGATCCCGCCTCCAACTGCCTTGCCGAAGTGGCGGCCGAGGCGAAGCGGATCGGCTTTTCCGGCACCGTCACCTGCGGCCACTGCTGCTCGCTGATGACGATGAGCGAAGCCGACGCCGACCGCACCCTCGACGCCGTCGCCGAGGCGGGTCTCGCCATCGTCTCCCTCCCCATGTGCAACCTCTACCTCCAGGATCGCACGCCCGGCGGGCGGCGGACCCCGCGCATCCGCGGCGGCACGCTGGTGCACGAGATGTCGGCGCGCGGCATCCGGGTCGCCTTCGCCTCCGACAACACCCGCGACCCGTTCTATGCCTACGGCGACCTCGACATGGCGGAGGTCTGGCGCGAGGCGACCCGCGTCCTCCACCTCGACCACCCGGTCGGCGACTGGCCGCTCGCCTTCACCGCGACGCCCGCCGCCATCATGGGCCTTGCGGACCGCGACGCCATCGACCCCGGCGCCCCGGCCGACCTCATCCTCTTCCGCGCCCGACGCTACGACGAGCTCTTCTCCCGCCCCCAGGCGGACCGCACCGTGATCCGCGCCGGCAAGTTCATCGACGCCGCCCTCCCCGACTACGCCGAGCTCGACAGCCGGCTCTGAACACATTTCCCGCTCAAGCTTGCGCGCTGCACCCAAAGGCGGATACGGCTACCGCGAACGCCGTTCAACGGCGGGACGCGAGACAAGACGTCACGCAGGAACCGGCGCTCAGGCACGGGTTTCCGCGCAGAACGTCTTGCGTCCCGCTGTGAACCCGTTATTGAGCACCGCAAGACGTTAGCATCCCGAGGACACCGCCCCATGGCAAACGCAACCGGACAAGTCCAACAGGTGATCGGCGCCGTCGTGGACGTGAAGTTCGACGACCAGCTGCCGGCCATCTTGAACTCGCTCCACACCGACAACAACGGCCAGCGCCTCGTCTTGGAGGTGGCTCAGCACCTGGGCGAGAACACTGTCCGCACGATCGCCATGGACGCCACCGAGGGTCTCGTTCGCGGCCAGAAGGTGACCGACACCGGCTCCCCCATCGAAATGCCGGTCGGCGCCGGTACGCTCGGCCGCATCATGAACGTCATCGGTGAGCCGATCGACGAGGCCGGCCCGGTGGACTACACCGAGACCCGCCCGATCCACGCCCCGGCCCCGTCCTACGTCGACCAGTCGACCGAATCGGAAATCCTGGTCACGGGCATCAAGGTCGTCGACCTCCTCGCCCCTTACGCACGCGGCGGCAAGATCGGCCTCTTCGGCGGCGCCGGCGTCGGCAAGACCGTGCTGATCCAGGAGCTCATCAACAACGTCGCGAAGGCGCACGGCGGTTATTCCGTGTTCGCAGGCGTCGGTGAGCGGACCCGCGAAGGCAACGACCTCTACCACGAGATGATCGAGTCCGGCGTGAACAAGGCCGGCGGCGGCGAGGGCTCCAAGTGCGCCCTGGTCTTCGGCCAGATGAACGAGCCTCCCGGAGCCCGTGCCCGCGTCGCGCTCTCCGGCCTCACGGTCGCCGAGCACTTCCGCGACGAAGGCCAGGACGTGCTGTTCTTCGTGGACAACATCTTCCGCTTCACGCAGGCCGGCTCCGAGGTGTCCGCGCTTCTGGGCCGTATTCCTTCGGCCGTGGGCTATCAGCCGACGCTGGCGACCGACATGGGCGCCCTGCAGGAGCGCATCACCACCACGCAGAAGGGCTCGATCACGTCTGTGCAGGCCATTTACGTGCCCGCCGACGACCTGACCGACCCGGCGCCTGCAACGTCGTTCGCCCACCTCGACGCGACGACCACGCTCAACCGCTCGATCGCGGAAAAGGGCATCTACCCGGCCGTCGACCCGCTCGACTCCACGTCGCGCCTCCTCAACGCCGCGACGCTCGGCGAAGAGCACTACAAGACCGCCCGCGACGTGCAGGAAGTGCTGCAGCGCTACAAGTCGCTGCAGGACATCATCGCGATTCTCGGCATGGACGAGCTGTCCGAAGACGACAAGCTCACCGTTGCCCGCGCCCGCAAGATCGAGCGTTTCCTGTCGCAGCCGTTCCACGTGGCGGAAATCTTCACCGGCAAGCCCGGCGTGTTCGTCGAACTCGCCGACACCATCAAGGGCTTCCGCGGTCTGGTCGACGGCAAGTACGACGACCTGCCCGAGGCGGCGTTCTACATGGTCGGCACCATCGAGGAAGCCACCGAGAAGGCCCAGCAGCTCGCCGAAGCGGCGTAAGTCCGTTGGCTCTGCCCCTCGTCCCGTGCTGCCAGACGTTTGCGGACGTTCTGGCCGGTCCGGGCAACGGCGCAGAGCCGACCATCTTCGTTGACGACAACAACGTGCCCACCATGGTGATCTGCATGTTGGACACTCCGGGCGGCCTTGGCCTTTACGACCACGCCGTCCGCTTCTGCCCTTTCTGCGGCACTGAGATTCGGACCGCAGCCGAGACCAAAGCGAAGGCGACATCCTGATGGCCACATTCCACTTCGAGCTCGTCTCTCCCGAGGCGCTTCTGATCTCCGGTGAGGTCGAGCAGGTGACGCTTCCGGGCTCGGAAGGCCAGTTCCAGGTGCTGCCGAACCATGCGCCGCTGCTGGCGCTGCTCGGCCCCGGCATCGTGGAAGTCTCCGGCGGCAACGTCGAGACGCAGCGGATCTTCATCAACGGCGGCTTCTGCGACGTGAACCAGCAGGGCTGCAGCGTTCTGGCCGAAGCGGCCGTCGGCGCCGCCGATGCCGCACCGCGCGTCGACGAGATCATCGCCGAAGAAAAGGCCGCCGCCGACAAGCTCGAGAACGCGTCCCACCGCGACGAGCTCGACCGCCGCATCGCGACGCTCGAAAGCGTCCGCGCCTCACTCTGACGCCCGGACGGGCGGCCCCGGAAAGACACGACATGCGTTTGCCGACAGCCGCCCTCGCCGCCTTCGTCTCCATCCTGCCCGCCGCCGCGCTGGCGCAGGACACAGCTCCCGCCAGCGACCCGGCGCCCGCCGCCTCCGCCGATCCGGCGGCTGACGCAGCGACCGAGATCGACCGCATCCGCGCCGATTTCCGCGCCCGCTTCGTCGACTACGACCTCCGCCTCAAGGCTCTCGAAACCCGCATCGAAGCGCTCGAGAAGGGCAACGCCGAACCGGCCGCTGCCGCCGATGGCGCTGCCACCGAGATGACGAGCGAGCCCGCCACCCCCGAGACCGCGCCCCAGCCCTGACTGGCTCTACGATCAGCCTTTGCCGATCGCGCCGGACGGAACGGCAACGCCGCTACGTTCGCGACGGCGCACATCCTGCTGCCTGGTTTTGCAGTTGATTTCTGCCGGCGCAGGCGGATCACGCGGTGCCGGCTGGTCTCGCGCTGGCTGGTGCAGCGCAGTCTGCGGGGCGAGGCAGAGCCCCGCCCCGCAGGCCGGGGATTACTCGGCGGCCATGACCGGGACGGAGGCCGTCGCGGCGGCGACGCCGGAGCGGCCTTCCTCGATCCGGGCGTCGATCGCCGCCAGCACCTTCTTGGAGAACGGACCGAGGTGGGCGTAGGCGGCCAGCGACAGGAACACCGCGTCGAACGCGGCAGACCCCTTCTTCATGCCGTGGAGCAGCGTGCCCCAGTAGAGGCGCTTGCCGTCCTTGGCGCGAATGCCGAGCGCCCAGCACAGCCGCACCACGAAGATGAGGTTCTTGATGACGCCTGAGCGCATGGAATCGAGGTTGGCATGCTCGAACTTCATGAGGTCCGTCATCCGGCGCACGCGCTTGTGGTACGCCTCGGGCGTGTAGCTGCGCGCGACCACGGTGCGGAAGTCCTGCAGGATTTCCTCGCGCGGGCGCTGCGTCTCGAAGTTGAGGCCGAGCGTGCTCTGGTCGACCGTGCCGTATTTCATGGCGTCGACCATGGTCATCTGCGGGAACAGCCGGCCTTCCTTCTCGAGGCGCCGGGTGAGCTGCGTCTCGGGCAGCGCGTAGAGGAGCCCGACCATTGCGACCGGGATCGCCGCCTCTTCGATGAGGTCGGCCACGGCATCGCCGACAGCCCCCTTCTCCTCGTCGAAACCGACGATGAAGCCCGCCAGCACGGACATGCCGTGTTCGTAGACGCGGTGCACGCTCTGCGCGATGTCGCGCTTGGTGTTCTGCTTCTTCTGCGTGGCCTTCAGGACGTCGGGGTCCGGGCTCTCGATGCCGATGAAGACGCCGAGGAAGCCGGCCTTCGACATCATCGTCATCAACTCGGAATCGTCGGCGATGTTGAGCGAGGCTTCGGTCGAGAAGTCGAACGGGTTGTCGTGCGCGTGCTGCCACTCGATGAGGTGCGGCAGGAACGCCTTGATCGCCTTCTTGTTGCCGATGAGGTTGTCGTCGACGAAGTTGACGTGGCCGCGATAGCCAAGGTCGTAGATCGCCTGCAGCTCGGCAAGGATCTGATCCTTGTTCTTGGTCCGCGGCTTGCGGCCGAAAAGCTCGATGATGTCGCAGAATTCGCAGGTGAACGGACAGCCGCGCGAGAACTGCACGGTCATCTGGAGGTACTTGCTGCGGTTGAGAAGCTCGAACCTCGGCACCGGCGAGGCGGTCACGTCGGCGGTGAACTTCACCGCGTCGAACCGGCCGCCCTCGGCGCCCGAGCGCCATGCCTCGATGAACTTGTCGATGACGCTTTCAGCCTCGCCGACGACCAGAAAGTCGACGTGGGCGTACTCATGCGGGCTCGACATGATGTCCGGGCCGCCGACGCAGACCTTCTTGCCGAGCGACTGCGCCCAGTCGATCATGTGCATCAGGTCGAGCCGCTGCGGCATCATACCGCCGGTCATGATGAGATCCGCGGCCATGACATCGGCCTCGGTGACCTCCTCGATGTTCCGGTCCTTGATCCTGACGTCCCACTCGGGCGGAAGCATCGCCGCGACGGTGGCAAGACCCAGCGGCGGCATCGGGTATTCCGCGCCGTACATCTGCGACGTGGTTTCGAACGACCAGAACGACCCCGACATGAAACGCGGGTGCACCATCAATACCTTAGGCGGGTCCAGGCGGGGCGTAAGACCCGCCGGCGCAATGGCCCCGTCGTTTACCACTTCAAGTACGTCCATACCGAGCCCCCAGGTTGCCGGACCATATCGCTTTTACCGCACTGCGTCACGTCCTGTGCCGAAACGGCCGGAACGCACCTCATAACGATATGTTTATATCATTGCATGCGGGGCCATCCGCCCCTATACAGCGCCCAACTCATCCGAAGGGAACCGAATTCATATGGCAATCGACGCCGCCAATTACATCGTCAAGGACATCGAGCTCGCCGATTACGGCCGCACCGAGATCGGCATGGCCGAAGTCGAGATGCCGGGCCTCATGGCCGTGCGCGAGGAGAACGCGAAGTCGCAGCCGCTGAAGGGCGCCCGGATCGCCGGCTCCCTGCACATGACCATCCAGACCGCCGTGCTCATCGAGACGCTGGTCGCCCTCGGCGCCGAGGTCCGCTGGGCCTCCTGCAACGTGTTCTCGACGCAGGACCATGCCGCCGCCGCGATCGCCGACGCCGGCATCCCCGTCTTCGCCGTGAAGGGCGAGACGCTCGAGCAGTACTGGGACTACGCCGACCGCATCCTCGACTGGGGCAACGGCGAGACCTGCAACATGATCCTCGACGACGGTGGCGACGCGACCATGCTCGTCATGCTGGGCGCAAAGGCCGAGAAGGATGCATTCGGTCCTCTCCAAGCCCGCCAACGAGGAAGAGGAAGCCCTCTTCGCCACCATCCGCAAGCGCATCGCCAAGGACCCGACGTTCTACTCGCGCTGCCGCGAAGCGATCCGCGGCGTCTCCGAGGAGACCACCACGGGCGTCCTGCGCCTCTACCAGATGGAAAAGAAGGGCGAGCTTCCCTTCCCCGCCATCAACGTCAACGACAGCGTCACCAAGTCGAAGTTCGACAACAAGTACGGCTGCCGCGAGATCGCTGGTCGACGCCATCCGCCGCGGCACCGACGTGATGATGGCCGGCAAGGTCGCGATCGTCTGCGGCTACGGCGACGTCGGCAAGGGCTCGGCCGCCTCGCTCGCCGGCGCCGGCGCGCGCGTCCTCGTCACCGAGGTCGACCCGATCTGCGCCCTGCAGGCCGCCATGGACGGCTTCGAGGTCGTCACGCTGGCCGACGCCGCGCCGCGCGCCGACATCGTCGTCACCGCGACCGGCAACAAGGACGTCGTCACCGTCGACGACATGCGCAAGTTCAAGGACATGGCGATCGTCTGCAACATCGGCCACTTCGACAACGAGATCCAGGTCCAGGGTCTTCGCAACATGAAGTGGAAGAACGTGAAGCCGCAGGTCGACCTCATCGAGTTCCCCGACGGCAAGCGGATGATCCTTCTGTCCGAAGGCCGCCTCGTGAACCTCGGCAACGCGACGGGCCACCCCTCGTTCGTGATGTCCGCCTCGTTCGCCAACCAGACGCTCGCCCAGATCGAGCTCTGGAACAACGCTGGCGACTACAAGAACAAGGTCTACGTCCTGCCCAAGCACCTCGACGAGAAGGTCGCCGAGCTCCACCTCGCCAAGCTCGGCGCGACGCTCACCAAGCTGTCCGACGAGCAGGCCAGCTACATCGGCGTCGAGCAGAACGGACCGTTCAAGTCCGAAGCCTACCGCTACTAGCGCGATGGGAGCCGGGTTGCCGTTCACCGCTCTGGCGGCATCCCTGCCGTCCAGCGTGCCCTTCGTCGGGCCGGAGACGCAGGAGCGGGCGCGCGGCGCCCCCTTCCGCGTCCGCCTCGGCGCCAACGAAAGCCCGTTCGGCCCCTCCCCGCACGCCGTCGCGGCGATGCGGGGCGCGGCCGCGGACACATGGAAGTACGGCGACCCGGAAAACCACGACCTGCGCGAAGCGCTCGCCGCCCACCACGGCGTCGCGCCCGCCCGGATCGGCATCGGCGAGGGCATCGACGGCCTGCTCCAGGTCATCGTCCGCCTCTTCGCCGGCCCCGGCGCTCCCGTCGTGACCTCGAAGGGTGCCTACCCCACGCTCCTCTACCATGTGGCCGGTTTCGGCGCGGTTCCGGTCTTCGTCCCCTACGTCGACGACCGCGAGGACCCGGACAGCCTGCTCGCCGCCGTCCGCGAGACCGGCGCACCGCTCGTCTACCTCGCCAACCCCGACAATCCGATGGGCACCTGGCACGATGCCGGCTCCATCGCACGCTTCATCGAGGCGCTCCCCGAGCCCACCGTCCTGATGCTGGACGAAGCCTACGGCGAGTTCGCCCCACTCTCGGCGGCGCTCCCGATGGACTACGCCCACCCCCGCCTCATCCGCCTTCGCACGTTCTCCAAGGCCTACGGCATGGCCGGCGCGCGGGTCGGCTACGCCGTCACCTCGCCCGAGATCGCGACCGCGTTCGACAAGGTGCGCAACCATTTCGGCGTCAACCGGATCGCGCAGGCCGGCGCCCTCGCCGCGCTCGTCCGACCGGGGCCACCTCCTCCACGTCGTCGCCGAGGTCGCCGCCGCACGCGATGCGATCGCCGACATCGGCGCCCGCCACGGCCTTCGCGCCATCGACAGCGCCACCAACTTCGTCGCGCTCGACACCGGCCGCGACGGCGCCTTCTCGCGCGCACTGGTGGCGGCGCTGGCGGCAGAGGGCGTCTTCGTGCGCATGCCGTTCGTCGCGCCGCAGGACCGCTGCATCCGCATCAGCGCGGCCCCCGCCGCAATGCTCGGCATCTTCGAGGAAGCACTCCCGGCCGCCCTCGCCCGCGCCGAAGCGTCAGTCGCCGCGACCCCCGTCGGCTGAGCGTTTTGCTTGCCGCGGGCTCCCGCGGCAGGAACGCGATTAATCCACAGCCGCGCGCTTGCATTCCCGAAGCGCGGCGGCTACAGAAGCGCACCACGGGGCGACGCCCCGCGCCGCCACCAGGCGGTTCCAGGAAATGCGCCGGTAGCTCAGCTGGATAGAGCACCAGACTACGAATCTGGGGGTCAGGGGTTCGAATCCCTTCCGGCGCACCATCTAGACACTCCCCGAAAAGATCGCTGCACCGCTGCACGCCGGCCGTAACGATTGTGGCCGCATTGTCGGCGGCGTCTTGCGACGCGCCCGCCAGCTCCCCCTTCGCCATACTTCCCGGCAACCGCACCGCCTGCTGCGGCGTTCTCCCCTTGCACATGAAGCCGGCGGTCGGCGGATACGTGACGGCCGCAAGGCAGATGGAGAATGCGCCGGATGATGTCGTCCGATCTGATGGCCCGGCTCGCGGCGTCGCTCAATGAGCATATCGCGGAAGTGCGCTGGCCCGTCGCGGAGGCCCTCTCCGGCTGCCGGATGATTGCCTGCATTCCGGCGCGCAACGAGGAAGCGCGCATCGGTGCCGCCCTCGCATCGCTAGGCGAGACGCTGGCCCCGTCGGACGGGATCGTGGTGATCGTGAACGGGTCGGACGATGCGACCGCCGCCATTGCGGCGGCAAAGCTTGCCGCGCTGCCGCAGCGCGCCGTGCTGGCGGACGTGACCTTCCACCAGGGCCGGGGGAGCGCCCCCCTCGCGCGGCGGCTCGCGATGGACATCGCCCACATGCTGGCTCCGGAAGCCGCGCTCTTCTCCTTCGATTCCGACTCCCGCGCCACGCCGGAGCTTGCGGACGCCTACGCCGCCGAGCTGGAGCGCGGGCACCACCTCGTCTGCGGCACCATCAGCTTCGACCAGAACGAGGCGGCCCACCTGCCGCCGGCGGACGAGACCGCCGAGACGCTGGTGCGCGAGGCGCGGCAGCTCACCCGCGAGATCGCCGCCCGGCTCGACCCCGACCCGGACAACCCCTGGCCGCACCACAGCAACATCGGCGGCGCCAACTTCGTCATCTCGGGCGCGGCTTACCGGGCTGTCGGCGGGCTCCCGCTGCCGCCTTCCGGCGAGGACCGTGCGCTGCTGCGGCTCGTTCGCGCGCACGGCCTCTCGCTGCGCTACAGCGAGCGGCCGCACGTCATCACCTCGTGCCGGATCGACGGGCGTGCCCACGGCGGCCTGTCGGACGATCTGCGGCTGTCGCGCTTGTGCGCCGATCCGGTGGTGGACGAGATGCTGGAGCCTGCAGCGGCGCTCGCGCTCCGCCATGGTACCCGCCGCGCCTTCCTCGCCGCGCCCGACGCGGCGGCGCGCAGCGGCCTCCTTCAGGGCCTGGGGCTCGGTGCCGACGAGATCCGATCCGCCATGGCAGAGCCTCTCCCCGGCCTGATGTGGCTCGCAGCGGAAGACGCGAGCCCGCTTCTGCGCCGCAAGCGCCTGCGGCGGAGCGAACTCCACCCTGTCCTGCCGGGGCTTAAGGCGCTCAAGGCAGAGCTGGATGAAGCTCCAGCCGGTCGACCCGGTAGCCCGGCTGCCGCTCCGTCGAGACCAGCGCCCACCCCGCCCCCGCTGCCGCGATGAAGAAGTCCGCCGCGTCTTCCCCCGACAGCGGCGTGTCGGTGCTGCCGAGCCAGTCCACCAGAACCGCGGTCGCGCCGGGCTTCGCCGCATCCGTCATCCGGCGGACCAGCGCGAGGATGCCGCTCTCGTCGAGGAAATAGAGCACTTCCGAGAGGACGAAGAGGTCGAACGTCCCGTCCGGAAAACCGTCCGGGAGGTGCGCGACTGCGAAGGAGAGGTTGTCGACATCCGCGTGGAAGGCCGTCGCGCGCGCGATGATGCCCGCGTCGAGGTCGACGCCGAGCGCGGCGTCGCAGACTGCGGCGAGCTTCGCGGTGAGGTGCCCCTCGCCGCAGCCCATCTCGAGCAGCGAGCGGAAGCGGGACCCGGCGAGGCTTTCGGCGACATGGGCGCGCTTGTCGCGCTCGTAGGGCGCGGAGCGGACGTGCCACGGGTCGCCGTCCTCGCCATAGAGCTTGCGGAAGTGCTCCGGCCCCGGCAGCGGCGCGCGCCTTCGGGTCCAGAACACCGGCTCGTATGGCGCGCTGTGGTGGTCGAGGAACCAGTCCGGCAGGGTGAAGCCGGACGGGTCGTCGGTGATGACGCCGCCGAGCTGGGTGGCGTGGCAGGCGAGCGCGGCGGCCTTGCGCTCCACCGGCGTCTCGAGCCGGAACGGGACGTAGGCGGCGTCTTCCGCCTCGGCGCTCGCCGCGCCATCGGTGCGGACCGACCAGATCGGGAAGGCGAGAAGCCTGAGGCCCGGCAGGAGCTCGCAGACGCGCGCCGCGAGGGCCGCGGCGGCATCATGGTCGGGGTGGTTGTCGCCCGGCGGCGTGGTCGCGAGCGCCGTCGCCCCGATCCGCGTGCAGAGCGCGGCGACCTTCTCGGCCGCGCCCGCAAAGTCCGGATGATGCATCGAGGCGCCGTCCGGCAGGCGGAGGCGCAGGATCTCGGCGTCCGGCGCGAGCGCCGCCATCGCCGCCGCCTGCTCGCGCTCCCTCAGCGCGGCGAGACGCTCCGGCGGATGGCTTGCCGAGTTGCGGTGCGAGCCATCGCCGTCTGTGAGCGCCACGAGGGCGACCGTCCGCCCGGCCTCCGCCGCGCCGACGATCAGCGCTGACGCGCCGAGCGTCTCGTCGTCCGGATGCGGCGAAAGGACCACGAGGCCGCCGGTTCCGATGAGGCGTTCCGGCCGGACGACCGGCGACGCATCGATCATTTCCCGCCATTTTGCGTAGGTGAGGCTCATGGGCGTTCTCCGGCTGGCGAGTGGGGGATGCGCCAGCCGCAGTGCTGTGGCGGGTCGACGACTGAATCCTCTAACGGAATCCGCGCGCGATGGGTTCAATGCAGGTTGATGCGCCAGCGGCGTTCATCGCCTAGCGTCGCGACGCACCCTCCCGGAGACCTTTTCATTGCGCTGTGCCCTCCTCACCGTCGACTTTCCGCCGATGCCCTCGGGCCTCGGCCGCGCGGCGTACGAAATCGCGAAGTCGCTCCAGCTCGTCGGCTGCGAGGTGACGGTCTTCGACGGCTCGGCGCCCGGCGGGACGCGGACCGAGTTGGATGGGCTCGCCGTGATCGGCTGTGCGCCGCCAGCGCACGGCGCCGCAGCGTTCGCGCAGGCGCCGCGCGGCGCGCCGGGCATCTCGTCGCGCCGTTCTATTTCAGGAGAGCGCTGCTTGCCGAGCATCGCGTGCGGCCGTTCGCGGTGGTCGAGGCGACCAACTGGTACGCGCCGGGCGCGCTGCTGGGCCGCAACGCCCCGCCGCTGGTGGTGCGCAACAGCACGCCCGCCATCGACGCGCTGCCCGTCACCAACGGCGCGCGCGACCTTCTCGACCTTCGCGCCGCGCACTGGCTGGAGGCGCGGACCACGCGGCGCGCTGCCGCGACCATCTCCAACACGCCCGGCCACCGGGCGCGCATCGAGCGGGACTACGGGCTGCCGGCGGATACCGACCATGCCGTGATCGGCCTCGCGCTCGACCCGGCGACGCTCACCGCCGGCCGCAGCGCGCCCCCGCCGCCCATGGACGCGCCGCGGTTCCTGTTCGTCGGCCGCGCTGAGCGGCGGAAGGGGTTTGCCGAGGCGCTCGGCGCGTTCGCCCGCATCGTCCAGCGCCGGGAGAAGATCGGTGCGCCGGTGCCGGCGCTCGACCTCGTGGGCGTCGACCCGGCGGCGCTCGGCGATGACGGGCTCTCGCGCCACATCACCCTTCACCCCAAGATCGACGACGCTGCACTTCACCTTCTCTATGCAGGCGCAACGCTCGTCCTTGCGCCGTCGCGCTACGAGTCCTACGGCCTCGTCTACCGGGAGGCGGCGGCGTTCGGGCGGCCGCTCGTCGCCTGCGCGGAGGATCACGCGGCGCGCGAGTTCGTGGCCTCCGCGGGCTGCGGCGTGCTCGCCGCCACCTGCTCGGCGGACGCCATCGCGGCGGCGATCGAGGATCTCCTCGCCGATCCGCTCTGTGCGAGACGTTGCGCCGCAACGGTCTCACGGCAGCGGCGACCCTTTCTCGCGAAACACTCGGCCGGGAAACGCTGGCGGTCTACCGACGCGCCATCGAGCGGCACGCCCGCCGCTGAGTTCAATCCTGCGGCCGGTGCCAGACCAGCCGGTCGCGATGCTGCCGCTCCACGAAAGCCCGCTCCCGGTCGAACGGGTGCCCCTCCCAGCCGGCGAACCCGAAGCCCCAGAGCTCGAGCGTCGCGTCCGCCGGGAGTTCGGCGAGCGCGGCGTGGATGGCGAGGAAGCCGGTGCTCGGCGTTTTCGTATCGGGGCCGAGCGGAAGGAGGCCGAGGTCGGCGCAGGCGGCTTCGTAGGCCGATGCGGGCAGGACGCGCACCGACTTGCCAGCGGCGCGGAAACGGGCTGACGCCGCGGCCGCGTAGTTCTGCTCGTCCTCGCTCTCCGGCTCGTCGGAAGGGGGAAACAGCGCGCCGGTCTCGGTTGCGATCGGCAACGTGATCCGCGAGGCGGCTGCGACGTGCGGGCGGGACAGGAAGGCCCCGTCGTCCAGCCATTCGCGCATCTGGCCGCCGCAGTTGATGAGATAGAGCTCGTGGATGGCGCTGCCTGTCACGGCGCCGAACCCGCGCGCGTTGTTGAACCGCACCACCCAGTCGGCGGCATCGACGGAAGCTGAGATGTCCCCCGTGCCGGGCGCGTTGCCGACGAGCGCGATCCGCCGGTCAGCCACGGAAGGGGCGTCCCAGAGCGTCGTCGTCGCCCCTGCGATCGGGGTGCTGGCCGAGGGCGTCATACTGCCTGCGGCGCTCCGCGAGGCGCGCCGGGTCGAGGTGGTGGTCGATGGCGCCAGCGAGCGCGACTGTGGTGCGTGGCCAGTTGCGGCACGCGTCGGGCCGCTCGTGGACGTTGCCCTCGAACGCGACGTCGCGCCGGATCAGCCGGTACTGCACGTCCGGAAAGAGATCGCTGAGGGCGCCCGCGACGAGGTTGCGGCGCGGAAATCCGACGGCGCGGAGATCCGCCGCCTCGGCGCAGCCCGCGAGGTGCGGGAGGAGCCGCGCAAGGGCCGGCGCGATCGTCTCGTCGGTATCGAGATGGAACACCCAGGGTGCGGATGCCGCGGCATTGCCCGCGTTGCGCTGGGCGGCGAAATCGCCCGCGAGCGCGCGGTAAACGCACTTCACGTTCCCCGGCACGGGCGGCGCGTCGCCGTCGATCACTGGCACGGTTTCCGCAAAAAGCCCCGCGGTGCGGTTGAGGAATAGCGTCGCGGTCCGCATGACCCGCCGGCAAGAGCACGACGAGCGCCACCGGCAGTGCGGGTGCGGTGTCGAGGGGGCGGAAGGTTCCGATGGGTGCCGACTCGTCGTGGCCTTCGATCACCGCCCCGTCGGCGGGGTCGAACCAGAGGCCGGCCGCGGTGGCGGCGATCCGCGTGGTGTAGGCGTCGAGGAACCAGTCGGCCGTCCCAAGTGGCGGGAGGCTGCAGGGGCCGGACTTCAGCCGCTCTGCGAGTTCTTCGCGCGCCCGCTCCGCCACCGCCTCCCTGTCTCCCCGCAGCCAGGCGCCGCACCAGTCGCACACCGCCCACCCGCCGGGGCGGGCGTGCTCGGGCCGGGCGCCGCAGCAATAGCAGCGCGATGCGAGGCGGCGGCCCTCGAGAACCGCGCCGATCAAGACGCGGCTTTGCGGGCGGCAGCACCGATCATGCGTTCGTAGATCGCTTCGTAGCCGCCGGCCATCCTGTCGTCGGTGAAGCGGCGGAGGAACTGGGCGCGGACCGCGCCGCGGTCGAGCATCCGTGCGCGGCGGACGGCGGCG
Source organism: uncultured Alphaproteobacteria bacterium (assembly GCA_963704595.1). GTDB lineage: Bacteria > Pseudomonadota > Alphaproteobacteria > Rhizobiales > Amorphaceae > Acuticoccus. The sequence continues at coordinate 3,316,663 of OY969922.1, forward strand.
ACCGCCTCCTCAACCGTGTCGACGACGAACCCCGTTACGCCGTGGTCCACCACTTCGGCGGTGCTCCCCCGGCGGAACGCGACGACGGGCGTCCCACAGGCCATCGCCTCGATCATCACGAGACCGAACGGCTCCGGCCAGTCGATGGGAAAGAGGAGAACGGCGGCCTCGCCGAGGAAGGCCTGCTTCGCCGACTGGGTGACGGGGCCGAGATAGCGCGCGTCCTCCCCCAGCAGCGGCCGGACCTCGTTGTCGAAATAGGTGGGGTTGCCGACGTCGATCGTGCCGCCGAGGCGGATCGGCATCCCCGCGGCGCGCGCGATCGCGATCGCGAGGTCGGGACGCTTCTGGTCGGTGAGCCGTCCGAGGAAGACGCAATCGCCGAGCGCGCCACCACCCAGCGCGTACCGCTCCACGGGAATGCCGTGGTGGACGATCCCGCTGCAGTTCCGTGGCGGAATGTCACCGGCCTGCGCCTTCGAGATCGCGACCACCCTGAGGTTCTGGAAGTGGCGGAAATAGTGCTGGCGGTCCGCCTCGTCCGCGCGCCAGTGGATCGTGCTGACGAGCTTGTGGGGCACCGCCCGCAGGACCGCGGCGTGATAGAGCTCGGTATGGCAGTGGATGATGTCGAACTCGTCCGCCATTGCGGCCACGCTGTCCAGCATCGCGCATTCCATCGCGGACGGCATCGAGGGCGGCGCGTCAGGAATGGACGACACCGACGGCCCCTGCTCGATCAGCCGCACCGCGGTCGTCGATCCGGTCGCGGCAAACAGCGTCACGTCGTGACCGCGGCGGGCGAGCGCGTGGCAAAGGTCGTCGATCACGCGCTCGGTGCCGCCGTGGTCGCGCGGTGGAACGGGGAAATGAAGCGGGCTGACGTGGGCGATGCGCATGGGTTGCTCAGATTGCTCGGGGCATCATGCCGGCGCGCCGACGGGGGCGAGCTGGCGGCGCGCCGCCTCGAAGTCGCCGCGCACGTCGTCCATCGCCTCGGTGCACTTGGTGACGAGATCGCCGACCGCGCCGAACCCCAGCCGCTCCGCCCAGGTCCTGACCCAGCCGTAGTGCCAGACCTCGAACGCGCGGACCGCCTCGAAGCCGACGTCGATCGCGACGTCGCGCAGCGAGGGGACGGCGATCGCGTCGAGGTCTTCCTCGATCTGGTCGACGAGGCCCTGAATCGCGAGGCTGCGGTGCGTCTGCGGCGGTGCGGAAAGCATCGCCAGCATCGCCTCGGCACGGTCCACGTTGTCGCGGGAGATGTCGACGAAGCGGTCCATCGCGCGCCTGAGATCGGGGCTCTCGCAGCGCCGCGACAGGGACTGGACGCGCTCTGCGAGGAAGCTGTCGATGAAGTGCGTTTCGTAGACCGCGGCGCGGAGGAGATCTTCTGCGGACTTGATGGTCATCGTCTTCCCCCTCGTCGCGCGGACGCTCCGGCATTCTCTACCGGCGCGCGGGGTGAGACGCTTCAAGATGGATTGACGGGCACCCGTCACGACCCGCGCTCGGGGAACCACGAGACGTCGATCGCCTTGTAGCGGTCCTTGAATTCCACGAGGCTGCGCAGCGCGCTCTCGCGCTCGAGGGTCAGCATGTCGCCGCTGCGGCTGATGAGCCCGTCGTCCTCCATCTGCCGCACCGTCTTGCTGACGTAGGTGTGGGTGAGGCCGAGCACGTCGCCGATCTCGTGCTGGTTCAGCGGCAGACGGAACGTATCGGTCATCGACCGGTTTGTGATTCGCAGCCTGCACGCGAAGTCGAGGAAGAGAAAGGCAAGGCGCTCACGTGCGCTCATCCGGCCCATCGCGCGCAGCATGTCGACCATGCAGGCAAGTTCGCGGTTGGCGATGGTGAAGAGGAGCGCGGTGAGCCGCGGGGATTCGCGGAAGACGACGTCGAGCTTGTCCTTCGGGAACGGGCAGAGGCGGACCTCCTCGCAGGTGCGCAGGTTCGAGGTCGCCTGATCGAAGGCGATGTCCGGCAGACCGATGATGTCGCCGGGGTGATAGACGCGGACGATCTGGCGCCGGCCGTCGGGCATGTCGGTGTAGACGTAGAGCCAGCCTTCCTTGACGACGCTGAGATGATTGACCTCATCGCCCTCCGAATAGACCTCGTGGTGGCGGCGATACACGCGCTCAGTGTCCTCGAGAGCGGACAGATGCCGCTCTTCCTCGTCGCCGAGATCGATATAATAGGAAAGTTTTTCTATGAGGCAGCTTTTTGAGCCTGCGGGCATGTTATCTGGCCAGATCGGTCGATCGCGTGAAAGTGGTGGAGTTCTAGCGGGATCCGGACATGGCGCGCAACGCGGCAGCGGTACAGGTTCAGGCGTGCCGGTGCGACACTTTGGGATAGCGTTCTTCAATCCAGTGCAACTTCGGATGTCCGCAAAGGGTCTAGCCGTGGATACATGTTGATCCTCCACGTTGCACTTCAGGGCTGTGTTCGCGCGAAGGGCGTTCCGTACGGCCTTACCCCGGACACCGGCGGCCACATCAAGTATCTCCTCGAACTCGTCTCGGCAGGAGACCGCCAACCGGCCGTGACGCGCCAGGAAGTGGTCGTGCGCCGGTTCGAGGACGATGAACTCGGCCCGGTCTACGCCGAGCCTCGCGAGCGGATCTCGCACAAGAGCGAGATCGTCCGCCTCGAAGGGGCGCACGGGCGCTACCTGTCGAAGGAGGAGATGCACACGGACCTGCCGGCGCTCGCCGAGGCGCTCGCGCGCCACATCGAAGCGATGCCCTGCCGGCCCGACGTCATCCACGCCCACTACGTCGACGCGGGGGTGCTGGCGGCGGAGATGAAACGCCGGTTCGGCATCCCGTTCGTCTTCACCGCGCATTCGCTCGGGCGCGTGAAGGCGCTTTGCGACGCGAGTGCCGACCGCGTTATCCTCGCCCGCCGGATCGCCGCCGAGGAAGAGGTGATCGCGGCGGCCGACAGGATCGTGGCGAGCTCGATCGACGAGGCCGAGTTCCAGTACGGTCTCTATCGCGCGAACGCGCCGCACAAGGTGATGGTCAACCGGCCGGGGTGCGATCTCGCGCGCTTCGGCGGCGCGACCGCCGGGACGGTCGGCGCGGACCTTGCCCGGTTCCTCGCCTCGCCCGAGCGGCCCGTCATCCTCGCGCTCGCCCGGCCTGTGCGGAAGAAGAACCTCGCCGGCCTCATCCGCGCCTACGCGTCTAGCCCCGCGCTTCAGGCGAAGGCGAACCTCGTCATCTACACCGGGTCGCGCGGGCCGAACGGCGGCCGGGGCAGCGAGACTGGCGCCGTCGTGGACGAGCTTTCCGCTCTGGTCGAGCGGCACGGTCTCGCAGGGAAAGTGGCGCTGCCGGAGCGGCATGGACCGGAGGAAGTGCCGCAGATCTTCCGTCATGCTGCCGACAGGCGCGGCGTCTTCGTCAACGTCGCCCTCAACGAGCCGTTCGGGCTCACCTTTCTCGAAGCCGCCGCGGCAGGCCTGCCGGTGGTTGCCACCAACAACGGCGGCCCGAACGACATCCTCGCCCGCTGCCGCAACGGCGCCCTCGTCGATCCGCGCGATACCGCCGCGATCGCCGCCGCCATCCTGTCGCTGATCGACGATCCTGCCGCGTGGGACGACGCGCGCGCCAATGGCCTCGCCAACTGCCGTGAGTACTCATGGTCCCGCCACGCCGAGCGCTATTGCGCAGACCTTGAGGAGCTCGCGGCGCCGCGGGTGGAGATCGCGACCCGCCTGAGGGCAAAGCGCCTCGTCGTCCACGCCATCGACGACATGCCGCCGCTTCCCGAGACTGCGCCGTTGCCGGCGTCGGCGCACAGGAGCGCTGTGGTCTACGTCTCCGGCCGGAACCTTCACAGCGTGCTGGAGGACGAGGCGGACCGCGGCCTTGCGCCGCCGCGCGCCTACGTCACTTCCGCCGGCACCGAGATCTACTACCGCGACGGCCGTTCCGGCGCGCTGTCCGCGGACGAGGCGTGGGCCTTCCGCGCCGCGCTCGGCTGGAGCCCCGGCGAGATCAGCCGCGCGCTCGGCGCCCTGCCCTTCCTGGAGCCACAGGGTGTGCGTGAGCAGCGCCCGCTGAAGCTGAGCTATGTGCTGACCGACCGCAGGCGGCTCGGCTCGGTCGAGCGCACCCTCGCGCGGGAGGGGCTCGACGCATCCATCGCGCTCCATTCCGGCGGCTACCTCGACGTGCTGCCGCCCGCCGTCTCGATCGCGTCCGCGATCGCCCACGTCGCGCAGACTCTCGGGATCGCGCCGCCGCTGGATGGCAGCGTCGCCGCGCGCTCGGACGACATGCGCAAGCCCGAGACGATGCACCGCGATGGCGCGGCGCCCGACATCGCCGCGGCGGTGGTGGCGAATGCCGCCCTCGCCGTTCCGCCGCGCTCGCGGCCGAACTGAGCGCCATGTCCGTCAGCGTCTGCACCATCGCGCGCGGCCGGGAGCGGCACCTTCACAACATGGTCGCAGCCCTCGCCGCGCAGGGCGTCGCGCCGCTGGAGCTCGTGATCGGCGCGATGCAGGACGCCCCGTTCGGCGGTCTCCCGCCGACACCGTTTCCGGTCCGGCAGGTCATCGTCCCCGGCGAGCGGCTGCCCCTCGCCGCCGCCCGCAACGCCGCCGCCCGCGAGGCGCGCGGGGACATCCTCGTCTTCCTCGACGTCGACTGCGTGCCCGGCCCCGGCCTGATCGAAGCCTACGCCGACGTGCTGGCGGCCGAGGCAGAGGCCTGCGTGATGGGCGACACGCACTATCTCGGCGCCAGCGACGACGTCGCGGCAGACGGCTTTGCCGCGCTCTGGCCGGCGTGCGTTCACCCTGCGCGAGAATTCGGCCGGTCGCGTCGCCGGCTCGCCAACACGATGGAGTTCTGGAGCCTGTCGTTCGCGCTGTCCCGCGCAACCTTCGCGCGGACCGGCGGGTTCGACACCCGCTACTGCGGCTACGGCGGGGAAGACACCGACTTCGCGATGGCGCTCGAAGCCGAGGGCATCGCGCTCATCTGGGCGCCGGAGGCGATGGCCCTCCACCAGTGGCACGCGGTCCACATCCCCCCGCTCCACCAGATCGGCGACATCGTGCGCAACGCCAACCTCTTCCGGGAGAAGCACGGGCGCCTCTGCATGGATTACTGGCTGAACCAGTTCGAGGCGGCGGGGTTCGTCACCGGACTGCCGGACGGGCCGATCGCGATCTCGCGCCAGCCGTCGGCCGCGGACCTCTCCCACTCGCTGCAGGACGGCTCGGTCCGGTTCAGCTGACGCCGGCCCGCTACTCCGGCGCCTTCGCGACGGCCTCGGCTGGCATCAGGGCGCGCGGATCGAACCGCCGCGGCCGAGCCTCTGCCTCCCCCCACAGCCGCTCGTCGAGCGCGACGAGGTGCTGCGCGATGTTCTTCGCAGCGTTGGGCGCGAAGAGCGGCTTCAGCGCCTCCGCGCCCCGCTCCAGGGTGGCAGCGATAGCGTCGCGCCACTGGTCGTTGCTCGCAGGCCAGCCGGCGAGCACGGTCGCCGCGCCGATGCGTTCCAGCTCCGCCGCCTTCGCGCGCTGCTCGTCGTAGTAGCGCCATTCCGGGATGCACAGGAACGGGCGGCCGACCCGCGCGATCTCGTGGACGGTGTTGTCGCCGGCGGAGGCCACGACGACGTCCGCCGCGGCGATGTGGTCGATCGTGTTGGCGACCCAGCCGAGCCGGGTCAGGTTGGGAAATTCGGTCTCGTGGCCTTCGAGGTGAACCGGGCCGATGGCGGTCCACGCCGCGTCCGGCAGCGCCCGGGCCGCCATGGTGAGCGAGGCGTAGTTCGCGCCCGCCCCGCCTGCGCCGGAGAGGACGAGAATTCGCTGGCCGCCTTCGGGCAGGTTCAGCTTGCGCCGGGCCTCGGCCTTGCCGGGAACGGGGTCGCGCGTGGTGCAGAGGCCGCCGGAATAGAACGTCTTCTCCCGCGCCCAGGCCGGATAGTCGGCCTGCTCGATCCGCGCATCGAACGGGGCGATCATGCCCGCACAGGCCTGATAGGCCGCAGTGTGACTGGCGTCGGAGCGGTCGCCGTGCATCCGGATCTTCACGCAGGGGACCGCGCAGAGCCGCGCCAGCAGCGCCCATTCGACCGACACGTCGCTGATGAACAGCGCGGGGTTGTCCCGCCTGAAAACGTCGACGATGGTCTCGGCATTCTCCTTGAGGCGGGGCGATCCCATCGGGACGCACTGCATCACGTCAGGCGTCTGCTGGGCGTGGAGCGCAGCGGTCGCGGACGGATCGCCGATGGCATTCTGGAGGAGGACGAACCGCACCCGCTCGTCGAACGGGCCGAAGATGTCGCGGCTCGCCGAGATGATCGTGACGGGCCGGTCGCCCAGATGCTCCAGGATCGCCTCACAGCGCTTCGCGTGGCCCCGGCCCTGATGGTGAACGAAAAACGCGAAGGGTCTCGCCATGGCAGCAACTTCCTCGGACGGCAACGGAGGACGGACTATGGGAGCGCGGCGCGGCCGCTGCGTTGTCCTGTATTGAACCTGCCATCCTGCCGCAGGAGGGACACGTCTCCTCCTGAAGCTAGCGCGGCGCTCCGGCGGAGGAAGGGCCCGGCGTTCCGCTGCGACACCGCGGCCCGGCGGGACTGTGCCGGGCCGCTCTCTTTCGCTGCACTTCAGAAGCGCAGGCTCGCCTCCGCGGAGAAGGTGTGGGAGGTAAGGTTTTCGCGGATTTCGGCACCGTAGGACGCGCCGAAGGTGAAGCGCTCACCGGAGACGATGGTGAGGTCGATGCCGCCGAGAAAGGCGTCGGCGCCGATGTCGCTGGCGCGCACGGTGTAGCCGGCGCCGAGGAAGCCGAGCCGCGCCGAGTTGGAGAGATCGCCGAAGTCGTGCCGCCAGCCGACGCTTGCGGCAGGCTCCAGCGCCATCCCGTTGCCGAGCGCGAAGCGGCGGGACAGCGCAACCGCCAGCGTCGACTGCGTCTCGGAGAAGGTCTCCTCCGGCACGTCGAGTGCGAAGACGCTGCCGGTCTCGTCCATCCGGTCCCGCTGGAAGCCGCGGTAGCCGAAGGTCGCCGACGGGGTCACCGTCACCGGCCCGGTCTCGAACGCACGGAAGGCTGTGGCCTCGACGAAGCCGCCGTAACCGTCGCCGTCCGCGCTGGCGCGGGCGCTGTACTGGCCAAGCCGCGTCGTCCGGCTGGTGGAGAGGTCGCCGTAGGACAGGCCGCCGCGAAGGGCGAACGCGAGGACGCGCGCGTCCCACGTGCCGTAGCCGCCGATCTGGTAGGTCGACACGTCGCCGGAGCCGTGGCCGTTGCCGTCGATATTGGCGTACTCGTAGGACGCCGCGACACCGAGGACGCCGTTGACGAGCGCCCAGTCGACACCCATCGCAAGGTTCGCCGCGCGCACGTCATAGCCGCCCGCCCCGTCCGAGCCGTTGACGTCGGTGAGCACGGGGCTTCCCGAGACCCAGGCGAGGCCGTCGCCGTAGGCGGTGGACTTGGTGTCGGTGCGGCCGGACGAGAGCGCCATCTGGCGCTCGCCGATGGTGTCGGCGAAGCGGCCGACGGCGCGCACGGCGGTCGTCCCCATCTCGGCGTGGATCTGGCCGGTGAGGGTCGCGAAGTCACGTGCGAAGGCGCGTTCGCCTGCGGTGTAGAGCGCGTTCCATCTCGCGTTCTCGCCAGCGTCGGGGCGCACGCCGGCCTCTGGGCGCACGGTGTCGATCGCGGCGCCGAGCGCGCGCTCGTTCGGCGTCTGCGCGATGCCGAGCACGGCAAGGTTCGCGTACTCGGCCGGGGTCGGCGCGAGGGTCAGCGCGTTGGGGTAGTAGAGCACGTCGAACCGGGTGCGCGGCGGCAGGCCGGCGGACGGCTGGACCAGCCGGTCGAACGAGCCGGTCACCCGCCCGTCCGGCACCACGGCGAACGCGAACTCCTGACCCAGCGACGGCACGAAGGTGTTGCGCGCCGGCGGCGTGATGCCCCGCAGGACCGGCGTCAGCGTGCCGTCGGCGCGCAGCACCGAGCCGGCGCCGTTCACCAGCACGCGGTCGTAGTTGCCGGCGCCGTTGCCGGTGCCCGGGCCGTCGATCTCGATCAGCGTGTTGGCGCTGTCCAGAAGGGTGAGATCGCCGGTGACGGTGAGCGTGCCGGGGGAGTTGCCGGGCGACAGCGTGCCAGCGACGACGACGTCGCCGCGGATCCCGCCGATGCCCTCGATCTCGACGCGGCGGTTCAGGCGCAGCCTGCGGGTGGTGAGGACGCCGTTCACCACCAGGGTTCCGTCGGTGACGACGGTGCCGTCCTCGAAGGTCGCATCGCCGTTGATGGTGAGCGTGCCGTCGCCGGTCTTGCGCAGGCTGCCCTCGCTGGTGAAGTCGGCGACCCACATCCGGTCGTCGTCGCCGCCGACGCGGTAGAGGCCTTTCCCGGTGAGCCCGAGGGGACCGTAGGAAGCGCGCGGTCGAGCCGGACGAGGCCGTGGCCGTAGATCTCGTCGACCCCGTGGGCGCCGAGGTCTTCGGCGGTGCGCGAACATGAGGTTCACGATCTCGGAAGGGGTCAGCGCCGGATAGGCCTCGATCAGCACCGCGACCACGCCGGAAACGTGCGGCGCAGCCATCGATGTGCCCTGGAAGAAGGCGTAGCCCGGCTCGGCGGGGAAATAGTCCTGCAATGGGCCGGTGGTGCCCTCAGGGATTGTCGAGTAGATCCCGCGATCGCCGGGCTTGTTGTAGGAGGAGCGCAGCTCGGCTAGCTGATCGCCGCCGGGCGCAGAAATGCACCATTCCATCGTGACGCCGCACTTGCTCGAGTAGGTGGAGAGCTGCTTGTAGGCGTCGGTTGCCACGACCACCACGATCCGCCCGCGCGCCTTGCCGTCGCGGTTCTCCGCGCGGGTGAGTGCCTCGTCCGACGTGAAGCTGAGGTCGAGGCCGATGCCGCCATCGTCGTAGATCCTGGCGCCCGAGCTGTTCCGGGCGTTTTCATTCTCGGGCCTGATGAACGGATAGAGGCCGATGCCGGACGGGTTCTCGGCGTAGACAGGGGCATACGTCCCCTCGTTGCCTGCTGCCATCACAACGACCTGGCCGGCGTCGAGATTCTTGCGGACCGCGGCGGCGTTCTTCGCGGTCCTTTCGAGGTTGGCCTGGTTCGAGAAGTCCCAATTCTTCTCGTCCCGGTCCGCCCCGGGGCCGTAGCTGCCGTTGATCACCCGAACGTCGTCGAGCTTCGCGACGTAGAGGTTTGCAGCGGAGTCCGGGCTGTTCGCGGCATAGCGAGGGTCGCATTCGTCGCGAACGGCCCCGGGGCCGCAGATCTCGAGGGCCGCGACCCGAATTTCCTTGCCCCCGATCTCGACTGTGTCGGGGCTCTGGGGGATCGCCTTCAAGGCGAGGATGTTGGCATCCGGCGCCACGCCCTGCATCCCGAACCCGTTGATTCCAGCGGCGATCGTGCCGGAGACGTGCGTACCGTGCTTTCCTCGGTCGAGGGTGTCGTGCGGTCCCTGCCGGAAGGCTGCGGCCAACTCCGCCTCGGTCGGATCTTCGTCGAGGCGCGAGGGGTCGAACCAGTACAGGAAGGACTTGGAGCGCGGGTCGATCCGGTCGCCGAACTCGGGGTGGTGGGTCCCGTCGGGGCGGATGTCGATGCCGGTGTCGATCACCGCGACGACGACGCCCTTGCCGGTGTAGCCGCGGTCGAGCGCCTCCTGTGCGCCGATCAGCGTCAGCCCGTAGTCGGCGTCGAACTCGCCCACCTGTGCGATCGGGATGTCGGGATTGCCGCCGGGGGGAAGCGGCGGGCGCGCGGCCGCGGCGGCAACCGGCGCGCCGATGCGGCCGGCGCGGCCGAGATGGCCGGCGGCCTCGATGGCGTAGTGGATCTGGCCGGAAAGGTCGGGCCGGATGCCTGTAGCGGCAAACTCGATCACCGCGGAGCGCTCCGGCGTAAGCCGGGCGTTCTCTACCACGCTCGCGATCAGCGAACGGTCGCCGAACTCGGCGGCCGCGAGCAATGCATCCCGGACGGCCGCCGCTCCCACGTCGTCCTGCGCCAGAACCGGCTTCACCCACACGCCGCACACCGCCACCGCAACGGCGACACCGCTCATCAAACGCTTCATTCCAGTCCCCTGCGAGCTCCCACCTTAGGGGTCGCAGCCCGCGGGGTACTCGATTGATGTTCCAGCCGAAATAATGGCCGGGCGCCTCTTCGGGCGCGGCCTGAGAGGAATATTCTCTGGCCACAACACGGGATTCAAGTCCGAAATCAGACCGAATAAACTGAAATTTAATGCCTGTTGCAAAGCTGCACACAGCCAGCGATTCGCCCTCATCCGGCACGGTGCGGAGGCTGCTCGATAAAGCTGCTTTGCAAGGCCGCCCGAGTTCGCGAACCGCTCGGGTTTCCGCGCCCACGGCGGGCTCGTGCGATGCCGCGGCCGCGATCACGCCAGCCCGGTGATCGCTACGCGCCCTATCACCGCGGACGGCGTGCGCAATGTCTGCGACGCGCCCTGTAACGAGTTGGGCCTGTCCGATGGATCGAACGATGGCAGCGCACCGCGGGGCGAAAGCCGCCGCGGTCGGCCGAAGCGGTTGGCGCCGTGTGGTCGGCGGCGTGGCCGCTGCCGTGCCGGCACGCGCGTGGCGGATCGTTGCCGCAGCGCTCGCCCTTGCCGTCCTCGCGGCGGTCGCGGTCACGCTCAACCGGGTGCTTTCCGGCCTCACCATTGCCGAGGTGCGCGGGGCGATGGCGTCCGTCACATGGGCCGTCATCGGCCTCTCGCTCGGCGCGACCGCCCTCTCCTATCTGGCGCTTACCGGCTACGAGCGGATCGCGCTCAGCCAGGTCGGCGCCCCGCCCCTGCCGCGCGGGCAGGCGACGCTGACGGCGTTCATCGCCTACAGCTTCACGTTCGTGCTGGGGTTCGGCGTGGTGACTGGCGGGGCGGTGCGGCTGCGCCGCTACGGCGCCTCCGGGCTGGAGACGGGGCAGATCCTCGCCGTCACCGTCCTCGCCACGCTCATTTTCTGGGCCGGGATCGGCGCCGTCGCCGCGATCGCACTGGTCCTCGACCCACGCGCCATCGCGGGCGCCCTTTCGGTGCCCGTCCCCGTGGCCCGCGGGGCCGGGCTCCTTCTCCTCGCGGGGCTTTTCGGCTGGCTCCTCCTCCAGGTCCGGCGGGAGCGCACCCTCACGCTGAAATCGTGGACCGTGCGCCTCCCCGGCCCGTCCGCCACCCTCGCCATCGCCGGCCTCGGGATCGCCGAGGTCGCCTGCGCGGCTTCGGCGCTGTGGCTCCTCATGCCCTCGGGGATGGACGTGGGCTTTGCGGGCTTCTTCGTCGTGTTCAGCCTCGCCACCGTCGCCGGGGTGGTCAGCCACGCGCCGGGCGGACTGGGGGCGTTCGAGGCCGTCATCCTCGTCGGTCTTCCCGCCGGCCACCATGCCGACGTTGCGGCCGCGCTCATCCTTTTCCGCGTCATCTACTACGGCGTGCCGTTCGCGCTGGCGGCCGGGCTTTATCTCGCCGGCGAGGGCCGCAGCCTCGCCCCGCCCACGGCCCGTCTTGTGCGCAGGGTGTCGCGCGCGCTCGCGCCGTCCGTGCGCTGGATCGCCTCCGCCGCCGTGGTTCTGGGCGGGGTCGTGCTCCTCGTGTCCGGCGCGGTTCCGGCGGAGACGGGGCGCCTTGCCCTCCTCGCCCGATGGGTGCCGCTCCCCTTCGTGGAGACCTCGCATTTCGTGGCGAGCGCTGCCGGGACCGGGCTCATCGTCGTCGGTTACGGGCTGTTCCGGCGGCGGCGGGCCTCGCTCCATGCCGCGCTCCTCCTCCTTGGCTCGGGCGCAGTCTTCTCGCTCACGCGCGGCTTCGGCTACGAGGAGGCGCTGATGTGCCTCCTCGTCGGCGCACTGCTCCTGTCGTGCCGGCGCGCGTTCTATCGCGGCGGCGGGGTTCTGGCCGATGCGCCGTCGCTGCCGTGGCTGGCCGCCGCGGCGCTCGTCGTCGGCGCCTCGGTCTGGGCCGGGCTCCTCGCCTACCGGGACGTGCCCTACACCAACGAATTGTGGTGGCACTTCGCCCTCCACGGCGAAGCCTCGCGCTTCCTGCGGGCCAGCGTCGCCGCTGCTGTGGTGCTGGCTGCCGCGGGCGCGTACCGGATGCTCCACAGCGCGCCCGCCGACCCCGCCACCGCCACGCCCGACCCGGCCTGGGTCAAGGCCGTCGCCGCCCGGGCGGCTGATGCCAGCGCCAACCTCGCCCTCCTCGGCGACAAGCGCTTCCTGACCTCGGACGCCGGCGACGGGTTCGTGATGTACGCGGTCGAGGGGTCGACCTTCCTCGCCATGGGCGATCCGGTGACGGACGATCCGCGCACCGCTGTCGACCTCATCTGGCGCTTCCGCGAACTGGCCGACCGGAGCGGCGGCGTGCCGGCCTTCTACCAGGTCCACGCAGCGCTCCTGCCGCACTACATCGACGCCGGGTTCTCGTTCGCAAAGCTCGGCGAAGAGGCACTTGTCGACCTCTCGCGCTTCACGCTCGCCGGGTCCGCCGGCGCCAAGATGCGCCATGCGCTCAACCGGTCAGCGCGCGAGGGCCTCTCCTTCGCGATCGTTCCCGCCGGCGAAATCCCCAGCTTGATGCCCACCCTCCGCGAGATTTCCGACGCCTGGCTCTGCCAGCAGAAAAGCGCCGAGAAGGGCTTCTCGCTCGGCTTCTGGTCCGAGCCCTACCTTGCGAACTTCGACCACGCGGTGGTCTCGCTGGGCGGCGCGCCGATCGCCTTCGCCACCCTGTGGCGCGCGGGCGACCGCTCCGAGATGGCGGTGGACCTGATGCGCCACCGGCCGGCCCTGCCGCCGGGCACGATGGACTTTCTGTTCGTCTCGCTGCTGGCGGCGGCGAAGGCGGAGGGTTACGCCGCGTTCAACCTCGGCCACGCGCCGATGTCCGGCCTGCAGGACCATCCACTGGCGCCGACCTGGAACCGGTTCGGCGCGCTGATCTACCGGCACGGCAACCAGTTCTACAATTTCCGCGGCCTCCGCGAATTCAAGGCGAAGTTCAAGCCGGACTGGCGGCCGCATTACCTCGCCTACACCGGCCGCCTCTCAGGCCCCCGCGTGGTGATCGACGCGACGCGGCTGATCGCGCGGGGCCCGTCCGCGCTGCGGGACGCGGCCGGGGCTCCACAACAAGCCCGCACCCCGCGCCGGCCGCTTGTCAGCGCGCCTCGACCTCCAGCGCCGTGAGCTGCCAGACGCTGCGGAAGTACACCAGCTCGGACCGGTAGCGGGGCGAACTGTCGTAGGGATAGACGAGGCGGAGCGGCCCGAGCGATCGGACCGACAGCGGCTCACCGTCGGCGCGGTAGGCGACGATCGCCCCGTCCTGCCGCGGATCGTCGAGCGGAATGTCGATCGTGAACCCGTTGAGGGCGACGGCATGGAGCGTCGTGCCGCGCGCGCCGACCAGCGCCGCCAGATGCCGCAGCGGAACCCCGGTGAAGGTGACCTCGCCCTTCGACCACACCGTGTTGGTGGTGATCGTGACGGATGGCATCGCCTCCAGCATTGCGCGGTCGAAGTGCGCGGCCCTTTCGGGATTGGCGCTGTCGATGTCCCCGCGCATCACGAGAAGCGTCTCGCCCTGCGGTGCGGCGAGCCGTTCGGCCAGCGCGCCTTGCAGCATCGCGACCAGCAGGAAGGCGGCGGCAACCGTGCGTGTGATGAGCGACATGGGTTCGGCTCCTTCCGGGTTCCAGAGGAGAGAACTAGCGTTGAAGACCGCGGTGAACCGGTCGCCTGCCGGACAGAAACTCTAACCGATCGCATAGGACGGGCGCGAAAGGCGCGGCCTGCGGATCAGAGGAGGCCCGTGTCCCGCGCGATCATCCCGGCATGGCTGGGGTTGCGTGCGTCGAGCTTGCGGCACACGAGCTTGACGTGGAGGTCCACCGCCCCTTCCTGCAGGCCGAGCTCCTCGGCGATCTCGCGCGAGGTCTGCCCCCTGAGGAGCCCGCGGACGACCTGAAGCTCCCGCTCGCTGAGCTTGGCGGTGGCCGGAACCTCTTCCGCCTCCTTCTTCGTCGGCTTGCGCACCGGGGCATACTGCTCGCCCGACGCCATCACGCGCACCGCGTTGACGAAGGACGCCGCCGCGATGCTCTTCGGCAGGACGCCCGCCACGCCCAGCGAAAGCGCCTCGTCCACCACGGGCCGCGGGATCGCCCCCGAGACGATCGCGACCGGCTTGCCGGCGTTCAGCGTCATCGCTTCGCGGACGCTTTCGAGGCCCGCCATCCCTGGCATCTGATAGTCGAGGATGATGACGTCGAACGGGCCGCCGCTGGAGATCGCCGCGCAGGCCTCGGCGAAATCCGGCGCGACGGTGACCGCAAACTCGGATTCCCGCTCGAGGAAGGCACGCATCGTGTCGCGGACGAGCTCGTGGTCGTCCGCGATCAGGATTTTCAGGGTCACGCCGGTGCTGCCGTCGATTTGCACGCCAACCACGCTCTGCCGGGGATCGGTCCGCCGCAGGTCTGCGAGGGAAGACCTGACCATAACACAGCCGCGAGCCGCACTCCCCGCAGGCTCCAAGCCAGAGGCAAGGAACCGCGGGCCGCGCTGTGCCGGCGCTGTGGAACCGCGGGCGCACGGGGAATTTGAGTTAGGGTGGCGGAGAATTGAGCAACCGGCGGGGAAGGATCGAACTTGGGCCAGTCATTCACTGAGACATTCCGGGTGGCACCGGGCGGCGGGTTCAGCCTGTCGTCCGTCGATCCGGCCGACACTTCGCTGGCGGACGGCAAGAAGGAAGCAAGAAGCGCGCAGGCCGACGACCTCGAGAAGATCGCCGCCCTCCAGTATGCGCTCTACGCGGAAGGCAAGCAGAGCCTCCTCATCTGCCTTCAGGCGGCCGACGCCGCCGGCAAGGACGGAACGATCCGCCGCCTCGCCCCCGCGCTCAACCCGCAGGGGTGCCACGTCGTCAGCTTCAAGGTGCCGACCGAGCTGGAGCGCGAGCACGACTTCCTGTGGCGCGTTCACCACCACGCCCCGCGCCAGGGCGGGATCTCCATCTTCAACCGCTCGCACTACGAGGACGTGCTGGTGGTGCGGGTGAAGAACCTCGCGCCCGAGCCGGTCTGGCGGGCAAGGTTCGATCACATCAACAATTTCGAGCGGCTCCTCGCCGACAAGGGGACGCGGATCGTCAAGATCTACCTATGCATCTCGAAGGAGGAGCAGCTCGACCGGTTCCACGAGCGGCTCGACGACCCTGCCAAGAACTGGAAGATCAGCGACGCCGACTACACCGAGCGCGACCTCTGGGACGACTACATCGCCGCCTACGAGGAGGTGTTCGCGCGCTGCAGCACGGAGACGGCCCCCTGGTTCGTCATCCCCGCCGACAAGAAATGGTACCGCGACTTCGTGGTCGCGCGGATCGTGCGCGAACAGCTCGAGGCGATGGCGATGAAGCTCCCCGAGCCCACCGTCGACCTCGACGAGATCCGCAAACTCTATTTCGAGGAGGTGCGCGAAGCGAAGGACTAGGCTTGCCCCCTCCGAAGGCAGCGTGCGCCAAGGCTCGGCTCCTATAACGCAGGCGGCGCTCCGTCCCGCCTGAGCGCCGGACGGGTTTTGCGCAGGCAACCGCTGCGTGGAGCGGTAGCTGCACGGTTGCCGGGCCGCGGACAGAGAGGGCAGACAGTGAACGAAAGACCTTGCCGCCTCCTCTCCCTGCCCCCCGGCCCTACGGTGCCCCTCCGGGCCTCCTGCAGGGGCGGAAAGCGCCCGGGTCATCCCGCCCCGCCGGTTTGAAGGACATGACCGGGACCGACCGTACGCGCGGGAGCGAGCCTGCACCATCCACCGCCGGGCCGCTCACGAAGCTCGTCTTCGTGTTCGCGGGCTTGGCCATCCTCGCCCTGTGCGCGCTCAGCTTCGAGATCTACCGCGATCTCGTCAGCCTGCGCGCCACCTCGCGCGACAACGTGAGCTGGGCGATGGCGCAGCTCGAGGTGGAGTACCTGCGCACCCGGGAAGCGATCGGCGAAGCGGCCGAGGGCGAGGCACCCCTGTCGGACGTCCGCCGCCGGTTCGACATCTTCTACAGCCGCACCGACATCATCGCGAACAGCCCGGTCTTCTCCATCCTGCAGGACGACGCCGAGAGCGACGACAGCATCCACAGGATCGTGACCTGGTTCGACCGGATGGCACCCTTCATCGACGGGACGGACGAAGGGCTGCGGGCGCATCTGAATTCGCTCGGCCGATCGCTGGATGCCCTCGCGGAGCCGGTGCGCAAGCTCGCGCTGACCAGCGTGCGCCTCTTCGCGAACGAGGCGGATGAGAGCCGGGCCGACTTTTCGAGGCTGCTCCTCCACACCGCGATCATTGCCGTCCTCCTCATCGTCCTGCTCGGCTTCCTGCTCGGCGTCTTCGTGCGCCAGAACCGCATCGCCGCCGCACACCTCAACAAACTGCGCCTGTCGTCGCAAAGGTTCGAGCAGACCATCAACGGCTCGATCAACGCCGTCGTCGTCACCGACGAGGATGGCGTGATCGTGGAGTTCAACCCGAGTGCCGAGCGCGTCTTCGGCCACCCCCGCGAGCGCGCGTTGGGCCGCAACGTCAGCACGCTCCTGATCCCCGAGCGGCACAGGGACTACCACGC
Source organism: uncultured Alphaproteobacteria bacterium (assembly GCA_963704595.1). Classification (GTDB taxonomy): domain Bacteria; phylum Pseudomonadota; class Alphaproteobacteria; order Rhizobiales; family Amorphaceae; genus Acuticoccus. The sequence continues at coordinate 3,333,352 of OY969922.1, forward strand.
CAGAAGCATGACCCGCTTCAAGGAGACCGGCGTCGGCGCGATCATCGGGAACGACCTCGTCGAGACCGACGCGCTCCATGCCGACGGTCACGAACTCCCCGTGGAGCTTGCGCTCACCCACACCACGGGGCCGGACAGCGGGCATTTCGTCGCCTACATCCGCGACATCACGAAGCGACGCGCCGACGAACGCGAGCTGATCGAGACGCGCGACAGGGCGCTCGCCGCGGCAAGGGCCAAGTCGGACTTCCTCGCCGTGATGAGCCACGAGATGCGCACGCCGCTCAACGGCGTCCTCGCCATCCTCGACCTGCTCGACGGCACCGAGCTCGACGCCAGGCAGCGCGAATACGTGAAGACCGCGATCACCTCGGGCGAGATCCTGCAACACCACATCGACGGCGTCCTCGACCTGACGCGGATGGAAACGGGCCGCTTCTCCGTCGACCGCAAGCCGTTCGAGATGCCCGACCTTCTGGCGGAGATCGCACGGATCGGCGCGCCCATCGCGCAGACGCGCGGCAACGTGATCGAGGTCGTCAACCGCCTCCCCGGCACGACCGTTGTGGGCGACCGCCACAGGATCGGGCAGATCCTCCTCAACCTCGTCTCCAACGCTATAAAATTCACCGAGGGCGGGCGGATCGAGATCGTCGCCTGGAGCACGGGCGCGCGCGCAAATGGACGGCACACCGTCTCGATCGCGGTGCACGACACCGGGATCGGCATCGCCGCTGCCGATCTGGAACGGGTGTTCGACAGCTTCGTGACGCTCGATCCCTCCTTCCAGAGGGCCGCCGACGGTTCCGGGCTTGGCCTCTCCATCTGCCGCAATCTGGCACGAGCGATGGGCGGCGACATCGCGGTCAGAAGCGAGCCCGGGCGCGGCAGCACGTTCACCGTCACCCTCCCGCTTGAATTCCGCCAAACCGTTCAGGAGCCGCCTCCACAGGCAGCAAGCGCCGAAGTCCGTGAGAACCCCTGGCTCCTCGACCGCAAGCTCGACGTGCTTCTGGTGGAGGACAATCTCACCAACCGCTTCGCGGCCCGCGAGATGCTGTCCCGCCACGGCTGCGAGGTGACGGAGGCGCAGGACGGGCTCGTCGGCCTCCGCCTTTCCGAACAGCGCCGCTACGACTTCATCCTGATGGACGTGTCGATGCCGCGGATGGACGGGATCGAATCGACCCGCGCGATCCGGGCAGGCGACGGCGCGTCGGCGAAGGTGCCGATCATCGGCCTCACCGCGCACCAGCTCAGCGAAGTAGAGGACGAACTCCTCGCCGCAGGGATGAACTGCTGCCTCGACAAGCCGCTGCGCATCGCGGCCCTGCGGTCCCTGCTGGAACGCCTTTTCAGCGAAAGCCCTGCCCACGCCAAAAACTTACCCGAAAACCCGCGTGGCGACGCCTTCCTGCCCAGTCCGATCATCCGTTCGGACGAGACGGTGACGGCGTTTCGCGCCCGGTGATGTATCCTCCCCCGCATACACGCCCCGGGCATTGCGCCCGGACGGCAGAAACGGGAGGCGGGCATGACCCCAGCGATCACGGCATCCGGGAAGCGGGGAAGCCGACTGCGCCGGACCGCGCGCACCGCCTTGGCGGCCGGCGCGGTCTGGCTCGCCGCCGTCGCCCCCGGGGCGGCGCAGGATACCAACGCCGCTGACCCGGACGCGCCGGGGCTTCTCCCTGCACCGCTGTCCCCGGTGCCGCCGACCCTCTCGCGGGCCGACATCGACGTAGGCATCGCCGCGCTGGACGGCATCGTCGCCGAAGCGATGGAGGCGACCGGTGTGCCCGGCATCGCCGTCTCGGTCGTCTACGATGACGAAGTCGTCTACCTGAAGGGCTTCGGCGTGCGCGAGGCGGGCCGGCCGGAACCGGTCGACGCCAGACACGGTTTTCAAGCTGGCGTCCGTTTCGAAGCCGATCTCGTCGACCGTCGCCGCAGGCCTCGTCGGCAAGGGTGCGTTCGCCTTCGACGATCCGGTGATCGGCCACAACCCGGCGTTCGCCCTCGCCGAACCCTATGTCACCGAAAATGCAACGTTTGCGGACCTCCTCTCCCATCGCTCGGGCCTTGCAACCGGCGCCGGGGACATTCTGGAAGACCTCGGGTTCGACCGGGGCACCATCCTGAAGCGCCTTGCGCTGCAGCCGCTCGAGCAATTCCGCTCCACCTACAACTACAGCAACTACGGCTACACCGCCGGCGGGGAAGCGGCGGCAATCGCCGCAGGCAAGCCGTTCGACGCCGTGGCGGATGAGGTGCTGTTCGAGCCCCTCGGGATGAGCCGCACCAGCTTCCGCCATGCCGACTATCTCGCCCACGACAACCGCGCCCGCATCCACGTGGAAACGGCGCCGGGCAGCAAGACGTGGGAGGCTCGGTTCGAGCGCAACGCCGACGCGCAGGCCCCCGCCGGTGGTGCCGCAGGCTCCATCGCCGACATGGCGAAGTTCCTGCGCCTGCAACTCGGCGAAGGTGCCTTCGAGGGTGCGCCGGTGATCGACGCGGCCGCACTCGCCACCACCCACATGCCGCATTCGTTCCGCTCGGCGCGGCCGAGCTCCGTCGTCCGCCCCCGCTTCTACGGCCTCGGCTGGGATGTGGCGACGGATGACGAGGGGCGCGTCGTCCTCAGCCACTCGGGCGCGTTCATGCTCGGGACTGCGACCAACATCGTTCTGGTGCCCGGCGAGGATCTCGGCATCGTCGTCCTCACCAATGCGGCGCCCATCGGCGTAGCCGAGGCGATCGGCGCGGCGTTCATCGACATTGCCGAGCACGGCGTGCAGACGGTGGACTGGCGGCCCCTTTATGGCGGCGCCTTCGCGCAGATGGCGGAGGCCGAGCGGGCCGACGCCGTCGCCCTGATGCCGACGGGCGACCCCGGCGAGAAACGCCCGCTCGATGCCTACGCCGGCACCTACGACAACCCCTATTTCGGCCCCGCGACCGTGACGGTGGAAGGCGACGCCCTCAGCCTCACGATGGGCCCGGAAGGCCGCCCGGTCACGTTCCCCCTCACCCACGACGTCGGCGACCATTTCAGGTTCGAGACGATCGGCGAATGGGCGACGGGGGAAGCCGTGGCGGCGTTCGGCGGCAACCGGGACGGCAAGGCGGCCGACCTCATGCTCAGCGCCTACAACATGCGCGGCCTCGGGACCTTCACCCGCCGCTAGACGGGACCTTCTGCGGCACCGCGAGGTCCCGCTGGGTGACCGCCACCAGCGCTGCGACGAACAGGCAGGCGGCGGACGCGGCAAGCCCGCTCGACAGGCCGCCCTGCCAGTCGTTGACCGCGCCGACCGCGGCGGGGCCCAGAATCTGGCCGATGCCGAACGACACGGTCATCGCGCCGATCCCCGCGCCCCAAGCCTCCGGCGCATGGTTGCGGCGGACGAAGGCGGTGGTGGACGCGACCACCGAGAAGAACGTGCAGCCGAAGAGCGCAGCCGAGGCGAGGAGCGCCAGCCTTCCGTCGAAGAGAAGCGGCAGGCCGACCGCCACCGCCGTCAGCGTGCACAGCAGCGCGAAGCCGCGGCCGCCCGTCAGCCGCCGCATCACGCCGGACCAGAGCCATGGCGAACTCATCGCGGTGCCGCCGATCACCCCCCAGAACAGCGCCTGACTGAGCGGCCCGCCGCTCGCGTCGCGCACGAAGGCAATCATGAACGTCATGTACGCGATGTAGCCGACGCCGAAGAGGAAGTAGGCGCCGAGCATCGGCCCCATGGGTTTCAGGCGGATCTTCGACGCTGCGGCCCGCGGCACCGCATCGCTCCTCAGCGCCGCGACGAGGAGAATTCCGAGCGGCGCGGACATTGCGGCGAGCGCGCCCCATGCGAACGGCCACGAGCCGGCACCGCCCCCCGCCAGGACGAACGGCACGGTGAGCCCGGAGAGCGCGATGCCGAAGCCCGGCCCGGCATAATAGAGGCCGAGGAGGAAGGAGGCCCGTGCCGCATCGCGCTCCGCAGCGCGGGCCGCCAGCACCCCGCCGGAGACGAAGGCGATCCCGCCCCCCAGCCCCGCAAGGATGCGGCAAAGATTGAGGAGCGTTGCATCGCGCAGGACCGCGCAGAGACCGAGCGAGACGACACAGGCCGCGAAGCCCGCCATGGTGACGCGGCTGGCGCCGAAGCGCGCCGCCACACGCGACGCGATGCACGGCCCCGGCGAGATAGCCGATCGCGTTGGTCGTGTTCATCCACCCGGCCTCGGCATAGGACCAGCCGAGGTCGCCCCGCATGTCCGGCAGCACCAGCGCATAGGCGAAGCGCGCGATCCCGAGCCCGACCGCCGGCACGAGCGCAAGCGCCAGTATGAGACGAAGCGGCGAGATCCGCTCGGGGCGAACCGCGGCGGGCGTGGCGGGGGTGGACATCAAGCCTCGAACGGTGGGCGGTCGGACGCGCACGAACCTCGCGCAATCGGCGCCGGAATGCCAGTGGAGAGCCTCAGCGGCGCCCGCCCGCTGACGCTGCGGCGATGCCGGCGACGCGGCCCATGGCGACGGCGGTGAGGAGCCCGTTGCCCGAGAGATAGCCAGATGCGGCGGGTCCGGACACGCCGATGGCGGCGCCGCCTGCGGCGAAGAGGTGCTCCATCGCGCGCCCGCCCCGCAGGACCCTCGCCCTGGCATCGGTGCGAAGGCCGCCCTGGGTGTGGAAGAGCGCGCCGGTGACCTTCACCGCGCGGTAGGGCGCGGCGAGCGGCGGGGCGCTCCAAGAGCGGCCGAACGCGTCCGGCGTTCCGGCCTCGCGCGCGGCGGCGATGGCCGACATTGTGGCCTCGAGCGCTTCGGGTGGGATCTTGCAAGCTGCCGCCAGCGCGCCGATGCTGTCCGCTTCGAGGACGGCGCCGGCCGCCTCGGCGCGGCGAAAATCCTCGAACTGGCGGGCGATGTCGGCGATCCGCGCGTCGAACACGGTGAACGCGATGCCGCCGGGCTGGGCGAGCACGTGGGCGGCCTGCTCGGAGTAGCCCGCGGCCTCGTTGCTGAAGCGCTCGCCCGCCGCGTTCACCTGGAAGCCGCCCTCGGTGATCGCGGCATAGGTGATGAGGATGCCGTGGGGATGGGCGACCGAACCGTGGCCCTGGTGGCCGGAGAGGTCGCCCATGTCGGCGCCCAGCGCTTCGCCGAAGGAGAGCGCCGTGCCGTCGTTGCCGTCGTGGCCGAACCACAGCGCGCCGAGGATCTCGGGAATGTGGCGCTCGAGATAGGCGCGGTTTCCGCCGTAGCCGTTGCAGGCGAGGATGAGCGTTTCGCAGCCGATCTCCTCCTCGCCGTCCGGCCGCGCGATGCCCACACCCGCGACGCGGTCGCCGTTCATCAGCAGCGAGGCGGCGCGCGCCCCGGTGACGATGGTGATGCCGGCGTCTTCTGCGGCGGCCCTCAGGCGGTCGACCAGCGCGGCGCCGGAACGCTCGGGCATGGCGTGCATCCGCCGCACGGTGTGGCCGGGGTAGAGAAACCCGTCGATGAGCTCGAACGGGAGACCATGCGCATCGGCGAGCCATTCGACGGCAGGGCCCGCGGCGGCGACTGCCGCGTCGAGCACGGCGGAATCGGCCCGCCCCTTCGCCTTGGCCTGGATGTCGGCGCGCAAGAGGTCCGCGCTATCGGTGATGCCGGCCTCCGTCTGCCAGCGCGTTCCGGCGGCGGGGACCAGACCGGCCGACAGCGCCGTGGAGCCGGAGGGCACGGCGTCCCGCTCGAGCACCAGCACCTCGACGCCTTCGGCCGCCGCGGCCAGCGCTGCGGTGAGGCCGCACGCGCCGGCGCCGACCACCACCACCTCGGCCTCGACCGCAAAGGGGCCGGACGCTTCGCGCACCACCGTGCCTTCGGCGGATCTGGCGGTCGCTTCGCCCATCGTGTCGTCTCCTCGCGGCGTTTCCCGGCCGATGCATAAAGGCAGCAACCGTGCCAGCGCACCAGAGCGCGGACGAACGCGCGAATCATTTCGCCCGCGCCGGGAAGAGACTGCGCCAATTGCCGAATGCCACGAAAACCGTGGCATTCGGACCATTTTCGATGACGCCCGTTGCGCAAACTGTTGCAGTGCGGCACGTTCGGTCACCGCAACCACCGACGTCGAGCAGGGATAGGCGAACGATGCGTGCTTCGATACTAGTGCTTTGTGCGGCCGCCGCCTTGGCGGGCTGCCAGTCACCGCGCGGACCGGCGGAGATCGTCGAGGGAAGCTGGGTGTCCGACGATGGCGTCTTCGTCGCCACCTTCGCCGATGGTGCCTTCAGTTCGCGCCACCGCGCCAACGGCGACGTTCTGGTCGCCGACGGCCGCTATGCCAGCACGGGCTCCGGTCTTGCGCTGACGTGGACGTCGATCGTCACCAACGAGGTGCGAACCGCCGACTGCACCCTCGGCACCGAGAACCAGATCACGTGCCGTCCAAGCGTCGGCGCCGTGTTCTCCATGTCGCGCTCGAACGCCGTCGGCTGAACGCGGATCGTGGCGGCGGCGCGAAACCCGCGCCGCGCACTTTCTGCTCGTGCAACTTCCCCACTTCATCTCTGCAACGCGAACACGGTTTCGGCAATTGCCGAGCCGTTTGAACGCCGCTTATTATTTAAACAAAACGACAATAATGCATTGATTGAACAACACGCTTTGTAGACCGAATATGGCATATTATCTCTTGCATCAGAACGAAATCCCGATAAGTCTTACAGAACCAACTTAACTTACTTAAGCGACAATTACTGCGGTCTACGGGGGCATAGCCGTGCGATTCACGCATGGCGCAAGAGATGAAACCCTCACATGTCTTACAGAACGCTGTCGGAAGCCTCCCACGGCGGCGCTCGGAGCTGCTTCTTCATGCGGCCATCGGCGTATGCGTGGTGTGCGTTGTCGCCGCCGCCGCTGTCTACTCCCTTCGCATGGTCGACGACCTCATCCGGAACGACGCGACAACGAAGGCGCGTCTCTGGTCGGACGGGCTGTTGCATGATCCGACCGGCTCGCCCCGCCAGCCCGACGTCAAGATTGCCAACCTCCTCACAGACGAGCCTCTGAACGAGGCGACCCTTGGCTATCTCCGGTCGATCGCGACGGTCGGGACCATCCTGCAGTTCAGGATCTTCGATGAATCCGGAACCCTTCGCTACGCGTCGGACCCAGGCGAGATGGCGGATCGGCAGCGCGTCGCTCCTCTCCGACCCCGACCTCCTGAAGCGGCTGCAGGACGGCGAGGCCGTGACGCGGAACGTCTACGGCCAGAGCAAGGCGGGCTCGGCCGTCTGGTACGCGAAGACCTTCCTTCCCATCATCCTCGGCGACGGGGACAAGGGCATCGTCGAGATCGATGTCGATATCACCCGCGAGCGCTCCGGCGTCCTCGCACTCTGGCGCTGGCTGGCGACGCTGTTCGTCATCGGCGGCGTCCTCACCCTCGCCCATTCGCTGGCGACGGCCACCCTCTACCGCAAGCGCCAGCGGGCCGATGCGGAAGCCGCGCGGCTCGCCCATTTCGATACGCTGACCGGCGTCGCGAACCGCAGCGTCTTCAACGAAACGCTGCACACCGCGCTCGAGAAGACCCGTCAGACGCCGAACCAGATCGCGCTCCACCTCATCGACCTCGACGGCTTCAAGACCGTCAACGACATTGTCGGCCACGCCTGCGCGGACAGGATGCTCTACCGCGTCGCCGAGATGATCGCCCTCAACACGCGGCCGACGGACCTCGTCGCGCGCCTCGGCGGCGACGAGTTCGGCGTGATCCAGAGTGACGTCAGGTCCCCGGCCGACGCCTTCGCGTTCGCAGAGCGGCTGACTAAGACGATCCGGGACGTGCACATCGCCACCAAACTGCCTGTGGACGTGACCGCGAGCGTCGGCACCGCGATCGCACCGGACGATGCGATCGACGCGATCAACATCCACCGCTGCGCCGAGGCGGCGCTCAACCGCGCCAAGGAGAGCGGCAGGGACCGCGCAGTCCTCTACCAGCACGGCATGAACGAGACCGTCCGGCAGCGGAACACCCTGCGCATCCTCGTGCGCAAGGCGCTCGATGAGGAGGCGTTCGAGGTCTACTTCCAGCCGATCCACCGGCTGAGCGACGGCAACCTCACCGGCTTCGAGGCCCTGCTTAGGCTTCGCGACAGCGACGGAAACCTGGTCTCGCCGGCCGAGTTCATCCCCGTCGCCGAAGAGATCAACGTGATGGACCGGCTGGGCACGCTGGCGCTGCAGAAGGCCGCGCGGGCTGCCGCGTCATGGTCGAAGCCGCTCGGGGTCGCGGTCAATCTTTCGGCGCAGCAGTTCGCGAGCAACGTCGTCGGCACGGTGAAGGAGACGTTGCGCCTCTACGATCTGGCGCCGGAACGGCTGGTGCTGGAGATCACCGAGTCCCTCTTCATCACAGACCCGGCCTCGGTCGAGGCGCAGCTTCTGGAGCTGCGTGCGGTCGGCTGCGGCATCTCGCTGGACGATTTCGGCACAGGCTATTCCAGCCTCAGCTACCTGTGGACCTTCTCGTTCGATGCGCTGAAGGTCGACCGCAACTGCTTCAGCCTTCTCGGCGTGGTCAAGAACGTCGACAAGATCCTCGTCACCATCGCGAACATGTGCGCAGCGATGGACCTCAACGTCGTCGCCGAGGGGATCGAGAACGAGGCACAGCTGAGGTTCGCGAAGGAGGCCGGCTTCACGCTGGGCCAGGGTTTTCTGTTCGGGAAGCCCATGCCGGCCAGCGCGGTCGAGGCGCACATCGCGTCGAACGCCACCAGCCGTTCCTCCTACGCCAGGTCGAACCACGGCAGGCCCTCCTGAGAGCCAACGCCCCAGTCAGCCCTTGGGCGACAGGCCGAGAACGTTGAAGGTCTGCGTGATGTGCGGCGAGACCGGGGCCGTGACGTCCAGCGTGCCGCCGGCGGGATGGGGCAGCACGATCCGCCGCGCATGAAGGTGCAGGCGGTTCTGCAGGCCGCCCGGCAGATCCCAGTTCTCGACGTTGAAATATTTCGGATCGCCGAGGATCGGCGTGTCCATGTACTGGCAATGGACGCGCAGCTGGTGCGTCCGGCCCGACACCGGCTCGAGCTGCAGCAGCGAGAACTGGCCCGACTGGTCGAGCGTCTCGTACATGGTCGTCGCGCGCTGGGACTCCTTGGTCTTGGCGCGGGGCACGTACATGCGCTCGCCGTCCTCCGGGTCGCGCGCCATCCAGGTCGAGATCTTGCCCTCGCCCGGCACCGGATGGCCCCGCGTCACCGCCCAGTAGGTCTTGTGCGCGTCGCGGCCCTTGAAGCTTTCGGACAGGGCGGCGGCGGCGGAGCGGGTGAGCGCCACGACGAGGACGCCTGTCGTGTCCCGGTCGAGCCGGTGGACGAGGCGCGGCTTGCGGCCCTTGCGGTCGCGCCAGGCCTCCAGCATCCCGTCGATGTGGCGGCTGAGGCCGGAGCCGCCCTGCACGGCAAGGCCGAACGGCTTGTTGAGGACGACGAGGGAATCGTCGCGGTGGAGGACCATCGCCTCCAGCGCGCCGGCATCGCCCTCACCCACCGGCTGCGCGATCCGCGCGCCCGTGGTGATCGGCGGCAGGCGGATGCTCTGGCCGGCTTCGAGGCGGGTGTCCATCTTGGCGCGGGAGCCGTCGATGCGGAGCTGGCCGGTGCGCACCACCTTGGAGAGCGCGCCGAGCGGCACGCCGGGGAAGCGCTGGCGCAGCCACCGGTCGAGGCGCAGGCCGCCATCGTCGTCGCCAACCTCGATGTGCTGGACGCGCGGGGCCTCACTCATTGTCTGCTCCAGTGTTGTCGCGGGCCGGTGCCCTTCAGCTCAGCTTAGCGCGCGGGCGGCCGCAATGCCGAGTGCCGCCGCAATCACGCACGCCACCACGCTGGCGCCCGCATAGGCGAGACCGTGAACGATCCGCCCGTCTTCCAGTAGCCGCACGGTCTCCAGCGAGAAACTGGAAAAGGTGGTGAAGCCGCCCAGAACGCCCACCATGGCGAATGCCGTGAGCATCGGGTTGGTGCCGATGAGGACGGCGAAGACGCCGATGGTGAAGCTCCCCACCACGTTGGCGGTGAAGGTCGCGAACGGCAGGTGGGTGCCGGCGATCTCGGCCAGGACCACCGAGAGCCAGAACCGCATCGACGCGCCGACGGCGCCGCCGAGGGCAACCAGCAAGCCGGTGATGACGGGGCTGGTCACCGTCCGCGGTCAGCCTGCAGCCGGGTGCCCGTCCTCGGCCTTGGCCGGGGGTGCCACCTTTTCCCACTTCTCGACGCCCTTGTCATAGTCCTTGTCGAGCGTCCCCATCACGCGGTCCCAGAACGAGAAGAAGTTGGCGTAGTTGGTCTTGAAGTGGGCGTGGTGCTGGTCGTGGAACAGCGTGCAGACCATCGGCGAGGGGATGCGCGTCAACCGGGAGGCTGCGAACTCGAAGCCCGAATGGCCGATCATGCCGTTGAAGTGGTCGTAGACGCGGTGCGCGATGAGGACCACGGCGGGGATCGGCAGGATCAGCGGCGCCCAGAGATAGTAGCTCTGCATCACGAAGGCATCGACGATGGTGTCGGAGTAGTTCGACCAGACGGTCGGCGCGACGGAGCGGTGGTGGAACTGGTGGTGCTTGTAGAGCGGGCCCCAGTGCATCAGCCGGTGGCCCCAGTAGAACCAAGCGTCGAACGCCACGATCGAGACCGCGAACATCAGCGGGACCGACCACCACGAGAGCTCGAGCGGGGCGAACAGCGTCCACCCGCGATACTGCGCGTAGAGGCCGGCGGCGAGGCAGAAGCAGGTGGCGGTCAGCGACCACGCGCTCTGGCGGATCTCCTTCCACTTGCGCTTCTCGCCGCGGCGGTTGGCCTGGATGCGGCGCTCCGGATGGCGGTGGGCGTAGAGCTGGAACAGCGCGCCAAAGCCGATGTAGAGGCCGAAGGTGACGGCCCAGACCACGAACCACAGCGTCAGGAACTCAACCAGAGAAGACATCACTCACCGTTCTTTTCATGCGTGTTGGCGGCACCGGCGCGTTGTGCCCGCTTTGCACGCGTCTTTTCAAGCCGACTTTTTAAGTCAACTTCTATACCCCGAGTGGTCGGTTGATAGAAGGCTTCATCATCGAGGCCGTCCGGAAAATAGCGCTGGCCCGACAGCGCGTCGGGCGAATCGTGGTCGTATTCGTAGCCTTCGCCGTAGCCCTCCTCGCGCATGAACTTTGTCGGCGCGTTGAGGATGTGGGCCGGCGGCGGCAGCGAGGGCGCCTCCTTCACGAAGCGGCGGGCGGCCTTGTAGGCCTTGTACGCCGCGTTCGATTTGGGGGCGAGCGCGAGGTAGATGGTGAGTTGCGCCAGCGCCAGCTCCCCCTCGGGCGAACCCAGGAAGTCGTAGTTGTCCTTGGCCGCCATCGCGAGGGTGAGCGCGTGGGGGTCGGCGAGGCCGATGTCCTCGGTCGCCATCCGCGCAAGGCGACGCGCGAGGTAGAGCGGGTCCTCCCCGCCCTCCAGCATCCGGCAGAGATAGTAGAGCGCGGCGTCGGGGTCCGAGCCGCGGACCGACTTGTGCAGCGCGGAGATGAGGTTGTAGTGGCCGTCGCGGTCCTTGTCGTGGACCGGGGCGCGCTTCTGGAGGAGGCCCTGCAGCGGCTTCGGCGGACAGCCGCTCGTCGGGCGCCGCGACGCGGTAGACCTCCTCGGCGAGCGTCAGGATGGCGCGGCCGTCGCCGTCGGCCATGCGGATGAGGCTGGCGCGCGCCTCCTCGTCGAGCGGCAGCGGGCCGCGCTCGCCCTCCGCGCGGGTGATCAGCGTCTCCAGCGCATCCGCCCCCAGCGCCTTGAACGTCAGCACCTGCGCGCGGGACATCAGCGCGGCGTTGAGCTCGAAGGACGGGTTCTCGGTGGTGGCGCCGATGAGGGTGATGGTGCCGTCTTCCATCACCGGCAGGAAGGCGTCCTGCTGGGCGCGGTTGAAGCGGTGGATCTCGTCCACGAACAGGAGCGTGCCGCGGCCGACGGCGCGCGAGTGGCGGGCGCGCTCGAACACCTTCTTGAGTTCCGCCACGCCGGTGAAGATCGCCGAGACCTGCACGAACTCGAGCTTCACCTGCGCCGCCATCAGGCGCGCCAGCGTGGTCTTGCCGGTGCCGGGCGGGCCCCAGAAGATCAGCGAGCCGATCTCGTCGCCGCGCAGGATGCGGGTGAGCCGCCCGTCAGGCCCCAGAAGATGCGGCTGGCCGACGATTTCGGCGAGCGACTGCGGGCGCAGCGCATCGGCGAGCGGACGCGGCGCCGCCTTTTCGAGACCGGCCGCCTCGAACAGGCTCATCCGCCCAGCACCAGGCTGAGCTTCTTGCCGTCCCGCTCGATGATGATGTCCCAGTAGCGCTGGCGGCGAAGGGTGATGGCTTCGAGCGCTTCGGTCGTCTCGATGTCGCGCCCGTTCACTTCCAGCACGATGTCGCCGGGCTTGAAGCCGACCCGGTCCGCGATCGACGCGCGGTCCACCTTGGCGAGCGCGACGCCTTTCGAGCCAAGCTCGATGTTGAGCTCGTCGGCGACCTTCGGCGACAGGTTCATGACGACCGAGCCCTCGAACGGGGAGCCGCGCGCGAGGCGCCGCTCGTCGCGGTCGACGGTCTCGGGCGGGGTCTCGAGCGCGAGCGGGAACGTCTGCACCTTGCCGCCGCGCAGAACGTCGATGTCGACGGTGCCGGCGATGCCGCGGGTGGCGAACAGGTAGCCGAAGGTGTCGTGATCGGTGACGTCCTCGCCGTCGAGCGCGACGACGATGTCGCCGACGCGCAGGCCCGCCCGGCCCGCCGGCCCGTCCTTCACGACTTCGACGATGAGAGCGCCGCTGACGCGCTCCAGTTCGTACTGCTCGGCGAGCTCGCGCGTCATGTTCTGGAGGCGCGCGCCGAACCACGGGCGCTCGACCCGCCGTCCCTCGGCGGCAGAGCTGACGACGAGGTTCACCATGTCGGCCGGGACCGCGAAGCCGATGCCGTTCGAGCCGCCGGAGCGGCTGTAGATCGCCGTGTTGATGCCGATCAGGCGGCCCGCCATGTCGATCAGCGCGCCGCCCGAGTTGCCGGGATTGATGGCGGCGTCCGTCTGGATGAAGAAGCGATAGTCCGAGATGCCGATCTGGGTACGGGCGACTGCGGAGACGATCCCCTGCGTCACCGTCTGGCCGACGCCGAACGGGTTGCCGATGGCGAGCACGAGATCGCCGACCTCGAGCCCGGCGGTGGTCGCGAACTCGATCGCCGGGAACGGGCCGTCGGCCTCGATCTGGAGGATCGCAAGGTCGGTCCGCGGGTCCTTCAGGATGAGCCGCGCGCCGTATTCGCGCCGGTCGTTGAAGCTGACCGTCATCTCCTTGGCGTTGCCGACGACGTGCGCGTTGGTGACGACGAGGCCCGACGGATCGACGATCACGCCCGACCCCACCGCCGCGGTCTGCCGCTGCTCGCGCCGACGCCCGAAGAAACGCTCGAGGAACGGGTCGCCGGCGTAGACGCTGCGGCCCTCGCCGGTGTCGGCCACCTGCACGTTGACCACCGCGGGCGCCGCCTTCTTCACCACGGGCGCAAAGCTCAGCGAAATCTCCGCGCGCGAGGACGGGACCTCCTGCGCCATCGCAGCCGGCGGCGTGACGGCGAGGACGACGGCAAAAACGATACGCAACATGCTGAGTGCCTTCCTGGTGCGCCGGGTCTCCGGAATGGCCGCACAATGGGGATCGCGTCCGCCGCGCGCAACCCGCGACCGCTCGCCCCAGCCATGCCCTTTGCCGCGGTGCGGCAGGGCCAAACGGGCGTTTGAAAACCCGCCGATCGCCGCCGCCCGCCGCTTTAGGCAGTAGCGCGAGCGGCGCCTGTTAGCTAAGCGTGTCCCCGCGCCAGACATGAGGTTATGCGATGGACAGCCCTTCCCACACCCGGCCGCCGCTTCGCCATGTCCTGTCCTCGGCCCAGTTCGACAGGGAATTCCTCGACTATCTGGTCACGCTGACCACCACGATCCGCCGCTTCGACAAGAGCCGCGAGGGGATGGTCTACCTCCAGAGCCTCCTCGCCCACAAACGGGCAATGCTCTACTTCACCCAGCCGTCGACGCGCACGTTCCTGTCGTTCCAGTCGGCCTGCCACATCCTCGGGATCACCGCGTCCGAGATCCGCGACGCGTCGACCTCCTCGGAGCGCAAGGGCGAGAGCGTCGAGGATTCGCTGCGGACCTTCTCGTCCTACGTCGACCTCATCATCATGCGCTCGCCCATCCCCCGGCTTTGCGAGCGGATCGCGACGATGCTGGACGAAACGCCGCGCCCGGTGCCGATCATCAACGCTGGTTCCGGGCCTGACGAGCACCCGACGCAGGCGCTCCTCGACATCTACACCCTGTCGCGCAGCCTGCGGCTGGAAGGCGGGATCGAGGGCAAGACCATCTGCATGGTCGGCGACCTCAAGCGCGGCCGCACGGTGCGCTCGCTGGCGCGCCTTCTCATCAACTACCCGGGCGTAAAAATCCTGTTCGCCTCGCCGCCGGCCTTCCGGATCGAGGATGACCTGCGGACCGACCTCAAGGCCGCCGGGGTCGACTTCGAGGAAACGACCGAGTTCGACGCCGCCATCGCCGCGGCCGACGCGATCTACATGACGCGCATCCAGGACGAGTACGACGCGCCGGGTGCCATCAAGGCCGACTACAGCGACTATCACCTGACGGCAGGACACCTGCCGCAGCTGAAGAAGACCTGCGCAATCCTCCACCCCCTGCCCCGCCGCAACGAGCTCGACCCCGCCATCGACCAGGACCCCCGCGCCAAATACTGGCGCCAGGAGCGCAACGGGATGTGGGTCCGCGTCGCGCTGCTGACGATCCTGTGCGGGATCGACGACCGGGTGCAGCTTCCGGAGCTGTGATATCCTCGCCAGCGAGATATCGGCGGGCCGGCTGGTCCGGGTGCTGCCGGGCTATGAGGGGCCGGCGCGCCCGATGAACGCGGTCACGTCCGCCAACCGGCGGCCGACCGCAAAGGTGCGCACCTTCGTCGATGCGCTGGAGGCAGCGTTCGGTTGAAGGCCGGGCTCCCGACGCCAGCGGCCGCTATCGGCCGGAGAAGCGGTCGTCGGGCTCGATGTCTTCCGGCGGCTCGTGGATTTCGAGCAGGCGGTCGATGAAGGCGTGCGCCCAGGTCGTGGCGGTGTTGGTCATCACCTTGTCGTTGAGGATCTGGTGGCGCTCCTTGCGCTCCTCCAGCGGCATCTGGATCGCGGTGCGCAGCGCCTCGGCCATCTCGTCGATGGAGTACGGGTTGACGATGACCGCCTCGCTCATCTCCTCCGCCGCGCCGGCGAAGCGGGAGAGGACGAGGACGCCGGGGTTCTCCGGGTCCTGCGCCGCAACGTATTCCTTGGCGACGAGGTTCATCCCGTCCCGCAGCGGCGTGACGAGGCCGACCGCCGAGCCGCGGTAGATGCCGGCGAGCGAGCGGCGCGGGAACGAGCGGGTGATGAAGTGGATCGGCGTCCAGTCGAGGTCGGAGAAGCGGCCGTTGATGCGGCCGGACAGGCCTTCCAGCAGGCGCTGGATCTGCGAATAGGCGCGCACCTCGGAGCGGGACGGCGGCGCGATCTGCAGGAGCGAGACCTCGCCCTTGTGCTCGGGGTAGAGCTCCAGGAGGCGCTCGAACGCGGTGAAGCGCTCCGGCAGGCCCTTGGAATAGTCGATCCGGTCGACGCCGACGATCTGCTTGCGGTCGTCGAGCTCGGCACGGACGAGCGCGAGGTTCTCGCCGCCCTCCTTCGACTTCGGGGAACTTGGAGAAGGCCTCGGCGTCGATGCCGATGGGGAAGGCTGCGGCGTGGACGCGGCGGTCCATGGCGGCGATGGCGCCATCGTCCTCGCGCGAGCCGCCGACTTCCTCGAACAGGTATCGCTCGAACGCTTCGAGGTGGTTGGTGGTCTGGAAGCCGATGAGATCGTACGACAGCATCGCGTGGACGATCTTCTTGTGGTTCGGCAGCGCGGTCAGCACTTCGGGCACCGGGAACGGGATGTGCAGGAAGAAGCCGATGGGGTTCTTCACGCCCGCGGCGCGCAGCATCTCGCCGAGCAGGAAGAAGTGGTAGTCCTGCACCCAGATGATGTCGTCGGGCCGCAGGAGCGGCACCAGGCGGGCGGCGAAGCGCTCGTTGACGCGGCGGTAGCCCTCTTCGAGGCGGCGGTCGAAGTCGGTCAGGTCGAGGCGGTAGTGCAGCGTCGGCCACAGGGCGCGGTTGGCGAAGCCTGCGTAGAACTCGTCATAGTCCACCTGCGCGACGTCGATCGTCGCGGTGGAGACGGTGTCTTCCTCGGTGAACTTCAGCGCGCCGTAGGTGCCCTGCTCTGACACCTGTCCCGACCAGCCGAACCACAGGCCACCCCGCTCGCGCAAGACGTCGACCAGCGCGACGGCGAGTCCGCCGGCGCGGCCTGTGTCGGTGAGCGGTCCAACGCGGTTGGACACGATGACGATGCGATTCATGACTCCCCAATGCCTCTGGAACTGAACAGGCGCGGCCGTTTCTCGTTAAATGACCTTATCCCAGCGGCGGGACAGGCGTACAGCGCCGTTGATGATACCGACCATGGAATAGGTCTGGGGAAAGTTTCCCCACAGCTGATTGGTATGCGGATCGACGTCCTCCGACAGGAGGCCGAGATGGTTCCGGCACGACAGCATCGTCTCGTATATCTCGCGCGCCTCCTCGCGCCGGTCCATCCGGCCAAGCGCGTCGATGTACCAGAACGTGCAGACGTTGAAGGCGACTTCCGGCCGTCCGAAATCGTCCGCGGCATCGTAGCGGTAGAGGTGATTGCCGCGGCGAAGGCGCTCGCCGATCCGCTCGACGGTCGCGACGAACCTCGGGTCCTGCACGTCAAGAAAGCCGACCTCCGCCATCAACAGGAGCGATGCGTCGAGACTCTCGCCGCCGAAGCTTTCTACGAACGCGCCGACGTCTTCGTTCCACGCCTCCTTGCAGATCCTGTGCGTGAACCTCGTCGGCCCGGGCGCGCCAGTGGCGCGGGTTGAGACCGAGCTGGTTGGCGATCTTGGCGAGCCGGTCGAGCGCGGCCCAGCACATCAGCGAGGACGAGGTGTGGACCCGCTCGCGGGTGCGCAGTTCCCAGATGCCGGCGTCCGGCTTGTCGTGCAGCATGTAGGCGCGGTCGCCGATCACCTCGAGGTGGCGGAAATCCTCCATCGAGCCCTGGCGCAGAAGGCGCTTGTCGAAGAAGGCCTGCGCGGCGGCGAGCACGATGTTGCCGTAGACGTCGTGCTGGTAGTGCTCGTGCGCCTGGTTGCCGACGCGCACCGGCCCCATGCCCATGTAGCCCGGCAGGTCCGCCATCGATTCCACGATGTCCGCTTCAAGGCCGATGCCGAACACCGGCTGGATGTGGTCGCCCCGCGTCTGGGCGATGATGTCGCGGATATAGGTGAGGTAGTTCTCCATCGTCTCGAGGTCGGACAGGTTGTTGAGCGCCCGGACCACGAAGAATGCGTCACGCAGCCAGCAGTAGCGATAGTCCCAGTTGCGCTCGGAGCCCGGCGCCTCGGGGATCGAGGTGGTGACGGCGGCGACGATCGCGCCGGTCTCCTCGAAGGTGCACAGCTTCAGCGTGATGGCGGCACGGATCACCGCCTCCTGCCACTCCAGCGGCAGGCCGAGGCGGAGCGACCAGCGCTTCCAGTAATATTCGGTCTCTTCCTGGAATTCGCGGCCGATGGTGCCGGGGCGTTCGGACAGCGATTCGTCCGGGCCGAGGAAGAAGTTGTACTCGCGCTCCAGCACGAAGAACGTCTCGTCGCGGATGTAGGTGACCGGCGCGTCGGTGTTGAGGCGCAGCGTGATCCCGTCGCTGACGTAGCGCACGTGGTTGGAGCCGGAGGTGATCTGCGGCCGCGTCGCGCCCCAGTCGAACCGGGGGCGCAGGACGATCCGCACCCGCGGACGGCCGGAGACCGGGCGGACCCGCCGCACGATCTGCGCCGGACGGAAGACGCGGCCGCGCGACAGGAAGCGCGGGCGCGAAATCGTCGATCTCGACGGCCGAGCCGTCGTGCGCGATCAGCCGCGTGCGCAGGATCGCGGTGTTCTCGATGTAGTGCTGCTCGGAGTGGGAGATAATCCTCGATCTCGATGGCGAACGCGCCGTCCTCCGGTGCGCCGGTGCTGCCGAGGAGCGAGTGGAAGACCGGGTCGCCGTCGGGCCGCGGCAGGCACCACCACACGATGCGGGCCTGAAGATCGACGAGGGCGGAGATCGAACAGTTGCCGATGATCCCCAGCGCCATGTTGTTGCTCATTGCGCCGATCCCCTCGTCTGGCCTGCCGCTTCCATCATCAGGAATGCCCTTCCGCTATGTCCTTGAGCCACTTGTGGACGGCCGGAACGTCCGGCAGGCGGTATTGTGCGCAGGTCTCGCCTTCCCCGACCTTGATGCCGAAGCCGCCGGCCTCTGCCGCCGCGCGCATCCCGTCCTCGTCGGTCGTGTCGTCGCCGATGAAGATTGGCGTGCGGCCTTCGAACGGCGGGTGCGCCATGAAGGCGACGACCGCGATGCCCTTGTGGAAGCCTTTGCCCTTGGCCTCCACCACCATCTTGCCGTGGATGAGGTTGAGGGTTTCGAGGTCCTCGGCCCACTCCTTCATCTGCGCCTTCACCTCGCCCTCGCGGTCCGGCGCGGCGCGGTAGTGGACGGCAAGGCCTGCGCCCTTGTCCTCCATCGAGACGCCGTCCTTCAGCCCGCCCCACGCGAGGATGCGCTCGCGCAGCGTCGCGATCTCCTCCGGCGGCGGGGCGTGTTCGATCTCGGCGCCCGGGCTTGGCGCGGCGCTCCAGCCCGTGCATTCCGGCAGCGGCGATGGGCATGGCGAGGAAGCGCGTCGACGTCGGAGACCTTGCGGCCGGTGACGACGGCGACCGCGCCGCCCGCCCGCTCGACCACCTTCTCGATGGTGTCCTGCAGGCCGGCGGCGACCTTCACGCCGTCGGGTCGGTCGACGATGTCGACGAGGGTTCCGTCAAAGTCGAGAAACAGAGCGAAACGCTCCGGCACGGGTGGCGTCATGGAGGATCCAGCGTTGCCATGGGGCCAGGTCGGCCGATGCGCTGCACCATGCCTCCTCAAACGGCCTCGGGCAACCGCGCGAGCCGGGCTCAGGCGCCTGAAATCGCGCCATCCACCGCGCGGGGCCTGCGTTCGGGCGCCTTGCACAGATCGTAGACCACGCAAGCCTCGCACAGGGGCCGCCGCGCCTTGCACACATGCCGGCCGTGGAGGATCAGCCAGTGGTGCGCGCCCTTGAGGAAGCGCGGCGGCACGATCCGCTCCAGCGCCTGCTCCACCTCGTCCGGCGTCTTGCCCGGCGCGAGGCCGAGCCGGTTGCCGACACGGAAGATGTGCGTGTCGACCGCGATGGTCGGCTCACCGAACGCCTCGTTGAGGACGACGTTCGCAGTCTTGCGGCCGACGCCAGGCAGCGCCTGAAGCGCTTCGCGGCTCGTCGGCACCTCGCCGCCGTGCTCCTCGACGAGGATGCGCGACAGGGCCATCACGTTCTTCGCCTTGGTGTTGAAGAGGCCGATGGTCTTGATGAAGTCGCGCACCTTCTCCTCGCCGAGGTCGAGGATCGCCTGCGGGTTGTCCGCCGCCGCGAACAGCGCGCGCGTCGCCTTGTTGACGCCGACGTCGGTCGCCTGTGCCGACAGCACCACGGCGACGAGGAGCGTGAACGGGTTGACGTATTCGAGCTCGGTCTTGGGCTCGGGCAGCGCCTCGGCGAGGCGGGCGAACAGCGCGTCGGCCTCCGCCCGCGTGTAGCGGGAGCGCTTGCGCGGGGCGGCCTTGCGGACGGGTCTTGCCGGTTTCTCCGCCATCGCTCAGAGGAACGCCTCGTCCCACACACGCTCGATGATCGGGGTCCACGAGGCATGCGGCTCGGCAAGCGTCGGCGCGTCGACGGTCGCCGCCTTGCCGAAGGCTTCCTGTTCGGCGGCCGGCAGCGCTTCGATGTCGATCACCGCCGGATCGCCCCAGACCGCGACGTCGGCCTTGCGCGCCTGCGCCTCCGGCGAGAGGAGGAAGTTGGCGACCACCACGGCGCCCGCCTTGTCGCCGGCGTTGGCCGGCACGCCCACGAAATGAACGTTGCCGATGGTGCCTCCGGCAAACGCTCCGATCGCGGCCGTTTCGGGCAGCAGGCCGTTCGCGACGGCGCTTGCCGCATCCGACGGGTTGTTGGTCAGCGCCAGCGCAATCTCGCCGTCCGCGAACAGGCGGCGGAGGTCGGCGACGTTCTGCGGGAAGGCGGCGGCCGGAGCGCCACAGGTTCGGATGGAGCTTCTCGAGGACCGGCAGGAGGTTCTGCCGCACCAGTTCCTCGGCGCCCTCGCCCGCCGGTTCGCGCAGGACGTCGGGGTCCGGCACGGTCTCGACGAGGATCTGCTTCAGGAACGCGGTGCCGACGAAGTTGGGCGGCTGCGGATAGGTGAAGCGGCCGGGGTTCTCGGCGGTGAACGCGACGAGCTCGTCGAGCGACTGCGGCGGCGTCGGTGCGCGCATCGTCGTAGATATAGACGAGCTGGGCGCGGCCCCAGGGGGATTCCTGCCCTTCCACCGGCACGCCGAAGTCGGTCAGGATCGCGGCGCCGTAGCGGTCGAGGTCGACCAGCGGCCGGTTGGGGAGCTTTTCGGCCCATTCGCCGCCAAGGAGGAGCCCCTTCTCCTTCATGGCGACGAAGTTCTCGCCGTTGATCCAGATGAGGTCGACGGCGCCGCCGTCGTCCTGCCCGGCGACCTTTTCGGCCAGCACGCGGCTCACGGCCTCGGCGGTGTCGGTGAGCTTCACCTGCCGCAGCGTGATGCCGTAGCGTGCGGCGACCTCATCACCGACCCAGGCGATGTAGTCGTTGATGTGGGTCTCGCCGCCCCAGGCGTACCAGTCGACGGTCTGGCCACGGGCGGCGGCGGTGACTGCGGCCCAGTCGGACACGTCGGGTGCGGGGTCGGCATGGGCGGGCGCCGCGAGGATGAGCGCGAGGGCTGCGAAGGCGGTGAGCTTGAAGTTCGGCAAGGGTTACCTGGTCGCGAATGCGGTCTCGAGGGCGGAAAGGGTGAGGATCTGCGGAAGGACTTCCGGCGCGTCTGACGCAGGATAGTAGACGTAGAGGGGGACGCCCGCACGGCCGAATCCATCCATCAGCGCGGTGACTTCGGGGTCGCTGCGCGTCCAGTCGGCGACCATGTAGGTCGTGCCGGTGTCGCCGAGGAGCCTCTGGAAATCCGCGCTGTCGAACACCACCCGCTCGTTGACCTTGCAGGTGATGCACCATGCGGCCGTCACGTTGAGGAACACGGGCTTGCCCTCCGCCCGCAGGCTGGCGAGGGCTGCGGGGGTGAACGGCGGTGGTCCCTGCCTCCGCCGCGATCGCGGCAGGCGGCCGCGCGGAGACGCTCGGCCAGCCGACGACACCCGCGGCGATGATGCTAAGCGCGGCGAGCACGGCGGCGACGCGGTTGGAGCGCGCCGCGCCCCGCTGCGACAGCCCGAACAGCCAGGCCGCGAGCGCGACGAGGAGAAGCGCGAGGAGCGCGCCGAACAGCGCGTCGACCCCGACGAGCTGCGCCAGCACCCAGACGAGCCACGCCGCCGTCGCGTAGAGCGGGAACGCGAGCGCCTGCTTGAAGCGCACCATCCAGGCACCCGGCCGCGGCAGGAGCCGCGACAGGCCCGGAACGAGCGCCAGCACCACGAACGGCAGCGCGAGCCCCAGCCCCATGGCGAGGAACACGCCGAGCGCGAGCGGGGCCGAGGTGCTGAGCGCCATGCCGATCGCGACCGCCATGAACGGCGCGGTGCAGGGCGTCGCGACGACGGTCGCGAGAACGCCTGTGGCGAACGACCCGGCGACGCCGTCCTGCGGCCCCCTGCCGCCGAGCCGGGTCAGCCCCGCGCCGATCTCGAACACGCCTGAAAGGTTGAGGCCGACGGCGAAGATCGCCGCCGCGATCAGCGCAACGAACACGGGGCTCTGGAGCTGGAAGCCCCAGCCGACCGCGACGCCCGCACCCTTGAGCGTGAGGAGGACGCCAGCGAGGACGGCAAAGCTCGTCAGGATGCCGCTGGTGTAGGCCGCTCCGATCAGCGCCCGGCGCGCGAACGGCGCGGAGGCGTGCTCGACGAGGCCGAACACCTTGAGCGCCAGCACGGGAAAGACGCATGGCATGAGGTTCAGGATGAGCCCGCCGAGGAAGGCGAACAGAAGTGCCTGGAGCGGCCCTATTGCGACGCGGGGCGCCTGCGCCTCAAGCGTGGCGAGCCCGCCTCCCCCCGGCGATGCGGGCGGCGCGGGGGCGGCGACGACGGGGGCCGCCGGCGCGGCGGGATCAGCTTCGCCACTCGCGGTGATCCACCACGCGCCGGCGTCGGTCTTGAGGATTCCGCGGAGGTTTCCGTCGAGCCGGCCCCTGCCGGCGGGAATCGCAAGGGTGAACCCGTCACCGTCCGCAGCCTCGGTGCTCGTCTGCTCCGCGGCGTTGTCGATCAGACCGCGCGTGTCGGGGAAGAACGTCGCGCCCTCTCCGCCACCCTCCGGCACGGTTATATAGAGAGTGTCGTCGGCACGCGAATAGGACGCATCCATGTCGCTCTCGCCGGGGAGCGCCCATTCGGCCTGCACGAAGGTGAAGGCGACGGCCGAATCCACCTCCGTGGCCGTGCCGGTCGGGATGAGGAGCTCGGCCGTGCCGCTCTCGGGAATGCAGATCTTCTCGCACACCAGCCAGTCGACCCGGACGGGCACGCGGTAGGTTTCGCCCGCCGGCCAGTCCGCCGGGACCGGCACCGAGGTGAGGAGCGTGAACTCGCCGCTGTAGCCGAAGTTCATCAGCGGCGGGTACGGCAGCCGCTCCGGCACCGGGAAACGCACCGGCGCCGCCCCGCCTTCCTGAAGCGTGAAGTCGATCATCGGCGGCTCGCCCGAATCGCCGGGGTTCAGCCAGTAGGTGTGCCACCCGTCTTCGAGCGCATGGCGGATCGCGATCTCCGTGCTGTCGCCGGGGGCGGTCCGCTCGTTGCGCACCACGAACTCGGCGCGCACGTGGTTCGCCGCGATCACCGCAGGCTCGGCCGCGGCCGGCGCCCTCGCCGCCGGGAGCGCCAGCCCGAACAGCGCCGCGGTCAGGATGGCGAGGCGGCGCATCTGCACAATGATCGATCCCATTTCCATGCCGCTGACTTAGAGTGGGATGACCCGCCGCGCCAAGCCATCCCTTCGTCACGATTGCGCGACGGAACCCCGGAGCTTCCCATGAGCCACGACTTCGCCGTCCACCAGGAACTGACGCGCACGTTCCGCTTCTATATCGCGCTGACAGTGTTCGCGAACCTTGGATACGCGCTGGTGCTCGGCATCTTCCTCGTTGCCGCGACGCTCGTTCCCGGCACCTTGTCGGCTCTCTTCCTCATCCCGCCTGCCATGGTGTCGACGGGGTTCGCCGCCCTCTCCGCGTTCGGCGTCGCGGAGGCGTTCGGGCTTCACCGTGCGATCCAGGCGACCGGCAGAGCGCTCGCCCTCCCGCACATCACCCGCTCGATGATGCTTCCCGTGCAGACCACGCTCACGCTGATCTTCCACGCGATGTTCGCGCTGCTGCTGTTCGGCTGGGTGTTCTTCGCCCTGCTCGGCGTTCTTCCCGAGCCGTCGGCCCTCGCTGGCTGACGGACCGCCGCTTAGGCGGCGTGCGCGTACCGCCAGGGGTCGAGCGAGATGCCGACTTCCTCCTCGATCGCGGCCATCTGCGGCGCGAAGCTGCGGGCAAGGGCAGCCGCGACGGCCGGGTCGAGCCGTGGCTCGCGCGCCGGGACGATTGCGCGCAGGAGCCGCGTAACCGTCGCGGCGCGAACGTGCCCCGCCTCGGGCGGTGTGGCGGAAGCGGCAGTCAGGGGCCAGGCGTCGTTGTCCGCTGCGTCGTCGGGCCAGACGCCGAGGAACAGGCACAGGGCCTCGAACACAGCCTCCGGGTCTGCGCCGATCTCCTCGTGAAGGACGATCATCAGCCGGTCGGGCCCGAAATGGCGGCGGAAGCGGCGCACCCCGTCGAGGTAGGAGCTGCCCGCGCGATAAAGGTGGTGCGGCGACCAGCCCTTCACCCGCCGCAGCTCCTCTTCCGCGAGGGCCGCCGCAAAATCGTGCGTGGTTTCGAGGCCGATGCGGCAATGGTGCGTGAACTGGGCGAAGGCCCGGCCCACGGGCTCGCGCAGCACGAGGACGATGCGGCAGTCCGGCCGCGTCGCCGCGATCGCTGCCGCAGCGTCGGGCGACTGAAGATGGAGCCGTGAGACGGCACCGGCAAGCTGGCCCCTGCGAACCGCGCCGGGCATGTCGTCGGCGTCATCGCGCGCAAGGCCGGCGCCGTGTCCGGCGTAGAACGGACACGGCGCCGATGTCGCGGCGGCTCGGCTGCGCGGGACGCGACCGGCAGGCGGATCCGGCGGCAGATGGATGCCGGGATGGGCCGCGAGCCACGCTGAAAGAAGGCCGACCCCCGCCAACGGGGCGCCCGTGACGATGAAATCCGGTCCCTTGGCCATGGTCTGCCTCCTGTCATTGACGACAGGGACGAACCTATCGCGAAGCTTGCGCCCAGAGGGATGGGCGAAAGCATAGGCGGGTACGGCAGAAGGCTATGGCGCGATGCCGCCGCACAGGGGGCGGCATCCGGCGCTGGTTGCTGGCGACGCTAGTTGCTGGCGACCGGGAAATCCTCGTTGAGGATGCGGTCGATCCGGTCCCGCTCAGCCTGGAACTTGGCGAGCTGCGAGCCCGTGAGCTCACGCCCGCGGCGCAGGCGGATCTTCAGCGGGTTCACGTGCCGCCCGTTCACCTTCACCTCGAAGTGGAGGTGCGGGCCGGTCGACAGGCCCGTGGTGCCGACGTAGCCGATCACCTGCCCCTGCTTCACCGTGAGCCCCGGCTTGATGCCGTCGGCGATCCGCGACTGGTGCGCGTAGCCGGTCTCGTAGCCGTTGGCATGGCGGATCGCGACCCAGCGGCCGTAGCCCGCCTTCCAGCCCGCCTGCTTCACGACACCGTCGCCGGCCGCGAAGATCGGCGTGCCGCGGGGGGCGGCGTAGTCGACGCCGGTGTGCATGCGGCTGCGCTTCAGGATCGGGTGGCGGCGCGGGCCGAAGCCGGACCGGTAGACGCCCCGCGACATCGGCTTGCGCATCAGGAACTTGTCACCGGTGCGGCCGTCCTCGTCGTAGAAGTCGACGTCGCCTTCGTTCGACTTGAAGCGGTAGATCTTGCGCTCCACGCCGCCCGCCATCAGCGAGGCGTAAAGGATTTCCTCCGAATCGCCGCCCTTCTGCGAGTGGATCACCGTCAGCTTGTCGCCCGGCCGGACCTGCGAGTTGAAGTCGAGGTCGAGCGAGAAGGTGGCGAGGAGCGTGTCCTGCACGTTCTGCGGCACGTCGTGGTTCTTCAGCGTCTGGTAGAGGCTCTTGTAGACGGTCGGGGTGTTGCCGCTGGTGGTCGCGACCTGAACGTCCTCGACCTTGGGCGCGGGGCCGGGAGGCGCCTCGCCGAGGACGAAGCGCCCGGTGTCGGTCATCGCGACGGTCGCGACGTGGCGCGTGTCCTTGTAGATGGAGAAGCGGCTCGGGCGCCGGGTCGCCCCCTCCTCGGTCTCCTCGAGCTGGAACGCGACCCGCAGCGTCTGTCCGGCGCGCAGCTGCGCGACGCCAAGGCGGCTCAGGATCTCGTCGATCGCGGTGATGTCGTCCTCGCCGACGCCGCTGCCTATGAGGATCTTCTTCAGCGTGTCGCCGGGCTGGACGACCTCGATGAATTCGCTGTTGCTGGCCGCCGCGTCATCCTCGTCCGAGCCCTTGATGAGCTCCGACACGTTCTCCGGCACGATGGTGACGTTGCCGGGAATGCCGCTCTTGTCGTCGATGAAGCCGTCGGCCTCGCCAACCGGCATCGGCATGTTGTCGGAATATTGCTCGTCACGGAGCTGGCGCTCGATCTCTTCCTCGTCGAGCGCGACGGTATCGTCGAACGCGACCGGCTGCTCCAGCGGAAAGGAGGAGACGCTGACGGTGATCTCCCCGTCGACCGCCTTGTCATAGATCGCGTCCGTCGCCTCTTCCTCGGCGGCGTCGTCCCGTTGCGCGAGCTTCTGCGCGTTGAACTCCGGAACGTCGCCGATCTCCTTCTTGTCGAGAACGAGCGAGGCGTTGACGACGGCGTAGGGGCGCTTCTGGATGAGGTCCTCGTCGCCCTGCCGGACGACGGTGCTGATCTCGATGGTCCTGCGCGAAGACACTTCCTCATAGACGGGGGTGACGCGGTCGCCCTTCTCGGCGCGGGGCGTATCGGCCACCTCGCGCGACAGGACCGCGGCTTCTGCGTTGATGACGTAGCGGCCGTCGAGCGCCGCGACGAGCGCTCCGCCCATCAGCGCCACTGACGTGACTGCCGTGGTCAAGGCGCCGACGAGCCACCGGATGCTGACGCCGCGACGGGTATAGCGCGCCGGGTCCGCATCGCCGACCACCAGGGGCGCATCGTCGCCCAGCTCAACCGGTCTCGCCT